>NZ_JBBOVK010000001.1:0-4032500 GCF_038006525.1 Niallia sp. FSL W8-0951
TCCACCGCCAACCCAGATGGCAGCAATTTGCCCTAAAGCAGTTAATGTGCTTATTCCACTGCCAATTGCATGGGCAAACAACCCTGCAATAGAACCTGCTAATGAAATGCCGGAGAAGCCAGAACCATCTAAGCCGGTAATAACTCCTACAGCTGTTAGTGTAACGGCGCCAATTTCTTTCGTTAATGGAACAGTGGAAGCAAGAGCAATACCGAGATCATTGACGATTCCGTGGGACTCCTTTGGGAGAAAGTCCCCGATAATCGTATTAAAACCAGAGTCACCTAAATAAAAGAAAGCAGCGATTGGAATAACCGGTCCAAATACTTTAAAACCAAATTGGAATCCTTCGATCAAATAAGTCGTTGTTTTCTCCAAGCCTTTATTTTTGTAGCTTACTAATGTTATTAAAAGAAGAATAAAAATGGATGTTCCACCAACCAGTGCGGTAGCATCTCCCCCTTGTAAATCTAATAAAAACATTGCAACAACATCAAGAATATAGAGAATGGGAATCAGAATGGCGAACAGTTTCTTTTGTGTACTACTTAGTAGTAATTTATTTACTTGGGGAAGAATATCTGATTTATTAATAGAGGTGACACCAGTTGCAAAAGTCAGTGTTCCTCTTTTCATATCGCGCTTAATAAAATAAAATGCAGTAATAGTTGTTACAACCCCCATAACAATGACAAGGGGGATACTTGCATGCATGACGTCTTCGACAGGTATGCCAGCAGCATCTGCTGTAAGTTTCGGTGCAGCTTGGATGATAAAATCTCCTGATAATGCAATCCCATGGCCGAATAAATTCATTGCCATGGCAACAGCAATTCCTGGCAGACCAACCCGTAAAGCTACTGGTAAGAGAACAGCTCCGATCAATGCTACTGCGGGGGATGGCCAGAAAAAGAAAGAAATGAGCATCATTACTATTCCGATCGTCCAATAAGCGAGTCCAGGTGAACGAATAAGTTTGGAAAAGGGAGAAATCATTACATCGTTAATACCTGTTTTCGTCAAAATTTTACTCATTGCAACAATAATAGAGATAACAACAATAGTAGGTAACAATTCTGTAATAGCAAAGATGAAACTATTGAAAATACTGCTAATCGAGGTACTTAAAGATCCGGTCGCTGTTATCGCTAATAGAAAGATTCCAACGATACAAATAAAGGTAGTATCTCTTCTCATTACCATAAAGCCGATGATAAAGACAATAAATAGTACATATATCCAATGAAGTGCTGTTAATTCGATACCCAAATAAATCCAGCTCCTTTCCCGATTTGAAGTGGAGGATGCTATAGGCATCTATCACCATTCGGTTAATACAGATTATGTAGCTGTATGTAAAAGGTGATTGGTACCTCCTTAAAATATAGTGTGTTTCACTTCATTGCTTTGGAATGGGAGGAAGGATTTATTCTAAAAATCCGGAAGAAAAATGTGCCAAAGACTCCTTCTCAAGGTGGAGAAAAAAACATCGAAAGAAGGAGCAAAAAATTACATAAAGGTAGTACAATAGATTTATAGTTGAAAAAGACTGCTTTTTAGAATTTCACAAAAATTCTATCTATAGATGTCTAGGAAAGAAGGGGAGTTTTTGAGAAGATCAATCTCCAAAATAATGTTTTCTATTAGTTTACTTATTGTAGGAGTAATCTTATTACTTGTTAATATTGGTGTCATTTCCTTGGAAATAAAAAAATTATTTGTCATAATATATCCGTTTTTGCTGCTTGTTTATGGTCTGTATTCGCTCTATCAAATAACATTAAAACGAAAAAGCAATTTATTTTTTACCTTATTTATTCTTATTTTCTCTATTCTTCTCCTTTTGGATCGTTTTCAAGTATTAGAATTTAGATTTATCGATTTTTGGAAATTATGGCCATTAATTATTATTTTAATGGCACTAGGACTCATCAAACCTAAGTTCACTTTTGAATATGACAGTGGCGGAAAACGTTATACAAAGAAATCCTTTCGCATGGGAGATGTTAAGTATAATACAGATAATTGGGCTGTCGAACCGATGGAAATTTCTCATGGGTTAGGAGATGTCTATATTGATTTTAGCAAAGCTTTTATTCCTGAAGGAGAAACCGAGCTGTTTATCCATGCGAGGATTGGGGATGTGAAAATTATTGTTCCAGATGATCTAGCCATTTATGTTCAAGCCGAAGTAAAGATTGGAGAAGTACGAATTCTGCAGTCGGTTAAGGAGGGAATTGGAAATAGTCTGGAGCATAAATCTGCCTATTATGAAGAGGCAATAAAAAAAATAAAGCTAAATATTTTGCTTGATATTGGCGATATTACAGTGCAAAAGGTATAAGGGGGAAACATGAGACAGACAATTAGTCGTTATGGATATTATCGAAATATCATTTTAACAAGTTTGATTATTTCTTTGCTGCTATTTATAAGTATCTATTTACTTCCAAATTTTGCAACGTCTTGGATAGGGAGTTTTGCCTTAGCTGCCATCTTTTTTTTTCTGATAACAGTGGTGGGTTTTTATTTTGCTTTTAAATGGAGCGGTAAAATAAAGAAACAATTAGATGAAATATTTTGGTTTATATCATCTTTAAGGAGAGGAAAAATACCGCCAAAAATGCCGCTTGCAACAAGTGAGTATGTTTATGATGTAAAAGAAGAACTTAATCAGCTCGCTGATTATCAACAAGAGCAAATTCATTCTTTGCAGAGATTAGCAAATGAAAAAACAACGCTCGGGCAAACAGCCCACAATGCCGCAGTAATAGAAGAAAGACAACGACTGGCGAGGGATTTGCATGATGTTGTTAGTCAGCAATTATTTGCATTAAATATGATGTCTTCTGCTGCATATAAAATTTTTGACCGGGATCCTGCTTTAGCCAAGCAGCAGTTACAGGAAATTGTTTCGATTGCGGGAAAAGCGCAAGGGGAAATGCGAGCATTGCTGCTTCATCTAAGACCGATTGAATTAAGCAATGATACGTTGTGTGATGGCATAATCAAGCTTATTCAAGAGCTGAAAGAAAAAACAATGCTTCATTTTTCTGCAAGCATTGATGAAATAGATGGTCTATCTACGGCTGGACAGGAACATCTTTTTCGAATTGTTCAAGAGGCCCTATCCAATGTGCTTCGTCATTCTCATGCAGATAAAGTAAGAATCATTTTGGAAGAACGAGAAGAATATGCTTCTCTACATATAAGTGATAATGGCAAAGGCTTTGATCCGACGATAGAAAGAATTGCATCATATGGGTTAAAGACAATGAGAGAGCGCTGTGAAGAAATTGGTGGAGTGATGGAACTTCGTTCGAAAATGGGAGAAGGAACTTATATTGATATTCGAGTGCCAACAAAGGGGTGGGAAAATGATTAGAGTGGTAGTAGTAGATGATCATGAAATGGTGAGAAAAGGAATTATTTCTTACCTAATGACAGAACCCAATATTCACATTATGGGAGAGGCAAATAGTGGTCAGACTGCAGTTCAGCTTGTACTAAAGGAGAAGCCGGATATTGTGTTAATGGATTTATTAATGGAAAACGGGAATGGTATTGAAGCAACAAAGGCTATTTTAAAAGAGTATCCTAGCTGCAAAGTAATCATAATTACAAGCTTCTATGATGAAGCACAAGTCATTCCGGCAATAGAAGCAGGCGCATTTAGTTATTTATTAAAAACAGCAAGTGCTACAGAGGTCGTGCAAGCAATTAAGAAAGCCTATACTGGCGAAGCAGTGATTGAGCCAAAGGTTGCTAACGTGATGGTGAAAAAATTGCGAGCAACAGAAAGAAAGCCACATGATGATTTAACAGAAAGAGAATTAGATGTATTAATGTGTATTGGAGAAGGAATGACTAATCAGGCTATTAGTGAAGAACTATATATTGGAATCAAAACAGTAAAGACACATGTAAGCAACATCTTATCGAAATTAGCAGTAGCCGACCGAACCCAAGCTGCTGTGTATGCCAATAGGAATGGCATTATTAAAACAAGATAGTCATAAGTTCAGCTGGCTACTAGATTAATTACGCTTTTTCTTCATTTGGAATCGTTAATTGTACAAAATACGGTTTTCCATTAAAGATAGAATGCTGGGAACTATTCCAGCTTTTTTCATTACTCTTACCTATGGGAGCTTCTACATTTGCTTCGTGCTGTTTCCATTTTATATAATTCGCTTTTTCTTCCCATAGACAAAAGAGGATATAGGTGTCTCCCTTAGCAGGACGAAGGAAGCGTATAGCTGTCATTGTTTTGTTTGGGATAGATGTAAAGTACTTCATCATCTTATGCTCGAAAACAGGTTTATTTTCTTCACTTACTGGAATATGATTCATGGTAATAAACCCTTTATTTTCTAACATTCCATAACTGAATAAAATGTCATAGCTTCTTGGTTCTTGGAAGAAAGAAGGAGCTTGACTTTCGTGTAGTAGTATCGCCCGATCGCTGGCTTCTTCCTGCATTAATAACAATGTTTCATTCGAAAACTTACTTTCGTATTTTTTCCCTAAATAATCATAGGTTCCGCTAGTAAGATAGATATTCACTAATCTCCCTCCAAGTCATAAGGATATTTTAAGCATACAATAGAAAGCGGAAAGTTACGATAAAACCCTCTTAAACTATTCTCATTTGTATATTAACATTAACTACCGTGTTATTCGAGATGCCTAGTTCCATTTAAAGCTTTTCCCTTATGTTCTCATGATTTAACTTTTTGTATGCGCTGCCTATAATTAGCAAAAGAGGTGTAATCTCCTTTAATTTTGGGTAAAAAATGTCTAAATTGTGACAAAGTGATAAGTTATCTATGCAAAGATAGTAAAAAAGATATATTATTGAAATATATGCATGATTGGGAAAGAAGATTTTTACATATAGTAAAAAAAAGAATGGGATGTCTAGGACAGGCATTCCTTTTTATTGGGATGGTAATAACTTGGAAACAAATGTTGTTCATAAAAAAATTTGTTTAAAAAACTTTTTACTTGCATATTATTTATAAATATTATAACTTAATAATTATTATAAATAAAAAACGTTAATCACTATATAGAACGAAATACATACCTTTGAAAGGTGGACATCAAAAGGATGAATAAACAGATGAAAGATACATTTATTAAAGCGGCAAAAGGACAGCCCACTGAATATGTTCCGGTATGGTATATGCGACAGGCAGGCCGCTCGCAGCCTGAATACCGAGCAATTAAAGAGAAATATTCTTTATTTGAAATAACGCATCAGCCAGAGCTATGTGCTTATGTTACGAAATTGCCGGTTGATCAGTATGATGTCGATGCTGCAGTATTATATAAAGATATTATGACGCCGCTTCCGGCCATTGGGGTTGATGTGGAAATAAAATCAGGAATCGGACCTGTGATAGAGAATCCTATTCAGTCAATGGAGGATATTACAAGACTTGGTATGTTACATCCTGAGCAAGATATTAAATATGTCCTTGACACGATTAAACTGCTTACAACCGAACAATTAAATGTTCCGTTAATAGGCTTTTCCGGCGCTCCTTTTACTCTTGCTAGTTACATGATTGAAGGTGGACCATCCAAAAACTATCATAAGACAAAAGCGTTTATGTATGCTAAACCAGAAGCTTGGTATGCTTTAATGGAAAAGCTTGGTAATATGGTGGTTACCTACGTAAAGGCGCAAATTAATGCAGGTGCTAGTGCGATTCAAATATTCGATTCGTGGGTAGGTGCTTTAAATGTGGAGGACTATCGATTATTTATAAAGCCGGTCATGAATAGGATTTTTTCTGAGCTGGAGAATGAAAATGTTCCTTTCATTATGCATGGAGTCGGGGCGAGTCATTTGGCGCTTGAATGGAATGATCTTTCCTTAGATGTAGTTGGGCTAGATTGGCGCTTACCTATATCAGAAGCAAGAAAAATGGGAGTAACCAAAGCTGTACAAGGAAATTTAGATCCCGCAGTACTTCTTGCACCATGGAGTGTTATTGAGGAAAAAGCAAAGCAAATCATTGAACAGGGAATAGAGCAGCAAGGCTTTATCTTTAATTTAGGACATGGTGTGTTCCCAGATGTAGATCCAGCTGTTTTGAAAAAATTGACTGGTTTTATTCATGAATATTCCGGTGACTTACTAAGTAGTAAGCGCTCAGGCAAATAAAAGGGATTTTAAGGATAGCTAAAATCAAAAAGATACAAAATAATAGAAAGAAGCGAGGTAATGAAAAATGAGTCGAAAAAAAATGGGGCTTCTCGTTATGGCATATGGTACACCATATAAGGAAGAAGATATTGAAAGATATTATACAGATATTAGACATGGTAGAAAGCCGACAGATGAAATGCTGGCAGATTTAAAAAGTCGCTACGAAGCAATTGGCGGCATTTCTCCATTAGCAAAAATTACGATGGAACAAGCAAAGGGTTTAGAAGCACATCTTAATGAGATACAAGATGATATTGAATTTAAAATGTATTTAGGATTGAAGCATATTGAACCATTTGTAGAAGATGCAGTAAAGATGATGCATGAAGATGGAATCGAAGAAGCAGTGAGTATTGTGTTAGCCCCTCATTACTCTACCTTTAGTATTAAGGCATATAATAATCGTGCTAAAGAAGAAGCAGAAAAATTAGGGGGCTTAACCATTCATAGTATCGAAAGCTGGTATAAGGAGCCCAAATTTATTCGTTATTGGATTAATCAATTAAAAGAGACATACGCTAAAATGTCACAAGAAGAACGAGAAAATGCAGCGTTAATTGTCTCTGCGCATAGTTTGCCAGAAAAAATCCTTCAATATGGAGATCCTTATCCAGACCAATTAAAGGATACAGCAGAGTTAATTGCAAAGGGAGCAGGTATATCTACTTATTATCTAGGCTGGCAAAGTGCGGGAAATACACCAGATCCTTGGCTTGGTCCAGATGTCCAGGATTTAACAAGAGATTTACATGCGAAATATGGATATAAAGCATTTGTATATGTGCCAGTAGGATTTGTAGCGGAACATCTAGAAGTCTTATATGACAATGATTACGAGTGCCTTGTTGTGACGGAAGAAGTTGGAGCAAGCTATTATCGACCAAAAATGCCAAATGCTCAGCCGGAATTTATTGACGCACTAGCAACAGTGGTTTTAAAAGAAATTGCAGTACCTATTAAAGGGTAAAGTGCCGTAAATTATTTTTTGTTGATGTTATTATATTGTAAACGGAACCAAGTGATTTTTTCGAAAATCACTTGGTTTCTTTTGTTGCAACGGGTTTAACTCTGTGATATATTCTTTTTTGTACTAACTGACCGAAATGTTATTTTAGTCAGTTTTGTGGTGAATCAATAATGAATGCATAAATGGCGAATAAGTGCGAATAAATGGTTGGAGAGAAAATCTCTTCTACATAACTGGAGAAACTGTTTTTATTCGCATGGAAAGAAAGAGGTGGAATATTTGGCTGTTGATCGTAGGAAGCTTATTTTAGAAGCGGCGACTAAATCATTTTCTATGTTTGGTTATAAAGCAACAACTATGGATCATGTCGCTAAAATTGCAAATGTAGGAAAAGGAACGATTTATACTTTTTTTAAAAATAAAGAGGAGCTCTTTTTTGAAATTGTTAATGATTTAATTAAAGAAATGAAGGAAAGAGCAGATGAGTCATTTGATCCTTCTTCTACGTTTATGGAAAATGCCCATCGTGCACTGATGAATATGCTTGAATACCGTAAAGAGCATCATCTGACGGTTAAGCTTTTTCAAGAACAGCGAGAAATTGGTACACTGGAAGTAAAGGAAGTAATTAGCCATTTAGAAAATGCGATCTTAAATTATATGAAAACACGTGTACAAGAAGCGATAGATAAAGGAGAGATTGAAACCCAGAATCCAGAGTTGACATCCTTTATTATTATTAAAGTATACTTAGCGCTTATTTTTGAGTGGGAGAAACAACATCCACCTCTTACTACAGAGGAAATAGCTTCTAGTTTTGAATTACATTTATTTCATGGATTAGCAAACCCGCTTAATAAATGAGAAAATAGTCTGTTAGTTATTAAAGTTAATAACCAGGATGTTTTTCTTTTAACTAAGCTATTAGAATTGTTTTTTAAAGGATAAATGATTGATTAAAAATGGAGGGAATTATATGAAACAAAGTTTACTAAAGGCAGAGCTGTCCTCTATTTTTAAAAATAAAATGATGCTGATCTCTGTTATCGCTATTGTGTTTGTTCCGATATTATATGCTGGTATTTATTTATGGGCCTTCTGGGATCCTTATGGAAACTTAGATAAATTGCCTGTTGCCGTTGTGAATGAAGATACTGGGACAGAGATGAATGGAAAAACATTAGATATTGGAAAAGATTTAGTGGAAAATTTAAAGGACAGCGAAGACTTTAATTTTAAATTTGTCGATAAAGAAACTGCTTATAAAAATTTAAAAAATCAGAAGTATTATATGCTGATAGAAATCCCTAAGGATTTTTCCGATAATGCGACAACATTACTTGAAGATAATCCACAAAAATTGGATCTAAAATATGTTTCTAATCCAGGATATAACTTTATTTCTTCTCAAATAGGGAATTCCGCAATTGAAAAAATAAAGCAAGGTGTTAGTAAAGAAGTGACAGAAACCTATGCGGAATCTATTTTTGAAAATATTACGGAAATGTCAGACGGCTTAAAAACAGCAAGTAATGGTGCAAAAGATTTAAAAGATGGAACAGATAAAGTAAAATCGGGTACAGAAGAAGTGTATAAAAATCTAGAAACACTTGCTGAAAAGTCTATACAATTTTCCGATGGTGTTAATAGTGCTAATAATGGAGTGAAAGAGCTTGCCAATGGAGCAGATGATTTAAAGCAAGGATTAACGCAATTGCAATCAGCCCAAGGGGAATTAAATAATGCTGCACAGAAACTGCAAGGGGGAGACCAGGCAATTCTTGATGGTGTTTCGCAAGCCAAAGATGGAATCAACACAGTTAAAGCAAATATTCCTTCGTTAATAGAAGGGACAAATAAGCTGCAAACAGGCTCCAATACTTTAACACAAGGCTTAACAGACTGGAGCGATAAATCAGAACAATTAGCTGCTGGAGCTAATCAGTTGCATGAAGGTGCAACAACCTTACAGGAAACAATTAATGCGATAATGCCCATGCTGCAAGGTTTGCCAGAAGAAAATAAGCAGCAGCTTGTAGCAGCACTTAAAGGGTTGGTGGACGGCAGTTCTTCGATTGCCACCAATACAAAAGCGTTAAGTCAAGCAGCAGACCAGCTTGCAGCCGGCGGAACAAGCTTGTCTAATGGCATAACAGACTTAAATAAAGGGCAAAAACAATTGCAAACAGGCATTAATCAGTTAAGTGATGGAAGCAGCCAGCTAGAAAATGGGGTAAAACAGCAGGTAGCTGGTCAGGAACAATTTGTGGCTGGTATGAATAAGTATGCTTCTGAATTCGCAAAAGCTGTTGATGGTTCTACTAAATTGTCTTCTGGTGCAAATACTTTAGTATCAGGGATGAATACACTTGCAACAGGATCGACTGCTTTATCAGATGGAACCAATTTGCTCAAAGATGGATCAAAAGAATTGGTAAATGGAACATCATCCTTATTAGATGGAAGCAAGGAGCTTTCGTCTAAATTATCAGACGGAGCTGAGGAAGCAAGTTCCATCCATTCTGATGAAAAAACATATGACATGATAGCTGAACCAATCTTAGTTGACCAAGACAAAGTATCGGATGTGCCAAACTATGGAACTGGCTTAGCTCCATATTTCATTTCGCTAGGACTATTTGTTGGTGCATTAATGCTCTCAATTGTGTTCTCTTTTGCAGAACCAGAAGAACAGCCAAAAAGTGGAATTCGTTGGTTCTTAAGCAAAACGATTATTTTGATTGGGGTAGGAATCTTACAGGCTTTAGTTGCCTCCTTTGTGTTGCTAGTCATCTTAGGAATGGAAGTGGAAAGTGTACCATTGTTTATCCTATTTACCATTCTAACTAGTTTAGTGTTTTTCTCGATTATTCAATTTTTGGTTACTTTATTTGGAAACCCAGGACGATTTATTATCGTCATCATCATGATTTTCCAATTAACAACAAGTGCGGGTACTTTCCCATTAGAGTTAATACCAAATGTTTTACAACATATTCACAATCTATTGCCAATGTCTTATTCAGTAGCTGGATTAAAAGCAGTTATCTCTACTGGTGATATGGACTTTATGTGGCATAATGCAGAGATTCTTGGTATTTACCCACTTGTATTCTTTGCAGGTACAGCTGTTTATTTTATTTTTAAATACAAACGGTATTATACAAATAAGGAAGTAGAAGTAACAGTAGAATAATTTGAAAAAGCTGCTAACTTTATATCTTCTTAAGTTACCTCTATTGTGCGAAACCTTGATAGAGTGTGGGGAAGATACATAGTTGCAGCTTTTTATATGGTGTCTAAAAGATCACTCCATTTCTTAAACTTTGCCAATTCGATGAAAAAAGTACAAATGAAGTGATTATTTCCCGTTTTTTCGTTATAGTATAAAAGGGTAATTAAATTCGGGAAAATTGGATATAATTCTACAAAATTATAAGGGGTGTCTTTTTATGCTGTTTATAGATAATAAAGGGATAACAGATCCACGCATTAATCTAGCAATTGAAGAGTATGCTTTGAAAAACTTAGACATAAATGAAACGTATCTTTTATTTTATATAAATGAACCTTCTATCATTATTGGGAAAAACCAGAATACGATAGAAGAAATTAATACTGATTATGTAGAGTCAAATGGCATACATGTTGTTAGAAGATTATCTGGCGGCGGTGCCGTCTATCATGACTTAGGTAATTTAAGCTATAGCTTTATCACGAAAGATGACGGGAATAGCTTTCATAACTTTAGAAAATTCACCGAGCCTGTTGTTCAAGCACTTAAAAGCATGGGAGTAAATGCTGAATTAAGTGGTCGTAATGATCTTCTTGCTGAAGGTAGAAAAATTTCTGGCAATGCACAATTTTCTACAAGAGGAAGAATGTTTACGCACGGAACATTATTATTTGATTCAGAAATGGATCATATTGTGTCAGCGCTAAAAGTGAAAAAAGACAAAATCGAATCCAAAGGGATTAAATCAGTAAGAAGCAGAGTAGCAAACATTACTGAATTTCTTCCAGAAAAAATATCCATTCAAGAATTTCGCAGCCTGTTATTAAGCTATCTTTTTGAAGGGGAAGAGAATATTCAAGAATATGTCTTAACAGCAGAAGATTGGGAAAAAATTCATCAATTATCTAAAGAAAGATATCAAAATTGGGATTGGAATTATGGCAAATCTCCTAAATTCAATTTACAGCATTCACATCGTTTCCCAGTTGGTCAAATCGATGTAAGATTTGATGTAGTAAAAGGAATTGTGAAAAACTGCAAAATTTATGGTGATTTCTTTGGAGTTGGCGATGTAGAAGATATTGAAAAACGACTGATCGGGGTCCGCTATGACCGCTCCGAATTAGAAAAGGCATTAGGCGATATTTCCATAAAGCATTATTTTGGAAATGTGACAAAAGAAGATTTTCTGCAATTGATTTATTGATTATATAGAAGAATAATTTTTAGCATCTTAAATGATAGAAGGTTTCTTCTTATTTTGGATGCTTTTTTTATACCCTTTTTGAAAGTAAGAGTGCAACGGAGAGCTGGATACGCTTTTTTTACATCAAAATAAATAGTGAAAATATCTCCTTTTAGTTCTAAAAAAATTCTTTTTGGACTACTTATTAATAATAGGTTGTACTAGGCAGGCAGGAGGGAGATTATGACTAGAAAAATTGGCTTTTATGCAGTAGTTGCCTATGTGTTATACGGTTTGTTTTTTTATTGGTATTTATTTCAATATACTAGTCCAGCTTTGCCCTTTGAATATCAAGGATCCCAAGCAGATCCAAGTACCTTTTTAAATAGCAGAGAATTAGTATTAAGTGGGGAATATTCACGGGTAAGGAACTTCTTGTTTTTTATTTCTACACCATTTGAATGGCTTTTTTACTTATTTGTTTTGTTATTTGGTTTTTCCAAAGTATTTAAAAAATGGGGAGAGGCTTCTGCGAAATATAAGTCGATACAAACGGCTATTTACTTATTTTGGCTGAATATAACTGCCTTTATTATTACCTTTCCACTTAGTTATATTAGTTATTCTGTATCGAAAACCTATCATATTTCTACCCAGAGCTTTCCTTCTTGGATGAAGGATCAATTCATTGATTTTTGGGTGAATTATGTCATTATGTTTCTTATTGTTTCCGTCTTATACTGGCTAATGAGCAAGAGTCAAAAGAGGTGGTGGCTTTATGCCTGGGTACTATCCATTCCTTTTACTTTATTTCTCACGTTTATTCAGCCTGTCGTCATTGACCCGCTATACAATGATTTCACCCCTTTAAAGGATAAAGAATTAGAGGCAGAGATATTGAAGCTTGCGAGTGCTTCTAATATTCCAGCAGAGCATGTTTTTGAAGTAAATATGTCAGATAAAACGAGGGCGTTAAATGCTTATGTTACAGGGATAGGGAGCAATGCAAGAATTGTGCTGTGGGATACTAGTTTAAAGGAATTAGATAATGACGAAATTTTATTTGTAATGGCACATGAAATGGCTCATTATGTAGAAAAACATATTTATATAGGAATAGGTATCTCCTTATTTTCCTCTTTATTTGGTTTGTATTTTATTTATAAATTGCTGCACTGGATTGTAAATCGATGGGGGACAGAACTTAAAATTGTAAAAGTAGAGGATATACAGTCCTTCCCTTTAATTCTTTTATTAATTTCGATGCTGCTATTTGCTGTAAACCCATTAACTAATGTCATTTCAAGATATGAGGAAAAAAGAGCTGATCATTATGCAGTCGAATTAACAGAAAATCCAGAGGCGGGTATTGTTACATTTCAGAAGCTAGCAAAGACCGGACTGAGTGAAGTGAATCCACCTTTATTGGTAAAAATATTCCGCTATAGCCATCCGACGATGCTGGAGAGAATTAGTAAGCTGGAAGAAGAAAGCATTCGATTACAAAATCAGAAAAAATAATAATCCAAAAATAAAGGATGTCTTAAAGAATTTAATCATAGTAGGTGATTAGACTCTTTAAGAACATCCTTTGGCTTTAAAATAATCCACTATTATCAAGTTCCGAAGCGCTTACATAATAAATTAAATTCGCTGCTCAGTTCGTTGAATGTTTCTCTGTCATGTTCATCAATGGCTTTATCAATCAAGGACATCAAATTTGCTTTTTCATTATTTAATTGAATTTCAGAAAGCAACATTTCAATATAGAGGTCTTTTACATAAGTATTTGTGTTTTTTTTCTGGCCACTTAACTTTGTAAACTCAGTATAGGACTTATCATTCATTGTCTTTCCCTCCTGATGCCTTTTTAATATTATATGGGAGAAATGGATAATTATCAATTTGTTTTTTTAAAATTATGAAATTTGATTATAAAGTATGTCTATATTCTGAAAAATTATTTTGTCTTAAGTTTCATTAGGTAAAAAGTGCTATTATAGGGGAAGATTACTAAAAAAAGGAGGATTTATCGTTGGAAGAAAATTATTTAATAGTCGATAAGTATTATATTAATTATCATACGCTTGCAGTCTTGCCTTCCATTGTAGCTAATGGCGATATCTATTCAAAGGTATATGAACATAATAATGTTTTCTTATGCAAACTTAGTCCGTTAATGATTGTGAAAGCAACATGTGGTTATCTGGGAAGTTCTTATGAAGGGAGAAGGGAGGGGACTCGCCAACTAATGACCTATTATCATAAACTTCCAATTGTAATTGATGATTTTAATTCCGTTTATTTTTTTCCCACTCATTCTCCTAGGAATAACAACTGTGCATGGATTTCTCTTCATCATATTCTTGATACCAAAAAAATAGAAGCTTCTAAGGTAAGAATAACGTTTCAAAATTTGCAAAGTGTAGAAATAGGGGTTTCGCTCTATACCCTAAGAAATCAGATAATGCGGACAAATTCTCTTAAAACATTACAGCGTTATAATCATGAAGCAAGTATTAATCCCAAGTTAACATATAAAAGTTTACTGGTGGATAAACAAAAAAAATTAGCAGAAGCTCAAATGATGTATAAAAAAAAGCAGGATAGTAATTGAACTTTTTTTATTTGTTTTTGTTAGCTAATAGTAAACCTTTTGTATAAATAATGCTCCAATAATTCCTGAACTTTATTCCGAAGGCGGGGGTTAAAGTAGTTATGATATTCTTCATAGCCGTTATAAATAAATAAAAACATGGTAAATGCTTCATCACGATTTACTTCTTGAATCTTCATTGTATGCTTATACATATAATTCTTCGTTTTTCTTAACTCCGATTGTACTACTTTCATTGCATTTTCGAGTAAATCTATATAAGGTTGTTTTAATTTTAAATTACTTATTTTGATGACCTGCAGATCTCGATTAAGTATTGTTAAAAGCATAGGAAGATAAATAGCTTTTTCCATAACATCTCTTTCTATTTCGGGAATTCTTGTCATACTCGTTACCCCTTTCCTTCAATATAAAACAGAACATTTGTTCTCTTTTTATGATCATACCTTTTTTATTTCCTATTTTCAAGTGAATAATGACAATTTTCGGGTGGGTTAAAGATTTGCCTCTGTAATGTACGAGGCTCAATTGCTATCTTTGATAAAATATAGAAAAGAAAAAAGGCAGCTGAAGAAGGGAAAGGTATTTCAGTTGTCGAAATATATAATTATTTTAATAAGGAAGGAAGATGGAAGTGAAAGAAAGTAAAAGAATAAATGCAGAAGATTTATATGAATTAAAATCTGTGGTGGATCCTCAAGTAAAAGGGGAAGAATGTTTGTATGTAGTCACTTCCATTTGCAAAGAGACTGATAAATATTATTCCAATATTTATCATAAAGATCTAAACACACTTGAAACAATGCAATGGACGTTTGGGAAACATCGAAATCATTCTCCAAGATGGTCACCGACTGGAGAAGAAGTTGTCTTTATTTCTAATCGTTCTGGAACAAATCAATTATTTTTATTAAATAAAAAAGGTGGAGAAGCGGAGCAGCTTACTGCTTTAGCGAACGGAGTGAGTAATCCAGTATGGTCACCTGATGGGACAGAAATAGCTTTTCAATGCTATTTAAAAAAAGGAGAAACAGTAGAAAATAAAGAGATGAAAACAGACGAGAAGGAGGAAAAGCTCTCTGCTCTAGAAGTGACAAATATGAAATATAAATCAGACGGAAAGGGCTTTTGGGATGGCAGTTATGATCATATTGCTGTCTTAAATATTAAGAATAAAACAATCACACAACTTACTTCTGGAGAAAATAATTATTATTTGCAAAGCTGGTCACCTGATGGGCAATACATAGCAATTAGTGCAGATGAAAGCAAAGAAAAGGATTTCAGTTTTATCTCTGATATTTATCTCTATAATAGAAAAGAAGACAGTTGGAAGAAGATTACGGAAAGCAATGGAAATTACGGAAAAGCAACATGGACTCCTGATAGTAGAAGATTAGGATTAATAGGGAGCGGCAGAGAGTATGAAAATGCTACCCTATCTCAGCTATGGGTGTATGAGATAGAAACGGATTCTCTACAATGCTTAACTCCAGAATGGGATGTGAATGTTGGGGATTATGCAATCGGTGATTTTCAACAGGGAACTGTAACGCCTGGTATGCTGTGGGGAGAGGACAATGAAAGTTTTACCTTTTTAGCAACAGATCACGGAAATACAGTTGTTTATTTTGGAAATACTTCTGGAGCTATCTATCCATCTCTTATTGATAACCAGCATGTTTATGGTTTATCTACAGGAGGCAGTTTAAAAAAAGCGGTAGTGGCTATTAGCACACCTACACATCCCGGAGATTTATATACATTAAATTTAGAGACTGGCGAAACTCAGCAAATAACAAATATAAATAAGGAGTTTGCGGAAACTCATGCTTTCTCTGAAGCAGAGCCGCTTCAATTTGTGTCTCGGGATGGTTGGGAGCTTCATGGGTGGTTAATGAAGCCACAAGGTTTTAAAGAGGGCGAAAAATATCCGATGGTAGTAGAGATTCATGGAGGACCGCATGCAATGTATGCTAATTCTTATTTTCATGAATTTCAAACATTAGCCTCCAATGGTTTTGCTGTATTATTTATTAATCCGAGAGGAAGCCATGGATATGGACAGCAATTTGTAGATGCTGTACGTGGAGATTATGGTGGAAAGGATTATGAAGATATTATGGATGCCGTTGATTATACAATAGAAACATTTGATTTTATTGATGCTTCTCGCCTAGGGGTTACAGGGGGAAGCTATGGCGGCTTTATGACAAACTGGATTGTTGGACATACAGACCGTTTCAAGGCAGCTGTTACACAGCGCTCGATCTCTAATTGGATTAGTTTCTATGGGGTTAGTGATATAGGGTATTACTTCACTGATTGGCAAATAAAAGCAGATTTAAATGATATAGAAACACTGTGGAAGCATTCTCCGTTAGCCTATGTAAATAATATACAAACACCTTTACTAATATTACATGGTGAAAAAGATTATCGTTGTCCAATTGAACAGGCAGAACAGTTGTTTATTGCCTTAAAGGTACAAAAGAAAGAAACAAAATTTGTCCGTTTTCCAGAATCAAATCATGAACTTTCCAGGAGTGGCAAACCCGCACTTCGAATAGAAAGATTAAACTATATTAACAATTGGTTTTTAGAGTATATATAAGAAATTAAGAGGGCGCCGTTGGGTGCCCTCTTTTTGTTGATATAAGAATATTCTTTTGGAAGAGAAATTTTAAGAGGAGCGTATATGGAAAAAGAGAGAAAAAGGACAATGTTACCTTGCAATGTAATTTTAAGCAGAAAAAAATGTAGAATGGAGCATTTTTTGATATGATAGTAAAAAGAAAGATAATGACAAAGCAATTAAGGGGCTAGATAACAGTAGGAATTTACATGGAAAAGAAGGTCTATAAATTTTTTGCGAAGGTTACAATTAATAATGAAATAATTAAAAAATGAGATTGATATAGAAAGGATTAAAAGAAATGGGGAGAGCGGAGTATAGAAAAGGAAAGAAAAGAAGGAGATTACGAAAAGGAAGAGTCTTCTTTCTATTCCTTATTCTATTTATACTAGCTGTAACTATATATAGTATTTTTCAATTTAAGCAAGGCGAAAAGCAATCGTTAGGGAAGATAGGAATAGACGAGGTTAAATATGAATTTAATGGGGAAAAAGATAGTAATGGGGGCACGAATATTCTTTTACTGGGAAGCGACCAGCGTAAAGGCGAAAAGCAATCTAGAACAGATACAATTATGATTGCCCAATATCATCCAGATAAAGGAACATATAAAATCATATCGTTAATGAGAGACATGTATGTAGATATACCAGGATATGGACAAGGTAGAATCAATACAGCATATACGATTGATGGTCCTGAATTACTAAGACAAACCATTAAACAAAATTTTGATATAGATTTACAATATTATGCAATTGTAAATTTTGAAGGATTTGAAGCAGTAATTGATGAAGCATTCCCAAATGGTGTAGAGATCGATGTAGAAAAGCAAATGTCTAAAAATATTGGTGTGACATTAGAGCCGGGACTACAACATTTAAATGGAAAACAGTTACTGGGATATGTACGCTTCCGACACGATGCAGAATCAGACTTTGGCAGAGTATCAAGACAACAAAAAACATTACAAGCAATCGCTGATCAAGTTTCTGCGGTTCAAACATTTGCAAAATTACCCAAATTGGCAGGAGTTATTATGCCATATATTAATACGAGCATGGATACTGGCGACATGCTATTTATCGGGAAAGATTTACTGACTTCAAAAAGTCATGAGGTAGAATCGTTAAGAGTTCCAGTAGACGGAACTTTTCAAGATATGAGAGTGAATGGGGCAGCTGTATTATCTGTCGATTTAGAAGCGAATAAAGCAGCGATAAAAGAATTTCTAGCGCAATAAATGGAGTGTTTTTTAACATACTCTTTATGTTTATTAGCAATGTATGAATAAAATGGAAAAGGCAGGGGAATTTTGGGTCTGCCGATGTTAAAATGAGAATGGCTATATAAGGAGCGGAATGATCCTTGTATTTTATTGGATTAATTAAAAAATCAACACTATTGAAAGAATACACATACGAAAAGATGCGTAAGTTATACAAGGGGTTTTGTGCTCATGGATATAAACTTAATGAAAGAATGGTTTACACTTGATAGAATAATGGATTTAATTGATAGTTATCGTTCATTTGGACCGTTGCCAGGGGTCCTGCTGCCGCTGATAGAAGCGTTTTTACCTTTTTTGCCGCTGTTTGTTTTTATTATGGCTAATGTGAACGCATTTGGATTTTGGCTGGGATTTCTCTATTCATGGGTTGGAACAATTTTAGGAGCATTGCTTGTATTCTCGATTATTAGGAAATATGGAAAAAAAAGAATGCTGAGATTTTTAAGTAATCATAAAAAAGTGCAGAAGCCAATGATCTGGATTGAAAGACATGGATTTGGTCCTTTGTTCTTGCTTTTATGTTTTCCATTTACACCATCTGCACTTGTAAATATAGTAGCTGGTTTATCGAGAATTAGTACAAGCCAATATATTCTGGCAGTAATCGCTGGTAAGCTTGTTATGATTAGTACGATTAGCTTTATTGGTTATGATTTACGATCCATGATTGCTCAGCCATTACGTACGATACCTGTTGTGATTGCTATCTTTATTCTTTGGTTTATTGGAAAAAGAATCGAAATGAAAATGAATAATGTAGGGATTGATGAGAAAGAGAGAAGCCATTAAAAAATGGTTTGTAAATATTGTTTGGAGGAGATAGAGGTTGAAAGAAGCAATAAAGAAAGAAAGCATAGAATGGTTAAAGGCATTTGCTATCGGAATTATCATCTTTATTATAATTCGTGCTTTTTTCTTCTCCAATTATGTAGTGGAAGGCGAGTCGATGATGCCTACCCTGCAGGACGGAAATAAATTAGTTGTTAATAAAGTTGGTTATAAAATGACTGATTTTAATCACTTTGATATTATTGTTTTTCATGCAAATAAAAATGATGATTATGTGAAACGAGTAATTGGCATCCCTGGAGATAAAGTAGAATATAGAGATGACCACCTATTTATAAATGGGAAAAAGTATGAGGAGCCTTTCTTAGATGACTACCGCAAACAAGTATCTTCAGGAAGGCTGACAGGGAATTTTACATTAAAAGAGATTACTGGAGAAGTTACAGTTCCGAAGGGGAAATTATTTGTATTAGGGGATAATCGATTAGGGAGCTGGGATAGCCGACATTTCGGATTTATTTCTATTGACCAAGTAGTTGGGAAAGTCAGCTTGCGCTATTGGCCATTTAATGAAATACAATTTTCCTTTTAGGGAAGAGTAGGACGTAAGCATCTTTTTTTAATTAATAAAATAGCCAAACAATTATATGAATCTGTATCTTTGTATAATTGTTTGGGTCTACCTTAAGCTGGGATACTTATGTCCCAGCATTTTTTTGTTAAAATTAACGCTTAGAAAAAGAGAAAAATTATCCAGCAGCACTTTTCTATAGAAACATGTGTTTCTATGTTATGATGATAATTACAGAGAAAAAATAATGGAGATAGAAAAAAAGGGGGGGATTTTGGATGACTGTCCGCTTATTAACAGGTCGATCTGGTACTGGGAAAACAACGTTCTGTATAGAAGAAATCCAAGCGAAACTTGCTGAAAATCCAGAAGGGAATCCGATTATTTATATCGTTCCAGATCAGATGACCTTTATGTCAGATCAACGTTTGTTGTCTGGCTCGAATGTTCAGGGAATGTTTCGTTCACAAGTATATAGTTTTACCCGCCTTGCATGGAGAGTGTTGCAAGAAACAGGCGGAATCAGCCGCTATCACATCAATAGTATGGGTGTAAGCATGTTGATTCGAAAAATTATAGAAGAGAATAAAAATGACCTAACTCTATTTAAAAAGGTTGCCGATAAGAACGGATTTATTGATCAGGTAGAACAATTAGTCACGGAATTTAGAAGATATACTGTTACTCCAGAGGAACTGTTAGCAACGAAAGCACAATTAGAAGGAACAAAAGAAGCAACCAAAGCTTTACAGGATAAAATCAGTGACCTTGAATTAATCTATGAAAAATTTGAAGAAAGAATAATTGGAAATTACATTGATGGTGAGGATTATTTCCGTTTGCTTGCGGAAAAGATTAGCGAGTCCTCTTATTTGCAAAATGCTGAAATTTACATTGATGGTTTTTATAGTTTTACGCCTCAAGAGTATTTAATCATTCAGCAGTTAATGCATACATGTGAAAAGGTGACGATTACGAATACATTAGATCCTTTTACTTTCCAAAATGATGACTTAAGTTTATTCCGAATGACAACAGAATCCTTCCAAACAATCCAAGCAATGGCTAAGCAGTTAGGAGTGAAAGTCGAGGTTATCAAGCTTACGGAATTCAAAAAAAATAGCCATCCATCGTTAGTTCATATAGAGAGTCATTTTGATAGTAGACCAGCTGTAGCTTTTACTAAAGATACAACTATTAAATTTGCTGAAAGCGTAAATCCGCGTGCAGAAATAGAAGGGGTTGCACGGGAAATCATAAAACTCGTTAGACATAAAAATTATCGCTATCGAGAGATTAGTTTACTCTCTCGTAATTTGTCAGCTTATCAAAATATTATAGAAACTGTTTTTAGAGATTATCATATACCAATATTTATTGATCAGAAAAGTCGAATGCATGATCATCCTTTGGTGGAGCTGATCCGTTCCTCTTTAGAAATTTTCGATACAAATTGGCGCTATGAGCCTGTGTTTCGTTCGATAAAAACAGAGTTACTATTTCCACTTCATGAACGCAAAAATAATATTAGAGAAAAAGTAGACAGGCTTGAAAACTATTGTCTTGCATATGGAATAAAGGGAAGTAAGTGGACTTCAAAAGAACGCTGGAAGTATCGAAGAATTAAGGGGCTGGAATTTGAACAAGGTGTGCAGACGGACGCAGAAAAGGAATTCGAACAAGAATTAAATGAGCTGCGTCTCTCTTTAACTGCGCCTCTAATCCGCCTTCAAAACCGCTTGAAAAGAGGGAAAAACGGCAGAGCGAAATGTGAAGCACTATATTTATTTTTAGAAGAGCTAGAAGTGCCGGTGAAGATGGAGTATTGGAAGAATGAGTTAGAAAGCAAAGGGGAGCTAGTAAAAGCTGGAGAGCATGATCAAGCATGGAACAGTATAGTAGATCTATTAGATCAATTTGTGGAGATACTAGGGGAAGAGGAATTTTCAACCAAGCAATTTGCAACGGTGATTAGTGCAGGGCTAGATACATTAAAGTTTTCTCTTGTTCCTCCAGCACTGGATCAAGTATTGATTGCTGACTTAGAACAGTCTCGTTTAAATGATATAAAGGTTGCGTTTGTTATCGGTCTAAATGAGGGTGTTTTTCCATCGAGATTTCAGGATGAGGGCATACTTGCAGACACAGATAGAGAATCATTACAACAAAAAGGGATGAAGCTTGCTCCTACAAGCAAAACAAGGTTATTAGACGAGGAGTTTCTTGCATACAAAGCATTTACAACGCCAACGGATTATCTTTATTTAACCTATCCACTGGCAAACGATGAAGGAAAGTCTATCTTGCCATCTACTTATATCAAAAGAATGCAGGATCTATTTCCAAAAGCTGAAACTGTCTATTATATGTCTGATCCGAAAGAATTGTCAGAAGAAGGCCAGCTTGATTATGTGGTTCATTTACAAACAACTTTGTCTTACCTTACTGGCCAGCTTTATTTGAAGAAAAGAGAGTATCCTATCTATGATTTCTGGTGGGATGTTTACAATGAGTATATCGAACACCCAAATTGGAGAGAACCAGCCAAAAAGGTTTTTTCTAGTTTAACTTATCAAAATAAAACCGAGAAATTATCGGAACAAACAAGCAGTGAATTGTATGGAGATACCATATCAGCAAGTGTTTCGAGAATGGAGTTATTTCATGCTTGTCCATTTTCGCATTTTGCTACCCATGGATTAAAGCTTCGTGAACGGCAGGTATATCGTTTAGAAGCGCCTGCTATTGGTGACTTATTTCATGCAGCTTTAAAATATATTGCGGAAACAGTTATGCATCAAGAGTTAATGTGGTCTAGTTTAACAAGAGAGCAATGTGAAAGTTTAGCAAGAGATGCGGTAGAAATGCTCGCACCTAAATTGCAGAATGAGATATTGCTTAGTACTAATAGACATCATTATATAAAAAGAAAGCTAGAACAAATCATTAGCAGAGCTTCTCTTATTTTAAGCGAACATGCCAAACATAGCGGTTTCTCGCCAATTGATTTAGAGCTTGAATTTGGACCAAAAGGGAAGCTGCCATCGATTTCTTTTCCGCTGAAAAACGGTACGAATATGAATCTGATTGGCAGAATCGACCGTGTTGATAAAGCAGAAGTAGGGGATGAAGTATATTTACGTGTAATTGACTATAAATCAAGCGGGCAAGAATTAAATATGAATGAAGTTTACTATGGCTTGTCCTTACAGATGCTGACTTATTTGGACTTAATTATTACAAACAGCACGATTTTGGTGGATAAGGAAGCGAGCCCGGCTGGAGTATTATATTTTCATGTTCATAATCCGATGATTTCCAGTAAAAAAATCCTCACATTAGATGAAATCGAAGAAGAGCTATTAAAGAAATTTAAAATGAATGGGTTAATGCTTGGAGAAGAACGAGTCATTCAGTTAATGGATGAAACATTGGAAAAAGGGAATTCGCCGATTGTACCGGCAGGCTTTAAAACCGATGGCACTCTTACGAAGGCATCGAAGGTAGCTACTAGAGACGACTTTAGCAAAATGCAAAAATTTGTACGTCACAAATATAGAGATTCAGGAAATAAGATTATTAGTGGGGAAGTAGGCATAGAACCTTATCGATTAAATGACAAGAAGCCTTGTACTTTCTGCTCGTTTAAGTCTGTCTGTCAATTTGATGAAGCATTAGAAACAAATCAATATAGACAATTGCCAGCCTACTCAAAAGACGAGGTACTGCAATTAATTAGAGAGGAGGCTAATACAAGTGAAAGAGATTAATATACCAGACAAGCCAGCAGATGTTACCTGGACAGATGATCAGTGGAAAGCAATTATGTCTAGTGGCCAGGATATTTTAGTCGCAGCGGCAGCTGGCTCAGGTAAAACAGCCGTATTAGTAGAAAGAATGATTCGAAAAATCGTATCCGATCAGCCAATTAATGTGGATGAATTGCTCGTTGTTACCTTTACGAACGCATCAGCAGCAGAAATGAAGCACCGGATCGGCGAAGTGCTGGAAAAGGAAATCAATGCAAATCCAGCCTCCCAGCATTTAAAAAGACAGCTGGCCCTTTTAAATAAAGCCCATATTTCTACCATTCATTCTTTCTGTTTAGAAGTTATCCGAAAATATTATTATGTCATTGATTTGGATCCAGGTTTTAGAATTGCGGATGAAACAGAAGGACAATTATTAAGAGATGAATGCTTAGAAGATCTTTTTGAAGAGGAATACGGAAAGGAAAATAATCTCGCTTTTTTTGATTTAGTAGATGCTTTTACAAATGATCGCAGTGATGATGCATTGCAGCGAATGATTCAAGAAATATATGATTTTTCCCGCTCTAATCCATTTCCGTCTGCTTATTTACAGTCTTTAATCGACATGTATGATAAGAAGGAAGATGCAGATATTACTGAATTACCATTTATGAAGCATTTAATCGATGATGTGGAGCTGCAGCTAGACGGTGTGAGGAAGCTGCTTGAGTATGGCTACGAATTGACAAAGCTTCCAGGAGGGCCCGCCCCGAGAGCGAGCAACTTCTTGGACGATTTAGAATTAGTGTCTATTTTAGAAAAGGCAAAGGCACATTCCTGGGAAACTTTATATGAGGCCATGCAGTCATTGAAATTTTCACGGGCAAAACCATGCAAAGGAGACGAATATGATCCAGCGCTAGTGGAAGAGGGACAAAGAATCAGAGATCGTGCCAAAAAAATATTGCAAGAAATGCAAAGCGATCTTTTTACAAGAAAACCACAGAGCTTCTTAAAGGATATGGCGGCGATGAAGCCACATGTGGAGACACTTGTTTATCTAGTGGAGGCCTTTGGGCAAAGATTCCAACAAATAAAAATGGATAAAGGGTTAGTGGACTTTGCTGATTTAGAGCACTTTTGTTTAGCTATCTTAAGTCAACCCGAGGAAACCAATACGGAGCTTATTCCATCAGAAGCAGCATGGTTTTATCGAAATCAGTTTAAAGAAGTGCTTATCGATGAGTATCAGGATGTAAATTTAGTGCAGGAATCTATTTTAAAGCTAGTAACAAAGGATAGTGAATCGGAAGGAAATCTGTTTATGGTTGGCGATGTAAAACAAAGTATTTATCGCTTCCGATTAGCAGAGCCTAATCTATTCTTAGCGAAATATCTTCGGTTTCAAGAACGGGAAGATGCTGGTTATAAAATCGATTTAGCGAAAAATTTTCGCAGTAGAAAAGAAGTTTTAGAAGGAACCAACTTTCTCTTTAAGCAAATTATGGGTGTAAAAGTAGGCGAAATCGAATACGATGAAAGCGCAGAATTAAAGCTAGGTGCAAGTTATCCAGAAGAAACTCCTTATCCGATTGAAGTTGCATTAGTAAATCAGCGTGATTCAAGTGAAGACATGGAGATGGACGGAGAGTCAACGGGACTTGATGCAGCGGAACTGGAGCAATCACAATTGGAGGCAAGAGTAATTGCCGAAAAGGTAAAAGAATTATTTGAAACAAACCAAGAGGTATATGACGCAAAACAAAAAGCATATCGACCAATTCGTTTTAAGGATATGGTCATCTTATTGCGGTCTATGACATGGGCTCCGCAAATAATGGAAGAATTAAAGCAGTATAATATCCCGACCTATGCGAATTTAACAACAGGCTATTTTGAATCCACAGAAGTGGATATCATGATGTCTTTACTAAAGATTATCGATAATCCATATCAAGATATTCCGCTTGCTTCAGTTCTTCGTTCTCCCATTGTGGGATTAACGGAAGAAGAATTAAGTAAGCTGCGGATTGCCAAGAAACAAGGAGCTTTTTATGAAGCTATTCAAGCTTTTATTCAATCCAATAATCAGAAAGAAGAAGCTTTGTATGCAAAAATAAGACCATTCTTTGATAAATTTGCAGATTGGCGCGCTGAGGCAAGAAGAGGGGCGTTATCTGAACTAATTTGGAAGCTTTATCGGGAAACATATTTCTATGATTTTGTGGGGGGATTACCAGCAGGAAATCAGCGTCAGGCGAATTTGCGTGCACTTTATGACAGGGCTCGGCAATATGAAGAAACATCGTTTCGCGGGTTATTCCGCTTCCTTCGTTTTGTAGAGAGAATGAGGGACCGCGGCAATGATTTAGGTGCTGCAAGAGCTTTAACCGAACAAGAAGATGTTATTCGAATTATGACAATTCACAGCAGTAAAGGTTTAGAGTTCCCATTTGTATTTATGGCAGGATTGGGCCGTAATTTCAATACAATGGATTTAAGAAAGAACTTTTTATTGGATAAGGATTTAGGTTTTGCTACGAAATATATTGATGCAAAAAAGCGAATATCTTATCCGTCCCTCCCGCAAATTGCATTTGCTAAAAAGAAAAAGATGGAGTTGCTGGCAGAGGAGATGCGCGTCTTATATGTTGCATTAACTAGAGCAAAGGAAAAGCTGATTTTAATAGGTGCGGTGAAGGATATAGAAAAGGCAAAACAGAAATGGTCCCAAATCGCAGAACATTCCAATTGGCTTTTAAATGAGTTTGATCGTGCCCAAGCGAAGTCATACTTAGATTGGATCGGTCCAGCATTAGTGAGACATCGTGACAACAAATGGATTCATTTAGAAAGTTGGAGGGAAAAAGAGGAAATTTCTTTTCATCCATCTAATTGGGAAGTGAAAATTCTTCAAAAAGAGGAGCTTCTAAACCGATCGGTGGAGGAAGAAAATAAAGAAAATGAATGGCTTGAAATAGTATCGGAAGGAAAGCGAATGGATCGTTTCTCTGCTTATAAAGAAGACATTAAGAGAACTTTCGCATGGTCCTATTCTTCTAAGGAAAGCACCTCTCATCGCTCTAAGCAGTCTGTATCCGAATTGAAGCGCCAAGGAGAACTGCGGGATGCTCAAAGTGGGACAGACCTTGCTGAAAAATGGAAGCAAACGGTCTGGAATCGACCGAAATTCATGCAGGAAAAAAAATTAAGCCCAGCAGAAATCGGAACAGCTATGCATATGGTTATGCAGCATGTAGATGTAAAGGCAGAAGTTACGGCAGCTGGTCTAAAGCAATTATTAGAAGAGATGGTCAAAAAAGAACTATTAACGACTGAGCAGGCCGAAGTTATTGATATTTCTTCTATTTTATCCTTTTTCCAATCATCTTTAGGAAAAAGAATGCAGCAGGCACCAAAGCTTGTACGAGAAATTCCTTTTAATATTGCCTATCCAGCAAGCCGAGTATATGCAGATTGGCAGGGAGAAGAAGAGCCTGTTCTCATTCAAGGAATTATTGATGTATTCTTTGAAGATGACTTAGGTACTGTATTGCTTGATTATAAAACAGACACAATATCTGGTCGTTATAAGAGTGGATATGAAGAAGCAAAACCAATATTAGAATCACGCTATAAAGTGCAAATAGAGCTTTATACAGAAGCATTGGAAAAAATCTTAAAGCGAAAAATAGAAAAGAAATACTTATTCTTCTTTGATGGTGCACATGTGTTAAAGTTGTAAAAATTCTCGTGTCATAGTCGTATAAAAATGGCCCCCCGCAAAAATTGTGGGAGGCCAAATTAATGTAGAAAACAGAGGAGAATATTTATTAATTATTACCGGATATAGGCTGATCAATCCCGCTGCTATCTGTATAATTACTGGAATTGACTGCATTATTAGTAATTACAAATGCACCATTATTTCCAGTACCTGAGCCTATTGTTGATTTTGCATTGTCCTTTGGAGAAATAAAGAGGGAATCTCCAAATTGCACAATTCCCTCTCCTGTGTTAACAATTTGAATCGGACCTATTATAGCAGGCATAATTCTTTCCTCCTTGAAAAATATATGAACACTCGAATGAAAGGGCTTAGCAGCTAGTTATTTGCAACAACTGGTTGATCAAGTAAACTAGTATCTATATAGTTACTAGCATTTAATCCATTATTTGTTATAATAAATGCTCCCGTATTGGAGGTACCAGAGCCTAAGGTTGCCTTTGAATTTCCTTTGGGAGAAATAAATAATGAATCCCCAAATTGCACAATTCCTTCTCCTACGTTAACAATTTGTACTGGTCCTACAATTGCAGGCATTTTTTAACCTCCTTTTGTGGTATCTATTCTAATCTGATACTAAAATATTCTTCTCGAAAAAATTTTTATCTTCCGCTTTCTATTATTCTAGACTTGTTTCTGTGTTATTAGAAAAAGGAGTTCCTATAAGATTTGTGCCAGTAATGGAAATAGGGCTTTCAGGGGTTGTAGTATTAAATTGACTAGGCTCATTTAATTGGATCAAATTATTTTCTGTTTCCGCTGCAAGTGGTTGCTCTATTTGCCGGATATGTTTAATTCTTGCTTCTGCATATAGATGACGGCAATTGCCTACTTGTAATAAGGAGGCAGAAGATATTCCAATAATATTTATATGATTTACTTTAATGATCGGTTTCCTATTTTCAAAATGACATGTTACATTTTCGATAATAGGAAGTAAGGGAATGGGTTCTGTAAACACAGAATAGTCTTCATATTCTGTTTCCGAACCATAAAAGAACTCTTTTTGTCTTTGGACTGCTAATGCCCTAGAGGCAGATTGATGGTAAGTTGCATCTCCGATTTCTACAATGGAGGAAAAGGATACGGTATTAATAGTGATTAAATCAACAACAGATGTACGCTGTAACATAGTTAAATTTTTGGATGCAGTGGAACAAAAGGGCCAATAATTAAAGATTCGGCTGGTGTATCGAAGGTGGAGGCTAATTGAATCGTTTGTGTATCTCCTATTAAGCAAATAGAGGAGCTGGCAACCCCTATAATATCAATTCTACCTACTTGAAGCTCTCGATTATATACTTGAAAATTCACTCTTTTCCACTTCCTTTCATGTTATCTGGTATATGACTTAAAAATAAATGAACTCCATTTTCCATTTCTTCCTTTAAAGCGTTGATAATTGCTTCATTAGATAAAGTGCTGCCGCTTTGCTTACGGTTAGTATTTTGTTGTAAATAATATTGAATCCTTGTTGGTAATTGCTTTGTAATATCCTCTTGAATAAAGGTGACATAGGATTCCTCTTCGGGCATATTAAGTTCTAATTGCTTTTGCCGAATGATTTCTGGCAATTCTAATTGAATAAATTGATGCATGACCTCTTCTATATCCATGGATCGATTCATCATCTGCTTAGGATCAATGGGTGGATAGAAAGGGGCCTGAGGCTGTTGGGTTGGTGAATTTGGATTAATGGCAAGTTCTTCAATGTTGCTTAAGTCTTCAGGATTAAGTCCAATATTCAAGGTTCCTTCTAACGTTTCCACTTTTAATTGGTCAAAGCTGTAATCGATACGATCAATATGGACAGTTGGCTTTTCGCTGATTGCCGTAACCTCATTCTTAAGATTGGCAACCTGTGCTTCTAAATCTTTAATTCTTTTTTCAAGCAATTGTAAATAATGACGCATATTTTCACTGTATTGATAAAAATCATAAGACATTTCTATCCCCCCTTTTTTCCTTATTGCAAATCATTCCTATTTTCGAGGAGATTGCAAGGGAACAGCAGGTGAGAAAACGGTATCTTCATCTGCTACATCCATTCCAGGTTCTTCTGGTTGAAGTTCAGGAGCTGATTCTGTAAATCCTCCCGTATTATATAAGTATGAGGCAGGTTTAATAATTCCAGCACTGCCTATCTGTAATACAGAAGAGTTAGAAATCCCCCCGATTTTAATTGAATTTATGGTTATAGATTGTTGGATAAAATAATTCATTAGACACATCACCTTTTAGTCTAATTACGCATTCGCAGCAATTGGCTGATCCAATCCATCGTTATCATACGTATTGGTAGAACTGCGGTAGTTGGTAATCTTTAATCCATCCCCTGTATTAAAAGAGCCTGATCCAGAAAAGGTTTTCGCATTAGAGATAGGCATCATTTTGTATACATCGCCAATATTAAAAATAGAGCTACCCCCAACGGATATAACTTGAGCTACTCCAACAATTGCTGGCATATACAACATCCTTTATACAATATTCTTATACATACTATGGAAAATAACGGATTAGGTGATACATTCACCTAGATAGCTTCATACTATTCTTAACTAACATATTCTTTTGAATGATTGTACTATGACAAGAAAAAGGAATAGGAGTTAATTCACTGCTATAAATAGCGATTTTTTGTCTTAGAAACGCTCAGAATGGAGGGGGGGAAT
The DNA here is from genome assembly GCF_038006525.1 of Niallia sp. FSL W8-0951. Taxonomy (NCBI): domain Bacteria; kingdom Bacillati; phylum Bacillota; class Bacilli; order Caryophanales; family Bacillaceae; genus Niallia; species Niallia sp. FSL W8-0951. The sequence goes on from NZ_JBBOVK010000001.1 coordinate 29,726, forward strand.
TTTATTTGGAAAAATTTTTGAGAAAGTTTATAATTTTCTTAAATGTTCTAATATATATAATGATATTATAGGGGGATTAATCTATGAAGCTTGCAACGGTTGCGTGGAAGAATAAAGTTTTTATTGGAGTAGTAGAGGAAAAGAGAGTTTTACCTTTAAATGATGCAGAGGAAAAGCATACGGGAAGAAGACCGTATCCAGAAGATCTTATTAAATGTATAGAACAAGAAGGATTCATGAACAAGGTAGAAAGTTTAATGCATTGGGCAGAAGAGCATTATGATAGCACAAATCTTTATATACCAATGGAAAAAGTGAAGTTTCTAGCACCGATTCCTAGACCGAGAAAAAATATCTTTTGTGTTGGCAAAAATTACGAAGAACACGCAATAGAAATGGGAAGTAAAGCGGACATTCCTGAGCATGTGATGATTTTTACGAAAGCTCCCACCACGGTTATTGGCCATATGGAGAATATTATGGAACATAAACAAGTAACAGAGCAGCTTGACTATGAAGGCGAACTAGCTGTTATTATTGGAAAAAAAGGAAAAGGAATTAAGAAAGAGAAGGCATTGGATTACATATTTGGCTATACCATCTTAAATGATATCACCGCTAGAGATCTGCAGAAGAAACACAAACAATTTTTTATAGGAAAAAGTTTAGACACGACGGCGCCAATTGGACCATGGATTGTAACAAAGGATAGTATTCCCAACCCGAATGAATTAAATATTACTACTAAAGTAAATGGAGAAATAAGACAACAATCCAATACAAAGCATTTTATTTTTCCAATCGAAGAAGTAATAAGTGTATTGTCTAAAGGGATGACGTTAGAGCCTGGAGATATTATTGCCACAGGAACACCTGCAGGAGTTGGGAAAGGTTTTAACCCACCACGCTTCTTAAAGGCAGGGGATAGCATTGAAATATCGGTGGAAGGAATTGGTACCTTAATAAATCAAGTAGCAGCTGAGGAATAATAAGTCGAAAATAGAGGGATTAAAGTAATCTATGGTAAAATAATGGAGAAAAGGAGGGGATCTATATGAGTTCAACAGATGCTCATGTACTGACATGGATTATTGGGCTAATTCTATTTGCCTTGTCATTCGGTTTACATAAAGCAGGAAAAGAAAAGGGAAGTAAAATCGTACATATGGTGTTACGGGTAGTGTATATTCTGATTATTGGTTCTGGAATTGGCTTAATTGCCAAAACAGGGATGGATTTCATGCATACAATTAAGATGCTTGTAGGCATTTGGGTTATCGGTATGCTTGAAATGGTACTTATTCGCACGAAAAAATCCGAAAATACAAAAACGCTGTGGATTTTATTGGTAGTTTCTTTTGCGCTTGTGTTAGCGATTGGATACAGCATTTAATAGAAACGATCAAGAGGCTTGTAGAAGAGGTATCTTTTACAAGCTTTTTTATAAAGAAGATCAAGGAGAAAAGGGAGAAACAATGAAGGACTTTTCGATAAAAATAGTGGTTCTGGTTTTTTTATGTTTGGGCACTTTATATCAAGCATATAACATTGATGCTTGGCATTTTGCTATGCACTTATTTCTGTTTTCTATTATTATAGGATTCTATTTTCTCGTGCCTGTATTTAAAAGAAAAAGCATACCGTTTCTTACTATCATTGTTATGCTTGAAATAGTCCTCTTTACAGTAGGAAGAGAGTTATATAGCTATCTATTACTAATGCTTTTGTATTTTATGATAGTAATGAGTACTTATATATCAACTAATTTGTTTCGTATTGTCATTAGCTTGTTTCTTTTAATCAATGCTGCAATAGTTATTATAATGTTTCCCTATTTAGCTTTGGTTTGGATAAGTTTTCTTCTGTTAATTTCCTATTTACTTATTCATGTAAATGAGCTGGAGGGGGATTATCGCCAAATAAGAAATACATATGAATCTTTACTAAATGATTATCGGATACAGAAAAGACAATCTTACTATAATGAGCATGCAGCAAGAGTGGAGGAGAGAAATCTAATTGCTAGACAGATGCATGATTCCGTTGGTCATAAATTGACTGCATTAATGATGCAAATCGAACAATTTTGGATTAAGGAGAAAAAGGATCAATATTTAACTTTGAAAAATATGGCAGCTGACAGCTTAGAAGAAACAAGAAAAGCGGTACGTCTTTTACAAGTAGACGAGCCAAGAGGAATTGCTTCTATTATTACGCTGATAAAAAAATTGGAAAGTGAAAACAATATTCACGTCCATTTTACAACCAAGCAAGGGGTACTACAAGCAAACCTTAGTAATAAACAAAGTGCTGTCCTCTATCGATCTGTACAGGAAGGTATCACCAATGCAATGAAGTATGGAAGTTCGAAAGCTGTGCATATTACACTAGGTGTTTCCCCAATTGGGCATTTGACATTTGAAATCAGAAATCCCTATATACATAAGCATCCTTTTCATTTTGGTTTTGGTTTAGAGAATATGAAAAAAAGAATAGAAGAAAGACATGGAAAATTAGAGATTCTTCAATCGAATGGAGAATTTATCCTGCAAGGAAATATTCCTGTTGGGGAGGAATGAAGATGATTCGCGTGTTAATTGCGGAGGATCAAGCAATTGTTAGAAATGGTTTAAAGATGATTATTGAACAAGAAGAAGACATCAAGGTCGTTGCTGAAGCGGAAAATGGAAAAGAAGTGTTGTTTTTATTAGAAAAAACAATTGTAGACATTGTTTTAATGGATATTCGTATGCCAATTATGGATGGGATGGAAGCGACGAAAAAAATTCGTCAGCAATTTCCACATATAAAAATACTTATCCTCACTACTTTTAATGATGAAGATTATGCAATAAAGGTATTTCAAGAAGGGGCGAATGGTTTTCTGCTAAAAACAACAGATAATACTACTTTAGTAAATAGTATCAAAAGTTGTTTGGCGGGCGGCATGTCGATACATGATCAAGTTGCCGCAAAATTAATGCCAAAGCTGTTAAAAAAAGAGAACCTGCCTGAGAAAGAACTGAATCAGACAGTTGTGTTAACAACACGAGAAATAGAAATTCTCAAAAAAATAGGCCAAGGGAAAACAAATAAAGAAATTTCCCGTGAGTTATTATTATCTGTTGGAACGATTAAAAATCATATCACTCAAATTCTAGCAAAATTAGAATTAAGAGATCGAACACAATTAGCTATTTATGCGGTGCGGAATGATTATATTTGATTTCATTGCCAGCTAAGTAATAGGAAAACGAAGTAGAGTCATCTGCGGCTGCTTTCCACTAACCTTCTTTTTTTTGAAATAAAACCCGAACGATTATATAAGAGCTTTATTAGCAGCTCTGTATAATGGTTCGGGTGAAAATGCCTCACTACGCTTTAGAAAGGTGAATAAAGCCCTCGCCGAAGACGTCTCTCACATCATGAATGGTAATAAAAGCATCCTCATCTGTTTGTTTCACAATTTTCTTTAGTTTCACAACTTCTTGTTTATTAATAATAATATAGAGTATTTCCTTGTTCTCTTTTGTGTAGTAGCCATGACCTGATAGAACTGTTACGCCACGATTTAATTGTTCGTTTACTTGATCCGCAATTTCTGCAGGGTAATTGGAAATAATCGTCACTGCCTTCTTCGGATTAACGCCTTCTATGACAAATTCCATCACCTTTGTTCCAACATAGAGCATAATAATTGTCAGCATCACACCTTCTGCCTTTATTAGGAAGAAGGAGGCAAAAACAACAAGAAGATCAAAAAATAATAAGCCGTAACTTATACTCCAGCCGAGATATTTATTGGTTAGTCTTGCTAGAATAGTCGAGCCAGCTGTTGTACCACCTACTCTTATAATTAATCCAATTCCAACTCCGGCAAATACGCCGCCGAAAATAACATTAACAAATAATTCGTCAGAATGGATTGACCATGTCTCTGTTAGATGTAAAAATAACGAGTTGAAAAAAACAGCAATAATGGTATAAATAATCATTTGTTTATTTAAAAATTTATAACCGATTATAAGCAAAATGGTGTTTAAAGCAAAGTTGACTATACCTGGAGACCATTGAAATAAGTAATAAGCTATAATGGCTAAACCGGTTACTCCTCCTTCTCCCAAATCATTAGGAATAACAAATAAATTGACAGCCAATGCAAAAAGGAAGGCTCCAAAAATAATCACTAGGATATCCTTTCCGTATTTTTTCATGAAAAAAACCTCCAATAATAACAGAAACTTAATGCAAACTATTACCAGTATAATAAAGGAAAACGCAAATTCATAGGAAAAGTTTTAAAGTAATATGATTTGGTTACTCACTCGGATAAATGTTGGTTCAGCAGGATAGCTGCGGAACATATGAAGAGGGGAATGTAAATGACACTGTAATCGGTATAAATGATAGATTTAAGAACAAAAATGGGACACCATGAAATGGATAATAAAATGAAATCGAGCAGGCGAAAGACAGGGGCTTTCATCCAGTCTAATGGAAAGAGTAGTGTATTTTAGTGTGTGGGGATAATCACATCCATTTATATTTTTGGCTGGGAAACTTATGTCCCAGCCAAAACATAAGTTTAAGTCTGTTCCTTGGAAAACACTCATGTTTCTAAAGAAGTATTTGAAGGGGACTGCTCTTCGATTTTTTTTGTAACCTTCACTTGACTGATTCTGCGGTCCATAATTTCTTCGACTTGAAATTCGAAGTTTTTAAAGAGGATGGTTGGTTTTTCATTCTCATTAGGAATATAGCCAATCCTGCTGATGAGAAAACCACTCAATGTATCATAAATTTCTATCGGCAAGGTAATTTTCAATAACTCTTGCACATCATCTAGACTGATAGTCCCTTGCAATAAATAGGTATGTTCCCCGATAATCTTAATCTCAGGAGGTTTTGGTTCATCGTATTCATCAAAAATATTGCCGACGATTTCTTCCACCAAATCCTCCATTGTCACAATACCGTCTGTTCCGCCGTATTCATCAACGACAATTGCGAAAAGGACATTATTTTTTTGCATCTGGATAAATAAATCATCAATTCTTTTTGATTCTAGTACAAAGTATGGTTCACGAATAATCCTACTTAGTTGAAAAGAGGTATCTTCTTTACCCATATAGGCTAATAGATCTTTAGAATGTAGGATACCGATAATATTATCCATATTTCCCTCATATACAGGATAGCGAGTATACATTTCACGATTCACAAGAGCAGCTATCTCATTTAGCGTATAATGGGAAGGAATAGCTACCATATTAGAGCGATGGGTCATAATATCTGTGACATCTTTATTATCAAATTCGAAAATATTATGTATCATCATTCGCTCATCTTCATCAATACTTCCTCTTTCATTTCCTACATCAATCATCATTTTTATATCTTCTTCTGTTACTTCCTCATCTTCATCATCTGGACGAACGCCGAAAAGCCGTGCAACCAGGTTAGTGGAGAAGGTTAAGAAAGCGACAAATGGCGCTGTTATTTTAGAAAGCATTGTTAGCGGACTTGCGGCGAACATCGCAATTCCTTCTGCTTTTTTCAAAGCAACTCGTTTAGGAACTAATTCACCAAATACAAGTGTGAAATAAGATAACAGCAGCGTAATAATAATGACGGAGATAGAGTCAAGCAATCCTTTGGAGAGAGGAATACCCATACTTAAAAATAACTCTGTTAAGTGACCAGAAAAGCTGTCCGCAGCAAAAGCGCTGGCTAGAAATCCTGCTAGAGTAATCCCAATTTGGATTGTCGCCAGAAATTTACTCGGCTCTGACAGCAATTTATGCACTATTTTAGCCTTCTTGTGGCCAGTGTCAGCCATATGTTTAATTTTATTGTCATTTAAGGAAATGAGCGCAATTTCTGCAGCTGCAAAGAAAGCGTTTAAAGCAATAAGGATGACCAAGACTAGAATGCCCAATTAGTACAGCTCCTTTCCGATGATTATCTTTTATTTGTTTTACCCTTTTTAAATGAAAGTATGCTTAAATAAGCAGCAGCTATTGAATTAGCATAAAAAGATATGACTATAGTCATTTTATTTTTGGAAAAAAATGACCTTTAGGTATAGGAATGGAAGAGTCTTTTCATTATGCTGTATATAGAAAGGATGATGACCTTGTTAGAAATAATAAATTTATCTAAATCATTTAAAGGGAAGCAAGTTGTGAATTCTGTCAATTTATATTTAGAACGTGGAGAAATTGTAGGCTTACTAGGACCGAATGGTGCAGGTAAATCTACAACAATATCTATGATATCTTCTTTGGTTTCTCCTCAAGAGGGAGACGTACGTTTAAATAATGAAAGTATTTTAAAAACACCGCAGGCTTTACGGAAAGTTCTTGGAGTAGTACCACAAGAACTCGCTGTTTATATGGATTTATCTGCTCGAGAAAACTTACTCTTTTTTGGTAAAATGCATCGGATTCCTAAAAAAATTTTACAGAAGAGAGTAGATGAAGTTCTTGAAATTATTGGTTTAAAAGAACGGGAAAAGGATTTGGTCAAAACCTTTTCAGGCGGAATGAAACGGAGATTAAATATTGGTGTCGCTTTAATACATGAACCGGAAATAATTATTATGGATGAACCAACTGTTGGAATTGATCCACAATCCAGAAATTATATTTTAGAAACAGTGAAAAGACTAAATGAAGAAAAGCAAATGACCGTCCTTTATACAAGTCATTATATGGAAGAAGTAGAGTTTCTTTGTAATCGGATTTATATTATGGACCATGGTGAAATCATTGCATCTGGAACGAAGGAGGATATTAAAAATATTTTATCGGCAGAAACAGCCATTAACATTAAGGTGGAAATCGTCAAACATGAATTTACAGAAGCACTCCGTCATCTTGAAAGCATTAAGAATATCTCGATTCAACAATCGGTGATTACGGTTATCGTACCAAGAGGAGTGAATTTGTTAAAAGATATATTGCGGATTGCCGAAGAACAGAAGACAAATGTACTCTCTGTAAATATTGAGGCGCCTACTTTAGAAGATGTGTTCTTGCATTTAACTGGCCGTCAATTAAGAGATTAGGAGGATTCCAGATGCTTTGGCAAATGATAAAAAAAGAATTATTACTGATTTGGAGAAGACCGCGAGAGCTGGTTGTCTTGTTGTTAATGCCGTTTGTGCTTATCACGATACTTGGCAGCGCGTTAGGGGCTTTGGATAATGATAGCGAAATAGAAGTAAAAGCGAAGCTAGCTATGGTGGTAGAGGATCAAGAACAGCAAGCCCAACAAGAAATAATAGAAAAAATAAACCAGTCTCCTCTAAGCGATCAAGAGAAAAAAGCAAAAATAGCGCATATTCAGGCTCTGCAGCCGATAGCTACATTTATGAAAGCAGTCGGGGAAAATCCAGATTTAAAGAAATTCCTTTCCGTTACGGAATATAGTGACCGGACCATAGTAAAGGAAAAGGATTTTGACGGTGTAGTATATATTCCAGAAGGATTTACTTCTGAATTTTATACAAATTTTTTAGAGGAAGAAACCGAACTTCCATCGTGGATAATAAAGACAAAAAACCAAGAGTCCCTTCAGGCAACTATTATCGAGGATATTATGACGAATTATCAAAAAGAGTGGACGTATCTAAAGACAGCCCAAGATCTTCAAATCGATTATTCGACATTAGTTAGTGAAAAGGTAAATGGACAAATCAAAAATATCGAAAAGAAAAAGGAAATCAGCGCTTTTGCTTATTATGGAGTCGGCATGTCTGTGATGTTTGTATTCTATATATCTACAACGGTAGCAGGCTTTGCTTATCAGCAAAAAGAAGAGCTTTTGTATGAACGTATCTTACTGGCAAATGTTCCAAAGTTTGTGTTTTTTGCAGGTGTTTTTACTGTAGCCTTTATTCTATCTTTTTTACAGCAGACCATTTTATTCAGCTTAATAGCAATGATTTATGGAGTCGTCTTTTCTAGTATGATAAACCAATTAGTTGTTATCTTAACGGTAAATCTAATGGCTGCAGCGTTTGCTACTATAGCAACTTCTATTTCTTTTGCTGCTAAGTCACGAAATGTGGAGAGTATTATGTCTTCCTTAATCGTACCTATTCTTGCGTTTATTGGCGGCAGCTTTTTTGATGTAAGTGCGATTGGTGGATTTATGGAAACATTAGGCGAATATTCTCCTGGAGGTGCAGCCCTTACTGCTTATTTAAAAGCATATCAAGGCTATTCATTGGCAGATTTATGGAGCCATCTTAAAGCAATCCTCCTATTTTCTATTACTTTGCTGTTGATTAGTGTGATTACCTTGAAAACAAGAGGAGGGGTTCGCCAATGAATGCAATTCTATGGGGGAAATGTAAGAAATTTATTAGACAGCCAGGTGGATTTATTGTAACCTCTTTCATTTGTATCGTTTTTGCTTATTTAGTTGGGATGTCTTCTTTCACAAAAGTAGAAGTGCCAGTTTATACAGAACAATCGGAGAAAACAACTGATATTCTAGAAGCTTTAAATCAAAGTGAAAGTTATTCGTTTGTTATTTATACAGAAAAAGAAGTAAAAGAACAGTTAGCAAAGGGAAAAACAGATATAGGAGTGTCGATAAATCCAGACACTTATACTATTTTTCGAGTAGCTGATACGTCCAATGTATTAATGGTTCAAAATTATCTTCAAACCTATTATGCGAATATGCTTAAGGAACAAGCGCTGATCAATGGAGCAGCGGATAAAGAAGAAGCTCAAAGGGTGCTTGCACATAATAAAGAGACACCAATTATACCTGTAGAAACAGAACAAACATTAACGGATAAAGAAGCAAGCTATAATCAATCACTCCAGTCGCTCTTTGGGTTTACTTTATTCTTCTGTATTTATACCGTTTCCTTTACGGTTATTGAAATTCTAAGAGATAAACAAGGTGGAATATGGGATCGATTTATTTTATCCTCTACTTCAAAAGCACAAATATATTTAGGGAATTTATTATTTAGTTTTTCGATAGGTTATATCCAAATAATAATGATTTTCCTTCTTTTCAGGTATGGATTAAATATTGATTTTAATGGGAATTTTCATTTGGTGTTTGTTCTAATCATTCCATATTTATACGCTATTGTGGCATTGACTATTCTCCTAACAGGTCTTGTGAAAACACCAAGCCAGTTTAATGCCTTTATTCCGTTGGTATCTGTAAGCTTTGCGATGCTTGGCGGAGCCTATTGGCCAATTGAAATTGTTACATCGAAAATAATGATTTTGTTATCCAAAGTTGTTCCTATTACTTATGGAATGGAACTATTAAAAAAAGGTGTTATCGACAGTGCTTCTTGGAATGATATTATGGTTCCGGCAGGGATTCTTTGTTTGATGGGAACAATTATGCTAGGTATTGGCATTCAGCTTATAGAAAAAAGACATGTATAAGAAAATATAAGGTGTAATATTTTGAAAAAATAAAAAATAGTGTATAATTAAGAGTATAGATTTCCAAGTTTAGGAAGAGGGATCTGGAACAATTGATCCGAAAAATAGTGAAAGGCTATTTAGATGTTGTTGTTCTTCCTTTGACATTTTTCATTTCTATTATTTTTGAGCCGAGTGGTAATCTTGTTCGGTTAACAAATGACACCATTAGAGATATGTAGGGTATACACACATAAATATGTTGGATAAGTATCTGTCTTGGAGTGGCAGGTACTTAGTTTCAAAGAGCTTGAAAGAACTAATAAGGGAGAAAGAGTATGAGATCACTGGAACATGAAATATAAAACCATTATTGTAGAGGACCTCCCTCTATTCTTTATTGAAAAATAAAAAATAGGGAGGAATAAAAAGTGACAGATATTAATTTTCATAGGTATTTAGAGGAAATAAACGAGAAATTTTCAGGATGGGACTTTTCTAGCATTTATGATACAGGCAGAATCCAAAACAGCATGATTTCTTGGTCTTACGGGAGCAAAGTAATTTCTGCAATGCAGGAAACCACAGCTGTATTGGATATGGGAACTGGGGGAGGAGAGTTTCTCTCCTTATTGAAAGGCTATTTTCCAAGTATCATTTATGCGACGGAAGGGTACAAGCCGAACGTATCGATTGCCAAAAAGAAGCTTGAGCCATTAGGAGTGAGAGTGATGGAAGTGGTTGATGATAATGAATTGCCATTTCCCGACAATCATTTTGATTTAATCATTAACAGACATGAATCTTACTCTGTAAAAGAAGTGAAAAGAATCTTAAAGCCAAAGGGTATTTTTCTTACCCAGCAAGTTGGAGGTTTAGATTGCAAGGAAATAAATGACTGGTTTGGAGTTCCGCTCAATCCTGAATTTAAAGAGTGGAAACTTTCAGCTGCTCTTAACCAGTTTTCTCTCACTGAATGGGAGGTTCTAGAGTACCAAGAGGAGTTTCCTATCCAGCGTTTCTATGACTTGGGCGCACTTATTTATTATTTAAAGGCGATTCCTTGGCAAGTTCCTGATTTTGGCGTAGAAAAGTACCAGAATGAACTCTATCGTTTGTATCAGCATATCGAGAAAACTGGCTTTTTTGATGCCAGCCAATCTCGTTTTTATCTAAAGGTGAGAAAGCAATAACGTAGAAGGCACAAAAGAAACTCAGTTAATACCTTAAAGGTTTAGCTGAGTTTTTTTGTTTTTTTTAAAAAAAAGGAAAATTCATCGAAAAATAGAAGATTGTTTTGCCAGTGGATGCCAGCTGTGCAAGAAAGACTTAGCAGCTAGTGCTGTTTTAAATCCTCTAGTTTAACTATATTTAGACTAAGGGATTTTCTTATATTCTAAAAAGAAAAGCGATCTATTAATTCCGTACTTTTTCTTTGATGCTCTCTGTTCTGTGAGTAATTTATTTGATACAAGCTGGAAAATAAGACATTCAGCACATAATCAATGGATACTTGTGATGCAAAGGTAGCGATTTTGTATGTTTCTTTCTTTTCTAAAGCTGGTATGGTTAAAACAACATCTGCCATTTTGGCTAATTTACTTTCAGGAAAGGCGGTTAGCAATAAAATCGGCACCTTTCTTTCTTTTAATATACGAGCAGCAATGAAGTCCTCATTTGATTTAGCTTCATAAGTAATAAAAAAGGCGCAGTCATTTATATCAATGTTAACAGTGTTATTGGCAAATTCATTACGGGCCGTTGCGATTATGGCATATTTATTTATCTTCAAAAGTTTATTTTGGAAACTTTCGGCCCGAATTTGCGAATCTCCTACAGCATACATAAAGATACGGTTTGCATTGTATAGATACTTAGTCATTTTAAAAAGGGATTCTTCCTTTAAGAGCTCATAGCTTTCTTTGATGGCCTGTTGAGTTAAATACATCATATCCTGGCTGATTTTCATAAGAGAAGCATCATCTTCAAATGGGATATTGGGATTAATTTCAGATAAAACATGGTTTTTTTGCTCAATAGTTTTAACAAGCATAATTTTAAAATCTTTAAAACCCTTCATTCCTAACTTTTGTGTAAAGCGAATGATAGAAGTATGGGAAGTAAATGTTTTTTGTGCTAACTCTTGGATTGTCATTCTCTCTATTAAGTTAGCATTCTCCAAAATATATTTTGCAATATTTTTTTCTGCTGTTGTATAATCCGTTCTATTTGCAATTTGTTTTAGCAACAAATCGGCTCACTCCTTTAAAATTGAACATTTTGTTCATTAAATCAGCTTCATTTCAGATGGAAGCTTGAACATTTTATCCTAAATCCGTTCAGGCTAAAGCTTTACATGGAATTCTCTGTTATTCCATCCTATAATGGTCCCATTAAGGAAAAAAGGAGTGTCTTTTATGCTGACAATTGGATACATAGGAAATGGCAAAAGTACAAATAGGTATCATCTTCCTTTTACTTTACAAAGAGACCATATTAAGGTGAAAACAATTTATCGTAGAAATCCAGCCCATGATACATGGAAGAAACATAAACATATTCATTATACTACGGATTTAAATGAGATACTCAAGGATCAAGAGATTCAATTAATCGTAGTAACAACATCTCATGACTCTCATTATGCATTTGCTAAGTTAGCTTTAGATCATAATAAACATGTGCTAGTGGAAAAGCCATTTATGATGTCGGTAGAAGAAGCCGAAGAAATATTCCTGTATGCAAAAGAAAAAGGACTTGTTGTTCAATGCTATCAAAACCGCCGTTATGATTCAGATTTTCTGACAACAAAAAAGGTGATAGAGAGTGGTAAATTAGGAGATTTATTAGAAGTAGAATTGAATTATGACTATTATCGACCAGAAGTGCCAGAAACAGTCCAGGTTTATAATAATTATCGCAGCTTTATGTACGGACATGGTACCCATACGATCGACCAGGTCATATCTTATTTTGGAAAACCGCAGCATGTTCATTATGATGTACGACAATTATTAGGTCAAGGACGAATGAATGACTATTTTGATTTAGACTTTTATTATGATCAGTTAAAGGTTTCAATTAAGTCAAGTTACTTCCGTCTAAAAGAAAGACCAAGCTTTGTTGTTTACGGTAAGAAGGGAAGCTTCATTAAACATTCGAAAGATAGACAAGAGGAACATTTAAAACTTTTCTATATGCCTGATGGAGAGGGTTTTGGGGTAGACCAACCAGAACATTATGGCACCCTAACTTATATAGATGAGAATGGAAATTACCATGAAGAAAAAGTTGTGTCAGAGGCAGGGGATTATGGGCGAGTGTATGATGGAATGTATAATACAATCATCTATGGGGAAGAAAAAATAATAAAAGATGAGGAAACGCTATTACAATTGGCAATTTTAGAAGAGGGAATGAAGGGATGTAAATAAAATGAAACTTGGAATAGTGGGAGCAGGAAAGATTGTTCAAGATTTATTACCTATGCTTAAATCTATACCACAAATTGACTTGGTGGCGATTTTTGGAAGACCCAATAAAAAAGAATTTTTGTTAGACTTACAAAAGGAATATCCTATAAACAAAATATATGTGGATTATAAAGAGATGCTTGCAGATACCGATATAGATGTCGTTTACATAGCATTGCCTAATCATCTTCATTATTCCTATACAAAACTAGCTTTAGAAGCCAGAAAACATGTAATTTGTGAGAAGCCTTTTACCTCTAATTTGAATGAATTGAAGGAATTAGAAAGGATTGCCCAAAAGAATGATCTTTATTTAATAGAAGCAATTACTAATCAATACAGAGGGAATTTTTTAAAAATAAAAGAATTGCTGCCTAAGCTAGGAGATATCAAGGTGGTAGAAGCAAATTATTCTCAGTACTCCTCACGTTATGATGCTTTTAAGGAGGGGAACATTTTACCAGCTTTTAATCCAGAGATGTCGGGTGGCGCCTTGATGGATATTAATAGTTATAATATTCATTTCGTTGTTGGGTTATTCGGAAAACCAATGGAGGTGCAGTATTATCCCAATTTGTCACGAGGGATTGATACTTCTGGAGTCTTGATTTTAGAGTATGAGCGCTTTAAAGCGATATGTATAGGTTCAAAAGATAGCTGGGGAGCATCATTTGCGACTATTCAAGGCGATAATGGCTTCTTGACAGTTGATGGACCTGTTAACAGTATAGATTCATTTATTATCAGCAATGCTAGTAATGTAGAAGAGAAGATAAATAAAAATGAGCATAATCATCGAATGTATGAAGAGTTCGTGGCATTTGAAAAAATAATACGCGAGAAAAACAAAAGTGAAATGCTAAAAAGACTAGAACATAGTCTTCAAGTGATGGAGATTCTTACAGTAGCGAGAAAAAGGGCAGGAATTGTTTTTGCTGCCGATAAATGGCTGAATGAATAGGTTTGAAAGAAAGTCTTCTATTAATAATAGAGGACTTTTTTATCGTTAAAGGAAGAAACGAGGAAGGTAAGGGAAACAAGTCACTGTTTCCCAACTTATTAAAGTAAATCCTTCTCTTATAAATAATAGACTTTGAAAATAATGTCCTGTGGGTGATTCCCGAATTTTTTCCCAAAAATAGTGGCACCTCCAACATATTCAGCATCTTCTTTCACTTCAATTCGAAATGTCCAGCGATCACAGTTGTCATCCAATTCATTAATGGTAATGGCGGATATCGGATCTCCATCAATATATGTACCATGGTTTGTAATTCGCAGTGTTTTAAGAAGTCCGTATTGATTTAAATTATGCGGCCACCATTCAGGAGTAAGTTTACCTCGTGTATCTGCAAAGTCGCCAGGGCTTCTCCAGGTTCCAAGTTCTAGCCCATTTAGTGAAAAGGTAATATCAGAAGGCCAATTATCATTAGAAAATGGAAATTCTGAACATACTTCTAAACTAATTTCAAATTGCTGGATTTTTTCTTCCTTTTTTAAAAAGTTTGGGATGGTGTATTGGATAAAGCCTTGAGTAAACCACAAAATTTCTGCTTCCACTCTTTTTGGATCCATAAAGAGCTTCGGTTCATCTACTCTGCCAATAAAATCCTTTTCTGAAGCTAATCCACAGGTTGGCTTTAAATCATAATCAGTATAATGACCAATTGGAACAGAAGTTTCGTAAGAAGCAAAAGAATGATAGATTTTCTTCGGAAAGTTGATTTCAATGTGGTCCACTTTTAACATGGAAATTTTCTGTAAGCCAGACTTCCCTGGAACCTTTTCGGTCTTTATTAGACCTGCATCTTCTAATTTTTTTACATGCTTTGTTACAATAGCACTGCTGATGCCCAATTCTTTGGCAAGCTCTTTTATATTCATTTTATTTTTAGACAGTAACTGAATAATTGTCATTCGAACTTCACTTGCTAAAGCTTCGTACACGACTAAAGAGGATTTATCGATCCCCAATTGCATATAGACCCCTTCTTTCAGTATGTTTAATTAACTATAAAGTTTCCTTCTTATACAAAAAATAACATGTAAATTAACCTCTGTAAATGTTTTCTTTTAGTGTAAGGGGTGATTAATATTAATGTTAATATTTTTATTGATAAAGTTTGTTAAGTTTATAGTATTGTTATCTTAAGTATTATTTAATTTAATATGCCTTAAAGCAGAACGGAAAGCAGTTGGTGTCATGTTTTCTGTTTGCTTAAATACTCTCATAAAATATTTCTCATCTTTAAAACCACAATCGGCAGCAACTTTTGTAACAGTATCATTCGTATTCAATAATAATGATTTTGCCTTCTCCATTCTAACTTGAAGAATAAATTGGCTGATCGTTGTCCCGGTATTTTTGGAAAAAGTATGTGATAAGTAAGCTTTATTATATCCAAAATGATTGGCGATCTCTTCAATTGTTAAGGGGTGATTGCTGTTCATCCGAATCCATTCTTTTACATAGTGTAAGAAACGATTATGTGGTTCCCTCTCTTCGGTATCTTCATAGACACTACGGGCTTCCTCACTAAGTTCTAGCAGAATCGCTGTTACTAAATAATCTAGAAATCCATTATTTGTTTGAGATGATTTCATGCTTGCGATTAATTGATTTAACAAAATGATGGTTTTACAAAGATTCATTTCAGATGAATACAAAGGTAAATATATTTCTGGAGTAGAGCTTTTTCGTACGAAGGGATCTGAAACAGTCTCTTTTCCTTGAGGGAGATAAAAGTGGAACCAATAAAAGGACAGGCCTTTTTCTGAGGGTTTATTACCTTTAAAAGATGTGTTGGCAGGAATGAAAAGAAATTCATTTTCTTTCAATTCATATGCGGTATTATCTACCTCTAAATAAAGAGTACCGGAAATACATAGGATAATTTCTTCATTTGGATTTCTTCTTGGTGCATGAGACCATGAAACATCTGATACAAATAAACCAGCTGAATGAAAGGGTACCGCTCCTTTTAGATGGGAATATATATACGTTGCTGGCATCTTTTTTCCTCCTTTTGAAGATATGGTAGCATGATCATCTAGTTTATGTCCACCACATCTATTTGTTATCCTACTTACATCATGAACGAAACCAGTTAAACTATTGTAAGCGATACCAGAAAAGAATGGAGGAATTAAATTGTTAAGAGAATTTGCCATAAACAAGGTGCATATAAAGGATACATTTTGGAATTATTATGTCAAAAATATTAAGAACAAGACAATTCCCTTTCAATATAAAGTGATGGATAACGATATGGATATTAATATTGAGCGGGAAAGGGAGGATGAGAGTTTACCAGCAGAAAAAAGCAATGCTCTCGAAAATTTTCGTATAGCAGCTGGATTAAAAGATGGAGAACATTACGGATGGTTCTTTCAAGATAGTGATGTGTACAAATGGCTAGAAGCAGTTTCTTACAGTTTGCAAATTTCTCCAGATAAGGAATTAGAGGAGCTTGCTGACAGTGTCATCGATTTAATTGGCAAGGCACAAGAAAAAGATGGCTATTTACAAACTTTTTTTCAAGTGAAATTTCCTAATAGAAAATATCGTGAGCTGCACTATAGTCATGAATTATATTGCGCTGGACACTTAATGGAAGCGGCTATAGGCTATACAGAAGCTACAGGGAAAAGAGAACTATTGCAGATTGCATTAAAAGTAGTAGACAATATCGCAAAGCATTTTGGTTATGAAGAAGGAAAAATACAGGGAGCTGATGGTCACCAAGAAATTGAACTGGCGTTAGCAAAGTTGTATGAGTTTACTGGGGAGAAGAGATTTTTAGATTTAGCAGTCTTCTTTATAGATGTGAGGGGAAAAGATCCATTATTCTATGACAAGCAAGTAGAGCAAAACAATAAAGACGGAATAACAAATGATTATCCAAAGATTGATTTAAAGTATTTACAAGCATATACTCAGCCCAAAAAACAGACAAAAGCAGTAGGGCATGCTGTTCGAATGTTGTATATGGCAACTGGGATGGCAAGAATTGCAAAACATTCAAACGATGAACAACTATTTATGGCTTGTAAAGAAATTTGGCGGGACGTTATCTCGAAAAAGATGTATATAACTGCAGGTGTTGGTTCCACTGTACATGGGGAGGCATTTACAGGTGAATATGATTTGCCGAATGACACCATGTATTGTGAGACATGTGCATCCATCGCTCTTATTTATTTTGCGTATGAGATGTTTAAAATAGAACCAAAGGCAGAATACATAGAGATTATGGAACGAGCATTATATAATGGTGTTCTCTCTGGGGCATCTATTGAGGGGAAACATTTTTTCTATGTGAATCCACTAGAAGTATATCCGTCTATAAGTAAGAATAATCCTGGGCAAGGGCATGTGAAGTCCCAGCGGCCAAATTGGCTTGGTTGTGCTTGCTGTCCTCCAAACTTTGCTCGAACAATCGGTTCGATACAGCGTTACTTTTATACATGGGATGAAGAAGGACAAATCATTTACAGCAATCTATTTGTTGCTAGTAAGCTAGACTTTCCCGGAGGCTCTTTAGAGCAAATGACAGAATTTCCGAAGCAAAATAGAGTGAAATATCACCTCAAAACGGATGGGCAATTCGTTACTTTAAAAATTCGTATTCCCCAGTGGTTAAAAAATCCGTTACTATATGTGGAAGGAATTCCAGTCGAAATGAATTTGATTGATGGTTATGTGGAATTAAAAAGGAAGTGGAATGGAGAAATAGTGGAACTTGTCTTTGAGACACCAGTATTGGCTGTCACAGCAAATCCTAACGTAGTTGCCGATGTTAATCGTATAGCTATACAAAGAGGTCCTTTTGTTTACTGTGCAGAATCGATAGATAATGAAGAGAAATTACAAACCTATCATGTCAATCCCAAAAATCTTGGGCGGGCAAAGGTATGCTATCAGCCAGGTATATTAAATGGAATTACCCAACTTATGGTAGAAGCAGATCATGAACTAGTCGATAAAAGTTGGCAGGAAACATTATACCAATTTAATTTCAAGGGGAATATAGAAAAAAAAGAACTTACACTCATTCCTTATTATTCCTGGGGAAATAGAGGAGAATGTGAGATGGTTGTATGGCTATATAAGTAGAGTGCTTAAAGCGTAAGGATAGAATAGACTTCCTTATGCTTTTTTTGCTTTTTTGAAGAAATAATGGACACATGGGAGACGGCTACCTTCGTTTTGGAAACATGATGACTATAACAATAGCAGTTGATTTTAGAGAATGGAGTAAGCTTTTGAATTCTGATAAAATCAAGTTAATTATATTTAGAAAGAGTGCAATCAAATGAATAGGGGGGATAGGATTGAAAGAAGAAGAGAGAAAGTTTCATCGACCGTTTGGCGTGTATGGTGTTAATAAAACGATTTATCCATTCATTATGCTTCTCCACTTGTACTAAAGGCAATAGAGTGGATACAAACAGGTTCAATTGGAGTTGAAGTAACTTGGCATGAGAAATGGGAAGTGAAGAAATCCCTCCATATAGAAGGAAGAAAGGAGAGCACAGATGATTATTAGAAAAGCGAAGGATGAGGATGCCAAAAGGATTGCAAAGGTACATGTAGATAGTTGGCGCACTACTTATAAAGGAATAGTTCCAGATTTATTTTTAGAAAGGCTTAATTATGAGGAAAGAGAAGAGATATGGAAGAAAGCAATCCCGACTGGAAGTGTCTTTGTTGCTGAAAATGAAACTGGAGAAATTATAGGTTTCGCTAATGGCGGAAAAGAAAGAAGTGGACAATATCCAGGTTATGTTGGCGAGTTATACGCCATCTACCTTTTGGAAGCCTTTCAAGGACAAGGGATAGGAAGCTTGTTAGTAAAAAAAGTAATGGAATATTTAAAAGAACTCGGGCTTTTCCCGATGGTTATTTTGGCTATATCAGAGAATCCAGCTTGTAAGTTTTATGAAGCCATTGGCGGGAAAAAAATCGGAACAGAAGAAGCGGAAATTGGCGGCAAAAAATTAACAGAAGTTGTTTTTGGGTGGAAATAAGGAGACTTCTTTTTGCTCATCAGACAGTAAAAACTGTCGGCAGTCATTTATTCTGCCGACAGTCTACCCATATCACTTTTTAAGAAGTTAATTTTTCCACAATCATTCGTTTCCCAGTATTTAAGGTGAATTCAAAGCGATCTGTGCTTTTTTCATTATAAAAGAAATGATGATTAACACTACAAAGTCCTTCTTCATTATCAAAAATCATCATATTAACCCCATTCTTTCGCTTTTCCTCCTTTAAAAAAGTAAGATGATTATAACAGTATATACAATCATATATGGAGAACTTCATCGAATTTAAAGTAGTGATAAATTGATAAAAACTATCGTCGCTTAAGTCGTCTAATAATTCTTCTAAAGCAAACACAAGGTGTTTTCTTATGCGGATAGGGTCTTCATGCTCTAGAAAATGAATGGTACCAGAAACATTTACTTTGCCATCCTCCAGGAGAATACCTTTTCGCCAGCGATTGAAAGTACGAATCTCAATTTCTTGATGCAAATATTCATCCAGCATCGCTGCTTCTTCTGTTTCTTCATCAAAAAAAATCCATTGATTATTTATATATTCGACTGTACCTTTCGTAAAGGCACGTGTTTGAAATTCAATAAGTTTTGATCTATGCTGATTGTTCATTGTAAACCTCCCAAAGATTACACGCCCATAAATTCTTTTTAGACAGATAAACAAAATTTTATAACTAATCCTTCTTTTTCCTTCATTAAAACATTGAAAACGATTAATTTCTCTTTTTTGAATGGAACAAATGATAAACCTGTTATGGACAAATAACCATTTTTGATTTGGTGCATAGAATACCTCATACTGATTGATTGGTATCTAATCATAAGTTCCACGAAAGAAAGGATGATAATCATGTGTGGAATAACAGGTTGGGTTGATTACAAAAAAGATTTAAGAAACGAATCGGAAATTTTATCGGCTATGGCTGAAACATTGGCAAAAAGAGGCCCTGATGATACTAATGTTTGGACTGCATTACATGCAGGATTCGGTCATAAACGCTTAGTGGTAGTAGATCCGCTAAATGGTATTCAACCAATGACAAAAGAAAAACAAGGATTTCACTACACTATTTGCTACAATGGTGAGTTGTATAATACCGAAGACATAAGAAAAGAATTACTAATAAAAGGATATTCATTTCAAGGTCATTCTGATACAGAAGTTTTACTTACTTCCTATATTGAGTGGGGAGAAGATTGTCTGCAGTACTTAAACGGGATATTTGCCTTTGCTGTTTGGGATGAGAAACGAAACTCCTTATTTATTGGAAGAGATCGTTTAGGAGTGAAACCATTATTTTACATGGAAATTAGCACTGGTTTTATTTTTGGATCTGAATTGAAAGCATTGCTAGCCCATCCAAATGTGAAAGCAGAGCTGGATAGAGAAGGGTTAGCTGAGGTGTTTGCACTTGGACCCTCTCATACACCAGGAAGCGGTATTTTCAAAGGGATTAAAGAGCTTCGGCCAGGGCATGCATTAAAGTTTACCCAGGATGGACTTAAAGTATGGCGTTATTGGAATGTGAAGAGTGAAGAACATACGGATAGCTTTGAGGAAACGGTCGAAAAAGTGCGATTTCTTTTTAAAGATGCTGTGACAAGACAATTAGTATCAGATGTACCACTAAGCACGTTTCTTTCAGGTGGAGTCGATTCAAGTGCTATTACAGCAATTGCTTCCATGGAATATGAAAGAACAGGGAAAGGACCGCTTCATACGTATTCCATCGATTATGAAGGCAATGATAAGTTCTTTAAAGCAAATGAATTTCAGCCAAATTCAGATGGTGTCTATATAAAAAAAATGACAGATACATTTGGAACCATTCACCATAACTGTATCATCACCCAAGAAACATTGGCTGAATTTTTACATGAGGCAGTAACAGTCAGAGATGTGCCTGGTATGGCGGATGTAGATTCTTCCCTTTTATGGTTTTGCCGAGAAATAAAGAAGGATTTTGTCGTTAGTTTATCTGGGGAATGTGCAGATGAAATTTTTGGAGGCTATCCATGGTTTAGAAGAGAGGCTGATTTGCAAAGAGGAGGCTTCCCATGGATGAGATCGATTCAAGAACGACAAAACTTATTGAAAGATTCATGGAGTAATAAATTGCAATTAGAAGATTATATGATGGATAAATATAATCAAACCATTGCAGAAACACCAAAGTTAGCGGGAGAAAGTAAAGAAGATGCTAAGCGTCGAGAATTGTTTTATCTCAACCAATTATGGTTTATGACTACTTTATTAGAGCGGAAAGATAGAATGAGTATGGGAGCAAGCCTAGAGGTACGTGTCCCATTTGCTGACCATCGCTTAGTTGAATATGTGTGGAATGTACCATGGGAAATGAAGAATTACATGGGAAGAGAGAAAGGGTTATTACGGAAAGCGTTAGAAGGAATCCTCCCAGATGAAGTGCTCTATCGCAAAAAAAGTCCATATCCTAAAACACATAATCCTATTTACACAAAAACAGTAACGAATATGCTGAAAAGCGCTTTAACGGATAAAAGTTCTGTTTTATATGAGTTCTTTGATAAGGAACGTCTCACTAAAATTATTGAAACAGAAGGTTCTGCATTTAAAGAACCATGGTTTGGCCAATTGATGACAGGTCCACAATTACTTGCCCATTTAGTACAAATCCATCATTGGTTTAAAGACTATCAGATTAATATTGTCGAATAAATAGTGAATAATTAAACAATCCCTAGCTGGCAGAAATGACTCGCTATCTAGGGATTTTTTTGTGATTTAACCTTCTTGATTAATAGAACAAATAATAAAAAGCAAGGGAAAGCAAATTGTTGAGGCATATATAAGAGATACGGAATCACCACTGCACCTTCTCGAACATGGTCATTTTTTTCCATACTAATGAAAAATAGAAAACATCGAAATAAGACAAATAATCGGTACAACATAGAAGCGATAGGACTGTTTAAAAATATATTCTAATCCCTTTAAGCCGGAGTAGATAAAGATAGAGTCCTTGATAACTTTTCCTAATATGATAATAAAAACAGCTAGAGCATCAATTCTCTCAATAAACTCTCCAATTGAAAGTTCTTGCGGCTAGATAAAAAATAAAGGGAATAGACAAGGGTAATAGGGATTGCGATAAATCTATTGAACCCAAACTCAATAATTTCAAACAAATTTTTAGAAGGTACTAGCTCATTTATATGTAGAAAAAAGAAGACACAATTAAGCCGGTTATGGTAGATAGAAGTATGGTAATCCATGCATCCTCTTTTGCTGTAATACCAAGCACCACCACAAGCGTTGTCCCTAAGTTAAAGCCTATAATAGTGGCAAATAACTGACTTAAAGATAGATTTTCTTTTAACATGAAAAAGGAATCTTCTAATTGGAAATTTGATAGATGCTTAAAGTAGTGTCTGCTGTTTTACTAGGAATATGCAGAAGAGGAAAAGATTTTTGCAATTTCTAAGGAATTGATTGGTAGGGTTTGGAATGAAAAAGACCGGAATAATATTCCAGCCTAAGATTTACACTATTAACTATTACACTTAAATATATTGAATAGCTCGCCTTTTAAAAATTATATTTGATTATGTTTTAGTCTTACTGTTTTCTTGCTCATCTAACCAATTGGTTTTTCTTGTGTAATGGTAGATTTAGGTTGCTTTTGTAGGAGGAAAAAGAACACCCCGAACAAAACGAGTAATCCACCTAAAAGTTGTGTGAGGATTAATTGCTCATTTAATAGTAAAACAGCTAAAAGCGTAGCTCCGACTGGCTCACCGAGAATACTCATGGAAATAGTAGTTGCATTAATATAATTAAGTAACCAATTATTAATGACATGTGCAAGTGTCGGAACAATTGCAAGCAAAACAAAGATGCCCCATTCTCTGCCAGAATAGCCAGTTAACGCTTCGCCAGCCAGTAGATTATAAACGGTTAACAAACAGGCAGCAAAAAAGAAAACAGTAAAGGTATAGATCCAGTGGGTCATTTTTTTGATAATATTTTGGCCGATTAATAAGTAGCCGACTACAGCAATTACACTTAAGAAGGAAAGAAGATCCCCTATAATAGCATTGCTGTCTAATCCAATATCTCCCCAGCCAATCATCATCGCCCCAATAATGGCAATCCCCATAGTCATAATAGCTGTAGAGGTAGTTCTTTCCCGAAAGAAAATAAACCCGCCAAGGAGAGAAACAATAGGCTGTAAAGCCAATATAATCGTAGAGCTGGCTACAGTAGTAAACTTAAGAGAACTAAACCATAGGGCAAAATGTAAGGCCAAAAAAGAGCCTGAGAAAAATAAGAATGCCCAATCTCCTTTTGTTAGTTTTTTGAAATCATTTCGATGGATGTAGACCATAGGAATCATAATAAGACAGGCAAGCCACATTCTGTACATACTTAAAATAGTGGCAGGTGCTTCCGACCATTTTACGAAAATCGCAGAAAACGAGATAGCGATAATCGATATAAGGAGTGGAATCCCAATGGATTTAGGTGTTGATTGCTGATTCACTTTGTTTCCCCCTGACAATTGTAACAATTCGATATAATAGTAAATATAGTACGTTCAAAGGCAGGAAACAATCATTATTTTTCATTTCTTGGAAAAAAGAATCAGGTGATCATCTTAATCGATGTTCACCTGATAGATTACCTTATATGGATATATTTATAATTCATATTGAAACGAAGGATACTACATTCATATGGTCCTAGTATTACGGCAAGATCATCTGATTCAGCAGCATACTCTTCTTTTGTTAATAAAAGAGAGATTTTTTTTCTGCGTAATGGAAAAGGTAGAAGAAATTGTGCTTCCTTGTCACTCTTATTAATAACGGTTAAAAGAATTTCATCTTCTTCTTTTGTATAATAGGCTAAACAGGAATCAGACTGGGATAAAAAATAAAAAGTGCCATTATTGATAAGAAGGGAACTTTGTTTGCGTACTTGAATCAATCGCTTAACAAATTCTTTTAGCTCCGTATCATGTACTTCTGTATTCCAAAGCATACATTTTCGACATCCAGGATCGCTGCCGCCACCTAAGCCGATTTCATCTCCATAATATATACAAGGGGTGCCAGGGTAGGTGAAAAGAAAAGTAAATAAAAGCTTCACACGTTCTTTCCGGTAACTGCATTCATGAAGGATTCGCGGCGTGTCATGACTGCCGATAATATTAAACAATACATTATTGACTGTATCTGGATAGGCCAGTAAGGTTGTAGTCATTTCTTCCATAAATTGTTGAGGAGAAATCATATCATATGCAAAAAATTGCAATGCTTTTGTTAGTAATGGATAATTCATCACCGAATCAAATTGATCTCCTCTTAACCATGGTAAGGAATCATGCCAAATTTCCCCGAGAATAAAAATGTCAGGCTTTAATGATTTTACAACAGATCGGAAGGAACGCCAAAATTCATGGTCAATCTCATTGGCAACATCTAAGCGCCAGCCATCAATATCACATTCTGTAATCCAATATTCCGCTACATGAAGTAGATATTCTTTTACTTCTGGATTGGCTGTATTAAATTTAGGCATAGCTTCATAGAAACCGAATGTTTCATAATGCAGCATGTCATTCTCTTTCAAAGGAAATTTATGGATATGGAACCAATCTTTATAGCGTGAACGCTCTTCATTCTTTAGCACATCTTGAAAGGGCGGGAAATGATAGCCGCAATGATTAAAAACGGCATCAAGCATCACTCGAATTCCACGATTATGACATTCTTTCACAAGGTTCTTAAGCATCTCCCTATCGCCAAATTGCGGGTCTACTTCTAAATAGTTAATCGTATCGTATTTATGATTGCTTTCAGCGTGAAAAATAGGAGTAAGATAAATCCCTGTAATTCCAAGGTCTGTAAGATAGTCTAGGGCGTCCATAATGCCTTGAAGGTCTCCGCCGAAGAAATTATATAAGCCAGGTTCCTCTTGTCCCCATTGTGCAGTATCCACTGGATTTAAAGAGCTATCCCCATTGCGGAAACGCTCTGGAAAAATTTGATACCAAATCGTTTGTGATACCCAAGATGGTGGAGTAAAAACGTCTTTCAGGTGAAGATATGGCAAGCAAAAGTAAAAGCCAGCATCTTCTGGAATAAATGGAAAGAATCCTTTTTCTGTATAAGTTACTTGCTGTTCCGAATCTCGGAGAATAAAGCCATAGCGAACTCTTTTTTTATTTGTTATCGTGCAATGCCAATAATCAAATAGAGAATCAGAACCGCTTTTTTCCATCGATAACCGCTGGGATACCCATTGATAGTCGACTATTTCGTATTGATCTCCATAGATTAATTCTATTTCAGTGACATTTGCCTTTTTTGTCCGGATCCGGATATGGAGAGCGTCTTTATTTTGTAAATAACAGTAATTATCTCCACTGCGATGGTAAATAGAGGCTAAATCAATCACTTTTCTCACACTCCCTTTGTAATCTTGCTATCTCTTTTGCTACTAGTGTTGCCAGATTAGCTAGATTTTAAAAGAAGAGAAGAGAATTGTCTGCATAGAAAGAACCGCTCGCAAAAACTGAGTGAATTTATATGAAAAGATTTAGCCGTTAACAATCGTACCGCCGTTGACATGGATAACCTGTCCAGTTACATAGGTAGAATCATTGCTGGCTAAATATACATACGCTGGGGCGAGTTCACAAGGTTGGCCAGCGCGTTTAAAAGGAGTATTTCCTCCAAATGAAGCAACTTGCTCACTATCAAAAGTAGATGGGATAAGTGGAGTCCAAATTGGTCCTGGTGCTACCCCGTTGACTCGAATCCCTTGTTCCGCAAGAGAGCCTGATAAGGAGCGAGTGAAAGCCGTAATAGCTCCTTTTGTTGCAGAATAATCAATTAATGTCTCATTACCTTTATACGCAGTAATAGACGTTGTATTAATAATCGCATCTCCTTTTTGTAAGTGGGGCAGAGTGGCTTTTGTTAAGTGAAACATTGAGAAAATATTGGTGCGGAAAGTTTTTTCTAATTGTTCTGACGTGATATCTAGAATGCTTGATTGTGGATGTTGCTCTGCAGCATTATTTACGAGAATATTAACCTTGCCAAATTCTGAAACGGTCTTTTTTACAACCTCTTTACAGAAGCCTTCATCACCAATATCTCCAGCAAGCAGTAAGCACTTTACTCCTTCAGCTTCAACTAATTCTTTCGTCTTTTGGGCATCGTCATGCTCATCTAAGTATACGATAGTGATATCAGCACCTTCTTTTGCATAATAGATAGCAACAGAACGGCCGATTCCACTATCGCCTCCAGTGATGATAGCAGTTTTTCCTTTTAATTTTTCAGAGCCTTTATAAGAGGGATCGACATCTTTAGGTATAGGATTCATCTCTGTCTGAATGCCTGGCTGCTGATCTTGATGCTGTGGTGGAAATGTTTGTTGTAATTGTTCCTTATTACTATTAGTCAATTCAATCACTCCTTCTAATTCTGTACATGTTTACTTATTTTTCCCAAATTCTTTTAAATAAACATGGTAAAAATAGGGTTGAGTGATATGGAGTTGTGGAAAAGAAGGGGTAAGCATGATGAAAGTTTTTGATTAAAGTGGCGTTCCTTTGTTTAATGAACACCATAATTATCTTGTTTTGAAAGAAAAGTGGTGTTCATCCGCATGATGAACGTTAAAAATACATTTTTTGAAAGAAAAGTGGTGTTCATCCGCATGATGAACACCATAAATACCTTGTTTTGAAAGAAAAGTGGTGTTCATACACATGATGAACACCATAAATATCTTGTGCTGAAAGAAAAGTGGCGTTGACCAGCTTGGTGTTCGTTGTTATTTCTAATTAACGATAATTGACAAACTGTACATCAATCGTAATTTTTGATTCATCTTTCACAGCAGCAATAATTTTTTGTAAATCATCACGGCTTTTAGCAGTAACCCGAATTTGATCATCCTGTTGTTGAGTTTTCACTTTTAAGCCACTGTTTTTAATTAATGTATTAATAATTTTGGCATTATCTCTATCAATTCCCTGCACTAATTTCGCTCTTTGACGAACTGTACCGCCGGAAGCACCTTCGATTTTGCCATAATCTAAGTTTTTAATAGGAATACCACGTTTAAACATTTTGCTAATAAGGACATCTTTTAGCTGTTCTAATTTATATTCATCATCTGAAACAAGAACCAGTTCTTCTTTGTCCAGCGTCACATTACTTTTGCTCCCTTTAAAATCATAGCGATTTTGAATCTCTTTCATTGCAAGCTGGACAGCATTCGTTACCTCCGAAAAATCTACCTTGGATACAATGTCAAATGAACTTTCTTTTGCCATATTTACCTCCTGATTAATTGGAATTTAACACGAATTAAAAGCATCTGTAGTAAATCCAATTTCTTTTATGCTTGTATTATAGTAAAATTAAGCAGTTGTAACAACTTTAGGCATGAAGTATTCGTTAATAAGGGAATAATTAGGATGGCAGAATATAGAGTAAAGTTGAAAATAGACAAGAATTTAAGGAGGAAACTAAATGTCGTTAAGAGATTATATGGGGCGTGTAGAAATATTAACAGTGGCTAGGATTGCATCTTTTGGGTATTTTTTGACAATTGAAGAGGAAGACGAGGATGTGCTTTTACACTTTAGTGAAACTGATCAGAAATTTGAAGAAGGTGATGAAGTCCGCGTTTTTATTTACAGTGATTCACAGGGAAGAGCTTGCTCAAGTACCTTTATTCCATCTATTGCGGTTGGTAAATACGACTGGGTGAAAGTAACAGACCGCAAAGAAGGAATTGGCTGTTTCTTTGATATTGGGTTGAAAAAGGACATGCTGTTAGGAGAAGATGATTTACCAGTACATGAAGAGGTATGGCCAGAAGTGGGCGATATGCTTTATATAACATTAAAGGTAAATAAGAATAACTATTTATATGTAAAACCAGCAACAGATCCTGTTATTGAAGAGATGGCAGCAAAAGCAACAAGAGAAGATTTTAATAAAAATATTCATGGGTACATTTATCGAACAGCAAAAGTAGGAAGCTGGATTTATACAGCAGAAGGCTATAAAGGATTTATCCATGAATCTGAGCGAGGCAAGGAACCAAGATTAGGGGAAAAAGTAAATGGGCGCATCATAGATGTTAAGCTTGATGGAACAGTAAATGTATCGTTATTGCCAAGAAAAGAAGAAGCGCTTGATAAAGATTCCCAACTAATTTTGGATTATTTAATAACTCGAAAAGGCGCAATGCCTTATGGAGACAAGAGTATGCCAGAGGATATAAAGGAACGCTTTAATTTAAGCAAAGGTTCGTTTAAACGAGCACTTGGGAGACTAATGAAAGAAAATAAAGTATACCAAGAAGAAGGCTGGACATATTTAAAGGAAGATAATCAAAAAAATTAAAATGTAGGTTAAATAGGGGATTTCAAAGTGGTTATAGCTTTGGGATGCCCTTTTTCTTTAGAAAAGATCTAGGAATTCAGGAGGTGCTCGTCTTAGAGCCTGTTTCGACAGTAGAAGAAGTCAAAAGGGAACAAAAAACTAATTTCCATCACTTTACAGAAGATAGAGATATACAAAAACTGAACTAGAGTCTCAATCAAAAAGAACTGCCTTAAAATCTGGCAGCTCTTTTTTCGTATTCATCTAGCAACCATCTTCTTACAGATGGTCTGTCTTTTTACTATATTGATGTTTGCCTTTTTTGCGGTTTTTTTCACGCATCATGTTCTTTTCATGACGCAATGCATTATTGTCTTTTGCCTTTTTATCATTATCAGAAGTATGTGGCATTAAAAAATACTCCTTTCAACGTCAGCTTTTGTTCAATTAGAACATTGTTAGTATGAGTGAAAGGAGTAAATTTTATACTTTTTATCGTGCTTATTCAGGTAGCTTATTTAAGAAGAAAATAGCGATTGTTCCAGCACCAGTGTGCGAGCCTACAGATGCACCGATAGAGGAAATGAATACTTCTTTTGGCTGGAATTTTTCCATAATCATTTCTTTTACTTCCGCAGCTGTTGCTTCATCATCTGCGTGACTGATCGCGAACACTTGTTGATCCAGCTTATCTCCTCGTTCTGCTATTAGGTCAATCATTCTGCGCAGGAGTTTCTTTTTGCCGCGAATTTTTTCAAGAGGAACCAATTTCCCGTCTTCAACATGTAATAAAGGTTTTATATTTAGTAATCCACCAAGGAACGCAGAGGCCTTCGAAACACGTCCGCCTTTTGCTAAATATTCTAGATCTTCGACAGTAAATAAGTGCTCCATATGCTCGCATATGAATTGGAGTCGTGGTATAATTTCACTTACGTCTTTACCTTGATCGCGGAGTTTCACTGCTTCTTGAACAACTAAACCAGCACCTAATGATGCACATTTGCTATCAATAATGGTTAAAGCAAAGTCGGGATATTCCTCCTTTACTTGTTCTGAAATCATTACTGCTGTTTGGTATGTTCCAGATAATTGCGAAGAAAAAGCAATATAAATACCTTTTTCTTTATTTTGAGCCAATGTTGTAAAAACATCTTTAAATAAAGCTGGCGACACTTGTGATGTTTTTGGAACTTGTCCACTGCGTATGGCATTATAAACAGTGGCTGGTTCAATCGTTTTTAAATCCTCGTATTCTTTACCGTCTAAGTTAACCTTTAGCGGTAATAGTGTAACCTCGTTCTTCTCATAATAGGATAGAGGTAAATCACTCGCACTATCTGCTAGGATTTTAAAAGTCATATTCATTCCACTTCTTTCTTTTTTTTATAAAAACATATGGTTATTGGAGTACGGTTATGATAAATAACGATAATCTCTTTGAAAATGCCTTGTTTTTTGAAAACAAGGCATACTTATTTGTAGTTTATAAAACTTTTAGAGAAAAAACAATTGAATAGTTAAAGTAAAAATAGTAAAAATTACTATATATCGTATTGGAGGACACTTATGTATTGGTTATTAACAAAAAAATTAATCGTTGTTATCTTTGGGGCACTATTAAATGCGATTGCTATGAATTTTTTCTTGATACCTGCTGATGTATATGCCAGTGGTTTTGCAGGAGTGGCTCAGCTTATATCCAAAATAACGCCTATTTCTACAGGGGTTTTACTATTTATCCTTAATGTTCCAATCGCAATAGTTGGTTGGATTAAAGTCGGAAAATCATTTACCTTTTTTAGTTTTTTAAGTGTTGCATTTATGTCTTTGTTTATGGAAATCATTCCGGAAACAAGCTATTCTCATGATATTTTGTTAAATGCAGTTTTTGGCGGTGTCATTGCGGCTGTGGGGGTTGGATTAACGTTAAAGTGGGGGGCGTCAACGGGTGGCATGGACATCATCGCCATGATTCTTTCACGTATGCAGGATAAGCCTGTCGGTACGTATTTCTTTATTCTAAATGGAGCTATTATTATCACAGCTGGTGCTATGTTCGGATGGGAAAAAGCGTTATATACGCTTGTGAATCTATATGCAGCAACCAAAGTGATTGATACGATACATACAGCCCATCAAAAATTAACGGTGATGATTATTACGAAGAAAACAGCTGAGCTAAAAGTAGCAATCCATGAAAAATTAGTAAGAGGAATTACGATTTTGCCAGCAAGAGGAGCATTTTCCAATGAGCCAAAGGAAATGCTAATGATTGTCGTGACTCGTTATGAGTTATTTGATATCGAACGGATCATTAAAGAAGTGGATCCACAAGCATTTACAAATGTTGTGCAAACAACAGCCGTACTCGGTTTCTTTAGAAAAGCTTAAAGGAGGAACTATATTGAAAAAAGCGACTGTCGTATTCTTATGCATGTTAATTAGCAGCTTCCTGCCGTTTCTAACCATAACAGCAGCAGCAAACTCAGGGAAAGAGCAAGTCAAGATAGAAGATGTAACTGTTAGTGGTACAAAAGGGAATTATCTTGTGAAAGGAAAAGCAATTACGACAGGGACTATTTTTTATTCTGTCGAAGATGGTCACAATGAATTCATCGCAAACCAGAAATTACAAGTTAGTAATAAGCAATTCTCGCTGAAAATTCATTTAGAGGAAAAAGATTTACCGACGAATGGAACAATCATTTTATTTTTTTCTGAAGAGGGAAAAGAGCCATATTCCGTAGTGTTAGAAACATTTTCGTAAGGGGAATAAAAACAAATGGTACTCCGGTTTATACTTTCCGTAATAAAAAGCAGCCCATAAAAGGCCCTTCTCCCAAGCATTTGCTTTTCTAGCGCTTATGGAGGCTTCCTTCTTGGACTGCTTTTTTTATTAGTGTGTCTGAATTTGTTCTAGCTCTTTTTGTAATGCAGCTAATTGGTGTTGTTCGGCTGATGTGGTATTTGCGTAAGCAGAGCTTATCGCATTCTTTGCTTTATCCACTAAGCCATCATTCCCATTCCCATATTTAGCTGCCTCAACTGCTTGTCTGGCTTCTTGAAAAAGTCTATTTCCCATTTATTCTAATCCTCCATGAGACTGTCTTTCATTTGACATTTTATAGCTCTCGGCTTCAGCATATGTCATATGATAAGGGATACGTTCGGAATGCTTGGATACAGAATCTACTCCTTGTTGTACGAAGCGTTTCGATTTATTTCGTTTTCCCATTGAATGATCCCTCCGAGTGTTAGAGTATAATTGGAAAGACAAAAGAAGCATTGATTTTCCCGGAAACAGTAGTGACCGTTTCGCTTATAGTATGGACGTAATTTTAGTCTTTAAAGACGGTAATGATAACCAGCTTTAGAGAACACGAAGATTTAAAACTTCGTTTAAATATACAGCAATTCCGTCTTCTTCATTGGATAAAGTAACATCCTTAGCAAGGGTCTTTAGTTCCTCAATCGCATTTCCCATAGCGACACCTTTTCCAGCATACTCAATCATTTCAAAATCATTGTCTTCATCGCCGAATGCGATAATATTTCTTTGTGGGATTTGATAGTAATCAGAAACTTTTTGTAAGCCAATCGCTTTATTTATTCCTAACTTAACAATTTCGATCACATGAAAGGGATCTGCCCAACGGCGATGTTCAATTAGATCGGCATGAACCTCAGATAAATGCTTGCGAATGGCTGCAACATGTTCTTCCTCCGCATGAATAAGGATAGAAGTAGGTGCTGCTTCTAAAAATTCCAATAAATTTCCGACAGTTACTTTGGGATTCCCTAATGAAAAAATGTCAATCAATTTCTCATCATGATAATGATAATAAACCTCATCCATTACTTCCGCAATAATATTGTGAAAAGAGTAATCATTGCATGCAGCGACAATATCCCTTGCTGTTTGTATATCAAGGGGAGAATGATAAAAGCCCCATTTGGTATCCTTAGGATGATGAATAAAAGCTCCATTAAAGTTAACGATAGGAGTATGTAAATTTAATTCATGATAGATCGCTTCACTTGCGCGGAAGGGTCTCCCTGTTGCAATCATTACTTCATGACCATCCTCCATTGCTTTTTGGATAACTTTTTTGGTAAGAGGAGAAATGGTTTTATCGTCTTTTAATAACGTTCCGTCAAGGTCTAAGGCAATTAGATGTTTTTCTGTCATAGTGTCTCCTTTAGTGTCAATATAGTAATTTATTTTATTCTAGCTTTAAGGGGCGTAATTTTCGAAAAAAAAGCCACTTCATGTTACACTTACTTATACATATAAAATATTATTACACTTTATTCGTTAATTCTACTTTCACTTATGTTAAGTTATGTAAAATCAATGATAGAGATAAATTTCCTTTCTATTCTTTACGCTTATGGCTTGATTAGAGGGAAATAACTGTCCTTAAAGTCCGATTGGTTTCACAAATCATCAAAGAGGAAGTTATACTTTATTTTACATGAATCATTTATTTTTTCCAAAAAGGAGGGGCGAGCGATGATTTTGGTTGAAAAATTACATATAGAGGAAATACCTGTACTGCATATTGTAAAAAAAGACCACTATGATCAAAAACGACCATATATTCAATTTACCCATGGCTTCACTAGTGCAAAGGAACACAATCTTCATTTTGCTTATCATTTAGCAGAGAAGGGATTTCGTGTTGTATTGCCTGATTGTTTGTATCATGGAGAGCGAGACCAAGGATTATCAGCGATGGAATTAAACATGCATTTTTGGAATATCGTGATGAAGACGATTGAGGAAATAGAAGTGATAAAAGATTATTTCAGCGACAAAGAGCTAATCGATGATCAATATATTGGGATCGTAGGAACAAGTATGGGGGGAATCGTTACATTAGGTGCATTAAGAAAGTATCCTTGGATTAATACGGCAGTAAGCTTAATGGGAATGCCATATTATGAGAAATTTGCCCATTATACCATTTCAGAAGTGAAGAAAAGGGGCTATGAGTTGCCGCTAAGTGATCATGAAATAGAAGATTTAATTAAACAGTTAGAGGAATTGGACCTTAGTAAGGCACCAGAAAAATTACAAAAACGTCCTCTTATGTTCTGGCATGGCAAAAAAGATGAAGTTGTACCTTATGCTTATTCCCACCAATTTTATGAGCATATAAAACCTTTATATAAAGATGCGCCAGATCGCCTAACATATCTTTCTGAAGATAATACTGGCCATAAAGTAAGCAGAAGAGCCATGCTGAAAACGGTGGAATGGTTTGAGAAACATTTAGCAGAAGGATTAATTAAAGCGTGATTCAAATCCTTTTTTCAAATCATAATTATTTGTTATAGTGTAACTATAAAGATAAAGCTTCCTTTTTTAGAAGATATTTAAATACGTTTTACCATAAATAAAAATAAGGGGTGCCTTTGAATGAATGAAGAATTAAAAGACAGTATAATGGGTGCACTAGAGCTTGTTATCGATCCAGAGCTTGGAATTGATATTGTAAACTTAGGATTAGTTTATGACTTAGAGCTGAATGAAGATGGATTATTGGTTGTAACCATGACGCTAACAGCAATGGGATGTCCACTTGCAGGCGTTATTGTGGATCAAGTAAAAGCAGCTTTAACAGATATTCCAGAAGTTAAAGACACAGAAGTAAATATCGTTTGGTCGCCAGCTTGGACAAAAGATAGAATGTCCAGATATGCAAAAATTGCCTTAGGTGTACGATAAACAGGAAGTGAAGAAGAAGGGAAACCTTCTTTTTTTCTTTGTTTTTAATATACTGTATATTATGAAAAATGGTATGATAAAAATATAAAAGTGGAATTTTGGTGAATGTATAGGAAAAGGAAGTGAGAATGATATGAAGGATCTTTTAAATCGTCCATTGAGAGATTTGCGCATTAGTGTGATTGACCGCTGCAATTTAAGGTGTCAATACTGCATGCCGAAAGAAATATTTGGTCCAGATTATTCCTTTCTTCCTCCAAGTGAATTATTAACTTATGATGAGATAGAAAGAATTGCCAAGATATTTGTAGAATTGGGAGTCGAGAAGATTCGCTTAACTGGTGGAGAACCATTGTTACGCAAGGATTTGCCAGTGCTAGTTGACAGGCTTATTCGACTGGAAGGTCTAGAGGATATTGCATTGACAACAAATGGGATCTTTCTTCCTAAATATGCCCATGATTTAAAGGAGGCTGGTCTTAAGCGCGTAAATATTAGTTTAGATAGTATAAATGATGAATTGTTTGGTCAGATGAATGGGCGCAATGTAGGAGCTGCTCCCGTAAAAAAAGGGATAGAGGCAGCCCAGAATGCTGGCTTAGGTATAAAAATCAATATGGTAATCAAAAAAGGAATGAACGATTCTGAAATAATTCCAATGGCAACCTACTGTAAAGAAAATGAGCTAGAACTTCGGTTTATTGAATATATGGATGTTGGCAGTACTAACGGATGGAAAATGAAAGATGTTATTACCAAAAAAGAAATATATGCGAAATTACAAGAGGCTTTTGAATTGGAGCCTGTAGAGGCTGATTATTTTGGGGAAGTAGCTAAAAAGTATAAATATAAGGATGCAAATGTGCTGGTCGGCTTCATTACCTCCGTTTCCGAATCGTTTTGCTCTAGCTGTACAAGAGCGCGGCTCTCTGCAAATGGCCAACTATATACCTGTCTTTTTAATGGGAATGGCCATAATATTCGTGATTTTCTTAGAGAAGGAGCAGATGATTCAGCTTTAGAAGGCTTTATAAAAAACATTTGGGAACAAAGAAGGGATCGTTATTCCGATGAAAGAACGGAAGAAACAGTAAAACAGCGAAAAAAAGTCGAAATGTCTTATATAGGCGGATAGAATGCCGCAGATTAAATGACAAAATGAACAGAAGAGATTTGGAGGAATGGTGGAAGGATATACATCATTCTTTTTGGTTCATGGAAATAAGGAGTGAAAGTCGATGACAGTGGAAAATAGAGTTCCTATCCTAATAGAAGAGGCAATAAGCAGAGTGATGGAACACAAGAGAGAAGGAGAAAAGGAATATGTTTCAATCTATCATTGCAATGGCCGTTATTTAAGTGAAGATATAAAAGCAATACATGATGTGCCTAAATTTAATCGTTCCAGCTATGATGGATTTGCATTACGAGCAAAGGATACAAATGGAGCATCATATGAAATGCCTGTTGAGTTTGAAATAATTGATGAAATTGGTGCTGGGCAAGTTTCGACCAAAAAAATAGGTGAGTACCAAGCAATCAGGATTATGACAGGAGCCATGTTACCACGTGATGCCGATGCAGTAATCATGCTTGAGAAGACGGTAGAGCGGAAAAAAAATGGCCAAACATATATAAAAATAGATCATATGTTACATAAAGGAGAAAATATCTCTTTTCAAGGAGAGGATGTAAAAAAGGGGGAAGTCTTATTAAAAAAAGGAACTAAAATCAATCCAGGAGTAGTGGCGGTTTTAGCAACATTTGGTATAGAACAAGTTCCAGTTGCCAAAAAACCAACTATAGGTTTATTTGCAACTGGAACGGAATTATTGGAAGTGCATGAGGAACTGGAGGAAGGAAAAATAAGGAACAGCAATGCCTATATGATACTAGCACAAATTGAACGAGCAGGAGCGGTTCCTCGCTATTTCGGCAAGTTGCCAGATGTCATGGAAACAAGTTTTGAAGCTATTCGCCAAAAAATAGATTCGGTTGATATGTTGATAACAACAGGTGGTGTTTCAGTTGGCGATTATGATTTATTGCCAGAAATTTACCGTAAGCTTGGAGCAGAAGTTCTTTTTAATAAAATTGCAATGAGGCCTGGCAGTGTCACTACGGTAGCGAATTTAAATGGTAAATTATTATTTGGACTTTCAGGGAACCCATCTGCTTGCTATGTTGGTTTTGAGTTATTTACAAATCCGATCATAAAAAGCCTTTTATTTATAGAAAACCCGCGCTTACCTATTGTGGACGCGGTATTAAAAGAGAATTTCCCAGATGCCAATTCCTTTACTCGACTTATTAGAAGTAAGGTATCTATTGTAAATGGAAAGATAGAAACTCGGACTAGCGGTATGGACAAATCAAATATTGTTAGTAGTTTGGCATCTGCCAATGGGCTTACAATTTTGCCAGGAGGGGAATCTGGATACAAATGTGGGGATATAGTAAAGGTAATACTGGTGGAAGAGGTTCAGAATCAATTATTATTGTAGATCGGAAAAAGAAGAGCATTTTCATCTAAGAGACTGCTCTTCTTTTTAATTTTTTTAAGGGATCATCCAAGAAAGTACATTGTGTTGCAGGAAAGTAATGAGACATACTATTAATAGTAGGAATACACTATGTTTTAAGGTAAAGCGTAGTAGCTCGGATTCTTTACCAGCAAGACCAACAGCTGCACAAGCTACTGCGATAGATTGTGGAGATATCATT
The DNA here is from genome assembly GCF_038006525.1 of Niallia sp. FSL W8-0951. Classification (NCBI taxonomy): domain Bacteria; kingdom Bacillati; phylum Bacillota; class Bacilli; order Caryophanales; family Bacillaceae; genus Niallia; species Niallia sp. FSL W8-0951. The sequence goes on from NZ_JBBOVK010000001.1 coordinate 66,523, forward strand.
TTTCCTGTAACTCCTCCACTTGAGTTAGCTGCAATAGCAAGGACAGGATCCATACCAACAGACAATGAAGTTACTTTTTGCAGATTTCCAAACATTAAGTTGGCAGATGTATCAGAACCAGTAATAAATACACCAAGCCAACCCAATACGGGAGAAAAGAATGGAAATAAAGCTCCTGTCTTAGCTAAGGTCATTCCAAGTGTTGTCGACATACCAGAGGCATTTGTTACATAGGCAAAACCGACTACAGACGAAATGGTTAAAATTGGAAATTTTAACTCGTGAAGGGTTTCCTTTGCTGTAGCATACACATCTTTCCAAGAAAGGCGGGCAATATATTTTGTTACAATACAAGAAAATAAAATGGCAGTTCCGGCAGCTCCTAACACTTCTAATTTGAAAATAGCTGCAACTGCTTCACCAGTATCATTTATAATTTTATTGTTAAGTAATGGAACTTCTGGCAGAAAAGTCAATCGTTCCCCCAACCCATTAATACCTTTTAAAATAAAATTTGTCCCTTCATAATGGCCAGTTAGTGCATTTTTTATAACAGGTATCCCCCAAAGGGAAATGAAAGCAGTTAATACTAAAAAAGGAGACCATGCATGAAAAATCTGACCAGGAGAGTATGTAGGATCTGGAGCTTTTTTTATCTCAGCTGAAGCGGCTGTTTCTATTTCACCTTTAAATCGGAAAATTGTTTTTGGTTTCCAGAATTTTAGTAAAATAACTAATGCAAATAAGGAAACTAACGCAGATAAAATATCAGGCAACTCAGGTCCGAGGAAGTTAGATGATAAATATTGTGTAAGTGCAAATGATATACCTGATACTAAAATAGCGGGAAGTACTTCCCATACACGTTTAAAACCCGCCATAATAATTACAAGATAAAACGGAATGAATACGGAAATAAAAGGCAATTGTCGACCAACCATTTTTGATATTTCAAAAGCCGGAATACCAGTTGGTCCCTCAACAGCAGTAATTGGGATACCTATCGCTCCGAATGCAACAGGTGCCGTGTTAGCTAATAAACAGATGCCTGCAGCATATAATGGATTAAAGCCTAATCCAGCTAAAAGAGCAGCAGAAATAGCAACAGGTGCTCCAAAGCCAGCAGCGCCTTCTAAAAATGCCCCAAATGAGAAAGCTACAAGCAATGCTTGAAGTCTACGATCCTCTGTAATTGACAAAATAAAATTTCGTATGATAGAAAATTGTCCGCTTTTCACTGTTAATTTATATAAAAGCACTGACGTGACAATAATCCAGCCAATAGGTAATAAGCCATAAACAATGCCTTGGCTCGCAGACATAATACTCATTCCAATAGGCATATTGAAAGCGGTTACGGAAAGGAGTAAAGCAAGAAGCAGGGTTGTAATTCCAGCCATATGTCCCTTCATGCGTTTGATGGCAAGTGCCCAAAAAAAATATAAGATTGGAATTACGGCAACTATCGCGGATAATGCTAAATTGTCGCCAACAGCGGTGAAGTCTTGAGTAAACGTCATTATTTCAGCCTCCTTAATTTTCTACTTACGATTTCTTTCTAATGAATGTTTGATCTAAATTATCAGATGAAGTAATCGTTATCATAAATAAATTGTAAAATATTAGGTCATCTGATGACTCGATGAACCTATTATAAAATGAGATTTTTTAAAAAACAACATAAAATTGACAATATTATGTCTTTTTTTATGCAAAATGTAACTTTTAGCAGTATAATAACAATAAAAAGGATGAACGCGTTGGAGGTAGAACGATGGAATTTAAGCAGATCCGCCCAAAAAAAATTTATGAAGAAATTGCAGAAGCCTTGCATGAAGGAATTCGCTCAGGAGCTTTAAAGCCTGGAGAAAAGTTGGCATCTGTACAGCAGCTTGCCGAAAACTTCCAAGTAAGCCGTTCAGCCGTTAGGGAAGCACTTTCCGCATTAAAAGCTAAAGGTTTAATTGAAATGAAGCAAGGGGAAGGTACTTATGTGAAAAGGTTTGAAGCCGATCAAATTTCTTTTTCTTTTCCTACAGCAATTTTGATGAAGGAAAAAGATCTAAATCACCTCCTTGAAGTAAGAAGGATTATGGAGGTAGGTGCTGCAGCTGCAGCAGCGAATAAACGTACAAACGAAGATTTGCAAAAAATGAAACAGGCGCTAGAAGAAATGAAACAGGCAAATGGAGTAGAAGAATTAGGTGAAAAGTCAGATTTAAACTTCCATTTAGGCGTAGCAGCAGCTTCACAAAATCCTTTGCTGGTAAATTTATTGCTCAACGTTTCGGATATTATGCAGGAAGCAATGAAAGAAACAAGACGTTTATGGCTGTTTTCTAAACAAACAACAACGGAACGACTTTATGAGGAACATCTTACTATTTATGAGTCTATTTTAGAAAGAAACGCGGAAAAAGCGAGTGAGGCGATGCTTTATCATTTACAAAAGGTAGAAGCAGTGCTTCAAAAGTATTTTGCTGAAAAAGAACAGAAGGTATGATCCGCTATTGGAAAATTGATATTTGCATTTTTTATTCTTGCAAATTTTAGCGACAACGTCTATATTAATGAAAACGCTTCATGGAAATATTTATTTAAAATTACTGTAATGAGGATGGAACATAAAATATATAGGATTTGGTTTAAACCGCTGTTTATTTAGACATACATAATCTCAAATGTCTCACTAATCCCAGCTGAGTATGCTTGTGTTCTGGTTGTTCTAACCTTCCAACTAATTCATTTTTCTAAAATCTACTAATTTTTGGGAAGTAGTCTAAATAAGCAAAATCAATAGGGGGGAAGTATGTAACTCTTTTTATCTATTTATCGTGAGTCAGTCTTATTGTAAACAAGTCATCTGATGACCTGTTCATAGGAATATAAACATCAAATGGATAGTACATTTATTCTTAAAAAGGGGGATATTTAGGATGAAAGTGACATTATTTGCTACATGTCTAGTTGATATGTTTCAAAGTGATGTGGGGAAAGCAACGGTTGAATTGTTAGAAAGACTGGGATGTGAAATCGATTTTCCTACGACACAAATATGTTGTGGGCAGCCATCTTATAATAGTGGGTATGTAAAGGAAACAAAGGAAGTGATGAAAACAATGATGAAATCCTTCCAAGATGCAGAGTATATTGTCTGCCCCTCTGGTTCTTGTGCCTATATGTTCCATGAGTATCAGCATATTTTTAAAGGGGATCCAGTATGGGAGCCGATTGCAAAAGAACTTGCCGCTAAAACTTTTGAACTAACACAGTTTATTGTAGATGTCTTAAAAGTAGAAGATGTAGGTGCAACTTTCAAGGGGAAGGTTACCTACCATACATCCTGTCATATGACGAGATTACTAGGGGTTAAAGAGGCTCCTATTAAGCTATTAAAAAATGTGAGAGGAGTAGAGTATACGGAATTACCATTAAAGGAAAATTGCTGTGGTTTTGGAGGAACTTTTTCTGTGAAAATGGGGCAAATATCTGAGCAGATGGTGGACGAAAAAGTAGCCTGTGTAGAATCAACGAATGCCGAGTATGTAGTTAGTGCAGATGCAGGCTGCTTGATGAATATTGGGGGAAGAATTGATCGAAAGGGTAAACCAATTAAAGCATTACATATAGCAGAAATTTTAAATAGTCGAGCATAACAGAGGGGATGATAAGCTATGTCGATGAAAACAAGTTCACAAAAATTTAAAGATAGAGTGTCGACAGAACTAGAAAATGACTTTATGCGTGGGGCTGTCTCCAAAGCACAGCAAACGATTCAAACGAGAAAAAATAATGTGACAGAGGCGATGGGAAACTGGGAGGAATGGCGTTCGCACGGGGAAGAAATTCGCCAGCATGTTTTAGAAAATCTGGATTATTATTTATATGAATTAAGCGAACAGGTGGCAAAACGTGGCGGTCATGTCTATTTTGCAAAAACTGCAGCAGAGGCAAGTGCCTATATTGAACAAGTGGCAATAGATAAAAACGTGAAAAAAGTAGTAAAAGCAAAGTCAATGGTAACAGAGGAAATTTCGTTAAATCAAAAGTTAGAAGAGGCAGGGTGTGAAGTAATTGAAACCGATTTAGGGGAATATATTCTGCAAGTAGATGACCATGATCCTCCATCTCATATTGTTGTTCCGGCATTGCATAAAAATAAAGAACAAATCCGGGATGTATTCACAAAAAAATTAAACTATACAAATACAGAAAAACCAGAAGAATTAGCATGGCATGCAAGACAAGTACTTCGAAATGAATATCTAACTGCAGATATGGGAATTACAGGCTGCAATTTTGCTGTAGCAGAAACAGGTTCGATTACACTCGTAACAAATGAAGGTAATGCCGATTTAGTTGCAGCTCTTCCAAAAACACAAGTTGTCGTAATGGGAATGGAGCGCATTGTTCCCACTTTTAATGAAATGGAAGTATTAGTGGGAATGTTGACAAGAAGTGCCGTTGGCCAAAAGCTTACAAGTTATGTAACAACATTAACGGGTCCAAAAGAAGCTGGGGATGTGGACGGACCAGAGGACTTTCATCTAGTGATTGTAGATAATGGACGTTCAGATATTTTAGGTGGAGAGTTTCAATCTGTTCTCCAATGTATTCGCTGTGCAGCCTGTGTAAATGTTTGCCCTGTATATAGACAGGTTGGTGGACATTCCTATGGCTCTATTTACTCTGGACCAATTGGAGCAGTACTTTCTCCACTGTTAGGCGGATACGAAGAATATAAAGAGCTTCCCTATGCTTCTACTCTTTGTGCAGCATGTACAGATGCATGCCCAGTTAAAATTCCGCTTCATGAGCTGCTCCATAAGCATCGACAAGTAATTGTGGAAAAGGAAGGGAAAGCCCCCATTTCTGAAAAAATGATATTCAAAGCATTTGGCATCGGTGCTTCTTCGCCAAAGCTGTATAATATAGGCTCGAAAATAGCACCAGCTGTGACGAAACCATTAGTAAAAGGAGACAAAATTACAAAAGGGATCGGAATGTTAAAAGAATGGACAGATATTCGTGATCTTCCTGCCCCAAATAAAGAGAGATTTCGTGATTGGTTCAAGAATCGAGAGAAGGGGGAAGGACAATAATGACAGGAACAATTCACAATAGAGATGCTTTTCTTGAAACCATTGCCTCGAGATTAGGCAGACAAAGAAAAACAAAACTTGAAAGGCCGAAATGGAATTATTACCCACAAGAAGAAGTGCTTAAAGATGCGACAAAGGATGAGTTAGTTGAAGTATTAAAATCCCAATGCACACTTATTCATACAGATTTAGTCATTACTTCACAAAAGGAATTGAAGCATACACTTCATCATTTAATAAAAGAGTTTGGCGGAGGAAAGGTTGTTACTTGGAAGGATCCACGTTATCAGCAATATGGATTAGAATCACTATTTAAAGAGAAACTGCCTGATGAAAATATCGATGTATTTGAATGGGATGCCTCTTTAGGAAAAGAAAATATTTCCAAAGCAGAACAGGCGAATATAGGGATTACCATAAGTGAACTTACGTTAGCGGAATCAGGTACAGTTGTTGTGTATAGTGGAAAAGATCGTGGCAGAACAGTCAGTTTTTTACCTATAAATAGTATTGTAATCGTTCCAAAAAGTACAATTGTGCCAAGAATGACGCAAGCAGCAAAAGTTTTACGGGAAAAAGTACAAAACGGAGAAGTACTCCCGTCTTGTATTAATTATATTACAGGGCCAAGTAACTCGGCAGATATTGAAATGGATTTAGTGGTTGGTGTCCATGGCCCTGTAAAAGCTGCCTATATTGTGGTAGAAGATCTATAGATAAGCATTTTGTGAAAATTTCTGACACCATGAGATAAAACCCTCATATGATGATGTTGTTAAATGAATTTCTATTGACGTAATTTTAGGAAGAAAATGAGAGATGAATTTTTGATTAGCATGTTTTTATAAAGTTTGCTGTTTAGTGCTAGCAGTCTGAATACACTTCCCTTTCGGTAGTCACTCGAGTATTTTCGAAGACTAGAATGTTTCTCAAGCTTACATAGGAGTCTAAGTGTATTTTGGCTGCTTTGTTTTTGATAAATTGCTTTATAAAATGGCATGTATGCAAGCTAAAAAAATTTGCAATTTCTGATGTTAATATTTTTGTCTAATTCAAATCCGCTTTGTTTCTTAATTATTCTTCACCAATCATAGAAAATATTATCCCCATATACCTTATTAATTATCAGAAAAATAAGAAAACTATCACTTTTATGAAAAAGTGTTGATTTTATATGCAGTAGTTTTTATAATAAGAGAATCTTAGATTAATAAATATAAATAAAAATGATTAAATATACATTTATAGTCGAAAGGAGGAAGTTATGAAAGTATCTATAATCGGTACAACAGGATATGGTGGTGCAGAATTAATCAGAATTTTGCATAGTCATCCTTCATTCACAATTAAGTCTGTACATACAACAAGAGATGAAGTCCCAGTATGGAATGAATATCCTCATTTATTTAATATAATGGAAAACAAACTAGAACCAATTAATCCAGAAAAAATAGCAAAAGAATGCGATATTGTTTTTTTTGCTACTCCTACAGGTGTATCTGGAAAGCTGGTTCAAGAATTCGCAGATAAAGAGATTCAAATGGTTGATTTATCTGGAGATCTTCGCTTAAGGAATACAGACGATTATCAGAAATGGTATAAAAAGGAGCCTGTTTCCATAGACCTTATTAATAGCTTTGTTTATGGGCTTTCTGAATGGAATAAAGAAAACATTGCTTCCAGTACGAGAATATCTAATCCAGGATGTTATCCGACTGCTACGCTCTTAGGATTAGCACCCCTAGTAAAAGAAAACATGATATTGCCAAATAGTATTATAGTGGATGCTAAATCTGGTATTTCTGGAGCGGGAAGGAGTCCTTCAAGGGCTAATATGTATGCTGAGATGAGCGAAAATTTAAAAATTTATAAAGTGAATGAACATCAGCATATTCCAGAAATAGAGCAGCAGTTAGCTGATTGGAATTCTGAGTCGAAAGCTATTACTTTTTCTACCCATCTTTTGCCGGCAAGCAGAGGAATAATGGCAACTATATATGCTACTTTAAGTAAAAGTGTCACAAATGAGCAAATCCATGGTTTATATACAGAAATTTATACAAACAGTCCTTTTGTACGAGTGAGACCACTTCATACCTATCCTTCGATAAAAGAAGTTACAGGCTCTAATTTTTGTGATATTGGAATAAATGTGGATGAACGTACTGGTAGGATAACGATTGTATCGGTTATTGATAATTTAATGAAAGGGGCTGCGGGTCAGGCCGTTCAAAACGCAAATATTATGAATGGCTATGAGGAAACAGCTGGTTTGCAGTTTCTGCCGCTTTACCCATAAGGAGGAGCCGACGTGCAGATTATGAATAATATTCAATCCCATATAGAAGAAATAAAGGATGGGAGTATAGTAACACCAATTGGCTATAAAGCTGCAGGTGTTCATGCTGGACTACGGTACAACAAGAAAGATATTGGCGCAATAATAAGTGCCGTTCCAGCAAATTGTGCCGCTGTATACACAGCAAGTCACTTTCAAGCTGCACCATTAAAAGTAACGCAGGAATCTATTGCCAAAGAAAAACGAATTCAAGCAATTGTCGTAAATAGTGCTTGTGCAAATGCCTGTACAGGAGAAAAAGGCTTAAAGGATGCCTACGAAATGAGAAAAATTATGGCAACTTATCTTCAAATAAAGGAAGAATATGTGGCAGTTTCTTCAACAGGTGTAATTGGTGAATATCTGCAAATGGATAAAATAAAAGAAGGAATTAATCAATTAATCTTTCATTCCACTCCACAAAATGCAGAAGCATTTCAAGAAGCCATTTTGACAACTGATACAGTAATGAAAAAATGCTGCTTTTCTGCAACTATTGCGGGGGTAACTGTTACGATGGGAGGAACAGCAAAGGGATCTGGTATGATTCATCCTAATATGGCAACAATGCTTGGATTTATTACGACAGATGCAGCCATCCCATCGGAAGTTCTTCAAGCTGCGTTAAGTAAGGTGATTCCTACTACCTTTAATCAAATTACAGTAGACGGAGATACTTCTACAAATGATACAGTCCTTGTACTGGCAAATGGCATGGCAAAAAACGAACCTCTTACCGAAGAACATCCTGATTATCCGGTCTTTTTGGAGCTTTTATCTACAACATGTGAGAGTCTGGCTAAACAGATTGCTAAAGATGGTGAAGGGGCAACAAAGCTAATTGAAGTAAAGGTTTCAGGAAGCAATAATGACGAAGAAGCACGCGTTATTGCTAAACAAATAGTAGGATCTAATTTAGTGAAAACTGCAATTTATGGATCAGATGCTAACTGGGGAAGAATTATCACCGCTATCGGTCAAACAAAAACAGCCGTTAATCCATCAAGAGTAGACATAGCGATTGGCGATATCCTTATGCTTAAGGAAAGTGAACCACAGTCGTTTTCAGAACAAACGGCAATCGAGTATTTAAACCAAGATTTTATTCAGATATTTGTAGATTTGCATAATGGCAAAGGCGAAGGAAAAGCCTGGGGCTGCGATTTATCTTATGATTATGTCAAGATAAATGCCAGCTACAGAACTTGAGGTGATACCTAGTGAAAACCATTGTTATAAAATGTGGCGGAAGTGTAATCGATCAACTAACTTCAGAATTTTTTACTAGTTTAAAAAGGTTAAAGAATAAAGGCTATCAACTAGTTTTCGTCCATGGAGGCGGTCCCGATATCAATGAAATGCTTGATTATTTTCAAGTGAAAGCTGCCTTTCATAATGGACTCCGTAAAACGACGAAAGAGGCGTTAGAAATAGTCGAGATGGTCCTGTCAGGCAAAACAAACCGTAAGCTTGTTCAGTTATTAAGAGAACATGACTTGAATGGGATTGGCCTTAATGGAACAGATAATAATTGCATAAAAGCTTCTCTTATTGATGAAGAAAAGCTTGGACTCGTCGGGGAGGTATCCGAAGTTAATATCAGGTTGATTTCCTCCCTTTTAGAGGAAAATTTGATTCCCGTCCTAACACCATTAGGGATTACAGAAGACGGAAGAAAATTAAATATTAATGCAGATTATGTAGCATCAGCAGTTGCGAAGTATTTACATGCCGAACAATGCCTTTTTGTAACAGATGTAGCAGGAATTTTAATAGATGGAGAACTTCAAGCAAGAATGGCACAAGAGGAAATCACTCATTACATCAACACTGGACAGATCAATGGGGGCATGATTCCGAAGGTTACCTCTGCTATCGCAGCACTGGAGAGTGGATTAAATAGTGTTATGATTATATCAGGAAAAAAACAGTTTTTTGATGGCGAAGAATTAATCGGAACAAAAATTGTTGTGAAAGAAGGGATTGTAGAATGAGTCATTTATTCCCAACCTACTCAAAGTGGGAAATAGAGCCAGAATCTGCGCAGGGGAGTTATTTGTATAGTAAGAATGGTGGCGTTTATTTAGATTTTACTTCAGGAATAGGGGTATGCAATTTAGGACATTGCCATCCAGAAGTAAAAGCTGCTGTTGAGCAACAATTAAATAAATTTTGGCATGTTTCCAATCTTTTTCCATTAGCTGTGCAGGAAAAGGCAGCAGAAATATTAACGAATGCATCTGGATTGGATCTTGTTTTCTTTGCGAATAGTGGGGCAGAGGCAAATGAGGCAGCCATTAAACTGGCAAGAAAAGCAACGGGAAAAACAAAAATTCTTACTTTTAAGCAATCCTTTCATGGAAGAACCTTTGCAACAATGTCAGCAACTGGACAGGATAAAATAAAGCAAGGCTATGGGCCGATGCTGGAGACATTTGAGTATGTTCCATTTAACGATTTAAATGCATTAAAAGAACAATTAACAGAAGACGTAGCTGCCGTGATGCTTGAAGTAGTGCAAGGAGAAGGCGGTATATATGTAGCTTCTCAAGAATTTTTACAAGGTGTTGAAGCACTTTGCAAAGAAAAGGATGTCTTGCTGCTAATTGATGAAATTCAAACAGGAATGGGCAGAACAGGAAAAGCATTTGCCTTTCAACACTTTGGTATTAAACCAGATATTATTAGTGTGGCAAAAGGAATGGCAAATGGAATTCCAACAGGAGCTATTGTGGCAGATGGAAAGCTAAAGGAATTCTTTGGTCCAGGCAGCCATGGCACCACATTTGGAGGAAATCCTTTAGCGATGGCAGCAGCTATTAAAACAATGGAAATAATCTTTGAACCAGCTTTCTTAGAAGCAGTCGAGAAAAAAAGTGAATGGGTATTCAGCCTTTTAAAAGAAAAATTAGCCGGAAATCAACATGTAAAGGACATTCGAGGTTTAGGATTGATGATTGGAATTGAATTGGATATACCCGTTGCTTCTATATTAGGAGAATTAAGAAAAGAAGGCTTAATCGTTTTAAATGCTGGGGAAAAGGTTATACGTTTATTGCCAAGTCTTAATACTTCACCGGAAGATTTTATTAAGGGAATGGAAATAATGCAAAAAAGTTTAAATATTCATGCAAAAGTAACAATCTAATATGTATTTTTTTGCATGATAATGTATAATTATAAGAAATAAAGAGTAACTATACATTCATTATAGAGGTGTTAACAAATGGAAGGTTATCTTCACTTAAGCAATGGTGTGAAATATAAAGGCGATTTCGTTACAAATAGCGATGCCAAAGAGATAAAGGGAGAAATCGTATTTTTCACTGGAATGACAGGATATCAGGAAGTACTAACAGATCCTTCCTATAAAGACCAAATTATTGTTTTTACGTACCCGTTAATTGGAAACTATGGCATAAACAAAGAAGATTTTGAAAGTAAAAAGCCGCATGTAGCAGGTGTTATTGTATATGAATCGAATAGTGACGCATTTCATTATCAAGCTGAATATTCCTTACAGCAATATTTAAATAAATGGAATATCCCAATGCTAGCACATGTTGATACCCGTTCTATTGTAAAAAATATAAGAAAATCTGGTTCTATGCCAGCCATTATAACAGAAGAGAAAGAAGTTTCTGTACCAACATTTTCTTTAAAGGAGGATGTTAAAGTAGCAAAGGTTTCGGAAATGAACTTTCAAACGTATGGGCAGGGTGAATATCATATTGTCCTTGTTGATTTTGGAAAAAAGGAAAGTATGTTAACAGCATTATTAGAGCGTGAGTGTAAAGTAACGGTCGTTCCCTATAATACACCATTTACTAGTATTAAATCACTGCAGCCTGACGGCATTCTCTTATCAAATGGACCTGGGAATCCAAAGGAGTTAATCAGTATTTTACCAACGATTAAAGCAGTGATTAAGCATTACCCAACTCTTGGTATTTGTTTAGGACATCAGCTTGCAGCATTAGCTTTAGGGGCAGAAACTACCAAACTATCATTTGGACATAGAGGAGCCAATCATCCTGTAATGGATCGGAAGAAAAAGAAAGTGATTATGTCCTCTCAAAATCATAGCTATGTAGTAAAAGAAGAAAGTCTATCTGCTACAGGTTGTGAAGCAAGATTTTATAATCTTCACGATGGATCAGTAGAAGGGCTGTCTCACAGTATTTATCCACTGCAGACGGTACAGTTTCATCCAGAGGCAAATCCAGGTCCTTCAGAAGGATGTTATATATTTGATGAATTTATAGAAAATGTTAAAGCAAATAATGGGAGAGTTTTTGCATATGCCTAAAGACACGACGATAAAAACCATACTTGTAATAGGCTCAGGACCAATTGTAATTGGTCAGGCAGCTGAATTTGATTATGCTGGCACACAAGCATGCATGGCTTTGAAAGAAGAAGGATATAAAGTCATCCTTGTAAATAATAATCCGGCAACGATAATGACAGATGAAACTTTTGCTGATTCGATTTATTTTGAACCATTGACAGTAGATGTTTTAGAAAAGATTATTCAAAAAGAAAAGCCTGATGGAATTCTTGCTACTTTAGGAGGGCAAACGGGATTAAATCTGGCATTTCAATTGAGTGAACAAGGCATCTTAGAAAAGTATCAAGTAAAATTGCTGGGAAGCTCTATTGAATCAATCAAAAAGGGAGAAGATAGAGAAGCATTTAGAGAATTAATGTATCAATTAAATGAACCAGTACCAGAAAGTAAAATTGTGCATAAAGTCGAAGAAGCGATAGACTTTGCAAATGAAATTGGCTTTCCTATCATTGTTCGCCCTGCCTATACCTTAGGTGGAACAGGCGGTGGTATCGCTTTGGATATGGAAGAATTCATTAGTCTAGTATCTGGCGGTTTGAAGGAAAGTGCCATTGGTCAATGCTTAGTGGAAAGAAGTATTGCTGGCTTTAAGGAAGTAGAATATGAGGTAATGCGTGATAGTATGAATACATGTATTACCATTTGCAATATGGAAAACATCGATCCAGTCGGAATTCACACGGGCGATAGTATTGTTATTGCTCCGTCCCAAACATTAACAGATGTAGAATATCAAATGCTTCGTTCTGCTTCTATTAAAATCATTTCTGCCCTAGGAATTATAGGTGGATGCAATATCCAATTTGCACTAGATCCGAACAGTAAGAAATATTATTTAATTGAAGTAAATCCAAGGGTGAGTAGATCATCCGCCCTTGCATCAAAAGCTACTGGGTATCCGATTGCTAGAATGGCTGCAAAATTGGCAGTTGGTTATTGTCTCAATGAGCTAATAAATCCAGTAACAGGAGATACATTTGCAAGCTTTGAACCGGCATTAGATTATGTCGTAGTAAAAATACCAAAGTGGCCATTTGATAAATTTCCTACTGTATCAAGAAAACTCGGCACGCAAATGAAGGCGACAGGAGAAGTAATGGGAATAGACCGCAATATGGAGCGGGCCTTGCTAAAAGCAATCCATTCTCTTGAGATAAAGGGAAATGATTTAACCCTTCCAGAATTAAAGCATATGCCAGTGGAAGTGTTATACGAGAAAATGCTGGAACAAACGGATGAAAGATTTTTTATTATTTTAGAACTAATTAGGAAAGAGGAGCCACTTGCTAAAATACATGATTTAACAAAAATCGATTTATTCTTCCTTCATCGATTTAAAAGATTGATTGAGATGGAGAAAGAAATATTCCATACTTCCCTCCAAACAGTAACAAAAGAGAGTTTACTGAAATGGAAAGAAAAGGGGTTTAGTGATGCTTTCTTAGCAAATGCGTGGAATTGCTTTGAAAAAGAGGTAAGAGAAAAACGCAAACAATTACAAGTGATGCCTATTTATAAAATGGTTGATACTTGTGCAGCAGAATTTGAAGCAAAAACTAATTACTACTATTCCAGCTATTATGGTGAAAATGAGCAAAATAAAAGTACTAAACGAAAAGTACTTGTTATCGGCAGTGGTCCCATCAGAATTGGTCAAGGGATAGAGTTCGACTATTGCTCGGTTCATGGCGTATTTGCCTTAAAAGATGAAGGTCTGGAAACAATCATTATTAATAATAATCCAGAGACCGTGAGTACAGATTTTGCCACGGCAGATCGTCTATATTTTGAACCATTAAGCGTGGAAGATATTATGAATGTTATCGAATCAGAAGGGATAGAAGATGTCATTGTCCAATTAGGGGGTCAAACTGCTCTTAATGTAGCAAAAGAACTGGAATCCTATGGTGTCCATATTCTTGGAACAAACAGTGACACAATCGATGTTTTAGAAGATAGAGATTTATTTTATAAGCTATTGGAAGAAGAAGATATTCCTCATATCCAAGGAGATATCGCAGAAAATGAGCAGCAGATTATTGCTTCAGTCCAGAAGATAGGCTATCCAGTTCTTATCCGTCCATCTTATGTGATTGGCGGTAAGGGAATGGAACGGATAAATAATGAAGCAGAATTACAATCCTATTTACAAACAGAGGTACCTTACCCTGTCCTTGTTGATCAGTTTATGGAAGCTTCAGAAGCAGAGCTGGACTTAGCAACAGATGGAGTCGATATTTGTGTTCCAACGATTATGGAACACATCGAGAAAACGGGAGTACATTCAGGAGATAGTCTATCTATATTGCCTGCTAAAAATTTATCAGTAAGCGTAAAAGAAAAAATGATCACTTACGCTAAAAAGATTGTTCAGCATACAGGCTATAAAGGACTAATGAACATCCAGTATATCATCAATAAGGAAGAGGTATATGTATTGGAAGTAAATCCTCGCGCTAGTCGAACAGTACCGATTGTAAGCAAAGTAACTGGTGTACCATTAGTACAAATTGCGACAAAAATATTGCTTGGGACATATACATTGACCGAAAAAGAAAAAACATATTCGGATGATATAGAATTTACTTGTATTAAGTATCCTGTTTATTCCAATTATGCTTTAAAAGGGCTAGATTCTAAATTGGGACCAGAAATGCGTTCTACAGGAGAAGGAATTGCACTTGCAGAAACGCTAGAAGATGCGTTGAAAAAAGTATTTCACCCTACTTTAAAGAAACTGCCAAAGCAGGAGATGAAAATTGTTTTAAAAACAACAGAAGATCTAGCAGATCTTTATGATAAAGCAGACCAAGTCCAATTATCAGTTGAAATCGCTGATAACCAGTCAGTAGAATCGTTACTAGCAGATAAGAGTACGGTTGCCTTTTATAATCCAACAAACTTACAAGAAGATCGACAATCTCGCGAATTAGCTACGAGAAATCGTATTATTACCTTCACGCAAAAAGAAAGTCTCGAAGCATTTATTTCCTCTTTTAAAGGAAAAGACATAACCGTTCATTCGATTCAGGAATGGCATACAAATATAAGAAAAGGAGTGAGTACAGTATGATGATTACATCTAATCTAGATTTAAAGGGAAAAGATTTATTAACATTGGCTGACTATTCAAAAGAAACAATCCTTGAATTATTAGATAAGGCGAAGGCAATAAAAGAATCCCACTTAAAGGGAGAAATAATTGCCCCTCTAAAAGGAAAAACATTAGGAATGATTTTTGAGAAATCATCAACGCGAACAAGAGTCTCCTTTGAAGCTGGGATGCTTCAGCTGGGAGGGCATGCTCTATATTTAAATAGTCGAGATCTGCAAATTGGCAGAGGGGAGACTATTTCAGACACCGCAAAAGTGTTATCCCAATATGTAGATGCCATTATGATTCGTACTTTTTCTCACGATATTGTCGAAGAATTAGCAGAGCATGCAACCATTCCTATTATTAATGGATTAACGGACTTATATCATCCATGTCAAGCATTAGCAGATTTACTTACTTTATTGGAAGTAAAAGGGAGTTTGGAAGGTCTAAAGCTTGCGTATATTGGTGATGGAAATAATGTGGCTCATTCTTTACTTATCGCTTGCTCGAAAGTAGGGGCAGATATTTCCATTGCGACACCACCAAATTATGAAGTCGATAAAAAAGTGGCGGAACTAGCCTATTCTTTTGCAAAAATAAGTGGCAGTAAAATTGTCCTTACTCATAATCCTATAGAAGCTGTTCGGGATGCCGATGCCATCTATTCAGATGTATGGACCAGTATGGGGCAAGAAGCGGAGAATGAGCAGCGTTTAAAAGATTTCCAAGGCTTTCAAATTAATGCAGAATTAGTGAACCATGCAAAATCGGATTATATTTTTTTACACTGTTTACCAGCCCATCGTGAAGAAGAAGTAACATCAGAAATTATCGATGGAAGTCATTCCTACGTCTTTCAGCAGGCCGGCAATAGATTACATGCCCAAAAAGCATTATTGGTGGAAATTTTAAAATAATTTGTATGAAGACTGTTAACAGATATATTGTTTGTTAACAGTCTTTTTAGGTTATTTTTTTAAAATAGATATGGACTTATAGCATGCTCGAATGAAAATGTATTTATTCCAATAAAAAGCCAGTCATTATTTTCCGTAATGTTCACTTTGAAAAAAGGTAATACTAATAAGCAGTTAAGTAACACATATTTGCTTCGTGTTTACTTAGCTTTTGAATTGGTAATGGATAAAGGAGGAGTTTATTTTGGGTCAAAATAGACAGTTTCGTCCAGGGCAAAAGGCACCAAATAATGGATTGTATATAGAAATTGGTGAAACCGGAAGTAACGTAAATAATCCTCAAATGCTAAAACTGAAAGCTGGAGACCGCTTTCCAGAAACATCGAATCATAATCGATTATGGACATATCAAAGAAAACCATAATAAGATAACCCCAATATTATACGATGATACCAATAAAAGGCTCGTATAATCGTTTAAAAAAGGGATTTCTCTAAAGAGTCTGCTTCATGATGATTATCTCCTTGAGATCATTGTTTTGAATTTACTCTTTGTCCAAGAGAGATCCCTTTACATATGGATAAATTATACTATAATAAAATCAAAGGTCAAAAAAGGTCAAAAAAGGAGTCTTGTAAAATGAATGTAGAGCAGATGACAGAAAGAGTCCAATCGGCCATAACCGAAGCACAATCCCTTGCAAAAAAAGAAAGTCATCAAGAAATAGATGATATTCATTTATTTATGGCAATTCTTCATCAACAGGATAATTTAATGACGGCCATTTTAAACAAGTTAAAAAAAGATCCAAATAGAGTGAGCGATAAATTAGCGGAAGAATTAAAGAAAAAGCCACAAGTATCATATAGTGGTTCTCAACAAGGTACGGTATATATAACTGCTGGTTTGCAGCAGCTTTTAATGAAGGCAGAAGAAGAGATGCGGGAATGGGAAGATGAATACTTATCTGTAGAGCATCTTATACTGGCATCCTATAAAGTAGAATCTTCTACAGTAGGAAGAACATTGAAAGAAGAAGACATTTCATTAGCGGAAATAAAGAAAGCAATAAAAGAGATAAGGGGGACACAGAGAGTGACAAGCAAAAATCCCGAAGCGACATATGAAGTACTTAGTAAATATGGACGAGACTTAGTAGAAGAAGTAAAGTTGGGCAAGCTTGACCCAGTGATTGGCCGTGATAATGAAATTCGTAATGTAATCCGTATACTATCAAGAAAGACCAAAAATAATCCTGTTTTAATTGGAGAACCTGGGGTAGGGAAAACGGCTATTGTAGAAGGCTTAGCACAAAGGATTGTTCGAAAAGATGTCCCAGAAGGTTTAAAAGATAAAACTATTTTTTCTTTAGATATGGGTGCATTAGTGGCAGGAGCTAAATTTAGAGGCGAATTTGAAGAACGTTTAAAAGCTGTTTTACAGGAAGTGAAAAATAGTGATGGGAGAATCATCTTATTTATTGATGAATTGCATACAATTGTTGGCGCAGGAAAAACAGATGGTGCAATGGATGCAGGAAATATGCTTAAACCGATGCTGGCAAGAGGAGAACTTCACTGTATTGGTGCGACAACATTAGATGAGCATCGTCAATATATTGAAAAAGATCCTGCACTTGAGCGCCGTTTTCAGCAGGTTATAGTCTCGGAGCCGACAGTGGAAGATACGATTGCTATTTTAAGAGGACTAAAAGAAAGATTTGAAATTCATCATGGTGTAAATATTCAAGATCGTTCTATTATTGCAGCTGCAACTTTATCGGACAGGTATATAACAGAACGCTTCTTGCCGGATAAAGCGATCGATTTAATAGACGAAGCTTGCGCGATGATTCGTACAGAAATCGATTCGATGCCAATTGAAATAGATGAACTAACAAGAAAAATTATGCAGCTTGAAATTGAGGAAGCGGCATTGCATGGAGAAGAGGATGAGCAAAGTAAAGCGAGACTTGCGGTTATTGCAAAGGAATTAGCTAATCTCAGAGAACGTTCTAATGTCTTAAAAGCAAAATGGCAGCAGGAAAAGGATGCTTTACAATCCATCCATGAGAAAAAAGAACTGCTTGAACGAAAAAAGAGAGAGCTGGAGGATGCGGAAAATAATTATGATTTGAACAAAGCAGCTGAATTAAGACATGGCAGCATTCCAAAATTAGAAAAAGAAATTAAGGAGATGGAAGAAAAGACAAAAGAAGGACAGGAGAACCGTCTCCTTCGAGAAGAAGTGACAGAAGAGGAAATTGCCAATATTGTTGCAAGGTGGACTGGTATACCTGTATCCAAGCTAGTGGAGAAAGAGCGAGAAAAGTTATTACGCTTAGAAGCAATTCTGCAGGAAAGAGTGGTTGGTCAAGCAGAGGCAGTGCAGTTAGTAAGTGATGCAGTACTAAGAGCGCGAGCAGGAATAAAAGATCCGAACAGACCAATTGGCTCCTTCTTATTTTTGGGACCTACTGGTGTTGGGAAAACGGAACTTGCCAAAACCTTAGCGGCAACGCTTTTTGATAGTGAAGAACAAATGATTCGTATCGATATGTCCGAGTATATGGAAAAGCATGCAGTGTCTCGTTTAATCGGTGCTCCTCCAGGATATATAGGTTATGAAGAAGGGGGCCAATTAACAGAAGCAATCAGAAGAAAACCATATTCTGTTGTCCTATTGGATGAAGTAGAGAAAGCTCATCCAGAAGTATTCAATATTCTGCTTCAAGTTCTAGATGATGGCAGGATTACAGATTCTAGAGGTCGAACAGTGGATTTTAAAAACACAGTCATCATCATGACATCCAATATTGGTTCCCATCTTTTACTGGACACGGGAGAAGCAGAGGAAATCCCCGAAGTAATAAGAGAAGGGGTTATGAATCAATTAAATGGGCATTTTAGACCAGAATTTTTAAACAGAATTGATGAAGTTATTTTATTCAAGCCTCTATCACTCGGAAATATTAAAGAGATAGTATCCAAGCTTGTTGTTCAATTGCAAGCTCGCCTTACAGATCAGCATATCACTATTGATATGACGGAAAAGGCGAAAGAATTTGTTGCAAGAAATGGGTTTGATCCAAAATTTGGAGCAAGACCACTTCGTAGATATTTGCAGAAAACAATTGAAACACTGCTGGCAAAAGATATAATTGCTGGTAAAGTAAAAGAAAATGATCATGTTTTAATTGATGAAGAAAAGGAACATATTATTTTAAAACATAAGTTGTAATTTTCGGCTATTGATAGGATGTAACAGCCTGAATACAATTGGACAAACTAGTAAATATTTGTATTCAGGCCATTTTTTATGGCTGCAATAAAAAAAGGTGATTAAACAAAATACACGAATAGAATTCCCCTATTAGTGCATATATTTAATCACCCAAACCTTACAGTATACAGACTTTTAATGAGAACCTTTTTCATGAGCAGGTTCATCTGGAATAATTGCTGATAAAATGAAAACTAGTATGGAAAAGACAGCTGTCAGAATTAGTCCCATTGAAAAATTAAAAGGAACCCCATTCATTGAACCAACAACATAAACTAACATTTGAGCAAGTAAAAATGTCCAAAAAATTGTCATTATGTAACGCAACCGAAATCACCTCTTTATAGCTTGCTTATCATAACCATCTTACCACATAGAAGCTAAATAATAAATGTGAATGATAGAGCTTTCTTAAATTCTTCACTTTTTCCATTATAAATAATATTTCCGATTATGTTAATATGTCATTCCTATAACAGAAATAGATAAAAAATCTGATTGTTTTCTGAGATGATTCCGCATTTCTTCTTGAAATATAGGCAAACTCCCTTACGTTTTAATTAAAGAGACATACATTATTAAAAGGAAAATGCTAAAAAGGAGTTTTTAAGATGGAGAACCGGAACTTCCTGTTAGATACCGAATGGAACATGATACATTATCCTCATCGACCTAATGGTTTCGGTATCTTAATAATTGGAGACGAAAGAAATTATGTAACTGACACTAATAGTTTTTGGAACCAAAATGAAGGAAAGCGGAATTTAATTGAATCGTTACGGGATAATGGATATACGATATTTTATTCCAATCTATATGGAAAGAACTGGGGCAGTGAAAAAGCTTTGCAATTGGCGAAAAGATTATATGAACATATTATTCGAACAGAAATATTGAACCAGAGAATTCATATAATTGCCGAAGGAATGGGGGCACTGACAGCGATTCAATTAATGATGGAGATGAAAGACAATATTCGATCTGTTGTTTTGTTAAACCCAATTTTATCTTTAAAAGAACATTTAGATAGAGAGAAAGAGCATAAGTTTTTTATAAAAAAGTTAACGAATGAGATAAGTATCGCTTTTAATACCAATAAGCAGGAGTTATTCGAAGTAGTAAAGGAGAAAAAGGAGTATCAGTTAGATGAGGCTGAAATCCCAACTAAAATAATTCATATTTTGCATAATGGTAGATCTTATTACCAATCAAATGGATTAAAAAAAGCTTCTGTAATTTGGGAAGAAAAAGACCTGCCTATTTTTGTATCTTATGTATTACCAGAGAAAAGGAGTGCCATTCCGAAACAAATTGCAACGTTTTTTAAGAAATATGAGAAGACACTTTGAAAGAAAAGATGGTGTTCAAGTAGCAAAGGCTATATTAGAACACCATCTTTTTTGAACTTTTCATATGAAAATGGCTTCTGAAGAAAGCTTTTATTAAGCAGATGAAATAATTGTCTTTTTTACTGCATATGATACATTAAGTAATTTTAAGGGGAGGCTTCTTCATGAAGAAAGCTGTAATATTTGGCGTTTATCAGTTTGTGGGCTTTCATATATGCTCCACCTTACTAGAAGAAGGAGAGGAAATAATCGGCATCTCCTATCCGGAAATTTCGATAGAAGATTTAGAAGATAAGAGAATGGAAATTGGGCGCAATGCGAATTTTAGTGAGAAAAGCTTGGATAAGCTCCCTTTTATTCTCCAAGATCCAAATGTACAACATATATACTTTGACCTCTATACAATAAAACAAATATCAATATACGAAAAGATCCAAAATCTGTTTTCAAATTTTCGAGACAAAGAAACGAGC
Source organism: Niallia sp. FSL W8-0951 (assembly GCF_038006525.1). NCBI lineage: Bacteria > Bacillati > Bacillota > Bacilli > Caryophanales > Bacillaceae > Niallia > Niallia sp. FSL W8-0951. The sequence continues at coordinate 87,436 of NZ_JBBOVK010000001.1, forward strand.
TGCGGTAAAAAGTTGACATTTTTAGTGAATATTACTTCTAGAGAGGCAGAAAGAGATTTTACAACCTTTTTAAAAGATAATTTAGTTGACCATGATATACAAGTAATCCATTTACCAACACTTTATGGTCCATGGCAGCCAAGTGATTTTTTATTTCAACAGATTGTAGAGGGAAAAGAGAAGAACGATATTCAGTTAAATGTCCGCGAGTATACAATGGATGCAATTTTTATTGAAGATGCGGTAAGGGAAGTAGTAAAAATGACAACGAAAGGACAAAATAATGATATTCTATTAAAGAGTAAGGAAATAAACCATTGGCAAAGATGCTTAGAACAATTACAATGGGATATACCAAAAACAAAAAGGGTTCTGCAATTATCTCGAAATTTACAAGAAGTAATCATTGAAAACAAAGGGACAATAGAGGATAACATAGAAAAGCAAAAGAAGCATTACGTATTTAATAGAATTTAGTAGTATTATAGGAGTAAATACAATGAAAAGTGCATGGATGAACATTCGTAAATCAATAATTAGGGGAAAGATTTTTTTTATCCTTCCTCTAATGGCGTGTGTTCTTTTCCTTTTTCTATTCTTTCATACTTCACTGGAGAAACAAGGAAAATTAGAAAAAGTTGGTCTTCTTGTAGTTGGAACAGTAAATGATCAGGCATGGGGGACGCAAGGATATAAAGGATTATTAAATATACATACGAAACTTGGGGTAGATGTGTTTTATAAAGAGTCTATTGATTCTTACACAATTGCAGAAAGAGCAGTGAAGGAATTACAGGGAAAAGGGGTTAATTTAATTTTTGGCCACGGCGGAAACTTTGTGCAGTATTTTAACATTCTTTCTCAAAAATTTCCCTCCATCCATTTTGTTAGTTTAAATGGAAGAGAACCTGCAACACAATCGAATACAAGTAATATTAAACTAGAGAATTATCCGATGGGTTTTTTTAGCGGGATGGTTGCCGGTCATATGACAAGAACAAATATGGTAGGCGTTATTGGTGCATACGATTGGCAAGAGGAGGCCAATGGTTTTGAAGCAGGGGTCCACTACATCAATAAGGATGTAAAGGTCTTGAAAGAATTCGTTAATGATTGGGATAACCGTGAAAAAGCGATGAGTCTGTTAGATAAGGAGATCAGTCAAAAGGTAGACGTGGTTTATCCAGTCGGTGATGGTTTTCATGTGGGGATCATTGAAAGAATGAAAGAAAATGGTTTATACGCGATTGGATATATTTCAGATCAGTCTTCTATAGGAAAATATGCGGTCTTAACAAGCACCATTCAAGATATACCCAAGCTGTATGGGCAAATCGCTCAAGCATTTAATGAGGGGAAACTAAAGTCTGGAAATCGTGCATGTGGAATTAGAGACGATACCATTTTTCTAGGGAAATATAGTCCCAATGTTGATAAAGAGTTTATAGAACGGTTGGAGAAAGACTTAGAACGCTATAAGAACACAGGCAAATTGCCGAATGAAATTTAAATTAAAATAGAAAATCAAAAACAATTTTTCAAAAGAAAGCTTGATATCTTTTGAAAAATTGTTTTTTTTTTGAACCAAAAAATTTAAAAAGTGACCAGAAATACTCACTGCTTTGGCTGAAATGGAAGGAAATCATGCATTTTTAAATTAATACAGGAGTCTGCACAATTATGTGCAAATAAAGGTATTAATGTAATAAAGAATGAGCTTTATACTAAAAACATAGTGATGAAAACGCTTAATAATGAGGAGGGAAATATAAATGAATAATTCATGGTTAGACCTGGAAGGGAAAGTTGCCATTGTAACAGGTGGATCTTCTGGGATTGGTTTTGCTATTGCAAAAGAGTTAGTTAATAATGGTGCGAAGGTGATTATCTCTGATTTAGTAGGAGAAGAGGGGCAGCAAGCAGATGGTTCTTTTCTTATAAAATGTGATGTCACCAATAAAGAAAGTGTTGATCGAATGATTAATAAAGTTATTGAACAATATGGAAAGCTTGATATTTTAGTTAATAATGCTGGGGTGAACTTACCAAGATTGCTAGTTGATATAAAAGGAGAGAAACCACAATATGAATTAAATGAAAAAGATTTTGACTTTATGGTTGCGGTTAATCAAAAAGGTCCATATCTTTGTGCACAAGCGGCAGCGAAGGAAATGCTGAAGCAAGGTAAAGGGGTAATTATTAATGTTGCTTCTGAAGCGGGTCAAGAAGGATCGGCAGGTCAGAGTTGTTATTCTGCTACCAAAGGAGCGCTAATCTCATTTTCTCGCGCATGGGCAAAAGAGTTAGGAGCATATAATATTCGCGTAGTTGCTATTGCTCCAGGAATATTAGAGAAAACAGGTTTGCGCACGAGTGCTTACAATGAAGCTTTAGCTTATACTCGAGGTGTTACTGTAGACGATTTATCAACTGATTACAGTAAATCAATTCCGATTGGCAGGGAGGGTAAATTAAAAGAGGTTGGTGATTTAGTGTCCTATCTTGCTTCAGATAGAGCTAGTTATATTACAGGGACGACCTTTAATATATCAGGTGGAAAATCACGTGGCTAATAAACTAGCCATTTAATGAATAAATCAGTTAATATACCAATGCTTTATGATATATTTAGTGAATTGAATATAAGCATAGTTCATATATGAACAACAGGATATAAGGGTGTGGTAATTAAATGACTGATTTAAATTCCAGTAGTCGCATAGGGAAAATTATAGAATTAACTGCTAAAAAAATGTATTGTCCTTTAGATTATCTTGCGCAGCAAATGGGGATAAGTGCAAGAACTGTTCGGCTAGTAATTAAGCAATTTAATAAAGAATTAGAAGGAATAGCTGAATTGATTAATGAAAGAGGGAAAGGTTTTTTTTTGAAAATTCACAATCAGGAAAAGCTTAATAGGGTTATAGAGCAGTTTAATAATCTCTCTCAAATGGTTGATTCACCTCAAAGAAGAATCGCAACTGTTATCGATATGTTATTGAATGAAGATGGAATAATAACTATGGATGAAATGGCCTTTGAGTTAAATTTAGGAAGAACAACATTAGTGAATGAATTAAAAAAAGCATCAGTGGCTCTCGAAACGTATAATCTTGCCATCAAAGGAAAACAGAACAAGGGGATGTACTTAAAAGGTAGAGAAATAGATTTGCGATTTTTTATATTGGATAATTTATTTCCATATCTTTTCACCGAAGATTCATTGGATAAAGATATTAAAGAAGCAATTATAGAAGTCGCCAATCATTATGACTTTGAGATAAGTACGAAAGATAGATTGCTTCATTCTATTATTATTATGCTTGATCGTTTTTTAAAAGGTCACCCCATAAAAGAAATGGATGATAACTACCATAAGATAGTAAATTCACCTGATTTCAATATAGCCTTAGAAATAAGCAAAGTTCTTGAAAGGAAATTATCTATAAGCCTACCTAGATGTGAGATTCTTTTTATTGCATTGCCAATTGTCGGGAGAAGGACACCAATTAATAGCCATTCCATTGAAGGTGTTATAGTAACAAAGGAAATCACGAATCTTTTGGATAATAGTATCGCTAATTTAGGCTTTAATTTAAATAAGGTAAAAGAAAGTGGAGATTTTTATAAGGATTTACAATATCATCTTACTTTTATGATAAATCGATTAATGTTTAATATCCAATTGAAAAATCCTTTATTAGATGATATCAAAGGAAAGTACCCCTTGGCATATCAAATGTCAGAAATAGTTGGAGAAAGTATTTTCAAAGAATATGGAATGAAAGTTTCAGCAGAAGAACTTGGATATATCGCATTATATTTTGGTGTTTTCATTGAGAATAACAAGGACAATCTTAAGAAATTAGAACAGGTAGTAGTTGTATGTGGAACTGGTAGAGGGACAGCAAAAATTGTAGCAATGCAGCTGAAAAAAATACTCGACCCCCATACTAAAATAGATATCTTTTCTGAAAATGAATTAAGTAAGAATACATTAGATAAGTATGATATTGTCTTTTCGACAGTTAATATCCCCTATGCCATTCAAACGCCGTTAGTTATCATTAGTGAAATCTTTGATGAGAAAAAGGTTCTGCAACAAATCGAACATATTAGTTACTTAGATAAATTTAAAATTAAAGAAAATAGTAGTACAAGTTTCCATTCTGTTATTAAACTACTGCTAAATAAACAAAAATTCTTTATTTTAGATAAATCGTTAAGTTACTCAGAAAATCTAAATTGGATGGTTGATCAGCTAACTTTAAATGGTTATGTGGATGATGGCTTCAAACAGCGCTTGCAAATAAGAGAAGAAAAAGGGTCGATGATATTTGATAAATATATTGCACTTCCACATACCCTCAATTATCAGTCAGACAAAATAGAGCTGGCGGTAGGGATTTTTCCAGAAACAGTCTGGCAGGATAATCATGCGTTAAAGTTAGTATTTTTGTTAGCCTTACCAGAACATACAGAATATGATGCTGGTTTATTAGTGAAAATTTATGATGAAATTATTAATATATCTTCTAATACAAAATTGGTGAATAAATTGATTCAAGTTAAAAAATATGAAGATTTATGTCTTTATCTCGAGGATGGAATAGAGAAGGATATTTAGGATGTGAATGAATGGAACTAATTATAATTATGCTTTTAATAGCAGGAGCATTTGTTATTCAAATGGGATTGGGATTTTTACAGATTAAATATTTTACTAAAGGCTATACGGAACTTAGAAGAATGGGAAAAGTAGCGATTGGGAAGAAACCTGGCCGGATTAAAGCAGGCACCATTGTTTTGTTTGCAATCAATAATAATGGCAGAATCCTTGCCGCAAAAAAAATGCAAGGAGTCACCGTAATGGCGAAATTTCGAGATTTGCCAGGTTTTCTTGATAAGAATATTAGAAATTTAAAAGATGAAGATTTAAAGCATTGCAATAAATTACTAAGAGATGCAATTTTAGATGCCTCAAATAATTACAAGATAATTATGAATGGTGGAGTCGTGCCAGAAAAAGATAGTTTCTTTAAAAGAATGATGATACGAGCAGAAAATGCCGTTTCATTTAAAAAATAAGAAGAGGTGTAATTCATGGATTATATCATAAAGTTTGCTGAAGGATTTAGAAATTTATTTGATACAGGAGCAGAGACGTTCATTTCCTGGATGACAGGTATAGTTCCAGTAGTGTTATTACTACTGGTAGCGATGAATACTATCATTCAATTAATAGGTGAAAATCGTATTAATCGTTTAGCGTCGGCTTCTTCCAAAAATCCCTTATTAAGATATTTAGTTTTACCATTATTAGGGACATTTATGTTAGGTAATCCAATGGGGTTATCGTTAGGAAGATTTTTACCAGAGAAATATAAACCTAGTTATTATGCATCTGCATCTTATTTCTGTCATACAAGTAATGGGCTATTTCCTCATATTAACCCAGGAGAGCTATTTATTTTCCTAGGAATTGCCGCAGGAATAGAACAATTAGGCTTTAGCACGGCTGATTTAGCGGTTAGGTACTTCCTAGTGGGATTAGTTATGAATTTCTTCGCAGGTTGGATTACGGATTTTACAACGAAAATGGTAGAAAAACAGCAAGGAATAAAATTAAATTCCGAAGTGAAATTAAATCATTAAGATGGAGGATTCCGATATGGCACATTATCGAACGATAAAAATAAAAAAAGGAAATGGTGGATTTGGTGGTCCGCTGATAGTTACTCCAACGGAGCAAAGAAATAAAATTGTGTATATTACTGGTGGAGGAGCAAAACCAGATATAGTTGATAAAATTGTGGAATTAACTGGAGCGGAGCCGGTAAATGGATTTAAAACATCTGTACCTGATGAGCAAATTGCCATTGCAATTATAGATTGTGGTGGGACATTAAGATGTGGGATTTATCCACAAAAAAGAATACCAACGATTAATATAATGCCTACAGGAAAAAGCGGCCCTTTAGCAAAATTTATCACAGAAGACATTTATGTGTCTGCGGTAGGATTAAATCAAATTGAACTTATGGAAAACGAAGCTGTCTTGGAGAATGCGAGTTCAGTAGATAAAGAAGATAATATACCTAAGAAAGAGTATAAATATAGTACAGACAAAAAAATCTCTCAAACTTTGGCTGAAAATCATAAACAAGGACTTCTAACAAAAATAGGGCTTGGAGCAGGGAAAGTAATCAGTACTTTTTATCAAGCTGGTCGTGAAGCAGTTCAAACATTAATTAATACAATTATTCCATTTATGGCATTTGTATCATTATTAATTGGTATCATTCAAGGTTCCGGAATTGGAAACGTATTCGCTAATTTAATGTCTCCATTAGCAGGAAACATTATTGGTCTCTTATTAATTGGTTTAATATGCTCTTTACCATTTCTATCACCGTTATTGGGACCTGGGGCGGTAATTGCCCAAATTATCGGAACTTTAATAGGTGTTGAAATTGGTAAGGGTAATATCCCACCAAACTTAGCGTTACCTGCAGTTTTTGCTATAAATACACAATGTGCAGCAGATTTTATTCCTGTCGGGTTAGGTCTAGCAGAGGCAGAAGCGGAAACAGTGGAAGTAGGGGTACCGTCCGTATTATATTCAAGATTTTTAATAGGGGTACCACGAGTATTCGTTGCTTGGTTAGCAAGCTTTGGATTATATAGTAATTAAGAAAGAGGATAATAAAACAACTAATGGAGGCGAATGGCATATCAATATGCCGGTTAAGATGAAAACAATTTACGAAAACACAATTAATAGTATAGGGCCATTAGCCACAAGCTTTCTAGAAGAAAAGATGATCATTCTCTTTGGAGAAGGAGCACCTAAAGAATTAGCAGAATTTTGCTACGGAATTGAAGTGGTTGGTGTCAAGGATAAGATAAAAACAGGTCAAAAAGTAATGATAAATAATGAATCATATGAAATAACATCTGTTGGTGAGATTGTAGAACAAAATTTAACATCTATGGGACATATTACATTACGCTTTAATGGGGCTACAACTCCTGAACTTCCTGGTACTCTTTATATAGAGGATAAAGACATGCCAGTTTTAGAAATTGGTACGAAAATACGAATTGTTTCCGAGTAAAAAGATTCGATAGGAGATTTCCAATTAGAAATTATAATCATTGCAATGAGTTAAGTAAAAATAAGGTGCAAGTAGATAATGAATTGGGAATCTTCTATTTTTAATTTTTTGCCAAATTTTTTTAAAAAGAAAAGAGGAGAATCTTTCCGTGAGACTATATATTGATTCAGCAAATCTTGAGCAAATTGAAAGAATAAATGAATATTATCCTATTTCTGGTGTGACTACTAATCCTTCTATTCTCGTAAAGGAAAAAAAGCCCTATATTCAAGTTCTTCAAGATATTCGGAAAATTCTAGGAGAAGATAAAGAGCTTTTTATTCAAGTTATTGCAGATAATGCAAGTGAAATAGTAAAGGAAGCTGAGTATTTCCAAACAAGGATTTCAGGGAAGATAATTATAAAAATTCCTGTTACGGAAGAAGGAATAAAAGCAATAAAAGCGTTAACTGCAAAAAAAATACCAACGTTAGCCACAACCATATATACTCCATTTCAAGCGTTAATCGCGGCAAAAGCAGGAGCAAAGTATGTTGCTCCTTATGTTAATCGGATTGATGATTTATTAGGAGATGGCATTCGTGTAGTGAGTGAAATAGTTACTATGTTTACCACACATAAAATTAGTACCGAAGTATTAGCGGCAAGTTTTAAAAACGTACAACAGGTCTATGAAGCATGTTTAACTGGAGCTCATACCATAACTGTAGCTCCTGAAATAATTGAAAAATTAATTGATTTTCCAGCAACTACTAGAGATGTTAGAGTCTTTCAGAGTCAGTGGGAGGATACGTTTGGAAAGGCTGGGAATCCCCTTCTTAAGTAAATAAATGGAGCGAAACAAATATGGAAACGAACAAAATTGTATTTTTTGATTTAGATGGAACACTTCTGACTAGTAAGCTTACTGTGTCAGATAGTTCCATTGCGGCAATAAAAAAATTAAAGGAAAACGGTGTTGAGCCTATTATAGCTACAGGTAGAACATTAATGGAAATAGGATATATATTAGAAGCTACAGGTATTAATTCAGTAGTTGCTATGAATGGACAGTATGTAGTGTATAAAGGAACAACGATTTATGAAAATCCATTAGAAGTAAGTGTAGTAAAAGAACTTCATCTGGATGCAATGAAAAATAGGCATGAAATGGCGTTCTATAATGCGGAAAAGATTTGCGTTACAAATGAGGGGTCTACTTTAATTAGGAAGAATTATGAAAGAGTAGGTGGGAAATATCCTCCTATAAATGAAGGCTTGTACAATCAAGAACCCATTCATTTAATGTTAATTTTTTGTGAACCAGATGAAGAAGTCTATTATCAGGAGAAGTTCCCACATTTTCAGTTTATAAGAAATTCACCTTATGGATGTGATATCTACCCCAAAGGAAAGTCAAAGGCAACAGGCATAAAGTATTTGTTAACTCATTTAAATTGTTCTGTTGAGAATACGTATGCATTTGGAGACGGATTAAATGATTTAGAAATGTTTGAACTCGTTAAATATCCAGTTGCAATGGGAAACGCATTTGATATTGTAAAAAAATCAGCCAGCTATGTTACAACTAGTAACGACGAGGATGGTATCGTAAATGGATTACACTTATGTGGAATCATTTGATCCGTTAGTAAAAATTAAAAATCATAAAAGAGGATGGATTAACAAGTAATGATATTTTGCAAAGTTAATCCATCCATTTTTTTATAAATGGGGTAATTTTCTTAAAAATAGGTTTTAAGTCATTTGCTGATGTCATTAACAAATCAACGTTTTTTATCAGAAGTTCCAAGTCAATTTGATTTAAAAAATTTGCAACCGCATCAATATTTACATTTTCATCTTTTTCTTCTACTTGCTGTGTTTTTCCGCCACTTCTTCCAAGAATCCAATCATCCCCTTTCTCTCTTCTGCTGTAGGATGGTTGTTTGTCGTTATGCTGGAAATGTTCAACCTGCTGCTTTTTTCTAACAGATTGACGGTTTGTACCAAACATAAACATGGAAAAGTGATCAATTGCTGTCTCTTCCTCTTCTATTTTTTCATTATCTTTTTCATCATAGAATTCCTCTTTAAGATCCTCCACACTATTTCCTCCTATTTCACGATTATGGAATGATGCTCTTAATATGCTATGATAAATATCAAGGAATGCTTAGACCAATGTAATAGAAAGTAAAATATGTTGCAAAAGGGTAGAGGAATTTGATAAAATTAGTACCAAGTCATAATAATTGATAATAATATAATACTGTATGAATAATGTTTTCTTTGGAATAACAGTGAGAATAAACGAAGAAAACGGTATAAGCTTCTTTGTCTGTGAATTACCAAAGGCACCGATTTAAACTCAACAGACTGGCATCATTTAAGCAATCATTCTAATAGGATTTAATGAAAAGACTGTTTATACTAATTAACAGTCATAAACGAAACATATACCGGATAACCGGTGACTATAAAGGAGCTGAAAGCTTTGGGAACAGGAATAATTGGTATTGGCCGTGAACTTCCAGAGAAAATTTTAACAAACTTTGATTTAGAAAAAATGGTTGATACGAATGATGAATGGATTAGAACAAGAACTGGGATAGAAGAACGAAGAATTGCAGACGACAATACAGATACATCTGATATTGCATTAGCTGCAGCAAAGAAAGCAATTGATGATGCAGGTATTCACCCAGAAGATATTGATATGATTATGGTGGCAACTGTTACGCCAGATCAATCATTCCCTTCTGTTGCCTGTATGATTCAAGAAAAACTAGGAGCTAAAAAAGCAGCAGCGATGGATTTAAGTGCTGCATGTGCAGGTTTTATGTATGGGATGATAACTGCCCAACAATTTATTGATACAGGTGTTTATAAATATATACTTGTTGTTGGGGTAGAAAAGCTTTCTAAAATTACGAACTGGGAAGATCGCAATACTGCTGTTCTCTTTGGTGATGGTGCAGGAGCTGCTGTATTAGGGAAGGTTTCTGAAGGAAGAGGCATTCTTTCTTTTGAGCTAGGGGCAGATGGTTCAGGTGGAAAACATCTTTATTTAGATGAGGAAGACTATATTTACATGAATGGTAGAGAAGTTTTTAAATTTGCTGTTCGCCAAATGGGAGAAAGCAGTGAGAATGTTTTGGTGAAAGCTGGATTATCTAAAGAAGACGTAGACTTTCTTATTCCCCACCAAGCTAATATTCGCATAATGGAAGCATCCAGACAAAGATTAAACTTACCAGAAGAAAAACTATCGAAAACGGTTCATAAATATGGAAATACAAGTGCAGCATCTATTCCGATTTCATTGGTGGAGGAACTAGAAGCTGGTAAAATCAAAGATGATGATGTACTTGTAATGGTTGGTTTTGGTGGAGGTTTGACATGGGGCGCGATTGCAATGCGCTGGGGCAGATAATAAATTTCTTCCTATATAAATAGAATATACTTTTTAAGTTGATGATAATTACAAAAAAGGAGAAAAAGTCATGAGTACAAATAAAAGAGTAGTTGTTACTGGTATTGGTGCTGTAACACCGCTTGGTAATGATGCAATAACTACCTGGAAAAATATTGTTGCGGGAGTTTCTGGAATTGGCCCATTAACTAGAATAAATGCAGATGAATATCCAGCTAAAGTTGCAGCAGAAGTGAAGGACTTTAATCCAGAGGATTTTATGGATAAAAAAGATGCTAGAAAAATGGATCGCTTTACACAATATGCAGTCGCAGCTTCCCTGATGGCTGTAAAGGATGCTGAATTGCAAATCACTGATGAAAACGCACCGCGTGTTGGGGTTTGGATTGGGTCAGGTATTGGCGGAATGGAGACATTCGAAAATCAATATGAAACTTTCCAAAAAAGAGGATATAAACGAGTAAGTCCTTTCTTCGTACCAATGTTAATTCCAGATATGGCATCAGGACAGGTATCTATTACATTAGGAGCAAGAGGCGTGAATTCTTGTACAGTTACTGCTTGTGCAACGGGAACAAACTCAATCGGAGATGCCTTTAAAGTAATTCAGCGTGGCGATGCAGATGCGATGATTACTGGTGGAGCTGAAGCGCCGATTACTAAAATGTCAGTAGCAGGCTTCTGTGCAAATACGGCCTTATCCTTTAACCCAGATCCGAAAACAGCAAGCCGACCATTTGATGCAAATCGTGATGGCTTTGTTATTGGAGAAGGAGCAGGAATTGTTGTTCTAGAAGAATTAGAGCATGCATTAGCAAGAGGAGCTAAAATCTATGCAGAAATAGTTGGATATGGTTCAACTGGAGATGCTTATCATATTACTTCCCCTGCACCAGGAGGCGAAGGTGGAGCAAGAGCAATGAAAATGGCAATCAATGATGCAGGACTTACTCCAGAAGATGTTTCATATATTAATGCCCATGGTACAAGTACTGCTTATAATGATAAGTTTGAAACAATGGCTGTCAAAGAAGTATTTGGAGACTATGCTTATAAAGTACCAATGAGCTCAACCAAATCAATGACAGGTCACTTACTAGGTGCAGCAGGGGGAATAGAAGCTATTTTTAGCGTATTAGCCATAAAAGATAGCATCGTGCCACCAACGATTAATTTTGAAACAGCAGATCCAGATTGTGATCTAGACTATGTTATCAACACACATAGAAAACAAGAAGTAAATGTAGCAATGAGTAATTCCCTAGGATTCGGTGGTCATAACGCTACAATTGTGTTTAAAAAATATCAATAATTAATGGTTTTGTTTGAAAGAGCATTTAATAAAAAACTGCTAAGCTTCATTTATAAATCGAGGCTTAGCAGTTTTTTTATTACAAAAATAAAACATCGACTCTTTATTTATAATAATTTTAAATTAATATTGACTATTATTATAAAGTGTATATAATTAAAACTATAATTCTATTATTTAACATAGAAAATTCGGAGTGAATCAGCTTAGAAAGAAAACGCTTTCTTTAGAAGGTGAACTAGCATATTACGTAGAAAGGAAGAATTCTATGCTTAGTATAGAAAGAGCTAAAAACCTCTTAAAAGAAAAAAATATACGTTTAACACCACAACGGCTAGAATTAATTAACATACTTTCTAAAGACAACAAGCATTGGACAGTAGATGAAATTTACCATGTCCTAAATGAGAATATGCCTTCGGTAAGTATTACAACTGTTTATAATAATGTCCATCTATTTACGGAATTACAGTTATTAAAAGAGATACAATTCGGAGAAGGATTAAGTAAATATGAATGGAAGAAAGAGGATCATTATCATATTGTCTGTAGCAATTGTGGAGAAATAGTGGATATTTGGTATCCTACTTTAAGGGAGGTAGAGGCATTTGCGAAATCCATATCTAAGTTCCATATCAGTTCCCACAGCCTCCAATTTTATGGAACCTGTGAGCAGTGTTCAAATGCGTGAACGAAAAAAAGAGAATATTTGTTTAGAATGTAAACAACCAATAAAAAAATTGAAGCATTCCATCCGATGTGGATGTGGAAGTAGAATATTGAAAGATTTACAGAAATAAAAGCTAGATATATAAATTTATTTCGATTACAGAGAAAAGGGATAGACAAGAAGAACTGGGAGTGGAGTTCTTTATTGTCTATCCCTTTTTGTATAGGTAGTTTTGAAAAGACTGGCTGTTATCAAGGTTAAATAGTATCATACACTGCCAGCTATGGAACCTCTAATTTTGAAATCCATATACTGTTTAAATGAATAGGAAAAAATGAGTGAAGAGGGGAAATAGCGGTGGGGGTAATCAAAACAAATAAATGGTTAGAAGATAATTTTTATGAACCAACTACAATATGTGCACATTTTCAATCAGCATTTGATGGAGATAAGCCTCAAAATATATATCGATATTTAATGAGATTTGGAATGTATAAGCCATCAAGACATTCGAGACAAGCATTTGAGAAGATGAAGGAACAAGATACATGGAATAAATTAGAGCGGATTTTTTCAAAGTATAAAAAAAAATGGAAGGGACCAGATATACCCATATATGTATTTCCCTTTCAGTCTTCATGGAGAGGAGAAGAAAATAAATCGGGTGTATCATTTCCTGATCAGCTTTTCTTATTTATTGGTGATGTAGAAAATGAAAAAGAGCTAGAAGCCCTTTTTATTCATGAATATCATCATGTATGCCGAATTCATTACCAAAAAAAAGCTATAGAAGATTATACTTTATTAGATTCCATCATAATGGAAGGGTTAGCAGAGCTTGCGGTGAAAGAAAACTGCGGAGAAGCCTATAATGCCACTTGGTGTCACTTATATGATGAAGAAGAAATAAAGCAATTTTGGGAGACGGAGCTTAAGGAATATTTACATGTAAAAAAAACAGAAGAGAAACATGATGATTTATTGTACGGTTATAGACGCTATCCACGCCTTATTGGCTATAATACAGGTTTTTATCTTGTTAATTCATTACATTCCAAGCACAAAATCTTAGAAAAAGATTATTTCACAATTAAAAGTGAAGCTTTTTTGTAAAATCACACTACTATTTGAATGGCGAGTTTAGCAAAATGGCTCGCTATTTTTATGGAAACACGAAAGGGAATCTCCTCTTAACAAAAAGAAAAAGACATGTTAACGAAAGTTTGTACATATTATGTTAATAGGTTATAAAAAATGACATGGATGAATCCGAAACTAACCTAGTAAAAAAAGAATCGTTCCATTTAAGGATGAACTTTGGCAATATATTTAAAGAGAAAAATGATATTCCGCTATTTATATGTCTATTACTAGAAAACTGGAAGGCAAAGAGAAAATCGTATGAAAAAAATAATCCTTTGAAAATAGGAATAAATTTACTAAGCTCTGACAATACTTATGGACAAACAGTTGTTGAAGTGAGGGATAAAATATGCAGTATCTTCATGATGTTTGGGTAAATTGGTTTGAAGGGGAAGAAAACGGATATAATGTATGTCACTTTCATGAATGGAGAAAAGATGATGGTGTTGAATTATTGGACCAAGTCCCACTTTTGAAAGTAGATTCATGCTTATATAATTACATAGAAAATGACTTGGCAGAAATACCGCGACAATTATTAGAAGAGATTTATCAGAAGGCATATCTACGAAAGAATCATGAACGAATTCAATTGGATTATTGTTTTGTTGTTTCTGATGGGATTGGTCTGTTAGTAGTAGATACAATCGGATACTCTGTTCCAATTCGAAAAAGCCGAATGATACCTAGACAAGAACAATTGGCTTATGAATTGCTTGAAAATCAAGAAACGATTTATTATAACTTTCAAAACACCGAAGAGAAAAAAGAGTTCCATATTCTATCACCTGATCCTCATGTGATGAATGGATTAACGAGAAAAGAAAGACAATTAAAGCAATTATTGTTTATGGCATTAGATCAATTACATTCTTCTGAAAATGTAGCAGAAGTTCGTTATTGGTACACAGAATGGAGCCCAGAACGCTATTTTGAGATTCAGCATTTAGATTTTGAACATGCGTGGAATGAACTATATGAGTGTACAAAATACGGATGGTCTAAAAAGCATGAACAGTTTTGTGAGAATATTATAAAAGGTCAGCCTTTTTTTGAAAAACTCTGGGAAATGGAGCATGGCCCGAAAGTAAATTAATAGTAACCAATTAAATAAAATGAATAGGATAAAAAAGCCAGAGTCTCAAGTATCCTAGCACTAAGTTAAACCCAAACAATTTGAGGAGATACCAAGTATATTTCCTGTGATTGTTTGGGTTTTATTCCCTTTTTAGAAGGGGGATCGTTAGGAGGACACTCAACTCCTGCGGGAAGTAGAGCAAAGCCTAAGACCCTACAGGCTTAGGTTGCTCCCCGGCGCATAGAGTGTCTGTAGCGTAATGGAACGAATTGGTTTCCCTACTAATTTAGAGATTGTTCGTCATTATTCATTAATTATTTTGTTATGTCCTACTCTCTTCTGCGAATTTTTATCAGGATAAGGTAACAGAGAGGGCTGCTCTGTTATAAAGATAAATTCACCTCGATATTAATTTTTCTCACACCTCTCATAACCCCGTGTAAACTGTAATTCCCCATCTGAAATCTTCACCCTGCTTGATTTGAAGCATAAAAAAACGATGGAGTTAGCCATCGTTTTGATAAGGGAGGAGCTTAACGTCGTTTCCGTCCTAATCCCATTGCATTTTCCATTTTTTTAATCATTTTCCCTGCCACTTTATTTGCTTTTGCCGCACCTTCGTCTAAAATGTCATCTAATTCCGTTGAATTCATTAGCTCATTGTATTTTTCCTGAATTGGTTTTAATGCATCCACTACAACGTTGGCTAAGTCAGACTTGAAATCTCCATATCCTTTTCCTTCGTACTTCTCTTCAAGGCTTTGGATACTTTCCCCTGAAAGAATAGAATAAATAGATAAAAGGTTGGAAACCCCTGGTTTATTCTCTCTATCGAATTTAACGATACCTTCAGAGTCTGTTACCGCACTTTTAATCTTCTTCGTAATCTGTGCTTGCTCGTCCAATAAAGTGATGGTTGCCTTATTATTTGTATCAGATTTACTCATTTTCTTTGTAGGATCCTGTAAGGACATAATGCGAGCTCCTACTTTTGGAATGCGTACTTCAGGAATTGTAAGAATATCATTATATTTTTTATTAAAACGCTCGGCTAGATCACGAGTTAATTCTAGATGTTGTTTTTGATCTTCTCCAACTGGAACAATATCTGTACTATATAGAAGGATGTCTGCAGCCATTAATGGTGGATAGGTTAATAATGCAGCAGAAACAGCATCTTTACCAGTTGATTTGTCTTTGAATTGTGTCATTCTTTCTAATTCGCCAATATAAGAAATACACTGCATCAACCAAGCTCCTTGGGCATGGGCTGGTACTTCTGATTGAATAAATAAAGTCGCTTTATTAGGGTCGATTCCTACAGCTAAGTACAGAGCTGCTAAGCTGCGAATATTGTTTCGAAGTACCATGCGATCTTGAGGCACTGTAATGGCATGTTGATCCACAATACAGAAGAAACAATTGTATTCATCTTGCAGCTCCACGAATTGACTTAATGCACCTATATAATTCCCTAATGTAATGGTGCCGCTTGGTTGAATCCCAGAAAAGATAGTTTTCATCAAATACTTCCTCCAATATGTATTCTAGACCCCTGATTAGTTTATGGATGTTTCTAATCAAGCGGTTTATTCTATTTAATAGTTTATTTTAGAGCCATGTTTATCTGCAAGAGAAACAGTTTTCTTCAAGCAAATACGTTAGTACTGTTAAAAATAGAATCTAGAAACTTAATTATCAATATCATTATTATAACCATTTTAGCATGATTAGTTGAGATGCAAAGGCTGTTTTCTTAAAGTTTGACAAATTTTAAGAAAAAAGAATGGATGCAACTAATGATGCAAGGAATAATTTTGAATTCTGATAAATTTATATTAATATAATTATTCTGTAGATTTATATATTTCAGATTTGTTTTTATTCTACAAAATTCTACAAAATTCTTGCGTGTTGAATAATCCAACTATATAATTGTCATTGCGAATGGATTAGATAGTAATATTTCAGACTATTTAAAAACATGTAAGAATACATAAATAATTTGTAATGAATGAAAAATTATTCCTATATAATATTTTGTGCGTTTTACCGTGCTGCTATTTTAATTGGAAACGGTCATTTATTCTAATTGACTGACTATTTAGGAAATGACTGCTTGTGTATTCTGAGGTTTAGAGTGGGAAAGCTATTTTCGAAGTTCCATTTGAGGAAATTATTAAGGGGGTAATTACATGAGAAAAAGAATGCTTGTACTAATGAGCTTAGTGCTTATAATCAGTGCTTTTCTTGCTGCATGTGGTAATAACAAAGGTGGTAGTGATAAATCATCACAAAATCTTCGTTTAAATATTGTTTCAGAACCACCAACATTACATCCAGCATTAGCTACAGATTCAACATCTGGTGGAGTGTTAATTCAAACTTTTGAAGGGTTAACTCGAATTGATAAAGATGGAGTTCCGCAGCCAGCTATGGCAGATAAAGTCGATATATCAGATGATCAGTTAACTTACACGTTCAAAATCCGCGAAGATGCAAAATGGACAAACGGTGATCCAGTAACAGCAGCAGACTTTGAATATGCCTGGAAATGGGCAATTGATCCTCAAAACCAATCACAGTATGCTTATCAACTATATGCCATTAAAGGTGCTGAAGCAGCAAATAATGGTAAAGGTAGTCTTGATGATGTTGCTATTAAAACAGTAAATGAAAAAACGTTAGAAGTAACCTTGGTAAACCCAACGCCATATTTCTTACAATTGCTAGCTTTCTATACTTATTTCCCAGTTAATAAAAACGTTGCAGAAGCAAATCCAGATTGGTATAAAAATGCTGGAGATGATTATGTAACGAATGGTCCTTTCAAAATGACGGAATGGAATCATAGTGAGTCTATCCTTTTAGAAAAGAACGAAGACTATTGGGATGCAGACAAGGTTAAATTAGAAACAGTAGAAATGACAATGGTAGAAGATCCAACAACAGAATTAAGCATGTTTGATAACGATGAATTAGATTGGGCTGGCTTACCTTTTGGTGCATTACCTACTGATTCTATTAAAGCTTTAAACGATAAAGGTGACCTAAATATCAAAGCGATAGCAGGTACTTATTGGTATAAATTTAATACAAAAGAAAAGCCATTTAACAATGAAAATATTCGTAAAGCTTTAACATATGCGATAGATCGTAAAGCAATTGTTGAGCAAATTACTCAAGGTGGACAAATTCCAGCAACGGCAGTTGTTCCTCCAACCATGTTTTCAGAAAACGAAAAAGGTTATTTTAAAGATAATGATATCAAAGTAGCAAAAGCAGCTCTGGAAAAAGGTTTAAAAGAGGAAGGCTATGCTAGTGTAAAAGACTTACCAAAAATCACATTATCATATAATACCGGTGAAGCACATGCTAAGATTGCACAAGCGGTTCAAGATATGTGGAAGAAAAATCTTGGAATTAATGTTGAGCTAGATAATGAAGAATGGCAAGTTTATCTAGAGAAAATTGATTCTGGTGACTACCAGGTTGGACGTATGTCATGGTCTGGTGACTATAATGATGCATTTAATTTCCTAGAATTATACCGTGATGCAAACGGAGGAAATAATGATACTGGGTGGGAAAATCCTGAATACAAAAAACTTCTTGATGCTTCACAAAAAGAAACAGATGAGGCAAAACGCAAACAATTATTACAAGATGCAGAAACTATTTTAATGAACGAACTTCCAATTGCACCTGTTTATTTCTATACAAATACATGGGTACAAAAAGATAATCTAAAAGATGTAGTCATTTCAGGTTTAGGGGAAGCACAGTTAAAATGGGCACATTTTGAATAATACAATAGTTGGCTTTGTTCATTCATCATACTATAGGAAATTCGAACTTTAATTTTTTATGAAAGTACAAAGCTAAAGAGAAAAAAGAGGCTGCCTTATTTAACGAGTGATACTTTCTAAGTAAGCTCGTTTCCTAGGGCATCCTCTTCCTTGCTAATTGGCATTGGTTTAGAAAAAATGGAGGTAAAACCATGATAAAGTACTTAACAAAACGTTTGCTGTTTATGGCGCTATCCTTATGGTTAATCATAACAGCTACGTTTTTCTTCATGAGGATGGCACCAGGTAACCCATTTACATCGGAAAAGAAAATGCCGCCTGCAATCGAAGCAAATTTAAACGCCCATTATGGACTTGATCAGCCTTGGTATGTCCAATATGGAGAGTATTTGCTAAGAGTTGTTCAATGGGATTTTGGTCCATCTTTTAAATATAAGAGCCAAACGGTGAATCAATTAATCAATGAAGGATTCCCGGTATCATTAGTCTTGGGCGTAGAAGCAATTTTTATCGCTTTAGCCATTGGTGTTACATTAGGGGTAATTGCTGCTTTAAGACATAATAAATGGCAAGATTATCTGGCGATGATTGTCGCAGTATTAGGAATATCAGTACCTTCGTTTATTATGGCAGCTTTTCTGCAATATATTTTCGCGATGAAGCTGGGGATATTCCCTGTAGCAAGATGGGGAACATTTATGCAAAGTGTCCTGCCTGCAATCGCATTAGCAGCTGGACCAACAGCATTTATTGCTCGTTTAACTAGATCTTCAATGTTAGAAGTGTTAAGCAATGATTATATTAAAACGGCAAAAGCAAAAGGAATAAGCGGCTTTAATATTACTGTAAAGCACGCCATCCGCAATGCGATTCTTCCCGTTGTTTCATACATGGGGCCCTTATCGGCGGGAATTGTTACAGGTAGTTTTGTTATTGAGAAAATCTTCGGTATTCCAGGTCTCGGATCACAGTTTGTCAAAAGTATAAATAACCGTGATTATACAGCGATTATGGGAGTAACTGTTTTCTATAGTATTATCCTGTTAGTATCTGTTCTTCTTGTCGACTTATTGTACGGATTAATAGATCCTCGAATTAAACTATCGGGCGGGAAGAAAGGAGCGTAAAGATGCAAGAAATTTCGAAAGATAAATTTGAAATAGTTGGCAATAGCAGCATAGAGTCAGAGAAAATATCCAAAGCAAGTTTGTCGTTTTGGAAAGATGTTTTTACTCGTTTTAAGAAAAATAAGCTTGCGGTTTTTGGACTTGTTCTTTTAATTCTTTTAATTGTTATGTCTTTAATAGGGCCGTTATTAACTCCGTACAATTATTATGAGAATGATTATACAAAAACGAATCAGCCTCCAAGTGCTGAACATTATTTTGGCACAGATGACCTTGGCCGAGATATGTTTGCTCGAATTTGGTATGGTGCGAAAATATCGTTATTTATTGGGGTAGCGGCAGCCTTGATTGATTTAGTTATCGGCGTAATCTGGGGAGGGATTGCAGGTTATAAAGGTGGAAAAACCGATGAAGTAATGATGCGTATAGCGGATGTATTATATGGTATTCCTTACCTTTTACTAGTAATTCTTTTAATGGTTGTTCTTGGCCAGGGAATATGGACGATGATTCTGGCAATGAGTATAACTGGTTGGATTAATATGGCGAGAATGGTCCGTGGACAAGTATTATCCTTAAAGAGCCAAGAATATATTCTTGCTTCCAGAACGTTAGGAGCAAGTGTATCAAGAATTATGAGCAAACATTTAGTCCCAAATGCAATGGGGCCAATTCTTGTGACATTAACTTTAACTGTACCTAATGCTATTTTTACAGAGGCATTTTTAAGCTATCTTGGTTTAGGATTAACTCCTCCATTAGCCAGCTGGGGAACGATGGCCAATGATGGAATCGGAGCACTGCAATATTATCCATGGCGATTATTTTTCCCTGCACTGTTTATATGTTTAACAATATTTGCCTTTAATGTTATTGGCGATGGAATCCGAGATGCTCTTGATCCAAGACTACGTAAGTAAGGAGTGAGATACATGGAAAAATTATTAGAAGTAAAGGATTTACAAGTCTCATTCCATACGTATGGAGGAGAAGTGCAGGCAGTTCGTGGAGTATCCTTTGATTTATACAAAGGGGAAACATTAGCTATTGTTGGTGAATCCGGATCAGGTAAAAGTGTTACGTCCCAAACATTAATGAAATTAATCCCGATGCCTCCTGGCCATATTAAAGCAGGACAAATTTTATTTAATGGAGAAGATATTGTTCAAAAAACGGATAAAGAGATGGAAAGTATCCGTGGGAAGGAAATGAGTATGATCTTCCAAGATCCTATGACATCTTTGAATCCGACTATGCGTATTGGTACACAAATCATGGAAGTACTGATAAAACATCAGCAAATGAACAAGGAAAAGGCAAAAAAGAAAGCTGTTGAATTGTTAAGCTTAGTTGGAATTCCTAAACCAGAGAAAAGGGTGGATCAATATCCGCATGAATTTTCTGGTGGGATGAGACAACGTGCGATGATTGCCATTGCTTTAGCTGCTAACCCACATCTATTAATTGCAGATGAACCAACAACAGCTTTAGATGTTACGATTCAAGCGCAAATTTTAGATTTAATGAAAGATTTGCAAGAGAAAATGAATACGAGTATTATCTTCATTACCCATGATTTAGGGGTAGTCGCAAATGTGGCTGATCGTGTTGCTGTAATGTATGCTGGTCAAATTGTTGAAATGGGAACAGTTGATGAAATATTCTACGATCCAAGACATCCTTATACATGGGGGCTTCTTGCATCTATGCCAAGTTTAGACAATGATAATGAAGATGAGCTTGCTGCTATTCCGGGAACACCTCCAGATTTAACGAATCCTCCTATAGGAGATGCATTTGCTGCGAGAAATCCATACGCATTAGCAATTGATTTTGAACAAGAGCCGCCAGTGTATCAAGTGTCTGAAACACATTTTGTGAAATCATGGTTACTGCATCCGAATGCGCCGGCAGTAGAACCACCAGCTTCAGTTAAAGAAAGAATAAGAACGTTACCCTCTAACTTTGAAACACCAGTATTAGTAAAGGGGGATAAATAAATTGAAAGAAAAGTTATTAGAAATAAAAAATCTGAAGCAATATTTCAATGTTGATACTCCTAATGTTGTCAAAGCAGTAGATGATATTACCTTTGATATTTTCAAAGGAGAGACATTAGGTTTGGTAGGCGAATCTGGTTGTGGAAAATCGACAACTGGCAGAACGATTATCCGCCTCTATGATGCAACAGGCGGTCAAGTTTTATTTAATGGAGAAGATGTTCATGGAAGAAAATCAAGGGCAGAATTAAAGAGATTTAATCGTAAAATGCAAATGATATTCCAAGATCCATATGCTTCTTTAAATCCTCGAATGACCGTTGCTGATATAATTGCAGAAGGCATTGATATTCACGGTTTAGCGAAAAACAAAAAAGAGAGAATGGAAAAAGTATATGAGCTGCTTCATACAGTTGGTTTAAATAAAGAGCATGCCAATCGTTATCCGCATGAGTTCTCAGGCGGACAAAGACAAAGAATTGGAATTGCACGTGCATTAGCTGTAGATCCAGACTTTATCATTGCAGATGAACCAATCTCTGCATTAGATGTTTCCATTCAAGCACAGGTTGTAAACTTGATGAAGAGGCTTCAAAAGGAAAAGGGGCTTACCTATCTATTTATTGCCCATGATTTATCCATGGTGAAATATATTAGTGATCGTATTGGTGTGATGTATTTCGGAAAATTAGTGGAAATAGCGCCTGCAGATGAATTATACAATAATCCGATTCACCCATATACACAGTCGTTATTATCAGCGATTCCTCTGCCAGATCCAGAAACAGAGCGAACAAGAAAAAGGACGGTTTATGATCCAGCAGTTCATCAATATCAAGAGGGTGAAGAGCTTAAAATGAGAGAAATTAAACCAGGACATTTTGTTTATTGCTCTGAAAGTGAATATAAAAAATATAAAGCACAATGAGAATAAGTAAATTCCAAGCCGACAATCCTTGATTGTCGGCTTTTTAGAATGGATGCCTACGTACAGTTGGAAATTGCTAGATTATGCTTGTTTGTGTTTGTTACAATAAAAGGGATACATCATGGATAGAGTCTCAATAGATAATAGATACTGTATGTAGATGGGAGTTTTCACGATGAAAAAGAAAATATTATCCATTGGATTAAGCATATATTTGTTGATTCCCAATATCGCATTTGCAAAAGGGGAAAAGATAATTCCTAAACATCCAACTAAACAAGTGAAAATTATGGTAAAGCATTTACCAGCTTCTTTACCTAGAATGAAGACTAATTTCGATTTTACTTACCCGGATGCTGTGAGGGGGATTTATGTAAACAGTCATTCCATTGAAGGAAACAAATGGAGTCAATTAATGGAATTAGTGAAAACAACAGATTTGAATGCTATGGTTATTGATTATAAAGAAGATCATGGTAATTTGACTTTTATGCCGGAAGCGGATTCACCTTATAGAGAAATTGGCAGCCAATCGATAAAAAATATGACAAAGCTTTTAGAGGAGCTTGAAAAGGAGAAAATTTATCCGATTGCGCGAATTGTTGTCTTTAAAGATTCTGTATTGGCTAAGGAAAAGCCCGAATGGTCTTTTGTCCAAGGAGAGAAGGTTTGGACGAATGGGAGAGGGGAAGCGTTTGTTAACCCGTTTGAAAAAAAGGTCTGGGATTATAACATTAATATTGCTATCGAGGCAGCAAAAATGGGGTTTCAAGAGATACAGTTTGATTATGTGCGTTTTCCAGAAGGATTTGAAAATAAAGGAGATATACTAAACTATACGAAAGGAGATTATCGTAAATTAGATAAGAGTGAAGGGGAGAAACGAGTAGAAGCAGTTACGGACTTTGTTCAATATGCAAAAGAAAAATTAGAGCCATATAATGTGAAGGTTTCTGTTGATATATTTGGATATACAGCAACCTTAGAAGAAGCTCCTGGAATTGGCCAGAATTTTTCAAAAATAAGCAAACATGTCGATGTTATTTCTTCTATGATTTATCCAAGTCACTGGACAAATTATTTTGGGATTGAAAAGCCAGATTTATTCCCCTATGAACTTGTAAGGGAGTATATTAAAGTAGAAAAGCAAAAATTAAATCAATTAGAGAATCCACCTATTTCAAGACCATGGCTACAGGATTTTACAGCTGCCTGGCTGGGCAAAGATAATTATCAAGTATATGGAAAAGAAGAGGTTCAAAAACAAATTGAAGCTTTGAATGATCAAGGAGTTAATGAGTTTTTATTATGGAATGCTGGGAATAATTATACAAAGAATGTCGATTATACACCGAAAAATAAAGAGAATAAAGGAGATTAAATTAGATGCATTGGTATGATAAGTTAAATCAATATTTCCCTGTGGAAGAAATGAAATCACAAGAACATATGGAAGCATTACTCAAGGACTTTCCAGAATATTATCATAAGGATGAAGGAAAGTATCATGTGTTAATGTATGTGGAAGCAGAGGATTTTGTTTTTGTCGATTATTTATTTGTCTCTGACAAAGCAAGAGGACAGGGGCTTGGTCATCAATTAGTGGAAAAGCTGAAAGAAAAGGGAAAACCTATTATTTTGGAAGTGGAACCGATAAATTATAAAGATAGTGATACTCAAAAAAGACTGAAATTTTATCAGCGTGAAGGGTTTAAGCATGCAACTTCTATTGGTTATAAACGTTTATCGTTAGCAACTAGGGAAGTGAATGCAATGGAAATTCTCTACTGGGCTCCTAATAATGAAGGAGAAGAGGTTGTTTATCAAGCATTGGTAAGAACGTATAATAAAATTCACACCTATAAAGATTTCCAATTTTACGGAGAATCGTATGAACCAGTCGATGAAGTAGTTCAATTAAATATGGAACAAAAACGAAAAAATTTATTCGATGAAATTTGATTAAAGTGTAATAAAACAGCTACCCTCAAGGTGACAGCCCTCCTACAAAATGAGCGGTCACCTTGTAACGAAGATAACTGCTGACGATAAGCTGCCATATATAAAGAAGAGTTTTATTAAAATTTTTTTATATTTTCATTAAAATCTGCTTAATTGAGAATATATAGGGGTTTAATAGAAAGAAATAATGGGTATATAATCAGAAAATATATATTTAGAACAAATATTTTAACAGATGAGATAATTTTTTGAAACTTTTTTGGTTTTCAAACGTCTATAAGGATAAGTAACAAAATAACTGAAGGATTCGTACTTTCATAACGAGTTTTTCTTACATAAAGGAGGAGAATCACAGCAATTACCTTAATTAGTAGCAGCTTATATACAGAAATTAATGATACTTGTGGATAAATTTTTTAAAACATATACCATAAAGCAAACAATTAGTGTATAATAATTAATATAAATTACTTGATTGAATTAATTATAATTTAAGAATTATCAAGAAGATAACTCAAGTTATTTATAATCATAATGAATGTAGTTAATTACATGTCTAAATAAAGGGAGCGTGAATTTGTAAAATGGTAACATTATACACTTCACCAAGTTGTACATCCTGCAGAAAAGCAAAAGCATGGTTAGAGGAACATGAAATTGCTTATAAAGAAAGAAATATATTTTCTGAACCGCTTTCTATTGAGGAAATTAAAGAAATTCTTCGTATGACGGAAGATGGAACAGATGAAATTATTTCAACAAGAAGTAAAACTTTTCAAAAGTTAAATGTGAATTTAGAAACAATGCCATTACAAGATTTGTTTGGTATTATTCAAAATAATCCAGGTCTATTAAGACGTCCTATAATCATTGACGAAAAAAGACTACAAGTAGGATACAATGAAGATGAAATTCGCAGATTCTTACCAAGAAAAGTTCGTACTTTCCAGTTAAGAGAAGCACAAAGATTAGTTAACTAATTAGGAACAAAGTATAAAAAATCTGACATAAGGCGGCACTAAATGAAAATTTAGTACCGTTCAGTCAGGTTTTTCTTTTTTATATAGTAATTAAGAAAAAACAGAGGCATTCCTATTGCTTAAGGTAGAAACCAATCTAACTTGATTAGATAGTCTGGTTAAAGTGTTAGTAATTGCCTGGACTTTTTAGTTTGAAATAATTTCTATGAGGTAATACTACTAAATATAACGGTACAGGAATATGGTATTAAAAGAACTAATTACTGAGTTTAAATAAGGCTTCATTTATTTAGATAATTGAAAATTGTGAATGCTTTTGAATAGGCATTTAATGGTTTTTTCCATTCCCAAGATATTTTAATTCCATTTATACTGCTTTTGTCATAAAATATAAAGTACAAGGTACAATACAAGGAAAAATAAAAATTTTATTTCAGAAAATTTACTTGTAAGAAATAAAACAATCTGTATGGGGGTCTCTTGTCCCTTCCATCATAGTCTGAAGGGAGTGTTAGCGTATGGAAATTGAAAGAATTAATGATCATACAGTAAAGTTTTATATTTCGTATATTGATATAGAAGAACGTGGATTTAAGCGTGAGGAGATTTGGTATAATCGGGAACGCAGTGAAGAATTGTTTTGGGAAATGATGGATGAAGTACATCAAGAGGAAGACTTCATATTTGATGGACCATTATGGATTCAAGTTCAAGCTCTAGAAAAAGGGTTGGAAATCTTGGTTACAAAAGCACAGCTTTCGAAAGACGGACAGAAATTTGAAATTTCTATTCCAGAGGATAAGCTAAAGGATTTACCAATTGATGAACGTTTTGAAGATTTAATGGATCAGCACTTTACGATTAAAGAGGGAGAAGAAGAGTTCGATGAAAGTCTCGAGTTCCTCTTAACGTTTAATGACTTTGAGGATATTATTTCTTTATCCAAGATGCAAGGGCTGGAAGGAATCGATACAAAACTTTATAACTACAATGGGAAATATTACTTATTTGTCCAATTTCTTGATGAAGAAATTGCAGAAGAGGAAGTAGAAAATGCATTAAGTATTTTACTTGAATATGCTCAAGAAGATTCTAAAATGACCATTCATGTTCTTCAAGAATATGGTAAAGTTATTATTGAGAATGAAGTCTTTATGGAATTAAGAAAGTACTTTCACTAAATTATTAGCAGTTCTAATCATATACAAAAAAATTAAAGAAGCTCTACAATGTTTGGCCGTGTCCATTCATTGTAGAGTTTCTTTGCATATTATGAGAAAAATAATCCTTCAGAATTAATAGAAACCTCTTTAAGAAAGGACAAATTTTTAATATAAATAGAATAGTTTCTTCCCTAATAAATTGATCATGGAGCATCTGTGGAGTAATTTATGGTAATTATGGGTATATATATAGGAATAAAGAGATAACTCTAAGCTTAATGTAAGTAAATTGGGAGAATGGCGGTGTCTATTATGAATCATACTGCTAGGTTAGGCTTATTTTTTATCGTAGCAGCTCTTTTTGTTTATGTGTTTAATATATTTTTCTCTATACAGGGAGGAATTTACGGACAATTAAGTTTAGTGATCAGTTTATCAGTTGTTTTTATCGGTTTGGTTATTTTCTTTGAAAATCGACATCCCACACAAACATTAACCTGGTTAATAGTCTTGGGGAGTTTTCCAATTATCGGGTTTGTCTTTTATCTATTCTTTGGCAGAAACTATCGAAAAGAAAGAATTTACCGTAAAAAATATTTTCTAGATAAAGAAGCATTTCTGAAGATTGAACAAGAAATTGGTTCTAGAAGAGAAGAAAAGAGAAAGATACTCGATGGACATCAACGCAACTTATTTCACCTAGCTGAGAAACTTGGAAATACACCTATTTCCTTCGGTACCTCAACAGAGGTATTAACTGATGGAGAGGAAACATTTTCAGCTATTTTGAAAGAACTGAAGAAAGCAAAACATCATATTCACTTAGAATATTACATTGTAAGAGATGATGCCATTGGTCAGGAGATAAAGGATATATTAGTCGAAAAAGCAAGAGCTGGGGTCCAGGTGCGATTTTTATATGATGCAGTTGGTTCTTGGAAGCTGTCAAAAAAATTTTGTGTAGAGATGAAAGAGGCAGGGATTGAAGTTATCGCTTTTGGTCCAGTTAAAATGCCTTTTTTTAATAGTAAATTTAATTTCAGAAACCATCGTAAAATTATCATAATTGATGGCAATATTGGTTTTGTCGGCGGTCTTAATATTGGCGACGAATATTTGGGAAGAAATCCTTCGATCGGGTACTGGAGGGATACTCATTTATTGGTAAAAGGAAATGCTGTTAGATCCTTACAATTAATTTTTCTGCAAGATTGGTTCTATATGACAAACCATAGCTTTTTGACAGAGGAATATTTAACGCCTATTTCTGAGGAAAACTCGCATGGTGGGGTACAGTTGATTGCGGGGGGACCTGACAATGAATGGAGCGTCATCAAAAGTATCTTTTTTAGTATGATTACTACGGCAAAAGAATCGATTTGGATTGCTACCCCTTACTTTATTCCAGATGAAGATATATTTTCTGCTATTAAAATTGCTTCATTAAGTGGTGTAGATGTGCGTATTCTCGTTCCTAGTAAACCGGATAAAAGAATTGTTTTCCATGCTTCCCGCTCTTATTTCCCAGAGTTACTAGAATCCGGCGTCAGGGTCTTTGAATATAACCGCGGATTTATGCATAGTAAAATTATTATTGTAGATGGAGAAATTGCCTCCATCGGGACATGCAATATGGATATGAGAAGCTTTCATTTAAATTTTGAAGTTAGCGCATTTTTATATAAAACAAGAAGTACGGAAAAGCTTGTAAAAGACTTTCTGGAAGATATAAATCAATCAATCGAATTAGAAGAAGAGACCTTTAATAAGAGACATTATGGCTATAGAATGCTTGAATCGACTTCAAGATTATTATCACCTTTATTATAAAGTGGTTTTGATTTTATATAAAGAGCACGTATTTATTCATTACTTATTTGAAGGTAATGGGCAAAAACGAGCTCTTTTTTCGTATGGTTACATGTTCTATAAAAAAGAAGGAAAATTCAAATAAGAAGAAAGTTTAAGAAGGGATTCTAAGAATAAACAAGAATAAGTATAGAATAAATCGAAAAGGAGGAAATTTATTTTGTTTACAGCCATAACAGAAGCTGGCGAAATAATCAACTTGTTCACTAGGAAGGAGAAAGATGATTTAAAATGCTTACGGCAAACTCCATTATATTGTCCAGAATGTAAAGGACGTGTTCTCTTAAAAATGGGAGAAAAAAAGATAACACATTTTGCCCATGAAAGGAAAGCATGTTGTTCAAGTAATGGAGAGGCGGAGTCTACTTATCATTTACAAGGAAAGTTGCAATTATATCAAAAATTAGCTGAATTGAATCTTCACCCCCAAGTAGAGCCTTATTATCCAGAAATAAAGCAGCGGGCAGATATTAGTTTTGTCTTTCATAAGAAGCAGTATGTGATTGAATATCAATGTGCTAAGATTTCTCCACAGTTAATAAAGAAACGTACAGAAGGTTATCGAAAAGTAAATATTCATCCTATTTGGATTATCGGCTTTTGTCATTTAAAGAAGTGGAATCCAGTCAAATTGAAACTTTCTACATTTATTTATCAGTTTTTCATCTTATACCACAAACAATATCTTCTGCCATCTTATTGTCCATATGACCGGGCATTTTATTTGATTCAAAACCCAATACCAATATCCATCTCCCAATTCTTTGTGACTACTTTTTGCTATCCTTTAGTAAAAATAGAGGGAAAGCCGCCTCTAATTCCCAGAAAAAAATGGCATTTTACTTATTGGCGAGAGATTATTCATCGGCAAAAAACAAAGGATATACATTACCAAACAAATGATCAATTTTTAAAAGAGTTGTATGTTCATGATCTGCATCCTCATTTCTTACCTCCATTTATTGGAATCCCTTTAAAGGAAGGGTTTCTCCTCGAAACAGCACCATTATATTGGCAGGCTACTATTTTTCTTGATAGCTTTAAAGAAGAGATGAAAATATACCCCCTTCAAAAGATTTATGTGAATTTCCATAAGAGAATCGATAGTAGACAAATTAAAATAAGAGATTTTCCTTTTATAAGCGAGGCAGACTGGAGAAAAGCGGTTAAACAATATTTACACATTCTGGTGGAACTGAAGGTTATAGAGGAAGTAAAACCTCATTTTTATCGGATGCTTTATAAGAAGAAAATCAGAAATTATGAAATACAGGAACAAGAAGAAGCAATGTTCTATAAACAATTAAAAAAATTGGTTAATAAGCAATAAAGATAAATGAAATAACATAAAATACATATGCTAATGTATATGTAGAAAAATTGTTCATGCATTAAAATCGGAAATAGATCGAAAATTTGGTAGAATAAGAAGGAATTGGTTTGGAAATCGGAGAATATTTAATAATGTTTATTTTCGAATTCCGAAATAAAAAGAGTGGAGGATGGAATATGTCAGCAGAAACAGGAGTAAAAAAATTACCACTGCGTAATGAAGTTCCAGTAGAAGATACTTGGAGATTAGAGGATATATTTGCAAGTGATGAAGAATGGGATAAAGAATTTGAAGAAGTAAAGAAATTATCTCAAAAAGCAACAGAGTATCAAGGGAAGCTTTCCGAAAGTGCAGATGTTCTTTATGAAGCTTTGCAATATCAAGATGAGCTTTTATCAAGACTTGGGAAATTATATACATATGCACATATGCGTTATGATCAAGATACGACTAATAGCTTCTATCAAGGCGTAGACGGACGTATTAAAAGTTTATATGCACATGCTGCAAGTGCGTTAGCTTATATGGTTCCGGAATTATTATCCATTGATGAAAAAGTTATCAATGCTTATTTAGAAGAAAATAATGAATTGAAGCTGTATAAGAAGGCTTTAGAAGAAATCAATTTACAAAGACCACATGTGTTAAATGCTGAACAGGAAGCTCTGCTTGCACAAGCATCAGAGGTATTAGATTCTTCTAGCAATACATTTGGGATGCTGAATAATGCCGATTTGGAGTTTCCAAGCATTAAGGATGAAAACGGAGAAGAAGTAGAAGTTACACATGGTCGTTATTCTCGCTTTCTGGAAAGTGCAGATCAACGTGTACGCCGCGATGCATTTATGGCTGTCTATGATACTTATGGCAAATTTAGAAATACATTTGCTTCCACATTGAGTGGAGAAGTAAAAAGTCATACATTTAATGCGAAAATAAGAAACTATAATTCGCCACGACATGCTGCACTGGCTGCTAATAATATTCCAGAACAAGTGTATGAAAATCTAGTGGAAACGATTAATAAGAATTTACCATTATTACATCGTTATGTGAAATTGCGTAAAAAAGTCCTTGGCCTAGAAAAACTGCATATGTATGACTTATATACACCACTAGTAAAAGACGTAAAAATGGAAATTCCTTATGAAGAAGCGAAAGAATTAGTAATAAAGGGCTTGGCTCCACTTGGTGAGGAATATGCGTCTATCTTAAAAGAAGGCTTTGAAAACCGCTGGGTGGATGTACATGAGAATAAAGGGAAAAGAAGTGGTGCTTATTCTTCTGGATCCTATGGAACCAATCCATATATTTTAATGAACTGGCAGGATAATGTAAACAATCTATTTACGTTAGCACATGAATTCGGGCATTCTGTGCACAGCTATTATACAAGAAAATCACAGCCATATCCTTATGGTAATTATTCCATCTTTGTTGCAGAGGTAGCCTCTACTTGCAATGAATCCTTATTGAACGATTACTTGCTAAAAACAATAACTGACAAACAAAAGCGTCTATATTTATTGAATCATTTCTTAGAGGGCTTCCGTGGTACGGTATTCCGTCAAACGATGTTTGCTGAATTTGAACAATTAATTCATGAAAAAGCAAGTAATAATGAGCCATTAACTGCTGATTTACTGACAAAGGAATACTATGCTTTAAATCAGAAGTATTTTGGGGAAGAAGATATTATTATTGATGAGGAAATTGGCTTAGAGTGGTCAAGAATTCCGCATTTCTACTATAATTTCTATGTATATCAATATGCAACTGGCTATAGTGCTGCAACAGCATTAAGTAAACAAATATTAGAAGAGGGGACACCGGCAGTGGAACGATATATTGAGTTCTTAAAGGCTGGAAGTTCTGATTATCCAATTGAAGTACTTAAAAAAGCTGGAGTGGATATGACAAGCAAAACGCCAATCGAAGAGGCATGCCAAGTTTTTGAAGAAAAATTGAATGAGATGGAAAGCTTATTAAACGAAATTTAATTGACTTAAGAATAGTAAAGCGTGTGTTAGAGGAAAACTCTATTACACGCTTTTTTTCGTTTGCGATCAGTCTGAATTTATGAAGATTTTGTGAACATCATCCCAGTTGTATTGCAGAATATAATTAAATTATGATACTATTTAGTTGTGAAGTTAATCACAAACAAACTTATACCCCTTTGTTTGACCGTGAAAAATTTCTCCCATCCCCTTTGTTCGTAAAAGTAAAAAAGGCCTTGCCTTGAGACAGCAAGTCCTTTTTTATTTTTTTCGTCTTTTCAATAATAAAAAAATAGACATGGCATCTTTATAGATTACCACATCCCCCAGTTTTAACCGATATATTTCCAAAATACCCCATATTTAGCTGGTATTTGTTCTACTAGTTGTCGTAATTGCAATTTCTTCATTTCTTTTTCAATTTCTTGAATGGATTTATTATAAACAACAGATAATTCCTTTGATGCAACAAGTTTAAAGCATTCTAAAAAGTTTTCTAGTGGAGGTGGAGCTGCTTTTTCTGGCTGAATCTGCAGCATTTCCTCGATAATTTGTACATATACCTCATATGGATAGTAACCAGTAACTTTTATGCCTTCGTCTTCAATATTCTCATTAAAGAAGACTAATGTTGGTATTTCATTTACTTCCATTTCCCGTGTAATTTTTAAATCACATTGAAAAGCTTTAGCTGCACTATTTGAATGAATATCTGATATAAATTCTATTACATCGATTCCTACACTTTTAGCACAGGACTTAAGAACTTCAAAGGTAGCAATATTCTTTTTCTCTAGAAATAATAGTTCTTGTAATTTTCGCAAGAATTTCATCCCAGATTTCCGACCCTGCAATTCTGCTGCTTTAAGTGCAATGGAAGGTAGGTGTGGGGAAACGATAGGGTTATCAAACCATAAAGAACCATCACATGACATTCCTGAACGGCTAGCGGTTTTTTCCCAAAACTCGGCAATATTCGCATGCTTGCTCTTCTTACTGCAATTTAAGGAAGATAGTCTACCGCTTAATACATGTTTAAGGGAGAAATACCGTCCATATTCAATCTGCAATTTTTTCATAATAGGCTCAAGCGCCCAGCATTCAGGACAGAGTGGGTCGATAAACATATATATTTCGAGTGGTTTTCTATCTTGGCAATTGTCATCAGCTGTTTTCGGCTTGGATATAGAAATGTCTTTTTCCATCACGTGTTATCACCTTTTTTAGTTTCAATTTCCTCCGAATTAACCATATGTTTTGCTGTCAGCACGAGTCTTGAAAAAATCTCTTCTCGTATTTCGCTATCTAAGTCTACTTCTTCCATGGCTTCATCCATACAAGATAACCATGCCAAGGCGCGCTTTTCTGTTATTGGAAAAGGTAAATGTCTCGCTCTCAGCATTGGATGTCCATGTTCATTAGAGTAAAGAGGTGGACCACCTAAAAATTGTGTAAGAAATTGTTTTTGCTTACGAGCAGTTTCTGTTAAATCTTTTGGGAAGATAGGAGCTAGGTCAGGATGTTGACCAACACGATTGTAGAATGCATCTACAAGTTTATTTAATGTGGCTTCACCAATTTTTTCATAAGGTGTCGACATTTTCTCGACCATATTTAAAACTCCTTTAGCGTTCTTTTATAGCAGTACTTTAACTATATTGTAACAATCGATATTTCATTGTACAAATAAATAGCTTGTAAACAGGTCGAGAGGGAAATTATGCCGTATAATGCTGCGTTACTTTAGCTACATAATTCTGTGTTTCCTTAAAGGGCGGAATGCCACCATATTTATCCACATTACCAGGTCCAGCATTGTAGGCTGCTAAAGCAAGTTCAACATTTCCGTTATATTTATCTAACATTTGTTTTAAGTATTTGCTGCCACCCATAATATTGTCTAATGGGTTAAAAACATTTTGCACACCTAATGATGTTGCTGTGCTCGGCATTAGCTGCATTAATCCAGATGCCCCGGCATAGCTTGTTGCATTAGGATTGAAATTGGATTCCACTTTGATAACAGAGCTGATTAATTTTTCCGGTAAGTTATATTTTTCAGCTGCTGCTTTAATCATTTCATCGAAATCAGAAGTGGTAGTTGCCGATGAAGAAGACAGCTTTGTTAAACTTAATGGCATAAGAGAACCAGTACTTGCTAAGCCTAATGGTATGGAGGCTGCTCCTAGTGTATTATTTTCAATTGAATCCGTTAATTTTGTTTCGGATGATAACATATTACTCAGAAAATCTTGGAAGAGGGTAGATGAACTACCGGTGTTTTGTGAATTTAAACCTTGTAAAGCTTGGAGTTCAAGCATTACCTTAAACTGATCAATTTTCATTGCTTTCCTCCATTTACGAAAAATAAGACATTTGCAATTAAGTAACAACACTTTTGCAGTGAACAAAATAGAAGCAATAAAGTGGGGGAGAAACTTTATTGCTGGGTACAATGGTGTAGAATAATCTAGCAAATTAATCGTATTTTTTAATATACTAAATTACTTCTGTTTATATTTTTCTTCATAAAATCTACGTACTTTGTTTTTGGTTTTTCGAACGGGAATTTTTAAGGTGGCTAATAGCTCCTGAAAGTAAATTTCTCCTTCTTCCCGATTGCTTACTTCATATTCTAACTCATAATCTTCTTTTTTTAAATAGAAACTATGGTCCAAAACTAGTAAACCATTTCCAATTTGTTTTTCTGCCCTAATTGTTCGTAGGCTTCCAAAATATATAATAGATGCAGGATCAATGTTCATGTTTCTTAACAAACTAGAAATTTGCTCATCATTTATTTTCCCAGTAGAGAAAATATCATCGCTTTCCGCTTTGGAAAGAGTTTTATTTGTTTCTAGAAGCCCGTCTGGATGAGGTTGCTTTAATGTTAATTCATATTCTGCCTTTTTTTTACGAATTCTAAGTGCGGAGTGATTAGCTTTTAAAGCAAAATCACTTGTATCAAAATAATGATTTTCTTGTTCAAATAAATCTTCCTTTCCCACTTGAAAATGGGTTAGGAGCAGTTCATATTCTTCTTTTGTTAACATATTTTTAAATTCGATTTCAATGTTTTGATTTTTAGACATATATAGATCCTTTCTTAAACCTTCTTGTCTATTATTATAATAGGAGATAGAGAAACAAGCTATGTTCGTGTTTCCATTATCTCAGTCGTTAGTCCTCCAGTTTGTACACTGCTGACAAGGCGCTTCCGCTTTTCTATCTGTCTAGCTGCAGCGCCTAGCGGTTAGCAAATTTCAGACTACCTCCCTACGATAAGTCAACATCGATTCGCTGACGCTTATCGTGTTTCCATTATCTCAGTCGCTAGTCCTCTAGTTTGTACACCGCTGACAAGGCGCTTCCGCTTTTCTATCTGTCTAGCTGCAGCGCTTAGCGGTTAGCAAACTTCAGACTACCTCCCTACGATAAGTCAACATCGATTCGCTGACGCTTATCGTGTTTCCATTATCTCAGTCGCTAGTCCTCCAGTTTGTACACCGCTGACAAGGCGCTTCCGCTTTTCTATGATAATTCTTGTGGTTGTGGTAAAATATGCATAGTTGGAGGGTGAATAATGAAACAAAAATGGCAGATTAAAGAGACGATTAAAAAGGAAAATGAACTAGTATTTCAACTGCAAGAGGATGTCAATTTAGAAAATGCGAAGGCATGTGGTCAAATACTTGTTGATTCTGATGCTCTTGCGTTTATATATTTACTTGAAAAGGAAAATGAATATGTTTATCTAGAAATTCCGGAAAGCGTATGGAAGGATTGTAAACAGGCGTTAGAGTCAAATAGTTCATTTTTTGTAAAAGATGAGAAGGGGCATTTATTGCTTGAAAACTTCAAAGAGGAATTAGAATATTTAATTGAGAATATTCGAGGAAATGGAAATTATGGAGAGGATATGGAAAAAGGAGTTTCATCCGTTTTTCTATAATGATTTGTTAGATTGAATAGAAGCAGATTTATACATGTTTTAATGGTGTAACTCTGCCTGTTTTGAAAAAAAATAGATAGTAATCGACAAATCTTCTATAAAAGAAATGCCTCGTCTGAAAAGAACCTTGGAATTGAGGTGTTATATATATGAAACAGTGGGATCAATTTTTGGCGCCATATAAACAAGCGGTAGATGAGCTAAAGGTTAAACTCAAAGGAATGAGACGTCAATTTGATCATGAAGATGATCATTCTCCAATAGAATTTGTAACAGGACGTGTAAAACCAATAGCAAGTATATTGGATAAGGCAAATGAAAAGGGCATATCTTTAGATAAACTAGAAACAGAAATGCAAGATATCGCGGGACTTCGGATGATGTGTCCATTTGTTGACGATATTATAAGAGTTGTTGAACTATTAAGACAAAGAAATGATTTTGAGATTGTAGAAGAGAGAGATTACATCTTACATAGGAAAGAAAGCGGCTATCGTTCTTACCACGTGGTAATTGTCTATCCAGTACAAACCATAAATGGGGAAAAGAAACTATTAGTCGAAATTCAAATTCGTACGCTTGCAATGAATTTTTGGGCGACGATTGAACATTCGCTAAATTATAAGTATAAAGGCCAATTTCCCGAAGATATTAAAATGAGATTGCAAGGAGCTGCAGAAGCTGCCTTTCGATTAGATAAAGAAATGTCTTTAATCCGGGGCGAAATTCAAGAAGCACAGGCTTTCTTTAACCGCAAGAAAGAAAATGATAAGAATAAGTAGTTTTTAGTTATAAATCACAAAAGAAAATTCAAAGATATTCTGCATTTCTAAAAACTGAGAAGAGGAGCTACCAAACTTATGAAATTTGCCGTTACCTCAAAGGGTGATTCGAAATCAGAAAACTTAGTCCAAATAATAAAACAATATTTGCTTGATTTTGAATTGGAATATGATGAAGAAGAGCCGGATATTGTTGTCTCCGTAGGGGGAGATGGGACACTTCTTTATGCATTTCATCGATACAGCAATCGTTTAGATAAAACAGCCTTTGTTGGGATGCATACTGGTCATTTAGGTTTTTATGCAGACTGGACGCCAGCTGAGTTAGAAAAACTCGTCATTGCGATAGCAAAAACGCCATATAACATTATTGAATATCCAATTTTAGAAGTGATAGTTCGTTATCAAAATGAGGAGAAAGAAACGAGATATTTAGCATTAAATGAATCAACGGTGAAAAGTATGGAAGGAACCTTTGTCATGGACGTAGAAATGAGCGGCAAACATTTCGAACGATTTAGAGGGGATGGTCTTTGTGTATCTACCCCTTCTGGAAGTACTGCTTATAATAAAGCTTTAGGCGGAGCGATTGTGCATCCTTCCATTGAAGCAATACAGTTGGCAGAAATGGC
Source organism: Niallia sp. FSL W8-0951 (assembly GCF_038006525.1). NCBI lineage: Bacteria > Bacillati > Bacillota > Bacilli > Caryophanales > Bacillaceae > Niallia > Niallia sp. FSL W8-0951. The sequence goes on from NZ_JBBOVK010000001.1 coordinate 124,709, forward strand.
TTCCATAAATAATAGAGTCTTTCGAACGGTTGGCTCCCCATTAATTTTACCGAAACATCATACATGTGTATTAAAGCCAGTAAATGAACCTAATTTTCAAATCTCTATTGATCATTTGAATCTATTACATAAAAAAGTACATTCGATTCAATATCGAGTAGCAGAAGAAAAAGTACGGTTTGCAAGGTTTCGACCGTTTCCGTTTTGGAAACGAGTACATGATTCTTTCATTTCTGAATAAGAAAGAGACAGGAGCGATAGCTTGAGCTTTACGTTAGAGTGGGTTATGCAGCAGGAAAAAGGCATGACCATTAAGGAATTTTTGAAGACTCAACAAATCTCTAAGGCAGCTATAACAGATATAAAGTTTAAGGGTGGGAAGATTCTTGTTAACGAAAAAGAAGAAAATGTTCGCTATACGTTAAAGGAAGGCGATCAATTAGTGGTTTCTTTTCCACCGGAGCTGCCTAGTAGCGGCTTAATTCCAGAACAGATCTTGTTAAACATTGTCTTTGAGGATGAGTATCTATTAATTGTACAAAAAGAATATGGGATGAATACGATACCATCAAGAGAGCATCCTAGTGGTAGTTTGGCTAATGCTTTAGTAGGCTACTATCAAAAGCAAGGAATTGAAGCAACAACCCATATTGTCACGAGATTAGATCGGGATACATCTGGATTAGTGCTGATTGCGAAACATCGTCACATTCACCATTTACTTAGTGAACAGCAAAAAGGCGGTGATGTAAAAAGAAAATATCTCGCTTTTGCTGAAGGGCAAATTTCTCCGTTAGCTGCTACCATTAATGAGCCAATTGGCAGATGCTCGGACAGTATTATTAAAAGAGAAGTAAGGAAAGATGGCCAATCAGCCATTACACAATATCGTGTATTAGCACAGGATAAGCATTTATCTCTTGTGGAATTGTCTTTAGAGACTGGAAGAACGCACCAGATTCGTGTTCATCTAGCTTATCAGGGACATCCGCTTTTAGGTGACGATTTATATGGAGGAAAACGAGATTGGATAAATCGGCAAGCTCTACATTGTTTTTATCTTAAGTTTACGCATCCTGTGACGAAACAATCGATTACTTTTACAGTTGATCTCCCTGATGATATGAAAAGGCTCGAACAGAAATTAAAAAAGAGTGAAGAATCCATTTAAAAGGAACCTTCACTCTTTTTACTTATTTTGCTAAACTGAATTAATGATTCTTTGCTGTTTCTGTATCGAATGTGCGAAATTTTTCATCTATAAGAGGCATACTGGAACACACAGATTCAACAGTTAGTTCTGGATATTGAAGTGCCGTTAATTTCCCTCCGAAGACCGCGCCGGTATCTATGTTGTATGTTCGATTCATTTCTCTTACATTGCGCACAGGGGTGTGTCCATATACAACAATCGGTTTTCCTTTATACTTTTTGGCCCAATCTCTTCTTACAGGAGAACCGTTCCCATGAACCTCTCCGGTGATATCGCCATAAAGCACAAAGGTTTTTACTTTATTATGGTACTGTCCAATATAATCTTCACGAATACCTGCATGGGCAATGACAATTTTTTGATTGTCTAAGATATGGTATAATGGTGCATTTTCGTATAACTCTTTAAACATCCTTCTTATTCTTTGTTGTTCCTTTTTATTTAATTGCTCCCATTCGGCAACAGTTGTTTCCAAGCCATGGGCAATTTTTACCTTTCTTCCTAAGAAGAAACGGTATAGTTTATCACAATGGTTTCCAGGTACATAATAAGCTAACTCTTTCTTAACTAATAAATAAACCGTTTCGATAACCGCTAAGGAAGCGGGACCTCGATCTGTTAAATCACCAACAAAGGCAAGCTTTCTTCCTGCTGGATGCAAAGGATAACCTTGGTCCCAACTATAGCCTAATTTTTCAGTTAAAAGCGTAAATTCCTCGTAACATCCATGGATATCTCCAATGATATCAAGCTTCATTAAAATCACTCCTTTACCTTTTACTATACCCAATTGCTATAATGTGCATTTTTGTTAATTGTTTCTCTATTTGGGGAATTATAAAGAGAGTAATTTGTTTATGTATAAATAAAAGACAAATCGTTTATCTTTTGTTACTATAAAAATCATATTATTTTTTTATGAGAGGAGGAAGAACTAGATGGTAGAGAAAATATTAACAAATGAAGCACAGCATGCTGTAATTCTCCATTCTTTACAAAATGAAAACTTACAAGAATTCCGAAAAAATTTCCTTGATTTACATCCATATGATCAAGCTTCATTTTTTAAGGAAATGGAGATCGAAGAAAGAGCTCAAGTTTTTGAATATTTAGCTCCAAGTGAAATTGCAGAGATGTTCGAGAACTTACAAATGGATAATTGGGAATATCAAGCGTTGTTTGCTAAACTATTACCCGATTACGTTGCAGAGACATTAGCGAATATGTCCGTTGATGATGCTGTCGATATTTTAAATGTGTTGGATAAAGAGCAAGTAGAAAGCTATTTGGCAATAATGGACCAGCCGACTACGGCACGTCTTAAAGCACTTATGCACTATGAAGAGTCTACAGCCGGGAGTATTATGACAGTTGACTACATTAGTTTATCTGCAGAACAAACGGTAGCATCTGCTATGGAGATCCTGAAAAGAGAAGCTCCTAATGCGGAAACAATCTACTATATATATGTTGTTAATGAACAAAAGCAATTAGTAGGCGTTGTCTCGTTGCGAAGTTTAATTGTTAGTGATAATCAGACGCTCATAAAGGAAATTATGAATGATCGCATTTATTCTGTTTCTGTAAGTGAAGACCAAGAGGAAGTAGCAAGAAAAATGCAAGACTATGATTTCTTGGCATTGCCTGTGGTTGATTTTCAAAAAAGGCTGCTTGGGATTATTACCATTGATGATATTGTAGACGTCATGCAAGAAGAGGCTTCGGAGGATTATTCTAAATTTGCTGCTGTTTCAAACATGGATTTCGTTGACCAGCATCCCTTTTCTGCTGCTAAAAAGAGATTGCCATGGCTAATTATCTTATTATTTCTTGGCATGTTTACTGCAAGCTTAATTGGTCGATTTGAAAAAACATTAGACCAAGTTGCTATCCTTGCTGTATTTATTCCGCTTATTGCAGGAATGGCTGGAAATACCGGAACACAAGCCTTAGCTGTAGCCGTTCGTGGGATAGCTACTGGGAATATTGGCAAAGAAAGCAGTTGGAAGTTAATAGGAAGAGAAGCGGGGACAGGGCTTATTACCGGAACAATCTGTGGGTTGCTTGTTATGGTTGTGGTGTATATATGGAAGGGTGATTTCTTTTTAGGAATGCTAGTGGGCATTTCGATTCTTGGAACACTAATTGTTGCTACAATAGCTGGAGCAATCATTCCTCTTATTATGCATAAATTTAAAATCGATCCAGCCGTTGCCTCAGGGCCGTTTATTACGACAATAAATGATATCATCAGTATTTTGATTTATTTTGGTATGGCAACAATGTTTATGAGTTATTTAACAAGTTAGAAAAAAGAGGAGGGATAGTGATGGCACATGGTGCTTCTTTCGCATCACTAGTTATCGTGGTGACGGTAGCTCTATTAACCCCCATTATTTTGCAGCGACTTAAATTGAATGTCATTCCGGTAGTAGTTGCCGAAATTTTGATGGGATTAATTATAGGAAAAAGCGGATTTAATCTAGTCGAACAGGATATGTGGCTAGAAACGCTATCAACATTAGGATTTATCTTTTTAATGTTTTTAAGTGGGTTAGAGATAGACTTTTCTGCTTTCTCTAGTAAGAAAAAAAGAGAGACTCTGCCTAATGGAGAATTGGAGCCAAAATCCTTTCAAACGGCAATTATTATTTTTGCAGCAATTCTCGTTCTTTCCATTGGATTAAGTTTCTTGTTTGTATTCGCTGGTTTTGTTGATAGTACTTTCTTAATGACAATAATTATTGCAACTATCTCTTTAGGAGTTGTAGTACCTACTTTAAAAGAAGCAAATATAATGAAATCAGTTATTGGGCAAATTATTTTGCTAGTGGCTGTAATTGCAGACTTAGTCACGATGATTTTGCTTGCTGTTTTTGCTTCTATCCATGAATCAGGAGGAAATACTTGGCTGCTATTAATTCTTTTTGGAGCAGGGTTAATTCTTTACTTTGTTGGTAGAAGAATAAAAAATAAAAAATTTATGGATACTCTTTCCCGAGGAACCGTGCAAATTGGTACGAGAGCAGTATTTGCACTAATCATTTTTCTTGTTGCACTTTCCGAATCTGTTGGAGCTGAGCATATCTTGGGGGCTTTCTTGGCAGGGGTCCTAGTGTCATTATTATCGCCAAATGAGGAATTGGTTCATCAGCTTGATTCCTTTGGTTATGGATTTCTAATTCCTATATTCTTTGTGATGATTGGTGTGGAGATGGATATATGGTCATTATTTACTGATCTTAAACTATTGCTATTTATCCCATTACTATTAGTGGCATTATTAGTAAGTAAGTTGCTGCCAATCTATTATTTAAAAAAATGGTATGATACTAAAACAATTGTTGCATCTGGATTTTTATTAACTTCAACCTTATCCCTTGTAATTGCAGCAGCGACAATTGGGGAACGATTGAATATTATTACTACCCAAATGAGTGGTACTTTTATTCTGGTAGCGATTATTTCTTGTATCATTACGCCAGTTGTCTTTAAAAAGCTATTCCCTAAAGAGGCTGCACGTGAAAAAGTGATAAATGTTTCTATTATTGGGGTTAATCAGGTAACCATGCAGGTTTATCAAGAGTTAAAGTCCACATTGTATGATGTTACTTTTTATCATAAAAAACAAGAAAAACATGATTTTCAAATTGCGGACTCCCTATTTGAAATCATTGAGTTGGAAAATTATTCAGAGGATATACTGCAACAAACAGATATTTATGGAGCTGATATTGTTGTTGTTTCCACAGGAGATTCTTACTTAAATGCTGAGATGAGCTTGATGATAAAAAGGGCAGGGGTAGACCGAGTTATTTGTCGTGTCGAGAACATGGAGAAAGAAGAAGTGCTGCGCAGAGAAGATATCGAAGTTTTCTCTATGCTTACTTCAACGAAGGCATTATTAACGGCATTAATTCAATCACCAAATATATTTGCCTTACTTGGTAATACGGAAACAGCATTACATGAGATTACTTTAAGAAACAAAGAATTTGAAGGGATGTCCTTGCGCTCATTCCCATTTACGGGAGACGTTATTTTCGTTCGCATTTTCAGAGGCTCTGATTTTGTTATTCCACATGGAGATACAGAATTACAGCTTAATGATCATCTTCTTGTTACAGGATCACACTCGTATGTAACAGAATTAAAACGCCAACTAGAGTTTAATTATAAGTAAGCAAGTAAACCAAGCTTTCTCTTTCTTTTGATAAAAGGAAGAGAAAGCTTTTTTCAGAGTTTGGTTCCTTTTAATGGGAATGAAAGTAGATAAAGGGAAGAGGGGGCTAATGAATAGTTTTTGCTGAAAGAAATGATAGAGTTTTTTAAATAGAAGAAAATGATTAAATCGCCTATTACAACAGTGCTTTCTTTTTTTGCGTTTTTGTAGTAAAATTAGTACTAGGTACTAATAACTTGTAATAGTATATAGGAGGAATAAGAATGACTTTTTCGTTAAAAGGCAAAACCTATGTAGTTATGGGTGTTGCGAATAAAAGAAGTATTGCATGGGGAATTGCGACTTCCTTGCATAAAGCAGGTGCTCGTTTAATTTTTACTTATGCAGGGGAAAGATTAGAAAAAAGCGTTCGTGACCTTGTTGCAACTTTAGACTCAACAGATAGTATTGTTTTACCATGCGATGTTACTAATGACCAAGAGATTGCTACTTGTTTTGAAACAATAAAAAAAGAAGTAGGAACTATTCATGGCATTGCTCATTGTATTGCTTTTGCTCATAAAGAAGAGCTGCAAGGTGACTATATGAATACAACAAGAGACGGATTCTTGCTTGCCCATAATATTAGCTCTTATTCTTTAACTGCTGTAGCAAAAGAAGCTAAAGGGTTAATGACAGAAGGGGGAAGCATTGTTACACTTACTTATTTAGGCGGAGAGCGCGCTATTAGAAATTATAATGTAATGGGTGTTGCTAAAGCTTCATTAGATGCTAGTGTTCGTTACTTAGCTGCTGACCTAGGAAAAGAAGGGATTCGAGTTAACTCTATTTCTGCAGGTCCAATTCGTACATTATCAGCAAAAGGAATCAGTGATTTCAATTCCATTCTTAAAGAAATTGAAGAACGTTCTCCACTTAGAAGAACAACTACTCCAGAAGAAGTAGGCGATACAGCATTATTCTTATTCAGTGATTTAGCAAGAGGGATAACAGGAGAAAACATTCATGTTGACTCAGGTTTCCATATTGTTGGTTAATTTCATGCAAGACAGCCGATCAGTTGATTGACTGTCTTTTTTTTGTTCTTTTTCTTTGCGCCAATTCTACTCTTTGTACTACCTTTCTTTTTTTGTTATTTCAAGTTACATATTAGGCGAATCATGCATACATTAGGATGAATCCTATAAATTTTGTGTTATCTGTTTTAGGAGGTGATAAAGATGTATAGTGAGAATAGTAAACCTTATCTTTCTCAGTCAGGCACAAAAACGATGAAGGGCAATATGCAAGTGAGCTATTCAGCAAATATTTCTAAACAGAAACAATACAAAGAGCTGATGGAAAAAAAGCAGAAGGAAGAGGCGCTCCAAGAAGTAAAAGCGAAAAAAGATTCTGTGAAAGAAGGAGTCGAAAAACAAGGCACTACAAATGTGCAAGAACAAATTCAAACCTATCAGGAACAGCAAGTGGAAAAAGTACCAAGAAAACCCGCCTTTAAACGATTAAAAAGCTTTAAAGAAATGGGAATTGTCGAGAAATTAGAGTACTTACTTCATTTTCCAAAACAGTTACCTCCAGTCCCATGTTTGGTTGTAACTGCTAAGGAGAAAGTTCGTGGATTTGTTGTTGATTTAAATGCAGATAAAGTCGATATAAAATTAATGGATCAGACAATCGTTACTTTAAATATAGCATCGATTGAAGAGATTAAAATGATTGGTATTTAAACATTCTTTCCCGGTTAATAGACGGTTATTTCAAATTGGATATTATGGTGTCATCAATATAATAGCGGCATTATTCACTATATTACTCGCTAGGATATATTTGTCACTATTTATCCATTTGGAATAATCTTTTTTTATTTATCGAAGTTATAAAAGCTGAATATTGTACAAGCATAAAAAATGCTTAAGAATTAGGGAGGATTTAAGGAGTAATAAACTTCACGATACAATATTCAACAAATTTGTGAACATATAGAATCAAACTCGTCTGATAACATGCCTGCTTCTTCCTATGCATAAAATATAAGGCGGAGAGAAAGGAGTGACCATAAAAACGGAGGCGTCTTAAAGACGACCTCCGAGTGTATAGCATTTACAAAGTTAGTAATTCATTAGTCACAAACATTTAAGTCAACGTCAGCGATACATTGAACAGCACAGAAGCAGTTTAAGTCAACAGTTATACAGCTTGAAGTGCGTTGGAATCCTTCTAATTCACAAATTTTGCTTAAGTCGATTCCTTTGTGTCCAACGATATCTAGAGTTTCCCCATCTTTACCAATAGGAGCAAGAACTCTCAATACTGCACAGCAGTTATCAAAAATATCTTCAACTCTGAAAAAGATGGAAACACAGTTGCAGTCATGACCTGTAAAGAATGCATGGAATGGAGAGCCATCTGCACTACTTAATACGAATACACGTGTATCTGCTTTTTTACGTTTTGTTGGAGATACAAGAGATCCTAAAGGCTCTGAGAAACAGTTAGTTTCACATTCGCAATTGTCTTCAGCGCTATCCTGGATATCTTTAATGGCACGAACCACTTCGCAAACGCAGCTGGATGTACCGTGAATATCTTCTTTTTTTCCACAACCCATAATTGTTTTCCTCCTTGTTTGTTTCTTTCTTTATGTTTCTTACATTACTAACATATTGCCGAAGAGCCTTATGGGTTACGGACAAACGCCTTTTTTCTTGAAATTTGGGCATATGACCATTCGTTTAGAATATTTTGGACAATCGGAGAGGAGAATGGAGATGGAAATCCATTGGATGGAGTTTTTTTTACTCATTTTGGCAAGCTTTCGTGTAACAAGATTGATTGTGTTTGATCAGATTACTGAATTTTTCCGGAAAATATTCTTAGAAGAAATAGAGGAACAAAATAAAGACGGGCAAACAGAAGTTTATATTATCCCTAAGTCAGGAAAAATTCGCGGCTTTATTGGTGAATTAATTAGTTGTTATTGGTGTACCGGAGTATGGGTTGCAATCTTTCTTACCATTTTATATTATTTCTTTCCAGTTATTTGTGAACCATTTGTTCTTGTCTTTGCGATAGCTGGAGGAGCGTCTTTGTTAGAAGCTATTTTACAACGAGTGTTTGTTGAATAGTTACCAAATGCTAGGCTAGTTGTTTACACATACATTTTTTCCTGACATACAATGTGATAAGAACATTAAAAATTAATGTTTTTATACATGTATAAATCATCATTATTGGAGGGATTGGAGTTGCTGGGAAAAAAAGTACCTAAAGTGACTGAGCCAGTAAAGGCGCAACCGACTAAAGCAAAGAGAAAAAAATCTGGATGTAACTGTGGAAAAAAATTAGCAAAATAACAAAAAATACCCGACTTTGTGCGGGTATTTTTTATGACTTAAACCCAGTTTGTAAAAATTGGATATTTTTTGTTGTAGAAACATCTAATAATTATTGCCTAAATCGAAAAAAATAAAGATACATTAATTCATCTTTACATAGGAAGGGAAGAATATGACAAATAGAAGGCATGCATCTTATCTATTGATTTTTAGCATATGTGTATTCTTAGCTGGTTGTGCGAAGGAAACACCGAATAGCCGATGGTCAATGCTTAAAAGGATTAATCCAGCGCCAATTGCTCTTTATACAGAGACTGATGGAAACCAAGAAAAATTAGTAGAAGGAATAAAAGAAGAAACGAATACCATTTCGTCCATTTATGATGTTGCAGTAATCAAGGGGAAGAAAGATACATTAGTTGCATATAAGGTAAAGCAAATGGCCAGGTTTAAAATGAAAAGTATTGAAAAGGAATTAACGAAGAAGCTTGAAGCAAAATATCCAGATGAAAGATTCACTGTCTCTAGTGATTTTAAGATATTCTTAGAGACCATCCGCTTATGGGATAATATCCAGAAGCCGGACTATAGTAAAGAAAAAGCAGATAAACGTTTGAAAGAGATTATTCAATTGAATAATGAATTAACGTAAGGAGGGAAAAAGGTGGCGGATAGTAAGAAAAAAAACAAGACACCACAGCAGCAGCAATATGAAAAATTCGAGCAAAAATTTGAAACGAAACGACCTGTTCTTAAGAACTGCATTAAAGCATTTTTTGTAGGTGGATTTATTTGTATGATTGGTCAATTTATTTCTTACTTCTATATATATTTCTTTCATTTTACGGAACAAACATCGGGAAATCCAACTTCTGCTACCATTATATTTCTTTCGATGTTATTGACTGGATTTGGAGTTTATGACCGGTTAGGCCAGTTTGCTGGTGCTGGGAGCGCAGTTCCAGTATCAGGATTTGGTAATAGCATTATTTCTGCCGCAATTGAACATCGCACAGAGGGATTTGTGCTAGGAGTCGGAGGAAATATTTTTAAGCTAGCTGGTTCGGTTATATTGTTCGGTGTTTTTTCGGCATTTGTAGTTGCTCTTATAAAAACACTATTTATTATGATGACGGGGGGATTCTAATGCTTCAGGGAAAACAGTCCTGGGTATTTCAAAATCATCCAGTAATAAAATCTACCGGAGTATCAGGCGGTCCTTTTGAAGCAAATGGAAGATTAGCTGCTGATTTTGACGTATTACATGATGATTTATGGATGGGAAAAACCTCGTATGAACAGGCTCATCGCATTTTATTGGAAGAAGCAGCACAAACAGCCATGAAAAAAGGAGAACTCAAGCGAGAAGATATCCAGTTCTTTTTAGCAGGTGATTTAATCAACCAAATTACACCTTCCAGTTTTGCTGCAAGAGATTTGCAAATCCCTTATTTCGGATTATTTGGTGCTTGCTCCACGTCTATGGAGGGTTTAGCACTTGCTTCCTTTATGGTGAATTATCAAGGAGCTAATAATGTATTAACAGGTGCTTCTAGTCATAACGCAGCAGTCGAAAAACAGTTTCGTTATCCAACAGAATATGGTGGCCAAAAACCGCCGACTGCTCAATGGACCGTAACAGGTGCCGGTGTTGCTTTAATTACGAAGAATCAGTCAGATGAGCGACTTCCCTACACAACCTCTGCAACAATAGGGAAAGTCGTAGATATGGGATTAGCAGATCCTTTTAATATGGGTGGGGCAATGGCTCCAGCAGCTGCTGATACTATCCTTGCTCACTTCCAAGATTTACAATTAGATCCTTCTTATTATGATTTAATTGTAACAGGCGATTTAGGAAAAATCGGCAGAGAAACGGTAATAGCCCTTTTAAAGGAAAAAGGGTTAACAATTGATGAAAAGATAATGAAAGATTGTGGCTTGTTAATATATACAAATGACCAGCCTGTACAATCTGGAGGCAGCGGTGCAGGTTGTTCCGCAACAGTAATGTACGGGCATTTATTAAATGGAATGAAGAAAGGTATGTATAAAAGAATCCTTTGTGTCGCCACTGGTGCGCTTCTCTCACCGCTTACCGTTCAACAAGGGGAAACAATACCTTGTATCGCGCATGCTGTATCAATCGAAATTTAAGCAGTGCTTTTTCTCTGTAGAATGCTTATTTATAAAAGAAAGAAGGAGGAATCTATTATGCTTCCAATGTTTTTTTGGGCCTTTGTGATTGGTGGTATAATTTGTGTCATTGGTCAGCTTATGTTTGATGTTGCAAAGCTCACGCCTGCACATACATTAACAACATTAGTTGTGGCTGGTGCAGTTTTAGATGGATTTGGACTATACGAGCCGTTTGCTGACTTTGCAGGAGCAGGTGCGACAATACCAATTTCAAGCTTTGGGAATGCCTTAGTACATGGGGCGATGCAAGAAGCTGAAAAGCATGGCATTATCGGTGTATTAACAGGTATGTTTGAAGTGACAAGCTCTGGAATATCAGCAGCAATCGTATTTGGCTTTATAGGAGCACTACTGTTTAAACCTAAAGGATAATGCAGTATATCTTATAAAAGAAAAGCAGACACGGAAAAGTGTTGCTTAAACGGAGAAATAAATGATTAACTCTGTGACAATCGTACATTCTATTCGTTAATAGTAGCTTGCCTACACATAAACTTCAATTCCCCATATTCTGTTAAGGAGTACAAGGAGAAGCGAGGTGATGCAGGAATGTGTTATGGCGGATATGGCTATGGCGGCGGCTATGGCGGAGGAGGATATGGAATTTCTTCTTTTGCATTAATCGTTGTTTTATTTATCCTTTTAATTATCGTAGGAGCTAGCTTCTACAGCTAATTCATTTAGTCATTGGGAAAAGGAGTTCTCTTGCAAAGAGAGCTCCTTTCTTGGTGTGCCCGGCATGGGTGCAATCTTAAGGGTGAAAGTCCCGAACTGCGAAGGCAGAAGTAGCAGTTAGCTTAACGCAAGGGTGTCCGTGGTGACGCGGAATCTGAAGGAAGCGGGCGGCAAACTTCCGGTCTGAGGGACACGAACTTCATAGAAGGCTAGGTATCATTGGATGAGTTTGCCAAACAAAACAAAGTCCTTTCTGCCGAAGGTGATACAAAGTAAATGAAGCAGATAGATGGAAGGAAAGATTGCACTCTTACCCGGGGAGGTCTGATGGATACGTGAAGTACTCTTCCTAACCTACTTAGCGATAAGTAGCTGAACCATCAGAAGTCAGCCGATGTCATAGTACAAATCGGTCTAGAACGATTTGGAAGGACGGAACAATTAAGAGAGAATAGCCCTTGGCTTTCAGTAGGTCATGAGGAACACAGAAAACATAGTACCTCACTTGAGGAAGGAAACGGTGAATTCCGTGGGGGATCTCTTGGAGGGTGGAGTGACCACTGGCATAAGAAGATAAGCTATTCACGGAAGGAAGAATAACGATGCTTTTAAATCAAATCCTGTCACGGGAAAATATGCTTCAAGCATTAAAACGAGTAGAACAGAATAAAGGAAGTCATGGAGTAGATTGGATGCCCGTACAAATCCTACGACAGCACATAGTCGAAAACTGGCATTCTATCAGAGAGGCTATTTTCAAGGGTACTTATGAGCCAATGCCTGTCCGAAGAGTCGAAATCCCGAAATCTGATGGAGGTGTTCGGCTACTAGGTATTCCAACCGTGAAAGATCGTTTGATTCAACAAGCCATTGCCCAAGTATTATCAAAGATATATGACCCGATGTTCTCCGAACATAGCTATGGCTTTCGACCAAACCGAAGCGCCCATGATGCGGTAAGGAAAGCAAAGGGATATATCAAAGAAGGATATAGATGGGTTGTAGACATGGATTTAGAGAAGTTCTTTGATAAGGTCAACCATGATAGACTCATGGGTACACTTGCGAAAAGAATCAATGACAAACCACTATTAAAGCTAATCCGCAAATATTTACAGGCGGGCGTTATGATGGATGGAGTTATTTCAAGTACAGAAAAAGGAACGCCACAAGGCGGACCATTAAGTCCATTACTCTCTAACATAGTTCTGGATGAACTAGATAAAGAGCTAGAAAGTCGAGGGCATAAATTCGTTCGTTACGCAGATGACTGTAATGTTTACGTAAAATCGAAGCGGGCAGGAGAACGAACAAGGGCAAGCATTCAACGATTCATCGAAAAGAAGCTTCGATTAAAAGTGAATGAGAAGAAGTCAGCAGTAGACCGACCATGGAAACGGAAGTTTCTAGGGTTTAGCTTCACGTCTTCTAAAGAACCAAAGATTCGTATCGCAAAAGAAAGCTTAAAACGAATGAAGATGAAAATACGAGAAATCACTTCCAGAAAGATGCCCTATTCTATGAGATATCGGATGGAGAAATTAAACCAATATCTAATGGGTTGGTGTGGATATTTTGCATTAGCGGATACTAAATCACTGTTTATAAAATTAGATGGTTGGATACGAAGAAGACTTCGCATGTGCCAATGGAAAGACTGGAAGAAACCAAAGACAAGGATTCGCAACCTTATACATCTAGGTGTCCCAAAAGGGAAGGCTTATGAATGGGGAAATAGCCGGAAGGGCTATTGGCGCGTCTCGAACAGTCCTATATTAGATAAAACCCTCGATATCTCCTATTGGAATAATCAAGGGTTTAAAAGTCTACAAACTCGTTATAAATTCTTGCGTCATTTATCTTAATTGAACCGCCGTATACGGAACCGTACGTACGGTGGTGTGAGAGGTCGGGAGTTAACCACTCCCTCCTACTCGATTTTTATTTAAGCACTTTGTTCATTTTTTGTTTTCTTTTTCTTGAGTTTTCACCTTTTATTCTTTCCTTCATAGAATATAAAGTAGCTCATCGAAGGAGGAAACACAGGTATGAACAATAATTTCTTTAAAAACATTGAGTCTAAAACTGGCGTTAATATGAAGGATATTTTAGAACTAGCGAATTCCTTACAAAATGCTAATTTTAAAGATGAAAAAACAGTAAGAAGTGTCATTCGCAGAGTATCACAAATTGCTGGAAAATCTGTTCCTAAGCAAACAGAAGATAAGATTGTTGAATCAATTATTAAAGATGGCAAACAGCTTGATTTTAATACATTATCTAAAATGATTAACAAGAAGTAAAAATGAAAAAGGGTAGCTACTCGAATTGACGATATAGTTACCCTATTTTTTTCCTGTTAAATGATTCTTGTAAGAATGTATCTCAGTAAGGCTTGAATTACTGATTCTTTTATAATAGTCGATTCTTTTCAGCTGCATTAATAGCAACCATAGTCAAGGGTGATAATAAACGCGAAGCCTTTGCTTTTTTCCCTCTTAAATACATAGGAATCGATAAATATAGTTCTTGTTGGGCCCTTGTCATCGCAACATAGAGAAGGCGACGTTCTTCTTCTATCGGCATGAAGTTATTATTGCGGAACGATTCTAATGCAAAGTCATGGGGAATGGAACCATCAACCGTACCAACAATGTAGACTGTTTTATATTCTAAACCTTTGGCGCGATGAATCGTGCTTAATGTGATTACATTATCTTCGTTTCGATATTGCTTTCGTAATTCTTCATTCATGGCAGTCATATGGTCTGTATATTGAACAAATTCTTTAATCGATTGGAACTTACGTGCAACAACCTTTAAATCGCGAATATCATCAGAGCCTTTATCCCATTGATTTCCTTCGTTTCCCCGTTTTTTTATAAATTCCTGAAAGCCTAATTCCTTTTCAATATAATTAATAGCATCTAGAGGAGAATAACGAATTAATCGTTTTACTATTTCTGGAATCTTTTTCAATCTGCTTTCTTGAAAAGCGAATCCTGTTTTAATAAAAACTAGGCAATCTAAAAAGCTGCAATCTTCTAATATACTTATTGCTTTAATATCTTGTAATACCGTTTTTTTTAAGAATAGGGTTGGGAGAATATCAGCAACTGCTTGCTGGTCATCTGGATCATGAATGAGCTTTAAATAAGCCATCATACTTTTCACAATAAACCTTTGATAGAAAGAACCTGACTCTTGTTCTAAACGAAATGGCAGACTGGAAGAAGCTAATCGCTCAAACATGGCACGGCTATTTGTATTAGTTCGAAAGAGAATCGCAAAATCCTTCGGTTCATAGCCTGTCTTTATTTTCTCCTGAATATCGGTCAAAATCATCGTAGCTTCTTCTTCCTCATCATAAGGATAAAAGGCAATGGGAGTTTGGCCAGAATAGCCAGTTATCATTTTTTTTGCTCGTCTCTTCGTATTTTTACTGATTGTAGATTTAGCGATGGATACAATTTCTTGGGAAGAGCGGTAATTATAATCAAGAATAATCGTTTTAGCATTTGGATAATCTTTTTCAAAATCTAAAAGGTATTTTGGATCACTACCACGAAAAGAATAGATAGATTGATCATCATCTCCTACTGCATAGATAGAATGAGCTGACCTTGCCATTAGCTTCATCCATTCGTACTGAACTTTATTGATGTCTTGAAATTCATCTAATAAGAAATGAGTAAAACGCTTTTGATAGGTTTCTAAAATAGCTGGATTTTCAAGAAAGAAATGATAGCCGCCCAGAAGCATATCATCAAAGTCATATAAATTTCGCTGTATTTTTTTTGTTTCATATCCACTATATAGCTGGGCAACTTTCTTTTCCCAGTCATTAAGAGGCTCTATTTCATGGGGAAGAAGCATACTATTTTTCCATGCACCGATTAATTGAAGAGCTGCATCGAAAGGGAAGTCTTTTTCATCTATTTGCCTTTCACGGGCAATTTCCTTTAACAAAAGCTCTCGCTGCCAATTACTGCTTAATAATTTATTTCGCTGCCATTTCTCCCGTTCATGAAAAATTAAAATTTGGTAGAGAATGCTATGAAAAGTCCCAGAAACAATTTTTTGCACAATCCCTTTATTCATCATTGGATAGTGCAAGAGTCTTTCCTTCATTTCATTTGCGGCTTTATTTGTGAAGGTAACGAGCATGATGGTTGACGGATCTACCTTTTTCTCCTGTATGAGATAAGCTGCTCTCATTGTTAACACTCGGGTTTTCCCACTTCCGGCCCCTGCAAGAACTAGAATGGGGCCATCATCTATTGCGACAGCCTCACTTTGTGTAATATCAAGAGAATAGCCGTTTTGTTTCAGTGTATTTAAATAAGATTCTTTTGGAAAAGTAACTGGTTGACTAGCAGCGACATCAGATGTATGGGTAATCGCCTTTATAGACATAGGCGGTTTAAAAGGAGTAATTTCTGTATGGTCTTTGGAAATATTTCTACTCTTAGGAATCCGGAACCCATTTCTTTCTTCATAATCGGTTTCAGTCATAGCAGCTTGTTCCTGTGCAACAGCAGATGCTTCTGTCATACAGGGCTGTTTAGCTGAATAGTGATAAAAATAGGGAGTACTTTTTAACCCTAAATAAAGTTTTACTGCTTCTCCACATACAGAGCATGCGAGAAATCCATTTTTGCCAGCTTCATAAATTTTCTGTAATTCTTGTCTGTCAATGGTATTTAAGGAAATAAGTCTATCATAATAAAAAGCTGTTAACATAGGAAACCTCGAATCTATTAATAAATCTGTAGCTGTACATAAGTTTGAAATAATATCTATCATATCAAAAACAGATGATTGTTTAAAGAGTAGAAAAGGGGTTTGCTTTTTGGAAAAGAAGGGAAAAGGATAAAATAATAAACTAGAAGGGACAGATTCTGATGGGATATATTCTGCCAATTTCTCATTATCAAGCCGAGCAGTACGCGGTCAGAGACATTGTAAGCAAAACACGGAATTATAAGAAAGAAGAGATTTATCCAGCGGCTAAAATCGTTAATTTTTCTAACAATCTAGAGTTAAAGTATCCTTCTCAGACGTCTTACCAGAAGAAACAAAGGCATGAAGAACAAGTAGCCAATGAGAAGTTAATTGCAGAACTAACTGGAAAAGGCACTTATTTTCATGCACAAATCTAAATTGCTTTAATTCATTTGGTAGCTTTGCACATATAAAGGCGATCCTTCCTGCCATTCGGCATAGAGGATATCTTTTGGAGATTGAACATTTTGTTTTTTCAATTCTTGCATTAATTGCTCTTCATTCCAACCGATTCGAGGTAAATTTTCTTTGATGATTTCGCCATCAAGAATAACACTTATTGGAAGAGCTGTGATTTCCAACGATAAATTCATATCTTGCTTTGTGGGATTCCTGTATGCTGATTTCTTGAGTACACTTATCGTCCCATCTGTTTCTAAAATCGCATAAGCACATTCTGCTATTGAAAAAACATCTTTTGCACGAAGTAAATGTTGTAATTGGTTAATATCCAAATGATTTTTCTGTAATTCCTTAAAATCAATCTTGCCTTTATTGATAACAATGGATGGTTTTCCTTCTAAAAGTTGTCTGGTTTTCCGAAACTTTTGGGTGATGAATTCTGTTATGTAAATTAATCCTCCCCAAACAAGAATAGAGTACATTATTTCTTTTATTCCTGTCTCTGTATCATACATAGCATTTCCGACAAGCTCTCCTAGTACTAAAACAGAAACAAAGTCAAAGGTAGTAATTTGCGTGATTTGTGTTTTTCCTAATACTTTTGTTAAAAGCAGCAATAAAATATAGCCGATAATTAGTTCGCTAAATATATGTGTGAATTCCAATTCAACTCACCCTTTCCTCCATCTATTGTAGGCAGATGGAGGAAAATTAAACCTCAAACCTCTGTTTTCGATAATTGCGGAAACAAAAAAGGCAGCTCTATGGCGGATAATCACAAGCTTTAAAGGTAAGCTGTGCTTTCAACCATTGGGCAGCCTTAAAATTTTATAAATGCTTAATCATCGTTTTATGTGGAATACCAGCATCTAGGAATTCATCCGAGATGACTTCATATCCTAGTTTGCTATAAAAGGGAATTGCCTGTGTTTGGGCATTCAGTTTTAAGGCAGGAGCCCCATTATTTAAGGCATATTCCTCGATTTTATTCATAACGGCTTTTCCAGCTCCACCTTTTCGATTAGTGGAGAGGATGCAGATTCTTTCTACCTTTCCGTATTCATCAAATGTCCGGTAACGTCCAGCACCAATAGGTTTTTTGTCGTCATCATAGAGGACAAAATGAACGCTATCCTCTTCATATGCATCTATTTCTTCTTCTATTGGTACATTCTGCTCCTGTACAAAAACAGTTTGACGAACATAAAAGGCATCTTTTAACTCTTTATCTGTTTTAACGATAACTACTTCCACTTTCCACTATTCCTTTCCTAAACGGAATGTTTCATAGACTGTCCAAGAGCCATTTTCCAATTCATATAGCAAATGGAAACGATCCGCTGTTTCTTCAAAATGATAGTTTTGCATGCGTAAATTACTGTATAAGTCTAAATGTTCATCACTCGATAAATCCTGCCCAAGTGTAATATGCGGCACAAATGGATGCTCTGGACTAACACCCAATGTACTGATTAGTTCTTGGTGAAGATGTTCTAAGTCTGTACTTGGTTCAATCTTTAAATAAACAACATTGCTTACGGGTTTAAAAGAACTGACCTTTGTCACTTTAATGGGAATAGAATGATAATGACTTGCAATCGTTGCTAGTTTTTTACTTACTTCTTCAATTTCCTCATTATTAGCTTCAAAATCACCAATTAACGTGATATGTGGGGGAATTAAAGCGTATTTCGGGTCATATCTTTTTCGAAGTGAATTAGCTAAATCCTGCAAATCCTTACCAGGGAAAATAGCAATACCGTATTTCATTCGACGAACCTCCATTTCAAAATAAAAGAGTGTACAAAGATATAGAAGATAGACTATCTATTATTACGATTTCAATGTTCTATATGTAAGATATTATAACAAAATTAGTCATTTAAGTTCAAAGATTTCAGAAAAAATCCTAATGGTTAACGAGATACTCCGTTAGGTAATAAAAACAGTCAATCGAATGCCCTTTTTTAAGAAGGAAACATTTTCAGGAGCATTTTTGCAATATAAGGCTGCCAATATTTCCATGTATGATCCCCATTAAATTCTTCATATGAATAATCAGCATTTGTTGTTTGCAAAACATGAGATAATTCTCGGTTAGGAGTCAGAAAATCCTCTGTTGTGTTGATGGTTGTTTTTACAGCTGTTTCCCCTATACCGATAATATGATCTATTTCTAGTAAATGAAAAGAATCGAATTTATGAACAGCATCAAAGACGCCATCATTTACTAAAGGGGATTGCAACATAATTTTTCCAAAAGTATGCGGATATTTTAAAGCGGTCATGAATGATACAGTTGCACCTAATGAATCGCCAATGAGTCCACGTCCCATTCCCATTTGGAAGGTGGGAAACTGTTTATCTAAATAGGGAACAAGTTCATGCGCTAAGAAACGAATATATGCTTTATTCTGTGCGCCATCAGGATGATATTTCCTGCGACGATCATGAACAGAGGAATAGGGGATTCCAACAATAATGGTATCCGCAATTTGATGATTGCCATGTAATTCATCAGCTACTCTGCCGATTCGGCCAAATTGAAAATAATCTTTCCCATCTTGTGCAATAAGTAAATGATATTTATAAAGAGGAGAAAATGCTGGTGGGAGATAGATTAATAAAGTCACTTCTTCTCCTAATTCTTTACTAAAGATAGTTTCCTCTTTAATTGTCCCTTTTGTTGTCATAGTTATCCTTCCTTTATTACGGATGATTTTACAATTAGTTTATCAATAAAAGCACTTTGTGAATAGTATAAAGCTAGAGCGATAGGAATTTTTCTATGTTTGTATTTCTATATATTGTGTATTTTTTGTGAAATAAACACAATATATAGTGAAATGATGATTCGTTCTATTATAATGGATAAGGATTCCTTTAGAATGGAGTGAATTAAATGAGTAATGAAGTTCAACTATTAAATCAATTTGTAGAAATAATTAACAGCAACAATCAAGACTTTATCCAAGAAAATGCAAATGTAGATGGAATGTCGCCGATGAGTCATATGATGCAATTTGCTGCGACAGCTTCTAAATATTATACAATGGAACATTTATTATCGGAAAAGGTAAAACAATCACATGAAGAAGGATATATTCATATTCATGATCTAGACTTTTATTCTTCTGGTACTACAACATGCTGTCAAATCCCGTTGGCCAAAATCTTAAAAAACGGTTTTAATACTGGTCATGGATATATGAGAGAACCAAAATCAATTATGAGTGCAATGGCTCTTACTTCAATTATTTTGCAAGCTAATCAAAATCAGCAGCATGGCGGACAATCCATCCCTATGTTAGACTATGATCTTGCGCCATATATACAGAAAACATATAGAAAAAATAAAGAACGATTAAAGGAGGTAATTCAAAAAAAGGAGGAACTAGAGAAAAAGGCCTGGGAATGGACAGAAAGAGAAACCTATCAAGCTTGTGAGGCATTTATACATAATTGCAACAGCATGCACTCCCGCGGCGGTGGACAGACGCCATTTGTTTCTGTAAATTTAGGAACAGATCAATCAGTAGAAGGAAGAATGGTGACAAAGAATTTATTATTGGCAACCCAAGCAGGACTTGGGGCAGGAGAAACGCCCATTTTTCCAATTATCGTATTTAAAGTAAAAGACGGAATTAATTATCAAAAGAATGACCCCAATTATGATTTATTCCGATTAGCGATGGAGACGACAAGTAAACGATTATTTCCCAATTTTGTTTTTATAGATGCCCCATTTAATTTAGCTTATTATAATGGCACTCCTCAATCAGAAGTCGCCACAATGGGGTGTCGCACTAGAGTGATGGGAAATATCCATGGAAGTGAACAAACAATAGGAAGAGGGAATTTATCTTTCACAAGTGTTAATCTTCCTTTATTGGCTTTAGAGTCAACGACGGTAGAATCATTTTTCCGCAAACTGGATGAAACGATCGACTTGGTTATTGATCAACTCCTTGAAAGATTTTATTATCAAGGAAAGAAAAAAGTAGCGAATTTCAAGTTTTTATATGGACAAGGTGTTTGGCAAGGCGGAGAAGAACTGAATGTGGATGATCCACTAGAAGAACTTCTGAAGCAAGGTACATTATCGATTGGGTTTGTTGGTTTAGCGGAATGCCTAGTATCCTTGCTTGGTGTCCATCATGGAGAAAGTGAAAAGGCGTATGAAATTGGTTTACGTATTGTTCAGTTTATGCGCCAAAAGGCAGACAAAGCCTTGGAAAAATATCAGCTAAACTTCTCTCTTCTTGCAACTCCAGCAGAATCCTTCGCTGGAAAAGCATTAAGAGCTGCTCGAAAGAAATTTGGGATTATTAAAGGGGTGACAGATAGAGAATACTTTACGAATAGTTTTCATATTCCCGTTTATTTTCCCATTTCTATTCATGAAAAAATTCAGCGCGAAGCACCGTTTCATGCGTTAACAAATGCTGGTCATATTACGTATGTAGAATTGGACGGCGATGCCAGTAAGAATGTAGACGCTATAGAAATAATCGTACGGACGATGAAAGAGGCAGGGATTGGCTACGGAAGCATTAATCATCCAGTGGATCGATGCATGACTTGTGGACATAAAGGAATAATCGATAATGAATGCCCAAATTGTGGGGAGGAAAATGAGAACCAGATTGAAAGGATTCGGAGAATAACTGGTTATCTTGTTGGATCACTTAATCGGTGGAATAATGCAAAACGGGCAGAAGAACGGGAAAGGGTCAAACATCGATGAGAGTGTTATCGATTGTGGAAGACAGCATAGTAGATGGTCCAGGTTTGCGAACTACTATCTTTTTTGCAGGGTGTACGCATTATTGTAGAGGATGCCATAATCCAGAAAGTTGGAAAATAAATGGCGGAACAGAAATGTCGATTGACGAAATAATGAGGAAAGTAAAGCAAAATCCCTTAAACGATATTACCTTTAGTGGCGGCGAGCCCATGCTACAAATAACAGAGCTTAAGCAATTAGCTAAGGAATGTAAACAATTAAATAAAAATATTTGGTGTTATACTGGATTTCTTTGGGAAGAATTGAGAGCAGCCCAATCTGATGAATTTACCCAACTAAGTATGTATGTAGATGTTTTAGTAGATGGTCGGTTTGTGCTAGAACAAAAAGATTTAAGTTTATTATTTAAAGGAAGCTGCAATCAACGGATTATTGACTGTCAAAAAAGTCTAAAAGAGGATAGGGTTTGTTTAATTAATGAATGATAAGAGAGAGGAAGAGGCCGTGAGATAATTATTTTCACTAAATATAAAACCGAACAATTATACGTAAATGTTAAGGGAAATCGTATAATTGTTCGGTTTTTTTCTTACAGGTCATCCGCTTAAATTTCCTAGCAACTTTCTATTTATGTTAAACGAGGTTTTTTTGTAAATTCTGCATTATGATCTTCTTTTTTAAAGATTGTTTTTCTGATATATGGTAATACCCATCGATCTAATCCGTAGTAACCTGCATTTGCTCCAGCAAACATAATGATCATGCCCATTAAGATATCTGTTGGGTTATGAGAGATGGTGCCTGCAAGCAAGAAACAGAAATTCATAATGACACCAAAGAATGCTGCTGCCGTTGTTAAACAACCTAAAATTAACCCAAGACCAACTAATACCTCCCCAATTGGTACGAGCACATTAAATAGTCCAACATTTGGTAAAGCAAATCCTTCGACAAAACTTGTATACCATCCATAAACCGCGGTTCCGTCTGGTCCTGTAACTGGATTAGTAACGGCATTTGTTAAAAATCCAGAAGCGTCAAATCCTCCGCCAGTTAATTTACCAAATCCAGAAGTAAACCAAGAATAACCTAGCACCAAACGTATAATGGTTAAAAGCCCAGCTGCGACTTTATTTTCTCTTAAAAAACTCATAAACATAAAAATCATCCCTTCTTTTTTTGTTTTTATTATTTACAAGTTAAATATATCAAATACTCTTAAGAAAAAAGTGAGATTGTGATTTAATTCACAATATGTACAAAAGAATATGACGGAATTGTGAACATATTTATATGGAAAGTAATAAATATTGCATTTAATTTAGAAATCACCATTTCAGCACGGTTCTTCTTTTTCGTGTTAGAATAATGGATAAATAAAAAACATCGTTTTTATAATGGGAATTTATTATAAAGGAGAGGCTTTCATGACAACGGTAACCATCATAGCTGGTGGACATAAAATAGACTCACGATTAACAGGTATTTTACAATTTGCGGTAGATTATTTAGGAAAGAAGAATGTGGGTGTTCATATTATTCAAGTTCATCAATTACCAAGTGAGGCCTTAATTACAGCAGATTTTATGAACAAGGATATAATAGAGGCAAGACAGAAAGTAGAACAAAGTAATGGTGTCATTGTATTATCACCTGTATTTCAGGCGTCTTATTCCGGAATTATTAAGACTTTTCTTGATTTATTGCCACAAAAGAGTCTTCGAAATAAGGCAATTCTTCCGCTGATGCTAGGAGGAACTATTGCCCATCTATTAGTAATGGATTATGCTTTAAAGCCTGTATTAGCAAACCTAGGTGCTACGAATTTATTAACTGGAGCTTATGTAACAGATAATCAAATTGCGAAGCAAGACAATCAAAACTATGTTTTAGATATCGATTCAGAAGCAAGGATTACGAATCAATTAGACCAGTTACTGGAGGGAATTCAATAATTGTGGAAAAGTGATGGCAGACCATCACTTTTTCTATATTTTCCTAGAATGTGGAGAGAGGACATGGTATGATAAGGACAGAAGCAGAATTTTAAAAGATGCAGGTAATAATAATCTATAATCATGACTTGTTAGCTCAGTGGGAGAGCACTTGCTTGACAGGCAAGGGGTCACTGGTTCGAACCCAGTACAGGTCATTATAAAGGAACGTAGAAAAAAGCTTCTCATTAGAGAAGCTTTCAGCTTGTTGACAAAATTTAGCAAATGTAAATGGAATTATTATGCATTGATTGGAGGGGAAGGGGTGAGACTCCTGTGGGATCTGCGAGACAGTCTGAGACCCTGCCACGGAAATCAACTCTTATTTAAAAGATGTATATTTATAAACTAAGACAAACTCCTAATTACTGAATTAGGAGTTTGTCGACGGTCTGAAAGCTTCTCAAAAGCTTCTCATTAGAGAAGCTTTTTCTTTGTAAACGTACTTCAAAATTTTATTAATTTGAATAGTCCTGCTAACCAAATACATAATAAACAGCATTTTTTAAGCACTTGGTAGATGCGGAAAATATCAATACCATGGTCCTCTATTTAACGGTACATTTGGACCTAAGTAAGGGTAATAAGCTTGAGTTCCTTGTGGCCTTGGAGCAATATAATACATTTGTCCACCAATCAAATAGTAATAAGAGTTTTCCTTTCCAAGAAGTTGTTGGTTCCATGCTCCATATGTCGGCTGGGGGAAGTTTTGATAAATTACGCCATCTAGCCCAGTGATAATGGTTGGCTGCATATGTTTGCCTCCTTTATTTTTAATTTATCTTATGTGAAGTTTGATAAATAGATAGTTGTTTCCTGGTTATAAAGAAAAAAGCACCAAAAATTTTGGTGCTTACAAAGATTGATTTTATTATAAAACAAAAAATCTATTACATTTTTATTTACTATTTCTCTCCTCCTGTACGGCCCTTAATTGAGAAATAGTTACAAGTTGATACCCTTCTTTCGTTAGCTTTTCAATAATTTCCACTGCTGCATCAGCGCTTTTTTCATATATATCATGCATAAGAATAATGCTTTCATCACTCGCTGCTTTCATAACTTTATCAACAATTTTCTTTTTCGATGGATGTTTCCAGTCTTCTGGATCAATGGTCCAAAGCACAATCTCTTTATCTAGTTCTTTTTTTAGTTCAGGCTGAATGGCTCCATAGGGCGGGCGAATAAGGGTAGGTTCCATTCCTGTTACTTTTTTTATTAAATTATCTGTATCTTGAAATTCCTTTAAGGCTCTCTTCTTATTCATTTTAGTGAGAAGCGGATGATTCCATGAGTGATTCCCTATTTCATGCCCGTTCTCAATCGTTTCCTGAAGGATGTTTGGATAATATTGAACCCGCTCACCAAGAACAAAAAACGTAGCATGGCCATTATATTTCTTTAATGCTTTGAGAATTTTTTTTGTTGGTTTATTACTTGGACCATCATCGAATGTTAAAGCAATGACTTTTTTTGATGGATCAATTTTCGCTCCTTCTGGTAATTCGGTAGCCAATTTTTTCGGTTTTGCTTCTGCAAGTAAATTTTTATTTTTCTCTTCCTCTTGATAGATTGCTAGTAATTTATCTTGTAAGATATCTTTTTTGATGGCAAGTTCTTGAACACCTAGTTTTTCTGCAGCAATTTGGTTAGAAGGAAAATAAAAAAGGATAGAATCATTTAGAATCGCAAAGTGTTGAAAGTTATTTTCATTTGGTGAAGTTCCTTGTTTTACTAACGCTTTGTCTGTTGCTAGGTCTTTATCCTTTATTAATTCGCCATAACTGATTTTTGAAAGGAGAAATAGATAATTGCTTTTTTCTTGGAAAATGTCTTTTAATGAAAGCTGTTTATGTGTCTGTAAATCAAATGTTAAACTTTCTGTTGTCAAATTCCCTTTAGGTCCTGTAATATATTCAAACGTCTCAAAAAGAATCGAGATTGTTTGTTTGCTGTAATGCGTAATCGTGTAGGAAATATGTAAGGAAGTTTCCTGTGTAACCGGAACATTTGATTTCTGAATTCGTTTATCATATTCAGTAATTTTGCTTGTAATATATTTTTTCAATGCAGCAGTGATTTCTTCATCTGGAAGGATTGGATAGCTGGTCCAGTAGCCTCCATGCTTTTCATCTTTAGTATATGAGTTTATTTCAATTGTCTTATAATTTTGATCATATTGTATTTTGACCTCTGGCTGTTTTTCTGAGGGTTCAGCAGCCTGTTTTTTGTCACTATCGAAAAATTTGAAAATAAATACTAAAAGAGTGAGGCAAATAAAAAGTATGAAAATATTTCTCCATTTTAAGCGTTTCATGTTGTTAACTCCTTACTTGAAAATAAAAGATAATGCTTTATTAATATAGACGTAATAGAAGGGGAAATGGTTTTACATTTAATTAAATTCTTCAAAAAAGATTAATGGCAATATATATTAAAGTTATGTATTGAATTATATTTTTCTTTAACTCAATGAATAAAAAATTTTCTTTAATATAATATTGATAAAAGAAAAATTTTTTCGTATAATATTCCTATCAAATGAAAACACTTTCAAACCTAAGAGAAAAGGTGGTAATAATATGGATGCCTATTTATTGATTATTGCATTACTTTCCATTGTCATTGTTATTGTTGGAGTTTCCCTTTTTAAGTGGCACGCTTTTATTAGTTTAACAGTGGCGAGTTTATTTTTAGCAGTTTTTTCAGGACTATCTTTTGATAAGATTGTAAGCGCTTATGAGACAGGGGTAGGTGGCGTATTAGGTCACTTAGTTGGTATATTGGCATTAGGTACAATTTTAGGAAAAATGCTCTCTGAATCAGGAGCAGGCTTAAGAATTGCAAATTTTTTTGTAAACGTTTTTGGAGAAAAGAAATTACCTTGGGCCATGTTTTTCTCGGGGTTTATCATTGGAATTCCAGTATTTTTTGAGGTTGGTATTTTAATATTATTGCCGTTGGTTATTTCCATTCAAAAGGCAACAAAGAAAAATATTTTATTGATTGCATTACCTGGTATTGCGGGATTATCCATTGTACATGGACTGGTTCCGCCACATCCTGGAGCAATTGCTGCTATCGGTATTTTTGATGCTAATTTAGGCAGGGTCTTATTATACTCCTTGATTATTGCATTACCTGCAGGGATTATCGGGGGACCATTATTTGCAAAGTGGATCAATAGCCGTGTTTTTCCTAAAGGAGATTCAACACTTATTACGGCAGAGCCTATAGCAGAAGAGAAATTGCCAAGTACAGGCGTATCCTTCCTATCTATCTTATTACCTGTTATTTTAATGATCATTGGAACCGCTGCCCCTTACTTGACGATTTTCTCAGAAGGCGTAAGAAATGTACTTGCCTTTGTTGGAAGTCCGTTATTATCGTTATTAATTGCTGTATTTTTCGCTTTTTATTTCCTTGGTATGCGTCAAGGAATGGATAAAGAGAGTATCAAAAAGTTTACAGAAGATTGTTTCTTGCCAGTCGGTTCCATTTTACTAATTATCGGTGCTGGCGGTGCATTCAAACAAGTGTTAATTGATAGTGGAGTAGGCGATACAATTGGAACAATGTCAGAGAGTTTATCATTATCCCCACTTGTATTAGCTTTTATGATTGCAGGATTGATCCGGATAGCAACTGGTTCTGCAACAGTAGCCTTAACGACAGCAGCAGGAATAGTGTCACCAATCATCGCAGGGATGTCTGGCGTAAATGTGGAACTATTAGTGATTGCAACTGGTGCTGGTTCCTTGATGTTCTCCCATGTAAATGATGCCGGGTTCTGGATGGTAAAGGAATATTTAGGACTAACAGTCGAAGAAACCTTCAAAACATGGACAGTATTAGAAACGATATTATCATTCATTGCATTTGCAGGCGTCTTGATTTTAGATTTAATTGTTTAAAAGTTCACCTACTATTTTTATGTAGGAGTAAAGAAGCTCTATTCGCCTCTAGAAAACTTTAAGCCCGTATTTAAACAGACCAAATTTTGTGTATAAGTAATCGAGAAGGTACTGGTGGAGTCTTCTATGATTGTAATAAAGGTGTAAATTATAACTAACTTTTAATAGTCCATTTTAGATAAAGTCATTTTTTCATCAGCATACTAATAAAATATCACTTAGATTAGAACCTACTAAATATTCTGATAGAATTATAGGTATTGATAAAAGGGAAGATTATAGAGGAGAGGTACATTTGAAGAATTAAATAGTAAAAAAGGACTCTATTAAAAATGTACATATCTTAGTCAAATTGGTATAATGAGGAAAATAAAGCGGTGGAGGTGGAACAGATTGGTAACTAATCCAGTTCTAGTTGTTAGTAATCTTTCAAAAATCTATAAAGGTACAGGTTATGCGGTACAAGCATTAAAAAATGTTTCTTTTAAACTATATGAAGGTGAAATGATTGTTATTATGGGAACAAGTGGATCTGGTAAAAGTACTTTGTTAAATGTATTGGCTGCTCTAGATATACCTGATCAAGGAGAAATTCAATTATATGGACAAAGCCAAAAAGAAATTTACAAAGAACCTAATGCAACTTTTTATCGTCGGGATAATATTGGATTTATCTTTCAATCTTTCCACCTTTTGAAGGATTTAACAGTGGAAGAAAATATTGCTTTACCACTTGTTTTAAAGGGAGATAAGAAGACTCATATTGATGAAAAAGTGAAAGAGATGTTACAGTTTATTGGCCTTACGAATTGGAAGAGTCATCGGCCGGTTCAATTGTCAGGTGGACAACAGCAACGTGTTGCTATTGGAAGAGCCTTAATAACAGCACCACCTATAGTGTTAGCAGATGAACTAACAGGAAATTTAGATTATAACACTTCAAAAGAGATACTTCAGGTCTTAGTAAATATGAAAGAGACTTTGAAACAAAGCATAGTAGTTGTTACGCATGATCCGCACGTTGCAGCATATGCTGACCGTGTTCTTTTTTTTCATGATGGACAGATTGTGAATGAATATAAATCGGCTGGAGATCAGAAGATAGATGATATATTAGAAAAGTTCGGAAAACTATTGGAGACAAGAGTATGACGAAAACATTGCGAGGAATAGCTTTGCGTTTCTTTAAAACCAATAAGTTCATTACATGGACCTCTGTCTTTAGTACTATTCTATCGGTCTGTTTAGTAATTGTTATGGTCTCCTATGCAACAAATGCAGAACGTTCGTTAAGAGAAGAAGTTCAGAAAATGTACGGTGAGATGGATCTATCGGTTGGATATGAAGCCAAGCTAAATAAAAGTGTAAATCAAGAACTTATTAATTCCTTCCGATCGAATAAGGATATTGATATGCTATCTCCAGTAATTATTACTCACTTAAAAGTAGATGCATTACAAGGGGAAATTTATTCTGTTGGTGTAGAAAATGATAATTTAGCAAAGAGTAGATATCACTTCAAACAGAATCTTCAAGAAAACTCAGTTATCATGAATAAGAGCTTAGCTGAAGCATTGCGACTAGGAATTGGTCAAAAAGTATCTATTGAGGATAATGAATTTATAGTATCGGAAATTATAGAAGACCTAAATGCAAGTGGACTTACACCAGATATACTTCTTTTTACTAAACAAACAGTGCAAAAATTAGTCAAACAAGAGACAGGTGAAGCGAAAGAAGCAACTTATGTTTTAATCAAAGCGAATGAGCAAGCTGATACTTTATTGCTTGCTAGTGAATTAAGGAAATATGATAATGGTTTAAGAATTGATATTGCAGAAGAAGATGAATTTTTAAAAAGTAATGTGCAATCCCTCAAGGTTTTTATTTTCTCTTTAACCTTTTTAATGTTAATCATTACAGCACTGCTAATTATTTCTAATTTCGAATTATTTTTATATAAATATAAAAACCAATTTGCGATTCTTCGCTCCATGGGGGCAACAACAAAACAGCTATCTAAAATTATATTAATTCAAAGCAGCATTATTACGGCAGCAGGAACAATTGGAGGTTTTTTACTGGCTTTAATTAGTCACCAATACATGAAGCCGTGGTTGGAGGCAATATTTTTATTTGATGTACCTAAGGTGAGTTTTAACTACATAGAAAGTTTAATCGTTGCATTCGTAAGTGGAATGATCATTCAGGTTTTTATGCTAATTCCAGCTTATAAGTGTTCGAGATTATTGCCAATTTTAATAATGCAACAAAATGAAAATCGTGATTTCGGCTATAAAAAAATTCGTAAAATTATTGGCTTTGCCCTTCTATTTATTGCCCTTTTATTAATATGTATTGGTAAAGCAATGATGGGAGTAGCGAGTGTGTTACTAGGAGCCATAATTTTGTTAATTAGTATTTATCTCCTATTTCCTATTTATATTGGAACTATCTTAACATGGTTCTTACCAGTAATTAAAAAGACGCTTGGAAATGTCTCTTATATTGCAATTAAAAATCTAGTACCACAAGTAAGAAAAAATACTTTTGTGATATTGACGGTCAGTGCTATGATGACTATAGCAGTATTTGGCTCGGTTATGTTAAAAACAATCCAACAAAATGAAGAGAATTATTTAAAGGAACAATATCCAACCTCTATTGTGTTGACGAGTCGATTAGGGTATGACTCCGATATAGAGCAGGAAGATTTGAAAAAGAAGGTTCAGACAATAAGTGGTGTCATCGAGGTTAGTAGTCGAAGTACGAATAATTCAGCAGAGATAATGGATGAAGAGGGAACAAAAGCTATTGATTATTCCTTGGTGGATTTTATTAAGATGGAACAACAAGGAATTATTCCAAAAATGGAGGACGATAGTGAGAACCTGATAGTGGTATCAGAAAGATTTTTAAAAGAGAATGGTTTAAAAGTAGGAGATTCTATTGACATGGGACTCTTTTCGAATCAAAAGCAGAGGACCGATTTTGTAGATACACTTACTATAG
Source organism: Niallia sp. FSL W8-0951 (assembly GCF_038006525.1). Lineage (NCBI taxonomy): Bacteria > Bacillati > Bacillota > Bacilli > Caryophanales > Bacillaceae > Niallia > Niallia sp. FSL W8-0951. Next base: position 155,168 of record NZ_JBBOVK010000001.1, read on the forward strand.
GAGCGGTAATAACTAATCTAACTGATGCAGATGCTTATATTGACTGGAAAAATAAAAAATTTAAAAATGATTTTACAAAATTCAGTGCGATGTACATTAGCTCTGACAATGAGAAACAAACTGTTCAAGCATTAGAAACACTCAAACGGCAGTATCCTGAACTCCAGATCAATGTATATCAACAGTCTGTTGAAAAAGCGAATAAGATGTTCCTGCAAAGATGGTCTATTTTTATTGGTGTTATGGTTGTGATTCTAATATGTGTGATGCTAGGAGTTTTTAGTACACTAGGAAACAACATTTATTCTAAAAGAAAAGAGTTCGCAATCTTAAGGACAATTTCTATCGATCGAAAGGGGATTAAAAAGGTCATATTAACTCAAATCAATCTCTATCTAGTGATAGGTTTAGTGCTGGGGATAGTAGCAGGACTAATTTTTACCACAGTTATTCTATTAATAGATTCAGGTCAAATTTCGATCTATTATTCGCTAATATTAGGAATAGGAGTAACCATGTTTCTTGTAGGTAATAGTATATTTATACCTATTGCGACAAAATTGAGTAGAAAAAAGATATCTTTAGAACTTACAGAAGATAATAAATAATTGGAAGAAGAAGAGTGTTAGAAATAAGACAGCTGAAAACGGTTAGTAAGAGGAGGAGAAAAAACTAAATATAGATAAGTTACTCTCTAATTTAGTAGTGAACCAATCCGTTCCAAGGGATTTTTTAAGAGCCCTTAGTTGCGTTGTTTTTTTCAAAAGAGATTAATACGAAGACTCTTATAGGAGTTGCAGGAAAGTCTGAGACCGAGTGACGAGGAGGCTTGGCGCTCACCCCATAGCAAGCGAAGTGTATCCGTCTACGAGTGATTACCACTAACTTCTTTCCTAAAATAATTAAGACCTGAACAATTATGCGTAATTTATTAGCACTTCTGTGTAATTGTTCAGGTTTATTTTTGGTTGGAGTACATTATCCCAACTTTGTATTAAATCAATCATTGTCAACTATTTAGTAATCTGAGTTTATGGAAAGCAAAGTGATATTATTTAATTTAGAAAAATTTACACGAGCAATTTATTTGTCATTCCCCTTTGCTTCATGTACAGTAAAGCTCTCACCTTTTATGGTGAATGCGCGGAAGGTGGACATCTGTAAAACTCGAATAGTTCAACTATTCAGTTGAACTGCTAGAAGTCTTTTCCTTTCACTGAGATAGAGCATACTTCAACTCTCCATAGGGAAGCAATTAAAGGGGAAATGTTAATGAAACAAGTATATAGTGATTTCATCCAGTTTCGCGGAAATCATTATGATTTTGGATATATGCAAGGAGAATTATTAAAGGATTCACCCATTCTCCCTAATCGGATAAAGCACTGGACATCTAAGCGGAAACGTTATTTTACCATAAATGAAAAAGAATCCATCCAGCTCTTAAACAAATTTATTCCTGGAATGCTAGCAGAAATCAATGGATTAGCAGACGCTCTTCAGTGGAGAACAGAGGATGCATTACGAGAATTTGGCGGTCATTATGTAGAGTATGGAAGAAGTGGATGTTCTATTTTAGCAGACTCCCAGTATTTAATTAGAAACTATGATAGTCATCCAGGTTCCTATGAGGGTCGTTATATGATTTATCAGCCAACTGATACTGGATATGCAGTAATCGGTCCATCTATGCAAATAACAGGAAGAATAGATGGGATAAATGAAAAAGGTCTCGCAATGGGCTATAACTTTATTAATCGAGTTGGTTCAGGGGATGGTTTTATTTGTAATATGATTGGTCGAATGATTTTAGAAACTTGTGCAAATGTAGAAGAGGCCATTGATTTATTAAAAGAAATACCACATCGAACATCCTTTAGCTATGTGTTATTAGATCCTAGTGGAGAGGCATTTGTTGTAGAAGCAACACCACGTTCGGTTATTGCCAGAAAATCTAATATTAGTACGAATCACTTTGAAATATTAAAAGAAGAAAACCGCTATCAGATGGATGAATCTATACAAAGAAAGCAGAATATTGAGAAGCAGCAGGGAAATCATTCAAATGTGTATGAGGCCTTTCGAATATTGAATGATAGAGATAAAGAGATATTTTCAACCAAGTATAATGCCTGGTCTGGAACACTGCACACCGCAGCATACCTGCCTAATGAAAGAAAAGCGTGGTTTGCGCTTGGGAGTGATCGAATGCCTGTTATCATCGATTTAGAATCTTTCTTAAAGGGAGAAAAGCTGAACTTGAAAAAAATTAAAGGAAAGCTTGATTATGATACTCCCTTTATTAATATGGAGTTATTATAGCGTATATATAAAGGAAGTTAGTGATGGTAAGAACAACCATTATTAACTTCCTTTGTTGCGTTTGCTGAAACTCTGAAGTAGGGAATATTGTTTGTCTGCCGTTAAATTCGTGTATCAGAAATGGCATTCCTTATTCTTTCTAATGACTGATTAGCAACATTTTTATTTAAAATCATTACATTAACATACAATGCATCTATTAAACTAAGCTGACCAATTCTTGATGATAAAGCTTCCGAACGATATTCTGTTTCCTCAGAGCTTGTGAACAGTGCTACATCTGTATTCTGGCCGATTGGTGATTTAGGATACCCAGTGATGCCGATTGTTTTGGCACCATTGTTTTTGGCTGTTTTCATTATGTTAATAGTATCTTTATTAGTGCCAGAGTGCGAAATGATTACAGCAACATCCTTCTCTGAAAGCTGAGAAGAGGACATCAGTTGAAAATGAGAGTCTACAAATGAAAACGCTTTAATTCCGGTTCGAACAAATTTATGAAAAGCATCCATCGCGATAACTGCTGAACCACCTGTACCATAAAATTCAACCCGATTTGCCTGTAAGAGAAATTCTACTGCTTTTTGAATCGAATGACCATTTAATATTTCTAATGTATTTTCTAGTGTACGTACATTCGACTTAAATACTTTTTCAGTAACGGTTTTTACACTGTCATTTTCATTAATTTCTTCATGTATTTGCTGAATAGGTTCAATTACTTCTGATGCTAATGCTATTTTCATCGCTTGATAGCCTTTAAACCCAATTCGTTTACAGAAACGAAAAACAGTAGCATCTGCTACTCCTAAATCCTCTGCTAATTCGTTAATGGTGGAATGAATGATTTTTTCTGGATTAACAAGAATATAATCAGCGATTTTTTTTTCTTTTTCACTTAGTCTAGCGTAATAGGAACGAATTTTCCCAAGACAATTTTGCGCCATTGACTTCTATCCTTTCCAAATTAATATAGTTGTAGTATAACACAATTAGTCTCTTGAAAAAAAATTTCTTATTAAAATAATTTTTTTCAAAAAATATTTGCAAAGGGGTATATTTTCGAAAAAAATTTCTATATAATTGTATATAGAAAGAAATATTTTTTCAAAAGGAGAGGTAACGAATGAACATCGGTCTTATAGGTTTAGGAAAAATGGGCTATAGCTTGGCTTTAAATATGGTGGACCATAAGTATAGTGTAACAGCTTTTGATATAAATGAAAGCGCTGTAAAAGAAATTTCTAATAAAAATGTAACAGGAGTTAATACAATTGAAAAATTAGTAAGAAATTTGCCAGCTCCAAGAGTAATTTGGCTAATGGTTCCAGCAGGAGAAGTAACGGAAAATGTCTTACAGGAAGTAAAGAAGTATGTCGAAGCGGGGGATATTATTATCGATGGCGGGAATTCCCATTATAAAGATTCCAAAAGAAGAGGAATAGATTTAGAAGAGCTAGGAGTTTTCTATTTAGATGTTGGCACAAGCGGCGGAGTAGATGGAGCTCGAAATGGTGCATGTATGATGATTGGCGGCAATAAAGAAATATTTGATGAGGTAGAAGGATTGTTTAAGGATTTATGTGTGGAAAATGGTTATATGTATACTGGAGTATCTGGAAGCGGCCATTTTCTGAAAATGGTTCATAATGGAATTGAGTATGGCATGATGCAATCCATTGCAGAAGGATTTGAGCTGTTGGAGAAAAGCGAGTATGATTTTGATAATGAAGGAGTAGCAAAGGTTTGGAATAACGGCTCTGTCATTCGTTCGTGGTTAATGGAATTAACACAAAGTGCTTTTTCTAAGGATCCAAAGCTGGAAGGGATTAAAGGAGTAATGCATTCCTCTGGTGAAGGAAAATGGACGCTAGAAACAGCCTTAGATTTACAAACTGCTATGCCAGTTACAGCCTTATCTTTAATGATGCGTTATCGTTCGTTAGAGGAAGATACCTTCTCTGGAAAAGTGGTTGCGTCCTTACGAAATGAGTTTGGTGGACATAGTGTAGAATCAAAATAGAATGACAAGAAAATCCTTTAGCAGCTAAAAAATGCTAAAGGATTTTTTTTATAAAATCAATGTAAACGGATCGGAATGTTTTTTGGCTATGGTAAGCTTACAGAAAAAGAAGGAGAAACTACATGAGAACTTGTCAGAAGTGTAATCGAAAATGGACTTATAAGAAAACTTTAAAAAACTCCTTTACATTAGATAATAAACTGATTTGCCCACATTGTGGGGAAAAGCAATATGTTACCTCTCGAACAAGAAGGATAACATTTATGGCAACTATTTTAATAATCATATTTACGCTGCTTAGCAATCTTCTTTTTGGACCTTCCTTTGTCCTTGTATTTATTCTGATAGGTTTTATCTTATTAGTTCTCGGACTATATCCTTTCTGGGTTGAACTTTCCAATAAAAAAACTGGGTCATAGCAATAGCAGCAGGCTAACTAATAAAAGGTGCAAAGATTAAATCTCTCATTTAGCAGCGAAGCCCAATTTGTTACATTACAGATTGCAGATGATCCACAAACCTTCTTTCTGAAATGGCATAAAAAATCCAAACAATTATACGAGATATTGGCAGCACCGTATAATTGTTTGGTTTGAATACGACTGAAAAACTTTATATGCAAGTAATTTTCTCAAGATGTTTGTGGTGCTTATTTAACCCATTTATTCTGAAAGGATGCTATGGCATCATATTCTTTCTCCAATACTCGAGAGATACGGATATAAATAGCGGTTAAATCCTGATAGATATCAACATTTTCTTGGATTGGCTGATGGGAATATGTACTGCCAACTAATTGTTTCATAATCGAAAAATCATCAATTTCTCCAAGTGCATACATACCTAAAACGATGGCACCAAGACAAGAGCTTTCAAAGCTTTCTGGAACGACTACTTCTTGATCAAAAATGTCTGCCATCATTTGTCTCCAAAGTTCAGAACGAGCAAAACCACCTGTTGCTTGAATTTGCTTTGGTGCTCCAATCACTTCTTGTAAGGCTAACATCACCGTATAAAGATTTAAGATAACTCCCTCTAATACGGCTCTCACCATATGTTCTTTTTTATGATGTAATCCTAGTCCAAAGAAGGATCCTCTTGCATTGGCATTCCATAAAGGTGCTCTTTCCCCAGCAAGATATGGATGGAATAATAAACCGTCCGCACCAGGTGTAACTCTAGTAGCAATCTTTGTTAAAACTTCATAAGGATCAATTCCGAGTCTCTTTGCCGTTTCCACTTCCGAGGAAGCTAATTCATCACGAACCCAGCGGAATGTCATTCCACCATTATTTACAGATCCACCAACTACCCACAGATCTTCTGTTAAGCAATAACAAAAGATTCTTCCTTTAGGATCGGTTACTGGTTTATCTGTTACAGTACGAATCGCCCCGCTTGTACCGATTGTCACAGCGACAACTCCAGGGTCAATAGCATTTACCCCAAGATTAGATAGTACGCCATCACTTGCGCCAACCACAAATGGAGTTTCAGCAGGAATTCCAAGTTCCGCTGCATATTTATCCTTCAGTCCTGTTAAATAATGGGTAGTCGGAACTGGCTTTGCCAACTGCTCAGATGTTACGCCGGCAACTTTTAACGCTTCTTGATCCCAAGTTAAGTGCTCAAGATTAAACATTCCTGTTGCAGAAGCAATTGAATAATCAATTACAAATTCGTTAAATAAGCGATAGAAAATATATTCTTTAATGCCAATAAATTTAGCTGCCTTTGTAAAAATAGCTGGTTGATCATTTCTTAGCCAAGTTAATTTAGATAAAGGAGTCATAGGGTGAATTGGCGTTCCTGTTCTGCGGTATATTTCCAAGCCATTGTATTCTTCTTTGATTTTTTTTGCCCAAGAGGAAGCACGGCTGTCGGCCCAAGTAATACAGCGTGTTATTGGTTTTCCCTTTTCGTCTAATGCAATAACACTGTGCATCGCTGAACTAAAGGAGACTAATTTTATTTTACTAGCATCCACGTTCGCTTTTTTTATAGCTGTTTTCATTGTTTCCAATACAGCCTGAAAAATTTGCTCTGGATCTTGCTCTGCGATGGCTGGTGCAGGGCTATACAGCGGATATTCGACATGATGCATGCTTAATACTTTGCCAGCTTCAGCAAATAAGACAGATTTTGTACTCGTTGTACCAATGTCTACACCTAAATATAGGGATGATAATTGCATATTAAAAACTCCTTTAATAAGAAAAGTGTAAAAAATATTTCATAAAATTACATTATCATAGAAAAAAAATTCTTTATTTATATTTTAAATGAAACAAAATAATTTTGAAAGTGTTTTCATTCATTATTTTAAATTAATTTCCCCTTATTCTCCCTCAAAAGATAAAATTATTGTTGATCTCTTGATTAGTAATAAATTTTTGCCCTGGCGAACATAAAAATAAAGCAAAAATATGCTAAACTTAATTTATCTTATGGGTAAGGAGTTTTTTGAATGAATAATGAGATTGAAACGACATATGAGGCTATTTATAACCAAATACTCTATTTTCAACAGCATGTGGAAGCGTTGAGTAAACAAGCAGGTACATATCAAGAAGAGGATCATGAGCAGCTAATTAGAATGTCTATTGCCCTTCAAGCCTCAAAAGATATTTTGGAGAATATGCTTACACCAGGGAAAAAGCTGAACTTTATATATGAAAAAGGAATGTTCAGCTTGGAAATGTTTGATGAAAAATAAGCATTAAAGAAGAATATCCTCGCTTGGTCGAATATTCTTCTTTCGAAATTCTCCAGGAGTGATACCAGTAGATTTCCGAAATACTTTTGTAAAATAGTTGGCATTTGCAAAACCTACCTGGACTGAAATGTCTTCAATGGAATATTTGGTTTGATATAATAACTCTGCTCCCTTCATGATACGGATATTCGTTAAATACTGAATCGGTGTAATTCCAAGTACCTTTTTAAATAAACGAGTGAAGTGGAAGCGGGAAAGCGCAGCAGCTTCTGCCATATCTTCTGGTCCGATTGGTTTATGATAGTGATTTTGAGCAAATAATGTCGCATTTAGTATACTTTCAGGAAGCTGAATGTCTCCAATATTCTTCTTATATTGATACAATTCCATTATAAAGGAATAAGCGAGACTTGAAGCTTGAAAAGCGTTATTTATCTGTTTATCTTTTGCTAGCTGATAAATACGCAGAAGGTGCTGAATGGGTCTCGAGTCCGAAGCCAATTGAATAATCGGCTGCTCGTTTTCCGTAAAAGAGTGCCAGCATTTTTTTACCGTTTCACCATATAGTGTAATAAAAATAAATTCCCAATGCTCACTAGTTGGAGGCAGATAATATCTGTATTCCTCTGAAATATCGATTAAAAATGCCTTTCCAGCTGTCAATTTATGATTTTTACCTCCGAGTTCAATAGCACCAATTCCAGATATGGTATATTGAAAAATATACATACTATCCTCTTTACGCTTTTTTCCTTTCCAATTATATAGATGGGAAGTTTGATTTTCCCATCCGATTGACCAAATTTGGGCTACCTCTTTTGTAATTTTTTCCGTAAATCTGTAAGCAAATACATTATTATCTTTTTTGGACAATAGAATGCTCCTTTCTTAGTAGAGCTGGCATTGGTAGAAACTTGCCTTGGATAAGATAGGAGTAATAGATAGAAATTAAGTGTTTGGCAGAAAAATTTGAAATTTATTAGCAAATTATTACCCTTTTCCCTTTCTTATTTTACCATTGAGAGAGAAAGGTTTGAAGCATAAAATAAAATTGTAAACGGTTTAATGGAAGTCTGGAATTAAGAGTAGCATAAATGTTCATATAAAAAGGAGAGATAGAAATGGCAAAAAATCTATTGGCAACTTTTACAAATATTTTTAATGAAGCAGAAACAAGCATACGTACTTTTTTTGCACCAGGACGTGTGAATTTAATAGGTGAACATACTGATTATAATGGAGGACATGTTTTTCCTTGTGCCTTATCTATTGGTACGACAGCACTTGTAAGAAAAAGATCAGATCGAGTGATTCAATTCTATTCTACAAATTTTGCGGATTTAGGTATTATTAAAGTTTCTTTAGACGATCTATCCTTTAATCAAGCAGATGATTGGGCGAATTATCCAAAGGGAGTAATAGTAACACTTGCGCAATATGGATATCAACTCGATGCTGGATTCGATGTTTTATATGAAGGAGAAATTCCCAATGGTGCTGGCTTATCTTCATCTGCATCCATTGAAGTAGTGACAGCCATTATGCTAAATGTGTTGTATTCCTTTGCAATTGATCAAGTCAGTTTAGTAAAAATGTGTCAAAAAGCAGAAAATGAATATATTGGCGTGAACTGTGGAATTATGGATCAATTTGCAATCGGAATGGGCAAAGAAAAACATGCTATATTACTAGATTGCGACACACTTGACTATGTGTATAGTCCACTAGATTTAGATGCTGCTTCCTTAATTATTGCCAATACAAATAAACGCAGGGGGTTAGCTGATTCTAAATATAATGAGAGACGAGGAGAGTGTGAAAGAGCATTAAGAGACTTGCAGGGAGAATTAGAGATTCGAGCATTAGGTGAATTAACGCCAGAGGAATTCGATTCGCATGCTCATTTGATTAAGCAAGATGTCGATAGAATGAGAGCAAAGCATGCTGTGTATGAAAATGCTCGAACATTAGAAGCTGTAAAAAAACTTCAAGCAGGAGATATTGCAGGATTTGGACAATTAATGAATGCATCACATATCTCCTTACGTGATGATTATGAAGTGACCGGAAAGGAATTAGATGCATTAGTGGAAGCTGCCTGGGAACAAGCGGGCGTTATTGGATCTCGGATGACAGGTGCAGGCTTTGGAGGTTGTACGATCAGCATTGTCAACAATGAACATATTGAATCTTTTATCGAGAAGGTCGGAGCGAAATATGCGGAGCAAACAGGATTAAAGGCAGACTTTTATGTTGTTCAGGTTGGAGATGGAGCGAAGGAAATTGTTGAATAGGAACAGTTAAAAAAAAGGAGAGAGAAAATATGACGATATTAGTATGTGGTGGTGCCGGTTATATCGGAAGTCATATGGTTTCTGAATTATTAGACCTAGGTGAAGAAGTAATTGTTGTTGATAATCTTCAAACTGGGCATAAAGCTGCTGTAAGAGCTGAAGCAACCCTATATATTGGGGATTTGCGGAATGAAAGCTTCTTAGAAGAGGTCTTTAAGAAACATACGATTGAAGCAGTAGTCCATTTCGCTGCTGACTCTTTAGTAGGTGAAAGTGTAACAAATCCGTTGAAATACTATGATAATAATGTAAATGGTGCGATGACTTTATTAAAAGTAATGCATGCAAATGGTGTGAAGAGAATTGTTTTCTCGTCAACTGCAGCAACTTATGGAGAGGCAAAGAATTTTCCGATTCAGGAGAGTGATGACACAATTCCAACAAATCCCTATGGAGAAACTAAACTAGCCATCGAAAAAATGCTAAAGTGGTGTGAAGCAGCATATGGGATTCATTATGTAGCTCTTCGTTATTTTAATGTAGCAGGTGCGCATATAGATGGGAGATTAGGGGAAGATCATTTTCCAGAAACGCATTTAATTCCCATTATACTGCAAGTAGCGTTAGGAAAGAGAGAGATAATTAGTATTTTTGGAGATGATTATGAGACACATGATGGGTCATGTATAAGGGATTATATTCATGTTACTGATTTGGCCAATGCCCATATCCTTGCTTTAAAAAAATTGCAGAAAGAAGAAACAAGCGGTATTTACAATCTAGGGAGTGGAACAGGTTTCACGGTCAAAGAAGTAATTGAGGCAGCGAGAAAGGTAACAGGGCAACCTATTCCAGCAGAAATTGCTCCAAGAAGAGCAGGTGACCCGGCGCGATTAGTTGCTTCATCAGAGAAAGCGCAAGTAGAGTTAGGGTGGAATCCACAGTACACTTCACCAGAGACAATGATAGGAAGTGCCTGGAGCTGGTTCCAAGCAAATCCGAATGGCTATAAAGAATAAATGAGAATGTACTAAGAGGAAAGGAGCAATGTTAGATGACAACCACTATTTATCATCATGTTGAACAATTGCTTCATTATGGAATAGAATCAAACCTAATTACGAAATGGGATATAGATGTAGTGCGGAATAAATTACTCGAAATCTTGGAATTGGATGATTTTGTCCCATCTGAGGTTAGCGATCCAGCGGAAATAGAGTTGCGTGAACTATTAGATACTATTTTAGATTGGGCTGCAGAACATAATCTCTTGGTAGAAAATACAATAACCTATCGAGATTTATTAGATACTAAATTAATGGCTTGCTTTGTTCCATTGCCATCTGAAATAAATAATAGATTCGCCATGCTCTACAAGGATAAGGGGGCAAAGAGTGCAACTAGTTGGTTTTATGACTTTTCTAAAAAGATTGATTACATTCGCACGGATCGAATTGCTAAAAATGAAGAGTGGCTGGCACATACGAGTTATGGAGACTTAGAGATTACGATTAACTTGTCTAAGCCAGAAAAAAATCCGCAAGAAATAGCTGCTCTAAAAAAAGTAAAACAAGGCTTTTATCCTAAATGTTTATTATGTAAAGAAAATGCCGGTTATGCCGGACGAGTTAATCATCCGGCTAGACAAAATCATCGTATTATACCAGTGACTCTAGAAGGGGAACAATGGTTCCTGCAGTTTTCCCCATATGTTTACTATAATGAGCATGCCATTTGTTTTTCAGAAAGGCACGAGCCAATGACCATTTCGAAAAGAACATTTACTAGATTACTAGAATTTGTTCACCAATATCCTCATTACTTTATGGGGTCTAATGCTGATCTGCCAATAGTTGGAGGGTCCATTCTTGCCCATGAGCATTTTCAAGGGGGATATCATGAATTTCCGATGGCAAAGGCTGAAATAGAAGCTGGATTTACGTTGGAGCGGTTTCCTGTTATCCATGCCGGAATTGTTAAATGGCCGATGTCTGTTTTACGTCTAAATGGAACAGACAAACAACAATTAGTGGAAGCAGCTGATTATATATTAAAAAAATGGCTGGATTATAGTGATGAAAGTGTTGATATTCTTGCATATACAAGCGGTGTTCGCCATAATACCATCACACCAATTGCAAGAATGCGTAATGGCCAATATGAAATGGATTTAGTGCTCCGCAATAATCGTACAAGTGAAGAATACCCATTCGGGATCTTCCACCCACATGAGGAAGTTCATGCGATTAAACAAGAGAATATTGGCTTGATTGAAGTGATGGGGTTAGCCGTTTTGCCAGGAAGATTGAAAGAAGAAATGAGCATCCTTGCAGAGAATATCGTCAAAGTTGATTTTGAAGAACGCATTCAACAAGAGCCTGCTATTGTAAAACACTTAGCGTGGGCAAAAACAGTAAAAGAGAAAAATCCACAGATGACAAAAGAAAATGTAAGTACTATCTTACAAACAGAAATAGGAATTGTGTTTGAAACAATCTTACATCATGCAGGTGTATTTAAAAGAAATGACAATGGAACAAAAGCTTTTTATCGATTTATTGAGACACTTTAAAAAGGCTAAGGAAAAAGATTAGACTGGCTGATGCTTGAATACAAATGGGAGAAGAAAAAGGTTTCATAGAGGCCACTCGTTTTATAGGAAAACAGGTGGTCTCTATGAAATCAACTCTTATACCTAATATTAAAGAACCTTTAGCGCCAAGTGATTGTGAATGGTTTTATAAAAATGCTGCTTATCTGTTTGCTGCTTTTTTAACCGTAGCTTAGGGTTTGGGATATGTAATTGGACTTTATGATAATCTCTATAAGATAAATAAATAGTATAAACTGATTTTCCTAGAGGGGTAAGGAATGCTTCTGGTATCATAATTCTCTTTAAAACCCCTTCATATGGTTCAATCGGAAACATAAACTGGTTATGGATGTTGTTTCGATCGCGGAACAGGAGATGTTCAACCTCTTTTGGGTGATCACCTGCAATACGAATATCGAAACGGAAGAAACCATTCGTATATTCACAATTTATTAATTCAGCATACATAGGGACTCTAATAAAGTTATAAGGCGGGCTTAGTGGAGAAACCCAGTAAGCAGTATCGTCTTTAACTACATGTTTTTTTATTTTTTCTTGATTCATCCATCGAAATAATGTTTCGATATCCTTATAGCGTTTTTGTGAAAATAACTGATAACAAACCTTATTATAAGGATGGTAAAAATGGTCACTGATCTCATAATCCAACGAAGAAGTCGTCCGTAACATTTTTTTCATGGTGGATATATATGCTTTCCTTTTTAAAAACGCATCTAATCTTCCTTTAAACGTTTGAATATTTTCCGTTCTTAGCGTATGATACCGATTTATAAACCGATTAAAGCAATCAAACTCATACAAGCGATTAAGGACCATTCGCTTTAACTCTGAATCCATTTCTTTCTCTTTAAAGTAGTTGATTACTTTTCGATTACAGTGCATTTTATTTAATACATTCGTCTGCTTCGTCAAGGATTCGTCATTTTCATCTAAGCGATTTAAATAGTAGATAACAGCTTCTGTTGTTGAGATTTTTTTACAATTAGTCAATACTTCCATGAAAAATTGCTTATCTTCTCCATACTTCATCTCAGGAAATTGAATTTGGTTCTGCTTGATAATGCTAGATTTCATCAATCTTGCTCTAGGTCCTAAATGATGAAAAATATGTGGGATACTCGCCGGGGGGATACTTCTCCTTTCTTTCCATGATTCATGTTCGCCTACTATGGCATTTTTTTTAGACGTGACTTTAATTGTTTTTCCCACTATATAATCATCATCTGTTTCATTTAGTACACTATAGAGTTTTTCCAAGCCAGTCTTTTCAAACCAATCATCTGCATCTAAAAAAGTTAAGTAAGGGGCCGATGAAAGTTCAATGCCTAAATTTCTCGGATAGCCAGGGGTGCCTGTGTTTTTCGCAAGAAGAGCGAGTTTAATATTAGGATGCTCGTTAACAAATTTTTTTAAGATAGAACGAGTTTGATCTTTAGAGCCATCATCAACAATTATGTATTCAATCTGGGGCATTATGGATTGCTGTAAAACTGATTCAATCGTCTTCTGGATTGTTTTTTCATTGTTAAATACGGGTGTGATAACGGAAATAATCGGTTGTTTTAAATAGTTCGCACTCTGAAATAGTTCATACCTATATTTATGTTTTTGTCGAAGAGATGATATATTTTTCATTGCATTCCCTACCTTCATAATTAACACTAAAAGAAACTCTTTATAGCAATCATTATGAATCAACAAGCTAAAAGGTATACTTCCATAAATAGAAAAAATAGTTCAGACGTTATTGGTTTTTATCCTGTATAATATAGAGAGATAAGAATAAATAAGGGAATCTAGCTTTACATTAAGAAAAATGAAAAGGCTTTCTTAATTAACGGGTTTCAAAGTGTGCCTGCTCTGTAACTGATTTTTCCGGAAGAAAGCAATGTATAAGGAGGTTTATAGGTGACAACTATTAGTGATATCGCTAAACTTGCGGGCGTGGCAAAAAGTACTGTTTCTCGATACTTAAATGAAGGCTCTGTCAGCGAAGCCACGAAAAGAAAAATACAGCATATTATCAAAGAAACCGGCTATACGCCTAATGCATTTGCTCAAAGCTTAAAAGCAAAGAAAACAAATATTATCGGAACGATTGTGCCTCAATTAGATTCGTACGCTTTTTCACGGACTTTAATAGGAATAGATGAAGAGTTGAAGGCAAGGAATTATCAAATGTTAATTTCTCATTCAAATCTGGATTTGGAGCGGGAAATAGAAAATATTCATTCTTTAGTAAGACAGAAGGTTGCTGGGATAATTTTATTGGCAACAGAAATTACGAATCGTCATTTAATGATCATCAAACAACTAGGAATCCCTGTACTTATTGTAGGGCAGCAGCATGAGGAGATTCCAAGTTTAATTCATAATGATTATGATGCAGCATATGAATTAGGGAAATATATACTATCTCAAGGTCATCAAAGAATCGCCTTCCTTGGTCTCCATGAGAAAAATGTTGCAATAGGAATTGATCGAAAAGAAGGGTTTAAGAAAAGTATCGAGGAAACAGCAAATATTGATGTCCAATTTTTTGAGGTGAAGATGGATCAAGCACAAACATTTTCGATTGTTTCTGAAATAATCGATCGATTTCACCCTAGCATCATTGTATGTGCTACAGATAATATTGCCATGGGAACAATGAAAGCAATCTATTCAAAGGGGATTTCTATTCCTTGTGATCTTTCCATTACCGGATTTGGCGGGTATGAAATGACTGAGATGATACATCCAGGTTTAACCACTGCAAAGTTTTTTTATAAAGATGCTGGCAATCTAGCAGCCAGAAAGATGCTAAGTCTCATTAAAGGAGACGATACTCCCATGAAAACAGTTTCTGGGTATGAAATTATTTATCGCGAAAGTGTTAGGAAAATGTAAGTTCAAATAAATGATATCAGCTAAAAGCGGTTTTAGCCGATATCATTTATTCATATTTTTAGAAAAAGCAAGAAGGACAATAGGAACTTGACGAAAGAAAAGGAAATAACTATAATTTGATGTGAAACCGGTTATCTCTATTTAGTTTGGGGAAATAAAAAAATAGTGGATATCTGATAGGTTAATATTTAATGGATTGAAGAAGCATTGATATAAACCAACTGGTATAGACATCTAGATATATAGACGCGCATATTTTTAAGAAAAGGAGCATTTAGAATCATGCTGACGGAAGAAACAAAGGCATTAATATTAAAAAATGTATGTATTTACACAGAAACGGAAATTCATTCAAATGGGTATGTAGTAGTGAAGGAAGGGAAAATCGATGCGATTGGGTTAATGGATTCCTTCCTTGAAAAAGAATGGGAAAATGCACATATACTAGATTTTCCAAAGGGCATGAATTTAATACCAGGGTTTATTGATATTCATATCCATGGAGCAAATAATGCTGACGCAATGGATGCGTCACAGCAAGCCTTAGAAATTATGGCTGAGACATTGCCAAAAGAAGGAACAACAAGCTTTTTAGCCACCACCATGACACAAGAGGTAGAAAGTATTGAAAATGCACTCACATCTATTGCCCAGTATGTCGAGACTGCTGATCAATCAGGAAAAGCAGAAATCATCGGGATTCATTTAGAAGGTCCCTTTATCTCCGAAAAGAGAGTTGGAGCACAGCCAGTCCAATCTGTTAAAAAGCCGAATGTAGAGTTATTTAAAAAATGGCAGACATTATCCAATAATCAAATCAAACTTGTGACGATGGCACCTGAGGAAGATGAAAACTTTGAGCTTGTTCGCTATTTAAAGGCAGAGAATATCGTTCCATCAATAGGGCACTCAGATGCAGTTTATGAGCAAGTATTATCAAGCATTCAAGCTGGTGTCAATCATGTTACTCATCTGTTTAATGGAATGAGAGGTCTGCATCATCGTGATCCAGGAGTTGCAGGCGCAGCCTTGCTTCATTCGGAGTTAATGGCTGAAATGATTGTCGATGGTGTTCATATTCATCCAGAAATAGTTAAACTTGCTTTTTTACAAAAGGGGGCTGATCATATCATTCTCATTACAGATAGCATGCGGGCAAAATGGCTTGAGGATGGTATTTCATCCTTAGGTGGACAAAAGGTAATTGTTCGTGATGGCAAAGCGTTATTAGAAAATGGTGCTCTTGCTGGGAGCACATTAAAAATGAAGGATGCTATCAATAATATGATGAACTTTACAGGCTGCTCTTTACAGGATGTTGTAAAGATGGCATCTTATAATCCCGCCAAGCAAATTGGTGTCTTGGATAAAAAGGGAAGTATTGCAAAAGGTAAAGATGCAGATTTAGTCGTATTAGATGAAAATAATCAAGTAGCACTAACAATATGTAAAGGGAAAATTGTATATTCGAATGGAGGATTTTCAGCATGAAATTAATTGAAGTACAAAATTATGATGAAATGAGTAAAGTAGCAGCCCAAAAAATAATAGAGCAAATACAAACGAAGCCAAATAGTGTGCTAGGACTTGCTACTGGAGGAACCCCAGTAGGAACCTATCAGTATTTAATAAAGGATTTTACGGAGAACCATACATCCTATGAAAAAGTTATTACCGTTAATTTAGATGAATATGTTGGTTTAGAAGAGGATAACCCGCAAAGTTATAGCTATTATATGAAAGAACACTTATTTAATCATATAAATATTCCGGAAAATCAAACTCATTTGCCTTTTGCCAAAAATGTAAATGATAAAGATGCTGGTGAAAATTATGAGAAACTGATTGATTCCTTTGGTGGAATGGATCTGCAAGTTTTAGGAATTGGCGAAAATGGACATATTGGTTTTAATGAACCAGGTACTTCATTCTCTTCCACGACCGATGTGGTTCAATTAGCTGACTCGACGAGAGAGGCAAATGCTCGCTATTTTACTAGTATGGATGAGGTACCAACACATGCTATTTCAATGGGGATTTCCACTATTATGAAAAGTCGGAAAATCATATTGCTTGTGTCTGGAGTGAAGAAGGCCCCTGTGCTTAATCAGTTATTTCACTCCGATATAAAAGAGGATCTTCCTGCTTCTATTTTGAAAAAGCATCCGGATGTTACAATCATCGCTGATCAGGAGGCTTTATCCATTTTGAAAGAAAATAAAGGAAGTGTGTATAGTTGATCATTAAAGATTCACATATTCCTATCTATTATCAATTAGAAATGGAGATAAAAGAAATCATTAAAGAGCTAAAACCTGGTGATCCAATTAGCTCTGAACGAGAGTTTTCCGAGAAATACGGTATTAGCAGGATGACGGTTCGTCAAGCTATTAATAACTTAGTAGCTGAAGGCGTACTTGTTCGACAAAGAGGGAAAGGGACTTTTGTTGCTGCACAAAAGGTAGAGCAAGAGCTTTCTGGATTAACAAGTTTTTCGGAGGATATGCATTCAAGAGGGTTAACACCAAAAACAAAAATTCTTGATTTTAAAACGATTCCTTGTCCAAGAGGCATCGCCAGTAAGTTGAAGATAGAAGAGGGAGACCAGGTTTATGAGGTTAGCCGATTACGGATTGCGGATGATATCCCAATGGCCCTCGAAACTTCCTACCTTCCGTCGCTCTTGATTAAGGAGCTGCAGGAAGAGACTTTACATGGTTCTATATATGAATATGTGGAGCAAACTTTACATCAAAAGATTAGTCACGCTACCCAAACAATTGAATCAACTTTATCCCATAAAAATGAAAGTGCATCTCTTGGGATTAAAGAGGGGGCACCAGTGCTGCTGATGGAGCGTTTTAGTTATTTGGCCAATGGAACTCCTTTTGAATATGTGAAATCTATTTATCGCGGAGACCGGTATAAATTTATTATTGATATGAAGAGATCTTAATAAGAAAGAGTAAAAGAAGTTGAACATCGAAGAATTCTTAAGGAGAAGTACTTTTCTATTTTTAAGGCAGTTTTGTAAAGAAAACCATTTTCAAAAAAACGAGTGAAAAACTGTAAGTTCATAAAAGGAGAGCGTCCGTAAAATATAAGGTATCTAGTTCTCTTATTATTAGTAAATGTAATAATATAATTTTAACTACCACTTAAATTTTATAGGGAAAAACTAATTTTTTCTGTGGTAGAGACGGGGCTTGTCGTTCGATTAAGCGAATCTTACGAAAGCCTCGGACAATTGTATTAAGCTCTAAGTTTAAACATGGCTCTCATAATTTATCGTTAAAGAGCCAGTTCTTCCAGGAGAAACCCTATCCAAAATTCCCCCTTACACTTTAAAATTAATATTATTGCCTGCAAGTTAAAAATACAATCGTGTCCTGTGGGCTCGCACGGAACTTTTTGCTTTACTATATGGTCTTAGGCTCCACTAATTTCATTTTTTATACGAGAACGCTTACCGTACATAATAGCGGAATTAGAAGTATTCACCTTTACAGTTCATTATTTAATTTAGTTCTATCCTCATTTTTTTCCTAAATGAGACTGGAGTAATCCCATAATTTTTTTTAAAGACAGTTTGAAAATGGCTCTGACTGGAAAAGCATAGATAATTACTAATATTACTGATTGATTTATTGGTATATAATAATAAATTCTTGGCTTCTTCCAATTTGCAGACAGTGATAAAGCTACTTAATTTTATGCCCATTTCTTTTTTGAACTTGGAAGATAAATGGGTCCTACTATATCCAAAATGTTCAGCTATATTGTTCACGGTAATCATTTGATTTGTATTTTTCATAATATATTGGGTTATTTTTTTTAGATCCGGATTGTCAGTTAGGCTAAATTTTACTTCTGCTACTTTTTTTGTAAAATGGTATAAGACTTCTTGGCTCAAGTTTTGAATGGATTCAAGCGAAGTGAGCTGTTCGACCTGTTGAATATAAAGATCGGACAATTGGAAGGCAGCCTCTGTATCTAATCCTCCTCTTATAGCTGCACGTGTGATTAATGTAATTGTTACAATAGATGTGTTCTTTGCCTGGCGTAAATTATCTCTTGCCATGACTCCTTCATGTGTAATAAATGGTTGTTCAATAAATTGATCTAGCCCTTCTTTATTTCCTAACTCCACATATTTTAGCATTCTAGTTTCTACATCATATGAATTGTTGAAATAACTTATTTCTTTCTTTTCATATATATTTTTTGTTTGTTTCGTTTTGATTGAAATGTTTTCCGATCCCAGCTCTATTAAATCTATGTATTTGATTTCTTCTTCATTAATTAAAAAGTGAATGGTAACTAAATGGTTGAGAAATTGCTGTAACTGCATTGGTGGAATAGCTTTGAAAAAATCATCAAATTGCATGGAATTATGTTCAGAAATGACAAATTCCTTTTTCATCGTTCGTAAGGTATCTTTGGAATAATGGATTTGGCTAACTGGTCCAACAATAATCGAAGAGTCCGTCATATTCTTTATTTTTATAACACCATAATAGGCAAAAAAAGAAGTGGATAAGTAAGAAATTTTTTTGCTTGATTGCATCATTTTTTTTGTATATTCAACTGGTGGTAATATATAGCTTTCTTGCTCAGGAAATGAGTGTATCTTTTCATTTGATTTGTAGATATAGGAAGGGATTAATGTAGATTGATAAAGGAGTTTTAAAATAGTTGTCATTTTTTTCATTTCTAATTATCCCCCTTAAAAAAGATTTAGTTTGTAAAAATAAATGAAAGTGTTTTCTATTTATCAAAATAGCATCATAGTTGAAAAAATACAAGCTGAATTTCAAACATATTTATAATTTAGCTAACAAATATAAAATAAAAATCTGATTAATTTGGATAAAATAGCTGTAAATAGAGAAGGGAGATAGAACTTTGTGAAGACAATTAATGATTTACTTCTTAACATGACAGTTGAGGAAAAAGCAGCAATATTAGCCGGAACGGAATTTTGGAAAACAAATGATATTCCAAGGCTATCTATTCCTTCTATATATATGACAGATGGACCTTGTGGTTTAAGGAAACAAGGGGAAAAAGCAGATCATTTAGGACTAAATCAAAGTGAAGAAACTACTTCTTTTCCAACTGGAGCAACAGTAGCATCAAGTTGGAATTTAAATAATGCCCAGGAAATGGGAAGAGCGATAGCAAAAGAAAGTCAGCATTTTGGTGTTAACCTATTACTTGGTCCATCTATTAATATAAAAAGAAATCCAAGATGTGGCAGGAATTTTGAATATTATTCAGAAGATCCCCTCATTTCAGGTGAATTTGGTACTGCATTTGTAAATGGAGTACAAAAAGAAGGTGTCGGTGTTTCTGTTAAACATTTTGCAGTAAACAATAATGAAAACTATCGATTTATGGGGGATTCTGTTGTTGACGAGCGGGCTTTAAGAGAAATATATTTGAAAGCGTTTGAAATGGTTGTGAAGCGAAGTCAACCAGCCACGGTTATGTGTGCATATAACAAGGTTAATGGTACTTATTGTGCTGAGAATAAAGAATTACTGACAGAAATATTGAGGGAAGAATGGGGATTTAATGGAGCAGTTGTAAGTGACTGGGGTGCAGTATCTAATCGTGTAGAAGGCATAAAAGCTGGAATGGACTTAGAAATGCCCGGTGATTGCACTTTTTTTAGAAAACAAATTATTGACGCAGCCAATAGTGGAGAGCTATCGATGAAAGATTTAGATAAAGCTGTGTCAAATATACTACAGCTTATCCAACGAACTTCTCCAATTAAAAAAGGTGCGGAATTCAATAAAGAAGAACATCACAATCTCTCATGCGAAATTGCAACAGATGGAGCTGTACTATTGAAAAACGAAGGTAGTCTACCACTGGCCAAAAATCAGAAGTATCTTATCATCGGAGAATTATTCGATAAAATGCGATTTCAAGGTGCAGGCAGCTCTTTAGTCAATCCAACCAAGTTAATTAGCTCAAAGACTGCGTTTGATGCAAGGCAGATTAATTATGAGTTTGTCCTTGGATATCGGGAATCAGAAATAGATCCTGAGGAAGCTTATGAGAATGAGGCAATCAACATGGCAAAGAATTATGATACGATTCTTTTCTTCGGAGGACAAACAGATTATACAGAAAGTGAAGGATACGATCGAGATAATTTAGCCCTTCCTAGTAATCAACTTTCACTCTTAACTAAATTAAGAAAAATGCAGAAGAAAATCATATTTATTATGTTTAGTGGTTCACCAGTAGAGATGCCATTTGAAAAAGACATGGATGCGATATTAAATATGTATCTTCCTGGTCAAGCAGGAGGAGAAGCAACAGCGAAGTTACTTTTTGGAGAAGTCTCACCTTCAGGAAAATTAGCAGAAACGTGGATGAAGACATATAAGGATGTTCCATTTGGCGATGAATTTATTCGTAATAAAGTAGAGCTATATAAAGAATCTATATATGTTGGTTATCGCTATTTTGACAAACTTAAAGGAAAAGGTGTCAAGTATCCTTTCGGTTATGGTCTAAGTTATACACAGTTTCACTATTCAGATATTGCACATTATGAAAAAGACAACACAATATATGTCAGCTGTACTATCGCTAATATAGGAGTACATGAAGGGGCAGAAATAGTCCAATTATACGTAGCTAATCCAACTTCGGATGTATTTAAACCGGATAAGGAGCTTCGTGCATTTGCAAAAGTCTATTTGAAACCAGGTGAGACCAAACCTATAGAAATGAGTTTTACTAAACAAGATCTTGCTTATTACCATATCAAGGAAAAAAAGTGGGTTTTAGAAAATGGTGAATATTCGTTGTTAGTGGCGGCTTCTTCCGAAGATATTCGATTGCAAAGCTCATATATCATTGAGGGTGTTGAGCCTATTTCAAGTCCTTATTCTAGTGAAATACTTCCTTGCTACTATAATGTAGAACGATTAAGAGAAGTTAAAATAGAAGAATTTGAACAGCTTTTAGGTAGGCAAATTCCATCACTGAATAATGGGAGCCAAAAGTATTCGCTGGATTCACGATTGGATGAGCTGCAAAATTCATTTATTGGGCGAATTTTTTATAAATCCGTTGTAGGAGTTGGAAAAAAGCAGTTTAATCGCTCAAAAAGGATGGAAGAAGGACCAGAAAGAGATATGGAACGGAAAAACGGCATGTTCTTAATGAAAATGTTGCCTAATAACAGTATTCGCTCTATGACTGTTTCAAGCTCAGGGCGGTTTAATTATCGGCTTGCAGAAGGGTTAATTGAAATAATTAACGGTAACCTATTCAGAGGTCTAATGCACATGTTAAAGAAAGATAAATTGCCTCCACTGCCTAAAGATAATAAATAAACGACAAGTATTGCATTTTAGAGATGTAGACAATCAAAATAGAAAGGAAAATGAACATGACTAAAAAAAGAGTTTTTATTACTGGTGGAACAGGGGGCATGGGACAAGAGAGTTTGAAGCGAATGATAAAAGATATTGATTTATATGAAATTGTTATCCTTGCTCTAGATACAGAAGAAAGTCGTACTATTTTGAAACCATATCAGGCATATAGCGAGGTAACAATCAAGTATGGAGATCTTCTGAATGAAGATTTAGTGAATGAGTGTGTGAAGGATGTGGATATTATTCTCCATATCGCAGCCTTTGTATCACCAGCCGCAGATTACTACCCTAAAAAAGCAATGGAAATTAATTATGGTTCTGTAAAAAATATAGTAAATGCAATCTATGCTCATGGCCAACAAGATGTGACTAAATTAGTGTTTATAGGTACTATTGCTGAAACAGGAGACAGAATGCCGCCAATTCATTGGGGGCGTGTTGGTGATCCGATAAAAACAAGTATGTTTGATTATTATGCTGTGTCTAAAGTAGCTGCAGAGCGCTTGGTGATTGAATCTGGATTAAAATACTGGGTAAGTTTACGTCAAACTGGTATTATGGGTCCTGCAATGAGTAAGATTATGGATGCTATTATGTTCCATAACTGCTTAGATAATGTTTTAGAATATGTTTCTGATCGAGATTCGGGAAGGTTAATGAGTAATTTATGTAATTATGAATTTACGGGGAAACTACCAGCTGAATTTTGGGGTCATATCTATAATATCGGTGGTGGGGAAAGCTGTCGAGTTAGCACTTATGAAATGTATCAAGTATTATATGGAGCCATTGGTTTTAAAAATTTAGATAATGTCATTAATCCAAAATGGTATGCAACAAGAAATTTTCATGGTCAATATTATTTAGATTCGGATAAATTGGAAAACTACCTTCACTTCCGTAGAGATGGAATGGATTACTTTTACCGTGCCTATTTAGAAAATCTTGGAATGCAAGCAACTGCTTCAAAAATCATCTGTAAATTGCCATTTGGTGAAAAACTAATGGGGAAAATGATGAAAAAGATGCTTATAAAACCAGCAAGAACGGAACATGGTACAGTTCGCTTTATAGAGGAGAATGTGGAAGAACATATTGATGCATATTGGGGAAGCAGAGAAGCGTGGGAAGAAATCCCTGAAAAGCACAGTGATTTTCAACACTTTCGAGATTGGGACAAGGTGATACCTATCGATCATGGATATGACGAGGACAAACCGGAGAGTCAATTGGATTTAAAGGATGTAAAAGGAGCAGCTAAATTTCGTGGTGGTGAGTGCTTATCTGAAACAATGGAAATGGGTGATTGGAAATCAAAATTAACCTTTAAATGTGCATTTTCACATACTTTTGATGCTAGTCCACGCTTAGTGCTAGAAGGTGGGCATTGGTGCCCAGAATGTGAGCGCAAGAGCTGGAATTATGGAGAAAGAGCAAAAGTAGATCCGTTTTTTGCTCAAGTTTGGAAACCATTACACGCTCCGACAGAAACGAGAGAATATAAGAAAATAGTATCAGAATTAGATATTTAAAAGAATAGCAGATAAGTAATTTCATGATTGAATACAGAAGTATATAAATAGGGAATAATAAAAATTTTTAATGGGGTGCTATCTATTCTGGTTAGGTGGCACCATATCAAAAGCAATTAGCAGAATTGATTGCGGTTCAATCCCCACTGTCCAAAATGCTATTACTTTGGATTTGTAGGTTTAGAAGTAATTACTAATGTGTTATTACTTATTATCTTATCCAGGCTTAAGGTGGAAAAGGATATTAAAAAGAAACAGGCTGAAATTCCAGCTAGACGGGAGGAAAATCATGCTAAAAATAGCGTCTGTTAAAGTGGAGGGTGTAACAAAAGGATGTGTTACAGATAGAAAGCCAAATATTTCATTTTCTTTAGAATCAAATAATCTAGGAGAGTCACTTCAAAATGCAACAATTACAGTGGGGAATTGGAAAATTGAAACTACAGATCAATTGAATAATTTATATGATGGAGAAATGAGACCGTTTACTGAATATAAAGTTCATATTTTGGCTATTGGAACAAGTGGTGAACAAGCAGAAGCTGTCACTTATTTTACAACGGGAAGAATGGATACACCGTGGAGAGCGAAGTGGATTACAGATGGAGATTATGATTTTCCTAAAAAAGTTTCACCAAAACCAATGACATTTCGCTATCGTTTTTCTATAAAAAAACAGATTCGAAGAGCTTGGATAAATTCTACTGCATTAGGAATCTATGAATTAATGCTTAACGGAGAAAAGGTAGGAGAAGATTACTTTGCTCCAGGACTAACTTCTTATTATCATCAAATCCAGTATCAAACTTATCCGGTGGAAAAACAGCTTCAAAGTAATAATACCTTGATTGCAGTAGTCGGTGGTGGTTGGGCTGCAGGTTCATTCAATTACAAGCGAAAAAATAAAATTAGTGCAGATCGTCAGGCGTTAATTTGTGAGCTGCATATAGAGTATATGGATGGAACTTCCGAAATTATATGTACAGATGAGTCATGGCAAGTAACAGAAGATGGGAATTATCAAATGGCAGAATGGTACGATGGAGAGCATTATGATGCAACGGTAGATTTAAATTCTGTAATTTGGAACCAAGCAACGATAACAGCTCCTCGGAAAAACCCTAAATTGTTGGCTCAATATGGACTGCCAGTTCGAGTGAAAGAAGTAATGTATCCATTAGATTATAATATATCACCAAGCGGGGAAATTATCTATGATTTTGGACAGAATTTTGCAGGGGTTATAGCAGCAAAAATACGGGGAAAGAAAGGTCAGACTATCCTATTCCGCCATGCTGAAGTATTAGTGGATGGCGAATTATTTGTTAAATCATTACGTACTGCAAAAGCATCTGCAACGTATGTGTGTAAAACAGGAGAGCAAAGTTATTCCCCTAAATTAACGTATATGGGCTTTCGATATGTGGGGGTAAGCGGAATAGAACCTGACGATATAGAATTGACTGCTTACGTACTTCATTCAGACTTTGAGGAAATCGGTAGTTTTGAATGTTCCAATGAATTAATTAATCAATTACATAGTAATATTCGTTGGGGAGGACGTTCGAATTTTATTGACATTCCAACCGATTGTCCACAAAGGGATGAACGGCAAGGCTGGACAGGGGATATTGCTGTATTTGCTTCAACAGCTTGCTATCATTTTGATCTTAGTCGCTTTTTTGATAAATGGCTAATGGATATGCGTGCAGAACAAGGGCAAGGTGGTGGAATTCCCATGGTTATTCCACAGGCAGGTGATAGTTGGCCAATTATGGCTAATTCTTGTTGGGGTGATAGCTGTATTTTAGTTCCATGGGCCGAATACTTGGCTAGAGGAGATAAACAATTACTTATTCGGCAGTATCCAACAATAAAAAAATTCCTAAAGGCAGCAAAATGGTGGTCGTCCTTTATGTCAGTAACGCCACATGGACGTCATATCTGGCGATTTCCATTCCATTTTGGAGATTGGTGTGCACCAGATGAAACGGTTCAGCAATGGATGAAGAAAGGAAAATGGGTTGCAACTGCTTATTTTGCTAATTCATGTAATCTTGCTGCACAAATTGCTGAGATACTGAATTATTCTGATGACGCGAAACATTATCGTGATTTGCAGGAATCCATCATTAAAGCATATCGAAAAGTATTTACAGACGGAAATGGAACTTTGAAAAAAGAATTTCAAACTGCCTATGTTTTGCCGCTGCACTTTAAAATGGTGGAAGGAAAAGAGAGAAACAAAATGGTAGAAAATTTAGTTCGTCTGATTCGAGAAGCAGGGAATCATCTTACAACTGGGTTTACAGGTACCCCATATTTACTTTTTGCACTTTCTGATAATGGATATGTGGATGTTGCTTATGACTTATTATTACAAGAAGGATGTCCTTCCTGGTTATATGAAGTGAAAGCTGGAGGTACTACAATATGGGAGAGATGGGATGCATTGCGACCAGATGGTACCGTTAATATTAGTGATTTATCTGGTAATAAATCAGATGACGAATCAAATGGTGGAATGGTTTCATTTAACCATTATGCAAATGGAGCTGTGGGAGACTGGCTATATAAGCGGATGGTAGGTCTTGAGCCAATTAGTGGAGGGTATAAAGAATTTAAAATTGCTCCAGTTATTGGAGGAAATATAACGTTTGCCAAAGGAAGTATTAAAACACCATATGGCCTTGCTAGGTCAGAATGGGAGCTGAAAGCAGGAGTATTTTCCATAAATATTGAGGTGCCTGTATCTACTACTTGTCAGCTTATTCTACCAAATGGGGAAGAATATTCCTTAGCTAGCGGTAAATATACTTATTCTTGTACTGCTCAATCTGAGGATGGAGAAGTGCTGCAAATAAATTAAGAATGTGTAAGAGGATAAATTATTATTAAGTAGAGGTAGCCATTAAACGGATTGATCCCTGAAGATTCAACAGGGTGAAATTTTCCATAGTATATAAGAATAGTTATAGAAAAAATATGAAAATACCATAAAATAAGTAAGTTTTTCTTTATTCTTATATAGAGAGCATTATTAATGGAGGGAAATAAAATGACAAGAAATGTGCAAGAAATTATAAAGGAATTAACTCTAGAAGAAAAAGTGAGTTTGTGCTCTGGTAAGGACTTTTGGAACACAGAAGCAATTGAAAGACTAAATATCCCATCGATTATGATGACAGATGGCCCACATGGTCTGAGAAAACAAGAAGGAGCTTCCGATCATTTAGGAATCAATAAAAGTATTGCTTCAACCTGTTTTCCGTCTGCTGCAGGATTAGCCTGTTCTTGGGACAACGAAATGGTCAATAAAGTTGGGGAGGCACTTGCAGAAGAGTGTCAAGCTGAAAATGTGTCTATTATTCTTGGGCCAGGTGTTAATATTAAACGTTCACCATTATGCGGGCGAAACTTTGAATACTTTTCAGAGGATCCTTATTTATCAAGTAAACTATCAACTAGCTTTATTAAAGGGGTTCAAGATAATGGAATTGGAACTTCGCTAAAACATTTTGCTGTTAACAATCAAGAATATAAGCGAATGGGAATAGATGCGATTGTTGATGAACGAACATTAAGGGAAATATATCTTGCTAGCTTTGAAGGTGCAGTAAAAGAAGGGAAACCTTGGTCAGTAATGTCAGCATATAATAAAGTGAACGGAGATTATTGTTCAGAAAATAAAAAACTTCTAACTGACATTTTAAAAGAAGAATGGGGCTTTGAAGGAATTGTTGTTTCTGATTGGGGTGCAGTGAATGAAAGAGCTGATGGATTGGATGCTGGGTTAGATCTTGAAATGCCCTCAAGTGGAGGACTAGGCGAAAAGAAAATACTAGAAGCGATTAAGTCAGGGGAATTATCGGAAGACAAACTGGATGAAGCAGTAGAAAGAATATTGTCTATTATATTTAAAGCAATCGATAATAAAAAGGATATAACATATAGCAAAGAGGAGCATCATCTATTGGCTAGAGAAGTTGCAAGAGAATGTATGGTGCTTTTAAAAAATGAAGATCATATTTTACCGATTAAAAAACCTACATCTATCTCGGTTATTGGTGCTTTCGCTAAAAGTCCAAGATTTCAAGGTGGCGGGAGTTCACATATTAATCCTACAAAAGTAGATAATGCTTACGATGAAATAGAAAAAATTACTGGTAGCTCTATCAAGCTTGATTACTCTGATGGCTATTTACTGGATAGTGATGAGATAGATGAACAATTAATTCAGGATGCGGTTAAACATGCAAAAGAAGCTGAGATTGCGGTAATTTTTGCCGGTTTACCTGAAAGATATGAATCAGAAGGGTTTGACCGCAAACATATGAGAATTCCTGAAAATCATCGAGTATTGATTGAGGCCGTAGCGGCAGTTCAAGAAAATGTAATAGTTGTATTAAGTAACGGTGCCCCGGTTGAAATGCCATGGCTTAATAAGGTGAAGGCGGTTTTAGAAGGGTATTTAGGTGGTCAAGCAATTGGAGGAGCTATTGCAGATATCTTGTTTGGAGTTATAAGTCCAAGTGGAAAACTTGCTGAAACTTTTCCACAAAAGCTTGTGCACAATCCATCCTATTTAAATTTTCCAGGGAATGGAGAAACGGTAGAATACCGTGAAGGAGTTTTTGTAGGATATAGACATTATGATACAAGAGATGTAGAGCCATTATTTCCGTTTGGTTATGGCTTAAGTTATACAACTTTCAAATATAGCGATTTACAAGTAAATAAGAAACAAATGAAAGATGATGAATTCCTTACTGTATCTGTTAAAGTGACAAATACGGGAGACATGGAAGGGAAAGAAGTTGTTCAGCTTTATGTGAAGGATGTAGATGCAACTATTCCTCGCCCAGAAAAAGAATTAAAAGGATTTAAAAAGGTTTTATTAAAATCTGGAGAGTCTACTACTGTTGAATTTGAATTAGATAAGAGAGCATTTGCTTATTACAATGTTACAATAAAAGATTGGCATGTAGAGACAGGAGCTTTTGAAATATTAGTTGGTAAATCTTCACGTGAAATTTTGCTAAAAGAAGAGATCTATGTTGAATCAACTGTTAGTATTAAGAAAACGTTAAATCGACATTCCACATTTGGAGAATTATTGGAACATCCAATTGGAGCGGAAATTATGAAATCTATGGGGCAAGTGGACCTTGATGAAACAGCCGGCTTAGGCGCAGGTATGCAAGAGATGTTTATGGGAACCTCCATGCACAATGCAGCAGTAATGAGTAATGGACTATTTACAGAAGAAATGCTTGATCAGATTCTTGCTGCTGTAAATGGGACAAATGATAACTAATTATATGAAGTAGAATAATGAAATACCCTCTAGGGATGAAACAGAAATAACCGGTTTTCTCCCTTAGAGGGGTTTTTGGTTCTCCCTCTATTTATTATCTAAATGATAATTTTCTTTGTATTGTTTTGGTGTCATTTTTGTGTGCTTTTTAAACACCTTTGTAAAATAGCTCTGATCAGAAAAGTTTAATAAAGAACAAATCTCAGATAGTGGGGTATTAGTATATTCAAGCAGATTCTTCGCTTCATCAATTTTAACTTTCTGAATATACTCGCTTACTGAAAGACCAATTTCTTTTTTAAATAATACAGAAAAATAACTAGGACTTAGTTCTGCAATATTTGCTACATCCTCATGACTAATTTTTTCGTAACGATTATTATAGATATAATTTTTACATTTAGTAATAGTTTTTGAATTTTGACTTGTTTTAATCTTTAATACGTTATTGGTGAAGGCAAAAAAAGCCTCCAATTGCACTTTTTCAAGGTCTTGGATAGAGTTCATGTCTTCTAATCGTTGAATAAATAAATCGCTTAAAGTAAAGGCAACTTCAGGATGAACGCCACCTTCTATGGCAGCTCTAGTGGCTAAGGTAATCCCTGCAATTCCTATGTTTTTCCGTGAACGTATATAACTTGATTTAGAAAGAACACCTGTATTTTCTACTCCTAATTTTGTGAAATTTTTTAATTCCTCTATATGTCCTTCTTTAATTATGGAGAGTAACTGCTTTTCTAGTAAAGGGTTATGATGCATTGCTGCAGGATCTACGGGATTGTTAGCAGTGCTTTTCACTAGATTAATATCATAGTCAATTGTTTTATGGAAAAATTGTTTGTTTTCTTCTTCAATCCATTTTATTGGTAATAAAATGTTATTAATTAAGTGGTATGCTATGGCACTTATGTTTAGTAGCCTTTCACTCTCAATAATGGGAAGTGACTTAAAATAATGAAATACTTGTTCCTTTTTTGCAAAAACGTGAAAATCATTAATTAGTCCAGTTATTGTATGTTCAAATAAAGCATAAGGGAGAGAAGGTCCAATAATGATGGTTCCCACAAATTGCTTATTGTCGATAACACTAATTAATAGATAGTTTTCATAAAGATGTGTTTTTTTTATCACTGGGAAGTTGTAATACTCTTTAGGATTAAAATCTAGTAAGGTAAAAAGTAACTGTTTATCATTTTTGTAAAGCGGATTGAGGATTCTATCACCAATCACTTCAAATGAAATATCGCCATTTGGTAGTACAAAAAAGATAGGTAAATGAAAAGATCCAGAGAGAATTCTACAAAGATTTTTTAAAGTGCCATTAGCTTTATCAGACATGGAAGTACCGCCTTTCCGTTTTGAATAAAACAACTTATAAAAATAAATTACTAAATTCAGGAGCATATTACCATAAAAATATAAAAATTTATCTTAAAATAAGAAAGCGGTAACAAAATGAATGGGGAATGAGATTATCTAATCATCTGTAAGTGTATTTTTTTACTAAAAAAGGAGAGGTGAAAGATGATAATAGAAAATTTAACTATTGAATACAAGAAGAATCCTTTAGGATTAGATACTAAGAAGCCAAGATTTTCATGGAAAATCGCTTCAAATGAACAAAATGTATGGCAAGAAAGCTACCGAATCATTGTACAAAATGATAGAAAAATTTGCTGGGATACTGGCATACAGGAAAGCAGTAAATCGATTTTAGTAGATTATGAAGGTTTGGAATTACAAGCCCGTACTTTATATGATGTGAAAATAGAGGTTTGGGATAATAAAGGGAACCACGCTATAGCGAATGGTTCTTTTGAAACCGGATTACTCTCTGGCGCTAACTTTAGTGGAGACTTTATTACACATCAGTTACCTCCAGAAGAAACAGCATGTCCTGTTTTTGTGAAAGAGTTCACTGTGAATAAGCGTATTGAAAAAGTAAGAGTGTATGCAACAGCACTTGGAGTTTACGAAGTGAAAATTAATAGTAGAAAACTCGGAGATACCTATTTTGCACCAGGATGGACGAACTATCATAAGCGTCTTCAATATCAAACATATAACGCTGATAACATGCTACAAGAGAACAATAAAGTGGAAATAATAGTGGGAAATGGCTGGTATAAAGGCATATTTGGTTTTACATGTACTCCTAATCACTATGGAGATAAGGTGGCTGCACTAGCAGAAATTCATATTACTTATAAGGATGGATCAGAAGAGATCATTAAGACAGATGATAGTTGGAAAGTGGCTACAGGAAGTATTCGAACAAGTGAAATTTATATGGGGGAAACAATCGATACAACTTTCACAGAGTCAATCACTTCCCAAGCCGTTACTATGCCATTTGAGAAGAGTCTACTAGTGGGACAGGAAAATGAACCGGTAAGAATAGTAAAGAGACTAGAAGCTAAAGAATTATTAACTACTCCTAAAGGAGAAAAGGTAATAGACTTTGGTCAAAATCTTACAGGATTTATAGAATTGAAAATTGTTGGACAGAAAGGGCAAAAGATTACTATTCGTCATGCGGAAACATTAGATAAAAATGGGAACTTTTATGCAGAAACTCTTCGTCAAGCAATATCAGTAGATCATTTTATTTGCAATGGAGAAGAGCAAATTTTCCGTCCACATTTCACTTTCCATGGATTTCGCTATATAGCAATAGAAGGATTAGAAGCTATTCATCTCCCTAATTTTGTAGCTTGTGTATTGCATACTGATATGGAGGAAACGGGGACTTTTATTACGTCTAATCCACTTGTGAACCAGTTACAAAGTAATATTCAATGGAGTCAGCGAGGGAATTTTTTAGACATTCCAACAGATTGTCCTCAAAGAGACGAAAGGTTGGGATGGACAGGAGATGCACAAGTCTTTGCTGGGACTGCTGCCTATAATATGAATGTTGCTTCTTTCTTTACTAAATGGCTGAGAGATTTAGCTTCAGAGCAAACAGAGGAATACGGAGTTCCGCATGTTGTCCCAAATATATTAGGAAATCAAGACGGGGCAGCAGCTTGGAGTGATGCTGCAGTTATTATTCCTTGGGTAATATATCAGACCTATGGTGATAAAAGGATATTAGAAGACCAATACGAAAGTATGAAAGGATGGGTTGATTACATTTCTTCCCGCTGTGGAAGCAATGGATTATGGCAAGCTGGCTTTCAATATGGAGACTGGCTTGGGTTGGATAAAGAGGAATGTAGTACAGAAAGAACGGGAGCAACTGATCCCTATTTCGTAGCGAATGCTTATTATGCTTATTCTACACATTTATTAAAAGAGACAGCTGAAGTGTTAGGTAAAACAAACGATGCCCAAACTTATCAATCATTATATGAGTCTATTAAAAAGTCATTCAATGAGGAATATATAACACCAAATGGAAGGTTAGTTTCTGAAACCCAAACAGGTTGTGTACTGGCACTACACTTTGATTTGGTAGAAGAAAAATACCGTAAAAGAATACAAGAATCATTGGAAAAAAATATATTAAATCATAAAAATCATTTAACGACGGGATTTGTTGGAACACCGTATTTATGTCATGCTTTATCAGAAAATAATCTTCATGAATTGGCAGGTACATTATTTTTAAAAGAAGATTATCCATCCTGGTTATATGCTGTGAAAAAGGGAGCTACGACCATTTGGGAACGATGGAATTCGATATTGCCAAATGGGGATTTTGATGAATCTGGAATGAATTCATTAAATCATTATGCTTACGGAGCAATAGGAGAATGGATGTATCGAAAGTTAGCCGGGATCAATCAACTGGAGCCTGGATATAAGAAGATACTCATTAAGCCACAATTTATAAAAGGAATTACATTTGTAGAAGCATCCTTTGATAGTATGTATGGTACCATTAAAAGTTCTTGGTCTTGTAGGGACAATAAGATTAAAGTTGATATAGAGATACCAGCAAATACAACGGCAGTTATTTATTTACCAGAAAAAGAACAACCAATCGAAGTAGGTTCAGGCTCCTATTCTTATGAATATGCAACAGAAATAAATTTAGATAGAGAGCGTTTTACAATGGATTCAACCTTAAAGGAAATTATGGAGGAGCCTTTGGCTGTGGAAATATTCAATACTTATTCTCCAGAATTATTGAATCATCCGATGATACAATATGCATACCAATTATCAATTAGTGAAATTATTGCCACAGCTCCTAAGGAATCTTATACCTTATTTAAAATGGTGATTGATGAATTGAATAAAGAAGAAGTTACTATTGCTCAATAATAAATTTTTGGAAAAGGGAGATACAAAAAATCTTCCTTTTTTTTTTTTTATAAGAGAAAGCTTAATAATCTTATCGATAAATTAGAGGAATTATTAAATTATATTGTTAATACTGATTAATTTAGAATTTAAATTACTAAAAAAAGAAATAAAGTACCATAATTATATCAGAAAGTGCAATAAAATAAAGAAAGTAAGCGGTATCAAAAATGAATGAAGGAGGAAAGAAAAGGTATGAAAATAGAACAGGAAATAGTAGAAAATACTCCCGCATCGAGCGAAAAAAAGAAAATTGATTTAGGATATGATTCACAAGGAATAAAAAAAACGATGAGATTTTATCATTATCTTGGAGATGGCGCAGCTACAGTTACATTAAATAGTATAAATGGCCTTGTTGGGATATTAACCTATTTTTATACTGATAAGGTTGGGATAGCTGCTGCAACAGTAGGTACACTTATGTTGGTAACAAGAATTTTGGATGCGGTTGCAGATTTAGTGATGGGAAAAATCGTTGATGGTACCAAGTCTAAATATGGAAAAGCGCGTCCTTGGATGTTATGGATGGCAATTCCAGCTCTAGTATCCATTATATTGCTTTTTACAGTACCAGCTGAGGCCTCCTCAACAACCAAGACAATTTATGCTCTAATTACCCTAATAATAGCAACTGCTATCGTTTATGCCGCAGTTGCTATTCCATACAATAGTTTGATGGCAATGCGAACAAAAAGTTCGGAGGAACGAGGAAAGATAGGAATTACTCGTTCTATTTATGGATATATAATGGGTATGATTATAGCTATTGGATTGATTCCAATAACCAATATGCTTGGTGGAGACCAATCTGCTTGGATAAAAGTAGCTGTAGTTATAGGGATAATTTCATGTATTTCATTATTAGTTACATTTGCATCGTCTAAAGAAGAGGCAGTAGAAGCAATCAAAGGTGAAGTGGATGATAATGTTCCTTTTTTTGAAAGCATAAAACTTTTATTTAAAAATAAATATTGGGTTATGATGTTGTTTGCGCAATTATTTATAAATATGACATATATTTTATCAGGATCAACTGGAGTCTATTATACAAAGTATATACTTGGAAATGAAAATTTAGTTGGAATTATGGGAGCTGTGGGGTTAATTCCAGTGATTCTTGGATTTGCTGCAGTTGGACCAATGATAAAAAAATTCGGTCTTGCCAAAACAGCAAGAATTGGAATTGTCTTAGGGATCTTTGCTAGTTTCATTCGTTGTTTTATGCCTTATAGTTTTTCCGCTGCATTAATTTTAGGAGGAATTGGTACATTTGCAACGATACCGATGATGGCAGTAGGTGGAGTTTTAGTTAATAATACAGTTGAATATGGTGAATGGAAGTTTGGCAAAAGGTTAGTCGGGATGGTAAATAGTGCAAATAGCTTTGGGGTGAGAGTTGGAAGCGGTCTAGCAGGTGCTTTAATTGGTTGGATACTAGCATTTGGTAATTATGATGGAACGCTCGAAACACAGCCGGACTCAGCAATTTTCAGTATTTTGGTTGTAACTGTTTATCTTCCATTAATTCTATTTGTTCTTACCTATCTATTTTTGCGTAAATATGATTTGGATGGAAAATACCCTCAGATTATTAAAGAATTAGAAGCACGTAGAAATAAAAAGTAAGCGCTTAATAATATTTGGGAGTATAATTAATAATAGGAATAGAAGCATCTAGTGGGTACTTTGAAATATGGTATAAATGGAATTGACTTTTAAGGAGAGGAAGAGAAGAATTGCTAATCAAACAAGTTAACGTTAATTCTGGAAGTTTATTAAAAGCTTATATATTGGATAATTCAGCGGAATTTGCAAACATAAGCAAAAGGCCAGCTATTTTAATTTTCCCAGGCGGAGGTTATTATGGTATTTCTGATCGTGAGGCAGAACCGATTGCCATGGCATATTTGGCGGAGGGATATAACGCATTTATCCTCCATTATTCTGTAGGGAAAGAATCTAACTTTACTAATGCGTTTAGTGATGCAGAGAAAGCTCTTTCCCTTATACATGAAAATGCCGATGAATGGAATATTGAAACGAAAAAGGTTGCTGTTATTGGGTTTTCAGCAGGTGGGCATTTGGCTGCATCATTAGGAACAATGGGTAAGCTTAGACCCAGCGCAATGTTATTAGGGTATCCGTGTATTTTAGAAAAATGGAATAGAGGTTTAGCATTCTCTGTACCATCTTTAGAAAAAGAAGTGGATAATCAAACACCGCCTGCATTTTTATTTGCTACTTTTGAAGATGAATTAGTTCCGGTTGAAAATACTATCAGCTTTATGCAAGCATTAAATGAACACAAAATTGCTTTTGAATCACATATTTTTCAAAAGGGAGTTCATGGACTTTCACTTGCCAAAGGGCAAACGTCTTCAGGATTGAAGAAATTGGTTAATAATGATTTTTCGAAATGGTTTGCTTTAAGTGTATCTTGGTTGAAAAATATAATTGGTGATTTTCCAGCAGATAAAGACAGTATTATTCCTAATGCAAGAGATGTTAATGAGTATTCTATTGAAGTTCGAATCGAATCCCTGTTAAATAATCCAGAATGTCGAGAATTGCTGCAAACTCATCTTCCTATTTTATTAGAAGTCGAGGCTCAAGAAAGTGCGAAGGATTATTCGATAAAAATAGTGAATCAAGGTTTACCTAACGCCCTATCTGAAAATCAATTGAATGAATTAAATGACCAATTAAAGAAAATAAAAGTAACGGAATAATTTTTGTAATTAGATAGAAGTCATATAACAAAGTATCTTTCGTAATCATTTTTTACTAAGGATGCTTTGTTTTTGTTTTAAAGGCCATCAATCAAATATGAATGGTTATGTGCGACTCTAATTTGTTGATTTTTCAATTTAAAGGTATAATTTGGTCTATATTAAAGATAAGGTGAATTAAAAATGAGTAAATTTCAAAAGTCATATGAGAATATCACGATTATTTTACAAGATTCAACTAAAATCCCTATTTTATTATGGATTAGTCTTGTTTATATTGCAGCTCTATTACTTCAATCGTTTGATCATTTGTCCATAATAAATAATATTATTTTTACTTGTGCTATGATAGGACATTGTCTTGCTTATTGGCATTCAAAAACATGGAGTCGAATTTATCCCTGGCTTTATGTAATAAGCCAAGGATTTTTAATCTTCTTATCCGCATTTTGGATACCAGCAGGATCCCCAGCTATTTTAATTGGTTTACTGCCAATAATTATTGCACAGAGCATAACAGTTTTTGAAAGCAAACTAAAGATTTTTATATTTTTTATTATTTTTTATGGCCTGTTCTGTATAGAGATAGTTTTAAGTTATGGATCAGAAGAATTACCGATATTTATCCCTATTTTATTCATCATATTGACCATTGTAGTTTTTTATACGGTTATTTATAATAGGCAGGTCAATGCGAGACTGCGGATGGAATACTATTTAAAAGAGCTAGAAACTGCTCATAAGGAAGTGGAAAAACTAACACTTGCTAATGAGAGACAGCGAATGGCTAGAGATTTACACGATACATTAGCTCAAGGAATTGCGGGCTTTATTATGCAATTAGAAGCAATCCAAGTTTATATAGACAATGGAAATAAGGAAAAGTCACAGGAAATTGTTCTAAAATCTATGCAGCAAGCACGAGAAACATTAAAAGAAGCAAGAATTGTTATTGATAATTTACGATATAATTCCAATACTAGCCAAGGGAATTTTAATAGTGTCATATTGGGGAAAATTCAAAAGTATAAGGAAGCAGCTTCTGCAGAGATTACTTACACAATAGATCGCTTTCCTCCATTATCAACATTTATACTGGAACACAGTGTCCATATAGTAAGTGAATGTTTGACAAATGTTATAAAGCATTCCCAAGCTACACAAGTGAAAATACATATTAACAAAGTGGAAAAGCAAATGGTTATTAAAGTAGAAGATAACGGTGTTGGTTTTGCGGCAAATATGGTTGGCAAACACACTGGGAAATATGGGTTGTTAGGTATAACGGAAAGAGTTAGATTATTAGGTGGAAAAGTGGATGTCAAAAGTATAAAAGGAAAAGGGACGACTATTTTGGTAGAAGTCCCTATCTAAATGGAAAGTGAGAGGAAACGTCCTGTATAATGTACTAATTGTTGATGATCATTTAGTGGTAAGAGAAGGATTAAAATTAATGATAGAAACAAATGATATGTTTCGTGTGATAGGAGAAGCAGAAAATGGAGAAATAGCACTTCATTTAATAGAAGAACTATCACCTGACGTAATCTTAATGGATTTAAATATGCCTATCCTGAGTGGATTAGACACGATAAAAAAATTAAACGAAAGAAATATTTTCATTCCTGTGATCATTTTAACTACATATAATGAAGATAATTTAATTCTAGAAGGAATCAATTTAGGGGCAAAAGGTTATTTACTGAAAGATACTACTAGAGAAAATCTATTCAGGACTATTGAAGCTGCTGTGAAAGGGGAAACCCTTTTGCAGCCTAATATATTGAATACAATCTTAAATTTTAAGGATACTCAAAAGAATAATCAGAAATCTAGCCAATCTATCCTTACTGATAAAGAAACTTTTATTTTACAAGCCATAGCAAAAGGATTTCGAACAAAAGATGTTGCTTTTGATATGGGAATTGCAGAAAGAACAGTGAAGGCGCATTTAACAAATATTTATAATAAATTAGGAGTAAATACTAGGACAGAAGCTGTAGCAATATCTATTGAGAAAGGTTATATTCATCTATAAATCCCAAACTATGCCCAATCGTACATTCGGCAATTGCCCAAATGTACGATTTTTTTTATTTTCTTTTTCTGTAGTATAAAGGCAGAACATATGGAACTAATAGACGAAAGGGGATTTATATGGCAAAATTTCTTTATAGTATTGGCGAATGGGCCTTTAAGCATAGAAAAAAAGTATTAAGTGGTTCACTGATTATCCTAGTTAGCATGGTGATTATAGCTTTAAGTGTCAAACCATCATTTCAGAATGAAATCACTATTCCAGGTACTAAATCAGAAGCTGCAGGTGAATTATTGAAGGAGGAATTTCAGACTGGTGAATCTCCTGAAAATGGCCAAGTTCAATTAGTCATGAAGGCACCAAAAGGGAAAACTTTAGAAACAGACGAAGTAAATGAACAAATTAAAGAAACACTCAACGATATTAAAAAAGACAAGAAAGTAACAGAAATAGCTACACCTTCAGAGCTTGGAAACCTTAATGAATCAAAAGAAATTGGTTACGCTACAGTAACATTTAATATTCCTGCCGATGAAGTATCAGAGGAATCTAAGGAGAATATCTTAGAAAAAATAGAGCAGACACGTGGAGAAGGGATAGAAACAGAAATTGCAGGTAATGTTGCCTTTTCGGAAATGGAAATTGGTGGAATTACTGAAGTTATTGGGGTTGCAATTGCATTTCTAGTACTAGCCATCACATTTGTCTCATTCTTGGTAGCTGGACTGCCAATTATTACTGCAGCTATTGGATTAGGTATTGGGTTAATGATGATTATGATTGGGACGAAGTTTTTTGAGATTACCTCCTTTTCTTTATCATTAGCTGCTATGCTTGGACTTGCTGTTGGAATTGATTATGCGTTATTTATCATTTCTCGCTTTAGACAACAATTGCAAAAAGGTAATTCAGTTAAGAAGGCGATAGCAATTGCAACAGCTACGGCTGGAAGTGCAGTCGTGTTTGCAGGGCTGACTGTTATCATTGGTTTATTGGGCTTAGCAGTAGCGAAAATTCCCTTTCTTACTGCAATGGGAATAGCAGCCGCAGTTTGTGTGTTAATCGCAATTATAATTGCAACAGTTTTGGTTCCGGCGTTATTAGCAATATATGGTGATAAACTCCATCCTTCTAAGAAAAATAAATTAATAGGAAAATTTTCGAAAGAGAATAAGGAAAGTTCCTTAACAAGTAAGTGGGGGAAGCTGCTTTCTGTACATCCGATGATTATCTCTATTTTAAGCATCGCTTTTCTTCTTTCTGTTACTATTCCATTTTTTCATATGGAATTAGGATTGCCTGATAATGAAACAAAATCAGAGAAAACAACGGAAAGACGAGCATACGATTTGTTATCGGAAGCATATGGACCTGGTTATCATGCATCTTTAATTGTTATTGCTAAAGTAAGTG
This sequence comes from Niallia sp. FSL W8-0951, assembly GCF_038006525.1. Lineage (NCBI taxonomy): Bacteria > Bacillati > Bacillota > Bacilli > Caryophanales > Bacillaceae > Niallia > Niallia sp. FSL W8-0951. The sequence goes on from NZ_JBBOVK010000001.1 coordinate 194,775, forward strand.
AAAAAACAGAGAATGCTGAACAAGCATTAACAGATGTGACAAATAAAATAAGTGAGCTAGAAAACGTGAAAGCCATTAGTCCGGCAATACCTAGTCCGTCTGGAAAAATCTTTATGATTAATGTAACACCAGAGACAGGGCCGAATGACGTCAAAACGAAGGATTTAGTTCATTCTATTCGAAATCATTCTAGTGAAATGGAAAAGGAATATTCTACAGAACTATTCGTAACAGGAGCAACGGCTGTTAATATTGATATCTCTGATAAGTTAAATGAAGCATTGCCAATCTTCTCTATACTGATAGTTGGATTAGCTTTTATATTACTAGTAGTTGTTTTTCGATCAATTCTAGTACCACTAAAGGCAGTTCTTGGTTTTATATTATCGTTGGGAGCTACTCTTGGTTTTGTGGTATTTGTAGTTCAAGATGGAAACTTTCTACAATTATTTGGATTTAATGCTGCGAATCCAGTGTTATGTTTCTTACCCGTCATTGTAATTGGAATTTTATTTGGATTAGCGATGGATTATGAAGTTTTCTTAGTAAGTAGAATTCGTGAGGAATATTCCCATTCCGGTGATGCAAAAAAAGCAGTATTAGTAGGTTTACAAGATAGCGGAAGAGTTGTTATTGCAGCTGGGTTCATAATGATGGCAGTATTTGCTGGCTTCATGCTTGCCCCTGACCCTATTATTAAGTCAATGGGATTTGCCCTTACCTTTGGAGTTCTCTTTGATGCTTTTATCGTCAGAATGACAATCGTACCAGCTATTATGATTTTAATGGGGAAAACAGCTTGGTATTTACCAAAATGGCTTGATAAGATTCTTCCAAGAATAGATATAGAAGGGGAATCCATTATGCAAGAGACGGAAGAAAAAGATGTTGAAAGTAATTTAGTGACAGATAAGTAAAGAGTAATAAACATTTATAAGAAGAGATGGAGGAATTGCTCCATCTTTTTTGCTTCCTTCTTTATTCAAAAGTAAAATAAAATCATCGTTATGTAATTTGAATTATCTAAATAGTAATAAAGCTTAGCAGGGAGAAAGTAGCTGATGTTTATATTTACTAAATTGAATATGGTTATATTAAATACTGCAAAGGAGTACTTATATGTCTATTGATATAAATTGTGATTTAGGTGAAAGCTATGGTGCTTATCGAATTGGGAATGATGAAACAATTATCCCCTATGTAACTAGTGTAAATATTGCTTGTGGTTTTCATGCCGGTGATCCAACTACCATGAGGAAAACGGTGAATCTTGCACTGGAGAATAAAGTGGCGATTGGTGCCCATCCAGGCTTTAATGATGTTCTTGGCTTCGGGAGGAGAGAAATAAATATATCCCCCAATGAAGTATATGATATAGTCATTTATCAAATAGGAGCATTAGAAGCATTTGTGAAAGCAGAGGGCGGAACCTTGCAGCATGTAAAGCCACATGGGGCGTTATATAATATGGCTGTAAAAGATGGACGATTAGCTGATGCAATTGCCAAGGCTATTTACAAGATAAATCCTGCGTATATTCTATTCGGTTTAGCGAACAGTGAATTGATTAGAGCGGGGAAGCGCTATGGCTTAAAAACTGCTAACGAGGTATTTGCAGATCGAACTTATCAATCAGATGGAAGTTTAACACCACGTACACATAAACAAGCTCTTATCGACTGCCCTAAACAGGCAGCTAAACAGATAATTGATATGGTTAAGAATAAAAAGGTTACCTCTGTACAAGGTGAAGAGATACCTATTCAAGCAGATACCATATGTATTCATGGTGATTCTACCCATGGTATATCCATTGTAAAAGAAGTAACATCTACGTTACTTCAATCGACAATAACCATCCGCAATTTTATGGAGAAAATATAAGTATTTGAATTTAGTATTGCTAAAAAACCCCCTCAACTAGGATGTTGGAAACTAACTACAATAAAAGAATTTAGTTACAATTAATGATTTAATGAAATGAATAGAAAATTAATCAATTTTTAAAGAAAAAACTGGAATTTTTATTACGTTAAGATGTATAATGTATTTCATTGGTGTTACAATAAATAAGTTTTGTAATTGCTTTGTAACAAAAAAGATAAATACTTTAGGATAATAATAATTAAATGAAGAACTCGCAAGAAATACATACTTACTATTTAATAATGGAATAAAAAATGCTCTCTGGAATTTTAGTAATAGGAGTTTTTTGATTGTTATCTGTCCGTTGATTCACTGGTTTTGTTAGGGGTGGGGGAAATGGGTTCGATTGAAGAGCTCTATGAAACATATAGTCAAGAATTAATTCATTTTCTGATCTATTTAGGGGTGAAAAAGGAAGAGGCAGAAGATTTAGTACAAGAAGTTTTTATAAGACTGTTAAAAACAAAGTGTCTCTTTAAAGGAGAAAGTAGTGAACGAACCTGGCTATATACGATTGCGAAAAATATTGCCATTGATCATTTTCGAAAACAAAAAAATTCCTATACCTTTGATTGTGAAATACCTAGTCATATAAAGGATGAACAGGCACTTCCTGATGAAGTTGCGATGAAGAAAGAACAGCTTGATTGGATTAATCATTTACTTTGTTGTTGTACAGAAGATCAAAAAAAGGTAATTTATTGTAGATATTTAAAAGAAATGTCTATAGGAGAAACAGCTTTGAATTTGGGCTGGTCTGAAAGTAAAGTGAAAACGACACAGCATCGGGCTTTAAAGCTGCTGAAAAAGAGTTTAGTAAGCATATGAAATTTGCACGGTAACAGAAGGAACTAAATGACTTAGGGAGAAATTTAACTTTTCCTTACATTAAAAAAGTGGAGGATTTCCTCCACTTTTTTTGTTTATTTTATTCCTTTCATCTTGTTTTGAATCATAGGTGATAACAAGAAAAGGATAATACTTAAGATAATAGCTACTCCACCAAGAATACCGAAATATGCAACTTCAGATATTTTTGTGAATAATGGAGCGATTTGTGCATTTAGTGCTTGTGCAGCTGCACTGGATAAGAACCAAAGGCTCATTGTCTGTGCAGAGAAAGCAGCTGGTGCCAGTTTAGTTGTTGCAGACAGGCCGACTGGAGATATACATAGCTCCCCAACTACTACAAGGAAATAGCTTAATACTAACCATAATGGGCTAACTAATGTATTTACTCCGCCTAAATAGGCTGGTAACATCATAATGATAAAGGATAAACCGGCAAACAATAAAGCAATTGAAAACTTCTTAGATACAGAAGGTTGACGATTTCCAAGCTTAACCCAAATCCATGCAAATACTGGTGCAAATATAATAATGAACAATGGATTGATGGATTGGAAAATAGTTGGTGAAAGACTAAATCCGCCAAACTCTAATTGTGTTCGTTTATCAGCATAGGCGGCAAGAATGGTTGATCCTTGTTCTTGAATCGCCCAGAACATAACGGCAGCTAAAAAGAGTGGGATATAGGCAATCAGTCTTGATCGTTCATCACGAGTAGTTTTTGGACTGCGATACATAACAATGAAATAAATAGCTGGAATTAAGAAGCCGAGAATTCCGACAATTGTGACAAATGATTCGAAAGTTAAGATTTTCAATGGAATTAAAATAGCTAGAATGATGGCAAGGACCACTATGCTAATACCGATAGAAGAATATACTTTTTTCTTTTCGTTTTTAGATAATGGATTTGGCACAATTGTACCAGCAAGTCCTAAATTCTTCTTCTTTGTCATCATGAATACTATTAATCCACATAACATACCAATTGCTGCTAGTCCGAAACCAAGATGGAAACTATAATTCATTCCGATTTCTCCAACAATAATTGGTGATAGGAATCCACCCAGATTAATTCCCATGTAGAAGATACTAAAACCAGCGTCACGGCGCGCATCCTCAGGACTGTACATTTCCCCAACAATACTTGATACATTTGGTTTTAATAATCCTGTTCCGATTACAATTAAAATCATGGAAATAAAGAACATGGTAATACTACCCGGCACAGCTAATACAATATGACCAAGCATAATGAAAATACCGCCATAGAAAACGGCCTTACTTGTCCCAAATATCCTATCTGCAAACCATCCACCGATTATCCCAGACATATAAACAAGAGAACCGTAGATAGATACAATGGCAATCGCCGTACCCTCGGAAATACCTAATCCGCCTTTAGATACTTCATAGTACATATAATAAACCAGGATGGCTCTCATCCCATAGTAGGAAAATCTTTCCCAAAATTCTGTAAAGAAAAGTGTGAACAACCCTTTAGGGTGACCAAAAAATCCCTTTTGGGGAACACTGTCCACAATTTTCTGTTTATTTAAATCTGACATTAAAGAAACCTCCTCTATTATTTTAATATAATACTGAAAAGATACTAGATTTGTCAAAAAAATTTTTGTTAGAACATAAAATTGGAATAAATTGTGGCTTTTTAGAGTCTGAGTTCATAATAATCATTTTATTATGAAAAATATTAATGTTTTTAATATAATTATTTTTTAACTTTAAGTAAGGAGTTTTAATTAGATACGAAGTATATGCATAAAAAATAAGCAGAAGGAAGCATACTAAAAAAAACGAGTTGGTGAGCACGGGTGCAACAATTCAATGAGCAATCATATAGATATAAAAAGATGAATATGTCTATTATTAGAACAAATTATTTAAGAGTAAACAATCCTTTGATGCCACTATGGTGGGCTCTTGCCATGCCAGGTACTGGTCATATTATGGTTGGGAAGTTTCTGATAGGAATGCTTTTATTTATATGGGAATTTTTGATTAATACACAGGCGCATTTAAATTTAGCTATTTTGTACTCCTGTATTGGTAAATTTCAATTAGCTGCTGAATCGCTGGATATAAGATGGTTTTTTTTCTATGTAGGAATTTATATTTTTAATGTATGGGATGCATACAGAATAACTACGGATATTAATCAAATTTCGCTGTTAGCTAAAGAGGAAAGACATCCACTAATGCCATTTGTTATCCATCCATTGGAAATCAATTATTTGCAGCGAGTAAATAAATGGGTTCCAGTGTTTTGGTCCATCATTACTCCAGGTCTTGGTCATTTAATTCTTAGAAACTTTTTAACTGGTTTATTTTTATTAGTTAGTCATTTAATCATACTCTACCACTCAAGAGCATTAGAAGGAATTTATTTCACTTGCAGAGGATTATACGGTTTAGTTTCCTCCACCTTAAACGTAGAATGGCTTCTGTTTCTGCCGTCCATTTATCTATTTGCTGCATGTGATACATATTACCATGCCATTGAAATGAATCAACTGTTTAAACTAGAGCAGAGCCATTATCTTGAACAAAAATATTCTTTTTATCTTAAAAGAAACTTTAAAATAAAGGACAATAATCCATGAATATTATCTCCGTCTTTGATCATTCCTTAAAAGTCGAATTGGTACTACATGAATTAGAAAAGCATCATATTCGCAAGGAAGATATATTTGTATCATCTCTTAATAAAAAAGGGGTAGAGAAAAAATATATGGATCCTTTCAATGCAGATGGTTTTAATATGTTCTTTGTTGCTAGTGTGAGTATGATTATGATGCTTTTGGGTACCATCTATGGATTTGTTCTTTATTTAGGTCCAATTCTCTGGGGATTAATTGGTTTAATAGTGGGAATTTGTATTACCATTCCGGTAGATTACTTGTATAAGCGGTGGAGAAATAAAGAAAAGATAAAACCAAGTAAAGCGGAGTTAATTATCGTTATTCATTGTGAGGAGTCTAAAGCAGCTTTAATAGAAAGTCTATTGTACCAATATCATACAATTGGGTTAGTTAAAATATAAAAAAAGGAATCTAAATTTATAGACTCCTTGTTACTATTTATCCACGTATTGCTTTAATTGCTTCCTCACGGTTAGGATTGTTATAAATAAATGATCCAGCAACAAGAACATTCGCGCCTGCCTCTTTGACTAATACAGCAGTTTCAGTATTAATACCACCATCTACTTCAATATCAAGTGTTGGATTTAAAAGATCTGCTAACTGACGTACTTCTTTAATTTTAGGAAGGACATTAGGAATAAAAGCCTGTCCGCCAAAACCAGGATTAACTGTCATTAATAGAACCATGTCAATATCTTCGATAATATGCTTAATCATTTCTACTGGCGTACTTGGATTTAATACTACTCCAGCCTTTACGCCCTGTTCTTTTATTAATTGAATAGTACTATGCAAGTGGCGAGAGGCCTCTACATGTACGGTGATGATATCAGCACCAGCCTTCGCGAATGCTGGAATATAAGCATCTGGATTTTCAATCATTAAATGAACATCTAACGGCAAAGTTGTCACAGGACGAATTGCTTCCACAATAAGTGGGCCAATAGTTATATTTGGTACAAAATGACCATCCATTACATCCACATGAATGTAATCAGCGCCACCTCGTTCTACATCTTTCACTTCATCCCCTAGCTTAGCAAAATCAGCGGAGAGAATGGAGGGTGCAACCTTAATCATTTGTATGCCTCCCTTTCTTAATCTATGTATTACATCAAAATTATAGCAGATTGTGAGATATCGAACAAGCGGATTGGATGCGCTTGCTTGTTTTTATGAAAGGTGAGAATGAAAAATTGTAGCCACTTCGTTTGTATAAGAGGATAAATAGAAGTGGCTATCCATAAGTGAATCTCATCATGGAGAATAATTATAGTTTAGTTATGATTTCTTTTTGAATATCAGCTGGTGCTGCAGCGTAATTTGTTGAAATACATGTAATAAGCATTTCTTTATTCTTGTAGAAAGGTTCTTTGTTTTTATTATAATAAAAACGAACACTTTCTTCTTCTTTAAAAAATTCTTTCCCGATTTTTAATAGAGTAGTAACGGGTAGTTTCTCAAAGGAAACAGTGCTTATTTCTTCTTTTTTAGCAACTACAGGCTGTTCTTGGTCTGTATTCTTAAATTCGCTCACCAATTTTTTAAGAACTTTTTCTTGTGAGATTACTTGTTTCAAAAGTTTTTTACGAACTCTTTTTTTCTTCGATTGAAGTCCAAAAGTTTCTAATATATAGTGATGTAATTCTGTATTTTGTGTTACTTCTTCTTGCATCTTACTCATTGTATCCATTGCAAAACTCCTCTAATCTTTTCTTTCACCACTAAATCCATAGAAAATAGGGATTTGGCACTGAATCATTATATACTAAACTGTTAAAAGTACAAAATTTACTTCGGTTAACGAAATAAAAATCTATAAAAATTAGGTTGCAAATTTAGAAAAGAAGGCATCAAAAGCCTTCTTTCCTTTATCCACGTTCTTCAAATAGGCGGACAATTTCTACGATTACATTTGTCGCTTTTACCATGTTATCGACAGAAATGAACTCATATTTACCATGGAAGTTCTCTCCACCTGTAAAAATATTAGGAGTTGGCAGTCCCATATAAGATAACTGTGAACCATCTGTACCACCGCGAATTGGTTGAACAATTGGTGTAATACCGAGATTTACCATTGCTTGATAGGCTACATCCACAATTTCTTTTACGGGTTCAATTTTTTCCCGCATATTGTAGTATTGGTCGTTTAGTTCCAGTTTTACTGTTTCGGCACCATACTTTTCATTTAACTCCGCTACAATTGTCTGCAGGATTCTTTTTCTCTCTTCAAAAGAAGTACGATCAAAATCGCGGATAATATAAGCAAGCTTTGTTTCTTCCACGTCTCCCTCAAAGGATAGTAAATGATAAAAACCTTCATAGCCCTCCGTATATTCAGGTGCCTCATTTGCTGGTAAGCGGTTTTGTAATTCCATCGCTATTTTCATACTATTGACCATTTTTCCTTTTGCTGTACCAGGATGAACATTCGTTCCCTTCACTGTGATTTTTGCGCCAGCAGCATTGAAGCTTTCATATTGCAATTCGCCTAATGGCCCGCCATCAACAGTGTAAGCAAAATCAGCATTAAAGGCTTTTACATTAAATTTATGTGGACCTCTGCCGATTTCCTCATCTGGTGTAAATGCCACTCTAATTTTACCATGTTTAATTACTGGGTTTTCTTTTAAGTAAATAAGAGCTGTTACAATTTCAGCAATACCTGCTTTGTTATCTGCTCCTAGTAAGGTTGTGCCATCCGTTGTTAACAAAGTATGTCCTACGTAATTTTTTAATTCTGGAAAATCTTTCGGAGATAAAACGATATGTAAATCTTCGTTTAAGATAATATCCTCCCCATCATAAATTTCCACTTTTTGTGGACGAACATTTTTACCTGTAAAATCAGTAGCGGTATCTAAGTGTGCAAGGAAGCCGATTGTCGGCACTTTTTTCTCAGTATTTGCTGGCAAAGTTGCCATCACATATCCGTTTTCATCAATCGTTACTTCTTCCATACCAATTTCTTTCAGCTCTTCCACCAATAAATTGGCTAATGTTAATTGTCCTGGTGTAGACGGACAGTCTAAATTATTTTCATTTGATTGGGTATCGACAACTGCATACGATACAAAACGATTTATTATATTTTCTTTCATGCGATCCAACTCCTTTATCAGATAGTTTGATTTTATCATAGGAGGAATGAATAAGACGAATATTGTGAATTTATGCTAAAAAGTCTCCCATTTCAGTTGTCGTTGGTAAATAGGTATGTTCACAATTATGTTGAATTTAGTGGAGGATTGATGCTTTATTTACAGAGCTTTTTAGATAGAATATAGTTAATAGGTTTGAAAAAGGAGATTGAGAATGAAAAGAAAAAATAGACCGGTTATTATATTTAGTGTAATTGTGTTAATTATTATTATTGGTATCGCATCTATATGGACACTAAAGAGTAAGGATAATGACGCGATTGAAGACATACAGAAAATAAATGCATCAGCTACTTTTAATCAACAAGAGGAAGAATATATCGTTTATTTCTGGCAAGCCACTTGTACATACTGTAAACAAATAGAAAAAGATGTTCTTTCTTTTAGCAATAACAGTGACATACCTATTTATGTTGTAGATATGCAGGACGAAAAAAATGAATCGAGCTGGTATGACTGGGAAGAGCATCATAAAAAGTATGACCAAGTAATTGGGAAAATCGAAGACGGGAAAGAAGTATGGAATGAGGGCATAAACATAGAGAATTTCCAAAATGATAAAAATACTGCTTGGGGAATTGTCGCGAACGAAGAAAACCAAATCATTGCAACACATAATACTGCTTTCGGAAACGAAGTACCAGAAAACGCGGAAGAAATTGAGATTACAGGAACACCAACGATGATAAAAATCAAAGATGGGAAATTTGCAGCATATGCAGTCGGTGTAGAAGAAACTGTAGAACTGCTAGGGAAATAAACAGTAAAGAAGCTTTAAGATAGGGTGAACCTGTCTTAAGCTTCTTTTTTGATGAAGAGCGATAAATTGCAGCATTCGGCGGGAAGTGGTGTTCATAAAAGGAATGAAAGCCAAAAAGTAGAGCGGGAAAAAGAAAAGTGGCATTCATTAAAAGGATGAAAGCCCAAAAAACAAAAACATTCAGAAAAGCAGTGTTCATAAAGGGAATGAAAGCCAAAAAGTAGGGCGGGAAAAAGAAAAGTGGCGTTCATTAAGAGGATGAAAGCAAAAAAACAAAAACATTCGGAAAAGTAGTGATCATAAAGGTAATGAAAGTCAGAAAGAAGAAGGTAAAAGAGAAAAGTGGCGATCATCAAAAGAATGAAAGCAAAAAACAGAAGCATCCGGGGAAGGTGGTGTTCATCAAGCAAAAGAAAGCGAAAACAACCTCATTACTCACTAAAAAACAAAAATAAACGTAAGCGTAACAGAGATATACATCATATTCTTTCTCTTTTGATAGGAATAGTCTTTAAAAAAAAATAAATAAAAACAAATAAACTATTTCAAAAATAAACAAACATATTATATAATGTATTTGGGGTATAAAAAAACAATTTGTGAAGGGAGAAATATTAATGGTACAGAATTTATGGAATAATGAAAAGGCTTCTCAGTTAAATAAGGGATTAGAAGAACTTGTATATCGTTCCAACTTAATTGGGACAGATCGAGCAGTATGTAATTGGGGTGGCGGTAATACTTCTATGAAAACAACCGAAAAGGATTTCCGTGGAAGAGACATAGAAGTAATGTGGGTAAAAGGAAGTGGTTCAGATTTAGCAACAATGAAAGCGCATAATTTTACTGGTCTAAAGCTAGAGGATATAAAACCGTTAATGGAAAGAGAAGAAATGTCAGATGAGGAAATGGTTGCTTATCTATCTCATTGTATGATTGATAGTTCTCATCCAAGGGCATCTATTGAAACTTTATTACACGCATTTTTACCGTATAAACATGTAGATCATACACATCCCGATGCCATTATTAGTATTTGCTGTGCTGATAATGGAAAACAAATTGCCGAAGAAATATATGGGAATCGTTTCGTTTGGGTTCCGTATATTCGTCCTGGATTCACCTTATCTAAAATGATTGCAGAAGGGGTGAAGAATAATCCAAATGCAGAATTAGTATTAATGGAGAAACATGGTCTTGTTGTTTGGGGAGAAACTGCCGAAGAAAGCTATAACAAAACAATTGCGATTATTAACGAAGCGGAAAACTATATTCATAATAAAATAGAAGAGGAGCAAGTATTTGGCGGAGAACAATATCCTGCTTTAAATGAAGAAGAGGCAGAAGAAATTTTAAGCCAAGTAATGCCAGTAATCCGCGGTGCGGTTAGTGGAGAAAAACAAATGCTGTTAACCTACGATAGAGGGGCTGATGTGCTTCAATTTGTAAATAGTAAGGATGCCCAAACCTTATCACAAATTGGTGCAGCATGCCCAGATCATCTTGTACATACGAAAAGACAGCCTTTATATATTGAATGGAATCCGACAACGAAAGATATTGCTAGTTTAAAAGAAAAAATTAAATCAGGTGTAGCAGAATTTAAAAAAGAATATACATCGTATTTTGATAGAAACAAAGAGACTGGAGATCAAATTTCTGAAACTGCTCCGCGTGTTATTCTAATACCTGGCATTGGGATGGTTAATACTGGGAAGACACTAGCTATGGCAGAAGTAAGCGGTGCTTTATACCGCCGTGCAATTTCTGTTATGAAGGGAGCTACAGCCTTAGGTAATTTCGTCTCGTTGAATGAAAATGAATCATTTAAAATAGAGTATTGGCCACTAGAATTGTATAAATTATCCCTTGCCCCGAAAGAAGCTGAATTCTCTCGTAAAGTCGCATTTGTTACAGGTGGAGCTGGCGGGATAGGCAGTGAAACATGTCGACTATTTGCAGAGCAAGGGGCACATGTTGTTATTGCAGATCTTAATATAGAAGGTGCCGAAAAGGTTGCAGCAGAAATAAATGAGAAGTATGGTTCCGTGAGAGCATTAGCCGTTAAGATGGATGTCACGAAAGAAGATGCGGTGAAAGAAGCATACAAGAAAACAGCTCTTACCTTTGGAGGGGTGGATATCATCGTCAATAATGCTGGTCTTGCTACCTCTAGCCCATTTGACGAAACGTCTCTACAAGAATGGAATTTAAACTTAAATGTTCTTGGTACAGGGTATTTTCTAGTTGCAAGAGAAGCGTTCAAACAAATGAAGGAACAAGGACTAGGTGGAAGTATGGTCTTCATTGGTTCTAAAAACTCTGTCTACGCAGGGAAGAATGTTACGGCCTATAGTTCGGTAAAAGCAATGGAAGCGCATCTTGCACGATGTATTGCAGCAGAGGGAGGAGAATTCGGTATACGTGTTAATACTGTCTTACCTGATGCCGTATTACAAGGATCCGCTATTTGGGGCTCTAAGTGGCGTGAAGAGCGAGCAGCTAACTATGGAATTGAACCAGAACAATTAGAAGATCATTATAAAAAACGGACCACTTTATTGGTAAATATTTTTCCAAAGGATATAGCGGAAGCGATTTGTTATTTCTCTTCCTCCAAAGCGGAGAAAACTACTGGATGCATGCTGACAGTAGATGGAGGAGTTCCAGCAGCCTTTACTAGATAATATTGGTTGGATTATTATCCTAATTTGTTCTTTTGAGAGGCTCAAAGAGATAAAGATAAGCATAAAAGAAGTGTGATTTCCATGAAAATCACACTTCTTTTTAATGTTAAATAAGGTAATATATGTTAAAATATTCATGGATGTTTATTAAACTAACAGATAAAAATTGCTTAAAAGTTGTTTTGTATTAAGACGAGGGAAATGAGGACATCTCTTTGAAATAGTAACTAACGAATGACTAAAATATTTTTCTAGCTAATACCAACAATTAATGGAAGGTCAATTTGATTAAGTGGACATACCATTTGTGATGTTTCTCCTATTAGTCCTTTAAAGCCAGGGAATATTATATTTACAAAGGGGAGTAGGCGTTTATGAAAAGAATATTTTATAGTATCCTAATTCTTTTTCTATTAAGTGCATGTTCAAAAGGAGGGGGAATGAAAACGGAAGAGGAAATAGTCGATACAAATAATGTGAAGATTCCTAGTGCCATTTTTTATTCTGACAAACAAAATAGTGTAATTGATGAAGAAGAAATGAAATCAAGCATAAAAACATACTTAGACACCCATGAAGAATTATATCTTGCTAGTTCCCCTTTTCAAGAGATAATAGATGAAGAAAAAGAATTAACGAAAAGTGATTTAGAGAAGTTAAAGCAAATTAACAGGCTTACAAGAGAAAATGATGAAAACTTTTTAAACTATATCTCACAAAATACATTACCCCAAGGTTATCAAGAAGAATCCGAAAGAATAAGTAGATATATTATAAGTTTAAATGAGATGCTAAATGAATTAGATACAGTGCTCGACCAACTTACAGACGACCTGAATGAAGATGTCATTCCTACAGTAAACATGGCCTCTTTAAATAAAAGAAGTAATGTATTAAACGGAAGAGAACAGAAAAAAATAGAAGAGTTTTTGGAAAATAAAAATATCAAGACTAAAGCATTTAGACAGGAGCAATAAGAAAACAGCAGATTAGAAATGGAAAGAGGGCTATCCTTTAAAATAGAATGGCAATACAGATAAAGCAGCTTAGCTTCTTTTATAGGGAGAGCTGCTTTATGTATGCACGGTTTACAGTTGAACTTTCTGTGTGCTAGCGTTAATTCCTCCCCACCTTATTTATCAAAAAATATGTACTATTCCTCGGAATAGTTGCTAAACCATTCTGTACCTCTCATAATAATCAAAGATAGTTAAATTAGGAGGCTGACCTTCTTGGATCATGTTTTAATGGAACAATTAAGGAAGTTAACAGAGGAAGAAATAAGCATTGTTCAGCAAAAACAAGGGGTAATGAAAGACATCTATACCAGTCAAAGTAATTTTATAATAGAAAGTGAAAAGTTTTTGCGTAATGATAAAATGATAGCGGTTAGAAAGCATACACGTTTTATTGATTTTCCTAAACATAAGCATAATTATATTGAGATTAATTATGTCGTAAATGGTCAGTTGAAGCAGAAAGTCGGGAATGATGAAATCGTGCTGAAAAGAGGAGAACTCCTATTTTTAAATCAGCACATAGAACATGAAATAGAGGCATGTGATAAGGAAGATATCGTCGTTAATTTCATCATTCAGCCGCCATTTTTTCAATTTATATTTCAATATTTACATGAAGAAAATAAGCTGACAGATTTTTTAATTAGTAGTTTATTTAAACATAAAGAGAGTGGTCAGTATTTATATTACAAGGTTTCAGAGGTCATAGAAATCCAGGATATAATTGGGAAACTATTAAAAGAAGAAAGTAATAATTCCATTTTATCTGAATCGACGATGAAGCTTTATATGGGATTATTAATGATTGAATTGATAAAAAATACTGATAAGATTCAACAAAATGAAGGAGTAACACAAGATCAGTATGTAGTCATAGAGGCTTTGACTTACATTGAAGAGCACTATCAGCTAGGGACACTGAATGAACTTGCTGGACACCTTCACCAATCAACGTCTTCATTAAGTAAAAATATTAAGAAAGCAACAGGCTATACTTTTAAGGAATTGCTGCAGGAAAAGCGACTGAGCGAAGCAAAGAATCTCTTAGAGACAACTGATCTTCCGATTAAGAGAATTGTAGAAGAAGTAGGGTATGATAATATAAGTTATTTCTATCGGATATTTAAAGAAAAATATGGCATGACGCCAAAAGCGTTTCGATTGAAACTAGCAAAATAGTAATTTGCTAGTTTTTTCTTTGTAATCTGATTCCTTTTATAAAACAATGAACGAGATATGGAAAATAAGGACAATAAAAAAAGAAAAGTGCGTTATTTTATTTAAAAATGAAACCCGTTACAATATCTTTAAGAAAACGTTTTCTAATTCCTTTTCAAGGAGAGGTGTAAATGATTAGATATACACTGGCAGTAGATATTGGGGCCTCAAGTGGTAGGCTTATTCTCGGGTCTGTTCAATTAGAAAAATTAGAACTGAAAGAAATTCACCGGTTCGACAATAAGATGATCAAAAAAGGACAGCATTATTGTTGGGATATAGATATGATATTTTCGGAAATAAAAAAAGGAATTAAAAAATGTAATGACATAGGAATTACTCCTGAAAGTATTGGTATCGATACATGGGCAGTAGATTTTGTATTACTAGATGAAAAGGGGGAACTTTTAACAGATGCTGTTGCTTATAGGGACGATCGAACGGATGGCATGATGGAAGAAGTATTCCAGAAAATAATGAAAGAAAGATTGTATTTAGAAACGGGAATTCAATTCCAAAAATTTAATACTATTTATCAGTTATATTCGTTAAAAAAGACACAGCCAGAAGTATTCGCACAAGCGAAAACCTTTTTAATGATACCTGATTATTTACACTATTTATTATCAGGTATTGCAGTGAATGAATACACCAATGCTACTTCGACACAGTTATTAAATGCTTTCACCAAAAAATGGGATAAAACGATACTTGATACATTAGAGATCAATAAAGAAATATTCCAAGAAATTAAAAAGCCAAATACGATTCTTGGGAATTTAAGACCAGAATTAGTGAAAGAGTTTGGCTTTGATATGAAAGTGATTTTGCCAGCGACTCATGATACAGGTTCAGCAGTAATTTCAGTTCCAGCTTTTAACGATACAATCTATATCAGTTCAGGGACATGGTCATTGATTGGGGTGGAAAATAGATTTCCAATTTGTGTGACAAAGGCTTTAGATTATAACTTTACTAATGAAGGAGGAATTGATTATCGCTATCGTTTCTTAAAAAATATTATGGGACTATGGATGATACAGGAAGTCAGACGCAATTATAATAACCAATACTCTTTTGCCAAGTTTGTTGAATTAGCAAAAGAGGCACAAGGTTTTTCAAGTATTGTAAATGTAAATGATAATCGTTTTCTAAAGCCTGACAATATGGTAGAAGAAATTCAGAACTATTGTCTAGAAACAGGACAGCAAGTTCCGACAACACCTGGAGAAATAGCGAAATGTGTTTATGATAGTTTAGTAGATAGCTATGTTACAGCGATAAATGAGATAGAAGAAATTTTTGAAAAAACTTTTCCGAGTATTAATATTATTGGCGGCGGCTGTCAGAATGAAATGCTAAACCAGCTACTTGCAGAAGCGTCTCAGAAGGATGTATATGCTGGACCGATAGAAGCGACAGCAATTGGGAATATTGTTTCTCAATTCATCGCATTAGGAGAAATAGATAGTTTATCAGAGGCTAGACAAATGATAAAGCAATCATTTGAGATGAAAGCATATAAAGCTGCGGAAGATGTAATCAAATAAAAGGAGGATACAATCATGTCGGTTAAAGAAAATTTTGATCTAGCAAAAAAACAATATGAGCAATGGGGAGTAAATGTAGAAGAAGCATTAGAAAAGCTAAAGAATATTCCGATTTCCATCCACTGCTGGCAAGGGGATGACATTGCTGGATTTGAAGTAAATCAAAGAGAATTATCTGGTGGTATTGATGTAACTGGGAATTATCCTGGGAAAGCAACGAATCCTGAGGAATTAAGAAGCGATTTAGAGAAGGCGCTCTCGCTTATTCCTGGTAGACATCGCGTGAATCTCCATGCTATTTATGCAGAAACCAATGGGCTAGCCGTAGAAAGAGATGAGTTAGAGCCAAAGCATTTTGAAAATTGGGTGCAATGGGCAAAAGAAAATGGTTTAGGGCTGGATTTTAATCCGACTTTATTCTCCCATGAAAAAGCAGCTGATGGATTAACGTTAGCTCATCCAAATCAAGAAATTCGTGATTTTTGGATTCAGCATTGTATTGCTAGTCGGAAAATTGCTGAATATTTCGGGAAAGAGCTCGGAACACCGGCATTAACGAATATATGGATACCGGATGGCTACAAAGACATTCCAAGCGACCGTTTAACCCCAAGAAAAAGATTAAAGGATTCCTTAGATAAAATTTATGCTGTAGAAACAGATGAACGCTATAACTTAGATGCAGTAGAAAGCAAGGTTTTTGGAATTGGTTCGGAATCTTATGTAGTAGGTTCCCATGAATTTTACTTAGGCTATGCCTTGAAAAATAATAAATTATGCCTCATGGATACAGGCCATTATCATCCAACCGAGACTGTTTCGAATAAAATTTCTTCCATGCTTTTATTTAGCGATAAATTGGCATTACATGTATCGCGGCCAGTAAGATGGGACAGTGACCATGTTGTTATTTTAGATGATGAACTGAAAGAAATTGCTGTTGAAATAGTACGTAATGATGCATTGGATAAAGTAATTATAGGTCTTGATTTCTTTGATGCAAGCATTAACCGAGTAGCAGCATGGACAATTGGTACAAGAAATATGATTAAAGCTCTTTTAAATGCATTATTGCTTCCAAATGATAAATTAAAACAATTACAAGAGGAAGGAAATTTCACAGAGAGATTGGCATTAATGGAAGAATTTAAAACATATCCATTTGGGGCAATATGGGATTACTATTGTGAACAAATGGATGTACCAGTGCGTGAATCTTGGCTGAGTGAAGTGAAAGTGTATGAGGAAGAAGTTCTTTCCAAAAGATAAAATATAAAGGAATCGCTCTCACCGTGAGAGTGGTTTTTTTATGGTTTAAAGATGGAATTGCATGTTGGATACTTGTTTTTTTCTTTTCACTGTAAATGTTTCCATGTATAATGATACATACAGTTTTTTCCTTTGGAGGTGTGGTTTTTGAAGCGGTTACTGTATGTATATATGTTTGTTTTTATATTATTTGGTATTTATTTTTATTATTCTCATTTGTATAATGCTTTAGATGATAATAACGGTATGAAAAGAGAGCGCTTACAAGGTGCAGTTAATGACGAGTATGTGATGGTAACCTTTCTGGCAGGGATGGATTACTGGAAGTCGGCATTAAAGGGATTTGAGGACGCAGCTAATGAATGGAATGTGTCTGTTGCTTATAGAGGGGGAACACAATATGACCTGCATGAGCAAATTACTATATTAGAGCAAGTAATTGCCAAGAAGCCTGCAGGGATTGCTCTTTCTGCCATAAATCCAAATAATCTAAATACTACCATTGATAAAGCTGTGGAGATGGGGATTCCAGTTGTTTTGTTCGATTCTGATGCACCATTAAGCAAAGCATCAGCCTTTTTAGGCACTAACAATTATGAAGCGGGTGTAAAGGCAGCAGGTAAGCTGGCATCTCTTATAAATAAAAAGGGAAAAGTAGCCGTTATTACGCTGCCAGATCAGTTAAACCATCAAGAAAGAACAAAAGGGTTTGTGGAAACCATTAAATCAAACTATCCGAATATAGAAGTGGTGCAAGTCCGAAACGGAGAAGGCGATCAACTGAAATCGGAAAAAATAGCAAAAGAGATAATAAAAAAATATCCAGATATTAAAGGGATATTTGTAACAGAAGCGAATGGGGGAGTCGGGGTAGCAGATGCAGCAAAAGATAACAAGGAGATAAATGTAAAGATTATCAGCTTTGATGTAGACAGAAAGACATTAGATAACATAGAAAATGGAACTATATCTGCAACCATTGCTCAGGGGACATGGAATATGGGCTATTGGTCCATGCAGTTTCTCTTTAAACTGCATCAGAAGGACATCATTAGCGACCCTCATGGCCTGCCTCCTTATGTGGATACAGGAATTACCATTGTTACAAAGGATAATGTGAAAGAATATTATGCCGAATATACAAAGTAAGGAAGAAAGGTTTAGATAAATGTTCGCGAAATTAGGGAAAGTTAATGATTTTTCACTAAGAGATAAATTGATTGCTTTGTTTTTACTAATTAGTATTATCCCAGCCATTGGTCTAGGCTTATTAGTCGGTGTAACAGTGGAAAAAATTTTAGGAGAACAGGCAACAAAAAATACCTTGCAATTAATCAATCAAGTAAATACGACATTAGAGTCGTCCATAACGAATGTACAAAATGTAAGTTATCTCATTTCGATGGATGCACAAATTAAGACGTTTTTTTCCTCAGATCGAAAGGAAGGAAACGAGACGGATCAAAGTTATTCCATTCGCCAAAAAATGCAAGGGTTTACATCCTTATATCCAGAAATTGCAGGAATCCTATTAATCAATAAGGAAGGAAAATATATTAGTAATGAACTTTATGCAGAGGATAGAGTGGATTTGACAAAGGAGGAATGGTATAAAGAGGCAGTCCGGAATAAGGGGATCTTTAAAATTATTGGGAAGCCTGAAAAGCGTCATATTATCAGTCAAATTAATTACAAGGATGAAGATGTGGTGACTGTAGTGAGGGCAATTGTCGATAGAGATACACAAGAAATAACCGGTGTCTTATTAATCGATTTAAAGTTAAGAGTCATTGGAGAAGCGATGAATAATGTCCATATTGGATTATCGGGATTTTTAACTGTAATAGATGAAAATGGCAAAGAGATTTATTCTACTTCTAATAGTGAAGCACTCGAGATTCCAGAAACGATTTTATTAGAAGACGATTGGGGGGCTTATAAAAAGGTAGTAGATGGAGAGAAGATGGAGTTTATTTATCAAAGAACCCCTTTTTCCAATTGGACAACAGTTGGGATATTTCATTCGGATGAATCAGTAGCAGAAGTAAAAGAAATTCAATTGTATTTGTTCTTTTTTGTATTTTTTCTGTGTTTTGCCGGTATAACGGTGTCTTATTATTTTTCTCATTCAATTTCCAATCCGATCATTGAATTAATGACGATGATGAGAAAAATTGAAGATGGCCAGATGGAAATCCGTTATAAGGGGAAACGAAAAGATGAGATTGGCAGACTTGGAAAAACATTTAATCATATGATTACAAAGATTAATAGTTTAATAACATTAACAGAAATGCAAGAAAAACAAAAGAGAGAAGCAGAATTAAGAAGCCTGCAAGCACATATAAAGCCACATTTTCTATATAATACATTAGATACCATTAATTGGATGGCAAGAAAGCATGGGGCAAAAGATGTTGCAGAGGTAGTTGCATCATTATCTTCCTTTTTCAGAATTGGTTTAAGTAAGGGCAATGATATGATTCCCTTAAAAGACGAAATGAAGCATATTCAAAGTTATCTTATGATTCAAAAGGCAAGATATCAGGAGAAATTAAGTTATGAAATTATATATGATTCTAATTTGACAGAAGTAACAATCCTTAAGTTGGTCCTTCAGCCTATAGTGGAGAATGCCATTTATCACGGAATAAAAGAAAGAAGAGGACCTGGAAACATAAACATCTCTGCTATTCAAGAAAATGCGTGCTTACTTTTAAAAGTAACGGATGATGGAAAAGGCATGGAAGAGGAGGAGTTACATGCACTAAGAGAAAAACTAAATACGCTTGTGATCTTAAAAAAGGAAAGGAAGGAACAGATAAATTTTGGCTATGGCATGATGAATGTACAAGCAAGAATTAAACTTACATATGGAGACGCGTATGGTCTAGCAATTGATAGTGAGCATGATAAAGGAACAACAGTAACGATAAAACTTCCCATGAATCTAGAGGAAAAGAAGGAGTGAGAATGGATGGATAAACAAATATGGAATGTGTTAATTGCTGATGATGAACCTATTATTCGGGAAGGGATACGGAATGCCATTGATTGGTCTGCACTTCAGATGAATGTTATAGCGGAAGCGGAGGATGGGGAAGAGGCGATAGAGCTTTCGCTGATGCATTCTGTCGACATCCTCCTTATAGATATAAATATGCCAATTGTAAATGGACTAATGGTGATTAAACAGGTAAAAGCAAAGCTGCCAGACTGCCAAATTATTATTATAACGGGTTATGATGAATTTAAGTATGCCCAAGAAGCCGTTCGATTAAATGTATTCGATTATTTATTAAAACCTATCGATCCAGATCATCTAATGGGATTGTTAAATAAGATTAAAATGGAGTTAGTAGAAGTAAATAAAAAAAGGGCTTTACTGGACAGAACATCCGAACAATTCACTAAAAATCTGCCGACCTTACAACATAATTTCTTCCGTGAATGGTTAGGGGGCAAATTAACGAATGAGGAAATAAAGGAACAATTAGCTTTTTACTATTTAAATACAAGTATACCTAAACAACTAGTAGTTATTTCTTGTTTAGAATTTCTCGAAAACAAGCCTATTTTAAGTGAAAAGGAAAAAGGAGAGATTCAAGAATCGTTAAAATATCATATTCTCTTATTCTTACAACACAAGGAAATAGGTTATTTTCATGATGAATCAGGACTGATTGTCCTAATTATCTGGCAAACTATCACTAATGAGGTGGCTTTACAGTTGGAGGAATCTATCAGAAAAGAACTAAAAATGTCTATTGCCACCTATATAAATAACAATGAAGTGGATTACAAACATCTCTTTTCCTTATATAAAATCTGTAAAGAAATGATCCAACAGGAAATGAATATTTCACCTATTGTGAGAAGAGCAAAGAGTATTATTGACCATCAATATGCGGATTCTTCCCTTTCACTTGAAAAAGTTGCGATCACTTTACAGGTATCTCCTGTTTATTTAAGCAGACTAATGAAGCAGGAATTAAAAGTAAGTTTCGTCCAGCTCCTTACAACGAAACGAATGAAACAGGCAATATATTTACTTCAATCAACAGATTATCCAATTATCACAATATCTCAGCTAGTCGGATATGAAACGCAGCATTATTTTAGTACAGCATTTAAAAAGATTATGGGTGTTTCCCCTAATAAATATCGCAGAAATATTATGGAGGAAACAAATAATATACAGTGAAGGAGTAGAGGCCATGAAAAAGGGGCTTCTTTTTTTATGAAATAAGACTAAACGCAGCTCGGGAAAATAGGTGGGAGATCAACTGTCCGTATAGCCAATTATTCAACTAATGATCAGTAGAGGGCTGGAGAAGACAACACAGATATTATTTTCTTAATTGAAATGAAAGCGTTTTAATTTAAGTTAAAAAAGTATAAAAATAGTAAATTATTTGAAAAGACCATACTTGAGGCAGATGCTATAGTAAGTTTAGTCAAAATAAAAGCTTAAGACAAATGTAGAAAGGGGGAAGTTTGTTTGTGTAAAAAAGTGTTTACATTTATTGCTGTCATTGTACTAACATTTATTACTGCTGCATGTGGAGTTGAAAAAACTTCTGGAGAGTCAAAAGGGTTTATTGGTATTTCCATGCCTACCAAATCATCAGAAAGATGGGTAAATGATGGAGAAAATATGAAAAAACTGTTTGAAGAACTTGGCTTTAAAACAGATTTACAATATGCAGAGGATGTGATTGAGAATCAAACAGCACAAATTGAAAATATGATTACAAAAGGTGTAGATATTCTTGTCATTGCCCCCATCGATGACCGATCCGGATTAACAGGCGTTCTAGAGAGAGCACATAAGGATGGCATAAAAATTATTTCGTATGACCGTTTAATACAGCACAGTGAATATGTAGATTATTATGCAACATTCGATAATTTTAAAGTAGGAGAGCTGCAGGGTCAATATATTGAGGAGAAGTTAGGATTAAAAGATTCTGAAGGGCCATTTAATATAGAGATTTTTGCCGGATCTCCAGATGATAACAATGCATACTTTTTCTTCGATGGAGCAATGTCAGTCCTTCAGCCATATATAGATTCTGGCAAACTAGTCGTAAGAAGTAAGCAGACAAAATTTAGTCAAGGAGCGACACTCCGCTGGGATGGAGCATTAGCTCAAGCCAGAATGGATAATTTATTAAGTGCTCATTATTCCTCTGAACGGATAGATGCCGTCTTGTCTCCCTATGATGGGATTAGTATTGGGGTTATCTCGTCATTAAGGGGTGTTGGCTATGGAAGCAAAGATAAACCGATGCCGATTATAACAGGACAAGATGCAGAGCTTGCTTCTATTAAAGCAATTATAAATGGAAGACAAACGCAAACCATTTTCAAAGATACACGAGAATTAGCTAAGAAAGCAGTGGAAATGGCAAGGGCTTTACTCAATGGAGAGGAAGCAGAAGTAAATGATACGGAAACATATAACAACGGAAAAAAAGTAGTTCCTGCTTATCTTTTGAAACCGGTTTCTGTGGATATAGAAAATTATGAAGCTGAATTAGTCGATACGAATTATTATACGAAAGAGCAGCTGGGGCAGTAATAGTAAAAAAAATAGAGGTGGTGAAGGACATGGCAAATATAATTCTTGAAATGCAAAATATTACGAAGGAGTTCCCAGGGGTTAAAGCTTTAGATGATGTTAATTTAAAGGTTAAGCAAGGAGAAATACACGCCCTTTGTGGGGAAAATGGTGCTGGTAAATCAACTTTAATGAAGGTATTGAGCGGAGTTTATCCACATGGTACTTATTCTGGAGATATTTTCTTTCATAATGAGGTTTGCACATTTAAAGACATCAAACAAAGTGAAGAGCTAGGAATCGTAATTATCCATCAAGAGCTTGCATTAGTGTCGGAATTGACGATAGCAGAAAACCTCTTTTTAGGAAATGAAATCGTTAACAAAGGCGTGATTGATTGGAATAAAACAATTTTGCGTACAAGGGAATTGCTTAAAAAAGTCGGATTAAGTGAATCACCAAATACAAAGGTAAGTGATATTGGAGTAGGTAAACAACAATTAGTAGAAATCGCAAAAGCTTTATCAAAGGACGTTAAGCTGCTTATTTTAGATGAACCAACAGCTTCTTTAAATGAGAATGACAGCGAAAACTTACTAAATTTATTATTAGAACTTAAAAAACAAGGAATGTCTGCCATCATTATATCTCATAAACTGAACGAAATTGAAAAGGTTGCCGATTCTATCACCATTTTAAGAGATGGAAAAACGATTGAGACATTGGATGTAAAGAATGATCAGGTGGATGAAAACAGAATTATCAAAGGAATGGTAGGAAGAGATCTTACCAATCGTTATCCAGAGCGAATTCCCCATATTGGAGAGGTTGTTTTTGAGGTAAAAGACTGGAATGTTTACCATCCAAAGCATATGGATAGGAAAGTAATCGATAATGTCTCCTTAACGATTAGAAGGGGAGAGATTGTCGGGATTGCTGGATTAATGGGAGCTGGACGTACCGAATTAGCAATGAGCTTATTTGGAAGAGCATATGGAAAGAATATCAATGGAAAAATAATAAAAAATGGGACAGAAGTGCAATTCAAAGATGTAACTGCAGCAATAAATAATGGACTAGCCTATGTTTCGGAAGATAGAAAAGGTAATGGTTTAATTTTAATGGAAGATATTAAACAGAATATTACTCTTGCAACGCTTGACCGTATTTCTAAACATGCTGTGTTAGATAAGAATCAAGAGATAAAGGTTGCAGAAGAATATCGGCAGAAATTCAGAATAAAAACACCAAGTATCTTTCAAAAAGCTGGAAATCTGAGCGGCGGTAATCAACAGAAAATCGTATTAAGTAAATGGGTATTTTCAGAGCCAGATATCTTAATTTTAGATGAACCTACTAGAGGAATAGACGTTGGTTCTAAATATGAAATTTATACAATCATTAATGATCTTGTCAATGAGGGAAAAAGTATTCTGATGATTTCGTCTGAATTACCAGAGCTATTAGGGATGTGTGACCGTATTTATGTAATGAATGAAGGGCGCATAACAGGAGAAGTTCTTAAAGAAGAAGCAAATCAAGAGAAATTAATGAAATATATGACCAAAAGTAAAGTAAGGGGGTAAGCGAACAATGCAGCCACAAATAAAACCAAATCCAGTAGGTTCACAAAAAAACAAATCACTTTTTCATGTTAATTTCCGTCAATATAGTATGATTATCGCTTTAGTATTCATTATGGTATTGTTTCAAATTATTACGGATGGTTTATTACTAAAACCCTTAAATATTACAAACTTAATCTTACAAAATAGCTATATATTAGTTCTGGCAGTTGGAATGTTACTTGTTATCGTCACGGGACATATTGATTTATCGGTAGGATCGATTGCCGCATTTGTTGGTGCCATCTCTGCCATTATGATGGTAAATTATGAAATGTCTCCATTTCTAGCAATCGTCATTTCTTTAGTATTAGGTGCTGTTATCGGAGCATGGCAAGGTTTTTGGATTGCGTATGTCCGTATTCCAGCATTTATAGTCACACTAGCAGGAATGCTCCTATTTAGAGGGTTGACGATGATTGTATTAGAAGGGAAATCGATTGCTCCTTTTCCTGAATCCTTTCAGAAAATCAGCTCTGGATTTATTCCTGATATAGGTGGAGGATCATTGCATCTATTAACGATTTTAATTGGTGCTGTTTTATCTATCATCATCATTTTCCTTCAATTAAAAAACAGAAGGAATCAATTAAAACATCAATTTGATGTTCAACCATTTGGGCTGTTTGTATCGAAGTTAGTAGGAATGATTTTAATTTTGAATATCTTTACCTTTGTTCTCGCAACCTATGAGGGCATCCCCAATATTTTAATTGTATTAGGTATTCTGATTGTTATCTATACATTTGTAACAAACAAAACAAAAGCAGGAAGACATATTTATGCAATTGGAGGAAATGAGAAGGCGGCTTTGCTTTCTGGGATTAAAACGAAAAAGATGACATTTATGGTGTTTGTTAATATGGGAGTACTTTCTGCATTGTCTGGTCTCTTATTCGCTGCACGTTTGAATGCGGCTACTCCAAAAGCTGGTAATCTTTTTGAACTTGATGCCATTGCAGCTTGTTTCATCGGTGGAGCTTCTGCATATGGGGGCATTGGAACCATACCTGGAGCAATTATTGGTGGTTTGGTAATGGGAATCATGAATAATGGAATGTCACTAATGGGACTTGGTATTGACTGGCAGCAAGGAATTAAAGGGCTTGTACTTTTAGCAGCTGTAGCCTTTGATATTTATAATAAAAACAAAGCACAATAGTTTGATGGAAGGGATGGAGTAAGGATTATCTTATTTCATCCTTTTTTTATGGAAGGGCTTCTTATTAAAACGAAAAATATGCTATAGTAATAAACATATATCAACTTAATCCCAAGAAAACAAAAATGGAGGGAGAACTTCGAAAGTGCTTGTAGCAGAAAGACGTAGAAAAATTGTGGAGCTTGTGAATGAAAGATTAAGTATACGCGTATCCGAATTAAGTGAAATTTTTTCGGTAACGGAGGAAACGATTAGAAGAGATTTAGAAAAATTAGAGCAGGATAAGCTTTTGATGAGAAGTCATGGAGGGGCAGTGAGTATTGAAAAAGAACCTAGCGATACTCCTTTCATGGAGAGAGAGGTTACGAACGCAGAGCAAAAGAGAGCAATAGCCCGAGAAGCGGTAAAGCGCATACAGCCTGGAGAACAAATCATCTTGGATGGTAGTACCACTGCCTGGTATATGGCGTCACAATTACCTGATATGCCTTTAACTGTGATTACTAATTCTATTAAAGTAGCTTTGGAATTAAGTAAGAAGGAACAAATTAAAGTAATATCAACAGGTGGAATGCTTTTGTCGAAATCATTATCTTATGTAGGACCACTGGCTGAACGTTCCCTTGAACAATATTATGTTAGTAAGTTGTTTCTATCATGCAAAGGAGTAGATGTGCAAAGTGGTCTAAGTGATGCTAATGAATGGCAGGCATTATTAAAGAAGCAGATGATGAATATAACATCAGAGGTTACTCTTCTTGTTGATTCAAGCAAATTCGGAGTAAAGACATTTGCTCATATTGCCAATCTAGATCAAATACAATATGTTATTACAGATGAACGTATTCCGGAAGAATATGAAAATTGGTTTCAAGAAAAAAATATCTCTTTTCAGGTCGTTCCATCATAAAATAATCTGTTCAAGCTTACGGGCGGAAAATGAAGAAAGATAGCACCAATATTTTTGAAAATATATTGGTGCTATCTTTTTTTATTTGGAGAGAAAGTGATTTTTAAAAAAACAAAAGAAAACAAAAATGTTTCACAGTAAATACGCATAGTTAAACTGTTTTTACTTTTGAATATATTGACTTATTTTTGTTTAAGTCGTAAAATAAGGATGTGAAAATCAAGATTAGCAGATTAAGGGAGTGAAGAGAAATGGTTGCGATTATGCAAAAGCAAAATATTTTAGATGCTCCATTTATTAAAGAAATGTGTGAAGCAACATTTAATATGTGGAATATGGGCTGGGATGAACGGAATGGAGGAAATATCAGTTATCTTTTAGAAGAAGAGTTAGTGGAACAATATTTGGATACTGGCAAAATTATTCGGTCTATCCCTCAAAAGTTTCAAGTGTCAGAATTGGCAGGGAAGTATTTTATTGTAACAGGCTCTGGGAAGTATTTTAAAAATGTGAAAAAAGATCCTGCAAATACACTTGGTGTTTTAAAAATAGATAAGAGTGGAGAAAAAGTGCATATACTATGGGGATTTGCAGATGGGTCGAATCCTACAAGTGAGTTACCCTCCCATTTTATGAGCCATATTGCACGTTTACGAGTAGACCCTAATCATCGGATTATCATGCATAACCATGCCACAAATATACTTGCAATGACATTTATGCATGATTTAGATGAAGCAAGTTTTACAAAAACACTATGGCAAATGTGTACCGAATGTATTGTTGTTTTTCCGGATGCAATCGGGATTCTGCCTTGGATGGTTCCTGGAACAGATGAAATTGGAGAAAAAACAGCAGCGAAAATGAGAGAGCATCGTTTAGTTGTTTGGCCACATCATGGAATATTTGGTGCCGGATCCACAATGGATGAAACATTCGGGCTGATTGAAACAGCAGAAAAAGCAGCACAAATTTATACGATTATTGGGGATGCTTCAAAGATTAAGCAAACCATTACGGACCAGCAGTTACAAGACTTAGCAGATGCTTTTCAAGTAGTACCTAGAGAAGGCATATTACATCTATAAAAGAGTCAGGGCAAATCGCTCTTTCTTTATAAATAATTATGTGAATTATTGAACAAACAAAAGGAGGCAAATCAAATGTGTGCACATGTATTTTATGTTCCAAGTACAAATTTAATGGGAAGAGGCTGCCTGCAGGAAGTTGGATCCCAAATAGCAGAATTAGGATTGCAAAAGGCATTAGTGGTAACAGATGCTTTTCTCAATGCTAATGGAATTGTTGCTAGAGTAGAAAAAGTCTTAGAGGATCAGAAAATAGAGTATTGCATTTATGCAGAGGTAAAGCCGAATCCAACTACAGTAAATGTATACAAAGGAGTAGAGGTATATAAAGAAAACGAATGTGATTTTATCGTATCTGTTGGTGGAGGCTCTCCTCAAGACACCGCCAAAGCAATCGGCCTTTTTGTAACAAACGGTGGAGATATTAGAGATTATGAAGGAGTAGGAAAAACGAAAAATAAATCAGTACCAATTGTTGCGATAAATACAACTGCGGGGACTTCCAGTGAATTTACCATTAACTATGTAATTACAGACGAAGAGCGCCAAGTAAAAATGGTCATGGTGGATAAAAATAGTTTAGTAACGATATCAGTCAATGATCCTGAGTTAATGCTAGATAAGCCCGCAGCATTAACAGCAGCAACCGGAATAGATGCACTGACTCATGCGATTGAAGCAATCGTTACTCCAGGAGCATATGCAGTAACAGATGCAACTGCATTAGCGGCAGTCGAGAAAATATTTACCTACTTACCGAGGGCAGTAAAAGACGGTCATGATATAGAAGCCCGGGAACAAATGACATATGTTATGTTTTTAACTGGTATGGCATTTAATAATGCTGGTCTCGGATTTGTCCATGCGATGGCCCATCAATTAGGAGGTGTATATGACTTACCGCATGGTGTATGTAATGCATTACTCTTGCCTATTGTGGAAAGAGAAAATGCAAAAAGAGATCCACATAAGTTTCCTGCAATCGCAAAAGCAATCGGTATCTCTGTAGAAGGAAAAACAGACAGTCAATGTGCAGAGGAAGTAATTGCAGCAATTAAAGAGCTTTGTAAAATAGTGGGCATTCCTGCTAAATTATCAGAACTTGGGGTGGAAGAGGTTGATTTGGAAAAACTAGCAAGTTTTGCATTAGTGGATGCATGTGCTCCTGGAAATCCATTTCAGCCTACGAAGGAAGAAGTAATTTCTATGTATAAAGAAATTTTGTAAAGGATATATAGTGAATTAGAAAATTTTGTATATTTCTAATAGAAGGGAGTAGTTTGTAGTTACAAGACTAGACTTCTCTCTTCTATTTTTATTTATATAATCTATCAAACTCCCATTAGTAGAGATTACTCCACTTACATGTTGATTAGTTGCAAATAGTTGGCCATTACAGGCAATTCTATACTAGAACTATCTTTCACAAGCAAGTACATGGCTTTTCATATTTGTTGAAAGAAGGATAAAATATGTATTAATCCAAGTGAAAAACTATAATACAAAAATAAACAAACATATATTTTTTTGTTTATTTTTTATATAATGTAAAGAAAGCAGTTTTTTGCTCATCAAGCAAAGAAAAAGGGTTAGGTGAAGAAGGGATGCGGAGAAATCCAATAATAATTTTAATAGTTTTGATTATTGTAAGCGGATGCACAGTTGATTTATCTAATCAAAAATATGAAATTATTTATCAAGAGGATAATCTTTCTGCAAAGGAAGTAGGCGATTTTTCTGCGGAAAAGAAGTATACAATTGCTGTCATACCAAAAGTAAGCGGAATTCCTTACTTTAATGCAGTAGAAGAAGGAGTAATTGAAGCTGGGAAAGATTTAAATGTACATGTGTTATATTCAGGACCATTAATAGCTGATTGGCAGCAGCAAGAGCAGCTTGTAAAGGAATATATAGAAAAAGGGGTTGATGCTATTGCGATTTCAGCAAATGATCCAGAAAAATTAGGTCCTATATTAATGGAAGCAAAGCGAAAAGGAATTGTAGTGATAACATGGGACTCAGATACAAATGAAAAGTATCGGAAATATTTTGTTAGTTCTGTTGATCCGGAGACACTAGGGAGACATGTGATGGATACTCTATCTTTAAATATAAAAGAAAAGGGTTCCTATGTAATTATTACTGGTTCCGATCATGCTGCTACTTTAAAGGAGTGGAGAAAATGGATGGTTATTCACCAAGAAGAAAATTATCCAGATATGGAGCTTCTAGAAGTAAGTGAATCAAATGATAACCCGCAAAAAGCGTATATGATTGCTAAAAAATTATTGGAGTATTATCCGGATTTAAAAGGGATCATTGGAAGCTCCTCCGTAGGACCTCCCGCAGCAGCACAAGCCGTAATAGATGCGAATAAGGTTGGAGAGGTTGCAGTCGTGGGTTTGTCGAGTCCTAATTTAGTACGTTCCTATATAAAGAAGAACGCGATACAGGTTGGTACCCTATGGAGCCCCCAAAAATTAGGATATTTAACCGTCAGTGTAACAAAGGAGATTTTATTGGGGAATAAAGTGGCAGATAATATGTCATTTGAAAATGTTGGTGTTGTTAGAGTAAAGGACGATACGATTATTATGGGGCAGCCAATTGATTTTACAAAGGAGAATATCGATCAATATGATTTCTAACCGAGTATATCTCTTTAAGCTAGAACAAGCCCCTTTAAAGCGTAAGTTAATCATTATTTATATAATAATGACAGTTATTCCTATGGGGATATTAGGATATATTACATATAACCAAAATACAAAAGCAATAGAGGAACAAGTAGGAGAATATATTCCTAGATTATTAAATCAAGCGAATAAAAATATTGAAAATGAGTTAAACCTGTTAAATGATTTACCAAATGCCATTTACAATTCTAAAGAAATAATGTCCATTCTTAGAAGTACTCCCTACAAAGAAAAGTCAGTTTTTTTACAAGAACGATATATAGTAGAAAGTTTTTTATCAAACAATTATTTAAACAGTAATCGATCCGATATTTTAGCAGCATTTTTGATAACGAATAATGGGAATTACATAAGTACAAAAGTTAAATTTAATGGAATGGATGTTGAAAACTCTATTCTTCCTTTTGGAGAATTGCATGACTTAGCTGGTGAAACGCCAATAATTTTGCCAAATAAAACAAATTTAACTTTTGAAAAGGATATCCCATTTATTTTATTAGTAAAGGAACTTACAGATTTCGAAAACAGGGAAAGTTTAGGTGCATTAATTATTGCAATAGATGTGAATTTTATTGGAAGAATAATAAATGATATTGATAAAGACAATAAGGCTACAATGTGGTTAATGGATGAGAATGGATATATTATATATCATCC
Organism: Niallia sp. FSL W8-0951; assembly: GCF_038006525.1. NCBI lineage: Bacteria > Bacillati > Bacillota > Bacilli > Caryophanales > Bacillaceae > Niallia > Niallia sp. FSL W8-0951. The sequence goes on from NZ_JBBOVK010000001.1 coordinate 225,581, forward strand.
TGATAAAACACAAATTGGCCAAACCGATAGTGGGGCTGCGGAATATCCTCTATTAAATGGTAGTTTTCGTACAGTTAATCATAAAAAGGAAAATATCTTGTATAGTATGAATCAATCAGTGAATAAACATTGGATTCTTGTTCATAGTATCCCAATGAAATATTTAACAGAAAGAACAGATACTGTGAAGAATTATACCCTAACTATTTTTTTGATTTTAACCATTATTACAACAGTGATTTCGATTTTTATCGCTTGGTCTGTAACTAAACCAATTAAGCAACTTGGTAAAGTAATGAAGGAAGTGGAAGGTGGCAATTTACATGTTACAATCCCTCCAATGAATAAAGATGAAGTTGGGGAGTTAGCTGAAATCTTCCGGTCCATGTTGGAGCAGTTGAGAATACTAATTCAGAAAAACTATGAAATTGAGTTACAGCAGCGAAACGCACAGATTTATGCACTACAATCACAAATAAATCCGCATTTTATGTACAATACATTAGAAACAATAGGGGCAGTTATTGAGGAAGAAGACAAGGAAACAGCTATCGTTATGGTGGAAATCCTTGGTCAAATGTTGAGGTATTCATTAAGTGGCAGTGAAAGCCTAGTGCCTATTCATATGGAACTTACTCATATTAAAAACTATTTAACATTGCAGAAAATTCGTTTTGAGGAAAGAGTCAGCTATGAAATTATAGGGGAAAATCAGCTTCCTCTATGCTATTCACCTAAATTTATTATTCAACCAATTATCGAAAACGCCTTTAAATATGGGATGAAGAAGAGGAAAAGATTAATAATCTCTATTAATCTTCTTGTTGAGGAAAAAAACTTAAAGATTATCGTAAAGGATAATGGTCCTGGTATTAACAATGAAATGCTTCAGAGCATACAAAATAATCTAAATAAGAAAGATTATTTCACAAGAGAATCAGGGCTGGGATTGGCAAATGTTCATACAAGAATTAAAATGCTATTTGCTCAGCATAATGGAATAACAATTGAGAGCTCGGAGTCCTTTGGAACGACAGTAACGATTGTACTACCTCTGATTACGAATCCCTGTATGACTTTCGATAAAAGGGTAGAAGGTAGGGAAGAATATGGAGAGAATTAAAATTATTATTGTAGATGATGAACCGAAAATATTAAAACGAATCGTACGGATGGTTGAAGCCCAGGGAGAAATATGGGATATTATTGGTGCCTTTTCTGATGGAATAGAAGCTATCGAAAAAATAGAACAGAAGAAACTTATCTTTGATTTACTTCTAACAGATGTTCAAATGCCAGAAATTTCAGGCCTTCAGCTTATAAATAGATTAAAAGAAAAATTTTCCTTTGAGTCTATTATTATTAGTGGATTTGATGATTTTGTCTATTTACAAACTGCTTTAGAAGAAGGTGTTTCCAATTACTTATTAAAACCTATTCATCGAGATCAGTTAAAAGATGTTTTGCTGCAAGCGCAAAAAAAAATTATAGCAAAAAGAAAAGGAGAAGAAGAAAAGGAACAGCTTTTAAGAAAAGCAAAGGAGTTAGATTATACTAAGCAATTATATTATTTAAGTCAATTACAAGGAGAGGATCATTCGGAAGAAGAAAAAAAGAAGTGGCGAGAGTTATTAGGAAAGGGATCATTTCAGTTATTATACATTTGCTTGGATCAAAATATAAAACAGGCTTGGTCTGATGAGTATACGGCTTGGTTGAAGCATGCGAACAATCATATTTTGTCCTCTTTACAGGTTACGCTAGAAGAATGGTCTCCTTCTCTCATTATTCGAAATTGGATATGGAGAGATGATTTATTTTCAATATGGATGCTAATAGAATATCGAGATTCTGAACAATTAGATAGTGATGTAGAAGCATTTTTGAGACTATGGAAAGAAAGAATTAAAAGTGTCACTAAAAATACTGTTACAATTGCTGTTAGCTCCCCGTTTACAAGCTTGGAAGAATTCGTCACAAATCAAAGGAACTTAGAAAATATGATGATGAATAGAATGATTTACGGCTGTAATAAAGTGTTTTGGCTAGAACATTTGTCTGTATATAAGGAGGAGAATAAAAAAGAAAGTTCAGAAATTATCAAATCCATTCAGCAAGTTTTATTTAGTCTAGAAAATGAGGGAAAGGAGGAAGTAATTGCAGCTCTCCAAGATTATTTTAAAAAGTTACGACTAATCAAAGCTGCAAATGTTTTAGAAGAAGCAGTTCATTTACTTGGAATTAGAATTGTGAATAGATGGGTTGAATTAGAAGGGTTCGGAGAAGAAAGAGTACTTTTTCAGGAGGTCATTTCCTTAACCAAAAATACAGCTGATTTTTATCAATTACAGGATAAAATCAAGTTTTGGGTGTTTTCTGTAATGGATAAAATTCAAGCAGCAAAAAGAAAAAATAAAAATTCTGTTCAAAAAGCGAAAGAGTATATTCAAGCACATCTAGGAGAAGCGATAACAATTAAATTAATTGCTCAACAGGTATACATGAGTCCAACTTATTTCAGTGCTTATTTTAAGGAACAGACAGGAGAAACAATCCTAGATTATATTACCAAAACAAGATTGAAAAGAGCAACGGAATTATTGGAAACAACAAATCACAAAATAGCAGATATTGCTGTTCAAATAGGCTACCAGGATACAAAATATTTTAGTAGATTGTTTAGGCAATGGTATGGATACACTCCTTCTCAATATAGAGATGCACATCGAAGAAGAGAAGGATGAATAATAACAATAGATAAAGTTTTGGCTATCGAAATCAAGTTAAAAAGGATTTCTGGTAGCCTTTTTTGATAGAAAGAATAGGGTTGTTTTTCATTCCTTTTTTTCACCTTCTAATATTTCCTTTATATAAAATGAGAACCTTATTAAAAAACATTTTTTTATCCCCCTATTCTTAATATTGTCTCCTATTATGCTAAAATTCCCTGCGTTAATATGTAGATAACAGTGATGTAATTGCTTTCAAAATATAGAAGGGAGTTATTAGAAGATGCAAAATCGAACCAGAATAGCAAGCATGATGCAAGTGTACAAGAATCATTATGAAGAATATGAGAAGAGACATAATGAACTTTGGCCAGAGATGGAGAAGATGTTAAAGTCACATGGAGTGCATCATTATTCTATTTTCTTAGAAGAAGAATCAGGCCAATTATTTGCTTATTTAGAAGTTGAGGATGTAGACACTTGGGAGAAAGTATCGGAAACAGACATTTGCAAGAAATGGTGGAACTATATGGAGCCTTTAATGAAAACGAATTCAGACAAAAGTCCTGTTAGTAAGCCACTAAAAAGTGTATTTTATCTTGAATAGAAAGGAAGATCTGGGATGACTACTGCTATAAAAAAAAATAATAAAAAGGCTACGATTACAGTAGCTATGTCCAATTATCTTGAGGCGGGTTCCATTGTTGCTGGTGCTGGTGGATTGACGCTTTGGATGGAATACCTGCATTTAGATGATTTTAAGCTTGGTTTATTGGGTGCATTAAGTGCTAATGGGTTTGGCTCCGCAATAGGTGCTTTAATAGGCGGTATTTTGGTAGATAAATATGGAAGAAAATTTATCTATAAATATGACCTTCTTGTTTATATGATTGGTGTTTTATTAATTACTTTATCTTTTAACTTTCCAATGCTATTAGTTGGTTATGTTGTTACAGGTATTGCTGTAGGTGCTGCGATTCCAGCTGCTTGGACATATATTGCAGAAGAAGCACCTGATAAGGAGAGGGCAGCTAGAATAGGCTATGGTCAGTTAGCATGGTCAGTAGGACCAGCAATATCATTATTATTATCTGTATTATTAGCACCATTAGGTTTATTAGGGAGTAGAATAATATTTGCCCAACTTTTTGTAATCGCTTTAATAACGTGGGTTATGCAACAGCAAATCAATGAATCTGTTATTTGGGAAGAAGAGAAACAGAAAGAAAAAGCGCAAATACAAAATGGGGAAAAAATCGCCAATCCTATTAAAGAACTTTTCTCTATTAAAGCAAATCGTCAAGCAATCGTTCTTTTAATCGGAATTTATGTGTTCTGGAATTTAGTGGCAGGAGTGATGGGTTACTTTATGCCATATATCTACGAAACTGTTGGTGGATTAACAGCTGCGCATGCTAATTTATTACAAGCCTTCCTATGGATATTAACTGTTGCATCCACTTATTTTGTCTTTATTAAATTAGGAGATAAGGTAAATAGAAAACTACTTTATACAATTGGAGCAGTGTTAGGAATTGTTGCTTGGTTAGTATTATCTTTAGGATCTATGGGAATGTTTGAATTATTTACATTTGTAATTTTATGGGGTGTTGCAGCTGGTTTTGGAGCGCAGGCATTTTACGGCTTGTGGTCCAGTGAGTTGTTTCATACAAAATATAGAGCTAAAGCACAAGGCTTCTTATTTGCAACGGCACGTATTTCTGTGGGCTTAATTTCCCTAGTAGTACCATTAATGATTACTACTTTAGGATTTAAAACTTCTGGTTTAATTATGATTGGATTTTTGTTAATTGCCGCAATCGTGGGATTTGTTATGGCACCAGAAACGCGGGGCAAATCATTAAAGGAAATAGAAAAAGAGAGATATACAGCATAAATAATAAAGGATGTCTTAAAGAGTTTAACTAACTATTTAAGACATCCTTATCTTATTCTACGACCCGCTTCAAGCCAATGCTAGCTAATGCCGTGTGTAAATTGGCACATGTGGTAATTTTGCTAAAGTCGATTCCTAATGAAATAATTGTTTGAGCAATTTCTGGTCTAATACCAGAAACGATGGATTTAACACCAATTAGGTCTAAGGCATGAACGACTTTAAATAAATTGTCTGCCACCATTGTATCGACGATTGGCACCCCTGAAATATCCAAAATGAGATATTCGATTTTTAAATTGGCAGATTCCTGCAACGCAACTTCTAAAATTAATTGAGACCGCTGTGTATCAATTTCCCCAATAAGAGGAATGATGGCCGTTTCTTTTGCTATTGGAACAACTGGAACAGACAGCTCTTCTAAAGCGGTATAAGCAAGTTTCATAATCTGCGTGTTATGCTCTTCATAAATATGCCCTATGTAAGCACTAATTTCATCGAGTATAGGATCAATAATCTTGCCAACATCCAACATGGTAATCGGCGCGAAAGATTTCTGTTCTAATTCCTCTGTGAATACGTCCCAGATTACATTTCGGTAAATCGATAAGGAACGCAGAGCAGATTGTAAGGGAATATGGTTCTTTACAAAGGCTTTCCCAGTTTTATCCGACCAATACTCTATTCCTTCCGAATCTTTCTTATCTTTTAACGCTTCAGCTAAGATAAAGAAAAGCTTAGCATTCCATTTATGCATATCTTCTTCAGCATATGGGAGAGAAAAATTAGATGTCTGCTGTTGTAAAAATTGTGAAAGCAGCCTATTTGTATTTTCAGCAAGGATGTTCTTGTTTTCTATGATTTTGTTCCCAATATAAGCTAATTCATCCTTCAAAATGCTCACTCCTAGTTTAATTCTATTAATAGTATACATGTTCCTACATTATATGTGGAGTAAATGAGCTTTTCCACCAGTGATAAATTAATAATTTCTCAGAAAAAAAGAATGGAGTTTAAGCTTTCTATGTCTTAATCAGCCCTTTCCTTCTACTTAATTTTTTCTGTTCTTTCTGTAAAGATAATGATCAACCGTTTTACATTTCTATTTAGCATTATCTATATCAATGTTTTTTATCTATACAAGAAAGAGAATATTATTGATTAATTAAATTAAATTCTAAAAATTATAGGGATATCTTATCAAAAAAAGCAGTAAATGACCAATGGTTTTTAAGGAATTGACAAAAATCCTTCTTTTAATGGAATACAGAAAAAAGAGCGGAAAATGTAAGGAAGTTTATACGGACAAGTTAGGGGTAGGAACTAATTTGGTTTAGGACAAAGAGGTTTTGAAAACGCATTACTAATCAGTTGACAACTTGTATATACATGTTATGATGAAAGAGAATAAAAATCATTAGTCTTGTTCAAATGCCGAATCATATCGAAGTAACATTTGCTATAATGTCAAACCGATTCGTATGCCTTTTGAGGAAGTACTAGTAATTAAATAGGAAGTAAAAAAACGTAAATATTAACTGTATTGTTTTTTTTACAGACAGGAAAAAGAATATAATTTTCACATCGGTGGTGTATATAGATGAAACAAGAATGGTGGCAAAAGGCAGTTGTGTATCAAATTTATCCGAAGAGTTTTCAAGATACAACAGGAAACGGAGTAGGAGATATTCAAGGGATTATTAAAAGATTAGATTATTTAAAAGAATTAGGGGTAGATGTATTGTGGTTAACACCTATTTATGCTTCTCCTCAAAAGGATAATGGCTATGATATTAGTGATTATTATTCCATTCATCATGAATATGGAACGATGGAAGATTTTGATCAGCTATTAAAGGAAGCCCATCAAAAAGGTCTGAAAGTTATTATGGATATCGTTGTTAACCATACTTCAACGGAACATGAATGGTTTAAACAAGCAGCATCTTCTAAAGATAACCCATATCGTGATTTTTATATTTGGAAAGATGGAAAAGAAGATGGCAGTGAACCAACGAATTGGCAATCTAAATTTGGCGGAAATGCATGGCAGTATGATGAAAAAACAGGCCAGTATTATTTACACCTTTTTGATGTAACGCAAGCTGATTTAAATTGGGAAAATGAGAAGCTTCGTAATGAAGTGTATAAAATGATGCAATTTTGGTTTGAAAAAGGGGTAGATGGTTTCCGTCTTGATGTCATTAATTTGATTTCAAAAAATCAAGATTTCCCAGATGATGACGGTTCCGCAGCGCCTGGAGATGGAAGGAAATTTTATACAGATGGACCTCGTGTGCATGAGTTTATCCATGAAATGAATCAAGAAGTATTTTCCAAATATGACAGTATGACAGTTGGAGAAATGTCTTCTACAACACTAGAGCATTGCGTTAAATATACAAAGCCTGAGCGAAATGAGTTAAGTATGACTTTTAATTTCCACCATCTAAAGGTTGATTATCCCGACGGAGAGAAGTGGGAAATTGGCGAAATGGATTTTCAGGCTCTGAAACAAATTTTATCTAAATGGCAAGTTGGTATGAATGAAGGGGGAGGATGGAATGCCCTTTTCTGGTGTAACCATGATCAGCCACGTATTGTTTCCCGTTATGGGAATGATGGGGAATTCCATAAGGAATCTGCAAAAATGCTTGCTACTACCATCCACATGATGCAAGGCACTCCTTATATTTACCAAGGAGAAGAATTTGGCATGACAGATCCTAAATTTACTTCGATTGATCAGTATAGAGATGTGGAATCTTTGAATATGTATAATATTTTACAAGCAAATGGTAAATCAGAAGAAGAAATTCTCGAAATTTTGCGCAGAAAATCTCGTGATAACTCTCGTACACCTGTTCAGTGGAACGGTGAGAAAAATGCTGGATTTACGGATGGAACGCCATGGATTGAAACGGCTCGAAATTATCGAGAGCTAAATGCAGAAAATGCATTAAAGGATAAAGAGTCTATTTTCTATCACTATCAAAAACTTATCCAGCTGCGGAAAGAATACAATATCATTACAGACGGAGATTATGAACTACTTGCTCCTGAAGATGATAAAATATTTGCCTATTTACGCAGTACAGACAAAGAGAAATTATTAGTCGTTAATAATTTCTATGAAGAAGAAGTGACATTTACTTTACCAGAGCACATTGATTGGACAGGATTAACAGGTACCATTCTTCTATCTAATTATCCTGATTCCGATTCCATGAGAGAAAGTATAAAGCTAAGAGCATATGAGTCTATTGTCTATTATATAAAGTAATAATATTTCGTGCAGATATAGGCTTTTAGAAATATTATTTATTAGATTTATGGGAAAATTTTTGTTATTAAGTTAAAATAGGAAGTGAATCTTTTATTGGAGGGTGCTACCTTGTTTAAAAATCTATTTAAGAGAAATAAGGAAGAAAAAACGAATACGGCTCAAACTTATATTCAACCATTAGAAGGAAAGCTATTAAGCATTACAGAAGTTCCAGATCCAGTATTTGCGCAAAAAATGATGGGAGACGGCATAGCGGTTGATCCATCCAATGGCGTATTAGTTGCTCCAGCAGACGGACAAATTATGAATGTGTTTCCAACAAAGCATGCAGTAAGCATGACTGATAACAATGGAAAAGAAATCTTAATTCATGTTGGATTAGATACAGTTAGTTTAAAAGGGGAAGGGTTTACTTCTTTTGTTAAAGATGGAGATAAAGTAAAACAAGGACAAAAATTAATGGAAATTGATTTTGATGCAATTAAAACAAAGGTTCCTTCCATCATTACACCAATGGTATTTACTAACCTTGAAGAGAATGAAAAAGTGATAGTAGAAGGTAATGAGATTAGAATAGGATAAGATAATAAAAAGCTATGAGGTAAATTTGCCTTATAGCTTTTTTATTCAGAAAAGGGATAAACACAGCCTACAGGTAAAACTGTAGGATTTTTTATATGTGTTTGAAATTCCCCCTTATCCAGAAAAAATTATAATTTCTCCTCTTTCTTTAGATATAAATTTATAAAAAGTGTTTTTTTGTCTTCGCTACAGTAATAAGCGTAAAGAACAATAATATCCTCCAAAAAAGGGACAGTCTGATAAGTTTCTCCTCCAAATTACTCAAAAATGCGCCTATATCTTACTAAACCTAAGGAAACAACCTATGCATCATTAGTAGCCTGTACATATAATGGCATGAAAATACTAAGAGAAGAGGTGAAAGAATGAAAGTTGTAATTTTATGTGGGGGCAAAGGAATGAGAATGAGAGGCTTAACAGAGAATATACCAAAAGCCTTAGCTGATGTTAATGGGAAGCCGATTATATGGCATATTATGAAGCATTATAGTGAATATGGTCATCAAGAGTTCATTTTGCCAGTGGGCTATAAAGGAGACCAGATAAAAGATTACTTTGTTAATTCAGCCTGGAGAAACAATAATATACAAATTGATTTAGCAAACAATCAATATACCATTCTAGAAAAAACAGAGCCATGGACAATAACTTGTATAGATACTGGTCAAGATACAATGACTGGAGCACGAATTAAACAGTTAGAGCCCTATATGGATGATGATATCTTTCTATTAACCTACGGGGATGGTTTGTCTGATATTGATTTAGATAAACTTATTGCCTTTCACAAAGAAAAAGGAAAAGCAGTTACACTTACAGGCATCAAAAAAAATAATCAATATGGAGTACTTGATATAGAAGATGGAATTGCTAATCGCTTTTCTGAAAAGCCGATTTTAGATGACTGGATTAATGGGGGATTTTTTGTTTGTAATAAGGAGTTCTTTCAGTATCTATCAGCCCAGCCAGATTGTGTGTTAGAGGAAGAGCCATTAAGAAAGTTAATTGAAAAGAGAGAACTTGCTGTCTATTTGCATGAAGGAACATGGATATCTATTGATACGCCAAAGGATTTGGAAGACGCAAGAAAGATTTGGAAAAAAGAACAATAGATATAAGGGAGAGAGAGGATTGCCATGAAATGGCTAAAAAAAAATATCATATCAGACTTTTTAAAAGCATTGTCGAGTAATGAGAAACAAGAAAAGTCAGCCACGTTAAATATTCAACTATTTTCAAAAGAGATTTCAGTGAAATTCCATGTAGATAATTTAGTTGATATTATAAATGGGGCCAGGAAAAATAATAGGGTACTGGAATTACCTTCACCACAAGAAGAAACTTCCACATCGGAGAATATAGCTGCACAAACTCCAGTGGTTTATGAAAATGCCCAGGAAACAATAGGGGCTATTACACAAAATGCAGAAGTAGTCGATCAAGAAAAAGCGAGACAAGAGGCAGCAGCAAAAGAAAAAGCAAAACAAGAGGCAGCAGCAAAAGAAAAAGCAAAACAAGAGGCAGCAGCAAAAGAAAAAGCAAAACAAGAGGCAGCAGCAAAAGAAAAAGCAAAACAAGAGGCAGCAGCAAAAGAAAAAGCAAAACAAGAGGCAGCAGCAAAAGAAAAAGCAAAACAAGAGGCAGCAGCAAAAGAAAAAGCAAAACAAGAGGCAGCAGCAAAAGAAAAAGCAAAACAAGAGGCAGCAGCAAAAGAAAAAGCAAAACAAGAGGCAGCAGCAAAAGAAAAAGCAAAACAAGAGGCAGCAGCAAAAGAAAAAGCAAAACAAGAGGCAGCAGCAAAAGAAAAAGCAAAACAAGAGGCAGCGGCAAAAGAAAAAGCGAGACAAGAGGCAGCAGCAAAAGAAAAAGCAAGACAAGAGGGAGCAGCAAAAGAAAAAGCAAAACAAGAGGCAGCAGCAAAAGAAAAAGCAAGACAAGAGGCAGCAGCAAAAGAAAAAGCAAGACAAGAAGCGGCGGCAAAAGAAAAAGCGAGACAAGAGGCAGCAGCAAAAGAAAAAGCGAGACAAGAGGCAGCAGCAAAAGAAAAAGCAAGACAAGAGGCAGCGGCAAAAGAAAAAGCAAGACAAGAGGCAGCAGCAAAAGAAAAAGCAAGACAAAAGGCAGCAGCAAAAGAAAAAGCAAAGCAAGAAACGTTAAAAGAAGAAAATCAACAAATAGTATTAGTAAAGACAAAAGAGCAAACTAAATTATCGCCAACAGAGCCAATCGCATCAACCAATCAAAACTTTTGTGTGATTGCCGGCAAAGAATATTGCATTAAGATTATGGCGGTTTATGAGTCTCTTGCTAAAAATAGTGATAACTTCAACTTATGGGTGTGTTGTACGGATGCTATTACGCACAAATTTTTAAATGAAAAAAATTTAAAAAATATGCATCTTATTAGAGTAGAAGAAATAGAGAATGATCAATTAAGAGCAGTTAAACAAGAACGAATGATTAATGAATATTGCTGGACATTAAAATCTTTCTTAATTGAATATATCTTAAAAAATAATGATATTGAGCAAGTATTATACTGCGACGGAGATATTTATTTCTTCTCTAATCCAGCAAGTATTTTTAATGAGTGGGGTTCTGCTTCCATCTTTTTGACTCCACAAAGAGATCTAGATTGGGTAGAACAAAAATATGGAAAGTATCAAGCAGGTATTATTGGATTTAGAAAAGATGAAATTGGATTGTCAGCTGTTCAATGGTGGAAGGATCGCTGCATTGAATGGTGTGGAGTCGTTGAGAACAATGGACGTTTTGGAGATCAAAAGTATTTAGATCAATTGCCGAAAATGTATGATAACGTGCGAATATCCTCTAATTTAGGAGTAAATGCTGCGCCTTGGAATATAATCTACAATAATGATTTCAACGTTTCTTTACAAGGGGATAATGTTTTTATCAATAACGATCCACTTGTTGCTTATCATTTTTCCTGTATAACCATATATGATAGTGATAAATATGATTTATGGAGTATGCATCAATTAAATATTCAAAAGGAAATTATGAATTATATTTATGTTCCATACCTTGATCTTTTAGAAAAACTAATCAAAAACTATCAAAATAGTTATCCTGGCATTATTAAGGCAACATTATCAACAAAAGACTTTCTTCAAGCGAAGACAAAATACCAATCAACAAAATTGAAAAAAAGAATGATTAAATATAATAACTATTTATTATTAACCTCCATATTTAGTAAAGAATATTTAGTTAAAGGACTTGCAATGTATCACTCGCTTAGCAGACAAATAGATAATTTTCATATGTGGATTTGTACAATGGATTCCGAAACTTATGATGTCTTATCCAATCTAAACTTAAAAAATGTCACGCTAATACCAGTAGAGTCCTTTGAAACTTCACAATTAAAAGAGATAAAACAACAACGAACGCTGCAAGAATATTGTTGGACAATAAAAGCGACGTTACTGGAACACTTACTATCCACCCACGCAGATATTGACCATCTCTTCTATTGTGACAGTGATTTATATTTCTTCTCCAACCCACTTTCTGTAATTGATGACTTTGGTAGATTTTCTGTTTATTTATGTCGTCAACGCGGAACGGAGGTGCTGGAACATTTCCATGGACAATATCAAGCGGGATTTATCGGCTTCAAAAACGAACGAAATAGCCGAAAAATTCTAAATTGGTGGAAGAAGAAGTGTTTAGAAGAATGTTCAGAGGTTTATAACGATGAACGTAAATCATGGGGAGATCAATTGTATTTAGATCGTATTCCTGAATTATTTGAAAATATTAAAGTGAATCAAAACCCAGGAATTAACGCTGCTCCATGGAATCTTATTTTGAACAATACAGAACAAGAAGTAACCACGAGGGAGAATAATGTATATATTGACAATAACCCATTGATATTTTTTCATTTTGGAAGCCTGCTGATCTTAAATGAGAATGAATTTGATCTGTGGAAGCTGGAAAAAGTAGACATTTCATCCTCCACTTTAATGTATATTTATAATCCGTATTTAACGAAAGTAAAGGAGATATTGAGCAGCTTATCTAATAACACTCAATTCTTTGCTAATCTTCCTAGCGGATATATAGCCAAAAATCCTTATTCCATTGCCTCATTATAAGAGGTGGGTGACATGAAGTTGAAAAATAAAAAAGTGTTAGTCACAGGTGCTTATGGTTTTATTGGATCCCATCTTATTAAACAGCTTGTGAAAGAAAATGCGTCTATCGCTGTCATTGTTCGGGAACATTCCAATCCTTGGAGAGTACAGGAATATTTGCCTCATTTAAAAAAATATGAGGCAAATATTCAAAATCGCTCAGACATATGTCGAATTATCCATGAATTTAAACCAGATTATATTTTTCATTTAGCAGCTTATGGAACAAACCCAAGTAACAGAAATGACTTACTTGCATATGAAACTAATATTGTTGGAACGATGAATATTTTATTTGCAGCCAAAGATACCAATTGTAAAAAAATTATTTGTCTTGGCAGTAGTTCTGAATATGGAGATAAAAAGGAAAAGATTCATGAAGATATGTTATTAGAACCAGTTGATATCTATGGAAGTACAAAAGCAGCATCTACTATTATTTCCCATCAGTTAGCACAGGAATATAAGCTTCCCATTATCACCTTACGGGCATTTAATATTTTCGGGGAAGCAGAAGATAATCATAAATTATTCTCTCATATTATTGATAAAGTACTGCGTGGTGACGAGGTGAAATTAACGTCATGTGATCAATACCGTGATTATACTTATGTCGGCAATATTGTTGACGGTTTAATCCTTGCAGCCACATATGAAGGAAGTAATAATACAATTTTAAATATAGCTTCTGGAAATGCCTTTCCTTTACGATATTTTGTTGATTTGATTTATCTGCATTTAGGTACAAAGCAAGTACCATTATATGGCGCCATTCCCAAAAGAGAGAATGAAAGAAATGCGCCTATCCCTGATATTGCAAAGATTCAAAAAGTGCTTGGATGGACTCCAGCTGTTTCCGTAGAAGAGGGGATAAAGAAAACCATTGCCTGGTATAAAAGTTATTATCATTTTCATTAATGGGAGTGGAGGTGTTAGTTATGACAACTGATTGGCGAAAAATTTATAAAAATAAAACGGTTCTAATAACTGGTCATACTGGTTTTAAAGGCTCCTGGCTGGCTATTTGGTTAATGAAGTATGGCGCGAATGTAATTGGTTATTCTTTAGATCCAATTGGAGAAGAGAGTTTATTTAAATTAGCAAAACTGAACAATAAAGTGAAGGATATTAGGGGAGATATTCGTGATGCAGCTAAACTACAAGCAGTTTTTGAAGAATATCAACCTGAAATCGTCTTTCATTTGGCAGCACAGCCATTAGTAAAGCAATCTTATCGAGACCCTGTCTATACGTATGAAGTGAATGTAATGGGGACAATGCAAGTGTTAGAAGCAATCAGAAAGTCACCTTCTGTAAAAGCAGGTGTAATGGTAACGAGTGATAAGTGTTATGATAATAAAGAATGGGTATGGGGCTATCGCGAAACAGACCCGATGGGAGGATATGATCCGTATAGTTCCAGTAAAGGATGCTGCGAACTATTAATCTCTTCTTATCAGCATTCCTTCTTTCCAATTGAGTCATATTCTAAGCATGGTAAGTTAATTGCTTCTGTACGAGCAGGAAATGTAATAGGAGGGGGGGATTGGTCGGAAAATCGCATTATTCCTGATAGCGTTCGTTCCTTAATGTCTGATCAAGCGATTAAATTACGCTCTCCTCATTCTGTTCGTCCGTGGCAGCATGTATTAGAGCCGCTTTCAGGTTATTTAAAAATAGGTGCCTATCTATACGAGGGAAAAACACAATATGCGGAAAGCTGGAATTTTGGACCAGAATCAGATAGTGTGATAACCGTACAACAGCTAGCCGAAAAAATTGTGGAACACTGGAATGGTGGCACATGGGAAGCAGAACCTTCTTATTCCGCAGAACATGAAGCAAAGCTTCTTAGTTTAGATATAAATAAAGCAAAGTATTATTTAGATTGGCATCCCAAATGGAATATTGATCAGACTGTTTATTATACAGTGGAATGGTATAGATTGTATCAAAAAGTGGACGTTTACGAGCTATGCTTAAAACAGATAAATGATTATGAAAAATAAAATCAGCCGATTAATAGAAGCCTTCCTTCCCTTTATTAGAGAATGGTTCCATAAAAGGGAGAGGTTTAAAGAGCTTCTATTTTATTTTTTGTAAATCATCGGTTATACGCCACTTTTTATATATATAAAAGGGATGTTCCGCAGAAAAGGAACATCCCTTTTAAATTACTTTTTTAATGACAAGATAAAGTCTTTATGTCTTGCGACAATTCTCTCTTTTGCTAATTTAAGCTTTTTTCGGTTCTTATTGCTTGTTAAATAAAATTCTTTGTTTTCAATCGTTTCAGCTAGTTTCTCCGTATTGGTTAGTAACGTATAAGGTAATTGATGGACAGAGGCGGCGAAATCTACACCCTTTGAGCGATAAGCTAATTGGAAGAACGGGGTACCGCTTGATGCAGAAAGTACATTTGCATGCAGCTTTAAGTTAAGAGAAAAGTGGCAAAGCGATAAGAAAGAATAAATTTGTGAAGCTGTGCAAACTTCTGGAATGAATGTGACTTTTCCTTTCTTCTTTATGCTCTCATATAGTTCCTTGCAGTGAGGGACATCTAAATCCCACATTGGAAAAATAACAATTTGATATCCTTTTTTTAAAAGATTGGTACATGCTTTAATAATTTGATTTTTAAGTTTATATTCATCGTAGCCAAAAAGGATGTTTTGGGTGGTTCCCCAATTGACCGCAATTATTTTTTTATCCTGATCCTGCAAGTATTTACTTTTTATATAGTCGTCTTCTTGGGGTGTAAATAGCATCCCAGAGTCACCAATTATCTGGTAATTACTCGTTGGCGAAGGATTTAAAGTCTTTATATACTTCTGTGTAAGTGGTCCTCTAAGACCTGCGAATGTGGAGTATTCAATCACTTTTTTTATTTTATCTCTATTAATCTCTTTATTATTGAAGGTGGTGGAGGATAACTGAAATTCACCCCTTTTAAAGGATTCAACTGTTTCTTCCGTCATATAATCAATGCCTGTTCCATAGCAATATAGAGGAAGTTTCATTTCGATTGCCTCTAATGCCAAATCGATAAAGAAATTGCCTTGAAATAAAGAGCCTCCTCCTAGAATAACGATATCAAATGGTTTTTCTCCATATAATTCTTTTAGGGTTTTAGAAGAATTAATTGGGTAGGAAAATAAAGTATAGTCTTCGTGAAGCCATCTTTTGCAAGCTTGAGCGAATGCTTCATAACAAACTTCATCTCCAATGTTATTAACGCCCAAATAACCAAGATATAATATTCTCATTGTTCATTGCCCCCTTCCTTAGCAAGAATCTCTTCAATATGATCAAGGAGCTGCTGCGCTCGAACTTGTACAGAATGTTTTTTTCTTACCATTTTATAGCCATTTAAAGCAATTTTTTTCCCTAATGTTTCATAATTTTTTAAATGATATTGTGCCTTTCGCATAAAATTCTCCTCATCGATTTCAATGAAATGAACACCAGGAATGAATCCTAAATCTTTAATCTCTTTTGTGCAAGAAGCTAGTAATAAAGTATTACAAGCTAAAGTCTCATAATATTTCATTACAGGATAATGATAAATGGAATCACAAGTAAAAAAAATCTTTGCTTTGTTCAGTTCTTGTGCAAAGCTGCTCGCTACTTTGAACGATTTCTCATCATACTGTTGGTGTAAATAGCCAGGATGCTCATGATAGGTGAAATTTGATAAACTTTTCATTTGATCAAGAATTTTTTGACGTAATGGATAAATAGTAGGATGGACAGCACCCATCATTAAATAATCAATTGTTTTCGGTTGCTTGAAGTCACTAAATACATCAATATTTACATAATGGGGAAACCATATCATTTTATCTTTAAATTCTGGATACCATTCCAAAAAAGAATCTCTATAATGGGTAAAAATATATTTCACATTATTTTCTTTAATGAATGCTCTTCTTTGATCCATTTGGTATTTTAAATCATGCATGATAATCCCGAACGGAATATTGCAGTCCTTTAGTCCAGTTACTTTTGGTGATCGGGTAGGTCGTAAATCATTTACTAGGATAAAGTCAGGCTGAAAGTTCATTTTCTGTAATGTTTCACTTATATTACCGTCTTCCTCCCAGGTTCTTATATCAACGTATTTTTTTAATTCTTTTGTTAAATAATACGTATTTCTTTCTATCCCATTTTCCCAATTTTTTGTAATAAAAAGTATCTTTTTTTTCTTCTTTAATGTCATCAGCATCATGTCCTTTCCCTAATGTTTACTATATATACTATTCTTGTCCCCCATAAATCGGACCATAGCAAATGGTCCAAATGTTAACTGCTAGTCACCATTTTATGGATTGTCCATATACTATTAAGAGATATGAGAGGTAGGAGGAGCACTTAGATGAGTAAGATTATTCTTTCAGGTTATTATGGAGAACAGAATGTCGGAGATGATGCATTGTTACTAGTATCCTCTTGGGGAAGCCGGAAATTTCTATCTGGGGATAAAATCTATGGGACATGTATACAAAAGCCTGTTCTGCCATTGAATGCAGAAATGGAAGCACTTTTTGTTCAAGAAGAACAAGAACGTAATGAAAACTTACTTCGTTTGTACAGGCATTGTTATGAGAGTGATTTTATTTTATTTGGCGGCGGCTCTGTTTTTCATTCGACAGATAAAATGACAAGAGATAGCGATTTAATCGATTTAAATAGAGGGAAAGGAGCAGCTGCAATTGGGGTATCCTTTGGACCATTTAGAGATTCGGCTGCTGAAGGTGCATGTAAAAAGCTTATCGAAAAATTTAATTATATTGGCTGTAGAGATGAAGAAAGCTATGAATTAATTCGTTCTTTCTCTTCCGATATAAAGGTAGAATTAACATTTGATTTAGCAGTCCTTTTACCACTTGTTGTTGGTGAAAATTTTAATGGGTTGCATGCTAGAAAAGGTTTAGGAATTTCCTTATGTCACTATGAGAGATATATTGGTGGAGATACAAGTATTGAAAAGACGAGAATGAAAAAAATAGTCAATGTTTTAAATGGACTTAACCAGGAGGAAATAGAAGAGTTAGTCTTTATTGATTTTAATGGCCATCCTCTTTTTGGAGATCAAGACATTCACCGTGAAGTCATCGACCAATTACACACAAAAATTCCTATTAAGCATCTGTCTTATGATAAGGATCCAATAAACACTCTTCGAACCATTGCCTCCTTAAAAGGATTGATTGGGATGAGACTTCATAGCTCTGTATTTGGCTATATTACAAATACACCGACGATCATTCTTTCTTATCATCCTAAATGTGATGGATGGGCCAAGCAAATTCAAGCAGATAAAGAGTATATTATTCCATCCCATTCCTTTGAAGAGGAAAGTATATGGCATGCTCTTGAACAAATTATAGCTGGCCAATATAGGTATCCAAAACTATCGATAAAGGCTGCACAATCACTAGCGATGAAAAATTGGGAGGGTGCAAGATGGTCGCTGTCTCAGTAGTTATTCCGCTATATAATAAAGAACAATATATTGAACGAACAATTATGTCCATTCTTTCGCAAACATTTCAAGATTTTGAGATTATTATTGTAGATGATGGTTCAACAGATGGCAGTGTTGAAAGAGCGGAAACTTGGGCCGACGATCGGATTAAGGTACTTAAGATGGAACACAAAGGTGCCTCAGCAGCTAGAAACAAGGGGATACTTGCCGCTACCGCTGAATTAATTACGTTTATTGATGCAGATGATGAGTGGAAACCTGGTTTTCTTGAGAAAATTATATATTTAAAAGATAAATATCCTGAATGTGGTGCTTATGCAACAAGCTATGAAATCGTTCTGCCGACAAAAAAGAAAATAATCCCATCTATTTATCAAACGCCTGAAAAGTGGGAAGGGATATTTACAAACTATGTTGAAAAAACATTAAAGGATTTACCAATCATTTCTTCTGCAATCGCAGTCCGAAAGCAAGTTTTTGATAAAATAGGTTTATTTAAAGAAGGAGAGCCTCTTGGAGAAGATCAAGATATGTGGTTAAGAATTGGGATGAACTATTCGATTGCCTATATCAATGAAAGCTATGCCATTTATTATCGCGGGTTAGAAAACAGTGTATGTATGGATTTGACCATATTAAATCGCTATCCAATCATTTATTCATTAGAGAATTTGCTTCATAAAGAAGAATTTCCTTATATCGATTTGTATTTGTCAAAATTAAAATTGGACTATAGTAAAAGATTACTAGAGGCAAATAAATTAGATTCTGCTTGGCAAGAATTGCAGTATACAAAAGCAAATATATATAAATGGCAAAAAATAAAACTTTGGTTATTCTACTATTGGAAAAAAATCAGCAATAAATATAGTTTTACCCAAAAAAGTATAATAAAAAATGCCCGTAAGTTGTAATCTTAGGAAAGAGAAGCCCCATGCTAAAATAAGCAGGGGCTAGTAGTTATTTATGGTAATTGCTGAAAAATTGGGAGTTTGGCTGAAATTATCTTAGTTTGGCTGATATCCCTGCAGTATTGGCTGATATTTTTCAAGTTTGGCTGATACATCTGCAGTTTTGGCTGAAATTATCTTAGTTTGGCTGATATCTCTGCAGTTTTAGCTGATATTTTTCAAGTTTGGCTGATTCTCCCTGCGCTTTGGCTGATAAATTCCATAGTTTGGCTGAAAAGCTGCTCGCAGAGGCTGAAATCCGTCTCACATTAGCTATTAAATCCAAAGCGGCTGATA
This sequence comes from Niallia sp. FSL W8-0951, assembly GCF_038006525.1. Classification (NCBI taxonomy): domain Bacteria; kingdom Bacillati; phylum Bacillota; class Bacilli; order Caryophanales; family Bacillaceae; genus Niallia; species Niallia sp. FSL W8-0951. The sequence continues at coordinate 244,976 of NZ_JBBOVK010000001.1, forward strand.
AATTCCTCACTTTGACTGATATAATATTATATTTTGGTTTATTGACCGTATTTAAACCAACTTGAATTTAAATGTTAGCTTCATTCCTCGCAACATAACTATCCAAAAATAATCATCCATAAAGAATATAACTTATTTTCTTACTTTGATTTATCCCACAAACGAATACATTCGTAAAGAAAAGTAAATGATTAATTTGTAAGAAGGCAACTTTTTTTCTCTAGACCCACTGCTTTCTTTTCTGCTAATATGTTTAAGTTGACTTTTTAAGTGTATTGAAATTTTTGGAAAATAAAAGAGGTTGATGAGATTTGGGATCGAGAGAATTGCTAGCCAAACGAGTAGCTTGGATTAGTGTAATTAGTAATATTATTTTAACAATTGGGAAAATAATAGTGGGTTGGATAGGGAATAGTGATGCGGTTTTTGCCGATGGGATTCACTCAGCTGCAGATGTGTTTGCCTCTGTTCTTGTTTTAGTCGTTATTAAAATTGCGAATAAACCGGCAGATCAGGAACACCCATATGGACATGGTAAGGCAGAAATAATTGTATCTGGTATTGTTGGTATGATTCTTTTATGTGTCTCTATCTACTTGGTATATGAAGTAATAATTGGGTTATTCCATCCCATCACAACACCAAGTATGATTGCAATGTGGGTTGCTGTTATTTCTTATATTTCGAAAGTGCTATTATATCGATATAGTAAGAGGATTGCGAAGGAACAAAGCAGTAAAGCAATTGAAGCAATTGCTTATGATCATAAGGCTGATATTGTGGCATCCATTGCAGCAGCAATAGGTGTTCTTTTCTCTATCCTTGGAGAAAAGTTGAATATACATTTATTTCTTTATGGAGATAAGATTGCAACGATCATTGTTGCTTATTTGATTTTTAAAATTGCGAAGGAAATGGTAAGTGAAGCTTTTGATATTTTACTGGAGCGGAATATAGATTTGGCAATTTTAGCAGAATATCATGACATAATTTCTTCATTTGCTGAAGTAAAGCGAATTGACCGACTCCGTGCTAGAGAACATGGTCACTATATATTAGTCGATTTACGTATCTCAATCGATTACGATAAAACCATTAAGGAAGGTCATGATTTATCTAGAAAAATAAAAAAGAAATTAATGGCAAAGCACGATAATATTAATGAAGTGCTAATTCATTTGAATCCATATTTTAAGGATTAGCATTCTGTTGTTCCTTATATTTAGCTTATTCATGTTAACCACTTTCGTATGCAAAAGTAATCATTTTTTAAATAGAACTAGGTAATAACTAAACAAGGTCATGAAAAAGTGTTGTTCTCACATAAACGCTTTTTCAATGACCTCTTTTAATAATTCCAGACTTCTTTTAATGAAAATCGAAATAGTTCATTTAATTGTTCGGTTGGATCTTCCGAATTTTTTTGCAACCCTTTTGCGTACGCTTCTAGCTGGTAAATCTCACTTTCTAAGAATGTATTAATAAGATTGATTCGTGGTTCGAGTGATAATTCTTCGCCAGATTTTTTTCTTTCTAATAAAGTTATAATACTTGTAAGAAGGTCACCAGCAGGGATAAGTTCTTGTACTAATGTTTCGAATTCCATTGGCGGAACCGTTTGGTATATTTGAGTCCACTTTGCTGCTAAAATTGGCCTCAATACATAAAAATATTTTTTGATTTTAACTGTATCTCCTTGTAGGTATTCTCGAAAATTTCCTTTTGCCATATTTAAATAATGATAGATAATGGAAGCAGGCGAGAATATTTCTTTTTCTAGTTCTTTCATTTTATCGATGGTTGAAAAACGCTGATAATATACCATATTAGAGCGTAACCATTCTAATAACGGGGGATTGGACTTGCGAAAAAGCTTAAGCGTTTTAGTTAGTTCCCAGCCGCTCATATCTAATAAGGGATCAACAGGGATTGATAATGAATCATGGTTTGGAATCTCGATTACATCTCGGCCGCGATCAATCGATAAGTACCAGTTTGGCTGGTGAATATAAATAAACCGAACATCATAATCACTATCCTTGGATGGAAAGCCCCATGCCCGACTTCCGGATTCACATGCATAAAGCACCTTTATGTTAAATTCCTTTTCCGTTTGGTCAATCACTTTTCTGATATGGTTTTCCAAAGGCATATACCTCCAATTGATTTTTGCTCATTTTACCAAAAAAATCAGCGATTTACCATATTAATCTGCAAAATGATAACGTTCTCATGTACAATGATAGGGAGTGCTTATTTTGTCTGACTATCCCTTTAGGGAGTAGTTGGGGTAAAGGAATAACAAGGAGGAGGAAGTACAAGTGAGGAATATACCGATTGCCATCCAAATGTATACGTTAAGAAATGAGTGTGAGAAGGATTTTCGCGGAACCCTCCGTAAAGTGGCGGATATTGGATTTCAAGGAGTAGAGCTTGCTGGATATGGGGGAATTCCTGTAGCAGAATTAAAGGAATTATTGGATGAACTAAATTTACGAGTAGCAGCATGCCATGTACCATTAGTTGATTTGGAGAGCGATCTTTCTCAGGTTATTCAAGATCAATTAGTATTAGGGAGTAAATTTTTAGTATGTCCCTATCTTTTACCAGACAAAAGAACAGAAGCGGATTATCAATCACTAATTGCTTTCTTGAATATGGCAGGAGCAGAATGTCGAAAAGCAGGGATATCTCTTTGTTATCATAATCATGATTTTGAATTAGATACATTGCGTGATGGAAGAACGGCATTAGCCACGATAATGGAAGATACAGATCCTACATTAGTTTTTGCAGAACCGGATGTATACTGGCTTTCGAAGCGAGACTATGACCCAGCAAAATGGATTGATACATATAAAGATAGAATGAAGCTTATTCATTTAAAGGATATGACAACAGATGAAGAACAATTCTTTGCTGAGGTAGGTACAGGAAGTATTGATTTTCAAGCAATTCTTGAAAAAGGAGAGGACGCAGATATCCAATGGTGGATTATTGAACAGGATGCAACTAGAAGAACTCCATTGGAAAGCATTGAAATTAGTTTGCGAAATCTAAAGGAAATGTTAACGGACCGGAAGATATAAACTTAACTAGAATAAATCAGCGGGGATTTTTCCCCACTGATGAAATTTACCTTTACCTATTCTCTAAGTAAGGGCATGGAACAACAACGAAAGGACCCACCAGATTTAATGATTTCGGAAAAATCAACCTCGAGAACTTCATACCCTCTTTTTTGCAATTCTTTATTAACCCCTTCATTCATAGGTAAACTAATTACCTTTTTGTTGCCAATGGATAATACATTTGTACCTAATGTTTCTTGCTCTTTAGCGCTTACGTGAATGAAATCATATCGTTCTCGCAGTAATTTTTCTTTTTCTTTATGAAATTCTCCTGGAAAAATTAATCCCTCTGTAGGAGAAAGAATATTAAAGACACAATCTAGATGGAGATATGTATCCGTAAAAGGGACAGCTATGACATCATAAGAAGGCATCAAGTTCTGTAAATGGCGGATAGCTGCTTCATTTGTACGCTGACTGATGCCTGCAAAAATTGTTTTCCCGTCAATAATTACATCACCGCCTTCAATAAAATTGCCTTTAATATCTGTATAAGTGATTTCTTTTTTCTTTAAATAATCTATTAAAACTCTTTCTTCTCCGTGTCTAGCATCTCGTGCCATTTCTGCCACAAAGATCTGACTTCCTAAGGTGAATCCGATATCTCTTGTAAAAACCTGTTCATGGTATTTTTCTTCTGCTGGAAGAAGGATTATTTCCACTCCATTTTTTTGCAGAGTTTCTATAAACATTTCATGCTGTTTTACAGCAAGTTTTTTATCAATATTTTTCTTTGCATGTTTTTTTTGAATATCATTTATAGGGACTTTAATAGCCATATATTCAGGAGAAACTAAGACTACTGTTTTTAATGGATCATATTCATTGGAACAATTTATTTTCATGATAAAACCCTTTCCATTATAGTATAGAAAATAGTTTTTCCTGAATGGCTTATTTTATGAAAGAACTTGTGCAATCATTTTTTGGGGATGATGATGTTCATGAAGGAAATGAAAACTACAATTGTAAGGAAAAGCGGTAGAAATGGCATTCATAGAGGGGATGAAAACCATATTGGCAAGAAACCCTGAAGGAAGTGGTGTTCATCAGGGAAATGAAAGTCATAATTGCAAGGAAAAACAGTGGAAGTGGCGTTCATAGAGGGGATGAAAACCATATTGGCAAGAAACCCTGAAGGAAGTGGTGTTCATCAGGGAAATGAAAACCAGAAATGCAAGGAAAAACAGTGGAAGTAGCGTTCATGAAGGAGATACAAGCCATAACTACAAAAACAGCCAGTAGAAGCAGCATTCATCCCACTATAATAGCTAAATCAGAGGAAAAGAAGACAGACAAAAGCCAGTGAAGAAACCTTCACTGGCTTTTGTCATATAGCATTAGCTTTCGTCAATATCTTTACGATTTTTCTTAAATAGTTTGGAAAGAACTTCATAAACAATAGGGACGATAACAAGTGTTAACAAAGTAGAACTGATTAAACCACCAATAACAGTAATACCAAGGTCTTTAGAGATTAATCCACTACCACCAGAACCAACTGCTAATGGAATTAATGCACCAATTGTTGCAATAGCTGTCATTAGAATCGGACGAAGACGTGTTGATCCTGCTTCAAGAATCGCTTCACGCATATTCATTCCATCTCGTTCCATATGAATGATTCGGTCTACTAATACAATGGCATTCGTTACAACAATACCAATTAACATTAAGAGCCCCATCATTACCGAAACAGAAATGGTTTGACCTGATAGGTACAATCCGACAAACGAACCGATAACAGCGAATGGTAAACTGAATAGAATCGAGAATGGGGCAACCCCTTCACGGAATGTAACAACAAGGATAAAGTACACGATCGCAACAGCAGCAATCATAGCAATACCTAACTGTGTGAATGTTTCATTCATATCTGCAGTTACACCCGCAACTCCCATTGTAACGCCTTTTGGTAAGTCGATTTTATCGATTTCTTTATCTACTTCATTTGTTACTTTCGAAACATCATCACCAAGGATTTTTCCTGATACAGTTGCATAGTATTCACCTTTACTACGAGAAAGCGTATTTAGAGTAGTTCCTTCTTCTACATCCACAAGCTCTGAAAGTGGCATTGTTTGCCCTGTAGCAGTTGGAATTTCAGTGTCTAGCATATCGTCGATTGATTTCGGCTGTGCTGATTTTTCTTGTTGGACAATAACATCAAGCTCCTCACCGTCTTTTTCAATCGTTGTTAATACATCTTTTGAATTGTTAGGGCTTAGTGTCGCAAGGAGCTGACCAGCTGTTAACCCATATTGTAATAATTCTTCCTGATTTACTTTAAATGTATATTCTACATAAGCATCTTCAGCTGTTGTAGTAACATCTTCTAAACCATCATTCTTTTTTAACACAGATTCTACTTTTTTCACTGATTCATTCAGCTTATCTAAATCTTCACTATAGAATGTATAGCTGACTTCATTCGTTGACATCCCGGTTGATGAGAAGTCTTGGGATTTCCATTCGCCAGATTGATCGAGATTTGTAATATATTCCTCAATTTCATCACGAACTTCAGGGAAGTTTTTCATATCTTCATCAAAGATTAGGTACATAAGTGCACCGCCAGCTCCCATGCCCATCATTGCGCTTTGTGCATCAGCTGTATCATTAATCGATAATTGAACGATATCGATATCTTTGCGGTCAAGCATTTTTTCTTCTACTTCTGTAACGTTCTTTAATGTCTCATCCTTTAGTTCACCAGTTTCTGGAGTGTAGGTGATATACATCGTTTTTTCTTCTTCACTTCCTAGGAAGCTAAAGCCGATTAAAGGAGTGAGGGCAACACTTCCAACTAATAAAATAACAGCGATAAGGGAAGTGATGATTTTATGATTAAGTGCTTTTTCGAGAATACCTTTATACCAAGTTGCCAATTTACCAGCTTCTTTATGATTACTTTCTGTTTTCTCACTATATAATTTTTTCTTAAATAAGAAATGAGAAAGTGCTGGAACGATTGTAATGGCAACAAGTAATGATGCGCCAAGAGAGAACGCCATTGTTAAGGCGAAAGGACGGAATAATTCTCCAACCATGCCTCCAACAAACATTAATGGAGCAAATACCGCAACTGTTACTAAAGTAGAAGACAGGATTGGTTTGAACATTTCAATCGTTGCTTCTCTAATAAGCGCGCGGCCAGTTAATTTTTCTTCTTTCAGGTGCAAGCGTCGATAAATATTTTCCACGACAACAATGGAGTCATCAATTACCCGCCCGATTGCCACGGTAATAGCACCTAGCGTCATAATATTTAACGTGATATCCATCCAGTTTAATAGCAGTAATGCCATGAAAATAGATACTGGAATGGAAATAATCGAGATAATCGTTGATTTAAAATCACGTAAGAATAGTAAAATAATTAATACGGCGATTAAACAACCAAATACTGCTTTTTCAACCATGGTAAACACAGATTTTTCAATCGGATCTCCCTGGTCGAGAGAAACATCAATTACTAAGCCATCAATATTTTTTTGCTCATCTTTAATTAAATCTTTTACACTGTTAACAACATCAACAGTGTTTGCTTGTTGACCTTTGACAATTTGGATGGCGATTGCATCTTTACCATTTGTACGAGAAACTGATTCCACTTTCCCAACTACTTCAATTTTTGCAATATCGCTAAGTTTTACGAATGGGGCAGGATTTTGTTCAGATGGAGTGACAGGAATAAGCATATTCTTTAGTTCTTTTTCTGTCATAAATTTCCCGTCAATTGCAACTGCTTGTTCGCCTTCTTCAAACTCGTAAAGTCCTAAAGAAACTGCTAAGTTACTCGCTTGAATCATATCTTTAACAGTATCTTCCGTTAAATCTAATTGCGCCATTTTTTCTTTATCGTATGTTAAATCGACTTCTTCAATATGCTGACCTGTGATAGTTGCAGAAGCGACACCATCAATCTTTTCGATTTTTGGAAGAATGATATCTTCCACAGTTGATGTTAATTCGGTAATGTCTTCTTCTGTACTGCTGACACTTAACGCTACAACTGGCATCATATTCATACTGATTGCTGTAATTGTAGGTTCCTCTGCATCTTCAGGTAAGGTGACATTATCCAGAGCGGATTGTAAAGCTCGTTTTGCTTCATCCATATCCGTACCATATTCATATTCTAATTGAACATTTGCCATGTTCGAATAAGAATTTGAATAGACAGCTTTAACATCTTCCAGATTTTCTACTACTTTTTCTATCGGCATGGATACTTCCTCCATCACCTTCTCCGGAGTAGCTCCCGGGTAAACATCCATTACGGTTAAGTATGGAATAGAGATATTTGGTATGGTTTCCATATTCATCCTTGTACCAGAATAGATACCTGATACAGTAATAATAATGGTTAGTAACCAAACCGCAAGCTTGTTACCTAACACAAAATTTACTAAACCTTTCATAATACACCTTCCCTTTATTGACTAATCTAACTCATTTACTTATAATAAATGACTAAGTAGTCATATGTCAATCAATAGTACATAGGAGAGAATGAGATGACAAAAAAACAGCTGATTATGGAAAAATCGATAGAGTTATTTGCAAAACAAGGATTTGCGGCTACTTCCGTTCAACAAATAACGGAACATTGTGGGATTTCTAAAGGGGCCTTCTATTTATCCTTTAAGTCAAAGGATGAATTAATTATGGCTTTAGTTGATTATTTTATGGAACAGTTCATCGCGAAACTTGACTACGCAGTCAATCATGTAGATGATATTCTTTATCATTTTTATTACGAAATATTATATACATTTAAGGAAAATTCTAGTTTTGCGACATTGTTTATTAAAGAGCAAGCGCTTTCGTTTAATGATGAATTTATTCGAAAGTTTACTTATTATGATCATTTACTGGAAAAAACAATCGAGCATATGATTGGAAAAGTATATGATTCATCCAAACAAGCAATCAAGTATGATTTAGTATTTAGTATTAAAGGGTTTCTTAATACTTATACGCATATTGTATTAAACCATAATAACTATATTGATTTTGATTTACACAGGCTTGCAAAATCGCTTGTAGAGAAAACAGACATTATAGCTTCATATACAGAATCACCATATTTTACAGAAAGTATCTATCAGTTGCTGCACCAGTCCGTTATTGAAGAAAGTGCGACAAAAGAGGATTTGCTGCAACTTATAAAAGGGAAAATGGAAGAAGTAGATGATCATTATGTGAAAGAATCGCTTTCTTTACTTGTAGAGCAGTTGGAAAAGAAAACATTGAACCCGGTTTTACTAAAAGGATTGCTTGAAAACATTCGACATCATCGTGACTGCATTTGGTTATCCTATTTATTATTCCAATATTTTAAGCTTTATCCGAGTCATAAACAATAGATATATTTTAAGATGAGTTCTTTACAGGATTCATCTTTTTTTTTATAGGATTTCAAAGCAATCAAGGAATTGTAGCAAATAAAATAATTATTGATTAAAGTGAAAATATACACTAAAATTGAAATAAATCATTTGTTAAGGCGAATAAATGAGAGATTGTAATTATAAAGGAGAAAAAAATGAAAGTATTACAAGCAATTATAATGACGGTGTTTATCGTATTTATTGGATTTATTGCAACAATGGTAACCACTTTATTCACAGCTAGTACATTTTATCTATGGTTTTTACCGATTATTACTGTATTTTATATGGTAACTGTTTATCTATTAATCTTTGAATGGGGGAAGAAAAAAGCAGTCAAAAGGGCAAGGATAGTAATTTTAGTCATGAGTATCTGCGGGATAGCGGGTTATATAATTTATGAACATTTTGATAAAAATTTAGAGGTTGTTAGTAGTCAAGATACGGATTTAACAGAATATATGCCATTTTTAGAGGGAACAAAAGCTGTGTCGTTGAAAGAAGAATCAACATTTAAAATAGAAGGGGATCTTCCAAGATTAGACGGCTCTACCGCTCTTTATCCTGTATACGCAGGGTTTGTTCAAGCAGTCTATCCACAAAAAATGTATCCATTAGAGGAAAGTGAGGTAGTTTCAAGTCAAACAAGTGAGGCATTTAATCGCTTATTAAATCGTGAAGCAGACATCATATTTGTGCCAAAGCCTTCAGAGAAACAATATAAATTGGCTGAAAGCCTTGGAGTAAAATTAAAGCTTACACCAATTGGGAGAGAGGCATTTATCTTTTTTGTTCATGCGAAAAATCCAGTGGAAACACTAAGCGTGGAACAAATACAGGATATTTATTCTGGGAAAATAAGAAACTGGAAGGAAGTCGGTGGAAAACATGAAAAAATTAGAGCATTTCAAAGACCAGAAGAAAGTGGCAGTCAATCTGCATTGTTGAGGGTTATGGATGGAAAACCGTTAATGGATCCTCCCACAAAGGATATTGTCAATGCAATGGAAGGCATAATAAGTGAAACTGCAGACTATCAGAATAAAAGAAATGCGATTGGGTTCTCTTTCCGGCATTTTTCAGAAGATATGGTGCGTAATGGAAAAATAAGAAATATTGCTGTTGATGGAATACCTCCTACAGTAGAAACAATTAAAGATGGAAGCTACCCTTTCATTAATGAATTTTATGCCATTACGCTGGAGGATAATAAATCTCCCCAAGTTGATGGATTTTTAAAATGGATGGTGTCAGAGCAAGGCCAACGGATTGTTTCGGAAACTGGCTATGTGGCAGTTGAATAGATACTAATATGTGGAAGATCTTTGTTTGGATAACCGGCAGTATTTATTACTGGCCGAGTTACCTGTTTATATGGTAAACAGCAACAAAAGAATCTTTATTTTTTGCTTATAATGGAGAAAACTAATTAATTAGATTGATAGATAGCTGTAAAAAGGGGAGAAATCAGCCAAAGTAGGAAAAAATCAGCCAAACGCATCCACTCCTCATAAAGATGAAAACCAAAACGCTTTATTAATGGATTTTTTCTACTCAACTTTTCTAATCCCTTTTTTTGTCTATTTTATAGGGCGGAATGCCTGTAACTATCTAGTTTGGAATTCTGTTACCGTGAACAATCAAAAGAAATATTGACACTCATAATCTAGTATATTTATAATCTCACATAGAAAGAAAGCGTTTACTTTTACATCACTAGAAGAAGTAAACGCTTATTTTTTTATAACTAGTTAGGTTTAGTAAAAGGCTCAAGTTGCTTAAAACATTTAGAACAGGAGGAACAGGAATGAATCACTGGTTAAGGAAATCACTCATTATACTAACGATATTTGTTCTTGTGTTCACGACACGAGGCTTCTCGTTCAATCAGATGAACGTAAAAGCAGAGAACACAGATGGAAAAGATATACCTGAAAACACATTAAGAATTCATTATCAAAATGAGGGAAATAAGTATCAGAATCTAGGGTTATGGCTGTGGGACGATGTAGAATCACCTACTGCTAATTGGCCACAAGGTGCTGCAGCGTTTGAAGAAAAGAAGCAAGATGAGTATGGTACATATATTGATATTCCTTTGAAAGCAGATGCTAGAAAGGTTAGCTTTCTTGTTGTAAACAGAACGAATGGAGAGAAAGAGAGCGGAGATAAGTCCGTTACGATAAACAATCCATCATTAAATGAAGTATGGATTAAAGAAGGTTCAGATAGTGTTCATCTATTTGAGCCAGTAGAACTGGCTGAAAATACTGTTAGAATTCATTATCAAAGAGATGACCAAAACTATGATAAGTTAGGGTTGTGGTTATGGGACGATGTAGAATCACCTACTGTTAATTGGCCGACTGATGCTGTAGCATTAGAAAAAAATGATCGCTATGGTGCTTATGTTGATATAAAAGTGAAAGAGAATGCTAAAAAAATTGGCTTTCTTATTGTAAACCGTGAAAATGGTGAAAAGATTGGTGGTGACAAAGGGTTCGCTTTATTGGAAGAGTATAATCATTTATGGATTAAAAATGAAGATGATCAAGTTTATATTTCACCATACTGGGAATCACCAACTGATTTAGTTTCAGGAGAACTATTGTCTGACACAACCATCCAATTAACTTTTTCCAGTACAAAAGGACTTGTGAAAGAGGATATAGCGCAAGCATTATCTATTGTGGATAAGGACCAAGAAGTAATAGATTTTAGTGCAGTGAAAATTATTAATGAAACCACAGTGGAAATAACAGGTGTTTATGATGCGGAAAAGGGGCCTTTTACAATCTCTTATCAAGGAAGATCTGTTACAGCCAAATCTGGATGGAAAATGTTAGATGAAAATTACTTTTATGAGGGCAATGATTTAGGGGCCACATATCATAATAAGGATGCAACATTAAAATTATGGGCACCGAAAGCATCAAAGGTAACCGCCGTTTTTTATGATAAAAATGATGCAGCAAGGAAAATTGGCAGTTTAGATTTAGTACAAGGGGATCAAGGGGTATGGAGTGTCGAAGCAAAAGCAGATGATCTCGGCATCAAAGATACAAGAGGATATTATTATCAATATGAAGTAACCAATGATGGAAAAGTATCTAAAGTTTTAGATCCTTATGCTAAATCGATGGCAGCTTTTACTGTTAACACAAAGGGACAGGTTGGCAGTGATGGCGATACAGTAGGAAAAGCAGCCATTGTTGATTTAAGTCAAACCAATCCCGCTAACTTAACTAGTGTGAAGATTGATGGCTATGAAAAACGAGAGGATGCAATTATATGGGAAGCTCATATTCGTGACTTTACTTCTGATCCAACCATTCAGACAGATTTAAATGGTCGCTTTGGAACTTATAAAGCATTTATTGATAAACTGGATTATATAAAATCCTTGGGTGTTACACATGTCCAACTCCTGCCAGTTAATGCTTGGTATTGGGGAGATGAAACGAGAATGGGAGAAAGGGAATTAGAGTATTCGGCAGCAGGAAATGAATATAATTGGGGGTATGATCCTCATAACTATTTCTCACCAGATGGTGCCTATTCGGAAAATCCAAAAGATCCAGAGCTGCGCATTAAAGAATTAAAGGAGCTAATTAATGCGATTCATGCTGCTGGCATGGGAGTGGTTCTAGATGTTGTATATACACATATGTCCAATGCTAGTCTATTAAATGATATTGTTCCAGATTATTATTTTTTCCAAGACAGTAATGGTAAATTTGTGGGGGGATTTGGAAATAACTTAGCTACAAATCATAAAATGGCGGAAAAGCTAATGATAGATTCAGTGAAATATTGGTTTCGTGAATTTAAAATCGATGGCATGAGATGGGATATGATGGGGGATGCAACCTATGAAGCTGTTCAAAAAGCTTATGATGAAGCGGCAGCCATCAATCCAAATGCATTATTTATTGGAGAAGGGTGGAGGACGTTCTCGGGGCATTTAGCAGACCCATCTTTGGCAGGAAAAGGTGCAGACCAAGACTGGATGGATAAAACCGATGATGTCGGTGTTTTCTCTGATGAAATAAGAAATGAGTTAAAATCGGGTTATGGTTCAGAAGGAGAGCCGCGCTTTATCACTGGCGGAGCTCGTAATATTCAGACGATATTTAATAATATAAAAGCACAGCCATCCAATACGCCAGCAGATAATCCAGGAGACATGGTGCAATATATTGAAGCACATGATAATCTGCCGCTCTACGATATTATTGCGAAAGCTTTGAAAAAAGATCCAGCCATTCCAGAAAATGATCTAGAAATTCATAAACGTATTCGCCTTGGAAACTCATTGATTCTGACTTCACAAGGCACGGCATTTTTACATGCAGGACAAGAATATGGAAGAACCAAGCAATGGCTAGGAGAGGGAATTCCAGAACAAAAATATGATGCTTTTACAGATGAAAATGGCAATGTGTTTGGTTACTTTGTTCATGATTCCTATGATTCATCTGATGCCATTAATATGTTTGATTGGTCCAAAGCCACCAATAAGGAAGCATATCCAGTAAATAATGAAACGGTGGAATATACAAAAGGATTAATTGAATTAAGAAAATCAAGCAATGCTTTTCGACTAGGAGAAAAGAGTTTAGTCGATTCTAATGTAACCATGATTGCTGCACAAGAGATTCAGGAAGAGGATGTTGTTATTGCCTATAAAAATGAGTCAACAGACGATACAGGCAGCTATTATGTATTTATAAATGGTGATACAAAAGCTAGGGAGCTGACATTAAGTGAAGATTTAACCGAATTTAAAGTAGTAGTGGATAATGATGAAGCAGGTAAAGATTCTGTTGAAGAGAAAAGTGGTTTCACTTTAACAGCAGAAAAAATAACACTTGAGCCACTTACTACTATTGTCATAAAAAATGAAAAAGAGACAGGCGGAAATCCGGATGATGGCGACAAAGAGCCAAATGATCCAGAAAAACCAGTGGATTCAACAGATCCTAAAGCTCCAGAAAAACCAGATAAAGAAGACCCAGTTAATGCAGATAAGAATCCCAATGATAATAAGGGAGACAAGGGAGATAACGGTGAGAAGGCTGACAATAACGGAAAATCAAAAAATTCCTTGCCAAATACAGCAACTAATAATGGCACATATCTACTGATTGGGATAGTTATTTTAGCAGCAGGTGTTTGTCTTTCTATCATCATTCGCAGAAAAAAAGCAGATGCAGAATAAATAAATAGATAGCAGAAGTTAGGAGTATAGCTAACTTCTGCTTTTTGTATTTAAAAAAGGGAAAGAAAGCAAAAAATAATGGACGAAGGATAAAACGAAATTTTGTGTGCACCTTATTATTCAGAAGGAGTGGTAAAATGAAGAAAATAATAGCAATGGTTAGTTTGTTTTTATGTTTAATAGCACTCCCTACGATGGTATTTGCTGATACATATACCGTTAAAAATGGAGATTCAATGTGGAAAATTGCGGTGAAATATCAAATTGGCTTAAAAGAGATTATTGCTGCGAACACACAGATTTCAAATCCTAGTTTAATTTATCCAAATCAAAAATTGACTATCCCCAATATTGATTCCATTAAAACTGTAGATCGGGAAGTAATCCGACTTTGCAATATAGAACGTCAAAAAAAGGGACTTCCTGCTATAACGGAAAACTGGGAATTATCAAGAGTTGCTAGAGATAAATCGATGGATATGGCTCAAAAAAATACTTTAGTCCTACAAGTCCAACATACGGATCGCCATTTGATATGATGAAAGCCTACGGAATTGGTTATAAAGCAGCCGGGGAAAATATTGCCCAAGGCCAAACAAGCGCACAAGCAGTAGTTCAAGCGTGGATGAATTCGAGCGGTCATAGAGCCAATATACTAAGTGAAAACTTTACACAAATCGGTGTAGGATATTACCAAAATGGTAACTATTGGACGCAAATGTTTATATCAAAATAATATTTTAGCAAGGGATTACTACTTAAAATTAAGTGATAATCCCTTTATTTGTTGTGATGAGATAATACTTCTAATTTTGGTAGCTAGCTGGCTATTAATGCTTCCTCTTGAAAATCCACACAGTTCTCAGTGAAGCCTTGCCAACCATTTTCATATAGTTATTCGACAACCGCGATAAAGTGGACAATTGCCAAAACATTTAGTGACAAGACGAATCTTTTTGTGAGAAAATATTTTTAAAAAGGAGGCTATGTCCATGTATAGTTTTAATAATGATTATAGTGAAGGAGCACATCCACGAATTTTACAAGCATTGCTAGAATCCAATTTGCAGCAAGAAATAGGATATGGGCAAGATTCCTTTACACACAAAGCAGTTGAAATATTGAAAGAAAAACTGAATTGTGAGGAGGTAGATGTTCATCTTTTAGTTGGCGGAACGCAAACTAATTTAATTGCCATCTCTGCCTTTTTAAGACCACATGAAGCAGCAATTGCCGCAGCGTCTGGACATATTTTTGTTCATGAAACAGGAGCTATCGAAGCAACTGGTCATAAAGTTCTTACTGTTGATACGGAAAATGGCAAGTTAACACCAAGTCTAATTCAACATGTACTTGATGAGCATACAGATGAACATATGGTAAAGCCAAAACTCGTATACATATCCAATTCAACTGAAATTGGAACGATTTATTCCAAAAGCGAGCTTAAACAGTTAAGTGAGTTTTGTCAGAAGAATCAATTGCTTTTCTATATGGATGGAGCACGTTTAGGGTCAGCACTTTGTGCCAAAGACAATGATCTTACGTTAAGTGATTTACCTCAACTTCTGGATGCTTTTTATATTGGCGGTACCAAAAATGGAGCATTGATGGGGGAAGCGCTTGTGATAAAGAAAGATTCCTTAAAGGAGGATTTTCGTTATCATATGAAGCAAAAAGGGGCTATGCTGGCAAAAGGCAGAGTGCTAGGAATCCAATTTTATGAGTTATTTAAGGATACTCTTTTCTTCGAATTGGCTGAACACGCTAATAAGCTGGCAGAAAGACTAACGACAGCATTAGCCGAGAAAGGTTATCGTTTTTTAACCCAATCTTCGACTAATCAGGTTTTTCCGATTGTTTCTAACGATAAGATTATAGAATTACAGAAGAATTATCAATTCAACATATGGGAAAAAATTGATAAGGAACATTCTGCGATTCGGCTTGTTACCTCTTGGGCAACAAGAGAAGAGGAAGTGGAGCAATTTATTAACGATTTAAAATAAGAATAGATAAAATTATCAATGGCATACCAGAAATAATTAGGTATGCCATTATTCGTTATTCCATAGGAAATGTTCCGTAGAAAAGAATTTTAAGTATTGTTACAGTAAAGCGTTATAGCTAGACCGCTATATTTACTAATGAACTATTATACGAAAAAACAATAGTCTTTTATAATACCTAGCATTTTTTTCTTTACTTATTTTTGTTTGCTCTCTATAATATTCATATAAACCCCACGGGGTATATTTTTTATCGAAAATAATACCCCGTACGGTATAAAGGAGGAGCTTTTTATGAGTAAGAAAGTAATTATTATTGGTGGTGTGGCAGGTGGAGCAACAGCTGCTGCACGATTAAGAAGGATAAGTGAAGAAGTAGAAATTATCTTGATTGAAAAAGGAGAGCACATTTCTTTTGCTAATTGTGGGCTGCCTTATTATATTGGAGAAACGATTAAAGACAGAAGTAAGTTGCTTGTACAGACAGTGGAAGGAATGTCAAAAAAGTTTTTATTGGATATTAGAGTACAGAGTGAAGCAATATCGATTGATTCGAATAATAAAAAAGTCACGATTAAAAATTTACAAACAGAAGAGATATACGAAGAAACTTATGATAAGCTGTTGCTTTCACCAGGAGCAAGACCAATTATTCCCCCTATATTAGGTATAGAAAACCATCAATCACTATTTACACTAAGAAATATACCAGATACAGATCGCATAAAAGCCTTTGTTGATCAAAACGCACCAGAAAGTGCTGTAATTATAGGTGGCGGATTTATTGGTGTAGAAATGGCAGAAAACCTAGCTGCCCGTGGAATAAAGGTAATGATTGTGGAGAAGGGGCATCAAGTTTTAGGTCCACTGGATGTGGAAATGGCAGGTCCTGTTCAAACACATCTTAAGCAAAATGGAATAACGCTTATTTTAGGAAATGGAGTAAAAGAATTTAAAGGCAATGGAGATATCATAGTACTGGAAGATGGGACGGAAGTTCAAACAGATATGACCATTCTATCTATTGGAGTAAGGCCAGAAAATGAGTTAGCCAAACAAGCGGGACTAGAAATTGGAGAACAAGGTGGTATTGTTGTAAATCACTTGTTACAAACTTCTAATCAAGATATTTATGCTGTTGGGGATGCTATTGAAGTTCGTGACTATATCAATAGAAAGAAAACAATGATACCACTTGCAGGGCCAGCAAATCGCCAAGGTAGAATTGCTGCTAATAATATGATGGGAAAAAAAGAGAAGTACGAAGGAACATTAGGTACTTCAATTGTTAAAGTGTTTGACTTAACAGTAGCTACTACTGGAAATAATGAAAAAACACTCCAAAAATGGGGGATTCCTTATGAGGTGGTTCATATTCACCCAAATTCACATGCTGGT
This sequence comes from Niallia sp. FSL W8-0951, assembly GCF_038006525.1. Taxonomy (NCBI): domain Bacteria; kingdom Bacillati; phylum Bacillota; class Bacilli; order Caryophanales; family Bacillaceae; genus Niallia; species Niallia sp. FSL W8-0951. Next base: position 262,131 of record NZ_JBBOVK010000001.1, read on the forward strand.
TACTATCCTGAAAGTTCTTCTATTGCTTTCAAATTGATATTTGATAAAGAATCAGGACAAATATATGGGGCACAAGCAATTGGAAGGGGAGGTGTCGATAAACGAATTGATGTCATTGCAACTGCAATTAAAGGTAATCTAACCGTAGAAGATCTAACTAATTTAGAACTATCGTATGCACCGCCATATTCATCTGCCAAGGATCCTGTAAATATGGCAGGATATGTGGCAGTAAATATTGTAGATGGAGAATTAGAGCAAATCCAATGGCATGAGGTAGATCAGATAGTGCAAAACGGTGGCTATTTACTGGATGTAAGAGAAAGTGTTGAGCGAGAGTTTGGATATATAGAAGGGTCACTTAATATGTCGTTAGGTGAAATAAGAGAGAGAATGGCTGAATTACCAAAAAATCAACCGATTTATGTGAGCTGTCAAGTTGGTTTAAGAGGATATTTAGCTAGTAGAATATTAAAAAATAACGGTTTTAATGTAAAAAACGTTGATGGTGGATGGAAAACCTATTCTTCAGCTTTTGCGGATACAGAAATGGCAGAAAGAACGGAAGGAAGCAGCCAAACAAATGAAGAAATAAGAGAAGACGAAAGCTTTCAAATTGATACAGTACTGGATGTTTCCGGATTAACTTGTCCAATGCCAATTGTGAAATTAAAACAAGGGATGGATCAATTAGAGAGCAAGCAAGTGTTAGAGTTGCAAGCGACAGATAGAGGGGTATTAAGTGATTTGCCAGCATGGACAAAAAAAGTAGGACATCAAATTTTAAAGACGGAACAAGTAGGCTCTACCATTAAATTTTGGATTAAGAAAAAATAAAAGAAAAAAAGAATGCTCTTTAGTTAGGCATGCTATATATTCGCTTCAGCTAGTTTGACAGGCTATAATAATGATCAATAAATCATGTATAATGTAGGATAATAGTGACTAACTGAAAATATGGCAAATGGAAGGGGTATTTTCTTTGGAATATAATGATCAATTAAAAAATAGAGTTAAGCGGATGGAAGGACAATTAAGAGGAATTCTGAAAATGATGGAGGAGAATAAAGATTGTAAGGAAGTGATTACACAGTTATCAGCTGTTCGTTCAGCAGTAGACCGAACAATGGGTGTTATTGTGAGCACTAACTTAGTTGACTGTGTGGTAGAAGCCCAGGAAAACGGAGAAAGAATGGATGATGTAATTAAGGAAGCAGTAAATCTGTTAGTCAAAAGCAGATAATGAACAAAGATAAAAAGCTCTAGAACCTATAGAGCTTATAATTTTAGATGATTATATACCTATAGGGGTAAAGTTAATTGGGAGAGGGAGATAAAATGACAACGAAAACGACGATTGTGTTATTCAGTGGTGAATATGATAAAGCGATGGCTGCCTATATAATTGCTAATGGTGCAGCTGCTTATGATCATGAAGTCACTATCTTTCATACTTTTTGGGGATTAAATGCTTTAAGAAAAAAAGAGAATATACAAGTAAATAAGGGATTGTTAGAAAAGCTCTTTGGAAAAATGATGCCGAAGGGAGCAGATAGAATGGGTTTATCCAAAATGAACTTTTTAGGATTTGGTCCTAAGATGATTAAACATGTTATCAAACAGCATCAGGCAATGACACTTCCGCAATTAATAGCAATGGCGCAGGAACAGAAGGTAAATCTTGTCGCATGTACGATGACAATGGATTTACTTGGATTAAAAGAAGAAGAGCTGTTAAAAGGGATTGATTATGCTGGTGTTGCTGCCTATTTGGCTGAAGCAGAGGATGGCCATGTGAATTTATTTATCTAAAATTAGTTTTTCGAGGGAAGGGGTAAATGAAATGAAAGAAATAACAACAACGGAATTAAATAGCAAATTACGGAGTGGAGAGAAAGTCTCGATTATTGATGTTCGGGAACCAGCGGAAGTAGCGACAGGGAAAATTCCTGAAGCAATAAATATTTCTTTGCGTCTTATTGAATTTAGATTGCATGAATTAGATAAACAAAAAGAATATTTTATTATATGTCAATCGGGAGGAAGAAGTAATCAGGCTGCTCAAATATTAAATAAATATGGATATAGGGTAGTAAATGTCATTGGTGGTATGCAAAACTGGGAAGGAAAAGTCGAATGAAAAGATTGGTAAAAACAGGAAAGTTAACTCCTTCCTGTTTTTACCCTTTTTTATCACATCTTTGGAAATTTCACGGGAGTATTTATAGAAAGCTTGTCCTTGTATGAACGATAGGCGATCAATACCTGGTCTTTTGAACTCGCATCCAACTGTAGGATGAAATCTCCATTTGTTTCTAAATAATAACGAATGCCATTCTCTTGTAAATGACTGAAGTAATAATAATTGCCTAATAAATATTTGCTTTCTGTTTTTGTTTCCTTATTTTCTTTTATATATTTTGCCAGTTCATTTACGGACAGAGAAGTTTCACCCGTTAAGGTGAAAAGACCTTTTCGAACCGAATCAGCTGCCTGAATAATGGAATCTTTCACTTTAGTGACCATCGTATCCAAATAATTATTCATTTTTTCCTCCATACAATTGCTAATTTTCGTGTTACTTTCATTTATCTTTAAAAGTCTGATTAAATTTTGTTAATTCAGGATCTTTTTTTAATTGCTTGACATGAAATGCTGTGGTTTCAACTTCTGTATCTCTACTTATTCCTAACTGATCTCCATCAGCGTCCGCAATTACCCCTTCACGTGGACCATCCATATTTGGATCAACATTTACTTGAACTTGATTTCTAGGCATCTTGACACCTCCTAGTGATAGGATGGATAAAAAGAAAGAAAAAAATCCATGGTTTAGTGTTTTTAAAACCTTTAGTCTCTAGTAAAAATTAACAAAGCAATAGTTCTATCATTGTCGATTATTAACAATTTTTAAGCGTATAGTTTCCAGAACGTTCACCATACTAATCCTGTTGTTTAAAATCCATTTACAGGAGGAGATTATATTGTTGCAAAACGGACAGCAAGTACACCAAAATCTACAAACAGGTCAAGTTCCACAAGCGATGAATCATGGCGGACATGAAATGTTTGATGTTCATGAAGTACTAGTTGGAGCAATAAATACAATGAATTTGTATAAATTGTTAGGAAACCATATTCAGGATCCAGAATTACGAGATATTCAAAACAGACAATATCAATTTATTCAAGAAGAGTACAATTTAACATTAGAGTGTTTTCAAACTGGACAACCTCCTGCAAAGAGAACTGAACCATATATGATGAAAGAAAATAATGATTTCATCTTTGGAATGACCCAGATGCCTCCTGCAAAGCCAATTCAAAATGTGACGGAAATGAGTGATCAGCAAGCTGCAGTTGCAATGCTTAGTGCATTAAAAGCTTCTGCTTCCATGAAAACAATGGCAGCAGCTGAAACAACTAATCCGGTTGTACGTCGAGTTATTGCAGCTTCTATTCCGAACTGTTTGGAAATGGCTTATGAAGTATCTTTATACCAAAACAAGCATCATTATTATCAAGTTCCTCAGCTAGCTGCTCAAGATATGCAAAATATCTTAAACGGATTTGCACCTGCACAAGGAGCTCCAATGATGCAGCAGCAAATGAATATGAATAACAATATGCATTAATTTAAAGGGGAGTTATCTCTATCTTTGAGGTAACTTCCCTTATAAATCTTTGTCAAAATGAGGAATGAGTGATGAAAAAAACTGTAATGCTGTTATTTTTTTTATTTCCTTTTCTACCTTCTATGGGCATTGCACAAACAAAGATTCCGATTTTGGTGTACCATTCCATTGAAGAGTTTCATGGACAAGGTTCAAAAGATTTATATGTGACTCCAGCAAATTTTGAAAAGCAAATGATTTATTTACGAGATCATGGTTTTACTCCGTTAACTTTTGAAAGATGGCAAGATATAAATAAAGTTAAAAAGCCAATTTTTATTACGTTAGACGATGGTTATAAAAATAATTTAAGAGTGTTTGAAATTTTTCAAAAGATAAAAACCGACGATTTTACCCCAACAGCAACGATGTTTGTTATAGCAGATTTTATCGGAAATGCCAATAGGTTATCTAATCAAGAGTTGAAAGAATTAGCTAGTTCTGGTTTTATTTCAATTCAATCCCATACAGCAACACATCCTGATTTGGTGAAAACAACAGACTATAAACATGAGTTAAAAGAATCGAAAGACAAAATCGAAGCAATTACAGGAAAGGAAGTTATTGCACTGTCTTATCCTTATGGAAATATTGATTCTAAGGCAATGGAGGAAGTCAAGAAGTATTATTCTTTCGGGCTAACCACAACACCAGAATTCTATAGTGAAAAGGGAATAAAAAATGAACTCTATCTGTTACCGCGTAAGTATATTAAGTACTCTACCACATTAGAGGAGTTTGCTGATATAGTCGAGGGACAGTGAAGGGTTGATTACTTTGAGAAGTAATCGACTTTTGGCGCTTTTTGTCATTTTATTTCCCGGAAAATGAAAAGAACTGACTCTACTCTAACTTTTAAGTTACAGAAAGTCAGTGTCTTTTTCATCACTTCATACCCGTATTTGCTTTCACAATAACCTCGGCGTATTTCTTTTCATCTCGTTTATTGGAGAGGATGGTCCCAATAAATGCACCGAGAAAACCTGCAGGAATTGAAATGATAGCAGGATTTGTTAGTGGGAATATAGCAGTTCCAGTTAAAATAGCAGCACCAGGTTCAGGGTTAAGTACACTCGGGCTGATGGCAACCAACACTAACGCCGTAAGTAGTCCTGTTACTACGCCGGATATAGCGCCGGCTGTATTAAATCTTTTCCAGTAGATTGTAAAAATAATAACTGGTAAATTAGCACTGGCTGCTACACAGAATGCAAGGGATACGAGAAAGGCTACATTCATTTTTTGAGCAAATAGGGCAAGGATAATGGATAGAAAGGCTACTGCAACCGAGGCATAACGAGCTGCATTCATTTGCTGTTTTTCGGTAACCTTTCCTTTTTTTATTATTTGACCATATATATCATGGGCAAAGGCTGAGGCGCCTGATAATACAAGTCCTGCAACAACTGCTAGAATGGTCGCAAATGCTACTGCAGAAACAAAACTCATTAAAAAGTCACCGCCAAGAGCGTGAGCAAGCAATGGTGCTGCCATATTGCCCGCGGCATTTGCTTCCACAATGTCGGCAGCCCCTACAAAAGCAGCAGCTCCAAAGCCTAAAAAGATGGTTAAGATATAAAAAATGCCTATAACCCAAGTTGCTGTTACAACAGAGCTTCTAGCTGTTTTCGCATCTTTTACTGTGAAGAAGCGCATTAGTATATGCGGCAGACCTGCCGTTCCTAGAACGAGTGCTGCCATCATAGAAATAGTATCGAGAGAGTTGGTATACTTCACGCCAGGATTGATATAACTTTCTCCTAATGGTGTAAGTGTTTTGATTTCGTCGAACATTGTAAGGATATTAAAGTTGAATTTTGCAAGAACAAGAAAGGAGATAACAACTGTTCCAAGCATTAAAAGGACAGCTTTAATAATTTGAACCCAGCTTGTAGCAGTCATACCGCCAAATAATACATAAATAGTCATCATGATGCCAACAATTAAAACTGCAAGCCAATAATCGATTCCCAATAATAGCTGGATAAGGGCGCCAGCTCCAACTAATTGAGCAATCATATAAAAAATTACAATGGTAATCGTACTTAATGCGGCTGCACCTCGCACTTTTTTCTGATCAAAGCGGGCATTTATCATATCAGCAATCGTATACTTTCCTAAATTTCTTAGTGGTTCTGCAACAATATAAAGAACGACTAAATAAGCAACTAAGTATCCAATCGAATAGAAAAATCCATCAAACCCAGTTAACGCGATGGCACCTGCTATTCCGAGGAAGGAGGCGGCTGATAAATAGTCCCCTGCAATGGCTAAGCCATTTTGCCAGCCTGTTAATCCCCCGCCAGCTGTATAAAATTCACTTGTTGTATTGGTTCTTTTAGCTGCCCAATATGTAATGATAAGAGTGATGAGGACGATAATGACAAACAACATTAATGCGATTGGACTCATTTATTTTTAGCCCCTTCCATCTGGTTTTCTTCCACAATGTCAGTAGCTAATTCATCAAATTTCATTGCCTTTCGAACATAAATCATGGATAACACCCAAGTCATGATAAACTGTGCAAATGCATACACCCACGTCCATGTAATCGATCCGATAGCAGGCTTGTTTAAAATAGTTGTGTAAGAAGTCAAAATTGGTAACATAAAATAAAAGAGTAAAAAGAAGACGGTGAGAGGAATTAGAAATTTTTTCTTTTGGGACATTAATTGCTTGAACTTAGAACTATTGGCAATTTGTACGAAATCGTAAGGCGGAGATTGCTTTTTTGCATCTTTGGCCAAATTACTCATTCACTTTCCCCCTTGTAAATAATATTTTCCAATATAACAATAGTGTAAAAACTTCAAAGAAGAATCGCAATGGTTCTTTTTTCTTAAATGTAAGCGTTTTATTTGAGCGAAATGGCTTATTTTTGTTGAAAATAACTTAAACTTATGCGAATAGAAGAATAATAGAAAATGGAGTTATTTGATAGTGTTGTAAAGGAGTATTTACTATATTAAAATTTTTTCTTTTGTTTATTATGTTTTGAGACGGGGTACATTTTAAGCGAACAGCAATATGAAAAGTCAAGGAGGAGATAGCGTCATGTTTCGTCATCAAAAAGAATTACAGTTTGAAGTGAAAGTGGACAGACCAGATCCAATGTTAGCACGTCAAATTCAAGAGGTGCTTGGAGGACAATTCGGTGAAATGACCGTAATGATGCAATATCTTTTCCAAGGTTTTAATTGTCGCGGAGAAGAAAAATATAAGGATATGCTCATGGATATAGGAACAGAAGAGATTGGTCACGTTGAAATGCTTTGCTCTTTAATCAGTCAGCTACTAGATGGTGCATCACCTGAGGATCAGGCTGAAGCAGCGAAAGATCCAGCAGTTGCAGCCATTATGGGGGGAATTAATCCACAACATCTGCTTGTAAGTGGATTGGGTGGCATGCCAACTAATTCTAATGGGGTACCATGGAACGGATCGTATATTGTCGCAAGTGGAAATCTTTTAGCGGATATGCGTTCAAATTTACATGCAGAAAGCCAAGGACGCTTACAGGTAGCAAGATTGTATCATATGACAACTGATGAAGGAGTTAGAGCCACATTTAGAAAAATGTTAGCTCGTGACCGTTACCATCAATATCAATGGCTAGCAGCAATCGAGGAATTAGAAGCTAAAAATGGTGTAGTTGTTCCAGCTAGCTTCCCTCCGGAAGCAGAAAAAGAATCTCAGCCAGAAGCGTATGAATTTTGGAATCTATCAGAAGGAGATGCTTCTTCAGAAGGTCTATGGGCAACAGGCAGCGCTCAAGATGGAACAGGAGACTTTGTGTATGTGAAAGAGCCAGTACCAAAGGGGCAGGTTCCTCTTAATTCTATTCCATCTGAGTCATTGCATCATGATTTGAATATTAAATAGTAAAAAATATAAAGTAAATAGACACAAATTATTGAGTCCGATAATAGTTTGTGTCTATTTTTTCCTTTTTATTGGCTAGTAATCTTGTGGGAAATAGTGTAGAATAACTTAAAAAAGTTTAAATAATCACAAGAGTTTAAATTTTTCGTATTTCCATCGACTTGTTTTCATGTTACATTTAAACAAGTTATAGATTCTAGCATGACGAAAGTCGCAACCGAGATTTTTCTATACATAATAATATATATACTTTTCTGAAAAGTCTAATATTAAAAAGAGAGAAGAAATTTACGGAGGTAGGGATTCACATGACAAAAACGATTATTAAAGCACCATTTAGAGCAGATCACGTAGGAAGTTTACTGCGTCCTCAATCTATTCATGATGCTAGAAAGAATTTTGCAGATGGAGTTATTTCAGCAGAAGAGCTACGTGCAGTAGAAACAGAAGAAATTAAACGTATTGTGGACAAGCAGATTGAGGTGGGTCTTCAAGCAGTTACAGATGGAGAGTTCCGCCGCAGATTCTGGCATACTGATTTCATGGAGCATTTAACAGGAGTAGAAGGCTATGTACCTGACCATGGTTATAAATTTAATGGGGTTGAAACGGAAGCTTACGATGTGCGAGTAACAGGAAAAGTATCATTTAATCCTGATCATCCTCATTTAAAAGATTTTAAGGAATTCTATGAGATTGTGGGCGATCGTGCCGTTGCAAAAATGACCATTCCAAGTCCAAACCAATTTTTCAATGCCGGTATCCGTAATGAAGAAATCTATCCGGATATTGAAGATTATGCAAATGATATTATCCAAGCTTATCGTGATGCTGTTCAAGCATTCTATGAGGCAGGCTGCCGTTATCTACAATTTGATGATGTATATATTGCAGGACTTTGTGCTCCAAAGCTGCCATTTGCAAAAAGTGAGTTAGAAAGACAAGAATTAATCGACTTAGCATTACACGTTGTGAATGGTGTTCTAGAAGGAAAGCCAGAAGATTTAATCGTAACAACACATCTTTGCCGTGGAAACTATCAATCTACTTGGGCGTTTGAAGGTCCATATGATAAAATTGCCCCTAGCTTCTTTGCGAAGGAAAAAGTAGATGGCTTCTTCTTGGAGTACGATGATGAGCGTTCTGGTGGTTTCAACCCACTTGAATTTGTGCCAAATGGAGGACCACAAGTAGTTTTAGGTGTATTCACTTCCAAAACGGGTGAATTAGAAGATAAAGCAGCAATCAAAGCACGTGTAGAAGAGGCTTCTAAATACGTTGCTCTTGAACAGCTTTGTATCAGCCCGCAATGTGGATTTGCTTCAACCCATCATGGAAACATCTTAACAGAAGAAGAACAATGGAATAAATTAAAATATATTGTAGATGTAGCGAAAGAGATTTGGGGATAAAATAGTTTTATAGTCGGATATAAGAGGCACATACTCATATTAAATGTGCCTCTTTTATTTTTAGCTGCAACTATAATAAGGTTATTAAGATAGTTTTTAAAAGAGAGGAATAGCAGATGCAATGGAGTAAGTTAAAAGCCAGAATGGTCTGAAGAGGCGGAACAAAGCCTCTTTACTGCAAATATAATGGATAGTGGATATGTCTATCAATCCTTTCTTGATTATTGCGCTCTTTCTATAGATCATGCTTTACATTCTGAGAATGAATTTATTAGAGCTTTTGCTATGTTTGATAGGAGGATTGGAAAAAGGAGATTAAGTAGTATAGATAGAAAGACACTGAATCATCCATTAATTAGTAAATTTTATCAAATACGATGTCAGGTAGAAAAAATGGTAAAAAGATAACGGATTAGCTACTGTTGTCTAATTTGGTTATCTTTTTGCCATCTTCAAACAAGCTTAGAGCCTCACCATAAAAATACTTCCTTTTCCTTTTTCACTCTCCACATAAATTTTCCCGTTACATAGTTCGACGATTCTCTTTACAAGTGCTAATCCTAAACCATTTCCCGATTGGGAATGAGAGGTATCGCCTTGATAAAATTTATCAAAAAGACGTTTTTTTGTTTGGTCATCCATTCCAGGACCATTATCTTGAATCGAAAAACAAATTTCTTCTTTGAACTTAGTAAGATGTATTGTTATGTTTCCGCCTATTTCGGAAAACTTAATAGCGTTATCTAAAAGATTTAGCCAAATTTGCTGAGTTAAATCTTCATTTCCGTGAAAAGTAACTTCATCAAGCTCGACATCTATGACTATATCTTTTGCGGACCATTTTGGTTCCATCAATACAATCGTTTTTCGAATTTGCTCATCTAATCGAAATGGAGTTTTTTCGGTAATAATCTCGAGATTTTCATACTTTGATAGGATGAGTACATTTGTAGAGAGTGCAGCTAAGCGCTCAGACTCGGTAATGATTATATCAAGGTATTCTTGTCTTTCCTCTTCCGTTAAGTTATTTTCTTTTAGTAATTTTGCGAAACCGCGTAATGAAACAATAGGTGTTTTGAATTCATGAGAAAAATTATTAACAAAATCACTTCGTAATGTTTCAATTCCAGAAAGCTCTTGGGTCATTTTATTAAAGCTATGAGATAATTCTTCTAATTCGCCTATTCCCTTTATGTTAACTTGTACAGAGAAATCCCCGCTGGCTACTTTATGGGTTGCATCAATTACCGTCCGAATAGGATTTAATGCTTTCTTACTGAGAAAGGCTGTTAGGGAAGTCCCAAGTAAAATGCAAAAACCTAAAAAGGCAATGAGCGGGAATACGGGAAGCTGACTATTGTCTGAAATAATCCCTAAATGCTGTAAAGCAAAAGTTATAACAGCAACAACTAGGACTGTTGCCATCATGACACCAAAAACAAACATGACTAGCGTAATGGCAAGGCTTAAACGTTTTGTAAAAAATTCTCTCATCCTTTTTTCACTGCCTTATAACCAAGTCCTCTGACTGTCAAAATTTCAAACTCTGGAAAATCACGAAGCTTGTCTCTTAATCGATTTATGTGGACATTGAGTGTACGATCATCTGTTTCAGACTCCATTCCCCAAATTTCATCCATAAGCTGAATTCGAGTGAAAATCATATTTGGATACGATAATAGTTTAAACAATAAGAAAAACTCTTTAGGTGGTAAGGTAATAACGTGATTCTCACGAGAAACAGTAAGGGCATCATAGTCTAGTACAGTCTTACCGATCGTTAAGCGATGCTCGTTTACAATCTTCGCTCTCCGCAGCAGAGCCTTAATACGTAAAATCATTTCTTCTTCATCTACAGGTTTGGTCATATAATCATCCGTACCAACAAGAAATCCTTTTCGTTTATCTGCTGCCTCCTGCTTGGCGGTAACCATTAAAATAGGGAGATTCTCCCATGTCTGTCTTAAATGCTGTGTTAATTCATAACCGTTCATTTTGGGCATCATTAAATCGAGTACAGCTAAATCAACATGCTCTTTTTCCATTATCTGAAGGGCTTCGATCCCATCTTTAGCAGCATAAGTCTGAAATCCATGCTGCTTTAAAACAGCACACATTAATTTCCTAGTATTTGTATCATCTTCTACCACGAGTATTTTAAACATCTAATACCTCCATTAATTTAAGTTATCCCTATTTTATTATGAAAATGTAAACTGAAAATTAATTTAGAGAAGTTTATATTCAGTTTACTTTACCACGGTATACTAAGAAACATAAAGAAGAAACCGGAAAATCATTAAGTAGACATTTGTATAGGTAGTAGAGAGGAGATCGTTTTAATGGGTTACACCATTTTATTTAGTTATTATGAAATAGTAGGAGAAGAAGCACAATTGATAGATGAATATAAACTTCCTTTTAATGAGCGAAAAGAGAGCTTGGAAACCTTATTAATAGAGCAGAACTACAAATTTATTGGAAATGTTGATTTATGGGGATTTCATACAAGTAAATATATGAATATTGCTGAGATAGTAAAAAACTGAAGCAAATAGCTGGATAAGATACATAAATGTCGTCTTTTAATCAGGTACGATCATTTATAAAAAAAGTTTGATTAAATTCCTGTGTAGATAGTTAAGATATTTCTTATTCGCAAACATGCTGTATTCTTGGATAAAGCTTTAAATTTCACTTTAGATAATTATGTTGAAAAATAAGCGGAGGAGTTGGAGTTTAACATTGAGGGGATTGTTGAAGTTGACGAGAACCATTTCCTATACTCTCAAAAAGGTCAACGGAGGATTTCGGCACGCAAACCTCGTAAACGTGTTGGAAATCCAAACTTAGAGGCATTAGCCACGAACAAGTTTGTGTTCTTGTTGCAAGAGACCGTACCAAAGTAACTGTCTCAAAAGTAGCTTGTATGGGGCATGTCGTTAAAATCATAGTGGAGATTATGATTGTCTCTAAACTGACAACTGATAATGTACTCGTTACTGATGCTTGGAAAACCTAGAAAACCTATGTAAAAGAAAAAGGATTAGAACATTATCGAATTAAATCAAACGATGGATAGACCGTTTTAAAGGTGTAGCTACAAAGTATCTCGACCACTACCTTGCGTGGTTTTTGTTTGTAGATAACCATAGTAACGAAAGCACAAAACACAAAATTAAAGAAATTCTGTTAATATCATTTGTATTTGAGATGACCGACACTTATGATAGTTTACGCCTATCAAAGTTTAGTGTTTAGATTTTAGGAGGGGAATATGGACGAAAAGCAAAAGGTTGTTACAGTTGTAAATAAAAAACAATTAGCTTCGGTTATGAACAACACGAAATGGGAGCAGTTGCAGAAATGTGTAATTGATACATTGCCGTTCACCCCACCTTATCAAGTTAAGTATGTATTAGAAGATGCTCCTTACCCAGAAACTTTTATAGAAGATGTATGGTATTGGGGGGATTGGGAACAGGGGCTACGTCCGTTCTATTCCATAGAATGGTTGCGAATCAGACCAAGGTATGTAAAAAGTAGAGGTAGACTTATTGAACCTGAAAGATTTGATATTACTGATGAATTCATAGAATTATTACAAAAGCTAAATATTCCGTTTGTTAAAGAAGATAGCATAATTTGTATTTATGGTTATGTTAAAAGTACAGAAACATTCAATTATTAAGCCCTGAATGAAAATGAGAGGGGAGCCAAAAAAGGTTCCCCCTACTTACTATCCATATTTCTACATTAAAATTTAACAGAGCCTTTGTTTTTAATAAATAAAACTAGCTAGTAAAAACATAATCATATTCAACAAATCGGGCGCAATTTTTTTATCCATCAAATACCGTAAAAAAATATAAGAGAATTGCCAATGTTATAGTAGCTACCTTTTTGCTATTACTGTTTTATAGCTTGGTTAAACTTCAAGTTCTACTCCCAAAACCAATCAGATTTTGGGACAGAATCGATTAGACTCACCAGTGGATAACGCAGTATACTTGTTTGAAAATTTTTTTTATAAAAAGGGACTTTCTCGTTTTTTCAATAAAGATAAATTTAGTCATCAAGTAACGGGAGGAGTATTCTGATCGTTGTTCCATTCTCGAGCTCTGTTCTTACTTTAATGGAACCGCCATGGAGTTCAATTAGCTTTTTGGTTATCGTCATACCGAGTCCTGTTCCGTTCTTTGAGCTGCTTGTGTTTGTTCCTCTGTAATAGCGTTCGAATAATCTATTTAGTGTTTCATTATCCATGCCCACACCATTATCGCTAATCGTAATTATCAGCAAATGATGGTCGAGCTTTCCGATCGTTATTGTGACAGTCGTTTTTGGTGGATTATACTTTATTGCATTTTCAATTAAATTTTCCATAATGCGTTGGAACCATTTCGGATCTACTGCTGCAATCAGCTCCTTGGGGTAAGGGTGAAATACAAATTCATATTGCTGTCCTGCAGGTCCATTCACATAGTGGATGACAGTTCGTCTGATTTGTTCATTTATTTCTACTCTTTCCTTGGCGATAGGGAAGCCCTCACTTCTAAGCTGATACGTTAAAGTCAAATCTTCCAGGAGCTGTTTCATGTAGTGCGCCTTTTCCTTGATTGTGCTAGAAAAAGTCCGAACTTCTTCTTCGGTCCATGAATATTGATCTGACTGTAGCATCTCAGCATACCCTCCTATAGAGGCAAGCGGAGTTTTTAAATCATGGGATAGTCCGCTAATCCATTCATCGCGAGCTTTGTTGGCCTTTATTCTTAATTGTTTATTTTGCTCCAGCGATGTTGTCAATTGGGTAAGAGTGGTAATCAATTCCTTGTATATTTTATATTTCCGTTGTAGCTTTCCTTTTTTAGTAAGCATCATGGAGTGCTTATTATGCCCTTCTTCATAATTTTCTTTACCCAAATCTCCAATCCATTTCATGATGGTAACAAGTGGAGCACCGAATTTATAGCCAAACCAAATATTAAGTGTAATTAACAATAAAAGTGCAAGCAAAAACAGGAAAAGAATTTTGTTCCCAGTATCTTGCATTATTTCTGTATCGGAGTGCAAGCTGTTTGTTTGGTCTGTACCTGTTAGAAGAACCTGTCCTGTCTCTCTATTAAAGTAGGCAGATACATCCTTTTGTTCGTTATTAGTAAGCTGAAATAGTTCTTGAAAAGAGTACCTATCCTTTTGATTGACAGCTTTATAATTGTCCTGAACTACACCATCTTTGCTAACAAGCTGAACCCAACCGTGTTTATCTGTAATAGTTTTTCTAATAGTATCTGGAATATTTAGTTGATTTTTCTGCCAGTTTACTCCGACTTTAATAGTATTTAGAATGGACTTGCTGCCAACTTCTTTTCCATAAAGGACTATGAGGGGCATTGCGGTATCCTGTTGAATTGGCCACATAGAGTATTGGTATGGATAATCTTCACTTTCTGAAAGTAGCAGGGAAAAGTCGGCTTTGGAGAATGAGTTACCCTCTGGCAGATTATATGTTTCTAAGGGATTACCGTTCTCCGATAAGATGGCAAGCCAACCATTCTGTTTCCTGACTAAATCCTTTAAATCATTAGATATAGAAATCTTCTCATCTTTAACTGTTATCCAATCTTCTATATTAGATGAGTCAGCTTGAGTCAAGTCAGTATTTAGTGCGTTTTTCATGGCAGTGAATCCAATTATTGCCCAAAATAATAAAAAAATAATGGATAAGAGAAAGAAAACAAACAAAAGCTGAAAAAAGAATTGCAGGATGAATCGTTTGGTCATATTCATTTTATTTGAAACCTTCTACGGATAATTTATAGCCGAGCCCTCTCACTGTCACGATATACTGCGGCTGGCTGGGATTTACTTCAATTTTTTCTCTAAGTTTGCGTATATGAACCATAATCGTGTTATCTTCTCCAAGAAAATTCTCCCCCCACACATTTTCATAAAGTTGAGCTTTACTGAAAAGTTGATTAGGATGCTTGCAGAAATATAGTAGTAACTGATATACCTGTGCAGGCAAGGAAACTTTAACTCCTCTTACCACGACTTCTCCAGATGAACTATTTACAAATAAGTCACCATATTGATATGTAGTTGATTCCTTTACTGTATTGGCTGTATATCTTCTTAGATGAGCTTTCACTCTCGCTACTACTTCCAATGGATTAAATGGTTTGGTGATATAATCATCAGCACCTAATGCAAACCCCGAAAGTTTATCAAGGTCAGTGGACCGCGCTGTTAAGAAAAAGATGGTGGCATTTGTCTTTTCTCGAATGAAAGGGCAAATATCAAAACCACTTCGATCTGGAAGCATGACATCTAGAAAAATTAAGCCGTAATCATTAACTGCGCATAGTTGTAATGCTTCCTCTGCTGTTTCTGCAGTATCAATTCGCTCAAATCCTTCCTTCTGTAAAATAATCTTCAACATCTGATGGATAGCCTTTTCATCATCCACTATTAATAATCTTATCTTTTCCATATAACTCGTCTCCCTAATGTCCAAATATAAAGATATCATATCATTTTTTTTCCTCATTATTAGAAATTAAGGAAGAATTAAGGTTCCGATTTTAATGGGTTAAGGTACGATAGATATAATCCTTATAGATTAAAGAAATGAGGTGTAAAATGAAAAAAGTATTTAGTGCTATAGCAACCGTAGCTGCCGTAATTATGCTTTCAAGACATATTGGAAATGAATTTGCAGCTCAGAATTACTCTAGCTTAGCGATCATCCTGATGATTGGAATAATTGGTCAAATTCTCCTCCATTTTCGGGAGCAAAGAGTTAGAGATTAAGCGGTAGTTAAGAGAATTTGTATATAAATTTTGAGGAAAGAGAGAGTTTAATATTATGCTTACTATAGGGAAAAGAGAATTTCTCCAATTATTCAAAGGGGTTAAATCTATTCTGTTAATCTTGGTATTTTTAGTCACATCCTATTATACGGCTAAGTTTGCTGATATTTTAGCTACAGCAATGGAACTGACACCGAAAGAGGCTAGTGAAGTTCATTTAGTTGGATTATTGTTTTTAGTGATGTTTTTTGGACATTTATTTGTGGCGAGTTTATCTCATGACAGTATAAATAGAGAAATCCATGAGAGAACCATGCGATTTTTAGTTACTAAAACAACTAGGTTTTCCATTATAATTGGTAAGTTTTTGGGTATTTGGATGTTTTGGTTTGTCTGCCTGTTTTTATCATTCTTAATAATTGCTTTAACAACAGAAAAAATAGATCTTTTAGTTTTTGCTCAGACGATGAGCTTACTTACATTGCAGATATCATTTGTTCTCTTAATGTCTGTACTCATCATTAAGCCAGGAGTAACTATGTTCCTTGGGATTCTTGGAGGGATATTGTTACCAATACTAGGAGGTTGGTTTGCGCTCAGTGCTAATCCAGCTATTAGCTGGCTAAAATATATATCACCTTTTTATTATCTAGACTTAAATGATTATAGTTTCTTAGTTCTTCTTGTATTTGCAGGCATCTTAATTTATCTTACTAATTTATTTTTCAAGAGGAGGGAATGCTGATGTCAGCTATTAAAGCAGTAAAGGTATCAAAGAAGTATAACGGAATAACGGTAGTTAACGGAATTGATTTAACAATTGAGAAAGGGGAATTATTTGGATTTCTTGGTAGAAATGGCGCCGGGAAATCAACCTTTATCAATATGCTGACAGGGATTGCGAAACCTACTTCAGGTTCATTTTCTTTGTTGGGAGGAAAGATAGATGACATAGTGCTTAAAAGAAAAGTTGGTGTCCTGCCTGATTATTCAAGTTTCTACGAATCCACTACAGCACTGGAGCATTTGCGGTTCTTCTCTGCACTATCTGGTAATCCTGCGCAAAAAAGTGTGTGTCTAGAGGTATTGGATGCAGTCGGATTAGCTGATCATGCTAATAAAAAATTAGGAAAGTTCTCTTTTGGAATGAAAAAGAAACTTGGTGTCGCTCAGGCTATAATCCATGATCCTGACCTGTTATTTTTGGATGAACCAACATCGGGAATGGATCCAGAATCAGCAATCCAAATTCAAAAGCTGATTAAAAGACTGCATGGAGAAGGCAAGACTATTTTTTTAACTTCTCATAATTTGGATGAGGTCGAGAAATTATGTACAAGAATTGCTATCATGAAAGAAGGCAAGATTGTAAAAATCGGAACAATGGATGAACTCAGAGCATTTTACCGTTCCAATATTATCGTGAACATTAAACATAGTCCAATCCCTGTTTCAGAATTATCAAAGTTTCAACAATGGATTAAAGATAAAGGTACGGAAATTCACTGTAAAGAGGATTCGCTGACTATTACAGTTGATGAAGAAAATAGAATTTCTGAAATAACAAGGGCCCTAACGGCATGTAATACTAACGTTTACCGAGTCAATGTTGAGGAACCGACTTTAGAAGAGATATTTTTAGACTGACCCCTTAAATTAGGGGTCTTAGACCTTTAGGCACTTAGTGAACTCTTATTCGGGTAGGCATAAGGATTAAAAAATGGAGGTAGATATTAAAGCATGATCAGAAATATAATTGGATCAGCATTTATACTTATAAGTTATATAGTACTGGGAATAAATTGGTTTTATTTGCAACCAAAAGGGTTAGAATTAATGCCATATTGGAGTTGGATTGTGTTTGTAAGTGCAATATTTGGAGTAGTTATTAAGTATTATAAACCAAATTCAAAAAATACAGATACGGATAATGGGAAACTAGGGAAAGTCAGCAAATTTTTTGATAATTCAATAGACGTTATAACAGGTCATATTAATAATGAGGATGAAGTTGATAAAAATAAGCAGTCCAAGAAATAGACAGAAAGTGAGCTCGTCTATTTCTAAAGGACTTATACATTTCAACCATTTTAGCTGATTTAAGTTTTACATCACAACATTTTCAGTTTTCGGCAATCTAAAAATAGCAAACAAAACTTGGTTCGCATTAATGTTAATGACCATGAAAATATATGGCAAGAAGCGCTGAAATTATCCCTGCATATTCACTTTTTCCCTTCCGTATAGGAAAGTTATTATTTAATCGTACTATTTTTTATTTGAAATGAAGATGATGCTGCTAGAATAGAAGTTAATTCGATAAGGTCATCAATAATTATATCTGCTTGCTTCAATTCGTCATCTTTAGCAAAATCAAAATTACAACCGATAGATAGAAGGTCATTTTCTTTTGCAGCTTTTATATCAGATAGGCGGTCTCCCACAACAGCTGCTCGAGTAATTCCATGTTTCTTAATAATCCTACAAACGAGGTCAGACTTATTCAGTGATTCAATATCCTGAATACTGCATGTCTCTGTCACCCATTTATCCAATTGATAATATTCAACAATCGCTTGTAAGTATGCTGTTAAACCATTACTAGCGATATAAATAGAGAAATCATTTTCTTTTAAATAGGAGAAAACTTCTTTTACATTTGGATATAAGGCCCCTTTGCCTTTTTTTATATTTGTCACTAATCGTTCGAGAAAGTAAGCATCTATTTCTTCTCTTAAACGAAGGGAATGATGAGGCAATAATGTTTCCCACACAATCGGCAATGGAACACCCATAATTTCGCGGTATTTATCTATTGGCGTGTCTCCATCCCATTGATGAATCGAGCGCAAGTAATGAAAAGTATCATTTAAAGATAGTTCTAAAATTTTGTCTGTTTGAAAGAGTGTACCATCCATATCAAATATTAGTGCTTGAGACAACTCATTTCCCCCTTTTGAAAAATTTTTGTATTTATGTACATTTTAACATAAACGTAATAGCCCAAAGATTCTTATCTTTTTTATTTCCTCCTAGTTTTATTGTACTTAAAAATCGGCAGATGGATAGAATTACATGATTTTGTTAAAAATAACTTGGAGTGATTATTTATCCTCAGTTATATATATATGGAAAAGGTGAATATAAGTATGGATAACTTTACCAATGACAATACAGCAAGAAGATATAGAGCGCATGTAAGTACTCTTGGGACAACACAAATTCACCTGCGAAATCCTTATATCATTGCATGGTGGAGTGCTGCTTTCCCTGGATTTGGTCATCTTCTCTTATCCAAATACCTGAGGGGATTCGTTTTATTTATTTGGGAAGTAGTAGTAAATGTAAACTGCAATTTAAATTTGTCGATGATTTATTCATTTCAGGGAGAGATTGAAAAGGCTAAAGAAATCTTGGATACAAGGTGGTTACTCATTTATATCCCAGTTTATATTTTCGCTATTTGGGATAGCTATCGAACGACGGTAGATTTAAACAAAATCTTTGTGCTGGTAGAAAGAGAGGAGCATCGCTTTAATTCTTTTAGTATTGGTATAATGGAAATCAATTATCTTGATAAAAGAAATCCTATTATGGCCATTATTTGGTCCCTATTTATGCCTGGTTTAGGTCAATTATACATTCATAGAGTAATAACTGCATTTTTTGTTATCATTTGGGGAGTTGTGTTTTTTTTATTTATCGCATGGTCTGGAAGCTTTGTCTCTTTTATTTTTGGGAGAAATCAAACAAGCGACAGATGTGATTAATCCAGAGTGGCTTTTGTTTTTTCCATCTATTTATGGGTTTGCAATATTTGATTCTTATATAAATACAGTAGAAAACAATAAGTTATATGATAAAGAACAACGTTCCTATTTTAGGGAAAAATATCAATCTTCGTCTTTCCAAGTATTAAAAGGACAAAAGGTGAATTAAGATGCAATTATTTTCGACATTTGAACACTCCATTTTTATAGAAATGGCTCTCAGCACGTTAGAAAAAAAGGGGATAAAAAAAGAAAATATATTTGTTGTTCCACTTGATAATAGAACCGAGCAACGAAAGATTTTTGATGACTTGCACCGGTCAGACGGAACTTCTCTTATTGATATAGGTATTGCATTAGCAACGGCATTATCAGTTGTTTTTGCAAGTATAGGATTTAAGCTTGCATGGGGACCGATATACTGGGGCCTAATTGGTGCGGCAGCTGGCTTTTTACTTGGATTTGTTATTCGTCTTTTTACAGAACTTATAGTAAAAAAGAAGAGAAGATTACTGAAGGGATTCCAATCGGAAATAATTGTTATTGTTGATTGCGAAGAGTCGCAAGGAGAGATGATAGAGAATGTTTTATTCAGCCATTATGCTTTAGGGGTAGCGAAGATAAAAGCAAAAAAGTAGAGCAGCATCACATTTATTGGTGGTTACCCCAAACAATTATACGAATGTTTTTACGTATAATTGTTTGGGGTTATATTTGATTGAGATATTTATGTCCCAACCCCTTATAAAAATTCCTTATTTAACTGAGCAGCCGCAAAAATGGCATTTTTATCCTCCAAAATATCCCCAGGTTTATTACCATTACCTAAAATATATCCTCCAAACTCAATCCCCATAAAATCAAAAATATGTTGAAATTGCTGGATCATAGGTATGCCTTTTATAGTGGGATTATCTCCACCAACAGCCAGGACATAAGCTTTTTTTGTCGCCATCTTCGCTTTGAAATCAGGATAGCTTAAATCTCTAAGTGAGTGAGACCACCGATCAATAAAATTCTTCATTAAACCAGACATGCTGTACCAATATATAGGAGTAGAGAAGATTAATATATCATGAGGAAGTATGCGATCCACTATTGAATTGTAGTCATCCTCTCTTTTTTGAAATCCTTCTAAAGTGTGGCGCATGTCCATTATAGGAAGGATAGTATACTCTCTAAGCAGAATATTATCTACCGGAACACCGTCGATTACTTTCTCTGTCAGGAGTGCTGTATTCCCATTTGAACGAGTTCCTCCATCAATAACAGCAATTTTTTTCATGGATTTACACCCTTTCCTGTTCATTTATATTAATCTTATATTGGATGGGATGAATAATAAAGATGAATATTCAGATAGGTGTCATCGAGAAAATTGATAGTAGAATAAAAATATTTAAACAATAGTGGAATGAGTACGATATTCAGTTGGTGTTAGTCCGGTTACTTTTTTAAAGGATGCACTAAAATAATATTGATTGGAATAACCTACTTTTTCACTGATCTCCATAATTGGTATGCTTGTAAAAGATAAGAATTCTTTTGCCTTATTTATTCTTAGAAATGTAATATATTTAGATATACTGGTATTTTTAATTTTCTTAAAAATAGATCCAACATAGGATGGGCTCATATTAATATGGTTACTGATTGTATTTAAGTTCAGAGTCATATCATTATAATGATTCTCAATAAATTGTATGATCTGTTCAGCGATCTGATTATGTTTAGAATGAATAGATTGTTGAATTTTCTCGCTAGTAAGAAGACAAATTTTTTCTAGATTTTCACAAACTTCTTCTACCGTGTTAAATGTATCCAAGATAGAAAAGGTATGCGTTATTTTCTCCACAATTTCCGTATCTTTAATTTCTACTTCATAGAGAAAACGCAAAATTTTTGACAGAATGGATGAAATATATGAGAGAATGCCATTTTTATTATAATATACACTAGACCAGTTTTTTTCTATATAAGCTAGAAATTCTTTTATTCCCTGTTTGTCCTTTTTAGAGATTAAATTAATGAGCAATTCTTCATCTTGTCTCGATAGAAAAAGAGGAGTAGGAGCAGCTTGATGTATTTCTTCTGTTGAATATATATTATCGTCTCCAAAAATAAATTTATATTCCGTTGCTTTTTTTGCATTTCGATAAGAATTTGAAATTTCCCATATAGATTGTACGCCATGACCAATTCCTATTGTAATCGTAAAAAAATCAAACTGTTTCTTTATCGTCTCGAAAGCTTTCATAACAAAAGTACTTAATTTATAGGGATATTGTTTATGACCAACAATAAAAATTATTCTTCCACCTTGATTTATAGTATAGACATCCTCAGAGGAGAAGTAGTCTTCTACAGCATGAATTAGTTGAAAAGTATTGAGATGATATCGCTCTACTCCGAGGCTGTTCATGCAGTCTATATGTTTACTTATCTCTAAATATACACAAATGTATTGCTTCTTTGTAAATTGCAAATTTAGATAACTAGCTTGATTTTGAAGCATGTATTCTGCATAAGTTGGACCAGCATTAATAAGGTTTAAAAAGAATTTCTCTTTCAATATTGGTTGACCATGTTTTAACTGTTCCATCGTTTCTTTTTCTTGTTGAATATTCCGGAGTACTTTTTGAATGACAGTAGTGAGATAATCATAGTCAATTGGCTTTTCGACATAGTCACAAATATTAAGTCTAATTGCTTCCTGTGCATAAATAAAGTCATCATATGAACTGATAAATATAATTTTTATAAAAGGAAATTTTGTTAATAAGGTTTTAGCCAAATCGATTCCAGTTATTTCTGGCATTTGAATATCGGAAATAACTATATCTGGCTGAATTTTTTCTATTTCTTTTAGTGCTTCTATCCCACTAGCATATATCCCACAAACGGTTGCTCCCATCTCTTCCCACTTTATGTTTTTGAAAATACCTTCTAAACAAACGGTGTTGTCGTCAATCATTATAATTTTTTTCATTTTATCCTCCTAATTCTTCAAAAAATAATTCTTCCGATATCATTTGGTGGATAGTGAAGGAAACTAGAGTACCCTGTGGATGTAATCTACTTATTTGTATTGTCGGGTTTTCGGATGAATATAAAGATAATCGAGAATTTACGTTGCTTAGACCAAAATGATTTGTACGTAATGCAGTATTGTTTAGAACCTGATTTATTGTTTCTATCTTTTCATCCGTAATTCCTCGCCCATTATCTTGGATCGTAAATTGAATAGCATCATTTTTATAGGTAATAGAAATTTGAATGGATAATGGTGTGTTAACATTTTTAATTCCATGGTGGATACAATTTTCCAAAATAGGCTGCAGAACAAATTTTGGAATAAGAAAATTTTCAATTCCTTCCTCTTTCTCTATCATCCAATGAAATTCCATACTTTTGTTTAATTTTTCTAACTGGAGATAAACTTGAGCAATTTCTAGTTCATCCTTTATTAGGATAAGTTCATCGCCTTTCTTTAAAATCATTCGGTAGAACTGTGCCAATTGGGATATCATTTTATTTGCATCATCTATTCGACCAAGGGTTTGACAAGTTTTAATAGAATCAAGCATGTTATATAGAAAGTGAGGGTTTATTTTAGATTGTTCTAACTGATATTTCATTTTTTCTTCCTGTATTTTGAAATTTAAAATAGCAGTAAAATTGGTATTTATCGATTCTGTCATATTATTAAATGTTATTGCCAATGAATCAAATTCATCTTTAAAGTCCTTTTTTTTATCTATAGGCAACTTAACAGAAATAAGATTATTATTATCTAAAGAGATTGACTTAATCGTTTTAGCTATTGTTCTTATTTTTTTACTTAATTCTTTGGAGATGAATAAACTGCTGACAATACTAATGATAATAACTAGTATGACCGCAGAAATTAAGATACTTATAAGGACTATAGTATTTTTAACAATATAGCTTGTTGGAACTTCTGTAACAATATACCAGCCAGTTATTTCGTTACGTTTAAAAACATACTGGTTATCCTTGATTTTAAAGGGCTGTTCATTCATTGTTGCTATTTTGTTAAATATCTTTTTTTCAATTGGCTGGCCGATAAGCCTGCTATTATTATGTGCTAAAATAATCCCGTTTTGATCAATTAAAAAGCTATTAATAGAAGAGTCAGTAGTACTTTCATCAAGTAATTGATTTACTTCCTTTACATCTAAATCAAGAAAAATGGCATAATCTATTGTTTTCGTGTCCTTCTTTTGGTAAGTGATAAAACAACTTAAATACCTTTTATTTTGATAAGACTGATTGACAACAAAGGGCTCATTAATATTCTCAGATAGAATCCATTCTAGCTTGTTCGTACTAATAGATAGTTGCTGGTCATTTATTATTCCACGTTTATATAAATCATTTGTAGAAAAGAAGGTAATTCCTTCATCACTAAAAAGAAATTGTGGTTTTATATAAATGGTGATATTATCCAACAAGTAAGCTTCTTTTAAGTAAATAATATTATTCCTAACAGAGCTATATGATTCTAATTGGTCCGATAACTTTTGTGGTGGTTGAATTACTAAAGGATATAAATAATTCTGAATTAAACTGGAAGCATTTTTCATCTGCTCAAAACGATTAGAAAGAATTACATTTAATTGATTACTTGAATAAGAGATGGAATCAAATATTTTATTTTTTGCAATATTGTAAGACAGGAAATAAGAGAGAACGCTTAAAGAGATTAACGGAATAATGGAAGTAAGAAGAAAACTCCATAAAAGCTTCTTTTGAAAACTAATAAAGTATCTTTGACAAAGTTTCTTTAAATAGAAGTATAGACGCATACAATATTTCTCCTCCTCCATTCAGAAACCGCTTACTTTTTATCCATAAGTTTATCTAGAAAAGTTTATTAAAGCAATAGATTTAAAAAAATATAATCAATCAACAAATATTATATTTTTTAGATGAGAATTTATATTTAAGTGTTTTTTTTTCTTTTATATAATGAATTTGCATATTTGAAAGCGCTTTATAAAAAGGGAGGTTAAGAGAATGCAAAAATCAAGAAAGTGGCACAGCATAGCTTTATGCATAATGATTGTAACAGCAATTTTCCTAACTGGCTGTGTAGGAGTAAATAACACAAGTTCTAATGCTGATCAAGATTCCGGAGGCGAAGGTAAGGTTGAAGGAGAAACCATTACTTTAATGACAAATGATTCAACAAAGGCAGGATGGTCTGCCTATCAGAAGAAAATAGAAGAGGCAACTGGAGTGAAGTTAAATATTATTGTTACACCTACTAACCCTGATGATATGGTAGCTAAAATGACGACTATTCTTTCTTCAGGTGATAATACAATTGATTTAATGCATGTTAATGATGAATTAATTACAGCTTTTTCAAGAGCAGACTATTTAGAGCCCTTAGAGAAAGAGGTTATGACTCCTGAAATCGTGAAAAATTTTTCTGAGCAATATATAAAGGATATACCAACATATAATGGGAGCATCTTTTCCGTGCCTAGCTACTTAGAAATCTTAGCATTTTGGGTGAATAATGAATTATTGAAAAAAACAGGTATGGAGGCTCCAAAGTCAAAAGAAGAATTTCTTGAATACGCTAAAGCGGTAACAAAAGACGGCGTATATGGTTATGGAGGCTCATGGGAAAAAAGTTATGTTTTTAATGAAATTGGTACTTTTGTTAATCTCTTTGGCGGCGATTATTTTGATTGGACCAATCCCAAAACAAAAGAAGCATTGCAGTTTATGTATGATTTAGCACACAAAGAAAAAGTGACCCCGATATCCCAGCTTGCTGATATCTATGACCCTATGAATCAAAAATTTATTGATGGGAAATATGGAATGTTATTTATGTATACAGGTGCAATTCCTACATTTGAAGAAGCTGGGAAATTTAGTCCTGAACAATTGAATATAGAGCCGATGCCAACTTTTGAGACAAACGATGCCTTTATTGCTTCCTGGCATTATGTATTAAATAAATCTTCTGAGAAGAAAGCTGCATCAAAAAAAGTGCTGCAATATATTGCTAGCCCAGATGGACAATTAGCATATAGCGAAATGTCTGGGAGACTTCCTGCCCGTCTGGATGTAATTAATGATCCTAAATTTACTGCAAAAGGATTAGAGAGTGTCAAAGAATATATCAGCAATAGTACGTTAAGAGGTAGACCTTTAGTTCCACAGGCTATGGAGTTTGTTAATGGAATTGGAGCGATATTCCAAAAGTATATTTCTGATGAAATAAGTTTAGATGAAGCGGTAGAGCAGGCTCAAAAGGAAATCGCTCGTTTGGCCAAGTAAGTACAATCTTGAAATAAATAAAGAGGATTAAATTTATAGATAATTTTGATCCTCTTTATGGAAAGGAGCTATCAAATGAAGACTTTTCTAAATAAATCCTTTCAAAACAGGTTAGTTATTGCTTGGATTTTGATACTACCGGTATTAATTATTAGAGGATTTACGATTATTTATCCAATCATAGTTACTTTTATTAATAGTATGTTTGAAATTAATATGTTTAAAGGCGGGGTTGCAACATTTATTGGTTTTCAAAACTTTTTTGCTATTTTTAAAGATGATAAGATTATCACCTCTTTGGAATTTACATTGATTTTTACCATCATATCCATGATCTTTCATGTGATCTTCGGTATATTCTTAGCTGTTTTATTAAATCAGAAGTTTAAAGGAAAGAAGTTTTTACGAACAATTGTTTTAATACCATGGGCAATGCCTATGGTTGTAACAGGGTTAGCAGCAAGATGGGCATTTAATGATAGCTATGGTTTGGTGAATGATTTAATACGAAGAATCTTTACTACATTTCACTTCGATTGGCTGATTCACCCAGAATCTACAAGAATTGCGGTGATTTTGGTGGACTTATGGAAAGATGTTCCTTTCTTTGCGATTCTCGTTTTAGCAGGACTTCAGTTTATCCCAGAAGAGATTTATGAATCTGCTAAAATGGATGGTTCAAATATGGTTAGAACATTTTTCTCTATTACAATTCCACTAATAATGAAGAATTTGTTGACACTATGTATCTTTTTCACCATGTGGCGAATTGTAAGCTATGATATTGTCTATGCCATGACTACTGGAGGACCTGGTGATTCGACAAGCTTACTAGCATATAGAATTGCAGTAGAAGCTTTCACGAACTTAAATATTGGCTATGCCTCTGCTATAGCAGTACTTTTATTTTTGATGATGATTATTATCAGCAGTATAAGTTTATTAGGGATCAAGAAAAATGACTATTAGGAGGTATGTAAAGAATGAATATAAGGTCGATGAAAAGTTTTTATTTTTTTCTTAGATGGGGATTGACCTTTGTTGTAGCAATTATTATCTTGCTACCTCTTTACTGGATTTTTATTTCATCTATAACACCAAAGGGTTCTCTATTCCAAACTCCTATTGATTACTTTCCTAAGATCATTACTTTTCAAAACTATAAAGATTTATTTATTCAATTGGGAATTGGGGAAATGGCGATTAATACATTGCTGATTACTGGTTTATCTCTAGTTGCTTCTATTATATTTGGTACGGCAGCAGCATATGGGTTTGCCAGATATGACTATTCGAGAGGAGTTAGCTGGGGATATAAATTGCTGTTGTTTTCAGCACTAATCCCACCTGTTATAACTGCGCGACCTCTATACGATTTTATGAAGTCTGTACAATTGGTTGATACCTATTTGGGGTTAACCATTTTATATACAAGTTCCTTGCTCCCTTTCTCTGTACTAATTCTCTATAATTTCGTTAAACAAATTCCTCCATCTTTGGAAGAAGCTGCTCAAGTAGATGGAGCGAATTTTTTACAAGTATTATTCAAAGTGTATTTTCCGCTGATGAAGCCAGCTATAGCTACTGTTAGTATTATTAACTTTATCCAATGTTTAAATGAGTTTTTTACACCTTTATTTTTTTCTTACAAAATTAAAGTATTAAGTGTGGGGATTACAACGATTCCAAGAACAAGTAACTTTGAAGTGCCTTGGGATTTAATAAGTTCCATGGGTTGGTTCATTACTTTACCTATTATTTTATTTGTGATGATATTTGAAAAGAACATTATGGAAGGAATTATCGCTGGAGGAGTTAAACAATAAAAAAATTGGAGTGATACGATGTTTAATGGATTATCTACTTTACCTATTTTAAATAATGGAAGAACAAGAGCGATTAATGCGGAAAATCCTACTGGTGAAAAAGGAGGTGGCGGGAAGGCAGCTAGTAATCTTGGACCTTCGAGAAAAGGGGCTCCGTGTTTAAGAGATATTAAATCAGGCGAAATAAAAGTTTTAGCTGAAATTGATGGACCAGGTGTTATTGAACATATTTGGATAACGGTTCCTGCGAAAATAAATGATAAAAATCCGTTTGTATTGAGAGATATTATTCTCAGAATGTATTGGGATGATGAAGAGAATCCATCAGTTGAAAGCCCTTTGGGAGATTTCTTTTGCTGTGGATTTGGGCAAGGCTGTTTAGTGAATTCCATGCCTATAGCCGTTAATCCGAACAGAGGAATGAATAGTTATTTTTCTATGCCTTTTCATAAAAAAGCACGCATTACGATCGAAAATCAATGTGAGGATGCAATTCCTGCCTTTTTTTATCAAGTAGACTATTGCTTATATGATTCTTTGCCAAAAGAAATTGCTTATTTTCATGCCCAATGGAGAAGACAGAGTATTACTGAAAAAGGGCAGGATTATATTATTTTAGATGGTGTGAAAGGAAAAGGGCAGTATGTTGGTACGTATATGGCATTATCTACATTAGAAAGATATTGGTGGGGAGAAGGGGAGGTAAAGGTTTTTCTAGATGGAGATAAAGAATATCCGACAATTTGCGGAACTGGAACAGAGGATTATTTTGGTGGTGCTTGGAGTTTTGCAACATATAATGAGCATGGCAAAATGGACGAAACAACTTATTCTACACCTTTTTTAGGTTATCCGTTTTATGCTAAACAGGATAATACAGTTGTTAATCCTTACCATAATGATGATGTACCGCCAATGCGTGGATTTTATCGCTGGCATATTATGGATCCTATTCGCTTTGAAGAGGATCTCAAGATAACCGTACAACAAATTGGTGTCAGCCATCGTGGTTTGTTTGAGAGACAGGATGATGTTTCTACTGTTGCTTATTGGTATCAGACATTGCCTCATGAGCCATTTCCTGTTTTCCCTTTAAGAGAAGAACGATGGCCACGATAAAATATATCATCCTTAAATAAGAATTAATTTGTTTTCAAGAATGTAAATCCGCTAATCGGTTAAAATAACAAGAACAACTTTGAGGAGGATTAAAAATGGAAGACACAGGTAAATTCGTGGAAAAACTAAAGGATGATCAAAAGAAGCAAGAAAAAAATAAAAAGCATGGTAAAGGACATCCAGAGGCCAAATTACCAAATAAGCAGCACTAAAAATACATGCTAAAGAACTGCACCTTTATTTAGGGTGCAGTTTTTTTAGGTTACTATTCTCTTTCTTTTTCAAAAAAATCCTTATTGCTATCACGACTTGATAGCAATCTGCATACTTTAACAAAGGAGAAAGAGGAGAAAGGAAGAGATGGAATGAAAATTGAAAAAGTCATGACATATTATGGATATGATTTGATGATTAATGAAATTTTACATAAGAAGTGCCTGAAGTGTAAACAGTGGTATAAATTTGATGGGGAATTAGGTTATTGTAATTCATGTATAAGGGAGTTGGATAAAAAAAGACAGTGTTCTTTTCAACAATAGATTTGGTTTTATCATTCCGTTCGTCATCAGGATTTCTCTTTCGAGCTTCAAAAACATGTCCTATTAAACATCCCTCTGCATATAATGGTAGTAAATTTTGCTATTGGTGGGAGGAGTATATGTTATCGTTCATTGAAAAAGCAGTTCTCGGAATGGTTATCCTAAGATTATTATCTGGAAGCATAGAAATTACTGCAGCGCTTTTGATGCTGAAGACAAATGAAATAGAAAAGGCGCTTATAATCAATAGCTCCTTAGCAATTATTGGTCCTCTTGTACTTATAGCAACTACCTTTGTTGGCTTATGGGGTTTAACAGATAAAATATCCTTTGCTAAAATGATATGGATATTATTGGGGATTGGGCTGATTATATATGGGGTGAAAAGCGAATAATCAATAAAAATTGCCTTTTTCTCCTGTTCAGGTGGTCAAAAGGCAATTTATTTTAGCTTTTGGTTAATATCGCAAAAAGCATTAGGACATAATGACTTCCTTTGCGAGAACAGTTTCGATTTTCTTAAATAATTTTTGTATTTCCTCGCCTTTAGAAATATTGACATTTATTTCACTCAGACAATGTTCTTTAATTAAATCTATCTTTTTCTTTTTGTTCTCAGCCTCTTCGCTTTCTTTGTCATTAGCGTTTTTTAGCAGCTGTTCATTGCCATGATGAGTTAATATCCAAAAGGTATAAGTTAAATTTGGGTTTTTTTCTGGATAACTGAAGAATAGGACAAAGTGAATAAAAAAGTCTTTATCAAAATACTGTAATGTGCCTCTAAGGTAATTCTCCTCATTCTTACTAGAGGAAAGGGAGGTGCGAAAGCCTTTTTTTAATCCAATTTGTTCTATTTCATCCAGGATATACTCGATAAATAACTTCAATTTTTTTCCTCCGTTGTCCAAGTTTTATAACACTCACCTAATGTATTTTTCCTCTTGCTAAGTGTTAGTATTCTGGAATTAAACATATTTTGTAAGACAGAATAACTTTTCCATGTACGGATAATCTAACTAAAGATCCCTCAATCATAAAAGTAATGGATTATGCTGTACAGTAACGGAGGTAGTATTTGTGGAAAAGAAAAAAAATACAAAAATGACTGCAGTAGCGATTGGTTCTATCCCGCTTATCATGACACTAGGAAATTCCATGTTAATACCAATACTGCCAAAAATGCAATCGGAAATTAATCTTTCTGCTTTTCAAGCTAGTATGACGATAACGGTTTTTTCTGTAGTTGCCGCTTTCTTTATTCCTATTTTAGGCTATTTATCGGATCGTTTTACACGAAAATCTGTTATTCTTCCTGCTTTGTTTTTATATGGCGTTGGAGGTATATTAGCTGGATTTGCTGCGGCGAAATTTTCCCATGCTTATACATGGATCTTAGTAGGACGGTCTTTACAAGGGATAGGTGCTGCTGGAACCGCGCCGATAGCAATGGCATTAACGGCCGATTTATATAAAGGAGCGAAAGAAAGTAGGATATTGGGACTTGTGGAAGCATCCAATGGATTTGGGAAAGTGCTTTCTCCTATACTAGGTTCTGCCATTGCCTTAATTGTTTGGTATGGCGTATTTTTTGCTTTTCCAATGGTTGTATTAATTTCTATTATCTTGTCATGGATATTCATTAGAGAGAAAGAACATAGTAAAAAGCCTCCATCTCCAAGCAAATATATAAAAGGGTTAGTAAGTGTTTTTAAACATGAAGGAAAATGGTTATTTACGGCATACTTAGCAGGGGCAACCTGTTTATTTACGCTCTTCGGTATTCTTTTCTATTTATCAGATACATTAGAGAAAACGCATAAAATTGATGGAATTATCAAGGGGTTAATACTAGCAATTCCCTTATTAATAATGTGTACAACATCCTATATTACAGGAAGTAAAATAGGAAAAAATCAAAAATTAATGAAAAAGTTAATCGTTCTTGGTTTTATTTTTGTCACTGCATCTTATGCAAGCTTAAGTTTATTTAAGGGCCTTGTTCCTTTTATAGCAGTCCTTGCAGTCAGCAGTGTTGGAACTGGTTTGATTTTGCCGTGTATTAATAGTTTTATTACAGGTGCTGTTGGCCAAGAAAGAAGGGGGTTCGTTACTTCTTTATATGGTTCTGTGCGGTTCCTGGGAGTTGCAATCGGACCGCCAATTTTCGGTAGGCTGATGGATTGGTCCCGTTTAGGTATGTTTTTATCAATAGCTGGATTTACTTGTCTAGTTGGTCTTCTTGCCCTGCTATTAATCAAAGGAGAGGATAACAAACAGCAGCAGGGAGAAAAAGGGAAGAAAGACAAAAAAGAAGAGGATACGAAAGAAGTCATTCCTTTTTTAGAGCCTATTGATGGAAGATGATAAGGATGTTTGGGATTATCCCGAACATCCTTATTTTTTCCGCCAGGCAAACGCAGGACCAGAGATGGGTAGACGAATTCTTAAATTATAGAGATAGGCAACAATTTTTGTAGAGAACCATTGACAGATGAGGGCTTGTATCACAATTTGCCAATCGATAATATAAGCAGTGATGACAAATATTACCCCATTTATCCAAAATAATGGTTTACCAGGATTAATATTTCTATATTTGGAGATGATTAAGGCAATAACTCCGATTCCACCATTCGAAACACCTTGCCTTAAGAGAATGCCAATTCCTGTACCTAGTACTAAGGATCCAATAAGCATATCTATCCAGACATTGGAAAAGGGTGTACTGAAATAGGTTTGGGAAAGATTAACGGCTATAGAAGTGATCGTAATTCCAAATAATGTTCCAACTGCACTGCTGCCGCCTAAGAAATGGATGGCAAAAAGGAGCATAGAAGAATTGATCATCCAAAGAATAATACTTAGGGGGATGTTGAAAAAAAAATGGAAGAGAACAGTTAAACCGCCAGCTCCCCCAGAAGGGATAGAATTTGGAAAAAGGAATATACCCATTGCACATCCTTGAATAATTGCACCAAGCAAAATGAAGGAGTATTGTCTACATATTCTTCTAAATCGATAAGGTGAATAAGCTACCGGCTTTTTTTTTCTCAAAAAAATCATCCCTCATTTAATATGCATGTCCACTATAATAACAAGTGTATGCAGAAACATGAAAAGGAATGACCTTTATTATAGGAATTGGGAGTCTTTCTTTCAAGGGACTGTTCGCTTAACACATCCTCAGTGATGGGGGTATTAGGTTTGTTTTGTTACCACGCTAAATAAGAAAAGAAGAAGACCAGACAAAAAAAGTCAGCCTCCTCCACTAATCCTCATTAATTTAGCTTTGGAATCGTTTTTAATGCTAGGTTTCGTTCCTCCTCAATCATTCGATGAGACTTTTCGTCGGTTGGATGGAGGATTTTTTTCAATATATCGTTAACTAAAGAGGCAAAAGCAGCATGATTTCGCTGGCGTGACCTTTCTAGAGTAATTGGTATATCTTGAGCAATGACGCCATCCTGAAGAACAATGACTCGATCAGCAAGCGCTACAGCCTCTTCGACATCATGCGTTACTAATAAGGAGGTGAATCCGTGGGTCATTTGAATATTTTCAATCATAGATTGCATTTCTAGACGGGTAAGAGCATCTAATGCTCCAAGGGGTTCATCGAGTAACAGCAGTCTTGGTTTATGCATAAGCGACCGAGCTAATGCTACACGCTGATTCTGTCCGCCAGAAAGATTTGCTGGCCATTCATCTTTCTTGTCTTCTAATCCAACATCACGCAAAACCTGAATGGCTTCCTCCCGGCGATTCCCTTTTAGTCCTAATTTTACATTATCTAATACGCGTTTCCATGGAAGTAAGCGCCCATCCTGGAACATCATGCATGCTTCCCTGTTTAAACTATTTAAAGGTTTTCCGTCGATGAGTATTTCGCCTTTAGTTGGTTTTTCTAACCCTGACAGTAAGCGAAGTAACGTGCTTTTTCCACAGCCGCTCTTTCCGACAATTGCAAGGAACTCGCCTCGATTTATTTTAAGATTTAGAGATTTTAAGACTTTGGTATCATTATAGCTTTTTTCAAGATTTTTTATTTCTAGATATATTTTTTCTTTCCTCATCTTCCAATCCTCCTTTACTTTAGGAATGTTTGTGGTAGCTAGGATGCCATTTAAGCCATCGTGTTTCCATAAAACGAGCGATTACATCAGAAAGTTTTCCAAGTAATGCATACAGGAGAATACTTAATACAATTACATCCATCCTCATAAATTCTCTTGCATTCATTGCCATATAACCAATCCCAGAAGTAGAGGATATTGTTTCCGCAACAATTAAAGTAATCCACATGATTCCTAATGAAAATCGTAAACCTACAAGAATGGAAGAAAGAGCGCCTGGAAATATAACATTTAGGAAAAGAGAAAAGCCATTTAGCCCATACATTTTTCCCATTTCGATTAATCCTTTATCAACGGATTTAATACCATGATAAGTATTAAGATAGATGGGGAATAAAACCCCTAAAGCTACAAGAAATACTTTTGCTTCTTCTCCAATCCCAAACCAAAGAATGACTAATGGTATTAGAGCTAAATGGGGAATATTTCGTAACATTTGAATAGAGGTGTCAAGTAATAGCTCTGTAAATCGGAATAAGCCGTTTAATAAACCTAATACAAATCCAATCGTACCACCGATCAGAAATCCAATAGACGCTCTCCATAAACTAATCCATACATGATGGGTTAATTCTCCCGTTTGAAAGAGATTGATGGCAGCCACATAGACATCCGATGGAGCGGGAAGTATTCGCGAGGAAATAATCCCTGCTTTAATAATCCATTGCCAGCTAATTAGCAATAAAATAGGAATACCCCACGGCAATATTTTTTTTATGAAGTAGAGAGATGTTTTCTTCACTGTTCCTCATCCTTTAAATCAATTGTATAGACGTTTTCATTCACCTTTATTTTCTTCGGGATAAGTTGGAGGTTATAAAAGGTATCTGCAATTTCTTGCTGTTCTTTTATAATCGATGCACTTATTTCTTCTACTCCATACACTCTTCTTTCCACAGCCATGTTCATAGAGGCTTCATCAATACCCAAAATAGAGGAAAGCATTTTTGTTAAATCTTCCGGATGCTCATTTGCCCACTGACATGATTTTTGTATTTCTTTCATCACTACTTTAATAATCTCTTTGTTTTCCTGAAGAAAGTCAGAGGAAGCTAGAAAGAAATCGCGGTCACTAGTTAGACCTTTTCCATTTACTAATAGTGTTGCATCAGCTTGTAACTGTGTATCTGCGGTAAAAGGATCCCATATAACCCAAGCGTCAATTTCCTTTTTTTCAAAAGCAATTCTTGCGTCTCCAGGCGATAAGTAAGCAGGTTCTATGTCACTATAGTTTAAACCAGCTTTTTCTAATGCTTTTACTAATAAATAATGGGAACTACTTCCTTTGGCAAAACCGATTTTTTTTCCTTTCAGGTCTACTAATGTCTTGATGGAAGAATCATTCTTCACTAAAATGCCAGAACCTTCAAACTTTGATTTTCCTGCAGCAACATACTGTAAGGTAGAATCAGAAGCTTGAGCAAAGATTGGAGGAGAATCACCTGACCGACCAAAATCTATACTTCCGGCATTTAATGCTTCAAGTAAAGCTGGGCCTGCTTGAAATTCATACCATTCTACTTTATATCCAAGTGGCTTTAAACGTTCTTCTAGGGTACCTAGCTCCTTCAAAATAAGGAGTGGTCCATTTTTTTGATAACCAATACGGAATACCTTATCATAGCTACTATTCTCACCTGGTGGTTTTGGTAATGAACAAGCAGAAAGAAAAATGGTAGATAAAAGCAGCATACATCCTAAGATTAAAGCGACTGTTTTCTTTCTTTTTTTCATATAGAAGCATCATCTCCTCATACTCTTATTTTATTTGTCAGCTATGTTAAGGAAGCTTGTAGAAGATGATATTCTCTGCCATCAATCACTAGTTAGGCATTAACGTACATATATTTTTCTTTCTGAAAAGTTGACTGTTTCATCATTCAAACCAACCATTTTTTTAACATAGCATATCCACATATTCTGTCTGGACTTTAGTTCTTTATAAATTATGCAAAGAATACTATTAGGTACCTGTTTAGTTTTTTTAGATATAATTTCTTTTTTGTTTTATCAAATAGGGAATTTAGAATGAAGGGGAGGGAGTAGTTAACCATTTAGGAAGGATCCTCGGACAAAGAACTTTACAGCACATAAAAAAACAGCCTTAGATTACCTAAGGCAAAAAGACCATACAAATGCAGAAATTGCTGGAATGACAATTATCGATCAGGATCATTTGGATTTAAAATACGGGGACGGCGATTCTTTAAAGGAATTGGTGTTCTGACAAGAATATCTCTCATTGCACGGTAATTGAATGGAATGAAAGGCCATAGATAGGGAACTCCAAATGATTTCGTTTTTGCAAGGAAGATAATAAACAGAGCTACCCCAACGATATATCCTGGAACTTTAAAGATAGCGGTAGAAATTAACAGCACAATCCGGACAAGTCTGTTTGCTAAACCAAGCTCATAACTAGGTGTTGCAAAAGTTCCGATGGCAGCAATGGAGAAATACAAAATGACTTCGTTTGAAAACAGCCCAACCTCTACTGCGACTTGTCCAATCATTAAGGCAGCCACAAGTCCTAATGCGGTTGCAAGCGATGTAGGTGTATGAATGGCGGCCATACGAAGCATATCCAGTCCAACTTCTATTAAAAGAAACTGAATAATTAAGGGAACCTGCCCTAATTCATTCGGTCCCAAAAAGGATAAAGATCCAGGCAATAGGCTTGGTTCTATACTCACTAAATACCACAAAGGTAATAAGAAAAGGGAAGCAAACACACCTAGGTAGCGAACAAAGCGTAAATAGGCACCTACAAGCGGATTGTTTCGATATTCTTCAGCATGCTGTAAATGATGCCAGAAAGTGACGGGGGTGATCATGGCAGACGGCGAGCCATCTACAAAAATACATATATGCCCTTCAAAAAGATGGATGGCCGTTGTATCAGGTCGTTCTGTATAACGTACTTTTGGGAAAGGATTCCAGTTGTTTCCTGAAATAAATTCCTCAATTGTTTTTTCTGCCATCGGTAATCCATCGGTATCAATATGGGACATCGCTTTCTTTAATTGTTCGACCATATCTGGATCTGCAATATCACCAATATAACAAATAACGATATCCGTTTTGGAACGACGCCCTACTTGCATAAATTCCATTCGCAGCGTCCGATCTCTGATTCTTCTTCTTGTCAGCGCTGTATTAAACACAATTGTTTCTACAAAGCCATCCCGGGAACCACGGACGACCCTCTCTGTATCAGGCTCTTGTGGTCCTCTGACAGGATAGGTTCTCGCATCAATCAGCAGGACTTCGTCAATACCTTCGATAAGGAGTGCTGTTGGACCTGAGAGCACATTATCGACAACCTTATTTAGATCATCAACAGTGCTGATTTCTATATAAGGTATATAGGTACTCAATAATTTCTTTAAAACATCTTTTCTTAATTCCTCTTTTTTTACTTTTGCAAGGAACTTCATGAGCAAATGTAATATATCATCTTTTACTAATCCATCTACAAGAAACATAGCCATTCGAATGCCAGCATATTCCACATCTAAATGGATTATGTCAAAGTTTTGTCCTACACCCAATTCTTCCTTAAGGTATCCAACATTCTGATCCAAATGACTGGATACTTTCTTCTTACTTATGTTTTCCATATCTCACCTCATACTAAAAACAGTTGTGGAATGATTTTTCTTTTTTATGTACTATATTTCATAATAGACATAGAGAAGGAAAAAAATACCCGCGAAGTAAAAGGTGAATTTTCATAATTAAGAGCCAAAATGAAAAGGAATGCCTTTGTAATTGAAAGTAAGGAGCGTTTGAAAAATATTTCTTTGAGTTTATAAGACTAAAAATGTGCTTGTTAGAATCTAGATTATATATACAGAAGGAATATATTGGATAGATGGAGGATGCAAAAAGAGCAAGTTTATGATAATATGTATGAAAACGGTTAACATATAAAGTTTAAGATGAAAATAATCTATGTTTTTTCGGGTGGTTAGCATGAAAGTAAAATTAGAAGATGTAGCAGAGTTGGCAGGTGTATCTCCAACAACGGTTTCCCGTGTTTTGAATAATCGGGGATATATAAGTGAAAAAACGAGAGAAAAAGTGGAACAAGCCATTAAAGATTTAAATTATTATCCTAATGATATAGCACGCTCTCTTTTTAAAAAACGGACAAATTTTATTGGCCTTATTTTGCCGACCATTAATAATCCCTTTTTTAGTGAATTAGCTTTATATATAGAGAATATATGCTCCAATCATGATTTTAAAGTTATTCTCTGTAATAGTTTAGGGCAAGTGGCAAAAGAAACTTCATATGCAGAAATGCTTATCAGGCACCAAGTTGATGGTATCATTGTTTGTTCCTATAATCGTGGAATTGAAATATATAAGAACTCCAAGCTTCCTATTGTCGCAATTGACCATTACTTATCACCGACAATTCCTGTAATAGGTTCTGATAACTATGAGGGAGGAAAATTGGCTGTTCAACATTTACTTAACCAAGGTTGTAAAGCAATTGTTCATATAAATGGACCAAGCGATTTAGAAACACCAACCCAAAATAGAAGAAAAGCCTATGAAGACCAAGTAGCTCACCCCATAACCTATGAACTAAATAGCGTTTTCGATGAGGAAGCGACTGCAGAAACAATTAAAAAGATTTTCAAAGAACACCCTGAAACGGATGGGATTTTTGCTAGTGATGATTTAATAGCATCTACTTGTTTGAAAGTAGCGAGTGAACTAGGAATTCAGATTCCTAATCAATTAAAAGTTATAGGATATGATGGCACGCAAAGTGTAAGGAGGTTGTTACCTCAATTAACAACAATTAAACAACCAATTGAGGAAATTGCGCAATCAGCTGTATTAAGATTAATGGACATTATTAATGAAGTAAATAAGGATGAAAGAATGGAAGTTATTTTACCTGTTCAATTGCTAAAGAGTGAGACGGCCTAATCTAATAGTTTCCTTTGATAAAATATAATCTAAAAAATTAGATTGTATTTTTTTTAAAAATAAGTAAGTCAAGCGGTTGACACATTGATTGAAAGCGTTTAAAATCAAATATATCAAGCGGTTGACAGAAAAAAGTTTGAAAGCGGTTGATATACATAATCTGAGAAGGGAGATTTAGAAATATGTCAAGCGGTTGACATTTTAATCATTCAATATTTTTTTCAAGAAGGGGGCGAAATAAAATGTCAGTTTCAGTACCTGAAACGAAAAAAACGAATAAGAAAACTTCCCATAAAGTAGAAGGTGAATTTTTTCCTGAACAAAAAAAAGAAAATTTTATTCAATATTTCAAAAAAAATTATGCGTTGTATTTATTTTTAGTACCTGCCATTATTTTAACAATTGTATTTAAATATATCCCAATGTATGGAGCAATCATCGCTTTTAAGGATTTTAGCCCAATGAAGGGAATTATCGGCAGCGATTGGGTAGGCTTAACACACTTTAAAGATTTTTTAACTTCTCCCAATTTCAAAGAGATTTTTATGAATACGCTTAAATTAAGTTTCTATGGTTTAATACTGGGCTTTCCAGTACCCATTATTTTAGCACTTAGCCTTAATCAAGTACGGCGAGCTGCTATCAAAAAGAATATCCAATTAATATTGTATGCACCGAATTTTATATCTGTTGTTGTCATTACAGGAATGTTATTTATCTTTATGTCACCTACAGGTCCAATAAATTCACTATTATCGGTATTTAACGATAAACCAGTTTCCTTTATGACAGATCCTGAATATTTTAGATCCATTTATATTTTATCAGGAATATGGCAAGCGGCAGGTTGGTCATCGATTATTTATGTAGCAGCACTTGCAAATGTGGATCCTCAATTACATGATGCGGCGACAATCGATGGAGCAACACTATTACAGAGGATAAGGCATATTGATCTTCCTACTCTAAAACCAATCATGGCAGTGTTGTTTATTCTAGGAGCAGGTGGAATTATGGCGATTGGATTTGAAAAGGCTTACTTAATGCAAACCTCTATGAATCTGCCAACTTCAGAGATTCTGCCGACTTATGTGTATAAAGTAGGGCTGCAGGCCGGGGATTATGCCTATTCAACAGCGGTAGGTTTGTTTAATTCTGTTATTAACGTCGTTTTATTGGTATTTGTGAATTTTGTAGTGAAGAAGTTAAATGAAGGTGAAGGGTTATATTAATAAAGGGGGGATACCCATTGAAAAATCATTCCAAAACAGATAAAATGCTTCTTTTTAGTAACAAAATAATTTTAATATTACTCGTTTTAATCGTGTTATTACCGTTACTTTATATTTTATTGGCTTCCTTTTTAGACCCCAATGTGCTGCTTAGTAAAGGTTTTTCCTTAAATCCTTCTGATTGGAGTCTGGAAGGCTATAAACGGATTTTACAAGATGAATTAATGATAAAAGGATTTATCAATTCAGTCATTTATTCATTAGGCTTTACAATTGTCACTATTGTTATTACGATCTTTGCTGCATATCCACTTTCTCTTGATGGATTTAAAGGGAAGAATATAATTATGGTTTTCTTTCTCATTACGATGTTCTTTAATGGCGGGTTGATTCCTACCTATTTAATAGTAAAGGATTTAGGAATGCTAAATACCGTTTGGTCGATTATTCTGCCAGGAGCAATTAGTGTCTGGAATATTATCTTAGCACGAACCTTTTTTAAAGGGCTTCCAAAAGAGCTGTTTGAGGCAGCAAAAATCGATGGTGCTTCTGAATTGAAAATATTTCTGAAAATAGTTTTGCCTTTGTCTAAACCTATTATTTTTGTAATCGCTTTATATGCCTTTGTTGGACAATGGAATTCCTACTTTGATGCAATGATTTATTTAGAGGACCAAGAATTACATCCATTGCAGCTAGTTTTACGTTCCATTCTGATTCAAAACCAAGTTCAGCCTGGAATGATTAATGATCAATTAGCAATGGCTGAGTTAAGTAAATTAGCGGAAAAAATAAAATATGCATCTATTGTCATTTCAAGTCTACCACTTCTAATCATGTATCCATTCTTCCAAAAATACTTTGAAAAAGGTGTTATGGTAGGATCTTTAAAATAATTTAAATAAAAGCATATGGAGGGTTCATTTATGGGGAAAATCAATAAGCTTCTTTCCACTTTTATTGTTGCCGGTCTTGTTCTAACAGGCTGCAGTGGCGATAAGACAAGTAAAAGTGCTTCAACAGAAGATTTAAAACTAACTGATGTTACATTTCCTTTGAAAGAGAAAGCTACACTTCGTTTTATGACACAAAGCTCAGCTTTGGCACCAACCGACCCGAATGAAAAGCTAATTTATCAAAGATTAGAGGAACAGACAGGTGTCCATATAGATTGGAAAAACTATACGAAAGACCAATTTGTGGAGAAGCGGAATTTAGCGTTGGCAAGTGGGGAGCTGCCAGATGCCATTTTAGATGCTGCTTTCAGTGATTATGATTTACTGAAATATGCGAAGGATGGAACCATCATACCAGTTGAAGATTTAATTGATCAGTATATGCCCAATTTTAAAAAGGTGCTGGAAGAAGCTCCAGAATATAAATCGATGATTACAGCTCCAGATGGACATATATACAGTTTTCCTTGGATTGAAGAGCTTGGCAGTGGAAAGAGCCGCATTCAAGTAGTTGACTGCCTTCCTTGGATAAATGTAGAATGGCTCAATAATTTAGGGCTGGAAATGCCAACAACAACAGAAGAACTAAAAGAGGTACTTCTTGCTTTTAAAACACAAGATCCAAATGGTAATGGCGAAGCAGATGAAATACCATTATCTTTTATTGTAAATCAAGGGGGAGAGGACCCAGCCTTCTTATTTGCTTCCTTTGGTCTAGGCGATAACTGGGATCACACGGTTGTTTCCAATGAAGGGAAAGTTATTTTTACTGCAGCAGAAGAAGGATATAAAGAAGCGTTAAAATTCTTTAATGAACTAAATGATTTAGGTTTAATTGATGTAGAAGCATATGAACAAGATTGGAATAAATATGTAGCGAAAGGAAAAGATTCAAAATACGGTCTTTACTTTACATGGGATAAAGGAAATATTAGTGGCATGAACGATACTTATGATGTAATGCCACCATTAGAAGGACCAAATGGTGAAAAAAATGTGGCGCAAACTAATGGCTTTGGTCTTGATAGAGGAAGAATGGTTATCACAAGTGCGAATAAGAATTTAGAGTTAACAGCTAAATGGATTGATCAACTGTATGAACCACTGCAATCTGTTCAAGATAACTGGGGAACATATGGGGATACGAAACAGCAAAATATTTTTGAATTTGATGAGAAAGCTGGTATGTTAAAGCATCTTCCTTTAGAAGGCGCGGCACCAGTCGAAATAAGAGAAAAAACAAATATCGCAGGACCGCTGGCGATATTAGATGAGTATTACGGCGTATATACGACAAAACCAGAAGATGCTGCTTGGAGATTAGATATTTTAGAAAAAAATATGGTTCCTCATATTAAAGCTGAGAACTTTTATCCACCTGTATTTTTCTCACTAGAGGAAGCAGATGAAAAGGCAAAAATTGAAACAGATTTATTTGCTTATGTAAATAGAAAAAGAGCCGAATGGATGAGTAATGGAAAAATTGAGGAAGAATGGGAAGATTATTTGAAAGAATTAGAGAGACTCGGTCTAAGCACTTGGTTGCAAATTAAGCAAGATGGCTATGACAGAACAGTAAAACAGTAAATTAATTGGAGGCATGACATTGAAGATTACTAAACTCGAAAAATACAGACCAGCCTTGCATTTTTCTCCCCAAAAAAATTGGATGAATGATCCGAATGGGTTAGTGTTTTTCAAAGGAGAATATCATTTATTTTATCAGCATAATCCGCATGGCAGCACATGGGGGGCCATGCATTGGGGGCATGCAGTCAGCAAAGATTTAATTGTATGGGATGAATTAGAGATAGCTTTACATCCTGATGAGAATGGAACCATTTTTTCAGGCAGCATAGTTGTGGATTGGAATAATACAACAGGCTTTTTTAACGAAGAACCCGGGTTGGTGGCTATTTTTACCCATCACTCGGAGCCAGATCACGGCAAGGAGGCTGTTCAGACACAGAGTTTGGCATATAGCATAGATAAGGGAAGATCATGGATTAAATATGACGGTAATCCCGTACTTGCTCACCCTACCAATCCTGATTTTAGAGACCCTAAAGTTTTTTGGCACAAAGATACCCAAAAGTGGATGATGGTTTTAGCTACAGGACAAACAATCTCTTTCTATTCCTCTTCAAATTTGAAGGATTGGCAGTTTGAAAGTGAATTTGGAGAGAATTGCGGCTGTCACGAAGGGGTATGGGAATGTCCAGACTTATTTGAGTTACCAATAGACAATACAAATGATAAAAAATGGGTGCTTATTGTCAGTATTGGCGATAATCCTCAATATGATGAAGGATCTCGCACGCAATATTTTGTTGGGTCATTTGATGGAAAGGAATTTACGCCAGAACATGAAGATATAAAATGGCTGGACTATGGGAAGGACAACTATGCTGGGGTAAGCTTTTCTGATATTCCTGAAGCAGATGGAAGACGAATTTATTTAGGCTGGATGAGTAATTGGCGTTATGCTAATCAAGTTCCGACAGAAGGATGGAGAAGTCAGATGACTCTTCCTAGAGAGCTGGAACTGCGTGAGAAGATGGGAGAGTATTATCTCGTCCAACATTTAGTAAGAGAATTAGAAACCTATTTTGATAGAAAAGAAGAAAGAACAGACACAATCATTACAGCCAAAGAAAGCACTGTTTTTGAAGTAGATCATGAATACACAGAGATAATCCTATCCTTCAAGAATATAAATGCAAATAAGTATGGATTAAGGATAGAACATACAGATTCACAGCATACAACTATTACTATTGATGCGAAAGAAAATGTACTGAGTCTGTCTCGTGAAAAATCTGGGGTGGTTGATTTTTCCGATATTTTTCCTAAACTGCAGCGAGTTGGTCTTGAGGATTCTTCTTCACTTGATTTACGAATAATTGTAGATTCTGCCTCCTTAGAATTATTTATCAATGGCGGAGAGCAAGCATTAACAAGTTTAATTTTCCCTGATAAAGTAAGCAAACGAATATGTTTGTTTGCAGAAGAAGGGAAAGTAAATCTAGTATATGGCAAGGTATCTGTTCCTTCTAAAAGTTGATATATAATGGAAAGCCAGAGGATTGGATAAATCTATCCTCTGGCTATTTTATACGAAACTCAATGGAAAAAAGTTAGAAAAGTGGTGTAGAGATATGATCGATGTAGCAGCATTAGGAGAAATTTTAATTGATTTTACTCCCCAAGGAGAAAATGAGCAGGGGTTTCCGATTCTTGTTGCAAATCCAGGTGGAGCCCCGGGAAATGTTCTAGTGGCTTTATCCTGTTTAGGGCTGAGAACAGAATTTATGGGGAGCGTAGGAAATGATTATTTTGGGG
This sequence comes from Niallia sp. FSL W8-0951, assembly GCF_038006525.1. Lineage (NCBI taxonomy): Bacteria > Bacillati > Bacillota > Bacilli > Caryophanales > Bacillaceae > Niallia > Niallia sp. FSL W8-0951. Next base: position 306,100 of record NZ_JBBOVK010000001.1, read on the forward strand.
AATTACTCGTTGCTACCTTACAGAATAAAGGGGTGCAAACAAATGGAATTGTTTATTCCCCAATAAAAACGACACTAGCATTTGTGCATATTGATCATCAGGGGGATCGTTCATTTGATTTTTATAGACAGCCTGGTGCGGACATGATGTTATCTAAGGACGATGTGGACTTTTCATTAATAGCAGATGCTAAAATATTCCATGTAGGATCAATATCCATGACAAATGAGCCAGCAAGAGAAGCAACTTTAGTAGCATTAAATTATGCGAAAGAACAACATAAGATTATTTCATTTGATCCAAATCTTCGTCCCTTACTATGGCAAAGCTTAGAGGAGGCAAAAGAGCAAATCGAAGCAGTCTTGCATTTTGCGGATATAGTCAAAGTTTCGGAAGAAGAATTAGCATTTTTAACGAATACAACAGATATTTTTTCAGGAGCAAAGCAGTTATTTAAAGAGTTTGATTTACGGCTGCTTTTTGTAACAGTGGGAGATAAGGGAAGCTATGCATATGGAGAGGATGGCTTAGTATTTGTCCCAGGAGCAGCTGTAAAAGCAATTGATACAACTGGATGCGGAGATGCATTTCTTGCTGGCGTGCTATATGAATTATTAAAGAGGGATTTATTGAATTTTAAAATACGCGAAGATATATTAAAGCAAATATTGAATTTCGGAAATGCGATGGGAGCATATGTGGCAACAAATAAAGGTGGAATTCCAGCCATGCCTACTCTTCACCAAATCGAAGACTTTATAGTAGTCAATAAAAAGGGAGGATAAATGGTGCTAAAAAGGAGGAGAGGAGGAGAAGCAAATTGAGACAAAGAATCTTGACAGCTGTTTTGTCTGTTGCATGGTTATTAACTGGCTGTAGTATCCATCAAATGGGAAAGGAAGAGAAAAATTTGGATGCCTTGAGACCGGATAATATGGAAGCTGCCACTTCTGATTATTATACAGAATTGTATCGACCTCAATATCACTTTTCAACCCCTTCAGGAAATTTAGCTGACCCTAATGGACTCATCTATTTTGAGGGAGAGTATCATCTGTTTCATCAAAAAAATGGTAATTGGGCACACGCAGTGAGCAGGGATTTATTACATTGGGAGCATTTGCCGATTGCGTTAGAACATGATAACCTAGGGCAAGCATTATCTGGAAGCACTGTGGTGGATTGGAATGATTCCACAGGATTTTTTGATGGGAAAGCCGGATTAGTTGCCATCTATACAAATACAGAGGGAGGAGAATCCCAAAGTATTGCTTATAGTAAAGATAATGGGAGAACATGGGAAAGATATAAAGGAAACCCGGTTATCCCCAACCCAGGAATAAAGGATTTTCGCGATCCAAAAGTATTTTGGCATGAGAGCACTAAAAAATGGGTAATGGTTGTTTCGACAAATCAAAGTGTGGCGTTTTATCGTTCTGATAATTTGATTGACTGGGAGTTTCAGAGTCAATTTGGGGATAAGGAGGGATCTCATGCAGCTGTATGGGAATGTCCTGATTTATTCGAATTGCCTGTAGATGGTGATGAGAATAATAAGAAATGGGTTTTGCAAGTTAGTGTTGGAGATAATGAAGAAACAAATGGATCAACTGCTCAATATTTTATTGGAGAGTTTGACGGAACACAATTTATTAATGATAATGCGCCAGAAACTATTTTGACAACAGATTTTGGGCAAGACTTTTATGCAGCTCAGTCCTTTTCTGATATCCCGGAAAAAGATGGCCGCCGAATATGGTTAGGCTGGATGGCGAATTGGAGATATCCTTATCAATCGCCGACGGAAGCATGGAAGGGATCTATGTCGGTTCCACGTGAACTGCAATTACAAACAGTTAAGGATGGAAGTATTAAGTTATTTCAAGAACCGGTTAGGGAGTTAGAAAGTTTACGTGTTAATCATATTGCTATTGATCCTATGGAGGTCAATGGGGAGCAGTCAATTCCTGATTTTTCTGGTACCACTTATGAATTTGAAGCTGTGCTGGAATGGGAAAACGTAGAGGAATTCGGTATTCGCGTTCGACAATCAGAGGACGAAAATACGGTTATAGGTGTAAATACGTTAGGTAAAAAACTATTCTTAGATAGATCTCGTGCTGGATTAGAAACGTTATTGGATCGAAATGGGAATCCATTTCAATTTGGCAATAACCATACAACTACTTACCCTGTTGAGGAGAAACGAATAAAGATAAGAGGATTTGTTGATGAATCATCTGTTGAGGTGTTTATAAACGACGGGGAATATGTCTTTACGAAATTAATCTATTCCCAGCCTACGAGCAACGGAATAGAGTTATATACAAAAGGTGGTAGTATGAAGGTTGTTTCACTAGACTTTTATCCTTTATATTCAACCTGGAGAGAACGCCCAAAGGAAAATGAAGTCGAACGTATAGTAGTAAGTTCGGAATATTTAACTCTTAAAGAAGGGGAAATCAAAACTATTAAAGCGATTTTAAAGCCAGATTGGATTAAGAGCAGTTCTCCTTTTAGTTGGGACAGCGCTGAACAAGACATAATCGAAATCACGGAGTCTGATGACGAGGAGAAGGGTATTTCCATTAAAGCATTAAAGCCAGGAGTAACAAGCATACAGGTTAAGCATCCAGAAACGAAAATTGCAAAGGAAATTAGAATAAGGGTAGTAAAATAAAAGGGAATGAAAGTATTATAAAGTATGTAAGAGCACTTTTCGCAAAAAAGGAAAAGTGCTTTTATATGGATTCTAAATAGAGTGTATGGAGCATTTTGTTTACAAATAAGATTCTTACACGTAAGAAAAAATGTCATCACTCCTGGGGGAGACCATACAGTAGATATGGAAAAAGAAAGCTGGCGATTAGTGAAAAAGGATGTTCGGTTCTCTGTCTGAAGAAAGAATGCCCAAAGCCATTAATCAAAGTGTGTAATCGTCATATTCTTAAAGATTGCTGTCCCGCCATCTGAATACAATGTGATGGCTTGATCATCTGCATGAGGGAATATTAAATTCGATTGCACAACCTTCCCATCATCTACAAAAAACTCGATACTACTTTTATCAACAAGGATCTTTAAATGTACTTGTGTTTGTTCAGCGGGAAAGGGTGCTGTACTTTCTGAATGTGTATTCTGCTGATCTGGATGTTCGGTCAAAGAACGATTTACATATGAGTATTTTTCTTTTATAAAGATTCCTACATTCACATATCGCTTTTGATCAGAAGATTCTCTAAGTCTTAAACCGACATTATCTAACTCTGTCCATGAGATGTCCGTCTCTAGTTGATAAATTTCTCCTGTCATCTCTAGTTGCTTTTGGCCGTTTACTTCTATTTCCTTTAGATGATCTTTTGTCTTGGCCAGCTTGTTGTATGCTTCGATTGGTTGGGAAGCTAAATAATAGGAATTTTCCCCATTATTTTTTAATTGAATTTGTCGAACAACAGAATCCATTCCGTTAAAGCCTTCTTGTAATGTTGGGGTATTGTCGGCATAATTCCAATTATTCATCCACGCAAAAGCATATCTTTTCTTGTAATCATCACTATTGCTTCCATCCTCAAATGTTACCCCAGCATACCAATCCAAACCATAATCAAGCCATTGGGGTTCTGGATGATCAGCTGTAAAATGGTTTCCATCAAAATGACCAATCCAATAAGCATAAGTAGTGGGCTGATTCTTTGTTTTTCCATTTGCGCTCGCACCAAGCACCCATTTGAAGCTCCCATCATTTGTCTGCATATAGTAAAGGTCCGGACATTCCACAATTCCTATATCATTTGTGAAGAAATCACTGAGGTATGTCCAATCTTTCAGATTAGAGGATTCATAAAAACCAATCTTTGTTCCTTCTGCCATTAGCATTATCCATTTATGATACTCTTTTGACCAAATGATTTTGGGATCACGAAAATCATCGGTTCCAGGATTTGTCATAACAGGCGTATCACTGTATGAAGTGAATGTACTGCCATTATCGAGGCTGTACCACAAGAACTGTTCTTGTTTTTGCTGATTGGCTGACGGCTGAGTGACGATTGCGATAAGTGCGCCATATCCAAATCCAGCTGTATTCTCTTTATCAACAACGACAGAACCTGACCAAGGGTCTCCATTTTGATTTGTGTATTTTGGAATGGCAATTCCTTTATCCTTCCAGTGCACTAAATCTTTTGAAACAGCATGTCTCCATTCTGTGCCATTACCGTCAGGATAATCACCATTGTAAAGATAATAGTAATGATAGATGCCATCTAAATAGATTGGTTTTTGCGGATCATTTTTCCACTTGTCAGGTGTAGTGAAATGGTATTTGGCACGATAGGATTGACCATCAGAAACAACGGTCTTTTCTTGCTGGTCTACTGTTTCAGTAAAAACCTTAGTGATTTGATTCCAAAATAAGAGGATGCCAACAAGTATAATAAGGCATGAGAGTAATAGGACTTTCTGTGTGTGCTTTGCTGGTTTCTTCAAGTAATATCACCGCGCTTATCCTGTATTTCTTGCTATTGGTAAAAGAGGGTGGGACAAAGCAAAATAAATAATGGATAAAGACGAACAATCTCTAATTTAGTGGTGAATCCAATTCGTTCCATTGCGTTACAGACACTCCCTTTCCGCGGGGAGCAACCTAAGCCTCCTCGGCAAGCCTGTGGGGTCTTAGGCTTTGCTCTATTTCCCGCAGGAGTTGAGTGTCTTCCACTCCATTTCACTCCGTTTTTAAAGAGTATTTCGTTCCAACATTTTTTTCAAAAGAAACTAAATGGAGCAGACTGAATACACGGAGACTCCTATGGGAGCTGCGAGAAAGTCCAAGACCCCGCAGGAACGAGGAGGCTTGGCGCGCGCCCCATGGAAAGCGAAGTGTATTCAGTCTGCGGGTGATTACCACATACCTTTTTTCTTCAATAAATAAAAATCCCAAACAATTATACGAATCCTTTTTAGTATGAATGTATAATTGTTCGGGTTATATTAAATTGAAATACTTTTATCCCAACCTCGTTTTTTTATTTATTTATAGTGATTTGACCTTGTTCTAAAATGCTATTTTTTACTACAGAAGTTTTATTGCCTTTAATATTTAATAAAAAGCTTGGAGCAAAAGTGGATTGATGATCTTCAAATAATCCTCTGTTTGTCATATAGCTTGTGACAACTACATTGTCACTGTTCTTTTGTGGAATCGCAAAATGAGCGTAGTTCCATGTAATATCATTTGGATCTAGATTTTGATGTAAGACAATACCTGTTTTGTTTAAAGGTTTATATGGTCCAGTAATAGAATTAGCTACATATCCTAATAGGTAAATATCTTTGTCGTTAATGCCATCAATAGTCATTTTTGAACCTCTGGAACTTGTAAATAGATACCACTTACCGTCTTTTTCAAAAATATTCGCACGTTCAATTTCATCTGTAACAGTGTTGGAAGCAATTAACGGCTTCATTTCTTTTTTTAGTGTGTAATCATCATTAATCTCAATGATTCCTAATGCACCATTTGCTAGTGTTGCTAAATTCTTTTTCGGGCTTTGTAATAACTGCTCTTTTTCTGTTCTGAAAAATTTAGTGCTGCCCCCATAATAGATTTTATTAAATAATGATTCTTCTCCTTGATAGCCATAATCTGTTCCTGTATTAGCTTCAAATACAAGATATTTATGTCCATTGTCTTCAACGTAGTGAGGATCTCTTAATGTATGGTTATCTGCATAATTTCCACCTGAAAAAGCTTGATCAACTGTTTGATATACAGATCCATCTCCACCATCATAGATGGATTTATGATCTTCCACACCATCAATTTTTAATGTATTTGCATCTAGTTTAGATACATTAACTTGGGCAGTAGTTAATGTTTGTTTTCCAAAAAATCCATGATCAGGATCCCAGCCTTGACGATTCGTATAGAATAAGCGGATTTTGCCATCAGAAGTGAAAGTTGCTGAACCAGACCATTCTTCTGCTTGATTGTTTAAAATAATATCATTGGTAGCATATTTATCGCTGTCTTTAAATACTCTTCCTGCATTTTTCCATGCATCAATGGAATTATCACCAATTTTTTTATAGAACATGTAAATAAATGTATCCCATCCTCTATCAGGATCTCCAGCTAATCCAAATACAATTTGATAGCCATTATATTCTGCAACTGTTCCATCTGCATTTTGTAACGGCCATGTATCCCAGACATCTAAATCAATTAAATTACCTTTTTCATCGTAGCCCTTTGCTGAAGGGATGTTTTTAATCGTTGATTCATCAAAAGCTGGCACTTTAAATTTAGAATCGTTTTGTTGTTCCGTCATTTTTTCCATATCGAATCGAGTGATATGTGAAATATCATAAGATTCTTTGTGGTCTAACTTTTCTTTTTGCTTTGCAAAAGCTAGTGACCCACTACCTCCAAATAAAATAGCTGCACCCAATGATACGACTGTTGCTTGTTTAGCAAGCTTGTTCAATTTCATGGTTTACCTCCTAGAATATGTTAGATGAAACAAAAGATAAGGACAGGGTAGAACTGCTGATTTATAAAAACAAAGCAGCAAATACACCGTGTTTCTAATAAAATTATAGGTTAATCTAGTTTCTGCGCATATGGCATAGATTGATAGAAATCTAGTCTTATATTGATATAAGATAAATCGAATATACTAGGGGATATAATAGAAGAATGGGACCATCTTCCTTATTTCAAATAGAGAGAATGATTTCTTGTAAAACTAAAAAATCGCTCCCTGCAAAAGGGAGCGATTAGAAGGCGGGAATTAGTGGGAAGACGAAGCGGCAGCCTTTTCCCAAGATTTTTGAAATTCCTGCAGCAATTGATCTCGATTTAGCTGTTTGCCCACGTATAATTGCATAGCTAATCCAAATTCTTCTCGTGCACTATTAGGAAAGGAAAACCAGTTGGCTCTAAGGGTTTTTCCTGTCTGATAGTAGTTCATAATTTCCTTTGCAAGCGGTCCTAGATGGTGTGCCTCTATATGGTCAAAAGCTGGAATGAATTTAAATTGTTCCGTCATAAAGGACTTTCCTTGCTCTGAAAATACCATCCAGTTTAGAAAATTTTTGGCTGCTTTCTTCTTTTCAGCAGATGATTGCTTGTTTACTACCCAATAATTAGAAACGTTAACAGCGATTGCATCAGCTGGTTCCTCGTTAATAGGAATCGGCAGAAATCCAATGTTCATATTCGGAGATTGCTGATCAATCATTGGCTGAATCCAATTGCCTTGTTGAATCATCGCAGCTTTTCCCGAAGCGAAGAGATCAACTTCTGTATTATAGTCTGTTGTTAGGGGATTGTGGTTTCCATATTTGATGGTAGTATCAAGTAAAGAAATAATATCTAAGAATTTTTGATTGTTCGTAATTTTTGTGGTTCCTTTGTTTAGTTGGTCAATAAATGCTTCAGGATCATCTTGTTGTGCAAATGCAATATTTAAGAGATGATCGCCAAGCTTCCATTCTTCATAATATCCAGTTGCAAAGGGCGTAATACCGGATTCTTCTAATGTTTGTGCTGTAGCCTGTAACTCAGATAATGTTCTAGGAAGCGTATGAATTCCTGCCTTATGAAATAAATCTTTGTTATATATGAATCCATATCCTTCGATATTAAGGGGCATTCCATACACTTTGCCATCCATTGTTACTGGTTTCAAGGTGTCTTTGTACGCATGAGGAATCCATGGTTGATCGGAAAGATCTTCTAAATAGTCACTCCATATTTTCACATTGTCATACCCTGTATTTGTAAAAATATCAGGACCATTATCCGCTGCAATTTGGGCTTTCAAATCAGCAAGATCATCAGCAGCACCACCTACAGTGTGAACCTGAATATCTATATTTGGATGTTCGCGTTCATATGCCATCACCATTTCTTCAAATTGGGTAGAAATTTCTACTTTTGGATTTCGGATAGTTAGTGTGATGCGTTCATCGGCTGTTTTTCTTTCGCTTGAGTCTTCTTCTGATTTTGGCTGACAAGCTGAAAGTGCAACAATCAACAATCCTGCAATAAGCCATGTGAATGTCCACTTTGTCATAATTTCACTCCTGCTATTTCACTCTCATTTATTATTGATGGTGTATCTACTTTGCGTCCAACGTTTTTTGACAGTTTCTGTACTCAAATGGCGTTAAACCAACCATTTTTTTAAATAATTTTGAAAAGTACTTTTCATCTTGATAACCGAGTAATAAAGCAATTGCATAAATGTTTTCATCTTTTTCCCGAAGCAAGTATTTAGCTCTCTCGATTCTCAGCTTCATAATATATTTGGATAAAGGCATGCCTGTTTGCTGTTTGAATTTTCTAGAGATATGCTCGCGACTTAAGAAAAAACGATTAGAAAGTTTTTCTAAACTTAATTCTTCCATATAATAAGTATCCACATATGAAACTATATCCTGCATTCGCTTGGCATCGTCTATATCATTTAAACGGTGAATCGTCCGGTAATTTTGTTCTTCCACTGCCTTTTGCATCGATTGATAAGACTCATGGATTTTTCCTAACGATAGAAGGGACATTCCATTTACGATTCGGATAGGGATATCGAATTGCTGAATAATCCATTCTTCAACAGACAGCCATTGTTGGCTAGTGGTAATTACTAAGCAAAGGCTATGATCATGTTGAAGGGTAAAAGCATTTCCTATTCCTTTTTCGATAAGTTGATCGGCAAGTAATTGGATATATGGCTCAGAATGGTGCATCTGATAAAAAGAAATAAGCGTTAGTTCATACTCAACTGTATCGGGAAGACTAGAAGCAAGCTCTATTAAGTCAAATTCTTCTCCCATACAGGCTTGTGTAGCCAATTGATTCAAGCGCAGTCTTTTGGCGTCTTCTAAAACACCTGCATCTTTATTCTCGGTTATCCATGATTGTACTGCTTTTGATAGAGTATTGTTTAAAGATTCAGCTTCAATCGGTTTTAATAAATAATCAAAGCTGCTGCACTGGATTGCTTTTCGCATATAGGTATAATCGTCAAATCCTGTAATCAGAATAACCTTACCAGGATAGGAAATGGAATCTAGCCACTCAATTATTTCTATTCCATCCATTTTCGGCATCTTCACATCTGTAAAGATAATTTCTGGTTTTTGTTTTTTGATGATTTTTATTGCTTCTTCTCCATTGCTAGCTTCTAAGATGGTCGTAATTCCGTGTTTTTTCCATTCACCAATATAGCGAATAACATATCGTACATTAATTTCGTCGTCTATAATAAGAACTTTCAAATTGAATGAGCCTCCTCGAAAAGAATGGTTCGCAATGATGAACCATCTATTTAATTTTGCATCGGGATATATAGCTTTACGATAAATCCTTGTCTCTCGTTTGTAGCTATCTCTAAACCTGCTTTTGATTCGTAGTTTAGAAGAAGACGGTCATGTATATTTTTTAAACCAATATGCTCGTGAGAAAATTCGCCAGCATAAGGAGCACGATAGATATTACTCCTTATAGTCTCCAGCTCTTCTGCTGATAAACTTGAGTAGTCATTTTCAACAATTAGATATAAAAAATCCTCTTTAATTTCGCCTGTTATGTTTAAAGAAGAATCAAAATGGCCTTGTTCATAGCAATGTTTAAAATAGTTCTCTACTAGTGGTTGGAGTATCATACTAGGGATTTTTATCCCTTGGATTGCTTCACTTATCTGAATAGAGTAGTTTAGCTTACTGCCAAAACGTTCCCGTTGCAGTGTTAAGTATGCTTTTATATAATCCAGTTCTTCACGAATTAGAACCCACTGATCTGCTCGGATAGAGTATCTCATCATTTTTGATAAGGATGTTACAAGCTGATAGATTTTAGGAGAGTTATTTTGCAGCGCAACTGCTCCAATGGATTGAAGAGCATTAAATAGAAAGTGAGGATTCACTTGAGATTTAAGTGCTCGTAATTGATTTTTTCTATTCTCAATCTCCAATTTGTATTCCCGATCAATATGGAGATTTATACGCTCCAACATTTCTTTCATATGCTTTTCTAGATGACCAATTTCGTCTTCGCGGTTGTCGGTAAAAGGAATATTTAAATTTCCTCCTTTAATAGAAAGCACCTTTTGGCTGAGCACTTTAATAGGACGTGATATATAATAGGCAAGGATGCTGATCATTAATAGTCCTAGTACCCCCACCCCTATCCCAACCAGTATGTTGGTGTAAGCGGTTTGTCTAGCATCATAAAATAATCTATCACTAGGTGTCACCTTTACGATTTTCCACTGATGAAGTGGTTTTGATAATGTTTTAGATAAGATAATATCATTGCTTTTATCCTGGCTGGCATGAAGGAATTTCTCATCTGCTGTTTTTCCTATTAGGGAATGAACATTTGTATACATTACAATATCATGTTCATTAAGAAGATAAATGGAATCACCTTTCTCCTGTAATAGATTCCTGCAAATCTGTGCATACTTGTCTAGATCCATATCAATTGTAATAACCCCAAGAAATTCTTTGGATAGAGGATCCAATATTTTATGATGGATAGTCATAACCTCTGTTTTGTCTGATTCAGGTATAATCGCGGCATTATTATAGTTTCCAATCGTATGGGAAGGCTCTATTAAAAAACGTGAATTTGAATGAATCAGCTCTTGCATGGAGTCTAGCTTCATAAAATCATTTTGCGGTTTTCTTGCGCTGATCATCCCATTATAAATAGTGAATGATTCTTTATTCTTATCCAAATAAAAACGAATTTGGCGGATTTCGGAACGCATCAGGAAAAAAGTTTCAATATTTTCTTCCATAGCAATTGGATTAAAATAAATGGAATCTTCATAGCCATTAGTGAAAATCCGAAAAAAGTCTGGATTTCTATATAAAATATAGGGAAGGTTAATCATATCGTTAAAATATTGTTCTAATTCTTTGGATAATTTATCTAATTGTTCTTTGCTGTTTTGCAGTTCATGCTGTTCGACACTATCCTTTGTATATCCATAAATAATTAAAACCGTTAAAAAATAGGGCAGGATAATGAAAGCAAGAAGCATAAAAAATAAACGGCTTTGAATGCTTTTCATATTAAGAAGTTCCTTTCTTTCCATTAATATCATTATCTAGCCTTAAAAAAATTTAGTAGTACTCAATAAACCATTTCTTTAAATCTAAATCTTTTTTTACAAATAAGTCAATATACATAGATGGAAAGAAAGCTAGGAGATATTTTTGGCGTTTTATCCATTAAACCGCTGAATGGCATCGCTTACTGATGATAGTGGAAACGATAACAAAAAGAACAAAATTGAATCGATGGCACTAGGGACTATATCTTCATTACGAAATTTAGGTAATTATCATTAAATATTGTCATACTATCTATTATTTCGTTACATTCAAGTCAAAATAAGGAAAATTAAATGTTCATTTATGAGATTGGATAACTAAGGAGCATCTTCCGTTTGCATTTTGGGATGTTAATTGCTGATTTAATGTAAAAAGAGTGTCACAGCTGATATGCTTTGACACCCTTTTTGGCTGTTTACTTTTTAAACTCATTCAATCTTTCGTATGTCTCTAAGAGAAATTGGTAAAATAGTGATTCTGTTGGAAGTAGTTTGCGATGACTTGGATAAATAACCCCAACGGTTCTCGTCAGATTAACATCTGAAAGGGGAATGACGCAAGTAGAACGTGGTGTGTTATCCACCAATGTCATTTCTGGCATCAAGGCTACTCCTAACCCGGCAGATACTAATCCTTTCAGTGCATCTATGTCTTTTCCTTCAAATGCAATCTGTGGAGAAAATCCTGCATCATGACATGCTTTAACCACTTGGTCCCTGAATACGAATCCTTCTGGTAAGACACAGAAGGGATCATTCTTTAAATCTTTTAGCTGTAACTCTTTTTGATTGCTCAATGGATGATGAAGAGGAAGTAGGGCAACAATATTTTCTGTAAATAATGTAGCACCGTTAATTTTATCCTCCTTTTCTCGGTTTGGCATTGGCGCAATCATTGCCAAATTAAATTCTCCATTAATAACTCCATCGATAAGGTCATAATACAGGGCGTTGCTCATATGGAATTTTGCTTCTGGATATCGGGTACGAAAAGAATAGATGATAGAGGGAAGCGTATGGGCAGCCATACTGATAGGAAAGGCAATTCTAACTGTCCCTTTTTCCGGATCAAGGGATTCCTCCACTTCTCTTTTGGCGTCTTCCATCATACTCCATATTTGTTTCATTCGCTCAAAAAAAACTCTTCCAAGGGGTGTTAACTTCACGCTTCTTCCTTCACGGATAAAAAGCTCGACCCCTAATTCTGCTTCTAAATTGAAAATTTGTCGACTTACAGAGGATTGGGCCACATGCAAAGCATCGGCAGCTTCTGTAATATGTTCCCTTTTGGCAGCTTCCAAAAAATACTGTATTTGTCTTATTTCCATGTCTGCACTCTTTTCCATTCATGCGTTTAACGCATGAATTCAATCCGAAATTAGTATTGTACCTATTAATTATAAAATTATAAAATAAAAACAACTTTTAGAAAAGAGAATATTCTAACATTAATTTATTATAGGGGCTGAAAAAGGATGAAAGTGCTGGATAAAAAAGAAGAATTTCAAACACAAACGGTGAAAGATTACATTAATCAATTAATAAATCAAGTGAAAGAACGTAATCCTCACGAAAAGGAGTTCCAGCAGGCAGTTAAAGAAGTCCTCGATTCTTTAGTTCCTGTACTTGAAAAAAATCCAACATATATTAAACATGCTGTATTAGAAAGAATGCTTGAGCCAGATCGACTAATTAGCTTTAAAGTCCCTTGGGTAGACGATAATGGAAATATAAAAGTAAACCGCGGCTATCGTGTCCAATTTAATAATGCAATTGGACCATATAAAGGAGGACTAAGATTTCATTCTTCTGTTAATGCCAGTATTATTAAATTTCTTGGATTTGAGCAAATCTTTAAAAACTCATTAACCGGTCAGCCCATAGGCGGCGGAAAGGGCGGTTCTGACTTTGATCCGAAGGGGAAGTCTGATTTCGAAATAATGCGTTTTTGTCAAAGCTTTATGACTGAACTTAGTAAGCATATTGGTCCGGATATCGATGTGCCTGCTGGAGATATCGGAGTAGGAGCAAGAGAAATTGGCTATATGTTTGGACAATATAAACGATTAAAAGGTGCTTATGAAGCAGGTGTCTTAACTGGAAAAGGAATCGGATATGGTGGAAGCTTAGGGAGAAAAGAAGCAACTGGATATGGCTTAGTGTACTTTGTGGAAGAAATGCTGAAAAGTCAGGGACTAGGTTTTGAAGACAATACGGTAGTAGTTTCTGGCTCGGGAAATGTATCGATTTATGCGATGGAGAAAGCGATACAGTTAGGGGCTAAAGTGATTGCTTGCAGCGATTCCGGCGGTTATGTGTATGATCCAAATGGAATAAACCTTGATACGGTGAAACAATTAAAAGAAGTGGAAAACAAAAGAATCTATGAATATGTGAATAGACATCCTGATGCTATCTACGAAGAAGGATACACAGGTATTTGGACGATTCCATGTGATATTGCCCTGCCATGTGCAACACAAAATGAACTGAATAAAGAATCAGCTGAAAAATTAATTGCCAATGGAGTAAAAGCAATAGGCGAGGGGGCAAATATGCCTTCTACTCTTGAAGCAGTCGATACCTTTATCGAGCATAAAGTATTATTTGCACCTGCCAAAGCAGCAAATGCAGGCGGGGTGGCAGTCTCCGCTTTAGAAATGGCACAAAATAGTGCACGAATAGCTTGGACGCAAGAAGAGGTAGACAAGAAGTTACAAGCAATTATGAAAAATATTTATAGTAAAAGTATCCAAGCATCTGAGGAGTATGCAGCGAAAGGAAACCTAGTTGCAGGTGCTAATATAGCAGGTTTCATTAAAGTAGCGGATGCTATGATAGAACAAGGGATTATATAAGAAATTTCACATAGAATGTTATTTTATAGAGTTTAGAAGAGAGAATCAGTATGTTGCTGCTTCTCTTTTTTTATTGAAAAAACCTACTTGGATAAGGATTTATATGTTGGTTCTTTAGGAGAGAGGAAAATCCACATAAACTTATTGTTTTTATTTTCGTTTGGAAACCTATAAGTCTCTATGGAGAACTTTATGGAATTGATTGCTATTATTATTACAACAATACGAAAGGTTTTAATTGAAATTTTTTTCTTATTGAAAAAATCGTGTGAGATTTTCTGACAAGATGCAGATTTTATTATTTTACTCATGTTACAATTGTCCCAACATTCAGAAAAGGAGATTGCAATATGAAAAAATCACATCCTATCCTTGTTATCTTTTTATTCTTTTTAGGCTGGGTATTTATGTATGCAGATCGTAATATTCTATCACCAGTCATGGGAAGCATTGGAGAAGAATGGAACTTAAACCAAACCGAACTAGGGTTAATGGCTACAGTATTTTTTGCTGCCTATGCTTTTATGCAAATCCCTACTGGCTTTTTGGCAGATAAATTTGGGCGAGTAAAGGTGTTAGTAATTGGCTTTATCGTTTTTGGCGTTGGTACCTATTTAAGTGGTGCTTCCACCACGTTTGCGATGTTTTTAATTATGAGAGCAATTACTGGTTTAGGAGAAGGTACTTATTATGGTTCACAGTATGGTATCTCTTCTACGATAACCCCAAAGAAATATCGCGGCTTAGTATCAGCCATTATTAACAGTGGAATGGCTTTTGGTATTTCGTTAGGATTTATGTCGTCTAGTTATTTTACCTACACATTAAATAAAGGCTGGCAGTTTCCGTTTTATGTTTTTGCAATCCCTACCGTTTTGGTTGCTATTTTAATAGGCATATTTGTTCGTGACAATTCACATAAGGAGAGGAAAGTAGAATCTGAATATGAGAAAGTCGAGATGAAGAAAATTTTCACTAAAAATCATATTTTTGTATATATCTTAATCTTTTGTTCCTTATATGGTTTTTTCGGTATGCTGACATGGCTTCCTTATTACTTACAAACAGCAAGAGACATTGAGGCCTCCCAAACTGGGATTATTTCTTCTTTAGTGCCTTGGGCTTCCATTCCAGGTGCCATTCTATTTGGCTTCTTGTCTGATCGCATTAAAAGTAAAAAGCCGCTCATTATCGCGCTGGCATTAGCTGGAGCAATTTGTCAATTTGCAATTCCTTATACAGACAATTATTCCTTGCTGATTGTCGGATTATGTTTATATGGTTTGCTTGGAAAATTAGCGCTGGATCCAGTATTAATTTCATATATGGCAGATATTACTCCAAAGTCTATGTATTCAAGAGTTTATGGATTCTTTAACTTTAGCGGGATGCTTTCTTCTATATTTGCGCCATATATTACGGGGTATTTCGCTGATAAAACTGGCAGTCTAGAATTCGGATTTTATCTAGCCGGCGGGTTATTAATCATTGGTGCCATATTGTTTATATTTACAAGCGATAAAGGGAAAGAAGACAATAAAGCAGCGATTAATGTTGGACTTAAGGAGGAAATAGTAAGTTGAATAAAGTAATAGTAGGCACAGAATCAATGATTGTAAGTCCACATTATTTAGCTTCACAAGCAGGTGAACAAATTCTCCAAAAGGGAGGCAATGCATTTGATGCTGCTGTTGCTGTGAGTGCTTGCTTAGCTGTAGTATATCCGCATATGACTGGTCTTGGGGGAGATTCTTTTTGGCTGACTTATAAGGAAAAGACAGGGAAAGTGCGTACTTATAATGGAAGTGGGAAGTCAGGAGCGGCTGTTACAAGAGAAATGTTTAAGGGAAAAGAGAGCATTCCTTTTCGAGGAATAGAAAGTGTTCTAACTGTTCCTGGCATGGTGGATAGCTGGGATGCTATCTTAAAAGAATATGGAAGCATGACTCTTGCAGAAGTCTTACAGCCTGCTATTGAATATGCAGAAAAGGGATTTCCTCTTTCTAATGATCAATATGAAAATACGGTGAAAAATGAGGGACTTTTAAGAAATATAGAAGAAACTGCGGCTGTTTTTCTGCCAGATGGAAAGGTTCCAGAAAAATTTTCTCGGTTTGTGCAAAAGAATTTAGCGAACACGTTAAAACAATTAGGAGCGAATGGAAGAGATGATTTTTATAAAGGAGAACTGGCCAACAGAATTATTTCTGGTTTGCAGAAAAAAGGCAGCTATTTAACAATAGCAGATTTTGCCGCACATAAAGGGGAATGGAGTGAACCGCTTGCTAGTACCTATCGCTCTTATACTATGTATCAGGCTCCTCCCAATTCACAAGGCTTTGTGGGACTCATGATTTTAAATATATTAGAAAATTTCGATTTTTCATCCATTCCGTATGAATCCTATGAATATTATCAGCTAATAATAGAAGTAGTGAAACGAAGCTTTCAAGACCGGAATGAGCATCTGACAGATCCGACATTTCATGACATTCCATTAGAGCAGCTATTAAGCAAAAAGTATGCAAAGGAGATGGCGGATTCCATCTCATTGGAATATACCGCAGATTATACTTCGCGCCCTGTTGGAAGCGATACAGCCCATGCCGCTGTTGTGGATAAAGATGGGAATGCTGTTTCTTTTATTCAAAGTCTATATTTTGAATTTGGTTCTGGTGTGGTTGCAGGAGATACGGGGATTACTATGCAAAATAGAGGGTCATTTTTCTCACTTGATCCTGATCATGTCAATACATTGGAGCCAAATAAGCGGACATTCCATACTTTGATGCCTGCCATGGCTTTTAAAGAGAATAAACCATATGTGTTGTATGGTACACAAGGCGGGGAAGGCCAGCCGCAGACACAAACTTTGATGATTACGAGAATGCTTGACTATGGACTTGATCCCCAAAGAGCAATAAGTGAGCCACGGTTTGTATGGGGGCGTACATGGGGAGAAAAAACCGAAGAGCTAAAAATAGAAAACCGTATTTCGGCAAATGTTTTGGAAAAGCTGCAAAAGGCTGGTCATACCGTAAACCGAGTAGAAGCATTTGACGGAATTATGGGGCATGCAAATGCTATTTTGATCGATGAACAAGGATTTTTATATGGTGGTGTCGACCCAAGAAGTGATGGAACTGCCATAGGAAAATAAATAATCAAGAGTTTATGACTAAGAGTGAACTTCTGCTAGAAGTTGGCTCTTTTTTATGGAAAAAAGTTATACCATTCATTCCAATCTGCCCTAGTCTAGCAAACTTAGAGTTTAGAAGGAAAATTTAGAATTTTATTGATCTTATTTTTTATAGTAAAATCTTGTTGATGATCGCTAGGATAGGTTGCGAAATTATAGGATAAAAAAGAAAGGATGCCGTTTTGATCTCGGCATCCATTTTTATTCTGTTTTGAACCTTGCTATTTCAGCTTCTGTTGTCTCAATCAATGTAGTGAGAGAATCAGCATATTGTTTCACTTCATCTGTAGAAGCAGATTGTTCTTCCATAGAAGATAAGATTACTTCTGTAGAAGCAGTTGTTTCTTCTGAGGAAGCAGAGATTTCATTAATCATGCCACCTACCACATCTTTTTGCACATCGATTTCATGGATTGCATGATTCGCTACTTGAATATCTTCCACAATTTTTTCTAAAGAATTAGTGATTTGATTAATGGAATCAGTAACGTTATTTACCGCATCTTTTTGCTGTTCACTAATCGTATTTGTTTCCTTCATCATTGTTACAGCTTGAGCAGTATCTTGGATAACAGAGTAAATAATATTTTGAATATGTTCAGCAGATTCCTTCGATTGTTCTGCTAAATTTCGTACTTCATTTGCTACTACTGCAAAACCACGTCCGTGTTCACCAGCACGTGCAGCCTCGATACTTGCATTTAAAGATAGTAAGTTAGTCTGTTCAGAAATTTGCTTAATAACCTCAGTAACTTGGGAAATATTTTTAGATTTATCACTTAAATCATTAACAATGAAAGCAACCTTTGATAATGAGCTTTCTAAATTTTGATACGAACTTTCTAAGTTTGTTACATTTGTTCTTCCAGACCCCACTTCTTGATGGGCATCTTGCAGGGAAAATTCCATATTTTTTGATTGTGCCACCAATCGATTAATTGTTTCATTTAACTCTTGAATGGCCATGGAGCCTTTTTCAACTTCTGAAGATTGCTGGCTATTAGCAGTAGCTATTTCTTCTATTGAGCTTGTAACTTCTGCAATGGAAGCACTATTTTGAGAAGCAATTTCAGTTAAACTTTGGGAAGTCTCCTTCACTTTAGAAAAATCAGTTTGGATTTTTTTCGTCATATGTCGAATATTTACTAACATCGTATTAAAATTTTTAGAAAATTCACCGATTTCATCATCGCTATTAATAGCCAAAGAAACGGTTAAATCCCCTTTGGAAGCTTTTTCTGTTGCTTCATTAAATTTGCGTAAATAGTTAAGAATCATTTTGGAAAGGTAGTAAGCAATTATGATACCAATGATTAAACCACCTGCACTAGTGCCTAATCCAATCCATGTAATACCTTTTAATTTCTTGGAAATCACACTATCTGCTGTCACTGAAACCACTTTCCAACCAGTCTCTTCAATCGTTGAAGAATTTACTTGATAAGAAGTACCTTCAAAGGATGCAGTTGTATCCACTGTATCTTTATCGTATAAGGAGTCTACCCAATTAAATTCTCTTTTAAAGGCTGCTTTATCTTTCACTACATCTTCTACATCTTTAATTTTTCCACTCTGTTGAATGGAAAGATTTTTTCCATTTGCGTCCAAGAAGGAAGTGACTACAACCCCTTGATTATCCAAAACCAATAATTTATTTTCTTTTCCTTTTTGTAACTGCTCTCTTAAATCACCAATAGCATCTAATGAAATATCGTATCCTAATACCCCAATAAGCTGACCATTCTTTTTTACTGGTGTGATAACGGAAGTCATCATATCGCCTGTAACATTATCTTTGTAAACTTCCATCCAGTGGGTTGTATCTGCTTCTTTTGTTTCTTTAAATGCTCTCGTATCTAATGCATTCCCAAAATCAACCCATGGAGCAATATCCATTCTGCCTGATTCAGCATCAATAAAATAAGCAGCAACTAGTGATTCATCATGAGACTTTGTATTCTCTAACAATTGAAGAATCGTTTCATTTTCTCCTTTATCGTCATACAAACTGGCAATATGTAAAGAAAGCTCTTCTACTGATTTTTCATGTTTACTTAAAAAGATTTGGATGCTTTTAGCTGAACTAACGGCAGATGCTTCGTTTTCTTCTTTATAAACATTTTTTAAAGTATTGTTAGAATAACCATAGTAGAGAGAAGAAGATCCTAGGATAGTAATTAATAGGGTAAGACCAATAATTCCGATTAATTTAACACGTATTGATTTTTTGCGAGTTGTCTTTTCTTTGTTTCTCATCGTTGAAAATTCCTTTCTTCTTTGACAATAAAACTATTAAGTTGTTTTGCTGATATTCAATTAAAAGATTGATGGAATGGCTGCAGAATTAATCTATTAATCTCGAAGGCATAGTTTTCCTATTAAGAAATGACCATTTGGTATGAAATGAGAAGTATAAAATCACTTCAGGTCAATTGCCTATATTTGTAGATAATTTAGAACCATTTTTGAAAAATCCTTTAATGTTAAAAAAATTCTATTTTATAGAAATATATAGTGCATTACTCCTTTCTATATAATCCACAATCGGAAAAATTAGTTCTATTGTATCAAAAATAAAGAAGCATAATGGGGAAAATTTCACGATTTTTAGTTTGGGACTTTGTTAATGTGATTATACGTAGGGCTGTGGTCTAAAAGAAAGTTAATTAATAAAATTGGAAATATTTTGGTTTATAATTAGAAAGAATTTAATAAAGTTTAGTACTGAAGAGAAAAAATTGAAAATCTCATAGCTTAATTACCATTATCTAGTACAATAATAGTAGCGAATTAGTGCTATGGAAGGAAAGGAATAGATGGTGCAAGAGATAAAAAGTTTATGTATTTTAAATAAGACTATTTCCATTTAAAAGTACTTTATTATTTTACAAATTTTAATAAGAGAAATTAGTATATGCCAAAAAAATTTGATTAAATCGAACAACTAGACAGGGAGATATTAAGAGCTTATGGACAAAGAACTAATTGTGAATTCAGGTAATGGAAATTTATTAAGTGAATTAGTACAGGCGATTAGAGAGTGTGAAAGATTTTATTTTAGTGTTGCATTTGTTAATTTTAGTGGATTGCAGTTGCTCTTAGATTCATTAAAGGAAGCGGAAAGGAATGGTATAAAAGGGAAGATTATTACGTCTACTTACTTGAATTTTACGGAAGGAAAAGCTTTAAGAAAAATTAATGAATTCAATAATATTGATCTAAAAGTATATGTTACAGATAAAGAAACAGGTTTTCATACGAAGGCATATATATTCGAAAATAAAGAGAACTATAAGGTCATTATTGGTTCATCTAATATAACTCAGAGTGCATTAAAAAGTAATGTAGAATGGAATGTGAAACTTGTCTCTAAGGAGAATACTCCTTTTATCCATAATGTTAAAAAGGAATATGATCATTTATGGGATATAACGACAGATGCTGATGACCAATTTATTGATGACTATGAGAAGTTTGTAAATTCTATTATCAGTTATACTGGCAAAAAGCCTCAGCTTATATATGAACAAAGTGAGTATATCATTCCTAATAGAATGCAAAAAAGAGCAATGGAAAACCTTAATAGATTACGTTCTTTCGGTGAAAAAAGGGCGTTGGTTATTGCTGCTACTGGTACCGGTAAGACTTATATGTCCGCTTTCGATGTAAAACAATATCAGCCAAAACGAATGTTGTTTATTGTACATAGAGAAGAAATATTGAAGAAGGCTAAAGAAACGTTTGAAAAACTATTACCAAATGAGAACTTTAAATTTGGTTTATTAACAGGAAATCATAAAGATAAAAATGCTGATTACATATTTACTACGATCCAGACTTTATCCAAATGCTATAGTGAATTTAGTAAAGATCATTTTGATTACATTATTTTCGATGAAGCGCATCATGCAACTAGTAATAGTTATCAATCGGTCATACAATATTTTGATCCAGAATTTACACTTGGAATGACAGCTACTCCAGAGAGAACAGATAATCAAAATGTTTTTGATCTTTTTGACAATAATGTTGCCATTGAAGTACGACTACATGAGGCGTTAGATGATGAATTAGTTGTTCCTTTTCATTATTTTGGAATCACGGATATAGAAGAAGTTGATTTAAGTGGTGTCGATATTAATGATATTACTGAGATAACAAAAAGATTAAAAGTTAATGAGCGAGTAGATTTTATTATTGAGAAAATGCGCTTTTATCAACATGATGGACAAAAAAGAAAGTGTTTAGGTTTCTGTGCTAGTATAGAACATGCAAGATATATGACAGAAGAATTCAACAAAAGAGGCTATAAAAGTGCATGTTTAACTGGAGAAATGAGTGTTGATCAAAGGGCTCATTATATAAATAAATTAGAAGACGATGCTGATGAATTAGAAGTTATTTTTTCGGTCGATATTTTTAATGAAGGAGTAGATATTCCTACGGTAAATACGGTGTTAATGTTAAGACCAACTAATTCTCCAATTGTATTTATTCAACAATTAGGTAGAGGGTTAAGAAAGTATGAGGGGAAAAGCTTTCTTACAGTATTGGATTTTATCGGAAATCATAATAAAACTTTTTTAATTGCTATCGCTTTAAATGGAAGTAGATATTACGATAAAGAAAGCTTAAAGGTTGCTATTGCAACAAGTTTTGCTAATATACCAGGTAGTACACATATACAAATGGATCGAATTTCTCAAGAAAGAATTCTAGCACAAATTGACAAAGAGAACTTTAATTCTATGAAGTATTTAAAAGAAGAATATTATGAATTTAAGAAGCTTAACAGTGGGAAAATCCCCTACCTTTTAGTGGATTATTTAAAATATGATGGATCACCTGATCCAATCAAATTTATTGATAAAGAAAAAAGTTATCTTCAATTTGTTGCGAAAGTAGAAAAAGATATTAAGCTTAAAGAATTACTATCGGATATTAATTTTGAAAGTGTATTAAAAGAGTTATCCAGTAAACTTCCCCTTAAACGGATATATGAGTTTGTTATATTAAAAAATTTGCTAGAAACAAATGAAATTACTCTAGAAGATGCAAAACAAGAAATTTTGAAGTATGTGGAAAGAGTGGATGACGATAGTATTATACATGCTTTTGAAAATTTAAACCAAAATTATTATGATACTATGCAAAAGAAAGGAAAGCTTCAACTTTGTATCTATGAGAATAATAAATTAGTAAAAACAGAGCCTTTTAAGCGAATATTGGAAAAGGAACCATTTCGAATATATGTAGAAGACTGTATAATGTATGGGATTTTTCGATATGAAAAGGAATTTAAAGAAACGTATTATGGTATCCCGCATTTTAAATTATATGAACAATATCAAATGATAGATGCTGCTTTATTATCTAATTATCGCAAAATCCATAGTTCCTTTAGAGGTTCGGGACTTCTAACAAATGGTAATGAGTATTTTCTTTATATAGATCTTCATAAGGAGGAGGATATTAAAGAAAGTATCAATTATAAAGATAAAATAATTGATGAGAGTACCTTCCAATGGCAAACACCAAATAGTACTAGTCAAAGTTCTGATAGAGGAAAAAATATTATTTATAATAAAGAGAGGGGGATACATTTACATTTATTTATTCGTAAATATAAAGAGATAGATGGGAAAACAGAACCTTATATTTATATAGGGAAAGGGAATACCATAGAATTCGAAGGAGATAAACCAATTACTGTGATTATGGAGTTGGAACATACATTACCAACTAGGATTTATAATGAGTTTGTAGTAAAGGTGTAAAAAAATGCTAGGGTGAAGTCCTAGCATTTTTTTATTTTTCATTTATTAATGCTGTCACTGCTGGAATATCTGCAGGCGCCCATTTTAATGAATCTAAATTCTCTCTCTCTAACCATACTAGTTTGGAATGTTCACTAGCAGCTGGTGTTCCATCGATGATTTTAGCTTTAATACAAATTAGCGTAATGATAAATGTATCATATTCATGTGTATGTTCATGGAAAAGTTCGTCTGCTTTTATTATACATCCTAATTCTTCCTTAATTTCTCTCTCAAGTGCAGTATAGATATCCTCCCCTTTTTCGACTTTCCCACCAGGGAATTCCCATCTATTTGGAATAGTCATTTGAGGGGAACGAAGTGCACATAATACTTCATTTTGATGGTTTTCAATAATTCCTGCTACTACATTTACTGTTTTTTTCAATTGATGGATTCCTCCTGAAGAATGTTGTTATAAATTAATAATAGCATATAGTTAGGGATTGATAGTAAATCATTCTTCGCTGTTTAAAAAAGTTGAATTTATTATCTTTGTGATTGGAACCAAAAAGCGATTTAGAATTAGTTTCAGCTCTTCCACTATATATGATGGAATTATAAGTTTTAGGCTAAATATAGGCATTCATTTAAAAGTCTATTACCCATGAACTGTCATAATTATTTAATATACAAAAGTTGCCAGAATATGATTATATGTATATACTTATTTTATAATCAACTATACCTTTGATAGTGGAATGTGTATAGTTAAATAATTAATGTTAAGTCTATCGAATAAGGAGTGTAGCCAAATGATTCACCAATCTTTGAAAGCGTTCCCTAGTAACTTCCTTTGGGGTGCTGCATCGGCAGCTTATCAAGTAGAAGGTGCATGGAATGAGGATGGCAAGGGAGTATCCATTTGGGATACGTTTGTTAGAATACCAGGAAAAACATTTAAAGGTACAAATGGAGATATAGCGGTAGATCATTATCATCGTTATAAAGAAGATGTACAGTTAATGGCAGAAATGGGAATGAAGGCATATCGATTTTCTGTTGCTTGGACGCGGATTTTTCCGAATGGAAAAGGAGAGGTAAATCAAGCGGGAATTGACTTTTATAATGATTTAATTGATGAATTAATTAAATATAAAATTGAGCCAGTGCTAACTCTTTATCATTGGGATCTTCCCCAAGCATTGCAAGATGAATATGGTGGTTGGGAATCGCGTCAAATTATTGAGGATTTTACGAATTATAGTATTGAATTATTTAAGCAATTTGGAGATCGAGTGAAATATTGGGTAAGTTTAAATGAACAAAATATTTTCACTGGTTTAGGCTATCGAATGGCTGTGCATCCACCTGGAGTAACAGATGAAAAACGATTCTATCAAGTGAACCATCATGCGAATTTAGCGAACGCTAGTGTTATCAAGGCTTTCCGCCAATATGTCCCAAGTGGGAAAATTGGACCTAGCTTTGCTTATTCTCCTGCATATGCTTTAACTTCAAAGCCAGAAGATATTATTGCAGCAGAGAATGCAGAAGAATTAAATAGTCATTGGTGGATGGATATGTATGCTTGGGGCAGATATCCAGAAGCTGCATGGAATTATTTAGAAGCAAATGGATTGGCTCCAGAGGTTGAAGAGGGAGATTTTGAATTATTACGAGAAGGCACTCCAGATTTCATGGGACTTAACTATTATCAAACAACGACCTTTGAGGAAAATCCTTTAGAAGGCGGAGTAGGCAGTGCTGAAATGAACACTACTGGTAAAAAGGGAACTTCGCAGGATTCAGGAATTCCTGGAGTGTTTAAAACAGTCGAAAATCCAAACTTGGAAAGAACGGATTGGGATTGGAATATTGATCCACAAGGATTGCGGATCGCTCTTCGCAGGATTACAAATAGATATCAGCTTCCTATTCTTATTAGTGAAAATGGCTTAGGTGCTTTTGATAAACTAGAAGAAGGCGATATCATCAATGATGATTACCGTATTGATTTTATTCGAGCACATATAAATGCGATGCAAGAAGCTATTACGGATGGTGTAGATCTGCTAGGATATTGTGTGTGGTCTTTTACAGATCTGTTAAGCTGGCTGAATGGCTTCCAAAAACGATATGGTTTTGTCTATATCAATCAGCATGAAGAGGGAACACATGATCTTCGTCGAATCAAGAAGAAGAGCTTTTATTGGTATAAAGAAGTAATTGAATCAAATGGTGAGAATCGCTAGGAAGGTGCAGACCTGCATATATTTGCAGGTTTGCCCTTCTTTTCTTTTCGTATAGATTGCTGCTGTTCGGAAGCGTTTAAAAAAATATTAGGTTGTCTACTTTCATTTTCCTAGGTTTGAGATAGTAAAAGAGATCAAAATAACAACGTTTCTGAGGATGATAACGTAAATTTAATATCATTGTTGTTTTTTGACATCTTCTACTATAATACTAGAGCAATTGGTCACAGATAATAGTTCATCCAAATTTGTAATTTCAAAAGGATAAACCACACCTTTTATATCTGTTTTTAGAGCGATCTTGGCCAATGAAGCTGTAACTATTGCTGTTGTATGATAATCTGAAAAAGTAGATAAGGAAATTGTTCTTATCATTTTTTTATTATCGATATTCCCTTTTACTTCAACGGTAAGAAAAGCATTTTCATTCTTATTAGGGTTGTGTTTTACTACTTTAGAAACCAATTTCTTATTAAGATTTTGAAGTATATTTAAAAGACCAATCTTTCTAAGTAAAGAGACGAATTTATTAAAAGGAATGACGTTCCAAGAAGTCCAATAATATATTGGTGCAACTGTCAATTTCTCTTTTATAATCATTTTCTCTGAATGTTCTATAAGTCTTACCACCTTTTCTTTTGCATGATTTTGAAAATTCATCTTTCTTTTTTTGGTAAATCCCGAAAGGACATTATTTTGAAATTTAACTGGCTGTGCAATTATACTTAACATATCAAAAATTCCAGTAACTCCTGCTTGGGCATTGGCATTTTGTAATAATGCTACATTTATTTCTGTTATTTCCTGAAACTCTGCAATAGCTTTTTGTGTGATCAAGCCAGATAAACCAGGGAAAAAACCGGACATGACAACAGAAGCTGTATTATTCTTTTCAGCACGTTGATTTAGTTCCTGCACTGTCTCTACAAAGTCATAAAATGGGGTGACATCAATACACAATATTTTATTTTCTATACAAGTTTTTTGAATAGATGGTGTTTTTTGTTTTAATCCAACAATTACAATATCCACATTACGAATTACTTTTTTTATATTTTCTTCATTATCAACATCTAAATATTGGAATTCTACTCCACTGTTTAATGAGTTTGCTAAATTTTCCCCTCTTTTAATTTTATAATCTGTCACTACTAACTTTATTGAATTATTAAATATTCTCAGTAATTCAGTACAGATTAATTTGCCTAATACTCCAGCAGCTCCAACAACTATAACTTTTTCCACTTTTATACCTTCTCTCTATAAAACTAAGACGACCTTAGCTTATTTCTGTTATAGCTATATAGACTGTTTTAAAGCTCTTCGTTAAATTAAAAAATCTTTACGTTTATAAATACGAAAGTAGTTAATACATGAAATATGAAGAAGACAAGGGAAACTTATACATTCTTATATTTTTAAATTAATTTTATCATAATATTTTCCAGTGAAAACAGTAGAAATATGGATATATACACTGAAATCTTTATATACATATCTCCATATTTTCATGTGAGAATAATCTATGCGAAAACAGCCTGCTTTTCTTTTAGTCTAATTATCTTTTTATATTTTCTGCTAGACATAAAAATGACAAAAGATGTTCATGGAATCGTCAAAAATCCACTCCATTTTTACCTTAAAAAGAATATATAATGAAACTGCAAAAGATGTATTTCAATTATTTCTTTTGAACACTATGATGAAAAAATCCTTACTCCAATAGAGTGTATCGTCAAGAAGGATAATTGGGGGATATGACTATTCTCATTAGCATAGTGATAAGAGGACTTATGAAAATTATGAACGGATTGTTTATTATGGATTTTCATGTGATTTATTTCACAAAATAATTACCTTACTAGATAAGTCTTGGAGGGACGAAAATGAAAAAGAGATTAGTGATGATTGGAAATGGAATGGCAGGAGTTCGGACGATTGAAGAAATATTGAAGAGAAATGCTGACCTTTTTGACATAACGATTATTGGGGATGAGCCTTATCCAAACTATAATCGGATTATGCTTTCAAATGTTTTGCAAGGGAAAACAACTGTAAATGATATTCATATTAATGACTGGAAGTGGTATCAAGAGAATCATATTCATCTTTTAACAGGCGAAAAAGCAATAAAGATTGTTCGCGAAGAGAAAGCGGTTCTTACGGATAAAGGAAAAACGATAGAATATGATGAACTTATCCTTGCAACAGGATCTAGTGCCTTTATTTTACCGATACCTGGAAGTGATTTAGAAGGTGTAATTGGATTCAGAACCATTGACGATACGGAAAAAATGATGGAAACAGCAAAGACTTATAAAAAAGCGGTTGTTATCGGCGGAGGATTACTAGGATTAGAAGCCGCAAGAGGATTAATAGATCGTGGAATGGAAGTTCATGTTGTTCACTTATTACCAACTTTAATGGAGCAGCAATTAGATGCAGCGGCAGCAAATCTTCTTAGAAAAGATTTAGAAGCACAAGGTATGAAATTCTTAATGGAAAAACAGACGGCAGAGATATATGGAGATAAACGAGTTCAAGGATTGAAATTTGCAGATGGAACAACAGTTGATTGTGATCTTGTCGTAATGGCTGTTGGTATTAGACCAAATGTAGCAATTGCCCGTGAGGCAGGGTTAGAAGTGAATCGCGCGATCATTGTTAATGATCATATGGTTACATCTGACCCATCTGTCTTTGCAGTAGGGGAATGTGCAGAGCATAATGGAATTGCCTATGGATTAGTTGCTCCTCTATATGAACAAGGAATGGCTCTTGCCGATTATATAACAGGCAAAGAAGGAAAAGGATATCAAGGATCAATTCTTTCTACTCAATTGAAAGTAGCAGGATGTGATTTATTCTCAGGAGGGAAAATCCATGAGGATGAAAATACGGAAGCGATTATTGTTCATGACCATTTTGCAAAAGTCTACAAAAAGATTTTAGTAACAGATAATAAAATTGTTGGAATTGTCTTATACGGAGATGCTTCCGATGGAACTCGGCTATTTAATATGTTGAAGAAACAAGCAGATATTAGTGAGTATACAAGTTCCTCTGTATTGAGCAAGAGCGGAGAGGACGCAGAAGAAGATTTAGCAGCAAGCATGAGTGCAGATGACACTGTATGCGGCTGTAATGGGGTAACAAAAGGTACTATCGTTCATTCTATCCTAGAGCAAGGATTAACTACTTTTGAAGAAGTGAAAGGATGTACAAAGGCAGGAGCATCTTGTGGTAAATGTAAACCACTAGTTGAAGGGATTTTAGCGCATACACTTGGTGACAGTTTTGATGCATCCATTCAAAAAACAGGGATGTGTGGCTGTACAACACTTACTCGTGATGAAGTAGTAGCGCAAATAAAAGAAATGCAGCTTAAATCTCCAAAAGAAGTTAGAATGGTGCTTGGTTTTGCAAGTGAAGAAGGCTGTTCAAAATGCCGCCCAGCGTTAAACTATTATATGCGTATGCTGTTCCCAGAAGAGTATGAGGACGATAAGGCATCAAGATTTGTTAATGAGAAAATGGAAGGGAATATTCAAAAAGATGGTACTTTCTCGATTATTCCTCGTATGTATGGCGGAACAACTACTGCAGAGGATTTAGTGAAAATCGGAGAGGTAGCGAAAAAATACAATGTGCCATTAGTGAAAATTACCGGGGCAAGCCGGATTGGATTATATGGCGTGAAGAAAGAAGATGTCCCACATGTTTGGGAAGAGCTAGGAATGCGTTCTGGTTATGCTTATTCTAAATCTCTTCGTAACGTAAAATCATGTGTTGGGTCAAGATTTTGCCGCTTCGGCACCCAAGATTCATTGGGACTTGGCATTAAGTTAGAACAAGAACTAGAAATGGTCGACACTCCGCATAAAATGAAAATGGGAGTAACAGGCTGTCCAAGAAACTGTGCAGAAGTATTGACAAAAGACTTTGGTGTTATTTGTGTAGAAAATGGCTATCAATTATATATTGGCGGAAATGGCGGAACAGAAGTACGTGAATGCGATAGCTTAACAACAGTTCAAACAGAAGAAGAAGTAATTACAATGGCCAAGGCATTTGTTCAATATTATCGTGAAAATGCGAATTATGGAGAAAGAACGGCTCCATGGGTGGAACGTATGGGGATTAAAACAGTGAAAGAAACACTATTAAATGCTAGAAATATGAAACAGTTTGTAAGCAGATTTGAGCGTGCAAAAACAACATACGAAGAAGCATGGTCTTCTGTCTTAAACGACCAAACGAAGAGAGAAATGTATGAAGTGATAAAAGGCTAATAGCTATAGAACAAAAATGGAGGGAATACATGATGACGGCAACTTTAGAATGGAATAAGATTATGAAACTAGCTGATTTACCTAAACAAATTGGTAAAGAGGTTCATTTAAAAGGAAAATCAATTGCTTTATTTCATCTATCTAATGGAGAGGTTAGAGCTATTGCGAATAACTGTCCCCATCAAAATGGTCCATTGGCAGAAGGAATTGTATCAGGTGAATTTGTTTTCTGTCCATTGCATGATTGGAAAATTTCTTTAGTCACAGGAGAAGTTCAAAAACCAGATGATGGCTGTGTAGAGGTTTATGAAACACAAATAAAAGATGATTATATTTATATAATGGTGTAAGAGATGAATACGAACAAGGGGTATGTAGCATTTGTTGGAGCAGGGCCTGGGGATATTGGTTTAATTACAACTAAGGGGATAGAATGTTTAAAAAAAGCAGATATTGTCTTGTATGATCGACTTGCCAATCCACGCTTATTACGTTTTACAAGCAAAGATTGTGTGTTTATCTATTGTGGAAAATTGCCAAATAATCACATTATGAGACAAGAAAAGATTAACGAAACATTAGTAGCAGAAGCTTTAAAAGGAAAGTATGTTGTGCGGTTAAAAGGAGGAGATCCTTCTGTTTTTGGAAGAGTCGGGGAAGAAGCAGAAGCAATAGCAGCATATGATATTCCTTTTGACATAGTACCTGGTGTGACGTCAAGCATTGCAGCAAGTGCTTATGCCGGTATTCCGGTAACACACCGAGATTATAGTACTAGCTTTACGATACGAACAGGCCATGCTTGTAAGAAAAATGAAGCTGCCATTCATCATAAGCCTAAGCAAGAAGCGATAGGAGATACACTTGCTTATTATATGGGGGTGAAAGGCTTACCGGGAATTTGTGAAAGCTTAATAGCTCAAGGCAAGGCTAGTGACACAAAAGCAGCAGTTATTGAGTGGGCCACTCTGGGAAAACAACGAGTAGTCGAAGGAACCTTAGAAACAATAGTAGAAAAGGTAAAGGAAGCAAAGCTTGGAAACCCAGCATTAACAATAATTGGTGATGTTGTCCAGTTAAGATCGTCTATTGCATGGTTCGAGAAAAAATCCTTTTATCAAAAGAAGCTATTGATTGCAAAAAGCTCATCAGAAGAAAGTGTGCTAGAAAGATATTTTTCTAAAAATGGTGCAGAAGCTTATGCCTTCCCTACCATAAAATCTAACCCTCATTCCTATACAGCGGAGGAGCTGCAATTGATAGTAAATGCGGAAAGACTGATTTTTGCTTCCGTAGAAGGAGTAGAACTTGTGTTTACCCAGCTGTTTAAAGCAAATTATGATGTGAGGGATCTTCCTCGACAAATAGAACATCTGTCTGATAAAACACGCAAGGAATTAGAAAAAAGAGGCATACACAGTCTAAAGGCATCGTATGACAAAAGAAGTGCTATTTTAATAGGAAATGAACAAGCAATCGAGAAACAAGCCTTCTCCGATAATTTACTAGCACTACCTAGCCATACTATTGAAATAGATGAACGTTTTCAAGAAGTAAATGAACGCTTGTTGACAGAAAACCAATGGGAAACGGTTATTTTTCCAAATAAACGGTCTATTGATTTATTTTTACAAGAATGGCGTAAATTTAGCACGGAGAATCCGATGGAATTGTCATTCGCGGCAATCGGCCAATCGGTGCAGGAGTATGCTGTTAAGCAGGGATTTAATCATATAGATGAACAGGTACAGCAAGTATTAGATAATCAGAAATGGAAGTGTGAGAGCTGATGGATGCAGTTGTGTATATTGGCCATGGCAGCCGTATAATTGAAGGTAATAAACAATTCATCGCATTTATCGAAGAAGCAAAAAAAGAAATAAATATTCCTGTTCAAGAAATTGCTTTCTTAGAATTAGCGTCACCATCTATTGATGAAACGATGGAAAAAGTAATCCGGGCTGGAGCAAGGGATATTCTCGTCGTACCTGTTCTATTATTTTCAGCAGCTCATTTTAAAAGAGATATACCAGAAGAATTACTGGCAGTGAAAGAAAGGTTTCCAGAAGTACGATTTTCTGTTTCTAAACCATTTGATGTCCATCCCAAAATGATGAACTTAGTTAGGAAAAGAATCTATGAAAAAGGATGGGATCATGATGGAGTAATTCTATTAGTCGCGAGGGGCAGCAGTGATCCCGAACCAATTGGGAAGCTGAAGAAAATAAGTGAGCATATACAAAAACAATTAGCTTGCTCTGTATATCCTGCATTTTTAACAGCAGGGAAGCCAGACTTTGATGAGGAACTACAAAAGCTTCAATTAGCATATAACAAGATTTATATTGTCCCTTATTTACTTTTTACAGGAAGGTTATTAAAAAGAATCGAGAGCAAGATAGAAAACAGCGACAAAGAAGTGATTGTTTGTCAGCCTTTAAAATACGACCATTTGATGAAGGAAGTTTTGCTGGAAAGAATGGAAGAGCAATTCATGAGCCTTACAATATAAAACAAAAAGGTAGAGGAGTGTCGTTATGAAAGAGGTTATTACTGCATTTAGTAATACGGCATTAATGAAAAGCAATGCTTTAAATACAAGTAAAAAGAAGTATTTAGTTGGTTCAATGCTTGCTGGTTTTTTTGTTGGATTAGGAATTATTCTTATTTTTACAATTGGCGGCTTACTTGGTGCGACCGGATTTGCAGGTACCAAAATTGTCATGGGAGTCTCCTTTGGGATTGCATTGAGTTTAGTTATTATGGCAGGGGCTGACTTATTTACCGGTAATAATATGGTAATGACAATAGGCATGCTGGAGAATAAAGTCACATGGAAGGATACCGGAAAAGTGTGGGGATACAGCTATATCGGCAACTTTATCGGCTCTATTATCGTTGCATTATTATTTAGTTATTCTGGTTTGGCAATTGGAGGGGTAGCAGAATTTATAACAAACGGAGCGGCAGCAAAAATGAATGCTCCTTTTATGGAATTATTGATTCGAGGGATTCTCTGTAATATTCTCGTTTGTTTAGCAGTTTGGTGTTCCGTAAAATTAAAGGATGAAACAGCGAAATTAATTATGATCTTTTGGTGTCTGTTTGCCTTTATTACATCAGGCTTTGAACATAGTGTCGCCAATATGACCTTGTTGTCTATTGCACTCATCATTCCTCATCCTGAAACCGTATCGATCGGCGGACTAATTGCTAATTTACTGCCAGTTACAATTGGGAATATTATCGGTGGAGCTGTTTTTGTAGGAGCTGCTTATTGGTATCATATATCAGAGAAGACAAAAGCAGTGGTTAAATCTTTTAAAAAAGAGGCTTAAATTTATTTATGTGTATGATATCACAAATTGGCTATCTCGTTGGAAAAAGAGATAGCTTTTTTATACTTTTTCAGCATAATTTTAAAAGCGTATAACGTATTATTTTCGGAACAAAATAAAAGGTGGGAAAAAACGTATTTTAAAGGATGTGCAAAAAAGTGGTTACAAAAATAAATGAAATACTTCAGCCTATTCAACAATATAGTCAACCATTTAAGAATATAGAAGATTTGCGGCACTTAATCAAAAAAGCAAGTAAGTCAAAATATGCATTATTAGGAGAAGCCACCCATGGTACGGCAGAATTTTATACGATTCGAGCAGAGATAAGCAAGAAGTTGATTAGTGAGTATGGTTTTTCCTTTATTGCTGTGGAAGGAGATTGGCCTTCCTGCTATGAGGTGAACCGATACATCAAGGGAAGATCTAATTATACCGATGCCAGGGAGGTGCTCTCACAATTCCAGCGATGGCCGACGTGGATGTGGGCAAATGAAGAAATTATTCCGCTTATTGAGTGGCTGAAAGAACATAACCAATCGAAGCAGGAAGAAGAAAAGGTTGGTTTTTATGGGATTGATGTTTATAGCTTATGGGAATCGATGGAAGCGATTATTGCCTATTTGCAAAAAATAAATTCTCCAGATCTTGAAAAGGCAATGCAGGCCATTACTTGTTTTCAACCATATAATAAGCGGCCAGAGCAATATGGCATGTCTGCAGCATTTTTAGGAGAAAGCTGTCGGGAGGAAGTACTAGAGCTTTTACATTCCATTATGTCAAAAAGAAAGCAGTATTTGGAGGAGAATAGGGAAAACTACCTTAATTTGCAAATGAACGGAATCGTATCGAAAAATGCAGAATCCTATTATAAAACAATGCTTACAGATGATACAGAATCTTGGAATATTCGTGATCATCATATGGTGGAAGCTTTAGAAATCATCCGTCATTTTTATGGGGAGGAAGCGAAGGGAATTGTTTGGGAACATAATACGCATATTGGTGATGCGAGAGCAACTAGTATGGAGCAAGAAGGCATAGTAAATGTTGGACAAATAACAAGGGAAAAGTTTGGGTCGCAAAATGTATATGCTATTGGTTTTGGTACATATAAAGGGACTGTCATTGCAGCGGAGAAATGGGGAGATCCTTATAAAATAATGAATATACCCGAAGCCCAAAAGAACAGCTGGGAAGAGCAGCTTCATCGGGTTGGCTCTTTTAATCAAACATTCATCTTTACGGAAGATAACCGCCGTTTTTTTAACCAAATAATCGGTCATCGCGCAATCGGAGTTATTTATGATGCAGCATATGAACAGTATGGAAATTATGTCCCGACGAAAGTTTCTGAACGTTATGATGGGTTTATTTTCGTTGATCAGTCGACAGCAGTTACACCGATTGCGATCAATGCTGAAACAAGTAACCATGGGTAAACGAAAAAAGTCTAAATAATTTTAAGTAGCCAAAAAAAGCTAGAATAGAAGCTTTTTGGCTATTTTTCATTAGAAAAAGTGCTGTTAGTTTAATCACAGACAATCGTTTGCCCATGTTTCGAGGCTGGCAGACTGATACTTGCCTAGCCACTTTAAAGTATCGCAACAAGATAGATGGAATTACAGCGTACTATAACATAGATTGGGATTAGTCTTTAAAGCATTGAAACGATTAATCTGCTTATAGGGGATAAAGTAGCAAAAATGGAGGCTAACGATTTAGTGTTAACCTCCATTTCGTATGAATGATTATAGTTTAGCACCTAGCTGAACTTTATTGTTCCATTCTTAAAAGAAGAGCTCATTTGATAAGAACCTTTGGGGAAAATAAACGTCCAAGGCATACTTGTATGGGCTGGAATAACAAAATTTGGAAGGGTGAAAGTCCTTTCAGCAATGATATCTCCGTTAATAGAATAAGCCAATTTAGTATCATGGAATACCAGTGGACTATCTGCGAAATTATGAACCAATACAGAAACAAGCAATGCTTCTTTGTGATTAAATGCTTCTCGGATAGGGGAGAAAAGGATGTTTAAACTTGTTAAATCCTTAGTTTCTCGGAAGATTTTTTCTATATTTATTCGATCCTGAGGTGCTAATTGTTTATCCCAGGAAGCTTCAAATTGTAATTGCTGCATATCAACAAAACCACCTTTTGAAGTGAGTGTAACATAAGTGAATGAAAGAATCTATTAATGCTGACTTATGCACTATTTGTTTTTCTTAGTCAGTAAATTTAAGATGAAATCTAAACCGAAAGCAACTAGCAATCCTGACCAAAAAATGACGGTTGTGCTAAAAGGCTCCTTCTTGAAAAACAGGGAGCTGGTACAGTTGATAAATAACAATAATAAATAGATGTAGAACCCGGCTATTGCTCCTTTTCGCCAATTAGCCGCTTCACTGTTAGACATTTTTCTGAAAAACATTATTCTCATACACCTACTTTAATTTTCTGCGTTACCATTATTTTACCATTAACTAGTTTTTAGTTTAATAGACATTATCTATTTTCTGTAAATGAAATTAATACTAAACAGAACAAATGTTTTGGTGTAGAATAGTAATGTTGCAAAACTATTAAATGTTAGAGGGGTAATCAACTTGAATGGAACATCACATGCTGTAATTGGATCAGCGACTGGATTTATTGTTGCTAATACGGTGCAATCCACACCATCAGAGACACTCTTGTTTGTTTCTTTAGGAGCAGTGTCTGGATTAATTCCCGATCTTGATATTGATGGGAAACTTAGAGGGAAAATTACTTTGCCCCATCAAATGATTCAACTATCTGCCCAAGTCATCGGAATAATGATGATTCTATATAGCTTCTTTGATAGAACGGCTTTAGAGAGGTGGATGGGTGTCGGAATCGGTATACTGATTTTATTTATTGCATCTTTGATTAAACAAAAACATATGCTTACTATCACTGGTATCGCTGTTCTGATGGGAGGAATATCTCTAGAAGAGCGCTGGATTATTCTGCTGGGAATTTATATCATGATTGCATCTTTTACTTCCCACCGAAGTTATACACACTCCATCTTAGGGGTGATCTTTTTTGGAATTATTGCAGCTGATTTAGAGACATCACTCGATATTAATGGATTGTTTTACACTTGTATAGGCGGATACATAAGTCATCTACTAGCTGATTTAAAAATACTGCCAGTTAATAAGCGCGGTGTTAAACTGTTCTTACCTTTATCATCAAAGGAATTTTAATTAGTTGATAGTTATCTATCTTTATACATAACTAGAAGTTAGATAGGAAGAATCCCCCATTCAGGCGTGAGGAGGATTCATTCTATTGGAAGCATAAATCATTAACATTGTCTAATCAGTTATAATCGAAGTTTACATGCGATTATGTTATAATATGGAAAAAGAGGGGGCGTTAAGTATGGGATACGGTTTTCGCAAGAGTTTTAAAATAGCTCCTGGTGTTCGTGTAAATGTGGGCAAAAAAAGTGTGGGCATAAGCGCTGGTGTAAAAGGGTTAAGATACAGTGTGAACTCACGGACAGGCAGTAGAGTGACAGCAAGTATTCCAGGAACAGGATTATCTTATAGTACGTCAGGATCGGGAAGCAGAAGTAGAAAATCGCCTGCCTATCAAAGACAAACTGATATAAATAGAAGACAACGAGAGATAGCAAAGCTAAATGAATTAGAGCAGGCAAGGCTTGCGGTGGAGGCATATGAAAATACGATCGAGCGTATCCATAGCATTCATATAGAAGCAGATGATCCTGTTAATTGGATTAAAGTAAGAGGTTCAGAAGCACCTTATCAACTTCCAAGTGGAGAAATGGGGGAAAAGGAAAAAGCGGCATTACAGAAGCTGCAAAATTATAAACCAAGTCTTTTTTCTAAACTTTTCAATCGAGAAGCTGCGGAACAGAAGCTGCGAGAAGAAGTGATAGCAGCAAGCGAACAGGATAAACAAGAATATCTTGCCTGGGAGCGAGACGTACAGGTTGCTACAAAGGTGTTAGAAGGGGATATAGATACATATTTTCAAGTTATCGAAGAATTTGCTCCATTAGACGACTTAACGGAATTTGGAAGCGGGTTTGAATTTGGCTGCGAGGACCCGAAAGTAATGGAAATTGAATTTGAAGTAAATACAGAGGATGTTGTTCCGAAAGAACAATTATCTTTAACGAAAACAGGGAAACTTTCTAAAAAACAAATGCCGAAGGGCAGATACTTTGATATTCAACAAGATTACGTATGCAGCTGTGTAATCCGAATTGCCCGTGATATGTTTGCTTTATTACCCTTACATACGGTCTATATCCATGCAGTCGATAATCGTTTAAATACCGCAACCGGATATATAGAGAAAATCACCATTCTATCTGTCAAATTAGAAAGAGGCAAACTAAATAGATTAAATTTTGCTAA
Organism: Niallia sp. FSL W8-0951; assembly: GCF_038006525.1. Lineage (NCBI taxonomy): Bacteria > Bacillati > Bacillota > Bacilli > Caryophanales > Bacillaceae > Niallia > Niallia sp. FSL W8-0951. Next base: position 343,345 of record NZ_JBBOVK010000001.1, read on the forward strand.
TATCGACTGCTCCGACGCTTTAGAAGCTTTCGAACACAAAATGAATTTCAAAAAGACTAAAGGCTTTGAACCAGTCACTCGATTAGCGATAAAATAAGAGAATCAGAGGAGACGATTCTAATGAGGGCTTTTTTAATGCAAGGGACTCAGAAGAACGTTTCCTTGATACCCTTGCTTTTTTTTATTAATGAGTTTATTATATAAATCGTAATGATTACGATTTATATAAAATGGAGGAGTGGTAAAATGAAAAAAATACCAGTTACGGTGCTAAGTGGTTATTTAGGGGCAGGGAAGACGACTTTGCTGAATCATATTTTACATAATCGAGATGGGTTGAAGGTTGCAGTAATTGTAAATGACATGAGTGAAGTGAATATTGATAGTGAATTAGTGCAAACAGTAGGTGGATTTTCCCGAACAGAGGAGAAGCTTGTAGAAATGTCTAATGGCTGCATTTGCTGTACATTGCGTGAAGATTTGCTTGTTGAAGTGGAAAGGCTGGCGATAGAAGGGGATATTGATTATATTTTAATTGAATCCTCGGGTATTAGTGAGCCTATCCCGGTTGCCCAGACTTTTTCTTATATTGACGAAGAGATGGGGATTGACCTAACAAAGTTTTGCAAGCTGGATACAATGGTAACGGTCGTAGATGCAAATCGCTTTTGGCATGATTATGAGTCAGGAGACTCACTGCTTGATCGAAAAGAGGCAGTGGGAGAAGAGGATGACAGAAATGTCGCTGATTTATTAATCGACCAAATTGAATTTTGCGATGTTCTCATCTTGAATAAATGTGATTTAGTAAAAGCGGAGGATTTGGACAAATTAGAGAAGGTAATTAGAACGTTGCAGCCAGTTGCTAGAATTATTCGGACAGTGAACAGCGAGATAGATCCGCACGAAATACTAGATACGAATCTATTTGACTTTGACAGGGCTAGTGAATCGGCAGGCTGGCTCAGAGAGTTAAATCTAGGTCCGAGCATGCATACTCCAGAAACAGAGGAATATGGAATTAGCTCGTTTGTTTATTCTAGCAAAAAGCCATTTCATTCAGAACGTTTCAATGATTGGTGCCACTCTATGCCACTCTCTATTGTACGGGCGAAAGGGATAGCATGGTGTGCGACGAGGAATGACTTAGCATTATTATTATCGCAGGCAGGTCCTTCCGTAAGTATTGAGCCAATTTCTTACTGGGTTGCAGCACTTCCAGAAGTTAGGCAAGAGGAAATTTTGCAGGTCAATCCTAGTTTGCGCGGAAATTGGGACCCTCAATTTGGAGACAGACATACAAAACTTGTATTAATCGGAATGGATTTAAATGTAGAGCTTATAAAAAAGGAACTGGATGAATGTTTATTAACAGAAGAAGAGTTTCTTGGAGAGTGGCAGCAGTTGAGAGATCCATTTTATTGGCAGTTATCAGCAATATGATTTCGCAGAAGCAGAAAACTTGCAAATCGTAATCATTTCGTTTTAATATATAAGAAAAGTATAAAGTAAATAAATTTTGATTAGGTAAATCGTAATGGTGACGATTTGTGGTAAAGGAGGAAAAACAGCTTGGCAAAAAAATCAAAGGTAGTAAAAGAAAGAAAAAGAAGAGAAATAGTGGAGAAATACGCTGAAATTCGCAGAGAGTTGAAGGAGAGGGGCGATTTTGAAGCATTAAGAAAACTGCCGAGAGATTGAGATTCCTCACCTACTAGGTTGAAAAATAGATGTGAAGCTACAGGAAGGCCGAGAGGTTATTTAAGAAAATTCAAAATGTCTAGGATTGCATTTAGAGAGTATGCGCATAAAGGACAAATACCTGGTGTGAAAAAATCTAGCTGGTAATAAGAAAAATTGGAGGAATGATTAGTATGAAAAAAGGAATACATCCAAATTATCAAGAAGTTGTTTTTATGGATGTTAATAGCGGATTCCAATTTTTATCTGGATCCACTAAACAATCAAAAGAAGAAATTGTTTGGAAAGATGGAAAAACCTACCCGCTTCTAAAAGTAGAAATCAGTTCTGATACACATCCCTTTTATACTGGACGTCAAAAATTCTCCGATCGTGGTGGTAGAGTGGAACGCTTTTATGAAAAATATAAACAAAAAAAATCATAATAAATGAGTGTGATTTCCGTTTTCTTTTCTAATGAAATGTTTTAACTCCCTTGCGAATGTGAATAATTTAAGTAGAACGTGCAAATGAAAAGGAGGATAAAAATATGAACAGCCAATTAGAGAGAATGAAAACGAAAAAAGGGTTCATTGCTGCATTAGACCAAAGTGGTGGCAGTACGCCAAAAGCGCTGCTTCATTACGGAGTGCCAGAAAGTGCTTATACGAATGATGAGGAAATGTTCAATCTAGTACACAAAATGCGGACAAGGATTATTACTTCCCCAGCATTTAATTCTGAATATATTCTTGGAGCAATCTTATTTGAACAAACGATGGATAGCAAGATTGAAGGTATGTATACGGCGGATTATTTAGCACAGAAAAAAGACATCCTTCCCTTTTTAAAAATTGATAAAGGATTAGCAGATCAAGCAAATGGAGTTCAGCTAATGAAGCCAATCCCAGACTTGGATGAAATTTTGCGACGTGCCAATGAACGTAATATTTTTGGCACAAAAATGCGTTCTGTTATTAAGGAAGCTAATCGAGATGGAATTAAAGAAGTTGTGGAACAACAGTTTGAAATAGGAAAACAAATAATAGCAGCAGGATTAGTACCAATTATCGAACCGGAAGTAGATATTTATAGCCAGGATAGAGAACAGTCTGAGGCTATTTTGAAAGAAGAATTGTTAAAGCATCTTAATGACCTAAACGAAAATGAAAATGTCATGTTAAAGCTATCGATTCCTGCTATTGCGAATACTTATAAAGAATTAACCACCCATCCACGAGTGGTTCGAGTAGTTGCCCTTTCCGGAGGATATAGCAGAGAAGAAGCAAATCAAAAATTAAAAGAAAATGACAATATAATTGCAAGTTTCTCGAGAGCTCTAAGCGAAGAATTAAACGTTAATCAATCAGAGGAAGAATTCAATCAAAGCTTAAAAGAAGCCGTAACCTCTATTTACGAAGCTTCCACCGTCAAGGAATAAGGGGACATTTTTAATTGTAATTCCGTTTGAAAAAGAAAAACTATATATTTAGAAGATGAGAAAAAGAAATTTTAAATGGAAAGGCTCTGATACAGTTTATCAGAGCCTTTATACGATCAATCAAGAATTCTTTTTTCTCCGTCTATCGCTTGGATAGGATGTATATTCTGCGTGAACTCCAGTGTTCCCATATATTCGCTTTGTTCATTTCTTACAGCAAAGTACCGTATATATACATATTTATCTTTGAATTTAATCCAAAAGTCTTCACTATCTTTTTTTCCTGATTTAAAGTCATTTAATAACTTTTCTACTATATGCACGCTTTTTGGTGGATGACAGTTTTGGACAGTGCGTCCAATGACAGCTTTTGTTCGGGCGAAAATTCTTTCTTTTCCATGGGTAAAATAACGGACAACATCATCTTTATCAATAAAGGTAATATCCACTGGCAAATGATTCAGCATCAGCTCTAGCTGTTTGACAGATAAAATTCCAGTTTCAAATTGAATCAATCCACTTTCAATCTTATCTAAAGCAGAGCTCTCTTGCATAGATACTCGCTTTGGAATCCACTTTTCGACCGGATTGATTAAACAATAGCCAATTTCTTCGCTTTCCGCTGCAATTTTTATCCATTCATCTTCGGTTAAGGTGCTTAGGGCCATTGGAAAGAGAATATTCTCTTCTTTAAAAATCATTTCAGTAGCTTCTTGAATGATAAAGTAAATATTATTCAGAATGTCTTGTTTTTCTCCATGATAATCTTCCAATTGTTGCTGGGCTAATTTGATAGCTGCACGAATTCGATCATCTACTCCCCACATTACCTGGGTAGGTCCATATATACCGTATTTTTCAAGAAAGGGGAATAGTAAATTTTCCTTGCGGCTATAGTGTTTATCGATTTCTACTAATAATTGTATGTCTTCTGAAAGTTTTTGGATATTTTCTGGAGAATCTTCTTTTTCAAATCGTTCATAATGAAGCTGAAGCTTGAAATTCACCAACAAATCAATTTCCTTATTTTCCAGTTTAAAAGTATGGATTGGATGTCCAGCTTCTTCTTCAGCTTTTTGGGAAGTGGAGGCATGAATATCATCAATGGACCCTTTGAATACTGCTGTGTGCACGGAACATAATCGTTGTACCTCTTCAACTGGGATACCTTCCTCTTCCATTAATGCTTGTTCAAGCTGTGATATTTCCGATACCGATATATTACCAACTGCTTTTTCGAATTGAGCTTTAACTTCTTCCACGGACCTGCCAGCATGTAAATCTTTAATAATTTCTTTTAAAAGCTGCTGGCGCTCAGAAGCTTCTTTTTTTAATTCTGCTCGATTGTTTATTAATTCACTCATATGTTGTCTCATCCTTCTTCTATAATTGTAAATCCATGATCTATACAAGTTTGCTTTACTGTTTCCATTGATATTTTTCTTACGCGGCATCCCTTTGGAATCGTCATTATTCGTCCGGCAGTTTGTATTATGCGAGGGTCTGTAATCTTTTCAAAGCCAAGGTCTTTTAAAACGCTGACTAATTCTGGATAAGTAGTGGTTAGTTCTAAGATGGTTAGATTTAAATCTAATAGTTTAGCCAATCGATAACACCTCTTTTTCTGATAATGATTCTCAATGGAAGTATAACAAAATAATTAAAACAAAAATGTGATGGAAATCACACTTTAAAAATAATGGATAAACAATAGTACTTTTACAGGAGCTATTTTATTTAGGTTCATGATTTGTTTAGGCTCCCAACAAAATAAGAACTCAATGAACGTTGAAGAAGTAAGCGCTACAAACTACAATTTAATTAAAGGTGATCACTTTAAAAAATAAAGACATGGAGGATGTATAGCTTAAAAGAGAGTTAATACAATAAGGCTGAAATGAAAAAAAGGAAACGGCTTTAAAGGAGGTAGTGATATTGTTAAGCAATATCTTAGAGGAAGAATTTATCCAATTAAATGTGAGGGTGGATAATTGGGAGGAAGCAATTAGAAAAGGTACACTACCTCTCGTAATGAAAAACAAAATAACAAAAGAATATGTCAATAAAATAATCGAAATTGCTAAAACAATAGGACCATATATTGTCATTACTAAGCATGTAGCTTTACCACATGCTCCTGCAGAATTTGGGGCAAAGGAAACAGCAATTGGGATTACTACTTTAGAATATCCTGTTAGGTTTGGAAATGAAGCAAATGACCCGGTTAAGTACTTGTTCTGTTTAAGTGCTACAGATAGTAATAGTCATTTGGAAGCATTGGCAGAATTGGTAAAGCTCTTGGAAAATGAGGAGTTTTTTAAGCTGTTAGATACAAGCAGTAGTCCGAAAGAGATATTTTCATATATTAGTAAAATTTAAAAGGGAGAGATTTCTATGTATAAAGCATTAGTAGCGTGTCGAGCAGGTGTAGGTTCAAGTTTGATGCTAAAGATAAAGGTAAATGAGGTTGTGAAAGAAAATAAACTGCCTATCCAAGTCGAACATTCCTCATTGGATGGAGTGCCTGGGTTTGATGGCGAATTATTAATCACGCTTGTCGACGTTGCACAGGAATTGAGTAATAAAGGAATAAAGCAGCATATTATTGGTATTGCAAATATTGTAGATAAAAAAGAAATTCTTGAAAAATTAAATGCATTTTTACAGCAAACGGAAATTTGAATAGAAGGAGCTGTTAGTAAATGATGCAATTCATAATTAGTTTATTTAGTAATCCTGCAATCATTCTAGCGTTAGTTGCATTGATTGGATTGCTGGCACAAAAAAAGGCAATGACAGAAGTAATGACTGGCACCTTTAAAACACTGATTGGGTTTTTGATCTTTGGAATAGGTGCTAGTACAATGACAGCTGCATTGAAAAACTTTAATGTCTTATTCCAAGATGGCTTTGATTTAACTGGAGTTGTCGCATCTCCAGAAGCCGCAACAGCCCTTGCACAATCGGAGTATGGGTTTGTTGTATCCTGCACATTGATTTTAGGGTTTGTAATGAATCTAGTTTTTGCAAGAATAACTCCTATGAAGAATATTTTTTTTACAGGAGGGCATAGTTTATTCTTTGCATGTGTACTGTCGCTCATTATTAAATCTTATGGGTATTCAAATACTATTTCAATCCTTGTTGGCGGGGTTATTTTAGGATTTTGTTCAGCTGCTTTACCGCAATTATGTCAGCCTTTTATGCGGAAAATTACAGGCAGCAATGCTACTGCTATAGGGCATTTTAATATGTTAGGCTATGCTTTATCAGGCAGTATTGGAATGTTATTCAGCAAACATCAAGAGAAAAGCACGGAATCAATTAAATTTCCTGCTTGGTTATCTTTTTTTAGAGATTTTCTGATGGGAATGGCTGTTATCATGTTGATTCTTTTCTATGTCTCTGCTCTAAAGGCGGGAAAAGATGTTACACAAGAATTAGCTGGTACAACCCACTGGCTAGTCTTCCCCTTAATCCAAGCCTTTATGTTCACAGCAGGGATGTCGATTTTAATGACAGGTGTACGTATGTTTTTGGCCGAAATTACAGCAGCTTTTGTGTCTATCTCGGAGAAATTTATCCCAAATTCGCGTCCGGCTCTAGATGTTCCAACTGTCTTCCCATTTGCGCCAACAGCAGTAATTGTTGGTTTCCTGTCTGCATATGTAGCTGGACTTTTGGCAGTATTTATTATGGTGTTTTTTGATTTCCCAGTTGTTATTATACCTGCTGCTCATATTGCTTTCTTCTCAGGAGGAACGGCTGCGGTTTTTGGTAACTCAACAGGGGGCTGGAGAGGAGCAGTTGCAGGATCATTTGTGGTTGGATTATTACTAGCCCTCTTACCAACAGTTCTCTATCCAGTGTTTGCTGGTATGAATATTGAAGGGTCGACTTTTCCAAATATTGACTACAATATTACTGGTATGCTTCTCAATAAATTCTTAAGCTTTTTCCACTAAGTTTTAGTTAAGTTATGGGGAAAAAGAAATCAAGAGGAAAGGAAAAGAAGAAATGAGTGAGGCGAAGAACTATTTAGAATCGATACAAGAAGAGATGAATCAATTAATCAACCATATTTCCATAGCTAATCTAGAAGAAGCAAAGTCCTGTATTATTAATGCTGGGAAAAAAGGAAAACGATTACATCTCACGGGTATTGGAAAACCTAGCTATGTTGCACGTTATAGTGCATCTTTATTATCCTCTACCGGAACTCCAGCCTACTTTTTAGATGGAACAGAAGCAATTCATGGCTCGTCAGGTCAAGTAGTGGAAGGAGATGTCGTAATTGCCATTTCCAATAGTGGAGAGACAGAGGAATTAAAAAAGACGATTCATACTTTAAGAGAAAATGGGGCAATTATCATTTCCATTACAGGGAATCTGCAGTCCTCGATTGCTCGGCAAAGCGACTTTGCAATTTTTGCAGGTGTATCAAAGGAGGGGGATGGTCTTAATAAGCCTCCTAGAGCTTCTGTTGTTGCTGAACTGCTTGTACTGCAAACCTTATCAGTATTACTTCAAAATGAGATAGGCTTGGATGCACAAACTTATGTAAAGTGGCATCCTGGTGGAACCCTTGGACAGTCCATTAAATAATAGGAAATTTTAAAAGGCTATAGAGGAAGAAACTTTCTATAGCCAGCAAAATAAATAGTTTAACAGAGGTGAAGATAATGAGGCCTAGTGGAATCATTACGGCAATGGTTACCCCTTTTGATCAGGAGCAAAAGATAGATATACAAGCAACACGTAATCTAGTAAATCGCTTAATCCTTTCAAAGGTGGCTGGATTATTTATTTTAGGTACGAATGGAGAATTTCATGTTTTATCAAGAGAGGAAAAAGTCGAATTTGCCTCACTTGTCATTAATGAAACAAATAAACGCGTTCCCATTTTTGTAGGAACTGGAGGGAATAGCACAGCAGAAGTCATTTCTCTATCAAAAGAAATGGAGAAGCTGGGAGCAGATGCACTTTCTGTCATTACGCCATATTTTCTGTCGTTAACAGAAGATGAATTATACCATCATTATAAAAAAATTGCTGAATCGGTAAGTACTCCAATATTACTCTATAATATTCCGAAAAATACTGGTATTCACTTAAGCCCGCCATTAGTAGCACGACTGGCTAAGGTGGATAATATAGTAGGAATTAAAGATAGCAGCGGGGACATTGAAAATATTAAAAACTATATTAGCGTGACAAAAGAAGAGGCCTTTTCTGTTTTATCTGGGTCTGATTCTTTAATTTTAAAAGCTTTAGATGAAGGAGCGACAGGAGCAATTGCCGCAACTGCGAACCTATTAACATATATAGATGTCTCTATTTATAAGCATTGGCAAAAGGGCGAAAGACAGGAAGCAGAAGAAGCACAGCAAAGTTTAGAGGAGCTGCGTCGAGTATTAAAACTTGGTTCCACCCCTTCTATCTTAAAAAAGGCAATGGAGCTTGCGCAGATTCCAGTTGGGCCAGCTAGGTATCCAGTCTTAGAACCAAAAAGTGAAGTAATCGAAGAAATTAACTCGGTAATAGTAGCATATCTACAAAAATATCATCAATTATCGTATGAAGGGGCTGCTATTCATGTACAAAAATAACATTCTTAATAGAATCGAAAATACAGCAATTATGGCAATTGTAAGGGTAGAAACATTAGAACGTGCCTATGAAATTGCAGATGGATGCTTAGCTGGAGGAGTAGATGTATTAGAAATTAGCTACACATTACCAAATGCGGGGGAAATTATAAAGGGGTTAAATGAGAAATATGGTGCTCGTTTACTAGTAGGGGCTGGTACAGTCTTAGATACAGAAACAGCAAGATTAGCGATATTAGCTGGAGCGAAATTTATCATTGCACCAAATTACAAAGAAGAAGTTAGTAGAATATGCAATCGCTACCAAATACCTTATGCTCCAGGCTGTACAACCATTTCGGAGATGGTGGATGCGATGGAATCAGGTGCTTCCATGATTAAAGCATTCCCGATTTCTAATTATTACGGATCCCAGCTTGGAACAGTTTTCAAAACACCGATTCCTTATATGCCTATAATGGCTTCTGGAGGTGTAACGATAGATAATATCATAGATTGGTTTGAAAATGGAATTGACTGTGTAGGAATCGGTAGTTTGTTAACAAAAGGAACATCATCACAAATTGAACAAAATGCTAGAGAACTTGTAGAAAAATTAAGAGAATATCGAAACAAGAAGTGAAACATAGAGAATAAAGCAAGAGAAATAGTTAATGAGAAATAAGGCAGCAATCATTAGTCTATTTCTCTTCTATTATTAAATGTATCAATAAATGGAGTGAAGTCATTTGCTAGATGAACGATCATACCTCATTATCCAAAAAATTATTGAACGCCCATTTATAGAAAAGCAAAACTTACAAGAACAAACGAAATTAACGCAAAGACAAATTGATTATAGCCTAGAGAAAATAAATAGCTGGTTAGCATCCCATCATAAAAAACCAATCGAAATAAATAGCTACAATCAAATTTCTGTTGACTATGAAACGAGGGAATTATTAATAAATGAGGTATCAAATACTATTCCAGTTGATGAGTATGTGTTAAGTAGTGAGGAACGGATACAATATATGTTTCTTTATCTTTTCATAAACATAGAGTATCTGTCGATAAACCATTTCATTGATGCTTTAAAGGTTGGCAAAACAACAATAATGGGAGATTTAAAAGCTTTAGCTGCAAAATTACAGCATAGGGGAATTTCTTTGGAGTACAATCGGAAACAGGGATATCATTTGGTAGGAACCGAGAGCGAGATACGCTATTTAGGATTAAAGTTAATAGTAAAAGAATTAAATACAAATAATAACACCAAATTATTTGGCTATTTTATACGAGAAAATCATCTTGAAAGCTACGAGCAAATGAAGCAAATTGTATTATTTTATTCGAATAAACATAAGATTCATTTTATCGAGAACAGGTTAACAGAATTTATTTATTCCTTTTTATTTTTAAAGACAAGATTAAAAACGAAGGAATCTGTTAACTTCATCCATGAATGGAAATCGGTTAAATCTACAAAAGAATATCAGTTTGCAGAAGAGCTATTATCATTTTATCATTTGCAGAAGGAAGATAATATTTGCTACTTAACAGCCTGGGTACTAGGTCTAACATTAGGGGAGGCCGATGAATATCGCGAAGATTTTCCACTTATTATGGACTTGGTTGAACATATCCGCATGCGTTTTGAATCTTTTTCCGGCATTCGCTTTGAACACCCAAGAGAAGTATCTAAGCAAATTTTCCGGCATTTCCGATCTGCCTATTATAGATTGCTTTTTCATTTGCCGATCGTTAATCCATTGTATGAGAAGATTATAGAGGAATACAATCATCTATTTACTATAGTGAATGAAACGATGAAGCCGCTTAGCGTGCTATTTAAACATCCTATTCCCGCAGAAGAAGTAGCCTATTTGACGATTCATTTTGCATCCTTATCCAGGAATGAAAAAGAGGGAAAGGTAAATAAAAAAGTAGGTGTGATTGTTTGTCCAAATGGAGTTGGGAGTTCCTCTATTACGCATACCGTTTTAAAGTCTATTTTTCCCGAGTTCACTTTTTTAGCTCCTATCGAAACACAACAGCTGGATAAAATAGACGTTGATTATGATTTGTTATTTTCTACTGTACCAGATATTCGCTTGTTTTATACGAAAAAACCTGTTTTTATTGTAAGTCCTGTTATGGACATATCAGAAAAGTATCGTTTAATAAGAGATGTTTATACAGAGCTGGGGAATTCCTTTTTCAAATTGCCCAGTGTAGAATTAATTACGCAAATTGTGGAAAAGTATGCTGTAGTGAAAGAAAAAGAGCAAATGAAGCGAGAATTATACGAGTACTTTGCAGTAAATGAGAAAGTAGAGCTAAAAAAAGAGCAGGGACCAAATTTAAGTGAAATTATCTCCCCAAATCTTATTCAATTACGTGTATTGGCAAAGAATTGGCAAGATGCCATTTCCTTATCTGCCTTACCATTATTACAAGAAAGAAGAATAACAGAAAATTATATTCAGAAAATGATCGAAAATGCTAGGAAAGATGGTCCTTATATGGTCATCATGCCAAATGTAGCGCTTCCCCATGCAAGACCAGCAGATGGCGTAAATCAATTATCCATAAGTATAGCTGTATTGAATGAGCCAGTGTACTTTGATAAACATACAAATAAACCGGTTCAATTTGTCTTCTGTTTGGCAGCCATTAATCAGGAATTTCATTTGAATGCACTTTCACAGTTAGTACAATTGCTGGAAAAAGAGGAATTTTATCATATCTTAAAAACAAGTAATACTTCCGAAGAGGTTTTTGATTATATATGCTGTCAGGAAGAAACCAATTTAAAACTAGTGCCATAATAAGGGATGAGTGCTAATAAAACAAGGAAGGCAAGGCACCAATGAAGAGAAGGTGCCCTGCCTTATTGAATTTCTGAATGGAACATAGGTACACAGTAGAACGGTCCACCGGATTACCTTATTGGGTGATGTGCTCTTGGCTGGCTACAACGATTTCGATGTTGTTTTCTTGGGCGAATTCCTTGTATTCGCTGTTTGGTGCTTGATCGGTTACGATATAATCTACATCTTCTAATCGGCAATAAGTCATAAGGGCGTATTTTTCAAATTTCTTATGGTCTGTGAGCAAGAAGATTTTTGAACTTCTATCAACAACGTTTTTTTTGATTTCGCTTTCTAGTGGGGAAGAGTTTGTTACTCCATTAGAAATAGAAATACCTGTAGATGCCATGAATGCTTTATTGATATTATATTCTTTAATAATATCTGTACTTTTCACACTTGCAAAAGATTTGGTATTTCTTTGCAGGAGCCCCCCTAATGTAATGATATTTAAATTCTCATAAGGTAAAGCACGAATAATAAAATCCAAATTATTGGTAATGATCGTTAATTGTTTTTGTTTAACATATTCCATCATTTCAAGTGTGGTAGTTCCGCTATCGATAAAAATAATATCTCCATTCTCTACAAAACTAGCTGCGGATTTTCCGATTAATTCTTTTTCGTTTTTATTTTGAACTTGTCTTTCCGTAAAAGAAACTAATGTACTGTTATTAACCGCAACTCCTCCGTATACTTTTTTTAATTCGCCTCGATCCACTAATTCTTGTACGTCTCTCCTAATCGTATTCTTCGATACTTTAAAGACTGTGACTAATTCATCTAAAGATACTGTTTGATGTTCAAATACATAATCTTGTATTTGTTTAATTCTTTTTGTTTTTAACATATGATTCATCCTCTGTTTAGGTAATTTTTTAGTCCATGTACTCGATACTATTTCTTATGTTATCTATTTTAGGAGATTATAAACAATATCTGTTCTATTTTTGAAAGATTACTGGATACATATCGATTATACCAAAAAATAATCAAAAGTTCATCATTAAATTAAATATAATGATTATTTTATTGGGGGGATTTTAAGTATATTCCTATATTCACTGTTTAAGTTTTCCAAAAAAATAAAAAATATCGTTTGAAATGATTGACTGTAAGCGTTATACATATTATGATGTAATCATAAGTTATCAAAACTTAACCAAAAGATGATAATAACATCATTGGAAATACACTCGGTAAGTACAAGGGAAATGAATAAACAAATAATTGAGTGTTTTGGCTGGGAAAAGGTAAGATATTTTGGTTATGTTTTGGGATAAGAAACAGGAAATGTGAAAGTAGATCGTAGGAGGGAAAGGGAAATGGCTGTTGAAAAACTAAAAAATTATATAAATGGAGAATGGGTAGAAAGTAAAACGACTACATATGAAGATGTATATAATCCAGCTACTAAAGAAATAATCGCACAAGTGCCAATTTCTACAAAGGAAGATATTAATTATGCAGCAGAAGCAGCGAAAGTTGCGTTTGAAAAGTGGAAGAATATCGCTGTTCCTCGTCGGGCTAGAATTCTATTCAACTATCAACAACTATTAGCTCAACATAAAGAAGAATTAGCTCAGTTAATTACAATCGAGAATGGTAAAAACTTAACAGAAGCACTTGGTGAAGTTCAACGTGGGATTGAAAATGTAGAATTTGCGGCAGGTGCACCTTCATTAATGATGGGAGATTCTCTTTCATCGATTGCAACAGATGTTGAGGCTACTAATTATCGTTATCCAATTGGAGTAGTTGGCGGGATTGCACCATTTAATTTCCCAATGATGGTACCTTGCTGGATGTTTCCAATGGCGATTGCTGTAGGAAACACATTTATTTTAAAACCTTCTGAACGGACACCATTACTAACGAAAAGATTAGTAGAATTGTTTACAGAAGCAGGGCTGCCAAAGGGTGTATTTAATGTTGTGTATGGTGCCCATGATGTGGTAAACGGAATTTTAGAGCATCCAGAAATTAAAGCGATTTCGTTTGTAGGCTCTAAGCCTGTTGGGGAGTATGTATACAAAAAAGGAAGCGAAAATTTAAAACGAGTACAGGCGCTGACAGGAGCGAAAAATCATACCATTGTATTAAATGATGCGAATTTAGAAGAAACGATTACAAATGTTGTATCAGCTGCATTCGGTTCAGCTGGGGAACGTTGTATGGCATGTGCCGTAGTAACGGTGGAAGAAGGAATTGCGGATCAGTTTATGGAAGCTTTAAAAGAGAGAACAAAAAATATTAAAATCGGAAACGGTTTAGAAGATGGCGTGTTCTTAGGTCCTGTTATTAGAGAAGAGAATAAACAGCGCACACTTAGCTATATTGAAAAAGGAATTGAAGAAGGAGCTAATCTTGTATGTGACGGAAGAGAGACGGCGCCAGAGGATGGATTTTTTGTTGGACCAACTATTTTTGATCAGGTAACAACCGAAATGACCATTTGGAAGGATGAAATCTTTGCGCCTGTTCTATCCGTTATCCGTGTGAAAAATTTGCAGGAAGCGATTGAAATTGCAAATCAATCTGAATTTGCCAATGGTGCATGCTTGTTTACATCTAATGCATCGGCGATTCGTTATTTTAGAGAAAATATCGATGCGGGTATGCTTGGCATTAACCTTGGAGTACCAGCTCCAATGGCATTTTTCCCATTCTCAGGCTGGAAGTCTTCATTCTATGGAACATTACATGCAAATGGGAAAGACTCAGTAGATTTTTATACGCGTAAAAAAGTAGTAACAGCAAGATATGCAAAACCTTCTTTTGAATAATTGTAAGAAATCTGTACAGGGGATACGAGTGCCCTGTACAGAAAATAAAATAATAGGAGGTTAATAGAAGTGAGTAAGTTACTTCGTAAATATCAGCAAAAAGAAGAAAGAAATGGCGTGAAAACTATTCATGAGGTTCTAAAGGAAAATGCCCCTTTAGAATATGTCGAATTTAGATTGCTAGATTTTACGCCTGGTGCAAAATATACGGAGACGCTTCAAGACAAAGAATGCTGTATCGTCGTTGTTACTGGGAAAGTAACAGTCACGGATGGTACGTCTATTTTTGAAAATATTGGTACAAGAGAAAATGTCTTTGAACGAATTCCCACAGACAGTGTGTACGTATCAAATGACAAAACCTATGAAATTACAGCAGAGAAAAAGGCGGTAATTGCGCTTTGCTATTCCCCCTCATCTAAACCACTACCAACTAGATTACTGAAAGCAGAAGAAATAGGTGTAGAGGAGCGTGGTAAATTTAACAATAAGCGCCTTGTACATAATATCTTGCCAGACTCTGATCCCACAGCGAATAGTTTATTAGTTGTCGAGGTATTTACAGAAACAGCCAATTGGTCAAGTTACCCTCCCCATAAGCATGATGTGGATAACTTACCAGAGGAATCTTTTTTAGAAGAAACCTATTATCATGAAATCGATCCAAGACAGGGATTTGTTTTTCAACGCGTGTATACAGATGATCGCTCTTTAGATGAGACAATGGCCGTAGAGAATGGAGATGTTGTCATCGTTCCGAAAGGCTATCATCCCGTGGGAGTGCCAGACGGCTATGCATCATATTATCTAAATGTGATGGCGGGACCAAAGAGAATTTGGAAGTTTAATAATGATAAAGATCATGAATGGATCATTCATCGCTAAATAGAAAAGGGGTGCCTGAAATGGGTTACACATTTAACGATAAGAAAGAATTCGATATCATCGCAATTGGCAGAGCATGTATTGATCTAAATGCAGTAGAGTATAATCGTCCGATGGAAGATACGATGACTTTTTCTAAATATGTAGGAGGGTCTCCAGCTAATATCGCTATCGGTGCTAGTAAATTAGGGCTGAAAGCTGGATTTATCGGAAAGCTATCTGATGATCAGCATGGCAGATTTATAAAAAGATATATGCAAGGTGTTGGAATTGATGGTTCTAATATGGTGTTTGATAAAGAGGGACATAAAACAGGTCTTGCCTTTACGGAAATTTTAAGTCCTGAAGAATGCAGTATTTTAATGTATAGAGAGGATGTCGCTGATTTATATTTAACGCCTTCTGAAGTCAATGATGAATATATTAAAAAGGCTAAGGTCTTGCTTGTCTCCGGAACAGCTTTAGCGAAAAGTCCCTCCAGAGAAGCCGTCATTAAAGCGGTAAATGCAGCAAGAAAAGATAATGTCAAAGTTGTATTTGAATTGGATTATCGTCCTTATACATGGCAATCTCTTGAAGAAACAGCTGTTTACTATTCTTTAATTGCTGAACAGGCAGATATTGTAATCGGAACAAGAGATGAATTTGATGTAATGGAGAATACGAAAGACGGCAAAAATGAAGAAACAATTCGATATTTATTTAGTCACCAAGCAGATTTAGTCGTTATAAAACATGGTGTAAAGGGCTCTTATGCTTATACGAAGTCAGGGGAGCTTTATCGAGCTCAAGCCTATAAAACAAAGGTGCTTAAAACATTTGGTGCAGGAGATTCTTATGCATCAGCTTTCCTTTATGCATTGATTTCTGGAAAAGATATCGAAACAGCCCTTAAATATGGAAGTGCCTCTGCTTCAATCGTAGTAAGCAAACATAGTTCTTCTGAAGCAATGCCAACAGTAGAGGAGATTGAAGCCTTAATTAAGAAGAACGAAAAAGTGGAAGTTTAAAGAGGGGAGGATAACAATGGAAACAATTCGCTTAACAGCAGGGCAAGCATTAGTGAAATTTTTAAACCAACAGTACCTTCATGTAGATGGAAAGGAATTTCCTTTTGTGGAAGGAGTCTTTAATATTTTTGGACATGGAAATGTTCTGGGAATTGGAGAAGCGTTGGAACAAAATCCAGGTCATTTGAAAATCTATCAAGGGAAAAACGAACAAGGGATGGCACATGCAGCTATTGCATATAGTAAGCAGATGCTTCGCCAGAAAATTTATGCGGTAACTACTTCATCAGGACCAGGATCTGCAAATGTGGTGACAGCTGCGGCCACAGCATTTGCTAATAATATTCCTGTATTGCTTCTTCCAGCTGATACCTTTGCAACGAGACAGCCAGATCCGGTGCTGCAGCAATTGGAACATAATCACAGTCTTGCAGTAACCACAAATGATGCGTTTATGTCTGTGTCACGTTTTTGGGACCGTGTGACAAGACCAGAGCAATTAATGTCTAGTCTAATACGTGCTTTCGAAGTAATGACCAATCCAGAAACAGCTGGTCCAGCAACGATATGCATTTCACAAGATGTGGAAGGAGAAGCTTACGACTATGATGTGAAATTTTTTGAAAAAAGAGTTCACTATTTAGATAGAAAGAAAGCATCTGAGAGAGAGCTAAAGAGTGCTGCTGATCTTATTAAAGAGAGTAAAAGACCATTAATTCTTGTCGGGGGAGGAGCGAAATACTCAGAAGCAAGAGGAGTTCTTATTAAATTATCAGAAACCCATCAAATCCCATTAGTAGAAACACAGGCTGGTAAATCAACCGTAGAAAGCGACTTTGCTAATAATTTGGGTGGAATGGGGATTACGGGAACGCTGGCAGCAAATAAAGCAGCTTATGACGCAGACCTTATTATTGGGATTGGTACTAGATACACGGATTTCGCTACATCGTCGAAAACAGCGTTTAATTTTGCTAAGACGAAATTTTTGAATATAAATATTAGTCGTATGCAAGCATATAAATTTGATGCTTTTCAAGTTGTGGCAGATGCGAAAACAGCCTTAGAAGAGCTAGTGCCGCTATTAGAGGGATATCAAACATCTTATGGCAATGATATCCGTATTTTAAAAGAAGAATGGCTTCAAGAAAGAGATCGCCTGGCACAAGTAACATTTACTCGGAAAAATTTTGATCCAGAAATTAAGGGGCATTTTTCCCAAGAAATATTAAATGAATACGCAGATGCTTTGCAAACCGAATTAGCGCAAACAACGGCTTTGCTTGCTATTAATGAGACGATTTCTCCAGATAGTACCATTATTTGTTCTGCCGGTTCTTTACCAGGAGATTTGCAAAGATTATGGCATTCCTCTGTTCCAAATACCTATCATCTTGAGTATGGTTATTCATGCATGGGATATGAAATTGCCGGTGCCTTAGGAATTAAATTGGCAGAACCGAATAAGGAGGTTTACTCCATTGTCGGTGATGGCAGCTTCTTAATGCTTCATACGGAGTTAGTCACAAGCTTACAGTATGGGAAAAAAATAAATATTTTACTGTTTGATAATGCTGGTTATGGCTGTATTAATAACCTTCAGATGGACAACGGAAATGGCAGCTTCTTCTGTGAGCTGAGAGATCATAGTCAAAATATCATGAACATTGATTATGCCAAGGTTGCAGAAGGATATGGAGCTAAAGCTTATAAAGCTAATACCGTAGAGGAATTAAAGGCGGCTTTAGAAGATTCCAAGCAACAAAATGTTTCGACCTTGATTGAAATGAAAGTGCTGCCAAAAACAATGACAGATGGATATGAAAGCTGGTGGAATGTTGGGGTGGCAGAAGTTTCTGAAAGAGAAACAGTAAGAAAGGCAAATGAGCAAAGACAAAAGAAATTGCAGCAAGCTAAACAATATTAAAAGGGGAAAAGGAAAATGAGAGAAGAGATTTTATGGGGGATTGCTCCAATCGGCTGGCGTAATGACGATTTACCCGAAATTGGGGCTGAGAATACTCTATCACATTTGTTAAGCGATATTGTTGTTGCAGGTTTTCAGGGAACAGAGGCTGGAGGATTTTTTCCTGATACAAAGATATTGAAAAAAGAGCTGGCTCTACGAAATTTAAGAATTGCTGGTAAATGGTTTAGTAGCTTTCTGATACGTGATGGAATACAAACAGTATCCAAACAGTTTCATGAGCATTGTGCTTATTTAAAGGAGGTGAATGCCTCTGTCGCAGTTGTTTCGGAACAGACTAACAGTATTCAAGGAACAGAAAAAAATGTATTTGGAGAGAAGCCCTTTTTTACGGACGCAGAGTGGGAGGTATTCACACAAGGATTAAATGAACTTGGCAGAATTGCAAGTGATTATGATCTTCATCTCGTTTATCACCATCATATGGGCACAGGAGTACAAACATTAGCAGAAATTGATCGGTTAATGGCGATGACAGATCCATCATATGTTCATCTATTGTATGATACAGGACATATTTTTGTATCTGATAATGATTATATGACTCTATTAAGGAAACATCGAAATCGAATTAAACATGTACATTTTAAAGATGTACGGCTAATTTCCTTAGAAGAATGCAAGAGAAATAATCTATCCTTTTTACAAGCCTTTCTAAAAGGGATGTTTACAGTCCCGGGGGATGGATGTATTGATTTTAAGGAAGTATATAACTATTTGCTCAAGACAAATTATAATGGCTGGATAGTCATTGAGGCAGAGCAAGATCCAGCCATTGCACACCCTTTAGAATACGCTCTTATTGCTAGAAAATATATTGATGAAACATTATTTGAAAAAAATCATATATAAAGGGGATTAAGAGAATGGGGACAGAACAAGGGAGTAGAGGTGGCAGCTCTCACAGGAAATCCTTAATGTTGATTACGCTAATCTCGACATTTGGTGGATTGCTTTTTGGATATGATACAGGGGTAATAAATGGTGCGCTGCCATTTATGTCTGATGAAACGCAGCTTCATTTAACACCTGTAACAGAAGGGCTCGTTACGAGTTCCTTATTATTCGGAGCTGCTTTTGGAGCAGTATTTGTTGGTAGATTGGCAGATTTATATGGACGTAGAAAGAGCATTTTAAACTTAGCATTAATATTTTTTGTCGCAACGCTTGGCTGTACATTAGCCCCAAATGTTTTGCTCATGGTTATATTTCGCTTCTTACTAGGTTTGGCAGTGGGAGGAGCTTCTGTTACAGTACCAACTTTCCTAGCGGAAATGTCTCCTGCTGAACGAAGAGGGCGAATGGTCACGCAAAACGAATTGATGATTGTAACAGGTCAATTACTTGCATTTACTATTAACGCCATTATAGGAAATATGTTTGGTGATGCCACACATGTGTGGAGATATATGCTGGTAATTGCTGCAATTCCGGCAGTGTTCTTATTCTTTGGAATGCTGAGAGTACCTGAAAGTCCACGCTGGTTAGCTTCAAAAGGGCGTAAAGAGGAAGCGTTACAAATATTAGAGAAGGTAAGAGATAAAAAGCAAGCAAGATTAGAACTGCAGGAAATTGAAAACGCTATCTCGAAAGAAGAGAATACGGAGAAGGCTACATATAAAGACCTTACGACTCCTTGGATAAGAAGAATTGTTTTTATTGGGTTAGGAATCGCGATTGTTCAACAAATTACAGGTGTTAACTCGATTATGTATTATGGAACGGAAATTTTGAGAGACGCTGGTTTTGGAACGGAAGCAGCATTAATAGGGAATATCGCAAATGGAGTCATTTCTGTTCTTGCCACGTTTGTGGGAATATGGCTTTTGGGTAAAGTGGGGAGACGACCGATGTTATTAACAGGGCAAATTGGTACAACACTTTCCTTGCTGTTAATCGGCATCTTTTCTTTAGTCCTAGAAGGCCAGCCATCCTTGCCGTATGTAGTGCTGTCTTTAACCGTAACATTTCTAGCATTCCAGCAAGGGGCTATTTCTCCAGTAACATGGCTCATGCTGTCTGAAATTTTTCCGCAAAGGGTCCGCGGACTTGGAATGGGAGTAACCGTATTTTGTTTATGGATTACTAATTTCCTAATCGGATTTTCTTTCCCTATTCTTATGGCTAATATCGGATTATCTACTACATTCTTTGTTTTTGTTGTATTAGGAGTGTTTGCCATAGCATTTGTTAAGAAATATCTGCCAGAGACAAGAGGTCGATCTTTAGAAGAGCTAGAAGAATATTTCCGAAATCAGGATAAGGAAATGATGAAAATCGCCAAATAGTATTTTATCACTGATCACTTATACCTTAAATTGGAAGGAGTATAAATAATATGACATTAAAAATTGGTGTAATTGGAACTGGTGCCATTGGCAGAGAACATATTAATAGAATTACAAAAAAGCTAGCAGGCGGAGAGATTGTTGCCGTAACGGATGTGAATCAAGAATCTGCTAGAACAACAGTGGAACAATTTAATTTAAATGCAGGGATATTTCCAGATGATAAATCGTTAATTGCAGATGGAAATGTAGATGCTGTTTTTGTAACAAGCTGGGGACCTGCACATGAAGAAAGTGTTTTGGCTGCTATCGAAGCAGGAAAATATGTCTTCTGTGAGAAGCCGCTTGCGACAACTGCTGAGGGATGTATGCGTATTGTAGAAGCAGAAATGAAGCATGGAAAGCGTTTGGTGCAAGTTGGATTTATGCGCAGATATGATAGTGGATATGTTCAATTAAAAGAACTACTTGATGCTAATTTTATCGGAGATCCATTAATGATTCATTGCGCACATCGCAATCCAGAAGTAGGCACAACTTATTCTACGGATATGGCAATAAGTGATACATTAATTCACGAAATTGATGTTCTGCATTGGCTCGTAAATGATGATTATAAGTCGGTGCAAGTATTGTTTCCGAAAAGGAATCGGTATGCCCATGAGAATTTAAGAGATCCTCAAGTAGTAATTTTAGAAACTAAATCAGGTATTGTTATAAATGCGGAAATCTCTGTTAACTGCAAATATGGCTATGATATTCAATGTGAAGTAGTTGGAGAAGAAGGGATTGTAAAATTACCAGAGGTTGCAACGGTTCCGTTCCGCAAAAATGCTACATTAGGATCGCAAATTTTGATGGATTGGAAGAAACGTTTTGTAGATGCCTACGATGTGGAATTACAGCATTTTATGGATTCAATCAAAGAAACTGGTGAGCCCAATGGTCCAACAGCATGGGATGGCTATATTGCTCAAGTTACCGCAGATGCATGTATTAAAGCACAGAATTCGGGAGTGAAAGAAGAAATAGTATTGCAAGAACAACCAAGCTTTTATAAAGATAATGTGCAGCCGACAAATGTTTAATAGCTAGAAACTTATTATTTTAGTAGATCGCTATCTATTTTGGGAAAATAGCGGTCTACTATCTAAAAAGTATATAAAGAAAAGAGGAATGAACATGCGTTTAGCTTATGATCCATCTCATTATAGAGATAATACCGGCTTAAAAGAAACAATTGATCATGTCGCAAGACTAGGGTACGAATATGTAGAACTTTCGCCTCGTAAAGACTTTATTTGGTTTTATGAATATCCAAAGGTAGATAAACAACTAATCAAAGACTTGAAGCGATACTGTTCGGATGCAGGAGTGAAAATTTCTTCTGTATTACCTGTACAACAATGGTCTTCGCCAAATGAATTAGAACGGCAATCAGCTGTTCGTAACTGGAAACGCTGTATTGAGATTACCTCTGAATTAGGGGTGGATTTAATGAACAGCGAGTTTGCTGGTGATAAGAGTCGTCCAACAGAAAGCGAAGCAGCTTTTATTCGTTCAATGGATGAGTTAATACCTATTTTTGAAAAAGAAGGAATCAAACTAAATTTACAATCTCACCCTAATGATTTTATCGAGCTTAATACAGAAGCGGTGCGGATGATTCGTGCGTTAGATAAGGATTGGATTAAGTTAGTCTACTCTGTAGCCCATGCCTTCTTCTATGATGATGGAAAAGGGGATATCGCTCAACAATTGGATGAAGCAAAAGATTTACTTGCACATGTATTAATCGCAGATACGATGAACCATAAAGCTGCATTCGGGCTTCGTTATATCGTAAATCCACCAAATGCAAATGTTACTATCCATCAACATTTAAACCCTGGTGAAGGGGAAATTGATTTTGATACGCTTTACCGTAAGTTAAGAGAATTTAAATTTGATGGAATTGTAACCAACTCTGTATTTGCCTATCCGGACAAACCAGACTGGTCAAATGAAGTAACTTTAAAGTCTATTAAGGAAGGATTAAATATTGAATAGAATAGGAGGAATTGCTGATGAAGTTAGCAATGAACCAAGGGACAACATTAGAAAATTCCACATTAGAGCAAGATCTGCAACTGCTTGAAAAATATGGATATGATTATATCGAAATCCGCTCGATTGATAAGTTAAAGGAGTATTTAGAGACACATTCGATTGAGGAATTAGTGGAGTTCTTTCAAACACATCACTTAAAGCCATTATCGTTGAATGCACTCGTTTACTTTAATAACCGCACTGATGAAGACTACAAAGCACTGCTTGAAGAATATAAAGAAATGCTTGAATATGCGAAAATATTAAATGTCGATCGAATGGTAGTCGTTCCCTTAGTATCAGAAAAGAAGATTCTGCGGCCGGTCATTAAGCAAAGCTGTGTCGAAGTTTTAACGGAACTATCTGATTTAGCTAAACCATATGGGGTAAAACTAGCGCTCGAATTTATTGGTCATCCACATGCTACCGTTAATACGTTGAGCTTTGCGAATGAGATTGTAGCTGCAGTTGATCGTGAAAATGTCGGCATCGTTTTCGATACATATCAGTATTATGCAATGAATTCTACCTTAGAAGATTTAAGAAATACTGATTTTTCTAAAGTCTTTTTATTTCATATTAACGATGTAGAAGACTATATTCCGGGAATCATGCTGGATGAAGATCGAGTTTTTCCCGGAGATGGCGTAATCGATTTAAAGAGCATTTTGAAAATTATAAAGGAAAAAGGGTTTTCTGATCACGCGTCTATAGAAGTGTTTAGACCAGAGTATTATCAACTTGAGGCAGAAGAAGTAGTGAAAACAGCTAAAGAAAAAACGCTTAAAGTGCTGGCGCCCTATTTCTTAACAGAAGAAGTGAAGTAAGGCTTTGATAGTAATAGAGAGGAAGAGTTTGAAAGATAACTCACCTCTCTAAAGGATTCTTTCATCGATTAATATTCAGAATATACAGAAAAAAAGGAGGCGGCTTTTATGTCAATAGTTTCCATGCATGATATGCTCCAAAAAGCAAAGCGGGAAAAATATGCAGTTGGTCAATATAATATGAATAATTTCCAATGGGTTCAAGCGATTCTCCAGGCTGCCGAAGAAGAAAAGTCGCCGGTCATCGTAGCGGCATCTGATCGTTTAGTCGATTATTTAGGTGGATTTAAAACCATAGCAGCTGGAGTTAAGGAGCTTATAAAAGAACTGAAAATTTCCGTACCGGTCGCACTACATCTCGACCATGGAATGAGTGTTGATAGATGTAAACAAGCGATAGATGCAGGCTTTAGTTCGGTTATGATAGATGGATCACATTATTCTATCGAAGAAAATATCTTAATGACAAAAGAAGTGGTAGAGTACGCAAAGCCAAAAGGAGTATCGGTAGAAGCAGAAGTTGGAACGGTTGGAGGAATGGAAGACGGATTAATTGGAGGGATTCAATATGCAGATCCATTTGAATGCACTCGTCTAGTGAAAGAGGCTGGAATAGATGCCTTGGCTGCAGCATTAGGATCTGTTCATGGACCATATCAGGGAGAGCCAGTATTAGGGTTCGAAGAAATGAAACAAATTGCAGGGCTTACAGGTGTGCCATTAGTGCTTCATGGAGGTTCCGGTATACCTGATCACCAAATAAAAAAAGCGATTGCATTAGGGCATGCAAAGATAAATGTAAATACAGAATGCTTACAGGCATGGGCGAAAGCAGTTCGCCAAGTATTAACAGAAAATCCTAATGTGTATGATGCACGATTTATTCTTGCACCAGGAATGGAAGCAGTGAAAGAAACAGTACGAAATAAAATTAGAGAGTTTGGAACAAGTCAAAAGGCATTGGTGTTTAGTGAATAAAGATAATTGTTGAAGGTACCTTTGAAAAGAGGTATCTTTTTTATGCGGAAAATTAAAGAGAGACTCTACAAAAAGTAGAATCTCGTTTTATAGTTTCCCAGTAAGGAATTGTGCTTCACCAAATCCAAAACTCCAGTCATCGTCTCCATTAATCATGAATGAAACCATTACATCATTTGGAGCGATACCACATTTGGCCTCTAACTCTTCAGTTAATTCCTGATAAAACTTTTGTTTATGTTCTTGTTTTCTTTCTCTGCTTGTAATGGTAAAAACAAGCATCTTTTCTGAACGTTCAAATCCTAAACCAGTGTCTTGAATAATCATTTCATACGGTTTATGCTGCGAGACAATTTGATAGCGATCTCGTTCAGGAACTTGAAAATTGCGTACCATCACATCGTGAGTCACATCCAGAATTTGTCTTATTTCATTTTCTGTTCTGCCTTCCAGCATATCTAGTTTGATTAAGGGCATGAGCTTCACTCTCCTGTTCTTTATATGGTTAATTGTTGTGTATAATTTGATAATATTTTTATTAAGTTTATATATAGTTTACTATAATGTATCAATTATGTCACCGAAAAAGGCACTGGAAAAGAAATATTTATATTTAGAATATCCACCAAAAAAATCTCTCAATAGGGTATTTCTAGTTTGACTAAAGTTGAACTCTTAATACTTTTCCTAGGGTGGGTTACTTAACTAAGAAACCTAAAGGAAAGGTGTATTTGTATATTCGTAAATCTTATAGAGAAGGGGAAGAAGGTAAAACATCAATATATATGGACTTGGACCAATTGAAACGGCCAAAGAAAAGCTATATAAAATTTTGGAGGGAGAAATAGAATTCCTAAAAGAATGGAAGGTAAGTGGATTTATCTTGATGATGTCTATGATTGGATATAACTTTATAAAAAGGAAAAGTTCGATATTAAGTCAACAAGGAAAACAAATAACTATTGATTAATCTTTTACATGAAATCATACGAGGTTAAAAAGCGCTTATCTTGAATGTTTAATGATATTTCAAAATGAACATTAGTTAGCAAGATTAATGATACAAATGGAAGATCAATTTTCTATTCCTATGTTAAAAAATAAAAGTGGAAGAACCAAAATAGACAAGTTAATGCCCTGTGTATATAACGATGATTCCTTAGCGTAGGAAGAATCGGCTTTATTTATGTTAAAGCATATGTTTGTTTTCCACGCCTTGTTGCTCTTTATTTTCCTAAGGTTAAGGAATTCCTATGCAAATGCAAGTGCGCGATAATCGTCCCTTTTTTAAGATGGGCATGTAAACAGGAAGAATTCTAGCTCCGATTAGAGAAAAATTAATGCAACACTAATTGATTTAAGGTTGATGTAAGGTTCTCTTTAGATTGAGGAAAGGTTGGTTCATTACTTTTGAAACAGGGGAGAAATATCAAGAAATATGATTTAAATGGAGCTGATTTGATAATGAGTGCGGTAACTATTGTACAAACGCAAAATCTGACTAAAACATATGGGGCTGTTAACAGTGTAAATAAACTTGACCTTTATGTTCGTGAAGGAGAGATTTATGGTTTTTTAGGTCCAAATGGTGCGGGGAAAACAACCACGCTAAAAATGCTACTCGGACTTATCAAGAAGTCGGAAGGGACAATCAAAATTTTTGGTGAGAGTCTTGAAAAGCAACGTCAATCTATTCTGCAAAGGACCGGATCGTTAATTGAGTCACCCTCCTACTATGGACATCTAACAGGGCTTGAGAATATGAAGGTCATGCAGCGCCTGAGAAATGTACCAGATAAAAATGTAGATGAGGTGCTTCGTATTGTACGGCTGGAAAATCAGAAAAACAAAAAGACACAGCAATATTCGCTTGGAATGAAACAACGACTAGGAATCGCAATGGCTCTTCTTTCATTCCCCAAGCTACTGATTCTTGACGAGCCGACGAACGGTCTCGATCCCGCAGGCATTGGTGAAATTAGAGAACTTATTAAAGCCCTCCCTACACGCTATGGGATAACTGTGTTACTCTCCAGCCACCTACTCTCAGAGATTGATCAGATAGCTACTACTGTAGGTATTATCAGTGAAGGGAATATGCTGTTCCAAGGTAGCATGACAAGCCTTCGACAAAAAAGCAGTTCTACAATCTATCTGAAAACTGGAGACAATGCCAAAGCGGAACAATTACTTATTACTAAGGGTTACAGTCCAGCTATAACCGGAAGTCGGCTATGGTTAGGTCATCTTGAGGATATGGAGGTGGCAGAAATGAATAGATTACTTGTTGAACATAACATTCCTGTCTCACGGATCGAGGAACAGAAAAAAAGTCTGGAAGATATTTTCTTAGAGTTGACAGGAAAGGAGCGAAGCTTGTGATTAAAACATTAGGATTGGAATATTTCAAAATTCGCCGCAAAAAAATATGGATGATGATTCTGTTATTTCTTATTGTAGAAATGCTGTGGACCTTCATGTCTATTAGTCGATCCATTGCTAGTAATCCAAATCACGCCATCTGGGAATCTGTCATTTTTAATGTATCCTCTATGAATGGGCTTTTTATGCCTATTATTTCAGCCATTGTGGTCTCACGAATTTGTGATATGGAGCATAAAGGGTCTACATGGAAAATGCTTGTTGCTACCAATGTAAGCCGTAATCATCTCTATATAGCGAAGTATATATGTGCTAACAGCTTGCTCTTGTTTGGCATCTTTGCACAAACTGTACTCATGATTGTGTTTGGACTGATAAATGACTTTCCAGGGTCACCTATCGAATTTTTCAGCCAGTTTATTATGGGGACTTTGTTGACAACACTCGCTGTTACGGCACTTCAGCAATGGATTTCCTTTGCTATAAAAAATCAAGCCTTTGCTTTATGTTTGGGCATGGTGGGTGGCTTTATTGGAATGACCGCTGGATTGATACCAGCTGCTCTTAGACATATTTTTATATGGTCTTATTATTTGGATATCAGTCCAGTTACTTTTCGATACGCCGAGTCTTCTGGCACTTATATAATGCAACCTATAGATATCGAAATTGCTGTGGCTGCATTGATTATGACTGTTCTACTCTATATTGCCGGAAATATTCATGTAAACCGGCAGGAAATTTAGGGAGGGAAGTAGATGGAACGAAGTATTTCTGCTGAATGGTTGAAATTAAGGCATACCCGGATTGGTCTTGTACTTGCTGTGCTTCCTATCCTAAGCCTTCTAACTGGAGGTGCAAATTATTATTTTAACCAAGGTGTTCTGCAAAATGGATGGTATAGCTTATGGACACAAGTGAGCCTTTTTTATGGTGAGTTTTTCCTACCAATCTTGATAGCTATTTGTTGTGCATATGTATGCAGGCTGGAGAACCTAAACCGGAATTGGCATATGGTAATGACCTCTCCTGTATCGGCTGCAAGTGTGTTTATTGCCAAATTGTTTGTTGTTAGCATTTTAATCTTATTTGCACAAGCGTTGTTTATGGGACTTTATTTAATTGCAGGCATCCTATTCTCTTTACCCGGACCTTTCCCTATTGAGACTTTGGGTTGGATAATACGTGGGTGGTATGCTTCTTTATCTATTATTGCCTTTCAATTATGCTTATCGCTGCGAATTCGGAGCTTTGCTACACCTATTGGTATTAGCCTTCTTGCAGTCTTTATCGGTCTGGGCATGTATATTGCAAAGTTGGGCCTGCTTTTCCCTTTCTCGCTACTCACCATTGGTATGAGCGTGTTAAGCCAGGATAAGCTTACTGGCTTACAAAACATTCAATTTTGGGCTATGAACATGGCTTTTGTTGTTATTTTTGCGTCTATCTTTATTCATCGATTGAAAAATAAAGATATTGTATCATCCTGATTGAGCTTAGGAGGAATTTGTGATGAAAAAAATATTGCTAATGCTGGGGCTCGTCATCATAATTGGGATTTGCTTGTGGATGTTCTTCATGAATCCAGAAAAGTTGAAACCTGATAACCCTGCTGGAAAAACCGTCTACTATACTATGATAACCGGTTCCGGTGTTCAAGATGACAATGAACGGTACGATTATGTACTAGCTGCCTTTAACGAAAAAGGAGAAGAAAAAAAACTTGAGTTTTCCGCTGGGAAACAATTGAGGGAAGGGGCTTATATTCAACTATATCACACGGGGTTTCGGGGAGTTACACATTGGGAAGAGATAGACTTCGAGGGGCTACCTGAAGCAGTAAAACAGCGATATCGAAAGTAAAAAGATTTAAAGAAGAAAAGGTCTTTCTCAAAGATATCTAGTTGAGATAACGATACAAAAAATGACCTTAATCATTATAAACGTAAAAATGAATGGCTTGTCTTAGCTTTTTAATACTCAACATTCACTTCTGTCTTAACTTGGGAATTGAAAGAATATTAATTATTTTCTTAAGCATGTATAATAAAATTGGGTGATGTAGATTGGCGAATTTAAAAGAAAAAAAGATATTAATTGTAGATGATGAACCTGAAATCAGAATAATGATTGAAAAATTTTTAAGGAAAGAGGGGTTTTTTCGCGTTTTTACTGCTATTGACTGTGCTTCGACTTTGTCTTTTTTCAAAACAGACAAACCGGATATTGCGATTCTTGATGTTATGTTACCTGATGGCGACGGATTTTCCCTTCTGTCTTCTATCAGACAGCTTTCAGATATACCGGTGCTTTTTCTCTCTGCCCGTGGAGAGGATGAAGACCGTTTGCTCGGACTGGGTTTAGGCGCAGATGATTATATTGTGAAACCATTTCTACCCCGCGAGCTAATATTACGGCTTATGGCAATCTTAAAGCGCGTTTACGCTTCTCCTGTGACAGAGCAACTATCTGTTTTCCAGTTGGGGGATCGTATAATCAATCTGGAGAGCGCTATTGTGCAAAGCTACAGTGACCAGAAAGAGTTTTCATTGACTGCGAAGGAACATGCTATTCTTGTAAAGTTGTACGAAAACGAGGGGAAAATTGTTACGAGTGATGCGTTATGTCAGGC
Source organism: Niallia sp. FSL W8-0951 (assembly GCF_038006525.1). Taxonomy (NCBI): domain Bacteria; kingdom Bacillati; phylum Bacillota; class Bacilli; order Caryophanales; family Bacillaceae; genus Niallia; species Niallia sp. FSL W8-0951. The sequence continues at coordinate 372,790 of NZ_JBBOVK010000001.1, forward strand.
TGCCTGGGGAGACGACAGCTATGGTTACGAAAATACATTGATGGTTCATATTAGGCGAGTCCGTGAAAAAATTGAACTAGATCCCTCTAAACCAATCCATCTTATTACTGTTAGGGGACTGGGATATAAACTTCTACTACAGGAGACAGATTAGGTGGAAGGGATTATTCGCATTTTGCGACGGTTCGTCACCACCACCATCTTTATCTCGATATTTTTGCTTATATTTAATTTGGTTCTGTTAGGGACACTGGTATTCAAGGAAATTAACCAAAGTCCGTCACCTGAAGATATGCTTCGGCAAGTAGCCGAAGGTCTAGGCAAACAGAACGATAGCTATCGTATAGATGAGGATGTAGCAATGCTGTTGAAACGCAATCAATCATGGGCGATGCTGCTTGATGAAGATGGGCATGTGCGATGGGATTATCACCTGCCTGATGATGTTCCACAAACCTACAACCTAGTCGATGTAGCCAAGTTTTCACGGTATTATCTTATGGAATATCCGGTTTATGTTTGGGAGCATGATGATGGATTGGTTGTGGTGGGATACCCCAAGGAAAGTCATTGGAAGTATCAATTTGACTTTCTTTCTGATTGGGTGAGTTCATTACCTCTTAAGCTTATTCTGCTGCTAGTTGTTAATGTGGCCCTGGCTCTACTAATCTCAGTTCTGATTGGTATGCGTCTTATAAGAGGAATACGTCCCCTTGTAGAGGGTGTCCACAAACTAGCAAGGGAGGAGAAAATTCAGTTAGATTCCAAAGGCATATTTGGTGATTTGGCACATAGCATTAATGCTGCATCGGATAAGCTTCAAAAAAAGACGGATGCATTGAAGACAAAAGACGAAGCTCGTTCTAACTGGATCGCTGGAATCTCCCATGATATTCGTACACCTCTATCTATGATCCTCGGCTATGCAAGCGAGATGGAAGATGGTTCAGAGTTGCCTATGGAGCAAAGGTATCAGGCTGGTATTATTAGGCGACAGGGTGAGAAGCTACGATCACTTGTAAGCGACTTGAATTTGGTCTCGATGCTCGAATATGAAATGCAGCCTTTGCATTTGAAGAGTATCCGTCTGTCAGTATTGGCAAGACAAGTTGTTGCGGAATTTCTGAATAGTGGATTAGACGACCAGTATGAGATTGAATTGAAGCTTGCCGAAGAAGCAGTTAAAATCACTGGAGACGAGAAATTATTACTTAGGGCTATCAGAAATCTTGTTAATAACAGTGTGCGACATAACCCACAAGGCTGTAAAATCATACTGGAAACTTTTCTATCCGAAGATTCCTCCCGATATTTTTTTGTTGTAAGTGATAATGGACGAGGAATTCCGCAAGAAAAATTGGCGGAGATAACCGAGTTGCCTTATTCATCAACGAGAAAGCAAACTGATGATCAAGGACATGGTCTGGGGCTTCCGATGGTAGCAAGAATTCTTCAGGCTCACCATGGTCACCTCATTCTTTCAAAAGGCACAAACCAAAAAGGTCTAAAAGCTGTTATGAGATTTCCTGTGCAATCAAAAAATGGGGAACATTGAAAAAATACAAGATGAATTATTAATCCATCCCATGTCACAAGAAGACCATATTTTTGGTTGATAGTCATTAGTAACCCGTACCGATTACGGTGAGGTACTTTCATGCAAAATGCTGCGTATTATTTAATGATATAGGGTGAGTATATAAAAACTTAAAGGAGATATTATGTTTTTAATAGGGTTTTTATTGAAATATATCACTGAGCAAGTATATTTAAGTTCGGGTACATTACTTCTAGCCATTGCAGGAATTATTTTATCCTGTAAAGGGTTAAAAAAGAAAAAGCTAAGTCCGGTTGTACAAATAAGCCGTATATTGCTTTGTTTGGTATTGCCGATTGAAAACTTCCTTATGTATTTAGGTAATTTTGATGGGAATGCTGCAGACGGATTTGAATTCATTCCTTTTAGTGACGGGCAGAAATTAAGAATAGCATGTCAGGTTTTCTTTATCTTCATACCGGAAATATTCCAAGGTATTTCTAAAAGAATTAATGTGGGAACCATTAAGTGGCTGCTTTGGATCTATCCCGTTGGTATTATAGTATTTCATTTGCTGTTACCTTTATAGATAGAAGGGGAATGTAACAATAAAGCATTACGTGGATTAAAAGGTGCAACAATCTAACATTACCAGTTATGGTCATATATTCTTTGTTCGTAGTATAATAGTCACATAACTACTTTTAAGCGAGGTAGTTATACACAATCAAGACCCTCACTCTATAAGTGGGGGTTCTTAGTATGAAAATACTCTTACACTACTATAAATTGAATATATAATTAAATTTACGACTTTTAAAAAATATATTATGATGCATCAAGAGATTAATATGCAGTGTTGGCACTGTAATTAGGAGAGAGCCTTTCAGAACGGTTAATTACATTTTGAAAGGCTTTTTCTATTTTTCTGCAAAGGATTAATAAGACTGGTGGTAAAAAGTACTCGTTTTATTGGTTGTGGAGTGTTAAATGAAGAAACAAGGGAGAAAAGTGAGGTTACATTTAAAGTAAGTAGTTTAGGACAAATTTCATTTTTCTAAAAGAGAACAATTTTGAGAGTTTAAAAATCTTCAGTTAGCATTTCCATTTTATTTATATGGAATAAGCAATACAAAATTCATATACATTAATTTTGTAATTTTAAAAGGTGACTATCATAAGAATAGAGAATAAATAAAAGAAAAATTTTCAGCAAAGATATTAGTTGGGGATGGTGGCAAGTTTATTTTTAATATTTTGAAAACGTTTTAAATAGGAGGGGTTAAGGATGACGGAAAAAATAATCGCACTCTATCGTTTAATGGATAAGGTGGAAACTTATGAAGATTTTAGTTACCACTCTCATGATAGGTATGAAATATACTACTTTCATGGGGGAGAATGTAAATATTTAATTGGTGATCGGATTTATCGTTTACAGGAGGATGACTTAATTATTATGAATGGCCTAACATTACATCGAGCTTATCCTGAGCCTGGCGCTTATTATGAGCGCAGTGTGATTGAATTTTCTTCCGAATGGCTGCGTCCACTTTTAAACAATTTAAATGTCCCGGAATTGTTATCGCCATTTAATCAATTGAGCAATACTTTATTTCATATAAAAGATAAAGGACAGTCTGCTGAAGTAAAAGCATTAATAAAGAAATTGGCAGAGAAAGTGAAAAGATCCAAGGAAGAAAACGCAGTCGACGATCGCTTCCAAGTGGGAGAGTTAACAGCGATGCTGATGCAGCTTTTATTTAAGGTTTATGAGTTAAGTAAGCAGCAACTTGAACATAATATTCATGCTGAATCTGATAAAAATCTTCATGTCAAAAAAATGATTGAATGGATTGATACGCATTTCTGTGAACCAATCACTTTAGATGATATTGCCCATCATTTAAATATTAGCAAGTATTATATGTCGAGAATTTTTAAAGATGTAACAGGATATACAATTATGCAATATATCATGAGCTGTCGAATAAACCGCGCCAAATATTTGCTGGAGATACATCCAGACAAATCGATTCTTGAAGTATCTCTTGAATCAGGATTTGAAGATTCCTCTCATTTCAGTCGTTTTTTTCGAAAACAAATGAAACTAACTCCTACAGAATACCGTAATAGCAAAGCCATTCGTATGAAAAACACGAATTAAGCTAAATTCTCCCACAATGTCTCTACAGCACCGATTTTTAAATATGATTATTTAAAAGAGCAATAAAAAACAATTTCTTCATCAGATTACACAATTCTATCCACGTTAAAAGTAGATAACTTTCATACAATGGAATCAGAAGGGAACATAAACACGTAACCTCGATAAAAGTAATAGTATTGTTTATAGAAATGAGCATGCGAGATATTGTTAGTATCTCGTGATTATTTCTATAAAATTGAAAGCGTTGTCATAATGAGAGAAAAGGAAAACCAATCCATTAAGGAAAGGAGATTTTATGGAAAATAATCATGTTACGGCTACGGAAACCAGTATGTACATGGAGGCTGCGAAGAAGAAAAAGAAAAGAAGAACGACACAATGGACATGGTATATTTTCTTAATTCCTAGTTTTTTAGGGATTTTGCTGTTTATGGTTTATCCAGTTGTTGAATCATTTAGATTAAGTTTTTTTAAATCAAATGGAACAATAGAAAGCTTTACGGGTTTAGATAATTTTCGCACGGTCTTAACATCAGGACCATTTTGGAATGCTGTTTGGAATACTTTTTTTATCGGAATATTTCAAGTGCTAATCACCATTCCCTTAGGATTCATTTTTGCTACCTTAATTAACTCTGTTGGAAAGGGAAAAAATTTCTTTAAAGTTATCTACTTCTTGCCCAATGTTACTTCAATTGTTGCTGCGGCCATGATCTTTCAATTTGTTTTACATCCAGAGATGGGAATTGTTAATTTTGCGTTAGACTCTATGGGACTGCCGACTCCAGGGTGGTTTTCTGAGCCTAGTACTTCTAAATGGGGCGTTATACTGCTGGCTGTTTGGCATTGGATTGGCTTTGTTATCATTATATGTCTTGCTAATCTTCAAGCGATTCCCTCAGAAATGTATGAAGCTGCAAAAATTGATGGAGCAAGTGGGTTACAGCAGTGGCTGTTCATTACGATTCCTAATATGACGGGTACCTTTGCTTTCTTATTAATAACAGGCTGGATTGGAGCGCTGCAACGTTTTAATGAGGTGTATGTAATAGGAGGACCAAATGGAAGCCCTGCTCGTTCTATACAAACAATGGGAGCCTTTATTTACGAGCGTGGGTTTACCGGTTTTGAATTCGGGATTGCCTCAGCTGCCACATATATTATGTTCATTATTATTTTAATTTTTACGTTTATCAACTTAAAAATGTCGAAAATGAAAATCTAATTTAGTGGGGAGGGAGACGATGAAAAATACGATCTCCATGAAAAAGCTGGAAAGAACGACAGTTATTCTAAAGTATATTGTACTATTTGTGTTTGGAGTAGTTTTGATGGCGCCATTTGTTTGGATGATCAGCGTAGGGTTTGATCGAACGGCTAATATTGTCATGCCTTTTCCGCCGCGGCTAATACCAGAAGCAGTTTCATCCTTCAATTATGGGATCGTTTTTGAGAATGGGAGACTTATTCAAGCTTATCTTAATTCCGCCATTGTAACCGTAAGTTCTGTCTTTTTAAGTGTATCTGCTTCTTTATTAGCGGGGTATGCATTCTCAAAAGGGAAATTCAAGGGGAAGAGAGTCTTGTTTGTCATCGTTCTTTGTACATTAATGATTCCAATGGAACCACGGTTAATCCCTTTATATACTTTTTTTAATCAACTTGGCTTATTAAATACTTTTTGGCCCTTAATTCTTCCATCCGTTATTAGTGGAATGCTTATTTTTCTATGTAAACAGTTTTTCGATCAGCTGCCAGATACATTAAGGGAAGCGGCACAAATTGACGGGGCGGGAGAATTTAAAATTTTCTTCCGTGTGTATTTGCCGCTGGCAGGTCCGATAGCAGCAACAATGGTCATTTTATCGTTCATCTGGAGCTGGAATGATTTTATGTGGCCATTAGTTGTTATTAATGATTTGAATTTGCAGACGATTCCGCTTTATTTAGCGAGTTTCTCGCTGGAAAATGGGTCCAGTCTCGGCGGGTTAACGATGGCCCTAGCAACAGTAAGTGTATTACCAATTGTCATTGTGTATTTATTTTTACAAAAATATATTATCCAGAGTATTGCATTGAGTGGTGTCAAAGGGGAATAGATCATTCAAATAAATTGGGGGTTGGAAAATGAAAAAGAGGTTATTTTCTAAGACGGCTGCATTTGCTTTGGCATGGATGATGGTAATAAGTGCTGCGCTTGCTGGGTGTAGTTCTAAATCAGGAAGTTCTTCAGGTTCCGATAAGGATGGAGAATGGGCAGGACAGCAAATAACCGTTATGATGATTGGTGATTTCGCGATGGAAGACAAGACAGATCCGATTACAGGTGATTCAGTAAAAGGAGTAAAAGTGCTGAAAGAAGAATTTGAAAAGCAGCATCCTGGCGCCACAGTGAAATTCGTTCTGATGCCTTGGGAAGGATACACGGAGAAAACCCAAGCAATGATTACGTCAGGGGAAGCAGATGTGTATCAAATGCCAGGTGTTGCTGATTTTGCTCCACAAGGTGTTCTAGAACCATTGCAGCCATGGATTGAGAAAGATCCAGAATTTGATTTAGATAATTTTATTGATAATCAAGTAGAAGGGTGGAAAGCATTAGGTCCAGATAGTAAGGAGTTAGATATTTTCGGACTTCCATTTTTGGGTGATGCACGTTTTATCAGCTATGATAAACAGTTATTTGATGAATGGGGAGTAGAATATTTGTCTGAGTATCCAACAATGGAGGAAGTAGCAGAAAAGGCGAAACAAATGACTGGGAAAAATCCGAAAACAGGGGAGCAAAACTATGGGATTTGGTTCCGGGGTGACTGGTCTTCTGCCTTCACTTTAGTCGATTTGGCGGAAGGACAAAACGGACAGTGGGGAACTGGATTTGCCTGGGATGAGGTTGAATTTGCTTTTAATTCAAAAGAAATGCTGAGTGGCTTAAATTGGCTATTAGATATGCAAAATTATGCTCCTAAAGGCATTGTGAGTAACCAAGGCAATGAAAAATGGTTAACAAAAGAAAATAATATTGCGATTATGCTAAACCAGGGACCTGGTGATACGGTAAAACCAGCCTATGCTCAAGGACTTGGCGATCGAATTGCCATTTCGCAAGAGTTCAAGAATGATGATGGGCAAGGCGGATTATTTGCAGGAAGTCCAATTACCATTGCCAAAGACAGCAAGAACAAAGAATTAGCCTGGGAGTGGCTTAAATTTGCCACAAGTGATTTTGTTCAAAAATATGTCTACGAAGAACTTGGTTTAGTACCATCTGTGAAATCAGCAACAGAATGGGATAGTGTGAAAGAACAACCTTTGATGCTTTCAGTGTTTGAAGCGATGTCTACTCCTATGACACCAAGATATCCGTGGGGATCTTCACAGCCACGTTATATTTTAACGTCTGAAATTGAAGCAGCATTAACAGGAAAAAGAAGTGCAGAAGATGCGCTGGAAAAAGCGCAAAAGGAAAGTACGGAGTGGGTCAAAAACCGCTAGAAGATAGACTTTAAATTGCAGGAATGAGGCAGATGGGATACTAGAAACTAAAAAAAAGAAAAAAGGTGTATCCAGTCTGCCTGTTTTTTATAAAAGGAGGAGCATGTCTAATGTTAAAAATAGCTGTGATTGGTCTCGGTGATATATCGAGTATTCATCTCTCTGCTATTCAAGCAAACCCAACAGCTGAGTTAGTAGCAGTAAGTGATATCGATGAAACACGAAGGGAGAGTGTGCAGGGGGTAAATTTTTATACAGATTACCAAGAAATGCTTGAAAAGGAAACGTTAGATTGTGTACATATTTGTTTACCACATTATCTTCATTATCCAGTGACAAAAGCTTGTGTGGAAAAAGGCATCCATGTCTTGCAAGAAAAGCCACTGGCTTTACACACAGAAGAAGGTCTTGAACTACTGAAACTTGAAGAGGACAACAAACAAGTGAAAATCGCTATTTGTTTTCAAAATCGCTTGAATGAAACGGTTGAAAAACTACGGCAGATTATCGCAGAAAATAAGTATGGAAAAATCGTAGGGATCAAAGGGATCGTCACTTGGGCAAGGACAAAATCCTATTATGACAATAAGCCGTGGCGCGGGAAATTAGACTTAGCTGGTGGGGGAGTCATGATTAATCAAGCGATTCACACTTTAGATTTAATGCAGCTTTTGGGAGGGGAAATAGCGACAATAAGAGGAACTGTTGACCAGCTTCTTGATTATGGCATTGAAACGGAAGATACGGCAGCAGCCAGAATAGTTTTCAAAAATGGGATTAATGGGTTCTTTTTTGCTACAAACGCGAATGGAAATAACTCAAGTGTAGAGCTTCAAATCGTCTGCGAAAATCAAAAGTTGACCATTAAGGACAATAGGCTAACGATGCTAGATGATAATGGCGGTAAGATAGTGATAGAAGAAGATACTAAGCTTTATGGTTCTAAGTTTTATTATGGAGCAAGTCATAAAAAACTGATTGACGGCTTTTATGCTTGTATTCTAGAGAATAGAAGGGACTATATACATGTCAAAGATGCCCTGTCTTCCTTACAAATGATTGATGCGATCATCCAATCATCTATGCTGAAGAGGGAAATCAGAATCGATGAAGTCCTTGTTTCCAATCGAAGTTTAGGAGATATGTAGTTTTTTAGGAGATTATATTTACTTAAGAATGATACCTTTTTTATTTTTGTGCACGATTGAGCAAATCGTCTGCCTTAAGACATTGAAAAAGCAATAGGGGTAAAATAATTGCCAATAATGAACAAGATTAGCTGATGTGTTTCTCATTTTAGCGATTAAGATAGAGGTATCGACTTTTATTTTACAAAAAAAGGAGCGAGTTCGATGCATAATCAGTTTGCTGCCCAATTGTTTACAGTAAGAGAAGAATTAAAGAGAGGAATTTCCCCTGTATTTAAAGAGTTGAAGGGGATGGGCTGGGACGGGGTTCAGCTATCTGCATTACCTGCTGACTATGATCCGCATGAAGTTGCAAAGGCCTTACAGGAAAATAATCTAGGCACAGCTGGAATACATATCCCGCTTGATCGGTTAGAAAACGATTTAGAACAAGTAGTGGAGGAAGTAAAGCTATATAACACAAAAGATATTGTCTGCCCATTTTTACCAGAGGATGTAAGAAATCAAGACGGGTATGAGGGGGTAAAGGCGCTTTTGAATGAAGTGGCTGAAAAAACACCAGAATTTCGCATCAGCTACCATAATCATGCCTTTGAATTTGATACAGACATAGATGGGAAATCAGCGCTGGAATATTTATTGGAGCCTACTTCCGATAATAAGATTTTTGCGGAAATTGATGTTTTCTGGGTAAAAAAGGCTGGAAAAGATCCGCTGCAATTTCTTAAACCCTATGCAAATAGAATGCCAATCATTCATTTAAAAGATATGACAAATGATGAAAGGCAAACTTTTGCAGAGGTTGGTACAGGGCTGATCGACTTTCCCCCTATTTTAAATTGGTGCAAAAAAGCTGGGGTTGAATGGTATGCAGTTGAACAAGATATTTGTCCAGGAGATCCGATGGATAGTCTCCGAATAAGTTTAGAAAATCTTAAACGTTTAACAAGACTTTTGCAGTAAAGCTTTAGAAATGAAAAAGAGAGGTTAGGAAGGAGACGGAGAAGATTGGCTAAAGTCAAAATAGGCATTATCGGTATTGGTAATATGGGAAGTTCGCATGCAATGTATTTAAATAATGGCGAAATTGAGGGAGCGGAATTAATTGCTGTGTGTGACAGCAATCCAGAAAGATTGAAATGGGCAAAGGAAACATTAAGAGAGCATGTTCAGCAGTTCGATCATGTTGACCGCTTTTTTGAATGTTCGGATATGGATGGAGTTATTATTGCAACACCTCATTATGATCATCCACCATTGGCGATTCAATCACTAGAACAAGGGTTTCATGTCTTAGTTGAAAAACCTGTAGGTGTATATACAAAAAACGTAAGGGAATTAAACGAGACTGCAAGCAAAAGCGATAAGGTATTTGGGATTATGTTTAATCAGCGAACCAATCCCTTATATCAAAAGCTGAGAGAGCTTGTGCAAAGTGGCGAAGTGGGAGAAATTAAACGAACAAACTGGATTATCACAGATTGGTATCGTTCACAAAGTTATTATGATTCAGGTGGCTGGAGAGCGACATGGGCTGGGGAAGGAGGCGGAGTTCTTCTAAATCAAGATCCGCATCAACTGGATTTATGGCAATGGACAAGTGGATTAATGCCTAAACGAGTCCGCGCATTTTGTGGATTTGGGAAGTTTCATGATATTGAAGTAGAAGATGATGTGACCGCATATGTGGAATATGAAAATGGAGCAACGGGCGTCTTTGTTACATCTACAGGTGATTCTCCTGGAACGAATCGCTATGAAATATCGGGTGATCGCGGAAAAGTAGTCATAGAGGATGGAAAGTTAACCTTCTGGCGACTAAGACAATCGGAAAGGGAGTTCAATAAAGAATATAAAGGGGGATTTGGCGAACCAGAATGCTGGAAAATTGATATTCCTATTAAAGGAGAAGCAACACAGCATAAGGGGATCACAGCAAATTGGGTAAATGCTATCCGCAATGGGACAGAGCTGCTTGGACCTGGTGTAGAAGGCATAAAGGGATTGGAAATCTCGAATGCCATGCATTTATCGGCATGGATCGATGATTGGGTTGAACTCCCTATTAACGAAGATCTTTTTTATGCTAAATTACAAGAAAGAATTAAGACATCTACTTTTAAAAAGAACAAGCATGCATCGATTACATTAGATGTGAAAGGTTCTCATTAAAGACAGGGGCAGATTAGTCTGTCCTTTTTTTTAAGAATAAGAAAAATGTGGGAGGTACAGAAGATGAAATTAGCTTTTACTACTCTTGGATGTCCTCATTGGAATTTAGAAACAATTATCCAACATGCAGTGGAAAATGGTTATTCAGGTATTGATTTTCGTGGGCTGCTAGGAGAACTTGATCTATATAAGCTTCGTGAATTTTCAACAAACGTAAAAGAAACGGTACGTCTCTTTAAGGAAGCTTCTTTAGAAATTCCGTGTTTTTCCAGTTCAGTCAAATTGGTTACTCAATCGCAAGAAGAATATGAGAAGTATGTAGAGGAATTAAGAGAATACGCATTGCTCTGTAAGAAATTCAACACTCCTTATATTCGTGTATTTGGCGGAGCGGTTGGAAAGTGGAAGAGAGAAGAAGCAATGGAAATCGCTGAGAGAAATGTTCATGATTATTTGGCGATTGTAGAGGATATTAATATCAAACTTCTCCTAGAAACACATGATGATTGGACAGATAGCAGATATGTGAAAGAGCTAGTTCAGCGAGTTTCCTCTGATTATTTGCAAGTATTATGGGATATCCATCATCCCTATCGAACAATTGGCGAAAAGCCTGATGTTACTTGGGAGAATCTTGGGGAATGGGTTGCCTATACCCATTGGAAGGATTCTTATCTAAAAAAGGAAGCAGAAAGAGGCTATCAGCTTTGTCTTTTAGGAGATGGGGATATACCATTACAAGACATATACACTTTATTAAAAAGGAACGGGTATGATGGCTACTATACATTGGAATGGGAAAAAAAGTGGTGTCCTGAATTGGAGGAGCCGGAAATAGCCTTTAAGCAGTTTAGTAAGTATATGAAAAATATTCTTATGTAAGGGGGAAATCCTATGAGGTTCGGATGCTGCGCTGCTATTGATCAGGCAGAGGCATTGGATAAAGCGGGGTATGATTTTATCGAATGTACGGTTATTTCCTTGATGCCAGAAGAAAAGGAAGAGGTATTTAAAACAATATTAGAAAAATATCAAGCATCACCTTTACCTATTGAAGCTTTTAATATTCTTTTGCCAAGTGACTTAAAAATAGTGGGAGATAAGGTAGATAATCAGCGAGTGAAAGATTATTTAAAATCTGCATTAGAACGTGTTTGCCGAATAGGTGCGGACACAATTGTATTCGGAAGTGGTGGTGCAAGAAGTTTTCCGAAAGGACTGTCGAAAGAAAAGGGCAGAGAACAAATGGCAGCCTTTTTATCGACAATATCGGATATGGCGGACCAATTAAGCTTAACGATTGTAATAGAACCGCTCAACAAAAAAGAATCGAATATTATTAATAGTATTTCAGAAGCTGCTGCATGGTCAAAGGAATTTAATCAAAAATCTTTAAAAATATTGGCTGATTTCTATCATATGGAAGAAGAAAAGGAACCACTTACGAATTTCTATGAATATAGAGATTTTATCCAGCATATCCATGTTGCTGATACGAATAGGCTGGCTCCTGGTACAGGAATGTATCCCTATCCTGAGTTTGTGCGAAACATACATAAAGCAAACTATGATGGCAGAATCTCCATTGAATGTAATTGGCGGAATTTTGCAGAAGAAATTGGACCAGCACTTGATTTTTTAAAAAAGCAGTTTTCTTGTCATTAAATGAGTCTCTAAATTTTTTTTAGTACCTTCTTATTTTTTGTTACAGATAAAAATGGTTTGTAACAATCTTGCCTAAAATTTCCTAAATTTAGATGTTATTTGCTAACTAACTCGATTGGTTAATACTTCCACCATGTTGTAAGTCTCTTTTCTAGTAAGCTATCAACCTAGCAATCTTTTGTTTACCACTTTTTGGACGATGAATCGAAATATTACATCTGCTAGCCTAATAGAAGACACCAGAAACAACGACTACTAGGAGGTAAGAGTTTTGAAAAAATTAATAGTAGCCGCTGGATTAGTGCTATCTATTTCAGCATTTATGTTAATCGATAAAGCAGATGCAGCAACGAATCGAACGATTCAGTCTGGGGATACTTATTGGAAAGTGGCTAAGGGCTTTGGGATTCCAATCGGTGATTTAATGAAAGCAAATAATAGCAAAGCCTTAATTACAGGTCAAAATATTATTCTACCAAATGCCACTGTTTCACCAGCCGATAAAGATTTAATGGCGAGATTAGTTCGCGCTGAGGCTGTTGGTGAACCATATGCAGGAAAAGTTGCAGTAGCAGTGGTTGTTTTGAATAGAGTAAAAAGTAATCAATTTCCGAATACTATTCGTGATGTCATCTATGAAAAATCGAATGGATATTATGCTTTTACCCCTGTTCAAAATGGGGAAATTAATAAGGCAGCTGATGCGGAGTCAAAAAGAGCAGTTAATGAAGCAATTGCATTAGATGGAAAAGGAAATGGTTCTCTTTATTTCTTTAATCCAAAAACAGCTACAAGTGACTGGGTTTTCTCACGAGAAGCAACGGTTACTATTGGAAACCATCGTTTTGCTAGATAAATAGTAGATATTTCCTTTTAAAAAACAAAATAACTAAAAGAGCTATCTAAAATCCATACTCTCGGTTTTTAGACTAGCTCTTTTTTAATTCTAAATTATTTCTTTATGGTTGATGTATATTAGCTCTTTTTAAGTATTAGTATTTAATTCATACTAAATTATTGTTTTATTGGTTAATGGTACCAGATTCTTTAACTCTACTACCATATCCTGTATTATCCGATTTGTTAATTTTGATAGTTTAGATATCTTAAATATAGTAAGGAATAATATAAGGGATTTAAGTTATGAATGGGAAGTTTTGGCCGATTATCTAGATTTATTGTAGTATATTTATAGAAAATATTGGAGGTGAACTTTATGGTGGAAAGTTTAAAAGTAGTTAATATGACAAAGAAATATTCAGATGATAGGGAAATTATCAAAATAAAGAATTTTACTGTAGAAAAGGGAACCATTCATGTCATCGAAGGAAAAAGTGGTTCTGGGAAATCGACTTTTTTAAGTATTATAGGTGGATTGGAATTTCCTACAAATGGAAAGGTTTATTATAATAATGAATCATTTTATGATTTGCCTGAGCAAAGACAAGCTGAAATAAGGGGGCATAAATTTGGCTTTGTATTTCAATCCTTTCATTTAATACCAGAATTGACAGTTCGAGAGAATATTGAACTTCCATTGAAACTATTAAAAAAAAGGGAGAAACAATTGAAATATAGTATTGATGAGCTTTCGCAAGAATTAGGAATTCACTTTTATTTAAACAAGCTTCCAACTTTTCTATCAGGTGGGGAGCAGCAAAGAGTGGCTATTGCCAGGGCTTTAATAACTGAACCAGATATATTATTTGCGGATGAACCAACAGGTAATTTAGACCAAATTACAACTAAAAGTATTACTAGCTTATTAACTAAATTTAATAAGGAAAGAGAACTTTCTTTAATTATAGTTACACATGAGAAGAATTTAATTCAAGTTCCTCACTTTTTATATTCCATGAAAAACGGTGTATTAGAGGAGATGAGTTAAGTGTTTACATTAGGATTTAAATTTCTATGTTCTAGAAGAAAGTGGACTATATTGATAGTCCTTGCATTGTGTCTCATTATTTCTTCTGTTCTCTCTATATTTACAGCATCTGAGGCTATTAGAGCTGCTCTAATGGAAAAATCTTATTTGCAATATGGGAAAAATAGTGGAGTTCTGGTTGGTATTGAAAAGTCTAAATCTGAAATAAATAAGGAAGTAAAAAATATAGGCGAATTCCAATTGATTGATTGGATTCCTTTAGAGAATTCCAATTCCGCTACAATTGGATGGATGGATAAGGGAGCTGTAGACTTATCGAAAATTAAAGTAATGGAGGGACGGTTGCCAATTGGAAAAAATGAAGTAGCCATTGAATCCGCATACTTAAAATTATTTAATAGTAGCTGGGCTATTGGAGACATGATAACACTAGATGGTAAAGAAAAGCAATGGAAAGTAAAAATTGTTGGGATTATTTCAAATTATTCCTCGAAAAGGTATATACCTTTTCAATTTCAAAAAGAATTAGCTTTCCCCAATATTTTTATTAGCGAGCAATATAAAGACAAGTCTAGTAAAAGGAATTATCTAATTAACTATGAAGACGGCAAAAATACTACTCTCAAAAAAACAGAAAATTTATTAGCTGAGTATGATGATAAGGGTTTTGTAAATGAAAAGCTATTTTTGGAAGGCCTAAGAGATTATGATACTATTCGTAATATTTCAATCTTTTATCAAACGGTTATTCTTTTCATTTCGATATTTTCTATAAGCAGTTTATTTGCTTATTTTAATAAATCGCAACGGAGAAAAATTGGGGTATTAAAGGCACTTGGAATAAAAAGAATGCAGCTGTATTTTTTTTACTTTTCTCAAACATTTATTCTTTTCTTTTCTGGTTTGATTTTAGCAGTTCCCCTAAATTATGTTTTTAAATTCCTAATAATAAATAAGAGTTTTAAAGAAGGTATAAGTACATATCAAAATCAGACTTATACTTTTAGTATATGTTGGATTCTCTTTCTTTTTTTCATGGTTTTATTTCTATCTTTTTGGGAGATATTTCGTTCTAGAAATCTATCTATAAAAATGTTAATTAATGGAGTAGAAAAAATACCGATTGTGAATATACTAATTAATAAAAATATAAAAAGATTTGAGATAAAACAGTTAACAAGACAATTATTTTTGTTTCCTAAACAATTTATTTTAACTGTAGCAATGATAAGTTTGTCTATACTTATTTTATTGTTTTCTGTCATTTTTCAAAAAGAGACGGAAGGTATATGGGATATAGATGAATATTATTATTTAAATTCCCAGGAGGTTTACGGATTTGACACGCAAGATAATCTGCCTATCCTTTTAAGGAAGGGGTTAACTTTTTCAGAACAACAAGTTACGAATCTAAAGATTCTGCCTGGTGTTCAATATGTTGAGAAGAATCCTTTTATGGTAGATGTAATTCCATTAATCACATCACAGCAAAAAACAAAAGATATTACTCAATGGTTGGATAATCAGGGAGAAATAATCACTTATAATCAAAAATGGATTGTGCCAAATGTTAAATATGAAATTATTGATAAAGAGGAATTTTCACAACTTTTCCCAGAGGATGATTATAAAGCATTTCGAGGCAAAATCATGATCTTTGTTCCTAATAAGGATGGTAGAAAAGATGCAAATTTAAATAATCTGAAAGGAGAAACAATCGAATTCATTAAACAGGAAAAGCATGAAGGGAAATTGCAGAAAATAAAAGAACAGTTCGAAGTATATAGTGTTAACAATGAAACATATGTAAAACAAATTAATAACAAAAACAAAATAAGTTATGATGGTTTTACTATTATTTTTGATAAAGATACAATGCAGAATTCTAAACTCTTCAACGGTTATATGGAACTCGGAATATTTCTTGATACTAATATTACAGAAAATGAATTAAAGAAGATTGATGATTATGTTAATCAGATGATTGCTACTGTACCTGGTAGTTTGTTACAGAACATACCAGAATTTATCCAAAATGATACAAAGATAACTTCGTTGTTAGGTTTCCTTGCAAAATTTTCTTTCATAATTACTTTTCTTCTTACAGTTACTAGTATGTTTATAATCGTATTTAGTAAATACCAACTCCAAAAAAAGGAGTGGGGGATTTATCTGTCTTTAGGAATGTCAAAAAGAAAATTATATTATTTTCTGACATCAGAAATGGTAGTTTATTGTTTAATTGCTGCTTTAATGAGTTTTATTATTATATTTTTGTATTTAATGGGCGCAGTTTTAACCTTTCCTCTCTCTTACTATTTATATTATTATCTTCTCGTTATTATATATATGTCGCTTCTATTAATAGTTGGAAGTTTTATTATTTATAAAATAGTCATAAATCAAACAGTGTATAATATGTTAAGGGAAGTAGAATAAGTAAATTTTTAGTTGCTTTTAAACAGTCCATACAATTATAAACAAAAATCTAGTCGTATATTATAATAAGAGAATGTAGACAGAATCTGTATTTTAGTGGAAAGAGGAAGGAAGAGTGAATAAGAATTTATGGGCTGGATTTATTCTGGGGATTGCAGTGACCATTGGCATCGGATTAGCAATTATCTTTATTGGGGATTATTCTGTTCAAAAGGAAACGAAAACAGGATCTCAATCAATTACAGAGGAGGGGAATAGTAAAGAGGAAAAGTCTAGCAAAATAGACGGAAATAACGAGAGTGAAGGAATATCCTACAGTATCGAACCATATGTTTTGCTATTAAAAAAGGAGGATGGATCTATAGAATCATTTAATCATGATAGTGCATCAAGCGAAATGAAGCCTGTTGATTATTCACCTACTCGAAAAAAAGTTTTGTTAACTCCACAATATGGGTGGGAGGCAGGTGGGGCGCTCTATGTTTATTCGAAAGAAGATGGATTAAAAGAAATAATCAATGTGAACGCTACCTCTGGTGAACAAGAATATCCAAGTGGAGCTGTTTGGCTAGATGAGCGATATATACTTTATATGAATAGTAATTTGTATGGAACGATTCCTAGTGGAGAATTAAAAATCTATGATACGGAAACTAAACGGCAGCTGCCACTTGACCTATTTAAAGGTGATGCGGCAACGCACCTTGCTCGATTAACTAGTATGGGAAAAACGTATATAGTTATTGGAGGAATACAGTTCACAGATGATATGTTAAATGATACGAAAGCATATGTGGAGCAGCATGATTTAGAAGAAATTCTTAAATTGGTAGAATGATAGATAGTTTGAATTGAAAGACCACAAAGGGGTTATAGAAAATCTATAACCCCAACATATCAGCCTTATAAACTAATCAATAAGCCCTTCTTCTTTCAAAAATTCGACCGCAACATCTTCATATTGCTCTTTATCAATATCTACTTTTGCATTTAATTCTTGCATTTTTTCATTATCAATTTTTCCGACAAGCATGCTTAATACTTCTTCTAATTCTGGATATTTCTCTAATGTTTCCGCTCTAATTACTGGTGTTGCATAGTATGGTGGGAAGAAGTTCTGATCATCTTCTAGAACTTGTAAATCAAATGCTGGGATACGGCCGTCTGTTGAAAAGGCGTCAATAACATCGACATCACTGTTTTTAATCGCACTGTACATAATACCAGAGTCCATCGCTTGCGTATTTTTAAATTGTATTCCATAGGTATCGATAAGACCTGGATAGCCATCTTCTCTTTCTAAGAATTCCGGTTCAGATCCTAAGGTTAGGTCCGGTGCGATCTTTTTTAAGTCTGAAATAGTCTTTATTTTGTACTTTTCCGCATCTTCTTTGCGCATGGTTAATGTGTATGTGTTGTTAAATCCAAATGGCTCTAGCCAAACTAAATTATAGTCTTCTTTAAATCTTTTTTTCACTATTTCATAGGCTTCGTCAGGATCACTAACCATATCTTCCTTTAAGATACTTAATAATCCAGTACCTGTATATTCCATATACATATCATAATTTCCGGTATTAACCCCCTCAAAGGCTGGGGCGGTTCCGCCAAGGAAAGATTCATAGTTTACTTTTAAGTCTGTGTGCTCTTCAATGAGATGCCCCATGATGTACACCATAATTTCTTGTTCTGTGAAATTTTTTCCAGTAATAGTGATGCTATCCTTTCCGCTTTTTCCACTGCTGAAATTGGCAATCACAGTCGAAAGTGGAAGGATTACGATTAAACCTGCAACAATCCAGATTCGTATTTTGCTTTTTTTCACTTTTTTATTTTGAAGACCTTGAGGGGTCACATCTGTTTCTAATAGTTTTAATAAGTAATCAAATATAATCGCCAAAAGGGCAGATGGGATTGCTCCAGCAAGGATAAGGCCAGTATTATAGGTTTGTAAACCACGGAAGATCAAATCTCCCAGTCCGCCTGCGCCGATTAATCCAGCGATTGTTGCCACCCCGATTATTAATACTGTTGCAGTCCGAATTCCTCCCATAATAACGCTTAAGGATAGTGGCAATTCAACCATCCATAACACTTGGCGATTGGTCATACCCATCCCTACGCCAGCTTCGATTGCAGATTTTTCTACTCCGACAATTCCTAGATATGTATTGCGCAAAATAGGTAATAGACCATAAACAGTTAAAGCAATAATGGCTGGAAGTTTCCCAGTACCGATGAATGGTACTAGAAATACTAGTAATGCCAAACTTGGTATGGTTTGAAATACGCCGGCTACTCCAATGATGGAGTCTGCGATTTTTCTGTGGCGAGTTAAATAGATTCCTAGTGGAACGGAAATCACGATTGCAATGGCAATAGAGATAAGAGAAAGATACATATGCTCTAAAATTAAATTCCATATTGTCGGCCAACGGTTGATGAAGACATCTATTGTGTCTGTGATTATATTAGGAATGGCTCATCCCTCCTTTTTATTCTCCAATTTGGTCAGCAATATATTCCACAAGACCTGCACGGTTGACAATACCAATAATTTTAGAATGCTGGTCAATTACTGGAATAAAGCCATATTGGGATTCACTAACAAGTTGAAAAGCTTTTTCAGTTGCTTCTTCAAGATGAAGCGTTTTTATATTCGTATCCATTATATCTTTCAAGGTTAATTCTTCTTCTCTATATCGTTTTTGTACCTCCCACACATTCGCTATTCCGAGAAAGGTATTAGATTTGTCGACGACCACTAGACTATCCACACGCTTTCTTCTCATTAATTTTAATGATTCTGCAAGACCGCGAGACTCACCGGCTGTTACAGGAGGAACCATTAATTTTGCTAATTTAGGTAAAGAAATATTTTCTTGCAAACGATCTTCTCCAATAAAATTGCGGACAAATTCATTTGCTGGGTGACGTAATATATTTTCTGGCCGATCTAATTGCACAATTTCTCCGTCTTGCATAATACAAATTCGATCCGCTATTTTAAGGGCTTCATCCATATCATGTGTAACAAAGACAATTGTTTTTTTGATATCCTGCTGCAAGCGGACTAATTCATCTTGCAATTGTTCGCGGCTGAGAGGGTCTAAGGCACTGAACGGTTCATCCATCAAGATTATTTTCGGCTCTGCCGCAAGGGCTCTAATAACCCCAATCCTTTGCTGCTGTCCACCGCTTAATTCAGAAGGGTAACGATCACCAAATGTATCAGGATCTAACCCGACCATTTTCATTAAATCATTAATTTTGTCTAAATATTGTTCTTTTTTCCATTTTTGGAGTCGAGGAACGAGCGATACGTTTTCTTTAATTGTCATATGGGGTAACAAACCTATTTGCTGAATGACGTAGCCAATAGTTCTGCGGAGTTTTACAGGATCCTCTGTGGAAATATCCTTTCCTTCGATCGTAATGGAACCACTAGATGGTTCTATAAGTCGATTGATCATTCTCATCGTAGTTGTCTTACCAGAACCACTTGGGCCAATTAGAACAAGTAATTCTCCTTCTTTTACCTCGAAGGTAATATTCTTTAGCGCTTTAAATCCATCTTGAAACGTTTTGGTTACTTCTTTAAATTGAATCAATTTCTACGAACACCTCCAGACCTTTCTTTAAAACTAATTACCCGTTTTTGCTAACTAACTAACCACCTTTTTATAAACTATTTATGAAAGACATTTACTATTATATCATTATTTTTAGAAAAAAAAGACCGAAAAGGAATGATTAAGGGAATAATAATTAGAATTTTCAATCAAATAACATAGGGGATAATAATAATGTAATTAAATTTTGGAGAATCTTAGATTGAATATCTTACAAGCTATTCGTTACCAATATTTATTTATAAGAAATATTTAATACGGACAGGGGTTATCCTAACACAAGTAAATAACTATTGGATAAGCCCTAATTCTATTCTCTATAAAAAATTAACCGTATTCTTTCTAAATTGTTTAGGAGTAATTCCGGTATACTTTTTAAATACTTTCGTGAAATAGCTTTGATCGGTAAAATTTAAAAGGGCATGAATATCAGATAAGGAATGTTCTGCAAAAGTCATCAGTTTTTTTGCTTCCTCAATTTTCATTTGCTGTATGTATTCACTAATAGGAATTCCCACTTCTTTTTTAAATAAATTGGATAGATATTTGGGGCTGATAGATAAATGCTCTGCAATGGACTGTAAGGTTAATGGTTCATAGATATGCTTGTAAATATAGTTTCTGCATTGAAAAATAGGTCGCGAATAATTTTCCCTATTTGTTTTAGCTACTTTATCTGCAAATTCATACAAGATATTTTCTGTGAAGAAATGAATGTCCTTTAAATCTTGTAATTCCTCTAAGTCTTGAATGTAGCGGTCTCCTAAAGAATAGGCGATTTCAGGATGAAGACCGCCTGTAATGGCCGCACGGGTTGCAAGGGTAATGGTTGCAATAGTTAAATTTTTTTGATTTCTTACTTCATTTTTTTTAGAAAGCTTTCCAAAATGAAAGGAAGTGCTTTCTTTAAAGGCTTTCCAATATGCAAGCAGATTTTCTTTTTGTCCATCTATAATAAATTGATAGAGTTTTTTCTCCGCAATAGGATCATGATGAAAGGAGGAATTTTGGTGTGTTTCTAATATGTATTTATTTGCAGTCTTTTCATCATTTAAATGATTGGGCAATTGCATTTTTGGTAAGGTAATGTCTTTGTCATAAATCTTGTTATTGTATAAAAAATAGATAAGTTTGCAGATTTGTCCTAATTTCGCAATGCTTATGACGGGAAGAGAATAATAATAGTCGCTTAAAGCATCTTCCAAACCACTTTGGCGATAGGCAGTGATCAAGTTATCTATCAGCAGTCTACTTGGCCGTTTAGATAAAACAGGGCCTAAAATAATGGTACCTAAGTTGGTAATTGGAATGATGGATACGTTTTCATAAAAAGGTGTACCTATTATGGCGGGAGATAGAGAATTCTTTCCATTACTAGGTATGACCTGTCTGTAAAAGGATTGTTTAGAAGAATAAAGAGGATTAATTAGTTCGTTCGCTGTTTTTTCTGCCATTATAGTTCCTTCATTATTAAGTAAAGTAATTGAGATATTTAATATATCTGTCATTAAATTACATATATACTCCAAATTCTTCATATTTAGACGATTTCCCACTAGATTCTCCTCCATTAAATTGAAAGTTGTCAAAATTTAAAGAGTGATACGGTAGTTAAAATACCAAAATAATAGAAATTATACCATAACCATCTTTGATATCAGTATATACTTGGACTACTTAGGTAAGCGCTTTCTATTCATTTTGTTTCCTTTTTAGATTTATAGAAAGCAGAAAAAATCTCTATCAAAAGGAGTGGAACTTTATGAGGAAAATCTATGGTTTTGTTTTATTATTTCTACTTACGATTGTGTTGGGGGCATGCAGCAATAGCTCCTCAACGAGTACAGAAGATCTAACCATTCCGGATAATCCAGAGGATATAAAAGGAGATGTCACCGTCTGGGCCTGGGCATTGGAAGCAAATTATTTAGAAAAGGATGTACTTCCTGCTTTTAATAAGAAATATCCTAATGTAAACGTGAAGATTGAGCATATTGGTGTTGATCAAGTATACCAAAAGGTTAGTGCGGGTCTTTCATCAGGTGGAAGCGGATTACCAGATGTAGTACAGGTAGAAAATAATCGTATTCATTCATTTACAGATGATTTTCCAGATGCATTTACGAATTTAAGTTCACTTGGCTTTGATAAACATGAAAATGAATTTTCTAAGTCGAAAATAGATGGGTTAAAGGATAAGGATGGAAATATTATTGCAGCACCAAGAGACTTAGGACCAGTGGGTGTTATCTATCGGACAGATATTTTTGAGGAGGCAGGAGTTGACCCAGCGACTATTAAAACATGGGATGACTATATCGAAGCGGGGAAAAAGGTTGTTGCTCATACGGGGAAGGCATTTCTTGGAACAGATGGAGATGGATTGCTTAGAATTATGCTGCAGCAGCAAGGGGGCTATTACTTTACAGAGGATGATAAATTAGATCTTACTTCAGACGCAGCCAAAAAGGCCATTGATATTTTGCAAAAAATGAAGGATGCAGAATTAATTATCTATACAAATAACTGGGATGGCCAAGTAGCAGCAATGAAAAATGGAGAGGTCGCAACACAGCCTGGTGCTGTCTGGTGGAGTGGAACGATGATTGAACAAATGCCTGAGCTGTCAGGTAAATGGGGCATGTTCCAACTGCCTGCTTTTGAAGAAGGGGGAGGGAGAGCTTCTAATGATGGAGGATCTGCCTTAGCGATTCCAAGTAAATCGGATAATAAAGTAGCAGCATATGTGTTTGCTGAATTTGCATCAACAGATGTAGAATCACAAATTAAGGCACTTACGAATAGAGGATTATTCCCAGCGTTATTAGCAGCATATGAAGAGCCGGTTTTCAGTGAAGAACAAGAATACTTTAATAATCAAACATTCTTTAAAGATTTTGCTGATACAGTAACAGATATTCCATCTGTTAATCACAGCAGTGCAGAGTTAGAACTCAGATCCATTATGACAAGTCAAATGGAAGCATTTTTACTTGAGAATAAACCAGCAGCACAAATATTGGAGGATGGAAAGAAACAAGCTGAGCAGCAAACTGGATTGGAATCGAGCAATTAAAAACCATTTTTGCTAAAGGATTAGAGGCTGACTTTTGAGAATAGCATTTGAACCTATTTTTGAATGCAGCCTCTAAAAAGGAGGGGGAGAAGAATGTCGGATAATAAAATGCTAGAAACAGGAACAAATTCATTAACTATAAAAAAGAAAAAACAATTTATCACGCCTAAGACCGTTCCTTATCTATTTGTTGGTCCAGCCTTGCTATTGTTTATTGCTTTTACGGTTTATCCTATAATTGCTTCTTTTCTATTAAGCTTTCAAACAAAGGTTGCAGGTGTTTATACTTTTTCTGGGCTTGCAAACTATACGCGGCTTTTCAGTGATCCGCTCTTTTACAAAGCGCTTGGCAATACATTTATTATTTTGCTAGTGCAGGTTCCGATTATGTTATTCCTAGCCGTCTTATTAGCGAGTGTATTGAATTCTAGTTTATTAAGAATGAAAGGTTTTTACCGGGTCGCTTTTTTTACTCCTGCTGTTACTTCATTAGTCGCAGCCTCTATTATTTTTGTATTGCTGCTAAATACAGACTACGGTTTAATTAATTACTTATTCACTTCGATCGGCCTTGAGAAGGTTCACTGGCTGACAGATCCTTTCTGGGCGAAGGTCTCCCTTATTCTAGTAACAACTTGGAGATGGACTGGCTATAACATGGTTATCTTATTAGCTGGTTTGCAAAACATCCCGAATAGTTTGTATGAAGCAGCTAGTATAGATGGTGCCAGTACAATCAAGAAATTCTTTTATATCACGATTCCACAGCTTAAGCCCGTTCTGTTATTTACTTTTGTAATGTCAACAATTGGCTCCTTCCAATTATTTGATGAGCCGTACAATTTAACAAATGGCGGTCCAAATAATGCGACAATAACGATTACTTACTATCTTTATAATCAGGGCTTCAGTTTCTTTAATTTTGGTTATGCATCAGCCATTGCTTATGTAATTGTGCTCTTTATCGCGGTTCTATCATGGATTCAATTTAAGGTGGTGAGGAATGACTGATGGCAAAACAGAAACGTATTCAAAAAATATTTATGCATCTTTTTTTACTTATTGGTGTTGTCATTTCGATTGGTCCATTTTATTGGATGCTTGTAGGGGCAACAAATCCTTCAGGCGATGTGCTGGCCTTTCCTCCAAAATTGATCCCTGGTGATTATTTGCTGGAGAACCTACGAAATTTAAGCAATTCTATCGATATTGTCAAAGCAGTAACTAATTCATCTATCATTGCCATTGTTTTTGTCGTAGTAAGTTTATTCATTTGCTCTGCAGCAGGCTATGCTTTTGCGAAATTTAAATTTAAGGGGAGCAATCTGATTTTTGCATCCTTTTTATTGGCGATGATGATCCCCTATCAAGCTACGATTATTCCACTATTTCAAATTTTTGGATCGATAGACTGGATTAATACGTATCAAGCGATTATATTGCCGCAAATATGCTATCCCTTTGCTATCTTTTTGATTAGGCAAAATATGCAGGGAATACCAGATTCCTTAATAGAAGCAGCAAGAATAGATGGAGCTGGAGAATTCTTTATCTTTTTCAAAATTGCTTTACCAACAATGAAGCCTGCTTTAGCGGCTGTTGGGATTTTCCTTTTTACCCATCAATGGAATAATTTTATGTGGCCATTAATAGTGATGACAACACAGGAAAATTATACTTTGCCAGTGGCTTTGTCCACTTTAGCTGGTCTTAATTCCATTGATTATGGACAATTGATGTTAGGGACAGCTATTTCGGTAATCCCAGTAATGGCCGTCTTTCTTATCCTGCAAAAGCACTTTATTTCCGGTATTTTAGGTGGTTCGATAAAAGAATAAAGAATATAGATAGGAGTGCAAATAATGACGAAAAAATGGACGGCGGAAAAATTAACACTAGGTGTTTGCTATTATCCAGAACACTGGTCAGAGGAACTGTGGGAAGATGATTTTCGAAGAATGAAGGAGGCAGGATTTACCTATGTTCGCATGGGGGAATTTGCCTGGACGATTTTTGAGCCAGAAGAAGGAGTATATTCTTTTGCTTTATTCGATCGGGCGATTGAAAAGGCCCATAAATTAGGCCTGAAAACAGTGCTCGGAACTCCAACGGCAACACCGCCAGCATGGCTCACCCATAAATATCCCGATGTATTGAATGTATCTCAATCTGGTATAGCTTACCAGCATGGCGCTCGTAGACATTATAACTACAATTCGGAAAACTACCGGAGACTAAGTTCGGCTATTGTGACAGAAATGGCAAAACATTATAGCTATAATCCAGGGGTTGTCGGGTGGCAGATTGATAATGAACTAAATTGTGAAATAGATGTTTTTTATTCCGAGGCCGATCATTTTGCTTTTAGAAAATGGGCAAAGGAAAAGTATCAAACGCTAGATCAATTAAATGAGGCATGGGGAACTGTTTTTTGGAATCAGACATATACCAGCTGGGACCAAGTCTATTTAACTCGTACAACGGTTCCCAATTCTCCGAATCCCCATCATATGTTAGATGAAAAGAGGTTCATTTCTGATAGTGCTATTTCTTATGCAAAAATGCAAGCAGACATTATTCGGAAATATACAAGCAATCAGTGGGTTACCACAAATGGGATGTTTAAGCATCTCGATAATCATAAGCTGACGAATGAAGTGTTAGACTTCTATGCTTATGATTCCTATCCTAATTTCGGCAGAGTCTTAGAAGATAAGAGCGATAAGCCTTTACGAGACCGGAAATGGAGCTGGAACTTAAGTGTCGTCCGCAGCATTTCCCCTAATTTTGCTATTTTTGAACAGCAGTCTGGTCCAGGCGGATGGGTAACACGACTAGAACAGCCGTCGCCTAATCCAGGACAGCTTCGACTTTGGACCTATCAATCGATTGCACATGGTGCAGATTTAGTTATGTATTTCCGCTGGAGAACAGCAACGAAAGGAACAGAAATTTATTGGCATGGCATTAATGACTATCATAATCTGCCTAACCGCCGTATAAAAGAAGTAGAGCAAGTAAGCAAGGAGATTCAACTAATAGGAGAGAAGATAGCAGGAGCGACTTATCAGGCAGAGATAGCGATCGTCACTAATTATGATAATGAGTGGGATGCGGAATTTGATAAGTGGTCTGGACCTTTTGCTTCCCTTAGCATAGAGGCATGGTTTAAAGCGCTGCAGTATAACCATGTACCTGTAGATGCCTATAATCTAAATAGAAACTCTAATCTAGAAGAGTTGAAAAAATATAAAGTACTGGTGTATCCTCATGCAGCGATTGTATCAGAACAAACAGCGAATTTGCTGGAAAGGTATGTAAAGCAAGGCGGCAAATTAATACTAGGCTGCCGAACTGGATATAAGGATGAAACAGGTCAAGTCTATATGAAAGCATTCCCAGGTTATCTAGCAGCTCTTACGGGAATATCGGTAGAGGATTTTACAAGGGAAGCGCCGTTTGAAACTACTCCAATCGTAATCTACAAAGATAAAACAGAGATTAAGACTAGAGGATTTTATGAGACTTTGAAAGTCGAATCAAAAGATACGGAAGTAATAGGGAGGTTTTCTGACTGTTATTTTGAAGGAAAGCCCGGCCTGGTTAAGCACCAATTTGGAGAGGGAGCTTGTTATTATTTTGGAGGCGTTTTTACTATCGAGCTTGCTGAAAATTTACTCGAAGAAATACAAATTAATAATTATAATAATAAGTTTGATTTACCTGAAAGTGTAGAGTTGTCCATACGCAAGAAAGAAGGAAAAGCATATGTTTTCTTATTAAATTATTCCCATGAGATGCAGGAACTGGAGGTAAAGGAGGAAATGACCAATATTTTAACAGGAGAGAAGATACATCAGAAGATACAATTAAAGGGTTATGATGTGCTTGTGTTAGAGTAGAATATCAGGGGATAAATAGGTTTAAGGAGGGACGTTGTAAATAAAGCAACGTCCCTTTTAAATTGCTAATATCTGCAAAATAAAAATTATTATTTTCATATTGTATGATTGTCCTTTATACTAGGGAAGTATGTTAAAAATAGAGTAGCTAGATCCCTCAAAGAAATGATTCTTTTCAAATAAATTAAGCTAGTGAATTTTTGTAAGGAGGAAATGTCGTTTGACCACTATTGAAAAAGAAACAATGATTGTTGAAATTAAGAATGTTGATGAAAAAGGTGCTGGACAGGCAGTTGTTTGGCGTGAAAATGAATTAGGAAACAAAAAAAAATTAAAACTAACAATTCCGCAAACTTTACCAGGTGAAAAGGTAAAGGTAACAGTTGATCAGCCTCACAGAAGACATCGAAAAGCGATGCCAGAAGAAATCTTAGCTGCACATGCGGAAAGAATTGGACCAGCTTGTCCACATTTTGAAAAATGCGGCGGATGTGTTTGGCAGCATTGGGATTATAATGGGCAATTACAACAAAAAACCAATCATGTAAAACGGGTGATTGAAGAACAAGGATTTGATCCGAGCTTAGTAAAAGATACTATCGGCATGGATGAGCCATGGAGATACCGTAATAAAATGGAATTTACCTTTGCTGCGGATGGTTCTCTTGGTCTGCATGAGCAAGGGAATTTCAGAAAAATTATTTCCTTAGAAACTTGCCTGATTGCTGGAAAAGAAATGGTGGAAGCAGCACTTGAAATAGCCAATTGGGTACAGGAACATGCATTAAAAGGTTATAATAAAGATGCACATGAAGGACTTCTTCGTCATTTAATGGTGAGACAGTCTTTTGCTACAGGGGAAATGATGTTGGCGCTATTTGCGACAGAAGCTCCAGATGGTTCTTTGAAAGATGCAGTGGATACAGTAGTCGCTCGTATTACCGAAAAGTTCCCGCAAGTTAAAAGCTTTATGTGGCTAGAGAATACCGATTGGGCAGATCGTACGCAATCAGAAAAAAGCCATACATTAGCTGGCAGGGATTTTATTTACGATGAAATGGATGGATATCGATTCCGCGTGTGGTTTGATACTTTCTTCCAAACGAATCCAACACAAGCACAAAAATTAGTCGATTTAGCAGTAGAAATGGCAGAACCAAAAAAATCAGAAAATATGATTGATCTATTCTGTGGCGTCGGAACATTCTCTCTTCCATTTGCGAGCAGGGTTGGCAAGCTTGTAGGCATTGAAATTGTCGAAAGCTCGATTGAATCAGCTAAACGAAATGCAGGAGATAATGGTATTGATAATACTACTTTCCTAGCACAAGATGCCCGAACTGGACTAGCACAAGTATTGGAAAAATTTGGCAGACCTGAGTTATTGCTGTTAGATCCACCTCGCTCGGGTGCAGGTGGAAAGGTAATGAGACGTATCGGACGTTCTCAACCAGAAAGAATTGTATATGTATCATGTAATCCGGATACCTTTGCTACTGATATTAAGCAGCTGGAGCCATTTGGATACACGTTGAAAGTGGTTCAGCCAGTGGACTTATTCCCGCATACGGTCCACGTCGAATGCTGTGCATTATTAGTAAGAAATAATTAACATTTGGGAAGCTGATTTCAGATTTTTTCTGCTATCAGCTTTTTTATTGTTATAGATAGAAAATGGGGTTGTATTAGTATTGTAGAATCTCCATTTTAAAAAAAATTATCCCCTATGTAGGGGAAATATGAGCAATTGGAGAAAGAGGAATTGTAAATATTTAGTTATTTCTCCCAAATACCCCGGCAAATATTACAGTTCTTCCAACAATTATGCAATGAGTTTTGTTTCCAAACCTGTTAGCCTTGTATATGGGCCTGTTAAAACAGGAGGTATACAAAAAATGAAACAGTTATTATTTATTGCAATTATATTCACTTTTATTAGTGGTTCTTATATATATATACCATCTATTGCAAATGCAGAAACAATTAGTAAGGAAGAAACAACAACTGTAGCGACAAGAAAATTTGCTGTTGATAAAAAAGAAAATGTAAAAGCTTCTGATGAATCAGCAGACATAACAAATAATGAAAAAAAATTACTGGCCCGTCTTGTTCATGCAGAAGCGAAGGGTGAGCCGTTTGCCGGTAAAGTAGCAGTAGCTGATGTAGTACTAAATCGTCTAGATGATAAGCAGTTTCCTGATACAGTAGAGTCTGTCATCTATGAGAAAAATGCTTTTCAGCCTGTTCAGAACGGTTCCATCGATAAAGCAGCGGATAAAGAGTCCATGGAAGCAGTAGAAGAAGCATTAAATAATGGTAAGGAGAATAAAGAGCTTCTTTACTTCTATAATCCAGATACAGCAACAAGTGATTGGATTTTTACAAGAAAAGTTATTAAGTATATAGGAAATCATGCATTTTCTATTTAATAAGTATTAATTAGTTAATTATTTTGCCATTATTTCATATATTTGTAGTAGTAGCTGGGGAGATTTTCGAATAGAATTTCTCCTTTTTTTATTTAAAATTCTTTATTAATTATAGCTAATACGCGAAAAAGGAAAATATTTGAAACTTTTTTAAATACTATTCGTATAGTTTTTTATTGAGGAGGTGATGTGGTGAAGAAAAGTAATCATCGTATATTCATAATCGCATTATTTCCTTTTCTTCTTATTTTATTAGTTGGATGTACTGAGAAAACAGTTAAGGACACAGATCCATACATACAACCAGTAGAAGCAGTTTTACAAAATGCTTTAAATGGCCCGAAGGATGAGTTAATAGAAATATGGAACAAACAAAAGGAAAGCAAAGTAAATGGAGAAGAAAAGCAGGCTGCTCTAGGAGAATATGAAGAAGCAGTCTTTAAAGATTATTTTTCTAATCAAAAATCCTATAATGATTTCATTACAAGATATGGAACGAACCTAATGATGGAGCCGTATAAAAAGGATTATAGTCTTAAGGTGAAAAATATTGAATTCGAAAGAACAGATTCGAAAGGAAAGATTTATAACTTTTCTATATCATTAGCATATCATAAAAAGGGCATGGATGAGCCAAAAGTAAAACAAGTAACTGGGCAAGCGAATGTAAATGCTGATTATAAAATTGAAAGAATGTTAATCCGTGTAAATGATTTATGGGGATCATTTGATAAGAGAAAGTAAAAGCTGCTATGTTAATGAAGAAGTGGATGAAGATAGCGTTAGAAAAAGAGATGTAATTATTCGGGTGAAATGATAAGAGACAGGCAAAAATGCCTGTTTCTTATTTCATTGTAATTCCATATCGCATTTTTTCCGATAATTCTTTTCCCGTTGTTTTCAATAGCAGTAAATAGTCATTAAGGAGATCATCGCTTACTGTAGAAACTAATGTTGAGATGCTAAGCGCTGCTAGTATTTGTCCATGTTGATTTAGAATTGGTACCGCGATACAGCGGACACCTAGTTCATTTTCTTGATTATCCACAGCATACTCGTTATAACGCACCTTTTCTAATTCCATAAGGAAATCTTCTTTCTTGGTAATAGTCCGGTTTGTTGCTTGTGTAAACAGATAGTTATCTAGTAGTGAATGAATTATATCTGGAGGTTGATACGATAACAATAATTTTCCGATTGCTGTACAATGGAGGGGAATTCTTCTCCCAATCCGAGAGTACCGAATAACAGAATTAGCCCCTTCTTCCTTGTCAATGTATACACCTGCATTCCCATCAAGAATACCTAGATGGCAAGTTTGGCCCGTCTTTAGTGCTAACTCAACGAGATATTTATTAGCTATTTGCCTGATGTTTAAAGTATTGATAACTAAATTCCCTCTTTCAACGAGCTTTAAGCCTAATCGATATTTTCCATTTTCAGAATTTTGATCAATATAGCGAGATTGCTGCAAAGTCTTTAATAAAGAATGTACTGTACTTTTATGAAGCCCCATTTGTTCGCTGATTTCCGTAATCTTTAATTCTACGGTGTGATCGTTAAATAAATCTAATATTTGAAGTGCACGTTCAACAGATTGAATGATTGGCATAATATCTTCTCCATTTTTGCTTTATAATATCTAACTATTTCCTAGGATAACAAACATTATAGTGTACTTTTACATTAATACAGCCATTTCAAAATAGCAATCTCTATTTGTAAATTAGAAAATATTCAAAATTAACAAAATGTAAGTGTTTACTTTTAAGGGCTGTATGTTATAATCAATTCACACAGACTAAATAATAGTATTGAGTTTTATAATGTAAAACAAAAAGGAGAGATAAGAAAAAATGACCGAACTGAATCGATTTAAAGGCATTATTCCGCCAGTGTCAAGCATTCTTGATAAAGATGGTAATCTGAAAGAAGGCGAAATGGCGTTATTAATTGATAGACTAATTGAGGAAAAAGTAAATGGCTTATTCTTTTTAGGTACTGGTGGAGAATTTTCGCAAATGTTTGTAAAGGAGAGAAAGAGGATTGCTGAATTTGCT
This sequence comes from Niallia sp. FSL W8-0951, assembly GCF_038006525.1. NCBI lineage: Bacteria > Bacillati > Bacillota > Bacilli > Caryophanales > Bacillaceae > Niallia > Niallia sp. FSL W8-0951. The sequence continues at coordinate 404,403 of NZ_JBBOVK010000001.1, forward strand.
GTTAAGTATGTTGCAAAAAGAGTTCCTGTCTTAATTGGAATTGGCAGCACGAATACAAGGGAGGCAATTCTGCTCGGTCAGCATGCGGAACAAATAGGCGCAGATGGAATTGTTGCTATTAATCCCTATTATTGGAATTTGACCAAAGAGAATTTATATACCTATTTTAGTGACATTGCAAAGTCCGTTAAGCTGCCAGTTTTACTCTATAATTTTCCCACCCTTACAGGGCAGGATTTAACACCTGATTTTGTGAAAGAGCTTGTTCTAAATCATCAAAATATAGTTGGTATTAAAGAAACGATTGATTCTATCGGACATATTCGCGAAATGAATGATAAGGTAAAAATGATTAATCCTGATTTTTCTGTTTTTTGTGGGTTTGATGACCATTTATTTAATACGTTACTGCTTGGAGGAGATGGAGCAATAACAGCTAGTGCAAATTTTGCACCACAATTATCAGTTGGTCTGTATAATTCCTTCTTAGCAGGGGATATAGAAAAAGCAGTTTCTTTGCAGAAACAATTAGCTATATTGCCACAACTATATAAAATAGATAGCCCGTTTGTAAATGTAGTGAAGGAAGCAACGAAATTATGTGGTATAGATATTACAACCGAGGTGTTGCCTCCTGCTAAAGCGCTCAATGAAGAGAAGAAGCAGCAAGTTAGGGAAATTTTAAAACAGGCAAATTTATTATAAGAAAAGGTGATAGATTGCTTTTTTTGAAATGATTATTTGTTTACTAAACAAACAAATATTGGAGGGTGATAGGATGACATTACCATTTATATTTGAAAACGAGAATAAATCCCTTTATGAAGTAAAAACGAATGCAAAGGGGCCAACTGGAAAGCTGCCACTTACTGCACAAATGCTGGAGGATTCGCCGAGCGGGGATTTATTCGGACTTAGCCAAAATGTAGGAATGGGATGGAAACCGAAAGATTTATTAGGAACAGAAGTCCTTATTCTAGGTACAAAAGGTGGTATAAGAGATCATAATGGTGAGCCAATCGCGCTAGGGTACCACACAGGACATTGGGAAGTTGATATCCTCATGGCAGAGGCAGCTGCAGAAATTCGAAACCATAAAGGTGTTCCTTTTGCGGGTTTTGTTAGTGATCCTTGTGATGGTCGTTCGCAAGGAACATTAGGAATGTTTGATTCTTTTCCTTATCGAAATGATGCTGCAATTGTTTATCGGCGTTTAATTCGTTCATTGCCTACTAGAGAAGCAGTAATAGGCGTTGCAACGTGTGATAAAGGATTACCTGCCATGATGATTGCGCTTAGTTCTATGCATGATTTGCCAACTATTATTGTGCCTGGTGGTGTTACTCTGCCTCCAGCAATTGGGGAGGATGCAGGAAAAATCCAAACAATTGGCGTACGATTTGTGAATAAAGAAATTAGTTTGAAGGAAGCGGCAGAACTTGGCTGCGTGGCATGTGCTACACCAGGAGGAGGCTGTCAATTCCTTGGTACTGCTGCAACCTCGCAAGTAATTGCGGAAGCACTAGGCATAGCAGTCACTCATTCAGCACTTGCTCCTTCTGGACAAAAGATTTGGGCAGAAATGGCAAGGCAGTCAGCAAGAGCTGTTTTAGAAATGGAAAAGAATCAAATTACAACAAAGGACATTATTACAGACAAAGCAATCGAGAATGCGATGGTTCTTCATGCTGCTTTTGGTGGTTCAACTAATCTTTTATTACATATCCCAGCTCTTGCACATGCTGCCAAATGTAAAATCCCCACAGTAGATGATTGGGCAAGAATAAATCGCAAAACTCCACGTCTAGTAAGTGTTTTACCTAACGGACCAGATCATCATCCCACAGTTCGTGTTTTTCTTGCTGGTGGTGTACCAGAAGTAATGCTTCATTTACGAAAATTAGGGCTTTTACATGAAGATGTCCTAACTGTTACTGGTCATACTTTAGGAGAGAACTTAGATTGGTGGGAAAAATCCGAAAGAAGAACGCAATTAAGGAAACGTTTATTAGAAGCAGATGGAGTCAATCCTGAGCAAGTAATTATGGATCCAGCTACAGCAAAAGCAGGAGGGCTCACTTCCACTATCACCTTTCCAAAAGGGAATATTGCACCAGAAGGATCTGTTATTAAATCGACTTCAATTGATCGCACTGTAGTAGGAGAAGATGGAATCTATAGACATACAGGAGCAGCAAAAGTATTTACATCTGAGAAATCAGCTATTACTGCAATAAAAACTGGGGGCATAAAAGCTGGAGATGTAATGGTCGTAATGGGAGGAGGTCCATCTGGAACCGGAATGGAAGAAACCTATCAATTAACGTCTGCTTTGAAATATTTGCCTTTTGGCAAATATGTATCTTTAATTACGGATGCTCGTTTTTCAGGTGTCTCAACTGGAGCCTGCATCGGTCATATCGGTCCGGAAGCATTGAGTGATGGACCAATCGGAAAGCTGCGAAATGGAGATTTAATCGATATTATGGTTGATTGTGAAAACTTGATAGGAACAGTTGATTTTATTGGTACAGAAGATCAACGATTGTCAAAAGAAGAGGCGGCATCCGTTTTAAAAACAAGAGAAGCACATCCAGATCTTAAACCAGACCCTAATTTGCCGGATGATACAAGGCTTTGGGCGGCACTGCAAGCGGTTAGTGGCGGGACATGGAGAGGCAGTGTATATGATGTTGACCGAATTATTGAAGTATTGGAAGCAGGGAAGAAGGCTTTAGCGAAAGAAGAAGGTTCTTTGACAAGATAGTTCCACAGTATCTTAGTAGAAGATAGCTCTGGTTGTCGTTGTAAGTTTAAATTAATTGTAAGCGTGAACAAAGCAATGGATGGAGGATTAAGATGTCGACCAATTTACAAAGGGAAGAGGTTACTCCGACACAAAGTGCACCAGCTGGTGAAAAGATAAGTTTAATAGAAAGATTAGGGTATGGTTCTGGTGACTTAGCTAGTAATTTTATCTGGCAAGCAATGAGCATTTTTATTGTATATTATTTTACAGATATCATTGGCATTGCAGCAGGAATTGTAGGATCCATTATGTTGTTTTCCCGGATATTTGATGGGATAACAGATGTATTGATGGGTTATGTCATAGATAAGACGAAATCAAAGCATGGTAAGGCTAGACCGTGGCTATTATGGCTTGCGATCCCTTTTGCAATCTCAGCTGTATTACTGTTCACCGTTCCAGATGTAAGCACTGTTTGGCAAGTTGTTTATATTACGATTACCTATAATTTAGTATGCCTTGTCTATACTGGTCTAAATGTACCGTATGGAACCTTAAATTCCTTAATTACACAAGATCAATACCAAAGATCTGTTTTAAATGTCTTTCGTATGAGTCTTGCATTAATAGGATCACTTATAGTTAGTAATTTGACCCTCCCACTTGCAAATGCCTTTGGAGGTGGCCAATTTGGATGGATTGTAACTTTCCTTATTTTTGGATCGATTGGCAGTATTCTTTTCTACTTTTGTTTCAAATCAACTACTGAAAGAGTTAAGCCTGCTAGCAAGGAACAACAGCACAATCCCGTAAAACTAAAAGACAGCTTAAGAACGCTTGGGAAAAATAAGTATTGGGCACTTGTGACGACATTTATCTTTATGACCTATATTTTTAACGCCTTAAATTCTGGGGCAGTCATTTATTTTGCTCAGTATATTTTAGATGACACCCTTCTTGTTGGACTTGTAACAACAGCATATACAGTGTTTATCCTTTTAGGAATGGTGATTGTAGCACCAATTACGAAACGATTTGGTAAAAGGAATGCCATTATTGTTGGGGAAGTAATTACGTTAATCGGTTATCTAATTATGTTAATTGACATCACCAATATAGCTTTAATTGTAGCCGGTACGATAATTCGAGGAATCGGTAAAGCGCCGATTAATGGAAGTATGTTTGCGATGCTAGGTGACACGATCGAGTACGGGGAGTGGAAAACAGGAATTCGAAATGAAGGTATGGTATATAGCGGCGGAAGCATGGGTATCAAAATCGGTAGTGGATTAGGAACCGCTATTATAGGATGGGTATTATTCTATGGAGGATATGTTGGCGGCGGAGGCACGCAATCGAATGCAGCATTGCTTTCTATTCAATCCCTGTTTATTTACATTCCAATGGCAATTACTGTTTTCTTAATTATCCTCATGCTATTCTATCGTTTAGATAAAATCTATCCTCGTATTATTAGTGATCTAAAAGCTAGAAGCGCAAACTAATTTCTAACATAATATGTTATAGCAATAGTTGAAGCTATTGGGAACGTACTAGTTTTGTAGATTCCTTTCCTAATTTACTTTAGAATTTACCAATGTTAAGAAAAGGGGTTATGAAATGAGTAAAATAATCAATCCAGTCTTGCCAGGCTATCATCCTGATCCTTCTATTTTGCGAGTTGGAGATGACTATTATATAGCGGTCTCTACTTTTGAATGGTTTCCAGGCGTACAAATATATCATTCTAAAGACATGATTAATTGGAGATTGCTAACATATCCATTAACAAGAGAATCCCAATTAAATATGATTGGAAATGTCAATTCAGGAGGAGTTTGGGCGCCCTGTTTAAGTTATTCAGAAGGGATGTTTTTTTTAATCTATACAGATGTAAAAAGTAGAATGGGAGCTTTTAAGGATACACATAACTATTTAGTGACAGCTGAAAATATTGAAGGGCCTTGGTCTGAGCCGATTTATCTTAATAGTAGTGGATTTGATCCTTCCTTGTTTCATGATGAGGATGGGAGAAAATGGTTAGTCAATATGATTTGGGATTTTCGTAAAGGAACTAATTCTTTTGCAGGAATCGCCCTGCAGGAATATTCTGTAGAAGAAAAAAGGCTAGTGGGACCGGTACAAAATATTTTTAAGGGCTCAGAGATAGGTTTAACAGAGGCACCTCATATATATAAGCGGAATGGCTATTATTATTTAGTAACAGCAGAAGGAGGAACTTGGTATACCCATGCGGTTACAATAGCTAGGTCAACGTCTTTATTTGGTCCATACGAAATAGATCCAACCAATCCAATCTTGACATCAGATGAGAACAAAAAAGACCAGCTGCAAAAGGCAGGTCATGGAAGCTTGGTGGAAACACAAAATGGTGAGTGGTATATGGCACATTTATGTGGGAGACCAGTTGTCGATAAAAAATGTATATTAGGGAGAGAAACGGCCATCCAAAAATGCTATTGGACAGCAGATGATTGGCTGCGTGTTGAAGGAGGACCAAATCCATCCACTATTGTGGAGGCACCGGATTTACAATTACATCCTTTTGAACAAGAGAGCAACCTTGATGATTTCCAAGGTAATTCCTTAAAAAAATATTGGAACTCATTAAGAAGAACATTTACAGAGGATTGGATTTCACTAACAGAACGACCAGGTTATTTGACATTAAAGGGTGGAGAATCGATGAGCTCCCTCCATCATCAAAGCCTGTTAGCACGCAGACTAGAGAGTTTCACGGTGGAAGTAGAGACAGCAGTTGAATATACACCCGAAAACTTTCAACAAATGGCGGGATTAATTTTTTATTATGATACAGATGATTATGTGTACCTCCGAATTACGACACATGAAACATTGGGAAAATGTATCGGAATTATTGAATCCAAGCATGGGGTTTATGATGAATTACTCGATCAAGATATACCATTAAAATCTACAGGGGAGGTTAAGATAAAGGCAAAAGTTGACCAGCAATGGCTACAATTTGCTTATGCAGAAGAAGATGAATGGAAGAATATCGGCAGTAAAATCGATATTAGTCATTTATCAGACGATGATGCAGATTATATACGTTTCACTGGAACCTTTGTTGGGATATGTACACAAGATTTAAGCGGGCAAAAGAAACCAAGTTATTTTTCATACTTTAAGTATGATGAGTTGTAAAAAAGAATATCAGAAAAGGGTACTGTGAAGTTTACAGTACCCATCTTTATGTGGTAAGAAAAGGAATAGTTAATCATTAATTATGTTTCCTTATAGATAGTGATAATCATGTCCTTAGTTCACAACTTCGCCATAACTTTGTGAACTAAATGTGAAATACATCACAATATACTTTCTCATAGTGAAAATAGTGCTATTATATAAGTGTAGTAAGAAACAAACAAGATCTTGTAAAAGTAAATGTGAATCAATGAACAAACTAATAATTTATCATTCTAAGGAGATGGAGAGAAATGTTAGATTTATTAAGAAATAATAAAGTAGTTGCAGGAATTTTAGCTTTTATCCGAATTTATCTTGGTTATCAATTTATCCATGCAGGCTATGAAAAAATAACAAGTGGTGCCTTTGACGCAAGTGGATTTTTACAAGGGGCGATCGCAAACAGCACAGGTGAACACCCAGCAGTGCAAGGATGGTGGGCAGCATTCTTAGAACATGTAGCACTTCCGAATGCGGATTTATTCACTTTCTTAGTTCAATGGGGAGAATTATTAGTAGGGATTGCATTAATTCTCGGTTTATTCACAAGCTTTGCAACTTTAATGGGAATGGTCATGAACTTCGCATTCTTGTTCAGTGGAACAGTAAGCACAAACGGACAAATGATTTTACTAGCCATCTTCGTAATAGTGGCAGGAGCTAACGCTGGTAAATTTGGTCTAGACCGCTATGCAATGCCATATATCAAAAATCAAATAAATAACAGAAAAAATAAACATAAAAAAGAAGCAGCCGCTGTTTAAGGGGTCTAAAAGAGAGAGCCAGTTACAATTAGTAGCTGGCTTCTTTTTCAAATGCAGTTCTTTTTTCTTCTTCCTGTTTAAAATAAGCTTTTGCTTCTTCGATAAAATAATGGACGATTGGAGAAACCCATCTGCTTTTATGATAAAAAAGAAAGGAAGCGACTTGACCATGTTTCTTATCTAAACGCCGTGCAGATAATCGTCCCTCCTTTAATTCATTTTGAATGGTAATTTCCGGCACAAGAGCAAGTCCCAATCCACATTGTACACATTGCTTTATTGCCTCAATACTCCAAAATTCATGAAAAGAGGTTGGAGTAATATTTTCTTCCGCTATAAATTTATCAAAAATGGTCCGATAGGGGCAGTTGCTTTCCGAATAAAGAATGGAATTAGGCTGCATATGACTAGGGGAGGAAATGATACTCATATTTTCGTCTAACATTTTAATGGTTTCTAAGGAAGGATGCTTCTTGAATTCCAGATTAAGAAGCAAGGCAATATCTAAATCGCCAATCTCTACTAAATGCTGCAGTTCCTCGCATGTCCCCATTCGAACAGATAAATGAACATCCGGAAATTTCTCTTTATATGCCTGAATGATAGTAGGAAGACGGTAAACAGTTAATGATTCAGAAGCCCCAATCGTTATTTTTCCTTTTTTCATTCTCGAAGATTGATGCAGTTCTTTTGCTCCCTTATGCAGGCGCAGCATTTCATTTGCATAAGGAAGAAATGATTTGCCTAACTCTGTTAACGCAATGGATTTGCCGAGACGATCAAAAAGTGGGCCTTCTAGTTCCATCTCTAATGCTTGTATATGGGAAGTAATAGAGGATTGTGCATAGCCAAGCTGAGTAGCTGCCTTGGCAAAACCACCAGCTTCCACGATGGCCTTAAACGTTTGTAAATGGCGTATTTCCATATAGTATCCTCCTGTTATCGGTATAATCGATATTGTTTATCGTATATATCTATTTTACTGAATGATAAAAGACAAATACAATAGGAAATGAGAAATAATTAAAAAACATCAGGAATGGGGAAAAAGAATGAATCAAAGAAAAATTGGTTCCTTGACCTTAAGCGGGTTAATCATTGGACCGCTATTAGGATCAGGAATTATTTTATTGCCAACTATTATTTATGAAAATATCGGAAACTATGCAATCTTTGCCTGGTTCATTATGTCCATCATTGGCATATGTTTTGCATATGTCTGCGGAGAGTTAATAATACAGTTTCCAGGGGAAGAAGGGCTTGGTACTGCCATGGAAAAAGCATTTGGAGCAAAAATAAAAAATCTTTCATCTGTTTTTCTTATGATTGCTGCTTTGATGGGACCAGTCGCAGTGATGATGACAGCAGCTGAATATATTCAAACCTGGCTATTTTCAGGCAATATCAAAGTAGAATGGATTGCGTTTGTTTTACTCATCATGAACGGGTTGATACTGTTATTTCGTCTGAATTTTCTTGGGAAATTGTCTTTTATCATCTCTACATTTGCCGTATTGATATTAGTAAGTGGTAGTGTCTTTTCTTTAATAAACCATCCTTCTGACACTTGGGATTATCCTGTATTTCATTATTCTTCCTTTGGTTATAGTCTCTTATTGCTTTTTTGGACAATAGTCGGCTGGGAGATTGTTGGGAATTATTCTAGTGAAGTGAAAAATCCAAAAACAACCATTCGGAGAGCGATCTTTTTTAGTGCGGCTGTCATTTTGGTTGTTAATTTAGTCCTTTCTGCTGCTGTTCAGTGGACAACATATACAGGTACGTTTACCATTCGTTTAACGGGGATTATGTATCCATTGTTTGGGCAGCTGTCTATTGGCTTATTGGCAATCGTCGCAACAGGACTTTGTATAACAACACATTTAATGGTTGTTGGTGGAGTAGCAAGACTAATAGCATCGTTATCAAAACCTATTTCCTCTCTCCATTTTCTAACTAAAAAGTTCTCTAATGGAGCACCATATAAAGCAATTGGTTTGCTTGTTTTTATCCATCTTCTGTTTGCCTTTTTAGTCTTATTAAAATTAGTGTCAGTAGAACAACTTGTCAGCTTGGCAAATGCCTTTTTCATTGCTAATGCTCTAATTGGTCTCTGTGCAGCAATTAAGTTATTAAAAAAACCGTTGTTAAAAGGAATGGCCATTATGTTAAGTATCCTGTTTGCCATCTTGCTATTACGCTCTTCCATTATTGCATTAGTCATTATCCTTATTTTAACTGGATTATTTAACGGCTGGCACAAAAGAGAATTAACCCGCAAGAAAAGAGTGATGTACGATAAAAAAATGACCAAAATGTAGGCAAGATAAGATAAAATGGCTTATATAGTGAGTGACCGTATGCTATTCATTAAATATAAAGCCAAGGAGAAAAAGAAATTGATTGGAACATTATTTAACTGTTTTATGATTTTAGCAGGGTGCATGATAGGCAGTTTTTTGAAAAAGGGAATTAAAGAGGAGTATCAGGATATTTTAATGCAGGCAATGGGACTTGCTGCAACTGCACTTGGAATCCATTCCATTGTTCAATACATGCCAGACAGCAAATATCCTGTTCTGTTTATAGTCAGTCTAGCTATTGGTGGTTTGATTGGCGAAAGGTTAGATATAGAAAATGCTTTTAAACGAATTGTAGGCAAATTCTCGAAGGGGAATCTGGCAGAGGGATTATCGACTGCGATTTTACTTTTTTGTGCAGGGACTTTATCAATCTTAGGACCAATTGAAAGTGCATTAAGAGGGAATCATACTTATCTATTTACAAATGCCATTTTAGATGGCGTCACATCGATTGTTCTATCATCGACCTTTGGATTAGGAATTGCTGTTTCGGCACTCGTCTTATTTGTGTGGCAAGGCTTTTTTTACATAACAGCTGGCTTGCTTGCAAACTTTTTAACGTCTGAATTATTAGCAGAAATATCGATTATTGGCGGAATTCTTATCCTTAGTTCAGGACTTAGCATACTAGGATTAAAAAAATTCAAGACCTTAAATCTGTTGCCGTCTTTGTTAATACCAGCAATTTGGTTTATGATTCTAAAGCTTTTTTAAACAAGCGAATTTTGTCTAAATCACTTTTGATTAAAAGTTTTTTATAAGGGTAATATACTTTTAAAACAGTTCAAGAGGTGATTATAATGGAAAACACAACTAGACAAGAAGAACTTGAAACGTTAAGAGGACTGATTAAAGATGTCGATACAGCCATGTTAACAACCGTTTCAGAAGAAGGGCTAGTTTCTCGTCCAATGAAAACGCAGGAAGTAGAGTTTGATGGTGATTTATGGTTTATAACAAAGAAAGATACCGATAAGTATGAAGAGATTCTACATGAAAATGAAGTGAATATTTCTTACGCAGGTAAATCCTATGTTTCGATAAGAGGTAGAGCGGAAATTGTAGAGGATATTGCAAAGAAAAAAGAGTTATGGAGTAAGGCCTACGAAAAAATCATGAAAGCGTCTTACGACGATCCGAATGTCGTCTTGATTAAAATAAAGGCAGAAGCAGCAGAATATTGGGATACCAGCTTTACAAAAAACATTGTTTATTTTTATAAAAGACTAGCAGGCAAAGAAGCGGAAAACACAGACATTAACGAAACAATTGAATTATAAGGAACCAAAAAAGCTCAGAGAAAATCTGAGCTTTTTTATATGCAGAGAAATGGGGACGGTTCTGCTGAGGGCAGAAATAGAAATAAGGAGAACCGTCCTCCCTGTATTTGTTAGTAAAGAAAATTAAAAAAATATGAAGAGTGTAAAGCGAACTTGAAGTTTGTCAAAGGATTATTAGGTGTTTGTTAATGATTGGTAAATTTGGCTATTTCGTTAAATTTGTATGGTTAAATAGGGATGTAATTCAATTGGGGAGGGGTTTGTTAGTGATTGCAGTAGAATTGAAGGACATTTCAAAATCATATGATAGACAAAAATCGGTAATTGATCAGATAAGTCTTTCCATAGAAGAAGGGGAATTTTTTGTGCTAGTTGGTCCATCAGGATCTGGGAAAAGTACATTATTACGAATGATTGCGGGTCTTGAAGAAATTTCTGGGGGCGTATTGAAGATGAATAATAAGATTGTCAATCACCTGCCTCCAAAGGAACGCAATTTATCTATGGTCTTTCAAAATTATGCCTTATATCCACATTTAACGGTTGAACAAAATATTCTCTTTGGTTTACGTGCCAAAAAAATAGACAAGTTAGAACAGCAAAAAAGACTACAGGAAACTGCTGAGATGATGGGATTAATGGATCTATTAAAACGTAAGCCGAAGCAATTATCTGGCGGTCAAAGGCAGCGGGTAGCTCTTGCTAGATCTGTTGTCAGTGAAGCTCCAATTTGTTTAATGGATGAGCCGCTTTCTAATTTAGATGCAAAGCTCCGCGCGCACATGAGAATAGAAATCCGCCGGTTACAAAAGAAGCTGGGCTTAACGATGATTTATGTAACCCATGATCAAGTCGAAGCCATGACAATGGGGGATCGAATCATGGTTTTAAATGATGGGAAAATCCAACAAGTAGGCGAACCGATTACTTTATATAATCAGCCAGCCAATTTGTTTGTAGCTTCTTTTATCGGTTCCCCGAAGATTAATTTAAGTAAAGGGAAAATAATAGATTATAAATTAGTGTTGGAGAGTGGGTTGCAAATTACTATGGATAAAGAAGAAATGTTAGCACTGTTGTCCTATCCAAATTTAACGATGGGGATAAGAGCGGAACATATTTTGCCAGCAGCTCCAGAAGAGAAAACACATACTTTAGAGGTTATCAATGTGGAGCAGTTAGGAAATGAAACGCTGTTAACCTTTGAAGTGGGTAAGGAGCTTTGGACAGCTAAATGGTTAGGGCAATGGCGGATTCAAGCAGGAGATCATGTACCAGTTCAGTTGTCCTCTAAGAATATTTGCTTTTTCGATTCTGAATCGGGAGCATTGATTCGACCAGCAATTGCAGCCAAAGAACAAGAGGTTGTTGGACTATGAGTGAGGTTGTATATCGGCAGGAAGTGGAACCTTCCATTGATTTTATAAAAGAAAAAAAGAAGCAGCGGTTACAGTATTGGCTGAAAGGAATGCTATTTCTATTACCTTCTATTCTATTATTTAGTGTTTTCTTATTTTATCCATTAGGAAGAACTATCTTTTTAAGTTTTTTCTTAACGGATAATCGAGGTGACCCAACAGTCTTTGTAGGGCTGGAGAATTACTTAGAAATTTTCAAATCTGCTATTTTCCTGCAAAGTTTAAAGTCAACCTTTCTTTTTGCTTTATACACAGTTCCAGGATCGATTATCGTCAGCTTATTCCTAGCGATTCTTGCAAATGAAAAGTTACGTGGAATTGGTGTTTTTCGAACCGTTTTTTCCTCTTCCATGGGGATTTCAGTTGCGGCAGCTTCTGTATTTTGGATGTTCTTATTTCATCCGACAATTGGGTGGCTGAACCGTATTGTAAAAACATTTGGCTTAGAGCCAATTGGGTGGCTGACCGATCCTAATTGGGCGCTTTTTTCTGTATCTATTTCTACCATTTGGATGAATGTCGGATTTACCTTCTTAATTTTATTAGGTGGACTTCAATCGATTGATTCTTATCTCTATGAAAGTGCAGATATAGACGGAGCCGGCTACTTTTATAAATTGAGACGAATTACGATTCCGATGCTTTCTCCCACTTTATTTTTTGTACTGACTGTCACATTAATAAATGCCTTTCAAACATTCGGTCAAGTAGATATGTTAACAAGAGGTGGACCGCAAAATGAAACGAATTTAATCGTTTATTCTATCTATCAAGAGGCGTTTATGAATTACCAGTATGGAACAGCAAGTGCACAAGCAATTATTCTATTTGTCATCATTCTGGTTCTCACTATTATTCAATTTAAGCTTGGGGAAAGGAAGGTCCATTATCAGTGACATTGCCAATTCATAAAAAAATTATCTTTTACATCTTCTTAATCGTTTCGGCACTGCTCATTTTTTCGCCAGCTATAATCGCTTTTCTAATGAGCTTTATGTCTTCACAGGATATTATGACAGGAAAAATAATTCCAACCGGATTAACATTGGACAATTATATAAAAGTGTTTGAACGCTTTCCCTTAATGCAATATTTATTAAATAGTTTTGTCGTTTCCCTTGTTATTATGCTCGGACAATTAATACTTGCTAGTTTAGCTGCTTATGCATTTGTCTTTTTAGAGTTTAAAGGGAGAGATGTAATCTTCTTTATCTTTATTGCAACCATGATGGTGCCATTTGAAGCATCCATCATCCCAAACTTTCAAACGATAAGGAATCTAAACTGGCTGGATCATTATAATGGTTTAACCATTCCGTTTTTTGCAACAGCCTTTGGTACGTTTCTCTTACGGCAAAATTTTAAACAAATTCCCAAAGAACTTAAGGAAGCAAGTGAAATTGCGGGAATTGGGGATCTTAAATTTTATTTAACGGTTGTTCTGCCAATGGCGAAAACGAGTTTGATTACACTAGGTGTGTATGGCTTTGTTACTTCTTGGAATATGTATTTATGGCCACTACTGGCCACAACAAATGATAGTGTACGTACTGTTCAAATAGGGTTAAGACAGCTTCAATCACAAGAACAGTTAAATGAATGGGGCATTATTATGGCAGGAGCAATTATTGTGGTTCTGCCAACATTAATCCTATTATTTTTAGGCCAGAAAAAGCTTCAAAAGGGATTAACAGAAGGAGCTTTAAAATAATTTTTTCACAATATTTAACTATAAGATATTTGGGGAGTGTGGGGAAAATGAAGAAAACAAAACAGTTATTCAGTATATTCATGCTATCAATCGTTTTATTTATGGCAGGCTGCAGCAATAATGCAGAATCCTCTACTAGTGGTGAAAAACAGGAAGGACCGACTACGGTTACATTCTGGCATTCCATGGGCGGAGCAGCTCAAGAAGCATTGAATAGTATTGTAGAGGAATACAACAGTTCGCAGGATAAGGTGAAAATCAATGCAGAATATCAAGGTACATATGATGAGGCATTAACAAAATTTCATACAGTTGCAGGGACAGAAAGTGCGCCAACTATGATGCAGGTTTTTGAAATCGGCACAAAATCGATGATTAATAGTGGATTTGTGGAACCAATTCAGACACTCATTGATGAAGATGGTTATGATATGAGCGGTTTAGAAGAAAATATCACAAACTACTATAAAATTGATGACACTTTTTATTCGATGCCATTTAACTCTTCTACACCAGTTATGTATTACAACAAGGATGCTTTTAAAGCAGCAGGTCTAGATCCCGAGAAAGCTCCCGCAACATTTGAGGAGGTAGAAGAAGCTGGAAAAGCGATAACAAAAGCAAACCCAGAAATGAAAGGATTTGCCCTCCAAGCATACGGTTGGTTATATGAGCAATTATTAGCTAACCAAGGTGCTTTATTAATGAATAATGATAATGGACGAACAGAAACACCAACAGAAATTGGTTTTACGGATGAACAAGGAAAATCGATTTTTCAATGGGTAAAACGAATGATTGATGCTAAAACCTTTGCTAATTATGGTACGAATGGTGACAACATGGTAGCAGGATTCCTTGCAGGAGATGTTGCAATGTTTATGCAATCTTCGGCTAGTGCCAGAGATGTCATTGATAATGCGCCATTTGATGTAGGTGTTGCTTTTATTCCCCATCCAGAAGCTGTAGAAAGACAAGGTGTGGTTATAGGTGGAGCAAGTCTGTGGATGATGAAAGATAAGAGTGATGAGGAGAAAAAAGCGGCCTGGGAATTCATGAAGTACTTACAAACAAAAGAAGTTCAAGCGAAGTGGCATGTTGGCACAGGATATTTTGCTATTAATCCAGATGCGTATAGTGAACAAGTTGTAACAGAAGCATATCAGAAAATGCCACAATTAAAAGTTACAGTGGAGCAATTACAGTCTACTAAGTCTTCTTATGCTACACAAGGTGCTTTAATGGATATGATTCCAGAGGGACGTCGCGTTAGCGAAACAGCACTTGAGACAGTTTATAACGGTGGAGATGTCGAGGAGACGTATAGCAATATGGTAAAACAATTTAATGAAGCAATTGAAAAGGCGAATCGAGCTAGAAAATAATAGATAGTTTAGGAAACAGATTAATTTTTATACTAGTTAGTCTGTTTCTTTGCTATTAAAAAGGAGAGGGAAGCATGAATCAAACCAAAGTTTACGGACACAGAGGCGCAAAAGGCAGGTTTCCTGAAAATACACTTCTCGGTTTTCAACAAGCGATACTACAAGGAGTAGATGGAATTGAATTAGATATCCATCTGACAAAGGATGGGGAAGTAGTTGTTATTCATGATGAATTTTTAAATCGCACAACCGACGGAATTGGCTTTGTAAAATCCTATACACTAGAAGAGCTTAAACAGTTTAGTGCGGGAAGTAAATTTTCTTCCCTTCCTGATTATGAAGAAAGCTGGATTGCAGAAAAAGTGCCTACATTAAAAGAGGTATTACAGTTGCTTGCTCCATACGATATCGAATTAAATATTGAGCTTAAAACTTATACATTTGCATATGAAGGAATTGAAGAAAAGACTCTAGCGCTTGTGAAGCAATTTGGAAATGGGCGGAAGATTGTTTATTCTTCTTTTCATTTGCCGACTTTGTTAAGAATAAAGGGATTGGATCCATCTGCATCGATTGCCTGGCTATTAAATCAATTCATTTCCAACCCTCTTGATTATATAAAAAGCTTGGAATTAGAGGCTTTGCATCTCCATAAAGAAATGGTGATTGATAACTTAAAAGATTGGCAGGAATTAAGAAAGCATGTAAGAGTATGGACAGTAAACAAAAAGGAAGAGTTGACTAATCTTATCGATGCAGAAGTAGAATCTATTATTACTGATTATCCAGAAATGGCCATAGCGATAAGACAAGAAAGGGCTGTGTCTGTTGAGTAAATTCTTAAATAGAAGCATCCTCTTGCTGATTTTAATTATCTCCCTTTCTGCTTGCGGAAATAATCAGTCAGTACAAACTATGGTCAGTCCATCTGTGACAGAACACGAAGAAACTCCAAGGGTAATCGCACATAGAGGGGCAAATGAATGGTACAACGAGAGTACCATTACTGCCTATCAAATAGCAGCTCAATCTGGCGTAGATTCATTAGAAATAGATTTAAGAATGACAAAGGATGGCGAGTTAGTTGCCATGCATGATGATACAATCGATCGGACTACAAATGGCAAAGGGAAGGTTTCTGATTACACATTAGAAGAAC
Organism: Niallia sp. FSL W8-0951; assembly: GCF_038006525.1. Taxonomy (NCBI): domain Bacteria; kingdom Bacillati; phylum Bacillota; class Bacilli; order Caryophanales; family Bacillaceae; genus Niallia; species Niallia sp. FSL W8-0951. Next base: position 420,463 of record NZ_JBBOVK010000001.1, read on the forward strand.
TAAGGGCGTTTCAAACAATCGAATCGGATAATAGGAAAGAGATAAAGGAAAAAATTCCTACATTAAAGGAAATAATCGATACTTTTCAAGATACACAAAAGTACTATATTGAGACAAGGCTCGTTGATGGAAAACTAACAATGGAAGAAAAACTAATTCAGCTATTAAAAAAGTATGAGCTTTTAGACAAAAATTTGGTAACGATCCAATCCTTTTCAGAAGAGAGTTTATTGAAAATTAAAGAAATGGCACCAGCTACTGAATTAGCACTTCTTTTTCGCAAAGGCTCTTTTTCCCTAGAAAAAGCTAGTACGGTTGATTTTCCTATCATCGGCATAGAGTCTACAGATATTACAAAAGAGGTGGTAGACGAATTACATAAAAAGGAAAAAGAGGTACATGTCTATTTTACGAATAAGAAAACACAAAAAGTGGAACAAGAACGAGTTCACGAATTTGGAGTGGATGGCTATTTCACCGACTTTATTCATTTTACGAAAGAGATTTTAGCCATATAAAAAAGGGAAAATGGGTGTGAAGGAATTTATTCACGCCCATTTTTATTTTTATAAATATTACATAGTTAGCTTAAACAAATGTTTTTATATGTTTCGTTACATAGAGTCTTAAATATAGAGTCAGGCAGCGGGAAATAGCAGTCATAAGCAATTTTTGCATAATCTCGCGCTTTATCGATATTATTAAGTTCCTTATAACAAAGAGCAATAAATATATCTTTGGTAAAATAAATAGCTTGGTCAACAGGATGGTTAGTATGTTTTGGTACATAAATTGTTTTTAAAATGTGGAGTGCTTCTGAATATGCCTTAGCAAAATACATCGCTTTTCCCTTTTGAAGCATATTCCAATTATCACCGGTTACTTTTTGAGTGTTTTCGTCAAAAGTTAAATATTGATCAATGATAGGCATTGCTTGATGGTATTCTCCCTTTACATGCAGTAAGTATTCCACATAAATTACATCACAGAGTTCTTCAAAAATTTTATCTTCTACAAATTCACCATATTGCTTTAGTTTTTTTAGGTAGTAATGAAATTTTTCTTCATCTCCCACTAGCAAGGCAACCACTGTAGCAAGCTTATAGATATCGTCTATTTTGTAGTAGAGTTTTTCTTTTCTCGAGTATTCCAATGCGCTTTCCACTGCTTCTGAAGTTGCTTTTATGTCTCCGATTGCTGAATATAAGGCAGCGATATGATAATCCATAGTGACTTTAGTCATAGGATCTATCTTTATATGGGTTGTTTCAATATGATGTCGTTCTTCCAAATAACATTGTAAAGCGTCTTGATAGCGGTGTTCCAAATAAAAGTTTATTCCTCTGAAGAATGCAATGTTTGCCCGATTAGCAGTAAGATTAAGCAAATCATAAATTAATGCTGCTTTATCACAATATAATGTCCATTCCTTTTTATTCAGACAAAATAGACTGCGGCTATAAATTTCCAATAAGCGAGCTGATTCATAGCTTTCATTCAAATTAGAGATATAGGGCTCAATTAAGGCGGTCAGTTTGGAGCATTGTTCTATGGTTTCCTCAGAGTGTTTAAAATAAATACGAAATTCTTCATGTATCTTTTCTGCTTCCTCTAATACTTTTCTTAATTCAACAATACTTACCTTTTCTAATAACTCTGATATATCAACGCCTAGTCTCTCCGCAATATATTCCAAACTCTCCATAGAAGGGCGCGCTTTATTATTCTCAATTTGACTAAGCATGCCTTTGGTTAATTTCTCTCCAGCTAATGCCTCTAGGGTCATTTTTCTTTGTTTTCGTAATGTGCGAATGCGTTCGCCTAGCATAATCGTACAACTCCTTCTTTCGATAGTTTAATTATATTAAACTTTTCCTTGAAAGGAAAGTTTTGGTGTGATATGATTTGTTTAATTTAATTAAACTTTTTGAAGGGGGACGAGGTTTTGGTGAAAGAATATTCGTTAGAAAAGAGAGCGGCCTACCATTTATGGACATTTGTCAGTAGTAAATTAATTGCCACAGCTGGGTCACAAATTTATACATTTGCAATTAGTTTATATATTTTGCATTTAACTGGCTCTTCGATGAGTTTTGCCGTAAATATGTTATGCAATATTTTGCCGCGGACACTTGTAGCACCTTTTGCTGGGTCTATTATTGATAGATATCCTCGTAAACATATTGCGATTACAGCGCAAACTGTCTCTACCATATCTATTGGTGGATTGCTGCTTTACAGTGTCACGATAGGATTATCTTTACCTGCTATTTATACAACATCTTGTATTTTATCTATTACCTCGATGTTTGCGAGCAATGCTTTTACTTCTTCTTTAACAGGATTAGTTGATGAAAGCCGCATTCAAAAAGCGTCTTCCATGAATCAAATTGCCGTTTCCATTGCGCAAATTGCCAGTCCTGCTATCGGTGGAATATTATTCGGTCTTGTCTCCATGTCTGTCTTTTTAACAATTTTTCTGATTGCTTCGTTGATTGCTGTTGTACTTGATTCCACGATGAATTTTACATTGTTTGAAAAGGAAAAAGAAAAGGCAGAACAACAGGAAACGGTTTGGATGAGTTTGAAGGCAGGATTAGTTTATGTTAAGAATCAGCCGCTATTAGTAGCTATTATTAGTATTAGTCTTATCGTCAATTTTATTTTTACTGCTTTTAATATTGGTTTCCCATATGTAGTGAATACAAAGCTACATATGCCATCTGTCCAATTTGGAATGGTAGAAGGTGCTTTTGCTGTTGGAACTTTATTGCTATCTATTTATCTTTCATTAGGAAAGGAATTTAAACAACCCTTCCAAGTAAGTAAAATAGGAATTATAGTGCTAGGAATATTAATGGCAGCTGCAGCTATTCCAATCTTCATTCCGATGCCGGCAGTCTCTATATTTATCTTTTACTTTATGCTAATGTTTTTGTTTGGATCTGTTAATATACTGGTTAATATCCCAATAATGGTATTAATGCAAAAGAAGATTGCGAATGAATATAAAGGAAGGGTTTTTACTATATTAGAGACATTTGCAATGGGAATGATGCCGGTTGGAACACTTATATTTGGTGTGTTATATGATTATGTTCCTGCACAATGGATTCTCTTGATAGCTGGTGCCTTATTGATTATATCTGTATTCATTCTTGCAAGGCCATCTGTGATGGAAAAGGCCGCAGAATCAGGGGATACAGTTCCGGTAACCAAACATAGAGCAACTTCTGTATAATAATGAAGTAAATTTCTACAGTTTCGTACTCAAAGTATTCTGCGATGAACCATGGTTTGCTGGCTTCTGATGGAGTAAAAGCTTTATCCAACAGAAGAAGCAAGAATGAATAAAATCTTCGATATTTATGCGAAAAAAGCAAAGGGAATATGGAAGCATTGTATGGAAAGTAATAAAGTGTTTGCTAATAAATCTAGCTATTGTCAGAGACATTTTTAAGATAATCGGGAATAAAAAGGGAACAGATAAAAAGCTGCATCCAAAAATCAAACTCTTTATACTAAGACTCTCCTTCCATAATAGGAGAGTTTTTTTCTATGGTATATATAAGATTAATAGGAGATAATGAATATTCTAGTTATAATAAAGAGGAAAGCTGATTATATTAGATTAGTTAAATGAACTTTAAGTAAAAGCAGAGGTAATGTTCATATGGATAAAAAGGTAAAAGATAAAAAAAAGGAGGAATATCGATCGGCAGAGGACAAAGCTGCTCGTTACTTCGAATCCCTTCAAAAGCAGTTAGTGGATAAGGCTTATGTGTTGCGCTTAACGAGCGACTTTCAAACATGGAAAATAAACCATATTCATTCTCCATCCATCCTTAGTTATTTTTCCCGAAAAAAAAGAAAACCACGAGTAAAAGGATATCGCCCTTATATAGAGTGGTTAAACTATGCAGGCAAACTAGATAACTATTTGCATAGAAGTGTTTCCTATCTATATATGCGCGATTTAGGAAAGACGCTTTCTTCTCCTTTCACACAAGAAAGAGTTAATGAAGCAGTTGGAAAGGTGAAAAATTATTTATTAAAGAAAGAAACAAAGGAAGATAATTTTAGTGTCTCCAGTATATACAAATTAGCTAAAAAAGCTGCTGTTGAACATACAATGATTTGGGTTATGGAAAAGCTGAAACGAGTGACTTCACATATTCCTGCTGGGATGAGCGTGGAGCATGCCCAGCGGAAAATCTTGAAGATTCTTGCAGGGGTCTTGATGCACGAATTAGAAGAAAGAAGAACCATGGACCTTTCAGACGAAGAGCGCCAGCTGCGACTAGAAAAAGCTATTAAACTAGGCTTCTATTATGGATTGACCTATCCTTTAATTGATGATTTGCTTGATGCCCATATTTTATCACCGGAAGAGGAAGAACGCTATTCTGCTCTAATCCGAAGTACCTTAGAAACAGGGATAGTCCCACATTTTGGATTGTGGCATGGAGAAAATAAAGAGCTTATTTCCTTCATCCATAATGAGTTAAAAGAAGCATTTGAATATATGAAAAAACAGCATGATAATCAAACATGGGAGCTATTTTTAAATCAATCCTATATCTTTTTTCATTCACAAGAGGTCGACAGAAAAAAGAAATTGACTGTTAGCACATACTCTAATGAAGAAATATATATCCCTGTAATCCTTAAATCTTCTGCTTCGCGACAGATTGTTCGCTCGTTAATGAATGCACCTGAGGATGTAGGCTATGATCAAAGAACATTTTATTATGGAATTTATAATCAGCTGGCAGATGATTTAGCCGATATGTTTGAGAATAAAAAGGATGGTGCTGTAACGCCTTATACGTATTATCTCACCTATTATCAAACGAGAAAGGACTTACTTAATCCTTTTGAAATGTATTGGACCGTCATTTCTTATTTGATTCACGATGTATACCATTCTGATTTAAAAACCCAAGAAGTCTTATTAGACCGTGCAGTTAACGGATTAAAACGACTAAAGGAAAAATTGGGAAGTGAGAAATATAATGATTTAATGGGAATTCTCACAAAAGATTTTCCCGTCTTTAATCGATTATTACAGCAGATAGTGGAAAAATCAGATGATGTCGACTTTTTCGATAAGTTATTACGTGATCATATGATTAGTATTTTAAAGGAAAATCACAGAGAACAAGAAGCGTTTTCTGAAATGATTCAATCAAGCAGGGTATCTATCGATAATATGCTGCCAATTACAGAAAATGCACAATTGAAAAAAGATATCGTGACAGAAGCAGCAAATTATAGTCTTACTGGAAATGGGAAAAGATTACGGCCGGTTATTACTAGTTTTATCGGGGAAAAAGAATGGGGACTAGATAATGCCCAAATCGCCCCCCTGCTGCGGTCAGTGGAATATATGCATACAGCTTCTCTAATATTTGACGATTTGCCATCACAGGATAATGCCGCAATGAGGAGAGGACGACCAACGCTGCATGAAGTGTATGATACTGCAACAGCAGAATTAACTGGACTATTCCTGACACAAAAGGCAATAGAAGAACAAGCTAATTTACGTGGTTTTGATGAATCCAGGATATTACAGCTGATTCAGTATACAACGAAAGCTACTGCTGATATGTGTAAAGGCCAGATAATGGATCTAGAATCGCGAGGAAAAAAACTATCTCTTCAAGAGCTGAATACTCTTTGTTTTTATAAGACGGGAATTGGGTTCGAAGCAGCACTTGTCATGCCAGCCATTTTAGCGGTAGTTCCAGAAGAGGTTAAGGATTTGCTGAAGAAATATGCTTATCATGCTGGGATTGCATTTCAAATAAAGGATGATTTACTCGATGCAGAGGGAAGTAAAGAAATATTAGGAAAAGAGTCTGGAATGGACAAAGACAATAATACGTCCACTTTTGTAAGTGTGCTAGGTGTAGAAGGTGCCAGAAAGGAAATGTGGGAGCATTATAGTTTAGCATTAGATATAGTCGATGCTATACCGAAGAAGACTAATTTTTTGAGGTACTTAGTAGATTATATGGTCAATCGAAATCGGTAATAATAAATAGATATCGATTGTTTAAAGGAGAATAGTGTGATGAAAATTACCTTTTTAGGAAAATATGGAGGTTATCCTGGGAAAGAAAGTCCGACTTCTTCCTTCTTAATGGAGTCCGCTGGATTTCATTTATTGGTCGATTGTGGGAGCGGCGTGCTAGCAAAGATGCAATCCTATGTGGATTTAAAAGATTTAGATGCGTGCATTCTTTCCCATTATCATCATGATCATATCGCAGATGTAGGCGTGCTGCAATATGCTATGTTAGTGGAATCTATACTTGGAAATCGCGCAGCAACTTTCCCAATTTATGGACATAAACAGGATAGCAAGTTTGAGGAATTAACCAACGATATTTATACAGAAGGGCGAGAAATTTCTGTAGGAAAAATATCTAATATTGGACCGTTTACTATTTCTTTTTGTGAAACGATTCATCCTGCCTACTGTTTGGCAATGAAGATCCAAGCAAATGGCAAAACCATTCTTTACACTGCAGATACAGAGTGGAAGGATGAGTTAGTTGTTTTTGCGAAAAATGCGGATCTCTTAATAAGTGAAGCAAGTATATATAAAGAACAGTTCGGCGTGGTAAGAGGACATTTAACTGGTGAAGAAGCTGGAAAGTTAGCGGAACTTGCCGGTGTAAAGCAGCTTTTATTAACCCATCTTCCCCATTATGGAGAACAGGAAAAACTGGTGGAAGAAGCAAAAGAAATTTATAGTGGTCCCGTTCAGTTGGTATATCCAGGCATGGAAATAGATTTTAAATAGCAGTAAAAAAAGTGTTGGTTTCATTTAATTGAAATCAACACTTTTTTTTGCACGGATATATCATTTTTACAAATTCATATTCTCCACCATTAGTATACTGAAGGAATGTAGCTTCCTCTTTAAAGCCTGCCTTTTTGTATAATTTTATGGCTCGATCATTAAAGACGGCAACAGCCAAGGTGATAAAAGCTGGAGAAAAGCGTTCCTTTATATAAGTGATTCCAGTAGCTAAGAAGGTATAGCCAAGCCCTTGTCCTGTTAGGTCTGGCCTTAAACCAAGGCCTATATCAATGGTGTCGTTTTCTTCCTGATGGATACTAAAAAAGCCAATGAGTCGATTGTTTTCTGTAACAGCATAAACTGAGTCAGCTCTTTTATCCCTATCAAGAAATTCTGTTAAATCCTCTTCATCCGCTTCCATATTATAAAACGCATACTTTCCATCATAATGCCAGTTAAAAGCAATTTCCTCTGCTTGCTCTTGGGTAATAAGTTGAAATGAATACATAAAGAAAAACCTCTCTTTTTTTAATCATAACATATAGAAATATTTTGATAAATGAGAAATTATTCTTCCTCTCGTCTAGTTGAACAGGCTATACTTAAGAAAATAAGAAGGGGGCATCAGACAAATGGAAAAAGAAAATCAAAATCTATTTCATATAGAAGAAACAACTATTTTTGAAGTACAAAAGGCTCTGGATTCGGGGCAGATTACTTCATGGGAGCTAACAAAACAATATATAGAACGAATCAAGACATTTGATTCGACATTATGCTCCATTAGAGAAATTAATCCAGATGCATTAGCAATTGCTGCTGAGCTAGATAAAAAAAGACAAGAAGTGGATCAAATTGGCCCCCTTTACGGTATTCCAGTCATCATTAAGGATAATATTGATACAAAGGATGCGATGGCCACAACGGCTGGCTCGATTGCTTTAGCAAATAATTTTGCCAGTGAGGATGCCTTTATTGTAAAAAAGCTGCGCGAAGCAGGAGCGATTATTATAGGCAAAGCTAATTTATCCGAATTTGCCAATTTCATTACGGAATTAAATATGCCAAATGGTTATAGCTCATTAGGCGGCCAGGTAATGAACCCGTATGGGCCAGGAGTATGGGATGTTGGTGGTTCAAGCTCTGGCACTGGAGCAAGCATTGCTGCCAATTTTGCTGTGGTAGGAATAGGGACAGAAACATCTGGTTCGATTCTTAGTCCTGCTAGCAACAATTCCCTTGTTGGTATTAAACCAACGTTAGGTCTCATTAGCCGGACCGGAATTATTCCGCTGGCGCATAGCCAGGATACGGCAGGGCCGATGACTAGAACGGTTCAAGATGCCGCTATCTTACTTGGAATAATGGCAGGAGTGGATGAAAGAGACGAGGTGACATTAACAAGTATTGGTCAGCCTAGGGATTATACTGCATTTTTAAAAGCAGATGGTCTGAAAGGAAAAAGAATTGGAGTTGATCGTTCCTTCTTACCAAGAGAGGAAGAAGAAGTTGCATTATTTAATAAAGGGTTAGAAGAATTAACACAGCAAGGTGCTATTTTAATAGATATGACGATCCACCGTGAAAAATTTGACTCCATTGTTCTTTATCATGAGTTTAAATATGGGATAGATAATTACCTGCGTAAATGTGCAGAAGAAGTTCCTGTCCATTCATTAAAGGAAGTAATTGAGTTTAATAAAAATCATTTAGATGTTGTAAAATATGGCCAGACTATTTTGGAATACTGCGAAACGTTAAATGGAGATTTAAAAGACCCTACCTATAAGGAACATCGGGATACAGATATTCGATTATCCGCTTTGGAAGGAATAGATGCAGCGATAGAAAAATATGAATTAGATGGTTTAGTATTCGCGAAATATGTAGGCTGTGAGCTGCCGGCAAAAGCAGGCTATCCATCGATTACTGTACCAGCTGGTTATACTCCGAAAGGAAAGCCGATGGGATTAACCTTTACTGGAATAGCTTATAGTGAACCGAGCCTGATTGAAATGGCCTATAGCTACGAACAAGCAACAAAGCATCGTGTCCCGCCAGCTTTAGCATAGAAAAGGCCGGAGAAAGAAGGATATATTAAAAAAGAGAATAGGCAGAGAAAGTGATGGCATTAAACTCCGTCTATTCATTTTTTGAAAAATTCCTTATTAAAAATCAAAGTAGAAGAAGCAGGTTTTCACTAAATAGCTACATGAGACTAGACTTCCTCATCTTCTTCATTTAGTCACGCTCCGTTTAGGCATAAGCTAATTGGCAGAATAATATATTAATAGAAATGATTATAGTTTACTAGCTATCTAAATAGTTTGTCCTAGATTGATTTTCGTATATAAGCTATAATAAAAACAAAAAGAAAGCTCTTACATTCGAATCATATAACCAAAAAGAAGTAGGGAAAAACGGCTGTTAGTAGAAGATGAGTACTAACAAACGGTTAACAAAATAAGAGGATTTCATGTTTTTAAGGAGGAAAAGCAATTGACTTTATCACGTGTACTAGTTGGTATTTTTAAAAGTTTTGAAGAAACAAAGGAACAGCCTAAGGTTCCTGAATTGAAGACTCGTTATTATAAAAAAAGCCGCGATCGCTTAATGGAAACGATTAAGAATGTAGTCGAAAGAAAACTGACAAATTGGGATCTGAAAAAAGTAGATATGGAGAGAGGAGAAATCGTACTCAGCAAAGGCTCAAGCTTAATGATTGTGACTGTTTACAAATTAGCAGGAATGCAATCAGCTGTGGATGTTTATTGCTCAAAGGAAGGAACTTTGGGTGATTTCGGCTCAAGCTATAAACATATTCAACATTTTTTTAAAGCACTTCATACAGAGATACAGCCAGAAAAAGGGTAAATGTCAATAAAACTACATTCAATTGGAATGGAAGTGGATAAAAAGTGAAAATTTTAATTACCGGGGCAAATCGAGGCTTGGGAATTCATCTAGCTAAAACTGCTTTGAAAAGGGGACATACTGTGCTTGCCGGAGTTCGAACGGTTCAAGAAACTTCTCCTATTAATCTCTTGAAAGCAAAATATCCAGATCATTTACATACATATTACCTTGATGTCACTCAGGAAAAATCAATTATCAAAGCGGCTGAACTTGCTGCCAAGGATGTTGGAGCCATTGATGGGATTATTAATAATGCAGGAGTGTTAACAGAACGAGGGAAAAAGATCGAAGAATTAGATTTCGAGCATGTCCAATTTACGATGGACGTCAATGTATTAGGACCAATGAGAGTAGTGAAGCATTTTCTTCCGCTTATATATAAAGGCGAGGATAAAGCTATTATTAATATTTCTTCCGAAGCAGGAAGTATCCAAAACGCCTATGGAGGAGATTTTCCGTACGGTATTTCCAAAGCGGCACTGAATATGTTTAGTGTTCAATTATCAAGATATGTAAATGAAAAGAATATTACGGTATATGCTATTCATCCTGGCTGGATCAAAACGGATATGGGTGGGGAAGATGCAACAGGCTATCCAGACGAGTCGGCAAATGGGATATTAGATATTTTAGAAGGGAAAATCGTCGGAACGAGTGAATTAGGTTTTATTGATTTTAAAGGACGGGAAATGAAAATCTAAATAATATATAGATAGTATCAGAAATGGGCGGCACGATGCAAAGCTATTTCTGATTTTTTTATGAATGGAAACTCTTTTAAACGAAATGATAAAAGAAAAATCCCCACTTTTTGTAGATTCCCATTATAATAGAAATATTATTTATAATATTCTGTTGATTTGTTTTGGAAGGAGAATCTGATGAACAAGGAAAGAATCGTAACAATGCAGCTTTTAAATCAAATACATATGGAAGAACTGCTTTCTCTAGCGACTATTGTCGGCTGGGATTATGATAAGCAAGAAATCCGCACCTTACTTGCTTCGGGGACGGTCTTTGGGCATGTTAATGATAAACGTACTGTGATATCCTGTGCTGCAATTATTCCATATGGAAGCAATTTGGCATCTATCGGTATGGTTATTGTTCATCCAGATTATAGAGGAATTGGTTTAGCCAAGGAGTTATTAGTTACATGTATGAATCAGGTTTCAAAAGATTCTGCCCTTATGTTAATTGCCACACGAGAAGGAAGACCAGTCTATGAAAAATTGGGATTTAATGATTATAGTCATGTGACAAAACTACTTGGAGAAGGGCAGCAGTGCAGACAATCGCTAAATGGTTATACGATAAGCCCATATCAGTCAAAAGATTTTAAAGAAATGCTCAAATTGGACAAAGAGGCATTTGGCTGTGAGAGAGACCTGCTTCTAAAGAATAGACTTGAGCAGGCAAAAGAAGTAATAGTGATAAAGAAAAGTAATTTGATTGTCGGCTACGCTGCTGCGGTAAAAAAGCCTGCTAATCTCGTAATAGGTCCAGTTGTTGCTCAAAATGATGAACAGGCTATGCTTCTTATACAAACAATCATCTCTAACAATAGGGGGATGATAAGAATGGACGTAGTAGAAGGGAAAAAAGAGATAATAAAAGCACTCGTAGAATTAGATTTTCAAGAAAATGATCGTCCTCCGGTAATGGTTAAAAATAGCGAAGCGTTTCCTGAGAGAAATGGCAGTCTTTATGCGATTGCAGCCCAGTCTTATGGATAAAGGATTTAGATTTGCCAAATAAGAAAGAGGTTTTTGGATGAGTATAAAGCTAGAAGAATTATTAAAGCTCCCTTCCCTGCGTGAGGCAAAAGTAGTTGCAGGGAAAGAGGGACTAACAAAGCTAGTTTCCTCTATTTCGGTTTTAGAATATACGGATGTAGCTTCTCTGAAGGAAGATTTGTTTAATAATGATGAGTTTTATGGAAGTGAAATTGTTATTTCTGCCTTGATCATGATTAAAGATGATGTTGAGGCACAATGCAGAACAATTGAGCATTTGCATAAAGTAGGGGAAATTGGCTTAATCTTATATTATGTCGGTGTTTTTCTCCCGAAAATTGATGAGAAAGTTATCGAATTAGCAGATACACTCGGTTTTACATTAATTGTTATGCCTGAAAAGCAAATGTCTTTGCGTTATAGTGAAGTTATATATGAAGTCATTGAAGCGATTGTAAAGAATGAGATGGCTTCCCCTAGCTTTGTAAGTGAGATGGTTGAGCAAATATCTGGAGTACCACTTCCACAAAGAAATATGGACACTGTCTTAAAAATACTGGCTGACCGTACTCGTTCTTCTCTTGTATTAGCCAATAAAAATAACCAGGTCATCCATGCAGTCACATGGCCAAGAACAAGTACAATGAATATCTTTGAAACAGTTGAGCAATATAAAGAATTGTCTGTTGACCAAGTTTTGGTGAAAAGAAATGGCGACCAGCCTTTATATATATCAAAAAAAGTAATTGCCCAAGAAGGAATCCCTTTTTTAAATTTATATATTTTGAAGGAAAAGGATCCTTTAGTTCTTGATACAGCTGTTCAACTAGCAGAAGTCGTGCAAGTATTTATTAATTTATGGGGAAAACACTACGATGAAATAAGTACAGCAGAGCTAATGAAGGCGATTATGAACGATGAAAGTGTAAAGATGCGACGTCTGGCCAATATATTAAATATTGATGTCACAGCTATACATATGATGTGGATTGTGGAAACGAACAATATGGAGGAAGAGCAACTGCTGAAGAAAGTGAAAGAATACGTCAGACAGAATTATCATGTTTCATTGGTTGATTTTTATAATGGTTTTCTTATTATCCTAGTAGATGATTCTATTATTCAAGAAGATCCCTTTCAGTCAGCAAATCGATTGTTAGCTTTGTTGGATGAAAAGGAACAGAACTTTACGATAACTATTTGTCAAAATATGAACAATACAACAGAGGTTCAGCAAGCATATACGAACTGTAATGAGTATTTACGGATAGCGAAAATTATTTATCCGTATAAAAAAATATTTACCCTGCAAGAAATGAATTTTTCTTTAGAGTGTTTTCAGATTATTAATAGCGGAGAATTGGCAATTGAGAAAATATTGCAGCCTATTTCGCCTATAAGAGAACATGGCAACCAAGCAGAAGAGCTCTTAAGTACACTTACGGTATATTTATTAGAAGGTAGTAATCGTTTTCAGGAAACAGCTGATATTCTTTACTTACATAAAAATACGATAAAATATCGAATTCAAAGGATAACCGAAATTCTCAAATATCCTGTTACGAAATCACCAGAAGTTTTTCAGTTATACAAAGCTGTCGCTGTTTATCGAATGTTAGCACAAATAAAAGAGCAATAGAAAAAAGAGCATTTTTGTTCAATTAAACAAAGAATGCTCTTTTTATTTTTCGGTTCAGCTAAATACATATAGTTTCGTTATCGATATAATAAGTTTTAATTACATAAAGGAGGCGTGAAAATGAGTGATAACAGAGACGGAAATCAGGAGGCACAATCATGGCAGAGTCTAGCTTTTCTATGGACGGGCTCGATGATTTGTATACCTAGTTTATTAATAGGCGGTACACTAGTTAGTGGTATGCCTTTATGGGAAGCTGTCCTTGTCGGGTTAATAGGGTATGGAATTATTGTTGTTTTAATGATCTTTCAAGGAATACAAAGCAGTGATATACACAAGCCGACCGTTAGTGTCGCTTCGCAAGTTTTTGGAGAACAAGGCTCAAAGAAAATAATTTCGATTATATTAGCTGTTGCATGTCTGGGCTGGTTCGGAATACAAGCAAATGTGTGTGGGGCAGCATTTTCCCAATTTTTAAGCGTATATGGGATTAACCTGCCAGTACCGCTTTCTTCCCTCATATGGGGCATCATTATGCTGTTATCAGCCATTTACGGGATCAAAATACTGAATATTCTAAATTACGTTGCAGTTCCCATTTTGCTTGCAGTCTGTGTCTATGCAGTTGCGGTTTCTTTAATGGGTGACGGTGTTGCACAAATAAAAAATTATATGCCGGCTGGATCCATGTCCTTTTTATCTGGACTTTCTATTACGATTGGTTCATTTGCGTTAGGTGCAGTTATTGCAGGGGATTATTCTCAATATGCGAAATCACGTAAAGATGTTGGCAAAGCTGCATTTATTGGGATATTGCCTTCTGGAGTCTTAATGATCACTGTTGGGGCTATATTGACCCTTACTGCTGGAACTGCTGATATTACAAGTGTATTTACAGAACTAGGACTACCTGTTTTGGGAATTATTGCTCTTATCTTAGCAACCTGGACTACGAATGCAGTAAATGCCTTTTCTGGTGGAATTGCCATTATCAATGTATTTAATATTTCAAAAGAAAAAGAACGGATAGCAGTTGCGATTGCAGGTGGTGTAGGCACACTTCTTGCTGTGGTTGGAATTTTAGATTATTTTGTTCCGATTATGTCCGTGCTTTCTGCCATGATTCCTCCTGTCGCAGGGGTAATGATTGCTTCTTATTGGGTTATTCAAAAAGGGGACAAATCAAAATGGGCTAGTAAAGAAGGAATAAATTTCTTAGGAGTAATCTCTTGGCTTGTTGGGGCAGCGATTGCAGGCATTCCTGTTATCTTCTCTTTTTTTCCAAGCTTACCACAGCTGCCAAATCAGCCATTGATTGGAATGGTTATTTCCTTTGTATGTTATCTAGTAGCCAGAAATATTATCGTTCAAAAACAAGTATCTATTAATCAATAATCACAACTGGAGGGAATCACATGCGATATTTAGATGAAGAAGCGATTGAAAATATAGCAGTTGGAGCAGCATTTCTAGGTACAGGGGGTGGAGGGGATCCTTACATAGGAAAAATGATGGCTCTTTCAGCGATAAAAGAAAATGGTCCCGTTCAACTTTTGTCACCCGAAGAAGTAGAAAATGATGATTTTTTTATCCCAGCGGCAATGATGGGGGCTCCATCTGTGTTGATAGAGAAATTTCCAAAAGGTGATGAATTCGTACGTGTATTTAAAAAACTAGGTCAATATTTAAATAAAGAAGTAAAGGGAACATTTCCCATGGAAGCAGGGGGAGTCAATTCCATGATTCCTATTGTAGTTGCTGCCCAGTTAGGATTGCCGCTCATTGATTGTGATGGAATGGGACGGGCATTTCCAGAACTACAAATGGTAACCTTCCATCTAAATGGCGTTTCTTCTACACCGATGGCTATAACAGATGAAAAAGGAAATATTGGTATTATGGAGACAATTGATAATAAATGGACAGAACGGATTGCTAGAGTAGCTACCGTTGAAATGGGTGCAAGTTCATTAGTTAGTATATATCCATGTACAGGGGAGCAGTTGAAAAAATATAGTGTGAAAAATATTATTACCTTATCTGAAAAAATTGGACAAATTATCCGCTCCAATACAAAGGATGAATTAACCAAACTACACGAACTCTTAGATACTACTAGTGGATATCATTTGTTTGATGGGAAAATTATAGATGTTGAACGAAACACAATGGGAGGGTTTAATAGGGGCTGTGTAACATTAGATGGATTGGAGCAATTTACCGGAGAAGAAGTACAAGTATTTTTCCAAAATGAAAATTTAGTAGCCCAAAAAAATGGAAAACCATTAGCTGTGACTCCTGACCTCATTTGTTTAGTAGATTTAGAAACATTAAATCCAGTTACGACAGAAGCGCTGAAATATGGAAAAAGAGTGAGGCTGCTGGCATTGCCTTCTGATCCCCAGTGGAGAACAGAGAAAGGGATTGAAACAGTAGGACCAAAGTATTTTGGTTACGATATTTCCTATACACCATTAGAGGATCTTGTGAGAAAGGAAGTGTGATAGATGTATAAAGTAGGAATTGATGTTGGGGGAACAAATACAGATGCTATTATACTTGATGAAGGTTTAAATTTAATCCATCAAGTAAAAATGCCTACAAGTGAAGATATCGAGTCAGGGATTGTCTCTTCCTTAAAAAGAGTATTAAAAGAAGCAGGGATTGATAGAAAAAAAGTAACCCATGCGATGTTAGGAACTACTCAGTGTACAAATGCTATTGTGGAAAGAAAAAAACTGGCTAAAGTAGGTGTGATTCGACTGGGGTATCCAGCAACGGCCTCTGTCCTTCCTTATACTGCTTGGCCAAAGGAAATGGTCTCTGCCTTAACGGGAGAGTATCATTTAGCCGGAGGCGGGTATGAGTATGATGGACAAGTACTGTCTAGCTTTTCAGAGGAAGAAATACGCTCCATTTTAAAGGAATGGAAAGGAAAAGTAGAAGCGATAGCAGTTGTTGGTGTTTTTTCTTCCTTGAAAAACGATCAAGAACTTCGAGTAGCCGATTTAGTGGCAGAAGTGATGGGAGAAGAAACCCCAGTATCTTGTTCTTCCTTAATTGGTTCTGTTGGATTAATTGAAAGGGAAAATGCAACTATATTAAATAGTGCTTTATTTAAGGTTATTGCAGCAACAAGCAATGGCTTTGAAAATGCATTAAGAGAAGAAGGAATAACAGATGCGCAAGTATTTCTCTGCCAAAATGATGGAACATTGATGTCGATAGAGTATGCTCGAAAATTCCCCATTTTAACGATTGCATGTGGACCAACTAATAGTATTCGTGGGGCATCTTACTTAGCTGGGATTAAAGATGCGATGGTATTAGATGTAGGTGGAACGACATCGGATATTGGTGTCTTAACAGCCGGATTTCCGCGTGAGTCTGCGCTTGCAGTAGATGTGGGCGGAGTCCGAACAAATTTCCGTATGCCGGATATTGTATCCATTGGATTAGGCGGGGGAAGTATTGTCCGAAACGTGAATAATGAAGTAACGATTGGACCAGACAGCGTAGGTTACCGAATTACTGAAGAAGCACTTGTCTTCGGGGGGGGAACACTCACAACAACGGACATTGCAGTACGCTTAGGAGTTGCAGAGATAGGAAATCCAGAATTAGTGAAACATATTGATGAAGAATTCGCTCAACAAGCATACGCGAAAATAGCAGCAATGACGGAAGAAGCAATTGATAAAATGAAAACAAGTAATAATGATGCCACGGTTGTTTTAGTAGGAGGCGGCAGCATCATTATCCCAAGACAGTTAAAAGGGGTAAAAGAGATCATTCATAATGAGAATGGTGCGGTTGCCAATGCAATAGGCGCATCTATTTCGCAAATCAGCGGACAATATGAGCAAATATATATCTATTCACAAACTCCTCGTGATGAGGCGCGAAAAGATGCGGAAGAAAGAGCGAAACAGCAAGCAATATTAGCTGGTGCAAAAGTGGAAACAATTGAACTTGTAGAAATAGAAGAAATTCCGTTAGCATATCATCCAGGAAATGCGACAAGACTAAGAGTAAAGGTAGTAGGAGAACTAACGTAAAGCTAGCTGATTAAAACAATTGGACACTCAGAATAAAGAAAGAGAAAATGATTGCCTCATTTTCTCTTTCTGTTTATATGTGCCATGATATCAGATTTTAAATAGATTCTTTCTTTATTGCCAACATTAAGCGGTTCTAGAATCCCCTTTTTTACACAGTCATGGATATATTGCCGTGTACACCCTAATAACTCGGTAACCTGAGAGGTAGAAACTAATTCTTCTTCTAAAAACTTTCTAAACTCCATATCATTTTTAAATTGAATCATAAAAATCGTCCCAATCTTTATAGTATATTATCGAGTAATTATTCAATACCCAAAATTTTAACGAACTAATCATTTCGATTAAATGAAGATATAGTAAGAATCATAAAAAATGGTCTGATTTTTTTAGAGATTCATTTTCTATTTATCCTAACGAATAAAAGCATATATTTTCCAAAAAGAAATAGATATAATGAGAAGGAGAATTTTTAAATTAAGTATGGTAAAAAGTGGAGGGGAATATGTTCAAAAATAAGTTGGGCAAGGTAAGATCTGGATGGATTATTTTGTTGGCCTTATTGGCTACTACGATAGCACAATTGCTGCTATCAGCGCCAGGTATGATTATTGCTATCATAATTGAATCACAAATTCACCCTAATCTTTCTGATGAGATGATTGATCAAGTATTAGACGGTTCACCGCTCTCGCTTTTGGCACAGGGGTTAGGATTAATTGGCGGTATTGCAGTATTATGTCTTTTATGGAAGTTTGTTAATAAGAAGAGAATTTCAGAAATGGGATTTAAAAGGCTTTCTCCAGATTTTATTATTGGGTTAGGACTTGGCGCATTGTCTATCGTCATTATCTTTTTTATTCTATTATTCACCCAAAATATAGAGATGGCTAATTCACTTGGTTCACCGGATTTTTCAACCTATACCATTTTGTATCTACTGTTTTTTATTTTAGTCGGTTTTTCTGAAGAATTGACCTTCAGAGGTTATATTATGTCTACACTTACCGATAATGGAAATTCAAAATTGGTAGTATATATCGTTTCATCATTAATTTTTGGGATAGCTCATTTATTAAATCCAAATGTAGCGGCTCTTGGAATTATCAATATTTTTCTTGTAGGACTTTTATTTGCTTATATGTATGATAAGACGAAAAGCCTATGGATGCCAATTGGTTATCATATAACGTGGAATTATTTCCAAGGAAATGTGTTTGGTTTTCCAGTTAGTGGTACCACTCCCTACGGGCTATACGGAATAGATGTTTCTGTGGGAAATGATTGGCTAACAGGTGGTTCTTTTGGGTTAGAAGGTGGTTTTCTAGCAACAATTATGATCATTATTGGGTTTATTGTTACCAAACTATTTACTATGAAAAGATAATTTTAATATACTTTGTCTAGATTTTAATCAATATTGTCATAGAATAATAGAGGAATATGCGTTATAATAAATCGAGCTGCATAATAGCATAATAAAATCCGTTTCGACGGTGGAGGTTCTAGCTACCCTCTTTAAAAAACTAAGAAAAACAGTACTACTTTCTTAGTAGTGCTGTTTTTTCGATATGAAGGAGATTTGCGAAATGAAAAACGAAAAAGCGGTTGTTGTATTTAGTGGGGGTCAAGATAGCACTACTTGTTTATTTTGGGCTATAAAAAATTTCAAAGAAGTAGTAGCTGTAACGTTTGACTATAATCAAAGACATATTACAGAGATTGAATGTGCACAGAAAATCACCGAAGAGCTTGGCATTAAACACCATATTCTTGATATGTCTCTGCTAAATCAGCTGGCGCCAAATGCCTTAACAAGAGACGATATTGCAGTCGAAGATGGCAAGGAAGGAGAGCTGCCTTCCACATTTGTTCCAGGACGAAATTTATTGTTTATGTCGTTTGCTGGTGTATTAGCAAGTCAAATACAAGCAAAACATATTGTAACAGGTGTGTGTGAGACAGATTTTAGCGGCTATCCAGACTGTCGCGATATCTTTGTTAAATCATTGAATGTAACGTTAAATCTTTCCATGGATAACCAATTTGTCATTCATACTCCACTTATGTGGTTAAATAAGGAAGAAACATGGGGCCTTGCGGATGAGTTAGGTGCCTTTGACTTTGTTCGTGAAAAAACATTAACATGCTACAACGGAATTGTGGCAGATGGCTGTGGAGAATGTCCTGCTTGTAAGCTGCGTAAAAAGGGATTAAATGATTATCTCGCTGTTCGAAAGGGGTTATAAGAGAATGCATGACTTTCGAATAGTAGATAGACTGCAAAAATTTGGGGAAGATAT
Organism: Niallia sp. FSL W8-0951; assembly: GCF_038006525.1. Taxonomy (NCBI): domain Bacteria; kingdom Bacillati; phylum Bacillota; class Bacilli; order Caryophanales; family Bacillaceae; genus Niallia; species Niallia sp. FSL W8-0951. Next base: position 439,932 of record NZ_JBBOVK010000001.1, read on the forward strand.
TTCCTCTAAGCAATTAAAATATCATTGCAAACGTGTTATGGTTAGTAAAGAGTTTACCTTTGATGCAGCACATCACCTGCATGCTTATGAAGGAAAATGTATGAATCTTCATGGACATACATACAAGGTAGTTTTCGGAATTAGTGGATATTTAGATAACCGAGGATTAATGATAGACTTTGGTGACATTAAAAAAATATGGAAAACCGAGATTGAAATTTACTTAGATCATCGCTACTTGAATGAAACTCTTCCACCAATGAATACAACAGCAGAGAATATAGTATATTGGATCTTTGAAAAAATGGAAGAGGCTTTGAATAAAGATGAGATAAAGCAAGCAGATAATGGGGCGAGAGTAGAATTTGTTCGTCTCTATGAAACTCCTACTAGTTATGCAGAAATGAGAAGGGAGTGGATGGAGAGTGAGTAAAGTACCTGTCATGGAGATTTTTGGACCAACGATACAAGGAGAAGGAATGGTCATTGGCCAAAAAACGATGTTTGTCAGAACAGCTGGCTGTGATTATTCCTGCGCTTGGTGTGATTCTGCCTTTACTTGGGATGGCAGCGGAAAAGAGCTGATTAAGCAAATGCAAGCAGAGGAAATATGGGAGGAACTAGTTCGACTAGGTGGAGACGGATTTTCTTTTGTCACCCTTTCAGGAGGAAATCCGGCCCTCTTGAAAAATCTTTCCTTTCTGGTAAATTTATTAAAGGAAAAGGAAATAAAGATTGGGCTTGAGACACAAGGGAGCAAATGGCAAGATTGGTTTATAGATATTGATGAACTTACTATTTCTCCTAAGCCGCCAAGTTCTAAAATGAATACGGATTTTGACATGTTGGATTCGATTGTGCAAAGATTAAGAAATGCTAATCGAAGTACTCATATTAGCTTAAAAGTTGTTGTATTTTCTGATGAAGATTACAACTATGCCAAAAAAGTGCATTTGCGTTATCCTGATATTCCTTTTTTCTTACAAGTTGGGAATGAAGATAATAAAACGACTGATGATACTAAATTAGTCGAACATTTATTGGCGAAGTATGAGTGGTTGATTGATAAAACCATGCTTGATCATCAATTCAAAAATGTGAAGGTACTTCCACAGCTACATACGTATATTTGGGGAAATAAGCGTGGAGTGTAGATAGTCGGGAAGGATTTTAGGAGGATTTTAGAATGAGTAAAATTAATACTCCTCAAATAGAGGAGGCTATTCGCTTACTATTAGAAGCAGTTGGAGAAGATCCAAATAGAGAAGGATTATTGGATACTCCAAAACGGGTAGCGAAAATGTATGAAGAGGTTTTTTCTGGTCTTACCATCGATCCAAAAGAGTATTTTGAAACGATTTTTCATGAAGACCATGAAGAATTGGTATTAGTAAAGGATATTCCTTTTTACTCCATGTGCGAGCATCACTTAGTCCCTTTTTACGGGAAGGCGCATGTTGCTTATATCCCGAAAGGCGGAAGAGTGGCTGGGTTAAGTAAGCTTGCTCGAGCAATAGAAGCTGTTTCAAAACGTCCTCAGCTTCAGGAACGAATAACGTCCACTGTGGCAGATACTATGATGGAAACACTTGAGCCCCATGGAGTAATGGTCGTGGTAGAGGCAGAGCATATGTGTATGACCATGCGTGGAGTGAAAAAGCCTGGTGCTAAAACAGTTACATTAGCTGTACGAGGTGTTTTTCAGACTGACAGTGATAAACGCGCAGAAGTATTTGCGTTGATTAAATAAGATAAAGCTAGTATTTATTAAAAATCCTGTGAGAGCAGGATTTTTTTATTGGAATTTATTTAAATTAACTTACATTTTTTATAAGAAAAGGGGAACTTTTTGGTTGATAAACTGGTCTTAAAGTATAAAGGGAGGTGGTTAATATTACGAAAATGAATGAGAAGGAAATATATGAATACTTTTTTGAAAAGGTATATAAAGCAACTTTTTACATCCTGAAAAATGAGGAACTAGCGAAAGATGCAACACATGATACCTTTATAAAAGTATTTAAAAATTTAGGGAAAATAAATGATCATTCAAAGTTAAGTGCTTGGATAACTACTATTGCTACAAGAACTGCTATTGATATATATAATAAAAACAATAGACAATCAACACATATGTTTGAAGAAGAAAACTATATTTCAACTACGAATGAATTTAATGATGAGAGAGATGAAATAGAATATTATTTAGCTGATTTACGACCAAAATACAAACAAATATTAATATTAAAATATTTGGATGGTTTATCAGAAAAAGAAATTGCTAATCTACTTTCCCTTAAATTAGGAACAGTTAAATCAAGGATATACCGAGCGAAACAGAAAATATATCGACAGTATCACTCTGGAGGTGAAAGTAAGCTTGAAGAATAATCAAGAAAATGAAAGATTAAAGGAGCAGATAAAGAAGGAATATAACTCCATTAATATACCTAAAGGATTAAAAGAAGAATTATGGACACAGATTTCTGTAACAAGAAAGAAAAGACGAATTTTTTCGAAACTTTTTCCGGTTATAGCTGTAGCTGCGTTTATCATTATATTAATTCCGCTTGGCTTAAGTTTAATATCTTCAGATTCAGCACAAAATCCAAGTGACGGTATTTCAATGAAAGAAGCAGCAGATATAAAAACAATTGAAGCTGTTATAACAAATAACTTTACAGGACCTGATGAGAATTGGTTAAAAATAATGAATGATACGAGTTCGGAAGAAGAGGGAGAAATAAAGGGCTTAAGCGAATATGAAGAGGATTTATTTAAAGAGTATTTTGCAAGTGATAGAGCGTATGTTGAATACGTTTCAAGATATGGGTCCGTAATATGGAATGAACCTGCGAAAAATCATTACACTTTAAGAGTATTGGATATTAATTATGAAAAGACCAGTTCTGATGAGATTATATACAATTTTACGGCAAAAATAGAATATAAGAAAAAAGGCAGTAGTACAGCAAATGTTGGAACAATTACTGGGCAAGCTAATTTAAATGAAGAACATAAAATAGAAGTGATGATGATTGAATATTTTGATCTTATTAATGAATTAGAGTTGAAATAAATAAAAAAGCAAAGCACCTTAGAAGGAGCTTTGCCTTTTTATTATGCCATATTCTCACTAGTATCTATTTCATTCGACTGATACTGTTTTGTATCTAATTCACCAAGTGTTTTACTTGTTACAACACCTGACACCATTGATCCACTTACGTTTAGAGCAGTGCGCCCCATATCAATTAATGGTTCAACAGAAATTAATACCCCAGCCAATGCTACTGGTAAGTTTAAAGTAGAGAGAACGATCAATGTTGCGAATGTTGCTCCTCCACCCACTCCAGCAACTCCAAATGAACTGATCATAACGACAATAATTAATGTCGCAATGAAAGATGGGGATAAAGGATTAATTCCTTGTGTTGGTGCAATCATGACTGCAAGCATTGCAGGATAGATACCAGCACAACCATTTTGGCCAATTGAAACCCCGAAGGATGCAGAGAAGTTAGCAATGGATTCAGGTACACCTAATTTATTCTTCTGTGCTTCAATATTTAATGGCATTGTTCCTGCACTTGTACGTGATGTGAATGCAAAAGTAAGAACAGGCCAAACTTTTTTTAAATATTGTTTTGGGCTGAGTCCCATAATCGCAAGAATAATTAAATGAATAATAAACATTGCAATTAAGGCAACATAGGACGCAATAACAAATTTTCCTAGCTTCACAATTGCATCAAGGTTACTTCCTGCAACTGTTTTTGCCATAAGCGCAAGTATACCATATGGAGTTAATCGCAGTACTAATGTTACAATTCGCATCACTATTGTATGTAATGATTCAACAATTTTTTGGAAGAAAGCTGCTTGCTCTGGATTTTTTCTTCTAATCCCTAGGAATGCAACTCCAACGAATGCCGCAAAAATTACTACCGCAATAGTAGAAGTTGGTCTAGCACCAGTTAAATCTTGAAATGGATTAGCTGGTAAAAAGCTAAGAATTTTCTGTGGTACAGTTGTGCTTTGGACTTCCCCTAAAGATTCTTCTAGTTGCTGTCCGCGAAGTACTTCAGCATCTCCAGCATTTACATCAATTGCTTTTAAGTCAAAACCTGCAGCAGAGGCGATTCCGATTCCTGCAGCTATAGCTGTTGTTAGTAATAATGTTCCGATTACGAGACCACTAATTTTCCCAAGGTTAGCTGATTTTTCTAACTTTGTGAAGGCAGCCACAATAGAAATAAAGACTAGTGGCATAACAATCATTTGTAGTAGTTTTACATATCCGTTTCCAACTAAACCGAACCAATCATTCGTAACCGTGATTACTTCTGAAGTCGGCTCAAAAAATAATTGTAAAATTGCTCCAAATAATACACCCAGTCCTAAAGCGGTAAACACGCGTTTAGAGAAGGATATATGTTTCTTTTGCATATAGAATAGAACACTAAGCAAAATAAGTAATATAATAATGTTTAAAATAGCAAAAAGGTTCAATGCTATGTCCTCCTTTTATTGTAATTCCTATAGGTTAAATAGGGATTGCGTAAATTCTTTAAAAGACTAACACTATTTTCCTCATTTGTAAATATGATTTTTGAAAAAATAAAAATGTTTTTTATGAAGCAAAATGATACTGTTCTGTTAAAATAATAGAAAATAGTTTTTCGGGGGGATAGGATGTTTGCACTAGATTATCAATCTCCAATTGGAGTAATAGAGATAATTGGAACAGAAAAGGCGATCTATTCTATCTTATTTTCAGAGAAAGAGTCACCAGAGAACCAGATAGATGATCAGACACCTCAGGTTTTAATTACATGCTATAAGGAGCTAGATGCTTACTTCAGTGGGAAAAGTCATAATTTTTCTTTTCCAATTGAAATGGGTGGAACTCCATTTCAAAGACAGGTATGGAATGCTTTAACTCATATTCCCTATGCGGCAACGGGATCATATAAGGATATTGCAAGCAGCATCGGTAACAAAAAAGCAGTTCGTGCAGTGGGAAGTGCGAATGGAAGAAATAAACTATGCATTGTCATTCCATGTCATCGAATTATAGGAGCGAATGGAACGCTGACTGGTTATGCCGGTGGTTTATGGCGGAAGGAATGGCTGCTTAGACATGAGCAGAAATGGAAAACTAACACCATATAATAAATCAAGACATAATCCATAAACGGGGGACTTTTCCTTTAGCTAATGTTTATTTTGTAGGTTAATGAAAAGTATCCGATTCTTATTGAATCGGATACTTTTCTGCTTCTCATTTAGAACTAATAAAGCTCTATTGAAGTACCAGCTCCACCTACGCTGTGTACAGTGATAACCACTAATGTTATCCAACCTAATTTACATTATAAATGAAAACGATTTCAAAATCAAATATTGTGAAGTAATGAACTTTTTTTCAGAATATTATTTCTTTTTAGCGAGATGTTTTTTTGTTCGCTAAAATATAGATGTTAATGGAAGAGAATAATTTTCTGCTTTCTGTAAAACTTATAAAAAAAGGAGTGATTTGGATGAACGAACAAAAGGGAGCGAATATGTCTGATTTTGGCCAAATAAATGATAATATGATGGAAGCTGATTCAAATAAGACAAGTGTATCGATTAAGACAAATGTAGATCCTAAAAATGTGCTTGAAGATAATCCTTATTTTGATAAAACAAAAACGTATAGTAAGGAAGAGTTGGAAAAGTTCAAGAAATTTTTTAGGGGATAAATAGAAAAAATTCACCTGTAAATTCATACTGGTAGTGACATACTCCTTGGCAGCTGATGAAAAAACTTGTTAATACATAATATAACAGCTGTAAAGGAGTATTTTTATTCTTAGTCTATCAGAATTATGGAGAGCTTCTTTACTTGCATTTTTATATAGAAAATGATTAAATGTATATACTTGTTTTTTATACTGTATGGTATAAAAAACTTTTATAAAGTGTGATTTAGTTTTTTCCTTATATCTTTGGTCCATAAAAATAATCGTTTATATATATTGTTTGTAAAATAAAAGGGAGGAACGAGCAAATGGGGATTGTAGTTGTAGAAATTTGTGATGGAAGTTTGATCACTTCAATAAATTTAGAAGAAATACTAGAATCTAAATATCCAGAAGTAGCTGTGATTGAAAGCAGCTGTCTTTCCTTTTGTGGAATGTGTGCAAAACGTCCTTATGCAATTGTAAACGGAAAAAGAATTTTTGCAAAAACTACTGAGGAATGTCTTGAATTAATAATGAAACAAATTGAAGCAGAATTAGCTGTATTTGCTTAATAGAAGAAATACTAGAAAAGGGAAGTCTTAAGAATTAATTTCTTGATGACTTCCCTTTTCCTATTAGTTTAAGTTTTTTCTAAGAAAAAGCCTTACAATACTACGAACGAGGAATCATGCTGGGAAACAAACTTTACGACAAACTTACAGTGATTGTCTCCTTCTGTTCGGCAGTATGTTCTCGTAACATCCTTTGCATGGAGAACTTTTTTGAGCATTTCTGTCTCACATCTACAGGCTATTTTAAACTCCTTCGCTACCTCGAGGATAGGACAATTATATTCCGTTATTTCAAAAGTATGGTCGTCCACTTTTGTTAAATCGGCCATATATCCTTTTTCATTTTGGATAGTAATCATTTCTTGCATTTTTTCAGCAGGATCTTTGTCATCCATACGTGAAATATACTCTTTTGTTAGACGTTCTTCCCGTTTATTGAATAATTGCTGAACTGAATCTTTTCCATAAAGTTCTTTAATGTCGTGTAATAAATCGATGCTGATTCCTTCATAACTTTTTGGGAAAAAATGTTCTGCTTTTTCCGCCAATGTAAAGCTTTGAATAGGTCGGCCCATTGGCTGTTTGATAAATTCGGATTGGATTAAATTATCTTTTTCTAATATTGTTAAGTGCTTTCGCACAGCCATATGTGTTATTTTTAGACGATCGGTAAAATCGTTTACCGTTAAGGAGCCCTCTTTCTTAAGAAGATGCAGAATTTTATCTTTTGTCGTTTTTTGTGTTGGGACCATTTTAAACCTCCATTCTATTTCATTGGAGAAAAAAATCTAAATAATTTTAAGGTATAGAAATTAATTATACCAGAAAGTATAAAATGTTGAAAGTAGTTACTTGTACAAGAGTCAGTGCATAAGATTAGCTTAGTTAATAAAAAAAACATCCACCAATTTAGAATAAAGTAATTGCTTTTTTATTATGGATGGTTTATTGTTTAAATATACTTTTTAAACCAAAAAGTATAAAAAACAAAAAATGGAGGAAATACCAATGACTACATATTCATTACCAGCTTTATCATACGAATTTAATGCTTTAGAACCACATATTGACCAGAAAACGATGGAAATTCATTATGGAAAACATCATCAGACATACGTTAATAATTTAAATGCTGCTCTTGAAGGTCAGGATGCATTACAAGCAAAATCCTTAGAAGAGTTATTAAGCAATCTGAATGAGGTACCAGAACAAATCAGAACTGCTGTAAGAAACAATGGTGGCGGGCACTTAAACCACTCCTTATTCTGGGAAGTAATTGCACCAGCTTCAGGTGTGAATACACCTTCTGGTGAATTAGCAGAAGCAATTAATAAAGCTTTTGGAAGCTTCGATGAATTTAAGCAGCAATTTACTGCTGCTGCTACTACTCGATTTGGGTCTGGCTGGGCTTGGCTGGTTGTGGACGAAGTAGGCAGCTTAAAAGTAACAAGCACACCAAACCAAGATAATCCAATTATGAATGGCGAACGCGCTATTTTAGGATTGGATGTATGGGAGCATGCTTACTATTTAAATTACCAAAACAGAAGACCTGAATACATTTCCAATTTCTTCTCTATTATTAATTGGAGTGTAGTTGCGGATAAATTTGCGAATAATAATTAATATGATAGACAAAGATTAAGTGGTTCATGCTTATCTTTAAGCTTGGAGGATACTATGAAGCTTGTAGGGATTTCTGGATCATTAGTTGGTTCCAAAACAGCTAAAGCAGTAAATGAAGTATTAGTTGCTGCCAAGGCACTTGACCCAACGATTCAAGTAGAATTAGTTGATTTAAGAGAGTATGAGATCGAATTTGTTAATGGAGCGCCATTAAGTTATTATAATGATGATACCATTAAAGTGGTCAATACTATTTTGAGTGCAGATGCTCTTGTGATTGGAACGCCAGTATATCAAGCCTCTATTTCAGGGGTATTAAAAAATCTCTTTGATCATCTACCAGTCGATGCATTTAAAACGAAAGTAGCGGGAATGGTTATCACAGGTGGTACGGATAAACATTTTCTTGTAATGGAACATCAATTAAAGCCGATTCTTACCTATTTTAAAGCATTGATTACCGTGCAAAATGTGTTTGTGCATAATGACTATTTTGATGAGGAGAATGAAATTATCGACAAAGAGGTCAAAGAGCGAATGATTAAACTGGCTGAGGAAATTATTTATTTACAACGTTAGTTATCCATTTAGAAATGTCCTAAAAAGGCAGATTCTGCGAAGTAGCAGGTCTGTCTTTTTTACTTATTAAAGAGCACACTGTTTCTCAAAAATCCAATTTGCAAGAAAAAATCACTTCTTCAAATTTTTAAATATACTTGTTAATAATTATGTAATGAAAAGTGTAAGGTTAATGCAAATATTAACTTTGTTAAGGTGGTTAACTATGTGATGAATTAGATTAATAAATATGTTAATTTAATGTCTGAAAAATATATCTAAGTTTATATAAAAGTTATTGACAACGCTTACAGATAATTGTATAAATAACTTATAAGATATATTTTTAAAGGGTGTTTTATAAAAATGTTGTTCTCTATTTTGGGGGAATTCCACACAACGAGAGGCTATCTGTAATAACAACAAACTTTGTAAAAATCGCCTTTTGCTATTAAGTTGTATCATAGTGTCATATAAAAAGGGAGATGAGGAGGAATGCAAAAACAAATAAACTGTTGATACGTTGGTGAAAATGAAAGTAATTCTAAATTAAATGCTACATAAAGAGAACAAAGTAAGTCTACGCTTAAAGTGATAGAAATGCAGATTAGTATTATCCTTTTTGTTTTATAAAAGAAATTAAAAATAGGGGAGAATATAAAATGAAAAAAGTAAAAATATTACTTTCAAGTTTTGTGATTTTCAGTATGTTGCTTTTAGGTGCATGTTCAAGTAGCAGTAACGGTAATGCGGATGGGAAGAAAGAAATCACGTTTATGTTTAGAGGAGGGCCAGATGAGAAAACGGCTTATACAGCAGCGATTAAAAAGTTTGAAGATTCGCATGAGGGCGTGAAGGTAAAAATCATTAATACAGATGCAGATCAATATGCTACTAAATTATCTGCTGCTGTTTCCGGTGGGAATGTACCCGATGTTTTTTATCTTGATTCTGGAAGTATCGCAAATTATGTTGATAATGGCATCATTAAAGATATTACAGAAGAAGTTGAGAATGCAGATTTTGATTTAGATAGTATTTGGAAATTTGGTGTAGACATCTATCGCTATGATGGGAAAACTCCTGGTAAGGGTGCCCTTTATGGATTACCAAAAGATATCGGTCCATTTGCGCTAGGTTATAATAAAGACATGTTTGAAGAAGCCGGAATTCCGTTGCCAGATAAAGACAAAGCCTATACTTGGGAGGAATTCTTAAAAATTAGTCAAGAATTAACAAAAGATACAAATGGTGATGGCGAAGTTGATCAATGGGCAAGCGGTTTTAATGCCACGTGGACTCTGCAATCATTTGCTTATAGTAATGGTGCATCCTTTTTAAATGATGCTGGAGATACTGTAACAGTTGACACACCAGAGTTTGCAAGTTCTTTGCAGTTCCTTGCCGATTTAACTAATAAATATAATACAACACCAAATGCTTCACAAGCTGAAACATTGGACACATACCAAAGATGGATGAATGGCGAATTAGCATTTTTCCCAGTTGGTCCATGGGATATGAGTACATATGCCAAACTAGATTTTGAATACGATCTCATGCCGTGGCCATCTGGTACAACAGGTAAATCTGTTGCATATGTTGGTTCCCTGGGATTAGTAGTTTCAGAGACTACAAAATATCCCGATTTAGCGACTGAATTGGCCATTTACTTGTCTGCTGATGAAAATGCCCAACAAACATTATTAGATGCTAAAGTGCAAATTCCGAATTTAATTGATATGGCTGAAGAATGGGCTAGCGATACAGAAACGGTTCCAAATAATAAGAAAGAATTTTTAGATATTGTTCGAGATTATGGTGTTCCATACCCAACTTTCGCTACCTATAACTCCCAATGGTTAGATGAATTCTGGTCGAATATTACTCCCGTAATGCAAGGGAAACAGACTGCAGCCGATTTTGTAAAAGAAATACAGCCTAAAATGCAAAAGCTTTTAGATGAGGCCAATGAACAAGCAAAAATGTCTAAATAAACTAAAATACTAGGATGTCTTTTTACTAAGAGGAGAACTCACCAATTTTAAGTAAAACTTGTTGTGAGGTTCTCTTCTTTTAAGACACCCTTTAATTGCTAAAGAGGTGAGCATATGTCCAGTGTTATAGCTACAAACAGTGAAAAGAATAAAAATCCGAAAATAAAACCTAAAAGTAAGACTAGTAACTTGTATAAGCAAGAGCATAGAGTTGCACTGATGTTTGTGGCAGCTCCAATTATTGGATTTCTATTATTTTCTGTTTATCCATTTGCTTATTCTGTGTATGCATCATTTACGGATTGGAATGGATTGAATAGAATGAACTTTGTCGGCTTAGATAACTTTATTAAACTATTTCAAGATGAATATTTCTATCAAACTCTCTATAATACAGTTTTTTATATGATAGGAATTCCTATTGGATTAGGATTGGCATTGCTGCTCGCAATGGCTTTGAGCAGGGGGCTGAAAGGGACTACTGTTTTTAGAACAATCTACTACATCCCTGTTATCTCTTCTCTTGCAGCAATCTCTATAATGTGGGCATGGGCTTATAATGGAGATTTTGGATTGATTAATCAATTTTTGGATTTATTTGGAATTAAGGGTCCAAACTGGTTAGAAAATACTGCAACTGTTAAACCAGCAATTATCCTTATGGCAGTATGGAAAGGGTTAGGTTATTCGATGCTGCTTTATTTAGCGGCAATTCAAAGTGTTTCGAAAACCTATTATGAAGCAGCTGATCTAGATGGTGCAAATTCTTTCCAAAAATTTAAAAGTATCACATGGCCAATGGTTAAACCGGTAACGTTTTTCTTAGTTATTACAAATATAATTGGCGGATTCCAAATATTTACTGAAATTAACATTATGACCCCGACTGGCGGACCATCTTATAGTGCCGCGTCTATTGTTTGGTATGTATGGCAAAAAGCATTCAAATATTATCAAATGGGATATGGTTCAGCGATGTCACTAATTTTATTTATCTTTATCTTTATCGTAACTGTTATTCAATTCTATTTTAATAGAAAATCAGATTATAGTTTGGATTAAGGGGGTGTATAGCATGAAAAAGCAAAGGAAAATAACAGATATATTTATTTATTTCATTCTCACCATTGGTTCTCTGTTTATGATTGGACCATTATTATGGATGATTACTACTTCATTAAAAGACAAGACTGGTGTATTTGCCTTACCGCCACAATGGATACCAGATCCCTTCCAGTTTGATGCATACATTAAATTATTTCAGCTTGATACTTTGGGATACGGACTTAAAAATACTATAATTGTCTCTTTAACCGTAACTATTATTGGTACCATAACATCTAGTATGGCTGCTTTTGCTTTTGCGAAACTAAGAATGCCTTTTAAAAATACATTATTTTTAATTTTATTAGCTTCTATTATGATTCCTTATCCAATCATTATGATTCCCCAATTCGTAATGTTTTCTAAAATGGGTTGGGTAGATACACTATTACCATTAATTGTGCCAGGTTTATTTGGAAATATTACGATGATTTTCTTCCTTCGTCAATATCTAACCAATGTGCCTTATTCGTTAATTGAAGCAGCAAAGGTGGATGGAGCGGGTTACCTTCAAATTTTCTTTAAATTGATTTTTCCTGTTATTCGTCCGGCGGTAGCGGCACAATTTATTCTTTGGTTCATGGGTGTGTGGAATGACTACTTAGCACCATTAATCTATCTAAATAGTCCAGAGAAACAAACATTACAAGTAGTAATTGCAAACTTAAAAGCAACTTATGCTATTCAAACGGATTATCCATTGATTATGGCAGGTTCTGTTGTCTCTTTACTTCCAGTATTAATCGTATTCTTGATATTTCAAAAACAGATTATTGAATCAGTTGCCTTATCAGGTGTGAAAGGGTAAACAGGAGGACCAAGCTATGAAAATGAAAGAAGAAACAAAACAGGGCTTAGAATTAATAGAATCATACGGATGGGGAACCTTGGGAACCCATGACCCTACGATTATCAAAGAAGATGATTTCTACTATATGTTTTCAACCGATACACATATCGATAATGCGCCAACTGAGGGGGCGCAAATTAGAAAATCAAAGGATTTAATCCACTGGGATTATGTTGGAACTGCGTTAAAGGCTGTTCCTAAAGAGGCTAAAGAGTGGTCCAAGGCATTAGGCTTATGGGCCCCGGAAGTTATTAACTATAAAGGTCGCTATTATATGTATTATTCCGCTTCCACTTTTGGGAGTACGGTTTCTTGTATTGGATTAGCTACTGCTGACCATTTAGAAGGACCGTGGTGTGATCAAGGGATTGTACTTAAAACAAATCCAGAAATTGCAACCCATAATGCGATAGATGCAAATGTAGTAATAGATAAATATGGTGAGTACTGGCTTTGTTATGGATCCTTCTTTGGAGGCATTTACCTTGTCAGACTTAATATGGAAACAGGGATGCCAGTTGCTGATGATGGTTATGGAACATTGCTTGCAATAAGACCAAAAGAAGTAGAAGGTGCGATAGAAGGCGCTTTTATTATCTACAATTCGACATTTGATTATTATTATTTGTTTACTTCTTATGATAGTTTGCATGATAGTTACAATATTCGTGTAGCGAGGTCGAAAGAAATTACTGGTCCTTACGTGGATGTGAACGGTAAAAATATGATAGATACAGAGGATGAACCACATACTATTGGTGTTAAGTTAGTGGGAAGCTATCAGTTTGAACATGATATTGCTTGGATTGGACCAGGTCACAATTCCATTTTTAGCGAAAAGAATAAACAATTTATGGTTCACCATGTTCGTTTAGAGGAATTTTCTCCCTATCATTATGGATTTATACGGGAATTATTTTGGCTAATGAGCGGCTGGCCGGTTGTATCGCCAGAATACTACTATCATACTGAAACACGCAATTATTCTGTTCTGGATCTATTGGGTGATTGGGAATATATTTCTTTTGATGAAGACAGAAGAGTTAAGCATAGTAAAAGGTTTTCTTTAAAAGAGGATAGTCTAACTAAGATTGATTCATTAGGTGATAATCAGTTTACCTTTGTGGATAGAAATTTTGAGTTTGTTATTTTTCCTGTTAAGGATTGGAAAAACAATATAGAGACAATAGCCTTCTCTGGTTTAACAAAATCAGGAGATACTATATTTGGAAAGAGGGTGTAATCTATGGTGTGGTCAAACAAAGTGATGATCGTTCTTGATAGGCTGTTAAGTGTCATCATTCTTAATCTGCTTTGGATTATGGGGAGTATAATTGGGCTTGGAATTTTCGGGATTTTTCCAGCTACCTATGCCCTTAATGTCCTAATTAGAAAAGAGGAGTTTTTCAATGATTTTCCGTCATTTAGAAAGCTTGCGAAGGAATACTTTTCTGCATATAAGCAGAACTTTCTAAAAATGAATGGTGTTGGAATCATTTATTTCCTTGTATTATATGTGCTTTGGATCGATTTACAGCTGGTACGAGGAATGACAGTTGGGGCTGCTATTTTCTATTATCCAGTTCTATGTTTCATTATTTATGTTTTGGCTACTATTCTTTATACATTTCCAATAGCCATATATACGCATGGTACGTTTAAGGAGAAAGCAAAATTAGTATTGAGTTTACCATTATTACTGCCTTTACATACAGTATTTAGTTTACTCTTCTTGTTAGTACTTTTAGCAGTAGCTTATAAGTATAGTATTGTAATACCACTATTTTTAATTAGTACCTATTTTTTATGTGTGGATAAGTTCATATCAGGAGAATTAGTCAAAAAAAGAATTATAAGAGGTTTTGAATAGATACATAGAACGCTAAAGGAATTGTTATTAGATGGAAATCAGACCAATGGCAGATTGAAAGTGATTACATCTGCAGTTCTTAAATTTTTAATCAGATAAGTCTTAAGATAATCACGTCTATGGTTATGGGATAATTTGATGGGAGATAATCTTTTTAGTTTGAAATGTAATGGATAAAAAGGAGAGAGTAAGATGACGAATGTTAAGACAGTTCATTATAACAACCCAATTGTTTTACAAAGAGCAGATCCTTGGGTATATAAACACACAGATGGCTACTATTATTTCACTGGTTCTGTCCCTGGCTATCAGAAAATAGAAGTCCGCAGAGCTAGAACATTAAATGGGCTGAAAAATGGTGAAAGTGCATTTGTTTGGCATGCTCATTCAACAGGCCCATTAAGCTCTTTAATTTGGGCTCCGGAAATTCATTTTATCCGTGGAAAATGGTACATCTATTTTGCCGCAGCAGAGTATGATTACCCTAAAAATGGGATTTTTCAGCATCGTATGTTTGTACTTGAATGCGCTGATGAAAACCCTCTAACTGGAAAATGGATTGAAAAGGGTCAAGTAAAAACGGCTCAGGAAAGTTTTAGTTTAGATGCAACTGTGTTTGAATTGCACGACAAGCTTTATTATGTGTGGGCACAAAAGGAACCGGCTATTCCAGGAAATTCTAATCTATATCTATCTGAAATGGAAAATCCTTGGACCTTAAAAGGGAAGCAGTTATTATTATCTATTCCTGAATACTCTTGGGAGAAAATCGGATTTTTAGTGAATGAAGGTCCTGCGGTGTTGATTAGAAATGGAAAAGTCATCATAACCTATTCAGCTAGTGCAACCGATGAAAATTATTGCATGGGAATGCTTTGGGCCGATATAAATTCCGATTTATTAGATGGATATTCTTGGACTAAATTAGATAAGCCAGTTTTTAGCAGCGCCCCAGAGAATCAACAATATGGACCAGGACATAATAGCTTTACTATTAGTGAAGATGGAAGGGAAGATGTTCTTATCTATCATGCAAGACCATATACAGAAATAGAGGGAGATCCTTTGAATAATCCAGATCGCCACGCGAGGGCACAAGTATTTACTTGGGATGAGAATGGGCTTCCAGTGTTTGGTAAACCGATTAAGGATTAGGAGATATACTAAGAGTCTAAAAAAAGAAAAAGGCTGGGATATAAGTATTAATTAAATTTAATCCCGAACAATTATACGTACACACTAAAAAACATTCGTATAATTGTTTGGGTTTTTTATTTATTTTAAGAAAGAAGCTTTGTGGTAATCTCACGCAGTCTGAATACACCTCGCTTCCCATGGGGCTACGTCTGAGTCTCCGCGTCACTAAACTGCACCCCAATTATTGGACACCACAAGAGCTGGGGTTTTTGTATGGATAAAAGATAACGGTGGAGCATAGAAGGTTGCTTCCCAGCGCAACGTGTGTCTGTAGTGTAATGTAATGGAACAAATTGGTTTCATTATTAATATAGAGATTGTCCGTCTTTAACCATTAATTATCCTAATCTTTTCAAGTATAAGACCAGATATGCATCCTTCAGTTAGAAGGTAAGACTGTCTGTTGCGGCATGGAACTTGTCTTTTACTTGACTTGTTTTTTTTAAAGTTTCTATTTACTTGTCAGTATCTAGTAAATTATGAACGAAACTTGACATCTAGACATAATTCTTTCAATGTATAAAGTAATAAATAATAATAGGTGAATAAAATGGGAATTAAAACGTTATTAATTGCTCCTTATCCTGCTTTGGAGCATGTGATGGAAGAATGCATAAAAGTAGAACCTGAACTTAATATGAAAATTGAATTGGCCAATCTTCAAGAAGCAATTCCAATTGCAAAGGAGGCTGAAAAACAGGGCATTGAGGTTATTATAAGTCGTGGGGGGACTGCTCAATTAATAGAGCAAGAAGTGACTATTCCAGTTGTTGACATACATGTTTCTGGTTATGATATGCTCCGTGTCTTGACCCTGGCAAATGATTATCCAGGCAAGAAAGCGATTGTGGGTTTTTCTAACATTACAATGGGCGCGAAGGCGATAACGGACTTGTTAGAAATACCTATTGAAGTATTTACAATCGAGGATGCTATTGAAGTTGATCCATTAGTCAATCAATTGAAAATAGATGGATATCAATTAATTATTGGAGATGTTATTACTCGTGATGCGGCCGCTAAATATAATCTAGAAGGAATACTAATACAATCAGGCAGAGAGGCAATATTTGAAGCCATTAAAGAAGTGAAGAGCATCTACCGAATGCTGAGAAAGCAGCGTTTTCAAATGACTATTATGCAAACCATTATAGAGAGACAGTTTTCGGATGTCATTGTAATGAATCGTGATGGAAATATTGTCTATGAAAATTGGAAACGATTTAGTGATTCCCCGCTTTCGGTCAAAAAAATGATAAATATCATTCAACAAAAAAGTGATAGTAAAGAAGAATTAGATATCATTGAAACGAATCAGTATAAACGAGTAAAACAGATGATGATTCCTATAAAGATAGAAGGGGAACTTCATTATTTATTTGCCTTTTCTTCTATGAAAGATTTAGTACTGGATAACTCCTTACATATTATAGATGTACCAACTCCGCCAGTTATCCTTTCTAAAAGTGATAGTATGAAGAGGTGCATAGAAAAGATTCAAAGTAATCTTAGCAGGAATGGCTGGATACTTATTGGGAAATCTGGCACAGGAAAAAAGTTAATCACCAAATGGATTCATTTCCAAAAAAATAGAGGAAATGGTCTTTTAGCAGTTATGTCTGCCAAAGCATTTATAAATATGAACCAACAGTTGGATCCTGATATAAAAACGATTTATTTGAATGAAATAGAGATGTTAAGCCTGGAAGAGTTAAGGATATTTGTTGGAAAAGTAAAGAGTAATTACAATAATGTCATCACAATTATAATAGCGATGGAGACGTCAGGCATAAATGGGTATACTGCTCTTCCGTATCTCGAATTTATCCGAGTTGATTTACCAATTTTGGTTGAACGTAAAGAGGATATCAGACCATTAGTGACCCACTTTTTAACTGCATTTCATTCTGAATTTGGCACCTCAGCAATCAAGATAAAGGAAGATGCATGGCAAGTATTGGAATCTTATTCTTGGCCAGGAAATGTTGAAGAATTATATCTACTTATTCATGATGCTGTTAAGGAAGAAAAAGGGTTTGTAATAGGGAAAGGGTTGATACAACAGCTTCTTGGAGAGAGGTTGAATAAAATGGAAACTATGGATAATAAATATTTACAAGGTACATTAGAGGAAATAGAAAAAAGAATTATTGACGCCGTCATGGAAGAAGAACATTATAATCAAACAAAAGTTGCTGAAAGACTCGGGATTAATCGAACAACTTTGTGGAGAAAACTGAAACAATAACAGTTTCAGTTCAGCTTGTCGACAAAAAGATATTGGAGAAGTAAAAATGCATTTTCATGCGTTGCTTGGAGTGGAGGGGGTGAGACTCCTGTGGGATTAGCGAGACAGTCTGAGACCCTGCAGGCTGAAAGCCGAAGCGGCTCAGCGCGAGCCCCACGGAAAGCGAACCCCCGGAGCGGAAAGTAACGTCTAAATTCAAAGAGATTAATAAATATACTTTACTCAAACTTCTATTTCCAAAATACAGGAGTTTGTCTACAGTCTGAACTGAAACAATAACAGTTTCAGTTTTTTTATTTTTTTGTTTCATTTTGCAACGTTTTATACTAATTCTATTGTGGTAATAGTTGAAAGCAGTTACAATTTTATTTGTAAACGATTACTTATTGTTTAAAATTGAAACATATAAAAAGGAGTGTTAAAATTATGAAGATTAAAGAGACGTTAGAACGGATTCCTGGAGGGATGATGGTAGTTCCGTTGCTAATTGCAGCACTATTAAATACATTTGCTCCAAACCTTCTCAGAATCGGGAATTTTACAGAGGCTTTATTTGTTAATGGATCATCTACTTTAATTGCATTATTTCTATTGTGTACGGGAGCGCAAATAAATGTAAAGTCATTTGGGGTATCTGTTGGGAAAGGGGCTACATTATTAATCACAAAATGGGTTGTTGGTGCAGCCTTTGGATTACTAGCGTATCTATTTGCTGGAGATAATGGTCTTTGGTTTGGTTTAGCTCCTATTGCAGTAATTGCCGCTATGACAAACAGTAATGGAGGATTATTTGTTGCTTTAGTTGGGCAATACGGAAGTAAGGAAGACAGAGCTGCGTATTCCTTATTAGCTCTTAATGATGGACCATTTTTGACAATGGTTGCTCTATCCATTTTTGGTGCAATGGGATTTGTGGACGGTTTATTTTCTATTACTTCTTTTATCTCTGTGCTTCTTCCGATCATAGTTGGGATGGTATTAGGTAATTTAGATGATAAAATGAGAGATTTCTTAGATAGTGGAAGTTCTATGTTAATTCCATTCTTTGCTTTTTCTCTCGGTATGGGCATCAATTTTTCTGCCATTCTTGAAGGTGGCTTGGCTGGTATTATTCTAGGCTTATTAACCGTTTTTGTAACTGGAACTGCTGGTTACTATGTGTTCAAGCTTTTAAAATGGAATCCGATTGTTGGAGCTGCTGAGGGCTCCACAGCTGGTAATGCGGTTGCTACACCTGCTGTAATTGCCGCTGCAAATGCTAGTTTTGCGTCAGTGGTCGATATTGCAACAGTACAGGTGGCCGCATCGGTGGTAACCACGGCAATACTGCTTCCAATCTATGTAGGTTTCTTAGTGAAAAGATTAGAAAAAAAAGGATATAAGTTTGAGGAACAAGGTATCAAAATGTAAGGTAAGGATGTGTTCGACGTGAAAAACAAAATGGGGATTATTTCTGATGATTTAACAGGCGCTAACGATTCTGGTGTGCAGCTGGCAATAAAAAAATTATCTACTAGTGTTGTGTTTGATTATAAAAATTTATCTAAAGATATGGTCTCTGATGTTCTAATAGTAGATACGGACAGTAGAGCGAAAGAGGAAGAGGATGCATATAAGGCAGTAGTAGAGGCAGCATCCTTTCTCAAAAGAAACGGGTATAAACATATTTATAAGAAGGTAGATTCCACGTTAAGAGGCAATTTAGAGGCAGAACTGGCAGCGCTAGAATCTGTTTATAAACCAGATATGATTGTTATTGCGCCGGCCTATCCTAAAATGAGACGTCAAACCATCAATGGACACCATTTTGTAGACGGTAAAATCATTACAGAAACCGAATTTTCCAATGATCCGAAGACACCTGTACAGGAATCGTTTTTGCCAAAGCTTTTAAATTCGAAAAATAACAGGAAAATTACATTGGTTAATAAGGAAGTTTGGCACAAGTCTAAAGAGGAGATAAACAGTTTTATACAATCATCCTTAGTGGAAGGGAATAAATGGTTTGTTTGTGATGCCGAATCTGAGGAGGATCTCATAAATATTGCTAAACTATTTTCTGAGCAAAATAAATCGATTATTTGGGCAGGATCTGCTGGACTGATAGAATATCTGCCGGGAATGCTGCATTTAATGCCTTCATCAGTAAAAGAACAGGAAGATATGGAAATCCAAACTACTTTGATCGTATCTGGAAGCTTATCTCCCGTAACGAAAAAACAATTATATAAGGTTGATAGACTGCAAGATTCTTATTTTATGCAGGTTGACCCTGTGGATTTAATAAATGGTAGCTATAGGCTGGATGAGTTTATGGAAATAATCCAGCAGAATAAAGAACACAACCATTTTGTACTTTATGTAGAAGCGGATGATGACAATAGAAAGCGTGCCATTGAAGCAGGTAAGATACTAGGATTAAGTAAAAATGATGTTAGTGAAGCAATATCAAATGGATTGGGTATCATTTCAACCCATATAGTAAAAAATGCTCCTTTTATTAAAGGGTTAGTCTTAACAGGCGGAGATACTGCCAAGGCAGTATGTCGTGCGCTGGGAGTAACAGAAATGGATTTATATATGGAAATTGAACCAGGACTTCCTTTTGGAAAAATTAGAACAGAAATGAAAAGCTATTGGGCGGTAACGAAAGCAGGAGGCTTTGGCCAAGAAGATTCATTAATAAAAGCATTAGAGTTTTTAATTAACAATAGAAGGGTGATAGTATGAGTATTGTAAAACCAATTGTAGGGATAACAATGGGAGATGCAGCAGGGGTTGGTCCAGAGATTATTTTAAAAAGTCTCGGTAAAGAGGAAATGTATACGATTAGCAGACCGTTGGTAATCGGTGATAGTAAGATTTTGAATAGAGCCAAACAATTTGTTAATAGTGATTTAGCTATCCAAAATATTTCCGTAGAGGAAATTAACGAAATAACCTATGATTATGGTACTGTTTATTGTTTAGATTTAAATTTATTGGATGAAACACTTCCGGTAGGAAAAGTGGCTCCAGAAGCTGGGAATGCGGCATTTCAATATCTTGCTAAAGCCATTGAGCTTGCAAAAGAAGATAAAATCCATGCAATATGTACAGCACCATTAAATAAAGAGGCATTGCATAAAGGGGGACATAAATATCCAGGCCATACAGAAATCTTAGCTGATCTTACTGGTACTCAAGATTTCTCTATGATGCTGTCTGCTCCGAATTTAAAAGTTATTCATGTTACAACACATGTTGGAATTCTTGATGCGGTTAAGATGATTAATCCCGAACGTGTCTATCATGTTATTAAACTTGCTCATGATACTTTACAAAAGGCAGGTATTTCTAATCCGAAAATTGCTGTTTGCGGCATTAATCCACATGCTGGTGAAAATGGATTATTTGGTTATGGAGAAGAAGAAGAAAAAGTAATTCCTGCTGTAGAAAGAGCACAAAAAGAAGGGATAGAAGCAGTAGGCCCACTTCCGGCAGATACATTATTTTTCCGTACTGTACGTGGGGATTTTGATATTGTAGTAGCAATGTATCACGACCAAGGACACGGTCCAGTGAAAGTACTAGGATTAGATGCCGGAGTGAATATTACCGTTGGTTTGCCAATTATTCGAACAAGCGTAGATCATGGAACGGCATTTGATATCGCAGGTAAAGGGATCGCAGATGAAAAAAGCTTAATGGAAGCAATGCGACAAGCTGTAGAACTAGCTCCTAAATGATAAAGAAAAAGAAGATAAATTTATTAGCTTGTTAATGTATTAGATAGACAAATAAGGCCGGAATTTTATCTTAACATCATCATTCAGTAATTCTAATCATCGCAAGCTGCTGAATTTGAGAAAGCTGGATGTTTTGGTGCTCGATGTAAAAGTTCGGAAGCGCAACTAACCATCAGTGGTAAGGGAAAATACTGATGGTTAGCTTTGTTTATAAAGCGGAGGATTTTTCTTTTCGTCTATATTCAAAAGGAGTGTAATTTGTTTCTTTTTTAAAAAGTTTGGTAAAGTAGGAGTAATTTCCATATCCGACTTTATCTGAGATTATATGTACTGGTAATGTAGTTTGAATGAGTAGCTCCTTAGCGATGTCTACTCTTTTTTTGATGATATAGTTTACAAGAGAGAGTCCAGTTTCTTTCTTAAAAATTCTTGCTATATAATCTGGGCTTAAATATACAATCTTTGCAATATTATCTCTTGTAATATTCTCATGATAATGTTCATCAATATAGTCACAAATTGTATTAACAACGGTTTTCTGAGAGTGAATAAAATCTACATATTGCAGCGAAATATCAACTAAGTAAGTAATATAAATCATCATATCATCGATTGAACGCAATGATTGTGTTTGTAAAAAGTTATTTGTATTTCCATCAAATAATTTGTGTGCAAGCACTTCCTTCTTTTTTAAGTGTGTAAATAACAATTGTGTAATATCCAAACGGAAATTACATAAAACATCAAGATTAAGAGCGTTTGATTCTTTCAAGTGAATTAAATACTGTCGACATTTAGCTAAAAAGCTTTGTTTGTTTCCATTTTGCAGATACTTCTCTAAAATAGCTAAATTAGGTTCTGTGTAACTAGTGACTGTTATCTCATAAGATAGAAAGTGCTGAACAGAATTTCTAAACTCAATCATATCGTCACTTTTTCGCTGGAGCTGCTTTACTGCTGACTGAATGTTGACTAACGGAGCAGGAAAACCAATACTAAAACGACTATCTATTGACAGCTCCTCCTTAAGCGTATGGATTAAGTTCTTGCATAATGAAACGAATGAGGTTTGTTCATCACTTTTTTTTAAAAGAAGTACATAGCTTTCTTTATTAATATCAAGGGTGACTATACTCTCTAAAGAAAAGCGCTTTTCTTTAAGGGTAGAGTTTAAATGGACAATTAGTTTAGAAACCAATGCTTTATCTATTTCAAAAATAGGCGTGCTGTTTTCTTTAAAAGACATATGATAAGGAAATATATTTAGTAAAATGGGCAAAAAATAGTCTTCTGTAGAATAATTTAAATGATTTTTTAGTAATTGTTCTTCTAGGTCTGCTTGAAGCCACTCATGGTTTCTTAAATATGAACTCCAAAAATGATCTACTAGCTTTTGTTTGTTCTGCTGCCAATACTGACCTACTTGGATGGCCTGTTGACTTTGTTGATTGGCTTTTACTTTCTTAATCGCTTTTAATATACTGAATTCTAATTTATCGATTTCAATTGGTTTTAAATAGTATTCAAAGCTCTGAAGCTCAATCGCCTTTTGGGCATAATGAAAATCAGCAAAATTAGTTAAGAAAATGGTCTGGATTGTATAGCCTTCTTGCCGCACCCATGCCAATAATTCGAGGCCGCTACCTTGCGGCATTTCAATATCTGAAATAAGCAAATGAATGCTTTGTTTTTTAAATATATTCTTTGCTTGGCGGATATTATGGGCCGTATAGACTCGCTCAATTCCTAGATTCTCCCAATTGACCTTCTCCTTTAATAAGGCAACGACAAAGCGATCATCATCTACAACTAAGACATTCATTGTTTATTCCTCCATTAATTGAGTTGGGATAACTAATTGAACAATCGTTCCACTTTCGATTCCGTTTGAAAAGGAAATGGAAAAACTATTCCCATAAAGCATTTGAAGCCTTTGAATGACATTGTTTATTCCAATTTGCCTGCCATTAATTTCTGAAATGGGCAGTTGGTTTTCGAGTTTATCTAGTATATCTGATGGATAGCCAGGGCCATTATCTTTTATCGTAATATTCATTTTTTGTTCAGCTTTCAAAGTGGATATGTTTAGAGAAATAATAAGTGTATCCTCGTCGTTTATAGCTGAATGTCCGTGTTTGATGCTATTTTCAATAAAAGTTTGCAGAATCAATGGCGGGATTTGTACTTCCCCCACGTCTAAAGCAAAGGATGTTTCAAATTGGAAAGTCGGTCCGTGTAATAATTGTTGAATAGCAAGATAATCGTGGATATGATCCAGTTCCCTTTTTAATGAAACAAAATGGAGATTTGTTTGAAAAAGATAGCGAAAGTAACGGGATGTAGCAATGGACATTTTTTTGATTTCTGCAAACATCTGCATTTCCGCCATACTGTGAATACTTGATAAACAATTAATATAAAAATGTGGCTTAATCTGTAATCGCAAAAAATCCATCTCTATTTTTTTCTTTTCAAGCTCTTGTTCATAAATATTAATTTTTAACTTTTTTATTTCTTGAATAAGGTTTTTAAATTGGGTGTTAGCTTGCTCCAGCTCCACGATACTGCTACTTTCAAAATCAATCATATTGGTACTATTGTTTAGTTCAGATAGATTTTTAGAGAATTTTTGAATAGGGAAGATTAACCGATTTTTAATATAAACCAAAATGAAAAATAAGATAATGCTAATAACAATGGTAGCTAAAATTAAGATGAATTGTGTAATAACAACATGTTTAAATGCTCCAAAATGATCTACGTTTATTTGTAGACTAAATGGCAATAAAGTTTGTTTTTCTTGAAACCGTAACTTACTTGTAAAAAAGTCATAGGATGCTGCGTCGTTTGCTGTTGACTGATTGGTGGTTAAAATTGTTCTTCTCTCTTGCTTCATTACGATGGAGCCATTTCTCCCTAAATTAAAGTTTTCTAGAGGCTTTAATAGGTCTTCAGCAGAAACTAGGCAAACAAAAATCCGATTTTCATAGCTTAATAGATGATAAAAATAAAAGGCGCCGTTTATTTTTATTGCTTTCCAAGTGCTAAAGTTTTCATATGTATGCAGAGAGTCATTTTTAGAGAAAAAGTAATTCTTTATTTGTAAATAATCTTGATAAGGCAGTTTAATTGGTGATGCATTGGTAAAAAAGGATTCTCTTTTTAGACCGAGAAAGAACTGAAACTCTTTACCTGTCGAGTATTGAAAGTCAATTATACGCGTTCGAAAATTAGTTAAGTCTCGGGGGAATTCGTCCATCTTCATGTTTTCTTCCATTTCTTCAATTAATGGCTCGTGCACGACCGTCCAAATCATAAAGTGGTCAACTGCTTTTAAGTTGGTACGCACATTCTCCATATAAAGATTGACCGTATTGGTAATCGTCTCAATGCTTTGTTTTCGTGTAATGGAGATGGTTAACATGCTAATAAACATGTTGATTAGTAAGATAATGACCATAATGATTAACAGTACTTTTAAATAGTAATTGATCGATCGGGATGGGTTTTTATCAATAGAACGGACCATTTACTCATCTCCCATGCTTATTATCATTATATTAATTTGTCAAACTATTTCTAGCAGTATTCCGTCAGAAAAATATAAAAAAGACAGAAAAATAACGGAATACTGCTATTTCTTCGTGTAATTAGAAAGGAATGATAAAATCTATCCTGTTTAGTATTATTTCAGGTCGGTATAGCTCTATTTTTATTGAATGCGCTTTCATATAATGATTATATCAAACAAAGGAGGTGGAAGAGTTGAAAAGTACGATAGCTACGGAAAAAAACACGCAAGTAACACCAAATATTCCAAACAAAATAAGACACATAAAGCAAATCAAAAAAAGTCTGCCCTTATATGTGTTGCTTCTGCCTACTCTCATTCTATTAATTTGTTTTACGTATATTCCGATGTATGGAATTATCATGGCATTTAAGGATTATTCTCCCGCTCTTGGAATTTGGAATAGTCCTTGGGTTGGAATGAAGCATTTTATCCAGTACTTTCATTCCTACCAATTTGGTTTAACGGTGAAAAACACCTTATATATTAGTTTATATAGTCTGTTAGTTGGGTTTCCTCTGCCGATAGCTTTAGCCATCCTCTGTAACCAAATGCGTATTGGCATGTTTAAAAAGGTTTTTCAAGTTACAACGTACTTGCCGCATTTTATTTCTACAATGGTAATGTGCGGGATGATATTAATTTTTTTATCACCGAGTACTGGGCTTATCGCAAATGTTCTATCTTTATTTGGGATGGAAATGCCGAACCTGTTATCAAAGCCGGCACTATTTAGCAGTGTATATGTGTGGAGTGATGTATGGCAGCATTTAGGCTGGGATAGTATTATTTTTTTGGCTGCCTTGTCAGCAATTGACCCAACTTATTATGAAGCTGCAACAATGGACGGCGCAAGCAGAATTCAAAAAATTATTCATATCGATTTACCGCTTATTATGCCTACGGCTATGATTCTATTAATTTTGCGTGCCGGCAGTCTTTTGAGTGTTGGCTTCGAAAAAGTATTATTATTACAAAATCCATTAAATTTAACG
Organism: Niallia sp. FSL W8-0951; assembly: GCF_038006525.1. NCBI lineage: Bacteria > Bacillati > Bacillota > Bacilli > Caryophanales > Bacillaceae > Niallia > Niallia sp. FSL W8-0951. Next base: position 465,977 of record NZ_JBBOVK010000001.1, read on the forward strand.
GGCAGTGAGGTTATCTCCACCTATGTATATAAAGTGGGGATGCAGAACTTCCAGTATAGTCTTTCCACAGCAATTGGGCTATTTAATACGGTAGTTAATGTAATCATATTACTTTTTGTCAATTGGCTTTCAAAGAAGCTTACGAAAACAAGTTTATTGTAGGAGGGGGGGCATTAGAATTGGAAGGAACACTTATTCAAAAATTCAATAAAAAGTTAAAAAGGAAAAAAAGGTGGAATGATCGCTTATTTGACATAGCTGTTTACACAATTGCTATTTTAATGATTTCAATGATTGTATATCCTCTCTGGTTTATTATTATTGCTTCATTTAGTAATCCAACAGATGTAACCAATGGGAATGTATGGTTTTGGCCAAAAGAGTGGCGCTTGGATGGCTATATTGAATTATTTAAGCAGGAGATTATTTGGAGATCGTATGTCAATACGATTATTTATACAGCAGCAGGGACGATTATTGCCATAATTGTTAATATTCCTGCCGGATATGCTTTATCAAGGTCTGACTTATTCGGGAAAAAGTGGCTTTCTATTTTTATCCTAATTCCTATGTTCGTCAGCGGGGGCTTGGTACCAACCTATTTAGTCGTAAAAGGCTTTGGATTACTTGATACCTTTTGGGTAATGGTATTGCCTTTTGCAGTGTCTTCCTTTCATATTATTATCGCTCGAACATTCTTCAAAAATAGTATCCCTGATACATTGTGGGAAGCCGCTCAAATTGATGGCTGCGGAACCATACGCTACTTTCTAACGATTGTGCTGCCATTATCAAAAGCCATTTTAGCTGTAATTGGATTGTGGACGGCTGTTGGTATTTGGAATTCATGGTTTAATGCATTAATTTATATTTCGAACGAAGACTTACAGCCACTCCAATTAGTGTTGAGAAGAATCTTAATTTCCAATGAATCCTTACTTGGTACTGCATCTGGTGAACTCGCATCGGAATTGAGAAGATTATCTGAAATGATGAAATATGCAGCGATTGTTGTATCAACTGCACCAATTATGTGCTTATATCCATTTTTACAGAAATATTTTAATCAAGGTGTCATGGTTGGTTCCATTAAAGAATAAGAGAGGGGAAGGAAAAGATGTTAGAGAGAAGCTGGAAAGGGTTATTGAGTGTCGTTTTAGCAAGTAGCTTAATAGTTGGCTGCAGTAATGCTAATACGAACCCAACAGAAAAGGAAGATGGAGAATACCGAATTGCAACCGTCCGCTGGTCAGACTGGGGAGATGATTTTCTAAAAGGCTTTGTAGAAGAGACGGAAAAAGAAGCAGGAATTAATGTCGATTGGGATATTTACTTGAATTCAGAATGGGGGGATAAGAAATCAGTTTTAATGGCAGGTGGAGATTTACCAGATGCATTTTGGGGATCACTTGCTTTAAGTGATGGAGATATTGCCCAAAATCAAAGTCTCTTTATTCCCCTAGAGGATCTCATTGCCGAAAATATGCCGAATTTAATGGCAGCATTTGACAAAGAGCCGTCTCTGCGAGCTTTAGTTACTTCTCCAGATGGTCATATTTATAGCTTGCCTAAGAAATTGCCTTTAAGACCATTGACAGGAAATCAGTTGTTTATTAATCAAAAATGGTTAGACAATTTGGGCTTGGAAATGCCAGATACGTATGAAGATTTCTATCATGTTCTTCAAGCATTTAAGGAAAAGGATGCCAATGGAAATGGCGACTTAAATGATGAAATTCCATATGGGGGGAATATTTATGGCTTTATATTACCGTTTGGTGTAACAAAGGGTAATGATAAAGCCGGCTTAATGACGCTAAAAGATGGAAAGCCTTCTTACATTCCAACACAAGAAGAATATAAAGAAGGGATTGCATGGATGCATCAAGCATACAAGGATGGCTTAATCGATCAGGAACTGTTTACACAAGATGATTCAATGGCAGAAGCAAAGCGTAAAGATGAAAACGATGCATTAGTAGGTGTTGCCTTCGGCTGGACTCCAGATGCTGTATTTGGTCCAAATGCCGAAGAATATGTACCATTAGCTCCACTAAAAGGTCCGGATGGAGAAAGATATGTCATTTCTGATACAGAAACATATTCGAGAAATGAACTACTAATTACTACCCAAGCTAAGGACCCGGCGAAATTGCTGCAATGGGCGGATAAGTTTTATACAGAGGATGCAAGCATTCAAACTTTTTATGGTTCCTTTGGAATTGGGGTAGAGAAGAAGGATGATGGATCATATCAAGTACTGGATGCACCAGAAGGCGAATCTGCAGATATTTTTGCCTGGACAAATTCATTCCGTGATTTTGGTCCAAAGTACATTGAGGACGGTTTTAATGAAAAGGTAACATTGCCTACAGACAGTGGGGATGGATTGAAGTTAGAATTGGACAAAAAAATAAGTGAATATGCAAGAGAGCAATTTCCAACAGTAAGTTTTACGGCAGAAGAAATGCAGCGTTTAAACACATTAAATGTAGATTTAACTTCCTATGTAAATTCCATGCAATCAAAATGGGTTGTAGAAGGTGGCATAGAAAAAGAGTGGGATGACTATATAAGTCAATTAAAGAAAATGGGCTACGATGAATTTATGGAAATTCAAAACAATGCGTTTAACCGCTATCAAGAATCATTAAAATAGTTCAAAAATATAACAGTCAGAGAATTGATATATTCTGGCTGTTACTTCTATATGGAGACTAGGTAACTTTTATAGGACTAATTCGGAAAAGGAAGGTGAATGAAATGAGTTCCCTTTTTCAAATAGATGGTCTGATTGGCAGAAAATTAGCGAGAATGGTGGATATATTTTTATTAAATTTAATTTTTATTCTTTTTTCTCTCCCTGTTGTGACAATAGGTGCTTCACTGACAGCTTTATATACAGTCAGTTTTAAAATAATAAATGGGGAAGATCCATCTGTCTGGCGAAGTTATATCAAAGCGTTTAAAAAGAATCTAAAACAAAGTTCTTTCGTTTGGTTTCTTTTAATAGGGATTGCTGTCATACTGTTTGGCGATATTTATTATCTTGTATACACAAGTGGTATTTGGAAAATCATTTTTATGAGTCTCACTCTTTTCTTTGGTTTTCTCTACAGTACATTAATCTTATATATTTTCCCCTACTTATCTAGATTTGAGGATTCAATAAAAACAGGTATGGTGAATTCTTTATTAATGGGAGGATTTCACTTTCCCTTCCTCGTCCTGTTATTAATCATTAATTATTTACCTATAATCTTCATTATTTCGTCTTTTACTGGCTTTATGACAGGTATCTATTTCTTTACATTCGGGGGATTTTCCATTTTTGCTTTGCTGAACACAATTATATTGAAGAGAATTTTTTCAAAATATGAAAATAAAAAAGGAGAGAAGTAGAATGGAAGTAATACGAATAGGAATAATTGGCGTTGGCGGAATGGCTCAGTCTCATATCAAAGGACTGCAAAATGTTGGAACATTTAAAATAGAGGCAATCTGTGATTCGAATCGTGTAAGACTAAAAAAAGTCGGCGAGCAATTAGCTATTAAAACAGAAAATCAATATCAAGATTTCCGTGAGCTAATTGATTCTCAAAAAATAGATGCAGTTGTTTCTGTCACCCCTAATAATGTTCACGCACCTATTTTAGAATATTGTATGGAACGGAAGATGCCTATTTTAACAGAAAAACCATTTACTTTGGATTATGAGGAAGCACAGCAGCTTGCAGAAAAATATAAAAAACAACCTATTCCCTGTATGGTAGGATTTAGTTATCGATACACTCCTGCATTTCGCTTTGTAAAAGTATTGCTGGAAAAAGGGGAAATCGGTCAAATAAGAAATTTTTCTATTCAGTATCTGCAAGGTTGGGGAGCTCCATCGTATCAAACTCCTTATATGTGGCGCTTTAATCCTGCCATTACAGGAACAGGCGTATTAGGAGATTTAGGTTCCCATATGATTGATATGGCACATTATCTATTTGGACCATTCCAAGAGGTATCGGCAATATTGGAAAGTTTTATTACCAAAAGAAAATTAGAGCATTCGAATGAATCGAAAGAATTCGCTATTGATGATTTTGCAAGCTTTCAGGCCCGGATGGAAAACGGCATTATTGGTACATTTCAAACAACTAGAAATGCGATTGGATCAGGAAATCAGCATGAGATAGCGATTTTTGGAGATAAAGGAACGCTTCATGCAAGTACAAAGGAAGAAGATATCGTTTATTTAATTCAAGTTAATGAGGAAACGGGTGAACTTGTGGAGAAAAAAATGCATGTTCCCAAATCGGTCTATTTGACAGAATGGGAAGATTTCTCCAAAATGCTAAATGGGGAGGTAAGATTAGGTTTCCCAGATTTTATGACGGGAGTAATGAATCAACAAGTATTAGAAGCAATTAGGGAGTCCAGTAGAGTTCCTGGAAAAAGAATAGCACCTCTCTAAGAAGCTGAAAGGGATAGTGTTTGTTTAATTCTCCTAATAAAGGATAATAATAACCTAGGCAGCAATTCTACATAGATTAGTATTCGATTATTAGAAGGAGAATTTATTATATGAAGTTTAAAAATCATCTTGTCTTTAATGTTTCTGTAATTATTTTATTAGTGATTGTATTAATAGGAGTATTTGCACCAGAATCGCTTGAACAAACCTCAGCTAATGCACAATCTTTCATTACAGATTCTTTTGGCTGGTATTATTTAATTGTCGTTACGTTTTTCGTGATAATATGTTTATACTTATTAATAAGTCCGGTAGGAAGAATTAAATTAGGAAAACCTGAGGATAAGCCAGAATTTTCTCGAATAGTATGGTTAGCAATGCTTTTTAGCGCGGGAATGGGAATCGGACTTGTGTTTTACGGGACTGCGGAACCACTTAGTCATTATGCAATTAGTTCACCTACAAATGAGATTGGAACAGAACAAGGCATGAAAGATGCTATGAGATTTACCTATTTTCATTGGGGAATTCATGCATGGGCAGTGTATGGAATTGTGGCATTAAGCCTTGCTTATACTACCTTTCGCAAGGGAGGAAAGACGTTAATTAGTTCGACCTTAAAACCATTACTAGGTAATTCTATGGATGGAAGATTAGGAAGAATCATTGATATTATCGCTGTGTTTGCGACAGTTACTGGAATAGCAACAACACTAGGATTCGGTGCGGTACAAATTAATGGAGGGCTTTCTTTTCTTTATGGGGTTCCTTCTAGTTTTTTAACTCAATTTATTATTATTGTAATAGTTACCATCTTATTTTTACTCTCTGCTGTTTCAGGTTTAGGGAAAGGCATTAAGATTCTTAGCAATATGAATATGATACTAGCATTTGTCTTATTTTTATTTGTATTTATTTTGGGGAATACAGTCTTTATCCTCAATTTATTTACAGATACAGTGGGGACGTATCTACAGAATATAGTGCGCATGAGCTTCCGGATTTCCCCTTTAAATGGTGAAAATCGTCAATGGATAAATACTTGGACCATTTTTTACTGGGCTTGGTGGATTGCATGGTCACCGTTTGTTGGAATTTTTATTGCTAGAATTTCCAAAGGAAGAACAATCCGTGAATTTGTTACGTTTGTCTTATTTATCCCCTCCATAATTGGGTTTTTATGGTTTACAGTATTTGGGGGTAATGCGATGTTTATCGAGCATAAGGGATTAGGTTCTATTTCCACCTTCGCAACGGAAGAAACATTATTTGCTCTTTTAGAACATTTTCCTCTTAGTGCGGTATTATCTATTTTAGCAATTGTATTAATTGGTGTTTTCTTTATTACCTCAGCGGATTCAGGTACTTTCGTTTTAGGTATGCTTTCTGCCAATGGTACACAAAATCCGAGCAATAGAATTAAAGTAATTTGGGGACTCTTACTTACCTCTATTTCGCTTGTCTTACTTTATTCAGGGGGATTAGATGGTTTACAAAATATGATGATTATAGCCGCTCTCCCTTTTTCCGTTATTATGATCTTAATGACGGTAAGTTTATTAAAGGAGGTCCATTTGGAAAAAGCGGAATACGAATCAAAATGGAAAAAGAAAAAAGGCTCGATGTGATATCGAGTCTTTTTTCTTTTTAATCTTCATTCTCTTTGTCTTTATTAAACCATAACGGCTCATAATCATCGACTTCGCCATTATAATTGATTAATATTTCTTCACCAGCTTTTATATCCTTATAAGCATAATAGTCAAATGTATGCTTATCAAAATTAATCTCATATGTTGCATTTGGTTCATAGGAATGGTTAAAGAGCATGCCGTATCCAAGAACAACAGCACTGTGGTTAATCCCATATTCATAAACATAATCTTCTAGCACGGTTCTTTCGATATATTTATGCTGCTCATTAGGATATGGAACAACGGGAGCTTCATGGAATAAAGTACCTTTTTTGATATCACATGTAGCAAATACGCCTCTATTGAATTCTCCATCACTTAAGGGAGATGTTTTAATTTCAATCATCATTGATCACCTACAACTCTTTCTAAAGTATACTGCTATATCATACTCTAACATTGTTTCTATTATTTAGGAAATAAATAAAATAATTTTTTATAAAAAAGAAATAATTCTTGTAATAAACTGAGTTTTTAGCTAATGAAGGTTTGAGGATTCATAGTGTATAATGAGATAATATTCATTAAGGAGTATGTTTTCTTAAAGGAATTCAGTTAGTAAGATGATTACGTGTTAATAAAGCGGTAAACAAGGGCGTTTATACATTGTTTATAATAAAGAAAATAAAGAGGGAAAGAACAGGAGAAAAAATGAAAAATTATAAAATGCTTATTCAATATGATGGTGGACGTTACAAAGGATGGCAGCGTCTGGGAAATGGAGACCAATCTATTCAAGGGAAAATTGAAAATGTCTTAACAGAAATGGCAGGAGAAAAGATTGAAATTATTGGCTGCAGCCGAACAGATGCAGGGGTACATGCCTTATCTCAAGTTGCCAATTTTAAAATGAAGAAAGAGATGACGGAAAAAGAAGTAATGAATTATTTAAACCATTACTTGCCAAATGATATTAGTATATCAAAAGTACAGATTGTACCTGATCGCTTTCATGCGAGATATAATGCGAAGGATAAAACATATTTATATAAAATATGGAATAAATCGTATACCCATCCATTTATGCGTAAATATAGCATGCATGTAGAGAAACGATTAAATCTAAAGAAAATGGAACAAGCAGCTGCCTATTTTGTGGGGAAACATGATTTTACAGCTTTCTCCAATGCTAAATCAAAGAAAAAGTCTATGGTGAAAGAAGTATACTTTGTTGATATAAAAGAAGTTGACGGATTTATAGAAATTCGCGTGAGCGGCGATGGCTTCCTTTATAATATGGTCAGAAAAATGGTTGGTACATTGATTGAAGTTGGCTTAGGAAATATTGAAGCTGATGCTATTCCAGCAATTATGGAAACAAAGGATCGCAGCCTAACAGGCATGATGGCAGAAGCGAATGGGTTATTTTTAGAAAAAGTAAAGTTTTAATAGAAGTGAAGGCGAGCAAGTGGTTATTTTGAACTGCTTGCTTTTTTGTATCCTTTTAATGGTTAGGGAACAATAGTGAGGGACAGAGTGATTGAATTGCATCTAAACTTTAACAGCAAAAGATATACAAAGAAATTCATTATATTACTTTTAAAAATAAATTTTATACTATATATCTGAAAAGCTTTGCTAAAAAAAGAATGATTTGACGAATAAAAGGATAATTATATAAGATACAAAGATTTGTCACATCCTTTTGGTAATAAATAATTTTTGAATGCAGAAGTGAATTTATTTGGAGGAGGAAATTTTAGATGAAATATGCTGATGACAGTCTTATGCTTCATACCGATCTCTACCAAATTAATATGATGGAGACTTATTGGAGAGATGGAATACATGAACGAAAAGCTGTATTTGAACTTTATTTTCGCAAGCTGCCATTTGGTAATGGCTTTGCCGTTTTTGCTGGTTTAGAACGGATTTTATCTTATATAAAAAATTGCCGATTTACGGATAGTGATATTGATTATTTAAGAAGTGGAGTTGGCTATAAAGAGGACTTTTTAGATTATCTAAAAAATGTTACTTTTTCAGGAGACATTTATTGCATGGAAGAAGGAGAGCTAGTATTTGCTAATGAACCTATTCTACGTGTGGAAGCTCCACTTGCAGAAGCACAATTAGTGGAGACAGCATTATTAAATATTGTTAATTATCAAACACTTATTGCCACTAAAGCTGCGAGAATGAAACAGGTTATTGGCAGTCAAACGGCGATGGAGTTTGGAACAAGAAGAGCGCAGGAAATGGATGCGGCGATTTGGGGAACAAGGGCTGCCTATATCGGGGGATTTTCCGCCACTAGTAATGTAAGGGCTGGTAAGATTTTTGGCATACCTGTATCTGGTACACATGCACATGCATTAGTTCAAGCTTATCAAGATGAATATGAAGCTTTTAAGAAATATGCGGAGGCGCATACAGACTGCGTTTTTTTAGTGGATACATATGATACACTTCGTTCTGGTGTACCCAATGCCATAAAGGTAGCAAAGGAATTTGGTGACAAAATTAATTTTAAAGGAATTCGCTTAGACAGTGGAGATTTAGCCTATCTTTCTAAGAAAGCAAGAGCAATGCTTGATGAAGCCGGGTTCTACGATGCGAAAATTATCGCATCGAATGATTTAGATGAGTATACAATTATGAATTTACAGGCAGAAGGAGCAAAGATTGATATTTGGGGAATTGGCACAAAGCTGATAACAGCGTTCGATCAGGCAGCATTAGGAGCTGTGTATAAATTAGTAAGCATTGAAAATGAATCAGGTGAAATGAGAGATACAATAAAATTATCTGGAAATCCGGAAAAGATATCCACACCAGGGCAGAAAAGGGTATATCGAATTATTAATAAGGAAAATGGTCATGCAGAAGGTGATTACATTACCCTCGCAACTGAAGCTATCACACAAGAACCTTTAAAAATGTTTCATCCTGTTCATCCTTATTTGAATAAGGTGGTAACAAACTACCAGGCAATTGAACTACATCATCCGGTTATAAAGAATGGACAAATTCAAATAACTCCACCACTATTAACGGATATTCAAAAAAAGGTCGAGGAAAATCTAGAGTTGTTATGGAATGAATATAAAAGAACGCTCAATCCGGAAGAGTATCCAGTTGATTTAAGTAAGGCTTGCTGGGAAAACAAGCGCAATTATATCGAGAAAATGAAGGGGAAGACGAACCGAATTTAAAAGGGAGGAAAATATGTGAGAAAAATAGGGGTTTATGGATCATCCTTTGATCCTATTACAAATGTTCATCTTTGGACAGCTAGCACAGTTGCTCATCGATGTAAGTTAGATAAAGTTATCTTTCTTCCTTCTTCGAGCAAAAGAAGAGATAAAACAATGGAAACAGCTGATGAACATCGCATAGAGATGGTCAATATGGCAATAGCTGACAATGATAAATTTGCAGTCGATGACTATGAAATGAAGCAAGATGGCTGGGAAATCTATACGTATCACACAATGAATTATTTTAAAAAATTATTTCCAGAAGACGAAGTATATTTCATTATGGGAGCCGATTTACTTGTTGATATTGGACAAGGCAAATGGACCAAAGGGGAAGAATTGGTAGCGGAAAATCGATTTATTGTTATGGCCCGAAATGGAGTTGATATGCTTTCCACGATCAGCCGCTCACCACTTCTCCGCAATCATGATGATGGGAAGACCTTTCACTTGTTAGATAAGGGACTGTCCATGGAAATAAGCTCTACGTATATACGGGAAGAGTTTTCAATGGGGGGAGAACCAAGGTATCTTTTGCCAGAAAAGTGCTATCAATATATAAAGAAAAATAAGTTATATCAGTAAACCGTTCTAAAAAAAGCATAGAAAAGAACAAAATTAATAATAAATTAGTAATTGATGAATACTGAATAGTCTGATAGAATGGAGGCAATCTAAAGGCTATGTGTAACTGGCGAAATACGGATAACCGTAGGGGAGCACATAGTGTCGTATGCCGTTCGCCTGGGCAGAGGTAAGGGAATGAACTCCTTGCCTTTTTCTTTTTTTACTATTTCCGTTAAAAAAGGGAAGCAGTATGTTCCAAGCTTACAAAGAATATAATTGATGAAAAAGGGAGCAATGGAGATGAGCACTACGACTGTTAAAGAAGTAAAAACAATTAAGACGTTAAATAATATTGCAGCAAGTGGACTAAATGTATTTAAAAAAGGGAATTTTACAATGGATGATACGAGTGCCAATCCTGATGCGATTCTTTTGCGCAGCTTTAATATGCATGGGTTGGAATTGGGAGATAATTTAAAGGCAATAGCACGTGCAGGAGCAGGAGTCAATAATATACCGGTTGAACAATGTACAGCAAAAGGAATTGTTGTATTTAATACACCTGGTGCGAATGCAAATGCCGTAAAAGAGATGGTGCTCATGTCATTAATGGCTTCTTCCCGAAATTTATTTGAAGGAGTATCATGGGCCAAAACACTTGTTTCGGAAGGTGATCAAATTCCAAAACTTGTGGAAACAGGTAAAAAACAATTTGTTGGACATGAAATTAAAGGAAAAACATTAGGTGTAATTGGTTTAGGTGCAATTGGTGCTCTGGTAGCAAACGATGCTCTTGCCCTTGATATGGATGTTATTGGGTATGATCCATTTCTTTCTGTCGATACTGCTTGGAATTTATCACGTAATGTTAAGCGAGCAATGACATTAGATCAATTATTTGCAGAGTCTGACTATATTACGGTTCATGTTCCATTAACGGAAGACACGAAGGGAATGTTTAATAAAAAGGCTTTTGCCTTAATGAAACCTGGTACGCAAATTCTGAATTTTTCTCGTGGAGAGCTAGTAAATGAAATAGACATGGCTGTTGCATTGGAAGATGGGAAGATAGGACGATATATAACAGATTTCCCAAATGAACATGTTCTCCAAATGAAAAATACGATTGCGATTCCACACCTTGGTGCATCTACAGGAGAATCAGAAGAAAATTGTGCGGTAATGGCAGCGCGTCAGGTAAAGGATTTCTTGGAAACTGGAAATGTGAAAAACGCTGTGAACTTTCCGAATGCATCTATTCCCTATACGGGAAAACGTCGGGTGACGGCATTCCATTTAAATGTTCCTAATATGGTTGGTCAAATGACACAAGTAATTTCTACCTATCAGTTAAATATTGCCGATATGATAAATAGAAGCCGTGGCGAATATGCTTACACGATGATAGATATTGATAACCAAGTAGCGGATGAGATTGTTCCTCTTTTATCTAAGCAATTAAAGGAAATCGATGGAATTGTAATGCTGAGAGTAATCTAATTCGCGAAATAGTAAATAGACACTTACACTTATAGGCTCTCAGGCAAAATAGATTTTTGCTGGAGTCTATTTGTACCTAGTTGGATTATGCCAGCGATGGAGTACGAGACAATGGAAAATTATCTATTTTATTAAATCAACATTTTTTTAACAAAAAGGGCTGTCCAACAGGACAACCCTTTTGCTTAAAGCAGTTTATTTAAATAACACACTTACTGACTTATGTTCATAAACGCGGCTGATGGCATCACTTAGTAATTCAGCAATAGATAACTGTGTAATCTTGCCGATTCTTTTTTCTTCTGTAAGTGGAATGCTGTTTGTTACAATCAATTCCTTAATTTGTGATTCTTGTATCATATCAATAGCGGGTTCAGATAAAACGGGATGAATACAACATGCGTATATTTCTTCAGCGCCATTATCAAGTAAGGCTTTCGCAGCAGTAGTTATCCGATAAGAAGTATCCACTATATCGTCTATAATAATTGCCGTTTTTCCTTCGATATTACCAACAACGTTTACTTCGCGGGGACCGAAATCTTTTGGACCTCGTTTATCGATAATAGCGATAGGTGCTTTTAAGCGGTCTGCGAGCTCACGTGCCCGGGTTACGCTGCCGTGGTCTGGGGCTACTACAACAACATCATGTGTAAAGTCTTTCGTATTTAAATAATCAGCAAGAAGCGGGATACCTACTAATTGATCAACTGGGATATTAAAGAAGCCTTGTGTTTGTGGAGCGTGTAGATCTAAAGTTATCACACGGTCTGCACCAGATTTTTGAATTAAATTGGCAACTAATTTAGCTGTAATGGGCTCTCTTGGTTGGGCTTTTCTATCTTGGCGTGCGTATCCATAATAAGGGATAACGACATTAATAGTGTTAACAGAAGCTCGTTTTAATGCATCTATCATAATAAGCAATTCCATAATACTTTGATTTACAGGATCGCATGTAGATTGAATAACAAATACTTCGCAGCCGCGGACACTTTCTTCAATATTGATTTGAATTTCACCATCACTGAATTTTTTGACTGTACACTTTCCTAATTCGGTACCGAGATGATTTACGATTTCTTGAGCTAGTTCTGGCGACGAATTGAGTGCGAAAACTTTTAATTTGGTTCCTTGATATGAATTGGGCATGAATGCTTCCTCCTATAATTTGAACATTCGTAGTGATGATTCATTTTCCTAAAGATACTTCTAACAAATATTGTAGGACACTGATATTTGCATTGCAACCTAATAATAGATTTTTTTCTTCCTGATGTATCTTTCTTCTTGTATGAGGGAGCAATGGAATTGTCTTAGTAATTTATAGCCTTATAATCTGCTTTTACAAACCTAAAATGAAAGATGTTTTTTTAAAAGAAACTTTTGCTATTTGATCATGCAGAGATTCGTGTATCTTGTCTTAGAATGTGCTAAACTATAATTCGTTAATTCTTATTACATAAAAAAATTTAAATAGTAGAACTGAAAAGAGAGTGATAAAACATGCAGCAAGAAACATTGTCTAGAGGGTTGAAAAACAGACATGTTCAATTAATTGCAATTGGAGGAGCAATAGGAACAGGGCTTTTTCTAGGGGCTGGTAAATCCATCCACTTAGCAGGTCCGTCTATTTTATTTGCCTACATCATAACTGGTATCATTTGTTTTTTGATTATGCGAGCACTAGGAGAGTTGCTTCTTTCTAATCTGGAATATCATTCCTTCGTTGATTTTGTAAATGATTATTTTGGCAATAAAGCTGCCTTCGTAACAGGCTGGACGTACTGGTTCTGTTGGATTTCGATTGCAATGGCAGATTTAACTGCTATCGGCATGTATACAAAGCTATGGTTTCCACATGTACCTCAATGGTTACCAGGGTTTATCGCTTTAATTGTCTTACTTATTATGAACTTAGCTACTGTAAAGCTTTTTGGAGAGATGGAATTTTGGTTTGCTTTAGTTAAAGTTATTGCCATTATTGCATTAATCATTATTGGCTTTATTATGATAGTAAAAGGCTTTTCAACAGATGCTGGTCCTTCAAGCTTTACCAATCTGTGGAATCATGGCGGCATGTTTCCTAATGGAATGAACGGGTTTATTCTTTCATTTCAAATGGTTGTTTTTGCGTTTGTAGGAATTGAATTAGTAGGGCTTACAGCTGGGGAAACAGAGAATCCTGAAAAGGTTCTTCCAAAGGCAATTAATAATATACCGATAAGAATTTTAATTTTTTATGTGGGGGCATTGCTTATTATTATGAGTATTTACCCTTGGAATGCCATTAATCCTGCTGAAAGTCCTTTTGTTCAAGTATTTTTGGCCGTTGGGATTACAGCAGCGGCAGGGATTGTGAACTTTGTTGTATTAACTTCCGCAGCATCAGCCTGTAACAGTGCGATCTTTAGCACAAGCAGAATGATGTTTGCGTTGGCAAAGGAAAAGAATGCACCAGAATCCCTTGCTAAATTAACAAAAAATCAAGTGCCATCAAATGCACTATTCTTTTCTGTGATTGTTGTGTTAATTGCGGTTATTTTAAATTACATCATGCCAGAAGGCGTATTTACGTTAATCACAAGCATATCGACCGTTTGCTTTATCTTTATTTGGGCAATTACTGTTCTTTGTCATTTAAAGTATCGTAAATCACGCCCAGCACTAGCGGCAAAAAATAAATTTAAAATGCCACTTTTTCCATTTGCAAATTATCTTATTCTTCTTTTTCTAGCGTTCGTCCTTGTTGTATTAGCGCTTGCTGAAGATACAAGAGTTGCATTATTTGTTACACCAGTCTGGTTTATCTTATTATTGGTGATTTATCAAATTAAGTGGAAACAATCTGTAAGTTGATAGATTTCTTTTATAAATGGAGCCTGAAATTGATTTGAATATCGATTTCAGGCTTTGTTTTATTAGTAGCGGAAGATTTGAAAAAATCAAAAAATATATTGACAAAATCTTCAATAAAATGCTATTATATTCTTCTTTTGAAAAGGAGGGAGAACGCAATGATTAAAGTTCAAGGAATTAATAAGTCCTTTAAGGTGGCAAAGAGGGCAGCAGGTCTACGAGAAGGACTGAAAGCTCTTGTTTCAAGGGAGCATACAATTGTCCATGCATTAAAGGATATAAGTTTTACGATAAATCCTGGAGAAATGGTGGGATATATCGGTCCAAATGGAGCAGGGAAATCAACGACGATCAAAGTAATGAGTGGTATTCTGGTACCAGACAGCGGCGTTTGTGAAATTATGGGTTATACCCCTTGGCAGGATCGTGTAGAATATGTGAAAAATATTGGCGTTGTTTTTGGGCAGCGATCCCAGCTATGGTGGGACGTTCCAGTAATCGATTCATTTGCCCTTTTAAAAGATATATATCATGTACCAGACAAGGGCTATAAGGACACACTGTCGTTATTAATGGACACACTCGAGTTAAAAGATATCCTGCATTCACCAGTAAGACAGCTCAGCTTAGGACAGCGTATGCGTTGTGAAATTGCTGCTTCTCTTATCCATAATCCACAAATTCTCTTCTTAGATGAACCTACCATTGGTCTTGATGCCGTAAGCAAGATAGCAGTTAGAAATTTTATAAAAAAAATCAATAAGCAAAAGAACGTAACAGTTATTCTGACAACACATGATATGTTTGATATCGAAGCCCTATGTGACCGTGTTCTTCTAATAGGAAAAGGGAGCCTATTATATGATGGGAATTTGCAGGAATTAAGAAGCCGTTTTGGCTCCCATCGTACCATTACTGCAGACTATAAATCTAGCAATGCACCAGTCGAAATTCCTGGGGCCGATATTCTTTCTTGGACGGAGGAAAGAGCTATATTAAGTGTAGATACCTCAGAAATTTCTGTCTCGGAAGTTATTATGAAATTGTCTCATTCCCTGGATCTTGTTGACGTTTCTGTAACATCACAGCCGATTGAAGATATTATTGTACAGCTTTATAAGGAGTACGAAATATGAGGACAATTAAACCATATGTGGCTGTGTTAAGATTGCGATTATTAAATGGGATGCAATACCGGGCAGCGGCTTTAGCGGGTGTGGCTACACAGTTTTTCTGGGGATTTATTTATATTATGATTTTTCAAGCTTTTTATATGCAAACGATGGGTGAACAGCCTATTTCTTTGGAAGAATTAGTTACTTATTTATGGTTACAGCAGTCTTTTTTAGCGTTTATTATGCTATGGTTTCGTGATAATGAATTATTTGATTTAATAACGACAGGAAATATTGCTTATGAGTTATGCAGACCAATCGGAATTTATGAATATTGGTTTAGTAAGTTATTAGCGCAGCGGTTAGCAAGTGCGCTGCTAAGGTGTTTTCCAATACTATTACTGGCATTTCTCCTTCCGCCAGCTTATCGGCTAATGCTGCCGCCAGATCTAAAAACATTTTTATTATTTTGTATTTCCCTCTTATTAGGATTGTTCGTATTAGTGTCTATTTCTATGTTTATTTATATTTCCGTTTTTATAACGCTTTCGCCAATGGGATCTCTGTTAGTATTTGGTGTAGTAGGGGAGTTCTTTGCTGGGATGGTAATACCTATTCCGCTTATGCCAGAGTGGCTTCAGCAAATTGTTTACCTTCTACCATTCCGATTAACGGCAGATTTTCCGTTTCGAGTCTATTCTGGCAACATTCCGAATACTGAAGCAGTTGAAGGAATCATAATTCAATTAATATGGCTGGCAGCACTTGTGTTTCTTGGGAAAATGGCATTACATAAAGCGATGAAAAAAGTCATTGTACAAGGAGGGTAAATAGTATGCGCCTTTATTTTCAATACCTTCTGCTCTTATTTAAATCACAAATGCAGTATCGAACGTCTTTCTGGCTATTGTCATTAGGGCAGTTTCTTGTGCCCTTTTCTGCCTTTGCTGGATTATATTTTTTATTTGAAAGGTTTGGTCAAATTAAAGGCTGGGATTTTTATGAGGTGGGTCTTTGTTTTGCTGTCATTCATATGGCTTTTGCATTAAGTGAATGCTTCGCAAGAGGATTTGATAATTTCTCCAGCCTTGTTGCCAGCGGTGATTTTGATAGATTGCTTGTTCGACCAAGGACGACTTTTATTCAAGTGTTAGGTTCGAAATTTGAATTTACAAGAGTGGGAAGGTTATTACAGAGTGTTATGGTTCTAGGGTGGGCATTATTTAATCTAGCAATTGATTGGAACATAATGAAGTGCATCACGCTGTTGTTAATGATTTTAAGCGGTGTTTTTATTTTTACAGGAATTTTTATTTTGGCAGCGACTCTTAGCTTTTGGACCATTCAAGGATTAGAGATTGCTAATATTTTTACCGACGGCGGTAGAGAAATGGCTCAATATCCATTAAATATTTATCAAAAATGGGTGACGCGTTTTTTTACTTTTGTTATTCCTTTTGGTACTGTCAATTATTTGCCTTTGCTTTACCTTCTTGGTAAGGGCGGCGAAGCGGAATGGTTATATATGCTAACCCCGCTTGCAGGGATTTTATTTATCCTTCCTTGTATTCTTGTGTGGATAGTTGGTGTGCGTCACTATCGGTCAACTGGTTCTTAAAATGGGATGTTTCTTAAACTTGTAATGGTGGTATAAATCTAGTAGATAAATATATGCATCATGAAATATTGGGAGGCGTTTTACAATGAATAAAGATTCAAACACAAACCCTGCAGGCAAAACTCATCAGCCTGACGAGAAGAAACAAAAGGATGAAGCTTCAAAAGGATTGAAAGAAACGCATGATCAAGCAAATGATAGTTTAACAGAGGGAACCATTGATAAGAAAAAAGACAAAGAATAACCATTTTTAAGCGTCAAAAAGATGGAGAAAACGAGGAATCGTTTTCTCCATCTTTTTTCATGTCACTAAATAATAGATAAGGGAGCAAAAAGAGGATATAATTATATCCGCAAAAGTAAAGGAAAGAAAGGCTGATGGAATGAAAAAAAGATGGAGGATATTAATTGGCTTTTTGGTTTTATTGTTTATCCTATTTGGTGCCTATCAATTAATGAACGCTCGATCTTTTCAATTATTCGGTGGATTAACAGATCATGTGAAGACAAAGAAAAAAGTAGTTGCCTTAACATTCGATGATGGACCTACCAAAAATGTAGATGATATTCTGTCCTTACTAGATGCTTACGATGCAAAAGCAACTTTTTTTCTAATTGGAAATGAAATAGAAAAAAATCCTCTTTTGGCAGAGAAAATTGCGGAAAAAGGACATCAACTTGGAAATCATACATACTCTCATGAGCGTATGATATTTAAGTCGCAAGCTTTTATAAGGAATGAAGTAGAAAAAACAAATCAATTAATTGAAAAAGCTGGTTATACAGGTGAAATAGATTTCAGACCGCCAAATGGAAAGAAGCTAGTTGGGCTTCCTTATTTCTTGAAACAAGCAGAAATAGATACGATTCTATGGAACATGGAGCCTGATACGTATTATCAGACGGCAGAAGACAAGATAAACTATGTGAAAGAGTCAGTAAAGCCAGGTTCCATTATTTTGATGCACCCAATGTATGATAAGACAGGGCAAGAACAAAAAGCGTTAAAAGGAATTTTAAGTACACTAACAGAAGCTGGGTATACATTTGTTACGGTTAATGAGCTTCAAGAGATGGCAGATAGCAATTAATTGTTAAATAGGCAATAGAAAAAGGTATGTGGATTTTAGCCAGATACCTTTTTTTATGAATGAAATACCTTAGCTTTCACGTTTCACTGCAAAAGGTGGTTGCTCCATCCAGCCATTTTTAATCATAATTTTAGCAGCATCTTCTGTAAATAAACCTATCTGTGTTAATGCTCTTGTATACATAAAGGCAATATCATGCCGACCATTTACAGCTATTGAGTTACCAAAGGATCTAATTTTCATCGAAAACATATCCATTTTATGAAATAACATTATTTTATCCGAAAAAGGAGAAACAGTTGATGTTGTAATTAAGTGATCAAGAAACGATGGTGTTGGTAAATGATCATTATGTAGTTTTTCCATATACTGTTCAACATGCTTATCGGTAAAGTTCTTTCCTCTAATAAAGAGTTCCCGAATCTCTTCTTGTTGGACAACTTGACTAAATGCCATAATCAATGCTTTACTCGCTACATTGTTCTCGATATTATCGTAAAGATGTGCTATTTCTAATGCATGTAATGATCTTACATGTCCAAAATAACCATTTAAAAAATCCTTTTGAACAAACATTTGACTTTCAGGAATGGGAATAATAGGCGGTTTACGGGTAAAGCCCTTTTTCATTAATATTTCCTTAATTTGCTCTATTAAACGTACGGTAGAACTCATACAATATTGGAAAAATTCTTTTACATCCTTTCGAAAAACAAGGGGAATAGCTACGTTATAAATGCTTATTCCAGCCTTAGCGGCATACTTAAGATAATGAACATAGTATTCATCTTCAAACAAACGAGGTGCTTGAAGGTTTACATCTTCTTCTAGGGAAAAACCTTTTGGCAATGGAAAATTCTCCTTTGAAAGTATTTCTGCTGATATAGATAAAAATTCTGTGCTCAATTTTAAGGCATTTTTCAATAGCTTTTTAATATCAGAATCCTCGACATGCTGAAGGAAATAATGGAGAAAACATTTTGACATGCTGTTGCCCATATACGTTGTCCAAAGTTTACCTAATTCTGCTGATGTTAGCTTTTCACTTAGGTCAGTTTGTTTTAAATCTATATTCAATGGTTTTGGTTTCGCGTCCATCTCAAAAAACTCCTTTAGTTGGTTTTGTTTTAGTATTCACAGACATATTTAATCGTATGCTAAATTTACCTATTAATATTGAATCAATTTTTAGCTTTTTCCTTTTTATAAGGGAAGACCTTTCACTCTATGTACCAATCGTTTAGAATAATTACAGAAAAGAAAAATTATGGGAGTAGAAAATGAAAATACTAATAGTTGAAGATGATAAAACAATTGCTTCTGGTTTAGATTACAGTTTACAAAGTGAAAATTATGACACAATTATTTGTCATGATGCCAAAGGCGCGAGAAAAACGATAGCGGCAGAGCTTAACCATATTGATCTATGTTTATTTGACTTGTCTCTGCCAGATGGTTCTGGTTATGAATTATGTGAGCTTGTGAAAAGTAAATCAGATAAGCCCGTTATCTTTTTAACGGCATTAGATGATGAAGTTAATGTAGTAATGGGCCTTGATATGGGGGCAGATGACTATATTACTAAACCGTTTCGCCTGAGAGAGCTTCTTTCAAGAATAAAATCCGTATTGCGCCGCTACAATGTACAGCAACAAAATACTCCTTTCATCGAAATAGACGATATTCGTATTAATACATTGGAAGGAAAGATCTATAAAAAGGCTGAAGAAGTGGTAGTCACGGCCCTGGAATACCGGTTATTTCTGATATTCGCCAATAATTTAGGCCAAGTTTTAACAAGGACACAGCTATTGGAGCGAATCTGGGATGTTGCAGGGGATTTTGTTAATGACAATACCTTAACAGTTTACATTAAAAGGCTCCGCGAGAAATTAGAAGATAATCCCCAAAAGCCAACCATTATAAAAACTGTCCGTGGTCTTGGCTATAAGGTAGGTGACTAGTAATGCTTCGTAATCGTGAAGTGAAAGTAATGATGATCGTTTTAGTATGCATAAGTATCTTAGCGATTATATATGCACTGATCTCCTTTTCTTTCGCTGCAGCCGTTTATTTGTTTATTGTTATCAGCATTATTTTTATTATCTTTTTTTTATTTACAAGATTCCGTTATAAGGAAATAAAACAGCTTTCGAGCTACTTACAGCGAATAAGTAATGGAGATGAAAGTCTGGACATCCGCGATAATGTTGAAGGTGAATTAAGTATCTTAAAAAATAATATCTATAAAGTTACCTTAATGCTTTCAGAACATAGCACACTTCTTCGACAGGAAAAATTGAAACTGACAGATGCAATTTCTGATATCTCTCATCAATTGAAAACACCGCTGACTTCCATGGTGGTAATGACTGATTTGTTAAGCAATCCCCATCTGGAAGAATCAAGAAGGCGTGAGTTTACGAATAATATCTCGATACAGCTGGAAAGAATGGAGTGGTTAGTTTCTTCTTTACTGAAATTATCGAAAATGGATGCTGGGACGATTCCTTTTAAAAAGGAAAAAGTAGTTGTGAAAGCACTAATTCATAAGGCAGTTGAACCAGTATTAATTCCGATGGATATAAGAGAACAGACTTTGCAGATTACTGGAGATGATAGTGTTACATACATAGGTGATTTTAACTGGACAGTAGAAGCAATAATAAATATCTTAAAAAATTGTGTAGAGCATACCGGAGAAGGTGGACAAATACACATTAACTTCGCGGAAAATGTCTTGTTTACAGAAATGGTTATTCAAGATAACGGCAAGGGCATCGCTAAAAAAGATTTACCTTACATTTTCAAACGATTTTATAAAGGGGAAAATGCTAGTGAAGACAGCATCGGCATCGGCTTAGCAATGGCCTATAGTATTATAAAAAGCCAGCATGGGGATATTGAAGTAAGAAGTAAGATAGGAGAAGGAACTACTTTTCATATTAAATTCTATAAACAAGTGATTTAGTGAAATTGAGTTATGGATGATAGCGGAAATTAGAATAGATGAAAAAGAGAATTCGTTTTACTGTGGGCAGGCGTTCATTGAAGGAATGAACGCCATAATTTGTTCGGATGGAAGGGAAAGCGACGTTCATAAAGAGGATGAAAACCAAAATTGGTTCGGCATGAAGGAAAAGTAGTGTTCATAGAGGGAATGAAAGCCAAAATTGGTTCGACCGGAAGGAAAAGTGGTGTTCATAGAGGGAATGAAAGCCAAAATTGGTTCGACCGGAAGGAAAAATGGTGTTCATATAGAGGATGAAATCCATATCTGTTCGGCAGCAAGAAAAAGTAGTGTTCAACCAAAGAAACCCCAATATCAATAAATTAACACAAAAGAGCTATAACCAGTTAAAGTGACTAAATTGTCACTTTAAAGTCACTCAATAGTCACTTTAGACAGGTAGACTAAGAGCATCAAGTAATTGGAGGGCGAATAAATGGAAATTTTAAAAATAGAAAATCTGTCTAAAGTATATGGAAAAGGGGAAACAGCTGTTAAAGCATTGGATAACGTATCCTTTTCTGTTAATAAGGGGGAGTTTGTAGCAATAATTGGACCATCTGGGTCAGGGAAATCGACTTTGCTTCATATGCTAGGTGGGGTAGATAGACCAACAAGTGGAAAAGTTTTTGTAGATAATACAGATATATATCAATTAAATGAAACACAATTAGCTATTTTTAGAAGAAGACAAATTGGTCTTATCTATCAATTTTATAACTTAATCCCCATTTTGTCGGTAGAAGAAAATATTACGCTGCCTCTTCTATTAGATAATCACAAGGTAGATAAAGAACAATTTAATCGCATTGTTTCGATATTAGGTCTGCAGCAAAGATTAGATCACCTGCCTAATCAATTATCAGGGGGACAGCAGCAGCGCGTATCCATTGGACGAGCACTTATCAGTAATCCCGCAATTATGCTGGCAGATGAGCCTACAGGGAATTTAGACAGTAAAAATAGTGA
The DNA here is from genome assembly GCF_038006525.1 of Niallia sp. FSL W8-0951. Lineage (NCBI taxonomy): Bacteria > Bacillati > Bacillota > Bacilli > Caryophanales > Bacillaceae > Niallia > Niallia sp. FSL W8-0951. Next base: position 488,062 of record NZ_JBBOVK010000001.1, read on the forward strand.
AGAGATTATGGAACTATTAAAAATGTTTAATAAAACCTATAATCAAACACTTATTGTCATTACCCATGATGAACGGATTGCATTACAAGCGGATCGTGTCATTTCTGTTGAGGATGGAAAAATCGCCAAAAATGAGGTGATTCGTCCATGAATATAATGAATAAACTTACTTTGAGAAATTTAAAGGAGAATAAGCGAAGAACACTAGTGACGATTATTGGCGTTATTATTTCTGTCAGTATGTTGACAGCTGTTGCCACTCTTGGTGTTTCTTTTATTGATCTATTAAAAAGAGATACGATAGCAAGGGGCGGAGAATGGCATGCGCAGTTTATAGGTGTGAATAGCGAGCAAGCTAAAGAGATAAAAAAAGATAGCAAAATTGAAAAAGTTATCTTATCAAATGATTTGGGTTATGCGGAATGGAAGGATTCGAAAAACGAAAATAAACCGTACTTATTTTTTAAACAATATGATGAGCAAGGATTTGAGCAATTTCCAATTCGTTTAAAAGAAGGAACGTATCCAAAATCCGCGGATGAAATTATCATATCTGATGAAATGAGGAAGAAAGGGAATAGTTCTTATGCCATCGGTGAGGAAATAAAAGTTAGTATTGGGGAAAGACATTTAAAATCAGATGGAGAAGATACGATATTAACACAAACAGATCCTTTGCAAAGGAATGAAGAAGGAGAAAAAACGGAGGAAATCCAGCAAGCAAAAGCAGCTACATTCAAAATTGTGGGGATTATGGAAACCCCATCATGGGAATCTTCATGGGCACCAGGCTATACAGTAATTAGCTATTTGGACCAAAAGGAGTTAACGACTAACAGCAGCGTCAATGCAAGTGTAGTCTTGAAAAAGGTAAAGCAATCTTTATATGAGGACTTGGAATCCTTAGCAAAGAAATTATCTATTGCCAAAGTGAATTTTAATGATGAGCTCCTGCGTTATGAGGGAGTATCTTCACATGATAATGTGCTTGTTACGATGTATTCTCTATTAGGAATTATCATACTTGTAATTGTAATTGGTTCTGTGGCATTGATTTATAATGCTTTTGCCATCAGTGTGTCAGAACGGGCAAGACATTTAGGCATGCTTTCTAGTGTCGGCGCAACTAAGAAACAAAAAAGAAATTCAGTGTTTTTTGAAGGCACAGTTATAGGAGGCATCAGCATCCCGATAGGAATCCTTGCGGGACTAGCAGGAATTGGCGCGACATTCTATTTTATAAACAAATATTTTAAAGTAGCTTTAAACACTACAGAAGGCCTGAATGTAGTAGTAACGCCTTATTCCATCTTATTTTCCATTCTGATTTCCATTGTAACAATTTTTATTTCTACCTATCTGCCAGCAAGAAAGGCATCAAAGATTTCAGCAATAGATGCAATAAGACAAACACAAGATATTAAATTAACTGGAAAAAAAGTAAAAACTTCTAAACTTGTGCGCAAGGTATTTGGCTTAGAAGCGGAAATTGGCTTGAAAAATTTAAAACGTAATAAACGAAGATATCAAACAACTGTTTTTTCGTTGGTTATAAGTATTTTGCTTTTCTTAACTGTAGCATATTTCACAGATAATATGAAAAAATCAGTTGGGCTATCACAGAAAAATATTGATTATGATATTGCAGTGTCTGCCGATTCTAATACTACAGAGGAAGAGATGCAGATTTTAGCCAATGCACCTAGTGTTACAAAAAGTAATGTAATTAAAAGCACCTATGTGAACACTTATCTTGCTGAAGATGTATTAAGTAAAAATAATAGGGAAAAAGTGAAGAAAGATAAAACTATTCTAGAGAATGGTAAACTATCATTTAATGTGAATTTCTTTGTGCTATCTGATGCAGCTTTGCAGAAATATGCTAAAACTGCAGGCTTTAATTCCCAAGAATATACGAATCCTAATGTTCCAAAAGGTATTGTAATAGAGAACGTTTCCTATTCTGATCCATATGAAAAGAAATTTGTGGAAGAAAAAGTGATAAATGCAAAACCTGGTGATTATATGGATCTCTATCGCTACAATTTTGACAAGGAAAAGGATGAAAAGTTTAATAAGATTCAAATTGGTACTTTTACCAATGAAACGATAATGGGGATTGATGCTAATAGTTATGGAACAATTACCATGATTATATCCGACGAGGTAGCAAAGGAATTATTTAAAAATGAAAATATGGATATGAATTACACGCTCTATTTAAACAGCGATAATCCAGAGAAAACCCAAGAGGAATTAGAAGATCTAAAAACAAGCTCGGTCTATATCTACAATGTCGAAAAAGATCGTAAGCAATCAGAGCAGATGATTATGATGATGTCTGTCTTTATGTATGGGTTTATTACGCTCATCTCATTAATTAGTATTGCCAATATCTTTAATACCATTTCTACAAGCATTTCTTTGCGAAAAAGGGAATTTGCCATGCTGCGTTCGGTTGGAATGACCCCAACTGGCTTTAATAAAATGATCTATTTTGAGAGCATTTTTTATGGAATAAAAGCATTGATGTATGGTCTTCCAATTAGTATTGGAGTAATAGCTATCATATACTGGTCGATAAGCAATACATTTGAATATGGTTTTGCGCTTCCGTGGATGAGTATTCTCTATGTAGTTATTGCGATATTTATCATTGTCGCTTCTGCTATGCTATATTCAGTCAGCAAAATTAAGAAAGAGAATATTATAGATGGTTTAAAGCAAGAGAATATTTAATAGAAATAAAATAAGAATGAGAAAAAACTCGTCCGTTTTGGCGGGTTTTTCTCATAGGAAAAAGCAAGCAGGTAAGTGAAAAAAATATAGAATCGGTAAGTATGGTAGAGGAGGGGAATATGAAGAGAGATATTTTACAACAAAATAAAAAAGCTGGAATCAAGCAGTCCATCATTTTAACGGGATTTATGACTACCTAGTTATGGCACGCTTAGCAAATAAAAGAAGAATGAATGCAACAAATAAAAAATCCTTACATATCGGCTGTGGCAGCGGACATTCTTTGCTTTATATGGCGGACAAAGGGGCTTACCCAAAGTAAGAATGAGTACTTTTATAAAAGAATTGATTAAAGCAGGATTTACAATTGAATCTGTTATAGAAAGCGAGTTTTCCAAAAGCTTGGAAACGGTCGAGGCTGAAATCTCTCATCGCTATTATTCCTTATACAAAGCAAGGAAATTTCCAACTACTATGATTATTAAAGCAAGAAGAACATGACATGTGGGAAGCCGCATGTCCTTTTTAGTATTTCAAGTCTTTAAAAAAGAAAGCAAAACTATTTCCGGCAATTGGGATTGTAACAAAAAGAAGTACAACGTTATTATTAGACATTCCTAATATTGGATTTTATAATTTAATTATCTGCTAGTTTGTTAAAGTTATCACATTGGAAGCAGTCTTTGATTAATTGCATTTGTAAACGCATTCTTATAGGAGTTTTGAAACCAGAATAAAAATAAGGTTGGAACTTTCCCTTTAATGTTCAGTGTAATCAATACCTTATTTTTAAATATATGAAAAAGGGGATTTGAAAATGGTAACTTCTTTAAATGCAGCAGCTGTATTGGACACAGAGTATGGTCTTTATATTAATGGACAGTGGCAAAAGGGTTCGGAAGGGAAGCTGATGGCAAGCTTCAATCCAAGTAACGGCGAAAAGCTAGCTGACTTTGTTGATGCAACCTATACAGATGTTGATCAAGCAGTGGATGCAGCAACAGAAGCTTTAAAATCCTGGAAAAAAGTAAGTTTATTAAATAGAAGTAACTTACTATTAAAAATTGCCGATTTAATCGATGAAAATGCGGAAAAATTAGCGTTAGTAGAAACATTGGATAATGGAAAACCGTTAAGAGAAACAAGAAATATAGATGTGCCATTAAGTTCGGACCATTTCCGCTATTTTGCAGGGGTCATTCGCTCTGAAGAAGGAGCTGCCCAAGCCTTTGATGAAGATACTCTATCTATTTCGATTAAAGAGCCGATCGGAGTTGTCGGACAAATTATCCCTTGGAATTTTCCCCTTTTAATGGCTGCGTGGAAAATCGCCCCAGCTATTGCTGCAGGCAATACGGTCGTTATTCATCCATCTTCTTCTACTTCTTTAAGTGTGCTGGAGCTGGCCAAAATATTAGATCAAGTTTTACCAAAAGGGGTGGTCAATGTAATTACTGGTCGCGGCTCTCATTCCGGGGACTATATGTTAAAGCATGAGGGATTTGCGAAGATTGCCTTTACAGGATCTACAGAAATTGGCCAAGAAGTTGCTGTGGCTGCAGCAAAAAGGCTTATTCCCTCTACACTTGAGCTGGGCGGAAAGTCAGCAAATATCATTTTCAACGATGCGCCAATGGAGCGAGCTTTAGAAGGGGTTCAATTAGGCATCCTCTTTAACCAAGGACAAGTATGCTGTGCTGGTTCCCGAATTTTTATCCAAGAAGGAATTTATGAGGAGTTTCTTGCGAAAATGAAGCTAGCTTTTGAGGATGTAAAAGTTGGCTTGCCTTGGGAAGAAGATGTCGTGATGGGTTCACAAATAAATGAACGCCAACTAGAGCAAATTTTAGAATATGTAAAAATTGGAGAAGATGAGGGTGCTAGAGTTGTAACAGGTGGGTGCAGGCTCATAAATAACGGATTAGAAAATGGTGCATTTATGGCTCCGACGATTTTAGCTGATGCTACCAATGATATGCGTATTGCCCAAGAAGAGATTTTTGGCCCAGTTGCAGCAGTCATTAAATTTAAGACCGAAGAAGAGGTTATTGAGCTGGCTAACCAATCAGAGTTTGGCCTTGGAGGAGCGGTGTTCTCAAGAGATATTAATACAGCATTGCGTGTAGCAAGAAGTGTGGAAACAGGCCGGATGTGGGTGAATACGTATAATCAACTACCAGCGGGAGCGCCATTTGGCGGTTACAAGAAATCAGGAATCGGCAGGGAAACATATAAGAGCATCTTAGAAGGCTATACACAGACGAAAAATATATATATTGTAACGAAAGAAGAAACAGAGGGATTATATTAAAGGGAGAGGAAGCTGTTAAGACATTGTCTTAGCGGCTTTTTTCTATGCTTGGAATTTCATGTATAATTTGCTCTTAGATAAAAAGAAATTTAATTTAGTTCTTTCGTGAACTTTTTCCAAAGTAGAAAGTCTAATGTATAGGAACAAAGAGGAGGTGATTAATTGGAAGAGTTAGAGATTAACAGAAAAGCTATTAAAGGAGATGATGATGCCTTTTTGGAAGTCATGCAATTACATAAAGAATCACTGTTAAGGGCTGCTTTAGCATTTCTCAAAGACGAAGACGCGGCAATAGAAGCCTTGCAGGAAGTAACCTATCGGGCATATAAAAAGATACATACCATTAAGGAACCAGCCTATTTAAAAACATGGCTGACAAGGATTATGATTAATTACTGTCAAGATCAAGTAAAGAGGAAGAATCGGATTATTTCTGATAAACAACTATATGACGTATCTGTCCACCAAAACCAATCGTTAATCGAATTAAAGGAAGCCCTTGGAATGTTATCATGTGAAGACCAGCAATTAATCTATTTAAAATACTTTCAAAATACGAAAATCAAAGAAATCGCCGCAATGGAAAATATTCCAGAAGGAACGGTAAAGTCTCGATTACATAAAGTACTGAAAACGCTTCGGCTATATTTTAAAGAGAAAGGAGCGAGTGATCATGTATGAAGAAGAGGAACAAAGATTGTCTAGGTTAAAGGCTGATTTAGAAAAAGCAGCATTACCGCTCGAAAAAGCAGAAGAAGCCATATTAAGCGGAATTTTGAAAGCTAAACAGGAAAAAAATCGGGCGAAGAAAAAACAAAAAAGATTAATCGGGCTTGCAATTGCTGCAATAATCATCATTTCCTTTGTAACATCTATTCGGATTTCTCCAACCTTCGCAAATGCTCTCTCGTCCATCCCTGGAATGGAATGGTTGATTGGTTATATTGAACAAGATAAAGGGTATTCTGCCATTATCGAAAATGATTATTATCAAAAGGTAGATGTTTCTGAGACAAAAGGTGATTTAACGTTAACGATTAACGGAGTGATTATGGATGAATCAGGAATAAATATTTTTTATACATTACAGTCTACTAAGTCTCTAACTGGTGGAAAGATAAAGGATGTTAATCTTTTTAATAAAGAAGAATTTCCTGAGCATGTACAAAGCAATAATGTCTTTTTTGCTGATGATATCGAAAATGAATTTCAAGATAAGGTGGAATACCAATTTGTTAAACCTTTTTCCTTTAAGGAATTAAAGTTTAACTTTGAATTCATTACAGTAATAGACAACAAAGAAATAAAATTTCTGATTCCTTTTGAGCTAAAGGAAAATGTAAAGAAGAAGGTTACTTATCCAATAAACCAAGTGGTGGTAGTAGAGAATCAAAAAATGACAATTGAAGAAATGATTGTCTATCCTTTAAGAATTGGTGTCAAAGTAGCATTCGATCCAGCAAATACAAAGGAAATTTTGGGATTTGAAGATATGCGCTTGGAAAATGAGAACGGTGAAGTGTGGTCGTCAATTGCAAATGGAGTTGTAAATACAACTTTGAGTAGGTATGAAAAAATGTATTATCTCCAATCAAATTATTTTGAAAAACCAAAGGACCTTTATTTGCGGATCAATAAACTAATGGCGATTGATAAAGAAGAAGCGATGGTTATTGTGAATACAGAAACAAATACATTGATAAACAATCCGAAAGATGAAAGGCTAAAATTAGGGAAAACATCTAAAACACAAGTGGAATTTTCTATGGATTCGAATAGTGAGGAAGATCCAAAAGATCTCTTTAGTACTGCAATTACTGCAGATGGAAAAGAATTATCCATTTCTAAGATAGAAAGTAGAAGCTCGCACAAAGAAATAAGTTGGATTTTATCTTTTGATAACACAATGTATAAAAATCCTTTAAAGCTCGAATTGGCTGCTTATCCAAACTATATTAAAGGAGATATAAAAGTAAAATTAAAATAAAAGGATAGGCTTTATTTAGTAAGGTAAAAAGGAATTCAAAAAAAATGAAAACCAATTTTTATCATAAATTGGGCATGGAGGTAGAAAAATGAAAAATAGTTTATCCATAATTTTTGGGTTAGCGATAATAATAGGTTTCACCATATTAGGTTTGTTCATATTGTCTGCATTCGGTAAAGAGTCAATAAAAGTAGAAAATGTTAATGAGGATTATAGATATGAATTAGTTCCTGCAAATGAGAATAATATTATCATTTTCGATAAGAAGACTGGTGAATATTGGAGCAAATTTATCCCAAGCAATGAAGGTCCTACTAATTGGGAGAAAGGCGATTTTCCAACAAATAATAGCAGTAAATAATAGACTAAGTGCATTGACCACCTTTCCTTTGATCTGAACCCAAAAAGTTAGACACGGGATTTAGGCAGCTACTAGGGCATGAGTTCGATATTGCACCGGACTCATGCCTTTTAATTTTGTCTTAATCCGTTTGTGGTTATAGTAGTGAATGTAATTCTCTAATTCTTCTTTAAAATGCTGCATACTCTCAAATTCTTTTAAATAGAGTAATTCAGACTTTAATAAGCCAAAGAAATTCTCCATGACTGCGTTATCTAAACAATTCCCCTTACGTGACATACTTTGAGTAATCTCATGTTTCTTTAAAGCATGTTGGTACTTCTTCATTTGATAATGCCAACCTTGATCCGAATGGAGGATAGGGGTGTCACCCTCTTTCAAATGCTCAAAAGCTTTGTCCAGCATTTTCGAAACAAGTAGATAAACAGGACGCTTTTCTATGTTATAAGCGATGATTTCTCCGTTGAATAAATCTAGAACGGGGGACAAATATAGCTTCTCCCCGTGTAGATGGAATTCTGTTACATCCGTTACCCACTTTTCGTTTGGTTTCGATGCTTTAAAATCACGTTCCAAAATATTTGGGGCTATTTTCCCTACTTGCCCACGGTAGGAACGATATTTTTTCATACGCACAAGACACTTTAATCCCATCTCATTCATAAGACGGCGGACTGTTTTATGATTTATTTTGATGCCTCGGTTATGTAATTCTAATGTGATCCGACGATATCCATATCGTCCCTGATGTTCATCAAAAATCTCCTGAATTAACTCTTTAACTTCCTTATATTTATCTGGGCGATCCATTTGTTTTACCCAATAGTAATACGTACTACGCGCAATACCAGCGACCTTTACTAGATCAATCACTTTAAATTCTTGCCTTAATTCATAAATTATTTGCGCTTTGTCCTGTTCTGTAGTTTTTCCTTTTCTTGAATTAAGGCATGTAACTTTTTTAAGTAAGCATTCTCCATCCGTAAACGTTCATTTTCAGCTTGTAATGCTTCTTCAGACCCTTCTACTGGTTGAGGTTTATTCGTTTCCTTTTTCATTGGTGGGCGCCCCTTTTGTGTTGGTTTCAGGGCGTCAATTCCATGTAATTCAAAACCTTTTTGCCATTTTAGAATGGTACTATGTGTTGCAATGTTAAATATTGCAGCAGTTTCCCTTATAGACGTCCCTGTCTCTCTCATATAATTCAGTACGTCTAGTTTAAACTGTGTTGTATAAGATGTATAGGGTTTTATTAAAGCATCGGCACCATGATATTCATATTGTTTTATCCAATTTAATAAGACTGTATGATGTACCCCTATGGATTTCGCAATAAATTTTACCCCCTCCGTTCCCTGTAGATAACGAATAACTGCTTCTATTTTTTCCTCTATATTAAATTTAGACATATAAAAACTGCACCTCCAACTGTTAGTTTGTGTCTAACAATTGGGGTGCAGTTCACTTTTGAGGTGGTTTTTTATTGTGCTTTTCCGTATCCTTATTGTTTTGTCGTTGATTTTATATAGTTTCGTTCAGTGTATTTCACTGTTCTTTCACGAAGATATATCTGAGAATAAAATATTAATCAAGTTTTTATATAGATAGCGTTGTCTTGCATAAATTTACCGATCTGTTTAACTGACTACATAATAGAAAAAGAATAATCCCTGCTATCAAACTAACTATTTCTTAATCATTCGGGTGTTGTAAGCAGTATATTTTTATGTTATAGTGGAAGCAACGTAAACGTTTACGTAAAGGATGAAAAAAATGACGATAACGATAAAAGATATAGCAAATGCTGCAAAGGTGTCTACAGCAACTGTTTCGCGAGTTTTAAATGGAGCAGGTGGTTATAACGAAGAGACAAAGAAGAAAATCCTCCAAATCGCAGAAGAACTAGGTTACCGAAGAAATGAAATGGCGAGAAGCTTAGTAAAAAAATCTAGTAATTTAATTGGTATTATAATGCCGAGTGTATCAACCATTTTTTATGCAGATATTGTTAATGGAATAGAGAAGGTGGCACAAAAACAAGGTTTTAGTGTTATTTTATCTCATGCAGGAGTTAAAGGTAATCGTTTAATTCATTGCTTGAAGATGCTGGAAGAAAGAAAAGTGGATGGGCTTGTTATTGTATCCATTCCATTAATGGAAGACCAAATTCAAGCTATTGAATCATTGAGTATTCCATATGTGTTATTGTCAACAGATACACCGAATAAACAAATACCATTTATAAAAGTAGATGATTATGAAGCTGCTTATGCTGCTACAAAGTATCTAATAAATCATGGTCATCGAAAAATCGGCTTGGCAGGTGTTGATTACTCCGATCGAGTAGCTGGGACTCCAAGAATCGAAGGATATAAAAAAGCATTAAAAGATCATGGATTAAGCTTTTCTGCTAACGACATAAAAGCAGGAGACTATAGTTTTACGGCAGGAAAAGAAGCCCTTTATGCTTTTCGTACTGAAAAGAATGGAATAACAGCAGTATTTTGTGTAAGTGATGAGGTAGCACTTGGCATCATTGCAGCGGCTTATGAATTAGGGATAAAAATACCAGAGGACCTTTCCGTCATAGGTTACGATAATACGAGAGTTGCGGAAATGGCTGTACCACCCTTAACGGCCATTGAGCAGCCATTCCGATTAATGGGAGAGAAGGGCTGTTTCAAAATAATTGAGGCAATTCAGCAAAAGGCAGCAGTAAAAACAGAAATGCTTCCATTTAATATAGTAGAAAGAGCATCAGTAAAACATTGGAAGCATTAAATTTTTTTAAGTTAAACGTAAACGTTTACGCTTAGACGAATAATGAATAGAAAGTGGGTAACGAAATGGAAAAGAAATGGTGGCAAACATCGGTTGTATATCAAATTTATCCAAGAAGCTTTCAAGATAGTAATGGGGATGGAATTGGCGATATAAGAGGAATCATTAATCGTTTGGATTATTTGCAAAAGCTAGGCATTGATGTAATTTGGCTAAGCCCTGTATATAAATCACCAAATGATGATAATGGCTATGACATTAGTGATTATCAAGATATTATGGATGAGTTTGGCACAATGGCAGACATGGATGAATTAATTGCTGCGGCGAATGAAAAAGGAATTAAAATTGTCATGGATTTAGTAGTCAATCATACGTCCGATGAACATAAGTGGTTTATAGAAGCAAAAAAAGGAAAAGACAATCCATACCGCGATTATTATATTTGGCGTGACCCAGTAAATGGCGAAGCTCCCAATGATTTAAAATCCACTTTTAGTGGTTCTGCTTGGGAATATGATGAAGAAAGCGGCCAATATTTCTTACATTTATTTAGTAAAAGACAACCAGATTTAAACTGGGAAAATAAAAAAGTCCGAGAAGAAGTTTGGAAAATGATGAACTATTGGTTAGACAAAGGAATCGGCGGCTTCCGAATGGATGTGATTGATTTAGTAGGAAAACAACCTGATCTCGGTATTACTGGAAATGGTCCAAAGCTTCATGATTATATCCGAGAAATGAATGAAAAATCGTTTGGCAATTATGATGTTTTAACAGTAGGAGAAACATGGGGAGCAACACCGGAGATTGCTAAATTATATTCCAATCCAGCTAGAAAAGAGCTTTCGATGGTCTTTCAGTTTGAGCATATTGGTTTAGATAAGCAAGAAGGCAAACAAAAATGGGATCTCAAGCCATTAGAAATCAATCAATTAAAAACCATTCTTGCTAAATGGCAGACTTCGCTTGGAAATGAGGGCTGGAACAGCTTATTCTGGAATAATCATGATTTACCAAGGATTGTTTCGCGTTGGGGGAATGATAAAGAATATCGGGTAGAAAGTGCAAAAATGTTTGCCATTCTCTTGCATTTAATGAAAGGAACACCTTACATCTATCAAGGTGAAGAAATCGGTATGACCAATTGCCCGATCACAGATATTAGTCAAGTAAATGATATTGAAAGCATTAATATGTATCATGAGCGATTAGCAAAAGGATATACGAAAGAGGAGATTCTTCATTCTATTAATGTAAAAGGCAGAGACAATGCAAGAACGCCTCTTCAATGGGATGATACGGAAAATGGCGGTTTTACCACAGGGACACCTTGGCTTCATGTAAATCCCAACTATACGGAGATAAATGTGAAAAATAATTTAGAAGATCCTAATTCTGTCTTTTATTGCTATCAATCTTTGATTCAATTAAGAAAGGATAACCCAATCATTGTATGGGGAGATTTCGAATTAATCGAAGATACAGAAGAAGAAATTTTTGCCTATACTCGCAAGTTTGAAGGAGAGACATGGATTGTAATTGCTAACTTTAGTGCGCAAGAAAGAAGTCTAAATATGCCTGTGTTTGGCGAGAGTGAGGATATCATCATTAGCAACTATCACCGACAGCATGCTGACTTTTCGAAATTACAGTTAAAGCCATATGAAACATTCGCCGTAAGAGTCCATTAATAATAGTAGAAAGCTGTTAACAACCAGAGGTGTTGGCAGCTTTTTTTTGTGAAATTCTGTCTTCCTAGTAAAAAAAGATATTATCAAGTTTGATAAAATAAAGTAAAATAGATAAATAGAATAGTTAATATGTTAAACAAACTACATTAGATACTACTAATGTCATGAAATTTTTTTTTGAAAAGTGAAATGAAGGCGATTTCAGACTTAGATTTTAGGGTAAAGATATTCATTTGAGTAATAGGAAAGATGTAGAGAATATACTTAAAGAGGAGAGGTTCATATGAATTACAGCAAAAGATCAATGGGAGAAGTAAATGGAGCAGATGTAACGGAATTTACTTTTACAAATAATAACGGAATGAGTTTTTCTAGTATGAATTATGGCTGCATTATTACGAAGATAATCGTACCTGATAAAGAAGGAAACAAGGAAAATGTAGTGCTTGGTTTTGAAACATTAGAAGAGTATCGAGAAAATAAAGGGCCATATTTAGGTGCCATTGTAGGAAGAGTTGCTGGAAGAATTAAAGAAGGAAAATTTGAACTTAATGGAAAAGAGTACCGCTTGAATACCAATACCCCTCCTAATCATTTGCATGGCGGAAATATAGGATGGAGTGAAGTAGTCTTTGCATCTTCAATAGTAGAAAAGGATGATGCAATAGGCATCCGTTATACATATCATAGTCCAGACGGAGAAGAAGGATATCCAGGTAATTTTGACTTAACTGTAGATTATCTATTAACAAATGATAATGAAATAATCTTATCTTATAGCGGGAAAACGGATAAAGAAACACCTGTTACCGTAACTAATCATTCTTATTTTAATTTAAGCGGTAATAACAAAAGAGATATTTTAGAGCACGAGCTGATTGCAGATGTCGATCGCTTTCTAGAGCTTAGGGAAGATTTTATTCCGACCGGAAAAATGATTCCAACAAATAACACTCCATTTGATTTTGCAGAAGGCAAGGCATTGAAAGAAGGAAAGGACAATGATTTTGAACAAAATAGAATAGTAGGAAATGGATACGATCATCCACTTGTGTTTGCAGAAAACGGCTCTCATTCTGCTATTTTGCGAGATCGAGAAAGTGGACGGGAAATGTCGTTAATTACAAATCAGCCTGCAGTCGTTCTTTATACAGGGAATATGTTAGAGGATCAATATCGTTTCAATGGGGTAATAGCTAAAAAGTATTTAGGGGTATGCTTGGAGACGCAGGGGCTTCCCGATGCAGTCAATCATCCTCAATTTCCATCCGTTGTTTTAAAGCCAGGAGAAACATATCATGCTGAAACAAAACTGAAATTCCGAGTAACGGAGTAGAAAAAGACGAAAAGAGGAAAAAATCAACTGGAATGGTTTTTCCTCTTTTTTTGCTGCAAAGGAGACGACCATTATAAATTTGTCACAAACCAACCTTTTCTTTATACCTTCATTCATCCTCATGATAACACCCTCCATTGTTACAAACCAAATGAAAGAAGTAAATATTGTCTCTGTATAGAGCAAAATAACGTTAATGTAAGTGCTATCATTTTTACTATAATGAAAGAAAATAAGATGATAGAGGTGAGTACCATGAGTGCTAGCACAGAGGTTAAGACTTCAGATATAGTAAAGCCAGCTAAGAAAAAACGGCAAAGTAAAAATGTGAAAAATGAAAACTGGGCGGGGATTGCGTTTGTTTCACCAATGTTAATTGGTGTTTCCATCCTTGTCTTACTGCCAATTGTTGCAACCTTCATTTTAAGTCTTGCGGATTGGAGTTTTATTACTAATATTTCGCAATTGAAATGGGTAGGATTACAAAATTTTGTTGATTTATTTCAAGATAAGATATTTATACGCTCTTTAATGAACAATGCTATTTTTATGTTAACGGTACCAATTTGTATGATTATTTCTTTGTTTCTAGCTATTGCAATCGATCGAAATGTTTATTTTAAGAGTTATTTTAAAGTAGCATTCTTTATGCCGTATATCTCAAGTGTGGTGGCAATTGCAGTAGTATGGCAAGTATTGTTTCACCCATCTTTAGGCCCGATTAATCAAGTGCTTATGTCACTCGGCATTGATAATCCTCCCAAATGGATTGCAGATCCAAGCTTTGCATTAGTTTCCATTATGTTTATACAAATTTGGATTTCGATTGGTTTTAATATGATCATTTATTTAGCTGCACTGCAGTCCATTCCACGAGACCTATATGAAGCCGCTGATATTGATGGAGCAAGCGCATGGGTGAAATTTAAGAACATTACGCTACCAATGGTTTCACCGACTACTTTTTTCTTGTTGATTACTGGTATTATTTCAACCTTTAAAGTATTTGATTTAATATCTGTTTTAACAAAAGGAGGACCAATGCACGCTACAAGCATGATTGTATGGAACCTATACGACACTGCTTTTGTTAATTTAGATATAGGTCACGCTTCTGCAATGGCCGTTATTTTATTCTTTATTGTTTTTGCTATTACACTCATTCAATGGTTAGGACAGAAAAAATGGGTGAATTATTAAGGAGGGTTTGCGGATGCTTAAATCACTATCAATAAATAAAGCGATAATGACAGTCGTCATGTTAATGATAAGTATTATGTTTCTTCTGCCGTTTGTGTGGATGCTTTCTACATCATTTAAGATAGAAGCAGACGTTTTTAAATTTCCTATACAGTGGATTCCAGAAAGATGGAATGGTTTCAACAATTATAGAGAAGTTTGGTTTGGGGAAAATCCATTCTACATTTATTATTGGAATACCATAAAAGTGACAGTATGTACTACTGCTATTTCGGTAACTGTTTCTGCCCTGGCAGCCTATGGTTTTTCAAAAGTGAATTTTCGGCTAGGTAATTTCTTGTTTTTAATTGTATTAGCTACTTATATGGTACCTGCACAGGCAATTTTAGTACCGCAATTTATTATTTACCGTAAAATCGGGCTATTTGATAGTCATTTAGGGTTAATCTTATTAGGAAGCTTTAGTGTGCTTGGTACTTTTATGCTTAGACAGTTTTTTATGGGCGTTTCGAATGAGCTTGTTGAAGCTGCAAAAATCGATGGAGCTGGACACTGGAAGATTTTCTGGCGAGTCGTTCTTCCGATTGTAAAGCCAGCCATAGCCACCTATGCCATCCTTCGATTTATTTGGACATGGAATGATTATCAAAACCCATTAATCTTTCTTCGCTCGGATCATTTATTGACGATACAGCTTGCAATGCAGAAGTTTACGACAATCAATGGCGAATTTTACTCCTTGATTATGGCTGCAGCAGTCTCAGCTATTTTACCGCTCGTAATCGTATTTATTATTGGGCAGAAACAAGTAATTGAGGGGATAGCGTTAGGGGGAGTAAAAGGCTAAAGGGAGGGGTTATTATTGACTTTCGAAGAGTTGCTGGAGAAGCTAAATGGGAATTATTCTTTGTTTTTTCCAAATGTTGAAGTCAAAAAAGCATGGTGGAAATCCATTCAACGTAATGCTGATTTTGCTGATATTCTAAAACAAGTAAGAGAGACATTAAAGCAGATTCAACAAGAAAAAATAAATAATGAAGAACTGCCGTATTCTTTGTTTCAGTTATATGGAACAACAGGTACTCGAATAGAATATGAAACAGCATATTTTCGGAAAAGAAGAAAATTGAATACATATGCAATCATGTTACTTCTTGAACCAGAGAAGGAAGAATTTCGTAAAGTACTGCAAGATATTATTTGGTCTATTTGTAATGAATTCTCATGGTGTTTACCTGCTCATCTTATAAATAGTCCAGAAACTGATTGTGGTCAGTTATATTCACTTACAGAAAAACAAGATTCTACTTATACAATTGACTTATTTTCAGCTGAAACAGCCTTTGCATTAAGTGAAATATATACACTGACAAAAGAATATTTAGATCCATTAATAGGGAAAAGAATTTATGAAGAGGTATATAATCGTACGTTTATTCCTTTTCTCGAAGGGAATTTCAAATGGGAAATAGAAACCCATAATTGGGCTGCTGTTTGTGGGGGTTCTATCGGTTCAGCTGCCATCCATTTAATCCAAGATTCCAAAGAACTTGCGCTTATTTTAGAAAAAGTTCTCCCTGTAATGGAAAATTATTTAAATGGTTTTACAGAAGACGGAATATGTATGGAAGGATATTTATATTGGCAATATGGATTTGGATTTTATTCCTATTTTGCCGACCTAATAAACCAGAGATCGGATGGAATGATTAACTTGTTTATGCAGAAAAAAGTTCACCAAATCTCCCTTTTTCAACAACGATCGTTTTTAGAGGAGGATTTAGTGGTGAATTTTTCTGATGCACCGCCCAAAGCAAAAGTACATATAGGGATGAGTCATTTCTTAGCAAAGCAGTATGAGGATGTTATCGTTCCAGAACGTTCATTATATGCGCGTTATCAAGATGATCATTGCAGCAGATGGGCACCAGCCATCCGCGCGTTATTATGGTTTGATTCGTCGTTATCACCAAGCAAATGGGAAGAAGGAACGTTTATTTCTGAGGACTCCCAGTGGTTAATCTCTAGAGTTCAATCAAATGCAGGGTCTTTTACTTTTGCAGCTAAAGGGGGAAGCAACAATGAGCCGCATAATCATAATGATATCGGACATTTTATCCTTCAAGCCAATAAGACAACTATGCTGCAGGATTTGGGAAGTGGCTTATATACGAAGGACTATTTTAATGAGAATAGATACACTTATTTATGTAATAGTTCGAAAGGCCATTCCGTCCCTATTATCAATCATTCTTACCAAGAAGCAGGAAAAGCCAGTTATGCTCGGTTAGTCACTGCCGATTCTGATAGAAAGAGAGATTTGTTTGAATTGGATATGACAAAAGCTTATAGAGATACATCTCTATTAAATGTCTCGCGGAAATTCACCTGGATTAAAACAGAGTTTCCAAAATTAATCGTGGAAGACATTTTTAAGTTTTCTGAAGAGCCAAAATCCATCATTGAACGCTTTATATTGCCCAATGTTTCGGTTGAAAGATTTGATGGTGGAATAAGTATCAAAGGAGAATCTTGCATCCATATTTATTTTGATTCCAATTACTATGAGGTAAGTATACAAAGAGATTCGTTTGTTAACCATTTTAATAAAGGAGAAGAAGTGCTATTACTTGATCTCTCTCTTAAGAAATTAAGCAGGAATTTTCGTGTATATCTAGAATTTGAATTTAGTTCTGAAAAATAGGAGGAGATACAATGAAAAGATTAGCATCGATTATGTTTATTAAACCTGGATATGAAAACGAATACAAAAAGAGACATGATGAGCTTTGGCCAGCAATGGAAGAGGCGCTGAAGCAACATGGCGCTTCCAATTATTCCATTTATCTTCATCATGAATCCCAAGTGTTATTTGCTTATTTAGAAGTAGAGGACGAGGCGGCATATGATGCGATATCCCAAACGGCAATATGCAGAAAATGGTGGAAGTACATGGCGCCAATTATGGAGACGAATGAAGATTATAGTCCTGTGTCACATAAGTTGGAGGAAGTGTTTCATTTAGATTAAGTTATATAGGATGAGATGGGGGGATTGATTCATGAAAGCAGAAATTGGGGGATGGTCTGGAAAGGTTTATGATGTCTGTCAATGGATTACGAGATTAGCTTATATTAATTTACTTTGGATTATTTTCAGTGCGATGGGCCTCTTTATTGGGGGCCTTTTCCCTTCTACTGTAGCAATGATGACTATTATTCGTAAATGGCTTCAAAAGGAAACAGATATTCCAGTATTGCACACGTATTGGCTGACATTTAAGCAAGAATTCGGTAAAGCAAATAAATTAGGAGCAGTTGTGTTTGCTTTTATCATGTTCCTTTATATCGATTGGAGAATCATCGCGTCGCTAAAAGGATCAATAAATGTTGGATTAATAGGAATGTTAGTTGGCGGAGTGTTTCTTTTCTTATTGACGTTGCTCTATCTGTTTCCTGTATATGTTCATTATGAATTGAAGCTTTTTCAATATTTTAAAGTAGCCTTTCTGCTTGCATGTACTCATCCACTCCATACGTTGTCCATGATCATCGGTGTCTTTACGATGCTTTTTTTAGGCGTAGTATTTTCAGGAGCTGGTTTGCTTTTTATAGGTAGTGGACTCGCTACTATTCTTTTATATTTCTCTAATCCGATCTTTACGAAGATGGCTGAAATAAGAATAACGAAATTACAGGAAGGGAGGTTTCAAAGTTAATAGAGCGAAGTAGAAAATTGTATTCCTCCTACAGTGTTAAAATTAAAAGTAAAAATTGTTGCCGGATAAGTAAAATTATTTTTATTGGTAACATGGGAACTTCTGTTAATCTATTCCTGTAAGGGTTTACATGATATAATACGTAGGGGGAATAAACAGATGCAAAGAAAATTTTGGAAGCTATTAATTTTTGTTTTCATTCTTACTTTAGTCATGACAGCATGCAGTAGTGGAGAATCAGAAAAAGCTTCTGGCAATGAAGATGGAAAAGTAACAATTAAATTCCACACTCATGGTAATGAAGCATCTTATAACTGGAAAAAGACAATTGCAGCTTTTGAAGAGGCAAATCCAGATATAAATGTGGATTTAGTCATCTTAAGTGAAAAGGGAGATACACAAGAGGCAATTAAAAAGCTAGATTTAGCTGCTGCTTCTGGTGAACAGCTAGATGTACTAATGTTTAGTGATACAGCAAGCTATGCACAGCGTGTGAGTATGGGAATGGTGGCTCCCATTGATGAATTTATTGAAAAAGAGGGCTACACAGTCACGGATGAATATAAAGTAGATACCAAAATTGGTGATAAATATTATGCTTTACCAGGTAAATTTAATCCATGGTATGTTTTATTAAATAAAGACCATTTAGATAAAGCAGGCTTAGAAGTTCCGACAGATTGGACATGGGATGAATTTCAAACGTATGCGAAAGAATTAACAACGGATGATCATTATGGAACATTTTTCTTTGGTCCGCAAAATGGCGGATGGTTAGAATTTATGAAACTAGCATTAGCAAGTGAAGCAGAAAATACAGAAATTTATTAAAGAAGATGGCAGCTCCAATCTTGAAAATCCGCTCTTTAAGAAGACACTGGAAATACGCTATCAAATGGAAAAAGTCGATAAATCAGCTGTCCCGTATACCGATATCATGTCTCAAAAACTTCATTATCGAAATCAATTTTTTAACCAGGATGCTAGTACAGTACTAATTGGCAGCTGGATGAATACAGAATTGGGGGGAACGGACCAATTCCCATTGGAGTTTAACGTCGCAGTTGCTCCTTATCCAAAGAACACGAGTGACGCAGAAGGAGGATATACTCCGGTAACTACTGACTTTATGGCAGTCGCCAATAACTCAGAACATAAAGAAGAAGCCTATAAATTTATTCGTTGGTATACAACGGAAGGACAAATTTTACAAGGAAAAAATATTCCATCTTGGAATAATGTAAGTAATGATCAATTTGGAGAAATAATTGACAATATATTGGCTGATACGCTAAACCCAGAAAAGGTGGACAAAGAATCTTTAACGAATGTTCTTTCAAATGCGAAATCTTCTAAACTAGTATCACCAGTATCTTATCAGGCTGAAATTTACAAAGTAGTGAATGAAGAATATGAAAAATTAATTTTTGATGAACAAGATATCGATGAAACAATAAAGGTGACAAATGAAAGAGTACAAGAATTAATCGATAGCAATAAATAAAAAAAAAAGATGAGGGGAGGAAACATATTGCTTATTTGGTTAAAAAATATGTGGACTCCCCGTTCTTTTCGTTATAAGGTCCTTTTAATTTCTATCATCAGCTTGGTTATTCCAGCAGTTATCTCGCTTTTAATTTATAATTATATGACAAAAAATACAGTGAAGGAACAGGCACTTTCTAATGCGAATAGAGAGCTGAATATTACAAGTGAATATATAGAAAAGCTATTTAGCGATATGCTTTATGTTGCTAACTTCGTGCAGCTTGATCCGAAAATGAATACGGTGTTAAAAGGATTAGCAAAAAGTGCTGCTGACAAGGATGGCTATGATCAATATCTATTGGAAAATGAAATAAACCGTACCATTGAGAATATCACACTAGTAGGAGAGAAATCCTATGTCACCATATTATTGAAAAATGGGAAATACTTCACAAACTATAATATCGCTGAATTTGATCCAAGAGATTTATTTAAAGAAAAGTGGTATGAAGACATCGAAGAAGCGGTTGGATATGAATCTACTTGGATTGAATCCCAGCCAACGATTTTTGAATTGGAAAAAAAGAATAATCCTTATCAAATTTCAATTGTCCGCACCTTAAGGGATGAGGGCATCCAAATCTATGGATATGTCGTTGTCACCATCATGGAAAATAAACTAAGTGAAGTATTTAATAAAACGGATGGATATAACGATGTCATGATGCTTAATCCATCTGGTAAAATCTTGTCGCATAGTGATGACGAGAAAATAGGAAGTGTTTTCACTTATCGGTCTAAGTTATTCAATCGAGATGGATCAGAAGTTCTGAAAATGAAAGATAACGAATATATCGTCACCGAACGTTCTTTATCTTTTTCAAATTGGAGATTAGTGTCATTTATTCCGTATGAACAATCGATAAATAAAATAAATGGGATATTTCAGAAAGTATTTCTTATACAAGTACTATCATTTATGCTTTTCTTGCTTTTACTTACCTATTCAATGAAAACTATTACGAAACCACTGGAATATTTAGCAGAACTGGCTGATAAAGTTCAGGCAGGTAATTTGATTGTCCGTTCAAAAATTAAAGGGAAGGATGAAATAGGCAGGCTAAGTAAATCAATTAATCTGATGCTAGACCATATTAATACAAAAATTGAAGAAATAACGGAAACGGAAGCTAGGAAAAGAAAAGCAGAATTTGCGATGCTGCAAGCGCAAATAAATCCTCACTTTTTGTTTAATGTATTAAATTCCATTCGCATGAAGGTAATGATAAGAGGAGACAAAGAAAGTGCTAATATGATCACATCTCTTACAAAGTTACTGCGCATAACTATTGATAAGAATAAAGAAATAATCACATTTTTAGAGGAAATAGAAATTCTAGTCGATTTTGTGCACATTATGAATAGGAGACAAAATCGAAAAGTTTCCTTAGAGATGGATGTCGATCCAGATGCTTATTCATTTGAAATTCCAAGGTTTATTCTCCAGCCTATTATTGAAAACTCGATTATTCATGGATTTAATCAGTCTGATGGATTAATCTTAATCCATGCAGCGATAGTAAATGAGATGTTAATCATTACGATTGAAGATAATGGTATAGGAATGAACAAAGAGGATTTAGAACAATTAAAGAAAAAAACTTTTCAGGCCGTATCACTGGAGAATCCGCAAAGAAAGCAGCAAGTGAAAGGATTCTCGTCGTTAGGCTTAGCCAATGTCTATGAAAGATTATCAATTACCTTTGGACCAGCTTTTAATATGGATATTTTAAGCGAACTTGGAAATGGCACAATAGTCATTTTGAAAATCCCAATGAAAGGTGGAAAAAAGAATGTATAAAGTGATGCTTGTAGATGATGACTATCCGGTATTAGAGCTATTGACGAAAACATTTGACTGGAAAAGCCTTGGCTTTGAAGTGATGAGTACCCATGATAATGGAGTAAGTGCCTTAGAAAAGGCAGCAGAATCAATGCCTGATGTGCTAATTTCTGATATTGGCATGCCTAAGATGAATGGAATTGAATTAACAAGAAAACTGAAGTCGATGAATGGAAGCTTGCAAGTTGCTTTGTTATCCTGCCATACAGAATTTAATTATGCCCGAGAAGCACTTAAATTACAGGTCAGCGATTATTTAGTAAAGGATACATTTGAACTAGAAGAGCTATATGAATTACTTCAGAAATTTAAAATACAACTCGACACCATGCAAAATAATAAACAAAAAGAACAAAAATTACAGCATATCCTTCATAAAAATATCGAAAAAGAAAAGACTGCATTCATAAAAAGATTAATAAATAATGGCTATTATAAAAAGGAAGCTGAATGGGAAAGTGATCGAAAAAAATTTGGCTTAATAGCGGACAAAGGATATATTGTAACACTGTTATCAATCCATCATCATCCTTTAGATTTATTTCCAGAAGAAACCCTATATTTTGCAGTTTCTAATATTGTGGGTGAATTATTAGAAAGACTAAATCCTTTAGCTGTTCACTTTCTTAATCATTCCAATAGGGTTTTTATCTTTTTTCCAAGAGACTTAGGATACCAGATGAACGCTTTATCAAATGCAAAAGAAACGTTGAAAATGATTCAGCTTTCGATTGACAAAGGATTAAATATTCACAGTTCATCCATTATTGGTGAAACATCTGAAAGCTTATTTGACTATCAAAACACAGTTAACAGATTGTTAAATAATCGACAGCAGCTGTTTTATATGCTCCCAAGAACTGTGTCATCTCTAAAGGAGTCTGTAAAGAATACGGAGGAATTATTTGCTAAGTATGATGAAGCAGCAACAGAGATGAGAATGATTGTTCTAAATAAAAAGGTGGAGCAAATAAGTAATTTCATCCATAAATGGACGATCTATATCATGGAAAACGAATTTCCACCTGAGGTAGTAAAGGATTGGTTTTGGAAATTATTATTGGATTTAAATGTCAAGTTACAAGCGCTCCAATACTTTTCGGGAGAATATTGCTTTGAATCCAAACATCAAGAGATTTTTTTGATGGAGTATATGTATCAATTAAAGGACTGGCTTAAGCATTATTTTGAGAAAATCTTTCATTATCATGAAACGAATGATCAGACGAAAAGAAAAGAGATTATTGAAGCTTTTAAATTTGTTGCGATAAATTTAGAGCGAAAAATCACATTAGATGAAATTTCTAGTTATTTATTCTTAAATCCTAGTTACTTTAGTAGATTGTTTAAAAAGGAAGTAGGAGAAACATTTGTGGAATATGTAACACGGATGAAAATTAATCGTGCAAAGGAACTGTTAGAACAAACAGATGAATCGGTTGGGAAAATTTGCGAACGACTGGGCTATGATAATCAGAGCTATTTTATAAAATTATTTAAAACATATGCTGGTACAACACCAATAGAATATAGAAGCGGGAAAGTTAGCTAAGAAGGCAATACGAGTAAAATTATTTGGAAAAGTAGTAAAAATAATGCCTTGTTGAGGGAATATAGACTCCATATAATGATTATATCGTTACTTTTTAAAAAGAAAGGATGGATATTTTTTTAAAAAATGAAAGCCTTTTCTTTTTTGTGTGTATTAGAAAACTATTGGAAGGAGTTGGGTGATTAGATGAGTAAAAAGGAGCAATGGGTGGATGAAGCGTGGGGGTTTGTCATAGAGAAAACGGTACGGAATAATGAAACGATTGGTGCTAATTTCCCCCATGCCAGTATAGAGAAAAGATATGTATTAGAAAGTCCGGAATGGTGGACGGCTGGTTTTTGGCCAGGGGTTTTATGGCAAGTATATCAAGATAATAAAGTGGAAGCACTTAGAAAAACAGCAGAACAGTGTGAAGAAAAACTGGATTATTTATTGTCAGATTCAGAGAAATTAGATCATGATATGGGATTTATGTGGACGTTGACAAGTCTAGCAAACTATAAACTTACGGGCAATAAAGAATCAAGAAGAAGAGGATTATTAGCAGCCAATTTATTATTAGGAAGATTTAATGTCCAAGGTAATTATATTCGTGCATGGAATGCATGGTCTAAGAAGGATGATAATCGCGGTGTCGCAATCATTGATTGTATGATGAACCTTCCACTGCTATACTGGGCTACAGCAGAAACGGGAGATCCACGGTTTAAAATAGCCGCAGAAAAGCATGCCGAAACGGTCTTGAAACATTTTATTCGACCAGATGGTTCCGTACATCATATTGTTGTTTTTAATCCAGAAACTGGAGAAGTAGTAAATAAGCTTGGTGGTCAAGGCTATGCACCAGATAGTGCATGGTCAAGGGGAACTGCCTGGGCTTTGTATGGACTGACACTATCCTACTTACATACAAGTAATAGCGCATTTTTACATGCAGCAAAATCAGTTTCCCACTTTTTTCTTTCTAATCTTCGTTCTAATGAATGTCCTGCTTGGGATTTTCGCATCCCTGAAGATGGCGAAACCAAATACCATTATCCTGATTCATCAGCAGGATCCATTGCAGCCTGTGGCTTACTCCTGCTTGGAACACTGGTAGCCGACTTTGAAAAGCCGGTTTATCAGGAAGCAGGCGCATCTTTATTAAAAACCTTATATATAACTTGTGCTACTCATGCAGATAAAGAAGAGGAAGGATTATTAGGACACGGAACAAGTCACTTTCCCGAGCAAAAAAATATAGACGTCCCATTAATTTATGGGGATTATTATTTTGTGGAGGGACTAAATTTATTGCGACAAAAGGGAGTATTATTCTGGCAGTAAGATTGAAAGGGGTAAGAAAATGTCCTTTAGGAGATGGATCGGTTGAATCAATATAATGTGAAAGTAAAAAAGAATCCATTAAAAACAAGAGAGGATTTAGAACGTGCTTTATATGACTTATACGAACCCTTATTTAAA
The DNA here is from genome assembly GCF_038006525.1 of Niallia sp. FSL W8-0951. Taxonomy (NCBI): domain Bacteria; kingdom Bacillati; phylum Bacillota; class Bacilli; order Caryophanales; family Bacillaceae; genus Niallia; species Niallia sp. FSL W8-0951. The sequence continues at coordinate 512,596 of NZ_JBBOVK010000001.1, forward strand.
ATAGGGAATGAACAGAAGGCTGGTTTATTGAATCTTGGTACAAATGGCTCCGTATATGGGCAAAAAACAAGAGAATTAGAAGCGTTTTTGCGTCCCTTTTGGGGCTGGGGGCCATTATTTTCTGTAACACCTAATAAATATCCAACAATAAAACAACAATTAGTAAAAGGGATGATAGAGGGAACAACGCCAACAAGTGATTCTTATTGGGGGATTGCCGGAGAGTATGATCAACGATTTGTTGAAATGGCAGCACTTTCTTGTACGCTTATTCACTGTAAAGTTGATTTCTGGGATAGTCTATCAACAGTGCAAAAGGAAAACTTAGCTAATTGGCTGTATCAAATCAATGAACATACAATCCCGAATAATAACTGGTTATTTTTCCGCGTATTAGTAAACATAGCATTAAAAAAATGCGGTAGAATGTATAGTTTAGAAAAATTAGAAGCAGATCTTCAACAATTAGATCAATATTATTTAGAAAACGGTTGGTATTTTGATGGATATAAGAATCAAATTGATTACTATATTCCTTTTGCCATGCATTATTACGGATTAATTTATGCAAAAGTGATGGAGGATGAAGATCAAGAAAGGGCAGCGATTTATAAGGAGAGGGCTATTCAGTTTGCTCAAGATTTTAAAGAATGGTTTTCTTCAGACGGATCTGCTATTCCATTTGGCAGAAGTTTAACCTATCGATTTGCACAATCCTCCTTTTGGGCTGCATTGGCATTTGCAGATGTAGAAGCATTGCCTTGGGGACAAATTAAAAAGTTAGTATTAAATAATTTACGGTATTGGTTTAAGCAGTCGATTTTTTCTCCGGAAGGTCTTTTAACGATTGGCTATGGTTACCAAAACTTAAATATGGCGGAAGGCTATAATGCTCCAGGTTCTCCTTATTGGGCTCTAAAGACATTTCTGCTGTTAGCTCTTCCAGAGAATCATCCTTTTTGGCAGGCAGAGGAAGAACCAGTAAAGTTCCTGGAGAAAAGCGTGCAAAAAAGTCCAAGGATGATCATTCGCCATGATTCTGAAGGAAAAGAAGTGCAAGCTTTCACTTCCGGACAGCATTCTCATGAACACGCCCACGCAGATGCAAAATATGAAAAACTTGTGTATTCCACCACTTTTGGCTTTAGTGTACCTAAAGGGAATGTTTTATTAAAGCAAGGAGCATTTGACAATTGTCTGGCACTGTCTGAATGTGATAATCGCTATAGAAGTCGTAGTGGCTGTGAGTCGTATGAAATACATGATGATTATATTGTATCTACATGGAAGCCTTGGAAGGATGTAATAATTGATACGTATCTAATTCCTTTAACTCCTTGGCATGTTCGCATTCATCGCATTCATACAAATAGAGAGCTAGAGACAGCAGAAGGTGGATTTTCTGCACCTGTAACTGAAGGGGCTGCTTATGTAACGAAAGATGAACATAGTCTTTTTTACCCATCGGAAGTAGGAACTACAGGGATTATTGACATCGATGGAAAACGTAAAGCAGACTTAATAATACCTGAGCCTAATACCAATCTACTCTATTCGAAAACAGTATTGCCGACATTAACGTCGCGTTTAGCACCTGGAAAGCATTTATTGGTTTCAAGTATTCTCGGAACGGATAGAGGAGTAGAGGAGATTTCTTTTCAGCCTATCGTTAGTCTAGCACAAGAGTGTGTCATGATTCAGTATAGAAATAGAAAATATGAAATAAAGATAAAATAAGAGTTTGTGAGCATCCTATTTAAAGTTAAACTCGAGCAATCATGCGAAAAGAAAATTTCGGATGATTGCTCGAGTTTTTTTCTTTTCCAGATATTTTCTATGGAATTAGAGGAATTTTAAAAAAATTATCGAAATTAAAAAGAGATTTCTTAACATTAGGTTTATGTTTAAATGATATGGGTATATAATACTATATAATTTAAAAATCCTATAGATAGTAAGGGAAATGTAAAGGTAGAAAGCTATGATTAATCAACTTATTTGGGCGCTTTGTTGATTATGAGCTACTAGCGCAACCGGCTAACCAAACATGCTTGTTTAGTTAGCTTTTTTTTATTCAAAAACAAATCTTTAAATAAATTTTAAAGAATGTATAACTCCAGCAGCAAGCAACCGGCAATTTAAGATTCCCGCTTCCATATAAGTTTAACATCCGTTTTATTCCATTGGTGTTTCATTTATTTCAAATGAAGCTATTCTACTATTTTGTCGATTTAATAAGGAGTTTGTGCTTTTTTAAATTGGGGGGGCAGCTTATGAGTGGGCTTATTACTTATCAAACAATAGTAATACAAGATCATACGGAAAAAGAATGGAAAGAAAAGCTGAATAAAGAATTTAGAGATTTATTGGATGAGGATTTTTTGCTGAGTGTTGGAATAGGAGAAGCTGTTAATAATGCAATAGAACATGGTAATTATCCCGTTATATTAGAGCTGCAGTATAACCAGAATACACTTGATATGCGAATCAAGGATCACGGCAATGGATTTGATGTGAAGAAGAAATTTCATGATATCGAAAGGTACGGTACGGAAAAGCTTATGAGTGATATTGTGTTGGAGGAAAGAGGAAGAGGAATCTTAATGATGATGCAAATTTTCCAAAAAGTACAATATAATGAAACGGGGAATGAAGTAATTCTATGGAGAGAAACAAGGGAAGATGCGAAAGCAATTTAAATATTCTATTTCAGAGGCGCAGGACTGTTCCAAAGATGGGCAGTCCTATTTTGTTTAAATTTGCTTAATGTCATTTTTTTCTATTAATCTACTGATTTATAAGAATGAATCGTTTATTATAGATATAAAATGGTAAGAAGTTATTGGAAAGGGTAGGAGAAACATCATGGAAAAAGTAACCTATAAGAACATTCATAAAGAAGGAAAACGAATAAAAGAGCGTAGCGATTGGTTCCATGTTCATAATGAGGAAATGCTGCTTCAATATGACAGTAACTATATCCAATTTAAAAAGATGCCCTCTATTCAGGAATTTGAGCTAGTGGAAAATTATTTAAAAACATTTCATCAAAAAACTGGTCAGAAACATCTTAAATTTGTTTTTCCAGAAAATGAGAAATTCACGAAGGAGTTATTGGAGCATATTGTGCAAAATCTTCATTATGAAGTAGGAATGACTGAGCTTTATGCCATTGATCCTCACGAATTTCCGGTTTTATATCCTAGCGAGGACATACTTATTCAGAGTGTAACAGAAGAGAATTTTGAGGATTATTTACAATTAGAATATAATCAAGACTTAGAATATGGTATAGATTATGCAAAAGGGAAAACGGGAATCTATCGGGAAAATTTCAAAAATCCGCAATTTTTACAAGTCATTGCTTACTATAAAGGGCAAGCGGCTGGTGCTTTAGAAGTAATTATTGCAGATAAAACGGTTGAAATTGACGGAATCTTTGTAATTGAAGAATATCAGCGCAAAGGGATTGCTGCTCGCATGCAAAGACAGATCATGGATTTATTTCCTAATAAGACAATTATTTTGCTGGCAGATGGAGAAGATACTCCGAGAGAGATGTATCAAAGACAGAACTATCAAAAACAAGGGTTTCAGTATGAAGCGTTAAAAGAAAATTTCTAGACATGAAGTTCTATGAGTTAATAGCATCATTCAAGATAGAACTGGAAAAGGAGTAGATGAAAGTGATGAAGCCTATACAGGTCTACCGTGGACAATATCTTGAAAGCAGCCATTCTATTCATGTAGCTGTTGTAGACAAAGATGGTAGATTACTATATTTCTATGGGGATCCGGAGAGAATGACCTTTCCTAGATCCTCCATGAAACCCTTTCAAGCCATTCCGCTTATAGAGACAGGAGCGGCAGATTCCTTTTCTTATGATAATGCTGAAATTGCAATTGCGTGTGCTTCTCATGCTGGGGAGTCATTTCATCAGGAGACAATCCTGCGCTTATTAGAAAGATTGGGGATTCAAGAAGATGACTTGCAATGTGGTACACATACTCCATGGAATTTAGAAAGCTATAAGGAACTGCTGCGAAAGGGCAAAGACGTCACCCCCGTATACAGTAATTGTTCTGGTAAGCATGCAGGTATGCTTGCTGCGGCGATTCATATGAAGGAGGACATTGCCACATATCGGGAGGTAGAGCATCCTCATCAACAGCGTATATTGGAAGCAATTGAAACAATATGTGATTTTCCGAAAGAAAAAATAAAGCTGAGTGTAGATGGCTGCGGGGTGCCAGTACATCAATTGCCCCTCTATAATGCAGCACTTGGCTATGCTAGATTAGCAAACCCTGATTCTATTAAGTCGGTAAACCGAATAGATATAGTAAAACGAATTAGGGATAGCATGATGGAGTTTCCAGAAATGGTTGGAGGAACAAATAGGTTTGATACAGACCTAATGAAAGCTTATAAGGGGCGAATTGTATCGAAAGCAGGTGCAGAGGCTGTTCAATGTATGGGACTTATCCAAGAAGGAATCGGAATTGCCATTAAGGTGGAAGATGGCGGAACACGTGCTGTAAATGTCGCTGCAATGGAAGTGTTAAATCAACTAGGATATAAAGAAGAGAACCTATTTACAAATTTAGCTAGATATGTACATGCACCAGTTTTGAATGCTAGAAAAGAAAAAATAGGTGAAATAAGAGCCAACTTCCATTTGGAAGAGGCACTTTCAAGGGGAAAATAATCTATAAAAGGAGAAAGTCGCTTGAGACATTATTTGAATATAAAAGAAGGAAAAAATAGCTGGCCGCGTTATTTAGCGTCTATTTTATTAGCTGTTGGTTTTATGATTGCTGGTTCTATCGTCTATTTTATTGTAGAATTCATACGCGTAGAACTGGATGGGAACGAAGCCACCTATATTGATTTAGATACCGGCATGGTGATGGGCGGAAACGGTACAGTTAGTTTATTAATGACACATATTATTTATATTGTCGCTTTAATTGGTCTATGGATTGGAGTAAGATTTATTCACAAACGAAAATTTCGAACATTAATTACGGGAGAAGACAGAGTAAATTGGAAGAAGATAATCTGGGGATTTATTATATTTTCAGGACTTTTCCTACTTACATCAGCAATTGATTTCCTACTTAATGCTGACGATTATGCATGGAATAACGTATCTTTCGCCCAATTTTTCTTTTTATTCCTTGTGGTTCTACTGTTTGTCCCCATTCAAACAACAGTAGAAGAACTTTTATTTAGAGGATTATTGTTACAATTGGTTGGTAAAAAAATAAAAAATCCCATTTTGTTAGCACTGATAGTGGGATTAATTTTTGGATCGTTACACTTTTCCAATCCTGAAATGAATGATTCGGCCATTTTAGTAGGTTTAGATTATTTACTTGCTGGTTTTGCCTTGACATTTATTGCGGTGAAAACAGGAAGCTTAGAATTATCGATCGGTGCACATGCTGCAAATAATATGATGATTTTCTTGTTTTTTACATATGATGACTCTGTGGCAGGAAATATTCCAAGTCTATTTCAAATCCTTGAAACAAGTCCACAATACTCAATAATTTGGTCATTGCTAATATTCACGGCCTTTTATTTATTAAGTATAAAAAAATATGGTAAGAAGTCTATAAGCTAGTCTATCAAGTAGTTTAGGAATGAGAAAAATTCTACAATAGAAGACGGATATAAAAGACTAGTGTATAAAGGATTTCAGTCGCTCTGAAACCGAACAGTTATACGATGCTGCCGATAAAAATCGTATAATTGTTTGGTTTTTTTTGAATTGCATTAGAAAAAGCACTTACCATTCCTCTTATAGAAAAATTAGAAATTATCCACTACATTTAAAAAAATATAAATAATTTAATAGAACTAGTTAAATAGAACAGATGTTCCTAAATTGAGTCTTAAGCCTCTTACTTTAATAATTCAGAATTGTTAAAATTGTTTTAGTGATATCCATTCTATTATATTAGGAGGCTGTTTATGAAAAAAGAATGCAGAGTAATTCCTTATCAAGTGAAAGAAGTAATGGACGTTTCTGCAGCAGTTCCAAAAGGAATTGAGCTAATTCAGGCACCTGAGTTATGGAATAAAACAAAGGGAAAAGGGATTACAGTTGCCATATTAGATACTGGCTGTGATATCAATCATCCAGATTTACAAGAGCGAATCATTGGTGGAAAAAACTTTACCGATGATGATAATGGCGATCCAGCCATATATATGGATTATAACGGTCATGGAACACATGTAGCTGGAACAATTGGAGCATCAGGAAAAGAAGATGGATTAACGGGAGTAGCACCAGAAATATCCCTTTTAATTGTAAAAGTTTTAAATGGACAAGGCTCAGGGCAGTATGAATGGATTATAAATGGAATTTATTATGCAATTGAGCAGGGAGCAGATATTATCTCCATGAGTCTTGGCGGACCAGAAGATGTGAAAGAATTGCATGAGGCAGTGAAAAAGGCAGTTGAAGCGCAAATTTTAGTCGTTTGTGCAGCTGGAAATGAAGGTGATGGTTTAGATTCTACAGAAGAATTAGGTTATCCAGCTGCTTACAATGAGGTAATAAGTGTAGGAGCAGTAGATTTACAGAGAAATAGCTCTCGCTTTTCTAATTCTAATCGAGAAGTTGATTTAGTAGCACCTGGCGAGGAAATTTTGTCTACCTTTTTAGATGGAAAATATGCTAAATTAACAGGAACATCTATGGCTGCCCCTCATGTGAGTGGGGCTTTAGCATTAGTTAAAATAATCAGTAATAAAGCTTTTGAAAGAAATTTAACAGAGCCAGAATTGTATGCCCAATTAATTAAGAGAACGATTCCATTAGGAAATAAACCAAGTTTAGAAGGGAATGGGATTCTCTATTTAACAGCTCCGGAAGCTTTGATGGAAAAACTTCAATCCACGGTTCAATTACTTGTGTCTAATAGTTTATAAGAAGAACATCCTTGTTAATAAAAAAGTGGACAAACTCCTAAAAGGGTGGTTTGTCCACTTTTCTTATAAAAGAGGAGAGGTGACAGGGCTTATGAATATAGGGAATAATAAAATTCCATTACTGAGAGGGAGCTACATAAATTTACCGTAACAAGACAATAGAAATGTTTTAAAAAAAGTAGTAAAGTGAAAGAGGATAATTGTACGTAACTGGATTTTGATAGAAGGAGAATAAATTGTTGAATACTGTCATTACACGAAAAATGATTTTGGAAATGTGTGGTCCTGTTTCTTTAAAAAGAGGGGAAGCATTCTCGAAAAATCATAAGGTGATTTTTAAAGAATATAGAGATAATTATTGTGAAGCTTTCGTTCAAGCATCTGAAGATTTTGCGGTAATGGTTGCAATCGACGGGGAAGAAATAAAAGCAACATGTTCTTGTCCGAAACTAGCTTCTTTTCAAAAAGAATGTCAGCATATTGCAGCTGTATTAGTGGAAATAAAAAAATTTCAAATGAACGGAAAAGCTCCTTCCACTACCGATGAAAAAAACATGGATGTATCGGGAGATTTTTTTGCATTATTTAATCAGAGTGAAACTCTATCAACAAAAAAGCAGCGCCATTTTGAAAAGCGAGAAGTGATTCCAGTTGAATTTATGCTAAAAGTCATTCCAATCGACTCGGAAACCAATCTGTTTGGAATAGAAATTCAGCTATTATCCCATCCAATAAAAGATATTCGTTTGTTTTTAGAAAGAATAAAGAGCGGAAAAGCTTATTCATTTAGTTCAGAATTAGAATTTAATCCAAAGCTTCATTGTGTAAAGGAAGAAAGTGAAGCAATCCTACAAGAGTTAGGAAAAGTAATAGAGGATGAAAGGATATTTTTGAATCATCATCAGGGAGTAAGTAATATATGGGGAGACAGTATTTTGTTAATTCCCCCTTCCTCTTGGATTCCTCTTCGTTCTCATTGGAAGGAATTAGGTTATTATGATCCGAATAAAGAGACTATGGTGCCCTTAAATGTTTCAAATGAAGTCCTGCCTTTAAGATTTCATTTATACCAGCATGAAACTGGAAGCTATCAATTAAATGTACATGGAATGGAATCCATTCAGTTCCTGCATCAATATTATGCTGTTCTGGTAGAGGGAAATGTGCGGCAATTGGAAGCAGAAGACTTTAAAAGACTTATTGAGATAAAGAAAATGATGGAAAAAGTGGGCAAGAGCTTTATTCCTATTGCACTCAATCAATTGGATTTCTTTTTAGAAAAGATAGCCCCAAGCTTAAAAAAATTTGGGGAGGTTCAATTAGAGAGAGAGCTTTCCAAAAAAATGGGTAAGACTCCCCTGCAAGCTGAGCTTTATTTAGATAGAGTAAACAATCGATTGCTGGCAAGCGTAGAATTTCGCTATGATTATATTGTCATCAATCCAGTTCAAGAACGGAACAAAGAAGTAGAAGCAGTGCTACTTAGAGATTGGAAGAAAGAAGAACAAATTATAGAGTTAATGGATAGCAGTTCATTTGCGAAAACAGATAGTGGTTATATGCTTTATAACGAGGAATTGGAGTTTGACTTTTTATATTATGTATTACCAAAGCTGCAAAAGCTTGTAAAAGTTTACGCAACAACAGCTATTAGAAATCGAATTTTCAAGGAAAAAACATGGCCAAGGTTTACGGTGAAATTAAAAAAAGACCGTATTAACTGGCTTGAATTTAAATTTGAGATGGAAGGTTTTCCAGAGCGAGAAATCAAAGGCTTGTTAGCTGCTTTGGAAGAAAAGCGGAAATACTATCGCTTGCAAGATGGCTCTCTTTTTGCTCTGCAAACAAGGGAGATGGAGGAAGTGCAAAGGTATCTTCAATCTCCGCAAATAAAGGACAAGGACTTTATAAGTGGGTTTGAGCTGACACTTTTAGAAAGCTTATCTTTTATAGAAGAAGATCGAAAAATCTTTGCTTTAGATGAATCGTATCAGCAGCTGATTGATTCCTTCTTGCATCCAGAAAAGCTAAATATTAAAGTTCCTGCGGATTTAAACAATGTCTTGAAATCGTATCAAATAGATGGCTATAAATGGCTGAAAACATTAGCGCAATATCAATTTGGCGGCATTTTAGCGGATGATATGGGATTAGGAAAAACATTGCAAAGTATTGCCTTTATTCAATCTGAATTGCCTGTGATGAGAAAAGCGAAACAACCGGTGTTAGTTGTATGTCCTTCTTCTTTATTATACAACTGGCAAAGAGAAATTATGAAATTTGCTCCGGAAATTCAGTGCCTTATACTTGATGGAGCTAAAAAGGAAAGAGCTGCGCTGCAAAAGGATTTAGAAAACATCGATGTAATCATAACGTCATATCCATTAGTTAGACAGGATATTTCATGGTATGAACAGCAAGTTTTCCATACAGTGTTTTTTGATGAAGCTCAGTATTTTAAAAATCCACTATCACAAACAGCAAAAACAGTGAAGAAACTAAAAGCGGTTAATCGCTTTGCTTTAACCGGCACTCCACTTGAGAATTCCATTGAAGAACTTTGGTCTATCTTCCATATTGTATTTCCTGAATTATTCAAAGGCCTGAAGGAATATGCGAATTTAACCAATAAACAAATTGCGAAAAAAATAAGACCATTTATGCTGCGCCGCTTAAAAGAGGATGTATTGGCCGAACTTCCTGAGAAAAGGGAATGGAGCGAAATAGTGGAATTATTACCAGAACAGAAAAGATTGTATGCAGCCTATCTCGCGAAATTAAGACATGATGCCTTAAAGCATTTAAACAAAGAAACCCTTCGAAAAAATAAAATTAGAATTCTTGCTGGATTAACGAGACTGCGGCAAATATGCTGTCATCCAGCCCTATTTGTTGACAATTATCATGGAAAGTCTGCTAAACTAAATCATCTAATGGAACTAATTGAGGAAGCACAGCGATCTAATCGCAGGGTGCTGATTTTTTCTCAATTTACAAGTATGCTTGAAATAATTGGCCAAGAATTAGCAAAAAAGGGATTAGCCTATTTTTATTTAGATGGGAGCACTCCTTCAGATGAGAGAGTGGAATTATGTCATCGCTACAATTTAGGAGAGCGAGATTATTTTTTAATAAGCTTAAAAGCAGGGGGAACAGGCCTTAATTTAATGACTGCAGATACTGTTATTTTGTATGATACGTGGTGGAATCCAGCGGTCGAAGAACAGGCGGCGGATCGTGCTCACCGCATAGGACAGGAGAATGTAGTGGATGTAATTAAGCTCTTCTCTAAAGGCACAATTGAAGAGAAGATATATGAATTGCAGGAAAAGAAAAAGACTTTAGTAGATGAAATTATCGATTCAGATGATAAAGTAATTTCTTCTCTAACAGAAGAGGACTTAAGAGAATTGTTAAGTTAATCCATTAAAAAAGGAGGCCATTATTTGGGCCTCTTTTTTTAATGTAAATCAATTTTCTTTTTGTTTTGGATACCGCTTGGCTTTTTTGGCAGCTTCACGAAGTAAATACTCAATATGACTATTTATACTGCGAAAATCATCCGCAGCCCATTTTTGCAGGACTTCGTATAGCTCTGGATCAATGCGTAATGGAAAGCTTTTTTTCTTCGTCATTTATACCACTCATTAATATAAAGTACCTGTATTAATTACAGGAGTCGTAGGATTTTCAGAAACAATCGCTACTAGTAAATTATTTACTAATTGTACCTTTCTTTCATCATCTAATTCAATGATTTTATCCTGTTCCAGTTGATTAATGGCCATTTGTGCCATTCCAACTGCTCCTTCGACGATTTTCTGACGAGCAGAAATGATAGCAGAGGCTTGCTGACGCTGTAACATCGCTTGGGCAATTTCAGTAGAATAAGCTAAATGAGTTAATCTAGCTTCAATTACTTCCACTCCTGCGAGGTCTAGACGAGCTTGTAATTCGGTCGTAAGTTCATTGGAGACTTCCTCTGCATTTCCCCTTAAAGTTAGTTCTACATTTTCAAATGTATCATATGGGTATTTTGTTGCAACATGGCGGATAGCTGTTTCACTTTGGATTTCAACAAATTCTTCGTAATTATCTACATCAAAAATGGCTTTTGCAGAATCAATAACTTTAAAAACAATAACGGCAGCAATTTCAATTGGATTTCCATCAACATCATTTACTTTTAAACGTTTACTATTGAAATTACGCACGCGTAAGGAAATAGTTTTTCGTAAAGTAAGAGGGATGGTTAAAAATAATCCACTGCTGCGAATCGTACCAAGATATTTTCCAAAAAAGGTTACAACAACAGCCTGATTAGGTTGAATAATTGTTATCCCACTGCCTAGAAGAACAGCTATAAGGAAGAAGGGAATGGCAGCACCTGGAATTTCCTGCACAAGAAAATAGACACCGAGAAAAAGGGATATGGCAATAAGTAAAACGCCAATAAATCCATTAAAATGAAACGCATTTTTTTCTTTCAACTAAATCACTCCTATAATTTCAATTTGATATAATTATGATATCACTTTTGTATAAAATTGTAAAACGATTAATGCTGAAATTTTCATAAAAAAGGAGATAGCTATTAACTATCCCCTGAAAGTTGTACCTTAATTTATTTTTAGCAATTCCAGCAGTGTTTTGCCAATTATTGTACCAGCCGTCTTTGGTGCAACTTTTGCCGGTAAACCAAGGGCCCAAAGGGTTTGGATATTGTGTTCCTTGGCAGCTGCAAAATCGGTTCCCCCTGGTTTGCTGGCTAAATCAATAATTAAAGCATTGCTCGATAAATTCTTTATAAGCTTAGATGTTAAAAGCAGTGTTGGAACCGTATTGATAACAATCTGCTGAAGAGGTATTTCTGATTCTAGTGAAGATTCAAAAATTGCAGCTAACCTCATTTCTATCACTCTTGCCTCATCCTCTTTTTTTCGAACTAAAACAGTTACTTTTGCACCGACAGCAGAAAATAGACGAGCCACAGTCTTACCGACTCTGCCAAAACCGAGTACTAGCACTTGGGCATTATGTATTGTAATATCTGTATGCTTGATGGCGAGCATTAGCGCTCCCTCTGCAGTTGGGATAGAATTATGGATAGCCACATCATTTCTTGCAAAAAGAGCAACCAAGTTTCGATTTGTTTCTGCAGCCAATTGTTTTAAATAAGGAGTGATAATACCGGAATATATAGTACAATTAGATTTTGTTTTAATAATCAACTCTTTTGTTAGAACAATCTTTTCTTTAGAAAATACCGATTCAGCAATTCCATCTTCTTGAATGCCCGGAATGGGAAGTAGAATAGTATCCACTTCATGAAGTGGAGCTGTTTGCCAATTTATTTTCCGCACATTTTTATAAGAAACAGAAGCATCTTCGAAACCGATCAAATAAATTTTGTTTAGCTTTGGTGCAAGAAGGCGGATTACTTCGAGCTGTCTAGAGTCCCCGCCGATGATTAATAATACATGATTTTCGTTCAATTTTTTGCACCCTTTCCTTTGTAAATAGTACGCCTCCATACAGTAAATATATGGAGGTGTATAATGGTTCAGAATAATTTTTACGGAGAAAAAAGTGCTGGTGCACTAGGTGGCGGGTTTTATTATATATTATAAGGCGCTTGCATTTAACATTCTATTTTTAAAGGCTTTAGGCGAGCATTGATTTTCTCTTTTAAACAGTTTGTAGAATTGCGCCATATTTGTTATGCCGACTTCATAGCTTATTTCTAATATACTTTTGTCAGTTGTTAAAAGTAATAATTCAGCTTTTTTTATTCGCTTTATATTTATATAATCTACAAACGACAATCCCATTACTTTTTTAAAGTACTTGATAAAATAATGATAGCTGAAATTCAGTAGCTTACTGACATCTTCGACAAGTATTCTTTCTTCTAAATGGCTGTCAATATAATCTAAAACAGGTTTAAGTTTGGCAAGGTCTTGTTCTTCTGAATATTGGAGCATATTTTTAGTATCGTTTCGTACACATAAAAGAAGAAGTCGTTTGATGGAATAATTGATAGCTATCTCATAGCCCTTTTCTTTCGTTTGACTTTCTCTATGAATCTCATTTATTAAGGAATGTACTTCTTGTTTTATTTCCTTATTATCTTCAAATATGTAATTTATCTTGTCTAATGGATGTGTTAATTCTGAAAAACAATAGAAATAAGGAAGGATACTTTGGTCAAAGTGTTTATGTAGATCAATTTGTAAGACAATATAACGCAAATTGCCTTTCTTCACTTTACTTGTTCTGTGTGGTTGTGACGCTCCCATAATAAGAACGTCCCCTGAAGTAATCGATAGATACCTTTCTTTTGTTTGTACCGCCAAATCTCCATCTATCATGGCAAGTAATTCTACTTCTTTATGGTAATGCCAAGGGTAATCATCAACTGGAGTCATTACATCTTCCCTCTCATCATTTATCTCCCACACTTTTAAAGACAATAGAGGGTTTTGATAAACTACTTTTTCATTTACTGGTTGATTAAAGGTGTGCTTTGTCTCCCTTTCCACTTTTTGTTCCCCTCCTATTCGACGAGACTATATGGTTAGGTGCTCTTTTCTATTTTAGCAAAAAGCAAGCAAGTAAATGACATAATTGCATAAAAAAATGACAAGATTAAGCATTTTTTTATACGCTTACATTTCATATAATGAAGCCATCATATTGTAAGGGAGAAGGAGTGGCTACATAATGATCACAATTTGGAATGAAAACCGGCATGAAAAGAAAAATCCAACCGTAGCAGAAATATATCCAAATGGCATTCATGGTGCGATTGCTGCGTTTTTGGAGAAAGAAGGTTATGAAACACATACTGCAACATTAGATGAACCAGACCATGGATTAACGGAGGAAGTTTTGAATAATACAGACGTATTAGTATGGTGGGGACATTTAGCACATCACGAGGTAGAAGATGAAATTGTGTTAAAAGTAAAACAGCGTGTTTTAGATGGGATGGGGTTAATTGTTTTACATTCCGGTCATTTTTCGAAAATTTTTAAAGCGTTAATGGGCACAACCTGTAATTTAAAATGGCGAGAAGCAGATGATCGCGAACGCTTATGGGTAGTAGCACCTAATCATCCAATTGTGGAAGGAATTAATGAATATATCGAATTAGAAAAGGAAGAAATGTATGGCGAACATTTCGATATACCAGCACCAGATGAATTGATCTTCACAAGCTGGTTTGAAGGTGGAGAGGTATTCCGAAGCGGTTGTACGTATGCAAGAGGGAATGGAAAAGTGTTTTATTTTAGACCAGGACATGAAACGTATCCAACCTATCACCATCAAGAAATTCAGCAAGTTATTATTAATGCAGTAAAGTGGGCAGCACCAGTGAAAAGAGAGAAGCCTGTTTATGGCAACGCCCAGCCTTTAGAGACAATTTCAGATAAATAATATAGAGGGGGAAAATATAATGGTTTCATTAAAAGTAGGCGTAATTGGATGTGGAAGTATCGCACAGCATCGTCATATTCCTGAATATCTGTTGAATAAACAAGTGGAATTGGTAGCCGTCTGTGACATCAATGAGGAAAGAGCAGCTGAAATTGCGGAAAAATATCAAGCGCAAGCATTTACCGATTATAAAGAATTATTAAAAATGGATGAGTTAGATGCGGTTAGTGTGTGTACACCAAACTATCTTCATGCCCCTATTTCTATTGATGCTTTGAATGCTGGCAAACATGTTCTTTGTGAAAAGCCAATGGCAACATCAAAAGAAGAGGCTGAGCAAATGATACAAGCTGCTAAAAAAAGTGGGAAAAAATTGATGATTGGACATAACCAGCGTTTTGTTGCATCCCATCAAAAAGCACATCAATTAATTAAAAGCGGAGAAATTGGTAAAGTGTACAGCTTCCGCACAACATTTGGTCATGGTGGTCCAGAAGGCTGGAGTGTTGATGGTAAAGAGAGCTGGTTCTTTAAAAAAGAAGAAGCATTTATTGGTGCTATGGGAGATTTAGGTGTTCATAAAGCAGATTTATTAAGATTTGTATTAGGAGAGGAATTTACAGAGGTAGGAGCATTTGTAGAAACAAATGCAAAAGACTTCTCTACTGTAGATGATAATGCTGTTTGTATATTAAAAACAGATAGCGGCATTATTGGAACGTTGACTGCGAGCTGGGCTTATCGTGGAAAAGAAGATAATTCAACTGTTATTTATGCAGAAAAAGCCGTCATTCGTTTAGAAGATGATCCAAACTATTCGTTAATTATCCAATATACCAATGGGGAAAAAGTAAATTATGAATTAGGCAGAATTCAATCAAATAATGATGGTGGACAAAATAAGACTGGTGTTATAGATCATTTTGTGGAATGTATTTTAGAAGATAAAGAGCCGCTTATTAGCGGAGAAGAAGGAAAAAAATCTTTGGCGATCATTCTTGCAGCCTTGGAATCACAAGCATCGAAGACTATTACCAAAATATAGGTATATAGAAGGAAAGAATATAGGAAAATTGGAAGGAATGGAGAGGAGCTCTCATGAAATTAGGCGTGTTTACCGTATTATTTGCAGACAAATCATTTGAAGAAATGCTTGATGCAGTAAAAGAGGCTGGTATTCAAGCAGTTGAAATAGGTACTGGCGGCTATCCTGGAAACAATCATTGTAATGTAGATGAATTATTAGAATCAGAAGAAAAGAGAAAAGAATATCTAAAAAAGGTGACAGAACGTGATTTAATCATAAGTGCATTCAGTTGTCATGGAAATCCAATCTCTCCAGAAGAAGCATTTGCAAAGGAATCGCATGAGACATTGATTAAAACAATCAAACTAGCATCCTTGATGAATGTTCCGGTTGTAAACTGTTTTTCAGGAACGGCCGGGGATCATGATGGTGCGAAATATCCAAACTGGCCAGTTACGCCATGGCCAAATGAATATTCTGATGTGAAAAAATGGCAATGGGAAGAAAAGTTAATCCCTTATTGGAAAGAAGTAGGGCATATTGCAAAAGAGAGTGGTGTGAAGATTGGATTAGAGCTGCACGGCGGATTCCTAGTGCATACTCCATATACTTTATTAAAATTACGAGAGGAAACTTGTGATGCGATTGGCGCAAACTTGGATCCAAGTCATTTATGGTGGCAAGGTATTAATCCGGTTGCTGCGATTAAAATTTTAGCAAAGGAAAAAGCCATTCATCATTTTCATGCAAAAGATACGTATATTGACCAGGATAATGTTAATATGTATGGCTTAACAGATATGCAGCCATACGGTGAAGTTCAGACAAGGGCCTGGACATTTCGTTCCGTTGGATGTGGACATAGTGTAAGTGAATGGTCAGATATGATGAGTGCTTTAAGAACATATGGGTACGATTATGTTGTCAGCATTGAACATGAGGATCCAATTATGTCTATTAGGGAAGGATTAACAAGAGCGGTTACTAATTTGAAATCCGTTTTAATTGAAGATGCTCCTTCTCAAATGTGGTGGGTTTAGGTTTATTAAGTATAAAGAAATACTTGAATAAATAGACATTCATTAAATAGTGGAAACGGGGGAGAGAAACATGTCCAAATTAAAGGTAGCGATTATTGGTTGTGGTAATATTTTTCCTATGCACGCCCAATCAATTGTCTCAAGAGAGGATGCAGAGTTAGTAGCAGTTTGTGATGTAAAGCCTGAACGAGTAGAAGAAAAAGCCAAAATTTATGGCTGTGCCGCTTATACAGACTATAAGGAAATGTTTGAACAGGAAAGTTTAGATGTGTTGCATATTTGTCTGCCACATCATTTGCATGCACCAGTGACAATTGAAGCTGCGAAAAAACAGATTCATATATTAACAGAAAAACCTATGTCTATTCATTATGATGATGCTGTTGAAATGGTGGAAACAGCGAAGGAAAATAAGGTTACCCTTGGTGTCATTTTTCAAAATCGTTATAATCCTGGCTCCCAGCTCATAAAGAAAATGTTGGATAATGGAGAACTTGGCAAGATTAAATCAGGAAAACTATCTGTTACATGGGACCGTTCTGATGAGTATTATCAAAAAAGTGATTGGAAAGGGACATGGGAGAAAGAAGGTGGCGGAGTTATAATTGATCAAGCAATTCATACAATGGATTTGATGAGATGGTTTGTGAATGCCGACATTAACTATGTAGATGCATCAATAAGCAATCGTGCACATGAAATTATTGAGGTGGAAGATGCAGCTGAAGGAGTTATAGCATATAAGAATGGCATTGTTACTGCATTTCATGCTATAAATTATTATACGTATGACGCGCCAGTTGAAATTGAGCTGCATTGTGAAAATGGAATCGCCAAAATGGTAGCTGACCGGGCAACTGTTCGATTAATGGATGGAAGAGAATTCATCGCAGATAATAATCCGCAAGAAACGTTTCATTATGAAAATGGAGTAAAAGGGTATTGGGGAGTAAGTCATGTAAAGCAAATCAATAATTTTTACGATTCGTTAGCAACAGGAATTCCTTTAGATGTCACGGGGGAAGAAGCGCTAAAAACCCAAAAAATGATTTGTGCCGTGTATGAATCAGGAAAGAAAAAAGAACGTGTTTACTTTAAATCGACGGTAGAAACCAAATAAAGCTAATAATAGCAGTAGATGTATTTAAGAAAGGCTATGTTACTTCCAGATCTTGGATGAATATAGCCTTTTTTCTTTTAAAATCAATTTACAGGTTCTTTAAATAGTTAGGATAAAATTAAAAAAAACACTTTACAAATCGTAATCGTTACGGTTAATATAAGAAAGTCGATGGAATAATCTTTTAATCTTAATGTAATTTTATAAATCGTAATAGTTTCGGTTTGTTTGGAATGGAGTTTATTTAATCCTAGTAATTCCTAGACGTGCATGAATCGCCGGCAGGTGGTAAAAAAACATGTTGAGAGAATAAGTGACATTCAGGTTTCTCGGTGGATAGGTGTAAGGCAAAGTGAGAATAGTAGTTTTTGAACAAATGCGATATCCATAGTTTTCATACATAATTTAAACTTTGATCTTACAGGGCTATATTATATCTTGGGTATGAACAAACAAAGGTTTGGTCATTATGAGAGTAAAAAAACACTAGTTTTTACAGAAACAGAGATCGCAATTAAAATTTAAAATTAAGGAGAACAGAATAATCCAGATCGAATGGAGCTTATATTGTTTAATATTAAAAGAAATGCATAAAGAAAGTAAATAAAAGGCAGGGTGATAAAAATGGGGAAAAAATTTACATTAGTAACTATTATGTTACTTGCAATATTGGTGATAGCTGCATGTGGAAAAGGAGAAAATAATGCTTCCAACCGGGCAAATAAAGAGAAACTGAAGATCATGACTACCTTTTATCCTATGTATGAGTTTACCAAAAATATAGCTGGTGACAAGGCAGATGTAAACTTACTTATTCCTTCGAATCAAGAACCACATGGATGGGAGCCAACACCAAAAGATATCGCCAATGTGCAAACTTCAGATTTATTTGTTTTTAATAGTATATATATGGAAAGTTTTGTAGATACAATTAAATCTGCTGTTGATAATAAAGAAACAGTGTTTGTTGAAGCAAGTAAAGGTATTACATTAAAAGAGGGAATAACAGATGAGCATGATCATGAAGGCGAAGAAGGAGAGCACGAGCATAATGGGGAAGAAGCTGACCATGACCATGAAAGTGAAGAAGCAGAGCATGAGCATAGACATGAGAAAGATCCCCATGTCTGGTTAAGTCCAGCACTAGCGATTAAAGAAGTAGAAACAATTACAGAGAGCATAATTAAAGCGGATCCAGACAATAAAGAAACATATCAAAAGAACAGTGAAAAATATATAGCGAAATTAACTGCACTTGACCAAAAATATCAGGATGAACTAAGCAAAGTAGCGAAAAAAGAAATGATTACACAACATGCCGCATTTGGATATTTAGCAAGTGAATATGGACTAACTCAAGTACCAATCTCTGGGATATCACCAGAACAAGAGCCAAATGCACAAAGATTAGCTGAATTAAAAGATTTTGCAAAAGAACATGATATTAGCGTTATTTATTTTGAAGAAACGGCTTCGCAAAAAGTTGCAGATACGCTTGCCACTGAAATTGGGGCAAGAACAGAAGTACTAAGCACCTTAGAAGCGTTAAGCAAAGAAGATGAAGAAAGTGGAATGGATTATCTTAAAGTAATGGAACGTAATTTAGAAAAAATTGTCCAGGCACAACAATAATTGAATTTCTTACAGCCTCTCTTGGAGTTTTTTAATTTCCGATTGAGGCTTTTTGTATGGGAAGAAATGGAAGGTTGCTTTGCGAAAGAAATACATGCTATTGTATAAATGAAAACGTTCTATGGAGGGATAATTGGGATGGAAGCAAATCAACGATTCGTATTTATAGGAGATAGTATTACACATGCGGGAAAAATGGAAGATAGGGAAGGCATAGGTTATGGGTATGTTCGTTATATTAAAGACTACTTTACTATTAATCAACCAGAAGCATTGCCAAGTATTGTTAATAAAGGGATAAATGGAAATAGAATCACTGATTTAGAACAACGCTGGGAAGCAGATGTCCTCTCCTTACGTCCAGATCTAGTCTCTATATCAATTGGAATTAATGATGTATGGAGACAGTTAGACCAGCCTCAACTAGAACAGGTTACTCCAGCTAAATTTAGCACTATTTACGATCGTTTATTAGAAAAAGTAAAAAAGGAAACAAATGCTAGTATTTTTTTGATGGAGCCAACCGTAATTGAAGAAGCGATTGAAGCAGAAGGCAATATTCTTTTAAAAGATTATGTAACAGTCATTCATCATATAGCAGCCAAGTATGATGCAGTAGTTGTGCCTACACATCAAGTATTTATGGAATATTTACAAAAACAAAATCATCAAGTATTAACGACAGATGGAGTACATATGAATTCTGCTGGTAATATGCTAATGGCGCAAACATGGTTACAGGTTTACAAAAAGTTTAAGGAAGATAAAAGTAGTTTTAGATAATCGATAAAAAGAGGAAAGGATTGAAAACATGTCTCTTATCGATAGACTAACTAATATAAAATCTATTTAAAAGGATATAGAGACATCATTATAATAGAAAAGAAAGTCTTTCCTAAACCGAAATATCAAGGTATGATAGGGGAAATAAATAGAAAGAGAGTGACAACTATCATGACGATGCGACTTAGAGATTGGGATCGGAATTTAAAGATTCGTCTTGCTGGTGAATCAACTGTTAATGTAACGTTTTGGATGTTTTTTCCATTTTTAGCAATATACTTTACAGAATCCTTTGGGAAATCAATTGCAGGATTCTTATTAATACTTTCTCAAGCCTTTTCTGTTGTTGCTAATTTGCTTGGCGGCTATTATGCTGATAAATTCGGTAGAAAGAAAATGATGGTAATATCAAGTCTTGCCCAAGGAATTGCCTATTTAATCTTTGCTTTTGCTAGCTCTCCGTGGCTTGATTCCCCAGCTATTAGTTTTATCTGTTTCACTGTTATCAGCTTGTTTACTAGTATTTATTGGCCAGCAAGCCAAGCGATGGTAGCTGATGTAGTAAACGAAAAAGACAGAAGCAGTGTTTTTGCTATTTTTTATACTTCTACCAATATTGCAGTAGTAATTGGTCCGATTCTTGGTGGATTCTTTTATAAAGATTATCGTTTTTTCCTCCTTTTAGCAGCTGGACTATTAAATATTATATTGAGTATAGTTTTAAAAACTTGGATTGCTGAAACAGCTCCGCCATATAAAGAACTAGATGATAAGAAAAAGAATTGGGCTATGGCGCTTGGGGCACAGTTAAAAGACTATCAGGTGATAGTAAGGGACCGAACGTTTTTACTGTTTATTTTAGCGGGAGTATTAATAGGGCAAACCTTTATGCAGCTAGATTTATTATTACCAGTTTATGTAGATGAAATGGTTGCTACGCAAAACTTATTTTCTCTTGGCAATTGGTCTCTAGAAATTCAAAGTACACAAGCTTTTGGATTAATACTAGCAGAAAATGGATTGGTCGTAGCCTTATTTACCATAATTGTTACAAGATGGATGTCTAAATTTAAAGAGAAGAATGTTTTTATTATTTCCTCCTTTATATATGCGATCGCAGTTATCATATTTAGCCAAACTAGCTTAATTTGGGGGTTAATGTTCGCGATGCTCTTATTTAGTTTTGCAGAATTGATGACAGCAGGAATTCAACAAAGTTTTATTTCTGAGATTGCTCCTGAGGATCAGCGTGGTAAATATTTTGCGGCAGCAAGTCTGCGGTTCACTTTTTCAAAAATGATTGCTCCATTATCCATTCCGATGAGTGCCTGGTTCGGATTTGAATGGACATTCTTCATTATTGCTATATTAGCGATAATAAGTGCGTTCATTTATCAGGTGATGTTCAAACAATTTGAAACGAAAAAAAGAAAGTTAAATACAGTGAAACCACTATGAGGAGTATAAAAGGTATAATGTATGGGAGATTTCCAGCTTCGGACGTTTCTTTATAATCTGATCATTTTCTAATATAACACTTTCCTAATGGCTATTTTTATAACTAATTAGGAAGGTGTTTTTCTTTTAAAGGCTTTATTTTAATAATGAGATTGATTTACACGAATTTATCCAAACCTTTTTCTCCTGTGTGTCGTCTAATTGTTAGGTTAGGAGGTTTATTGTTTTGGAAGAATTGTCAGCATGCTGGAAAGAAATAGACAATAAAGAAGAAGTATTTGATGAAATTATGATTACATATGGACAAGAGCTATTACATTTAGTCTTTTCATATGTCAAAAATGAAGCGGTCGCAGAAGAATTAACACAAGATATTTTTGTGAAAGTATATTATTCCATCCATAAATATAAAGGCAAATCTAGTTTTCGAACATGGCTTTGGAGAATTGCTATTAACCACTGTAAAGATTATTTGAAAAGCTGGTATACAAAAAATGTCATAAAAGTGGATGACGAATATATTTATGGAGAAGACAGTAAAGAAAATATTGAACAAGCCATTGTTCAAAAAGAGGAAGAACAATGGCTTGTGCAGGCTGTGATGAGTTTACCTATTCTGTATCGAGAAATTATCTTCCTCTTTTACTTTGAAGAATTAACGATAAAGGAGATTGCCAGGATAATAGGGGTTAATGAAAATACGATCAAAACCCGATTAAGAAGAGCGAAGCAATTATTAAAAATGATTGGAGATGAAGAAAAATGGAAAAACGACTAAAAAAACTACAAGCTGGTTTAAAAAAGACTTATTTTAATCATCTTTCATTTACTGCTGAGCATCGCAAAGAAATTATGAAAAAAATTCAAATAAAGAATAAGGAAGAGGAAATTCTTTTAGCAGCTTTGCAATTACTTCATACTAGAAAAACTGGTTTTGAATTAACAGAGTTGTTACGTGCTCGCGGCTTTCAAAAGTTTGAGAATCAAGAAGGATTTATCTATACTTTTCTGCATCGATTGGAACAGAGAAATATAATTGCTTCAGAGTGGGACAATAACAAGGTTAAATATTACCAAATAGATCGCAAAGGAAAAAAGCTCGAAAAAAAGTTGGCAGCAGAAGGGGGACGCAGCAAAAATATTAGAGAACTGATAGATTGGGTGTACGTAAATGAATAATAAACATTTATTTTTGGATAAAGTGACAGAGCAAGTGAAATCGAAAGAAGCAAAGGAATCGATTAAATTAGAAATGGAGTATCATATTCAACTTGCAAAAAAAGGATGGATAAAAAAAGGGTTGTCAGAAAGTGAAGCAGAAGAAAAAGCAATTAATGAAATGGGAAGTCCTTCCCAATTAGGACGAGAATTAAGTGAAATCTACCGTCCGACGATTGATTGGGCTATTGTTACCTTAACAGTGAGTCTGTTAATGATAGGGATTTTGCCAACGTTATCTTCTTCTCATCATTTTATCATTCTTAAGTTATTAATGACTTGCTTGGGGATTGGAATAGTCATTGGCTTTATGTATGTAGACTATCGCAAATTTGCTAATTTTGGATTTTTATTTTATGCAATAGGATCGTCGTTATTGATATCCATTATTTTCTTTAGCAATCATATGATTAATGGAGCGAACTATATAAAAATTGGACCAATTATACTCCAAGGCATAATGGCCATCCCCTTTTTTTTATTAGCTTGGGCTTCCTTTTTTAGTAAGAAAGAATTTACATATGTTTCTTTCTTGTGTTTATTTTTCTTTTCATGTGTCTTATTTCTCTTCGGATTTGATAGTATTTCTACTGTTTTTATTTATATTTTTACAGTCGCAATCATGCTATTTTGGAGCAGCTTTTCTAAACGGAAAGTCTTTATTACATATGGAATAGGAACAATTCTTCTTTTATGGCTTCTTTTTCTTACAAGAGGAAGTTATCAATTAAATAGACTAATGGCATTTCTATTTCCTGAAAGATATGCCGAAGAAGCTGGTTATTTTTATTTATATCGACAAAAAATGTGGGCTGATTTAAAATGGGTTGGTTCACCAGATATGGAAGTGTTAACTTTTATTAATAATACAGACACAGTTTTTCTGCAGCTCACCTATCAATTTGGATATGCGTTGGCTGTGTTTCTTGTATTATTATTTGGAGCACTTATTCTGAAGATGATTGGCAATGTCAAAAAAATAAAGAATCCATATGCGAAATTTCTATTAATAGGATCTATTACGCTGTATAGTGTTCAAGTTGTTTATAATCTAGGAATGTGCGTAGGATTTCTACCGGTTATTTCATTATCCTTGCCATTCATAAGCTATGGTCTTGTTCCAACCGTTATTAATGCTTTATTAATTGGTCTTATTTTAAGTATTATGCGCAGAAAAAACTTTCAATAATATTTGGGGGCACGATATGATTAGAATGTATCTTGAGTCAATGGTTATTTACATATTGATTGGAGCACCGATTTATCTGATAAGTCGATATTTATCTGTTAAATATAAAACACAACCAATAGTTTGGATGAAAGAAACTCTCCTCTTCCTGTTTGTGATGTTCTGCATAGGGGTAGCATCCCAGACTATTATTCCCCATTGGTATATGACAGTTGAGGATGGTAAGGAGCAGCTTTATATTCAATGGTCTGAGGGACTAAGAAGCATTAATCTTATCCCTTTTGCCACGATTATTTCTTATTTTGCTCTAGAAAATGATCAAGTAAGTAATTGGAATGAAGTGTCACTGGTCAATCTATTAGGGAATATTCTTATTTTTGTCCCTTTTGGTATTTTTCTCCCATTATTATGGAAAGCATTCAGAAAGTTTTCCTCCATATTTTGGATAGCTATCTGTATTCCTCTTTTGATAGAAATAATTCAATTATTTATAGGGAGAAGTACGGATATTGATGATGTTATATTAAATGCCGTAGGAATTATGTTTGGGTTCGGTCTTTATAAGATGTTCCAGAATCTTTTTCATAAAGGGAAAGATTCTGGCGTTAGAAGAAATAGTAAATAATGCAGCTGGCAATAGGCTAACCTTATGTCAGCCTATTTAAGAACTCTTTAGCTACCTTAGAAATACCTTTATCTATTGGATAAATATATCCGAAGTAATAAGTATTTATTATGGTATCAACGAAAGGCAGAGTTACATAGCTATCATTGTTTGCTAACCCAGTTATTGTTTTAAATGCATAATCATAGCCAATGTTAATGGCCGTATTTCTTTCTAAGGCATACCGAATAGTTTCCACATTGTTGGTTGTAAATAATATTTCCATGTCATCATCGACAATATCTAAGTTTTGCACGAATTCTAAAATAGAATGATCATTATACAAAATAATAGGCTGGTTTATTAACATTTCCTCTGTAATATTTTCATTGTTTGCTAAAGGAGAGTCTTTATTTACTGCTACAACCATGCATCCATCATATAGTTTATGGAAATGCAAGCTGCTGTTTTTCTTGATATCCTCCTCGGTATAAATAATGAAACCAATATCTATTTCCTCTTTTTTTACTTTTTCAATTATATGCTGTGAGTTATCTTCCTCAATAGATGCCTTTATGTAAGGGAACTCTTTTTTGTATAAAGTAATTTGATCAGCTAATAAATCCAGCGGTCCAGGAAAGGTGGCAATTTTTAACTCACCTTTTAGGATATGGGCAAAGCTTTCAGCTTCGTCTAAAAACTCTTGGAATTTCTCTAGTACACCAGTAGCTTTTTGGATGAGTATTTTTCCTTCCTCAGTTGGATAGGTCCCCTTTCTAGAGCGATGAAAAATTTCAATGTTCAACTCTTTCTCTAGTTTTGTTACAGACTGACTAAGGGCAGGTAAAGAAATATTTAACTTAGTTGCAGCTGTCTTTAAAGAGCTGGAATGGGAGATTTCTACTATATATTTTAATTGTTCTATATTCATAAGTAGTTCCTTTCTTAAAAAGAAGAATATAGTTAAGTAATCGTTAACTATAGTTAATTATAATATAATTTTAAATTAATCATATAAGTACTATAATTAAATTGTTTCTGAAACTTAAGTTTTTTAAGGCCTTAAATAACAAGTTGCTCAAAATAAAAGGATACGGCTATAAACCTATTAAGGTCAAAGGGGATGTTTGTTAAAAATGAAAGCATTAAGATGGCATAACCAAAAAGATATTCGCTTAGAAAATATAGAAGAACCGCAAGTAGCACCAGGAAAGGTAAAGCTTAAAGTAAAGTGGTGTGGAATTTGCGGGAGTGATTTACACGAATATTTAGGAGGTCCTATCTTTATACCTGTGGATCAGCCACATCCTTTAACAAATGAAGTGGCTCCTGTAACATTAGGACATGAATTTTCTGGAGAAATAGTAGAAATTGGAGCAGGCGTAACCGACTATCAAGTGGGAGATCGTGTGGTGGTGGAACCTATTTTTGCTACACATGGTCACCAAGGCGCTTATAACTTAGATGAGAATATGGGATTTCTTGGTTTAGCAGGAGGCGGAGGAGGTTTCTCTGAATATGTTTCTGTTGATACAGAATTACTGCATAAATTGCCGGATGAGTTATCCTATGAGCAAGGCGCATTAGTAGAACCTTCTGCTGTTGCTTTATACGCAGTAAGATCAAGTAAAATACAGGCAGGGGATACGGCAGCAGTTTTTGGCTGTGGTCCAATTGGATTGTTAGTAATAGAAGCTTTAAAAGCAGCAGGGGCGACAGATATTTATGCAGTTGAGCTTTCTCCTGAACGCCAGGCAAAAGCAGAAGAACTTGGTGCAATCGTTGTAAATCCAGCTAATTATGAAGATGTTGTTGCAGAACTTGTTCGCCGCACAAATGGTGGAGTAGATGTCTCCTTTGAAGTAACTGGCGTTCCAGTAGTTCTAAGACAAGCCATTCAATCCACTACTATTTCTGGTGAAACTGTTATTGTAAGTATTTGGGAAAAAGGAGCGGAAATTCTTCCTAATGATATCGTTATTAAAGAACGTACTATTAAGGGAATTATTGGTTATCGAGATGTATTTCCAAGTGTGTTGAATTTAATGCGAAAAGGCTACTTTTCCGCAGACAAATTGGTGACTAAAAAGATTAAATTAGATGAAGTGATTGAGGAAGGTTTCCAATCACTGATTTCTGAAAAAAATCAAGTAAAGATTTTAGTAAGTGCTGAATAAACAAAGCAATGATCATAAACAAGGATGTCCATTAAAGGAACATCCTTGTTTTTTTATACAAAAACAGCCAGCGATTGACGCTGACTGTAAGTAAGTTTATTCAACTGCTTCTTTCATTTTCGCTGGACTAGTTTGCTGCTCTGTATCTTTTGGCGGAACAGCCCGCTTTACAAATGCTGCAAGAACAAGTGCTACAATGACAATTCCGACAGAAATAAGGAAAGCATCATTAATTCCTTCCAGCATTGCCTGCATTCCCAGCTGTTCCTTCATAGTGGCAATTGCTTCAGGAGTTGGCTGAGTGGTTGTATTACTCATTTGCTGCATTGCATTAGCTGCTAGTTCCTCACCATGTGTTTTGGTACGTTGTGACATGATTGTAATCATAACTGCAGAACCAATCGCCCCAGAAACTTGAGACAATGTATTATTTAAAGCTGTCCCATGAGGATTCATTCGAGATGGTAATTCATTTAAACCATTCGTCATAATCGGCATCATAACCATGGACATACCAAACATACGCAAGGAATAGATAAGAACAAGTGTAGTTGTCGTAGTGGTCATGGATAATTGACTAAACATATATGTTGTAATGGCAGTCAATGTTAAACCAACTAAGGCAAGTGTTCTTGCTCCATATTTATCAAAAAGTCTTCCTGTAATAGGAGACATAATCCCCATAATAATAGCACCAGGCAATAATAAGAGACCAGAGTGGAATGGTGAAATGCCTCTCACGGTTTGAATGTACATTGGCATTAACAACATCGCAGAGAATAGTGCAATGTTTACCACAACAGTAATTACTGCTGATAAGGAGAATAACGGATACTTAAAGATTCGGAACTCTAGCATTGGAGTAGTCATTTTTAATTGACGAAGAACAAAGAAAATAAGGGCTATTGCACCAATAATCAAAGTTCCATAAACATGAATATTACTCCAGCCTTTTGTACCGGCAGAGCTGAATCCATATAGTAATCCGCCGAAACCTAAACTAGACAATATGACAGATAAAAGATCGATATGAATATCTACTTTTTCCTTTTTGTCTTTAATTTTAAAAATCGCTGATATTAACACAATAATAGCAATTGGTGAAACAACATAGAACAACATTCTCCATTCATAATGTTCAACAATATACCCTGATAATGTAGGGCCGATTGCTGGAGCAAAAGTCATGATTAGACCAAAAACACCCATAGCACTTCCACGTTTTTCAACAGGAAAGCTGGTAAGTAAGAAGTTCATTAAAACTGGCATCATAATGGATGATCCAGAAGCCTGTATCATTCTCGAAAGCAATAGTACTGGGAAAGAATGAGCCATGCCAGCCATTAATGTACCGATTGTAAATAAGGACATTGCTATTATAAACAATCTTCTTGTTGAGTATTTTTGAATTAAAAAGGCAGATGTTGGAATCATAATTCCATTTACAAGCATATATCCAGTTATTAGCCATTGGCCAACAGAAGGATCAATTTTGAAATCCGCACTAATAGATGGTAAAGCGATATTTAAAAGCGTTGAATTTAAAAATGCGACAAAGGCACCTGCCATTAAAATAACGATAATGCCATATGGCGGTTTTTTTTCATTCGATGTTGCATTTGTGTTCATTAAAACAATTCCTCCCTATGAACTTTACGTTCTTTTTATCCATTGGATCTAAGCTTAAATAATAATATACCTGTAGTATAAATAATGCAATAAAAATGTTTAGAATCCCTAAGTAAAAAATAATTACTTAATAATTCTACTTTTTTTCTTTAGCTGAAACCTTGCTATTACAATAATCCACCATTACTTTTTTATTGGGATGATTGTAAATCTGTTCTAAATGACCTAGTATATAAATTGAACCGGTAGTCTAAATTTATATTCAAGGTGGTTAAATGAATAAACGTAAAAAGCAAGTAATGGATAAAGCACATGAATTATTTATTGAAAAAGGATTTCAGCAGACATCAATCCAAGATATATTAACTGCAAGTAATATTTCAAAAGGTACATTTTATAATTACTTTTCCAGTAAAAATGAATTGTTAATTTCAATTTTTAAAAATATTTATACGGAATTGGAATGGCAAAGAAAACAATTACTAATGGGTCAAGACGAAACAGATAGCACCCTGTTTATCAAACAAATTGAAATGTTGATTCGAACAAATAACCAATATAAAATCATTTCTTTATTTGAAGAAATTCTTTTTACAAAGGATGAAGAATTAAAAAATTATATTAAAAATAGAAGAATACATGAGCTTAGCTGGATTTATAATCGATTAGTTGATGTATGTGGTGCACAAAATAAAACGTATTTATTAGATTGTTCTATCATGTTAATGGGAATGATTCATTCTAGTATTTTTGTACATTCATTAATCTATCAAGACCACGCAAATATACATCAAATTGTTCAATACTGTGTAAATCGGGTGCTTGATATGGTTAACCATTTATCTAAATCTAATGAAGTCCTTATAAAACCAGATACGCTTTATAATTGGATTGCACTTCAATCCATGAACGATGATGATGTGGGAAAGAAGGAAATTCTTTGTATGCTTTATGCGTTTAAAGCAGATTTAAAAAAAGATAAAGAATTGCTATCTAGTCAAGAGAAAATAGAACAATTGTTAACATTTATCGAAGAAGAGGTAGAGATCAAATACCCAAGATATTTTTTAATGGAAAGTACATTAATGTCCCTAATGCAAGAGGTAAAAGAGACACCATATGCTAAAACGGTTCAAAAACTTAGTGATAGTATAAAAAAGGTATATTCCAAACGGAATCAATGACAGTGTAGAAGGAAAAGTCAAAGCTTAAACGTTGACTTTTCCTTGTTTTATTCTGTTATATAAATTTAAATCTGATTTACTCTGCACAACCCGCCTTGTTTTTTCCCAATTTATGTCGCATGAAAAAAGTTGCTGATGCGATAATTAGGACAAATGCTAAGCTTACAAAAAAGCCGATCCGGACTTCCTTTTCAATAATGGTACCTGCGATAGCTGTGACAATAAGTAAAATCCCAAAGGAAGACTTTAGTTTATCCCATAGTTTTCCTTTAAGTATTTTAAAGGAGGAAAGGAGGATAAAAGTCCAGTTATATAATAAAAGAATCCCAGCAGCTGTTGTAATGTATTCGAATATTTTTCCGGGTAATAAAAGGGCAGCGACAACAGATGCAAAGAGCCCTATTCCTCCAAGAATAAAAGAAGGGAGAGGCAGCTCATTAAACTTTTTTAATTTTTTTTGGAAAATTTTCGGAGCGTCTCCATCTTTCGCTAAAGTTACCAATAGACTTGTTACACCGAATAACGAAGCTGTCATGGTGGAGAATCCTGCAATAATGATAGCACCATTAAAAACATGTGGGAAAAAGGTTAAGTGATAGTCCGATAACGCTGTTACGAAGGGACTTTCTTTTTCTGAAAACTGATCGAGCGGTGCTAATATTGTCGCTAATCCTAATGAGAGAACATAGATTATAACGAGAATGATAAGCATATTCGTACCTGCTTTTGGTGCATCTTTCTTATCTTTCAACTGCATTGCCATTAACCCAATAACCTCAATTCCTCCATATGCATAAAATGCAAATAGTAAAGAAATCCAAAATCCTTTGTAGCCTTTAGGAAAAAGGTCGTCTATAGATTTAGGGACAGAAACAGCACCATTGCCTCCATGAATCCAACCAAAAACAGCAGCAGCAGCTAAACCGATAAACATTATAATGGCCGCTGTCTTAATAATAGCCAAATAATTTTCGACACGATCGAATCCTTTTGTTCCTAGAAAAACAACAAACAAAGAAAGAACAGCATAAATACAAGCGAATACCCATAATGGGACTTTAGGAAACCAGAATTGAGATAACAAGGAGAGAGCGGTTAATTGGCTTCCCATGATTAGAATGTTAGAAAACCAATAATTCCAGCCACAACTAAAGCCAGCCCATGGGCCAAATGCTTTATTTGCATAATAACAAAATGACCCTTCCTGTGGATCCTCCGCAGTCATTTTTGCCAATTGATTAAAAACGATATACGTTCCAATCGCTGCTAAAATGAAGGTGAAAACAATGGAGGGGCCTGTTTCCATAATTCCAAGGCTGGAACCAAGAAAATATCCCGTTCCAATTGTACAGCCCACACCAATTAATGATAACTGCCACCATTTAAGATTTTCTGTTTTTGAATCTGCTTTTTTATTTGTCATTGTGTTCTCCTCTTTAAGTAATAATGAAGGGATTACAAAAAAGATAATGTTAATCTCTATTAGTATGGCAGCTTTTTCTGCAATTATTTGTGTAACTAATAAACATTAAAAAATAGATTGGAACTATAGCACCTATGTAATAAAAAGAAAAAATATTTACTGATGAAATAATGGTGAAATGATGGTATCTCAGATAACAGGGAGATATTATTTTAGAGGAGAAAAAATGATTGGATTTGCCAATTGTTTATTTGTTTTATTCAACTTTGAATGGCAAAATGAAAATCAAAACTAAAGTTAACAAGGGAACGACTTGTTCTGTATTTTTTTCACTTAACCATAAAGAAGAAAATAGGAATGGGCAGAGATTAAAAACCTGCCTCTATTTTTGATGAAAATAAGTAACGTTTACAGGGGTTTATAAGTCGTTTGGAGAAGTATAAAGGAGTAATAGATACAGTTTGTCGACATAAAGAGTTTTTAATCTGCTATGTAAACTTTCGATTATCAAGAGAGGGGGGGACAGACTAAATGAATAGTAACTTGTTTTTTTAGCATAATAGTTTATAGAGTAAAAAATAAGACAATTTTGATTAATAATTTATTTTGTTGGTTTTATGGCTTTATACTCTCTTTTCGTGATAAATATCACTTTTCTTGAAAAAAACTCTGATTTTTTGTCAAACTTACATTTATTTTTGTTCAAAAAGTGGTATTATATTAAAGGAGTTTAATGATGGAGAGGTTGTACATCTTCTTTTAGTATGTAGAAAAAGAGTTTAAAAAGTTTTGTACATACCTTCATTCATTTTAACTAGAGTTGGTTAAAAATTATCTTTTGCAAATTTTTGTGCATAGAATCACAAAACATTTGTTAATAACATTTAAGCTAAGTGCTTATAGTAAAGGAGAATCAGTTATGTCAGAAACTACTGCGCAAACCAATGCTGAAAAACAACTGACTGCAACAAATCAAGATTTATTGGATCAGTTGCTAAAGCCTGAGGTACAAGAATCATTGACAACATTAATGGAACAACTACCAAAGTTAACTGAAATGATTAATGGTCTATCTAAAACTTATGATGTTGTTCAATCATTATCCCAAGATGATGTATTTAAAAACGATATTGTTGGGGCAACAACGGAAATGTTCGAACCAGTTATTCATTCTGTTAAAGGAATGGCATCCGCTGCTATCGAAGCCAAGGATCGTGCAGATGCAAGCAATGAAACAATTGGTGTATTCGGTTTAATGAAAATGTTAAAAGACCCACAAGCACAAAAGATGTTCCGTTTTTTACAGAGCTATCTTCAAATTATGTCAGAACGCAATAATAAATAATCTTTCAAGTAGTCTTCCTCAGTCAGTAATGACGTTAATAAAAGAATTTATTTATGTGAAAACTAACAGGGAAGCTTGCCAATACTTTTAAATGTAATAAGGACGGGGGATTTACTATGTCAAAACATATTGTTATTTTAGGTGCTGGATACGGTGGCCTGCTAGCAGCTTTAAATGTTCGTAAATTTTACAGTAAAGCGGAAGCTACAGTAACCGTTATTAATAAATATCCAACACATCAAATCATTACTGAATTGCATCGCTTAGCAGCAGGTAATGTTTCTGAAAAAGCTGTTGCTATGCCACTAGAAAAATTATTTAAAGGCAAAGATATCGACTTAAAAATTGCTACTGTTGATTCTTTCAATGTAGATACAAAAGAGGTTGCTTTAGGCGATGGAACTAAATTATCTTATGATGCATTAGTAGTAGCGCTAGGAAGTGTAACAGCATACTTCGGTATCCCTGGTCTTGAAGAGAACAGCATGGTTCTTAAATCTGCAGATGATGCAAACAAAATCTACAATCATGTAGAAGAGCGTATTCGTGAATATGCTAAATCAAGAAAACAAGAAGATGCTACTATATTAATTGGTGGCGGCGGACTAACAGGTGTAGAACTTGTTGGGGAACTTGCTGATATCTTACCAGGATTAACAAGAAAATACGGTGTTGATTTCCGCGATATTAAATTACTATTAGTAGAAGCAGGTCCGAAAATTCTTCCTGTTTTACCAGAAGACTTAATCGAACGTGCTACTAAGAGTTTGGAAAACCGTGGCGTTACTTTCTTAACAGGCTTACCAGTAACAAATGTGTCTGGCAATGTAATTGACTTAAAAGATGGTCAACAAATTGTTGCTAATACATTTGTATGGACTGGCGGCGTACAAGGAAATCCGCTTGTTGGTGTTTCTGGATTAGAAGTAAATCGTGGTCGTGCAACTGTAAATGAATTCCTACAATCTACTTCACACCCTGATGTATTTGTAGCTGGTGATAGTGCTGTTTACTTCCCAGCTGATGGGGATGGTCGTCCAGCACCACCAACAGCTCAAATTGCTTGGCAAATGGGAGAATTAATTGGATATAATCTATATGCTTACCTTGAAAATAAAGCATTAGACACCTTTAATCCAATTAACTCCGGTACACTTGCAAGTCTTGGTAGAAAAGATGGTGTAGCAATCGTTGGAGGCAGCTCGACTCCATTAAAAGGGTTACCTGCTTCCTTAATGAAAGAAGCAAGTAATATTCGTTACCTATCACATATTAAAGGGCTATTCAGCTTAGCTTACTAATAATAAAGAAGGAAAAGATGAGGACAGGGCTAATACACTGTCTCTCATCTTTTTTTATTTGTATCCACTTGAGAAAGAGAGACTTATCATATTATTGCCAGCTATCCCTGTCATTTATGTCATTCCTCAATAGAATTGTAAGGAGATATAGGATAAATTTCATTCTTTTTCACAAACTATTATTATCTTTGAAAAAGATGTAATGTCTGTTTTCCAGATTCTCTATCATACCAATTAGTGATGGAGGAAGGAAGATATTGACGATACAAAGGGAGTAGTCTAAAAATATGAAGCGCTGTTTATTATGTATATCTATTGTATCCATCTTGTTTTTAGCTGGTTGTTGGGATCATTCGGAACTAAATCAAAATTCGATTGTAACGGGGATAGCAATGGATAAGGGGAAGGAACATAAATACAAACTTTCGATAGAGAGTACTTCTGCTGCAGAATTAAATCCTAGAACTGCTCAAGGTTTGGCTCCTGCGATTGTCTACTCTATAGAAGGGGATACGGTAGGGGAGATTATCCATAAGTTTAATTCTGCAATATCAACTCATTTGGTTCTTTCTCACATGAGAATCCTTATTATCGGAGAGGATATGGCGAAAGAGGGTATTTTAAGTTTTATGGATTATTTTGATAGGGATAGAGAGATAAGAGACGACTTTAATATAGTTGTTGCAAGGGATACGGAGGCCGTAGATTTTTTACGAGTAACGAACGATTATCAAAAAGTTTCATCTTTGAAAATATTTCCCCAACTCGATAATATGTTAGAGGAATGGGGAGGAACTCCAGGTATTAAATTAAATGATTTTATCCGTACCTATTCATCATCTGGTCAAGTTCCAGTTTTGTCCGCTATGAAAATTCAAGGCGAAAAAGAAAAAGGGTGGGACCTTGATAATATTAAAACAACAGTGCCAGGGGCAATAGCAAAAATTGATTCATTGGCTATTTTTAAGTATGGAAAGCTGCAAGGATATTTGGATTTAAATGATACAAGAATGTTATTATGGATTCAAAGTAAGTTGGAACAGACCTCGTTGAGTATTCCATACAATGATAGCAAATACTTTGGGCTGCGTGTTAATCATTCTAAGACAAAGATTAAAGCTAGACAAGTGAACGGCCGACCTAAATTTGATATATTTATTCAAGCTGAATCGATTCTAGATGGATCCGAGAAAGGGATAAAAGCTGCAAAAGTAAATGCGTTTGAAGATTTTGAAGACAAAACAAACCGTTATCTTGAAAAAGAATTTAATAAGTTGATAAAAAAAATGCAGAAAGAATATGTCGCAGATATATTTGGGTTGGGAGAAATATTTAGAGATCAAGATTACAAGCATTTTAAACAATATGAAGATAATTGGGATACAGGTTTTAAAGATGCGAAGATTAATGTGCATGTAAATGTAGAAATAAAGAGGAGTGGGTTCCGCAACAATAGTAATAATATAAAATAAGCAAATGGCAAACTTGTTCAGGGGGCGACTTAAGAAACGTTTCAGTTACCATTAGGATAGTTATCAATGTTCTGAAGGTAATTATTTTGTATTTTAGAAAGAGGCATTATTTAAAAAAATAGAAAATAGGATTATTATAATAAAGAGAAATAAGCAATAATTCATAATAAAGGGGAGAGTTAAAAGTGAATATAGCTGAATTAATTACAGGGAGAAGAACAGTAAAAAAATTCAAAACGAAGGATGTAGAGAATGCTATTATTATCGAATGGCTCCAACAGGCGAAATTTGCACCAAATCATAGGATGACAGAACCATGGAGAATTCTATTTGTTGGTGAGAATACCCGAGCGGAACTAAAACATAAAACAAATTTTGGCGGGGCTTCTAAGGTTATAGCTGTTTTATCGCATAAAGGAAGAAACCAAGTCGAACGGGATGAAAATTTAGCAGCAGTATCCTGTTTTATCCAAAATTTTATGCTGCAAGCATGGGACGCAGGAGTAGGTACGTTTTGGAGTTCTGTCGGATCTTCGGCTTTAGGGAGAAATACGTTAGGAGTAAGCGAGGATTATGAAGTGGTCGGAGTTCTTGCTATTGGTTACCCAGAAGAAATTATGGAACCAAAAGCGCGCACGTCTATTGAGGAGAAAATTACCTATTTAGATTAAAACATGATCTAGTAATTTTGCAATAAGCGAATAAAAGGCTCAAACAATCATACGAATCTGTTTGGCTTTATTTTTGGCCGGACATCTCTGTTCCGGCCTTTTTTATTTTGCTTTCAGCTAAGAAAATAGAAATAGAGAGAAATAAATTCTTCTGAAAAAATGGATAGAATCCTCTTATTGCGGAAACTTCTTTAAATATATATAATAACGTGGTGTATACCGAAAATAGGTATATTTTTTAGGAGTATGGCATTTAGGAGGACTGTAAATGAAAAAATTGCTTTTACTTGCAACCGGCGGGACAATTGCTTCAATAGAAGGAAATGAAGGACTTGTTCCTGGTTTGTCTGCAGAAGAGCTCCTTCAATATTTTAAGAATGATATTTTAGAAGTTGATGTAACTTGTGAGATCATTATGAATAGAGATAGTACTAATATGCAGCCGGAACATTGGGTTATGATGGCTGAGATCATTGCTGAGCGGTATCATGAATTTGATGGTTTTATTATCACACATGGTACGGATACATTAGCGTATACATCAGCTGCACTTTCTTATATGCTTCAAGGTCTCAAAAAGCCTGTTGTAATTACTGGATCACAGGTCCCGATTAGTTTTAAACAAACAGACGCTAAGAAAAATGTTATAGATAGTATTCGCTTTGCTAAAGAAGAGATAGGTGGAGTTTTTGTCGTTTTTGATGGACGAGTTATTATTGGTACAAGAGCAATGAAAATGCGAACAAAGAGCTATGATGCATTTGCGAGTATCAATCATCCATATGTAGCGACGATTGAAAAAGACCAAATTCACTTTTTATGGAAGCCTGATAAGCCGACAACTGAATTGCTGTTGGATACAAGCATATGCCCTGATGTCTTTTTATTAAAATTGCATCCAGGCACAAAGCCTGAGATCTTTGATTTTATTAAACAACACTATAAAGGGGTCATTATTGAAAGCTTTGGTAATGGGGGATTACCTTTTGAAGAAAGAAATCTATTGCCGAAGATTGAAGAAATGGTAGATGAAGGAATTGCTGTTGTTATCACAACTCAATGTTTGGAAGAAGGACAAGACCTCTTATTATATGAAGTAGGAAGAAAAGTGGCGCAATATAATATTATATTATCAGCAGATATGAATACAGAAGCAATAGTGGCAAAATTAATGTGGGTATTAGGAAATGAATTAACATTAAATGAAATAAAGAATCGCATGGAGAGCCAATTAGCTTATGATTTATCAGTTGATTGGGAAGGATAAAGATCCAACTACTGAGTGATGAAGCTTCCAATCTATCTTTTTGGTGATAGATTGGAAGCTTTTTTCATTCAGTTTTGCAGAAATAAGGTGTCTCAATTTTAAGTAGTCTAAGATACCTATTTTTGGTCTCTTTTATCATATCTAAATCATCGTGACTATTTATTTCTAGTGAGTAATGGTACTATTAGAATAGGTGAAACGTTTATATTTTGTGCTGCTATGAAACGTTAGACCTAGTAAAAGAGGCGATAACAAAAAAACGTGACTATAGGATTATATACTAGTAGAATAATAGATAATATCATAGGTACTAAAGAATATATAATAGGGGTTTAGAGATTAGTAGTAACAAGATGATAGATGCAAGAATAACCAAATAATGAACTAAGTAAATAGATCTAGGAGGTATGTAGTGGTGAAAAAAGTAGTTGTACCTGGAATATTTTTAGCAGCATTATCTTCTCCACTTTTTATGGAAGAGGCTCATGCAGCTTCCGTCACGAAGTATGTAGAGGTGAATAAAGGCTCGGTATTGAATGTAAGATTCGGTCCATCTATTAGTACAAGTGTTGTAACCATATTAAAGGCAGGAGAAAAGGTTAATGTCCTTTCGGAAACGAATGGCTGGTCAAAAGTGGAAGTGGATGGAAAGATTGGATATGTATCATCAAGTTATCTGATAACAAAGCAAGTAAGTTCCGTAAAATATGTTTCCGTTGATCCTTCTTCAACTTTAAATGTAAGAGAGTCAGCTTCGACAAAAGCAAATGTAGTAACAAAGCTAAAAAACAATACAAAAGTCGAAGTAGTTTCAGAGTCCAATGGCTGGGCGAAAATTAAAGTAAATGGCATAAATGGATATGTATCATCTCAATACATAAAAGCTGTTCAAACAGAGGAAAAGAAAACAACCAATAGTTCAAACAAGCAGCAAAAAGTGACTAAATACGTTAATGTTAATACTGGTTCCAGTTTAAATTTAAGAAACAGTCCCTCCAATTCAGCTTCCATTATTGTAAAATTGGCTAAAGATGTGCCTGTAACGGTTTATTCAGAATCCAATGGCTGGTCAAAAGTAGAAGCGTATGGAAAACAAGGATATGTAGCAACACAATATCTAACAGAGAAGAAAGGAACTGCTAGTCCTGAGAAAAAAGAAGAGACAAAAACAAGTACTAGTGAAAAGGCAGCGGCGAAATATGTCAATGTGGAAAAAAACTCTTCCCTTAATGTTAGAAAGGAAGCAAGTACTAATAGTGCTATTCTAACAAAACTTTCAAGAGGAACAGAGGTAAAAGTTCTGTCGAGTGCAAATGGATGGGATAAAGTAACTGTATCTGGAAAAACAGGTTATGTAAGCAGTAGTTATTTATCGGTGACAAAAATTACAGAAACAACAACTAATAATAAAGGGACCGATAAGAACGAAGCAAAGCAGTCGGAAAAAGCACCAACCGGAAAACAAATGAAAGTGAACGTTCAGGCAGGATCTAATTTAAATGTAAGGTCCACGGCATCAACAAGCGGATCGATTAAAGGGAAGCTTTCAGCAGGCACAGTAGTAACGGTATTATCAGAGAAAAACGGCTGGTCTCAAATCAAGACAAGTAAAGTAGCAGGCTATGTAAGCAGCGAATACTTAACAAGTATATCTACTCCCGATAAAGGTACAGATAAGAACGAAGCAAAGCAGCCGGAAAAAGCACCAACCGGAAAACAAATGAAAGTGAACGTTCAGGCAGGATCTAATTTAAATGTAAGATCCACGGCATCAACAAGCGGATCGATTAAAGGGAAGCTTTCAGCAGGCACAGTAGTAACGGTATTATCAGAGAAAAACGGCTGGTCTCAAATCAAGACAAGTAAAGTAGCAGGCTATGTAAGCAGCGAATACTTAACAAGTATATCTACTCCCGATAAAGAAACAGATAAGAACGAAGCGAAACAGCCGGAAGAAACGCCAACTGTAACCGAAAAAATCGTAAATGTTCAAGCAGGTTCTAGTTTGAATTTGCGATCAACACCATCAACAAGTGGCAAGATTCTCAGTAAGCTTCAAGCAGGTACTGTAGTAATCGTACAAGCAGAAGGAAATGGTTGGTCTAAAGTAAAAGTCAATAATCTAGAAGGCTATGTAAGTTCAGAGTATCTATCTAGCAAAGGCAATGGCTCAGCTAATGCAACGATTAATAAAAGTTATGTGAATTATAATCTCACACTAGAAGAAATGACAAATATTCAATTAAGTGTGAATCCACAAACAGATAAAAAATATGACACATATATTAGAGAAGATGCGATTGCTTTTAAAACAGCAGATTCAACAAAGGGTACTGTAATCGGAAATGGCTGGAGATTACGCGGAGGTGCTGGAACCGATTATTCTGTTGTCAGTACCTTGACTAGTGGCCAAGTATTAACGGTTACTTCTAAAATCAAAGGAACAGATGGTTATTACTGGTATAAAGTAAATTATTCACAATCATGGGTTACTGCTAGTAAGGAAGACACTGCTTACTATCTTAACCCAAACAATTTTATTAATAGTGATACACAATCACTGCAATTTCTAAAATTATCTGCAAAAGCAAATGTAGATGATAAAGAAGTAGATAGTAAGATTTTAGCTGGAAAAGGAATCTTAGCAGGAAAAGCTTCTTCTTTTGTAACTGCTGCTAATGCATATGGAATTAATGAGATTTATTTGATATCACATGCACTTTTAGAGACTGGAAA
Source organism: Niallia sp. FSL W8-0951 (assembly GCF_038006525.1). NCBI lineage: Bacteria > Bacillati > Bacillota > Bacilli > Caryophanales > Bacillaceae > Niallia > Niallia sp. FSL W8-0951. The sequence goes on from NZ_JBBOVK010000001.1 coordinate 552,258, forward strand.
TGGAACATCCACTTTAGCGAATGGTGTTCAGGTTAATGGTAAAACTGTGTATAACATGTATGGTATTGGTGCCTATGATGGATCAGCCGTTTCAAGCGGTGCACAATATGCTTATAATGCAGGATGGTTTACGCCAGAGGCAGCCATTATAGGTGGAGCTAAATTTATTGCCCAAGGTTATGTTAATGCAGGACAAGATACTTTATATAAAATGAGATGGAATCCTGATGCAGCTGAGAAAACTGGAAATGCAACGCATCAATATGCTTCCGATATAGGCTGGGCTACTAAACAAGTGGGCCAAATTTATAACTTATATAGTCTGTTAAGTTCCTATACTTTAAACTATGAGATTCCAATATATAAAGTAAATGCAAAATAAAACTGAACGATTTCAGTTAAAAACGGAAATAGATAGCGTGAATTTTCCATTTATATCAATTAGCAGGTAAATCATTGGTCTGGTAATAATAGTGTTTGGAAAGATTGTTTGCAATCTTTCTAAACATTATCCAGATGTTAATATACCCCAATTCAAACTTAATTACTTTCAGAGATTAAAAGAAAGATTCTCATTGTATGGTACCTAACCAGGATTTGATTATAAGAACTGTCTTTTGCAAAAAAATCTGAGATATCTAAAATAATTTGATTTGAAAAACTTTAGGTTTCGCAAATCGAATCTGTATCCAGTAACATACTTTATTGCCTCTTTCTTATTGCAAGAGAAATACTAACATTTGCATCAATTGTTACTTTCACAACTCCTCCATTCCCCTAAGTAATCGTAATAATTCATTCCATTTAAAAAATAACTGTAACAAGAAGTATATTAAACAACAGCTAATTCGGAAAAATATTTATTTGTTCTTCTAACAAATAATAGGAAAACACAAACTCCTTTTTTCCTTCTGCAATCTATCATTTTTTCTCGATAATAGACGGGAATGAACGTTACATAGAATGAAAGTGAACGTAATACAGAACAATTTTAATACGAATATGATTGAAGAACCATATGTAGAAACTACTATCTATTCTCATGAGTTTCCAATATGAAGGTGTGTTTTACTCTTGTTCATGAATAATTTGGGATTCGAAATGAGGAAATAGATGGATCAGAAGTATTTAATAAGCAGTGTGTGGAAGCAAGTTAGGGAATTTATGATTAGTAAGGTAAATAAAAAATGAGAGAATATACCTAATGAAAGAAACACTTAACGTTAAACAGATAGAAAAACGTTAAGTGTTTTCATGGTTAAGGATTTGACAATAAAATCAATAAATAGAAGCTGCTTTAAGCGTTTCTGAATCTATCGCTCTTGAATAGAACTATCGATAGAATAGGGAGAGAAGTCGATATCTGATTTAGAATGAAGAAGAAATTTTGCCAGCTGCTGCCCAATAAATGGTCCCATTGTTAGGCCAGATGCCCCTAAACCATTAGCGAGCGTTATTCCTTCATAATGCTTTACTCTTCCGAATACTGGAAGAAAATCGTTTGTGAATGGGCGGAAACCTACTTTTACTTCACGCCATATCCCTTCTAACAAGCCTGGTGCAAATAGGAGAGCCTTATCAATTATTTCTTTTATTCCTTCAATTGTAACATGGGGAGATAATTCTGTTGTATTTTCGTGTGTTGCCCCAATTACAATCGTATTATCTTCTAAAGTTAATAAGTACTGATCATGCGGGGGCATTACTACAGGCCAGTTGGAAGATTGAATGTCTTTTAATTGGATATGAAGTATTTGCCCTTTTTGTGCTTTTACATCAAAAGCTAAGTGGAGTGGCTCAAGTAATTCATTTGCCCAAACTCCAGCTGCGATAACCACTTCATCTGCATAAATAGATGTATTGTCACTAAGTTTAACCCCTTTAATTGTATTTCCCTCTCTTAACAGGGTACAAGATGAATGGATAAAGCTTGCCCCTAATTGTTTGCTTGCCTCCATGAGGGCATTTCTTAAAGCCCATCCATTTACTCTTGCAGCACCGCTTATATGTAATGCCATATATCCAGGAGCTAATAAGGGGAATAGAGACTGTGCTTCTGAAGATGAAAGAATGTCAATATCCCCAATTTCTGGTGCATCTATTTTTCGTTTTAACGTTCTTTCCTTCATGGCTTCCAATTTAGCTATGTCTGAATGAAGGCTGAGCGCACCAACTTTTTTATAGCCTGTATTTAATGAATGATAGTTATGTAAATCATTAACAAGAGAAGGATAATATTTTGCTCCTTCCCTAGCTAATAGATACCATTTTTTATTTCTACGTTGGGAATTCCATGGGCAAATGATTCCGGCAGCTGCTTTTGTTGCTTGTCCGCGATCTTCCCTATCGATAACAATAACTTCAGCCCCGCGCTTTGCTAATTCAAACGTAGTAGCAGCGCCAAGTATTCCGCCGCCTACGACCACTATTCTTTTCATATAATAATCAATTCCTTTTTAGTTAGTTTCAAGCTGGTTTCAAATGATTTTCTATTTAAGCACAAATTGGAGCAGATAGAAACTTTTTCTATCTACTATTTCATCAAAAGTTAAATTGGATAGATTAATTCCTGATTTAAGACAAAATAATGTCCGTTTAAAAAGCGCAATAATTTTGAAGAAACGCAGCTAAAATAAACAGTTATTACTAATATAACATAGTGCATATATAGATTGAATTCACCATTTTGAAGGCGTTTATCCCATATTGTTAGAATTTTATTTAAATAAAAAAGATAATTAGTCTGTAGTCGCTAATGTGGTGCTTATTGTTTGGAAACGGAGAGAAGAGCGAGAAATGTTAGAAAATGTCGATATAATGTGATGAAATACTACTATTAAGAACGACTTAGTTACAGTATGTTAATTATTAAATCTGCATTTTGATAGGCATTTAATGGAAGAGAATAGGAAATAAGTTTGGAAAAAATGTGAACAAAGGCAGAAAAAAAGGCATTTGAAACACAATTGTAATATTCCTATTACTTAAATGACAAATTATGATGTTATACTTCTATTTGTGGCGAAAGATGTTTTATATAAAGAACTTTCGTCGAAAGCAGGATTATCGTTTGATTTATAGAAGAGAGAATACTATATTAAAAGAGTCTCTCTACCAATTACAACCATAAACATATAGACAATACATAGACAATTAGATTATAAGAATTCTACATTAGATAAGTGCAGGGGGAAAATGGAAATGTTAAAAAAGAAACTAGTGGTACTAAATACAACGATATTACTTGGATTAGGGACTAGCTTAGCCGTACCAGGAATAAATGCTCATGCGAATCAATCACCTAGCATTGTTCAACAAAAGGAATCTTTACAAGGCCAAATTTCAGACGCCCAAATTAAGATCGTAGAAGCACAAGAAGAATTAAAGAAATTAGAAGCACAAATTAAAAGAGTAGATAAGGCAATTGAGGAAAATAAAGCACTTATTGAAGAAACAAAGACAAAGATGGAAACAACAGAAAAAGAAATTGCCTCCCTTGAGAAAAAGATAAAAGAATTAGAAGATAGAATTGAAAAAAGAAATGATGTATTAAAAGAAAGAGCACGTACCTTCCAAGAAAATGGAGGAAGCGTTGATTATATTGAAGTTTTATTCGGTGCTGCTAGCTTTAAGGAGTTTGTTGACCGTGTAGGTGCTGTAGCTACAATCATGGAAGCAGATCAAGATTTAATTGCAAGCAATGAAGCGGATAAAAAAGATTTAGAAACGAAGCAAAACGAAGTAAAAGAAAAGTATGATGAACTGAAAAATACAAAATTAGATCTTGAAGAAATGCAAAAGCAAAATCAAGATAAACAGAAGAAAAATGAGCAAGCAAAAAAAGATTTGAAAGCAAAAGAAGCAGACAATAAAGAACGTAAAGCTGAATTGGAAGAAAAGTATGGCTCATTACAATCTGTAGAACCACAAATTAAAAAGATGATTCAACAAAAAGAACAAGATAACTTAAATCAATTAGTTGCTACAACAGTTGGAACTAGTGATAATGGAAGTTCTAATAATTCTTCTTCCGCAAGTTCTGATAAATCTACATCAGGTTCTAACAAATCAACAAATGGTCCAAAGAAAACGGTAAAAGCTAGTGGAAGTAAATCAAAAGCTATTACAGCAGGATATAAATATATTGGTAATTCTACTTATAAATTTGGTGGAGGAAGAACAGCATCAGATGTAGCAAATGGATTATTTGATTGCTCTGGTTTTGTTAGCTGGGCTTATTCACAGGCTGGATACAGTATTCCTGCAAGCACAGATGCTTTGAAAAACGCTGGGACTCGCGTATCTACAAGTGATATGCAGCCAGGAGATCTAGTATTCTTTAACACATATAAAACGGATGGTCATGTCGGAATTTACATTGGTGGAGGCAAGTTCATCGGTTCTCAAAGCTCTACTGGTGTTGCAATTGCATCTATGGACAGTGGATATTGGAAATCTGTATTTAATGGTAGAGTTGTTCGATTCTAATAGATTGATTTTTTATAAAGCATTACTTGATGAAATTTCATCAAGTAATGCTTTTTATTCTGATTTATTTATATTTAATATATACCCCAGTATTTAAAAGTTATGCATCATTTCCTATTTTTATTACAATATCAGTACGATAATCATAATAAGTTGACCACTATTGGCATCGCTATATTAATGGAGAAGCAGGTATATAAGAAGTAATTCTTGACCAATACAAAATTTTATTATAAATTTTTTAATCGGAATCGTTTTGATTTATGTTGACACTTAACAAGGAAAAGTCTATTATTAAGTGTCATGTATTATAGAAGGAAAGAAATGATAAATATTTATCTGGTGATTAAGTCATAACTTTATATTCGAACAAATAATGTTAATTTTTAAATCGTAATGAGTACGAAATTGACTACTTTTGTACGTACCCATTTCGAGAATGAAATAAATGAAGAATAGATTGCCGCAAATCGTAAAAATTATTAAAGTTAGATAAATGAAGCAATAACAAACAAAGACTTCGATAAAAAGTCGTTTCCTTATTTTTATTCAATACAAAGCACTAACATAACTTACTTATAACACAGTTTAAAGAGGAGCGGTTATAGAGGCGTTAGGGATAAGGAAGATAAATAAATGGAGAGGAGTAATTACTATATGAAACTAGCGACAGTATCAAAAATTACATTTGGATATGAACATGTTCCTGCACTTGAAGATGTATCATTTGAATTAGAATATGGAGAGTTTGTTGGGATTACAGGTCCTAATGGCGCAAGTAAATCTACCTTATTAAAGTTATTATTGGGGCTACTTAAGCCATGGTCAGGGGAAGTGAATATAAGTAAGTTAAATGCGAGTGGAAAAAAATTAACTGTAGGTTACGTTCCCCAACAAATTTCTTCTTTTAACGTTGGCTTCCCAAGCACCGTCATAGAACTTGTTCGATCAGGCAGATATCAACGTAAAAAATGGTATGAAAGATTAAAGGAAGTAGATCATGAAGCAGTGAAGAAATCATTAGAAATGGTTGGAATGTGGGATTACCGTAATAAGAAAATCGGTGAGTTATCTGGAGGGCAAAAGCAAAAGATTGTAATTGCACGTATTCTAGCATCTGAACCTGACTTGCTAGTTTTAGATGAACCGACCACAGGAATGGATGCAGATAGCAGGAAAGGCTTTTATGAATTTATGAAGCATCAAGTAAATGAACATAATAGAACAGTTGTCATGGTAACACATGATCAAGATGAGGTAGAGGATTATTTAGATAAAATTATTCATATTGAGAAAGGAGAAAAAGGCGGATGGAGATGTTTGAGCTTGAATTCATGCAAAGAGCATTTTGGGCAGGTGGGCTCATTGCAATAATTGCACCAATCATTGGAATTTATTTAGTCCTGCGAAGACAAGCATTGATGGCAGATACATTGTCACATATATCATTAGCGGGAGTGGCAATTGGTTTTTTCTTTCAAACGAATGTAACAATTTCTAGTCTTCTCGTTGTAATTGCTGGAGCAATTGGAATTGAATATATGCGACGAGCATACCATACTTATTCAGAAGTATCGATTGCTATTCTTATGGCTGCTGGATTATCGTTCGCTTTATTTCTCATGAGTTTATCTAGTGGCGGAATGACGACAAGCATGGATCAGTATTTATTCGGAAGTATTATTACGATTAGTAAACAACAAGTGATTGTATTAGCAATTGTGACTGGAATTATTCTTCTATTTTTTGTTTTCTTTACGAGAAAGATGTATATTATGACTTTTGATCAAGATACGGCAACAACTAGCGGTATTAATACCAATATGTTATCCATCGCATTTAGTATTTTAACTGGTATTGCTATTTCAGTAATTATCCCAACAATTGGCGTGCTATTGGTTTCTGCCTTGTTAGTATTGCCATCTGCCTTTTCCATCAAATTAGTAAAAGGTTTTAAATGGGTATTTATCGTGGCTATTTTAGTAGCGGCTGTTAGTATCTTTACTGGATTGTTTTCATCTTATCATTTAGGAACGCCTCCTGGTGCAACCATTACTCTATTATTAGTAGTTATTTTACTAGTAGGGTTTTTAAGCCAAAGGATTTATATGATGGTTCGCCGTGCGTCAAGTCAGAAGAATTATAAAAAAGTAGGATGATAAAAAGAGGAGTGCTTTTTAAGTATACTCCTCTTTTTATCTATCCATTAATAACCTTTTTGGTAATCCACTACATTAATTGCTAAACCTTCTTCTTTTAAATAATGATTTGCATTAAAGAGGAAAATGTCTTCTATTACTCTGCTGTTGTAATGTTCTGTAGAGCCCGAAGTATGGGGAGTTATAATAACATTTTCCAAATCCCATAATGGACTTGTCTGCTGCAATGGTTCATTTTCAAAAACATCTAAGCCTGCACCCAAAATTTCTCCGTTTTTTAAAGCAGTGACCAAATCATCCTCTTTGACTATTTCTCCACGTCCAATGTTGATAAAAAAGGCAGAGTTTTTCATGTGTTGAAATTGCTCTTTTTGGAATAGTTGGTATGTATCGTCTGTTAACGGCAGTGTGACTACTACATAATCACAGAGAGGAAGGATTTCGTTTAGCTCTTCAGAAGTATATAACTCATCTACATAATCGGTTCGCTTACGTGAATTTCTTACTCCAATAACATGCATATCAAATGCCTTGGCAATTTTAGCTGTTTCTAGCCCAATTGCTCCTAAACCGATAATACCGATCGTTTTTTTGTGTGCTTCCAATTTAATGTCAGTTCCATCCCATTTTCTTTTAAGCTGATTTCGTACATATGTATGAATATTCCTTGTTAGACCAAGTAAGAGCGCAAAAATTGTTTCTGAAATAGGGTAGCCATGTACGCCATTTGCACTTGTAATGACGATATTCTTTTTTCTTAACTGTTCTAAAGGAAGGGAATTTACTCCTGCACTCCAAGTCTGAATCCATTTGAGCTGGTCGTTTTCCATAATAGTTTTTAAATCAAAACTACTTCTCCAGCCAAGAATGATTTCAGAATCAATCAAATGCTCTTGCCAATCATCTTGCTTTAATGCATGGATGATTTCCCATTCAGAAAATGTGGACCGTATCTTTTTCAAAAGGGAGGAATGGAGAGGGTGGGTAAGTAATAATTTTCTTTTTTTCATTTTGGGAACACTCCTTTGTTTTTGAAATTTATTATTCTATTGTAACAAATAAATTGATAATTGGTACTATTTTGTTATTTGCACAATAAACACACATCAAGGAAAGATGATGGGTGTTTATTTGAAATTCACTTTATATTTTTATGTAATTCTTCTTCTTAGAAATCCACTTATTATATCAATTATCGTTACCCTTACAATATTCCCTCACAGGATGATTCCAACTCGATCCCAATCTCATGTACTGATTGCAAAAATAAGTGGGGTTCCAATTCTTCCTGCACCGATGACACCTAAAATGGCAGCAGAACGAATGTTTATCTTGAACTTCCGGCTGCTAGCAGGCCTTCTGTTGGCCTCCTATCTAGAATTTCCTCTAAATATAATTTTCCTAACATCTCTATGGATTGTGGATCTAATACTAGTATTCCAGCAAATGATCCAGAACCAACTGCTATAATAAATAAAATAGCTATGATAACTTCAGGAAATGTCCGTACGAAGCTTAATGCAAATTTCCCAGTACTTGCGATTGTTTTTCCTTTGCTCCATTGTTAGCAGCCTAGAAGGCAAAGGGAAATACAAGTGCTGATATTAAGGTACCTATTATGGCAATCGCTAATGTATCAAGCAGACACGTAAAAAATCCTCGCCATCTGGCAAATATACATATTCCCAATCTGGATAGAAAATGCCTGTGAAGATGGCAATAGAGATTAATGTAAATAATAAACAGCTTTTATCAGGTTTAAGAAAAAGAGGGTTAGAGGAGAAAGAAAAGAAATTATAGGTAGTTAAGGAAGAATGAACTTGTTATAATGAACTTGCTTAATAGAGGAATAAAAAGAAGCTTGATTATACTACTTTATTCAGAGGAATTGGAAATTTAGATACTGGAGATGAAATCTTGAATACAGAAGTAACTATATTATTAACAAGTGATATACATGGAAATGTTTTTCCATTGAATTATGGAAATAATACCCCGGCAGATGTTGGTCTTGGTAAAATTGCTTCTATAATTAGAAATGAAAGAACCAAGAACGAGCATACCATTGTTATTGACAATGGTGATTTAATACAGGGCACACCGTTAACCTATCATTATGTGAATTTTTTAGCAGATAAAAAAAATCCAATGATAACGATATTAAATGAATTAAAGTATGATGCGGCTGTAATTGGCAATCATGAATTTAATTATGGGTTAGATATTTTAAAATCGGCAGTGAAGGAATCGAGATTCCCTTGGCTATGTGCAAATATTGTCGATGTAAAAACAAAAACTCCATTTTTAGGTAGTCCTTATGTAATTAAAAAAATAAATGGTTTTAAAATTGCTATTCTAGGGATAACAACCGATTACATTCCCAATTGGGAAAATCCTCAGAATATTGAAGGACTGCAATTTAATGATGCATTTGACAGTGCAAAAGAATGGGTAGAGCTGATTAAGAAGGAAGAGCAGCCGGATGTTCTTGTTATCTCTTATCATGGAGGATTTGAAAGAGATCCTGAGACTGGTGAACCATCAGAAGTATTGACTAGAGAGAATCAAGGATATACCATTTGTAAACAGATTGACGGGGTAGATGTACTTTTAACAGGTCATCAACATAGAGAATTAACCGGTAATATCAATGGAACAGAAATTATTCAACCAAGCAATAATGGAAAGTATGTAGGAAAAATAACATTAATACTAGATGATAAAGGCGAAGTAATCGAGAAAAGTTCTGAACTATTATCTGTTGCTGAAGTGGAAGCTGAGGAGGATATTCTATTATTACTAAAGGAATATGAAGAGAGGACACAAGAATGGTTAGATACACCTATTGGCCGTATCGATGGGGAAATGTTAGTAAAAGATCCGATGCAAATCCGCTTAAAGGACAACCCGCTTATCGAATTTATTAATAAAGTGCAAATGGATGCAGCGCAAGTGAAAATCAGTAATACTGCACTTTTTAATAACGAATCACCGGGATTTAAGCCAAATGTAACAATGAGAGATATTGTATCCAATTATATTTATCCTAATACATTTAAAGTACTTTTGCTATCTGGAAAGGATATTCGTCACGCGCTCGAACATAGTGCAAAATACTTTGCTTTAAATGACGAAGGAGAGCCGATTGTCAACCCTTCGTTTGTTTACCCTAAGCCCCAGCATTACAACTACGATATGTGGGAAGGAATTGAATACACACTCAATCTAACTAAGCCAATTGGACAGAGAGTTGTTCAGTTAGATTTTGAGGGGGCGCCAATAGACGAGGAAGCTTTATATGAAGTAGTGATGAATAATTATCGAGCAGGAGGCGGCGGGGATTTCTTTATGTTCAAAAATAAGCCTGTTATCCGTGAAATTCAACTTGACGCTTCTGAATTAATAGCTAATTATATTATGGAGAGAAAGATCGTACCTGCGACTTGTAATCATAATTGGAAAGTCATTTGGTAAGAGGAAGATAGTATTTACACTTATAACAATAGCATAAAAGTTAAAAACAGCTAAAAAGGTAGATAGATGATCGTTATTTAGCTGTTTTTTCTGCTTCTATTTATAGAAAGTTTATTGACAAGCTCTTTTATTTCCTTTTTAATATTGTTAATATTGAAAAAACTAAATAGTGTCAGGGGATGGAGAGCGTTGAGTAAACCGGTAATAGGGATAACAGGTGCATACGTATTTAAAAATAAATTTATGGAAGGCACATATGTGCATCATGATTATCAAAAATCCGTTGCAGCCAATGGAGGATTGCCAGTTATCTTGCCGTTTGTAGAGGAGGACCTGGCAAGAGAAATGGTGGATCTTTGTGATGCTGTGATTTTGAGTGGGGGAGAAGATGTAGATCCGAGTTTATTTGGAGAAGATCCACATCAAAATATTGGAGACACCATTCTTTTGCGTGATAAAGTGGAAATACAAATAATTAAAAGAGCGATGGAAACGAATAAACCAATACTTGCGATTTGTAGAGGCATACAAATTTTAAATGTTGCGTTAGGAGGAACATTAATACAAGATATTTCTTCACAAATGAAAGATAGTATTAAACACACTCAATCTGTGAGCCGAAGTTTAGACACCCATTTTGTTTCTATTAAAGAAAAAAGTAAGTTAGCCAATATAATTGGAGAAACAAGAACTAGAGTAAATAGTCTTCATCATCAAGCTATTGATTGCTTAGCAGCCGGCTTAGAAATAGTTGCCACTAGTAGTGATGGTGTTATAGAAGCTGTTGAGCATAAGAGTTACCCTAACTTTTTACTAGGGATTCAATGGCATCCAGAATCAATGGCGTCAACTAATGATAAAATGAATCAGATTTTTATAGAATTCATAAAAAGTGTAAAAAAAAGCAGAGGCTAATACGGTAGAAAAGTTTGTCTAATAAATGTAAAATATTGAGAGATACACAACTTGAAAGCTCAAAACAGAAAAAGATGAAAAAAAAGTTAGTATTAAGTCCTAAAATCAGCTAAAATAGTAGGGTAAGACAATTTTTTCTTTGGAGGTATAACAATGAGCGAAAAAACATTTACAGTAATTGATGAAACTGGTATTCATGCAAGACCAGCAACATTATTAGTTAGCACTGCTAGCAAGTTCAAATCAGATATGCAAATCTCTTTCAAAGGGAAATCTGTGAACTTAAAGTCTATCATGGGCGTAATGTCATTAGGTGTACCTAAAGGTGGAGAAATTACTATTTCTGCAACTGGTGAAGATGAAGTAGAAGCAGTTGATGGTGTAGAAGCTGTCCTTAAAAAAGAAGGATTAGTTGGTTAATTTTTTACCCATGACCCTCTTTTATGAGGGTCTCTCTCCATTTATTTTTTATTAAATTAAAGCGGTTACATATTCAGCAGTGAATGGATATGAGATCATTAATTTTATGAACGTAAACATAAAGATTTGACCCTTAATCATAATGGAATCATACATCAAGGTATTTTGAATGATTCCATGAAAGAAAGGTCAAGTCTTTTTATTATTTGGACTTGTTTGCTAAAATGAGCAATGATAAATACGAATGTTCTTGATTCCTCATTCTGTACAAATTATATGAATTTTTAGTAAAATGTAGAGAAGATAGGGGGATTGGCATGATTGTTAAATTAGAAGAGGTTGGCTTAAAAAGAAATGGTCAGTGGATTTTGAAAAATATTAATTGGGAGATTAAAAAAGGAGAAAATTGGATTCTGTATGGTCTAAATGGGGCCGGAAAGACAGCTTTGTTAAATATGATTTGTGCGTATTATCATCCGACTGTTGGAAAGATGGAAGTATTAGGGAAAGTATTTGGGAAGTCAGAGTTAGGAGGAGCGCTAAGGCGGAATATTGGACTAGTATCCAACCGGCTACAACAAAATTTATATGCATCAGATAGCGCATTTGAAATTGTACTTAGCGGCGCATATGCTTCGATTGGATTATATGAGTCACCAACAGCGGAAATTAGAAACAAGGCAATTGAAATAATGGAGAAGCTAGGCTGCTTGGATTATGCAGATAGACCATATAGTAGTTTATCACAAGGAGAGAGACAAAGAGTACTAATTGGAAGAGCGTTAATGGTAAATCCTGAACTAATTATTTTAGATGAACCAGCTACCGGCTTAGATTTTTTAGCAAGAGAACAATTATTAGATACCATTATTAGTTTGGTATCTGAAAAAAGCAGCATCATTTACGTTACGCATCATGTGGAGGAAATATTACCAGTGTTTTCCCATACTTTTCTGCTGAAAAAGGGAGAGGAATTTATCTCAGGATATACAAAGGAAGTATTAACCAGCAAGAATATGAGCAGCTTTTTTTCGTTACCGGTAGAAGTCATTTGGAATAATCAAAGACCACTATTGGCTAGAAGCAGCTCATTAATAAAGAAATAATAAAGGAGAAAGAAATTTGACATATAAAATTGTATTTATTGATATTGATGGTACATTAGTAAATGAAGAGAAACAAATTCCTAATGACGCGAAAGCAGCGATTAAGGAATTAAAGAAGCGGAATATCCCAATTGTTTTAGCAACTGGAAGAGCACCTTATTTCTTTTCCCATATTTTAGATGAGCTTGGTTTATCGTCATATATTTCTTTTAATGGGTCATATGTTGTCCATGGAAAAAAGGAAGTATATAAAAAACCAATCCCGATGAATACCCTAGAATTGCTAGAAAATACTGCCTTAAAAAATAATCATCCTATCGTTTTTCAAGGGAGTAAGGAAGGTTGTGCTAATCATAAAGAGCATGCACATATTATTGAATCCTTCCAATCATTAAAATTAAAGGTACCTTCTTATCGACAAGATTTTTGGAAGGAAGCCGATATTTATCAATGCTTGCTTTTTTGTGAGGAAAGCGAAGAAAAGGTATATGAAGAAGCGTTTTCTAATATACATTTTGTTCGTTGGCATCCTTTATCCATGGATGTTATTCCAACAGGTGGATCTAAAGCAGCTGGGATTGCACAAATTTTAAACATTTTAAATATCGATCCAAAGGAAGCAGTAGCATTTGGAGATGGATTAAACGACAAAGAAATGCTTTCGTATGTAGGAATGGGAATAGCTATGGGGAATGCTCATGAAGATATTAAGCCATATGCAAAATTTATTACAAAGCATGTAGATGATGGAGGACTAGCTTACGGATTACAAAAAATAAGCCTCCTTTAACCTATAATTCGTAAGAAGAGGTTTGGAGACAAAAAGATATTGGAGAAGTAGAATTGCATTTTCATGTGTTGCTTAGCACAGAGCACCACCTTGATTCAAAAAGTTTAAATAAATATCCTTTACTCAACTTCTGTTTCCAAAATACAGCAATTTTCCTACAGTCTGGATACATATATAAAAAAGCTGCCAAAATATTTATCAGTTTTTTGGCAGCTTTTTAGTGCTATCTGCAATAAGGCAGCAATTGCTGGCTTTATATCAAAATAAGTTTGATTAGTCCTCCCAATTTTCATAGACAACCACTCCTCCTGATAAATCGATTGTATTACGTTCTCCTTTATACAGAAGTTTGCCATCTTCTTCTACAATTAGATTTTCATAAGTAAACACTTTTTTCCCGTTTGGCAAGGTAATGACTACTTTGTCCCCATATTCTTCTGTTCCTGTTTTCGGCTCACTAGCAAAATATCTATCTGAAAATATATAACCTCCAAAAATTGTGGTAAGAAGTAAGATAGAGCCTAAAAAATACATCACTTTTTTACCAATATTATTTTTATTTTCATCTTCCTTATGTTTATCTGTACGTTTCATATGCTTCTCCACAATATCACCTTTTCATTAAGTTTTATTGCTCAAACGGTAACAATGGTATATAGAAAATATTTAGTAGGTATAGATAAAATTCCCCTTAAATTATGATATGAAACAAATTCTTAAAGATGACGAAATATTAATGGAAGATTGATATTTTGGCATATTTATTAAGCTGGAGCTAAAAAGGGGTATTAGGTATTTATTTCTATATGTCAGTTCATACAATTTAAGTATAAATTAGATGTTTTTAAAAAATTCCTGAAACCTTTCTTCGTTTAAGTCGTAAGTATGGTAAGTACTAAAATGAAGGGGGTCTGATTTTAGTGAATACATAGCAAAATTAAATTTTTAGAAAGTGAATGATGTATATGGAATTATTCGGCTTTGATCTTCCGTCCATTTATTTAACTGTTTTAATTGGTTCGGGAATATGTGTCATATTAACCTTATTACTTTCAGACTTATTTGGTGGAGATGTTGGTGTATTTAATCCTACTTTAATCCTTGCTTTTTTTACGATATTATCAGCAAGTGGTTATCTTATGGAGAAGTATTCTACTATCAATAGCATCATTATTCTTTCCATTTCAGCAGTAATCGCACTTATTATTTCCAGCTGTTTACACCTTTTTGTTTTTATTCCTCTTGCCAATGCAGAAGAATCATTAGTTTATAGCGATGAATCACTTAAGGGAAGAATTGGTAAAGTTATTACAACAATTCCGAAGGACGGTTATGGAGAAATATTGATCGAAAGCATCAGTGGAAATATCTCAAAAACGGCAGCTAGCTTTTATAATGAAGAAATTGGCTTTGGTGAAGAAACGGTTGTAGTAGAGATTAAAGAAAATGTTGCTTATGTTGTTCGCAAGGATGGCATATAGAAAAGCAGACAAAAGGAGGAAAAATAAATGGCCATTGAGATTTATATTGTAATAGGAATTGTAGCATTTTTATTAATCGCACTTATTAGTATTTTTATGGCGAAATATAAAACTGCAGGACCGGATGAAGCATTAATTGTAACAGGTAGTTATTTAGGTTCTAAAAATGTTCATGTTGATGAATCAGGAAATAAAATTAAAATTATTAGAGGGGGAGGGGCATTTATTCTCCCAGTTTTCCAGCAATCCGAACCTCTGAGTTTATTATCTAGTAAATTAGATGTTTCTACACCGGAAGTATATACAGAACAAGGCGTTCCAGTTATGGCAGATGGCACAGCTATTATTAAAATTGGTGGTTCTATTGGTGAAATTGCCACTGCAGCTGAACAGTTTCTAGGAAAATCAAAACAAGATCGTGAAAACGAAGCAAGAGAAGTATTAGAAGGACATTTACGTTCAATTCTAGGTAGTATGACAGTCGAAGAAATTTATAAAAATCGGGATAAATTTTCGCAAGAAGTACAAAGGGTTGCTTCGCATGACTTAGCAAAAATGGGTCTAGTCATTGTATCCTTTACAATTAAAGATGTCAGAGATAAAAACGGATACTTAGAATCGCTTGGTAAACCAAGAATTGCTCAAGTAAAACGAGATGCAGATATTGCAACGGCTGAGGCAGATAAAGAAACAAGAATCAAAAAAGCCGAAGCAGATAAAGATGCTAAAAAGGCAGAGTTAGAAAGAGCAACAGAGATTGCCGAAGCAGAAAAAGAAAACCAAATGAAGATTGCTGATTATAGAAGAGAGCAAGATGTTGCGAAAGCACGTGCTGACCAAGCGTATGATTTAGAAAGTGCTCGATCTAAGCAAGAAGTTACCGAACAAGAAATGCAAATTAAGATCATTGAAAGACAGAAACAAATTGAGTTGGAAGAAAAAGAGATCTTAAGAAGAGAAAAGCAGTATGATTCAGAGGTTAAAAAGAAAGCCGATGCCGATCGTTACGCAATGGAACAGGCTGCCGAAGCGAATAAACGCCGAGAAATTGCCGAAGCAGATGCAAACCAATATCGTATTGAATCACAAGCAAAAGCGGAAGCAGAAAAAGTGCGGGTAGATGGTTTAGCAAAAGCGGAAGCAGAAAAAGCAAAAGGGGAAACAGAAGCAGAAATTATCCGCTTAAAAGGTTTGGCCGAAGCAGAAGCAAAACGCAAAATTGCCGAAGCATATGCACAATATGGTCAAGCGGCAATCTTGGATATGGTACTTGGTATGTTACCTGAATACGCAAAACAAGTGGCCAGCCCATTAGCTAATATCGATAAGATTACGGTTGTGGATACTGGAAGTGATAGCAGTAACGGTGGCGCAAATAAAGTCACAGGCTATGCAACAAACTTAATGTCAACAATGCAAGAATCACTAAAGGCATCTGCTGGAATCGATGTAAAAGAGTTACTTGAAAATTTATCAGGCAAAGGAAATATTCGTCAGAGTATTAATGAGTTAAACGATAATTTAAGTAATAAATCAGAATAAAGAAAAAAGAGACTCATCTGAAATTATTTCAGATGAGTCTCTTTTTTCTTTATTTTTTTTCTTTTAAATCTTCAATTGAATTAATATCTTTCATATAGCTAGGTACAACAAGACCTAGTTTTGTTCCTTCTAAGTTAGGTCCTAGATCTTCGAATTGACCTTTGTATTTGTTCGCATAGTCTTCATGCGTAATTGGTAACCAACCTGCAATATGTGCATCTAGGCTGCCATCTGCTACACCAGTCCACATCGGACCTGCTTCGACTTGACTTAACGTTACATTATAACCTAAATCTGTTAAAACTTTGCCGATAACATTGGTACTTGCAATTTCACTATCCCATGCTACATATCCAATTTTAATTTTGTCTCCGTCTACCTTGCTCACGCCTTTTGTCCATTCACTAACTTTATCAGCATTATCTTTTATCCATTTTTCAGCTGCTTTTGCTGGATCTTCACCTTCATAAATATCCATCATAACAACACCCATATCATCTGTTGTCCAATGGAAATTATCCAGAACTTGATATGCTTCAGGCATATCTTCTTTTAATCCATTACGTGCAATGGAGTGAATGTTTTCATCTGCACCAAAAGAGCCTTTTGGATCTTCTAAGTATTTTAAATCATATGCAGTGAACATCCAATGTGGAGTCCAGCCAGTTATGATAATTGGTTCTTTTTTATCATACGCCTTTTTTAGCGTAGCAGTCATTGCTGCGCTTGAGCCTTCTACTAATTTCCAATCTTTTAAGTCATAGTCGCTAATCGCCTTACTAGCTGCTTTCATGATACCTGCACCAGGATCGATGCCGATAATTTCATAATCAACTTTTTCACCAATTGTTGCATTCGGATCGTCTGCACTGTTAGAACCACAGGCAGCTAACCCTAAAGTAAGAGTGATTGCTCCTAATAAACTAGTCATTTTTTTCATATTATTTTGCCCCCTTCTTCTTTGTACCCACATTTTGGGTAATTCTATCTAAAATGATCGCAAGTACTACAATAGATATACCAGCTTCAAATCCACGCCCAATTTGAATTTGAGTTACTGCACGATATACATCAGCACCAAGTCCTGGTGCACCAACCATTGCAGCAATAACTACCATTGATAGTGCAAGCATAATACTTTGGTTAATCCCAGCTAGTATTGTTGGCATAGCAAGTGGTAACTCAACCTTTAATAATTTTTGGCTAGTTGTGCTACCGAAGCTTTCTGTCGCTTCTCTAATATCACTAGGAACCTGTTGGATTCCAAGAATAGTCAAACGAATAGTAGGTGGCATAGCAAATATTACCGATGCTACCACTCCAGGTACGACCCCGATACTAAAGAAGAAGATAGCAGGAATAAGATAAACAAAGGCTGGCATTGTTTGCATAAAGTCTAATATTGGGATAACAATATTGCGGACAGTGTTATTTTGTGAAGCCCATATTCCTAGTGGAACACCAATTATAATGGAGATAAATACAGCAGAGAGAACAAGAGCCAGTGTATCAATCATGGGTTCCCAATAGCCTAAATTATCTACTAGTAGTAATCCGATAAGAGTGAAGATTGCAATCTTCTTATTCGCTAATTTCCATGCGAGTAATGTAAGTAAAATGATTAATAAAATAGGAGGAATAAATCCAAAGAAGCCTACTAAAATATTTACTACAAATTCTAATACTGCAGTGATGCCATCAAATAATACTTCAAAAGTAGTTGTCAGCCAAGCAACAAAGGAATCAATCCAATCTGCAACTGGTAATTTAGGAATTAGATTATTCATTATTCATTCCCCCCAACTAATACTGATTCTTCGGTTGGCGGAGTATTAATAAGTTCGTTGTTACCAGCAAGGGCTCCAATAACTGCACCTCTAACCAGAATCCCTTTTAATCTATTCTGTTCATCTATCACGGCAACTGGAATGATTGCAGTTGATACTTTATCAAAGAGATCAGCTAATAATGTGTCACCTGTAACGGTAATTACATCTTTTTGTAAAATGTTTTCGATGCCTTCATTTTTTTCGGCAGCTGCACGTGCATCATCTGCTGTGATTGCTCCGAGTAATTCTCTTTTCTTATTAACGACATAGATGCTTGAAATTCCTAGTTTCTTCATCATTTGTAATGCGACACGAGGTCCCTTTTCAATCGTTACTGCTTCTGCGCGTTTCATTATATGATTGGCAGTCAATACTTTCGATAAATCTACATCTTCGACAAATCGTTCTACATAATCATTGGATGGATTCATTAATATTTCTTCAGGTGTTCCAACTTGAACAATGGATCCATCTTTCATTAGTGCTATACGATCGCCAATACGAAGTGCTTCATCTAAGTCATGTGTAATAAAGATAATTGTTTTTTCCATATTTGATTGCAAGTCTAATAATTCGTCCTGCATATCTTTTCGAATAAGAGGATCAAGGGCACTAAATGCTTCATCCATTAGAAGAATATCTGGGTCATTTGCTAAAGCGCGAGCAAGACCGACCCTTTGCTGCATTCCACCACTTAATTGGTCTGGATATTGGGATTCATAACCTGATAATCCAACTAATTTAAGTGATTCAAGTGCACGTTCTTTTCTTGTTGCTTTATCAATCCCTTGAATTTCTAATCCATATTCCGCATTTTCCAATATTGTTCGATGAGGGAGTAGAGCGAATTTTTGGAAGACCATACTTATTTTTTCTCTGCGAACTTTACGTAAGTCTTCTTTTGACATTTTTACGATGTCTTTGCCATCAATATAAATGTTCCCGATTGTAGGATCAATCAGACGATTAAACATACGTACTAATGTAGATTTACCACTACCGGATAGCCCCATGATTACAAAGATTTCACCAGGATTCACTTCAAAACTAGCCTTGTTTACACCGACTGTTGCTCCTGTTTTTTTGAGGATATCCTTTTTTGATTCACCACTATTTAGTAGTTGAATTGCTTTTTTTGCGTTTTTGCCGAAAATCTTTGTAACATTTTCGACTTTTAATTTTGCCATACTTTCCATTCTTTCACCTCTTTAATTCTAAACGCTCTGTAAAGCGAGCCTACATATATTATAGAAGATAACCAATAGACACTTCAAACTGTATAATCAGTTAAAAAGATTCATTCTGAACGTACAGAAAAAACTGTATGAACTATAGGGCTTATATGCTTAATAATGCGCCCAAATGCTTTGATATACTATCTAGGTTACTACTTTACAATTTTTTTATTCATGTTAATCTATAAACAGAAAAAGTATTTAAGTGCTTGATTATTGATTCACCTTGATTATTGAAATAATCATGATTACAATGTATAAGTAAACATATAATATGGATGTGAATGATAAATGACGGATAGGGAGCAGTTAAATATTGCTCGAGAGAGAGTGATTGATTCCGTAGCTCAAAACATGGATTTATATGGAGTGACTGAATCAATTGGTAGATTATATGGAATGCTATTGTTCCAAGAAAATCCTATGACGCTTGACGAAATGAAAGAAGAGCTAGGGATGAGTAAAACCAGTATGAGTACGTCGGTTAGAACCTTGCTTGAATTGAAGATGGTAGACAAAGTATGGCGAAAAGGTGTTCGAAAAGATTTATATAGAGCAGAAGAAGATTGGTATCAAACATTTATCGATTATTTCACAATTAAATGGCGGTTAGCGATTACTGAAAATATATATGCAATTGAAAAATCAATGAATGAAATAAAAGCTTTAATGAATAAAGAAGGAATTTCTGAAGATGTTATAAAAGATGCAACTAATGACTTAGAGAAAATGAATTATGCACTAGATTATTATGATTGGCTTGAACGTTTTGTAGATAGTTTAGAATCACATGAAATTTTTAATTTCATTCCAAAAAATAAAGAATAAATTATATGAAGGTGCTATCTTCTAAGGGTTTTTTTTAAACTCGGAAGATAGCGCCTTTTGTAGTTTATAAAGAAAAATTTGATATAAGGGAAAAATCAGCAAGAAACGAGATCAATGTAATTCCAAGGATATCTGGTTAAAAAACCTAAAAAATGTGCATTTGTCTATCGCACATTTTTAATTCTTGAATAGGATATATGGAATCAAAAAAAGGAGGTTTTTATTCATGGGTGAAGTTGGAGTAGGTTACGGCGGAGGTTTCGCTCTTTTAGTAGTATTGTTTATTTTATTGGTAATTATTGGTGCTTCTTGGGGTTACGGCGGATTTTATTAATCCGTAACGAAACAGATATTAAAAGGAGGAAATAGAATGTACGGATATGGTTGTGGATATCCCGGCTATGGTTATGGCTATGGTGGTGCAGGTTACGGCGGAGGTTTCGCTTTAATCGTTGTTTTATTCATTCTTTTAATCATTGTGGGTGCAGCTTGCTTTAAATGGTAAAATAACGAAAAATGGAAGGCTGATTCGAAGAGTCAGTCTTCTTTTAATGATATTAAGTAGAGTGAATAAAGTACATATATTTATACAAAATATACTTTTTCGTGCAATGAAACGTGCAGGGTTCCACAGATTATCTTTTGGGGAGCAAATCATTCTTTCTTAATTTTGAGGAGTCATAACTATTTGCTAAAATGAATAGATAAGATATGTATTAGGGGGAAATGGATAGATGGATTCCTTAGTTCAATTAATAAAGTCTGCTAATTATTTTGTTATATTTACTGGTGCTGGGATGTCTACGGAGAGTGGATTGCCTGATTTTCGATCTGCTAATAAGGGATTATGGACTGCTGAAAAAAAACAATACCTTTCCAGTACGAGTGCCCTAAATAATCATGTGCAAGAATTTATTGAGTTTTATCGTAACCGAGTTCAAGGTATTCATGAATTTAAGCCGCATCATGGCTATTACATATTAAGTGATTGGGAAAGAAAAGGCTATGTAAAACAAATCATCACACAGAATGTGGATGGATTTCACGAAGAAGCAGGAAATCAGAAAGTTGCTGAATTGCATGGAACATTAAAAAAGGTTCATTGTGAAATATGTGGAAGGAGCTATCCTAGTGATGAATATTTACATGACAACTATTCATGCAGTTGTGGAGGAATATTAAGACCTTCCATTGTACTTTTTGGAGAAATGCTCCCAGAACAGCCATTTTTGAGAGCGGAAGAGGCGGCCATAAATTCTGATGTCTTCTTAGTTTTAGGATCCTCTTTATCCGTTTCACCAGCAAATCAATTTCCCTTACTTGCAAAGCAAACAGGGGCTAAACTTATCATTATTAATAAAGAGCAAACTCAAATGGATGGCATTGCTGACATTGTCATTTATGAATCAATCGGAAAGGTATTAGAAGAAATTAATCTTAAGCTGTAATGTTCATCAATTGGCTAGGAATACATAAGATTGATGATACTCATAAAAAAAGAAAAATAGTACAAAGAAAAGTAGCTGAATACGTTTAAATCCATTGCAAACTTTGATATATCGAGATAATATAAGGGAATGGACTAAATTTGAAACCGTAAAAGAGAGGAAAGTAACATGTCAAAGAATTTTAAACAGGATGTACTATCTCGTCGCACCTTTGCGATTATTTCCCATCCGGATGCTGGAAAAACGACGTTAACGGAAAAGTTATTACTATTCGGCGGAGCAATTAGAGATGCTGGAACAGTAAAAGGGAAGAAAACAGGAAAATATGCGACAAGTGACTGGATGGAGATAGAAAAGCAAAGAGGGATTTCTGTTACATCAAGTGTGATGCAATTTGACTACAAAAATGCACGAGTAAATATTTTGGATACACCGGGACACCAAGACTTTAGTGAAGATACTTATCGTACTCTAACAGCTGTGGATAGTGCTGTGATGATTATTGATTCGGCAAAAGGAATAGAGGAACAAACGTTAAAGTTATTTAAAGTGTGTAAGATGCGAGGTATCCCTATTTTTACATTTATTAATAAATTAGATCGCCAAGGGAAGCCACCTCTTGAATTACTTGCGGAATTAGAAGAAGTAATGGGAATCGAGTCTTATCCAATGAATTGGCCGATTGGAATGGGGAAAGAATTTTTAGGTATATATGATCGTTTTTATAATCGAATTGAGCAGTTCCGTGTAGAAGATAAGGAAAGATATGTTGATCTAAATGAAGATGGTGAGATTGAAGGAGATCATCCAATTAAACAGGATTCTTTATATGATCAAACATTAGAAGAAATTATGCTTTTAAATGAAGCTGGAAATGAGTTTTCTGAGGAGAAAATTAATAATGGTGATTTAACACCTGTATTTTTTGGCAGTGCATTAAGTAATTTTGGGGTACAAACATTTTTAGAAACATATTTGCAATTTGCACCGTCTCCACAAGCTAGAAAATCTACCATTGGAGAGATTGATCCTTTATCAGAAGAGTTTTCGGGGTTCATTTTTAAAATTCAAGCGAATATGAATCCAGCTCACCGTGACCGTATCGCGTTTTTACGTATTTGTTCTGGGAAATTTGAAAGAGGCATGACGGTTAATTTACCTAGAACAGGGAAGCAAGTAAAGTTAGCGCAATCTACACAATTTATGGCAGATGATCGAAGTACAGTTAATGAGGCGGTTAGTGGAGATATTATTGGGTTGTATGATCCAGGTTTTTATCAAATTGGCGATACATTAACGGTTAGCAAGAATGCTTACCAATATGAAAAACTACCTCAATTTACACCTGAGCTTTTTGTGAAGGTAACGGCAAAGAATGTAATGAAACAAAAACATTTCCATAAAGGCATTCAGCAGCTCGTACAAGAAGGTGCAATTCAGTTATATAAGACTGTCAAAACAGAAGATTATTTGCTGGGAGCAGTTGGTCAGCTACAATTTGAAGTATTTGAGCATCGAATGAGAAATGAGTACAATGTAGAAGTAATTATGGAGCATGTAGGTTCAAAAATTGCCCGTTGGTTAGTGGATGAAGAGGTAAATGAAAATCTTTCTAGTGGAAGAAGTCTGCTCGTAGAGGATCGCTACGGCAAAAAAGCATTTTTATTTGAAAATGAATTTGCATTAAGATGGTTCCAAGATAAAAATCCAGAAGTGAAATTATATAATCCGATGGATGAACAAGAATAATTCACTAAAAGAAGAGATTATTACAAAAGTATTCTACCTGTTTTAAATGGAGATTCTTTTGTAAATAGTCTCTTTTTTTATGTAATGGAAAATTAGCTCTATGTTGAAATGATGTCAGATTTTCGAACATATGAAAGGGGGAGGAAGGGAGAAGGAACAAGTGTTTATTATCAAAATGTAGCTTTTTGTTATGTTGAAATAATTTTTATTTGATGGAACGTAGATATATACTATCTTTTTTCTGATATAAAAGCGGAGGGATGGTTTTTGTATCGAGTAAAAAAGAAAGTCTTTCGGTATACGAATTACTGATATATAAGGTTTTTGTAAATCTAAATAAAAACGAAAATGTTTAAATTGTTTTCATAATTAAAAGTTTTCAAAAAACTATTTGTAATTCTAATAAAAATAGGTATAATAAAAACATGATGTTACAAAAGTTAACAAACAATTGTTAAATGAGTTGGCTTTTTAACTTCTAATAGGACTGATACTAACATTCGATGTAATAAGAGTATTCTTGTAAATATAATAGATTGAATATTCTTTTAATTAGAGTTTGCTAGTATCATAAAAACAAGATATAGGGGGATATATTGTATGAAGAAAAGTTTGTCGCTTACTTTTAGTATTTTATTAGTGCTTGTTCTAGCTTTAGCTGGCTGCTCAAGTAAGTCAGGATCAGATGGGGAAAGTACTAATGGTGCAAAAACAAGTTCTTCTAAAAGTTTACTTGAAACCATTAAAGATAGAGGGACATTAAAAGCAGGTGTTAATGATGCTCTTCCTGGTTTTGGCTACATAGGTTCAGATGGAAAAAATACTGGTTTTGATGTTGATTTTGCAAGAGCGATTGCAGCGGGAGTTCTTGGAGATCCTTCCAAAATTGAGTTTAGACCACTATCAGCTACAGACCGCTTTACTGCTGTTCAATCTGGTGAAGTAGATGTATTAATTCGTAATACAACTTGGACAACAAACCGTGATGCTGAAGTGGGGCTAAGTTTTGCTCCAGTTACTTTCTATGATGGGCAGGGAATAATGGTTCCAAAGGATAGTGGAATCAAAACACTGAAAGATTTAGAGGGTAAAACAATTGGAGTAGAAACGGGAACAACAACCGAATTAAACTTAGCTGATCAGATGAAAGCAGCTGGTGTTAACTATACAGCACAAACATTTGATAATGCAGATGCTGTAATTGCTGCATATGAACAGGGTTCTATTGATGCTTGGACAACAGATAAATCAGGATTAGTTTCTCGCCAGTCTACTTTGCAGGATCCAGATGCTCATATTATTTTAGAAGAAACATTATCAAAAGAACCACTAGCTCCAGCTGTTAAGGATGGAGACGAAAAATGGGCGGATGCAGTATCATGGATTGTATATGCAACCATTCAAGCGGAAGAATTCGGTATTACCTCTAAAAACGTAGATGATTTCTTAACTAGTGAAAACCCAGAGATTAAGCGTCTTTTAGGAGTGGAAGGTAATCTAGGAGAACAGCTAGGCTTAGCCAATGATTTTGCCTACCAAGTAATTAAACAAGTTGGTAACTATGGTGAAATATACGAGCGAAATTTAGGCCCTGACACAGTGTTCAAATTAGAGCGTGCACAAAATGCGTTATATACTGATGGGGGATTATTGTACTCTATTCCATTCCGTTAATAGGTAATAACACAGATAAAAATATGGGGGGTCTCAAAAACCAAAGTGTCTAATCTATTTGAGATACCCCCTATTCTTTTAAGTGAGAGGTGAGAAATAGTGGAAATGAAAAAAACAACATCGACTCCTCTTTGGAGAAATAGAAAAGTGGTCCCGATAATTAGTCAAATTATCTTTGTTCTAATTGTAGGAATAGTAATTGCCTTTATGGTGAGAAATGTAATATCAGGTCTCGAACAAATAGGTTTA
This sequence comes from Niallia sp. FSL W8-0951, assembly GCF_038006525.1. Lineage (NCBI taxonomy): Bacteria > Bacillati > Bacillota > Bacilli > Caryophanales > Bacillaceae > Niallia > Niallia sp. FSL W8-0951. Next base: position 577,645 of record NZ_JBBOVK010000001.1, read on the forward strand.
GTATTAGGATTAGACTACTTAAATTTAAAAGCATCTTTCCCTATAGCAGAATCTATTATTAGTTATACACCTGACGATCCTTATACACGTGCTTTATTAGTAGGATTATTAAATACACTTAAGGTTTCCGTTTTTGGGATTATCCTTGCAACTATTATTGGAGTCATTGTAGGAGTTGCGAGATTATCAAACAACTGGTTAGTCAGTAAAGTGGCAACAGTATATGTTGAAGTTTTTAGAAATACACCATTATTGGTTCAAATTTTCATTTGGAATTTTGCTGTTTTTTTACCAATGCCGAAAATTCAAGATGCTATATCGGTTGGGCCGTTTTATTTTTCAAATAGAGGTGCCTCTATTCCGTGGTTTACCTTACAGGATAATACGCTGATCTGGCTTGTCATTCTAATTTTTTTAATCGCAGGAAGCATAATTTTATTCAAAAAATTAACCAAAGTATCGATAGAATCAGGTAAGTCTACATATCCGTTCATTTCAAGTGTGGGATTAATAGTAATTGGAACGATAATTATCTATATTATTTTAGGAAATGGACCACTTGGTTTTTCTGTTCCTGTATTTAATGGCAATTCATTTGAAGGAGGAACGTCATTATCCATCGGGTTTATGTCTGTTTTAGCTGCCTTAACAATCTATACATCAACCTATATTTCTGAAATTGTTCGTGCAGGAATAATGGGGGTTCCAAAAGGGCAGACAGAAGCTGCTAAAGCGCTTGGATTTAAAAGTCATACAGCACTTCGTTTAATTATTTTTCCGCAAGCAATTAGAATCATTATCCCGCCATTAACAAGCCAATATTTAAATTTAATAAAAAACTCAAGTTTAGCAATGGCTGTAGCATATCAAGATATTGTTGGAATCGGAAATACAATTATTAACCAGACAGGACATACATTAGAAACTTTATTAATTGTTATTTCTGTGTATTTATTATTTAGCTTAACTACATCACTGTTAATGAATATTTTTAATAAAAAATTCCAGCTGGTAGAAAGGTAGGGAGGTAAATGGATAATATACAACTGAATACGGAACCAGTTTTGGAAACGAAAAAATTGAATAAACAAAAGAAATTACAATTATGGCTGAAAAATAACTTATTTAAGGATTGGAAAAATGCTATTTTAACGATTGTCACATTAATGGTTACTATTTATTTGCTTACGAGAATAGGTAAGTTTTTATTGGCAAGTGAATGGGGATTTGTTACTGACAATTTAAGGCTCCTCTTTGTCGGACAATTTCCAATAGAAGAAATATGGAGATTGTGGATATCTCTTCTGTTATTATCAGTGTTTTTAGGTACTACTTGGGGAGCTTGGAGAGGGATTATCGGACATGTTGCCATTAGTCTTAGTATTCTTCTAGTTATATTTGGAGTAATTCCTTATACGGCAATGGAATCAAAAGTATATTTATTTACGAGTGCAGCAGTGATATTCCTTTTTTACTTTATCGGAAAATATGTTCCGAAGTTAAAAATCCCCCTCCTTATATTATGGATTTTATATATACCGATTACTCTTTCTATTATTAATGGGTTTGGTGTACTTGAGCCAGTAAAAACAAATATTTGGGGAGGATTTTTATTAACGCTTGTTATCGCTTCGGTTGCAATTATTTGTTCTTTCCCATTAGGTTTACTCCTAGCAGTGGGGAGACGAAGTAAACTGCCTATAATCAAATATTGCTGTATTCTTTATATAGAATTAATCCGAGGAATGCCGCTGATTATGGTGTTATTTATTGCCCAATTATTGCTGCCGATGTTCCTTGGGGGAATCGAACTAGATAATGTAGTCCGGGCAATGATAGCATTCACTTTATTCAGTGCGGCCTATTTAGCAGAAAATATCCGTGGAGGTCTGCAATCAATACCGAGAGGACAATTTGAAGCAGCGCAAGCTCTAGGATTAAATAATTTTAAGGTAATGATTTTTGTCATATTGCCACAGGCTTTAAAAGCAGTTATCCCAGCTATGGTTGGTCAATTTATTTCCATCTTTAAAGATACATCTCTAGTTGCGGTTATTGGATTAGCAGATTTTCTTGGAATGGGAAAAAAAATTGCTGCAAATCCGGAATATTTAGGTAAATATATGGAGTTATATATTGTGATTGCTTTTATATACTTCATCTTCTGTTTCTTAATGTCGCATGTAAGTAAGCATATAGAAAAATCACTTGGTGTAGGGACGAGATAGAAAGGAGAATGAGAATGGAAAGTGTCTTTGGTATAAATAAATTATCGACACCTCTAGATGAGAGAGAGGATATTATTAAAGTTACTAAATTGAATAAATGGTATGGAGACCACCATGTATTAAACGACGTAGATCTTACGGTAAAGCAAGGGGAGGTAATTGTAATTTTAGGACCATCAGGTTCTGGTAAGTCAACCTTTATTCGTACGATAAATGCTTTAGAGGAATTTCAAAAGGGGCACATAACGGTTGATAATATTGCATTAACAGATGATTTGAAAAACATTGAAGAAATTCGGAAAGAAACGGGAATGGTGTTTCAATCATTTAATTTATTCCCTCATATGACTATCCTAAAGAATATCTCTTTAGCACCAATTTGGGTGAGAAAGTGGAAAAAAACAAAGGCAGAACAAATTGCGAAAGAATTACTTGAAAGAGTTGGTATTCCAGAACAAGCAAATAAGTATCCAGGACAATTGTCAGGTGGACAGCAGCAACGTGTTGCAATTGCACGAGCATTAGCGATGCAGCCGAAGATTATGCTGTTTGATGAACCTACTTCTGCACTAGATCCTGAAATGGTAAAGGAAGTATTAGATGTTATGAAAACTCTAGCAGAGTCAGGCATGACCATGTTGGTGGTAACACATGAGATGGGTTTTGCAAGACAAGTGGCAGATCGAATCATCCTTTTTGATAAAGGCGAAATTGTAGAAACCGGAAAACCGGAAGAACTATTTGATCATCCAAAGCATGAACGGACAAAAGCGTTTTTATCTCAGATATTATAAAAAGAGCCCTAGGGCTCTTTTTTTAGTGTTTATATGAAATATGGATCTCTATAAACAGTATTTTCATCCATTTTTTTATTTTGTAAAAATATAACAATTTATTTTGAATAAAATATCAAGATTTCGCTAAAAATGTAATAGTAGGTATAGAAAAATAGATGGTGATACCAATGAAGGGCCTAAGTAGAATTGAAGCAATCATGTGGAGTATAGCTTTACCTGGTTTTAGTCAGTTATTATTGAAAAAATATTGGAAAGGAACACTATTAGTTATCTTAGAATTTATTATAAATGCGAAAAGTAATTTTAATTTAGCTATTATGCTGAGTTTTTGTGGCAATATCCAAGAGGCAATTGAAATTATCGACTTTCAATGGATATTGTTTTATCCGTGTTTATATATGTTCGCAATGTGGGATGCCTATAAGGAAGTTATGGAATCAGAAAATGAATATGCTTTCTTACCATTTGTGTTTTGCGCATATTTTGTTACCGTAGGTGTTTTTTATTCGACACAAATGAAGTTATTTGGAGTATTGTTAGGTCCTGTATTTTTGCCCATGGTATTTTTGATACCTGGAATCATTAGTGGGTATGTAGTTAAGTATTGCTTAATTTATTTTAAAAAAAGAAACATTCTTAAAGAGGAAAATGATGATTGACTAAGAAACAAGATGAAAGAAATACAGATAGAAAAAAATTATCAGTAAAATTAAAAAATATGCAAAAAACCATTGGCAAATAGTTCAATATTGTATATAATTAATACATATTAATATTTGTATACTACTCAAAGGGGAGTAGCTTTTAGGTTTAATACCTAAAACAAAGTCGTCAGTTCATGGCATATGCCATCGGCTTTGTTGGCATATTAGTGCTTAGCAAGACCTTTGCCTATTTGGCAAAGGTCTTTTTTTGCGCACTTTTGTACATAATAACGAAAGTCGTAGCAAAACCTGCTAATAGGAGTATACAAATAAAAACCTAAAGGGGGAAATTTTATTGGATGCAAGCATGTTACTAGAGTATGGGTGGGTTTTACTGATTCTTGTCGTTTTAGAGGGGTTACTAGCAGCTGATAATGCGGTTGTAATGGCTGTTATGGTTAAGCATTTGCCCGTTGAACAACAAAAAAAGGCACTTTTCTACGGATTATTGGGTGCTTTTGTATTCCGTTTTGCTACTTTATTTATGATTTCTTATTTAGTGGATGTTTGGCAAGTGCAAGCGATAGGGGCGCTTTATCTTCTCTTTATTGCAGTGCATAATATTTACGGAAAGTATGCGAAGAAGAATGAAGGCGATAAAGACAAGAAGCCGAAGAAACAATCGGGTTTCTGGATGACTGTTTTTAAAGTAGAATTAGCAGACATTGCTTTTGCGATTGATTCCATGTTAGCAGCGGTTGCCCTTGCGATTACATTACCAAAAACAAATTGGTTTACGCTAGGTGGCATTGATGGAGGACAATTCTTAGTTATGTTCCTTGGGGGATTAATTGGATTGATCATTATGCGTTTTGCTGCAAACTGGTTTGTGAAGTTACTTCATTCTCGTCCATCTCTAGAAACAGCAGCATTTTTAATTGTAGGCTGGGTTGGGGTGAAATTAGCAGTATTTACGTTGGCACATCCATCGGTAGGATTCTTAGATGAGCATTTTCCGGAATCGAAAATATGGAAAGGAATCTTCTGGTTTGTGCTAGTAGCTATTGCAGTTGGTGGATATCTCTTCTCCAATAAAGAAGCAGTTAAAGCAAAAGAAAGTAATGCATAAGCATGATGAAAAAGCCATTCATTAGGAATGGCTTTTTCTTTTTGCTCAGGACTTTAGTTCAGCAGATTTAACTTATTGCGTTTTTCCAGATAACTCTGCCTGCGCTTGTTGGACAAGTCTTTTTGTTATTTCTCCCCCAACAGAACCATTAGCACGTGAAACAGTATCAGATCCTAAATTCACACCGAATTCTTGCGCAATTTCATACTTAACACTATCTAAGTATTGTTCAATTCCTGGAACTAATAATTTATTTCGAGAAGCCATTTTTGTTTCCTCCTTATGAATATATAGTACAGTTTATTTATCAATTAATTGTTTCCAAAAAAGTAATGATAAATGATTCTGTATTAATAATATGTGGATTTATTTTTAGTTCATTAGTGGTAAAGTTTGTGTATACGGGAGAAAATAGGATTTATTGTTGTTTATAGGTTAACCTAGCCTATAGGGAAATCTCCATTGCTTCATTAATTAATAGTACTTAAAAATAATCAAGCTAATCTTAAAAGTTTCCTAAACATTTAAGATTAGCTTGAACGTCGAGGGATAGATAACTTATACTGTTTAATATCTATGATAAATAAAGCCATCATTAAATAGGATATATGGGTAGCTTCAAAGAAAGGAATTGTTTTTTAATGGGCAAGAAGTTTAAGTTAGTCCTTCAAAATTTGACTCCTGCGCAGATGATAACCAGTTATTATGGTTTAGCTGTCAGCATATCGGTTTTATTATTAAGTTTACCAGGAGTACATAAAGAAGGAGTAACAGTTTCCTTTATGGATACATTGTTTACTGCTGTAACGGCAGTAAGTGTAACAGGACTTACTGTAATTAATATCGCTGAAACGTATAGTACATTTGGAATAATAATATTAATGTTTGTTCTGCAATTTGGTGGTATTGGAGTAATGGCAATAGGTACATTCTTTTGGATGATTCTTCGTAAGAAGATTGGTTTAAGAGAGAGACAGTTAATAATGATTGACCACAATCAATCTAATCTTTCAGGTCTCGTCAATTTAATAAGAGAAATTATCAAAATCATTCTTATTATTGAAGTATTGGGTGCTATTATACTTTCAATGCAATTTCATAATTATTATCCTACCTGGGGGGATTCGATTTTACATGGAACTTTTGCCTCTGTTAGTGCGACAACCAATGGAGGATTAGATTTAACAGGAGAATCACTTACTCCCTTTAAGGATGATTATTTTGTCCAACTTGTTAATATTATTTTAATTACATTAGGAGCAATTGGATTTCCCGTGCTTATCGAAGTGAAAAATTACCTGTTTCCAAAAGAAGGGAAAAACCATCTAAAGTTTTCTTTATTCACTAAGTTAACAACCATTACTTTCGGTTTTCTTTTACTATTTGGAACGATTATGATTATTGTCTTAGAATGGGGTAATTATTATGCAGGAATGAGCTGGCATCAAATATTCTTCAATGCCTTTTTTCATTCTACCTCCACTCGAAGCGGCGGTTTAGCAACAATGGAATTAAATGAGTATTCTATGACAACTTTGCTTATCTTTTGTTTTCTTATGTTTATTGGTGCTTCCCCAAGTTCAGTTGGAGGAGGTATCAGAACAACAACCTTTGCATTGAATATCTTATTTATTTATCATTATGCAAATGGCAATAGGTATATTAAGATATTTAAACGAGAAATTCATGAAGAGGATATTATAAAATCATTGGTTGTAACGATATTTGCGATTGGTATTTGTCTTGTCGCTGTCATTGCCTTATCTATTTCTGAAAAGGCGTCCCTTATTGTGATTCTTTTCGAAGTTTGTTCTGCATTTGGAACAACTGGACTTTCTTTAGGATTAACACCAGAATTATCTACCTTTGGTAAGTGTGTAATTATGCTGCTTATGTTCATCGGAAGAATAGGGTTAACTTCTTTTATCTATATTATTGGAGGAAAAGAGAAAAAGGATAACTTCCATTATCCAAAAGAACGGATCATTGTTGGATAAGGGTAAGTAAGAAGTGAATGGAGCTGTCTATTTTAACAGCTCCATTCTTTTATGATTGTTTGACAAAAGTAGGAAAGCATATCTTTTTTTTTACATGTGGATAATAATGATGTAAATGGAAAGGAGAGATCATAATGGCTAAGAGAAAAGCTGAAGTTAACAGTGTAGAAAAATACAGCAAGACGCCAAAGAAAAATACGCAGGAAACAGAATTTTCCGCTGAATTTAGTAGGGGCGAAAACCCAATCAAAGGTGCTAATCGTAATGCAAAGCATGGAAGAGAGGGACAATAAATGGCGAAAAAAATAAAAAAACAACAACAGACAGAAGCTTCAAATGTAGAGTTTGGCCAAGAGTTTGGTGATGTTAATGCAAGTAAATTCTATGATACAGGAGCCTTAACAAAGGATAAAACAAAGAGAGCAACTAGAAAAAAATAAAAAATTTCCCATCAGTAAATTTCTTCACTGATGGGAACAAAAAATTATCTATTAGTTTGAAGAGAGCGCTGAACTCTTGAGAATAGCTTTTTTAATTTAGAACTTTTTAATTCAATAATAGGCTGTGTAAAGGAAATAATTATATTGCTTGAAAGCAGTACTGTAATTAAGAATGATACAATTATAATCATCACATATGACCTAGGTGATTCAAAAATATCTGGTAAGTCACTTTGTCTAAAGAGACGGATAAAAAAGCCATGAAGTAAATATACATATAATGTTGATTTTCCGAACTTAGTAAAGAAATATTCCTTTTTTGGTACACAAGCAAAAAAGCAAAAAATCATCAGAAAACTTAATAGATAGAAAAATAATCGAATAGCCATTCCTATAAAATAACCTTCTCCAAGGGCTTCATAAGATTTTGATCCGAATAACCATTGATAATTAACAGTAGGGAATAGGTGAAATCCTATAAAAACAATCGTGAAAATAACAATAGCTAGGATGGTTGCTTTTTTTGTTTTTACTGAAGCAAAATGATCTTTTTTCATATAAAATCCTATTAAGAATAAAGGGAAGAACACAAAGGTTCTCGTTAAGCTTAAATAGCTGGACGTCCAATCGATCATACCAATCGCTAATCCTAGTATAAAGGAAAGTAAGATTCCATGTATAGGCTTTAACTTCACAAACGCTAGTAAAAAGATGTTCCAAAAAAACAAACTAATTAAAAACCATAAGGACCAATGTGGGGTCAACGGTTCAATGGCAAAAGTTGACTTTCCATATAGAAAATAATAAAAAATGCTGTATACAAGTTGGAAGATAAGGTAGGGAATGATTAGTTTTTTTGCATATTTTTTTATATATCCCTTTTCCGCTATCCCTTTGGCAAAAAATCCCGAAATAAGAATAAATGCTGGCATATGGAAAGTGTAAATTACTTTATATAGCGTATAAATATTTTGATTGTCATTTATGAATGATTGGATAAAATGACCGAAGACAACGAAAAAAATCAAAATAAATTTTGCATTATCAAAGTAGTAATCCCGTTGTTTCATAAACTCATCCTTTCATGAACGGAAATATCGTATATTTCATTTCACTAACTATATATAACACAAATTCCATTGTTTTAATCCCCTGTCGTTAATCTGTTAACTAAATAACTTCTGTTTATTACATAATTGCAATGTACGTTAGGCGAAGGAAAAATAAAAATTCTTATTAATAATACGTAAGGTTTAATTTTTTTGACTGAAGTAAAGGGAGAGGTAGATATTAAAATGATTATGGCTACTATCAGAGTTACATTTGTTTCTACATTTGTAAATTAATTTACTTTTTTTCTTTAAATTTTTCAGAAGGAAAGGAAATTCAAGAATAATGTAGAATTATGTAATCACTACGTTTGATAAGGGGGGTATCCATAAAGATGGATAGTATATCCTATTCTGAAGAATATCGACAATTACAAAATAAACTGAGGGAATTGGAAAGAGAGAATACCCTTCTAAAGGAAAAACTAGAAAAATATAGTCTTCTCCGAGATAGGAGATTTATTGCTTTCCAAACGATAAATGTAGGGTTGGTTATATTTGATAGTAATGGAGTTATTCTAGATATTAATAAATATCTTTGTGATTACTTTAACGTGAATATGAATCAAGTAGTTGATAGGAATATAACGCATTTTGTGCAGCAGGAAGAACGTTTGGTGATAAGGGAACATATGGATGCTATAAAAACCAAATCAGGTACTTTTCAAAGCATATTCCCATTAACTATTAATGGGCGAAAACATTATTTTGAAACGCAAACTAGTCGATTGCCCGGTGAGATGGGATTTATTACAATTATTGAAAAGATAACAAAGGAATGTGAAAGAGAAAAAGAGAAAGAAGCGCAAAAGCTTTATAATGATTTTTTTACAGAGGCACTGGATGGTATTGTTCTTTGGAAAGAATCAGGGCAGATTATTGCAGCTAATGAATCAGCTTTAAAAATTTTTGAAAGTTCTGAAGAAAAATTATTAAAATCAAGGATTAGTGATTTTTTTTATAAAAAAGATAAACGGTACATGGATATGATTAAAAATCTCTATTATAAAAAATCTAATCGAGAAGAATTGATGTTTTTGATGCCAAATGGACAGAAAAAAATACTAGAATTTACAACTAAACTTCATTCGGTGGAAGGGTTAAACATGAGTATTTTCCGTAATATCACGGAACGTTATAAAATGGAAGAGGAATTACGTGAAAGTAAGGCGATGTTTGAGAATACATTTGAAGAAGTTTTTGACGGTATTATCATTTGGGATCAAAACTATCAAATAATTGATATGAACAAAGCAGCCGAACGTCTCCTTCATAAAAGTAAAGAGAATTTGATCGGTGTAGATTTAATATCCTTTCTCCCACCTGCAAAAACGATTGGAGAAGATATAAAGCCGAAATTATTAAATGTAGAAAAGGATGGACAAAATAGAGGGCTCTACACGGTAAAGTTTCCTAATAATAGAGAATATACGCAGCTTGAATATCGTAATAAATTTAATATTTATTCAGGACTAAGTATTACTACATTACGTGATATTACCGAAAATACCTTATTGGAAGAACAGCTGAGAAAGTCATCTACTTTAAATGTAGTGGGAGAATTGGCAGCGGGTATAGCTCATGAAATTCGAAATCCAATGACAGCTTTAAAGGGATTTATTCAATTGCTAGAAGATGGAGTTGCCTCACAGGAAAATGAAATGTATTTTTCTGTAATAAAAACGGAGCTTACTAGGATTGAATCCATTATTAATGAATTTTTATTACTTGCTAAACCACAAGCTGTTCAATATGTAAAACGAGATATAAGACAAATTATGAATGATACGATCGAATTGCTGTATGCACAAGCAGTGCTACAAAATGTTCAAATTATAAAAATGTTTACAGAAGATATGCCGACTATATATTGTGAACCAAATCAATTGAAACAGGTATTTATAAACATTATAAAAAATGCAATAGAGGCATTAGAAGACGGCGGGGAAATAGCTGTTTCCATTGAATATAAACAGGATTACTTTCATATAGCAATCCGTGATAATGGAAGAGGAATGGGCAAGGAAATACTTGCAAGAATTGGAGAACCATTTTATACGACCAAAGAAAAAGGAACAGGCTTAGGTTTACTAGTATCCTATCAAATTATTGAAGAGCATCAAGGGAAAGTGACAGTTGAGTCAGAGCCAGGGGTTGGTACGACGTTCCACCTTGTACTTCCAGTGTGCAGAGAAAGCAAGCTAAATGAATGATCATTAGACCTGTTAGGGTGATAAAAAGAAGGGCTTATGTTAGGCCCTTTTTATTTTGGTTGTTTTTCGAATTGTTAAAGGAGTAGAAATCGGAGAAACAGATAAGGATTTGTTTAGTGATCTTTTCTACGGAAAAGATATGCTGAAAAAATATTATACCATATCTTGACATCACCACCTACTTTGATTATTATCTAATTAGATAATAATCAAAGTAGGTGATTGAATGCAATTAGATAAAATGGTTGCATTTTATAAAACAATGGGGGATCCCACCAGAATTAAAATAATCTCCTTATTGGCAAATAAACCATGGAATGGTCAAGCGATATCAGAAAAACTGGGTCTATCTGCCCCAACCATTACGCATCATTTAAAGAAAATGCGTGACATAAATGTTGTGTATGAACGCAGAGATAAAAATACGATTTATTTTTTCTTGAATAAATCAGTCATTTTACAACAAAACGAGTCTTTAAGAAAATTAACAATTGGAATGGAGGAGAGTATTATGACTGTTACTAAAGAGGAACAAGCAAAAATCATTGAGAACTTTTTTACTAAAGAGGGCAGACTTAAAAATATTCCTTCGCAAAGAAAGAAAAAGTTAATAGTGCTCAAATACATGCTTGAGGGGCTGGTTTTTGGCAGGAAATATGAAGAAAAAGAAATAAATGCTTATATCCAGCAATATTTTGATGACTACGCGACAATAAGAAGAGAATTTATTATTAATCACTTTATGTATCGAGAAAATAGTATATATGAACTTAACCCTGAGGAAATGTGGGCGAAGTGAAGAAAAAGGACTGTTTATCATTATCTGATATAAACAGTCCTAGGTTAATATGTATAAAAATCACGTATAATATTCTGGTTTTCGATCAGCAAATATTGGGATGGTTTTACGTACCTCTGTTACTTTATCTAAATTAATCGAAGCTGTTAGAATTTCTTCTTTCTCCCCTGCTTCTGCAATAATTTCTCCCCATGGGTCAATAATCATGCTATGCCCAGCAAAGATACTATTTGCATCATTTCCGACACGATTACAAGCAATTACATAACATTGATTTTCAATGGCTCGTGCAATAAGCAGGCTTCTCCAGTGTGCCAATCTCGGTTCTGGCCATTCAGCTACTACAAAGATGGCTTCAGCTCCTTTTGTTGTATGTGCTCTTATCCACTCTGGAAAACGAATATCGTAGCAGATCATACTGGCAAAGTGTCTATCCTCTAAAGAAAAAAGACCATTAGTTGTCCCGCTCTTTAAATATAAATGTTCATCCATCAGTTGAAAAAGATGAAGTTTATCATACGTATGTACCACATCACCCGATTTATTTATCACAATAAGTGTATTGTAAACACCCTTTTCCTTCTTATTAGCAATTGATCCACCAACAATATGAACGCTATATTTGGTGGCTAATTTACTTAAAAAAGAAATAGTATTTTGAGCTTGTTTATCAGCAATCGCAGCTAATCTTGTTAAATCATAGCCGGTTGACCATAATTCTGGCAGTACAACAATATCACTGTTATCCTTGCAAGCAGCAATTTTTTTCTCTACTTGTTTAAAATTCTCTTCAGGCCTGCCAAATGCGATATCCATTTGAACCAAACTAATCTGAAATTTCAAATGATTCCACCTCTATTCATCTTCGTTAAATTCCGTTATAATGTTAATCAACAAAAAAATTCAATTATTATATTAATTTCGTTATATCATAAAAAAGCGAATTATTAAACGATTATTTCTATTTTAATCACTTAGGGAATGTTTAAAGTCGAAATTTCCTAATAGAAGTTTATCCAATAATAATTGGAAGGTTTTATCATTGAAGAAGGTGTGAGTACATGAAGAAATATGATCAATCTCAATTATTAAAGAATTTACCAGAGCAGTTTTTTGCTTCATTAGTTAGTAAAGTTAACAGCTATATTGAAAAAGGATATGATGTGATTAATTTAGGGCAAGGAAATCCAGACCAACCGACACCTTCTCACATTATCAAGAGCTTGCAGGTGGCTGCCGAACAGCCTGAGAATCATAAATATTCTCCATTTCGAGGATATAAACATTTAAAGGAAGCTATTAGTGAATTTTACAAAAAAGAATACGATGTTGACTTAGATCCTGAATCAGAGGTGGCGATATTATTTGGAGGAAAGGCCGGCCTTGTAGAGATACCTATATGTTTATTAAATCCAGGCGAAACAGTAATGGTTCCAGACCCTGGTTATCCCGACTATTTATCTGGGATTGCTTTAGCAAATGCAGAGACGGTGTTCATGCCATTGCGTGAAGAAAATAATTTTTTACCAAACTACAAGGAAGTGAGAAAGGAAGATTTAGAAAAAGCAAAGTTAATGTTCTTAAATTATCCGAACAATCCTACTGGAGCAATAGCAACAAAGGAATTTTTCGCTGAAACAATTTCTTTAAGTAAACAGCATGATATATGTATTGTGCACGATTTTGCATATGGAGCGATTGGGTTTGATGGAAAAAGGCCGCTTAGCTTTTTACAAGTAGAGGGTGCCAAAGATATTGGTGTAGAAATTTATACTTTGTCTAAGACATTTAATATGGCAGGTTGGCGAGTTGCCTTTGCAGTTGGAAATAGAAGTGTCATTTCCGCTATAAATCTTTATCAAGATCATTTATATGTTAGTTTATTTGGAGCGATTCAAGAAGCTGCCTATACGGCATTAACAGAATCTTTAGAGTGTATTAGAGACATGAATCAGCTTTACGAACAAAGACGAAATATCTTCATAAATGGTCTTAAAAAAATTGGTTGGGAAGTCAATGCTCCTGAAGGTTCATTCTTTGCATGGTTAAAAGTACCAGATGGGTTTACGTCACAAGAATTTAGTGATTATTTATTAGAAACAGTACATATTGCAATGGCTCCAGGCTCGGGCTTTGGTACATTTGGGGAGGGATATGTCCGAGTTGGTTTATTGACAGAAGAAGAGAGATTGCAAGAGGCGGTTGAAAGATTAAAAACACTCTCGATATTTAAGTAATTCCTCGATAATAGATAAGAATTCAGTCGAAAAAAGGCAAAGAATCATGGGAAATAACAATTTCGTATGATTCTTTGCCTTTTGCTCTTAATAGACTAATTTCCAGAAGTGCTGATGATCCTTCATACTAAGATGTTTGCTGATAGGTGAAAGCGACTAGAAAGAAAGCGCTTTCTGTTGTTGTAAGTTGTTTTCGACTCTTTTCAGCAGTATTTTTGTCGAAAAAAAGAAGTGTAATCAAGAGAAAATAAGTCTAAATGCCTATTTTGACTTAGAAAAATGTCTAATATTGCGAATCTATTTACTTTTATTTGTTTTATTGTAATAATTCATCAAGTAAACAATTAATGCATTGTTTGTAAGTAAGGAATTTGATTAGGAGGAAGTAAGGTGTATTGTAGGAAAACAGAATTATTATTTGAAATTCAAGATAAAAGGGAGGTAATGATTAAAACAGCGAAAGAGCGTGGAACAATTGATGAGGAGACCATTAGATTGAGTCAAGAACTCGATAAATTAATCTATGAATATCAGCTTGTCTTTCGCTATGAAAGTGAGAAAAGAAAACAAATAAAACGACAATATAAAAACACGCGAATTTTTTGGTCCAATGCTAACCGATATAAACGGAAAAATTATTCCGAGGTTGTATATAGATAACTAAATGGCGAAGGGTAATGGCAGTGATTACCTTAATGATATTTCATCCAAATCAATGCCCTTCTTTAAAGAAAGATGTGACCTCCCTTAAACTACTTATCCTATTATCCACCAATATTTTGACAAAATAAAAAACGCTTCTTTTGTTCAATAGCTACTATCCTTCTTTTAAGAAGAATAATAGAAGATGAACAGCATTAATGATGCAAGAAGCGAATAGATAAATAATTATTTCATAATAGGTAAGATTATATTTACCTTCGTGCCTTTCTTTTCCCTACTGGATATATGGATTTCACCATCGAATGATTCAACGATTCTTTTACATACAACGAGCCCCAAACCAGTCCCTGTTTCCTTCGAAGTATTAAATGGCTCAAATATTTTCTTTAACTGTTGATTGGACATGCCAATGCCATTATCGGTGATTGTAATGATTACGTTTGACTTAACGGAACGTATGGAAAGTTCTAACTGCCCGCCATTTTCCATCGCTTCAAGAGCGTTTTTGGTTAAATTAAGTAATACTTGTTTCATTTGGTCGGCGATCCCGAGAATATAAATGTCTTGGTCAGATATCTTTTCTGTATATTTTACATTAAATAAATTTGCTTCCGAAACGATAAGCGGATTAAGTTCTGCGATGATTAATTTTAAATTTATTTTTTGCTTATTTTGTGCAGTTGGCTTTCCTAAGATAAGGAATTGACTTACGATTTCATTTATTCGTACAATTTCTTTTTGGATAATAGAAAAATAAAGCTGGTCTTGCTGATCGTGATATTTCTCACTTAATAATTGAATGAGACCTTTGATTCCGGTTAGAGGATTCCTAATTTCATGTGCAGAACTAGCAGCTAAATTGCCGACAAGTTCTAATTTTTGAATTTCGTTTTGCTTTGCTTCTTCTTCTCTTATTTTACGATGATAGTAAAGAATTAAAAGCATATAAACGAAATGGAAAATCACCATAAAAAAAAGAAGGAGCCATATTTTCGATTTTACGATGTTCCAAATATGTGGTTTTTCTAATTCCACAATGATGGTCCAGGGCAGACGATCAATTGGCATGCTTATAACTTCTTTTTTATTGATCGATGCACCATCATTTATATAAAGAATGCGTTCTTTTTGCTCATTCATAATGGCGATATTTTCCTCTGATGATAGCATTTTCGTGATATTTATTAAGTAATCGACACGGAGATAAGCAGTTATAATGGAGTTTAATTGATTATGGTCACTTATAATGGGCATGGCAATACCGATTACTTTCTGACCGTTACTTAATACTTCTTCTCTATTAGAAATTACTAAGTCCTTTGAATGAATAGCTTCCATTATATAATCCTCTTCAGAGATATCGATCGAATCATACGTATCGTTAACACCAGCAATTGTTTTACCTGAACTATCAAGCAGGAATAAACCACCATAAATATGCTCATTCGTAAACACTTTTTTTAATAGGTTATTAATTTCTTCTGCTGAATCGGTATTAGTTTGAATAGAGAGACTTAGAATATTTAAAGAAGAGACGATTTTGTTTATATAAGAGTCCCATTGTCGTTGGTGAATAGAGGCTACCCATTCTGCATGAGCCTTATTTTTTGCTTCTTCTCTATTTACTTGGTAATAAAAGAATAGAATAGCTGTAATAATGATCGGAATAACGACAATTGCAAAATATAAAAGCCTTTTGTGTGTGTTTATTTTCATCAATAGATTCTCCATAGGGTAATTCCAATATATAGATATAATTATAACATGAAATAGAGAAAGCTCAATGAAGGGGGTAGATTTCATCGGGAAATTGACAAAATCCTTAGGGAATAATATAATTTATCTGAATTCGAGATAGTGAATTATATACTAATAAGGGAAGTTTATAAATGGCAAAAAAAGATATCGATCAATCATTAAAGTTATATATTGTATTGTCACGTGCTTATCGGGCAATAAATGAAAATGTGAATAAGGCAATCACGGCAAACGGCTTGAATCCGACAGAGTTTGCAGTGCTGGAATTGCTGTATCATAAAGGCGATCAGCCGCTGCAGCAAATTGGGGGAAAGATTTTATTAGCAAGTGGAAGTATCACGTATGTGGTAGATAAATTAGAGGAAAAAGGATATTTAGTAAGGGTTGCTTGTCCAACTGATAGACGAGTTACATTTGCTCAAATTACTAATAATGGTAAGGAATTAATAGAAAATATTTTCCCAAATCATGAGCAAAGAATTCATGAAATCATGTCTGAATTGACAACAGAAGAAAAAGATACCGCAATTGAATTAATAAAAAGACTTGGATTATCTGTTAGAGATAAATAAGACAAAGTAACTTATAATAAGCGAGTATTTCAGATGGAAGATTTATTTTGTTAGGAATTAAATCTTCCATTATGAATATTCGCTTTTTTGTATTGGTCTTCCTAGTTTTCATGTATAATTAGAGAAGCTAGTTAAAAATGGAGGGATATAAAAAAATGAAGTTTTCGGAATTTACATACAAAAGACCCGATATAAATGAATTTACGATTAAAATGGACGAATTATTAATAGAGTTTAATAAGGCAGAGCATTTAGACCAACAAATGGCAGCAATGGAAAAAATAAATGAGCTTAGAAATGACATTTCCACTATGTTTAATTTGTGCTATATTCGCCATTCTGTTGATACAAATGATGAGTTTTACCAGCAAGAACAAGATTATATCGATGAGATATCACCAAAGGTAGAAGGGCTTATTACAAAGTATTATCAAGCGCTTGTTCAATCAAAATTTAAACCACAATTAGAGGAAAAATGGGGCAAGCAATTATTTGCATTAGCAGAGGCACAATTAAAGGTATTCTCAGAGGATATCGTTGAATTACTTCAGCAAGAAAATAAACTTTCTACTGAATATACTAAGCTTGTTGCCTCAGCCAAGATTTTGTTTGAAGGGGAAGAAAGAACACTGGCACAATTACAGCCATTTACAGAATCAAAAAATCGCGAAACAAGAAAGGCAGCAAGTGAAGCTCGGTTCGCTTTTTTCCGTGAACATGAAGAGCAGTTAGATAGAATATACGATGATATGGTAAAGGTTCGTACAGAAATTGCTAATAAGCTAGGCTATAAAAACTTCGTCGAATTAGGTTATTATCGTATGTACCGCACAGATTATAATGCAGATATGGTTGCGGCCTTTAGAAAACAAGTAGAAGACTATATCGTCCCACTAGCAACTAAATTAAAAGAAAGACAAAGAGAAAGAATAGGAGTTGACTCCTTAAAGTTTTATGATGAACCATTCGAATTTGTAACTGGAAATGCAGCTCCTAAAGGCGATCCAGAATGGATCGTTGAAAATGGGCAAAAGATGTATAATGAATTATCAAAAGAAACAGGCGATTTCTTCTCTTATATGAGAGAAACAGAATTAATGGATTTGGTCGCTAAAAAGGGAAAAGCCGGTGGTGGCTATTGTACTTTTATCGAAAATTATAAAGCACCATTTATTTTCTCAAACTTTAATGGCACTTCAGGCGATATTGATGTCTTAACCCATGAAGCAGGTCATGCATTTCAAGTGTATTCTAGCGGCGGCTTTGCTATCCCAGAATACTATTGGCCAACATATGAAGCAGCAGAAATTCATTCCATGAGTATGGAGTTCTTCACATGGCCATGGATGGATTTATTCTTTAAAGAAGATGTAGAAAAATATAAGTTTTCTCATTTAAGTTCTGCTCTGCTATTCCTTCCGTATGGAGTATCAGTTGATGAATTTCAGCATTGGGTTTACGAAAACCCAACGGCTACTCCATCAGAAAGGAAGCAAGCATGGAGAAATATAGAAAGAAAATATAGTCCTCATCTTGATTATGATGGAAATGAATATTTGGAAAATGGCGGTTTCTGGCAAAAACAAGGACATATTTATAATTCCCCATTCTATTATATTGATTATACATTAGCACAAATATGTGCCTTCCAATTTTGGAAACGTTCAAGAGAGAATAAAGAAGAAGCTTGGGAAGATTATGTAAAGCTTTGCGGCTTGGGAGGCAGTATGCCATTTACAGAATTAGTCAAAGCAGCTAATTTAATTTCTCCTTTTGAAGAAGGCTGTGTGGAATCTGTAGTAGGGGAAATCGATGAATGGTTAAATTCAGTAGATGACCGTAATCTATAAAATTAAAAAACCGTGGGAATAATTCCTCCCACGGTTTTAGTTATTTATTTATGATAATGTTTTAGAGAGAACTGGTTTTATTTTAATTTGGTCATCCTCTAGAACAGCTGTTAATTCTGTTACAGATGAATCATCAAGAATAACATCTGCCAGTTGATCTTCTAAATGTTCTTGAATCACCCTTCTTAAAGGACGAGCTCCGAAGCTTGGATGGGTACCGAGTTCCACAATTTTTTCTTTTGCAGCGTCCTCCACATGTAACGTAATATTCTGTTCTTGCAAGTTTTGTGCAAGTTCTTCTATCAATAAATCAGTAATGCGAAGTAAGTGTTCTTTTTCAAGTGTTTTAAATTCAATAATCGCATCAAAGCGGTTAAGGAATTCTGGTTTAAAGAAGTTTCCTAATGTTTGTAATAAATTACTTTCTTCAATGGCATCATTATTTCCAAAGCCAACCACTTTATGCTTATGACCAACACTAGCATTACTTGTCATGATAATAACAGAATCTTTGAAGCTTACCGTACGTCCTTGACTATCTGTTAAACGTCCATCTTCTAAAATTTGCAGGAAGATAGATTGGATATCAGGATGTGCTTTTTCGATTTCATCTAGCAGGATAATGCTATATGGATTTCTTCTTACTTTTTCCGTTAATTGTCCTGCTTCTTCATGACCGACATAGCCTGGAGGAGAACCAATTATTTTACTAATACTATGTTTCTCCATATATTCACTCATGTCTAATCGAATCATGCTGTCTTTAGTGCCAAATAATTCTTCTGCAAGTGTTTTGGTAAGTTCCGTTTTTCCGACCCCGGTTGGACCGACAAATAGGAAGCTTCCAATTGGTCTTGTTTTCGATTTTAGTCCCGCTCTACTACGCTTAATAGCTTTAGCCACTTTTCGAACTGCCTCGTCCTGGCCAATCACCTTTACAGCTAATCGTTCACTTAAAAACTTCATTTTTTGTTGTTCATCTTCTTGTAGTTTTCCAACAGGAATACCTGTTTTCTTTTCGATAAGTTGTTGAATAAGAGCCACATCGACAATCGGTTTTTCTTCGATATTTGGTTCGTTTATAGCTTTTTCAAGCTGTTGCTCTTCTTTACGTAATTCAGCTGCTTTTTCGTAATTTTCTTCTTTTAATGCTTGTTCCTTTTCTTTTGCTATCATAGTAAGACGATTTTCAATTTCTTCTGTGTTTTGATAAGTAGAAGAAAGATTCATTTTAGAACCAGCTTCATCCATTAAATCAATTGCTTTATCTGGTAAAAAGCGATCTTGGATGTAACGGTGAGAGAGCTCTGCACATGCTTTAATTGCATCCTCAGTATAAGTAACTTCATGGAACTTTTCATACTTATCCTTTATACCATTTAAGATGGAAAGAGTAGCCTCAACAGATGGTTCACTTACCTGTACCGGCTGGAATCTTCGCTCTAAAGCAGCATCTTTTTCGATTTGACGGTATTCTTTTAAGGTAGTTGCCCCAATGATATGCAATTCGCCACGAGCCAGTGCTGGTTTTAGAATATTACCTGCATCCATTGAGCCTTCTGCAGAGCCTGCACCAACTAACTGATGAATTTCATCGATAAAGACGATTACATTCTTTCGAGCTTGGACTTCTTGAATTACTTGCTTCATTTTTTCTTCAAATTGTCCACGAATTCCAGTATTCGATACAAGGGAAGCAACATCCAATAAATAAATTTCTTTATTTTGTAATTTTTTTGGAACATTACCTTCTATAATTTTTAATGCTAAGCCTTCCGCTATTGCTGTTTTTCCGACACCAGGTTCACCGATTAGCACGGGATTGTTTTTATTTCTCCGATTTAGAATTTCAATAACTCGTTCGATTTCATTTTCTCTGCCGATAACGGGATCAATCAAACCAGCATTCGCCATTTGATTTAAGTTTTTCCCATGTTTGTCAAGAATACCGGCTTTTCTATGATTGTTAGTAAAAGGAGCTTCCTTTGAAGCACTAGCTCCCCCTAATGGATTTGATTGGTTAAATGATTGAAATAACTCATCAAAAGGGGAAGGTTGGAAAAACATTGGGCCGCTTTGTGCTGTCATTTTTTGCTTTTCTTTTTGATAACATGCATGACAAAGGTTCATAGTGGTTTCCATATTGTTTAAAACAAATCGTAAACTGATTGTTGCATTATTTTGTTGGCACATTTCACATTTCATTATAAATATCCTCCTTTTGAATTTGACTAATATTGACCTTTTGTAATTATGATTATACTTTGACCTTTTTTGACTTTCAAGTATTTTGCCTCAAAATAAAATTTGGAAATTTTTAGTATGATTAAACCTCCTTTGTATCTATACCAATTTTCCTATTTTAAAAGGGTTAAACGTCATGGATAAAATAAATTTTTAATAGGCTAAAATGCTCGTCATTGTTTGTCCATTTCTACATATAGTTGATGTAGGGAGGGAAATATGTGAAAAATAAATGGAGTGCTGCAATTCAGCTTGCAGCAGTTTATGTAGGCACAGTTGTTGGTGCTGGTTTTGCAACAGGGAGAGAAATAGTAGTGTTCTTTTCACAATATGGATTTGTCGGTTTTTTAGGGATACTTTTAAGCGGGATTATTTTTGCATATTTCGGAGCAAAATTAATGAGGATATCTGTCAAAATCAAGGCATCTTCCTATCAAGAATTTACCATTTACTTGTTTGGTAACATTGTTGGAAACATGATTAACTTTCTATTATTATTGATGCTTTTAGGTGTTTGTGCAGTGATGTTCTCAGGAGCAGGTGCTGTATTTGAAGAGCAGCTTGGGCTGAATAAAAGCATTGGTGTCATCTTTACTATTATTCTTTCCTTACTTGTTATGAGGGTTGGTACAAAGGGATTGTTTGCTGTAAATACTTTTGTTGTACCCATTATGATCACGTTCAGTTTTATTTTATTTCTACTTTCTTTATCTTTGCCTGGATTTGTTGATGAGATATTTCAGATGGAGAATATTTCATGGAAAACGATAAGTTCTCCATTTTCGTATACGGCTTTGAATTTAGCTTTGGCCATAGCGGTTCTAGTACCTGCTGCTTCTGAAATTGGCGATGAAGAAGTGGCTAAATGGGGAGGGATATTAGGAGGAATCGCTTTAATGCTTATACTAATATCTAGTCATTTTTCTCTTATTATGCTATCAGATATTTATCGGTATTCCATTCCGATGGCTGTTATTATGAAAAATTTAGCCCCGCAGCTTTCATGGGTATATATTTTAGTCATTTATGGAGAAATTTTTAGTTCTGTTATTGGGAATATCTATGGGTTAGAGAGGCAGCTGCGCAGTTTTATTCCTTTACCAAGCATGGTTATAATTGGAGGAATTATTTTAGTTTCTTATCTAATTAGTTACGTGCAATATGGTACGCTATTATCCTTTTTATATCCTATATTTGGATATATAAGTTTAGTCTTCTTACTATTCTTATGGATAAAGCCTATACCAAAGTGATGAATAGCAGCACAAGAAGTATCCTATTGTTTAAGAAGTAGGAATACTTCTTGTCAGTATATAATAATTACTAATTAATTAAAGCTTGTAGAGGAGATGGAATACGTCCACCACGATTAATTAGTTTATCAGAGCTATATGGATTGACACCCATAACTGGTGCACGACCTAATAATCCGCCGAATTCAACGATTTCTCCTTCTTTTTTTCCTGGAACAGGAATAACACGAACAGCTGTTGTTTTTTTATTAATCATCCCAATGGCTGCTTCATCGGCAATTATGGCAGATAAAGTAGCAGCTGTAGCATCTCCAGTAAGAGCAATCATGTCAAGACCGACAGAGCAGACGCATGTCATCGCCTCTAATTTAGACAGGGTTAGGCTATTGTCTAAAATTCCTTTAATCATACCATTGTCTTCGCTCACGGGAATAAAGGCTCCACTTAATCCGCCGACATAGCTGCTTGCCATTGCACCACCTTTTTTTACTGCATCATTCATTAACGCAAGGGCAGCAATAGTGCCATGTGTTCCAACTCGTTCTAAGCCGATTTCTTCTAATATCTCTGCAACACTATCGTTAATAGCATTTGTTGGAGCAAGGGATAGATCCATAATACCGAACGGTACGTTTAATCGTTCTGCAACGACACGACCTATTAATTCACCAGCACGAGTAATTTTAAAGGTTGTTTTTTTGATGATTTCTGATACTTCGCCTAAATCTGCTTCAGGGTATTTTTTTAGTGCACTTAAAACGACTCCAGGACCACTAACCCCTACATTGATAACGACTTCTCCTTCACCAGCTCCATGGAAAGCACCTGCCATGAAGGGATTATCCTCCACAGGATTACAGAAGACAACTAGCTTAGCACAAGCTAAACCATTTGTGTCTTTCGTATTTTCTGCTGCTTTTTTGATGATTTCTCCCATTTGTTTGACAGCATCCATATTAATTCCTGTTCTTGTGGTAGCAACAGATACAGAAGCACAAACACGGTCCGTCACAGAAAGTGCTTCTGGGAGAGCATCTAATAATGTTTGATCTCCTTTAGAAATGCCTTTATGAACAAGAGCAGAATATCCACCAATAAAATCTACATTTAAATCTTTTGCAGCTTTATCTAGGGTTTTTGCAAGCATTACGGCCTGTTCTACTGTACTATTTCCGAGTATTTCTGCAATAGGAGTGATGGAAATACGCTTATTAATAATGGGAATTCCATATTCTTTTTCTACCGCATTTGCCACTTCTGTCAATTTGCTTGCATAAGTTGTAATTTTTTTGTATACAGAATCATTTAATTTTTGAAAATCAGAATCAGCACAATCATAAAGACTGATTCCCATTGTCACAGTACGAATATCAAGATTCTCCATCTGTACCATGTTGATTGTTTCCATCATTTCATTTAATGCAATTTTCATTATTGGACCCTCTTTTCTTAAACGCGGTGCATAGATTGGAAGATTTCTTCTAATTGGATATTTATTTTTAAATGAAGCTGCTGGCTTAGTTCGTCAAACTGTTTTGTTAAGTTATCTAAGTTTTCTTTATCCGTGATATCTACGAGCATCATCATCGTAAAGAAATCTTGGAGAATGGTTTGACTTATATCTAGGATATTAATGTGATTATTAGAAAGGATTGTGGTAACCTTGCTGATAATCCCGATTTGATCTTTTCCAATTACGCTGACAACTGCGCGACGTTGTTGAACCATCATTTCACCTCATAATTCGCTATTGTTTTACATCTTAAATAAAAGAGTAGGTAAGAATGTATGAAAAAAACAGATTGGAGACACCAATCTGTTTCAAAGGATAAGAAGAACCAGGACACGATAACTTTAAGTATGTATTGGTTGATCTTCTGTCCTTTTACCTGAGATTGTGAATCCTTCGGTGCCGTTTTTAACAGAACGGTCTCTCCAGAAGCTGCTCCTGTTATAGTTTGATCCATAACATTCATAGCATGCAATTATTTAAGAAATATAATGTGATGTTAACAGTTTTTGTTCAAGTGGTCAACAGAATATTTGCAAACATAGTGTCACTTAGATAGGGAGAGAATAGTCATGAAACGTTAAGAAAGCAATGGATAAAAAACAAAATACTGTTCATGATAAAACGGAAGGGATGGAGGTGAGAAAAGTGTCAAAAGCGCAGAGAGAAAAGGAAAGAGAATGGACTGTACGTAAACAAAAACAAAAACCGCATGGAAAAGTAAAAACGAAAAAGGAATTAGCAGAAGAGTAATTTCTTCCTTATAATATAGAGATAGGTAAAGCGCATACAAAAAAGAAGTCAATAAGTGGGGAAATTCCCAATCTGACTTCTTTTTTCTGTTTCTTGTTTATTTAATGATACGATAATTTTTATGGTTAACAACGGTTCTTTGCTCAAGTTCTAAATCACGGTAATTATTCATATAAGTCAAATCGACAATAACTGAATTTTCATTTACCTTTTCAACAATGCCTTGCAAGCCTCTAAATTCAATAATATTTCCAACCTCAGCTATTTTCACGCACAATCTCTCCTTATCATTCCAAAATTTATATAAATTCTGAATATAGTTTTCACTACTTAGAACTTATTCGTAAACATATAGGTATATAAACTTACTAAATATATACTATGAAAATATGAATAAAATGTGTGTTATTTCCTTTTATAAGTGCTTGTTACTAAATAATTATTTCTATACCTCATTAATAAATAAAGGGAAATGCTGGTTTATCGAAAAATTATGTATTTTGATGCGAAAAGAAAGTGGTATGAGGAACCAGTTTCTAGAATAACCGATATTCGACTATCCTTGATGATTAAAATGCATACACTTTTCTGATATTAGATGATATTATAACATAATTAGTAGAATTATACATAATAATATCAAAAATAGTGACATAAAAAGGAATTATGCAGAATTCTTTACTTAAAGTAAAAAAGTAATTTAAAATATGGTCAAAAAATGAAGGAAAGGTTAATTGGTGAAGAGGATGAATAAAGAAATAGCGGAAGAAGTTTTAGACAAGTTAATGAAAAGAGAAATAGAAAGCTATCGAGTAAAAAAAGAGGATTTTCTTACATTCCGTGCAGAATTAGTAAAGAGGGAAGATTTTAAACATTTTAAAGGAATTGCGGAAATAGGAGGAGATGTTACGTATAAATATATGGATGAACCGAGAAGTTAAAGGGTTGAAATTAATTCGCTCTCTATAATATATAGTGAATACAAGAAAACCTCGCTTTTCATAAGCGGGGTTTATCAATAGAGGTCACCGTAAATTAATTACGGTGTCTCTTTGTTCTCTATTCGGGAAAGTTCCTTTAGTCCCCTGATAATCTGCTGCTTAGCTTCCTTGTTTCCTGTGCCTTCAAAGCCATATTCATATTGATTTCCGATTTTTTTCTTCCACGATATATGACCAGGCATTACTATTTCTCTTCTATTTAGATGGAATTGAAGCTGCAAAAGTAATCGTGTATCATCAGCTGGTAAGTCATATTCTGTTCGGAAACGTAACCCGTTGGGGCTTATATTATTTATAAAAGCATGACCTTTTCTAGAAAGAGTAGCTTCGTCAACTTTTACAGTAAATGTAGCATCTATAAAATCAGTTAATTGATATCGAAAAGATTCATTCCGGTTGTATCTCATAATTTCCCTCTCTTTTGTCCATGATCCAGTTAAATCATTAATGCTTGGAGAGTAATGGCATTAAACTGGAAAATGCTCTAGTTTCTAAGTCTAGAAAAAGTAATCACTTTTACATAGAATTAATGTAACTCGGAAGTTTTAATAATATTTAAGCTTGTTTAAGGAGATAATGCAATATATTTTCATTTTAAAATGTTTCTATGTAAATCCTTGTCTGAATTGCAAGAAGTACAGTTTCTTTTTTTAGATAATGTTAAATGCAGCTAATTGAATAAAAGTTAACTTTTTGGGGATTTTATAAACAGGAATTAATCATCCAAATTTGGACTAATTCCCCTAAAATTCCCCATAAAGTTAACTATTTTTTGTCGTTTAGTAAATTTTGATTGTCTATATAACAAAGAAATGCTATTCTTTCATTTGAGATGTCTTTTTCAAAAAACTTAAATTACCTGCCTATTTTGAACACTATTCTACTTGTTCTCATCTTTTTAGAAGATGCTATAAATGGTTGTAAAGAAAGTTTGTGTACATAGACAATTAATTTTTTTCGACAAAATACATAGCTTTCAGTTTACAATTGTAATATATAAATTATATATTATTTATGATAAACAATTGTTGGTTTATATTAAGGTTGTTTAAGTTTGAAAAGTTTAGCTTATGTTAACATCTTATAACTTAATCGATAAAGGAGAATGATTTTATTATGGTAGAAAAACAATTTAAAGTTATTGCAGATACAGGAATTCATGCTAGACCGGCGACTCTTTTAGTACAAGCTGCTAGCAAGTTTGACTCAGATATTCAATTAGAATATAAAGAGAAAAAAGTGAATCTTAAATCGATTATGGGTGTTATGTCATTAGGTATTGCTCAAGGTGCTGATATTAAAATTATTGCTGAAGGTAACGACGAACAGGAAGCAATTAATGGATTACAAGAAACTTTAAATAAAGAAGGTTTAGCAGAATAATGAGTTTTTTACAAGGAATTGCTGCATCTAGTGGAATAGCCATTGCTAAAGCTTATCGCCTAGTTGAACCAGATCTTTCTTTTGAAAAGACTAGTGTGGAAAATGTAGAAAGTGAAATTTCTCGTTTTCAAGAAGCTTTAAATAAAGCGAAATCAGAATTAGAAGCTATTCGTGAAAAAGCTAATAAAGAGCTTGGTGCGGATAAAGCTGCTATTTTTGAAGCGCATTTATTAGTATTAAGTGATCCAGAATTAATTGCACCTATTGAAGACAAAATTAAAACAGACCTAGTGAACGCAGAATTTGCATTAAAAGAAACAACAGACATGTTTATTACGATGTTTGAATCAATGGATAACGAGTATATGCAAGAAAGAGCTGCAGATATTCGCGATGTAACAAAGCGTGTAATGTCTCACCTTTTAGGCGTACATTTAGCAAATCCAAGTATGATTTCTGAAGAAGTAGTTGTAGTTGCAGAAGATTTAACACCATCTGATACTGCACAACTTAACCGCCAATTTGTTAAGGGATTCACAACAGATATTGGTGGAAGAACATCTCACTCTGCCATCATGGCTCGTTCTTTAGAAATTCCTGCTGTTGTAGGGACAAAAAAAGCAACAGAAGAAATTAATAATGGCGATTTAGTCATTGTTGATGGATTAAAAGGAGAAATCCATGTTAATCCAACACCTGAAGTAGTCGAAAGCTATAAAAAAGTTGCCGAGCAATATGAACAGCAAAAAGCAGAGTGGGCTAAACTAGTTAATGAACAAACAGTAAGCTCTGACGGTGTTCACGTTGAACTTGCTGCAAATATCGGTACACCTAATGATTTAGAAGGGGTAACGAATAACGGTGCAGAAGCTGTCGGTTTATATCGTACAGAATTCTTATACATGGGAAGAGATCAGCTTCCAACAGAAGATGAGCAATTTGAGTCTTATAAAGCTGTTCTTGAAGGCATGAAAGGAAAGCCAGTTGTTGTTCGTACATTAGATATTGGTGGAGATAAAGAATTACCTTATCTAGATCTGCCAAAAGAAATGAACCCATTCTTAGGTTTCCGTGCAATTCGTCTTTGCCTGGAGGAGAAAGATATTTTCCGTACGCAATTAAGAGCATTGCTGCGTGCAAGCTCATATGGAAATCTAAAAATTATGTTCCCAATGATTGCTACATTAAATGAATTCCGTGCAGCTAAATCTCTTTTAGAAGAAGAGAAAGCTAATTTAGTGTCTGAAGGCGTTAAAGTTGCAGACAAAATCGAACTAGGAATCATGGTGGAAATTCCTTCTACAGCAGTGCTTGCAGATCAGTTTGCGAAAGAAGTTGACTTCTTCAGTATTGGAACAAATGATTTAATCCAATATACAATGGCTGCAGACCGTATGAACGAACGCGTTTCATACCTTTACCAACCATACAATCCTTCTATTCTGCGTCTTGTTAAAATGGTTATTGATGCAGCACATAAAGAAGGTAAATGGGCAGGTATGTGTGGAGAGATGGCAGGAGATGAAACAGCTATTCCTTTATTATTAGGATTAGGCTTAGATGAATTCTCTATGAGTGCTACATCTATCTTAAAAGCAAGATCACAAATTCTAAATCTTTCTAAAGCAGAAATGGAAGAATTAGCAGCAAAAGCATTACAAATGTCTACAACGGAAGAAGTTATGGAAGCAGTAAAAGCAGCTGCGAAACTTTCTTAAAAAAACAGGTTTATCCTTAAAAATAGTGGGTATAAATAAAAATAGCATAAGCTCTTTTTACAAGTTAGCTTAACGCTATTCTCATTTTCCCCTTATTTGAACTGACTAGATGATTCTAGTCAGTTTTTTTTTTGCTTATCTTTAAAGTTTCAACCATACATGAAAAGGAAAGATGGAGGCAAAATACAACTATTCCATTGTTTTTTGAGACAGGTTTATAAAAATTAAATAATGGGAAGGGGTTTTAAATAGAAGTATGCCGCTATACATATGAACAAAGAACAGTTTATTTGTTCCATTTCATTAAGGTGTAATAAGACGGAATCATAAGGAGTTGAATAAAGTCACGTGGAATTTTATCAAAAGGATAAAGAAGCAGTATTAAAAGATTTGCAGTCATCTGAACAAGGACTATCAACAGACAAAGTAAAAGAAAGCTTGGAAAAAGAGGGTTACAATGAGCTACAAGATAAAGAAAAAATACCAACTTGGAAGCTCTTTTTAGAAACGTTTAAAGACCCAATGGTTATTGTCTTATTACTAGTAATTATTATCCAATTAATCATGGGGAAATTTGTTGAATCTCTTATTATTTTTTTAGTGTTATTGCTAAATTCTGTTATTAGTGTGATTCAAACAAAAAAGGCAGAAAGTTCTTTAGATGCTTTACGTAATATGAGCGCACCGGAGGCAAAAGTAAGGCGAGATAATACCAATATCACAATTCCTGCACGGGAGTTAGTTCCAGGAGATATCGTCTTTCTAGAAGCTGGTGATTTTATCCCAGCAGATGGACGTATTTTAGAAAGTGGTTCTCTGAAAGTAAATGAAGGAATGTTAACAGGGGAATCAGAAGCTATTGAAAAACAAGATAAAGTAATAGTTGAGGAAGCTGCACTTGGCGACCGGATTAATATGGTATACAGTAGTTCACTAGTCGTTTATGGCCGAGGGACCTTTGTTGTAACCGGTACAGGGGAAAAAACGGAAATTGGTAAAATTGCTGATATGCTTAATAAGGCAGAGGAAAAACAAACACCATTACAACAGAAGCTTGCCGAATTTAGTAAAAAATTAGGAGTAGGAATTCTTCTCTTATCTATTCTTATTTTTGCTATTCAAGCATTAAGAATATGGTTAGGAGATGAAAATGTTGATGTTACAACTTCTATTCTTAATGCGTTACTATTTGCAGTAGCCGTTGCCGTAGCGGCTATTCCAGAAGCTTTATCATCTATTGTAACCATTGTCTTGTCGGTTGGAACTAATAAAATGGCAAAACAGAGTGCTATTATACGAAAGTTGCCTGCAGTCGAGACGCTTGGTTCTACCAGTGTGATATGTACAGATAAAACTGGAACATTGACACAAAATAAAATGACCGTAACCGATTATTTTATACCGGAAGGAGTAAGAGAACATTTACCACCAGATCCTTCTCAATGGAATCATTCGGAAACTTTTTTGCTGAATATAGCTGTATTATGTAATGATTCGTACATTAATAAAGAAAATAGAGAAGTGGGAGATCCCACAGAAGTGGCGCTTATTAACTTCTATAATGATGGTAAAAGAAATTATGAACAAATTCGCTCAAGATATCCTAGAGAAGCAGAATTACCGTTTGATTCGGATCGCAAACTAATGTCTACGATTCATACCATTGATAATAAACGTTTCATGCTTGTAAAAGGTGGCCCAGATGTTATGTTTAACCGGGCGACAAAAATATTAGTAAATGAAAGGGAAGAGCCATTTACAAACGATTGGTTAAAGAAATTGCAGGAGGCTAATGAGGATTTTTCCAATCAAGCATTAAGAGTTCTTGCATATGGATATAAGCATGTGCCCGAAGATAAGAGAACTATTACGGAAGAAGATGAATCGGATCTCATCCTTGTTGGTTTAACGGCGATGATGGATCCACCACGTGAAGCTGTTTACGGATCGATTGAGCAAACAAAAGATGCGGGGATTCGTACAGTAATGATTACAGGAGATCATAAAACCACAGCACAAGCCATTGGCCGTAAAATCGGATTAATGGAGAATAATGATATTGCTTTAACAGGCCAAGAATTAGATGCATTATCAGATGAAGAACTGAATCAAAAATTAGAACAAATATCTGTATATGCACGTGTTTCTCCAGAAAATAAAATCCGCATTGTGCGAGCTTGGCAAAAGAAAAATCGAATTGTTGCGATGACAGGTGATGGAGTCAATGATGCGCCAGCACTAAAACAGGCAGACATTGGTATTGCAATGGGAAGCGGGACAGATGTTGCTAAAGATTCAGCTGATATGATTCTTACGGATGATAACTTTGTTTCGATTGTAAATGCTGTAGGAGTAGGAAGAACTGTTTTTGACAATATCAAAAAATCAATTGGCTATTTGTTTGCAGGAAACTTCGGTGCTATTATAGCCATTTTGTTTGCGGTTATTGCAGGATGGGCAAATCCCTTTACAGCATTACAATTATTATTTATAAACTTGGTAAACGACTCCTTACCAGCCATTGCTCTTGGAATGGAAAAGTCAGAGCCTGGTGTTATGAAGCGAAAGCCGCGAGACGTGAAAGAAGGAATTTTTGCAGGTGGGACGCTTCGAGCGGTCGTTGTAAGAGGGGTATTAATTGGTATTGCGGTTATTATCTCTCATTATATTGGTTTACAGCATTCAGATGAATTAGGAGTAGCGATGGCCTTCACCACGTTAATCCTTTCTCGTTCCTTGCAAACCTTTGCTGCACGTTCTAGCACCCAAACAATCTTTGGTGTGGGCCTATTCTCTAATAAATATGTATTAGGAGCAGTTGGTATTTGTTTCTTGCTTTATTTAGTTACCATCCTGCCTTTTGCTAGAGAAGTATTCGCCATTCCTGATTCCTTTGGCTTAAACGAATGGTTAATTGCAGCTGGGTTGGCCATCGGAGCAGTAATAGCAATGGAAATAATGAAAATGCTTCTTGTGCGGGTATTACGTAATAAGTAAAAGAAAAAACTACCTAGTATTATGCGATCGGTTTAGAAAGATTGGGATATTGGGTAGTTTTTTTCTATTAGCAGTTTTCAATATTCTATAGAAGAATTATACCTGCTTTCATGATACTATTAGAAAAAGAAAGTTATTTGCCAAAAAAGGGAGAGGATCGGATGTTGGCGAAAGAAACAACTATAATTGGTTTTATTGGTACTGGTGTAATGGGGAAAAGTATGGCAAGCCATTTATTGCATGCAGGGTATCCTGTTATGGTGTATAACCGCACGAAAGCAAAGGCAGACGAACTAGTAGCTGCTGGAGCAGAATGGGCAGACAGTCCCCATGAAATTGCTTTAAAAGCAAATGTCATTATTACGATTATTGGTTATCCGAAAGATGTAGAGGAAATATATTTAGGAGAACTAGGATTAATTAACAATGCCAAAGAAAATACATATTTAATCGATATGACCACCTCAACTCCTAGTCTTGCCAAGAAAATATACGAAGAGGCGAAAAAGAAAAATATATATGCAGTTGATGCCCCTGTAAGTGGTGGAGATGTAGGGGCAAGAGAAGGAAAGCTATCCATTATGGTAGGTGGGGAAGAAGCAGTTTTCCAACAGCTTCTGCCTCTATTCGAGATACTTGGCACTAATATTGTCTATCAAGGACCTGCAGGTTCTGGTCAACATACGAAAATGTGTAATCAAATTGCCATTGCTTCTACAATGATTGGTGTAAGTGAAGCCATCGTTTATGCTCAAAAAGCTGGACTAGACCCTGAAAAGGTATTGCAAAGTATCTCAAGCGGAGCTGCTGGGAGCTTTTCCTTAAGTAATCTAGCACCTAGAATGATAAAAGGGGATTTTGAACCTGGATTTTATATCAAGCATTTTATAAAAGATATGAGAATTGCTCTTAAAGAAGCAGAGGAAATGCAAATGGAAACACCAGGATTATCTCTTGCGGAAACATTATACAGCCGCCTGTCAGCGAAAGGAGAAGATGAGAGCGGAACACAAGCTTTATATAAATATTGGGATTGAAAAAACAGCTTCTAATCGGTGAAAGCCAAGATTAGAAGCTGTTTTTTTATTTTGCTAGATGTATTTTTACATATTCCTCTAAACGATTGCATGCATCTTCCAATGTTTCCATAGAATAGGCAAAGGAAATTCGGAAATATCCTTCTCCTAATTCAGAAAAGGCACTTCCAGGAACAACCGCTAGATTTACTTTATCGACTAGATCAAGGCAAAAATCAAAAGAATTCAATTTAGCTGTTGGCACTTTTATGAAAAAGTAAAACGCCCCATCTGGCATAACTACATCCAATCCAATAGAGGACAAGCGATCATACACATATTTTCTTCTTCTTTGATAATCTTCTCTCATAGGTGCTGCATCATTAATACCAATAGTTAAAGCTTCTAATGCCGCTCTTTGCGAGATTGAAGAGGCACAAGTTACATTATATTGATGGACTTTAATGATTTGTTGACAAAGATAAGAAGGAGCAAATAATAGACCAACTCTCCATCCAGTCATGCTATGTGATTTAGATAGACCATTAATCACAATAGTTTGTTCGCGTAGATATTGAGCAATGGATACATGTTCTTGATCATATAGTAATTCACTGTATATTTCATCTGCTAAAATAAAGATATCTTTTCCTTTAATCAGGGCTGCAATCTCCTTGATTTCTTCTTTTGTTAGGCTGACACCTGTTGGATTTGACGGATAGGGTAAGACGATACATCTTGTTTTTTCCGTGATATATTTTTTTATGACGTCAGCTGTAAAACGGAAAGAAGTATGACGAATATCAGCATGCACAGGAACCGCACCACATAAACGAATAATTGGTTCATATCCAGGATATACAGGTCCTGGCAGGATTACCTCCACTCCACCGTCGAGAATTGTTCGAAATGTCACATCAATAGCTTCGCTAGCTCCCACGGTAACAATCACTTCTGTGGAAGGATCATAAGAAAGATTATATTTTTTATTTACAAAATGGGATGCCGCTTCCCGTAACGCAAGGTCTCCAGCGTTATGTGTATAAGAAGTATAGTTTTCATCAATGGAAGTTTTTGCTGCCTCTTTAATATGTAGTGGGGTGGGAAAATCAGGCTGGCCGATGGTTAAAGAAACCATTCCTTTTTTTCCAGCAACCATATTAGCGAACTTTCTAATACCAGAAATCTCAATATTTTTAACTTTTTTATTGATTAAATGTTCCATATCAAGTCTCCTAACGTAACGTATTCTATAATGATATCAAAAGCTATGATTGTTTTAAATACATAAAACAAAATAAAAAGAGCAGGGGATAGAAGAATATATCCCTGCTCCAAGCTTGCTCTAATATCTATTTAATTAGTAACCATAATCCCAATCAACGCCTTCTTCCATTAATAAAAGTTGTTCATGGTTTGATTGATTCAGATGATTTTCTAAAAGCAGTTTCCCATTGTCCATTTTATCTGTTTTTTTCCATGTGTCTAAATCGACATTTTCTAGAAAAGTTACCGTTAAGTCATCGTGAAAAAGAATTGCAGTACCCTTCATTGTGTACTCGTCCTCTCTTTAATTAATTAAATAATATTCGGTTTTCTTCCTTCACAACTTACACTATTAGCGTATTCTAATAGCATAAAATCGTCTAGGTGTTTGTTTGACATTTCACAAATTAGAAAAAAACAAATAAACATTTTATGAACTTTTAAAGACAAGGAGCAGGAAGGTTTCTCTTTTGTTTAATAATTGTAAAGCTAGCAGTCATTTCATAAAAAAGGTTGTTTAGAAAATAAATACCATTTATCATATTAGTGGGGAGGGGAAAATAAATGGTAACAACTATACAAATAGAAGAAAAGGAAAATCATCCTCAATATGCAGGATTTTGGATTCGTTTTGGAGCATGGGCAATTGATAGTATCATTTTAGGCATTCCATTATTATTTTTTTCCAATATCATTTTTGCTTTATTTATTAGTTCAATGGAAATACCGGATGAATTATTGATGGATCCAGCCAGTATAAATGCATTATCTGATTCTGAAATTTTATCTCTATTAGGCTCATTAATGACCGCTTTTTTGGGAACGATGGCAGTATGTATTTTTATTAGTCTTTTTTATTATTCACTGCTTCATTCCTCTAAATGGCAAGCGACGATTGGAAAGAAATTATTAGGTTTAAAGGTAGAGGATTTGAAAGGAAATAAGCTTTCTTTCTGGAGAAGTCTAGGAAGATACATCGTATCAAGTCTCCTTTCAGGGATTTTATTAATTGGCTTTATTTTTGCAGCGTTCACGGAGAAAAAACAAGCGTTACATGATTTAATTGTAGGTTCCATTGTTGTAAAAAAATAATTCATAAACCTGTGGGCTTATCCATAATGTGAGTAAGACGACAGCATTATGGATAAGCCAAATGGTTCTTAAGGAGAACAAACAGGAGTATGTTGTTTTATCCCTACATACCCGCTATTTGAGAGGAGAGCTTAATAGATGGAACCGATAACTAATAAAACAGAAATAAAAAAAAGAGGGCTGGCATTATATTTTTCTTTGCCTATAATCTCATGGGCCCTTTATGATGCGGCCAATACTATTTTTTCGTCTAATATTAACACTATCTTTTTTCCTATGTATTTACAAGATATGATTGGCTCAAATGAAGTTAATAAACAGATTGCTTCGACTTTTATTTCATATGCGAATGCATTAGCCAGCTTTCTGTTAGTTATCTTTACACCATTATTTGGCGTTATGATGGACAGAACTGGAAGAAAGAAAAAATATATTGTTATATTAACATTATTAACCGTATTTGGAACCATAGCTATGGGTTTTTTCTCTTTTATCCCGTCTACACAAATGATATTTGGGATTCCGATATCTTTATCACTTGTTATCCTCTTTTTTGTTTTATCTAAATTTACTTATCATTCTAGCTTAGTGTTCTATGATACGATGATTTCTGATTTAGGAACAAAGGAACAGATTCCATTAATCTCAGGTTTTGGTGTAGCCATCGGTTATATTGGAACACTGATTGGATTAACTGTTTATCTCTTTATAGATAAAGGGGCATATAATCAATCCTTTATTCCAACTGGTATTCTTTTTTTACTTTTATCCTTGCCATTATTTTTTTTCATTAAAGATACACCAAAAGAAAATATCCAAAAACAATCTGTTCTTTCTGGATATCGAGAAATAATAGAAACTTTTAAACAAATGAAAAGTTATCGGAAAATTTTCACCTTTATGCTTGCTTACTTTTTTCTAAATGATGCATTAGCTACTACTATTGCGACGATGTCTGCATATGCCAATGCGGTTATTGGATTAGATACTGGTAAATTTATTGTTCTTTATCTTGTGTCAACCATTGCAAGTATTATTGGTTCCTTTGTTTTTGGATATATAACGAAAAGTGTTGGTGCATACAGAGCTGTTCGTTATGTGGGGATACTGTTAGTTATTGCGATAATTATTGCAACGCTTGCTAAGAATGAAGGGTTATTCTGGGTAGCTGGCAGTTTATTTGGAGTAGCGCTTGGAAGTATGTGGGTAACAACAAGATCATATATCGTTGAAATTACGCCGGAAGAGAAAAGAGGACAATTTTTTGGTTTATTTGCTTTTTCTGGAAAAGTATCATCTATTATCGGTCCTATAATATATGGGACGATTACATTTGTTTTTGCTGAGTATGGTAATATGGCAAGTAGATTTGCACTAGGTTCCTTAATCATTCTAACTATTATCGGATTAATTATTCATGCACGTATAAAGGAAGAATGATATTGAAAAAACTTTTCTTCTTTCCAATAGAAGAGGAAAACTAAGCTGTTCATGAAAGCTAACGATAGAAAATATTCTTTGAGAGGATTGGAATATTTTCATATTGTTCTTTCATGAACAGCATTTTTTTTAGCCATTTACTAGTAAAAATCGTGGAGACTGAAATACTATCGGATGGTGAACAGCTTTTCGTCTTTCGAATTTAGGGAAATTAGCGAGTCCTACTTTAAGAGTGGATAAAAAGTCCGATATAAAAGATAGGTATAAATAATTTGATGTAGTCTGGCTAAATAAGTGAATTTTTAGGCGAGCGAAAGGACAAACAGAAATGAAAAATGATAAAGGGATACTTTTAGAAACGGGAACAAATGAATTAGAAATTGTAGAATTCAGCGTAGGAAAGAATCATTTTGGAATCAATGTGATTAAGGTTAAAGAAATCATTAATCCAGTACCTATCACACCAATCCCACACGCACACCCATATATAGAAGGGATTATGGAGTTAAGGGGAGAAGTATTAACTGTTGTTAATCTTGCAAATGTATTAGGTTATCCTCCTTCTGATACTCCTGAAAAGGACAAGTATATTGTTTCTGAATTTAATAAAACAAAAATAATTTTCCATGTTCATAATGTAACACAAATTCATCGTATATCATGGGAAAACATTGAAAAACCATCTGAGACATACTATGGAACGGAAAGTCAGATTATCGGGGTAGTCAAATTAAATGGAGAAATGATTTTATTATTAGATTTTGAAAAAATCGTTGTTGATATTAATCCGGAGTCGGGAATCAATGTTCAACAAGTAAAAAAATTAGGTGAAAGAAAAAGAAGTGACAAGAAACTAATTGTTGTGGAAGATTCTGCCCTTTTAAGAAAATTATTAGAAGACACTTTAAATGCTGCTGGATTCCAGGATATCACCTTTTTCGAAAATGGGCGTGAAGCATTAGACTATTTAACGAAAGCTATAGAGAACGGTCATCCAGTAGAAGAAGCTGCTCAGTTAATGATTACCGATATAGAAATGCCTCAAATGGATGGACATCATTTAACAAAAGTAGTGAAAGACAATCCTGACTTAGCAGCATTGCCAGTTGTTATATTTTCTTCGTTAATTACAGATGATTTAAGACATAAGGGCCAGGTAGTAGGAGCGAATGATCAAGTAAGTAAACCTGAGATTAATGAATTAATTCATATTATCGATAACATCATTTTATAAAATGTTGTTGATGTATGGTGTGGCCTTTTAGTTTAGAGACGATTACCTGTATACTATAGATTCCCAATACTGGTCTTTGTTGATTCATATTACTTTGCATTTCTATTCTTCATTTATGAAAAATAACATTTTGTAGAAGGAAGCTTTATGAGATGCACAATTAAAACGAGACTCAACATAACTAAATAGAGGATCTTTCTGCGGGAAAGAAGCGGATTCTGCTTAATTTGTCTTTAAGAACTACTTAAAAGACCTGGGGCATAAGTGTCCCAACCAAATATAAGCCCAACCAATTATACAAAGAAGTTGAAAAAAGTTCCGTATAATTGGTTGGGTTCTTATTCTTTTTAGGAACGAAGGTTTGTGATGATCACCCGCAGCCTCAATATTGTTCGGTAAGGGTTATCTAATAGTAATTTTCTGAAACAGCCTTTTAGGACGAAAAACAGCCACCCCAGCATTCGAACGTTCATGTGATGGGATGGCTGTTTCTTTAGTTGAAATGCTTATTCTAGCCACATTCTTGTATTATAATAAGGCTGCTTATTTTCTTTTAATTGATAGAATCGAGGGGATTACCGTTTTCATTCAAGATTAATAGCTTTCACCAAGTTTTTTAAAAACAGGTTTTTGGTATTTCTTTTTGCGGATTGAATGATTTGGTGGTGTCTCTTCTTTTAATCCAGTATAGGTGGATAAAAGCTTTTTAGATTGTGTTAAGGAAAGAGTTGATTTGGGATTTCGAATACTTTGATTGAGAGATCCTAAATGTGGCAATTCCTCAAAATCCTTTTTAGTCGGAGGCAAATGAAATGTATAGTTTTCACACGCAATCAATAAATCTGATTGTTGTTGACTATATTTTGGATTATTTGAGAAGTGTAGACCGATTTTCTTTGCTTTTCCTTCTGCTAATAGTTTATGTAAACTGTCATGTTTTAATTTATATAAAAACTTTGGGTTTGGAGCAGTCTTTGCATGACGATTTACAACTGAGATTGCTTGTAGAAGATTTACAACAGTAGGTTGTATTGGCGGCGGATATTGTTGCTGCTTATTCAATTGTTTTAACTCTCCTTTCTATTGTTTAGTACAAGTTATTATACTATTTTTACGAAAGAAAGGAAATAAAAAAAATAGCTTGTCTGTCAAGTGTGCTCCTGAAGCAAGATTAAGATAAACTTTATTTTAAGAATAGACATAATTTTTTATCTATTTGAGTACAGAAATGGATTCACATGCCGATAATAGTAGTAAAAGAAGACGTTGGTGTATTGTGTATATCTTTTAAGAACAAATTAATATATTGCTGCATGTAAGGAATGAGATGGATGGACAAATATAACAAGAATAGCACAAGTAAGAAAATGATCGCTCAATCCAAATCAAATATAGAGAATATTATTTTTGAAATTATTTTTATGTATATTAAAGATATGGTCTTTATTATGAAAGTCGAGAAAGGGGAAGTTTTTCGCTATATTTTTGTGAATGAAGCTGCATACTTGTTTGCTAAATTACCACTCAACTTTATAGGGAAAAAAATCCAAGATGTTAATTCTGCCTACATAGCGGCTAGATTACAAAAGGAATATTCTACAGTATGTAAGATGAAAGGAAATCATAGTTATACAGATGAAATCAAGCTTGAAGATGGAAATATTATCTATGCAGAATCTGTTTTAACGCCTATAAAGGATGATCAAGATGAAGTAAAATATATTGTTTCTATTACGAGAGATATTACAGAATCCATCAAGGAAAAACATTTATTACTTGAAAGTGAACAACGATTTCGTTCATTAGTAGAGAATAACTTAGATGCTGTTCTCACAGTCAATTTAGATGGAGTTATACAGGAGGTGAATCCTGCTGGATTGAAATTAATTGGTTTTAGTGACGAAGCTAAAACGATTTTTTCGCTTTATGATCTAATAGATAGGGAGAATACAGTTTTTTATGGAAGTTTTAGAAAATGTAAACTGACAAATACATCACAATCAATCGATTGTAAATTAATGAGCAAAAAGGGAACAGAATTATCTGTACATTCAAAATTCGTACCTATTATAGTGAATCGAACCATTAAGGGGATTTATGTCATCTTAAGAGATATTTCAGAAAGGAGGAAGACGGAAGAAAAGATTCAGTTTATGTCTTTTCATGATCAGCTGACAGGACTTTATAATAGACGAGCTCTAATGGAGGATATAAATCTTGAAATAAAAAGAGCGGAAACAGAGCAAGCTGCTTTCGCCTTAATGACCATTGATTTAGACAGATTTAAATATATCAATGATACATTTGGTCATATTGTAGGTGATCAAATTCTTGTAAAAGTAGCGGAACGCTTATTAGAGTTTAATAATTACAAATGTCATGTGTATCGTCAAGGAGGGGATGAATTTAATATTCTCCTTTCGCAGACGAATAGACAAGAAGCAGCAAGCAATGCTCAGCAAATCCTTTCAACCTTTGCTAATTCTTTCTATCTAGATTCTCAGGAATATTATATAAGTCCCAGTATTGGAATTAGCATGTATCCACAGGATGGAGAAGATATTGAAACATTGATAAAAAATGCTGATGAGGCACTTTTTCGAGTAAAAGAAAGAGGCAAAGCACACTATCAATTTTATCGTTCTGATATGACAACAGCTTTAACTAATATAGTATCAATTGAAACAAAATTACGAAAAGCTATTCAAAGGAATGAACTGAAATTGTATTATCAGCCGCAAATTGATTTGAATGATTATACTTTCAATAGCTTTGAAGCACTATTACGGTGGGAGAGTCCATCGTTAGGCTTGGTTGCTCCAAATGACTTTATACCGCTTGCTGAGGATACGGGTCTCATTATATCGATTGGGAATTGGGTTATTGAAACGGCGTGTGAGCAGATAAAGATTTGGAAAACACTTTACA
Source organism: Niallia sp. FSL W8-0951 (assembly GCF_038006525.1). Lineage (NCBI taxonomy): Bacteria > Bacillati > Bacillota > Bacilli > Caryophanales > Bacillaceae > Niallia > Niallia sp. FSL W8-0951. Next base: position 617,916 of record NZ_JBBOVK010000001.1, read on the forward strand.
ACCTAGATACCAGAATCGCTGTGAATATTTCTCCTAAGCAATTTCAACAACCTAATTTTGTAGAAGTAATTCGAGATGCTATCCAAAAATATAACATCCAGCCATTCCTCTTAGAAGTGGAAATTACAGAAGGGGTTATGGAGAATATTAAAGAAGCAGTTCCTATTTTGCGGAATTTAAAGGAATTGGGTGTTATTATTTCTGTTGATGATTTTGGAACGGGCTATTCTTCTCTTAGCTATATAAAGCAATTTCCCATCGATGTGTTAAAAATTGACCAGTCTTTTATTAAAGATGCTGTGATAAATGCCAAGGATGCTGCCATTACAACTACAATTATTCACTTAGGTCAAAATTTAGGAATGGAAGTAATTGCAGAAGGTGTCGAGAATAAAGATCAAGAAGATTTTTTAAAAAAGGCAAATTGTCAGAAAGCACAAGGTTATTATTATTCAAAGCCATTGACTTGTGAAGACGCAGAACAATTTCTTAGGCAATTTTAAACATGATTGATAAGAGTAAATCATAAACATACAGGAGGGAAGGATAATTGAAAATTTGCCATTATAATTTAAGTGTTTAAAAAGTGTGAAGTCTTGATTTTATAGGGAATAAGAGGGTGGAGAGTAAGGCAGCCTGAATACAAATTCCTAGGGTTAGCGCGATCAAGAACTCATATGAAGAGCAGCGTTCGCCTACATAGAAAGTGAAGTGTATTCAAGCTGCTGATTAGCTGTTAGCAAATACTAAAGGGAATGCAGCCAGCCACTTAGAATATTCAGCTTTGATCCATACAAAGTGTAAAAAACTTTTTGGCTTTAGCGATAACTAATTGCTCTTGACTTTAAAGCATGCCAGGAGTTAATAAAGTTTTTTTTATTTACTTTGACATTTTTCTTACCAGATAAGGGATCATTTAAGTAAACATGCTCTTTACTGAACCCGACTAAAACAACTGCATGTAAATCCAATGGTGTTTTAATTGTTCTTCCATTATGTTCCCATGATTCCCATCTATCGGGTAAACGATAATCCCCTGTCGTCCACACGACAATTGGATAACCATTCTCAACATGTTTTTCTAAGTCATGAAAAGAAGAATTTGTTAAATTAACTGCTCTTTCAGGTAAATATTTGTTAACAAGATCTTCCATTGGTCTATCAAATACAGCGTAACCAGCCTTTTTTCCAGTCATATCTCCAACAAAGCCAATAGAAGGATCTCCCCATTTAATAATATTTCCGTTTTTTCGGACTAATGGATCTGAGTCCTTCTCTATGTCTTTAAAAAGGTCCATTTTCGTTACTTTAACACCAGCATAATTTAAGACCATTGCTAAACTTGTTACCTCACATCCATATCGTAATTCTGGATTTTGTTTTATCAATGGAACATCTAACAGTATTTTATTAGAAGAGCTTGATACTTGACTTACTATTTCGTTTTTTTGTCTTGGATGGTCATCAATATGGAAGTATTCCCAAACTTGCTCCGAACTAAAAAAGGGAGCGAGCAAAAGTAATAGTTTCAACAACTTCATATTACTACCTCTTTCTTGCCAACTCCTAATGTTATCATACGATATTATCATCAAAATATGAGGGCATATTATTACCAAGAAGGCTAAATTAAGTTGATTCAAGTTTAGGGATTGTTTAGAAAATAGAAAGAATTTTCTATCATTATTTCGATAGCTAGGTGTTTATATGATATAATTAAGTTTATTTAATTTCTTAAAATAAAGTGAAGAACCTTTGCTTACTAATTAATAAATCCATTTAAGATAAAGACTTTTTACTTTTTGGAAGGCGTCGATTTGCCAAATTCTTAATTATGATATGCAAAGGAGCTTGCTTTTCTTATTAGGGAGGCGATCAAAATATGGATGCTTTGGATATTTTGACTGATTTAGAAAATGTCATCCCTTATTTTCAAGCTATTTTTAGCGCTGATGAACATCAGGTTATTGGATATGAAGTATTAGGTAGATACAATGGGCAAAATGGAGTGGAAAGTCTTGGCGATTTTTTTGTAGATGAAGGAATTCCAGATGAATATAAGCTTGAAGTAGATCAAGTTATTTTGACAAAAGCTTTGGATAAAGCTTTATCCCTTGATGAGGACGTATTGCTCTTTATCAATAGAGATGCTGAAATGCTGATGAAGGATGATGGAGAATCATTTTTAGATACTTTATTGGAGTACGAAGAGAAAGGCATCAAGCTGAATCGGATCGTTCTAGAGCTGTCTGAAAGAAATTATCAAGGACAATTTGATCATTTAGATCATTTATTAATTTACTATCGAACATATGGTATAAAGATTGCGATTGATAAAATGGGAAGCGATAGCAGTTATCTTGATCGCCTAAGTGATTTAGGCCCGGACATTTTGAAGATTGATTTATTGGCTTTGCGGTCTACGTCCACCTCGCACACTTATCAAGATGTATTGTATTCATTATCTATGCTTGCTCGAAAAATTGGTGCTACTTTATTATTTGAAAATATCGAGATGGTTTATCAGCTTCAATTTGCTTGGAAAAATGGAGGAAGATTTTATCAAGGGTATTACTTACATTATCCAGAGGAGAATTTCGTTGAACGTAATATTAGAAAGGAAACATTGAGAAATATGTTTCATGAATTTATCCTTTCAGAAAAGAAGAAATTATCGACGATCTATGACTTAACAGAAGAGTTTCAAGGTCAATTACAAGCACTGCTTGTCAAATACAAGAAATATTCTACCTATGAGGAGTTATTAAAATTATTGTCTGCCGAGTTAACGGATGCTGCTTTTCGAATGTATGTTTGTGATGAAGATGGGTTTCAGAAATCTGCCAATATCATTAAATATGAGAATGATTGGCTTATACAACCCGAATATGCACATAAAAATTGGAGTTGGAGACCATATTTTTTAGAAAATATTATGAAGATGCGAACTGAAAAACGAGGGATATTATCCGATCTATATAGTGATATTGAAACCGGTGAAACGGTTAGAACGTATTCTTATCCGTTAAATTCAAAAGAATATTTATTTATTGATTTGTCCTATAATTATCTTGATCGAATGAAATTATTGCTTCCTTAACAACAAGCTGAAGAGATTTTCTCTTCAGCTTGTTTTATTAGGAATAGAAAGGGTATGGAATAGTAATGAAATGGAATCAGCGTAATTAGAGAAGGGAAGGATTTGATGAAAAAAAGCTTCTTTATCTTATTGATTATTTCTATGTGGAGTGTTTTTCCGTATTCCATTGACGCCGCCAGCCATTTGACAAGTCGAGAGGAAGTATTCGCTTTTGTAGAAAAGGCATTCCGGGCACAAGTATCATTAAGTAAAGAAGCAAGAGAAATGGAGGAGATAGAAGAAATCCTAACGCCTTATTTTTCAGACAAACTAATTTATTTATTTCTTAATGAAAACTTGACTGGAGAACAAGGGAACTTTTTTACATATGGTAATGAATTTGGTAAATATTATCTACCTTTTTATCAATTATCAGAACAAACCTTTGTAGAACAAGAAGAGAATAGTATACTCCTATATGAATATTATGAACCAATTGTTATTGGAGAAAAAGTATATGAAGGTTCTTATGAAGGGATTTTGATAAGAAAATGGAATAATAAATGGCTTATAACCAATATGCTTTCAGATAAAGAGGTAAGGTCCATTTTAAAGAGTAAAGAAAAAAACTATAGTACATTAGTGTATATGCCGTTATTTTCCATTGATAATCAAGTTACTTATATAAAGAATAATAAAAACTATAATGATTTAAACACAAATCATCTCTAATATTATCATTGTAAAGTTTATGGCGCACATTAGGTGCTGTACGCCATAATAAGTATTAAGAAAGATTCAAAGCTTCCTTTAGCTTTTCCAAATCAAATCCATAAATGACCGTTCCATCAATTACGAATGTTGGAGTGGAAAAAGATTGATATTTCTTTATTAAGTCTTTTTTGGCACGAGGGTCCTTTTGAATATCTCTCATTTCGAAATCAAAACCATGTTCTTTTAAGAATAGCTTTGAATATTCGCAAGGGGGACAATCTGGTTGAGTAAACAATGTGATTTGATGCATAATGTTCCTCCTACTTTTATCTTTAACTAATCATACAAAGAAAGTTATTATCATGCAATTCTTTTGAGTGATAAAAGAAGTTCTTGTCATCATTTTAGCTAGAAATTATACTCCTAAGGAAAGTGTGTATGTTAATTTGTGAAATGGTAAGAATATTCAGAGGAAATAAATAATAAAAAAACACCGAGTTTTTTTCAGTTTTACTTGGACAAACTCTCGACAATCTTTTATTCTGTTAGTATTGGCATTTTACACAAGAGGCGAATTGTACTAAATTAAACGAAGAAAGTGTATAGAAACATGCTAATAGTGAAACCTATGCTTAATAAAGGTTTGTTTGAAAGGAGAGAGAGCATGTCACAATTACAAGGCATATTAACAAGATTGAAAAATCTACAAGAGCAGGCAACTGGGGGAGAACCAACTCAACGTTTCTTTGAGGTAAATGGAGAGAGAAAGTGTCAAGTAACATTCCATCCAAAAACAGAGACGTTTGAACTAGAAGTATATAATGACAAGGAAAAACCAAAAAGATATCAATTTGATAATGTTGATATGATTACAATTGAGATTTTTGATTTAATTCAGTAATCTTATTTAAAAAAACCTTCAGCAAGATGGAATAGTCCATTTTGCTGAAGGTTTTTTTTACTTCTAGTATTAATAGTCCTGCTAACGGCTAGTAAATCAGGAGAATTCAATATAAGGATAAAAACCTGCTGAACATTGAAGATTTTTCCTACATGAAAAAAAACATGGGAAACCATACTAATAGTTGAGGTGATAAATATGATGCCGACAGTTATTTGTCCAGAATGTTCAAAAGAAGAAAAACTGGAGAATGTCTTAACTGCTCAATCTAATCAAAATGTAATCTTTCAATGCCCACATTGTCAACTGCTTGTAAGGAATATAAAAACGAGTAAGGGTTAAAAGAGCATAATGCCGAGAACTATGATAAAATGAGGTATAAATATATTTTGTGAGGAGTTTTCGGCTATGATAAGTATGCACAGCGAAGAGTTTTTAAACATTACTTTAAAGGACTTATTAATTCCATCTGAACGAGTAGCACATGTGCAGATAGGAAATAGTTTAGAACACGCTCTGCTTGTCTTAACAAAAAGTGGATACTCAGCAATACCAGTATTAGATGCTCATTATAAACTCCATGGCTTAGTCAGCACTCCGCTCATCATGGATAGCATATTAGGCTTAGAAAGAATTGAGTTTGAGAAGCTTGAAGAAATAAAAGTAGAAACAATTATGAATAAGGTAATACCAAGAGTGAAGAGCAATAGTTCTGTATTACATACGATAAAATATTTAGTAGACCATCCTTTTATTTGCGTGGAAACAGAAGATGGCTATTTTGATGGAATTTTAACAAGAAGAGCAATATTAATGCGACTTAATATTTATTTGCATCAAATCAATCAAAATGAACGCTAAACGTATTATACCTTCATCTACGGCTGCCACTCTTGTCTGCCTCTTCATTAGAGATGTATCCCTCTTTTGATAACAATTTTTATTTTATGAGGATAATGTTATGTCAACAATTTCTGAATTACAACTATTAACTGTACTTTCACAGGAAATGAATATGCGCAAAGCAGCAGAGAGATTATTTGTCACCCAGCCAGCCCTTTCTCAAAGGCTGCAAAATATTGAGAAAGACTGGGGAACCCCGTTATTTATTAGGTCGCAAAGAGGCCTCTCTCTTACTGCCGCAGGAGAATTAGTAACGAAATTTGCAAGGGAAACTTTAAAAAAAGAAGAAGAAGTAAAAGAATCCATTCATGCATTTAAAGAAGAGGTATATGGAACATTAAAAATCGCTGTCGCTAGTATAGTAGGACAAAATTGGCTTCCAGAAGTTTTAAAACGATTTGTCGAGCGCTACCCACAAGCAAAAGTATCATTAGTAACTGGTTGGAGCAGCGATATGATGAAATCAGTTTCAGAGGATAATATGCATATCGGTATCATAAGAGGGGTATCTGATTGGAAAGGGATAAAAATACATTTATTCGATGATCCACTTTATTTAGTGGATCGAGAAATTGCTCAGTTAGAAGATATTGCCTTAACTGATCGACCGTTTATCCAATTTAAAAGTGATTCTAACTATTACGAAGAAATACAAGTTTGGTGGCATCAGAATTTGCAAATGCCTCCTAAGAATACTATTGTTGTAGATCAAATTGAAACATGTAAACAGCTTTCTTTTAATGGCATTGGATATAGTATCTTACCTTCCATTGCCTTAAGAAAAGCTGATGAGGCACTATCAAGAATACCATTATTTAATGATAATAATAAACCTATTACAAGAGGGACTTGGTTAATTGGCTATGAGGCAAATTTTCAATTAAAGCAAGTTCAAGCGTTCTTAGAGATTGTCAATGAATACCTTGAAGAAGAAAAAGTGAAAGCAATTAATCCTTAATATTATAATAATTATTGCTTGTTTTCATAACTTTTGTTTGGTAAAGTAATTTTTATATTGTAATTTATACATAACTGGAGGTAAAGAAATGAAAATGATGGATGCAAATGAAATTATTTCATTTATTCAAAATAGTACAAAATCTACACCTGTTAAGGTATATGTAAAAGGGGATTTATCAGCTGTTGAATTTGGTGAGAATATCCAAACCTTTATCAGCGGCAATTCTGGGGTGATTTTTGGAGAATGGACAGACATTCAAAGTGTAATTGAAGCTAATAAGGATAAAGTAACGGATTATGTAATTGAAAATGATCGCAGAAATTCCGCTATTCCTTTATTAGATTTAAAAAATATAAAAGCTCGTATTGAGCCAGGTGCAATTATTCGTGATCAAGTTGATATTGGTGATAACGCTGTTATTATGATGGGTGCTGTTATTAATATTGGTGCTGTTATCGGCGAAGGTACAATGATTGATATGGGAGTTATAATGGGTGGACGAGCTACTGTAGGTAAAAACTGTCATATTGGAGCAGGTGCAGTATTAGCTGGTGTAATTGAGCCTCCTTCTGCTAAACCAGTTATTATCGAAGATGATGTATTGGTTGGTGCAAATGCAGTTATTGTAGAGGGTGTAACTGTAGGAAAAGGTTCTGTAGTTGCTGCAGGAGCTATAGTATTAGAAGATGTTCCCGCGAATACATTAGTAGCAGGAGCACCTGCACGAGTGGTAAAAGAAATTGATGATAAAACAAAATCAAAAACAGAAATTATGCAAGAGTTACGTCAATTATAATTTTGATGAAAAGCGTGGAGAAACTTCCGCGCTTTTCTTGTAGGTAACCTAAAGGCTATGTAAAACGATATAATGAACAAAAGGAAAAGTAGGGGAGCTAGATGGGGAATACGATAGATTTAGTTACTATTCGCAGACAACTGCATAGAATTCCAGAACTTGGATTTAAAGAATTTAAAACACAGCAATATTTACTACAGATGATTCATAGCGTCGCAGATGAACGTGTAGAAGTGAAAACATGGAAGACTGGAATCATCGTAAAGGTCAATGGACTTAATCCAACAAAAACGATTGGCTATCGTGCTGATATGGATGGATTACCGATTGTGGAAGAAACAGCATTATCTTTCGTATCAGAGCATCCGACTGAAATGCATGCTTGCGGTCATGATTTTCATATGACGATCGCATTAGGTGTGCTGATAAATATTATTAATAATCCAATTAACGATGATGTGGTATTTATCTTTCAACCTGCAGAAGAGGGACCAGGAGGGGCTGAACCGATGTTGAAAAGTGAGGAGCTCCAAGCATGGAAGCCAGATATGATAATAGCACTTCATGTTGCTCCTGAATATCCTGTAGGGACGATTGCGATTAAGCCTGGCTTATTATTTGCGAATACATCAGAACTCTTTATTGATTTAAAAGGGAAAGGGGGACATGCAGCCTATCCTCACTTAACAAATGATATGGTCGTTGCTGCATGTACATTGGTATCCCAGCTCCAGTCAATCGTGTCTAGAAATATAAATCCACTAGAAAGTGCTGTTGTAACGATTGGGAAAATCACAGGCGGTACGGTTCAAAATGTTATCGCCGAAACAGCAAGGCTAGAAGGAACGATGCGTACGCTTTCTAGTGAAGCAATGGAAAAAGTGAAAAATCGCGTCCAATCTTTAGTAAAAGGAACTGAAATCGCCTATGACTGTGAATGCACCATTGATTTCGGAAGTGGTTATTATCAAGTGGATAATAATGAGCTATTAACAAAAGAGTTTATGAATTTTATTATAGAGGAAACAGAAGCAACATTATTTGAGTGTAAAGAAGCCATGACAGGGGAAGATTTCGGCTATATGTTAAAGGAAATCCCAGGATTTATGTTTTGGCTTGGAGTAGACTCTCCCTTTGGATTACATCATAGCAAGCTCAATCCAAAAGAGGATGCCTTACAGGTGGCTGTAAATATATTAACAGCGTATTTAACCAAAAAAGGCAATTAAGAATATTTAGAGGAACTCTGTTTATATAAAAGAGAAGGCTTACTGCGTAATGGAGCAGTAAGCCTTGTTTTAACTCTTTTTATCTACTATAAGCGGAGTTTCTGGAAGTTTAATACCATTTTCATCAAGCGCGATCTTTACTTCTTGTCTGATTAATCGCTCGACCCCCCATTGCTCCATATTGATGGTTTTGGCCAGTATTCTAATAGTGATAGTATTTGATTCCATGTTTTGTATCCCAATCACATCTGGTCCATCCGTAATTACTGGATTTTCTTTGGCGATACGTTCACATAAAGGCTTTAAAATTTCTAATGTTTTCGGTAGATCATTATGTACAGAAATATCTATATCTACTAAAGCTTGCATTTCTCCCCGAGAGTGGTTACTTAGCTGTGTGATTTCACGATTAGGGATAAAGTGCAGAGTTCCATCAGCAGCTCTAATTTGTGTTGTTCGCAGCCCTACTTGTTCAACAGTACCTGAAAAATCTCCTATTGATACAAGTTCACCCACTTCTAATTGTTTTTCTAATAATAAAAAGAATCCTGACACTAGGTCGCTTACTAAACCTTGTGCACCAAAACCAACTGCTAATCCAATAATACCAGCTCCAGCTAATATGGCCGTTGCGTCAATTCCTAGTAATTGAAGAATGGTAATAATGAGTATAAAAAATAATACATAAGTAATTACATTATTCGTTAAGCTTTCTAAAGTGAAGGCTCTGCCTCGGGAGATAGAATGCTTTTGAATATAAGTTTCGAATAATTTATTTATTACTTTCTTAGCCATCTTCTTGATGAAAATATAACTTAACAAGATCAAGAGAATTTTTATAGTTACATAGGAAGTGTCTAGAAGGAAATCCCCCCATTCAATATTTCGAATATTCGTTTTAACTTCATCCACATACATCATTAGAAATTGTACTCCTTTTATTAAAAAATAAGTTTTTTCTTTTTATTCCCTTTAAAGTATTTGATAAACTAAGAGGTGAAGCTATTCTATTGAGCTTCGTATAAGTTAGTTACTTTAATAGGTTTGCAAATAGGATATTCTGTTTATCTGAAAGCGGGGAGACATGATTCACTAACTTTTTATGCAAATGTATATATAGGGATAGAAGGAAAGAAGGTAACGAATCATTGAAAATAGGTGAGCAACTTCCAAACTGGAACACTCCGACCATATGGGTTAACGGAGAAACAAAGCTTACAGATGAAATAAGAGATAAGCTGATTTTAATTCATTTTTGGTCTGTAAGTTGTTATTTTTGTAAAAAGGCTATGCCCGAATTAAACCAATATAGGGAGTTATATAAGGATAATCTTGTAATAATATCTGTGCATTTCCCGCGAACAGAGCGAGATTTAGATATTGATTTAATAAAACAGACTGCCGAGACGTATAGTATGACACAATCTATTTATGTAGATCATGACTTTCAGCTAGCCAAGACGTTTTCGAATGAATATGTTCCCTCCTACTATTTATTTGATAGGGAAAGAAAGCTGCGGTACTACCAGGCGGGCGGTACTAATTTAAAAATGTTAAATACACGTATCAACCGTGTCATAAATAATCAACAATAACTGGTTGGGAAACATCATTAGCTTTTGTATGTTAATCAAGTGATTTAATGTTATAATAGGGACGATTTATTTAGGTGAAATTTTTATGATTGTTGGAGGATTTTATTGTGAAAAGAGCTTTTGCGGTTATTGGCCTCGGAAGATTTGGTGGTAGTATTTGCAGGGAATTAACCGAGCTAGGTATGGATGTAATGGTCATTGATAAAAGTGAAGAAAAAGTAAATGAATACGCAAATCTAGTTTCACATGCAGTGGTAGGTAATGCAGTAGATGAAACAGTATTGAAAGGTCTCGGAATCCGTAATTTTGACCATGTTATTGTTGCAATTGGGGAAGATATCCAAGCAAGTATTTTAACAACTTTAATGCTGAAGGAATTAGGAGTGCAAAATATAACGGTAAAAGCCCAAAATGATTATCATGAGAAAGTACTAAGTAAAATAGGGGCAGATGCAGTTGTTCATCCTGAAAGGGATATGGGCAAGAGAATAGCCCATAATATTGTCTCTAACAATGTCCTAGATTATTTAGAGCTATCGGATGAGCATAGTATTGTGGAAATTAAAGCAAGTCATAAATTAGATGGTCGCTCGATCATTGATTTAGATATTCGTGCCAGATATGGAATTACTATTGTTGCCATAAAAAGAGGGAAGGAAATTATCGTTTCTCCTCAAGCATCAGAATCAATCAGAGAAAAGGATATCTTGATCGTAATTGGAGCTGACTCGGATATTAACCGTTTTGAGAACAAGGTTATGTCTTAACAAGAAAAAGGAGCTATTTGTTCGTTATCGAACGAATAGCTCCTTTTTACTTATTTATACTTCCATAATAATAGGAAGGATCATTGGGCGACGTTTTGTTTTTTCATATAGGAATGGAGAAATAGTATCAATTATTTCATTCTTTATTTCTGACCATTGTGTCGTTTTGCGCTCCATTACTTTATTTAAATGTTTACTTATTAATGTTTGTGCATCATTGATTAAATCACCAGACTCGCGCATATACACAAATCCTCTTGAAATAAGATCAGGTCCAGCGGCAATTCTAAAATCAGTCATATTAATACTTACCACGACAACCACTAAGCCTTCTTCTGAAAGAATTCGACGATCGCGTAAAACGATATTACCAATATCGCCAATTCCGCTTCCATCAATATATACATTTCCAGATGGAATTTTACCAGCGACCTGTGCTGTATCGCTTGAAAGTGCTAATACTTCACCATTATCCATAATAAAGCAGTTCTCTTCTTTTACACCACAATCAACAGCAGTTTGTGCGTGTGTTTTTTGCATTCTAAACTCTCCATGAATTGGCATAAAGAATTTAGGTTTAATTAATCGAAGCATTAACATTTGCTCTTGTTGACCGCCATGACCAGAAGTATGAATATTGTTAAGTGGTCCATGAATTACTTCCGCACCTGCTCGGTAAAGTTGATTAATTGTTTTATTAACACTTAATGTATTACCTGGTACTGGATTGGAAGAGAATACCACAGTGTCACCAGGGATAATTTGGATTTGTCTATGTGTACCATTAGCAATTCTTGATAGAGCTGCCATTGGTTCACCTTGGCTTCCTGTACAAAGTATGACCACTTGATTAGCCGGCAGTCGGTTAATTTGTTGCGGGTCAACAAAGGTTTCTTTTGGTGCTTTTATAAAGCCAAGTTCTAAACCGATGTTAATAGCTGCTTCCATACTGCGTCCAAAAACAGCTATTTTGCGGCCAAACTCTACGGCTGCATCTGTTACTTGCTGTAAACGATAAATATTGGAAGCGAAAGTAGCGAAAATCAATCTACCGTCGGCTTTGATAAAAGTATCATGGATGCTTTTTCCGACTTTTTTTTCAGACATAGTAAAATTAGGTACTTCACTATTTGTACTATCAGATAATAAGCACAAAACGCCTTCTTTCCCTATTTCAGCCATTTTTGTTAAATTGGCAGGTTCCCCAACTGGAGTAAAGTCAAATTTAAAATCTCCAGTGTGTACAATGTTCCCAGGTGGTGTTTTGACAACAATCCCATAGGAGTCAGGTATACTATGAGTAGTTCTAAAGAAAGAAACAGATGTTTTTCTAAATTTAATAATATCGTCTTCTTGAATTTCGTGCATCGTTGTTTGTCGCAATAAACCATGCTCTTCTAGCTTGTTACGAACAAGTGCTAATGCCAGTTTGCCTCCGTAAAGAGGGATATTAACTTGTCTTAAAAGGTAAGGAATACCACCAATATGATCTTCGTGACCATGCGTGATAAATAAGCCTTTAATTTTGTCTGCGTTCTTCTCTAAAAAAGTATAATCAGGAATAACATAGTCAATTCCTAAAAGCTCGTCCTCAGGAAATTTAATCCCAGCATCAATTAAAATAATTTCATCTTGAAACTGGACACCATACGTATTTTTACCGATTTCCCCTAATCCTCCTAGGGCAAATACAGCAGTTTGATCATTTTTTACAAATTTCATTATTCAATCTCCAATACTGTAAAGTCTTCGTTTTGTTGTTCATATTCTAAGAATGCACCTTCTACGCTAGTAATAAACTCGATATTATATGGTTTTTCTGCTAATTTTGTTCGAACATCTCTTTCTGATACACCTTTTACGAAAATAGTTCTAGTATTTTCTCTTACTGGTACCTCTGTTTTTAAATCTTGAAAATATACTTTAAATATCATTGTAAATCGCTCCTTAATCATTTGTTTCTGAAATTTATTATATAAAAAAACAACATGGTTTTCATGTTTTTTCTTTTAATAGCCATTATATTAGAAAGGTTCTTTTCTCAGTAAATTCATATAAAAATGAGGAATGAAAAAAGATATTTACCCTCTATATATTATTATGAAACATAATAATATTACATAACTTTTATGTATGATCATTCTAATGAAATCGTTATTAAAACAAAAGGTCAGACTCAGTACCACAATGCTTGGTTTGTATAGCGGTATAATAACCACTATATTTAACTAAGCGTGGTATAGGCCGGACCATAAAAATACCCTTCAATTTTTTAAGCTATTGTTTTTTTGCGAAGTAAATCTTTCCACTGTTTTAAAAGCTTTTTTCTTAGCTTCTTTAACATAGTGGATCATCTCCTTAACTCTATTTTAAACCATTCTTGGACAAAGTAAAGTCATCTTCTCATTTTATATTTCTTTTTGTAAAAAATAGTTTATTAGATGGTGTTTTTTCAATCCGATTATTCAAAATGGAAGGCGATTTTACATTATTTTAGCTACGGAAGAATGGTTTACTCCTTTTATTTGGCCCTATTCCATTTGCGGTTCTGTATGAGAGTGTTTAGGAAGCTCCATCTTCCATCTTTAGTGTGAAGCCAATGGAAAGAAAGTTTTTTGACACGATGAGCATTCCTTGTATTTGCTATGAAAACAGCCTTTTATATAAATAGTATATGAATATTTTTGTAGGATTCTCATGGATAATGTTGGTAATTGTAAAATAGGCTGAATGGAAAGTGAGCAATTGCAGCGGGGTAAAGCCTTATTTAGTATGAAACAGGGGCGAAATAAGAGAAAGAAGAAGAGGCTCGAATAATGATGATCGAACCATTTCTTAGATACAAAATTTATCTTTCAACAGGTATTGCATTATCAATAGGAAGAAAAGGATCTTTTTCATTGATATGATCATAAAACATCACACCATTAAGATGATCAATTTCATGTTGGAATACAATTGCTGGTAATCCTTTAAGGCGTAATTTAATTTCTTTTCCGTCTAAATCGATCCCTTTCAAAGTAATTCTTGCATACCTTGGAACGAAACCTGGAATGGTTTCATCGACAGAAAGGCAGCCTTCGCCAGTTGTTAAATAAGCTTTTTCTATGGAATGGCTAATGATTTTAGGATTGAATAAAGCGTAGCTGTATTGCTTGTCATTTTCATCTTTAACATGCACAGCAATCATTCTTTTGGAAACATTTATTTGCGGAGCAGCTAAGCCTACTCCGCCTCTTAAACCATACTTTTCTGCTAATTCGGGGTTTTGGCTATTTATTAAATATTCCATCATGCTTTTTAGAATGCTTTTGTCTTCTTCGCTTGGTGGCATGGTAACTTCACTTGCCACTTGTCTCAGTGTTGGATGACCGTCGCGAATAATATCTGTCATTGTTATCAAAATAATCACTTCCTTGTATCTAACGGTTTATAAAAGTAGTCTAACAGAGATAGAATAAAAAGTTAATAAATGAGAATAGTACTTTATGCAAGAAGATAATTAGATATACCTATAATATATTATAGGACAAGCTAATATGTTTATAATATAAAAATATTTCTAAAGTAATCAGCGCTGCCTGTTAAAAAAATCAGCAACTGATAATTATGCAGGGAAGAATTGTGTTTTTATCAAATTTTTTAAAGAATCAAGATGGATACGAAGAAGGGAACCATTATTGTCAAAGTACAGAAGAATCGATATAGTAATAAGAAAGTGAGGAGGAAAGAAATGAAACGAAGTGTTTTAATTAGTACAATTATGCTTTTTACGATAATTGCTGCTGGGTGCAATTTTAATTCTCCAAGTGAGAAAATGTATGAAAAACTAGAAGAAGTAGTTAAGATTGAAAGTGGTTTTGAAGAACAGCAAGAGCCTCTTGTCAAATTAGAAAAGAAGGAACAAGATATTTATTCTAAAATAATTAGTCTTGGATTAGAGGACATGGATGAAATTACAAAATTATCGGACGAAGCTCTAGAATCTATTTCTAAAAGAAAAGAATATATGGATAAAGAAGCAGACAGTATAAAACAGTCACAAAAAAAGTTTGAAACAATAGCGACAGACATAGAAGAATTAGATAAAAAGGAAGAGAAATCATTAAAGAATAAGGCAGATGATCTTTACCAAACAATGATGGCCCGTTATGAAGAACATGATAAATTATACGCAAATTACATAGAAGGGCTTAATAGTGATAAAAAGCTTTATGAAATGTTTAAAGATGAAGACGTGAATATGGACGATTTAGAAAAACAAGTAAAAAAGATCAATGATACGTATGAGACGGTTTATAAAAATAACCAAACATTTAATGAATTAACGAAGAAATATAATGATTTGAAAGTAGATTTCTATAAAGAAGCCGGCATAAAAATCAAAATGAATGAAGAGGAAGAAGAGAAAAAGTAATACTTATTATTTGATTATTACCTTTATCCTATTAAAATTTTTATAAGTTACAAAATAGAGAGGACAAACGGGGCATGAATTTTGTTTCTTTGGACACACTTTGTTTTGTGGCTTTTTTTTGTAGGATACTATTTTAAAATGTAGGAGGTGCTTTGTATCATGCAGTATTCAAAACATACAAAGAGTTCATATAGACAAGGAATGATTTTTCGACACTCAGGGAAGTTATTATAAAACAGTTGTAAATAGTGTTTTCTGTATGATACAGATGTTGTGTTGTAAATAATACAGATGTATTAATTTTGTGTAAAAAAATAATAAAAACTTCGAGCTTAAAGATTGACGGATAATATTTAAGTATATTAAACTTATAAATGTATTGAACAGTTGTATTAATATTTACATATAAATAATTGATACAGTCTATACGGAAACCGAATTAATTTTATAAGACGTTTTTTCTTGCGTATTTTGTGGAAAACTGTTTAAGTATGGTTTTTTTTGTTGCTTAGAGCGATATGCTTTAAGGAATAGAAAGCGTTACCCAACTAAGTGTTTACCACGTTGAAACACATTGTAAACATCTATTTGTTTTACAGAAAAAAGTCTTTTAATATGAAAGGAAAGGGTGGCTTTAATGGCTTCTAAAACAAAGAAGGCACAATTTGATGTGCAAGCACAGCTTGAACAAGTGGCAAACCAATTTCAAACACTTCAGATTTTAAATGAAGAGGGTGAAGTTGTAAACGAATCTGCAATGCCTGATTTAAGTGATGAGCAATTACAAGAATTAATGACTCGTATGGTTTATACTCGTATTCTTGATCAACGCTCTATTTCATTAAACAGACAAGGTCGCCTAGGTTTCTATGCACCTACTGCAGGACAAGAAGCTTCGCAATTGGCTTCACAATTCGCATTAGAAAAAGAAGATTTTATTCTTCCAGGATATCGTGATGTTCCGCAAATTATTTGGCATGGACTTCCTTTATCTCAAGCATTCTTATTCTCACGTGGTCACTTCCAAGGAAACCAAATTCCTGAAGGTGTAAACGTAATTTCTCCACAAATCATTATTGGTGCACAATACATCCAAACTGCTGGTGTAGCATTAGGAATGAAAAAACGTGGTGCTAAAGCTGTTGCGATCACTTATACAGGTGATGGTGGAGCTTCACAAGGTGATTTTTACGAAGGAATTAACTTTGCTGGTGCATTTAAAGCTCCTGCAATTTTCGTTGTACAAAACAACCGTTTTGCAATTTCTACTCCAGTTGAGAAACAATCTGCTGCGAAAACAATTGCTCAAAAAGCAGTTGCTGCAGGTATCCCTGGAATTCAAGTAGATGGTATGGATCCATTAGCAGTTTACGCTGCTGTACGTGAAGCTCGTGAAAGAGCAATCAACGGTGAAGGTCCAACATTAATTGAAACTTTAACTTACCGTTATGGTCCACATACAATGGCTGGGGATGACCCAACTCGTTACCGTACTGCTGATCTTGATAGCGAATGGGAAAAGAAAGACCCATTAGTACGTTTCCGTAAATTCCTTGAAAACAAAGGTATTTGGAATGAAGAGAAAGAAAACGCAGTAATCGAACGTGCTAAAGAAGAAATTAAAGAGGCAATCAAAATTGCTGATGAAGCTCCAAAACAAAAAGTTACTGACTTAATGAACATCATGTATGAAGAGTTACCAGTTAACTTAAAAGAACAATATGAAATTTATGCAGCAAAGGAGTCGAAGTAAGCCATGGCGCAAATGACTATGATTCAAGCAATCACTGATGCGTTACGCACAGAATTACGTAATGATCCAAATGTATTAGTATTTGGAGAAGACGTAGGTGTAAACGGCGGTGTATTCCGTGCGACAGAAGGTCTTCAAAAAGAATTCGGTGAAGATCGTGTATTTGATACTCCATTAGCTGAATCTGGAATTGGCGGATTAGCAATCGGTTTAGGACTTCAAGGTTACCGTCCAGTACCGGAAATTCAATTCTTTGGTTTCGTTTATGAAGTAATGGATAGTATTTCTGGACAAATGGCTCGTATGCGTTATCGTTCAGGTGGTCGCTACAATGCACCGGTAACTATTCGTTCCCCATTTGGTGGTGGAGTTCATACTCCTGAACTTCATGCCGACAGCTTAGAAGGATTAATGGCACAACAACCTGGTCTTAAAGTTGTTATCCCATCAACTCCTTATGATGCTAAAGGTTTATTAATTTCTGCTATTCGTGATAACGATCCTGTTATTTTCTTAGAGCATATGAAATTATACCGTTCATTCCGTCAAGAAGTTCCAGAAGAAGAGTATACTATTCCTCTTGGAAAAGCGGATGTAAAACGTGAAGGTAAAGACCTTTCTATCATTACTTATGGAGCAATGGTTCAAGAGTCTATTAAAGCAGCAGAAGAATTAGAAAAAGAAGGATACTCAGTGGAAGTAGTTGACTTACGTACTGTTAGCCCACTTGATATCGAAACAATCATTGGATCTGTTGAAAAAACAGGTAGAGCTGTGGTAGTTCAAGAAGCACAAAAACAAGCTGGTATTGCAGCTAATGTTGTTGCTGAAATCAATGATCGTGCAATTCTAAGCTTAGAAGCTCCAGTTCTACGTGTAACTGCACCAGATACTGTTTTTGCATTCACACAAGCTGAAACTGTATGGCTTCCAAACTTTAAAGATATTATTGAAACAGCTAAAAAAGTTCTAACTTTCTAATTAAAACCGAATAATATTCGCACAAGAATTAGAAGATAAGTTAGTTAAAAGAAGAAAATTTTTTCATAAGATATTAGGAGGTTGTCACATTGGCTTTTCAATTTAGATTACCTGACATCGGTGAAGGTATTCACGAGGGCGAAATCGTAAAATGGTTTGTTAAACCAGGCGATAAAGTTCAAGAAGATGATGTATTATGTGAAGTTCAAAATGATAAAGCAGTAGTAGAAATTCCTTCCCCAGTTGAAGGTACTGTAGAAGAAGTGAAAGTTGAAGAAGGAACAGTTGCAGTTGTAGGAGATATCTTAATTACATTTGATGCTCCTGGATATGAAAACCTTCAGTTCAAAGGTGATCATGGTGATGAAGCTCCAGCTGCTGCTGAAGAAGCAAAACCTGAAGCTGTTGAAGAAAGCAAAGGACAAGAGACAGAAGTTGATCCAAGCAGACGTATTATCGCAATGCCTTCTGTACGTAAATATGCTCGTGACAAAGGCGTAGAAATTCAACTTGTTTCTGGTACTGGTAAAAACGGACGTATTTCTAAAGAAGATATTGATGCTTACTTAAATGGTGGTGCAACACCTGCTAGCCAACCAGCTGCAGAAGCTGCTCCAGCAGAAACAGCAGCGGAAGCTCCTAAGCCGCTTGCTATTCCAGAAGGTGACTTCCCAGAAACTCGTGAGAAAATGAGCGGAATCAGAAAAGCTATTGCTAAAGCAATGGTAAATTCTAAGCACACTGCTCCTCACGTAACATTAATGGATGAAGTAGAAGTGTCTAAATTAGTTGCACACCGTAAGAAATATAAAGAAGTTGCAGCTGCAAAAGGTATCAAATTAACTTTCTTACCTTATGTAGTAAAAGCTTTAACAAGTGCATTAAAAGAATTCCCAGCTTTAAACACATCATTAGATGATGCTACAAGCGAAATCGTTCATAAGCATTACTACAATATCGGTATTGCTGCTGATACAGAAAAAGGTTTATTAGTTCCTGTTGTTAAAAATGCTGATCGTAAAGGTATCTTTAACATCTCTAACGAAATTAATGAACTTGCTGTTAAAGCAAGAGATGGTAAATTAGCTCCAGCTGAAATGAAAGGTGCTTCTTGCACAATTTCTAACATTGGATCTGCTGGTGGACAATGGTTTACTCCAGTAATCAACCATCCTGAAGTTGCTATTTTAGGTATTGGTCGTATTGCTGAGAAAGCTATCGTTAAAGATGGAGAAATTGTTGCTGCTCCTGTATTAGCACTTTCTTTAAGCTTTGACCACAGAATGATTGACGGAGCTACTGCTCAAAATGCAATGAATCATATTAAACGTTTATTGAACGATCCAGAACTATTGTTAATGGAGGCGTAAAAACATGGTAGTTGGAGATTTTCCTATTGAAACAGATACTATAGTCATTGGTGCGGGTCCTGGTGGATATGTTGCAGCAATTCGTGCAGCACAATTAGGACAAAAAGTTACAATTGTTGAGAAAAACGTATTAGGTGGAGTTTGCTTAAACGTTGGATGTATTCCTTCAAAAGCTTTAATCTCTGCTGGACACCGTTACGAGCATGCTGCACATTCTGCAGACATGGGTATTACAACTGAAAACGTAACAGTTGACTTCTCTAAAGTTCAAGCTTGGAAAGACAGTGTTGTTAAAAAGCTTACTGGTGGAGTTGAAGGTCTATTAAAAGGGAACAAAGTTGATATTGTATACGGTGAAGCATATTTCGTAGATGCTAACACTTTAAAAGTA
This sequence comes from Niallia sp. FSL W8-0951, assembly GCF_038006525.1. Lineage (NCBI taxonomy): Bacteria > Bacillati > Bacillota > Bacilli > Caryophanales > Bacillaceae > Niallia > Niallia sp. FSL W8-0951. Next base: position 637,773 of record NZ_JBBOVK010000001.1, read on the forward strand.
ATGGATGAAAAATCATCTCAAACTTATACTTTTAAAAATGCAATTATCGCAACTGGATCTCGTCCAATCGAAATTCCTACTTTCAAATTCTCTAAACGTGTTCTTGACTCAACTGGTGCACTTGCACTTCAAGAAGTTCCAGAGAAAATTGTAGTAATCGGTGGAGGATACGTTGGTACTGAGTTAGGTGGAGCTTATGCTAACTTTGGTACACAAGTAACAATCCTTGAAGGTGCAGATGAAATTCTTGGTGGTTTCGAAAAACAAATGTCTTCATTAGTTACTCGCAACCTTAAGAAAAAAGGTGCTGAAATCATTACAAAAGCAATGGCTAAAGGTGTGGAAGAAACAGACACTGGAGTTGTTGTTAAATATGAAGTTAAAGGCGAAGAAAAATCAGTGGAAGCTGATTATGTATTCGTAATGGTTGGTAGAAAACCTAATACAGACGAACTTGGTTTAGAACAAGTTGGTATTGAATTAGGCGAACGCGGAATCATTAAAACAGATAAGCAATGCCGTACAACTGTAAGCAATATCTTTGCTATCGGTGATGTTATTTCTGGTCCTCCATTAGCGCATAAAGCTTCTTATGAAGGTAAAATTGCTGCTGAGGTTATTGCTGGACATAATTCAGAAATCGACTATTTAGGAATTCCTGCAGTTGTATTCTCTGAGCCAGAATTAGCAACAGTTGGTCACACAGAAGCTTCAGCTAAAGAAGCTGGTATCGAAGTGAAAGCTGCTAAATTCCCATTTGCAGCAAACGGTCGTGCATTAGCACTTAATGATGCTGAAGGTTTCTTGAAGCTTGTTACACGTAAAGAAGATGGTCTTGTAATCGGTGCGCAAATCGCTGGTCCAAGTGCATCTGATATGATCGCTGAATTAGGCTTAGCAATCGAAGCTGGTATGACAGCTGAAGATTTAGCTATGACTATCCATGCTCATCCAACTTTAGGTGAGGTAACAATGGAAGCAGCGGAAGTTGCAATTGGCAGCCCAATTCATATCTTACGCTAATTATAAAAGGAAGTCCTCGATTGAGGGCTTCTTTTTTTTGTTTTAAAAGCGATTCGGGAAGATTTTTCCCTATGTCTAATCTAGTTTTAGTAGAGAAAATTAGCTAGTAGAATTTAGTCCTATTACTGTTTTTTGAAATGAAATAAATATAAAATAAAACAAAAGATTGGTACATATACTAGTATTAATTGTTAATGGAGGAAGGGTGGTGTTTTTCTTGAAGATTTATACAGCAATTTTATTTCAGCTAATGATTTGGAGTGGATTTTCCATTATTGAATGGTTATCAAGATATGATTTAATTTTATATAAGGTGTTTATGTTTGGTGTGTTCTTTTATTTAGCGATTATCATAGGAAATACAATCATAAAATCAACAAGAAAAACAATGCTGGCCACGATGATTAGTTTATCCATTTACGGTTCTTTTCATTTAATTATGACCATTATCTCCGTTGTCTAAATCATATAAACATAACATGATGATTTATTTTAAATATATTCTTTCTTGAGAAGAGAAGAAGAAAATCAGCTCTTTCTTTCCTGCTCTTGCGAAAAGGAAAGACTTTCTATTTATTATGAAAAATCCTCCTATACATATATAAATTCAGCACCAAAAATGCCTTATTCTAAAAATATAGGCATTTTTTAATACAATAAATTCTTATGTAGCTATAATCTCCGCTGTTTTGTTGATTTTTTTCCAAAAAAGCTACTAAAAGCGGTAAAAATCGATAGAATTAATAAGAAAAATACAAGAAAACTAAAAATAAATGGAATTGGATGGAAAATAGTTTTCGATTGCACAGGTGATTCGAATGTAATTTCTAAAGGGTATGCCTCAACGGAAGTTGGCAGCAGCCTTTTTTGTTCAGCAAATGGAATGGGACCACCGAAACGGAATGACTGTTCTAATTGTTCAGGTTTTTGTGCCACATAATTTTTAAAAATAAATGGAGAAACTAGGCTAATTAGTAAACTGATAATCATTATAACAATATATTTTTTCAAAAAGGAAAACTCCAATCTTTTTATATACAAGAAACAAATGCTGTCTTTTCATTTATCTCCAAATTAAAGACAGGAATACCCTAAATATGGCATCCCTGCTCTCCGAAATTTATTTATCTTATTGCACGATGCTCTTTAATAACACGAAGCTTTTTGAAATCGTAATCCTCAGGCCCCTGAACAGGCAATCCTGCTTCCATATTTCTTTTTATATAAGCAAGGTTATCTTCTGTAATAATTTCGCCAGGAATGAAAATTGGGATTCCTGGAGGGTATACCATAATAAATTCTGCAATTACTCTTCCAACTGAATCATCAAAATCGATTAATTCTGTCTCTGAATAGAAAGCATCTCTCGGCGTTAGTGCGAGTAAAGGGATGTTTGGCAGCATCACTCGTGCTTCTACTTTTGAAGCCTTATCTTTTCGTTCTACTGCAAGAGCTTTTAAGGCGTCAATTAAAATGTTGGCCTCTTTTTCAGAATCTCCTGGTGTAATAATGCACAAAATATTATACAAATCGGACATTTCTACTTCAATGCGATAATTTTTCCGAAGCCATTCTTCCGCATCGTGGCCAGTTAAACCAAGGTCTTTAACAGATATAATCAGTTTTGTTGGGTCATAATCAAAAGCAGAATCAGATTCCAGAATTTCTTCACCCACACAATATAGATGTTCTATGTCATTAATCTGTCTTCGAATGTATTGTGCAAGATTAATCGTTTTATCAATCAGTTCTTTTCCTTCTGTTGCAAGACGCTTTCTGGCAACGTCTAAAGATGCTAGAAGCAAATAGGAAGTACTAGTCGTTGTCAGCATACTTAAAATAGATTGTACACGTTTATAGCTAATCAGGTCGCCTCTCATATTTAAAATGGAGCTTTGTGTCATCGACCCACCGAGTTTGTGTACACTTGTTGCGGCGATATCTGCTCCGGCTTGCATAGCCGACATTGGCAAATCCTCGTGGAAATGAATGTGAACTCCATGTGCTTCATCTACAAGAACAGGGATATCATAGGAATGCGCCAAATCTACAATCGTTTTTAAATCAGCAGATATGCCAAAATAAGTAGGATTAATCACTAAAAGCCCTTTAGCATCTGGATGAAGATCTAAAGCATGTTGAACAGACTCGATGGTGATTCCATGAGAAATACCAAGATTTTTATCTACTTCAGGGTGGATAAAAATTGGGATTGCACCTGCAAATATAATGGCAGACATAACAGATTTATGGACATTTCTAGGAACAATAATTTTATCTCCTGGGCCACAAACACTCATGATCATCGTCATGATAGCACCACTTGTGCCTTGAACGGAAAAGAAAGTATGATCTGCTCCAAATGCTTCAGCAGCAAGCTGCTGTGCATGTTTAATCATCCCTTTTGGATAATGAAGATCATCAAGAGGACCAATATTAATAAGGTCTATCGAAAGAGCGTTTTCTCCGATAAAGTTTCTAAATTCTGGATCCATTCCATTCCCTTTTTTATGGCCGGGTATATGAAATTGAATAGGATCCTTTTTAGCATGTTCCAATAATCCGTGGTATAACGGTGTTTCGTGTTGTGACAATTTATTACCACACCTCTTTATTTAGTATTTTTATGCAATTTTAAGCGAACTTTATTTAAATTTCTTATGTACATTTAAAAATTTTATTGTACATCGCTGCCGCTGTTTTGTCTTTAATTTCATTACTCTTAACAAGTTTTACCCTAATCTCTAAATATAAAAATCAGAAAACAAAAGAATTATAGCATTTTTTATTTTCTTTGCATACAATTAGTTTTCACTATAGGAAAAAGAATTATTTTTTATTCCTATTTTTTCTTTTTACAGTTTATCTAACAAAGGAAAAGAACAGGAATAAGGATCCATATTTTACTTTCTTAGCTACTTAAATTACAATAGTTTTTATCTGAAAAACTTCAATATAATAGGATGTGGAAATATGGATTATCAATACCCAATCGATATTGATTGGTCAACGGATGAAATTATTACAGTCATTAAATTTTTTGAATGCATTGAGAAAGCATATGAAAAAGGGGTAGAGAAGGCAGAATTAATGGAGCAATACCGCGCCTTTAAAAAAATTGTCCCGGGAAAAGCGCAAGAAAAGAAAGTTTGTGATGAATTTGAAGAAGTAAGTGGCTATTCAACTTATCGAACAATCAAAAAGGCGAAAGAATCTGCAGATGATATTCGAATAAAGATGGCATAGGCAAGGAATATTGAATTTTATTGCTTATAACTTTCTGCTAGAAGATAATAATAAAAAAACTGTAAACAAACCACAGATTTTAGTTTGCTTACAGTCTAAGAGGCTGTAGATATCGGCCTCTTTTTTTAGCTAATCCCAATCTAATACTCCAATGATAATTTATAAAGGGGAAGCAATGTATCATAAGTTTTTTCGATTAATGCAAGCAGTTCCTCTCCATTTGATAGAATAGAATCTCCAGCAGCAATTCTCTGACCAACTAAAAATTCGGCTTTTTTCACATCACGGAATCTTGTTAAAGCTGCCTCTAAATTTGTTTCTCCAATTTTAACTGCATCCTTTTGCATATGGTCCATGGAAAGAACATAATCTTGTGGTAAAGTGGACTGCAAAAGCTTGTAATTTGCCAAAAAACCTTCAGCGATTTCTTTCTTTTTTGGAAGTTCATATATATATGCTAACCATATAAAAAGATGGTCATCAAATAAGCCGACTTGGAAATGTGGATGCTGTTTGTAGCCTCGTTTATTATTTGCGATGGCAAGCCAAGTATCCTTTGGCGGGTTAACTGTTCGTCTTGCATGCTTTGCGATATGTAGGAACATTTCCATGCCAAGCTTTCCAGAAAGCTGTTCAGTAAGCTGTGTGCCAATTTCACGAAACTTTGGCTGAATTCTTTCCTGGATCGCTTCCATTCGAGCATCTAGTCCATCAATTGTAAAGGTATCAAAATCTTTTTGTGTAAAACCAGTGAATGACATTATTTCTTATCTCCTTTTTAGTTTATCTCTACTGTTTACGGGTAAATACTGTATATAAAATCAAGTAAGCTATTTAGTCACTTAAATGTAGCTTCATCTTAGCTAGCCTTTTCGCAAATATTGTAGCATACATAAATAATATTATGAAGGAATTTGGATTGCGCTGGGTTATAGCACAAAAAAGGAGCAAGCTAATTAGTTTCCACATAATATATATGAAATCAACAGAAATGCAAGTCGATGAAAGGGGTGTTCTGTCAGTGAAACAATTGATGAATTTAGCGAAGAAAATGGAAGTGGAAAAGGAAAAAAAGGCTGTTCTTCGTCTAGAAATGGATTATGAATTGGCTACCTTATTCGATGCAATGAATGAAAAGGATGAAAAACAAAAAAAATTAAGTAAGCAAAAATTAGAAAGAATTAGACAGGAACTTCTAAGACTTAAAGCATTATAACTAATGAATAAGCTGATAGGTAATCATGCAGCTGACTCTATAGGAAGCAACCTTTCATTCCTATAAAGTCAGCTGCATGATTTTGCATACCATATGATTTCACAATAACTAATATATCAAGCTGTTTTCAATAGGCAAATGTGCTTTAGAAATACTGCGCAGTTTGAATGTGGATTGTAACTGCAGTGAAGAAAAGGATTGGAAAGGAAAATATGTTTATGCTTGGGCTCCTAGTAATAGACTTTAAGAAACAAAATTCATAAGTTATCCAAAAAAACTGTATTCATAGAATTTTCTTGTTTTATGATACTATATAGAAGAAGGATAGATTTTTTTAGAAGTATGTTTAGGGATAATCTAAGTTAAAATATAGGAAACGATGAAAAAAGAAAGTAAAGAAGGGTTGAGAAGATGACAAATTGGCTGGAAATCGATAAATATGCGAAAGAATGGATAAAAGAGGCAGGGGCAAGAATTATCAAGTCATTTTCGTCTGAGCTCATTATCCAAACGAAATCAAATAAAAATGACTTGGTTACCCAAATAGATAAGGGGACAGAAGAATTTTTGATTAATAAGATCAATAAAGTTTTTCCTTCCCATCGTATTTTAGGCGAAGAAGGATTAAGTGAAGAACTAGAAGATTTGAAAGGGATAGTCTGGATTATTGATCCTATTGATGGAACGATGAATTTTGTCCATATGCAGCGGGATTTTGCCATCTCTATCGGCATTTATGAAGATGGAGTAGGAAAGATTGGATTAATATATGATGTAGTAGCAGACGAGCTATATCATGTTCGAAAGGGCAATGGTGTTTTTATGAATGACATAAGGCTATTACCTTTAAAAGATACGGCTGTGGATGAGGCTATTATCGGATTAAATGCTACGTGGGTAACGAAAAATAAGCGGATTGATCCGACTATCCTAGAACCACTTGTGAAAGAGTCAAGGGGAACGAGGTCATTTGGATCTGCCTGTTTAGAATTAGCGTACATAGCAGCCGGAAGAATGGATGCTTATTTAACTTTAAGATTATCGCCCTGGGATTATGCAGCAGGTAAGATAATGGTAGAAGAACTAGGCGGCAAGGTAACAACTTTAAGAAACGAACCACTTGATTTATTAACGCAGCAATCTTTCTTTGCATCCAAACCTGGATTGCATGATGAAATACTACAAAAATATTTAAAAGAAGGAAATTGGTAATAGTTGTTAAAGTTATTTTTCGGTTACATGTAGCATTTTCTTTTTCTTATTGGATTTTAAGAACCAAATTCCACAAAAGAGGCAAAAACAAATTATACTGCCAGCTAACGTTTTTTCTAAAATACATATTCCAATGCTGATAAAACTAGATGTACCGTAAACGTTATAGTAAAAATATGGATAATTATCAAAATTCATGTTTATCTTCCTTTATTATGGTCTATATTTATCATAAATAATAGCATATGATAGTAAAGAAATCCCACAGCGAATGTTGTGGGTATTTTTTAACTGTGTCTCCTCTATCATACTATGGTATGGAATGGAAAGAACAGCGATAATGTAAATAAATTGTTATATTTAAGCGTAAATTGATGCTAAAATAAATTATTTTGTAATAATAACGTTTACATTTGTTATTTTTATAAAAGGTTTTAGGTTTCTGTGAAATTATGTGATATAATGACTCAGTTATAATATTATTAAAAAAAATAAATTAATCCAGATAGACATATTTAGGTAGGAGTGAAATTTTTGAAAATTAGAGAAGATATTCGTAATATTGCTATTATTGCTCACGTTGACCATGGTAAAACTACATTGGTTGACCAGCTGTTAAAACAATCCGGCACATTCCGTACAAATGAACATGTGGAAGAACGTGCAATGGATTCCAACGATTTAGAAAGAGAACGTGGAATAACAATATTAGCGAAAAATACTGCTATTCAATATAAAGATAAACGTATTAATATCCTAGACACACCAGGACATGCTGACTTTGGTGGAGAAGTAGAGCGTATTATGAAAATGGTTGATGGTGTTCTACTAGTTGTTGATGCATATGAAGGTTGTATGCCTCAAACACGTTTCGTTTTAAAAAAAGCTTTAGAGCAAAACTTAACTCCAATTGTTGTTGTTAACAAAATTGACCGTGACTTTGCTCGTCCTGCTGAGGTTATTGATGAAGTATTAGATTTATTTATTGAGTTAGATGCAACAGAAGAACAATTAGAATTCCCTGTTATCTACGCATCGGCTATTAATGGTACTGCTAGCACAAATCCTGAAAAACAAGATGAAAACATGCAATCATTATATGATGCGATTGTTGATCATATTCCTGCACCAGTTGATAATCGTGAAGAGCCTTTACAATTCCAAGTAGCTCTTTTAGATTACAACGATTATGTTGGAAGAATCGGTATCGGCCGTGTATTCCGCGGTACGATGAAGGTTGGACAGCAAGTAGCGTTAATGAAATTAGATGGAACAGTTAAGCAGTTCCGTGTAACCAAAATCTTTGGTTTCTTCGGATTGAAGCGTCAAGAAATCGAAGAAGCATATGCTGGAGATTTAATCGCAGTATCAGGAATGGAAGATATTAACGTTGGTGAGACAGTATGTCCGTTTGAACACCAAGAGGCACTTCCAGTTTTACGTATTGATGAACCAACTCTACAAATGACATTCTTAGTTAACAACTCTCCTTTCGCAGGTAAAGAAGGTAAATATTTAACTTCAAGAAAAATTGAAGAAAGATTGCGTGCACAATTAGAAACAGATGTAAGTTTACGTGTTGAAAATACAGATTCACCAGATGCATGGACAGTATCAGGACGTGGGGAGCTTCATTTATCTATTTTGATAGAAAATATGCGTCGTGAAGGTTACGAGCTTCAAGTGTCAAAACCTGAAGTTATCGTTAAAACAATTGATGGTGTTCGTTGTGAGCCAATTGAACGTGTACAAATTGATGTACCTGAAGAGCATACAGGTGCAGTTATGGAATCTATTGGTGCTCGTAAAGGTGAAATGTTAGATATGATTAACAATGGTAATGGACAAGTTCGTTTAATCTTTAACGTACCTGCTCGTGGACTAATTGGTTATACCACTGAATTCTTAACATTAACACGCGGTTATGGTATCATCAACCATACATTTGATAGCTATCAACCAATGGCATCAGGTCAAGTTGGTGGACGTCGTCAAGGTGTATTAGTAAGCATGGAGTCTGGAAAATCATCTACTTATGGAATTATGCAAGTAGAAGACCGTGGAATTATCTTTGTAGAAGCTGGAACAGAAATTTACGAAGGAATGATTGTTGGGGAGCATACTCGTGAAAATGACATTACTGTTAATATCACAAAAGTAAAACAAGCAACAAACATCCGTTCAGCAAACAAAGACCAAACGGCAACAATGAAAAAACCAAGAATTATGACTTTAGAGGAATCTTTAGAATACTTGAACGAAGATGAGTATTGTGAAGTAACTCCTGAATCTATTCGCTTACGCAAAAAAATCTTAAATAAAGCAGAACGTGAAAGAGCTGGCAAGAAGAAAAAATCTGCTGAATAATAAAAGATAAGGAAGTCATCTATTGATGGCTTCTTTTTTTTGTATTCAGTAGAGTGGAGGTGTGGAATATGACTGAGAATGCAAGCAAGGAAAACTAAAGTGAGTGTGAACAAAGAAGAGTCCTCAGTGACTGTAAGCAAGTTGGAAGAATAGGGTTCATTATTTTGAATTGTGAGAGAGGGAAACGGAGTTCATGGAGGAAATGAACACCATTTTTGCATTGGGAGAGAAGAAGAATGGTGTTCATCGAGGAAATGAAAGCCACATTCAGCATTGGGAGTGTAGAAAATGGTATTCATCGAGGGAATGAAAGCCACATTCAGTATGGGGAGAGCAGAAAATGGCGTTCATCAAGGAAATGGAGGACAAAGAAATCAGAGTAAAAGGTCATGGAGACCATCTCTCGTAGCTCTCATAAGTTAAACCCAATCTCCAATCGTAATACAAGCACATCTTTCAAAAATAAATTAGGTGTTTTCTTCAACCCATCTCTAATTTATAATTAGTAAATAAAGGAAAGGGAGGAATAGAATGAAAATTTTTCAATTTAATAAAGAGTATGGTAAGCAAATCACTCAATATAATTCCTATTTTATTATGAGTCGTATAGTGGAAACTAAGAAAGAAGCTCATATTGGATGTATGTATCTTGAAGAAAATGGGATTATTGGTTTACATCAAGCTGTAATACCACAACTTCTGTTAATCGTTAGCGGCGTAGGCTATGTTCGAGGAGAAAAGAATGAATGGTTTCAAGTTAGAAGTGGAGATGCGGTATACTGGGATAAAAAGGAATGGCATGAAACGAAAACAGATCTAGGGTTAACAGCCATCGTTATTGAAAGTGAAGAGATAATGCCAGCATTAATGATGCGTTTAAAAGAGAAGAACATATAAAAAAGAAGACCTTAGGTAAAAGATCTTCTTTTTATTTAAAATGCTTGTCTACTTACCAATCATCTTCTTGAGTTTTGTTTTGATAAAGAACAAAGTTACCCGAATCGATTCTTTTTTTTGTGTTTTTGGCGATTCTATCGTCACACTCATTACACATATACGTATGAATTGGGCGATTTCGTAGTCGTTTTGCCTGAAAGGAGTTTTCGTCTATATCTTCAATTTTATCACATATCACACATTTAACTTTCAATACTTGCACCTCTAATCATAAAATAGATTATAGGCACATTATAATATATAATCATATAGAAAATCGAATTTTAATCTCTTATATGATTATTTGATTGTTCATCTTGGTCATTTTTCAACTCTTTTTCTTCTTTATCATTCAATTTTTCATCTGGTTTTTTGAGATCTCTATCTGGCTCATTTCGAATCATATCCGCTGGTACCTCTGGGATAAGTCTGCCGCTAATATCAGCTAATTCATTGAATATGCCTTGAATAGGCTTTCCGTTTTGAATATCTTCCCCAATTTCTTTCAGTCTTGCATTAATGTCAGGGTCGGCAATGACAACAGCATTAGCGCCATCAGGATCGTTTTTTAAACTCTCGGCTACCGCATATTTTATTGAACCAACCTCAGAACGATCTAAGTCTGCGTTGATATCAATTCCTACGAGCGCATATTTACCGATTACTACCGCTGTTGCATCATTAACATTATCAATGCTTGTTGCAAGAGCTACGAGCCTTTTGGCTATATCCTGTCCAGTCTTCCGGTCAACCCTTTGGTTGGTAGAATTTTTTACATTTGTAACTTGAGGGCTGTTTTCTCTATTCTCAGATTGCTGGTTATTTTCTGCGTTATTATTTGTACATCCTGCAAGAAGAAAAAGGACTGCGATGAAGAAAAACCATTTTTTCATAAAATTCCCTCCTTTAATATTGAAGAACTACATTTAAAAGTGTACATTTCCCTGATTTGTAGGTGGAAATGAGCATTTTTACGATTTTTTACACTTCCTCTTTCTTTATTGTGCAAAATATCTTCTATCTTTATGCGGTAAAACATATATTTTACCAAGGTTCTTTCCGTTACACGGATAAGTGCAGCAATATATGACGTTTTAGAGCAGGGGGCATCGGTTTGAGTAAAATTTACGTATTGGATACAAATGTCTTGTTACAAGATCCTTATTCTATTTTTTCTTTTAGTGACAATGATGTAGTAATTCCAGCAGTAGCTTTAGAAGAGGTAGACAGCAAAAAACGGTACATGGATGAAATCGGAAGGAACGCAAGGCAAATATCTAGATTGATCGATAACTTAAGAGAGTCAGGAAAGTTGCACGATAAAATTCCATTGGAGAATGGTGGAACTTTACGGATAGAATTAAATCACCGTTCTTTTCACGAACTCCAAGAAATATTTGTAGAAAAAACAAATGATAATCGCATATTAGCAGTCGCAAAAAATTTATCAATAGAAGAAAGTAAAAAAGAAAATGGACGAACCGTTATTCTTGTTAGTAAAGATACACTTGTCCGTGTAAAAGCAGATGCAATTGGTTTGAAGAGTGAGGATTTTTTAAGTGATCGAGTAGTAGAAAATGAACATTTATATACTGGTTTTATGGATGTACAAGTAACCATAGATGTGTTGAATAACTTTTATGAAAATGGTCAACTCCCGATTACGGAAATTGGGAATGGCAATTACTATCCAAATCAGTTTCTTATTTTAAAGGATGTATTGGGATCTTCCTCTTCTGCATTAGCAATTGTGGATTCATCGCGGAAGTTTGTTAAAAAGCTAGTGTTCGATCATGAGCATATTTGGGGAATCCGTCCAAGAAATGTGCAGCAAACGATGGCAATTGAAATGCTATTAAAAAAAGATATGCCATTAGTGACATTAATAGGAAAAGCAGGTACAGGGAAAACACTATTGGCATTAGCATCTGGATTAATGCAGACAGAAGATTTTGGAGACTACAAAAAACTATTAGTGGCAAGACCGATTGTACCGATGGGGAAGGATTTAGGTTTTCTACCTGGAGAAAAGGAAGAAAAATTACGTCCGTGGATGCAGCCTATTTTTGATAATCTTGAGTATTTGTTTAATACAAAGAAACCAGGAGAGTTAGAAGCAATTCTGGCTGGAATGGGATCTATTGAAGTGGAGGCATTAACGTACATTAGAGGAAGAAGTATTCCAGACCAGTTTATTATTATTGATGAGGCCCAAAACCTAACGAAGCATGAAGTGAAAACAATTTTAACAAGGGTTGGAGAAGGTAGTAAGATTGTTTTGATGGGAGATCCTGAACAAATTGATCATCCCTATTTAGATGCTTTTAATAATGGATTAAGCTATGTAGTAGAACGTTTTAAAGACCAGCCGCTAGCAGGTCATGTAAAACTAGTTAAAGGGGAAAGATCTTCTTTAGCGCAGCTTGCCGCAGATTTATTATAATTTACAGTAAAACATTGTTACGCCATCTGCCAATAGCTAGATGGCGTATGTATGGATGAATACAATTATGTAATTTTAAATGCTCTGATATTTTTGATAGGGGTTTGATCTGGGCCTTTTGTTTGATCAAAAATATGTACAGGACCATCTTCTGTAAGCGGTTTTCCTTTTACGCAAAATAATAAGAAGATCGAATCGATTTTTTCTAAAGGAATCGCATATTCTGCCTCTTCTGTTGTGATTAAAAGAGTTGTTGCCTCTTCCTGCGGTTCTGCATTTTTTATAAAGGGAGCTAAAGCCATATAGAAGGTACCGGTTAGCATTTCCACTTTTTTATAGGTTTTTGTGGATTGCTCTGGGGCTTTGGCTCCCTCTGTAATCTCTTGATCCCAGTGTTTGGAGGCTTCTTTTGTATACGCTTCTAATTCGTCCTTTACTTCAACTGGGGCAAATACCGTATCAGCTGATTGTTTTCGATCATCAAAGATCCAGACAGTAGGATCAATAGTAATCGGAAAATTTACCAACCCAGAAACTTGAATAATACTATCCATTTTATATCTCCTCCGTAAACGTGTTCTTTGTTATGTATAAAAAATTCTGCAAATTAGTAGCTGCTTCTAAAAGAAAATATTTTATATCGGCTAAATTTTAATTGGCAGATTAAAACAGTTGTTACGTTAAGTATAGCTTTTTCTTGTCTTTCTGTCATTTGAGATGATAGAATGTAAACTTTTAAATTTTTTAAAAGGGATTGTTCTTGCAATTTTTCTAGGTTGAGTTTAAACTTTATAGATAGGATAATCGCTCGGAAACGGGGGGATAGGATTGACTTCTGAAATGATTATTAATCATAAAGAAAAAGCAAATGAGTTATTGAAAGCAGATGCTGAAAAAATATTAAAACTAATTAAAGTTCAGATGGATAATTTAACAATGCCACAATGCCCTCTATATGAAGAGGTTTTGGATACGCAAATGTATGGATTGTCTAAAGAGATAGATTTTGCTATTCGATTAGGTTTAGTAGAAGAACAGGTTGGTAAGAAAATTTTAGATGAATTGGAAAAAGAGCTATCGATTTTGCACGAAGCATCTATAAGAAAATAAAAAGTAAACTCAAACAAAAGCATGTATTGTTTGAGTTTTTTTAGTGGCTATGTGTATTATTTGTAAATAAGGGAAGTACATACGAACAAAAGCGCTTGATCTCATAAGCTTGTAGTGACTTATTAATGGACCGTAAGCAGCGATAAAAATAAGTAATTTGTTATGATAATTAGCAAAAATAACAGAAGACGGCCCAATATTTTAAGAGAATGAAAATTAGAAGTTTATCCTTTTCAGCAGGAAAAAGATAAGACATAACGAATACTCTAAATGAGGAGATTGAATAAGGGATGCGGTTGAATGATAAAGAAGATATTAAAATCGTATGATTATACATTAATTATAGCAATGGTACTTTTAATTCTATTTGGATTGATTATGATTTATAGTGCCAGCATGGTTTCGGCAGTCCAATATTATGGAGAAGACAGCAGTGATTTTTTTTATAAAAGACAACTAAAATATATTATCATTGCCTTGATTGCTTTTGTGATAGTAGCTATTTTTCCATATAAGGCATTGTTAAGCAATAAGATATTAGTACCAATGGTATTTGGCTCAATTATTTTTTTAGGTGGAATCTTTTTATTCGGTAGTGTTTTTGGAAATGCGCAAAGCTGGTATAAAGTTGGAACAGCTAGTCTTCAGCCAGCTGAGTTTGTTAAATTGGCTGTGATTATTTATTTATCAGCAATTTACTCTAAAAAGCAGGCGTATATAAATGAGTTTAATCGGGGAGTTGTTCCCCCGCTAGCATATTTGGTTATTGTTTGTGCATTGATTATTCTTCAGCCAGATTTTGGTACGGCAGCGATTATTTTTATGATTGGTGCTACGGTTATTTTATGTTCAGGAATGAACTGGAAAAACTTGTCCAAGTTAGTGCTGATTGGCTTGGCGTTTCTATTATTACTTGTTTTAATCCTCCAGCTAGCAGGAAAAAGCATTTTCACTGAAAAGCAAATGGCGAGAATCTTTGTTTTTCTGGATTCCCCTTTTGCTGAAGATGTTGTACAAGAATCTGGTTACCATATGAGTAACTCTCTTATTGCTATTGGATCTGGTGGTCTAAAAGGGCTAGGCTTGGGTCAAGGTGTTCAAAAACTGGGTTACTTAACAGATGGTCACACTGATTTTATTATGGCAGTAATTGCTGAAGAATTGGGGATTTTTGGTGTAGGCTTTGTAGTGGTAGGACTAAGCTATATTGTTTTAAGAGGGATTTATACAGGACTAAAGTGTAAAGATCCATTTGGGAGCTTATTAGCAATCGGTATTTCCAGTATGATAGGAATCCAAGCTTTTATCAATATTGGAGGAGTTTCTGGATTAATACCATTAACAGGTGTCCCGTTACCTTTTATTAGTTACGGGGGATCGTCTTTATTACAATTGTCCATAGGTATGGGGATTCTTGTTAATGTTTCTATGTTCGTTAAATATGAAAGAGTTTATAAGCATAAAGAAGAGAATGTTGCAGAAATAGCAGTGAAAAAGCAGCCTACTTCAGGTTTTGTACGGCCAAACCGTCATTTTTAATCAATTAGATAATAATGGCTGGGATATAAGTTTTCCAGCTGAAGAAAAACCAAAATCATTTACGAAGATATTAAAGTATTTCGTATCAGGATTTTGGTTTTTTATCTTTTTTATAGATGAATGCTATTGGAAAGAGGTTGATTCATTTGCTTCCTTGCTAAAAAAGGCTATAATATATAGAGTGTCTTTTTGTTTGTAAAACGCTTTCGAATATGATGTGAGAAATGTTAAAATTTACCAATAATGTGACAACTGAAGTTTTTAGCGTAAAAAGAGAGAAATATTCATGAAAATATGGTTTAATAGCAAAAGAGTCTTTTTTAACATTGCTATGATGTTTAAATGTGAATAATGACACAATGAAACGAACGGTATTTTATATAGTATGATATCTTTTTCTATGTAATGAAAGGGGAGCATGATCAAATGGCTAATTCTCGCGTTTATCCTGAGGCCAAATTGACGAATCAACAATCAGAAACAAGTGCGTGGAAGGATTTTCTCGCATTAATTAAAATAGGAATCGTAAATTCAAATTTAATCACTGTATTTACTGGAATCTGGCTTGCAATAGTTTTCACAGATGCAAAGTTTTTAGAGCGAATTGATACAGTATTATATACACTAATCGGATCAGGCTTAATTATGGCAGGTTCCTGTGTATTAAATAATTTTATCGATCGTGATATTGATCCATTAATGGAAAGAACGAAGACAAGACCGACAGTAACAGGAAAAGTGAAGCCTGCAAAAGTTGCTGTTTTAGGTTTTGGTTTTCTCTTCATTGGTACTTTATTCTTATTATTAACAACAATAACTGCAACTGTCATTGCTTTAATCGGGGCATTTAGCTATGTCGTTGTCTATACTATGTGGACAAAGCGTCGACTAGTATCTAACACCGTAATAGGAAGCTTTTCAGGAGCATTTCCACCACTAATTGGATGGGCTGCCATTGATCCTGGCCTTCATGTTATTGCTTGGAGCTTGTTTTTAATTATGTTTGTTTGGCAGCCGCCACATTTTTATTCTTTAGCAATTCGAAGAGCAGAAGAGTACCGAGCAGCAGGAATCCCAATGCTCCCTGTTGTTAAAGGTTTTGAGGTAGCAAAAAGGCATACGTATATATGGATTATTGCTTTATTTCCACTGCCATTTTTGTTATACCAAATCGGTATTCCATTTTTAATATTAGCAACATTATTAAATATCGGTTGGGTTATTACTGGAATACGTGCAAGTAAAAAGCAAGATGAATACAAATGGGCAACAGCAATGTTCATTTATTCTATTCAATATTTAACAATATTATTTGTCTCAATGGTAGTATTTACATTATTCTAAAAAGGATTTGTTTTTAGGGGAGAACATTCCAGGAGAATAATGGTTGATTTCTTATTGGTTAAAGCTTGATGCTTTTTCCAATAAGAAACATTAATATCCTGAAATTCGGAGGAGTCTGAATACATATAGACGTCGATGGGATTAGTGAGACAGAGGAGATCAAGCAAAGCTCACTTTCATAGAAAGATCGAGGGTGTGCATTCAAGGTTGCTTTGGTCACCTACACTAAATTTGTGAACCAGTCTTATGGGAAAAAGGAACTTTGGGAGTTTGTTAAACAAAGAGGTAAATACTTTATGGAGTGGGTAGCTAAATGGAATTTACATTACCGATATTGCCGACAATAAGTACTACGTTTATTATTTTAAGTGCCATTTTTGTAGCGATTGGTTGGGGATTAATTAAGCAGAAAAAAAGACAACAACACCAGACTGTCATGTTATTTGCAGCGATTTTTGCGGTAATCTTTTTCATCATTTATGCATCAAGAACGATTTTTATTGGTAACACTTCTTTTGGAGGACCAGATGATATTAAGATTTACTATACTATATTTCTTATTTTTCATATCACCTTGGCAACAATAGGTGCTGTATTAGGAATCATTATGTTATATACAGGTTATAAGCAGCAATATGCAAAGCACCGAAAGTTAGGACCGATCACAAGTATTATTTGGTTTATTACAGCTATTACAGGAACAGCAGTTTATTTACTACTCTATGTTTTTTATCATGGAGGAGAAACGACATCTGTTATTAAAGCAATATTAGGTTTTTAAAATCAAAATGTAAAAAATGCTTCTAAAAAATAGAAGCATTTTTTATTTGCTATCTAAGAGAGAAATGGGTGGTTTTAAATGTAACTTTATTTACATAATTGAAAAACTACTTATTCTATTAAAATTATTTAAAGTAAGTTATACTATTTAGTAAGAAAGCCACATATATTAATAGAAACAATGCTAGAGAGGGGGGGATCCTCTGAAAATTTTATTAAGAACTGTCATAATTATTGCAGTATTATCAGCGATTGGAATCTATTTTAGTATAACTGATGATAATAATCAGCCAGATGTATTAGTTGAAAATGGTGATCATCCTAAAAAAGTAGAGGATAATCTCAAAGAAGCAAGTGAAAATACGCAAATTTTACCAACTCCTAAAGAAGGGTTAGGGAGTTTAATCGGTAAGAGTACAAGTGAACTTAAAAAGAAGTATGGGGAGCCAGCGAGAATTGATCCTTCCGCTTATGAATATGACTGGTGGATATTCAATAAGGATGACTCTAAGTATTTTCAAGCTGGAATTCTTGATGACAAAGTAGTTACCATTTATGCAATTGGAAGCTCAGTGAATATTACGCCTTATAAAATTGGACAAGAAGTTGGAGATATTTATACAATGACTCCCATTGAAACCAATATTAGCTTTAACTACGAAAATTCTTCCTACCGTTTTGAATTATCGGAGGATGAAATAAATAACCGCCCTCTCATTCAAATCGGTGATTATTATGCACAGCTATACTTTGATAAATTTAATGGTACTTTATCAAGTATTCGGTATATGGATGCTCGAACGTTACTTCATTTAAGACCATACGAGTTAGTTTATCGGGGAGAATTATTAGAGACAGAGAGTAATGGGAAGAATAATGAAGCAATACAAGAAGGAAACGAACGACAAATTCTAGATATGACGAATGTATTAAGAAAAAGATTCAAGCTCAATACAGTAGAATGGGATCAGCCTACTGCGGAAGTAGCATTAGGGCATAGTAAGGATATGTTTGATACGGAAAACTTTTCTCATACATCTGAGAAGTATGGTGATCTTGAGGATCGTTTAAAAGCAGGGGACGTCTTTTATCAAGTTGCTGGGGAGAATATCGCAGCAGGGTATTCAGATGCTCCCGCGGTAATGGAAGGTTGGCTAAATAGCAAAGGTCATCGTGAATGTTTATTAAATGAGAAATTTACTCATCTTGGAGTAGGAGTATTTGATAAATACTATACCCAAAATTTTATCGAAAAATGGTAAGAGCAGAAAGACAATCAGTCGACAAACTCAGCGGAGGAGTGGTCGGCTGTTTTTTTTACCTGAGTTATTGCATGGCGGGGATAATTACATTGCAGGTTTGATTATCTTCAACCAATCTTGTTAGTCATAGGGCTTTGAGAGAGAATTTAAAGAGAAAGGCACATTTTTTTAAAAGCCATCATAAAGTAATATAGGCAGATGTATCAAATTAGAGGTGAAATAATGATGGCTGATAAAAAACTTCATCCTTCTGTAGAAGAATTTAAAGCATTTGTAAGAGCAAACCCAAAAATATTGAAAGAGGCAAGAAGTGGGAATGTGACATTACAGGAATTATATGAGGATTGGTATTTATTAGGTCCGAACGATACTAGATGGGATGGTTTATTAGAAGGAAGTGCTGTGTCCACCCAAAAGGAAGAAGAGGCATCAGGTAATCGGACTGTCTGGATGTCAAATATTGTTGATACATTAAAAAATATGGACCAAAATCAAATCCAAGGATATTTGGCAAACTTAAACCAAGCTTTAGGTACGTTGCAAGGTGTTATCTCTCAATTCGCTCCAAATAGTGGTTCTAGTGGATCATCTGCGCCAACTGAACAAAAACCTTCTGGACCATTTTCTTTTAGGAAAGATTAAATAGGAGGACTATATGAGACAGAATATTAAAGAATATATTGCGCAGAATGCAGAATTGCAACAGTTTATTCGAGAACAGCCACAATGGTATAGAGAATTAAGCAGAAATCCAAATCAGTTAGAAGTCTTTGAGATTGCTTCCCTTCATTATTATAAAAAAACCATCCCAGATCACGTGGAAAAGTTTTCAAATGGTGTACAAATGGCGTCTATGATGGTTAGCATGTTTCAGGCAATGAATGCACAATCCTAAGTCTTTATAATTCAATAAATACTCCGAGTAAAACAAACAGGAATGGTAATACTAACCGAAAATAAAACATTATTAAAATTACCAGGAGTGTTTATGTTGAAAAAAATCCGATTGATTTGTATTCCTGCTTTTCTCTTTTTAACAGGGTGCCACAATGATATCCCTGATCCAAAAGTAAAACCTCATAGGGAAGCAGTAAATGATGTAATCTCACCAAATATGGCTGTACAAGCCTCTATTACTTCTAGCGATACGGAAAAGATGGTTGTGCATCATTTAGTGAAGGGAAATAAAGTATTTGTAGAATGCAGAGTAAAAGACTATTCATTCAGAGAAGATAGTCAGGGGAAATTAGGCAAAATACTTTTAGAAGTTGATGGCCAGAAGTATGAATATTCTTCTGCAGCCTTTGTAATCGAAGGGTTGAAAGCAGGAAACCATACAATTAATCTTTCTGTTATAGATGCAGTAAATAAGACAACACAATATCAAAAGTCATTTCAAGTAATGATTAAAAGTTAGATAAAAAAGGAAATCACAAACCTTTTCTTTCTAGTGTCTTTCATGTAGAATAAGAAAAGGAGGTGAGCGAATACGTGCTTGCGACAACTGAAATACTCCTTATTCAAGAGGAAGCAGAAGAGATTGCTGAAATGATATTAGAATCAGATGTTGCAGAACAATACCGTATTTGTTTGGCCAATATACAATCAAACAAGGAAACACAGCGGAAAATTCATTCTTTTAACAAAATGAAAGAGCTATATGAAGAAGTTCAGCGTTTTGGAAAATATCATCCTGAATATAAAAAAGTGATGATGGAAATAAGACAGCTTAAACGCGAGATGGATTTAGATGATAATGTAGCAGCATTTAAAATAGCTGAGAATGGTTTACAAAAGCTTTTAGATGATGTTAGCGTTATTATTGGGCGTTCTGTTTCTACTTTCATTAAAGTACCAACAGGTAATCCATTTTTTGATGAACTTTCTGGCTGCTCCGGAGGTTGTGGTAGTGGTGGAAGCTGTAGTTGTTCTGCATAATATACTTAAAAGCAATGATCCAGATGATCATTGCTTTTCTATTTTCTTTTCCTATGCTATTATGATAAATAATGGTATTTAAAGGGGTTAAATTATGCTAGGGCAACGACAAGGGATCATTGTTTGGTTATTTTCACTAAAACAAGCAAAAATGTTAAGAAGATATGGGAATGTTCATTTTATTTCCAAAAGGTTAAAATATGTTGTGCTCTACACAAACCAAAGTGACGTGGAAAGCATAATGGAAAAAATAAATGCTCATTCTTTTGTTAAAAAGGTAGAACCTTCCTATAAACCATTTTTAAAAATGGAATTTGAAAATTCGCGGCCAGATAAAGCGAAAGAATATGATTATAAAATGGGAATTTAATAGCTTGCTTAAAAGATATTAAAAACAGTATGTATGGAAGCTTAGTTAGAAGTATTATTTCTGCGACTAAGTCATCATACATACTGTTTTTTCTTTTATAGAATCCCATATAAATTGAGAAGGGAAGTAAAAAAAAGCCTGCAGGCAAATACCTGCAGGCTCCTTCCACATCCTTACTATTCATAAGGAAAGAAGGTAAAGGGAGAGGAGAAACCGGAGGAAAACTTAGGGGAAACGTAAGTCTTCTCCGCGGTTGGCAACAACATCCTCGAATAGATGCTGTTAATTACATTATCCCCAACCATGGAACACTTATACCTAATCAAAATATTTTTTTTTGGATAAAGTAAGATAGTCTCCTTTTTTAGTTAATAGGTGGAATAAAACTATTCATGGTATGAATAGTAAAAAATCTTTAAAATGTTGGCTCGGTATAAGGTTTATGGTAGGATAGGGAAGGTAAAAGCAGTTAAAGTAAAATTAGGGTTGTGGTGATTGAAATGAGAGTTGTCTCCGGTAAGAATAAGGGGATTCCATTGAAGGCAGTGCCTGGTAACTCGACTAGACCTACTACAGATAAAGTCAAAGAAGCCATCTTTAACATGATAGGCCCATACTTTCAAGGAGGAGAAGGCCTTGATTTATTTGCTGGTAGTGGTGGACTAGGTATTGAAGCTTTAAGTAGAGGATTGGATCTTGTTATTTTTGTAGACAAAGAAGGAAAAGCGATACATACTATTAAAGAAAATCTTTCTATATGCAAATTAAATAGTCAAGCAGAGGTATATCGCAATAATGCGGATCGTGCTTTAAAAGCATTACAAAAAAGAGAAAAAAGATTCGATTATATTTTTTTAGATCCGCCATATAAAAAGCAGCAGTTAGAAAAAATCCTAACATTTATTGATGAAGCAGGTCTCTTAAAGGAAGACGGAGTTATTGTTTGTGAACACGGTTCGGAAATTTCTTTGCCTGAGGCAGTTAGCAGACTTCAACAAGTGAAACATGAAAAATACGGAATAATTGCGGTTTCTATTTATTCCTTACAAAATGGTATGGAGGACTAAGAAATGGCTAGTATAGCAGTTTGCCCAGGTAGTTTTGATCCGATAACGTATGGTCATATTGATATTATTAAACGATCAGCAAAGGTATTTGACCATGTATACATATGTGTATTAAATAATTCTGCCAAAAAACCTTTTTTTTCAGTAGAGGAAAGATTAGAGTTAATTAGAGAAGTAACAAAAGATATTAAAAATGTTTCTGTGTCGTCCTATGAAGGACTTTTGATTGATTATGCAAAAAGTGTAAAAGCGAATGCAATTATTAGAGGATTACGAGCTGTATCAGATTTTGAATACGAAATGCAGATTACCTCTATGAACCGAGTTCTATCAGATGATATTGAGACATTCTTTATTATGACAAATAATCAATATTCTTTCTTAAGTTCAAGTATAGTGAAAGAAGTCAGCAAGTATGATGGAGACATTTCGGAGCTTGTCCCAAAGATTGTTCATGATGCGTTAAGAGCAAAGTTTCATAAAAATCGTCCCTAACGCTTACTCTCCAGTAATATGAATAAAAAGGACTTATTGCCCAAAAAAGATTTTTAACATCTTTTTGGCAATAAGTCCTTTTTATACTTCTTCTCTTGGAGATAATCTTTTTACTAAGATAAAACAATAAATCATTAGGGAAATAATCGTGACAATTGGACCCCATGTGCTAATATTTTCAAATATTTGTTGCAAGAAAGCTCCCTCTTGGTTTAATCCTGGAATCGCAATCGTTGGAGCATCTTTTGCCAAAAAGGTTTTGTTAAAGAAATCCCACGCGATAAATGTATAAATTCCAGAGAAGATTGCTTGCATTATTCTTGCTATAAAAAAAGGTTTAAAACGAATATCTGTCTGTGCTAGAATACTTGCAACCTGTGCTTGTACACTCAAACCACTAAAGCCGAGGATACAGCTAGTCAGGATTGCTTGATGCATAAGGGTGGAAGTTTCTACATCACTTGTTAATTGACTTCCTAATGTAATTTCAAATATCCCAGTAATGAATGGAATCGCTAATTCGCCAGAAAAAGTGAATAGCTGGAAAACGGCTTCTAACAATTTAGCAGCAAAAGAAGTAATATGTAAGTGAAATAGTAATCGATTAATAACAGAAAAAAGAATAATGAAGCCGCCGACCATTAATAACGATTGAATCGAAGAAGTTACAGCATCTCCCATTAATTTTCCAAGTGGACGCTTGTCTTTTAACCGAGTATGATGTAATTCCCGTAACGCTCTTTTGATGGAGGCTTTTTCAGTTGCCTCCTGTTTCTTTATTTCTGTGTCCTTGCCATGAAATCTCATAAATAGTCCTACTGTAAAGTTGGCTAAATAATGAGAAAAGGCAAGAAGCAGTCCTAGTTTGGGACTATGAAAAAAAGAAGCTGAAACTGCACCAATAATAAACATCGGATTAGAAGCGTTAGAAAAAGAAACGAGTCTTTCTGCTTCTGTTCTTGTTAATTGTTTTTCTTCACGCATTCTTGCTGTTAATTTTGCACCAGTAGGAAAGCCTGATACCATGCCCATTGCCCAAACAAATCCGCCTACACCTGGAACTTTAAAGAGAGGTCGCATAATGGGTTCCAATAAAACACCAATAAAACGAACTACACCAAAACCGATTAAAATTTCGGATAAAATAAGGAAAGGAAGAAGTGAAGGAAAAACAATCGTCCACCATGTGTTTAGTCCATTTTTGGAAGCGTCAACTGCAACTCCTGGAAAAGAAATTAGAGCAAGAGCTAATAGGGATGCAGATAAAGCGAGTACGATTGTCTTAAATTTTGAGCGTAACAAATTATATTGCTCCCCCTTCAAATAGAAAATAGTAGGTAAGTATTCTTATTTATAGAAGAAAGGCTGTTTAAGAAACTTTTTAGTAAAAAAGAATACTTGTACACAAACAGCCTGAAGAATATCCCTCTACCAATCAATATACTCATAACATAAAAAAAAAGACCATAAGAATATATAGATTATTATTTTGAAAAGAATAGGTGGGACAATATGGAACGCCCAAAAATTGGATTAGCGTTAGGGTCAGGTGGAGCGAGAGGATTTGCACATATTGGGGTCATAAAAATACTAAGAGAAGAGAATATCCCAATAGATTATATTGCTGGCAGCAGTATAGGGGCTATAATTGGCTGTTTATATGGAGCAGGATCCGATATTGAGCGATTATACACTTTATCCAAGTTCTTTAAAAGAAAATACTATTTGGATTTTACTGTCCCTAAAATGGGGTTTATCGCAGGGAACCGTGTAAAGGAGTTAATTCATTTGTTTACCTATGGAAAAAATTTAGAGGAGTTGGATATCCCTGTTGCCATTGTTGCGACTGATTTATTAACGGCAGAAAAAGTAGTTTTCACAAAAGGGCCAATTGCTGATGCTGTTCGGGCAAGTATTTCTATTCCAGGTATATTTGTTCCAGAAAAAATTGACGGGCGATTGCTTGTAGACGGAGGAGTAATCGATCGTGTTCCCGTCTCAGTTGTGAAGGAAATGGGAGCAGATATTGTAATTGCTGTCGATGTCGCAAAAGTGAACATTCATACAGATATTTCTAACATTTATGATGTAATTATGCGTTCATTAGATATCATGCAAATGGAACTAGTAGAATCACGCGAGGTTGCAAGTAATGTGATGATTAAGCCGCCTGTTGAAATGTTTAATAGTAAGGCATTTACTGATTTGGAGAAAATTATTGAAATAGGGGAAACAGAAACGAGAAAATATATAGAAGGGATTAAAAAGGAAATCAGAAAGAGAAGAAAGAATGAAAAAAAGTAATTATAGAGTGAACAAATAAAGATTAAAGGTTCTCGCTTAATACAGTGGAGTGCCTTTAATCTTTAAGCTGTTTATTAAGAACTTCAACTAATAAAAACTAGTCCTAACAAAGGAATTATTTCATGATAGGAGGTTTGGTGTAATCCATCTCTAATAGTTGATGCTGAACAAGATTAGGAACACCTAAAGCATAAATCTGCGAAGCGCGAATATCCAATGCGATTTTTTCTTTATCAAAAGCAGAAAGCTTGCTGATAATTGGCAGCTGAAACTGCTTCTTTTTTTCTTTTAAATAGAGACGGCCATTTACAGTTGTTCCAAGTAAACGAATATAATTTGGCTTCAATGAAGAACTCATTTCTGCCTTTTTGGTATTTGTTAAAATATGTACGCAAATTCTTTGCAGCCTTGTCCATGTATATCTTTTCGTCTTTACTAAACGAATAAAATCGTGAAAAGAGGATGCTGTTTTTACATATTTAAGGAAGCGATACTCTAAACCTTCCTCCATCTCATATATGGCAGCTAACTCTTCTGCTGTTGACTGAAGGAGACGGAATTTTAAATAGTGCCAGTAATTCTCCCAAGTATGGTAAGTGAGGTATGTTTCCTTATACTGCTGTAGTAATTGATAACTACTTGCGGGGAGGAAGGGTTTTATTTTTCTTATGTCTCCTTTATCATGCAATAGTTCTTCGCGAATGCTTGTTGCGCTAGCTATTGTATCCGAAGTAAATGTTTTGTCATGATAGTCTGCTTTCATGCGGGCAACTGTGCAAATCTCCATGGGATACTTATTGGTATGCACTGCCTTATAGTATTCATATCCCAAGATGTTATTTGGCATACTAAGATTTAGCGCGGTGTGATCATCACTAGTTGTTAATTCTTTTATCGCCAATGATTTAGCTTTCGGATAGCTCATTCCTTGTTTCATAAACCCCTTAACAAGTAAATCCTCTTCCATTCCTTTTCCTTGCAGCAGGGTAAAAGTCTGCTGAAAAGCATCGATGCTGCCTGATTCACTGCCAAAACATAAGAAATCACAACTTAAGCTTTGCAAAATATCAACAGCGCCAGAAGCAAATACGGCAGCATGCTGTGTGGCAAAAGCATAGGGAAGCTCCACAATAAGATCTACTCCACTTTCCAAAGCCATTTCTGCTCGAGCCCACTTAGAAACAAGGGCAGGTTCTCCTCTTTGCAGAAAAGGACCGCTCATAACAGCAGCCACAATATCCGCCTGTGTTAGTTCTTTCGCTTTTTGGATATGATACAAATGACCATTATGAAATGGATTATATTCTACTACTACTCCAACTGCTTTCATCACATTCTCCCTAACTATATTCTTTATGGTTGTATTAATAAAAGTTTATCCTAAAAATAGTGGTTATAAAAGAGAAACCTATATGGATCTGCCTGTTTTAAAAAAGATTCCTTGTAAATTTATATGTGAGAAACAGTAAAAGAATAGGACTAAATGCTGGTTTCAAAGAGGCTATATAATATAACCGAGGTTTTAATAGTGCTGTCTACTTTCTAATATAGTTTCTATTCTACGAATTTTTGAAGTAAAGCTTTGCTAAAAAAGCTTAAATGGAAGCGAGGGGGAGAGAAATCAAGATCATTTTAGGAAGTTTTGGTTGCAATTCTGATGAATATGGGTAGAATAGAAAAGAAATCACGAAATATGATCGTGATTCAGGACATATCTCTTATTATTTACTGTAAAGAAAAAATATTGACAAATAATTATATGAAAGCTATAATTACCTTTGTTGCCTTGGGGTGATATATATGAAATGGACGTTAAGCCAGTTACAAAAATTTCGAAGTAAGGGATTGCCAATTGATGAAACAATAAATATGGATGAGATCAAAGAAACAGATCCGACCATAAGAAAAGTATCTCCTATTCATATAACAGGACGTACGGATATTGATTCAACGAAAGTGACTTTTCATTTAAATATAAAAGGATCGCTCGTGCTACCTTGCTCTCGTACTTTAGTAGACGTGGATTATCCAATTAATGTTGAAACAACAGAAACCTTCCTATTAAAAGTTTCGGAATATGAAACAGACGAAGAGGAAGTTCATCAGGTAAAAGGGGATGTAATTGACTTAAAGCCAATTATAGCAGAAATACTTTTACTTGAGGTACCGATGCAAGTCTTCTGTGAAGATGTAACAGAAGAGGGAGCTCCGCAATCAGGAAATGATTGGGAAGTAATCCAAGAGCAAGATTTACAGGAGAAGAAAGTTGATCCTCGTCTTGCAGGACTTGCTAAGTTTTTTGAAAATGAGTAAATTAACTCATATTTAATTATGCAAAAGAAAAATGTGAGATTGGAAATATCTTTTCTCATTACTTTCTTAATACTCTTTAAGGAGGTGGGACGAATGGCTGTACCTTTTAGAAGAACATCTAAAACTGCAAAGAGAAAACGTCGTACACATTTTAAATTACAAGTGCCTGGTATGGTAGAATGCCCTAACTGTGGTGAAATGAAACTTGCTCACCGTGTATGCAGCGCTTGCGGAACATACAAAGGGAAAGAAGTTGTAAGCAACTAATTATCTTTTTTGTTGATTAAAAGCACAAGAACTTAAGTTCTTGTGCTTTTTTTCATATTATAGCTATTATTACAAAAATAGCTGAAGTAAAATAAAAGGAAGTTTTGAAAGTTAGAAGAAATACATAATATGAGGTGATAAGCAATGATTGTCATAAGTTCTTGTTTAGCAGGTCTGAAAGTTCGGTATAATAGGACGGATTGTTTAGATACCAACATAGAAGAGTTTATAAAAAAAGAAAACATAAGAACGGTTTGTCCGGAATTATTGGGAGGCTTCTCTACTCCGAGGGAACCAGCTGAGATAGTCGGAGGGGATGGTTATGATGTTCTTGATGGAAAAGCATTTGTTAAAGATGCTAAAGGGAATGATGTGACGCAAATGTATATCGAAGGGGCTAATAAAACCTTAGTTTTTATTAAAGACTTGGAGGCGGAAATGGTAGTCTTAAAAGAAAATAGTCCTTCTTGTGGTAGTGGTAGTATATATACAGGGAACTTTGATGGCACAAAAATGGGCGGTGTGGGTGTAACCACTGCGCTTTTAAGAAGAAACGGTATCAAAGTGGTGTCAGAAGACGAATTATTATCTTAACTAGGTCTATAAGCAGCAAATTTTCTTTTTGCATGCTGCTAATTTTTCTTTTTGTAATATGAATAAATCAGTCTATCTTTTCTAGTAGATGCATATGTATGAATAAAAAACACTAGGAGGGTATACTGATGACAACAACGAGACAAGATGCTTGGTCAAAAGATGAAGATATTTTACTTGCTGAAATTGTTCTTCGTCATATTAGAGAAGGCGGTACACAGCTTCAAGCATTTGAAGAAGTGGGGAAATTATTATCAAGAACAAGTGCAGCATGTGGATTTCGCTGGAATTCATATGTACGCAAACAATATAAATCTGGTATCGAACTTGCCAAAAAACAAAGAAAGCAATTGAAAAAGACAAATGTAGCAGAAGAGTTTTCTCAAGAAGAAGTAACTGCTGTCCAGCCTGCTATATCTCCAGCTCCTATACAGAATCAATTTGATGAAATGATGTTATATTTAAAAGATTTATATGATAAAGCAACTAAGTGGGAGCAAGAAAATATTGACTCTTCCACCGTTAAAGAGAAAACGAAGGTATTAGAGGAAAAGCTAGCTATATTAAAGAAGGAAAATGAAGCGTTGCAAAGTGAATTAGACTCCATGGAAGGCGCTTATAAAGCATTAGTGGAACTGATGGAAAAAGCAAGGCAAATGGTGGTTTTTAAAGATGAGGATAAACTTCCCAAGGTGTAAGTAAAGTTTTTCTTTAGCTAAAATGCTAATGGGATCTATATCTATAATAACATGGTCAAATAAATATGCTATATTGCAGGAGGAATCCTGTCAGTTAGGAAGCATCCGCTCGACTCCTGTATATAAAAAAGTGAGGCAGAGGAGAATCATTGGATTCACTTGACTCACAAGGAGAATCTGGGCGGCTGCTTTATATAAGTCAATTAAAATCTCTAATCTTTCATATGCAAAAGAAAACAAAATCAATTTGTTGGTGTTTTAATCTATCCAATGAGTATAATACCGCATCCTCCCCATTAAGTTGTAACATTCTTCTCTAATTTTATTCCTTTCTATATTATTAAACCTTAAAAAACTCTTTTATAGATTATCTTTCAAAACTATTTGATTGCACTCGTCTTTTAGCTTTTCTTTCGTTTTTGAGGCAAGCATCATATTTTATTTTTTTTCTATTCCTGTGATTTTCGTACTACAAACATTTCAGAAAATGTTAATATATAACTAACGATAACTTGAAACGATAAAGGAGCTTCTAATGGAAATTGCAATTATTGGAGCTGGGGCAATTGGCTTATTATGTGCATACCAGTTAAAGGAAAAGCATGATGTCACCTTATATGTTCGGTCAAAGCAGCAATACGAGCGAATCCTAGAGAAAGGAATATATTATAAAGCAAATGACGAAAAGAAAAATCGAACAGTACGCGTACGGTTTTTTAAAGAGTGGAATGGACAAGAAGAGTTGACGATCGTCGCAGTAAAGCAATATCAACTAGCGTCCATTTACGAGAAGATGGAAAAAATGGGCGATAAAATAAAAGCAATGTGCTTTTTGCAAAATGGAATGGGACACATAGAGACAATTAGGAATTCGCGAGTTGCTAATATATTGATAGGTATTGTCGAACATGGAGCGATGAAAGAAGATGAGCAAACAGTAATTCATACTGGTGTAGGAGCAATAAAAATAGCTTGTATAAAAGGAAAAATGGACGATATAGTTACCACGCTCACAACAGCTACTAATAAAGACTTTTTATTTATAATGGAACATAAATATGAAATAATGCTGCAAAAAAAATTAGTCGTAAATTGTATTGTAAATAGTTTAACTAGTATTTTGCTGGTGCCAAATGGTCTTTTGCTGGAAAACGCTTATTATTCTCAATTGATGACTATGTTGATGAATGAGGTATTAGAGGTTTTAACGATAACCGAATCTGAAAAAAAAATCTATCGAGAGTATTGTATGGAAGTCGTAGGAAAAACAGCTTTAAATAAATCTTCGATGCTAAAGGACATGGAGGCGGGAAGACCTACGGAAATAGATGCCATCTTAGGATACATAATAGAAGAAGCAAAAAAGAAAAAACAGAGTGTGCCTATTGCAAATGCGGTTTATCTGATGATTAAGGGAAAAGAACGAGAAAGAGAGGTGTTTATCCATGATTAATCTAACTTCACATCTCATTAGTTTTCTCGTGGTTTTTCCAATCTTTACATTGTTTATTGTTTTTGTTATTAGTAAGTTGATTACAAAAAAGCATCGTCTATCTATACATCTAGCACTAGATATTAGTACCATCTTTTTTATTGTTTCTGTCCATTTTCTTATACAATCTATCTGGCATACTTCGGTCTTATTGTATATTGTGATATTTATCTTGTTGATTGGCATGTTATTTGTTATTGTTCATTGGAAGTTTAAAGAGGAAATACAATACAAAAAAGTATTTAAAGGAATTTGGCGTGTAAGCTTTCTTCTTTTTTTCCTTTTATATATTGTATTGCTCGTTTATGGTCTTTTCCTATCTATATGGAGAACACTTGGAATGGTATAATAGTTGATTACAATAAAATAACTTAAATGTTTAGCAAGTCAGTGCTACTTAGAATGAATAGGTGGACTCAATCTGGAAGATGCTAATAAGAAGATAAATCGAAAAGATAAAGGCTTATAAGCAACTTTTTTTCTTTTATAGTAAAGGGATGCTATACTTTTCTATGTAGCGAAATAAAATGAATGCTTTTTATAAGCAGCTGGATGATAAGCTCGTGGTTGGACTCCCACTATAGAAAGAGTCTTTAATAAGGAGAAAATACATATATAGGAAAACTCGAATTGGAGAAAGGAAGTACATAGATGGAGATGATGAATCTCTCTTTGCCTGTGGCAAATAAATTCGTAACAGATTATTTAGAACAAAAGAATAGTGCGGAAGACTTTTTTCATTATTCTTATCTTGATAATGGTAGCTATGAGAAGAGAGTTAAAGAATTAGAAACGAGAACTTTTATGAGGAATGATCTTGCAGATTATATCGAAGATTACATGAAAAAGTTCCCTCAAGGGGAAAAGGTGAGGCAATCCCTTTCTAAATTAAGAAAGGAAAACAGTGTAGTTGTTATAGGTGGACAACAAGCGGGTGTTTTAACAGGTCCATTATACTCTATTCATAAAGTAATTAGTATTATCCTGTTAGCTGAACAAAAAGAAGAAGAATTAGGTATTCCGGTTGTACCAGTGTTCTGGGTAGCGGGAGAAGACCATGATTATTTAGAAATTAATCATATTTATACACCAGGTAAGGAAAAAATGAAGAAGGCAGTTTATCCACAAAGAGTGTTGGATAAAAGAATGGCTTCCGATATATTGCTGGAAAAAGAGGTCTGTATAGAATGGCTGGAAAAAATCGTCGAATCCTATGGTGAAACAGATCATTCTAAGCCTTTATTGCAACTTTTGCACAATGCTGTCCATGAATCCACTACGATTGTTGACTTCTTTAGCTATATTACAATGAGTTTATTCCAAGATTATGGATTACTATTGGTTGATTCTGGTGATAAAGAGATTCGCAAGTTGGAGAAAGAAATTTTCCTTAAACAAATTAATGAATTTCAAAAATTAGCAGATTCCGTTTCAGAACAACAAAAGTTAGTACAGGAGAAGGGATATTCGCTTGTGATTGAAATGGCAGAAAATCCTGTTAACTTGTTTTATTATGATGAATTAGAGCAAGAAAGAGTATTGCTGCAATACGATGAAATAGAAAATTGTTTTATCGGGAAAGATAGAACAGTATCCTTTACTATGGAACAGTTAATAGAGATTGCGAGTGAATTCCCTCAAAAGCTAAGCAATAATGTCGTAACGAGACCAATAACGCAAGACTTATTATTTCCTACGTTAGCATTTATTGGCGGACCTGGAGAGATTGCGTACTGGGCGGAACTTAAAAAGGCTTTTGAACACTTAGGAATTAAAATGCCGCCAGTTATTCCTCGCTTAAATATTACGCTCTTAGAGAGAAGCGTGGAAGCAGACATAGAGGAACTAAAATTATCAATAAAGGATGTTCTTGTTAATGGAACTTCTGAAAGATGTGCGGAATTTTTAAAGTCTGTCTCAAATGAACGGATTGAACAGATACTTAATGAAATAAAAGAGGTAATTAAAACGAAATATGATCAAGTGGAAGAGGAAATGAAGGCAGAGTATAAAGGTTTGCTGCCGTTATTAGAAAAAAATGAAGATTTTTTAGTAAGCCAGCTTGAATTTTTGCAGAACAAAGTTGATGCTGCCGTAAAATTAAAGCATGAAGTACTGGTAAATAAATTTAACCGTATTGAACAAAATTTAAAGCCAGAAGGGTCTCCCCAAGAAAGAGTCTGGAATATCACCTATTTCTTAAATAAATATGGAATGGATTTTATTCAAGATGTAATGGAATTGCCGATGGCCTTTGATGGAACACATAAGGTTATTAAATTATAAGGAAGAAAAGAATGATTACCCCCTAATTATAGGACGGTTCAGACTGTCGACAAACTCCTAATTCAGTAATTAGGAGTTTGTTTTAGTTTATACATATACATTTTTTTAAATAAGAATTGATTTCCGTTGCAGGGGTACGCTTTCCGTGGGTCTCGCGCTGAGCCGCTTCGGCCTAAAGGCCTGCAGAATCTCAGACTGTCTCGCAGATCCCACAGAGTCTCACCCCTTCCATTCCAATCAATGCATAATAATTCCATTTGCATTTCCTAAATTCCTTTTGTCAACAAGCTGTACCGTCCTAATTATAGGACGGTTTTTTTATTGTTATAACGCATTTTCATTCCCTCCTTTAGTTTTGTCTTTTAGAAAATAAACAGCCAATTCTCAAAAAGTAGTGATAAAGAACCCCGTTTATTCTTTTCAAAATTATTATTTTTGTTGCAGGAAATATACAAAATAGATAGAATTAAAATTAATAGTGGAGGAAAGTGGGGGAATGTGGTACATTGAGGTTAGAAAGTGGG
Source organism: Niallia sp. FSL W8-0951 (assembly GCF_038006525.1). NCBI lineage: Bacteria > Bacillati > Bacillota > Bacilli > Caryophanales > Bacillaceae > Niallia > Niallia sp. FSL W8-0951. Next base: position 670,599 of record NZ_JBBOVK010000001.1, read on the forward strand.
GGACAAGGGTATGTTTATGGGTGAATATCATCATAATGTTGATGCAAAAGGACGTATCATTGTTCCTGCGAAGTTTAGAGAGAACTTAGGTGAAACCTTTATTCTAACCCGTGGCCTCGATCGATGTCTTTTCGGTTACCCACTTAATGAATGGGAGATAATTGAAGACAAGCTCAAGCAATTACCTTTAACCAAAAAAGATGCTAGAGCATTTACCCGATTTTTCTTCTCCGGAGCAACAGAATGTGAAATTGATAAACAAGGTCGCATTAATATTGCCTCCCCCTTATTTCAATATGCACAGTTAGAGAAGGAATGTGTTATTCTCGGTGTTTCTAATCGTATTGAAATATGGGATAAACAAGAGTGGGAAAATTATTTTTCCGAATCAGAGGATTCTTTTGCAGAAATTGCAGAAAATATGATTGGGTTTGATATTTAATTTTTTCACTATGTACATAATAAATACTACCTACAAGAAAAATTTATAGACAGGTGTGGATTCATGTTTAATCATACAACAGTATTACTGAATGAAGCTGTCGATGCTCTCGATATTAAGCCAGATGGAATTTATGTGGATTGTACTTTAGGTGGAGCAGGGCACAGCGAATTAATTCTTTCCAAATTATCAGGCAGTGGAAGGTTAATTGCATTTGATCAAGATGAAGTAGCAATAAAAAATGCACAAGTAAAATTAGCCCCATATAAGGACAGATTGACGATTGTCAAAAGTAACTTCCGCTATTTAAAAGAAGAAATTCACAACTTAGGGATTACACATGTAGATGGAATTCTTTATGACTTAGGTGTATCTTCCCCGCAATTGGATACTCCTGAGCGTGGATTTAGTTATCACCATGATGCACCACTTGATATGCGTATGGATAATGAAGCGGATGTTACTGCATATGATGTTGTTAATTCTTGGTCTTATGAATCACTAGTTAAAATTTTCTTTCGTTATGGAGAGGAGAAATTCTCTAAACAAATAGCAAGGAAAATTGAGGCAGCAAGAGAAAATCGCCCAATAGAAACGACTGGAGAGTTGGTTGAATTAATTAAGGAAGCTATTCCAGCGCCAGCTAGACGAAAAGGCGGTCATCCTGCAAAAAGAGTTTTTCAAGCAATACGAATTGCAGTTAATGATGAACTTGGCGTATTTGAAGCTTCGTTAGAGCAAGCCATTACGTTACTAAATCCAGGCGGAAGAATCAGCGTTATCACCTTCCATTCCCTTGAAGACAGAATTTGTAAGTCGACATTTAAAAAGATGAGTGATCTGCCGCCATTGCCGCCAGGACTACCGGTTATTCCAGATGAGTTTAAACCAGAATTGAAATTAATTACTAGAAAGCCGATTATCCCATCTGAAGAAGAATTAGAATTTAATAACAGAGCAAGATCAGCGAAACTACGTGTTGCAGAAAAACAATAACCAAAGGGTGCAGGAGGTAATTAAATGAGCAACTTAGCAAGAAAAATGCAGCAGGATCAATATCAACAACAAGAAGAAAAGCAGTCGGTTAAAAAGGTTATTAAACAGACTAAATCATTATTATCTCCTGGAGAGAAGATTTTAGGAATTGCCTTTGTAGTCATTATTTGTATTGGCGGCGTAAAAATTGTAAGCAATCAATCGGAGATTTATCAAGTAAATAAAGATATTCAAGTAGCGGAAAGCTCCATTAATTCGCTTGAAAAGTCAAACAAAGAATTAGATACACAAGTAAAGGATTTAAGCAGCTTTGAACGCTTACGCAAAGTAGCAGGGAAATTAGGTTTAGATTTTAGTAAAGACAATGTAAAGGTTGTGCATTAAGCAATGATCCGAAAACAACCTAATATTAATTTTGGAGCAGCCATCCTTTTTGTTTTCTTTTGTCTGCTCTTTTTTGTTTTAGTTATTCGGTTTGTCTATATTCAGGCGACAGGAGAAGTGTCAGGAGTAGAGATAGCTGCGCAAGCAGAAAAAAAACATAACACTTCCCGTGTGCTAGAGGCTTCAAGAGGAAGTATATTAGATCGCAATGGGGACGTAATTGCAGAGGATGCAGTTTCCTATAAGCTAGTTGCTGTAACAGATGAATCATTGAGTAAGAATCTGGATAAAAATGTTCATGTTGCGGATCCCGAATTGACAGCTAGAGAATTAGCAAAATATATCGATTTAAAAGAATCGGAGATTTATAGAATTTTAACCAAAAAGGGCGCAAAACAAGTGGAATTTGGGGAGGCCGGAAAAGATCTTTCCTATGAGACGAAAAAGAAAATTGAAGATTTAAAGCTTCCTGGTATTCAAATTGTCGAAGGGAAAAAGCGTTTTTATCCGAATGGAATCTTTGCTTCCCATGTTATCGGCTATTTAGAAGAGGATGAAGGTAAGGAAACAGGCAGATTAGGTATTGAAGAAAGTTTAAATAAAATGCTGACAGGTACAAATGGCAGTATGCAGTATAGTAAAGATTTTTGGGGCTATATTTTGCCAAACAGTAAGGATAAAATCGTGCCTGCTCAAAATGGCAAGAATGTTTATTTGACACTTGATAAGAAAATCCAATCCTTTTTAGAAGATACGCTGAATAAGGTAAATGCAGAATATAATCCTGTAAAAATGATTGCGATTGTAGCTAATCCGAAAACAGGAGAAATATTAGCGATGAGTCAAAGACCATCCTTTGATCCCGAAACAAGAGAAGGTATTACAGCTTCCTGGCATAATGAAGCAATTGAAACCAATTATGAACCAGGATCCACTATGAAAATATTTACTTTAGCTGCAGCGGTGGAAGAAGGAGTATTCAATCCAAACGACTATTATCAGTCAGGCAGATATGAAGGAATAGGAGATCATAATAATGGAGCTGGTTGGGGAAAGATTTCTTATTTAGAAGGAGTTCAGCGATCTTCCAATGTAGCGTTCGCGAAACTTGCCAAGGAAAAAATCGGCTTTGAGACATTCAGAGAGTATTTAACAAAATTCGGCCTTGATCAGCCAACTGGAATCGACCTACCAAGAGAAGCAAATAGCTCGATTGTATTTAATTGGCCAATAGAAAAAATTACAACTGCTTTTGGTCAAGGTACAGCTTTAACACCAATTCAGCAAATTCAAGCGGCAACAGCTATTGCCAATGATGGAAAAATGGTGAAGCCGTACGTTATTGAACAGATTAAAGATCCAAATACAGGGAAAATCATCAAAAAAGGCGAGACGCAAGTGGCAGGAACACCAATCTCTGCAAAAACAGCCAAAGAAGTCCGCGATATTCTTGAAACAGTTATTACGAGTAAAAAAGGGACGGGTTACAAAAAATTCAATATTGATGGATATGATGTTGCCGGTAAAACAGGAACCGCACAAATTCCTAAAAGCGGCGGCGGTTATTTAGAAGGTAAAAATGATTACATTTTTTCTTTTTTAGGTATGGCTCCGAAGGATGATCCTGAATTAATAATGTATGTTGCTGTTCAGCAGCCAGAGCTAAAGGAAACGGAAACTGGGTCTGAACCAGTCGCTGAAATTTTCACTTCAGTCATGAAGAGCAGTCTGCAGTATATGGATATAGTACCAACAAAAGAAGTAATTTCGAAGCCGATTGAAATCCCCAATTTAAGTGGAATGACTGCAGAAGAGGCGAAGAAAATTCTAGAGGATAAAGGGCTGAATGCCGTTATTATCGGAGACGGCAAGACAGTGGAAGAACAGCTTCCAGTCAAAGGAGATACTTATCTAAAAGGCGAGAAAGTAATCTTAAAGACGGATGGTAAAGAAACAGTTCCTAATATGAAGGGCTGGTCATTACGCGATGTTTTAAAAGTAGTGGACCTCAATAAGCTGAAACTTGAAAGTTCCGGCAGTGGATATGTGTCCTCTCAGAGTATAAAAGCAGGGTCTAAGGTTAAAGAAAACGATAAGGTATCGGTTAAGTTAAAAGAACCAGAGTAAGAGAGAGCTTCACTACATTTTTGAGATGTAGTGAAGCTTTTTTGTTGGAGATGGACGCGGTATTGTATACTAGAAATAAGCGTTCGTTTGTAATGCTTCAGTAAAATAGGAGGGTGAAAAATTGTATAAGAAAAGAAGGGAACCACTGGAATTAGCTTTATTAAAATCATTAAATAGCCGAATGGAATTATCTAATGAATTGAAGACAAAGTACTTAAATCAAGGGAAAGGCTGGGAAGGAGAGAGGAAGTTTGATAAGTATTTAAAGGATTTAGCCCCAAATAGTATTATATTAAATGATTTATTATTACAATCACACCAGACGACATTTCAAATCGACTCCTTATTGATAGAAGGAGATGCACTTCATCTCTATGAAATTAAGAACTATGAAGGTGACTTTTATTATGAAAATGATCGATTCTATAAGAAAAACAATAAAGTAGAAATCAATAATCCTATTACTCAATTAAAACGAACCGATTCATTATTAAGACAATTAGTTCACCAGCTTGGTTACTCCATTACAATTATTCCACACGTTGTTTTTATAAACCCCGAATTTATCTTATATCAAGCTCCACTTCATTTGCCTTGCATTTATCCTAACCAATTAAATCGTTATGTTAAATTATTAGAAAAAAATAAATCACAAGTAAAAAAACAGCATGCGGTCTTTGCTGAAAAGTTGATCGCTCTTCATATGGATGAATCACCTTATCGAAGAATGCCAAGTTATACCTATGAAGAACTTAAGAAAGGAATCCTTTGCGATAAATGTAACTCACTGTTCATTTCAACAGAAAGTGCAATGATCAAATGTGATGTATGTGGATATACAGAAAGCTTGGAGTTAGCTGTTTTACGAAGTGTTAAAGAATTTAAGCTGCTTTTTCCAGAAAGAAAGATAACGACAAAAGAAATACATGACTGGTGTCTGATATCGGGAGGAATGCGAAGGATTAAGAGAATATTAGATAAGCATTATAGGCTTATTGGTGTACATCAGTGGGCGTATTATGAGTGAAAGACAGTATTCAACAAGGGGATGAACACCAAAATAACCAGAAGAAGCAGGAAAAGTGCTTTCATCAAAGGAATGAACACCAAAATAACTAGAAGAAGCAGGAAAAGTGGTTTTCATCAAAGGAATGAACACCAAAATAACCAGAAGAAGCAGGAAAAGTGGTTTTCATCAAAGGGATGAACACCAAAATAACTAGAAGAAGCAGGAAAAGTGGTTTTCATCAAAGGGATGAACACCAAAATAACCAGAAGAAGCAGGAAAAGTGGTTTTCATAAAGGAGATGAACACCAAAATAATCAGAAGAAGTAGGAAAAGTGATTTTCATAAAGGAGATGAACACCAAAATAACCGGAAGAAGCAGGAAAAGTGCTTTCAGCAAAAAAATTCCTCACAAAATCCCCTCCCTCCTTACAAACCAACTAACCAATACTCCCCGTTCTATTCCGATTCGTACAAGCATATATTTCAATTGAGTTAGTATAAAGGAGGTTCCATCTGTATGCGGGTTTCAAACGTAACCGTTCGGAAGCGATTGTTGATAGCGCTTGTTGCTGGGATAGTTATTTTTCTAATAATTGATACAAGATTAGCGTATGTTCAATTTTTTCTAGGGGACGAGCTTACAACGAAAGCGAAAAATTTATGGAGTAGACAAATTGCTTTTGAGCCACAACGAGGAGAGATCTTGGATCGCAATGGAATAGCGCTTGCCACTAATGTCAGTGCGCCAACGGTTTATATAGTACCACGCCAAATTAAAGATCCAGCCGACACCGCTGAAAAGCTTGCAGAAGTATTAGAAGCAGATAAGGAATCTGTTTATAAGCAGATTATTCAAAGGGAGATGAGTGTTCGCTTAAAAGAAGGCAGGAAAATCACGCATGAAAAAGCCAAAAAAGTTCGTGCACTTGATATAGACGGTGTATATATTGGTGAAGATTCAAAGCGATCTTATCCTTTTGGAAATTATTTATCCCATGTATTAGGGTTTGCTGGTATTGATAATCAAGGGCTAATAGGTTTAGAGCTGGAATATGATGATGAGTTGAAGGGAAAGAAGGGATCTGTTCAATATTATTCGGATGCGAAAGGGCAGAGAATGAATGATATGGCTGATGCCTATGAAGCTCCGGTAAATGGGAATGATTTAGTCCTTACTATTGATACAAAAATTCAAACGATTGTAGAAAGAGAATTGGATATAGCTCAACAAACCTATGATCCTGAATCGATTATCGCACTTGCGATGAACCCAAAAACTGGCGAGGTTTTGGCAATGTCAAGTCGACCAGGCTTTAATCCATCTGATTTTCAAAATGTGGATTCCACTGTTTATAATCGTAATTTACCGATCTGGAGTTCGTATGAACCAGGATCTACCTTTAAAATTATTACATTGGCAGCAGCTTTAGAAGAAGGAAAAGTGGACTTAGATAAGGACACTTTTTATGATAAAGGGTATGCAGAAGTGGGTGGAGCAAAACTTAAATGCTGGAAGCGAGGAGGACATGGCTCGCAAACGTTTTTAGAGGTCGTTCAAAATTCTTGTAACCCTGGTTTTGTAGAATTAGGGGAACGTCTTGGCAAAGATAAGCTGTTTCAATATATTCGTGATTTTGGATTTGGGCAAAAAACAGGAATTGATTTACAAGGGGAATCAAAAGGGATTTTGTTTAACATGGACAGAGTAGGCCCGGTGGAGCAAGCGACTACAGCATTTGGTCAAGGTGTCGCCGTAACACCAATTCAGCAAGTTACGGCACTATCTGCCGCAATTAATGGAGGTACTTTATATACTCCTTATGTAGCAAAAGAATTGATTGATCCATCTACAGGTGAAGTAGTTATGGAGAAAAAACCTGTTGCAAAGAGAAAGGTAGTTTCTGAAGAAACATCTAAAGAAGTGAGACGGGCATTAGAAAATGTTGTGGCAAAGGGATCTGGAGGAAAGGCCTTTGTGGAAGGCTATCGAGTTGGTGGAAAAACTGGGACGGCTCAAAAAGCTTCTGGTGGAAGATATTTAGAAAATAACTATATTCTTTCCTTTATCGGCTTTGCACCTGCTGATGATCCTGAATTAGTTGTGTACGTGGCAGTAGATAACCCAAAAGGAACGGTGCAATTCGGTAGTGCGGTTGCTGCTCCAATTGTTGGTGCGATTATGGGAGATAGTTTGAGAGCCCTTGGTGTGGAACCGCGTAAAGATCAAATTGACAAAGTATATAAATATCCGGAAAATCCATTAATAGAAGTGCCAGACCTTGTTGGGCATACGAAAAAAGATATTAGTGAAATGTTTATTAATCTTAAAATTGATTCAAGCGGAAGCGGGGATACGGTGATTAAGCAGTCTCCAGAACCTGGAACAAAAGTGAAGGAAGGATCAACCATTTTGATTCAGTTTAATTAATTGGATAAGAGGCGGCCGAATAATACGTGCCGCTTCTCTTTCCCCTATAAAAAAAGCCTCTAGATCCTGTTAATACTGGAATCGAGCTCGTATGTACATAATTAAAATTTTCCTCTATCTTAAATTATTCTTCTAATATAAATTCTCCAACAATAAGGTACAACATAGATAAATTTTTTTTAATCATGTAAAATAATATACGCTAAGAAAATTGTATAATCTATATGGCTGGTTCATTATTTAGTATATAATTAATATTTATGAGCAATCAAAGATTACATATAGAGCTAGAGAAAAGAGGAATCAAAAAGCGATGCAATTAAAAAAACTTATTGAGAGTTTACAGCCATACACTTCTTATACCGGAGAAGATGTGGAAATAAAATCAATAGAGAATGATAATCGCAAAGTATCAGATGGCAGTCTTTTTATTTGTATAAAAGGATATACAGTGGATGGTCATGATTTTGCCCAAAAAGCATACGAATCTGGGGCAGTCGCTGTCATAGCAGAAAGAAGTTTATCCTTGCCTATTCCAGTTATCATTGTAAAAGATACAAAAAGAGCTAGTAGTGTGCTTGCAGATGTATTTTATCAAAAGCCGACCCAAAAGCTTCAGCTTATTGGGATAACAGGTACAAATGGAAAGACAACAACTAGCCATTTAATAGATGCTATATTAAAAGAGGCGCATAAAAAAACAGGAATCATCGGTACGATGTATACCAAAATCGGTGAGGAAATACAAGAAACAAAAAATACAACTCCAGAAGCTGTGACACTTCAGAAGCTGTTTCATCAAATGGTGGAACAAAAAGTTGATACAGCTGTTATGGAAGTATCTTCCCATGCCCTTGTAGAAGGCAGAGTATTTGGCTGTGATTATGATATTGCTGTTTTTACCAATCTTAGTCAAGATCATTTAGATTATCATGGTACGATGGAAGAATATAAAAAAGCGAAAGGATTGCTTTTTACAAGACTAGGAAATGCCTTTTCGTCTGAAAAGCCGAAATTTGCTATTCTAAATAAAGATGATGCAGCAGCAAATGAGTATGAAACCATTACAGCGGCTCATATTCTAACATATGGAATTGATACAGAAGCTGATATAATGGCAAAAAATATAAAAATCACGGCAGCAGGTACATCATTCGATTTACATTCTCCGCTTGGCATACATTCTGTCCAGTTGAAAATGGTTGGAAAATTTAACGTGTATAATACACTAGCAAGCATTGGTGCTGCAATTGCAAGTAATATTCCAATGGAAGTGACCATCAATGCACTTGAAAAGGTAGCAGGAGTCGCAGGGAGATTTGAAACGGTTAATGCCGGCCAAGATTTTTCAGTGATCGTTGATTATTCACATACACCTGATAGTTTGCAAAACGCTTTGCAAACGGTAAAAGAATTTGCTAAGAATAACATATATGTAATCGTTGGCTGTGGGGGAGATAGAGACAAGACGAAGCGTCCTTTAATGGCGAAAATTGCTTGTGAGGAAGCGAGCTATGCTATCCTAACCTCCGATAATCCTAGAAGTGAAGATCCGCTTGCCATATTAAAAGATATGGAGCAAGGAGTTAAGGGAGAACAGAATTATACAATAATCTCTGATCGCAAAGAGGCTATTGCCTTTGCTGTTGATCAAGCCCAGCCTGATGATGTTATTCTAATTGCAGGGAAAGGCCATGAAACGTATCAAATTATTGGTTCTAAAGTGTTAGATTTTGATGACCGTTTAGTTGCAAAAGAAGCGATAGAGGAGAGAAAAAATGACACTGTCCTATAAATTAATCCTCCAGGCTATACCTGAAGCAAAAGGGTTTGTGAAAGAAGATTTGCGTTTTCAAACCGTGTCATTCTTAGCAGAGTGCGAACAGCCAAAAGGACTGTTTATTCCATTATATAAAGATAACTCTGGTGATTTGAGTGCTGCTATAACAAATGGAGCAATTGGAGCGATTTGGGAAGAGGGGATGGAACTCCCAACCTATACACCTAATCATTTTCCAATTTTTTATACAAAAGATTTAAAGGAAGGCATATTAAAAATGAGCAAAATTTACGAGCAACAATTACAAGCACAAGAAAAAACAACTAAATTTATTTTTTTGCAAGAAAACAGTCTGAATTCCCATATAGAAACATATGATATAGCGGTAATTAGAGAGCATGTATTAAATACAAACAATCAAGTGAAAGGAGGGAATTAAAATGCAGGAGAAAGTTATCTTTTTTACGATTCTATTAGGTTTTTTAATAACGGTATTAATTTCTCCCTTTTTTATTCCCTTCTTGCGAAGATTAAAATTCGGACAAAGCATTAGAGAAGAAGGACCGAAATCTCATCAGAAAAAAACGGGAACGCCAACTATGGGGGGCTTAATGATTATTTTCTCCATTGTGGTAACGACTTTGGTAATGATTAATAAATTTTCAGAGCCGACGATTAAGACGTATTTATTACTTTTAGTATTAGTCGGGTTTGGATTGTTAGGCTTTTTAGATGACTTTATAAAAGTAGTGATGAAGCGTAATTTAGGATTAACTTCTAGACAAAAGCTATTAGGGCAGATTGTTATTTCGCTTATTTTTTACTTTGTTTTACGCGAAAACGAATTTTCTACTGCTATTTCGATTCCTTTTGTAGATAAACCACTAGAATTAGGTTGGTTCTATGCACTATTTATTATTTTTTGGTTAGTTGGATTTTCTAATGCGGTGAATTTAACAGATGGCTTGGACGGATTAGTTTCTGGGACTTCTGCTGTGGCGTTTGGAGCGTTTGCTGTCCTTGCATGGAGTCAATCACAGTTTGAAATTAGTATTTTCTCGGTAGCCATTGTGGGCGCAGTTTTAGGATTCTTAGTATTCAATGCCCATCCAGCAAAAGTATTTATGGGAGATACTGGTTCACTTGCACTTGGAGGTGCTATTGCAGCGATTGCTATCTTAACAAAGACAGAAATCTTGTTAATATTAATAGGTGGAGTATTTGTTATTGAGACACTTTCAGTCATTCTTCAAGTAATATCTTTTAAATCAACAGGAAGAAGAATTTTCCGTATGAGTCCATTACATCACCATTATGAACTAGTTGGCTGGTCTGAATGGCGAGTAGTTGTGACATTTTGGACGGTAGGATTATTATTCGCCGCTCTAGGAATTTATATTGAGGTGTGGTTATAATGAAGCAGATTAACGATTTTCATCATAAAAAAATACTAGTATTAGGCCTTGCTAAAAGTGGAGTAAGCGCAGCTCAATTACTACATAATTTAGGGGCCTTTGTAACAGTAAATGATAGTAAGCCATTGGATGAAAATCCGGAAGCGCAAGGTTTATTAGAACAAGGAATAACGGTTATCTGCGGAAGCCATCCTATTGAGTTACTGGAGGAAGGTTTCCAGCTGATCGTAAAAAACCCTGGCATTCCTTACTTTAATCCAATGATTAAAAGGGCGGTGGAGCGCGGCATTCCTGTCATCACAGAGGTAGAACTAGCATATAGAGTTTCCGAAGCCCCATTCCTTGCGATCACTGGGTCAAATGGGAAAACAACGACCACAACCTTATTGTTTGATATGTTAGAAGTTGATAAGAAAAAGCCACTGATAGCTGGGAATATTGGAACAGTTGCTTCTAATGTAGCCCAAGTTGCAGAGGAAGATAATAAAATAGTGATTGAATTATCCTCCTTTCAATTAATGGGAATTGAAAAATTCAAGCCGAAAATTGCGATCATTACAAATATTTATGAGGCACATTTAGATTATCATGGGACACGGGAAGAATATGCGAAGGCAAAAGGAAACATTACGAGAAACCAAGATGAAAGTGACTATTTAATTGTGAACGTCGAACAAGAGATTGTCATGGATATCGCGAACAGCAGCAATGCAACGATTATTCCTTTTTCTGCAAAACGTGAACTTGAGTATGGGGCCTATGTAAAAGATAATATTATTTATTTTAATGATCAAAAAATTATGGCATTGTCAGATATAATGTATTTAAGTGCATTAAATTTAGAAAACATCCTTTCATCTGTTGCAGCAGCAAAATTATCAGGTGTAACAAATGAAAGTATTTTTGCAGTATTAAGTACCTTTAAAGGGGTTAAGCATCGTCTGCAATTTATTAAAGAAGTTAATGGACGGAAATTCTATAATGACTCGAAAGCAACAAATATTCTGGCAACACAAAATGCCCTTGCAGCCTTTAATGAACCGGTTATTCTGCTAGCTGGTGGACTGGACCGTGGAAATGAATTTGATGAACTCATTCCATCTCTTAAAAATGTAAAAGCTATGATTACTTTTGGACAAACTGCTGGAAAAGTGGAGAAGGCAGGCAAGCTTGCAGGAATAAAAACCATTAAACGCGTCGATAATGTGGACAAAGCAGTACCTGCTGCCTATGACTTATCAGAAAGCGGAGATGTTATTCTTCTTTCCCCAGCATGTGCAAGCTGGGATCAATATAAAACTTTTGAAGTCAGAGGAGACATTTTTATCAATGCGGTGCATATGCTTAAATAAGGGCTTGTCTGTAAGTAGGCGTTGAAAGAAAACTTGAGATCTATATGGATAGAAATAAAAAAGTATCCATATAAAATACTTACTTTAAAGTAAGCTCTGTAAATGATAACAAGGTTAGTAGAAAAAGGATGCAGGTTCCATTTCATCTAAATTGGGGTGGAAGGAACAATCTTCCCTTTTTCCTGTTTTAACTGATGATTTACAGAGCTTTCTTTTTTTTATCCGATTCCTCAGTAGTATACAAAGAAATCTGGATATAAATCGCTTTTCTTTGTTGCAAGCCCTTAATCTTGCAGGTTCGAGGTGTTAATGGTGCCATCAAAAAAAACGACTCCAGATATAATTTTAATGATTATTACATTTACATTGCTAGCTATAGGGTTAATCATGGTGTATAGTGCTAGTGCTGTTATGGCGGAACGAAATTTAGGTGATTCTTTTTTCTTTGCTAAAAGGCAAATGCTTTTTGCAGGGGTCGGAATTGCAGCAATGTTATTTATTATGAATCTAGATTATTGGATATGGAGATCCTGGGCTAAACCGATTATTATAGTTTGTTTTATTTTACTTGTCGTTGTTTTAATTCCTGGAGTGGGGTTAGTTCGAAATGGTTCACAAAGCTGGATTGGAGTAGGAGCTTTTTCCATTCAGCCCTCTGAATTTATGAAAATAGCAATGATTCTTTTCTTAGGAAAATTTCTATCGGAAAATCAAAAGCATATAACCTCCTTTAAAAAAGGGTTACTTCCCTCATTAGGTCTGGTATTCCTTGCCTTCGGAATGATTATGCTTCAGCCGGATTTAGGTACTGGGACAGTTATGGTTGGTACAAGTATTGTCATGATTTTCATTGCTGGTGCTCGCATTCGCCATTTTGTTATATTAGGTCTTATTGGAGTAGCTGGTTTTATCGGACTGGTTGCATCAGCCCCTTATAGGATTAAAAGGATAACATCCTTTCTGGATCCGTGGTCAGATCCATTAGGAAGCGGATTTCAAATAATCCAATCTTTATATGCAATTGGTCCAGGCGGTTTATTCGGTTTAGGCCTTGGGGAAAGCAGACAAAAATTCTTCTACTTGCCTGAGCCCCAGACAGATTTCATTTTTGCGATTCTGTCAGAAGAATTAGGCTTTATCGGCGGCTCTCTGATTTTATTATTATTTGCACTTTTACTTTGGAGAGGCATAAGAATTGCATTAGGAGCTCAAGATTTATTTGGAAGCTTTGTGGCAGTCGGGATCATTTCCATGGTTGCAATTCAAGTTATGATTAACATTGGGGTGGTAACAGGGCTAATGCCGGTTACAGGGATTACACTTCCGTTTTTAAGCTATGGCGGCTCATCGCTGACACTTATGTTAATAGCGATAGGCATCCTTCTAAATGTAAGCCGATTTTCGCGGTATTAAATGCAGCCTCTTATCCTTAATAGGCGAGGAAGCCTCATAATTGGATATTTTTATAGAATTTATAGAAACCTAGTGAAGTGAGTGCATTCTCATTTACTAGGTTTTTTATGTGGAAAGCTAAAGATTGTTTATCGTAGTAGTTTCTGCCTTAAAAAGGGAAGGAGTGTTATAGAATACAAAAAATTTATTTTTTTCACACATATGATAAATCTTTTTCAAACATGACAATATGACTTGTAGGAAGACGAAATGTATTACATTTCATTATCATTTTCAAGATATTCATAAAGCAAGTTTAAAATATAGTACAATAAGGTATCTATTATTTGGGAGATGACGGCAAAGCTAAAAAATATCTTAAAAAATAGCAGAAGATTATTTCTGTTTTATGTTATTTGAAGCTATAATGTAAAAGAGAAGAAAACAACGTTTTTTTCAGGAAAAAGTAGAGATGAGAAGTATTTTGAGGTGGAAAGAATGAAAATAGTAGTAAGCGGCGGAGGAACAGGGGGACATATATACCCTGCATTAGCATTGATTCGCGAAATAAAAAGAGAAGTGAAGGATGCTGAATTTCTTTATATCGGAACAGAGCAAGGGCTAGAAAGTAAATTAGTTAGAAGAGAAGATATTCCATTTAAAACAATACATATCACAGGGTTTAAACGAAAACTTTCCCCGGAAAATGTGAAAACAGTTTGGAGATTTATTGCAGGTGTACAAAAAAGTAAAGCGATTTTAAAAGAATTTGAAGCAGACGTTGTCATCGGAACAGGCGGATATGTTTGTGGCCCGGTTGTATATGCGGCAGCTAAGCTTGGAATACCGACTATTATTCATGAACAAAATAGTGTTCCAGGGTTGACCAATAAGTTTTTAAGTAGATATGTCGATAAAATAGCGATTTGTTTTGAAGAAGCTGCTTCTTTTTTCCCAGATGAAAAAGTTGTGATGACTGGGAATCCAAGGGCATCCGAAGTGTTAAACCAGGATGGAATAAAAGGTCGCTTATCAGTCGGATTAAAATTAAAAGAACCCGCTGTTCTTATTGTTGGCGGGAGCAGAGGAGCAAGACCGATAAATGATGCTGTAATTGCGGCTTTACCACAATTAGGGGAAAAAGCTTATCAAGTTCTTTATGTAACAGGAGAGGTACATTACGAAGCGGTAAAGAAAGAAGTAGAGCGTGTCGGCAATCCGGAAAATGTTATTATTAAGCCATTTGTCCATAATATGCCTGAAGTATTAACGAGTATTGATTTAACTGTTGCAAGAGCCGGCGCAACAACATTAAGTGAGTTAACCTCGCTTGGTATTCCGAGCATTCTTGTGCCAAGTCCTTATGTAACGAATAATCATCAAGAAAAAAATGCACATGCATTAACAAGTAACGGAGCAGCCAAAATGCTCCTTGAACGTGATATGAATGGCCAAAAATTGATAGAAGAAATGGATACTATCATGCTAAATCCTGTTTTGCTGAAGGAGATGAAAGAGGCTTCCAAAAAATTAGGTATTCCTGATGCGGCAATGAGGCTGTATAATGTCATGAAGGAAGTAATCAATAACAAGAAAAAATAAGATAGCAAATAGAAAATGTGTTTGTTAAAAAAAGGTGGACAACCTATTGTATTGTTATGTACTATTTCCTTATTTAATAATATCGGGGTGATTTTTTGGAAAAAGGGAAGGTAGTTTCTTTAGAAGATAGAATTCCAAAATTAAAAGAGCAGAGACGAAGAAAAGCGAATCGCCGCCTTATTTTCCTTCTCCTTCTATTCTTCCTAATCATCGTTTGCGTTATATACTTCCAATCACCTTTAAGTCATGTGAAAAACATCGAAATTACGGGGAATCGTTTATATTCTTTTGAAGACTTGGAGAAAATGAGCGGAATTAACAGCAAAACAAATATTTGGACAATCAAAAAAGATAAGCTCACAGAGAAATTAAAAGACTCAGGTGGAATTAAATCTGCTAAGATTTCTATTGTTTTTCCAAATACTGTTCATATAGACGTAAAAGAGTACAGGAAGATTGCTTACTTTGAAGTAAAGAATGAATTTATTCCACTTCTTGAAAATGGGGAGATGCTGCAGGATAGAGCAATGACCAATAGTCCCTATGATGCTCCTATTATTAAGGATATGAAGAGCGATGATAAAGTAATCAAAAAAATAGAGGAAGAACTAAATAAACTGTCAGCAGAAGTGTATAATGCGATTTCTGAAGTAAGGTATACTCCTAGGAATACAGATAAGTGGCGTGTTACTGTATATATGAATGATGGGAATCAGGTATTAGCTTCTTTATCCTCTTTTTCTGATAAGATGCAGCATTATCCATCCATCATTTCCCAGTTGAATACAGATAAAAAAGGCGTTATTGATTTAGAGGTAGGTTCCTATTTTAAAGCTTTTGATTCGGAAGGGGAAAAGAAGAGTGAAGAATAATAAAAGAAGAAGAAATGTTATCTTCTCCTTAGTTTTTCTTGTACTTGGATTTATGATTTCTTTTTCCTATCAAAATACAAAAAAAGATGAAGGTAAAGGACTGAACGAGAGCCAATTTGAAAGAGATTTGGATTTGCGCAATGAGCTAATCGAGCAGGAAGAAAAGAATAATGAGTTATATAAGGAGTTAAAGGGAAACCAAAGGGAATTGGTTCAATTAGAGAAGAAGCTTTCTAATGAAGCAGAGACTTATTATAACTTGGCAGAAGATGCGGAAAAATACCGGATATATTTAGGAAAGGTTGCAGTAAAAGGGGAAGGGGTACAAATTGCTTTGGAAGATGGTGAGTATAATCCAAAGGAAGATAATGTCAATAATTATTTGGTACATGAGCATCATGTATTTAAAGTGATTAACGAGCTGTATATTGCTGGTGCAGAAGCGATTAGTATCAATGGACAAAGACTAGCACATAATTCTTATATCATTTGTAATGGTCCCGTAATTGAAATAGATGGTTACCAGCACCCGGCCCCTTTTGTTATTACGGCAATTGGCGATAGCGATGTGTTAGAAGGCGCAATAAATATCAATGGTGGCGTAAAGGATTTGTTAGTAAATGATAATGTAAGATTTACGCTTGAGAAAAAAAGAATGATACAAATGGATCCTTTAAATGTTAATTAACGATAAGTATGATTTAGAAAGTATGATGCGCTTTGAATAAGAAATTTATAACCATGACGGGAATTACGCTTATTGCTGGATTTATGATAGCAGTTCAATTTCAGACAATAAAAGAACCTGCTGTCCGAGACACGAGAGATACTTGGGAGTTAAGAGAAGATCTTATCCAAGAGAAAAAAATAGAGTTAAAGCTAATAGATGAGATACGTTCGACTAATGGAAAGATAGAAGAATATGAGAATGAAACCCCAAGAAGCAAAGAAGCGGTATTGAAAGAGACTTTGGCAGAATTAAAGCAGGAAGCGGGCTTAACAGAAGTAACGGGAAAGGGAATTATCTTAAAGATTGAGCCTGTCAGTACAGAAATTCTTTTAGGTGAAGATCCCGGAGTAGTTACCTCTGAATTATTACAACGGTTAGTAAATGAATTAAACTTATATGGTGCTGAGGAGATAGCGATAAATGATAATCGTTATGTAAATACAACGGTTATCCGTGAAATTAACAATGTGTTAAAAATGGATGGGAACCCCCTGAATCAGCTGCCAATTGAAATAAAAGTGATAGCGAAGGATGCTGACACTGCTGAAAAACTATTTAATTACATGAAGGTTTCCAAGTCAGCAGATGAATTTTTCTTATCTAATCTGTTATTGAATGTCGTGATGCCAAAAGAACCGATCAACATTCCAGCATATAGTAACCCCATAAATATCCATCATATGAAGCCTGTAAGTACAAGTAAAGGAGGAGATTCTTAATGTGGCTTCCTATATTTGGGTTGATTGTTGGGATAGTATTGGGATTATTAACCGATATAAAAGTGCCAGACGAATATGCTAACTATTTATCAATCGCTGTTCTCGCTGCACTGGATACTTTATTTGGAGGAATTCGTGCTCATCTGCAAAATATATTCGACGAGAAAGTATTTGTAACTGGGTTCTTCTTTAATATTGCTCTTGCAGCAAGTTTAGCTTTTCTAGGTGTACATCTTGGTGTAGACTTATACTTAGCGGCTATTTTTGCATTTGGTGTTCGACTATTTCAAAATATAGCTGTCATCCGCAGTATTATCTTAAAGAAATCAAATGCGCATTCTCTTGAAAAAAATGAAAAAAGTTGACAGAGAAAAAAGGGAATATATTAGTTTTGGCGAATAATTTAAATATTAATAGATATAGTGGAAGTGAATTACGATATTTCCTTGTGGAATAAGTAATTAGTCCTATTTGTAGTAAAAAAGACCAAAATTGTGTTGACACTTTGCGAAAACTTAGTGAAAATATGGTGTTGCCTGGTATACAATAGAATAGTTGTGAAGATTAGATTATTTTATGTATATCAAATAAACTATGTAAATAGCAGACATTACTTCTGATAAAAAAGTTGAATTTTTGACTGTATGACATAACTTGTTGTTCACATTATTTAAAATGCAAAAGGAGGTGCCCGAGAATGAACAGCAATGAACTTTATGTAAGTCTAGACATCGGTACATCCAGCATAAAAGTAATCATTGGAGAAATGATTAACGAATCTTTAAATATTATTGGTGTAGGCATCGTCCCATCAGAAGGTTTAAAAAAAGGTTCAATTGTGGATATAGATGAAACCGTTCATTCTATTCGACAAGCAATTGAGCAGGCCGAACGAATGGTTGGGATGGAGATAAAGCAAGTAGTTGTTGGCGTTTCGGGAAATCATGTAAATCTGCAAACCTCACGTGGAGTAGTTGCAGTTTCAAGTGAAAATCGCGAAATTACAATTGAAGATGTAATTAGGGTAAAGGATGCTGCACAGGTAGTTTCCATTCCCCCAGAAAAAGAGATTATTGATATAATTCCTAAACAATTTATTGTAGATGGATTAGATGAAATTACTGATCCGCGAGGAATGATTGGTGTAAGATTGGAAATGGAAGGTACTATTATTACTGGAAGTAAAACCATTTTACATAACACCTTAAGATGTGTGGAAAGAGCAGGTCTTGAAATTCAAGACATCTCCTTGCAGCCACTTGCCGCAGGATCTTTTGCGCTTTCAAAAGATGAGAAAGACTTAGGAGTGGCGTTAGTAGATATAGGCGGAGGATCTACTACAATTGCTGTATTTGAAAATGGATTCCTTAAAGCCACCAGCGTTATTCCTGTAGGTGGAGATCATATTACCAAAGACTTATCCATTGGTCTTCGAACTACAACAGAAGATGCAGAGAAAATAAAAATAAAGTATGGTTATGCTTTTTATGATCATGCTTCTGAAGAGGAAGTATTCAGCGTTCCTATTATCGGAAGCGATCAGCATCAGCAATTTAATCAATTGGAGATTTCTGATATTATAGAAGCAAGATTAGAAGAAATCTTTGAACTTGTTGGTCATGAACTAGCGAGACTAGGAGTATACGATCTTCCAGGAGGATTCGTATTAACTGGAGGAGTAGCTAGTACGAAGGGAATTTTAGAATTAGCGCAAGATATTTTCCAAAGCCGAGTTAGAATTGCTATTCCTGATTATATCGGAGTAAGAGAGCCACAATATACTACTGCAGTTGGTTTAATTAAATTCTCCTATAAAAATAGTAAACTTCAAGGGGGAAATATTCATAACCCTGTTACTGTTCCTGCTGAAACAAGGGAAAA
The DNA here is from genome assembly GCF_038006525.1 of Niallia sp. FSL W8-0951. Classification (NCBI taxonomy): domain Bacteria; kingdom Bacillati; phylum Bacillota; class Bacilli; order Caryophanales; family Bacillaceae; genus Niallia; species Niallia sp. FSL W8-0951. The sequence goes on from NZ_JBBOVK010000001.1 coordinate 689,728, forward strand.
AGTTCAAAAAACAGCATCCCAAAAACCAGCTTATGAGAAAAAACAAGTGGAAAAAGAACCCTCAAAGTTTAAGAAATTTATGGGATATTTCTTTGATTAATGAAATGTCTTTAATAGGACAAGCATAATTTTGATAAAAAGAACTTCGAGAAGGCTGAGAGTCGTTTAGGGTCAGTCTAGGTATTAAAATGGTATGTTACTCCATATCACCAAGACTTGAGATGCGGACAGTTCGATACTGCTGAATATCGACGAATTAGGAGGATTTGTCATGTTGGAATTTGATACAAATATAGATTCACTAGCTGTAATAAAGGTTATAGGAGTAGGTGGCGGTGGAAATAACGCTGTTAACCGAATGATTGAGCATGGGCTACAAGGGGTAGAGTTTATCGCTGTGAATACAGATGCACAGGCATTAAATTTATCTAAAGCAGAAATCAAGATGCAAATTGGCGGAAAACTTACAAGAGGATTAGGCGCGGGTGCAAATCCTGAAGTAGGGAAAAAGGCTGCTGAGGAAAGCAAAGAACAAATTGAAGAAGCATTAAAAGGAGCAGATATGGTCTTTGTTACGGCAGGAATGGGTGGCGGAACTGGGACAGGTGCTGCACCAGTTATTGCTCAAATCGCCCACGACCTAGGCGCATTAACAGTAGGGGTAGTTACAAGACCATTTACTTTTGAAGGAAGAAAAAGATCCACACATGCTGCAAGCGGAATTACAGCATTGAAGGATGCTGTGGATACATTGATCGTTATTCCAAACGACCGCTTACTTGAAATCGTAGATAAATCAACTCCGATGCTTGAAGCGTTTAGAGAAGCGGATAATGTATTACGCCAAGGTGTACAAGGTATCTCTGACTTAATCGCAACACCAGGTCTGATTAACTTAGATTTCGCTGATGTGAAAACAATTATGGTGAATAAAGGTTCTGCACTTATGGGCATAGGTGTTGCAGCAGGGGAAAACCGTGCAGCTGAAGCAGCGAAAAAAGCAATTTCTTCGCCACTGCTGGAGACTTCCATTGATGGAGCACAAGGAATATTAATGAATATCACTGGTGGTACGAATTTAAGCTTGTATGAAGTACAAGAGGCAGCCGATATTGTGGCATCCGCTTCCGATCAAGATGTAAATATGATTTTCGGATCCATTATCAATGATGATTTGAAAGATGAAATTGTTGTTACGGTGATTGCTACTGGCTTTAACCAAGATTTATCGCAGCTGCAGCCAGATAGACCTGGATTTGGCGGTTTAAAGCCAAATAACAATAATACAAACCCTATTAATAATCAGGTTAACAATAGAGAAGTAAAACGCGAAGAGCCGCATGTGCAAAAGGAACAACAACCAAGAAGCAATGCACAACAACCAGAGGATGCTTTAGATATCCCGACATTCTTAAGAAATAGAAACCGCAGAAGGTAATTATTTCTATAGCAAAAACCTTTCCATTTTTTCATAATGGAAAGGTTTTTTTGTTTTCTCTTTCAAAAATGAAGCAATCTCCCCTTTTATTTATAGTAAACCTCATCGCTTCTTTTATTTTTATTCCTTAGAATTAGTAAAAAAACTGATAATATTTCGCTAGAACTTAAAGTTTTTAACAGAGGAGATATAGTGACAAAAACCGTTAGAAATAGAGCAAATTTCTGATATTTTGATTACAGAAAGTGACAGAATTTCAAGAACAAGTACGTTATACTTTTTCGTAACAGATTAGTAGAGAGAAGATTTACTTCTTTTGTTGCTTTTATAAAAGAGAGGAGGAGTTACATGCTTGGCCATTTATTTAGATGTGATATGGCTATTAAATTTACTGTTTGACAGTTTATTACTATATTTAACAGGCATTCTATTAAAGAAAAAAATCATCCATTGGCGAATATTGCTTGGAGGGCTAATTGGTTCCCTTATTATCCTTTTTTCGATAACGCCGCTCAGTCCCTATTCTAATCATCCCATATCGAAGCTTCTGTTTTCTATTGTGATGGTGGCAACGGCTTTTGGATATAAGCGATTTCGTACCTATATCCAAGCTTTAATGATATTTTACTTAGCTACTTTCTTAATCGGAGGAACATTGATAGGTGCTCATTATTTTATCCAGTTTGATTTCGATCTTTCTTCTTCTGTCCTTCTTGCTAGTATTAAAGGGTTTGGTGATCCGATAAGTTGGCTTTTTGTTTTGTTAGGATTTCCGATTGTTTGGTACTTTTCGAGAAGAAATCTGGAAGGGATGGAAGTGACAAAAATCCAATATGAACAAATAATCGACGTTATTTTTCAAATAGGGGGAAAAGAATTTTCTATCAAGGGTCTGGTGGATAGTGGTAATCAAGTATATGATCCCATTTCCCGCCTTCCAGTAATGTTTGTATCTTTGAAAAATATAGAAAAGGATATGCCAGCAGAAATAATTCGTCTCACGGAGCAGCCAGAAGCCATTATCTATGGCAGTCAACCAATCGCACCAGAATGGGAAAGCAAGATGCGAATTATTCCATATAAGGTAGTTGGCAAGGACCACCAGTTACTTATTGCCGTGAAACCGGATACTTTGTTTTTAAAAAAAGAGCAGGAAGTAATTGTTGTGGAAAAGGGATTAATCTCGTTTACCAGTCAAGTTCTATCTGCTGAGGGCATATTTGATTGTATTGTTCATCCGAAAATGCTTTTAGGAAAAAAATCAATCGAAGAAAAGGTTAGTTAATATATTATACTCACGAAAATCATCGTTTAGAAGGAGGAAATGCACATGAGTAAATGGAAGCTTCGCTTATCTTATTATTGGTACAAATTACTGATGAAACTTGGATTGAAAACAGACGAAGTATTTTATATTGGTGGAAGTGAAGCACTGCCTCCTCCGTTAACGAAAGAAGAAGAGGAAATCCTTTTAGAAAAACTCCCAAAAGGAGACCAAGCAGCTCGTTCGATGCTGATAGAGAGAAATTTACGCCTTGTTGTTTATATCGCAAGAAAGTTTGAAAATACTGGGATTAACATCGAAGATTTAATCAGCATTGGCACAATTGGATTAATTAAGGCGGTTAATACGTTTAATCCGGAGAAAAAAATAAAACTGGCAACATATGCTTCAAGATGTATTGAAAATGAAATATTGATGTATTTGCGCAGAAATAATAAAATCCGTTCAGAGGTTTCATTTGATGAGCCATTAAATATTGATTGGGATGGAAATGAACTTCTTCTCTCCGATGTAATGGGGACAGAGGATGATATTATAACGAAAGATTTAGATGCAAGTGTAGATAAAAAGCTATTAGTAAAAGCGCTTCACCAATTGTCTAAAAGAGAGAAACAAATTATGGAATTACGGTTTGGTTTAGGAACGGGAGAAGAAAAAACGCAAAAAGATGTAGCGGATATGCTTGGGATATCCCAATCGTATATTTCTCGATTAGAGAAAAGGATTATTAAAAGACTACAAAAAGAATTTAATAAAATGGTCTAAAAAAATTTTTCGTTTGAAAAGCCTTGTCCCACATAATTTCAGTTAAAATTAGCGTAAATTGGAAATTTAACAAAAATTCATCCCATGCATATTTTTCCTTCTCGGGGAGATACTGTTTTTTGTACAGCAGCTCCTGTGAGGAGGGAAATAGATTGACTCGAAATAAAGTAGAAATTTGCGGTGTGGATACATCAAAGCTTCCAGTGTTAAAAAACGAAGAAATGAGATTGCTCTTCAAGCAAATGCATGAGGGAGATACATCCGCAAGGGAAAGTCTCGTAAATGGGAATCTCCGCCTCGTATTAAGTGTTATACAGCGATTTAATAATCGAGGAGAATTCGTGGATGACTTATTTCAAGTGGGTTGTATTGGTCTAATGAAATCTATCGATAATTTTGATTTAAGTCAAAATGTTAAGTTTTCCACCTATGCTGTTCCGATGATTATTGGAGAGATTCGTCGTTATTTACGCGACAATAATCCAATTAGGGTTTCCAGATCTCTGAGAGACATTGCTTATAAGGCACTACAGGTCAGAGAAAGGTTGATGAACAAAACATCAAAAGAACCAACAGCTGAGGAAATTGCCAAAGAGTTAGACATTCCACATGAGGATATTGTCTTTGCATTAGATGCTATTCAAGATCCAGTATCGCTTTTTGAACCAATCTATAATGATGGTGGAGATCCGATCTATGTAATGGATCAATTAAGTGATGAAAAGAACAAGGATATACAGTGGGTGGAAGAATTAGCATTAAAAGAAGGAATGCGCCGATTAAATGATCGAGAAAAGTTGATTTTGCGAAAGCGGTTTTTTCAAGGTAAAACACAAATGGAAGTGGCAGATGAGATCGGCATCTCACAAGCGCAAGTCTCAAGATTGGAAAAAGCTGCTATTAAACAAATGAATAAAAACATTCAAAGCTAAATAGGAAATAAAACAGGTTAGACTTCTTAAAGTAGGTACTTTAATGATTGTCTAGCCTTTTCTATTGGTATAAAATTTTACTATATATAGCTCTAGTGAGGGAAAATAAAAGGGAGAGGAATGGCAGGGAAGAAAAGAGTGAATTTCATAAATGCAAGCTTATTTCTAAAGAAAAATATGTTTTTCTGTGACCAATGATAGCTCCATATGGTAAACTAAAACAAAAAGATGGAGTTAGATAATGGAACCTTTTATTTTAAGAAATAAGCAGTTTTTCAATCTTGATTTATGGGAGCGGAAGTTTCCTAATTTAATAGCTGGTTTCACAACAAAAAATGGTGGGAAAAGTATAGGCGATTATGCAAGTTTAAATATGGCGTTTCATGTAAATGATCAAAAGGATACAGTGGTTGCAAACCGTAATGAACTAGCGCAAAAATTATCTTTCCCATTAGAGCAATGGGTTGGTGCTGTGCAAACACATCAGGTTAATATTGTGGAAGTAACACAAGCGCATTTAGGTATGGGTGCAAGCGATTATGATAGTGCGTTAAAAGATACGGATGGTTTGTTTACTTTTGAAAAAAATATATTATTAACTTTATGTTTTGCGGATTGTGTTCCATTATATTTTATTCATCCAGCTACAAAAGCGGTAGGTATCGCTCATGCTGGATGGCAAGGAACCGTAAAAGGTATTGCCGGGGAAATGATGAAAGTCTTTGCTTCTCATAAGATTCCAAGAGAAGAAGTGCTCGCTGTTGTTGGTCCTTCTATCTCAGCGCGCCATTATGTCGTGGATGATCGTGTCATCAATGAAGTGGAAAAGGCGATACAATCGCAACAAAAGCCATTTACGACTATTTCTCCAGGACAATACAGACTGAATTTACAAGAAGCAAACAAGCAGATATTGTTAGAAAGTGGTATGCTTGAAAGTAATATTCATCTAACTGACTATTGTACTTACGAAGATGATGCTTATTTTTTCTCTCACAGAAGAGATAAAGGGAAAACTGGGAGAATGATGAGTTATATTGGATGGAGAGAGGAAGACGGAAATTAAATGTTAGTGAAAGATAATCTTAATGAAATAAAACAAGAAATAGCAGGGGCATGTAAAAAAGTGAATCGTCAGCCAGAAGAGGTTACGATAATTGCTGTCACAAAATATGTTACAATAGAGCGAGCAAAAGAAGCACTCGATGCTGGGATTGTTCATTTAGGGGAAAATCGTGAAGAAGGATTATTAGCAAAGTATGACGTTCTACAAGACAAGCCTATATGGCATTTTATCGGATCATTGCAGACGAGAAAAGTAAAAGGTATTATAGATTATGTAGACTATATTCACTCATTGGATCGGCTTTCTTTAGCAAAAGAAATACATAAAAGAGCAAAGCGAACCATAAAGTGTTTTGTACAGGTTAATGTTTCGAACGAAGAGTCAAAGCATGGAATGAAGCCAGAGGAAGTTATCGATTTTGTTAAACAGTTGTCCGAATATCCACATATTCAGGTAGTTGGATTAATGACGATGGCACCATTTACAGATGATAAAGAATTCTTGCGTGAATGCTTTCGAAAATTAAAAAGCATTCAGGAAGATGTAAAAGGACTACAATTACCATATGCTCCATGTACAGAGCTTTCTATGGGAATGTCGAATGATTATTCTATTGCGATCGAAGAGGGAGCAACGATGATAAGAATTGGAACTGCTTTAGTAGGAAGCGAGAAATAGGAGGCGAGTGAAATGAGCATAAAATCAAAAATTAAAACGTTCTTCTTTTTAGAAGATGAAGATTATGAAGAAGGTCAAGTAAACTATCAAGAAGAACCAAACGAGCCGGCAAGAAATTATAAGCAGCCTGTACAGCACACTCACAGTCAGCATAACCTTAACCATCATATTCAGCAGCAACAGCCGAAAAACAGTCAAAATGTTGTGAGCTTACAAAGTGTACAGAAGTCATCGAAGGTATTTTTAGTGGAACCTCGTGTATACGCAGAAGCACAAGATATTGCTGATCAATTAAAAAATCGCCGTGCAGTTGTTGTGAATTTACAGCGTATTGAAAAAGATCAAGGGAAACGTATTGTTGATTTTTTAAGTGGAACTGTCTATGCAATTGGCGGCGATATCCAGAAAATCGGTACGGATATATTCCTGTGTACGCCGGATAACGTAGAAGTTTCAGGGAATATTTCGCAAATCCTGCAAGATGCAGAATACGAAAATACGAGGTGGTAAAACCGAATGACGTTCATTATAAGTATTTTAGCTAATGCTTTAACCATATATTCTTACGCGCTTATTGTATATATATTAATGTCATGGATTCCGAATGCTCGCGAAACATCTATAGGTATTTTTCTGGCAAAAATCTGTGAACCATATTTAGAGATGTTTAGAAGATTTATTCCGCCTCTTGGCATGATCGATATTTCGCCAATTGTTGCAATCTTCGTATTGAATCTAGCAGGAAGAGGGATTGGACAATTATTTTATTGGTTCTAAGTAATTTTATAAAGGTCAATACTGAACAAAGGTAGAAAGAGGCAGGGACAAAACAAAATATATAATGCATAAAGACGAACAATCTCTAATTAAGTAGTAAAACCAATTCGTTCCATTGCGCTACAGACCCTCGCTTTCCGCGGGGAGCAACCTAAGCCTCCTCGGCTAAAGCCTGTGGGGTCTTAGGTTTTGCTCTGCTTTCCACAGGAGTCGAGGGTCCTCCGCTCCATTCCACTCCGTTTTTAAAGGTTGTTTCGTTCCATTATTTTTTAAAAAAAGAAAATATAATTATTAGGAAAAACGGAGCAGACTGAATACACGTAGACTCCTATGGGATCTGCGAGAAAGTCCGAGACCCTGCAGGCGAAGCCGAAGCGGCTCGGCGCTCGCCCCATGGAAAGCGAAGTGTATTCAGTCTGCGGTGACTAACCATAAAACCCATTCAGAATGAAAAAAACAAACAATTATACGAGAATTTGATTAGCATCTCCATATAATTGTTCGGTTTTATATTTGGTTGGAATACTTTTGTCCCAGCCCTTTTTCTATGCCAAAAAGGAGTTACAAAGATGTCAATTTATCAACATTTTCGTCCGGAAGAAAGAGAATTTATCGATCAAGTGCAAAATTGGCAAAGTTATGTCGCGAATACTTATGCACCGAAATTGACTGATTTTTTGGATCCGCGTGAACAGAAAGTTCTTCGGATGATTATCGGAGAAAATCAGGAAGTGAAATATGCATTTTTTGGCGGCCATGAACAAGCGGAAAGAAAAAGAGCTATCCTATACCCTGAATATTATCAACCGATGGAAGCGGATTTTAATTTGTCCTTATTAGAAGTGAATTATCCCAAGAAATTCATCACAATAGAGCATCCGCATGTTTTAGGAAGTTTAATGTCTCTTGGATTAAATAGAAGTAAATTCGGAGATATATTCGTTCTTGACGGGGATATTCAATTTGTCGTTGCTAGTGAGGTTGAGGATTATGTGAGACTTCAACTTGATTCTATCGGAAAAGCAAAGGTAACACTTGCTGCTGTATCTTTAGAAAACATAATTTTAACAGAAGAACATTGGACAGAGATGACAACGACTATTACTTCTCTTCGGCTTGACGCCATTGTTGCTGCTATTTATAATTTTTCAAGAGAAAAAGCAAAGACCTATATTACTCAAGGCTTAGTCAAAGTAAATTTCACTTTAAATGAAAATGTCTCTTTTATGTGTGAAGAAGGAGATGTCTTCTCAGTGCGCGGAGCAGGTAGGGCCATGATTAAATCTATTGAAGGTAAAACAAAAAAAGATAAATGGAGAATTGTAGTAGGTAAATTGAAGTGAAAAATCAGAAATGAAGGAGTTCCCATAATTTCTATTTCAGACAAAAAACATAGTTTTTTTATCGAGTATATATGATACAATATTTTTTAGCAGCATTATTTTTCATGTTTCTTCTTATTTTTTAAAAATAATGCAGGAAATCCGGTAATACTGTCGAAATAAGGATGATACATAAGAAATTGAAGTTTGGGAGGTGGCTTTATGCCATTAACGCCGTTAGATATTCATAATAAGGAATTTGCCAAAGGCTTCCGTGGTTACGATGAAGACGAAGTAAATGAATTTCTTGATCAGGTAATTAAAGATTATGAAAATATTATCCGCGAGAAAAAAGAACTAGAAGAAAGATTAAACGAGTTAACTGACCGTATCGGCCACTATAATAATATTGAAGAAACATTAAATAAATCAATTGTTGTAGCACAAGAGGCTGCTGAGGAAGTTAAACGTAATGCACAAAAAGAAGCAAAACTAATTATTAAAGAAGCGGAAAAGAATGCGGATCGAATTGTGAACGAATCATTATCAAAGGCAAGAAAGATTGCGCTAGAGATTGAAGAATTGAAAAAGCAATCAAAAGTATTCCGTACACGTTTCAAAATGCTGATTGAAGCACAATTAGATATGTTAAACAACGATGATTGGGATCATTTATTAGAATACGAATTAGATGCATCAGAGTTAAATTCTACAAAATAAAGACCATTGCCTTGACGATAAGGTAGATTTGCAATATAATTTTTCACAAATATATATATTCATGTAGCGTTGATAGGGAAAGTAGATTGCCGAAAAACTTATGATTAGCGAATCAGGGATGGTGGGAGCCTGATATAAGTTGGAAATTGAAAATCACCCTGGAGTCTTTTTCTGAAAAAGTTAAGTAAGAAAAAGCGGTTCATTGCCGTTAAAAAATGTCTAAGTGGATAAAAGAAACTTTTATCTATAAGGGTGGTACCGCGGGAACCTAATGATCGACCTTCTCGTCCCTTTCATGGGGATGAGAAGGTTTTTTGCTGTCTATACTGAATTTATAGAATATTGGTTAGATGGAAGTATACATGAAAAAAGAGAATTAAGTTGGAGGAAGAAAATGGAATATAAAGATACGTTGCTTATGCCAAAAACAGCATTTCCGATGAGAGGAAACTTGCCTAATCGTGAGCCTGAAATTCAAGCGAAATGGAAAGAAATGAACATTTACGAAAAAGTGCAGGAACGTACTCAAGGTCGCCCAATGTTTGTTTTGCATGATGGACCTCCATATGCGAATGGGGATATCCATATTGGACATGCGCTTAATAAAATTTTAAAAGATTTTATTGTACGTTATAAATCAATGACTGGCTTTCAAGCACCATATGTGCCAGGATGGGATACACATGGTCTGCCAATCGAACAAGCTTTAACCAATAAAGGAGTTAAACGTAAAGAAATGACGATTGCCGAGTTCCGTAAGCTATGTGAAGAATATGCATTAGGGCAAATCGACAGTCAACGAGAACAATTTAAACGCTTAGGGGTTCGCGGAGATTGGGAAAATCCTTATATTACTTTAAAGCCTGAATATGAAGCACAGCAAATTAAAGTGTTTGGAGAAATGGCGAAAAAAGGCTATATTTATAAAGGTAAAAAGCCGGTATATTGGTCTCCAACAAGTGAATCAGCTCTTGCTGAAGCTGAAATTGAATATAAAGACAAAAAGTCTGCCTCCATTTATGTTGGGTTTAAAGTAAAGGATGGCAAAGGGATTCTAGCAGAGGATGTACAAATCGTTATTTGGACAACTACTCCATGGACAATTCCGGCTAACTTGGGTATATCTGTTCACCCTACTTTAACGTATGTTGTAGTAGAAGAAAAAGGCAGCAAATACTTAGTTGCACAAGACTTATTGGAAAGTGTCAAAACAGAAATTGGCTGGGAAGAAGCAAAAGTTGTTCAAGAAGTGAAAGGGGCAGACCTAGAGTACATTCTAGCTGCACATCCAATCTACGGCCGTGATTCTTTAGTAATGTTAGGAGAACATGTAACAACAGATGCGGGTACTGGATGTGTTCATACTGCTCCTGGACATGGGGAAGATGACTTCTTAGTTGGTCAAAAATACGGATTAGAAGTTCTTTGTCCTGTTGATGATAAAGGGGTAATGACAGAAGAAGCACCTGGATTTGAAGGATTATTCTATGATAAAGCGAATAAGCCGATTACAGAAAAACTTGAAGAGGCTGGTGCATTATTAAAGCTGCAATTTATCACTCACTCCTATCCACATGACTGGAGAACGAAAAAACCAGTTATTTTCCGTGCTACTGCACAATGGTTTGCTTCTATTAAAGACTTTAGAAACGAACTATTAGATGCAGTAAAAGAAACAAAGTGGGTTCCAGCATGGGGCGAAACAAGATTATTTAATATGGTTCGGGATCGTGGAGACTGGTGTATTTCAAGACAACGTGCATGGGGTGTGCCAATTCCAGTGTTCTATGCAGAAAACGGTGACAGCATCATTACAGATGAAACAATTGAGCATATTTCTAATTTATTTAGAGAAAATGGTTCAAATATTTGGTTTGAAAAGTCTGCGAAGGAATTATTGCCAGAAGGATTTACACATCCTGGAAGCCCTAATGGAGAATTTACGAAAGAAACAGATATTATGGATGTATGGTTCGACTCTGGTTCTTCTCACCAAGCTGTATTGCTAGAAAGAGATGATTTACAACGTCCTGCTGACTTATATTTAGAAGGTTCTGACCAATATCGCGGCTGGTTTAACTCCTCTTTATCTACAAGTGTAGCGGTAACTGGGAAAGCACCTTATAAAGCTGTTTTAAGTCATGGCTTTGTTTTAGACGGAGAAGGCCGTAAAATGAGTAAATCACTAGGAAATGTAATGATTCCTGCAAAAGTTATGAATCAATTAGGTGCAGATATTTTACGACTATGGGTAGCTTCTGTAGACTTCCAAGCAGATGTACGTGTATCTGATGCAATTTTAAAACAAGTAACAGAAGGATATCGTAAAATTAGAAATACATTCCGTTTCTTATTAGGAAATCTTGCTGATTTCAATCCAGAAACAGATGGACTTTCCTATGATGAATTACGTGAAGTTGATCAGTTTATACTGATTAAATTAAATAAATTGATTAAAAACGTAACAGAATCCTATGATAAATACGAATTCTCTACGATTTATCATAATATTAATAATTTCTGTACACTGGACTTAAGTGCATTCTATCTTGATTTTTCAAAAGATGTACTGTACATTGAAGCAGCAAATAATAAAGAAAGAAGAGCGATTCAAACCGTTCTTTACGAAAGCTTAATCAGCTTAACAAAATTAGTTGCACCAATCTTACCGCATACTGCGGATGAGGTTTGGGATCATATCTCTTCTGTACAAGAAGAAAGTGTACAGCTAACTGATTTCCCAGAATACACAACATTTGAAAATAGTGATGTGTTAGAAGAAAAATGGAATAAATTCTTGGTTGTACGGGATGATGTGCTGAAAGCATTAGAAGAAGCTCGTAATCAAAAAGTGATCGGTAAATCACTTGCTGCGAAAGTAACATTGTATGTTAATGAAGAAGTAAATACCCTTCTAAATTCCATTCAAGAAAACTTACAGCAATTATTTATCGTATCAGGTTTCGAAATTTCTGGTGAATACAATAACGCACCTGAAGAAGCTCTAAAACTTGAAAATGCGGCCATTGTCGTTACAAAAGCAGCTGGTGAAACATGTGAAAGATGCTGGACTGTAACAACAGATGTCGGTAAAGTGGAAGCACATCCAACACTATGTGAAAGATGCGCACATGTAGTAGAAGAAAATTATTAAAAACTTTATAGGAGACTGGAATATAAACTTTCCAGTAGCTGAAGTTAACTCCCAAACAAGGATTCGAAAAAATATTTCGAATCACTTGTTTGGTTTTTTTTATAAAAGGAAAAAAGTTTTGGAAAAGCCTTTTATTGGGAAAGAGAAAACAGAAAAGTGATTACATAGTGTAAAAAACATACCTGGCTATTATCATAAAGCGGAGGGAATTTTTTATACATGAGAAAAGAAGTGAAATACTTCCACCTCCGTTAATAGTTGTTATGCCTGTTAAATCTTTAATCGGTTTTTGTCTCCTTCAATGGAAATGCTAAAAATAATTAAAGAAACGGAGGTAATGGAATTGAATTCAACTATTGAAAAGCTTTATACAGAACTCCGTATGACACAAATTGAATTAGTAACAACGTTAAGCATAAAAAGAGATTCAAAAATAAACAAATATATTGAAGACGAACTAAAAGATGTAGAAGAAACGATGCAAAAATTAGAAAATGGCAATTTTGGAATGTGTGAAATGTCTGGTGAATTGCTGCCATTTGATTTGTTAGAGATGGTTCCGATAATTAGGACAAAGAACGATATAAACAGCATTCAATCCTATTATCGAAAGTCAATCCACTGATTAAAACACTACTTCAAATGGAAATATGCGGCCAAGCTATCGTTTTCATCTAGTTTATGCTAAAATGCTAAAGGAGACTCGAGAATTGGAGGAAACTTTAGTGTTTTATTACATAATTGCAGCTATTATTATTATTATTGATCAATGGACAAAATGGTTAGTTGTAAAAAATATGGAGCTGGGGGAAAGCATCGAAGTAATAAAAGATTTTTTCTACCTAACATCTCATCGTAATAGTGGAGCCGCATGGGGCATGCTGGAAAACCAAATGGTATTTTTCTATATTATCACCGTCGTTGTTGTGATTGGGTTAATTTATTTGATTCAAACTGGTACAAAAGGAAAAATGCTATACGGCGTCGCACTGGGTCTAATTTTAGGTGGTGCGCTTGGTAATTTTATTGACCGTGCCAGACATCAATATGTAGTCGACTTTATCAATACGTATATCTTCAATTATGATTTCCCTATATTTAATATTGCAGACTCATCTTTAGTAATTGGTGTTATTTTATTAATCCTAGTGATGCTGAGGGAGGATCGAGACGCAAAGAAGGAGAAGAAACATGGAAAAAAAGGAACATATCATTCAAAGTGAGCAAGTAAATGAACGAATCGACAAGATTGTTTCCACAATTAATGCAGATTGGTCAAGAACGCAGGTTCAACAATGGATAAAAGACGGTCATGTGACTGTTAACGGACAAACCGTTAAAACAAAGTATAAAGGTGTTTTAAACGATGTAGTAGCTATTGAAGTACCGGAAGCAGTTGAGCTAGATGTAGAGGCAGAGGAAATGGATTTGGATATTTATTATGAAGATCAAGATGTTATCGTAGTAAATAAACCAAAAGGAATGGTTGTACATCCAGCACCTGGCCATGTAACAGGAACATTAGTGAATGGTCTAATGGCCCATTGTAAAGATCTTTCTGGAATTAATGGGGTGATGAGACCTGGAATTGTTCACCGAATCGATAAAGATACGTCTGGACTGCTGATGGTTGCTAAAAATGATGCTGCTCATGAAAGTCTAGTGAATCAATTAGTAGCAAAAACTGTAACGAGAAAATATAAGGCATTAGTACATGGTTCTATTCCCCATGATTATGGGACAATTGAGGCACCGATTGGTCGTGACACGAAAGACAGACAAAGTATGGCTGTTGTAGATAAGGGGAAACATGCGGTTACTCATTTTCATGTACTAGAAAGAATAGCGGAATACACTTATATTGAATGCCAATTAGAGACGGGACGCACCCACCAAATTCGTGTGCATATGAAGTATATTGGCTATCCGCTTGTGGGAGATCCTAAATATGGACCAAGAAAAACACTAGATATTGGCGGTCAAGCACTTCATGCTGGCTTACTAGGATTTGAGCATCCACGAACTGGAGAATATTTAGAGTTCGAAGCACCTTTACCTAAAGAATATGAACAGCTTTTAGATACTTTACGAAATAATCGTTGACAAGCGCTCTATCATATATTAAGATAACTTTAGTTGAATAAGTCCTTTAAATCAATCCTGTGAGGTTGAGAAGGTAACGGATTCTAGCTATTTTTAGTAATAGCTATCTTAGTATACGTATATCCTCTCATCCAAAAGGGTGAGAGGATATTTTTTTTAGATTGAATCACAGCATGGATGGTGATCAAAATGTCGAAAAAGGCACTTGTACTAGACGATCAAGCAATTAGACGAGCATTAACAAGAATCGCTCATGAAATTATTGAAAAGAATAAAGGGATAGAAGATTGTATTCTAGTTGGCATTCGGACAAGAGGTATTTATATTGCAAATCGTCTTGCCGAAAAAATTGCCCAAATAGAAGGAAAGCCAATCGAAGTTGGCGAATTGGATATTACGTTATATCGAGATGATTTAACGAAGAAAACAAAGAATGAAGAACCATTAGTAAAAGGATCAGATATTCCAACAGATATCCAAGGCTTAAAAGTCATTCTGGTAGATGATGTATTATATACAGGAAGAACTGTTCGTGCCGGAATGGATGCACTGATGGATATGGGTAGACCAGCATCCATACAGCTTGCGGTTCTAGTGGACAGAGGTCATCGAGAACTTCCAATAAGAGCTGATTATGTAGGGAAAAACATTCCTACTTCCAGTTCAGAAAAAATTGTAGTTGAGCTTGATGAAGTCGATGGTCATGATGAAGTAAATATATTTGAAAATTAAATAGATCCCTTTTAAAAGCAGTCCTGTGAGGCTGAAAAGGGGAGTTTTTTCCTAAGGTTTCTTTAAACCTGCTTAAAACCCCTTTTTTGCTGCGCAGAAAAGGGGTTTTATTTGTTCAATAGGGGATATTAATAACTAATTTATACTCAATTTTTTTAACAGAAAGAGGAGACAGAAATGAACGAAACAAAACCCTTATTAGGAATTAATGATAAACCAAGTGCCCTTCAATGGATTACCTTAAGCTTACAGCATTTATTCGCCATGTTTGGCGCAACTGTTTTAGTACCATTCTTAATTGAATTGAGTCCAGCGGTTGCTTTAGTCTCAAGTGGAATAGGTACGCTCGCATTCTTAATCATTACACAATTTAAAGTACCTGCGTACTTAGGTTCCTCTTTTGCTTTTATCGCACCAGTTATCGCGGCGAAGACAATGCCGGGCGGCGGACCAGGCGCAGCCATGATCGGAACCTTTATTGCCGGAATTGTTTATGGAATTGTTGCCTTAACGATTAAAAAAGCAGGATATCGTTGGATTATGAATATCTTACCGCCAATCGTTGTCGGACCTGTAATCATGGTCATTGGATTAGCGCTTGCTACAACAGCGGTTGGACAATCGATGTTTATGAATTATGGAGCTAAGAATCAAGAATACAGCTTACTTTATATCTCTGTTGCACTAGTAACGTTACTTGCAACCATCCTTTTCACGATGTTTGGCAAAGGAGTATTCAGCTTTATCCCAATATTAGCAGGTATCGTAATCGGCTATGTCTATGCCTTGCTTGTAGGAGTGGTTAACTTTCATGGAGTCTTGGATGCCAAATGGTTTGCAATGCCAGATTTTATCTTCCCATTCGTAGATTATCCTGTAACGATAAACCTTGCACTACTTACAATCTTTGTTCCAGTGGCAATCGTCACACTAACAGAGCATATCGGTCATCAGCTTGTATTAAGTAAAGTAGTTGGAAAAGATTATATAAAAGATCCTGGCCTTCACAGAAGTATTTTAGGAGATGGAACTGCAACGATTATCTCTGCTTTAATGGGGGGACCTGCAAAAACAACTTATGGAGAAAATATTGGGGTTTTAGCAATAACGAGAGTGTATAGTGTATATGTTTTAGGTGGAGCAGCAGTATTAGCAATAGGTTTTGGGTTTATCGGAAAAATCGCGGCCCTTATACAGTCTATCCCAACACCAGTAATGGGAGGCGTATCTATCCTTCTATTCGGAATCATCGCATCATCTGGATTAAGAATTATTGTAGAAGCAAAACTTGATTTCAATAAAAACCGCAATTTAGTTATTGCATCTGTCATCCTTGTAACTGGAATTGGCGGATTCTCGATTCATATGGGTGAACACTTTAAATTAGAGGGAATGGCTTTTGCTGCAATCCTCGGAATTATTTTAAACCTAGTATTACCTGGTAGAGAAAAAGCAAAAGAAGATTTGTTCGAAGATTCAATCGCAGTAGATGAAACTAAATAAGAACACCTTTTAAACAAGTACAGAGAGACTTATAAGGGTGCCAAAAACGATGCATGGATTATAGCCGCAGGTTTACTTTGCCTAAATCTATGCAAAAGTGAAATTTTTGACGCCCTAACGAGTATGTTAGGGCGTTTTTTTTGCGAAGTGAAGTTATTAAAAGCAGCAAATAACGGGAGGTAGTATCATGGAAAACTTATTAACGACGACTGAGTTAACCGTTACAGAGATTCAGGAAATCTTAAGAGATGCACAAAAATTTGCAGATGGAGAAATATGGCGGCCGGCAAATCAATGTTTTATAGCAAATCTTTTTTTCGAAGCTAGCACGAGAACAAAAAGCAGCTTTGAAGTAGCGGAAAGAAAGTTAGGACTTGAAGTGATTCCATTTGAAACGACAACCTCAAGTGTTGTGAAAGGAGAAACACTATATGATACTGTTCGAACGCTGGAATCAATAGGAGTAAATGCTGTAGTCATAAGGCACGAAAATGACCGCTACTTTGATGAGTTAGTCGGAAGAGTAAATATACCAGTCCTTAATGCAGGAGATGGCTGTGGTCATCACCCTACTCAATCATTGCTTGACCTTCTAACGATACAGCAGGAATTCCAACGCTTCAACGGCTTAAAAGTAAGTATTATCGGTGATATCAGCCATAGCCGTGTTGCAAGATCTAATGCAGATGCTCTGACAAGGCTAGGGGCAGAGGTTGTTTTTTCCGGACCAAGAGAATGGTTTGATGAAACAGTCTTACAAGATGCAAATTATGAAGATATTGATACAGCGATTGAAACATCCGATGTTGTGATGCTGCTGCGTGTCCAACATGAAAGGCACGGTGACGAAAGAGCTGCTTTTGACAAAGAAAGCTACCATAAGCTTTATGGACTAACAATAGAAAGAGAAAGAAAAATGAAGCAAGGAAGCATTATCATGCATCCTGCCCCAGTAAACAGAGATGTTGAAATTGCCGATGAGCTTGTGGAATGCGAACGCTCCAGAATTTTTAAGCAAATGGAAAATGGTGTATTTATCCGCATGAGTGTACTAAAAAGATCATTAGAAAATATCGGAGGGAGAAATGAACATGTCAATACTTATCAAAAATGGCCAGTTGCTTAATACTACAGGGGAATTAGAACAGAACGACATCTTGATTGAAAATGGAGCAATTAAGATGATTGCAAAGGAAATCAAAGCAATTGCAGATGAAGTGATTGATGCAGCTGGAAAAGTTGTTGCTCCAGGCTTTATTGACCTACATGTTCATTTAAGAGAGCCAGGCGGCGAACAGAAAGAAACAATTGCAACAGGGACAATGGCAGCAGCACGCGGCGGATTCACAACGATTGCGAATATGCCAAACACTAGACCTGTGCCTGACACTGTCGAAAATCTACATAAATTAAATGAAAGAATTAAAAATACAGCAAATGTAAATGTTTTACCGTATGCCTCCATTACCATTAGGCAATTAGGGACGGAGCTTACTGATTTTAAGGCGCTTAAAGAATTAGGGGCATTTGCCTTTACAGATGATGGCGTGGGAATTCAAGAAGCTGGCCAAATGCTTGAAGCAATGAAGCAAGCTGCTGCATTGGATATGGCGATTGTCGCTCACTGTGAAGACAACAGCCTCATTAATAATGGTTGTGTCCATGAAGGGGAATTTTCGAAGGCGAACGGTGTAAATGGGATACCAAGTGTTTGTGAATCAGTCCAAATTGCAAGAGATATTCTTTTAGCAGAAGCAACAGGCTGTCATTATCATGTTTGCCATATCAGTACAAAAGAATCTGTACGTGTTGTAAGAGATGCGAAAAAAGCTGGAATAAGAGTGACTGCAGAGGTATCACCACACCACTTACTATTAGCAGATACAGATATTCCTTCCCTTGATACGAATTATAAAATGAATCCTCCTTTAAGAGGAACAGAGGATCGTGCTGCTCTAATCGAAGGGCTGCTAGATGGAACAATTGATTTTATTGCAACAGATCATGCACCACATACAGCAGAAGAAAAAGCACAATCGATGCAGCTTGCACCATTTGGAATTGTTGGTTTAGAAACAGCATTTCCGCTCCTTTATACGAACTTTGTAAAAACAGGGGTCATGACGCTGCAACAGTTAATGGATTATCTAACGGTAAAACCAGCTCAAAGCTTTAAATTGGATATGGGAACATTAGAAGCAGGAAAGAAAGCGGATATCGTAATACTTGATTTAGAAGAGACAAATAAAATTGATCCTGAAACATTTTTATCAAAAGGAAGAAATACCCCATTTGCTGGTTGGGAATGTCAGGGTTGGCCAGTTGCAACAATCGTTAGTGGAAAGATTGCTTGGAGAAAGGAAAGTGTACACGCATGAAAAAACAACTAATTCTTGAAGATGGCACAGTATTTATCGGAAAAGGCTTCGGTGCCGATACAGAAAAATTTGGTGAAATAGTATTTAACACAGGTATGACAGGCTATCAGGAAATTCTATCCGATCCATCCTACTGTGGACAAATTGTCACACTTACGTATCCTTTAGTGGGGAATTATGGCATTAATAGAGATGATTTTGAATCGATAACGCCTGCCATCCATGGATTTATTGTCAAAGAAGTGTGTGATTTCCCTTCAAACTGGCGAAATGAACTATCATTAGACGAATATTTTAAACAAAAGAAAATTCCCGGAATTGCAGGAATAGATACGAGAAAATTAACCCGTATTATCCGTCAATATGGAACGTTAAAAGGCGCCATTTGCAGCATCGAAGAAAATGCTGAGGATGTAATTGCAAAATTAAAAGATATTACATTAAGTGCAGAACAAGTAAAGCAAGTTTCAACAAAGAAACCTTATCCAAGTCCTGGCCGTGGAAGCCGCGTTGTTTTAGTAGATTATGGCATGAAGCATGGTATTTTACGAGAATTAAATAAACGAGATTGTGATGTAATCGTTGTTCCTTATAACACTACAGCAGAAGACATTCTAAATTTAAGTCCAGATGGTGTGATGTTATCTAACGGACCTGGGGATCCAAAGGACGTACCAGAGTCCATTGAAGCAATTAAAGGAATTATTGGGAAAGTACCGTTGTTTGGAATCTGTCTAGGTCATCAATTGTTCGCACTTGCAAGTGGGGCAAACACGGAGAAAATGAAGTTTGGTCATAGAGGATCAAACCACCCAGTGAAGGATTTATTAACAGGGAAGGTTTCGCTGACATCGCAAAACCATGGCTATACAGTAGAGGAAGAATCTATTAAACATACAAACTTAGAAATAACACATATTGCTTTAAATGATGGAACAATTGAAGGCCTACAGCATAAAGAATATCCAGCATTTACCGTGCAATATCATCCAGAAGCTTCACCTGGACCAGAGGATGCCAACTATTTATTCGATCGTTTTATGGAAATGATACAATCTCACAAACAGGAAGGTGCCGCATATGTCAAAGCGTAAAGATATTAAAAGTATATTAGTAATCGGATCAGGACCAATCATCATTGGGCAGGCAGCAGAATTTGACTATGCAGGAGCGCAAGCATGTATCGCCTTAAAGGAAGAAGGCTATCGTGTTATTCTAGTAAACTCCAACCCTGCAACCATTATGACAGATACAGAAATGGCAGATAAAGTGTATATCGAACCATTAACACTTGAATTTGTCAGCAGAATTATCCGCAAAGAGCGACCAGATGCTATTCTTCCAACATTAGGGGGGCAAACTGGCTTGAACCTTGCTGTTGAGCTTTCCGATGCTGGTGTGTTGGAGGAATGTGGAGTTGAAGTACTAGGAACGAAGCTAGCTGCCATTCAGCAGGCAGAGGACCGCGACCTTTTCCGTAATTTGATGAATGAATTAGGTGAACCTGTACCAGCTAGTGATATTATCCACAATATGGAGGAAGCAAAAGCTTTTGTGGAGAAAATTGGTTATCCGGTTATCGTCAGACCTGCTTTTACACTAGGAGGAACTGGTGGAGGGATTTGCCATAATGACGAAGAATTAGAAGAAATCGTAACAAGCGGCTTAAAAAATAGCCCAGTTACACAATGTTTATTAGAAAAAAGCATCGCGGGCTTTAAAGAAATTGAATACGAAGTAATGCGTGATAGCAATGATAATGCCATAGTAGTGTGTAATATGGAAAATATCGATCCAGTAGGGATCCATACGGGTGACAGTATTGTCGTGGCACCAAGCCAAACATTAAGCGACCGTGAATATCAATTACTAAGAAATACATCTTTAAAAATTATCCGTGCCTTAAAAATTGAAGGCGGCTGTAACGTGCAGCTTGCCTTAGATCCAGATAGCTTTCAATACTATATTATCGAAGTAAACCCAAGAGTAAGTCGTTCATCTGCCCTTGCTAGTAAAGCAACTGGCTATCCAATTGCAAAGCTGGCGGCAAAAATTGCAGTAGGCTTAACATTGGATGAGATGATGAATCCTGTAACGGGGAAAACTTATGCAAGCTTTGAGCCAGCCCTTGATTATGTAGTAAGTAAAATCCCACGCTTTCCTTTCGATAAGTTTGAATCAGCAAAACGTAATTTAGGGACCCAAATGAAAGCGACTGGAGAAGTAATGGCAATTGGCCGTACTTTTGAAGAATCTTTACTAAAAGCGATCCGCTCTCTAGAAGCAAAAGTATATCATTTCTCTCTAAATGCAGCAGATGAAACAAGTGATGAATTACTCGAGAAACGAATAAGAGTTGCCGGTGATGAAAGATTGTTTTATATAGCAGAGGCACTTAATCGGGGCATAAGCATAGAAACCATTCATGAGTGGAGTAAAATTGATCTCTTCTTCCTGTTTAAACTGGAAGGCATTATTAAGTTCGAGAAAGAGTTAATTAACCATCCGTTTGATGAGGAATATGTAAAAGAAGCAAAAGAAAAAGGATTCGCTGATATTCAGCTTGCAAAGCTTTGGAACACAACAGAGTTCGAAGTATATAACTGGAGAAAAGAGAAAGGTATTGTACCTGTCTATAAAATGGTCGATACATGTGCTGCTGAATTTGAATCAGAAACTCCATACTACTACGGAACATATGAAGAGGAAAATGAATCAATTGTCACAGATAAGAAAAGCATTGTAGTCCTTGGTTCTGGACCAATTCGTATCGGACAAGGAATTGAGTTTGACTATGCAACGGTTCATTCTGTTTGGGCAATCAAGGAAGCAGGATATGAAGCGATAATCATCAATAACAATCCAGAGACTGTTTCAACAGACTTTAGTATTTCAGATAAACTTTACTTTGAGCCACTTACAATTGAAGATGTCATGCATATCATTGATTTAGAAAAGCCAGAGGGAGTAGTGGTTCAGTTTGGCGGACAGACAGCCATCAACTTAGCTGGTCCATTAGCAGAGCGTGGCATCAAAATTTTAGGAACATCTCTTGAAGACTTAGATCGCGCTGAGGACCGTGATAAGTTTGAACAAAGTCTTCAAGACTTGGGTATACCACAGCCAGATGGAAAAACAGCGTTAACAGTTGAAGAAGCAATTGTCGTTGCACAATCAATTGGCTACCCAGTACTTGTAAGACCATCTTATGTATTAGGTGGAAGAGCGATGCAGATCGTTTATAAAGAAGAAGAGCTGATTCCTTATATGGAAAATGCGGTTAAAGCAAGTCCAGGACAGCCAATCTTAATTGATCGTTATTTAACAGGGAAAGAAATTGAAGTGGATGCAATCTGTGATGGCACTGATGTAGTAATTCCAGGAATTATGGAGCATATTGAGCGAGCAGGAGTACACTCAGGCGATTCGATCGCAGTCTATCCGCCACAAAGCTTATCTGCAGAAATCAAGCAAACATTAGTAGATTATACAACAAGGCTGGCAAAAGGGTTAAAAATCGTTGGTTTGCTGAATATCCAGTATGTTGTATCCAAAGGAGAAGTTTTTGTACTAGAAGTAAATCCTCGCTCTAGTAGAACAGTACCTTTCTTAAGTAAAATTACGAATGTGCCAATGGCGAAAATAGCTACAAAAGTTATTTTGGGTACTTCCTTAAAAGAACAAGGCTATCAATCCGGCTTAGTAGCAGAGAAGTCTGGTGTTTATGTGAAAGTTCCAGTATTCTCCTTTGCAAAATTACGAAGAGTAGATATTACCTTAGGTCCTGAGATGAAGTCAACAGGAGAAGTAATGGGCAAAGACATCACTCTTGAAAAGGCTCTTTATAAAGGGTTAATTGCTTCAGGAATGAAGATTAAAACATTCGGAACTGTTCTGATGACAATTGGCGATAAAGATAAGGAAGAGGCTTTACAGCTTGCAAACAGATTTACGAATATCGGCTATAGCTTAATGGCAACAAGTGGAACAGCAGCTTTCCTTGAAAGCAATGACATTCCAGTAAAAGTGGTTGGCAAAATCGGTGGAGAAGGCCATACATTAATTGATGTCATCCGCAATGGAGAAGCACAATTTGTCATTAATACCTTTTCCAAAGGCAGTCAGCCAGCAAGAGATGGATTCCGTATCAGACGTGAATCTGTCGAAAATGGGATTCCATGTTTAACTTCTTTAGACACAGCAGAGGCGATCCTTCGAGTAGTTGAATCCATGACATTTTCTACAGAGGCAATGGAGCCAAGTAAAAAGCAACTGGAGGCATTGTTAGTATGATCAAAAACGAAATTTGTACAGTAGTTGAACAGAAGGAAATAGCGGAGAATATTATGGAGCTCACCTTAACAGGTGAGCTTGTCTCTGAAATGAACGAGCCAGGTCAATTTGTTCATATCAAAGTAAGTGATCATTCTGCACCGTTATTAAGACGTCCAATTAGTATTTGCCACATTGATCCGGAAAGAAAAACATTTACGATGATCTACCGCGCTGAAGGAGCGGGCACAAAGCTTCTTGCCAAAAAACAAGCGGGAGAAGCTATTGATATCCTCGGTCCTTTAGGAAATGGTTTCCCAGTTGAAGAAAGCAAGTCAGGGCAGACAGCTTTATTAATTGGTGGAGGAATTGGAGTGCCGCCATTATATGAATTAGCCAATCGTCTAGTTGCCAAAGGAGTAAAGGTAGTGGCTGTATTAGGCTTTCAAACAGAATCCGTTGCTTTTTATGAAGAAAAGTTTGCGAAACTGGGGGATACGTATATCGCTACAGTAGACGGTAGTTATGGTGCACAAGGATTTGTAACAGACGTTATTTTTCAAGAAAAACTAGAATTTGACGTATTATACTCCTGTGGACCAACACCAATGCTTAAAAATCTAGAAAAAACATTTCCAGATAAAAAGGTGTTCATTTCTCTAGAGGAAAGAATGGGATGTGGGATAGGTGCATGTTTTGCTTGTGTATGTCATACAGCAGACGATCCAACAGGTTTTAGTTATAAAAAGGTATGTACAGATGGACCAGTATTTAGAACAGGGGAGGTTGTCCTATGAACCGACTTCAGGTAAAGCTTCCTGGATTAGAGCTTAAAAACCCTATTATGCCTGCCTCTGGCTGTTTTGGATTTGGACGGGAATACAGTAACTTATATGATTTAAGCAAGCTTGGTGCCATCATGATTAAAGCGACAACAGTAGAGCCTCGTTTTGGCAATCCTACACCAAGGGTCGCAGAAACTACTTCTGGGATGCTTAATGCCATCGGTCTGCAAAATCCCGGTCTTATAAAAGTAGTTGGGGAAGAATTGCCATGGCTAAGTCAGTTTGATGTACCAATTATTGCAAATGTTGCTGGATCCGTTGAAGAGGATTATGTTGCGGTTGCGAAAGAAATTTCCAGAGCTTCGAATGTCGCCGCATTAGAACTAAACATTTCTTGTCCAAATGTAAAAACAGGGGGAATTGCTTTTGGAACAATCCCTGAGGTTGCAAAGGAATTGACGAAAAAGGTAAAGGAAGTATCAGAGGTTCCGGTATATGTAAAGCTATCTCCCAATGTAACAAATATTGTGGAAATGGCAAAAGCAGTGGAAGCAGGAGGAGCAGATGGGATTACCATGATTAATACGCTTGTTGGCATGCGCCTGGACTTAAAGACAGGTCAGCCGGTTTTAGCAAACAAAACAGGGGGGTTATCAGGCCCAGCTGTTAAACCTGTAGCAATTCGAATGATCTACGAAGTAAGTCAAGCGGTAAATCTGCCGATTATCGGAATGGGCGGTGTTGCGTCGGCTGAGGATGTCCTAGAGTTTTTCTATGCTGGTGCAAGTGCAGTTGCAGTCGGCACAGCAAACTTTGTGGACCCATTCATCTGCCCAAAAATAATCGAAGACTTACCTGAGTTATTAGATAAATACGGATTTGAACATATTTCAGAAGTAACTGGAAGGAGCTGGGGAAAGCATGAACAATTCGCTTATCATCGCGCTTGATTTTGCAACAAAGGAAGAGGTACATTCCTTTTTGAAAAAATTTAATGGGGAATCTTTATTTTTAAAGGTAGGAATGGAACTTTTTTATAAAGAAGGTCCAAGTATTATCAAGGAATTAAAAGAGCAAAATCATCAAATTTTCCTCGACTTAAAATTACATGATATCCCTAATACTGTTGGTAGTGCGATGAAAAATATTGCTAGCTTAGGCGTTGATTTAGTAAATGTCCATGCAGCTGGTGGAGTGGACATGATGGCTCGTGCAGTGGAAGGACTTGAAGCGGGGACACCATCTGGAATGAAGCGAGCGAAATGTATTGGAGTAACTCAGCTAACAAGTACGTCTGAAGCAAGCATGCAAAAAGAGCAGTTAATTCAAGTTCCTTTATTGGAGTCTGTTTTACATTATGCATCGATTACGAAAGAGGCTGGACTGGATGGCGTTGTTTGCTCCACATTGGAAGCTGGGGCCATTCGTGAACAATTAGGAGAATCGTTTCTCACTGTAACACCTGGCATTCGTTTAAAAACAGATGAAGTACAGGATCAAGTGCGCGTTGCAACACCTCAAGTTGCCCGTGAGAATGGTGTATCAGCAATTGTTGTTGGTCGTTCGATTACAAGAGCAGAAAATCCATATAAAAGTTATACGTTATTTAAATCAGAGTGGGAGGGTATCACGCTATGAAACATGAAATTGCCGAACAATTGCTAGAGATTAAAGCCGTATTTTTACAGCCAAATGATCCATTTACTTGGTCTTCAGGATTAAAATCTCCAATCTATTGCGATAATCGCTTAACTTTGTCCTATCCTAAAGTGCGAAAAAATATTGCATCAGGGTTAGCTGGTTTAATTAAGGAGAAATTCCCTGAAACAGAAGTTGTGGCGGGAACAGCGACAGCCGGCATTCCTCACGCTGCTTGGGTAAGTGACCTTCTAGATTTGCCAATGGTATATGTGCGCTCTAAAGCAAAAGCGCATGGAAAGGGAAATCAGATTGAAGGAAAAGTGGAAAAGGGCCAAAAAGTAGTAGTAGTCGAGGATTTAATTTCTACTGGTGGAAGTGTTATCACAGCTGTTAATAGTTTACGAGAAGCAGGCTGTGAGGTGCTTGGAGTGGTTGCTATTTTTACATACGAATTACCAAAGGGGAAAGAATTACTTGGGGAGGCTGAGATTACAGCCTACTCATTAACAGACTATACGAGCTTATTAGATGTAGCACAGAAAAAAGGCTATATTCAAGAAGGAGATTTGGCAAGCTTAAATGCTTGGAAGGAAAGTCCGGAGAATTGGGGATAGATTAAGGAGTGAACAGCACTTTTATGTAAAGTGCTGTTTTTTAGTTTGAGTAAAAAAGTTAGTTATTGTTTGGGATTTGGTGAGAAGAATTGTTCATAAGAGGGATGAACGCCGAAATAGGAGCAGGAGGCAAGAAAAGTTGCGTTCATAAGAAGGGTGAACGCCGAAATTAGTGCGGCGGGCAAGAGAAGTGGTGTTCATAAGAAGGATGAAAACGGAAGACCAAGGATCGGAGACAAATCAGCTCTTCAAGCTATTATCATCATAAAAAACCAAAGTCACATGCATAATTAAACAAAAACGAGAGGCAGCTAAAGACCTCTCGTTTCAAACTATTTAGCTTTTTTTCAAGCGAATAACCGTTTCTTCATCTGGTGTAACATAAACAGTTTGCTGGTTATCATAAATTACAAAACCAGGCTTTGCGCCACTTGGCTTTTTCACATGACGTACTAATGTGAAGTCAACGGGAACAGAACTAGATTGGCGTGCTTTGCTAAAATAAGCTGCTAACTTTGCTGCTTGCATGATTGTTTCCTCGGAAGGCTCTTTGCTGCGAATAACAACATGGGATCCAGGAATATCCTTTGTATGCAGCCAAATTTCATCTCTAGCTGCTACTTTGTTTGTTAAATAATCATTTTGTTTATTATTCTTTCCGACGATAATTTCTGTACCCTCGGACGAAACATAGTAGTCTAAGACAGGCTTTACATTTTGCTGTTTCTTATTTTGCTTTTTCTGTCTTTCTCTAAGGTAACCTTCTTCCACTAACTCTTCCCGAATTTCCTGAATATCTTTTGGAGAGGCAGCAAGAATTTGCTGGTATAGTGTTTCAAAGTATTCATATTCTTGTTCTGCTAGTTTAATTTGTTCCTTGATAATATCAATCGAATTTTTCGCTTTTTGATATCTTGTGAAATATTTTTGCGCATTTTCAGAAGGAGACAGTCTTGGGCTAAGCGGAATCTTAACGGTTTTACTATCTTCATCATAATAATTGATTACTTCTACTTCTGACATGCCCTTTTTAACCGCATAAAGGTTTGCAGTCAAAAGTTCACCAAGTAATTGATATTGTTCCGCATTTTCAGCTTCCGATAAAGAACGTTCTAGTTTTTTTATTTTCTTTTTGTTTTTATCTCGTTCATTTACAATAAATCGTTCTAAATCATTGCTTTGCTGTTTCACTCGATCTCGTTCTGCTTTTCCGAAATAATAGCGATCAAGCATTTTACTTAATGTAGGAAAGGACTTCACGTTTCCTTTGACATGCTCCATTGATAGGCAGTAAAAATATTCTTTCTCTGGAGTATCCATGATAGAAGGAGCATAATTGCCTTTTTTTATTGGCTCCATTACCATAAGAAATGCTTTTGGTAAAGTTTCACGGTTTGCAAGACCAGCCAGATAGACCATTTCTTTAGCAATTAGTGGAGATAATCCAGCAAACTGCTGGACAAGCTGTTTGTCCAGTTTGCCGCTATTAAAATCAATAGCCCGCAGTACATCTTCCTCTGATGCTGTATAAGGATCTTGTTTTTCTTGTTTTGGCGGAGCTAAATACTCATAACCGGGAAGAATAGCTCTATGACTATTAACAGCATACGAAATATGTTTAATGCTATCTAGAATGGTATTTTTATCGCGGTCAACCAAAATGATATTGCTGTGTCTACCCATTATCTCGATCATCAGTTTTTTATAGGAAGTATCGCCAATTTCATTTCTTCCCCTAATTTCTAAAACAATGATCCGTTCATTGTCTATTTGATAAATATCTTCTATAAAATAACCTTCTAAATGCTTGCGGAGAAGCATGCAGAACATTGGTGGTTCTTTAGGATTTTCATAATTTTCTTCCGTAATTTGAATGCGGGCATAGCTAGGATGAGCCGATAATAGCAATTTTTGATTTTTTCCATTAGCTCGAATGGATAAAATAATTTCATTGGTAAAAGGCTGTTGAACTTTATTAATTCGGCCTCCTAGTAAAAGCTCTTTTAATTCAAGAGACATTGCGCGTGTAAATAAACCATCAAATGACATAACTAACGACCTCATTTATAATAATTTCCCTCTTTACTCTATCTTTATTGAGGAAGAAATACAAGGATTTGGGTTGAAAATGCTTGTGATTTTGCTATAGATGCAAGAATAACGAGAAGTGGAGGCAGCCTTCGCAAAATTTTAATTTGTAAAAAATAGATGAGATCTAGGCATATGGTATTTTTTCTCATAGTAAATAGGAATTAAATCTCTATCCTTAGCATTTTTTCGGCCAAGCTTGAATATGATTCTCTTAGAGTGGTGTTGGGACAACTATGTATGTTAGTAAGTTGCTAACTTTTGTTCAAAACAGCTACGAATTTCTTCGCTGCTACTATAGCGAACGGTGAATGAAAAAGGGGGAAGTGAGATGGCCGGATGAACTATCATGAAATGAACGAAAAAGAAGTAGAACAAACATTGAATACTGATTTTTCGGCTGGGTTATCAGATGAAGAAGCGGAAAAGCGACGAAAGAACTTTGGATACAATGAATTAGAGGAAGGAGAAAAGCAATCACTCCTGCTTATTTTCTTCAGTCAATTTAAGGATTTTATGGTACTCGTTCTTTTAGCTGCCACGCTTATTTCAGGTTTATTAGGCGAATATATTGATGCAATTGCGATAATTGCAATCATCATTCTCAATAGTTTTCTTGGATTTTTTCAAGAGATAAGAGCAGAAAAATCTTTATCTGCTTTAAAAGAATTATCACAGCCTCATGTTCAGGCACTACGGAATGGAGAATGGATTAGTCTATTATCGAAAGAGTTAGTTCCTGGAGATGTCATAAAATTCGCGAGCGGGGATCGAATTGGAGCAGATGTCAGAATTATTGAATCAAGAAGCCTGGAAGTGGAGGAATCTGCTTTAACCGGAGAATCTGTGCCAGTTCCTAAAACAGTATCTGCAATCAAAAATAACAATCTAGCACTTGGTGATATGGAAAATATGGGCTTTATGGGAACGATGGTATCCCGTGGAAGTGGTGTCGGGGTTGTTATTGGGACAGGGATGAAAACAGCAATGGGGCAAATTGCTGATTTGCTGCAAAATGCAGATTCGGTTACCACCCCGCTGCAAAGACGTTTAGAGCAGCTAGGGAAAATTCTCATTGTCACAGCATTACTATTAACCGTATTAGTTGTGGTGATTGGGGTTCTTCAAGGGAATGATTTATATACAATGGTACTAGCAGGTGTATCATTAGCGGTAGCCGCGATTCCAGAAGGCTTGCCAGCGATTGTAACCATTGCTCTATCTCTTGGTGTTCAGAAAATGATTCGCAAAAATGCCATTGTCAGAAAGCTGCCTGCTGTCGAAACTCTTGGCTGTGCTTCAGTCATTTGTTCTGATAAAACCGGAACATTAACGCAAAATAAAATGACAGTAACAAAAACTTGGATCGGCGGAAAAACATATACGGTAGATGGAACTGGATATGAGCCGCAAGGACAATACTATGTAGGCGAACAATTAATAAATCCAGCAAAGGATAAGGCATTACAACAGCTTTTAACCTTTGGAATGCTTTGTAATCACGCCGAGATTCTGCAAAAAGATGGCGATTATGTTTTAAATGGGGATCCGACGGAAGGAGCAATTTTAGTTGCAGGGATGAAAGCAGGATTCACGCGTGCTCAATTATTAAATCAATTTGCGATTGTCAATGAATTCCCTTTTGATTCTACAAGAAAAATGATGAGTGTTGTGGTAAAAGATCCAACTGGACGTCAATTTGTTGTTACTAAAGGTGCACCCGATGTCTTAATTGGTCAGAGTAAATCAATTCTTTTTGAAAATCGTTCACAAGCTTTAGGAAATAATGAAAAGCAAGTAGTTCAAGAAGCGATCAATGGCTTAGCTTCCCAGGCGCTTCGTACCATTGCAATTGGCTATAAGGAAATTTCACCAAACACTCTTATTATGCATGAAGGAGAAGCAGAAAAGGACTTGATTTTCATTGGTCTGCAAGGAATTATTGATCCGCCAAGACCAGAAGTAAAACAAGCTGTAAAAGAATGTAAAGAAGCTGGTATTAAAACAGTAATGATTACAGGAGACCATGTTATTACTGCAAATGCTATTGCGAAACAGCTAGGCATTGCCAATAATCGCTCTAAAGTAATGGAAGGGAAAGAGCTTTCAGATTTAAGTTTAAAAGAATTAGAGGATATCGTAGAAGATGTTGCTGTCTTTGCACGAGTTTCCCCAGAGCATAAATTGAAGATTGTTCAAGCATTTCAAAATAGAGGGCATGTAGTTGCGATGACTGGTGACGGAGTAAATGACGCTCCAGCGATAAAGAAAGCAGACATCGGCATTGCGATGGGAATCACAGGGACGGATGTTGCGAAGGAAGCATCTTCTTTAGTATTAATGGATGATAATTTTGCGAGTATAAAATCTGCTATTGTAGAAGGAAGAAATATTTATGAAAACATTCGTAAATTCATCCGTTATTTACTTGCCTCAAATGTTGGGGAAATACTGGTGATGTTATTTGCGATGCTGTTAGCACTTCCTTTGCCGCTTGTTCCTATTCAAATTTTATGGGTGAATTTAGTAACAGACGGATTACCAGCGATGGCCTTAGGCTTAGATAGACCGGAAGATAATGTTATGAAAAGAGGACCACGCAGTCCGAATGAAGGTGTATTTTCTAGAGGGCTTGGATGGAAGGTTATTTCTCGCGGGTTCCTTATCGGTATTTCGACTATTTTAGCTTTTATGTTTGCCTATAACAATAATCCAGAAAATCTTGAATATGCCCAAACGGTTGCTTTTATAACATTAGTACTTGCCCAGTTAATTCATGTATTTGACTGCCGCAGTGAAAAATCCATTCTTTCAAGAAATCCGTTTGGCAATATGTATCTAGTCTGGGCTGTGATTTCTTCCTTAGTATTGGCGCTTGCTGTTATTTACGTGCCAGGCTTGCAAGAAATCTTCCATACACTGCCAATAGCAATGAAAGATTGGCCAATGATCATCGGATTCGCCTCTGTACCAACTTTTTTACTCGCAGGATCATTTTTATTAAGTAAATCAAAATAAAATATGTTATAATCCAAAAGGTAGTAGAGACCACTCTATTACCTTTTATTTATTTGATGCTGTTTTTAATGCTGATTTCTAAAAGGTTAGTAACCATATAATGTATAATGAGAAATGATCGAATAATAAAGCAGCGTGAATACACGAAGACGGCAGGGGATTGTCAGATCCTTGAGGCAAAGCTGAAGAGGCATAAGCGTAAGCCTGCGGAAAGTGAAGTGCACTCTTGCTGGAGGTTAGCAGCGATTAAACTTTGTGGAAAAAGCACAAGCAAACATTAATTCGCACATTTTTTAGAAAACGGATGTGTCAGTATAATGAAAAGTATGACTGGATTTGGAAGAGCAACAAAACAATATCACCATGCAACACTTCATATCGAAATAAAATCGGTCAATCACAGGTTTAGCGATCAGATTATTCGGATGCCCAAGCAATTTCTATATTTGGAAGATCAAATAAAGAAAATTATTTCAAACTATATACATAGAGGTAGAATCGAAGTATTTGTAACATTAGAGGATGAAGACAAAAAAGGTCAAGAAATTATAGTGGATTGGCCATTGCTTGATCAATACTATCAATTGCTTCACCAATTAAAAGACAAATATTCTATCAAAGAGTCCATCTCGCTTCGTGATTTATTAAATCAAGAAGAGTGTTTTCAGATAGTAGAACGAGAGCTTGATATGGAAGAACTATCAGAAGTGTTGCTTATTACAATGGAAGAAGCGGTTGTCCAGTTAAATAAGATGCGCACTATTGAAGGAGTGGAATTATCCAAAGACTTAGAAAGCAATCTTAAGCAGATAGAAAAGCTAGTTGCGAAGTTACAGTCGTTGGCACCAGAAGTGATTGCACAATACCGTGAAAAGCTCAAGACAAGAATAGAAAGCTATTTAACGGAACCGATTGATGAAGCACGCCTTATTACAGAAGTGGCGATTTTTGCAGATAAAGCAGATATTAATGAGGAATTGGTTAGATTACATAGTCATATTAGACAGTTTTACCAAATCATGGAAGAAAGTAACCCGATTGGAAGAAAGCTCGATTTCTTACTTCAAGAAATGAACAGAGAGGTTAACACCATTGGATCCAAAGCTAATTCAGCAGATATTGGAGCAAATGTGGTGGAAATGAAAAGCTGTTTAGAAAAAATGAAAGAGCAAATTCAAAATATTGAATAAAAGGGTTTAGAATAAATCTTCCTAGTTAAAACTAAAAATAATAAGATTGGAGAAGACGAATGTCCATAAAATTAATCAATATTGGTTTTGGAAATATAGTTTCTGCAAATAGAATTATCTCTATTGTCAGTCCAGAATCTGCTCCCATTAAACGTATTATCCAAGATGCTAGGGATAGAGGATCCTTAATAGATGCAACATATGGTCGAAGAACGAGAGCTGTTATTGTGATGGACAGTGACCATGTTGTTCTTTCAGCAGTTCAACCAGAAACAGTTGCACACCGTTTAAACGATCGTGATGAGATCATAGAGGAAGGGTAGGAGAAAAATTTGGTAGAAAAGGGACTTTTAATCGTTTTGTCTGGACCTTCTGGTGTAGGGAAAGGAACAGTGAGAAAGGAAATCTTCTCACAAAAAAATACATCCTTTGAATATTCTATTTCCATGACCACAAGATCACCGCGTGCTGGTGAGGTAGATGGAGTAGATTATTTCTTTAAATCAAGAGAAGAATTTGAGGATTTAATTGAACAAGGAAAGTTACTAGAATATGCAGAGTTTGTTGGAAACTACTATGGTACACCTGTTGATTACGTTAGAGAAACGACATTAAAAGGCAAAGACGTCTTTTTGGAAATTGAAGTAGAGGGCGCGAAGCAGGTTCGCGAAAAGTTTCCAGATGGATTATTTATTTTCTTGAGTCCGCCAAGTTTATCAGAGTTGAAAAATCGTATTGTGACAAGAGGTACCGAGTCAGAAGAGATTATTAACAACCGCATGAATGTGGCAAGAGAAGAAATAGAAATGATGCACTTATATGATTATGTCGTAGAAAATGATACAGTAGAGAATGCTTGTGAAAAAATAAAAGCAATCATTGTTGCGGAGCATTGTCGCAGAGAAAGAGTAGAACCAAAATACAAAAAAATGCTGGAGGCCAATTAATCTATGTTATATCCATCTATTGATAAATTAATGACAAAAATCGATTCAAAATATTCATTAGTATCTGTTGCTGCAAAAAGAGCAAGAAAACTACAAACTAATGCGAAACCACAATTAGCAAAATATGTTTCTCATAAAAATGTAGGGAAAGCATTAGAAGAAATCAACAAAGATCAATTAACTTATCGTGTAAATACACCCAATGGTGCAAGCGAGGAATAATTAAATTTTTATCATATAGTACGAAATAAAAGGCTTAAGTAAAAGGAATGATTCCATTTACTAAGTCTTTTTTCATGGACATAATGATTATTTAATTATATGCTAACAATAATAAAAAAAATACAAATCTTACATATGGCTGAAGTTTAAGGATATTAATTCTAACAAAGTGGGAGAATTTCTGCTTAGGATTGCTCGCATTTTTTATTAGCAACTTGCTTCGCCAATTCATTAGAACTTATTCATAAACAAACAATATATCTCACTCTTAACGAACAAAAAAGATTCATATTGTCTGACAGCTACAAATGGTTCAATTAATCCGGTCGCAGAGGGTTTATCTGGCTGATAATACGATTACTATATCATAAACTTTAGAATAGAATGAAAGGAAGGAGGCACATGATGTTGAATGGCAAGAAGATTCTTCTGTGTGTAACAGGGGGCATTGCGGTATATAAGGTATGTGCTTTAACTAGTAAATTAACGCAAAAGGGAGCAGATGTAAAGGTTATTATGTCGGAATCAGCAATGGAATTTGTGAATCCATTAACCTTTAAAGCCCTCTCTAAAAACGAAGTATATACAGACACCTTTGATGAAAAAGATCCAAAAGTGATTGCACATATTGATTTGGCTGATTGGGCTGATTTAATTTTAGTAGCCCCAGCAACGGCTAATGTAATTGGAAAGATTGCAAACGGTATTGCGGATAATATGATTACAACAACCTTACTTGCAGCAACAAGCGATGTTTGGATTGCGCCAGCGATGAATGTACATATGTATGATCATCCTGCCGTTATTAAAAATATTAACACGCTTCATGACTATGGTTATCGCTTTATTAACCCAGGCGAAGGTTATTTAGCATGCGGCTATGTAGGCAAAGGAAGATTGGAAGAACCGGAAATGATTGTTCAGCATATGGAGGATTATTTTTCCAATAATAACAAGGACAAGATCCTAACTGGAACAACCGTACTCGTGACTGCTGGACCAACGCGCGAAAAAATTGATCCTGTTCGTTTTATTTCCAACCACTCTTCTGGAAAAATGGGATATAGTATTGCCAAAAAAGCTATGGCCTATGGGGCAGATGTTATTTTAATATCTGGACCTACAAATCTAACTCCACCAAAAGGTGCTCAGGTTATTTCAGTGGAAAGTGCGGAAGAGATGTATAACGCTGTAATGACATACAGAGAAGAGGCTGACATTATTATTAAAACAGCTGCGGTAAGTGACTATAAGCCTACGATTGTTTATGACCACAAAGTGAAAAAGCAAAGTGGTCCAGAAACAATTGAATTCACGCGGACCCAAGATATTTTATCCGAACTTGGAAAAAGAAAAGAACAGCAGATTCTCATTGGCTTTGCAGCGGAAACACAAAATATGGCTGAATATGCAATGGATAAATTAAAACGGAAAAATGCAGATATGATTGTGGCTAATAATGTAAATAGACAAGATTCTGGCTTTGGAACCGATACAAATCTTGTGACTATGTATAAGAGAGATGGAACTTCAATCGAATTACCGCTTCTTTCTAAGGATGAGGTAGCGGAAAAAATATTGGAACAAGCAATGCAGATGAAGGAAGCTGTTCAAAAATGACGGTAGCCAAAGTAATTGTCGATGTACCGGCAAAACAAACGGACAGACCCTTTGATTATCTAATTCCGAAAGAATTAGAAGACGTTATTCAACCAGGGATGCGCGTAATTGTTCCATTTGGTCCTAGAAAGGTACAAGGCTTTGTGGAAAGCATAGAAGAATCCTCAAGCTTTAAATCATTAAAAAAAATTATAGAACCGATGGACTTAGTGCCCGTTTTAAATAAAGAACTTTTATCTCTTGCTGACTGGTTGTCTCATTCTACGCTCTGTTATAAGATTTCTGCTTTTCAAGCGATGTTACCACCGGCTTTAAAAGCTAAATATGAGCGTAAAGTAAAAAAGGTATCTAGGGAAGAAGAGAAGATGGCTGAAGGGGTAGCCGCTCTTTTTACTAAAACGGAAGAAGTGGTTTGGGAGGAAGCGTTAAAGAATGTATCTCTTTCTTCCTTACAAAAGGAAGTGAAGAAAGGAACAATCGAGGTTTCCTATGAGGTACAATCAAGAGGCAAGAAGAAGAAGGTAAAGCATATTTATCCTCTTCTAAATAGGGAAGAATTACTTCATTATGAAGAATCGCTGAATAAAAACGCTAAAAAACAAAAAGAATTATTGGTTTATTTTAGTGAGCATCCAGACCCAATCGAACAAAAGCAACTACTTACGAAATTGAGTATTTCAACAGCTGTAATAAAAGGACTAGTCGAAAAAGGGCTTCTTGCAGAAATGGAAAAAGAAGTATACCGCGATCCTTATCAAGAGCGGGAGTTTGAAAGAACATTTGCCTTGCCTTTAACCGATGATCAGGCGAAAGTGGTGGCGCCGATTCATCAGGCGGTAGAACAAAATCAGCATGATGTTTTTCTGTTGTATGGTGTAACCGGTAGTGGGAAAACAGAGGTATATTTACAATCCATTGATAAAGTGTTGGCAAAGGGAGAAGAAGCAATTGTCCTTGTTCCGGAAATAGCGCTGACACCACAGATGGTCAATCGCTTTAAAGGCCGCTTTGGCGATCAGGTTGCCGTTCTCCATAGTGGGTTATCGGTGGGAGAAAAATATGATGAGTGGCGGAAAATCCAAAGAAATGAAGTAAAGGTGGTAGTTGGAGCGAGATCTGCTATCTTTGCGCCATTTACAAATCTCGGGCTTATCATTATTGATGAAGAGCATGAAATGACATATAAGCAAGAGGAGAATCCTCGCTATCATGCTAAAGATGTCGCGATCGAGAGAGGGAAAAAGCATGGATGTCCGATTATTTTGGGTAGTGCCACGCCATCTTTAGAAAGCTTTGCAAGAGCCCAAAAAGGTGTATATACTTTATTGTCTCTTCCTAATCGCATGAATAATCAAGCACTCCCGAAAGTGGAAATTATTGATATGCGAGAAGAATTGAGAAATGGCAATCGCTCTATGTTTTCCGAAGTATTGCTGGAAAAACTGAAAGATCGCCTAGAAAAAAAAGAACAAACCGTATTGTTTTTAAATAAACGGGGACATTCCTCCTTCGTCATGTGCCGTGATTGCGGTTATGTCGTGAAATGTCCAAATTGTGATATTAGCTTGACCTATCACCGCTTTCAAAATCAGATGAAGTGTCACTATTGTGGATATGAAACGTATACCCCTACTACTTGTCCAGAATGCAGCAGTGAGCATATTCGATATTTTGGAACAGGGACGCAAAAAGTAGAGGAAGAGCTGACAAAAATCCTCCCAGAAGCAAGGGTTATTCGCATGGATGTCGATACAACTAGTCGAAAAGGAGCCCACGAAAAGCTGCTGCAAAAATTTCAAGAGGGAGAAGCAGATATTTTATTGGGAACACAAATGATTGCCAAAGGACTAGATTTTCCAAGAATTACGCTAGTTGGTGTACTGTCAGCTGATACAATGCTTCATTTGCCAGATTTCCGCTCATCGGAGAAGACCTTTCAATTACTGACACAAGTAAGCGGCAGAGCAGGCAGACATGAATTACAAGGAGAAGTTATTTTTCAAACCTATACTCCTGAGCATTATAGTATTGAGCTTGCGAGCGAACAGGATTATGACCGTTTTTATGAAACAGAGATGATGATTCGCAGACAACATGCTTATCCTCCTTACTATTTTCTTACGATGATTACAATTAGTCATGAAGAGCTAATGAAAGTAGTCGGGGTTGCGGAAAAAATCACCCAGATTGTCCGAAATAGATTATCACCGCAAACAGTTATTTTAGGACCAGTCGCATCACCAATCGCAAGAATAAAAAATAAATATCGCTATCAATGCCTAATAAAGTATAAACAAGAACCAAACTTGGAAGAAGTTTTAAAATCAATTTTAGATCATTACCAAACAGAAATAAGCACAAACGGCCTGCAGATTTCGATTGATGTTAATCCGTTTATATTGATGTAATATTCTGTTTGCCTATTCGAACAGTTTGTTCAGATTAAAACTATAAAGACCATAGTAATAAAAAACATGGGTAAGGTCTCCGGCGATGACCTTACCCATGTTTTTATTTCGTTAATTATTTTCTTTCTCCAAATAATAAATGCCAATCTGTATATTTTGCTTATGATTTCCAAAATGTTCCCCGAATAAAGTCAACCCACCAACTCTTTCGGATTCCTCTTCAACTGCAATTCTTAGAGTGAGGAAAGAAGAGCTCTCGAGCTGTAATTCATTAATCGTTACGCTGGAAAAGGGTTCGCCATCAATGCCTGTATCAATTTTATTCACCCTGATTGTTTTTAGCAAACCGTACTGACTGAATTTATCATTCCACCATTTCGGTGTATACCGTCCTCTCACATCAGAAAAATTACCAGGAACCGTGTATGTGCCAAGCTTAACATTATTTAAATAAAATGTTATGTCGCTCGGCCAAACATTATTGGAAAGTGGGAATTCAGAAGCAAGCTCCAAACTGATTTCTACCATTTCTGGAATTTCATTTGGTCCAAGTAAGTTAGGGATTTTATATTCTACAAACCCCTGAGACAACCACAATAGCTGGGCGTCCACTCTTTGGCTGTCCATAAAATATTTCGGATCATCCGCTTTTCCGATTATTTCTTTTTCTGTTGCAATCCCGCAAGTAGGCTTTACAGAAAAATCTGTATAATGACCAATTTTTAAATCAGTTTCGTGGAGTTGATATTCTTTAAATATTTTTCTTGGAAAATGAATTTCAATATTGTCTATCGCTAAATAAACAATTTTCTGCAGTCCTGATTTTCCAGGGATTCTTTCCGATTTAACAATTCCTGCTTCTTCTAGTTTTTGAATATGACGGGTAACGATGGCGGCGCTTATGCCTAATTGTTTTGCTAAATCAGATATATTCATGTTGTTTTTTGCGAGAATTTCTATGATCTCTATTCTTGTTTCACTAGCAAGTGCTTGATAAATGTGAAAATAATCCTTTGAAATTTGTATTTGCATAGCAATCTCCTTTAACTTTATGGTTAAAAAGTAGCTTGTCTG
The DNA here is from genome assembly GCF_038006525.1 of Niallia sp. FSL W8-0951. NCBI lineage: Bacteria > Bacillati > Bacillota > Bacilli > Caryophanales > Bacillaceae > Niallia > Niallia sp. FSL W8-0951. The sequence continues at coordinate 728,460 of NZ_JBBOVK010000001.1, forward strand.
TTTATTTTATCATCCACAGTGTTTAACTTCAATAGAAAACACTAAAAATATTGTTTGAATAAGATTGACAACGCTTTCTTATGTTGTTAAATTAATAGTGTAATAAGAATATTAGTAATAACTTTAACTTTTTGGTTAAAGAATTTCGTTAAGTAATAAGTTAAATAAAAGGAGGAATTAATGTGGGGGCAAAGAGCAAGCTTTGGAAGTATGTTGGTGTGATTGGACTCTCAATCGGTATTTTAGCAGGCTGTGGAGATTCGGAAGCAAGTAGCAGTGCCAAAAATGAAATTACGTTTTGGAATCCGTTCACTGGTCCAGATGGGAAAAATATGCAGGCGATGGTAAATGAATATAATAAAACGAATCCTGAATACAAAATCAAAAACGTCTCTTTAAAAGAAGGAGATATGTATACGAAAATCCCAACAATCGTAAACTCTAAAAAGAATATTCCTGATTTAACGATTGTCCATGCAGAACGAATTAAACAGTTTAAAGATAATGATATGTTAACTTCTTATAATGACTTGCTTGCTGATTTTCCGGAAATTAAAGCAGATAACTATGTAGCAGAAGCTTGGAAGATTGGAGAACTAGATTCAGAGCGTTATAGTATCCCGTTAGATATTCATACTTTCGGACTTTACTACAACAAAGATTTAGTTGATAAGTATTTGCCGACAGCATTGGATGACAATATCGTTACATTTGATGAAATTAAACAAGTTGGCGAGAAAGCCCAAAAAGATAAAATCAGAGCATTAGGGGTAACATGGCTAAAGCCTAATTTCTTGTCCTTGTATGCACAAAATGGTGGTGAGTTAACAGAAGATGGCATTCAACCAACTTTAGTAAACCAAGCAGCGAAAGATACTTTTAATCTATGGAGAGATTATGTAAAGGCAGGTTATACAACAAAGGATGGAGAAGATCCAACTCAAATGTTCTTAACTGGAAAAGTTGTTTTTCTTCCTGAAGGAATTTGGATGCAAAACCAAATTAAAGAATCAAAGGTAAATTGGGGATTAACTAATGCGCCTCAATTATCAGATGATTTATCGAAAGCGGTCAACTGGTCTTCTTCTCACCAATTTGTCATGCTGAAAGATGACTCACGTACGGAGGAAAAAGAAAAAGCTGTTGTGAAGTTTTTAGACTGGGTTCGTGATAATTCAATGGAATGGGCAAAATCGGGACAAAATCCAGCAACGCTTGCGCTTTTAGAAAATGAGGAATATAAAGCAATGCCACAATCATTCTTCTTGGCAACACCTGAACAACAAGCAACATTAAAAATCTTTGACTATAAATACAATGGTTATGTTTCAGAATTATTAGATTCTAAAGCTGGGGATGTCGTATTCTCCAAAACAGAAACAGATAAAGCATTAGAAGATATGGAAAAAGAAATATCTGCTAAGGTAGAAAAAGATAATTCGAATTAATGTTTGCCAAAAAGTAAGAGCGCTTACTTATAGCTGGTGATTGGAGAAGCCGCTGACTGTTTAAAAAGGTAGTTGTTTACTATTGAGACATATTATTATGCAATTCTTGATGAACTTTATACCAAACAGCTAAATAAATAAAAAAGCAAGCAGCCTAAATATAGTAACAAAAGTGCAGCAGGGAATCGAGGTATTTAGGCTGTATGCTTAATCTAGATAAGATGAAAATCTTATTCTAATAGAAGCGAGAGGAAAGGAAGTAGGCGTATGGAAACTGTTCCCGCTACGAAAAATGTAAAACAAATGAAAATAAAAAACTCCAGGAATACATCCTTTGCACCATGGCTATTTTTAGCCCCTCATTTGATCATTTTTGGAGTGTTTTTTCTTATTCCAATCTTTTTTGGAGTTTATATTTCTTTTACAGAATGGGATTTAATTAGTTCGCCAATTTTTGTTGGATTGGATAATTATAAAGAATTATTACTTCAACCAGACTCCGTCTTTTATGAACAACTTCATAATGGGTTGAAAAATACCTTTTTATTTGTTCTATTTACTGTCCCATTTTGTATTATTGTACCTCTGCTTCTTGCAGCAGCTTTGAACACAAAACCAGTTCTGTGGAAAGTATTTCAGTCATTATTCTATTTACCATCGTTGTTTGCAATTTCCGCTGTCATTATTATATGGGGGCTTATGTTTAATGTAACATATGGTCCAATTAATAATATTTTCAATCTGGAAACCGTTTGGACTGGTACTCAGCCTTATGCGTGGATTGCGCTAGTAGCCGTAACAGTTTGGTGGACGATTGGAGGAAATATGATCATTTACCAAGCGGCATTGAATGGTATTCCGAAAGATTATTATGAAGCGGCAGATATTGATGGAGCTTCTTCTTTTCAGAAGTTTATGAAAATTACCCTTCCAAGCATTAGAGGTCAGATTCTTTATACGGTTGTTATCACAACCATTGCTCAATTTAACGTCTATGGGCAGCCGTTGATGTTAACAGGTGGCGGCCCAACAGATTCAACAAGGGTGTTATTAATGGATATTCAGCAAAATGCCTTTGGTTCAGGTCAATCGATTGCGGGGATCTCGTCTGCGATGGCGGTTATTCTTGGACTTTGTATAATGGTTGTTGCATCATTACAATTCTTTTTCTTAAGAGAGAAGAAGAATTAATTAAAGGAGGAAGAGTATGAGCAGTAAAAGAATCAATCCACTACCTAAAATAATCGGGTTTGCCTTTTTGCTTATCATGGCTGTGATTTGGATTATTCCTTTATTATGGGGAGTTGTAACCTCCTTTAAATCAGAGATAGAACTACAAACAGTGGGCTTTAAATTTCTTCCAATTGAATGGGTACTGACAAATTACACTACTTTATTAGTTGATAATACAAGTACACCATTGGTTCGTTGGTTTACAAATTCAGTTGTTATTTCTGTGTCACACACATTATTAGTATTAATTGTGGTGACATTATCAGCCTTCGCTTTTAGCAGATTGAATTTTAGAGGGAAACACGGTTTGTTTGCCTTTTTAATGGCAACGATGATGTTTCCTGGTGTAGTAAATCTTATTCCTCTTTATAAAATCATCGACGTTCTCGGCTGGGTGAATTCTCCGATTGCGATGATTGTTCCAGGTGCAGCAGGTGTATTTAATATCTTTTTAGTTAGACAATTTATGAATAATATTCCTCTAGAATTTGATGAAGCTGCTCGTATGGATGGGGCTAGTGATTTTCAAATTTTAGGAAAAGTAATCTTGCCTTTGATCAAACCGGTTCTCCTTGTTGTTGCCTTATTTTCCTTTACGGGATCATGGAATGATTTTTTATGGCCATCGATTGTTTTTAATGATATTGAAAAAATGCCGATCACACCGGGTCTGCAGCTATTGCAGGGGATGTATCAAGCACAGCCAACCTTATTAATGGCAGGCGCATTGGTTGCGATAATTCCCACTTTTATCTTGTACCTATTCGCACAGAAATACTTCTTGGAATCAATGTCCTTATCAGCTGGAGTGAAAGGATAATGAATAGAAAACTAGAAAGGATTTTAGTGAGAATAGTAGGCGTTTGGCAAATCATCGATGGTCTTATTACGATCCTGTTATATGGAACACTAAAAAAGGTCGAAGGTGCAAGGCTTGCGGAGGACTCGGCTTTTGTCTATATGAAAGCGATGGAATCTTATGTTGGAAGTGTCTATATATTCATTGGCATGTTTGGCGCCTTATTAATTGGTCTGGGGTTAATAAATTTAGTCTGTGCCAAGAAATATATGATAGATGATCAAGTTCATGTAAAGGTTGCCGTATGGCTGTTTGTATGTGGAGCATTATCCTATATCATCATGGATATTATCAGTCTAGTTTTATGTATGTCAGCGGGTATTTTAGTTTTAGCAAAAAATAAATCTATTCGAAAAATAAATAGGACAACAAATAATCGAGTCGGAGGTATAAATTAATGAATGTACTTCATCCAAATCCTCAGTTTCGCAGAGCGGAATGGGTTTCTTTAGATGGAAAATGGAAATTTGCGTTTGATGATAAAAAAGTGGGAGACAAAGAGAGATGGTATGACTCTTTTCCAGAAAGCCAAACCATCAATGTGCCGTTTACTTATGAGACGAAAGCAAGCGGCATCAATCAGCAAGAACATCATGAAACAGTATGGTATGAAAGAACAATCGTAATTGATGATACAAAGAAGCATCCAATTGTCCATTTTGAAGGAGTAGATTATGAGGCTTTTATCTATGTAAACGGGAATCTTGCCACGATCCATCAAGGAGGTTACCATGGTTTTTCTGTGGATGTAACTGACTTTGTAACAACTGGAGAGAATAAACTAACTGTTAAAGTCAAAGATTCAAAGGATTGTGCACAACCGAGAGGAAAACAACGCTGGCATGATGAAAATTTTGGCTGCTGGTATGTTCAGACAACGGGAATATGGAAATCCGTTTGGTTGGAATATGTAAATGAATCCTACTTAAATCATGCGAAAATTACACCATTATTTGATGCCCAACAAGTAGCGATTGAAGTAGAAACAAAAGGAATTCCGCTAACGGCAGATGGCTATAAAATAGTGGCATCCATCCAATTTGACGATAAAGTAATCAATGAATTAACAGCTAATATAATTGATAATGCAGCGTCCCTTACTGGAAGTTTATTAGAAAGACTGGATCCATGGACAATGAAAGTATGGAGTCCAGAAAACCCTAATTTATATGATTTGACGCTTAAATTGTACCACCATGATGAATTACTGGATGAAATTCAATCTTATTTTGGTATGCGCAAGATATCTATTGAAGGAAATAGAATTCTTCTTAATAATAGAGAGTTATATCAACGCTTAATTTTGGATCAAGGCTACTGGGAAGAATCAGATTTAACACCACCAAGTGTTGCAGCGTTGGAAGAAGATATCGATAAAATATTAGCATTGGGATATAACGGAGTTCGTAAGCATCAAAAAGTAGAAGACAGTAGATTTCTATATTTAGCAGATAAGAAAGGGCTTCTTGTCTGGCTGGAAGTTGGTTCGACGTATGGCTTTAGTGACAAAGCAGTCCGCAATTTTACCCATGAATGGCTGGAAATTGTGAAGCAAAATTACAACCATCCGAGTGTGATTACATGGGTGCCATTTAATGAATCGTGGGGCATTGGCGATATCCATCATGATAAGCAGCAACAAGCTTTTACGGAAAGTATCTATCATTTAACTAAAGCATATGATTGTAATCGCCCTGTTATCACAAATGACGGCTGGGAACATACTATTTCTGATATTATCACATTGCATGACTATGAGGAGTATGGAGCGCTGCTTGCTAGTAGATATAAAGACAGCGACAAGTTAATGTCTAATGGTATCCAGTTCAATAAAGGTTTCTATGCTTTTGCAGAGGGTTATCCGTATAAAGGTCAGCCAATCCTTATTTCTGAGTTTGGCGGAATTGCTTTTCAAACAGAGGAAGGTTGGGGCTATGGGAATCAAGTGAAGGATGAAGAAGCGTTCTTTAAACGTTTTGAAGACATCCACCATGCAGTTCAGGATTTAGAATACGTATGTGGTTATTGTTATACACAACTAACCGATGTCCAACAAGAAGTAAATGGCTTGCTTACAATCGATCGGAAGCCAAAAGTTTCTGTTGAGAAAGTAAGACAAGTAAATACCCGAAGATTATAATCATAGGAGTGTATAAGATGACGAGACAAGAATATCCCCGCCCGCAGTTCGTGCGTGACCAGTGGATTAACTTAAATGGAACTTGGCAATTTCAGTTTGATGATAAGAATGTAGGGGAACAGGAGCAATATTTTAATAAAGAAACACTGGATAAAGAAATACAAGTACCGTTTGTTTACCAATCTAAGTTAAGTGGAATTGGGGAAAGAACCATTCATGAATATGTTTGGTATAAGAAAGAAGTAGTGATTCCTAAATACGCAGATAAACGAACAATCTTGCATTTTGGTGCGGTAGATTATTATTGCAAGGTATACGTGAACGGAAAATTTGTGGGAGACCATGAAGGCGGGCATACTTCATTCTCATTTGATATTTCGAATTATTTATTAGACGAAAACCAAAGTATTACTGTTAAAGTCTACGATCCTATCAAAGATGAAACCATTCCACGAGGGAAGCAGTTCTGGGAAGAGGAACCAAGGGCGATTTGGTATACGAATTCTACAGGGATTTGGCAGACGGTCTGGGTGGAACAAGTAAATAATGATTATCTGGAAAAAGTTCGATTTACTCCTGATCTAGACCGCGGTGTCGTCTGGATGGATTTTGTTTTAAATAAAGAAGCAGAAATATCAAGAGCGAATTATTATGTAAAATACAAAATAAGTTTTAAGAATATTTTAATTGCGGAAGATCAAATTAAAATGAATAATCTTGCAGAAAAACGTGCGGTTGATATTATTCAAAATAAAATTTTTCGCACCAATTTTCACGATAGCGGCTATACTTGGTCACCAGAACACCCTAATTTATTTGACGTATCTATCGAACTTTGTGATGAAAAAGGAACCGTTTTAGATAAAGTGCAATCTTATTTCGGCTATCGAAAAGTTCATACAGAAAATGGTATGGTTTATTTAAACAATAAACCATACTATCAAAAACTGGTTCTTGATCAAGGTTATTGGCCAGAGGGACTTTTGACAGCTCCGGAAGCAGAAGATTTAAAAAAAGATATAGAATTAGCGAAAGAAATGGGATTCAATGGATGCAGAAAGCATCAAAAAACAGAAGATCCTCTCTTCATGTATTATGCAGATACATTAGGTTTTCTAGTGTGGGGAGAATGTGCATCAGCTCCTGTTTATACAAAAGAAGCAGCAACAAGATTAATGAAGGAATGGATGGAAATAGTCGACCGTGACTATAATCACCCTTCTATCGTTACTTGGGTTCCCTTAAATGAAAGCTGGGGTATTCCGGATATTCATCATGATAAAAAACAACAGCATTTCTCTACAACCATGTATCACATGCTCCATGCCATTGATGATACACGTCTGGTTATCTCTAATGATGGCTGGGAAGCAACAGTTACAGATATTTGTGCGATTCATAATTACGGTCATGGAAATGCTGATGAAAAAGCAAAGTATCAATACTTCAAAGAGTCTATATCTTCTGTTGAAAATTTACTTACACATGCTCATAGCAAATGGGAAGTGTATGCTGAGAACCACTCCCACCAAGGAGAACCAATTCTGTTAACAGAATTCGGGGGCATTGCCTTTAAGATGGGGGAACAAAGCGGTTGGGGCTACACTTCTGTCGAAACTGCGGATGATTATATAACAGAATACCGCAAAATCATGGAAGCAATCTTTCAATCGAAGGGACTATGGGGCTATTGCTATACGCAGCTAACAGATGTTGAGCAAGAAATTAATGGGATTTTAACGTATAATCGTATTCCAAAATGTGATTTATCCAAAATTAAAGAATTGAATAATCTCTTCTTTCCCGAGCGATTGGCTACTAACGGGAAGAGGATGAATGGAGGCATAAACTAAATAAATAATCTGTAAAGGCAAACAATCTCAAAGTTAGTTATTAGATAATAGTTACTTTCTAACACGGATTTTTTATCGTTTTAAATATAGCCATGTTTAAAAACTAATTTGTTCCAAACTATACTTATCAACAGTAATATGTTAAAATGTTCAAGGCTCATGACAGCGAAAATGATGGATGGTTTCAAGTTATCCTGAGTTTCCTGACATGGGTTTTTATTTTGTCCGCCCAAAAATAAAGCAACGTACGAATTAATTTCCAAAAGGAATACATAGCTATTTAGTAGCAGGGTTTGATAAAATACAAAAAGGAATGAGTTTTAGCATAGGCTGTTTGTCTGAACAATGATGGCAAGACCGTCTTCGATTAATAAGAGCAAGCCTTTAATCGACTATCTCTCTTAATGTTTGGAGGAAATAATGTGGCAGTAAAACAAATTGTAATGTACCCGGATCCGGTGTTAGAAACACCATGCGCGGAAGTTACAGTCTTTGATAAAAAATTAGCAAAATTATTAAACGATATGTATGATACAATGATTGAATTTGACGGAGTTGGACTAGCTGCTCCACAAATTGGCATATCAAAGCGCATTGCTGTAGTAGATATTGATGATGATATGGGTACACTGGAATTAATTAATCCCAAATTATTAGAAGTGAATGGCTCTCAAGTTGGTCCCGAAGGATGTTTAAGTTTCCCGGGATTATTCGGAGACGTCGAAAGGCCATTGTCTATTAAAGTAGAGGCGCAAAATAGAAAAGGAAAAAAATATATAATAGAAGCTGAAGAATATTTAGCAAGAGCGATTTTACATGAAATGGACCATTTAGATGGAGTACTATTTACATCAAAGGTAATTCGCTATCTAGAGGAAGATGAGCTAGAAGGAGTGGAAGCAAATGACTAAAGTTGTATTTATGGGTACCCCGGATTTTTCTGTTCCTGTATTACAAAGATTATTAGAAGAAAAGTATGAAGTAATTGCGGTTGTGACACAGCCTGATCGTCCTGTGGGCAGAAAAAAGGTGTTAACCCCGCCGCCAGTAAAGGTAGAAGCTCTAAAACATGATATCCCTGTCTATCAACCAGAGAAGATTCGTCAATCAGACGAGCTGAAAGCTATTATCTCTTTGAACCCGGATATTATTGTGACTGCTGCGTTCGGTCAAATTTTGCCAAAAGAGCTATTAGATGCACCAAAATTCGGCTGTGTGAATGTTCATGCATCCTTGCTTCCTGAATTAAGAGGCGGAGCGCCAATTCACTACAGTATTTTACAAGGGAAAGAAAAAACCGGTATTACCATTATGTATATGGCGGAGAAGCTAGATGCTGGTGATATTATTTCAGTGGCGGAAGTGGAAATTGAAGAAGAAGATACAGTAGGAACACTTCATGATAAATTAAGTCGTGTTGGAAGTGATTTATTAGCAGAAACTTTGCCTAAACTGTTAGCAGGAGAAATTACGCCGATTCCGCAAAAGGATGAGGAGGCAACATTTGCTCCAAATCTTAAGCGGACGGACGAACTAATTGACTGGTCTGTTTCTGGAGAAGAAATTTATAATAAAATTCGTGGTTTAAATCCTTGGCCAGTAGCTTTCACTCTTTATCAAGGGAAAGTGATGAAAGTATGGGCAGGTAAGAAAGTGGCGAAAAAGAGAGATGCCTCTCCTGGAACAATTGTCGACATAACAGATCATGGTCCAATTGTGGCAACAGGTAATGACACATACATTCAATTAACAGAAGTACAACCAGCGGGCAAGAAGAAAATGGACATCAGCCAATTCTTACGCGGGGCTGGCAGTAAAATGCAAGTAAATGAGATATTAGGAGTTACGAATGAAGAAAACTAGAAAAAATGTGCGAGAAGCAGCATTAGATATTTTGGAAACCATTCAAAAAAATCAAGCGTATAGTAACTTATTGCTAAATACGACGATTAAGAAAAATGAGATTCCTTCTAAAGATATCGGTTTGTTAACAGAAATTGTTTATGGAACGCTGCAAAGAAAAATGACTCTGGAATTTTATCTGCGTCCTTTCCTTAATAAAGGAAAGAAAATAGAGGAATGGGTTTATATTCTTCTGCAGATGACTGTCTATCAAATCGTTTATTTAGATCGTATTCCAGATCATGCTGCAATAAATGAAGCGGTAGAAATTGCTAAAAAGAGAGGCCACAAAGGAATAAGCGGCTTTGTAAATGCTGTACTAAGAAATATGCTAAGACAAGGATTGCCATCCTTTAATGAGATTAAAGATGAACTAGAACGACTTTCCATTGAAACAAGTCATCCTAGTTGGCTTGTAAAAAGATGGGTCGAGCAGCTTGGTGTAGAAGAAGCGAAAAAAATGTGCGAAATCAATCTAACTACACCGATGCAAACAGCAAGGGTTAATACAACAAAGGTTTCTGTAACGGAATGTATAGAACTTTTAACAGAAGAAGGATTTCAAGTAGAAGCAAGTGAGGTAATTCCAGAAGGGATTAAAGTTTTAAAGGGAAATATCGCTCATTCATCTGCTTTTGAAAAAGGGCTGCTGACGATTCAAGATGAAAGCTCGATGATTGTTGCTTATGCACTAGATTTAGACAAACCATATTCCGTATTGGATGCTTGTGCAGCTCCAGGTGGTAAATCTACTCATATTGCAGAGAAGATGAATAAGGACGGCAACATTCTTTCTATTGATCTTCATGATCATAAAGTAAAGTTGATTAAGCAAAATGCAGATCGCTTAGATTTACCAACGATTGAAACAAAGGCAATGGATTCAAGAAAGCTGGACAGCAGCTTGGAGAAAGAAAGCTTTGATCGAATTCTGTTAGATGCACCATGTTCAGGGTTTGGTGTAATGAGAAGAAAGCCAGATATGAAATATACAAAAACAGAAGCTGATGTAGATCGGCTGCAGAAAATTCAATTGGATTTACTAGCTTCTGTTTCCCCGCTTTTAAAAAAAGGTGGAATATTAGTATATAGTACATGTACCATTGATACAGCAGAGAATGAAGAAGTGGTGGAGAAATTCTTAGCTGTTAATACGCAGTTTGAGAGAGATAGAACATTGGCGGATCGTCTGCCACAAGATGTAAAGAATTACGCAGAAGGAAATGAATTACAGATATTACCGCAATATTTTGGCTCAGATGGCTTTTATATTGCAGCATTAAGAAAGAAGGTGCAATGATGGAACAAGTAAAAACATCATCAAGAAGAAGACAAAAGGCAGAACCAGCTATTCCCTCGATATACTCAATGGAATTGCAAGCACTAAAGGATTGGCTGACAGCGCATAATGAAAAGGCGTTTCGTGCGGATCAAATTTTTGAATGGCTATATAAAAAGAGAGTAACCTCTTTTGAAGATATGTCTAACTTATCGAAAAATTTACGTTTAATGCTTCAGGAAAATTTTACAATTACAACATTAAATACGCTTATTCAGCAAACATCAAATGATGGGACAATTAAATTTTTATTTGAATTACATGATGGCTATTCCATTGAAACAGTTTTAATGCGCCATGATTATGGTAATTCTGTTTGTGTAACAACCCAAGTCGGCTGTCGAATCGGCTGTACTTTCTGTGCTTCTACATTAGGTGGATTAAAAAGAAATTTAGAAGCAGGAGAAATCGTTGCACAAGTCGTAAAAGTACAACAGGCATTAGATGAATTGGGCGAACGTGTAAGTTCAGTTGTTATTATGGGAATTGGGGAACCATTTGATAACTTTACTAGTATGTTAAGTTTCCTAAAAATTATTAACCATGAACAAGCATTAAATATTGGAGCAAGACATATCACTGTGTCAACCAGTGGGATTATCCCGAAAATTTATGAATTTGCGGATCAAAATATGCAAATTAATTTTGCGGTTTCCCTGCACGCGCCAAACACAGAGTTAAGAAGCAGACTAATGCCAATTAACAGAGCGTATAAATTACCTGATTTAATTGAAGCTATCCGCTACTATGTGGATAAAACAGGTAGACGTGTAAGTTTTGAGTATGGTTTATTTGGCAACGTAAATGATCAAGTAGAGCATGCGGAAGAGTTAGCTGAGCTTGTGAAAGGAATCAAGTGTCACGTAAACTTAATTCCTGTTAACTATGTACCAGAAAGAGATTATGTAAGAACACCGAAGGATCAAATCTTTTTATTTGAAAAAACATTAAAGAAACATGGAGTAAATGTAACAATCCGCCGTGAGCAAGGTTCAGATATCGATGCTGCATGTGGACAGCTTCGTGCGAAGGAGAGAAAAGAAGAGACGAGGTGATCACCTTTGAGTCAAATTTTTATGACTGATAAGGGGAAAGTTAGACAACATAATGAGGATAGTGGAGCAATTATTAGAAATAAAAGCGGTCAACGCCTTGCCATCGTAGCTGATGGCATGGGTGGACACCGTGCAGGTGATGTTGCAAGCTCACTCACTGTTGAGAAACTGACAGAACTTTGGACAATGGTAGAGGAAATTAAAACAGCAGATGAGGCAGAAAACTGGTTGGAATCCAATATTTTAGAGGTCAATCAATATGTTTTCGATTATGCTTCCACCCATCCAGAATGTGAAGGCATGGGTACCACCATTATAGGGGTAATCAGTACAGAAAATTTTTCGACGATTGCTCATGTGGGAGACAGCAGATGCTATCTTTATAATGAAGATGGCTTTAAACAAATTACAGAAGATCATTCCTTAGTAAATGAATTAGTTCGTATGGGCCAGATATCGAAAGAGGATGCAGAGCATCATCCCAGAAAAAATGTCGTCTTGAGAGCACTTGGAACAGATGCGCAGTTAAATATTGATGTGATGACCATTATGTTTGAAGAAGGAGACATCATATTTATTTGTTCTGATGGACTATCTAACAAAGTAACGGATCAACAAATTAAAGAGATTCTTGAAAAAGAGATTACATTAGAAGAGAAGGCTTCTACGTTAATCGAAACTGCCAATATAAATGGTGGAGAAGATAATATTACGGTCGTTATTTTGGAGTATGGGGATGGTCATCAAGCAGGTGAAGGGCAATGATGATTGGAAAAAGAATAAGTGGCCGTTATAAAGTCTTAGAGATGATTGGCGGAGGTGGAATGGCAAATGTCTACCTTGCGCATGACATGATTTTAGATCGAGATGTAGCAGTGAAGATGCTAAGACTCGATTATGTCAATGATGAGGAGTTTATTAAACGATTTCATCGCGAAGCGCAATCTGCTACAAGCTTAGCTCATCCGAATGTCGTCAATATATATGATGTTGGAGAAGAAGGAGACATCTATTATATTGTTATGGAATATGTGGAAGGCGATACACTGAAACAATACATACATAAAAATTCACCACTTTCTGTAGAGACAGTTATCGCAATTATGCAGCAAATAACATCTGCAATCGCGCATGCGCATCAAAATAATATTATCCATCGCGATATAAAACCGCATAATATTTTAATAGATAAAGAAGGAAAAGTAAAAGTAACCGATTTTGGAATTGCAATGGCATTAAGTGCGACAAGCATCACGCAAACAAATTCTGTGTTAGGTTCTGTTCATTATTTATCTCCTGAACAAGCTCGTGGTGGAATGGCGAATAAAAAATCTGACATTTATTCTCTTGGGATTGTAATGTTTGAATTATTAACAGGGAGATTGCCTTTTTCTGGCGAATCAGCTGTTTCGATTGCTTTAAAACATTTGCAGTCTGAAACGCCTAGTGTTAGAAGATGGAACGAAGCCATCCCGCAAAGCGTGGAGAATATCGTCTTAAAAGCTACTGCGAAAGATCCTTTTTATCGATATAATAGTATGGAAGAAATGTCAGAGGATTTGCAAACAGCTTTAGATTTAGAGAGAATAGACGAACCCAAGTTTGCAATACCCGTTGATGACGAAGCTACAAAAGCAATTCCGGTCATTACAAATGATGGTTTATATAAAAATTTTGATGAGACGATTGTTCATACAAATGAAAAAGAAGATCAAGGAAACACATTGGTAAAGGAAGCCCCAGTAAAGAAAGAGAAAAAGAAGAAAGCTAAGAAAAAGGGAAAGAAAATTGCTGCCATTATTATTTCAACCTTTATCGCCTTGCTATTAATAATGGGACTAGTAATATTTTTTCTGCCAGATTTACTTGCTCCAGAAGATATAGTGGTTCCTGATGTCACTGGTTTAGAATTAGATAAAGCAAAGACAACGCTAGAAGAAAAAGGCTTTGTAGTGTCTGATACTATTACCTTAAATAGTGATGATGTAGAAAAAGGTCATGTTATTAAAACAAGTCCTAGTGCAGGCAGCGCGCGAAGAGAAGGGACAGAAATTACGATCTATGAAAGTCTTGGAAAAGAGACGGTCGTGTTAAGTGATTATGTAGGAAGAAAATATGATGATGTTGTTAAACTATTAGAATCAGAAGGATTCGATTTTAAAGATATTGATCCTATCGAAGTTTTTGATGATAGTGAACCAGGAACAATATTAGAACAAAATATTAAGCCAAAAGAGGAAGTAGTACCAAGTGAAACTTCATTAGAATTTACAATAAGTAAAGGTGCACAGTTAATTAGTGTCAAAGATTTATCAGATTATACGAAAAAAGAAGTAAATGACTATGTGGACGATGCTGGTTTAACGGTAACTTTTAAGGAAGAATATAGTGACACAGTGGAAAAAGGTCTAGTCATTTCCCAAACGCCTGAACCTCGTACTAATTTGAAAAAAGGTGCTGGAATTACTGTTGTTCTTTCTAAAGGAAAAAAAGAAGTACAACCGAAAGAAGTAATGAGAGAAATATCGATTCCATATGAACCGACTGAAATGACTGCCGATGGGAAGCCAGTCGAACAAACAGTAAGAATATATATTGGTGATTTTAATAATAGTATGACAGAACCAGCTGAAACATTTACGATTACTGAAAATACTAAAAAGACAATCTATCTGCAAATTCCTGAAGGGCAAAAAGGATATTATCGAGTGCAGATTGACAGTGTAGTCATCCTTGATGAAGAGGTTCCTTATCCTAACTAGTAATTGGTTTGAATTTAGCAAGAGAGGGAATGCTCTTTAAGTAGGTATTTTCTAATAAGCTGTCGGTTTTAAAATAGTTTTTAGAAACATACTAGAACTTTTATTAGTGAGCGAAAGTAAGTAAGGAGCGTTATATTTATGCCTAAAGGCAAAATTATTAAAGCGTTAAGTGGATTTTATTATGTATTAAGTGAGGGTCAATTAATACAGTGTCGCGGTAGAGGTGTATTTCGAAAAAACAAGATAACCCCTTTAGTAGGCGATGAAGTCGTTTTTCAAGCAGAGAATGAAACAGATGGCTATATTTTAGAAGTGAACGAAAGAAAAAATGAATTAGTAAGACCGCCGATTGCCAATGTGGATCAAGCCATTCTTGTCTTTTCTAGTGTGGAGCCAGATTTTAGCACCGCGCTATTGGATCGTTTTCTCGTATTAATTGAATACAATAGAATTGACCCAGTAATCTGTATAACAAAAATGGATTTAGCAAGTAGTGAGGAGGTTGAAAAAATGAAGGAGTACGCAGCGCAATATGAAGCTGTAGGGTATCCTGTCATTTTAACCTCTTCTGAAACCGAAGCGGGCATAGAACAGCTATTGCCTTATTTAAAGGATAAGATTTCGGTATTTGCCGGACAATCGGGAGTAGGAAAGTCTTCTTTGTTAAATGTAATTAGACCTGATTTAGACTTAAAGACAAATGAAATTTCTGCCAGTTTAGGAAGAGGAAAGCATACAACAAGACATGTAGAGCTTATCTCAATTGGAGATGGACTTGTCGCAGATACACCAGGTTTTAGTTCACTGGAGTTTCTAGAAATTGAAGGAGAAGATTTGAATTATTGTTTTCCTGAAATAGAAAAAACAAGCGAAAACTGTAAGTTTAGGGGCTGTCTTCATCTTTCAGAACCAAAATGCGCAGTGAAAGAAGCGGTAGAAAATAATCAAATTCCAACTTATCGTTATGAGCACTACAAAGATTTCTTACAAGAAATTAGAGATCGAAAACCGAAGTATTAGTTGCTGAATTGTTAAAAAAACAGCGTTTTATGAATAGGAGAGAATTCTATATTCCATTTGCATGAGCTTGGACAGAGATGTGGAGACCGGGCATATGCACCTAAAAGCGATAGAATTCTTGGAATTACACTTAGATAGACTTTTACTTATTTTGTATTTGCAGCCTTAAAGCAGATTCTTTCTATATAGCCGTTTGGACTTTTATCTGGATTGATTAGTAATCAACGTAGATAAAGAAAACAAAGGCATATAAAAAAGGATCTGTATTTTTGTATAGAAAAGTAATAAGAGGAGGAGAAACATGATTGTTCATATTATGGCTGGAGGACCAAAGCAGTATATTCCTCAGTTAGATAACTATCCGAAAGATATTTGCTGGATTGGTGTGGATAGAGGGGTTATGTATTTAATCGAAAGATCCCTGCCGATTTATGCAGCTTTTGGTGACTTTGATTCTATTTCGGAAACAGAACTGCAGGCGATGGAAGAAAAAACAGGTATTATTAAACGTTTTAAGCCAGAAAAAGACGAAACAGACATGGAACTTGCTCTTTTATGGGCTATTAAAGAAGGTGCAACGACGATTCGGTTATTTGGTGCGACAGGGGGGAGACTCGACCATACAATAGCTAATCTTCACCTGCTATTACGAGAAGCGCTAGACAATAAGAAGATTCAACTAGAAATAATCGATAAACAAAACAGCGTATCTGTTGTACAAGCAGGGTCTTATACGGTAAAAAAACTGGAGGAATATAAATATATTTCATTTTTCCCATATAGTACAAAGATTGTAGGTCTATCTTTAGAAGGTTTTAAATACCCTTTAGTAAGGAGAAATCTTCCTGCTAGCAGCACATTGTGCATTAGTAATGAACTAATTCGAGAAACTGGTACTTTTTCCTTTGATGAAGGCATATTAATGGTAATAAGAAGTTGTGATTAAAATCTGATAAATGATGGTACTAATTTATTTAATCTGAATAGGATATGGAAGTGCTAGCGATGTTTATTGATTAAGGAGGGACAGTATTCATGAGATTCTATACCATTAAATTGCCGAAATTTTTAGGAGGACTTGTCCGAGCAATGTTAGGAACCTTCAAAAAGGACTAACGAAAGATTCTGCGAATTTTTTTAGTAAAGACAACCTTTCACTATGAGGCGGGGATCTTCGAAGACTCACTTATGTATACGCTTTTGAATGTTGTTTGGAGACAAAATAAAAAAGGACATGTGACATGTCCTTTTTTATTGCGATCTGATTAAACGCGTTCTACTTTACCAGATCTTAATGCTCTAGCAGAAACCCAAACACGTTTAGGTTTACCGTCTACTAAAATACGAACCTTTTGAAGGTTAGCTCCCCAAGTACGTTTGTTAGCGTTCATTGCATGGGAACGAGCATTACCTGTAGTTGTTTTTCTTCCAGTGATAACACATTTACGTGGCATGTATATTTCCCTCCTTATTACAGAAACCCATTAAAATGAGTTTGAAAAGTCATAGATAGCAATTTACTTATAGTCTGCTAAATAATCCTCGTTACAGATACCTTAATAATTTATCATACAACTTAAATGAATGCAATAGTTGGATGAAAAGCTTTCAAGAAAATTTCCTTGACATGTATTTCTTTACTGAACAGATCAGTTTATCTCAAGACTTTATGGGAATAGTAAAACAAGTAGCTGTTTTCTGAATTTATCCCAATGCTTTAATAGAAGTGTTATTTTGTTATATAATAATAATAAGCTTTTTAACTATAGCTTTCAAAAAAGTTTTGGTTATAGTAAAATGTCAGTAGTCAAGGAGCAATTCCAAAGGGGGAAAACTCATGTCCATTGAACTAAAAACGAATTTCGGACAAATTGATATATCTACAGAAGTTATCGCTACAATCGCAGGTGGAGCAGCAGTAGACTGCTACGGTATCGTTGGAATGGCGTCGAAAAATCAAATTAAAGACGGTTTAACAGATATTTTGCGAAAAGAAAACTTTACACGTGGTGTAATCGTTCGAAAAGTTGAAGAAGAAGTACATATTGATATGTATATCATTGTAAGTTACGGAACGAAAATCTCCGAGGTTGCGCACAATGTTCAATCAAAAGTAAAATACACACTCAATAAGACAGTTGGACTTGCCGTTGACTCGGTTAATATTTACGTTCAGGGAGTTCGTGTGACGAACCCGTAGTAGAGGAGGAAACACAGTGTCAATTACAGTTTTAGAAGGAAAGCGATTTGCCGAAATGGTAATACAAGGAGCAAACCATTTGTCCTCTAATGCTAAATATGTAGATGCGTTAAATGTCTTTCCAGTGCCAGATGGAGATACAGGAACGAATATGAATTTATCGATGACTTCAGGTGCAAAGGAAGTTCAAAAGAATATTCAATCACATATCGGTAAAGTTGGAACCTCATTATCGCG
Organism: Niallia sp. FSL W8-0951; assembly: GCF_038006525.1. Taxonomy (NCBI): domain Bacteria; kingdom Bacillati; phylum Bacillota; class Bacilli; order Caryophanales; family Bacillaceae; genus Niallia; species Niallia sp. FSL W8-0951. The sequence continues at coordinate 746,508 of NZ_JBBOVK010000001.1, forward strand.
AGGTTTATTAATGGGAGCCAGAGGGAATTCAGGGGTTATTCTTTCTCAATTATTTCGAGGGTTTTCTAAGCATATTGAGCAAAAAGAGACGATAACTGGAAAAGAATTTGCGGATGCCTTACAATTCGGTGTGGAAACAGCATATAAAGCAGTAATGAAGCCGGTAGAAGGAACGATTCTTACAGTTGCAAAAGATGCTGCAAAGAAAGCGGTTCAATCTGCCGAAAAAAATGATGATATCATTGTTATCATGGAGGATACAGTAAAAGAAGCAAGAGCTTCTTTAAACAGAACACCTGAACTTCTGCCTGTGTTAAAAGAAGTAGGCGTCGTTGATAGTGGTGGGCAAGGTCTAGTATTTGTATATGAAGGGTTTCTTGCAGAGCTAAAGGGTGAAAAACTTCCAGACGCTGTGCAAAATGTTGTTTCTATGAATGAATTGGTAAATGCAGAACATCATAAAAATGTTCACAGTTATATCAATACAGAGGATATTGAATTTGGCTACTGCACAGAATTTATGGTTCGTTTAGAGCAAGAAAAGTTAGGGAATAAGCCGTTTTCAGAAGATGACTTCAGACAAGCGTTAAGCAAATATGGAGATTCATTACTTGTAATTGCGGATGATGAAATTGTGAAAATTCATATTCACTCCAATCAGCCTGGTGAAGTATTAACATTTGGACAAAAATACGGTAATTTGGTAAAAATGAAGATTGAAAATATGCGTGAACAGCATAGCAGCTTAGTGGATGCAGCAGAAAAAGAGGAAGTAAATAATGCTCATTCCCTGGAAGAACAAAAAGAGTATGGGATTGTAACAGTTTCGATGGGAAGCGGAATTGCAGATCTTTTCAGAAGTATCGGTGCTCATTATGTTATTGAGGGCGGTCAAACAATGAATCCAAGCACGGAAGATATTGTTAATGCTGTACAACATATCAATGCGAAAAAGGTCTTTATTTTACCAAATAATAAAAATATTATTATGGCAGCAGAACAAGCAGCTGACGTATTAGAACAAGAGGTTGTGGTTATCTCTTCTAAAACGGTTCCTCAAGGAATGTCAGCTTTACTTGCTTTTAATCCTTCTAGTGATTTAGCAACAAATGAGAAGAATATGAAAGCGGCGCTTGAACATGTGAAAACTGGTCAAATTACGTATGCAGTCAGAGATACAAGTATTGATGGGTTAGAGATTGAAACAGGCGACTTTATGGGACTTGCAGAAGGAAAAATCATTGTAAAAAGCAAAGATAAAACAGAATCTGCAATGGAACTTATAAAATCCATGATTGATGAGGATTCAGAAATTGTAACGATAATTAAGGGAGAAGAAGCGACGGAAGAAGAGCTTGAAACGCTTGTATCTTTTATTGAAGACAATTTTGAAGATGTGGAAGTAGAAGTTCATGATGGAAAACAACCACTGTATTCCTTTATTTTTTCTATTGAATAATAGTATTTTAAAAGGGTGTGCCTGTATATATGGAGGCATGCCTTTTTGTGTTTTAAAGGGGATAGTGGATGGAATGGGAGGGTCCTTCTGCTGATTGTTCCCTTTTTTGAGGAGGAATAGATGCAATGGGTAACAGAGAGGAAGTGTCAGTGCTAATTAAAGTATAGTGAAGAGAAAAAAGGAACAGATGCACGATAACAAAAGTTATGCAGGAAGAAAACTTCGATATATCCCCTCAACCCTTCACACTTTCCTAATCAAAATTAGCTATTTTCTATCGAAGAATAAGAATTAGAACCATATATTAATATAGTATGATATTATATAGTGTAATCAATTTATACCCAGTATTATGTTAAAGAAATATCATTTTGACTTTTGGCCATTTAAGGAGAGACAAATCCATGAAATTTAAAAGCGTTTTTGATATTATTGGTCCAGTCATGATTGGTCCATCCAGTTCCCATACAGCAGGTGCGGCAAGGATTGGCAGAGTGGCGCGTAACCTTTTTGAAAGAGAACCAAAATGGATAAACATTCATTTTTATGGTTCATTTGCTGAAACATATAAAGGCCATGGAACAGATGTAGCGATAATTGGGGGAATTCTTGATTTTGATACCTTTGATGAGCGAATTAAAGACTCCTTAGAAATTGCAGAACAGCATGGAATCCAAGTAAACTTTCATATAGAAGAAGCGATCCCCGAACATCCTAATACAGCAAAAATTCATTTGGGGGATGAAGACGGAGAAATGGAGCTAGTTGGTATTTCTATTGGCGGCGGGAAAATAGAAATCACCGAGTTAAATGGCTTCCAATTAAAGCTTTCTGGTCATCATCCTGCGATATTAGTTGTTCATAATGACCGATTTGGTGCAATTGCGAAAGTGGCCAATGTATTGGCTAAATACGAAATTAATATTGGTCATATGGAAGTTAGTCGTAAAGAAAAAGGAAAACTGGCTTTAATGACAATTGAGGTCGATCAAAATATAGAAGAATCCATTTTAAAAGAGCTTGAAGAGTTAGATTCAATTGAAAAAGTTACAACAATCGTGGAATAAAGGGAGGGGTAAATATGTTTCGTAATGTAGCAGAATTGGTAGAAATAGCAACGACTAGAAATTTACCGATTTCCGAAATAATGATAGAACAAGAAATGCAAGTAACAGGAAAAACAAGACAAGAAATTATTGGTCAAATGGAAACGAATCTTCAGGTAATGGAGCAAGCTGTTGAAAGAGGGTTAAATGGAGTTGTATCCCATTCTGGATTAACTGGTGGAGATGCGGTGCTTCTCCAAAACTATATTAAGAAAGGTCAATTTCTTTCCGGAGAGATCATTCTAGACGCAGTAAGTAAAGCTGTTGCGACAAATGAAGTAAATGCTGCTATGGGAATGATATGTGCAACACCAACAGCAGGTTCAGCAGGAGTAGTACCTGGTACGTTATTTGCTGTACAAAATAAACTGAATCCTACAAGAGAGCAAATGATTGCATTCCTTTTCACGTCTGGTGCATTTGGTTTTGTTGTGGCAAATAATGCCTCCATCTCAGGTGCTGCAGGGGGATGCCAAGCGGAAGTTGGCTCGGCTGCTGGAATGGCTGCAGCGGCAATTGTAGAAATGGCAGGAGGAACACCAGAACAATCAGCACATGCGATGGCTATCACGTTAAAGAATATGCTCGGTCTTGTTTGTGATCCAGTTGCCGGTTTAGTAGAAGTTCCTTGTGTAAAACGAAATGCAATGGGAGCAGCGAATGCGATGATTGCTGCTGATATGGCTTTGGCAGGTATTAAAAGTCGTATACCATGTGATGAAGTAATTGATAGCATGTATCGCATTGGTCAGGCAATGCCTACAGCGCTTAAAGAAACAGCACGGGGAGGGTTGGCAGCAACACCGACAGGCCGCAGGTTAGAAGCCGAAATCTTTGGTAGTGCAGCTGCCGCAAATAAGTGAATGAGTCTTTACAACTATCCGTCGAACATTTAAAAGGGGTTGGACCCGAAACAAAAAAACAGTTAGAAGAAATGAATATTCATAAGATTAATGATTTGCTAGAATATTTTCCTTATCGCTATGAGGATTATCGTCTGAAAAACCTCGAAGAAATAAAGCATGAAGAAAAAGTGACGGTAGAAGGGAAGGTTCATAGTGAACCCTCCCTTATTTTTTATGGAAGAAAGAAATCTAGATTAACAATAAAGCTATTAGTCGAACAGTACTTAATTACGGTTGTATTTTTTAACCAGCCCTATTTAAAAAGTAAATTAGCTGTGCAAGAATTGATTACGGTAACAGGGAAATGGGATCAGCACCGCCAAACCATAACAGCAAACCATTTGCAAATTGGCAGTAATCAAAAGGGGCATTTATTCGAACCAGTCTATGCTGTAAAAGGGAATATGACCGTAAAAAATTTACGTAAATATATATCCACTGCTTTAAATCAATATGGAGAATTAATCGAAGAGAATTTTCCTTCTTCAATGTTAACGAAATATCGTTTGCTGCCCCGGAAGGAAGCACTCAAGATTATCCATTTTCCTGAAAAGAGAGAGGATTTAACGCAAGCTAGAAGACGTTTTGTGTATGAGGAATTTCTTTTGTTTCAATTAAAAATGAGTGCCTTAAGAAAATACGAAAGAGAACATTCTGGTGGTAAAAGCCAGCAATATTCCCTTGAAAAACTAACCACTTTCATCGAGGCACTTCCTTTTCCGTTGACAAATGCTCAAAAAAGGGTAGTAAACGAAATTCTCACAGATATGAAAGCAGAGGTGCGAATGAATCGTTTACTGCAAGGGGATGTAGGATCAGGAAAAACAATTGTTGCTGCGATTGTGTTATATGCTTCGATCCTTTCTGGCAACCAAGGTGCGCTAATGGCACCGACAGAAATCCTGGCAGAGCAACATGCAGATTCATTGCATCAGATTTTTTCAGAATTTGGAGTAGTATGTGGTTTGTTAACAAGTTCTGTTAAAGGTAAAAAAAGAAAAGAATTACTAGCCCAATTAAAAGAAGGAAAAATCGATATTTTGATAGGGACACATGCATTGATCCAAGATGATGTAGTATTCAAATCATTAGGATTAGTCATTACTGATGAACAGCACCGCTTTGGTGTGGAACAAAGAAGAGTACTGCGGGAGAAGGGGGAAAATCCAGATGTTCTGTTTATGACGGCGACCCCAATTCCACGAACACTTGCCATCACGGTATTTGGTGAGATGGATGTCAGTATTATCGATGAAATGCCAGCAGGGCGAAAAAATATCGAAACATATTGGGTAAAGCATGATATGTTAACAAGAATCCTGCAGTTTATGGAAAAAGAACTTCATCAAGGAAGACAAGCATATGTAATTTGTCCGTTAATCGAGGAATCCGAAAAGCTGGATGTTCAAAATGCAATCGATGTGCATGCAATGTTATCTACCTTTTTCCAAGGCAGATACAATGTTGGGCTTATGCACGGAAAACTGCATCCAGAAGAGAAAGATAATATGATGAAACAGTTCAGCCAAAATGAAATCCAAGTGCTTGTAAGTACAACGGTTGTTGAAGTCGGAGTTAATGTACCAAATGCGACATTTATGCTCGTATATGATGCAGAACGTTTTGGGTTATCACAGCTTCATCAGCTTAGAGGAAGAGTAGGGCGAGGGGATGCTCAGTCTTACTGTGTATTAATCGCAGATCCCAAAACAGATGTTGGAAAAGAACGAATGAAAATTATGACGGAAACGAGCGATGGGTTCGTGTTAAGTGAAAAGGATCTAGAATTAAGAGGACCAGGAGATTTTTTTGGGAAAAAACAAAGTGGTCTACCTGAATTCAAAATGGGTGATATGATACACGATTATCGCATCTTGGAAACAGCCAGAAATGACGCTGCTATCCTAATCGAGTCAACTGCATTCTGGCAAAATGATGACTACAAAGCGCTAAGAGATACTTTAAAAGAAACAGGGGTCCTTAACGGAGAAAAGCTAGATTAATCACAAGATATTTTCTAGTAAATAAAACAAGTGTAAGTATTTTGACTTGCTTTTTTATATAGAGAGAAGAAGCCTAAACTAGCTTGAATACACTACAGACAACATAGTAATAGTAAAGCCCCTTATCGTAGAGCCGAAAAGATAGGGCAGGGGATTCATGCTCAAGGTTTACGTTTTTATTCACCAGTAGTTAGAACAAAACTTCGGCTTGCAATCCCATTGTATAAATTATATACTACTATTAGTACCTAGTCTTAATAGTGCGGTGGTGTGAATAAATGAAGAGGAACAAAAGAGAACGTCAAGAGCTTTTAGTGGAGACAATCAAGGAAACTCCATTTATTACAGACGAGGAATTGGCGGAAAAATTCTCTGTTAGTGTACAGACGATAAGACTAGATCGGTTAGAACTATCCATTCCAGAGCTTAGAGAGCGCATTAAAAATGTCGCCAAACAATCACTTGAAGACGAAGTGAAAGCATTGCCTATCGAAGAAGTCATTGGTGAAATAATCGATATGGAATTAGATAGTTCAGCTATATCTATCTTTGAAGTGAAAGAAGAGCATGTTTTTAAAAGAAATGGCATTGCAAGGGGACATCATCTTTTTGCACAAGCGAATTCTCTTGCAGTTGCCCTGATTAACGATGAGCTAGCATTAACAGCAAAAGCAAATATTCATTTTACGAGATCGGTTAAATTAGGTGAACGAATTATTGCCAAAGCAAAAGTAAAGCATATAGATAGTATGACCGGCAGAACAACAGTAGAAGTGAATAGTTATGTGAACACAGAATTAGTTTTTAAAGGCGAATTTGATATGTACCGTGCCAAAAGATAAAGGAGTAATCAATATGATGAAAATTGCAATGGATGCAATGGGGGGAGACAATGCCCCAAAGGAAATAGTTATTGGTGCCCAAAAAGCAATTGAAACTTTTTCAGACCTAGAGATACTTCTTGTTGGGGATGAAAAACAGATTCAATCTTTTCTAACCAATAAAGAACGAATTGATATTTTACATACAGAAGAGCAAATTTTAGCAACAGATGAACCAGTAAGAGCAGTACGCCGGAAAAAAACAGCTAGTATGGTCCTTGGTGCTACAGAAGTAAAAGAGGGAAGAGCAGATGCGTTCATATCAGCAGGAAATACAGGTGCCTTAATGGCAACTGGATTATTCGTTGTTGGTAGAATGGAGGGAATTGACCGTCCAGCATTAGCACCAACCTTGCCGACGATCAGTGGAGAAGGCTTCCTTTTACTTGATGTTGGTGCAAATGTAGACGCTAAGCCTGAAAACTTAGTTCAATATGCCATGATGGGAAGCATCTATTCCGAAAAAGTAAGAGGAGTTGCTAAACCAAGAGTCGGCTTATTGAACATTGGAACAGAAGAGAAAAAGGGGAATGAGTTAACAAAGAAAACCTTTGAACTTCTCCAAAGCACCAATATTCATTTCATCGGAAATGTGGAAGCACGTGATTTGCTTGATGGAGTATGTGATGTTGCTGTGACAGATGGTTTTACAGGAAATATGATTTTAAAAACGGTCGAGGGAACAGCGATGTCTATGTTTAAAATGATTAAGGCCGAGTTAATGAGCAGCTTTACTTCCAAAATGGCTGCTGCCGTCTTGAAGCCTAATCTAAAGCAGATTAAAAATAAGTTAGATTATTCAGAGTATGGCGGAGCTGCTTTATTCGGTTTAAATGCCCCTGTTATCAAGGCTCATGGTTCGTCTGATAGTCAAGCGATATTTAGTGCAATCAGACAAACTAGAGAGTTTGTGCAATCAGGTGTAGTCGCTCAAATAAAGAATGCAATGGAGAGCTATGTAGAATAAATTGAGACAGATATGGTGAATTCCACTTCTAATGGGAAGAAAAGGAGAGTAAAAATAAATGAGTAAAATTGCTTTTGTTTTTCCAGGTCAAGGCTCACAAGCAGTCGGAATGGGAAAAGATTTATTTGAACAATTTGAACCGGCAGCAAATGTATTTAAAAAAGCGGATCAAAAATTAAACTTTTCTTTAACAGACTTAATTTTTGAAGGGCCAAAGGAAGAGCTTACGCTTACCCATAATACACAGCCAGCTTTACTTACAACAAGCATCGCTATTTTAGAACACTTTAAGCAGTTTAATATACAGCCAGATTTTGTTGCTGGCCATAGTTTAGGTGAGTATTCAGCGTTAGTGGCAGCAGGTGTGCTGTCTTTTGAAGAGGCTGTATTTGCAGTTCGCAAGCGTGGAGAATATATGCAAGAAGCAGTTCCAGCAGGCGAAGGAGCAATGGCCGCTGTGCTAGGGTTAGAAAGAGAGAAATTAACTGCGGTCACACAAGAGATTTCAGATGCAGGCAATTCTGTACAGTTGGCTAATCTTAATTGTCCTGGACAAATTGTGATCTCAGGCACTACAAAGGGTGTTGAATTAGCGGGAGAAAAAGCGAAGGAAGCAGGCGCAAAGCGTGCAATCCCTCTGGAAGTAAGTGGTCCATTCCATTCAGAGTTAATGAAACCTGCAGCGGAAAAATTTGCTTCCGTATTAGACGGATTGCAATTAACAGATGCAAAAATTCCGGTCATTGCTAATGTAACGGCAGCTCCAATTCAAGATCATGCAGAAATAAAAGCAAAGCTAGTGGAGCAATTGTATTCATCTGTCCTTTGGGAAGATTCCGTTCGCAAAATGCTTGATTTAGGAGTAGATACATTTATTGAAATTGGACCTGGCAAAGTTCTTTCCGGTTTAATCAAGAAAATTGATCGAAAAGCAAAAGTATATGCTGTAAACGATATGGAAACAAGTAGTAAAGTTGCAGAAGAATTAAAGGGGGATATGTAAGTGAAATTAGCTGGTAAAGTTGCTGTTGTCACTGGAGCATCTCGAGGAATTGGTAAATCGATTGCACTTGAGTTAGCAAAGCAAGGTGCGGATGTTGTTGTTAACTATGCAGGAAGTGTAGATCGTGCCAATGAAGTAGTGAAGGAAATCGAAGCTTTAGGAAGAAAAGCAATGAGCATTCAATGTGATGTATCCGATAGTGCTGCTGTAAATGCGATGATGAAAGAAGTGTTAGACGCGTTTGGCAGTCTGGATATTTTGGTGAATAATGCTGGAATTACAAGAGATAATTTATTAATGCGTATGAAGGATTCAGAGTGGGACGATGTTATTAATACCAATCTTAAAGGTGTGTTCCTCTGCACGAAAGCAGTAACAAGACCAATGATGAAGCAAAGAAAAGGGAGAATAATAAACATTACTTCCATTGTTGGTGTGACAGGAAACCCTGGTCAAGCTAATTATGTTGCAGCAAAAGCAGGGGTGATTGGTTTTACAAAAACAACTGCGAAAGAACTTGCTCAGCGTAATATTACGGTAAATGCGATTGCTCCTGGATTTATTACAACAGATATGACGGATAAACTGACAGAAGAAGTGAAAAATGGCATGCTTACGCAAATTCCCTTAGGTCAATTTGGTAAACCAGAAGATATTGCTAATGCTGTTGTCTTTTTAGCTTCTGATGAGAGCAGCTATATTACAGGGCAAACATTGCATATTGATGGTGGAATGTATATGTAATCTTTCCTAAACAAAGGGAAAAATGCGAATAGTAAGAGAATAAACATCAGATAAAGTTCTCATTTATTATTTCGTTAAAATACTCTATAATGCATTTGAGGGGAGGTGAAATAAATGGCAGATGTATTAGAGCGTGTAACAAAAATCGTTGTAGATCGTCTTGGCGTAGAAGAATCAGAAGTAACTTTAGAGGCTTCTTTCAAAGATGATTTAGGCGCTGACTCTCTTGATGTAGTTGAACTTGTTATGGAATTAGAAGATGAGTTTGATATGGAAATTTCTGACGACGATGCTGAAAAGATTTCTACAGTTGGTGATGCTGTGAATTACATAAGTAATCGCTAATCAGTGTTTAAAAGCTCCGTTGCAACGGGGCTTTTAATTTTGTATATTAGCGGTGATTTATGTATATTCTATGACTGAGGAAATATCAGGAAAATCCATTATGAAAATGGCCCTAAGAATAGATGACAATATCTGTTTGTTTGATGTATACTAATAACTAAATACTTATTATTATAGGCGAAATATGAGTTATTGGACGGACAGATATGGATTCGTTCAAAAGAATAACAAATACAGCGTTTATTGACGCATAAAAGGATAGAAATAGTTTTTCTTATGTGAAGTGGGGTTAGCCCCCTAGTGGTAGCCCGATTTCTGTAATAGAAAAGGCTTGGAGAGAAAAAACTTTCCAAGTTTCTTTGCGTTTTTTATCTTTTTTACTTAAACTTGAAATGAATTGTAAACTTAGTGCTAAGGTGGATGCAAAATGCGAGGCAATCGAAAAGACAAAAGAACTGTTCGACCAAATGAGAAAAAAATGAAGGAACTCCAAGAAAAATTGGGGATTCATTTTACGAATGAAAAACTATTGAAGCAGGCTTTTACCCATTCATCATATGTGAATGAGCATCGAAGAAAACCACATGAAGATAACGAAAGATTAGAATTTCTTGGGGATGCCGTTCTAGAATTAACGGTATCTAAATTTCTCTTCAACAAATTTCCGATGATGAGCGAAGGAGAGCTGACTAAATTGCGGGCTGCAATCGTGTGTGAACCATCGCTTGTTTCCTTTGCTAATGAACTTTCCTTTGGCAAGTATGTGCTCTTAGGCAAAGGAGAGGAAATGACTGGGGGAAGAACTAGACCAGCGCTGCTTGCTGATGTATTTGAAGCGTTTATTGGTGCTTTATATTTAGACCAAGGATTGGATTCAGTGGTAGCATTTTTAGAGGAAGTTATTTTCCCGAAAATTAATAACGGTGCTTTTTCTCATGTGATGGATTTTAAAAGTCAACTACAAGAATATGTACAAAGAGATGCTGTTGGAACAATCGAGTATAAAATATTGCTTGAAAAAGGACCCGCACACAATAGAGAGTTTATTTCACAAGTCTTTTTAAATAATCGAGAACTTGGAACAGGTATGGGTCGTTCCAAGAAAGAAGCAGAGCAGCAAGCTGCCCAAAAATCATTATTAATGCTAAAGGCGGAAAGTGAAAACTAAATGCTCAAAAAAACGAACGAAGAAAAACAACTAGAGGAAAACAAGGAAGAATCGGGGTGAGGTCATGTTCTTAAAACGGTTAGATGTTATCGGTTTTAAGTCATTTGCAGATCGGATTTCTGTCGATTTTGTGCCAGGTGTGACGGCAGTAGTAGGACCAAACGGAAGTGGGAAGAGTAATATTACGGATGCAATTCGTTGGGTACTTGGAGAACAATCTGCAAAGTCCTTGCGTGGAAGTAAGATGGAGGATGTTATCTTTTCAGGTAGTGACTCAAGAAAAGCGGTTAACTTTGCAGAAGTGACGTTAACTTTAGAAAATGAAGATCATTTCCTGCCATTGGATTTCCATGAAGTAAGTGTAACGAGGCGTGTATATCGATCAGGAGATAGTGAATTTTTAATTAATAAACAATCTTGTCGTCTAAAAGATATTATTGATTTATTTATGGACTCAGGGCTTGGGCGCGAAGCATTTTCGATTATTAGTCAGGGAAAAGTCGAAGAAATCTTAAATAGTAAGGCAGAGGATCGCCGGTCTATCTTTGAAGAAGCAGCAGGCGTATTGAAATATAAAACTCGTAAGAAAAAGGCAGAAGGAAAGCTTGTAGAAACACAAGATAACCTAAACCGTGTAAATGACATACTACATGAATTAGAAAGTCAGGTTGAGCCACTAAAGATTCAAAGCTCAATGGCTAAGGAATATTTACATCATCGAGAGAATCTTGAATCGATTGAAGTGGCCTTAATGGTTCATGATATTGAAGAAGCGCATGAGCGATTTGAAGCTATTTCAAAGCAATTAGAAACATATAAACAAGAAGAGCTAAAGCTATCCTCTATGCTGCAAAATAAGGAAGCGAAGATGGAGGAAGTGAAAAATGAAGTAGCCGCTTTAGATGAATCGATTGATGATCTTCAACAAGTACTTCTTTTAGTGAGTGAAGAATTAGAAAAATTAGAAGGTCGAAAAGAAGTATTAAAAGAACGAAAGAAGAATGCAACACAAAATCGTGATCAGCTTGAAAAGAGCAAGGTGGAGCTGCAAGAAAGAGTAGAAACTCTTGTGCTGCAAAAAGAAACGCAAGAAAAGCTTGTTCATGAATTGCAAGCAGAGTCGAAAGCGATTGAAGAAACTTTAAAAGCTAATGAAAAAAATCTTGCTCTTTTTAATGAGAACCTAGAAGAAAAAATTGAGATGCTAAAAAGCGACTATATTGAGATAGTGAGTAATCAAGCAGCGGCAAAAAATGAATTGAATTCGGTTATTCAACAACTAGAAAATCATGAAAAAAGGACATCGCAGCTTGATGAAGAAAATGCTAACTTCACAAATGAGCGTATGCAAATTCAAGAAAAAAAGACTAAGTTTACGGAGAAATTGAAGGAACTATCTGATGAACTGGAGAAATGGTCTAAACACTGGCAGGAAAAGCAAAGTCATTTTCAAGGAATAGAAGCAAAGGTTCAACAAGTAGAGAAGGCGCTTTATCAATCTTATCAATATGCACAGCAGGCGAAATCACGTAAAGAAATGCTTGAGGAATTAGAAGATGACTATTCTGGATTTTTCCACGGAGTAAAGGAAGTACTTAAAGCTAGAGGGAAATCCTTACAAGGGATTAGAGGTGCAGTTGCAGAATTAATGCAAGTACCAAAGGAATATAGTGTGAGCTTAGAGATTGCATTAGGTGGATCGATGCAGCATATTGTGGTGGAAACAGAACAAAATGGACGGGAAGCAATCGCTTTTTTAAAGAAGAATGGGTTTGGACGAGCTACGTTTTTACCAATGAATGTTATTAAGGGAAAAACGCTTGCTGATTCCCAACTACGATTAATTCAAGGGCATCCATCCTTTATTGGGGTTGCTGCAGATTTGATTAATTATGACAGTCAATATCGGGAAATTATCCGTAGTTTATTAGGAAATGTTGTGATTACGAAGGATTTAAAGGGCGCCAATGAGATGGCGAAAATTCTTCAATATCGTTCCCGTTTTGTAACGTTAGAAGGGGAGATAGTTAATCCTGGTGGGTCGATGACTGGTGGAGCGATGAAGCAGAAACAAGCTTCAATCATCACCAGAAAAGGAGAATTAGAAGAGCTTAGGAAAAAGATTTTTGAAATGGATAAAACATCTTTAAAGCTTGAGGAACAGCTGAAAAAAGGAAAAGCAGCATTGCAAGCAGAAGAATCATCGATAGAAGAAGCGCGCTTAAAGGTGGAAGATCTTCGTTTCCAAATTCAGACATGGAAAGATGACTTAAAAGAGGTGGAATTCGAAGAAAGAGCAATGAATGATAAATTGTCTCTATATGACCGCAATAAGGCCGATTCACATCAAGAGCAAGAGCTTCTGCAGCAAAGAAGAACTGTTTTGCAAGAAAAACTGGAACAGCAAAGTAAAAAGTTATCTGAATTAGATAAAGAGATTGCTTTAGTTACCGAGCAAAAAAATAAACAAACAGTTTCCAAAGAATCAGTCGTAAATACAATTAGTGATTTACGAATTCAGTCGGCAGCTAAAAAGGAACAGCTCCGCCATGAAAAGGACAAGTTAGCAGCTATCATTCAAGAACATGAATCAACAGAAGAAAAGTGGGAGCTTGTCAAAGAGGACTTACGCTTGCTTTCTTCTGAAATGAGTAATTCTCATTCAGGGGAAGCGACATTAGAAGAAGCAGCAGAACAAAAACTGCAAGAAAAACAAGAAACGATCCAGCTTATTTCTTTACGCAGAGAGGAAAGATTGCAAAAACAAATGCGCTTAGAAGAGCTGGAGCTGGAAACAAAGGAGCAGCGCAGGCTTCATAGAGGGATTGTTCAAGCACTAAAGGATGAAGAAGTTAAATTAAACCGTGTAGACGTGGAATTAGATACACGATTAACGAATCTACGCGAGGAATATTTATTAACGTATGAAGGGGCTAAGCTTGATTATCCTTTAACATTAGAAGTCGAAGAAGCCCGTAAAAAGGTAAAGCTCATTAAATTAGCTATGGAAGAACTAGGAACTGTAAATCTTGGGGCCATAGAGGAATATGAGCGAATCTCGGAAAGATACGAATTCCTGCTCGAACAAAAAACAGATTTAGAAGAAGCGAAGGATACCCTTTACCAAGTAATCGATGAAATGGATGAGGAAATGAAAAATCGATTTGAGCAGACATTTGAAGGGATAAAGGCTCATTTTGAAACGGTATTCCAAAGTTTATTTGGTGGAGGAAGTGCTGATTTAGTATTAACAAATCCAGAAGATCTTTTAAATACAGGAGTAGAGATTGTAGCCCAGCCACCAGGGAAAAAACTTCAAAATTTAAGTCTTTTATCTGGGGGAGAAAGAGCGCTAACAGCCATCGCTTTATTATTCTCCATTCTAAAAGTAAGACCAGTTCCTTTCTGTATTTTGGATGAGGTGGAAGCGGCATTGGATGAAGCAAATGTATTCCGATTTAGTTCCTATTTAAAACGTTATAGCCATGAAACACAATTTATTGTTATTACTCACCGCAAAGGGACAATGGAAGAAGCAGATGTTCTTTATGGGGTAACTATGCAAGAGTCAGGTGTTTCAAAGCTAGTTTCCGTTCGATTAAGTGAAACAAAGGAATTAGTTGCAAATGGATAATTTTTTTATAGTTAGTTAGAAGCTTAATTCGCTTTAATAAACATTTCTAATTTCACTTCCGAGGCCTGTTGCTCTGTCAAGATAGAGGCCTTGGAAACTTTTAATGTTTACGATAAGCAGTTTACATGTACATAACCATATTTTTTAATGAAAGAAGGGATAATAATGAGCTTTTTTAAAAAGTTAAAAGAAAAAATGTCTCAGCAGACTACAACCGTAACGGAGAAGTTTAAAGAAGGCTTATCGAAAACAAGAAATAACTTTTCCGAAAAAGTAAATGAACTTGTGTCACGTTATCGAAAAGTAGACGAAGATTTCTTCGAAGAGCTGGAAGAAATCTTAATTGGAGCAGATGTTGGTTTCGAAACAGTCATGGAACTAATTGATGAGCTAAAAAAAGAAGTGAAAAGAAAAAATATTCAAGATCCAAAAGAAGTACAAGATGTAATTTCCGAAAAGTTAGTTGCTATTTATCAGAATGGGGAAGACCAATCCTCTACGATTAATATGCAAGCAGAAGGCTTAACTGTGATCTTGTTTGTTGGCGTAAATGGAGTAGGGAAAACTACGACAATCGGTAAGCTTGCTCATAAGTATAAAGAGGAAGGGAAAAAAGTTTTGCTTGCTGCAGGTGATACCTTCCGTGCTGGAGCAATCGAACAGTTGGAAGTATGGGGAGAGCGTGTCGGTGTGGATGTCATTAAACATACAGAAGGCTCTGATCCAGCAGCAGTTATGTTTGATGCTGTACAGGCTGCTAAGTCTCGTCAAGCAGATATTCTTCTTTGTGATACAGCTGGAAGATTGCAGAATAAAGTGAATTTAATGAAGGAATTAGAAAAAGTTAAGCGAGTAATTGAACGAGAGGTCCCAGGTGCACCACATGAAGTTTTACTCGTGCTAGATGCCACAACTGGGCAAAATGCTTTAGTACAGGCTAAAACATTTAAAGAAACAACAAATGTAAGTGGCATTGTACTAACAAAATTAGATGGAACAGCAAAAGGTGGAATTGTGTTAGCAATTCGAAACGAAATACATATTCCAGTTAAATTTGTTGGATTAGGTGAAAAAATGGACGATCTCCAAAGCTTCGATCCAGAAAAATATGTCTATGGTTTATTTTCAAACTTAGTAGAGCAAAGTGAAGAGTAAAAGAGAGTTAGGTTGGAAAGATGTCGTAAAGGAAACTTACGACATCTTTTTTTAACTGAATGTTAAATTATTGCAAAAACGTAATAAAAATAAGGATAAGAATAATAATAAAAGTAATATCTTTTTTTGGAGGGAAAACGTTTGATTATTCAAAGCGTTGTATTGCTTATTCTTATTGGAGGCGTTGTCTTAACAGTAAAAGGTCATCTTGTTCAGCATCATGCTTATGCTCAACTAGGTGATTCCTTACCAGCCAAAAAATTGAAAGGAGCAGAAGGAGAAAATTTCCTTACGCTAGAAGAAGAAAATCTTTTTTTAAGCAGCTTATCTGGCCTGCGCATGAAAATAATTGGTGCCATTCTAATAGCAATACCAACTAGTATCCTTATCCTTTTCCATTTAAACTAGCTTGTGTTCAAAGTTAGTTGAATTGCCTTTAAAGATTGAATGAAGGCGAAATGAGTATTTTACAAAAAAATACTAGCACCGATAATTATAGAACAATATTAAAATCAAACTTCTGTTAAAAGGTTACAGAAGTTTTTTTAAATGCTTCCCAAAAATAGTTTCTAATACATAAAACATTTGCAACAGTCTCTTCGTCTAATGAAGGAGAGACATTTATTTTGTAATATTCAAAAATATATATGTATAAAAAGTTTGTATTAGTGTAAAATTACATTATAATATTTTTGTCATTTACTGTAGGGAGGAAACAACTGTCAATCGTTTATTAATTAGAACCAAAAAATAGAAAATGGGGGAAACATAGTTTGCGAAAAGTAAAGAAAGTGATAATTATATGTTTTATCTTGTTCTTGGCCACTACTTTTATTGTCAAAGAAGCAAATGCTGCTTCTACTGACACAATAAAAATCACAACAGAAGCTGGATTAGCTGGTAAGGTAATGGATGGAAGAGGATTTCAATTAAAAGTTACAATGGAAAATACAGGAGAAGACTTTAAAGGAGATTTATTAATTCCCTATTCTCCAAGCTATGAAGCTGGAGGACAAACATTAGTTTCTGTCGATATCCCGGCAAATAGTAAGAAGACCTATATGGTCACAATCCCTGGGATTTCTTCTGATACAGATTATGCTAACAAAAAGATGAAATTATATCGCGGAAGCTGGCAGAATGGAGATGAAGTAACTTTTACTGGAGTAAAAGAAGTAAGGGTAAATCTTATCCCTGAACAGACTTTAGGTATTCTTACTGATCAATATGATAAATTTAAAGATTTAAGAAAGCTGCCTAGTAATTCCATTTATACAACGGAAATGATCAAAGAAGAAATACCTGATCAGGCATTAGCGCTTGAAACAATAAGCTATCTGCTGGTTGATCAATTTTCACTGAGTGAATTAACGGATGAGCAGCAGCAAGCAATAAAAAAATGGATTGAAAATGGAGGTATTTTGATTACTGGTGCACAACCAAATGGAAAGCAAGCATACGGTCATTTAGAAACATCGATGCCGCTAGCACTTGGCAAAAAAGAACCTTTTTCCTTGACGGTTCTAGACACAAAAAATAAACAGCAAGCGAAAATAGATGGTTATCAATCTACCTTAATAGAGGGCGCAGAAGCAATTGTTTTACATAATGACCAGCCCATTATTGCGAAAAAGGAGCTCGGTGAAGGAAAAATTATACAAGCTTCCTTTTCACTTAGTGATTCCAGTTTTCTTGGCTGGTCCGGATTTAATAGTTGGATAGAAAAAATACTATTAGCTGAAAGTTCGCAGCATGCCAATAATTCTCAATATAACAGTAACCCAATTGGTGATCTCTATAATAGTTTTGTGCAAGCAAATGAATATTTCGAGAGCTCCACTATTTCCACTAGTATATTATTAATTATTTTGACAGGTTATTTGCTTGTTATTGTGCCGATTTTATACGTTGTGTTAAAAAGAATCGACAAACGGGAGCATGCTTGGTGGATTATACCGAGCTTATCGATTCTTTTATCGATTGCGGTGTTCCTAACGGGTGCAAAGGATAAAATAAGAAATCCGCAATTTAATGAAATGGGTGTCTATCAATATAGCAATAACTATTTATCTGGATATCAAGCTACAACTCTTTTATCGAATAAATCTGGTGATTTTACATTTATGTATGATAAAAATTTGTATACTCCTATTCCTTTTACTGGATATGGAGAATTACAAACGAAGGCCGTTACAAAGGAAAAAATTAAAAAGAATGAAGTGATTTTTCCGGATGTAGAGTATTGGTCCAGTCGTACTATGTACGGCAAGTCCAGTATCCCAGTAGAAGGTGGATTCAGTCATAAGTTTGAAACAACAGAAAAAGAGATTACTGGTTCCATAACAAATCATTTTCCATATGATTTCTCCAACCTATTTATATGGTCGGGAACGGAAAAAATCGAATTAGGTTCTCTTGCTGCTGGAGAAACAAAAAAAATTAAGGTTTCTCGTAAGCATAAGTATTTTTCTAAACCATCTGATTCGAATCAAGGTTCCTATGTTTATGATTACAATGGAAATGATTTAAATGAATATAGAGAATTAGTTGCTTCAGGCTTGGTGTTGAATACGGAGTATTTTCAGACTGTGACAACTGGAGATCCATTATTAATTGGAATTACAAATGAGGATATCATCAAGGTTGGTTTAACAAGTGGAAAGGTAACAAAGAACAGCACTAATTTAATAATGGAGCCTCTTACAATAGCCAATAATTTTCCTGGGCCTTTTACCTTGAATGAAGGAGATATGTACCAGAAACTAGCAGTAATTAAAGGAACTGTCTATAATCAGAATTTCCAAGAAAATGATTTTACGTTAGAAGATGGGGAGTATCTCTATACACTTGGAATTCCGAAATCTTATGAAGATAGCTTGATTGCTTTTGAATCTATTACGATACAAGCAAGCGGAACTCCAGGTGTGAAATACAGTATTTATAATAAACGCACAGGAAATTATGAAGAAGTAAAAAATCTTTTCAAATTGGAGAAACAAAAGATTGCCAACTATTTGGATGAAAATAGAAAAATTACGCTGAAGGTGAATAAAGCAACAAATGGAGACCCATACATGCAATTGCCAACTGTTAAGGTGAAAGGAGAGATAAAAGAATGATAGAAATTAAAGGTCTTTCCAAGAAGTATGGAAAGTTTACAGCACTTGAACCATTAGATTTACAAATTGAAGCTGGATGTGTGTTTGGGTTTGTCGGCCAGAACGGAGCTGGTAAATCTACGACCTTCTCCATTCTTGCTACCTTATTAGCACCTACTTCTGGAACAGCAACGATAAATGGTGCAGATATTATCAAACAGCCGAAAGAGGTTAGAAAACAGTTAGGGTATATGCCTGATTTCTTTGGTGTTTATGATCAGTTAAAAGCAGAAGAATACTTAGATTTTTATGGTGCTAGCTATGGAATTTCAGCTGCACAAAGAGAAAAGTTAATTCCGCAGCTGTTAGAGCTAGTAAATCTTTCTCATAAGAGAAAAGAATATGTTGATCTTTTGTCGCGAGGGATGAAACAGAGACTTTGTCTTGCCAGAAGTTTAATTCATGATCCAGCAGTTCTTATTCTAGATGAGCCTGCATCTGGATTGGATCCACGTGCACGAATAGAAATGCGGGAGATTTTAAAAGAATTAAAGAATATGGGAAAGACCATTCTGATTTCTTCACATATCTTGCCAGAACTAGCAGAAATGTGTGATGTCATTGGTATTTTGGATCAAGGAAAATTAGTAGCGCAAGGAACGGTTTCAGCTATTCAACAGCAATTACAGAGTGAAAAAATCATTAATGTCAAAACATTTGATGTACAAAAAACGATTGCATTTTTGGAAGAAAGTCCACGAATTACAAAGATAGAAGTGCTGGAAGATGGCAAAGCAGTTCAGTTCCTCTTTAAAGGTGGAGATAAAGAGCAGCTAGAATTATTAAAAACAGCGATTCAAAAAGAAATTCCGATTATTAGTTTTTCAGAGATGGAGAGCAATTTAGAGGATGTCTTTATGGAGATTACAAAGGAGGTTGAATTCTCTTGAAAGCTTATTTCATGAATCCAGTATTAAATAAAGAGCTAAAGCTACGTTTTCGTTCAGGAAAAACATTTGTCGGAATTCTGTTTTATCTGCTTGCACTTACCTTGCTGATGGTTGCTTTAATGTATGTACTCAGAACCTCGAGCCCAAATGGATTTTTTAAACCACAGGAAAGTCGCTTGATGTTTATGTTTTTGGCGTTTGTTCAATTAGGATTAGTTTTATTTATTACACCAGGACTGACAGGTGGGGTGATTAGTAGTGAAAGGGAAAGACAAACCTTAAGTATTCTTTTAACAACCACCCAAAGCAGCTTTACGATTATTCTCGGCAAATTGCTTTCGTCCATTTCGTACTTAGTACTATTAATTTTAGCAAGTCTTCCGATATATAGTTTTGTGTTTTTATATGGTGGGATTTCGCCAACGCAGTTAACACAAGTATTTTTCTTCAGCTTATTTACGATGCTTGTCATTGGCAGCTTTGGTGTTTTATTTTCAACCCTCATACGCAAAACAATTGTTAGTATGGTGACAACCTATAGTGTTGCGTTATTTATTGTGGCTGGAACGGCAGTTATTTCTCTTATACTTTTTCAAATAGCGAATATTCATGCTTCTGCGACTCCGGCAAAAGTTCCATCTGTATACTTTAGTGCCATGTTTAATCCTGGTATTGTGCTTGCAGATATATTTGAACCAACTGTTTCGGAACAAATTAAAGAATTGACAGGCATTAAGTTTCCGATTTGGGCTGCCCACCTTATTACTTATTGTATTGTGATTGCACTGTCACTAACAATTAGTGTTCGTAATTTACGTGCCAATATGAAAAAGGGAAGTTGATAAGTCTATGGAAAATCTTCAGCAGTATAAGGAATTGCTCAAACCAGTAAGAAAATCTATTGTGAGAGAGTTGCTTGCAAAAGAGCTATGCCTATTACTAGCACTTATAGGAGGAGGATTTCTCCTCCTTTCCATAATGGCGTATCTTTTTATTCTGCCTTTTTTGTTATACTATCTCTTCGCCGTGCTGGGTCTTGGTGTTTCCATTTCTCTCCTCCGTTTATGGAGAAAATGGCCAACAGAAAAACAAGCGGTAAAACTATATAATCAGTTTGTTGCCGATGATTATGCAACGACGGCCTTTTCCTATCTACATAGTGAAGGTGCGGTCGAACAAGTAGTTGTAAAGCAAGCGATAGCGCAAATGACAGAGAAACAACTAGCTGTATTAAGCCGAAAGAAAAGATATATTTATCCGAAATTTATTCTTTCAGGAATGGTATGTTTCATCATTTGTCTACTGTTACAGTTTTTTCCATCAGCTAATATGGAAGCTGCCAAGAAAAAAGAGAATGAGATAAAAACAATCGCTAAAGCGGAAAAGGAATTAGAAAAAGCGATAAAAAAAGAAACAGATAAACAGGTGAGAAAAGAGCTAAGACAAATCCAAAAGCAATTAGAAAAGAAGGACACGGTCGAAAAAACCTTTGCAGAATTGGAAAAACAGGTGAAAGAGCTCCAGCTGCAAAAGAGAAAGATTCAAGAGAAAAGCAAGGAACGCCAACAGACAGAATCCATGCTGAATGAGGCAGGTTTGAAATCTCTCGCTAAGGCTATCTCAGAGAAAGATAAGGAAGGAGTACAGAAAGAATTACAAAAAGCAAACGAACAATATAAACAATTAACAGATCAACAAAAAGATGCTCTCAATCAATTGACAGGTGCAAATAAGCAATTATCAGAAGAACAGCTTCAACAGCTATTAAAACAAATGGATGAATTGCTGAATAATGAGGAATTGCTGCAACAATTAGAAACTGTGCAAGCAGAACTTGACCAGGTAGGGAAAAAGCTGGAGGATGAAAGTCTAGCAAATGGAATAACAATCCCTAAGTCTCGTACGGTTGCCAATGGCTCAAGTAATAATGAAACAACTTCTTCAGGAGAAACAACTACCAGTAGTCAGCAAGGGCAGAATGATAAGGGCAACTCAACAAATGGAAATAATGGTTCTTCCAGCTCGGGTAATGGTGCAGGTAATAGCAATGGATCAGGATCAGGCTCAGGAAATGGCTCCGGTTCAGGCAATGGTGCTGGTGGATCAGGGAATGGGAATGGCCCAGGAGCTGGATTCGGAAGCGGAAGCAGAGAATTATTAACAGTACCGGAAAAAACAGATGGAAAAGATAATGTCGAAGTGGATTCAGGTAAATTAGGCAATGGCAAGCAAGGTCAGATGACAGAAGGGGAAGGTCCCGTTCTAAAAGGGAATATTCGTCCGTATGAACAGGTATTTTCAGAATATGAAGCTTCTTACAGGGAAAGTACTTCAAGATATAAATTGCCAAATGACTTAGAAAATATTGTAAAGAACTATTTTACTGATATCAAACCAAATGAAAAGTAGGGGAAAAGATGGAAAAAGAACTAGTGGAACAGGATTTTATCCAAGCAGAGGCTTTGCTTAAAAAGGTGAAAGAGGAGATTGGCAAATTCATTGTCGGACAGGAAAAAATTACTGATGAGGTACTTTGGAGTATGCTGGCAGGTGGACATGTACTTTTAGAAGGACTTCCAGGTCTTGGAAAGACGATGATGATTCGCACTATTTCGGAAGTCATGGACTTATCCTTCGCGCGAATTCAGTTTACGCCAGATTTAATGCCAGCAGATATTACTGGTACGATGGTGCTGCAGCCTGATAATAAAGGAAAACAACAATTTCATTTTCATGAAGGACCTTTATTTAAGCATATTGTTCTTGCAGATGAAATTAACCGTGCAACACCGAAAACGCAAAGTGCTTTATTGGAAGCGATGGGGGAGAAAACAGTCACCATTATGGGGGAAACGAAAAAATTAGCAGCGCCATTTTTTGTATTGGCAACACAAAATCCCCTTGATATGGAGGGAACTTATCCATTGCCGGAAGCTCAGTTAGATCGGTTTCTATGTAAATTGCATGTTACTTATCCGTCAAAAGAAGAACTAAAAGCCATTATTAAAAAGACTACTGGAACGGAGTCAACTGTATTAACGCGTGTTGCCTCTGTAGAGGATATTCTTCATTTACAAAGTCTTGTCAAACAAATTCTCGTTGCGGATGATATTTTAGATATTGCTGTCAATATTGTTTCTGCCACTCATCCTGGTTCGGAGGATGCGACAGAATTAGGAAATAAGTATATTCAGGCAGGGAGCGGTCCGAGGGGACTGCAGTCCTTAGTAAACATGGCAAAAGCAAGAGCATTAGCTTCTGGAAGATTGCATGTCTCCATGGCAGATTTGCGTTATGCGGCACTACCAGTGTTTAGACATCGAATTTTGCTTAATTTTGAAGGGGAAATTGCGGGCATTACGACTGATCAAATTATGGAAGATATTTTGGAAAAAACATTACGCATTGAAGCAGGGAAGGGACGATGAAGAACTATCATTCCTTATTAGCAAGAATGAACCGAAAAAGACTGCAAGTTTCGACGAAGGGTGCAGGAATGCAGAATGGTCGAAGAAAATCTCATATTCACGGAACCTCCTTGGATTTTGCTGATTATAAAATCTATCATCCTGGTGATGATATTCGCCAAATCGATTGGAATGTATATGGCCGAACTAATAAGCCATATATTAAAAGATTTCAAGATGAAAAGGAGATATCAGTTAGTATCTTCCTTGATGGGACTGCCTCAATGAAACAAATACCTTCCAAGTGGGAGCTAGCAAGAGAATTAGCAGCAGGCTTAGCTTATATCACATTATCCCATGAAGATAGACTGAGTTTTTCTGTTGTTTCTACAAAGCATTCCTTTCATCGCAAAGGTTCAGTTCATAATAAACGAACCTTTTATGAGATTGTTGATGTAAAGGAGCAGACGATTAATGAAAGCTTCACACAATCATTAAGCAGTTCTATAAAAGCGCCGACACAAATGATTATTTTGATAACAGACGGTTTAGAAGCTTTGCCATTATTTGAGGAAAGTTTTAAACGATTAAAATACCGCAATCAGCAAATATGGCTGATTCAATTACTAAGTGAGAGCGAGATTCATCCGAATCTATCTGGTGACATACAATTAGTCGATAGTGAAAATGGAAAAACCGTGGATGTAAGTCTAAATAGCTCGATTAAAACACTTTATAGAAAAAGACTCGATCAGCATAATCAAGAACTAGAAGTTCTTTGTGCTACAAATGGTATCCGTTATTGCCAAATCAGCGATAAACTGGATATCCAAACGATTATTTTACGAGAACTGGCGTTTGCTGGATTGGTTCAATAATTCTTTTTCATTACGAGCCAAAAGGAGAGACAAAATGCATTTAGCACAACCCTATTATTTTTTGCTGCTAATTTTTATTGGATTATTCATCCTAATATATTTTTTTCGCAAAAAATATACAAAACAAACTATCCCCTCCAATTTACTTTGGGAGGAAGTTCTTAAGGAAATGAGGGCATCCTCCTGGTTTCATAAATGGCAAAATAATGTTCTATTCTGGCTGCAGCTTCTATGCTTGCTACTCTTGATGTTTGCATTAGTAGGACCATATTTTGCTAAAGAAACGATGAAAGGGGAGCAAATCATATTCTTATTTGATACCTCGGCTTCGATGGCCGCGAATGGTAGTAGCTCTAACCGTTTAGAAGATAGTAAAAAAGAAGCACTCGAAATGATGAAAGGTCTTCAGAAAAATCAAGCCGTTACGATTTTAGAGGTAAATGATCGTCCTCAAATACTTCTGCATAATGAGTCAGAGCGAGATAAAATAAGTGCCGCAATCAAAGGGCTAGAACTTTCCTATACACATGAAGACTGGCAAA
The DNA here is from genome assembly GCF_038006525.1 of Niallia sp. FSL W8-0951. Lineage (NCBI taxonomy): Bacteria > Bacillati > Bacillota > Bacilli > Caryophanales > Bacillaceae > Niallia > Niallia sp. FSL W8-0951. The sequence continues at coordinate 770,753 of NZ_JBBOVK010000001.1, forward strand.
GTGCAACAGAGCTGACGGCAAGTCTAGCGAAAGAGGGTAAAACGGCCATTCATATTTTTTCGGATGGGGTAGAGAAGGAAAGAATAAAAAATATCGATTCTTTTTATGTAAAAGTACATAATCAAGAGCAGGAAAAAGCAGAAAATGTTTCAATTTTATCTTTTGGTGTATCAAAAAATGCCGATAAAATAGCGGGAATTGCGATGGTGGAAAACCAAACAGATTCCCAAAAAACAATACCTTTTCAAGTTGAAAGTGAAAAAACAGTGCTTTATCAACAAGATATTGAATTAGAGCCAAAGGAAAGAAAAGTAATTGCGATAAACGATCTTCCTGAGAAATCTTATTACAGTGCCCAACTTAATGTAACAGATGATTTTTTAGTTGATAATATGCAAACCGCTGTATTAAATAAACAGGCAACAACTATGTATACTGATAATGAAATGAATCCTTTTTTGGTAAAAGGATTTGAGGCGATCGGTCTTCAAGTTATCCAAATGGAGAATAAAGAAGATTTTCTCACAAAACAGGATGGTATTTTCCTATTATCTGGTTCTGCGTTACCCGAACATATCGAAGGCCCATTTGTTTTCTTCTTTACAGGTGGAAAAAAAGAAGAAGTGCAAACAGTGATAGAACCAAGTGAGGATGAACTACTTTTACATGTCGATATGAAGGATGTTTTTATCGCAAGTGCAACGAAGCAGACAATGAAAACGATGAAACCCATTGTTAAAAGTGGAGAACTGCCGTTAATTCAAAAAGGTGAATGGAATAATCAGCCCGCTATAGCTATTCAATTTGACTTAAAAGATAGTGATTGGCCATTACATCCAAGTTTTCCGATCTTTTTATATAATATGTATCAATGGCTTTCTTCTCAATCCAATTATGTTGGTGATTTTCAGCCATTAGAATCGCGGACCATTCATTTAACAAGCAAAGAAACAGAGTGGGATATTTATAATGAAAGCGACCAATTAGTGAGAACCTTCTCATTGGATGATGGTTTCCAAGCACCAAAGCTGCCTGGTGTTTATCAATTGACAAATGGCTCTGAAATTCTTTATTTTTCAGTAAATCTAGATGATCGAGAGAAGACGACTGCTACGCAAAAGTCGTTTGTTCTAAATGAAGATAAACTAATAGGCAATGAAATGACAAAAACGCAGAATGATTGGTTATGGTATATTTTATGTTTGCTTGCGCTGATCACTTTATGTATGGAATGGGAGGTGTATCGACGTGCAGATAGAGTTTAAATACCCATTCATTCTATTAATTTTTCTTCCTATTGTCTTTCTTCTTTATCGGTACTGGAAACAATCAAGGATGATGTCAAATAGAAAAGAAAGACAAGTTATTCTCTTTTTAAGAAGCTTGATTTTTTCTCTATTAATTCTTGCGCTTGCCATTCCACAAATAGTTCTGCCGCAAAAAGAAAACCAAGTTGTTTTTCTGATGGATCGCAGTGCAAGTGTACAAGATGCAGGAGAGCAGCAGCTTGAATGGCTGGAAAAAAGCTTGCGATATAAAAAAGAAAAAGATCTCTATAGTGTTCTTTCCTTCGGAGAAAAAACAACTATAGAGCAAATGATGGGCAAAGATGAACTTCGTTTTCCGAAATGGAATGAGGAGTTAGGCAAAGACCACACAAATATTGAAGGGGCGCTTAACCTTGCCAGCAGTGTTTTTTCCAATAATAGCGGCGGTAGGATTATACTGTTTACCGACGGGAACGAAACGATGGGAAATCTTACTGAAGCGGCAAAATTATTAAAAAACCGCTCCATTGAATTAGACACTGTGCTGCTTGAGCCCTCTTTATATGAAGATACTGCTGTTACAGATGTAGAAGTGCCGTCCACTTTATTTGAAGGGGAACAAGCAAATGTTTCTGTAACAATTGAAAGTAATAAGGCGAAAACGGGATTACTACATTTTTATGAAAATAATCATAAAATTGTCTCAAAGTCTATCAAAGTGAAAGAAGGTACAAATGTAATCCCTATTCAGTTTCCTGTAAAACAGACTGGCTTGGTAACATATAAAGCAGAAGTTGAACTTATGAATGATGCCTATGCTGAAAATAACAAGCTTCAGGTTGTCAATACGGTTAAAACCATTCCGAAAATTTTAGTAGTGCAAAATAGTCCCAATGAAGCATTTGTTCAAGCATTAGAAGCTGCTGGGTATAAAGTAGAGGTTCGTTCCTCTATTCAGCTTCCTACTGTGCTTTCTGGCTATTTAAACTATCAGTCGATTATTTTTAATAATATTGCAGCAACAGATATTACGGAAAAGCAAATGAGTCTTATTGAAAAAAGCGTTAAAGACTTTGGTGTCGGTTTTCTCATGACGGGTGGAGAAAACAGTTTCGGGTTAGGAGGATATTTTCAAACCCCTATCGAAAAATTATTGCCTGTTGATATGGATATAAAAGGGAAAAAGGAAATGCCCTCACTGGCATTAATGATTGTTTTGGACCGTTCGGGAAGCATGGACGGATCGAAATTTTCGTTAGCAAAAGAAGCAGCAGCTCGGACTGTAGAATTGCTTCAAGAGACTGATACATTAGGATTTATAGCTTTTGATGATAAACCGTGGGTTATTGTAGAACCTGAACCTTTGAAAAATAAAGAGGAAGTTGTAGAGAAGATTCGTTCTGTCCCAGTTGGCGGCGGAACCGAAATTTATGGGTCATTACTGGAAGCCTATGAGCAAATCAGTGATTTAGATGTAAAAAGAAAACATATTATTTTGCTAACAGATGGACAATCTGCAACGAATAATAATTATGAAGAGTTAATTAATAATGGCAGCAAGAAAAACGTTACAATTTCAACAGTGGCTTTGGGGGCGGATGCAGATCGGAATTTATTAGAAGAATTAGCGGAAATGGGAGCTGGACGTTTTTATGATGTACAGGATTCTTCGGTAATTCCTTCGATTCTATCAAGAGAAACTGTTATGGCGACAAGAACTTATATTGAGGATAATCCGTTTTATCCTCAAATAAAGTCTGGCTACGGATGGGATTCCTTGTTTAGTAAAGGGGTACCAAAAATGAATGCCTATATCGCAACAACGCCAAAATCAGAAAGCACCGTTCCAATTGAGAGTACAAAAAAAGATCCTGTTCTAGCGGAATGGCAATACGGTTTAGGTAAGGCAATAGCTTTCACTTCTGATGTAAATGGTATGTGGGCAGGAGATTGGGCGCGTTGGAACCAATGGAGTAGTTTTATGACAAAAATGGTCGCAAATACCCTGCCACAGTACGATTCGGAAGCATATTCTTTATCCGTTGAAAAAGCGAAAGACCGAACCTATCTATCGATAACCGCTGATCATTTATCGATGCTTCCGATTGAAACAACCATTATTTCCGAAAGAGGAGATACGGTGGAAGGAAATACAAAAATGATTGCTCCAGGAAAATATGAAGTGGATGTTGACGATGATCCAGGTCTTTATTTTATTCATGTTAAACAAACAGATGAGGACGGAAACGTTACTGTTTACCAATCAGGATTTACCGTTCCCTATTCAGACGAATATTTAATTACCGGAGCAAATAAAGAAAAGCTTGCTGAGCTTCTGGCGATAACTAACGGATCTCAGCTGGAGAAAGAATCACAAGCGTTTCGTCCGTTAAAGGATCCAGTTAAACAAAAGCAGGAAATTACCGAAATCTTGCTGCTGATTAGCTTCCTGCTTCTATTTTTCGAAATTGCTATTAGAAGACTTGGATTACCAGTGAAATTTTTCCCTGTCTTTGAAAAGAGAAAAAGAGGTAAGCGTCAAAAGAATCGAATATCTTCTATAGAGAAGAAAAAAAGTGGAGCACCTAAAGAAAGACCAGTTGCTTTAAAGAAAGATGTTTCAAGCAGAGAACCGAAACAAAAGCAAGAAAAACCGCGAGAGAAGATAAAGACGGAAAAGGTAGACAGCGAAAATCATTTGGAACAATTATTACAAATGAAGCGGAAGAAAAAGCGATGAATCAGATTGGTATGAAACTGCAGACAAACTTTATTGATTGTCTGCAGTTTTTTGAGGTGGAAAAGGTAATAGAGAAGTACCATCTGTGACCGAGCAAGGGGCAAGAAGTCAAGTCCGAAATAATGTGTTAAATTCCTTAACTACAATGTTACAACTTAATTTAGATTCTTTTAATTCTAGGGTATAATAAACTAATATTGTAATATTTTGGAATAGAGGAAATGGTCAAAAAAAAGGAGAGAGACATGAGCAACAAACTACTATAGTTTATTTGGAGTTATCTAACTTATTCCTTCGAAGAGGCTATTGATGGAGCAGATTTGATAGCGGAAGTAAAAATAATGGTAGAACTACTGCAAAAAAACACCGTAACGGCTACACATGAACTAGGAAATGCAATTGGTATAGGCGATTTATATAGTGTAGTTAATAAAAACAAACTAATGTATGGGATAGAAAACAGAACTGAAATGCACCACAAACTGCTGATAAAACAGATGCAAAAGAGGCTACGAGATCATTGAAATTCTAGAATTATGAATCTAGCAATTTTTTAGAAATATTAATTTTAATATTCAAAGATAGAGTCCTCCAGAAAAGAGATATATGAAACGTTTGATTAGGCAGCTTTTATAAGGTGTCTTTTTTCTGGCTCATAATAGCCTTTAAGGTAATCACGTCGGTCGGCAGAACGTTCATAAGAATTGGCATTTAGATAGAGGTCACGCTCTTTTTCCATAAGTTCATTTAATACTAAAACGATAGAAGATTTCGTAATCGCTTCTATATCAAAATTAATTACGGATTCTTTTTACACAATTATATGGACTTAATCGGGAAAGAGGAGAAAAAGGTAACAGAGAAGCTTAGTAAAACCTATGTGTATTTTATGTCAAAAAAACTTATCTCATTTATAGATGCTCAGTAAGACAATTACCAGTTTGTACAACGATAACCAAGGCGCTTCCGCTTTTCGATTTGTCCGGCTCCGAGTGTCCAGGGGCTGATGGGCTTTCCACCGCTTCCCTACGATAAGTCAACATCAGTTCACTGTCTTTCGCTGTGTTTCCTTTATTTCAGTAAGACACCTACCAGTTTGTACAACGATAACCAAGGCGCTTCCGCTTTTCGATTTGTAAAGATATTTTCTTGACATCTTTTTTGGGGGTGTGTAAAATAGTCGATGTAAAGGCTTTTGACTTAACACGGGGGTATTATTCGATGCTTGAGAAAACAACGAGAATGAATTATTTATTTGATTTCTATCAGTCGTTGTTAACACCGAAGCAACGAAGCTATATGTCTCTTTACTATTTGGATGATTACTCTCTTGGGGAGATTGCTGCGGAGTACAATGTAAGCCGTCAAGCGGTGTATGACAACATTAAACGTACGGAAGCAATGCTAGAAGAATATGAGAATAAGTTAGTGTTACTTCAGAAATTTCAGGAACGTCAAGTTCTTTTTGAAAAGATGAAAAAAATGCTAGAACATGATACCTTATCTATATCTGCGTTGCGAGAAGCAGTAGAGGAACTAGAGAAATTAGATTAAGGAGGCTGACGTATGGCATTTGAAGGTTTAGCTGACCGACTGCAGAACACGATGCAAAAAATCCGCGGAAAAGGGAAAGTAAATGAAGCGGATGTTAAAGAAATGATGCGTGAAGTTCGTCTTGCACTCCTTGAAGCGGACGTTAACTTTAAAGTGGTAAAAGACTTTGTCAAAAAAGTAAGTGAGCGTGCAGTTGGACAGGAAGTGCTAAAAAGCTTAACTCCTGGACAACAAGTTATTAAAGTAGTAAAAGAAGAACTTACTGAATTAATGGGTGGAGAAGAAAGTAAAATTGGCGTTAGTAAGCGCCCTCCAACTGTTGTTATGATGGTCGGACTACAAGGGGCAGGTAAAACAACAACTACTGGTAAGCTTGCGAATTTATTGCGTAAAAAACATAATCGTAATCCGTTATTGGTAGCTGCAGATATTTATCGTCCTGCTGCGATTAAGCAATTGCAAACTTTAGGAAAGCAGCTTGATTTTCCGGTATTTTCACTAGGAGATCAAGTTAGTCCAGTTGAAATTGCAAAACAAGCAATTGAAAAAGCAAAAGAAGATCATCATGATTATGTTTTAATTGATACAGCTGGTCGCCTTCATGTAGACGAAGCACTAATGGATGAATTAAAGCAGATCAAAGAACTTGCAAACCCAGAAGAAATATTACTCGTTGTCGATGCAATGACAGGGCAGGATGCTGTTAACGTAGCTGGCAGTTTTAACGAGCAGTTAGGATTAACGGGAGTTGTTTTAACAAAACTTGATGGGGATACACGCGGGGGAGCAGCACTTTCTATTCGTTCTGTTACAAATACACCAATTAAATTTGTTGGTTTGGGAGAAAAAATGGATGCGCTTGAAGCGTTTCACCCTGAGAGAATGGTTTCCAGAATCTTAGGAATGGGCGATGTCCTAAGCTTAATCGAAAAAGCACAAATTAATGTAGATGAAGAAAAAGCAAGAGAGTTAGAAAAGAAAATGAAGTCTGATTCATTTACCTTTGATGATTTTCTTGATTCCTTAAGCCAAGTTAGAAGTATGGGGCCGCTGGACGAATTATTAAAAATGATGCCAGGTGCGAACAAAATCAAAGGCTTAAATAATATGAAGGTGGATGAAAAGCAAATTGCCCATGTTGAGGCAATCATTAAGTCCATGACAAAGCAAGAAAAAGAGCATCCTGAAATTATCAATTCTGGCAGAAGAAAGCGTATTGCGAAAGGAAGCGGAAGAACGGTTCCAGAAGTAAATCGACTTTTAAAACAGTTTGATGATATGAAAAAAATGATGAAGCAAATGACCAATATGGGTCAAAAAGGCAAGAAAAAAGGTAAATTTAAATTACCATTTAACCCTTTTTAACAGCGATTATTTGTAAAAAAGAGGATCTGTTTGTCCATTGGAATGGCGCGGAGACTGCCTGTGAGAGGGCTTAAATAAAGATTTTTAACACTGACAAGAAAAAACACTTTACAAAGTGTTGGAGTATCTGATAATATACTATCTTGTGTGAAACTATTCGGAGGTGCAATATTAAATGGCAGTAAAAATTCGTTTAAAAAGAATGGGAGCAAAAAAATCTCCTTTTTATCGTATCGTAGTAGCAGATTCTCGTTCACCACGTGATGGACGTTTCATTGAAACAGTAGGAACTTACAATCCAGTAGCAAACCCTGCTATCGTGGAAATCAACGAAGATAAAGCTCTACAATGGTTACAAAATGGTGCAAAACCATCTGATACAGTACGTAACCTATTCTCTAACCAAGGTATTATGGAGAAATTCCACAATATCAAAAACGGTAAATAATATTTGATGCAATGAAAGAGCTTATAGAAACGATTGTTAAGCCCCTTGTTGATTTTCCAGAGGAAGTTGCTGTAACTGTAACAGAAGAGGATAATCGTATCACTTACTTGCTTTCTGTCAACGAGAATGACATTGGAAAGGTAATAGGGAAGCAAGGGCGAGTTGCTAGAGCAATTCGAACGATTGTTTATGCAGCAGGATCATTACAACAAAAGAAAATTATTGTTGATATTAGAGATTAAATGAAAAGGAAGGAGGGGGAACCCTCCTTCCTTTATTTTTTAGGGGAAATAGTAGCTTTGGCTGATAAAATGGAAATTTGGCTGAAAAGAGAGCGTGTTTGGCTGATAAATCGGAAATTTGGCTGATAAGAAAGCAGGATTGGCTGATAAATCGAGATTTTGGGCTGATGATCGCACTATAAATAGCTAATATAACTTCATTACCCTAAAAGGCAGAAACAAACGGCAGCTTTTCTGAAAAATAGTTGTAATTACGTTCGGAAAATTGATTCCCCCCTTTGTTTTTAGACGAAAACAGTAATCTGTGTTACTTTGTTAGTAGTAAGGACTAAAGTTGTCATCTGTTAGGAGGAAGTGAATGAAGATTCTTCAGTCTGTAACAGTAAAACAAGTATTAACCGAAACTACCAAAAAGTCGATTTCCGATCGATATAGGCAAGAAATACAGCAGTTAGAAAAAGAAATACAGCAGCTTCAATTTGAAGAAAGAAAACAATTGAAAAATAATCCTTCTATTTCGGAAATAAAAACTTTTTTTCGTAAGGAAGTTACAAATAAATTAGAGAAACAAAAAACGATAGAGTTTCAATTAAAGCAATTACATATACTACCGTTAGGGACAGAGATTAAAGAACAGGAAGTAATGGGACTTGTTGATGTTCAAGTGGGACAGGCTTGGGAAAGTACTAAGAAGACGATTGTTGTCAAAGATGGAATAGTGGTTGACATTCGATAGAGGTGAAGGTAATGGAAAAATGGTTTAATGTTGGAAAAGTTGTAAATACCCATGGGATAAGAGGAGAAATCCGCGTCATTTCTCGTACTGATTTTCCAGAAGAACGATATAAAATTGGAAACACCATTTATTTTTTTCAAAACGATAAAGCAAATCCCCTAGAACTGAAAATTAAAAGTCATCGTGAGCATAAGAACTTCAATCTACTTACATTTGAAGGCTATGATAATGTAAATGATGTAGAATTTATGAAGGGTGGTCTCCTGAAGGTTCCAGAGAGTTTTTTAGGTGAGCTTGCGGAGAATGAATATTACTTCCATGAAATTATTGGCTGTAAAGTAGTGACAGTTAAAGGAGAAGAACTTGGAGAAATCACAGAAATTTTAACACCAGGTGCAAATGATGTTTGGGTGGTAAAGGGTAAAGATAAGAGTGAAATTTTAATTCCTTATATTGAAGAGGTAGTCATGAAAGTAGATGTAGAAGAAAAAGTAGTTGTCATAGAGCCGATGGAAGGGCTGTTGTCTTAATGAAAATTGACGTATTGACTTTATTTCCTGAGATGTTTGAAGGCGTCCTTCATAGCTCCATTTTAAAAAAAGCACAAGAAGCGGAAAAAGTAGCTTATAAGATCGTCAATTTTCGCGATTATGCCGATAATAAACATCAAACCGTTGATGATTATCCATATGGAGGAGGTGCGGGAATGGTGTTGAAGCCACAGCCTATATTTGACGCTGTGGACGCTCTAAAACCAAAAGATAACAGAAAGCCTCGTGTCATCTTGATGTGCCCTCAAGGCGAAAGATACAGTCAAGCAAAAGCAGAGGAATTAGCACAAGAAGAGCATTTGATTTTCATTTGCGGACATTATGAAGGCTATGATGAGAGAATTAGAGAACATTTAGTGACAGATGAAATCTCCATTGGTGATTATGTCCTTACAGGCGGCGAATTAGGGGCTATGGTCGTTATTGATAGTGTAGTACGTTTATTACCAGGCGTGCTTGGAAAAGAAGCATCCCATGTTAATGACTCTTTTAGCACTGGTTTGTTGGAGCATCCTCATTACACTCGTCCAGCCGATTTCCGAGGAATGAAGGTACCAGACACGCTGCTTTCTGGAAATCATGCACATATTGATGAATGGAGAGAAAGGGAATCCTTCCGAAGAACGATTGAAAGACGACCAGATTTACTCGAAAATTATCCGCTGACTGAGAAGCAGAAAAAGTTGGTAAAAGAGCTAACAAATCAGCATCATCCAAGCTAATGGGGGATGGAATTGTTGATGATTTGATGAAGGAATCTATTAAGGAGCAAGGTAATACTATTATTTTCAGAAAAAATATTGCTGTTATGCTCCTTTTATGTTAAGATAACACTTGTGACTTAAACAGATGAATTTCTGTGAAGGGTCTTATAACGATGTTCCGCTGCAAGTGGTCTCTATCTATGAGTGCAAGAGCGTCTGTTGGAAGGAGTTGAAAACGATGCAAAAATTAATAGAAGAAATTACAAAAGAACAACTTCGTTCTGATCTTCCTGCGTTCCGTCCTGGTGACACTGTACGTGTACACGTGAAAGTTGTTGAGGGTACTCGTGAGCGTATTCAGTTATTTGAAGGTGTTGTAATTAAGCGTCGTGGTGGTGGAATCAGCGAAACTTTTACAGTACGTAAAGTTTCTTACGGAGTTGGCGTTGAGCGTACATTCCCTGTTCACACACCTAAAATTGCGAAGCTAGAAGTTATCCGTCGCGGTAAAGTACGCCGTGCGAAACTTTACTACCTACGTAACCTGCGTGGTAAAAAAGCTCGTATTAAAGAAATTCGATAATTGTTACCAAAAAAGAGCCTGTTCTTGTAACAAGCTCTTTTTTATATCCTTAAATGCTGCTTATAGAAAACTCGCATATTAGAAATAATAGTCCTATAATTCATCCAAAAATGAGGGGGATGCTGAGAAAGGAAACTGAAGTGGTCTTTAAATGGAATCACAACTTAGCAAATCTATTTCTAATCTATATGCGAATAATTGGAGTAATCTGGAACAAAAGTCCAACTGTAATCTTTCCAATTTTACTTCATCCGGAAATTCCGCTAAAATATTATCATGGTAGAGAACTTTTAACCATACATAAAAAAATACCTATATTGTTCAGTTAAGGATTGGTGAAAGGTATGGCAACTGAAAAGAAGAAGAAAAATGAAATTTGGGAATGGAGTAAAGCATTAATAATTGCTGTTTTACTTGCTGTTGTTATTCGCTATTTTTTATTTGCTCCAATTGTAGTTGATGGTGAGTCCATGCAGTCTACATTGCTAGATCAAGATCGAATGATTGTCAATAAGATAAATTACAAAGTAAGTGAACCGAAGCGTTTTGATATTGTTGTGTTCCACGCTCCAGAAGGTAAGGACTATATAAAAAGAGTAATTGGTCTACCCGGAGATACAATTGAATATCGCGATGATGTTTTATATGTGAACGGACAAGCTTATGAAGAACCTTATTTAGAACATAATAAAGAAGGCGTAATAGGCCCTCTAACAGAAGACTTTACAGCAACTGTGCCAAAAGGAGAATTATTTGTGATGGGAGATAACCGTCGCAATAGTAAAGACAGTCGTCATATCGGTACAATTGGCTTTGATAAAATTATTGGTACTACGAGTGTGGTATATTGGCCAATAGCTGATTGGAAAATAGTAGAATAATGTTAGTGGGAGAAATAGAGGTGCATGCATGACTATACAATGGTTTCCAGGGCATATGGCAAAAGCCAGAAGGCAAGTAACGGAAAAATTAAAGCTAGTTGATATTATTTTTGAATTAGTGGATGCGAGAATTCCGCAATCTTCACGAAATCCAATGATTGATGAAATTATCCAGCATAAGCCAAGAATTGTTTTGTTAAATAAAGCAGATATGGCAGATAAAGAACGAACGAAAGAATGGATTCGTTATTTTCAAAGTCAAGGGATAAGAGCACTTGCGATTAACTCTCAAGCAGGTGTTGGAATGAAAGAAATTACTGCTTTAGCAAAAGAAGTACTAGCAGAAAAATTTGATCGGATGAAAGCGAAAGGGATTAGACCTCGAGCGATTCGAGCGATGATTGTTGGAATTCCTAATGCAGGTAAATCTACTTTAATTAATCGGTTGGCAAAGAAAAACATTGCCAAAACGGGGAATACACCTGGTGTGACGAAAGCGCAGCAATGGATTAAAGTAGGGAAAGAACTGGAGTTATTAGATACACCTGGAATACTATGGCCGAAATTTGAAGATCAGGAAGTAGGCTTAAAGCTTGCATTAACAGGTGCGATAAAGGATACAATTTTGAATTTGCAGGACATTGCTATATTCGGACTTCGTTTTTTGGAAAAAGAGTATCCGCAACGTTTAAAAGAAAGGTACCAATTAGAAATAATTCCAGAAGATACAGTAGAGCTGTTTGATCGTATCGGTGAGATAAGAGGAGCTCTGTCGGGTGGCGGTATCGTTAACTATGATAAAGTAACGGAACTAATTATTCGTGACATTAGAGGTGAAAAGTTTGGTCCGCTAACTTTTGAAAGAGCAGACGAAATGTAAGGGAAAAACTGCAAGGAGAAGTGGCTAAAAACAGACACTTCTCTTTTTTATGTAATATATATTTACCTATAAATGATTAGGTCCAGCGCTTTGAATCATATGGGAGATAAGAAATGATATGAAGCATCCCACACGGAATAATAGGACCATTTATAGGACCGGTCTCTTGGAAGGGAATGTGATCGGGGCTATAAAAAAGGAAGCGATTGAACCGATATAACTACTGAGGTGTAAACAATGAAATTAGCAACAATGAAAGATATCAAAGAGGCGCTAGAAGCAATAAGGGAAGTAAATGACCCATTTATCCTTGAATTAGAAAAAGACGAGAGGAAAGGGGCTCAGAAGCTTTTAGAAGCGTGGAAGAAGCGGATAGAGAAGGAAGAAAAGCTCCATCATCACTTTCTATCAATGAACCACTATGAACAAATTATCAGAAAGCAAGGTTATACATATATAGCAGGAATCGATGAGGTTGGCAGAGGACCGCTTGCAGGGCCTGTTGTTACAGCAGCTGTCATCCTGCCAGAAGATTTCTATTTACCAGGTATCGATGACTCAAAAAAATTATCTGAGAAAAAAAGAGAATTATTTTACGAGATAATCCAAAAAGAAGCAATTGCCATTGGCGTGGGAATTATTTCACCTGCTGAAATTGATCGTATAAATATTTATCAAGCAACAAAAAAAGGGATGCTTCTAGCAATTAATGAACTTTCACAAACGCCAGACTACTTACTAATTGACGCAATGAAATTAACGACACCATATCCAAGTCAATCTCTTATTAAAGGAGACAGTAAAAGTGTCTCTATTGCTGCAGCTAGTATAATAGCAAAAGTGACAAGAGATCGTATGATGAAAGAGCTGCATCAAGAATATCCAGAATACCATTTTGCGACAAACATGGGCTATGGGACACAGGAACATTTAGCTGCTCTTAAAGAGTACGGAATTACCATTCATCATCGTAAAAGTTTTTCCCCTGTGAAAGAGATGGTAGAAAATAACTAGCTGAATCTGTAAGGAAGGAGGAAGAGAAAGATGAATGTGAACCATATTGTCCAAACTTTATTTCAAGAAAACCTTATGAGTAATAAAAGTCTGGAATTACGAGATGGACAACTAGTTTATGGGAAATTAACGAAACTTTTTCCTCAACAAATGGCAGAGGTACAAATAGGCTCACAAAAAATGCTTGCAAACCTAACGATTCCGTTAACTCTTGATAAAAGTTATTGGTTTCAAGTTTCCATTACAGATAACAAACCAGTTCTAAAAGTATTGCCGCAGTCATCAGAAGTTCCAGCTGCAAAGGGGAATATCAATGGATTACTTCAGCAGCTGCATCTTACCGATACGAAAGAAAATAAACTGCTTCTTCATTTTTTACTATCTAATAATCTACCAATTTCGAAAGAAGCGATAAGATCTATAGGTGAATGGCTGCCAAAATCAATAGGGAAACAGGAGCTTGCTACTATCGGTCTTATGATGGAAAGAGAGCTCCCTCTAACAAAGGAAGTATTTGCAAGTATTTCCGCCTTGCAATCCAATAAAGGAGTTAGTGTGCTGCTAAATGAACTTCAGCAGCAGTTGTCTACCTATCATATTAAAGAACCAAAGGTAGCGGATGTTCTTTCGGGGATTAGTGAGAGTGGAAAGGTTGCTCAAGATAATATCGTTGCTTCACTAAAAGCTGTTCTGCATAAAATGGGCTATTCGTTTGAAGCGGGATTGTTACAGCATACGCAAATAGAGGAGCAAACAACTAAAGAAATATTAAAACCATTGCTGCTAGGATTGATGGGAAAAGATATCCCTGATGTTGTGAAAGAAACTGCAGGTCAATTAATTGATAAAGTGACAGGGTATCAGCTTATCAGTCAGCAAACAGGTCCAATGATGCAAATGATAACAGAAATTCCTCTTCGTTTTTTTAATCAACAAGTGGATGTGACAATGCAATATAATGGCAGAAAAACAGCAGATGGAAAAGTCGATAGTAATTATTGTCGCATTCTTTTTTACTTAGAACTGGCTAATTTAAAAGATACAGTTATTGATATCCATATTCAAAATAGAATCATGAACATGATTATATTAAATGATCAGTCAACAAAAATAATGCCCTTAATTAAACAGGCAGAGGAGCCCTTAAAAGAAAAACTACGGGAATTAGATTATACCTTACTGTCTATTCATGTGAAAGACTTGTCAAAAGAAAACAAACCCATATGGAGTTCCCAACAAGCAGTGAAAGGAAATGCCTACAGAGGGGTGGATATAAAAATATGAATAAACACCATTCTTTAAAAAGGAAAGAAGCAATAGCATTAACTTATGAACAGCAAAAACACGCTTCCCCTACCGTTATTGCAAAAGGCAAAGGCGTGATTGCAGAACAAATTCTGGAACGTGCCAAAAAAGAGAACATTCCAATTCAAGAAGATCCCTCTCTTGTAGAGCTTTTAAGTAAATTAAATATAAATGAACAAATTCCTGAAGATTTATACATGACAGTGGCAGAAGTGTTTGCATTTATTTATGCTTTAGAGAAGGAAGTAACGGAAAAAGAGGGGGAAAAAGAGGGGGAAAAAGGAAAATAAGAAAGAAAAAATATTTTTAATTGTAAAATATTTAAAGATAAAAGCCTTTTTTATAGACAAAGAAAGGTTTTTTCCTTTAAAATGAAAGCGTGAACATATTTTTGTCTTTTCTAAATACATAAAATAATCGTAATTTGCTCTCGAAAAGAATATTAATACAGTGATAACGATACTTATGTTTTGGAAAAAACAAATGAATGGATGGGAAAAAGTTATTCATTCACGAAAGTCATCATGCAGTTGTCTCCAATTTTACACAAAAAGGGAAAATAAGGGGTGTGGAAGCTTGAATATTCATGAATATCAGGGGAAAGAGATTTTAGAATTAAATGGCGTCGCAGTACCAAAAGGAAAAGTAGCTTTTACAGTAGAAGAGGCAGTGCGAGCTGCAGAAACATTAAATAGTGATGTATGGGTAGTGAAAGCGCAAATCCATGCAGGTGGTCGCGGTAAGGCTGGAGGAGTAAAAGTTGCCAAAAGCTTAGATGAAGTACAAACATATGCTTCTGACATTCTAGGGAGCACATTAGTAACTCACCAAACAGGTCCCGAAGGAAAAGTTGTAAAACGATTATTAATTGAAGAAGGTTGCCGGATCAAGAAGGAATATTACATAGGTTTTGTTGTGGATCGAGCAACATCTAGAATCGTATTGATGGCTTCTGAAGAAGGCGGTACAGAAATTGAGGAAATTGCAGAAAAGTACCCAGAGAAGATTGTAAAAGAAGTTATTGATCCAGTGACTGGCTTAACACCATTTCAAGCACGTCGAGTTGCTTTCTCTATTAACATTCCGAGCAAGCAAGTTAATAAAGCGGTTGCCTTTATGACTGGATTATATAAAGTATTTGTTGAAAAAGACTGCTCTATTGCTGAAATTAATCCCTTAGTTTTAACGGAAGATGGAAATATTATCGCATTGGATGCAAAATTAAATTTTGATTCAAATGCATTGTATAGACATAAAGATATTGTTGCCTATAGAGATTTAGATGAAGAAAACGAAAAAGAATTAGAAGCTTCTAAATATGATTTAAGCTATATTGCCTTAAATGGAAATATTGGCTGTATGGTCAATGGTGCTGGACTTGCTATGGCAACAATGGATATTGTTAAGCATTATGGCGGAGAACCGGCCAATTTCTTAGATGTTGGGGGCGGTGCGACAGCAGAAAAAGTTACGGAAGCATTTAAAATCATTCTATCTGATTCTAATGTGAAGGGGATTTTTGTCAATATTTTTGGAGGCATCATGAAATGTGATGTTATTGCGACTGGAATTGTAGAAGCCGCAAAGCAAGTTAGTCTTCATGTACCATTAGTTGTTCGCTTGGAAGGAACAAATGTGGAGCTTGGCAAAAAAATTCTTCGTGAATCTGGAGTAGATATTGTCGCAGCAGAATCAATGGCAGATGGTGCTGAGAAAATTGTAACCCTAGTAGAACAAGGAGGGAATGCATAATGAGTGTTTTTATTAATAAAGATACAAAAGTCCTTGTCCAAGGAATCACAGGTGCAACAGCACTATTTCATACTAAACAAATGCTTGAATATGGAACTAAAATAGTTGGCGGGGTAACACCAGGGAAAGGTGGTACAACGGTAGAAGGAGTGCCGGTATTTAATACCGTTAAAGATGCAGTGGATGTAACCGAAGCAAATGCATCCGTAATTTATGTACCAGCTCCATTTGCAGCAGACGCTATTTTAGAAGCTGTTGATGCCGAATTAGACTTAGTAATCTGTATTACCGAACATATTCCTGTTCTGGACATGGTGAAAGTTAAGCGCTATTTGGAAGGGAAAAAGACTAGATTAATAGGACCAAACTGTCCAGGTGTAATTACCCCAGAAGAATGTAAAATTGGCATTATGCCAGGATATATCCATAAGAAAGGGCATGTAGGCGTTGTTTCTCGTTCTGGTACTTTAACATATGAGGCTGTTCATCAGCTTTCTCAAGCTGGGATTGGTCAGTCAACAGCTGTAGGAATTGGTGGAGATCCAGTTAATGGAACAGATTTTATTGATACACTAAAAGCATTTAATGAAGATGAAGATACGTATGCAGTTATCATGATTGGGGAAATTGGTGGGACGGCTGAAGAAGAAGCAGCCCGCTGGGTGAAAGAAAACATGACGAAGCCAGTTGTTGGATTTATCGGCGGTCGTACAGCTCCTCCAGGAAAGCGTATGGGCCATGCGGGGGCAATAATCTCTGGCGGTAAAGGAACAGCAGATGAGAAAATTAGTGTTCTAACGGAATGTGGCATTAAAGTAGCCCCAACACCATCTGATATGGGGGCAACACTTATTGAGGTGTTAAAAGAGCAGTCGTTATACGAAAAATGTAAGACACATGAAGTGGTAGCAAAATAGAGAAAAGCTTAATCTAGCCTTATTCCACTAAATAAGGCTAGGTTTTTTCTTGATTTTTTTAAAGAGGATGGCATATGTAGCTAATCTATTAATTTACAATAGAAACAGTACCTCAATACTAGGAATTTTCAGAAAAACTAATTATAATGAAGGAAGATAATCCTTATTTAATTTATGTTTCTCTTTCTTTTGTATTTTTAGCTGATTTCTTTGTGAAAAGTAGAAAGCGAAAGGAAGAAAAGATGGAAATAATAAATAAATTATTAGTGAAATTACATCATTGTCAAGGAATCAGCTGGAAAATGATCGATCGTCTTCTAAAAGAAGATCCCACTCTTCAGTTGGAGAAAATCCCTTCCTTTATATCCTCGATGTCACCTACTATGGAAAAGGAAATAGTAGAAACAATCCATTCTCATCATGTTGAAGAACAATTAAACCAATATTGGTTTAATCAAATTCATCCAATTACATTTTTTGATCCGTTATATCCGCCGTTTTTAAAAGAAATATATCAACCACCTTGGGTTCTTTATGCAAAAGGAGATCTTGAGCTGCTGCAATCGAAGAGAAAGCTTGCAATTGTAGGTTCGCGTTTAGCTACCAATTATAGTACCAAAGTAATAACAAGGTTGATGAAAGAACTAGTAGAGGAGAAAATCACCATAGTAAGTGGACTTGCACATGGGGTTGATTCGATTGCCCATAAGCTGGCAATCGAAAATGGCGGCAAAACCATCGGTGTTATTGCTGGAGGTATTTTTCATATCTATCCAAAAGAAAGCATAGAGTTAGCAGGAGAAATGATGAAACATCATTTAGTCATTTCCGAATATCCTCCGTTAACTAAGCCTCTAAAATGGCAATTTCCAATGAGAAATCGAATTATAAGCGGTTTAAGCAATGGAACACTTGTCGTAGAAGCAAAGAAAAAAAGCGGCTCCTTAATAACTGCTAATTTCGCTGTAAATGAAGGGCGGGATGTATTTGCTGTTCCTGGCAATATATTTAGTCCTTATTCAGACGGTCCAAATGAATTAATTCAACAAGGAGCAAAGCCGGTGCTTGAAGCAAAAGATATACTAGAAGAATGGAAGCATTTATCGAAGTAGGAAAAAGTAAACTAGAAATAGCTTTGCAGACAAATTTATTAAATAAAATAATCATTTTCACAGATAGTAAAATGAAAATAGTTTGCAATACAAAAGGAAAGTGATACGCTATAAGCAGCAAATTATTTAAGGAATTATCTTTTTTTAGTTCGGTCAGTGTGACTAACATCTCTGCCAATGAGAATTCACCGGAGGGGATTTAGCTGCAGTTAAGAAAGTAAAAACGCTATTCCAAACCAATGAGCAAGAAAAGTTGTTTCCATAAATTTGGAGTTTTTCATGAAAATTCAAAAAAAGTGTTGCTATTTTTATCATTTTGTTATACATTTTGCAACGTATAGATATTTCAAAGATAAAATTATGTAAATAAAGAGAGTGAAAACGTTTGCTAGTTATCGGAATGTTTGACAAATCAAAACATAGTATACAATAATAGTGAATATTTAAATCCCTCTTAAGGAGGACAGTTGATGTCAGATTTTTTAGTAATCGTTGAGTCACCAGCTAAAGCAAAGACAATAGAACGATATTTAGGAAAAAAATATAAAGTGAAAGCATCGATGGGGCATATTAGGGATTTGCCTAAAAGCCAAATGGGTGTTGATATAGAAAAACAATTTGAGCCGAAGTACATAACTATCCGTGGAAAAGGTCCAGTATTAAAAGAACTTAAAACAGCAGCAAAAAAAGCCAAAAAAATCTATTTAGCAGCTGACCCGGATCGCGAAGGAGAGGCAATTGCCTGGCATTTGGCAAATAGCTTAAATGTTGATATCGAATCAGATTGTCGCGTTGTTTTCAATGAGATAACAAAAGATGCTATCAAAGAATCATTTAAGCATCCTCGTGCGATTAATATGGATTTAGTAGATTCTCAGCAGGCTAGAAGAGTTTTAGACCGTTTAGTGGGTTATAATATCAGTCCATTATTATGGAAAAAAGTAAAAAAAGGGCTTAGTGCAGGAAGAGTACAATCAGTTGCAGTACGTCTCATTATTGAAAGAGAACAAGAAATTAAAGAATTTGTACCAGAAGAATACTGGTCCATTGAAGGAAGTTTTATAAAAGGAAAAAATAATTTCGAAGCATCCTTTTACGGTGTAAATGGAAAAAAAGTTGAGTTGCATTCAGAAGATGAAGTAAAAAAAATTACTAGTCAGTTAAAAGATAATAAGTTTACTGTCGATAAAGTGAGTAAAAAAGAGCGGAAGAGAAATCCTGCTGTTCCATTTACAACATCTTCTTTACAACAGGAAGCTGCCCGCAAATTGAATTTCCGAGCAAAGAAAACAATGATGTTAGCACAGCAATTATATGAAGGAATAGATCTTGGAAAAGAAGGAACAGTGGGTTTGATAACCTATATGAGAACGGATTCCACTAGAATATCAGAGGTTGCACAAAGTGAAGCATATGACTATATAAACAGTCAATATGGCAAAGAGTATACACGTGAAGAGAAGAAACAAGAGAAGAAAAATCCAAAGGTTCAAGATGCCCATGAAGCAGTACGTCCAACTAGTATAGGTCGTGAGCCTAGCAAGATGAAGGAATATTTATCCCGAGATCAATTTAGATTGTATAAGCTTGTGTGGGAAAGATTTATTGCCAGCCAAATGGCGCCAGCTGTTATGGATACGATGAGTGTGGATTTATCAAATGGTAACGTCCTTTTTCGTGCTAATGGTTCAAAAATTAAGTTCCCAGGTTTTATGAAGGTATATGTGGAGGGCACAGATGACAACGTTGATGAGAAAGATCGACAGCTCCCAGATTTAAAAGAAGGAGATGTTGTCTTAAATAAGGATATTGATACAAAACAGCATTTCACTCAGCCGCCTCCACGTTATACAGAAGCAAGATTAGTTAGAACACTAGAGGAATTGGGGATAGGAAGACCATCTACATTCGCACCAACTTTAGATACAATTCAAAAAAGAGGTTATGTGGCTCTTGATAACAAACGATTTATTCCAACGGAGCTTGGGGAAATTGTTTTAGAGTTAATTTTAGAATTTTTCCCAGAAATATTAAATATTGAGTTTACAGCCAATATGGAACAAGACTTGGATAATATTGAGGCGGGCAAGGTCAATTGGGTAAAGGTTATCGACGATTTTTATAAAACGTTTGAGAAAAGACTTGAAGTTGCAGAACAAGAGATGCAAACTATTGAAATCAAAGATGAGCCAGCTGGAGAGGACTGCGAAGAATGTGGTCATCCGATGGTATTTAAAATGGGACGTTATGGAAAATTTATGGCATGTAGTAATTTTCCAGAATGCAGAAATACGAAAGCAATCGTCAAGGATATTGGTGTGAAATGTCCGAAGTGTCATGAAGGGAATATAATTGAAAGAAAAAGTAAAAAACGCAGAATTTTTTATGGCTGTGATCGATTCCCAGAATGTGACTTCATTTCATGGGATAAACCACTACAAAGACCATGTCCAAAATGTGAAAATATGTTAGTGGAGAAAAAATTAAAAAAAGGCGTTCAAGTACAGTGCGTAAACTGCGACTATAAAGAAGAACCACAAAGTTAAAATAGCTAGAATAAATAAATTTATTTGAGGGTGAGCAAAAGCTCACTCTCTTGTCACGTTACTGCCCAAGTATTCTTTTTCAAGTATCCCCTAAATTAGATATATAATGGAAGAAAAATAGATATTTTGCGAAAAAATTATTAATTCGCTTAAAGTAGAAACTTTTCATTCTTTCAATCGTATAGTAAAATGCTATGAGTGAACATCATCCATACATTTTAGCAGAAATAAAAAATGACAATTTTTTTACATTTGTAGCTGATTCTAATTCTTCTGTGTTTAAAGCGATATACTCTAGAAGGAAAGTTCCATAATCATTTAGGATTATCTTAATCTCAAAAGGGAAGAGTGTAGAAACAATAGGTTGTGAAAGAAATGATGCGAACAATTCGGAACTTTGTGAAAAATATGTAAATTGATTGATTGTAGCTAAAAAGTATGATAATATGATGAAGCCATTGTGAGGTGAGGTTATGAAACAGGAATTAAACAATCATGTTCACGCATTTATTGCCTATTTGCAGATTGAAAAAAATTACTCACCATATACAATAGAATTTTATACACAAGATATTAACCAATTCTTTCACTTTATGAAAGATCAAGTAATAGACAAGTTAGAAGACGTAAGTCCATCTGATGTAAGAATATACTTAACAGAGCTGTTTTCAAAGCAATTAGCAAGAAAAACAATTGCTCGGAAAATCTCTAGTTTGAGAAGTTTTTATCGTTTTTTGCTTAGGGAAAAAATAGTAGAAAATAACCCATTTTCTGCTGTATCGATCCCAAAGCTAGAAAAGAGATTACCTGATTTTTTCTACGAGGAAGAATTGCAGCAACTCTTTTTATCATGTGATACGAACACGCCCCTAGGACTAAGAAATAAAGCATTGCTGGAATTATTGTATGCAACCGGCATTCGTGTTGGTGAATGTACAAAAATTCAGTTGAGCGATATTGATTTCAGTGTCTCTACTGTGTTAGTTAGGGGGAAGGGCCAGAAGGAAAGATATGTTCCGTTTGGTAGTTTTGCTCATAATGCTCTTGAAGCGTACATAAAAGCGGGTAGGAATCAGTTGATGAAAAATTCAACAGATCATTCTTATCTGTTTGTTAATTATCGCGGAGGAATGTTAACAGATAACGGAGTTCGTGATATCTTAAATAAAATGATGAATACTTCATCCTCACAAGGAAAAATTCATCCCCATAAATTGAGACATTCATTTGCCACGCATTTACTGGCAAATGGTGCAGATATGAGAACGGTTCAGGAATTATTAGGTCATGCATTTTTAACATCAACACAAATATATACACATGTCACAAATGAGTATCTAAAAAAGACGTATATGTCTTATCATCCTAGGGCATAGTCAATTGGTAGAAGGAGGAAGTAACATGTCTGAAATGCCACAATTTCATGCAACAACTATTTTTGCAGTTAAACATAAAGGGAAATCAGCAATGTCCGGTGATGGGCAAGTCACACTTGGAAATGCTGTTGTGATGAAACATACAGCCCGTAAGGTTAGAAAGCTTTTTAACGGGAAAGTAATTGCAGGATTTGCGGGATCAGTTGCGGATGCCTTTACTCTTTTTGAACTATTTGAAGGGAAATTAGATGAGTATAATGGGAACCTACAGCGCGCTTCAGTAGAGCTTGCGAAGCTGTGGCGCAGTGATAAAGTTCTTAGAAAACTTGAAGCGATGCTGATCGTAATGAATGAAACGGATCTATTATTGGTATCTGGAACAGGAGAAGTAATTGAACCAGATGATGGTATACTTGCAATTGGATCTGGCGGAAACTATGCTTTAGCAGCTGGCAGAGCACTAAAAACTTACTCAGGAGATAATCTTTCTGCATACGATATCGCTAAAGCAGCTCTAGAGATTGCTGGTGAGATTTGTGTCTATACAAATAATAATATCATCGTAGAAGAATTATAGGGGAGGATTTTTAATATGCAAAAAAGTGCTAGTTTAACACCTCGGCAAATTGTAGAACGACTTGATCAATATATAGTCGGACAAAAAGATGCAAAAAAAGCGGTGGCTGTTGCATTAAGAAACCGTTTTCGCAGAAGCCTTCTTGATGAAAAGCTAAGAGATGAGATTAGTCCGAAAAATATTTTGATGATTGGTCCTACTGGTGTCGGAAAAACAGAAATAGCTAGAAGAATTGCGAAAATTGTTAATGCGCCATTTGTTAAGGTAGAAGCTACTAAATTCACAGAGGTAGGATATGTTGGCCGCGATGTAGAATCAATGGTTCGTGATCTTGTCGAAACATCTGTACGCTTAGTAAAGGAAGAGAAGATGTTTCAAGTAAGAGAAAGAGCGGAAGTTGCGGCAAATAATCGTCTCGTTGAATTGTTAGTTCCGTCTGCTGCAAAGAAATCATCCAGTTATAAAAATCCTCTGGAAATGCTTTTTGGCGGCGGTGGGGCAGACACAGAGGAAGATGAGCCTACTGTAGAAGAAACTAGTAAATCAGAAAAGAGAAAAATAGTAAAAGAAAAGCTTGCTCTAGGTGAACTGGAAGATGAAGTGGTTTCTGTAGAAGTGGAAGAACAACAGCCTTCTATGTTTGACATGCTCCAAGGTTCTGGTATGGAACAAATGGGTATGAATATGCAGGATGCTTTAAGTAGTTTTATGCCGAAAAAAAAGAAAAAGCGCAAATTAACAGTTAGGGAAGCACGTACAATATTAACGAACGAGGAAGCTCAAAAATTAATCGATATGGATGAGGTTACCCAAGAAGCAGTCGTTCGTGCTGAGCAAATGGGAATGATATTTATCGATGAAATTGATAAAATTGCCAGCAAATCAAACAGCAGCTCTTCAGCGGATGTTTCTAGAGAAGGGGTGCAGCGAGATATTTTACCTGTAGTAGAAGGATCTACGGTTGTGACAAAATATGGATCAGTTAAAACAGACCATGTATTGTTTATTGCTGCTGGAGCATTTCATATGTCTAAGCCTTCTGATTTAATACCAGAGCTACAAGGAAGATTCCCGATTCGTGTAGAACTTACTAAATTAACAGTGGATGATTTTTATCGCATTCTTGTGGAACCAGATAATGCGTTGATTAAGCAATATCAAGCATTATTGCATACAGAAGGTATAGAAATTGAATTTTCTGACGAAGCTATTCGTAAGATAGCTGAAGTGGCTTATGAAGTCAATCAAAATACAGACAATATCGGTGCGCGAAGACTGCATACTATTCTCGAAAAATTATTGGAAGATCTTTCTTTCGAAGCACCAGAAATAACAATGGAAAAAATAACGATTACTCCAAAGTATGTGGAGGAGAAGTTAGGAGCCATCTCAAGAAATAAGGATTTAAGTCAATTTATACTCTAATGAAAGCCAATTGGAATTTAAACTCCTGCATTGAAAGGTATAAGTAGACATAGATTTATTTCAAGTGTTGGTTTTAGTTAACAGGAGGAATAAAAAATGGATTTATTAACAAAAACGAGAAAAATAAACGCAATGTTACAAAGAGCTGCTGGAAAACCAGTTAATTTCAAAGAAATGTCTGAAACTTTAAGCGATGTTATCGAAGCAAATATCTTTGTTGTTAGCAGAAGAGGAAAATTATTAGGTTTTGCAGTTAACCAGCAAATTGAAAATGATCGTATGAAAAAAATGCTTGAAGATCGTCAATTCCCTGAGGAATACACAAATAGCTTGTTTAATATTCAAACAACTTCTAGTAATTTAGAAATTGAAAGTGAATATACTGCTTTCCCAGTTGAAAATAAAGAATTATTTGCAAAAGGGTTAACAACTATCGTACCAATTATTGGTGGAGGAGAAAGATTAGGAACATTAATTCTTGCAAGATTACAAGAACAATTCCACGATGATGATTTGATTCTTGCTGAATATGGTGCTACTGTTGTTGGAATGGAAATTCTTCGAGAAAAAGCAGAAGAAATTGAAGAAGAAGCAAGAAGTAAAGCGGTTGTTCAAATGGCAATCAGTTCACTATCCTATAGTGAATTAGAAGCTATTGAGCATATTTTTGAAGAATTAAACGGAAGTGAAGGCTTGCTAGTCGCTTCTAAAATTGCAGACCGAGTTGGAATTACAAGATCTGTAATTGTTAACGCATTACGTAAATTAGAAAGTGCTGGTGTTATTGAGTCTCGTTCATTAGGAATGAAAGGTACTTATATTAAAGTACTTAACGATAAATTCTTATTAGAACTTGAAAAGTTAAAAACAAATAAGTAAGGATAAATTATTATCCATTGTAAAAAACCTTTTCCTTTTATAGAAAAGGTTTTTTTTACGTGACGAAAAA
Source organism: Niallia sp. FSL W8-0951 (assembly GCF_038006525.1). Lineage (NCBI taxonomy): Bacteria > Bacillati > Bacillota > Bacilli > Caryophanales > Bacillaceae > Niallia > Niallia sp. FSL W8-0951. Next base: position 795,678 of record NZ_JBBOVK010000001.1, read on the forward strand.
TGAGAGTTTTTTTTAACCATCAATCGATAGCTAATAAGTTATGTACATATTATTCGACATAAACCGCATATTTTCCATTTATTTTTCATTTACATTACAGTATGACAAAAGGTATATTAAATCAGATAGAAGAAAAAGGGTAACGTTTAGTAAGTTATGACTATGAAAATAGTAACAATGACGCAGTGAAAAATCGCTTTTTATCCTTTTTTAAGATGATTAAAACCAAATATTAACTAAAATAGGTAAAAAGAATCACTAAAATTCTCCTCTTTTCCATGGACATATTATTACAAATTAATTAAAATAAAAGCTATCATGTAAAAAAAACGTCATCAAAAAACAAAATTCAACAATTTTTTCTCAAAATGATTGCTCGAGGTGTGATGAAGTGAAACTTTTCTCAAATACAATAACTACTTTAGAAAATGCAATTAATTATTCGAATCAAAAGCAAAAAGTAATCTCACAAAATATTGCAAATGTTGACACGCCTAATTATAAAGCAAAGACTGTAACTTTTAAAGATTCGTTATCTAGTGCATTGAATGCTAATGTAACGAATAGTAAGCATATTCCTTTTTCTGCTGCTAATACTGCTTCATCAGCTGTCGTTACAAAGAATGGAGTTACTTACAATAACAGTGGGAATAGTGTCGATATGGAAAAAGAGATGGCAGACCTTGCGACAAACCAAATCTATTACAACGCATTAATAGATCGAATTAGCGGAAAATTTAGTTCCCTTGAAAATGTAATTAGAGGAGGTAAGTAATAAAAATGACCATTTTTGCTAGTATAAATACTACTGCCTCTGCTTTAACCGCTCAACGGCTAAGAATGGATGTTATTTCATCTAATATGGCAAATGTTGATACAACAAGAGGCAGATTAGTAAATGGTGAGTGGGAGCCATATAAAAGAAAACAAGTAGTGTTTCAAGAACAAGAAGGATCATTTGCCTCTCATTTAAATGCTGCAAGAGGGAATAGCGGGAACCCTGCAGGTGGTGTGAAGGTATCACGTATTGTAGAAGATGATACACCGTTTGAAATGGTGTATGATCCGGAGAACCCAGAAGCGGACGCAACAGGATATGTTCGTATGCCCAATGTGGACCCTTTACGAGAGACGGTTGATTTAATGAGTGCTTCAAGATCGTATGAAGCTAATGTGACTGTTTTAAATGCATCAAAAAGTATGTTAATGAAAACATTAGAAATCGGTAAATAAAACAAAAAGGAGTACTTAAATGGAACCAATTAATTTTTCACCTGTATCATCTGCATTACCGTTAACAAATACGGCAACAAGTAATAAGACCTCTGCAGCAGATACGCAAAAAAGTTTTGCTTCGTTTCTAAAAGAATCAATTAACAATGTGAATCAAGCGCAAAATGAATCAGATGTGCTAACAAATAAGTTAGCAAGAGGAGAAAACGTTGATTTATCTCAGGTGATGATTGCCTCGCAAAAAGCAAGCATTACCATGCAAGCTACGTTAGAAATTCGCAATAAGGCAGTAGAAGCTTATCAGGAAATTATGCGAATGCCAGTTTAATGTAAGGCTGTTTTCTATAATGGTTACTTTTTACAAGAAAACGAAGGTGCTTCTCTGCTTTAGGCAATTAAGTGTCCATGCCGTTAAAGAGAAGACAGTTAATATAAAAGATGGGCGGTTTATACCTAAACAAATTACGGTAGCCGGGGGAAGAAAATGAAAGAGAATCTAAATAAAATATTTAATCCTTTAAAAGAGTTTTGGCAAAGTCGTTCTAAAAAGCAAAAGACTGTTATAACGGGCAGCGGACTTTTGCTTATTCTATTTGCTGTGTTTGCGACTTATTTTTTCACAAGAGTAACGTTAGTGCCGCTATACAGTAATTTAACACCTTCTGAAACGGGAGCTATTAAAGAGAGTCTAGATAGTAAAGGGGTAACTTCTGAAATATCAGGTGGCGGTACCGTGATTAGTGTTCCAGAGGAAGTAGTCGATACATTAAAAGTACAACTTGCAGCAGAAGGAATTCCTAAGTCCGGTAGCATTGATTATTCCTTTTTTAGTCAGAATGCGAGCTTTGGTATGACAGATAACGAATTTAATGTCTTAAAATTAGATGCCCTGCAGACAGAAATTGCTAATTTAATAAAGAGTGTTGAAGGAATTAATGATGCCAATGTTGTTATTACATTACCAGAAGAAAGTGTATTTGTTTCAGATCAAGGGGGAGAAGCTACAGCATCGATTGTATTAAATACAAAGCCTGGCTATAACTTCTCTGAAAATCAAATAAAAGGGTTATATACACTCGTGTCCAAAAGTGTACCAAACCTTCCTACAGATAATATCGTCATTACTAATCAAGATTTTGAGTATTTTGACTTAAATTCTTCAGATAATTCTGCGACAGATACTTTTACTGCGCAAAACAATGTGAAAAAGCAGATTGAACGTGATATTCAAAGACAGGTTCAAACAATGCTAGGAACGTTAATGGGACCAGATAAAGTTGTAGTGTCAGTTACTGCTGATATAGACTTTACCCAAGAAAACCGAGAAGAAAACCTAGTTACGCCAGTTGATGAAGAAAATATGGCGGGAATTGAAATAAGTGCACAAAATATTACAGAAACATATACCGGTGAAAATGCTGCCGGTGGAGTTGTACAGGCAGAAGACGATGCCGATGTAACTACTTATAATACAGAAACAGGATCGGGAAATGGCGACTATGAAAAAGTCGAACAAACCGTTAATAGTGAAGTTAATCGTATAAAAAAACAAATTGTGGAAAGTCCCTATAAAATTCGTGATTTAGGTATTCAAGTAATGGTAGAGCCGCCTGATGCAAATGATACTACTTCCTTACCACAGGAAAGTATTGATGATATCTCTAACATATTGGGGACAATTGTTAGAACTTCGATAGATAAAACATCAACAGGCGGAGAACTAACAGATGAGGATATCCAAAGTAAGATTGCTGTGTCTGTTCAACCATTTAAAGGTAAAAAACAAGCAACAGAGGTTGCTCAAACATCAATCCCGTGGTGGATTTATGCCGTTGGAGGAGGTTTACTTGCAGTTATTATTCTATTAATCTTCTTCGTTATGAGAGCGAGAAAGAATAAACAGGAAGAAGAAGTAGAAGAAATTATTCAGCCAGTTACTTCAGTAGCAGATATTAATGAGGAACAACAAGAATCAGAAGGAACAATAAGACGAAAACAGCTTGAAAAAATGGCTAAAGAAAAACCAGAGGAATTTGCAAAATTACTTCGTACATGGATTACGGAAGATTAAGGGGTGATGTAGATGGCAAGAAAAGAATCAAATGAGTTAACTGGAAAACAGAAAGCTGCCATTCTCCTTATATCGCTAGGTCCTGATGTTGCAGCTTCGGTTTATAAGCATTTAAGTGAGGAAGAAATTGAGAAACTATCTTTAGAAATATCAGGAGTTAGAAAGGTAGAGAATACTTCTAAAGAAAGTGTTTTAGAAGAATTTCATAATATCGCACTTGCTCAAGACTATATTTCTCAAGGTGGTATAGGATATGCAAAAACGGTCTTAGAAAAGGCTCTTGGAGCAGAACAAGCATCCATTATTTTAAATAGGCTTACTTCTTCTCTGCAAGTAAGACCTTTTGATTTTGCCAGAAAAGCAGAGCCGAACCAAATATTAAATTTTATTCAAAATGAACATCCACAGACAATTGCGCTAATTTTATCTTACTTGGATCCCACTCAGGCAGGTCTCATCTTGTCTGAGCTTCCACAGGAAGTGCAAGCTGATATTGCAAGAAGAATTGCTGTAATGGACAGTACTTCACCAGAAATTATTAACGAAGTCGAGCAAATATTAGAAAGAAAATTATCGAGCACTGTTACGCAAGATTATACACAAACTGGTGGTATTGAAGCGGTAGTTGAAGTACTAAATGGAGTCGATAGAGCAACAGAACGCACTATTTTAGACGCACTCGAAATCCAAGATCCAGAATTAGCAGAAGAAATTAAAAAGAGAATGTTTGTCTTTGAAGATATCGTTACATTGGATAATAGAGCAATTCAAAGAATTATTCGTGATTGTGAAAATGAAGATCTTATGCTTGCACTTAAGGTATCTGGAGATGAAGTGAAAGAGATTGTTTATGGCAACATGTCTACTAGAATGGCTGAGTCCTTTAAAGAAGAGATGGAATTTATGGGACCTGTACGCTTGAAGGATGTAGAAGAAGCACAATCAAGAATTGTTGGGATTATCAGACGTCTTGAGGACGCTGGCGAAATCGTAGTTGCCCGTGGCGGAGGAGATGATATCATTGTCTAGATTAATAAAGTCAAGATACTCAAAGCCAGAGACTGCTACAGAGAAGGTTATTTCGATTAAATATATAGATACCTTCAATACGGAGATGGATCTTTCTAGGGAAGTTACACAAGCCGAGTACAACAGGATAGTAGAGTCAGCATGGGAAGAAGCAGAAGAGTTGAAAGCCCAAGCATTGGAAGAAGCCGAACTTATACGAATACAGCTTTCGGAAGAAAGACAGAACTGGGATATAGAAAAAGCAAGTTTAATAGAAGAAGCGAGGAAAAATGGTTTTCAAGCAGGTTACGAAGAAGGTCAAAATGTTGGATATAACGAAATGCTAAGTTTTATTCAACAAGCGAAAGACACAGTAACAGCATCAAAAGAGGATTATGAAAAATACTTACAATCTGCCGAAACTACTATTTTGGAGCTCGCGATTGAAGTTGCTGAAAAAATTATGAATAACAAGATAAAGGAAGAGGAAGAAAATTTCCTTTATCTTGTACAAAATGCTTTAAAAGAAGTAAGGAAACAGAAGGAAATACAGTTACATGTTAGTCCTATCCATTATGAAATGCTAGTAGCAGAAAAAGAGGAATTGTTACAACTATTCCCGATAAAGCCAAATCTTTTCATTTTTCCTGATGAAACGATTGATGAAAATGCTTGTATTATCGAAACGGCAAATGGGCGTTTAGATGCAAGTGTTGATACGCAATTGCTTATGATTAAAAGTAAGTTACTTGAAATATTGGAGAGTGAAGAAGGGTGAAAGCACTAGAGTTACTAAGCTCGATTTCGTCCATTGACACTTATAAGCAATATGGCCGTGTGAAAAAAGTTGTAGGGTTAATGATTGAATCACAAGGACCTGAGAGCTCTATCGGTGATGTATGTAATATCCACATTGGTACAAAGCATAAACGAATTATCAAGGCAGAAGTTGTAGGATTTAACGAGGGAAATATCATTTTAATGCCATATACAACTGTCCAAGATATATCACCAGGCTGTTTAGTAGAAGCGTCTTCTGAGCCATTAGAAATTAAGGTGGGTCCAGGATTAATAGGCACTGCTGTGGATGCATTAGGAATGCCTTTAGACGGATCGGTGTTACCAAAAGGGTTAAAGTCTGTTCCAATTGACCAAGAGCCTCCTAATCCAATGACAAGACCACCAATTTCCCAGTCGATGGAAGTAGGAGTTCGATTAATTGATGGACTTTTAACAGTTGGCACTGGACAAAGACTTGGGATTTTTGCAGGTAGTGGTGTTGGGAAAAGTACATTGCTAGGGATGATTGCAAGAAATACGAAAGCAGATTTAAATGTGATTGCCCTGATAGGGGAACGCGGTAGAGAAGTACGAGAATTTATTGAACGGGACTTAGGGCCAGAGGGGCTGAAGCGATCGATAGTTGTTGTTGCAACATCTGATCAGCCAGCTTTAATGAGAATCAAGGGTGCATATACAGCTACTGCTATTGCCGAATATTTTCGAGACAAAGGATTAAATGTCATGTTAATGATGGATTCTGTTACTCGGGTTGCAATGGCACAAAGAGAAGTAGGACTAGCTATTGGCGAACCGCCGACGACAAAAGGATATACCCCTTCTGTATTTGCTATTTTACCAAAACTCCTAGAAAGAACGGGAACGAACGAATTTGGAAGTATAACAGCCTTTTATACCGTGTTGGTTGATGGGGATGATATGAATGAACCGATTGCAGATACCGTACGCGGGATTTTAGATGGGCATTATGTCTTAGACCGAGCACTTGCCAATAAAGGGCAATATCCTGCTGTGAATGTCTTAAAAAGTGTAAGCCGTGTGATGAATCATATTGTCTCAAAAGAACATGTAAAAGCAGCCGAGCGATTACGAGATCTTTTGAGTACTTATATGAATTCGGAAGATTTAATCAATATAGGTGCTTATAAAAAGGGTTCTTCTAAAGAGATTGATACAGCAATGAGGTTATATCCTAGCATCCTATCTTATATAAAGCAGGAAACAGACGAAAAGGTTTCAATTGAGGAGAGTCTTCATTCCTTATTAACTTTAGTTGGAACAGAGGGATAAAAGATGAGCTATCAATTTAAATTCGAAAAAATTTTAACGATTCGCGAAAGAGAAAAAGAAGAAGCAAGCTCTGCTTATAATCAATCAGTAAACAGATTTGAAGAGGCAGCTGAAAATCTTTATGAGCTGTTGAAAAGAAAGGAAGATCTGGAAGCATATCAAGCAGAAAAAATGATGTCCGGATTATCGGTTCAAGAGATTAGACACCATCAGCATTTCGTGGGCAATTTAGAAAAAACAATTGAACATGCACAAAAGATGGTGCACAATGCCCGAAATTCAATGGTCTATTTTCAAGAGAAAATGCTTGAAAAAAACATGGAAGTAAAAAAATTTGTGAAAATAAAGGAAAAAGACCATTCGAATTATTTGGCAATAGCAAGAGCAGAAGAGGCCAAGCAAATGGATGATATTTCCCTTCAACAATACATGCAACATGAAAAGGTAGGTGGCTAAATGGAAAATTCATGGGAAGAAAAAAAGAAGCCATTTAATTTTTTTCAACGAATTCTTATGGTTGCAGTTATTCCGACAATATTTGCAATTATTGTTCTTGTTCTTTTGCTTATGTATTCAGGAGCAGATGTTGCAGAGAAAGGAAAAGAGTTATTAAATGCAATTCCTTTTCTGAGTGAAGAAAAAAAATCTACCGATAAATTACTAGAAAATAATAAAAATACAATTAGCTCTTTACAAACAAAGCTAAAAGAACGAGATAAAGAAATAAAGTCACTGGAGTCACAATTAGAAAATAGTGAAAATAGATTTCAATCTGCCAATTCGGAAAAAGAGAAGCTGCAGAGTGAGTTACAGTCTCTCCAATCCGCCCAAGAGGAAACAAAGAAAGCGGTGGATGAGATTGTCAAAACATATGAAACAATGTCCCCGAAAAATGCAGCAGCTATTTTATCAGAAATGAGCGAAAAGGAAGCAATGAAAATTTTAGGTGAACTTAAACCAGCAAAACTTGCTTCGGTATTAGAGAAAATGGAGCCTTCTGTCGCTTCAAAATATACAGAGCTGCTATCGAAATCAGCAACAGCAAATCATTAAAATTTAAATTCGCTTGAAAGGGGGTGAAAAATTGCAACTAGAGCTGACTAATTCATTAAAGAAAATCGAATCGACAAGCGGCGCTCAAGGGAAAGTAAGAGGAAAAGTAGATGGAAAGTTTTTATCTTTGATAAATGACTTAAAAACGACTTATCAGCACAGTAGTCCTGCGCAAACAAATACTAACTATAAAGAAGATATAAATCAGCTTTTAGCCATATTGTCCAGCTCTTCTGAAGATGGAAATCTCCAACAAAAGATTGATACAGAAACAATGGTTACGGGAATAGATGCTGATCAAATCCAAATAAATCTTGAATATTTATTGGCTAATTACCAACAATTTTCTCAAGGCGAAGGGATAGTAGATATAGATGAATCCAATATGGCTGCTAAGTTAGCTGAGTTATTTGTGAATCTAGAGAATAAGATAGCTCACGAATTAAAGATAGCAATTAATATGAAATTAGAGCCTGATATGTTTAAGGATACTGAATTATCTACCTTGCTTACTGATTTGAAATTACTGGAACGGACAGTAAAGGAATTACCGGATAAGTCTATTGAAGAAAAAGTTACTGAATCCATAGAATATTTGCAAGGGTTTATGATTTCATTAAAGCAGTTCTTAGAGCAGGACGGCTCTAATATGATGAAAAATGATTCACAAAAGATGGAAAAATTGTGGGGCGAAAGAGAGAAATACAGATTTCCTGCAGTTGATACAAAACAAACTGCAATGCAAAATTTTGCATCACAAGAAAATAAAAATATTCTTTTTAGAGAAGCTAACACGATTGAAATTAATTCGGAATTGAAATCTATTATTTCTTCTATTCTATCAAAAATAGATATGCAGACTAATGAGAAAAAAACAGTAGCTGTACAAAAAGTAATCAATCCAGTAATGGTTAGTTTCTTAAGAAAATCTGAGGAAAATACCCTTTCAAGTACAGAAGTAAAAAAAACTGCCCAAGTAAGTCATGGAGATACTGATTCAAAAGTAATTTCAACTATACAAAATAACATCTTTAAGCAGCACCCACTCACGTTATTAACTGATTCTGGTGAGCTGGCCGCTCCTAAAAATGTTGAAGATCAATTTGCTAAATTATTAGCTAAAAGTACGTTTATAAAAACTGGAGACATACAGAAGCTTTCCATGCGGTTGGCACCTGATCATTTAGGATCTATTCGAATTGAGATTACTCAAAATGAAGGAAATATGATTGCCCGAATTATTACTGCAAATACTGAGGCGAAAGACGTATTAGACAAACAACTTACTAGTTTGAAACATGGATTATCCGCACAGAATTTGCAAGTAGATAAAATAGATATTGTTGTTTCTTCACACCCACAAGAGAGGCTGCAAAGAGAACAGCAACAGCAGCAAGAACAACAGCAGCCACATCCGCAAAGAGACAAGAAAGATGCAGATGATGAAGAGGATAAACGAAAAGCTTCTTTTTTTGAGGAGTTATTAAATTTTGAAGTATAGAGGAGCAAGTACCGATGGCAAATACAATAAATGACCCTTCTCTCTCTTTATCAGAATACCAGAAAACGAAATCTAATACTTCCACAGGCAGCTCATCGCTAGGAAAAGATGATTTCTTGAAAATTTTAATTACACAACTACAAAACCAAGATCCAACAAGTCCGATGGATGATAAAGAGTTTATCGCACAAATGGCACAGTTTTCAAGCTTGGAACAAATGCAAAATTTAAATACTGCGATGACTAATTTAATCTCGCTGCAAACTCAGTCGAACCTTATCTCATACGGACAATTTATTGGTCAAGAAGTAAATTGGAGCAAAGTAGAAACTGATAAAGCTGGGAACGACAAAACATATTCTGGTACTGGAAAAATAAGTTCTATTGCTTATTCTGAAGATAGTGTGATTTTCACATTGGAAGATGGAACAAAGGTTATGCCTGCTAACATCTCAAGTATGAGTAGAAATAATTCGGAAAATAATCTTGTACTAGCAAGCCAATTAATTGGAAAAAAAGTTTCTTATTTGGATGATAAAGAGAAAGAAGTAAGTAATAAAGTTCTATCTGTGTCATTAAAAAATGGACAAATACAACTAACATTAGGTGATGATGCAGAAACGAAAATTACTTCAGGACAAATTATAAAAATTGAATAGGAAGTGATTAAATGGATAAGCAAGTTTATCCTTCCATAAAATCACATGCTGCTATTAAGAACGGTATAGATGCGATTAAATCAAAGGCTGCAGTGCATAAAGCACAAAACATTACATCCTTTTCTACTCATTTACAACAGTCTATTTCTTCTTTAAACACATTGAACATTAGTAAACATGCTAATGAAAGGCTTCAACAACGAGGAATTAAGATAGATGCTGCTAAATGGAAGGCAATCGAGGAAAAGGTTACCGAGGCAAAGAAAATGGGCATAAAGGAATCTCTAGTACTGTTAAATAACGCTGCCTTAATTGTAAGTGCAAAAAATAATACAGTAATCACGGCAATGGATCGTGAAGAAGTGACAGACCATATTTTTACCAATATTAATGGAACAATCATAATGAATTAAGAGGCTGGACCAAAAATGGAGGCCGATAACTGCTGAGTGATAGAGGCAGTTTATTCGAAGGGAGATTATAAACAAATGTTACGTTCATTATATTCAGGGATAAGTGGAATGAAAAACTTTCAAACAAAATTAGATGTTATTGGGAATAATATCTCAAATGTAAATACTTATGGTTTTAAAAAAGGACGAACAACATTCAGTGATTTGATTAGTCAAACAGTTTCTGGTGCAACTGCCCCTGCAAATGGAAATGGAGGGACGAATTCAAAGCAAATCGGGTTAGGATCTCAGCTAGCTTCAATTGATACAGTTCATACTCAAGGACCTACACAATATACAGGCAGAGGGCTTGATTTGGCGATTTCTGGTGAAGGCTATTTTGTAGTAGAAGATGGAGGGGGTAATCCATTTTATACTAGAGCAGGAAACTTTTACTTTGATGAAAACCGAAATATTGTTACGTCGAGTGGACTTAAAGTGTCTGGTGTAGGTACTATTCCAGCCTCAGCAAAAAGCTATAGCATAGGCACGGATGGAACCATTACTTATGTTGATGAAAACGGAGAAACACAAAATGCTGGACAAATCGTACTTGCGAAGTTTAATAATCCAGAAGGGTTAGAGAAAGTAGGCGGGAATATATTTCAGGTTTCTAATAACTCTGGAGATCCTATTTTATCTACTCCAGGTCAAGCAGGTACTGGATCAGTTAATAGTAGTTACCTAGAAATGTCAAATGTTGACCTATCGGAAGAATTCACAGATATGATCGTTTCTCAAAGAGGTTTTCAGGCAAATACAAAAATCATTACAACTTCTGATGAAATTCTTCAAGAATTAGTTAATTTAAAACGATAATTTAATTGGAGGGATAGGGGTTATTCGTAAGGCTAGCCCCTAATAAAAAAATGATACAGTTAACTCGACTAAATGGAAAAAAGTTTTTACTTAATGCTTTATTTATTGAAACAGTCGAATCTTTTCCTGATACAACGATAACTTTAACAAATGGAAATAAATTTGTTGTTAAAGAAAGTGAAGAGGATGTATTAGAGAAAATGAATCATTTTTATCAAAAAGTGAACCTCTTCGGATTACCACATGTGGGAGAGAAAGACGATGAAGAATAATAAAGTTGTTATTATAATGCTCGTTTTATTATTAGTTATTACACTGGCAGGAGCAGGAGCTTTCATTTATATTTGGAAATTTACTGGCGAGCAAAAGACAAATGAACCTTCGATTGACGAAATCTTGGAATCTTCAGTGGATATTGAGGAGATGACGACAAATTTAGCTTCTAATAATTTCATCCGAATATCCTTTAAGATTCAGACAGATAGTAAGGAAGCGAAGGAAGAATTAGAAAAGAGAGATTTTCAAGTTAAGAATATTATTATTCAAGAATTATCTGAGAAAAAAACAGAAGATTTAAAAGGGAAAAATGGTCAAATTAAATTAGAGAATGATCTTAAGGATAAAATTAATGAACTGATGCAAGAAGGCAAAGTAGTCCAAGTTTATATTGTAAACTCTCTACTCCAATAAAATAAAAGAGAATAGATGGAGGTGAGTAATTTTGTCAGCTGATATTTTATCCCAAAATGAAATAGATGCCCTGCTTTCGGCTTTATCATCTGGTGAAATGGATGCAGATGAGCTGAAAAAAGAGCAACAGGAAAAAAAGATTAAGGTATATGATTTTAAAAGAGCATTACGGTTTTCGAAGGATCAAATTCGAAGTTTAACAAGAATTCATGAAAATTATGCTAGATTATTAACAACTTTTTTCTCAGCACAATTAAGGACATATGTGCAAATATCTGTTACATCAGCAGATCAAATTCCATACGAAGAGTTCATTCGTTCGATTCCGAAAATGACTATTTTAAATGTATTCGATGTTCCGCCACTTGAAGGCAGAATCTTGATGGAAGTAAATCCTAATATTGCCTATGCCATGATGGATCGAATGATGGGCGGAAGAGGCAGCAGTATAAATAAAGTGGAAAATTTGACAGAAATTGAAACGAAAATTATGTCAAATACATTCGAAAGTGCCTTTGATCATTTTAGAGAGGCAATGGAAGATTTAGTGGATATTGAACCAAGTCTTGCTGAATTCGAAGTAAATCCACAGTTTTTACAAATGGTTTCTCCTAATGAAACGGTTGTAGTAATTTCCTTAAGTACTACGATTGGGGAAACAAGTGGAATGATAAATATTTGTATTCCGCATGTGGTGCTAGAGCCGATTATTCCGAAGCTATCCGGGCATTACTGGATGCAGGCAGAGAAAAAGGAAAGGTTACCTGAATTTACTGCTCGTTTAGAAGAAAATATTCAGCAATCGATTGTGCCGGTTGTCGCTGAACTTGGTACTTCTGATATTTCCATCCAGGATTTTTTAATGTTGGACATTGGAGATGTTATTGAAATGAATCAAACGATACAACAGCCCTTAATCATTAAAGTTGGAGAGATCCCTAAATTTATTGGACAACCTGGTAAATTAAATAAAAAAATGGCTGTTCAAGTCTTAGGAACTTTAGAGGAGGGGAAGGAAGATGGTGAGTAAGGATATGCTTTCACAAGATGAAATTGATGCTCTCTTAAGGGGAGATAGTGATACAAATGATAGTCCTGAAATGGATGTAGAAAAGTATTTATCAGATATAGAGAAAGATACGTTAGGAGAAATCGGAAATATATCCTTTGGTAGCTCTGCGACAGCTCTGTCTACGTTATTAAATCAGAAAGTAGATATTACGACACCTACCGTAAGCGTAATATCCAAGAATATGCTGTCTGACGAGTTTCCCCAACCTTATGTCGCAATAAGAGTTAATTATACAGAAGGATTTTCGGGTATGAATTTACTTGTTATTGAACAAACAGATGCAGCTGTTATTGCTGATTTGATGCTTGGGGGAGATGGATTAAATGCCAATCCTGAAATGTTAGGAGAAATCCAGCTAAGCGCAGTGCAAGAAGCGATGAACCAAATGATGGGCTCTGCTGCAACTTCCATGTCTACTATTTTTAGCAAAAAAGTAGATATTTCTCCACCAAGTATCGATATTTTAAACATTCATGATGGAGAAGGAACTGAGTCGATTCCGGATGAAGACGTCTTAGCTAAAATTTCTTTTCGAATTAAAATCGGGGATTTAATAGATTCGAAGATCATGCAAGTGTTACAGCTTTCTTTTGCGAAAAAGTTAGTAGAAGGATTAATAAATCCTAATAATAATGAAGAAGAAGTTTCCAATATTTCCGAAGTGGATTATAATTCAGTATATGAGCCAAAAGAACCAATGCAAGAGTCACAAGCGACAGCTAATTATCAAACAGTTTCAAATCCAATGGCAAATAATCCTGTTAATACTAGTTCTCATCCAGCAAATGTGACTCAGCAGCAATATTTTGGTTCAGGAAATCATACACAGGGCCCGCCACCGAATGTGCAGCCTGCAGGTTTTTCTAGTTTTGATACACCGACTTCAACAGTTACAGAAACAAAGAACTTGGATATGCTACTAGACATACCATTACAAGTAACGGTTGAGCTTGGCAGAACGAAGCGATCTGTTAAGGAAATTCTAGAGTTGTCTTCAGGCTCTATTATTGAATTAGACAAGTTAGCAGGAGAACCTGTTGATATTCTTGTAAATAACCGATTGGTTGCACAAGGGGAAGTAGTGGTAATTGATGAGAATTTCGGTGTGCGTGTAACTGATATTGTTAGTCAAAAGGATCGATTAAAGAATTTAAAATAATTTTTGGGGGTTTTGAGGAATATGGCACAGAAAATATTAATCGTTGATGACGCCGCTTTTATGCGAATGATGATTAAGGATATTTTATCGAAGAATGGGTATGAAATCGTAGGAGAAGCTGCCGATGGTATGCAAGCAATTGAAAAATATAAAGAAACACAACCAGATCTAGTAACAATGGATATTACCATGCCAGAAATGGATGGAATTACTGCCTTAAAAGAAATTAAAAATATTAATCCAAATGCGAAAGTTATTATGTGTTCAGCAATGGGACAACAAGCAATGGTTATTGATGCAATCCAAGCTGGTGCAAAAGATTTTATTGTTAAGCCATTCCAGGCAGATCGCGTATTGGAAGCTATCAGTAAAACATTAGGCTAAAAATTAAATTAGAGGGTGCCGAATGTGAATAAAGTAAATTTATTAATTCGTTGTTCACTGCTCATCATTGTTCTGCTAGGCTTTGGAAATCAAGCCTATGCAGAACAAATTGATAAAAGTGTATATGATAATATCTTACAGAACCAATCAGAAAAGAATAAAGCAGAAGATGATACGAAGAAAGATATGAAAACAGAGCAGAATTCTAAAAATGACAATCAAACTAAGGAACAATCTGATTTACTTTTGGAAGAAACAAATTCAGATGAATCACGTTCCCTCGGGGTTACTATTTGGGATTTCGTTAAGATGATTTTTGCAACCATATTTGTTGTTTTCTTAATATATTTTATCTTGCGCTTTATAAACAAAAGAAATCATGGTTATAAAAACTCGCAAATTATTGAAAATATTGGTGGTACAGCGTTAGGTGCAAATCGCTCCATTCAATTAATAAAAGTAGGGAAGCGGTTATTAATAGTAGGTGTGGGAGATAGTATTCAATTAATCAAAGAGATTGAGGATGAACAAGAATATAAAGAAATATTAGAAGAATATAATCGAAAATTAGATCAACTAGTACAACCAAGCGATATTGTGACAAAGGTGAAGAATGTAATATCTTCTAGTCATTCTGCTCCGAAGACAAAAGAATCTTTTTCTATCCGTTTATCAAAAGAATTAGAAAGAATATCAAGTGAACGTAAGGAAAAGATGGACGTACTAGAGAAGAAAAAGAAAGGATCGTCAGAAAAAAATGAATGAGTTTATACAGTTTTTTAATAACAATGACCCAGGTAATGTTTCTACTTCTGTTCAATTGTTATTATTATTAACCGTCCTTTCTTTAGCACCTAGTATCATCATATTACTAACTAGCTTTACAAGAATAGTGATTGTTCTTTCCTTTGTCAGAACAGCGCTTGCAACCCAACAAATGCCCCCTAACCAAGTCATTGTAGGGCTAGCATTATTTTTAACATTTTTTATTATGGCTCCTACTTTTCAGGAAGTAAACGATAAAGCTTTAACACCATTATTTAATGAAGAAATCACATTAGAAGAAGCCTATGATAATGCCTCTCTGCCACTGAAAGAATTTATGAGCAAACATACGAGGCAGAAGGATTTAGCATTATTTTTGAATTATTCAAAAGCAGAAACTCCAGAATCAATTGAGGATATCCCATTAACGACGTTAGTACCTGCTTTTGCAATTAGTGAATTAAAAACAGCTTTTCAAATCGGATTTATGATCTTTATTCCGTTTTTAGTTATTGATATGGTTGTTGCAAGTATTTTAATGTCGATGGGGATGATGATGCTGCCGCCAGTAATGATTTCTTTACCATTTAAGATTTTATTATTCATTATGGTAGATGGTTGGTATTTAGTTGTAAAATCACTGTTAGAAAGTTTTTAAGAAGGTGAAAGAATGTCACAGGAAATGGTTATTTCCATAGCTGAGAAAGGCGTACTTACAGTATTAATTATCAGCGGTCCACTGTTAATTATTGCGTTGGCAGTTGGACTAATCATCAGTATTTTTCAAGCAACAACACAAATCCAAGAGCAGACTTTGGCGTTTGTCCCAAAAATTGTAGCGGTTCTTGTAGGTCTTATTTTTTTTGGATCATGGATGCTGAGTCATATGCTTTCTTATACGAAAGATATATTTTCAAATCTAACAAGGTTTATTGGATAGAAGGATGATGAATGAACTTTTATCAAATTTTCCAGCATTTTTGTTAATCCTTGTTCGAGTTACTTCGTTCTTTTTAATGCTGCCTTTCTTTTCTTATCGGACGATACCTACGACTTTTAAAGTGGGTTTAGGCTTTTTTTTATCGCTAGTTATGTTTTGGGGAATGGATGTACCTGCATTAACCATTGATACAGGTTACTATTTTCTTATTCTCAAAGAAGCTTTAGTTGGGCTTTCGATTGGATTTGTCGCATATATGTTATTTTCTGCTATTCAAATTGCAGGGGGATTTATTGATTTTCAAATGGGATTTGCCATTGCGAATGTGATCGATCCTCAAACAGGAACTCAAAGTCCGCTGACGGGTCAATATTTGACAATTATCGCTATGTTTTTTTTATTAGCATCTAATGGTCATCATTTACTATTAGACGGTATTTATTATAGCTATCAGTTTATACCGCTCGAACAGCCTTGGATTAAGTTTGGAAATGGTGAGTTAGCAGAGTTTCTTATTAAAACATTCAGTTTAATGTTTATGATTGCTTTTCAGATGTCTATTCCTATTGTGGGAAGCATCTTTTTAGTAGATGTCGGATTAGGGATTGTAGCAAGAACTGTCCCTCAATTAAATATTTTTGTTGTTGGTGTTCCTATCAAAATTATTGCAGGACTAATTATTCTCTTTATAGTTATGGGTGTACTAATGACCACTGTATCCCATTTGTTCTCTTCCATTGTTACAACGATGAGAGGGATGATGAACATTATAGGGGGGATTGGTTAAATGAAGCTCCTATCATTAGATATTCAGTTTTTTGCAGGAGAAAAAACGGAAAAGGCTACTCCAAAGAAAAGACAAGACACGAGAAAAAAAGGACAAGTGGCAAAAAGTCAGGATGTTAATACAGCGCTTGTTCTTTTAGTTGTTTTTGGTGTATTAAGTTTCACAGGGGAATACCTTTTAGATGGGTTACTGTCTCTTTTCACCTATACCTTTAGTGATTTTATAAACATTAATCTGTCAATCAATACGATACAAGGTTTGTTTTTAGATATTGTAAAGGAAGTAGCACTTTTATTAAGTCCTATTTTAATTGCTGCTCTTGCCGGGGGACTAATTGCCAATTATATGCAGGTCGGTGTTTTGTTCTCTCCGGAAGCAATTAAGTTTAAATTAGAAAAAATAAATCCAATTTCGGGATTTAAGAGATTGTTTTCACTTCGTTCGATTGTAGAATTGCTGAAGTCATTGTTGAAAATTACAGTGATTGGTATTGTTGTATTTTCCGTTCTATGGGGAAAAATGGATGAAATCCTAATCCTCTCTCATAAATCTATTGGTTCTATTGCTGTTACAATTGCTAAGTTAACCGTGCAGATGGGGCTTTATGCTTCTATTGTGCTGTTAGTGATAGCACTCATGGATTATATGTATCAGCGATATGACTATGAAAAGAATATTCGGATGTCAAAACAAGATATTAAAGACGAATATAAAAACATGGAAGGTGACCCCTTAATAAAGTCCAAAATTAAGCAGAAGCAGAGAGAAATGGCAATGCACAGAATGATGCAGGATGTGCCTACCGCTGATGTTGTCATTACGAATCCAACTCATTATGCGATTTGTCTGAAATATGATGAAGATAAGTATGACGCACCTTATGTTGTCGCAAAAGGGGTCGATTTTGTTGCCCAAAAAATAAAATTAGTAGCAAAAGAAAATAATGTTGTCATGGTAGAGAATCGACCATTGGCAAGGGCAATGTACAGCCAAGTAGAAATAGGCGATTTAGTTCCGGAAGAATTTTATAAGGCTGTTGCAGAAATTCTAGCTTTCGTCTACCAAACTAGAGATAAATAATAGCATTACTCGTAAAGGAATTATTGTAAATATTATAGACATAAATGTGTTTTTTAAGGAGCGGAAGAAATGGCAAGGAGAGACTTAATCGTAGTGATTGGGGTAATCCTCATTATTGCAATGTTGATTATCCCATTTCCAACATGGTTATTAAGTGTGTTAATTTTACTTAATATTACGTTGGCATTACTTATCTTATTATTAACTATGAATATGAGTGAGGCTTTGGAGTTCTCTATTTTCCCTTCACTTTTGTTGTTAACGACCCTATTTCGCCTTGGTCTCAATGTATCCACCACTAGAGCTATATTATCAAAAGGGGATGCAGGAGGGGTAGTACATACCTTTGGAACATTCGTAATTGGCGGCAATATTGTTGTTGGGTTAGTTGTCTTTTTAATTCTTGTCATCATTCAATTTATTGTTATCACCAAAGGGTCTGAGCGTGTATCAGAGGTTGCTGCACGTTTTACATTAGATGCAATGCCAGGTAAGCAGATGAGTATTGATGCTGATTTAAATGCTGGGATTATTTCCGAGCAAGAGGCAAGACAACGTCGTGAAAAAGTTGGTAGAGAAGCAGACTTTTATGGTTCGATGGATGGGGCAAGTAAATTTGTCAAAGGAGATGCCATAGCTGGAATCATTATTGTTTTTATTAACTTGATTTTTGGTATCGTCATCGGGATGACTCAGCTTGGTATGGCAGCTGGGGATGCTGCTCAGCATTTTTCCTTACTATCCGTTGGAGACGGGATTGTCAGTCAAATACCTGCATTACTAATTTCAACAGCAACAGGGATTGTTGTAACAAGAGCTGCTTCAGAAGGAAATCTTGGTTCTGATATCACTTCTCAGTTATTGGCATATCCAAAAATGCTTTATGTAGCAGGAGGAACAATCTTTTTATTAGGACTGTTTACACCAATTGATGACTTTTTGACGATTCCTATTGCAGGACTTTTAATATTTGGAGCTTATTACTTATCGAAAAAGCCAAAGCAAAATTTAGAACAAATGCAGGAGCTTGAGGAAGAGATCCAAACAGATGAGCTAAAAAGTCCTGAAAGTGTAGTTAGTTTACTAAGTGTGGATCCAATTGAATTTGAGTTTGGTTATGGTCTTATTCCTTTAGCCGATGCCAATCAAGGAGGGGACCTATTAGATAGGGTGGTCATGATCAGAAGGCAGCTAGCGATAGAGTTAGGTCTTGTCATTCCTGTTGTTCGGATTCGCGATAATATTCAATTACAGCCAAATGAATACCGATTAAAGATAAAGGGAAATGAGAGAGCAAGCGGGGAACTGCTTCTAGATCATTACTTAGCGATGAGTCCTGGGATGGACGATGATTCCATTGAGGGAATTGATACGATTGAACCATCTTTTGGCCTGCCGGCTAAATGGATAACAGAAAGTACGAAGGAACAAGCCGAAATCTTTGGTTATACCGTGGTTGATCCTCCATCCGTTGTTTCTACACATATTACAGAGGTAATTAAGGCAAATGCCCATGAGTTATTAGGAAGACAAGAAACGAAACAATTAGTGGATCATGTAAAAGAAAGCTATCCGATTTTAATCGAAGAAGTAACACCAAGTCCGTTGTCGATTGGCGAAATTCAAAAAGTTTTAGCAAAACTTTTAAGGGAAAATGTTTCTATTCGCAATTTACCAGTCATTTTCGAAACATTAGCTGATTTTGGAAAAATGACAGCTGATACCGATTTATTAGTTGAATATGTTAGACAATCTTTAGCACGTCAAATAACTACCCAATACACGAATCAAAATGACTCTTTAAAAGTAGTAACTTTGTCAGGAAAAGTGGAAAAACTAATCGCAGATAATATTCAACAAACAGAGCATGGAAACTTCTTAGCGTTAGATCCAAATATTTCCCAATCAATTTTAGAGAGTATTGCTGGGCAAATTGAACAATTATCTGTAATGGAACAGATGCCAATTCTTTTATGTTCGCCAGCTGTTCGTATGTATGTAAGACAATTGACAGAACGTTATTTTCCACAAGTTCCAGTATTATCGTACAATGAATTAGAAGCAAATGTAGAAGTTCAAAGTGTGGGAGTTGTGAATATCGAATGAAAATCCAAAAATACGTAGCACGGGATATGCCAGAAGCAATGAAAAAGATTCGAGCGGAATTAGGGAATGATGCCGTCATTCTTCATTCAAAAGTAATTTATACAGGCGGCTTCTTAGGCTTATTTAAAAAAAGAAATATTGAAGTACTCGCAGCCGTTGATCCGAGTATTTCAGAGACAACAATTTCTAAGCATACAAAAAAGCGAGAAATGCGCAGTCCTGTATTAATTAAAGAACCGGCTTTTAGGGCTGATGCAGATAATTCAGCTAATAATATAAGTTTAAAAGAGGGAGAGAAAATATCTGATTATCCAGAGATAGTAAAGCATTTAAATGAAATTAATCAAAATGTAAAAGCGAATAGAAGTATGACATTTTCTATTCCTGCTCCTATAACTAAAATAGTAAATCAATTAGATAAACAAGGGATAGACGAAGAAATTAAGACAGGATTAGTGAAAGATTTAGTAGCTAAATGGTATGCAGCAGGCGAAGACGTTTTAGAGTCTCAGGTTTCTGAGTGGGCACGGCAATTTCTATTAGCGGAGATTTCCCCTTTTTCGTTTGGGGAAATCTCTTTAGCCAAAAAATATATTAATGTCATTGGCCCAACAGGTGTGGGTAAAACAACAACTTTAGCCAAAATTGCTGCCAATATCATTTTAAGACAGCAAAAATCAGTAGGATTTATTACAACAGATACATATAGGATTGGGGCAATCGAACAACTTAAAACATATGCGAATATTTTAGATGTTCCCTTAGAGGTTTGTTATTCACTGGAAGATTTTGAGCATGCTACGAAAAAACTGGAAGAATGCGATGTTATTTTAATTGATACAGCAGGAAGAAATTTCAGAAATAAAAAATATGTAGAAGATTTAATGCAAGTGGTCGATTATAAAAGAGAAATGGAAACGTTACTTGTTTTATCTATGACAGCAAAGCAAGATGACTTAGAAGAGATTTATCAACAATTTTCCGCAATCAAGATTGATGCTTTCGTGTTCACAAAATTAGATGAAACATCTTCGTACGGGGCAATGATTAATTTAATTGTTGCTTGTAAAAAAGGTGCTGCTTATATTACAACAGGTCAGAATGTCCCAGATGATATAGTTCCAGCAACCCCAGAGGAGTTAGTAAATAAACTATTTGAGGTAGTTGAAGAATGAACGATCAAGCTTCTATCTTACGAAAAAAAATTGAACAATTAAATGCAAACAAAAGGCACTCCAATCACAAAACATTGGCGATTATCAGTGGAAAAGGCGGTGTGGGAAAGTCGAATTTTTCGCTTAACTTTGCACTCACTCTTCAAAAAAGAGGATATCGTACTTTACTGATTGATATGGATATTGGTATGGGGAATATTGATATTCTAATGGGGACACAGTCTCGCTATACGATCGTTGATTTTTTTAGAAATGATATTAATTTTGAGTATATTATTTCGAAAGGATTTGATGGATTAGACTATATTGCAGGTGGTTCTGGACTAAGTGATTTTGTTGATATGGAAGAAGAGAAACTAGAGAGCTTTTTCCAGCATTTTCAAGGGATATTAAATCACTATGACTATATTTTATTTGATATGGGAGCTGGAATTAGTACGGATTCTTTAAAGTTTATTCTATCTGTTGATGATTGTATCGTCATCACAACACCTGAACCTACTTCTATAACAGATGCGTATGCTGCAATGAAATTTATTCATACAAGAAATGCAGTACTTCCGTTATATCTTGTCGTTAATCGAACAATGGAGAAAAAAGATGGGGCAGAAACGTTACAAAAACTTCAGCAAGTTGTAAAAAAATTTTTGCAGCGGGATCTTATTAATCTTGGCTATATACCAGATGACACAAATGTAGCACAAGCTGTACGAAAACAAATTCCTTTTGTTTTTTTTAATGAAAAATCAGAAGCGGCTAAAGCTTTGCGCGAAATTGCCGATAGATATGGTAAACAACAGTTTACAGAACCCTATCCAGTTAATAGACACAATTTCGTGTCTAAATTAAAAAGGTTTTTGTTTGAAAGGTAGTTGAGTTTAAAGTGGAGAAAATAAAGGTTCTTGTTATTGATGATTCTGCATTTATGCGTAAGCTAATTACAGATTTTCTCTCTGAAGACTCGAGAATAACCGTTATTGGTACAGCCAGAAATGGTGAAGACGGAATAAAGAAAATTAAGCAATTAACTCCTGATGTGGTAACGCTTGATGTCGAAATGCCAGTCTTAGACGGTTTAAGTGCTTTAAAGAGAATTATGTTAGAGCATCCTGTACCAGTTCTCATGCTGTCAAGCATAACAAAGGTTGGAGCAGAAAGCACAATTCAGGCAATGCAAGCAGGGGCAATTGACTTTATTACAAAGCCTTCTGGGTCTATTTCACTAGATTTATATAAGGTTAAGCAGGAATTGGTAGAAAAAGTTATTCTAGCTAGTAAAGTAAAACCGAAAACATTATTAAATCTTTCAAATGAAGGAAAAAAGACTATTACTTCACAATCTTCTTATAGTAAAATAGAACCAAGAGAAGAAAATGAAAGAATAGTACAAAAGGCTGGATCAATCAGTAATTGGATGAACACCATGAAAAAGATTGTCATAATTGGAACTTCAACTGGTGGTCCAAGGGCATTACAGAAAGTCCTAACTAATTTACCAAGTGATATAGAAGCGCCTATTTTAATCGTTCAACATATGCCAGCAGGATTTACCCGATCCCTTGCAAATCGTCTTAACACGTTATCCGCCATTACCGTAAAGGAAGCGGAGCATGGGGAGATTATCCGCAATGGAGTTGCCTATATTGCTCCAGGAGGTCAGCATTTAAAGGTGAAAACAGTTGGTGTCCATACAGCAATTGATCTGGATCAAACTGCCCCTATAAATGGTCATAGGCCATCTGTTGATATTATGTTTGAATCTGTCAGCGATTTGAAAGCCTATGCAAAAATAGCAGTTATTATGACTGGGATGGGATCAGATGGCACAGATGGTTTATTAAAATTAGCAAAAAAAGGTAACGTAAAAGCTATTGCTGAGTCACAGGAGACATGTATTGTTTACGGAATGCCTAAAACAGCTATTGCCACGAATTATATTGATGAAATTCAAAAGGTAGATCATATTGCTGAAACTATTATGAAATATGTATAACGTCAAGGGATGTGAAGCAAGTGGAAATGAGTCAGTATTTAGAAGTATTTATTGAAGAGAGTAAAGAACATTTACAAGCATGTAACGAACATTTATTAGAGTTAGAAAAGGATCCTGAAAATTTACAAATAGTAAATGAGATTTTCCGTGCAGCTCATACTTTAAAAGGTATGTCTGCAACAATGGGCTATGAAGATTTAGCTAGTCTAACCCATCAAATGGAAAATGTACTTGATGCTATAAGAAATAAGAAAATTACTTTTTCTCCAGAAATATTGGATGTCATTTTCTTAGCTGTTGATGATCTTGATGCCATGGTAGAGTCAATCGCTAGCGGCGGCGATGGGAAAAGAAATGTAGAAGCAGTAGTTGAGAAGCTTGTACAAATCGAAAAAGGACTTCCTTTAAATCAAAAAACTGCAGAAGCTGAGGTTGCAGCAACAGCCATACAAGATGCTCCTGCAAAGCAAAATCAATATGATGAATTTGAAACAACTGTATTACAGCAATCATCTGATCAAGGTTTTTTTACTTATGAAATCAATATTACATTAAAAAGTGACTGTTTATTAAAAGCAGCGAGAGTTTATATGATATTTGAAGCTTTAGAATCTTTAGGAGAGGTTGTTAAGTCTCTTCCACCGGTGGAAGAGCTTGAAGAAGAAAAGTTCGACTATGACTTTATGGTAACTCTTATATCTAAAGAGGAAGCAGATAAAATTGAAGCGTCTGTTATGAAAGTTTCAGAGGTTGAAAAGGTAGCTGTACGAGAGTTCTTTGCAAATAGTCAATCTCCTAAGCAGCAAACGATAGCAGAAACTCCTGTTGCAGAAGAAGTACAAGCAAAAACGGATAATACATCTGTTACAGAAAATAGTACTCCGGCTGAAACTAAACAGCCTGAGAAGCAAACAGGGACTAAAGTATCTAATAAAACAATTCGTGTTAATATTGAGCGTTTAGATATTCTTATGAATCTATTTGAGGAACTTGTTATCGACAGAGGAAGATTGGAACAAATTTCTTCCACCCTTAAAGATCAAGAGCTTTATGAAACGGTAGAAAGAATGTCAAGAGTTACTGGTGATCTTCAAAATATTATCCTAAATATGCGCATGGTTCCTGTTGAGACAGTATTTAATCGTTTCCCAAGAATGGTCAGACAGCTCGCGCGTGATTTAAATAAGAAAATTGATTTGCAAATTGTTGGTGCAGAAACAGAGCTTGATCGCACAGTTATAGATGAGATTGGTGATCCATTAGTTCATTTAATTCGCAATGCACTTGACCATGGAGTCGAAACACCAGAAGTAAGACGAGCGAATAATAAAAGCGAAGAAGGAACAGTTGTTCTTCGTGCATATCATAGCGGAAACCATGTTTTTATTGAGTTGGAAGATGATGGAGCAGGAATTAATAAAGAAAAAGTCCTTTCTAAAGCAATTAATAAAGGAATTATTTCAAAAGAAGTTGCTAAAACATTAACGAATAATCAAATTGCTGAACTTATTTTTGCTTCTGGTTTTTCTACTGCTGATCAAATTTCTGATATTTCAGGACGTGGAGTAGGGCTGGATGTAGTGAAAAATACAATTGAATCACTAGGTGGTTCGATTACAATCGAATCAGAGGAAGGAAAAGGATCGTTATTTTCTATCCAATTACCATTAACTTTATCGATTATTTCTGTGATGCTAGTTGAAATTCAAGCAGAAAAGTATGCTATTCCATTGTCATCTATTATTGAGACAGCTATTGTCAATAAGAATGATTTAATGCATGCTCATAATCAAACCGTTATCGATTTCCGTGGCAAAGTGGTGCCATTATTATTCCTAAAGGATATTTTTGATGTGCCATCAGCAGGAATCGAGAGTGACTATTATTCTGTCGTTATCGTAAGAAAAGGGGATAAATTAGCTGGTCTTGTTGTGGATGGATTTATCGGTCAGCAAGAAGTGGTTTTAAAATCACTAGGTACTTACCTTTCTAGTGCGTATGCTATATCTGGAGCAACTATCTTAGGAGACGGACAAGTGGCTTTAATTATGGATTGTAATGCTTTAATTAAGTAATCACCTGTACAAGGATTAATAGATGTTAGCGCAAGTGGCTTTACTTAGGAACGAATTCGTTAAGTATAATAACTACTTGTCGTAATTTTGTTTAGAACAAACCGAGGAATAATGATCTTGCGCTTTATGAATTGCAGATAGGTTATGTGAGAGGGATGAAAAGGGAATGAGCGATGCAGTTTCAACAGAACAAAAATTAATAATATTTGAATTGAAGGGAAAAGAGTATGCTATTTCCGTCAATGAAGTAATGTCGATAGAGAAAAACATGCATATTACAAGAATTCCAAATATCGCTCCTTTTGTTAAAGGTGTGATTAACCTTAGAGGAGTAGTAACTCCCATAATTGATTTACGACTTCGTTTTAATTTGGAAGAAATTCCATACACGGATAGTACAAGAATTATCATTATTATGCTTGAAGATATGGAAGTAGGTATAATTGTTGATTCTGCTAATGATGTCGTAGATGTCGATACTGCTCTTTATGAGCCTGCTCCAGAGACAATCAATGGCGATGAAGTCGATTATATAAAAGGTGTAGTAAAGCTTGATAAACGTTTATTAATTCTTGTTGATTTAGAAAAAGTGTTTGATCGAAATATTTTAAGAAATTATTCTAATGGTAAAAGTGATGAGTAAGTATGGGGTATATTAATGATATAAATTCCTTAAAGCTTGATGTACTAAGAGAAATTGGTAATATCGGAGCGGGACATGCTGCCACCTCTTTATCAAAGCTTCTTAATAAAAAGATTGATATGAAGGTTCCAGATGTTCAAATTGTGACATTTGATGAGATGATGGAAATGGCAGGGGGTGCTGACAATATTGTTGCAGGGGTGTTTTTACGAATTGAAGGAGATGTTCCAGGAAGTATGTTTTTTATACTTCCTTTAGAGCAAGCAGCTAAATTGGTTCAAGATATGATTGGTGACCCTTCTATTACCTTAGCTGAACCGCCATATGATGAGTTATCTATGTCTGCATTACAAGAACTAGGCAATATATTATCCGGTTCTTATTTGTCCTCTTTATCTGATTTTACGAAGTTATCTTTATATCCTTCCGTACCAGCACTTGCAATTGATATGGTTGGTGCAATTGTTACATATGGATTAGTTGAACATTCTCAAGTAAGTGATTATGCAATTGTCATCAATACGGAGTTAAATGGAGAAGAAATCACATTAGCTGACACTGTAAATGGCCATTTCTTTTTGCTGCCTGATCCTGATTCTTTTGCCCCTTTATTTCAGTCTTTGGGAGTGAAGGATGGTGACTGACCAAATTACAGTAATAAAAGTAGGAATTGCTGATATGAATGTGGTAGAGTCTCCTAATACAATTCGTACTTCTGGACTTGGTTCATGTGTGGGTATTGTATTATATAGCTCCCTAAAACCAATTGCTGGCTTAGCACATATTATGCTACCAGAAGCATCCATATCTAAATCCGGAACGCTCAATAAAGCTAAATTCGCAGATACAGCCATTGTAGAACTAGTAGAGCGTTTAGAAGGATTAGGATTAAAAAGAAGTACGTTGTTAGCGAAAATTGCCGGAGGGGCACAAATGTTTCAGTTTACTGGAACAAGCGATGTTATGAGAATAGGACCTCGAAATGTTGAAGCGGTTAAGAATACACTACAATCGTTAAGAATTAAATTGGTTAGTGAAGATGTTGGTGGAAATAGTGGTAGAACAATTGAGTTTTGTCCTGCTACCCATGAATTAACAATTCGAACGGTGAATAAAGGGATTCATATTATATAGTGTATAGTAATACTTTTAAAAGCAGAGAAATAAGACTACCTCTAATTTAAAGAATCCATGGTTTGGACTTTGGAATGTATTCTTTTATTAGGAGATAGTCTTTTTATTTTCATTTTCTCGGAAATTTCAGCAAAAAAAGAACTGAAAATTATAGTTGTTAGTTCTTATTACCTAATTTTAAATGGGATATTTAGAAAGGATAGCTAATAATTCACGTCTTCTGCTAAAATCAATAGTGAAATATATACATAAACAAATGATAGGTATATCTTCCTTTCCTATTCATTCTATTTTTAAATGGAATGGATAAGATTATAAATGATAAAAATAAAATATGCAGACAAGCTCCTTATTATAGTAATTATAAATAATATACTTATGTATCATTGCACGAATACAAAAATATTGATTTTTTTGCTGAATTTAAGGGATATAGATAGGGAAGAAATGTACTTATATCCTTTTCAAGTTGTTACTTATATAGATAGAACTAGTTATATGCGTGTATGGTGTTCATTGTTTATAGAGGAGGGAAATTATTTAATGGCAAAGGAATCAACTACAGAAGAGAAGCAAGTATGGGAAATGTGGACTAGTACGAGAGATCAAGAAGCAGGTAATCAATTAATTAAAAAATATATGCCCTTAGTAAGTTTTCATGTTCAAAGAATTTCGATAGGGTTACCAAAAAGTGTTTCCCGAGATGAGCTAACAAGTCTTGGAATGATGGGACTATATGATGCCTTACAACGTTTTGATCCAAATAGGGATTTAAAGTTTGATACATATGCTTCCTTTCGGATTAGAGGCAGTATTATTGATGGACTTCGTAAAGAAGACTGGTTATCTAGAGGCACGAGGGAAAAGTCAAAAAAAATTGAGGCGGCCATTGAAAAACTCGAACAAAAATTAATGAGAAATATTACTGTTCAAGAAATTGCTGATGAGCTAGAGACTAGTGTTGACGAAGTATATGCAACAATGAATGAACATTTTTTTGCAAATATACTATCTATTGATGAGCAGATGAATGAAGGGGAAGAGAAAGAAGCACAAAGTTTCTCGATTCGTGATGATAAAACGGTTATTCCAGAGGAAAAAGTCGTAAGGGATGAATTGGTTCAAGAGATGGCCGCAAAAATTAAGGAGCTTAATGATAAGGAACAGCTGGTGATTAGTTTGTTTTATAAGGAAGAATTAACATTAACGGAAATTGGACAAGTTATGAATTTATCTACTTCTCGCATATCGCAAATTCACTCCAAAGCTATTTTTAAATTAAGACATTCATTAGAAAAAGTAATATAACGAAAAGGATGAGTGCACATGAGTTTAAAAGCATTAGAAATGCAAGTTGCATTACCACGAACTTATGATGCAGGGAAGCTTCAAGAACAACAGGACCAAAAACATCAGCAAATGTACACCTTCGCTGCTCAAGAAACCGGTAAGGAAGAAGAACGAAAGCGAACAACGGTTATTAAGGGGGAAGGGAACGGTAAAGTTACTACCAAGAAAAAAAGGGATAAGCAGTTTTTTGAACAAGAGATGAGGAAAGAAGAAAAGGAATTAGAAGATTTAGAGAGAATACAAACGATACACCCTTATAAAGGCCTAAGTATCGACTATAGTGGATAGAGGGATGAAATGGTTAATTTTTTACTTTTTTTAAGTATTACTTTAAATTTAATCGCAATACTTTGCATTGTGATTTTGTATGTTAGACAAAATCGCGTTGTAAATTTAGAAAAGGAACAGAGAGAGAATTTAGAAGAAATGGAAGAAGTGATTGCCACTTTTATTACAGAAATAAAAGAAGAAAATGAACAGTTTTTAAATAGACTTACTAGCTTTGAAGCTGATGAGAATCCACTAGATAAAAAAGAAGACAGTAAGGATAAAGCTGAAAGGATGGAATATAAGCCAAGAGAGATAAAAGGCAATAAAGCGATGCTGGATGCTTATAAAAATGTGACTGCTTCTGTACAAGAAAATAGCCTAAAAGAGGATCGGTTGGAGAAGGAAGATGTCAATGAACTATTAAATTTAATCTTGCCACCAGAAAAAAAACAGAAAGAAAAGTCAATAGTAGAAGTAGCAAAAGAGATGCAGGCGGAAGGGAAGAGCATCGAAGAAATAGCAAAAGCATTAAATAAAGGAAAGACAGAGATGGAACTATTACTTAAATTTAGACAAAATTCGTAAATGTACTTGATTGTACACAATACATATGCTATATTAACAAATGGTGTTAATACACACGCTTTTGGATTTAATCATTGGTGCTGTAATTTTTACAGTTTTGATTAAAAATGATAAAAGCGGAGGAAATCAAAACCATTAGGAGGAAAAAACATGTCAGTTATTTCAATGAAACAATTACTTGAAGCTGGTGTACATTTCGGTCACCAAACTCGCCGTTGGAACCCAAAAATGAAAAAATATATTTTCACAGAGCGTAACGGCATCTACATCATCGACCTTCAAAAAACAGTTAAAAAGGTTGAAGAAGCTTATAACTATGTGAAAGAATTAGCTGGAAACGGCGGTACAGTTCTTTTCGTTGGTACTAAAAAGCAAGCACAAGATTCAGTTAAAGAGGAAGCTATCCGTTCTGGTCAATACTATGTTAACCAACGCTGGTTAGGTGGAACTTTAACTAACTTTGAAACAATTCAAAAACGTATTGCTCGTTTGAAAGATATTGAAAGAATGGCTGAAGACGGTACATTCGACGTACTTCCTAAAAAAGAAGTAGTTCAATTAAACAAAGAGCTTGAGCGTTTAGAAAAATTCCTAGGCGGAATTAAAGATATGAAAAAAATTCCTGACTGCCTATTCATCGTAGATCCACGTAAAGAACGTATTGCAGTAGCAGAAGCTCATAAATTAAATATTCCAATCGTTGGTATTGTTGATACTAACTGTGATCCAGACGAAATTGACGTTGTTATTCCTGCGAATGATGATGCAATCCGTGCTGTTAAATTATTAACTGCAAAAATGGCAGATGCTATTCTTGAAGCTAAACAAGGCGAAGAAGTAACAACTGCTTAATTAGAACCGAATGACTTGTTATACAAAATAGTTTTGGATCAATCGATAAACTAAAATGGATAATAAGTAATTGTTAGGGACTTGTGGAAAAGGTGATAAAGAGCATCCCTCTTATCACCTTTTTTTCAAGCGTCCTGCTTAAAAGTGAGATAAATTGGATAAAAAAATAATACATAAACCTTAAGGAGGCAAATTACTATGGCTGTTACAGCTCAAATGGTAAAAGAACTACGTGAAAAAACTGGTGCTGGAATGATGGATTGTAAAAAAGCACTTACTGAAACAAATGGTGATTTAGATAAAGCGATTGACTTCTTACGTGAAAAAGGGATTTCAAGTGCTGCGAAAAAAGCAGATCGTGTAGCAGCTGAAGGTTCAACTTTTATCGCGGTAGAAGGTAATGAAGCAGTAATTCTTGAAGTTAACTCTGAAACAGATTTCGTTGCGAAAAACGAAGGTTTCCAAACTTTGGTTAAAGAACTTGCTTCCCATATCTTAGCCACTAAACCTGCAACTGTTGAAGAAGCACATACTTCCAACATTACAGAAGGAACTACTGTTGAAGCACACATCAATGCTGCAATTGCTAAAATTGGTGAAAAATTATCTTTACGTCGTTTTGAAATCAAAACAAAAACTGATAATGATGCTTTCGGTGCTTATCTTCATATGGGTGGACGCATTGGTGTTTTAACTGTATTAGAAGGTACTACTGATGAATCAGCTGCTAAAGATGTTGCAATGCACATTGCTGCATTAAACCCTAAATATGTTTCTCGTGACCAAGTTTCTCAAGAAGAAGTGGCACATGAGAGAGAAGTATTAACACAACAAGCACTTAACGAAGGTAAACCAGCTAACATCGTTGAAAAAATGGTTGAAGGCCGCTTAGGTAAATATTTTGAAGATGTTTGTGCACTTGATCAATCATTTGTTAAAAACCCAGATCAAAAAGTTCGCCAATTCGTAGAATCTAAGGGTGCAACTTTACGTGAATTCGTTCGTTACGAAGTAGGAGAAGGAATCGAAAAACGTGAAGATAACTTTGCTGAAGAAGTTATGAACCAAGTTAACAAGAAATAATAAATGATCGATTAATGTTTTCATAGGGGGCACCATGGTGTTCCCTATTTTTCAAGATATTACAAATAAAGCGGAGGTTTCCATGAGTAGTAATCCAAAATATAAACGTGTTGTTCTGAAATTAAGTGGCGAAGCATTAGCTGGTGAAGCTGGATTTGGTATAAATCCAAGTATCATTAAAAACGTAGCACAGCAAGTAAAGGAAGTTGCTGATCTTGGTGTGGAAGCAGCTGTAGTAGTCGGCGGTGGAAATATTTGGCGTGGTAAAATTGGGGAAGAAATGGGAATGGACCGTGCCAACGCTGATTACATGGGAATGCTCGCTACAGTAATGAATTCATTAGCCCTTCAAGATAGTTTAGAGCAAATGGGCATTGAAACACGTGTTCAATCTTCTATCGAAATGAGACAGGTAGCTGAGCCATATATTAGAAGACGTGCAATTCGACATCTTGAGAAGAAACGTGTTGTGATTTTTGCAGCAGGAACAGGAAACCCTTATTTCTCAACAGATACAACAGCTGCCTTACGAGCTGCTGAAATTGAAGCAGACGTTATATTAATGGCGAAGAATAATGTAGATGGCGTATATTCTGCAGATCCGAAAGTGGATAACACTGCTACGAAATACGAGGAACTTACTTATTTTGATGTGATTAAAGATGGTCTTGCTGTAATGGATTCAACCGCTTCATCATTATGTATGGACAATGACATTCCGTTAATTGTATTCTCTATTACGGAAAATGGCAATATTAAGAGAGCTGTAATGGGAGAAACAATTGGAACAATAGTGAGGGGGAAAAATAATGCCTAAACAAGTTATCGCTAATACTAAAGACAGAATGGATAAAGCAATTCAAAGCTATTCGCGCGAGCTTGCAAGTATTCGTGCTGGAAGAGCAAATGCTTCCTTATTAGATCGTATTACAGTTGATTATTATGGTGCTCCAACACCAGTTAATCAACTTGCAGGTATCAGTGTACCAGAGGCTAGATTACTTGTTATTCAGCCGTATGATAAAACTGTTCTTGGAGATATTGAGAAAGCTATTCTTAAATCTGATATAGGTTTAAATCCTTCTAATGATGGTAGTGTTATCCGTCTTTCTATTCCAATGTTAACAGAAGAGCGTCGTAAGGAATTAGTGAAGAATGTGAAAAAAGAATCAGAAGAAGCAAAAATTGCTATTCGCAATATTCGCCGTGACGGCAATGATGATTTGAAAAAGCTAGAGAAAAATGGAGAAATCACAGAAGATGATCTTCGCGGCTACAATGATGACATTCAAAAATTAACAGATGAATACATCAATAAAGTCGATGCTTTAACAAAAGAGAAAGAAAAAGAAATTTTAGAAGTATAACCTAAACGTATTTAGTGGATATTTCAACATTTCAATTGAATAGGAAGTTTATTGTTCTTGAGTTAAACCCTCTACTTTATAGGGGGTTTTTTTCTTCATGTTAGTAAAAATAAGGATAAAAAATATAGCCTGAAATATTCATTCTTTGTACATAAAATAGTGAAAACTAACGAGTTTTTTAATTGATAGTTGCTTAGGTTGACTATTTTCCTATAATATAGAAAGGGAACTTATTTGATTATCCTTTTATTGGATAGGTTATGGAAAAGAATTTATTAGAAAAGTGGATCCTTACCATTAGTAGTTTAGGCAATATCGTTATCATAATGATTATCCTGAATAGTAGATAATATAAACAGATATAGATAATAGTATTTACCGTACATAATCACTGTGAATAGAGAGTTACAAAAGGGATCTATTTTGGAGGAGCTATTTTATGTTTAACAAAATAAGGTTATGGAAGAAGAAACCTGTTTCTTCTAATTTCCAAGACCGAATATCAGCACTTAAAATGCGACAAATTCCAGAACATGTTGCAATTATCATGGATGGAAATGGAAGATGGGCAAAAAAGAGAACGTTGCCTAGAATTGCAGGCCATCATGAAGGAATGAAATGTGTAAAACGAATTACAGCTATTGCAAATGATCTTGGAATCAAAGTGTTAACTTTATATGCTTTTTCCACAGAAAATTGGAAAAGGCCGAAATCGGAAGTTGATTACATTCTGTCCCTTCCAGAACAATTTCTTAGTACATTTTTACCTGAATTAATTGAAAAAAATGTTCGCGTAACAGCCATTGGCTATACAGAAGGATTACCAGAATCTACTTTGAATGCCCTAAATCGAGCAGTAGAACAAACAAAGCATAATACAGGTCTTCATTTAAACTTTGCCTTAAATTATGGTTCTAGGGCCGAAATCATAGATGCTGTTAAAAATGTTGTAAAAGACAGTCAAACGGGAAAAATAGAAATAGATAACTTAACAGAAGAAGTATTTTCCTCTTATTTGATGACAGAAGATATAATCGAGCCAGATTTATTAATTCGTACAAGTGGAGAAATAAGAATAAGCAACTTCATGCTTTGGCAAATAGCTTATTCCGAACTATACTTTACGAATGTACTATGGCCAGATTTTAGTGAATTACATTTATTCGAAGCAATAGAAGAATTTCAAAACAGACAACGCCGTTTTGGTGGAGTCTGAAGAGAGTTGGTTTAGAGATGAAGCAAAGAATCATAACAGCAATTATTGCAATAGCCGTATTTTTACCATTTGTATTAATTGGAAAACTACCATTAGTTCTTTTTACTTTTCTATTAGTTGGAATTGGTGTATTTGAAATGTTTAGAATGAGAAAAATTTCATTTTTTTCTATTCCGGGATTTATTTCATTAATTACCGTATGGATGATTGTTCTGCCGAATCATTATATAAGTTCGTGGAATATGAATAAAATAGAATTGGGCTTAATCGCTGTTTTATTTTATTTAACTTATATGGTTTTTTCTAAAAATAAATTTACATTTGATGATGTTGCTTTTACGATACTAGCTGTCATCTATATTGGAACAGGATTCCATTTCTTTATTGAAATTAGAGAAACGGATTTAGCTTTTCTTATTTATTCACTATTTATCATTTGGGCCACTGATTCTGGTGCATACTTCATCGGAAGAGCAATTGGAAAACGAAAATTATGGCCAGAAATAAGTCCAAATAAAACAGTCGAAGGATTTATTGGCGGGATAGTAAGTGCTTTAGTAGTAGGAGTTCTATTTAGTGTGTTTGGATACATAGAATGGTCTATAGGCTTTGCTTTTACTACCATTATCTTATCTATTTTTGGACAAATTGGTGATTTAACAGAATCTGCGTTAAAACGTCACTATGATGTGAAGGACTCAGGAAAGTTATTACCAGGACATGGCGGAATTCTGGATCGGTTTGACAGTCTTATTTTTGTCTGGCCGCTGCTTTATTTTATCTTTGAACGTTTTCTTCATTTAATTTAAAATAAATAGTAGGAAATATTGGGTGTAGGAGTGAGGTAGTGAAGTATATTAGTTTGCTAGGGGCGACAGGATCGATTGGAATGCAAACTTTGGATGTTATTAAAAGTCATCCAGATATGTTTGAATTAGTTGCCTTTTCATCAGGAAAAAATATAGAATTAACCAGAAAGATCATTCAAGAATTTAGACCGCAGCTTGTATCTGTTGCAGAAAAAAAAGATTATGAGCAATTAAAACAAATCTTCCCAGATATATGTTTTAGCTATGGATTGGATGGATTAATAGAAGCAGCCGTTTTTGATAAAGCTGATATTCTGGTAAATGCAGTAATCGGTAGTGTTGGTTTACATCCAACGTTACAAGCAATTGAAGCGGGAAAGGTTATAGCGATTGCAAATAAGGAAACATTAGTTACTGCAGGACATATTGTAATGGATGCAGCTGCAAAATATAATGTTCCTGTATTACCAGTTGATAGTGAGCATTCTGCTATTTTTCAATGTTTACAAGGGGAAAACCCGAAAAATATTGAGCGCCTTATTATTACTGCCTCTGGAGGAAGTTTCCGCGATCTTAGTAGAAAAGAGTTAGAGCAGGTGACAGTGGATGACGCTTTAAATCATCCAAATTGGTCAATGGGTGCGAAAATTACGATTGATTCGGCGACAATGATGAATAAGGGTTTAGAAGTAATTGAAGCGCACTGGTTATTTGGGCTTCCATATGAGAAAATAGATGTATTACTACATAAAGAAAGTATCATTCATTCAATGGTAGAATTCCATGATAGTAGTGTAATCGCTCAATTAGGTACTCCAGATATGCGAATACCCATTCAATATGCTCTTTCGTTTCCAGAGCGTCTAGCTGCAGCAAATGGGAAAAAATTAGATTTAGCTGCGATTGGAAAATTGCATTTTCAGCCTATGGACTTAGAGAGATTTAGATGTCTTCATTTTGCTTTTGAGGCTGGAAAAGCAGGTGGAACTTTACCAACAGTATTAAATGCAGCGAATGAAGTGGCAGTACAAAAATTCTTAAATCAAGAAATTAGCTTTCTACAAATTGAAGATTTAATCGAAAAAGCACTAAATAGTCATCAGAATATACTAAACCCTAGTCTTGAAGTGATCCAAGAGATTGACTTAGAAACAAGAAAAAGAGTAAGCACACTTCTATAAAAAGGTGGTTAAAAATTTTGTATACAGTTATAGCTTTTATCATCATTTTTGGTGCGTTAGTTTTTTTCCACGAATTAGGGCATTTCGTATTAGCTAAGCGTGCGGGCATTTTATGTCGTGAATTCGCCATTGGAATGGGGCCTAAAGTTCTTTCTTTAAAAAAGGGAGAAACTGTTTATACGATTCGTCTTCTGCCAATTGGCGGTTATGTGCGGATGGCTGGAGAAGATCCAGAAATGGTTGATATTAAACCTGGTCATCGCATCGGCTTAATCCTTAATGATAAAGAAGAAGTAACGAAAATTATCATTAACAATAAAGAAAAGTATCCGAATGCTCGTGTTATTAATGTAGAGGATGCTGATTTAGAACATAAGCTTTTTGTAAAAGGATATGTAGAGGAAGACAATGAAGATAATCTCCTCGTTTTTTCTGTAAGAAAAGATGCTGTTTTTGTTGAAAATGGAATCGAAACGCAAATTGCACCATATGATCGACAATTTGCCAGTAAGTCACTATGGCAGCGCACACTTGCTATTTTTGCAGGTCCGGCCATGAACTTTGTGTTAGCTTTTCTTATTTTTATTGTGATTGCGTTAATACAAGGAATTCCTTCAAATGAAGCAAAGCTTGGTAAGTTAACAGATGATGGAGTTGCAATTAGTGCAGGCCTGCATGAAGGCGATAATGTCATCAGCATTGACGGACAATCTGTAGGTTCTTGGGAAGAAGTTGTTTCCATTATTCAAAAAAGTCCGGGAGAGAACCTAGAATTTTTAATCGATCGTAATGGACAAGAAATGACAATTGACGTAACACCAAAGGAAACAGAAGTAGATGGAAAAACAATTGGGTTAGTTGGTGTATACAGCCCAATGGAAAAATCGCCATTAAAGTCTATCCAATTTGGTGCAGCACAAACCTATAATTGGACAAAGGAAATTTTTGGAGCAGTTGGTAAACTAGTAACCGGTCAATTTTCGATTGATGCTTTAGGTGGTCCTGTTGCCATTTATCAATCAACCGATACGGTTGCTCAATCAGGTGTCTATTCCTTAATGAATTGGGCGGCTGTTTTAAGTATTAACTTAGGTATTATGAATCTTCTTCCGTTACCTGCATTAGACGGTGGGCGACTATTGTTTTTTGCTATTGAAGCGGTTCGCGGTAAACCAATTGACCGGCAAAAAGAGGGCATCGTTCATTTTATTGGATTTGCCTTACTCATGTTATTGATGATTGTCGTCACTTGGAATGATATCCAACGATTTTTTATACAGTAGGATACTTTTCATTCCCCTTATTGTAAGGGGAATGTTGTTTTGTCAGGAAACTCTTTTTTGATAATAGGCATGAGGCAGTTGGCGGCAGCACAAGACACTCAACTCAAAGATGTAAAACATATCTCACCATAACAACTTAATAACAACATAAATAATAGAGGTGCAATGATAGATGAAGCAAAGTAAAATGTTAATTCCAACATTAAGAGAAGTACCAGCAGATGCAGATATTAAAAGCCATCAGCTCTTATTAAGAGCTGGATATATTAGACAAAATGCAAGTGGTATCTATTCTTATTTGCCACTAGCAAACAAAGTAATAAAGAAAATTGAACAAATTATTCGTGAAGAAATGGATGCAGCTGGTGGAGTGGAGTTATTAATGCCTGCATTGCAGCAAGCGGAATTATGGCAAGAATCCGGCAGATGGTTTACTTATGGACCCGAATTAATGCGTTTAAAAGACCGTAATAGTCGAGAATTTGCTCTTGGGGCCACACATGAAGAAGTGATAACTAGTTTAGTTCGTGATGAAGTGAAATCTTATAAACGCTTGCCATTAACGCTTTATCAAATCCAAACGAAATTCAGAGATGAGAAAAGACCACGTTTTGGAATTTTGCGCGGCAGAGAGTTTATTATGAAAGATGCCTACAGCTTCCATTCTTCGCATGAAAGCTTAGGAGAAGTTTATGACTCAATTTTCCAAGCTTATTGCAATATATTTGAGCGCTGCGGCTTAAACTATCGGGCAGTTATTGCAGATAGTGGCGCAATGGGCGGAAAGGATACGCATGAATTCATGGTATTATCTGATGTTGGAGAAGATACGATTGCGTACTCAACGGAATCCAATTATGCTGCAAATATTGAAATGGCTCCAGTTATTAATTCCTATGATAAAACGGACGAGCCTGCTAAAGAATTAGAAAAAGTAGAAACAAAAGAACAAAAAACAATTGAAGAAGTTTCTTCTTTCTTAAACGTAGCAGCAGAAAAATGTATCAAATCTCTTTTATTTAAAGTTGATGAGAAGTTTGTTCTAGTATTAGTTCGAGGAGACCACGAAGTAAATGATATTAAGGTGAAGAACCTTTTAGAAGCAAATGTAGTAGAATTAGCAGATCATGCAGATACGGAAGAAGTGCTAGGAAGCAAGGTTGGCTCAATCGGTCCAATTAACGTGAAAGATGTTGAAGTAATTGCAGATTATGCTGTGAAAGCAATTGTAAACGGTGTTTGTGGAGCAAACCAAGAAAATTACCACTATGTGAATGTGAATCCTGATCGTGATTTTACTGTCGATCAATATGCGGATATTCGATTTATTCAAGAAGGTGACCTTTCACCAGATGGAAAAGGCACGATTACTTTTGCTAAGGGCATTGAAGTAGGCCATGTCTTTAAGCTTGGTACTCGATATAGTGAAGCAATGGGTGCGACCTATTTAGATGAAAACGGCAGAAGTCAAGCACTTATTATGGGTTGCTATGGAATTGGTGTGTCAAGAACGATGGCAGCGATAGTGGAGCAATTTAATGATGACAGAGGGATTGTATGGCCAAATGCTGTAGCGCCATTTGATATTCATTTAATTACTGTAAATACAAAAGATGACACACAAAATGAGTTATCCGAAAAATTATATGCAGCATTAAAGGCTAATCGTTTTGATGTATTAGTAGATGACCGTGCTGAGCGTGCAGGCGTGAAATTTGCTGATTCTGATTTAATTGGTTTACCAATTCGCGTCACTGTCGGGAAAAAAGCAGGAGAAGGCATCGTAGAAGTGAAAGTCAGAAGTACAGGAGAAATGCTGGAAGTACATGAAAGTGAGCTTGCTGCTACGATTCTCCGCTTAACACAAGTAGCAGGATAAGCGAAAACAG
This sequence comes from Niallia sp. FSL W8-0951, assembly GCF_038006525.1. Taxonomy (NCBI): domain Bacteria; kingdom Bacillati; phylum Bacillota; class Bacilli; order Caryophanales; family Bacillaceae; genus Niallia; species Niallia sp. FSL W8-0951. The sequence continues at coordinate 834,453 of NZ_JBBOVK010000001.1, forward strand.
GATAAAAGAAAAAGGTTTAGCAATCGGCTAAATCTTTTTCTTTTTGTAGCTTAGATTGTATGCTAAACTGCATTAAGGAAAAGAACAATTTATTTCTGTGATATAATATTTTTTATAGAAATTAAGCAAGATTGGAAGGAGCGACATAAATGAGTGATATACAGGGGAAAGTAGATCGTTTCCAGATTTTGCTGCAACAATTGCAATTAACGGATGATTCATATATTTCCCATTTTCGCAACGCAAGTATAGAAAAAATTGTTGTCGAAAAACGGTCCAAAAAGTGGCATTTTCATTTTTTGTTTGATGATATCATTCCATTTCAAGTCTATCAATTATTTACTGCCAAGTTAAAAAGTAGTTTTTCTCATATTGCTACTATTACGTATGATATTCGAGTAAGAAATGGAATTGTTACAGATGTATTAATTCGAGACTATTGGTCTGCGTGTATAGAGGAGATGCAAGGAATTTCTCCACCGTTATTAAAACTATTAAATGAACAAGTGCCGCAATTAAATGGCAATAAGCTGACAATTCAGGTTAGAAATGAAATGGAAGGCTTAGCGATTAAGCGTAAATACGCGAACTTAATTACAGACGCTTATCAATATTTTGGTTTTCCTGCAATGAGTTTAGACACAGAGATAGCAGCAGAAAAATCAAATTCAGATTATGAGCAATTCTTGCTTGCGAAGCAAAAAGAGGATGAGGAAAGAGGAAAACAAGCTTTATTAGATATTCAGAAGATGGAAGCTGAAAAAGAAGCTGGTGATTCGCCAATCCCAAGTGGTCCATTAACAATTGGCTTAACGATCAAGGATGATAGCGATTATCGTCGTATGGAAGAGATTGTCGATGAAGAAAGACGTGTTACGATTCAAGGATATGTCTTCTTTGCAGAAACAAAAGAGCTGCGCAGTGGACGAACGCTATTAACCTTTAAAATAACAGATTATACAAGCTCTATCCTTGTCAAAATGTTCTCTCGTGACAAAGAGGATGCAGCTCTTTTTCAATTGGTAAAAAAAGGTATGTGGCTTAGAGCGCGCGGAAGCATTCAAAATGATACATTCGTTCGCGATTTAGTGATGATAGGAAATGACTTAAATGAAATTAAGCCTGTTGAGCGGAAGGATACCGCTAAAGAGGATGAAAAACGAGTTGAGTTGCATCTTCATACACCAATGAGTCAAATGGATGCAGTTTCATCTGTCGCAACTCTTGTCGGCCAAGCGAAAAAATGGGGACATAAAGCAATTGCTATCACGGATCATGCTGTTGCGCAATCATTCCCGGAAGCTTTTGGTGCTGGAAAGAAAAATGACGTTAAAATTCTTTACGGCGTAGAAATGAATCTAGTAGATGACGGTGTACCAATAGCTTATAATCCAAAGGATATCGATTTAGAGGATGCGACTTATGTAGTATTCGACGTAGAAACAACTGGACTTTCGGCTGTATATAACACGATTATTGAACTGGCGGCAGTGAAAATCCATAATGGAGAAATTATCGATCGATTTGAATCTTTTGCCAATCCACATCATCGTCTTTCTGCGACAACCATTAATTTAACAGGTATTACTGATGATATGGTAGAAAGCGCACCAGAAATTGATATTGTCTTACGCAAGTTTGCGGATTGGACAGGCGATAGTATTTTAGTTGCTCATAATGCATCCTTTGATGTCGGCTTTTTGAATGTCGGCTATCAGAAGGCAGGACTGCCTAAATCGACAAATGCGGTCATTGATACATTGGAACTGGGTAGATTTTTATATCCAGAAATGAAAAATCATCGTTTAAATACACTCGCGAAAAAATTTGATATCGAATTAACTCAGCATCACCGCGCCATTTATGATGCTGAGGCGACTGGATATCTCGCTTTAAAAATGTTGAAAGATGCTGCTGAAAGGGGCATCACCAATCATAATCAATTAAATGATAATATGGGACAAGGAAATGCCTATCAAAGGGCAAGACCATATCATTGTACAGTGCTAGCGCAAAATGAGGTAGGGCTTAAAAATCTCTTTAAACTCGTTTCGATTGCACATATTAATTATTTCTATCGGGTTCCTCGTATTCCGAGATCAGTCTTGCAAAAATACCGGGAAGGTTTGTTAGTAGGATCAGCTTGTGATAAAGGGGAAGTCTTTGAAGCAATGATGCAGAAGGCTCCAGAAGAAGTAGAAGATATTGCGCCATTTTATGATTATTTAGAAGTAATGCCAAAAGAGGTGTACGCTCATTTAATTGAAATGGAGTTAGTACAAGATGAAAAAGCCTTAGAAGAAATAATTGGTAATATCGTAAAACTTGGGGATAAATTAGATATACCAGTGGTTGCGACCGGGAATGTTCATTATCTGAATCCTAACGATAAAATCTATCGAGAAATTCTAGTCGGTTCACAAGGTGGAGCGAATCCGCTTAATCGCCATAAGCTTCCAGATGTCCATTTCCGTACAACAAATGAAATGCTGGACTGCTTCGGCTTCCTTGGAAAAGAAAAGGCAAAAGAGATAGTTGTAACAAATACTAATAAAATTGCCGATATGATTGATGTTATTAAACCAATCAAAGATGATCTTTATACACCGAAAATTGAAGGATCGGAAGAAGAGATGCGGGAAATGAGCTATGGCATGGCTAGACGTATTTATGGTGATGAATTACCTGAAATCGTAGAAGCACGCTTAGAAAAGGAACTAAAAAGTATCATCGGTCATGGATTTGCCGTAATTTATTTGATTTCCCATAAGCTCGTGAAAAAGTCGTTAGATGATGGATACCTAGTAGGTTCGCGTGGATCTGTTGGTTCTTCCTTTGTTGCTACTATGACAGAGATAACCGAGGTTAATCCATTGCCGCCACATTATATTTGTGCGGAATGTAAATACTCGGAGTTTTTTAACGATGGTTCGGTTGGATCTGGCTTTGACTTGCCAGATAAAAATTGTCCTAACTGTGGGGCTCGCTTGAAGAAAGATGGTCACGATATTCCATTTGAAACTTTCCTAGGATTTAAAGGAGATAAGGTTCCCGATATTGATTTGAACTTTTCTGGTGAATATCAGCCAAAAGCGCATAACTATACAAAAGTGCTCTTTGGTGAAGAGTATGTGTATCGCGCAGGTACAATTGGTACAGTTGCGGATAAAACAGCATACGGCTATGTAAAGGCATATCAAAATGATAATAATTTACAAATTCGCGGAGCAGAAATTGATCGATTAGCATCTGGATGTACTGGGGTTAAACGTACAACCGGGCAGCATCCAGGGGGAATCATTGTAATACCAGACTATATGGATGTCTACGATTTTACGCCAATTCAATTTCCGGCAGATGATCGGAATTCTGAATGGAAAACAACCCATTTTGATTTCCATTCCATCCATGACAATGTTCTAAAGCTTGATATTCTAGGGCACGATGATCCAACTGTTATTAGAATGCTTCAAGATTTAAGTGGAATTGATCCAAAGACCATTCCAACAGATGATCCTGAAGTAATGAAAATATTCAGTGGTACCGAGTCCCTTGGAGTAACACCAGAACAAATTTATTGCAAAACGGGAACATTTGGTATCCCTGAATTTGGAACAAAATTTGTTCGACAAATGTTAGAAGATACAAAGCCGACAACTTTTTCTGAATTAGTACAGATTTCTGGTTTGTCCCATGGTACAGATGTATGGCTAGGAAATGCACAAGAACTTATTCATAATAATATTTGTAACTTAAGTGAAGTAATCGGATGTCGTGATGATATTATGGTTTATTTGATATATCAAGGCCTTGATCCAAGTTTCGCTTTCAAGATTATGGAAAGCGTGCGTAAAGGAAAAGGCCTTACAGATGAAATGGAAGAGGAAATGAGAAAGAATGAAGTACCAGAATGGTATATTGATTCTTGTAAAAAAATAAAATACATGTTTCCTAAAGCCCATGCTGCGGCATACGTCTTAATGGCAGTAAGAATTGCCTATTTTAAAGTGCATCATGCCCTATTATATTATGCAGCTTATTTTACCGTTCGCGCCGATGATTTTGATATTGATGCAATGGTAAAAGGATCCCATAGTATTAAAGCGGTAATCGATGATATTACGGCAAAAGGGTTAGATGCATCAACGAAAGAGAAAAACTTATTAACGGTAATGGAGCTTGCTTTTGAAATGGTAGAAAGAGGATACACATTTAAGAAAGTGGACTTATATAAATCAAGTGCTACTGAATTTATTATTGAAGGAAACTCTCTTATCCCGCCATTTAACAGTATTCCTGGACTTGGGACAAATGCTGCCATTAATATTGTAGAAGCAAGAAAAGATGGTGAATTCTTATCAAAAGAGGATTTACAGCAACGTGGAAAAGTATCAAAAACAATTATGCAATATCTAGAGAATCATGGTTGCTTAGCTGATATGCCAGATCAAAACCAGCTTTCTTTATTCTAAAACTCTTTCTTAATAAGAGAAGAAACCTTGAAACTACGGACTTTCATTTGCATAAATGAAGTGGTTATGGTATAGTTTATTTGGAAATACTAAGGATAACTTTCGCGAATGGAGAGTGGGGCAACCCACTCTTTCCTGTTTGTATTAGGGTTTTTTTCCTAAAATCAAAGGAAAGGGTATCGCTGATTTGATGGATGAGCAACAAAGAGTACATATTTCAGGCTGCTAAGTTGACTCTAAAAACATAATAAGGTTCCTTGCTTAAGGAGGGAAAAATTTTGAGCAAAGTAACAGAAATAGTCGAAGAAATGGTACATCCTATTTTAGATGAACTACACTTAGAATTAGTAGATGTCGAATATGTAAAAGAGGGACCAAACTGGTTTTTACGGGTATATATTGACAAAGATACAGGTGTAGATATTGATGAATGTGCAGTCGTTAGTGAAAAACTTAGTGAGAAGTTAGATGAAGTCGATCCGATTTCAGAAAACTATTTTCTTGAGGTTTCTTCACCTGGAGCAGAGCGACCATTAAAAAAAGACAAAGACTTCGAAAAAGCGATTGGGAAAAATGTCTATATTAAAACATATGAACCGATTGAAAAGGAAAAAACATTCGAAGGAGTTTTAACAGCTTTTGATGGTAAAACAGTAACAGTTGAAGTGAAAATTAAAACTAGAAAGAAAACAATTGTGATACCGTACGAAAAAGTGGCAAAAGCAAGACTCGCAGTTAGTTTTTCATAATGTATAAAGAATCGATGAAATGTCTTTTGTAATCGATCATTATAATTTTTCATAAAAGAGAATAAAGGGGGATACACGCTCATGAGCAGTGAATTAGTTGATGCTCTAGTGTTACTTGAAAAAGAAAAAGGAATATCACGTGAAGTGATCATGGATGCCATGGAAGCAGCTTTGATTTCTGCTTACCGTCGTAATTTTAACCAAGCACAAAATGTACGAATTGATTTGAATCTAGGTGCTGGGTCTATGCGTGTATTTGCTAGAAAAGAAGTAGTAGATGAGGTGTTTGACCCACGTCTTGAAATTTCTTTAGAAGATGCACAAAGAATTAATCCGAACTATGAAGTGGAAGATGTAGTAGAGTTGGAAGTAACGCCAAAAGACTTTGGCAGAATTGCGGCACAAACTGCTAAACAAGTAGTAACACAAAGAGTTCGCGAAGCAGAAAGAGGAATTATTTATTCTGAATTTATTGATCGCGAAGAAGATATCATGACAGGCATTGTTCAACGCCAAGACAGTAAATTTATTTACGTCAGCTTAGGCAAAATTGAAGCGATTTTACCTACAAATGAACAAATGCCGAATGAGCATTATAAACCGCATGATCGCATCAAAGTTTTCCTGACAAAAGTGGAAAAGACAACAAAAGGTCCCCAAATCTTTGTGTCTAGAACACATCCTGGGCTACTTAAAAGATTATTCGAGATGGAAGTACCGGAAATTTATGATGGTACAGTTGAAATAAAATCAGTTGCCCGTGAAGCGGGAGATCGTTCTAAGATTTCCGTTCATTCTGAGAACGAAGAGGTAGATCCAGTAGGTTCATGTGTAGGGCCAAAAGGAACTCGTGTACAGACGATTGTTAATGAGCTAAAAGGGGAAAAGATTGATATTGTTAAGTGGTCAAGTGACCCTACTGTTTTCGTTGCAAATGCTCTTAGTCCTTCAAAGGTCTTAGAAGTTATTGTAAACGAAGAAGATAAAGCAACAACGGTTATTGTTCCTGATTATCAGTTGTCGCTGGCTATCGGAAAGCGAGGTCAAAATGCACGTCTGGCAGCAAAGCTGACAGGCTGGAAAATTGATATCAAATCCGAGTCAGAAGCAAGAGAAGCTGGAATTTATCCTACTGAAAATTCATTGATTAAGTTTGATGATGAAGTAGAAGAAGAGGATGATTTCCGCTTAAACACAGAAGATTTCGAGTGATAGAGGTGAATGTGTGTGAACAAACCAAGAAAAGTACCAATGCGTAAGTGTGTTGCTACTGGTGAAATGAAGCCGAAGAAAGAACTAGTTCGCATCGTTCGTTCCAAAGAAGGGGTTGTATCCGTCGATTTAACAGGAAAAAAATCTGGTCGAGGAGCATATCTCTCATTGGATAAAGAAGCAGTACTATTAGCCAAGAAGAAGAATATTCTTTCTAGCCAGCTTGAAGTTACTGTAGATGATACAGTTTATGACGAGCTGTTAGAACTAATAGATAAGGAGCAAAGACAATCCAAATGAACGATAACAAGTGGATGTCATTACTTGGCTTAGCAAATCGAGCACGGAAAATAACCTCAGGTGAGGAATTGACCGTTAAAGAAATTAGAAGCGGTAATGCAAAGCTAATATTATTGTCGGAAGATGCGTCACAAAACACGACAAAGAAAATCACTGATAAATGTCGTTCCTATAAAGTACCAGTGAAGCTTGTTTCAAATCGGGAAATCCTAGGTAAAGCAATAGGGAAAGAACAACGAGTGGTTGTCGCTGTTTTGGATAATGGATTTGCAAAAAAACTTTTAACGCTGCTCGATTAATTCTAGCGGGGGTGAAATGATGAGTAAAGTGCGAGTATACGAATACGCAAAAAAATATAACATTTCAAGCAAGGATGTTATTGCAAAATTAAAAGAGATGAACATAGAAGTCTCAAACCATATGACTACACTGGAAGAGGACGCAGTAAAAAAATTAGATAGCATATATAATAAAAAGAACGAAGAAAATAAGCCAAAAGCGCCAGCTGCAAAAGTGGCTGCTAAAAATATCGCGGACGAGTATGAAAAAGAAAGCGATGAAATGGCTGAAAAGGGGAAAGTAAATCAATCTGTGAAAAATACTAAAGATAATAAGCCAGGTTTTAACAAACCAAAAAATAATAATAATAATAACAACAATAAAAATAGAAACAACAATCGTAAAGGGAAGCAGAATACTGCTCCAGCTGCACCGCCAGCTCCGAAAAAGGAAAAAGAATTACCAGAGAAAATTACATTCAGTGAGTCTTTAACCGTTGCTGAATTAGCAAAGAAATTGCATCGTGAACCATCTGAAATCATCAAAAAATTATTCCTTCTTGGTGTGATGGCAACAATCAACCAAGAATTAGATAAAGATGCAATTGAATTAATCTGTACAGATTATGGTGTAGAGGTCGAAGAGGAAATCCAAATCGATACGACAGACCTAGAAGTATACTTTGCAGATGAAGAAGGCGCAGAATTAGTAGAGCGTCCATCTGTTGTGACCATTATGGGACACGTTGACCACGGGAAAACAACATTGCTTGACAGCATACGTAATACGAAAGTAACAGCAGGAGAAGCTGGTGGTATTACCCAGCATATTGGTGCATACCAAATTGAGGAGAATGGCAAGAAAATTACTTTCCTTGATACACCTGGACACGCAGCTTTTACTACAATGCGTGCACGTGGTGCGAAAATCACTGATATCACTATCCTTGTTGTTGCTGCTGATGATGGTGTTATGCCACAAACAATTGAAGCAATCAACCATGCCAAAGCAGCTGAGGTTCCAATTATCGTTGCTGTTAATAAAATGGATAAACCAACCGCTAATCCAGATCGCGTAATGCAAGAATTAACAGAACATGGATTAGTACCTGAAGCTTGGGGTGGGGATACTATCTTTGTTCCACTTTCCGCTTTAACAGGTGAAGGTATTGACTCTCTGCTTGAAATGATTCTTTTAGTAGGAGAAGTAGAAGAGTATAAAGCAAATCCAGACCGTAATGCAGTTGGTACTGTTATTGAAGCACAATTAGATAAAGGAAAAGGTTCGGTAGCAACATTGCTTGTACAAAATGGTACATTGCATATTGGGGATCCGATTGTAGTTGGGAACACATTTGGTCGTGTTCGTGCAATGGTTAATGATCTTGGCCGCCGAGTTAAAACAGCAGGACCATCAACACCAGTTGAAATCACTGGGTTAAACGATGTTCCTCAAGCTGGTGATCGTTTTGTTGTTTTCAAAGACGAGAAAACCGCAAGACAAATCGGGGAAGCTCGTTCCACGCAAGCGATTCAAGCGCAAAGATCTGAAAAAACAAGAATTAGCTTAGACAACCTGTTTGAACATATGAAACAAGGGGAAATGAAAGATATTAATATCGTTCTTAAAGCCGATGTTCAAGGTTCAGCAGAAGCGTTAGCAGCTGCTCTTTATAAAATCGAAGTAGAAGGCGTAAACGTAAAAATCATCCATACAGGTGTAGGGGCGATTAACGAATCCGATATTACCCTTGCTGCAGCATCAAATGCGATTGTAATTGGATTTAACGTACGTCCAGACGTAAACGCAAAAAGAGCCGCAGATGCTGAAGAAGTAGATGTACGCTTACACCGTATTATCTATAAGGTTATTGAAGAAATTGAAGCAGCGATGAAAGGGATGCTTGATCCTGAGTTCCAAGAAAAGATTATTGGTCAAGCGGAAATTCGTCAAACATTCAAGGTTTCTAAAATCGGTACCATTGCAGGTTCTTATGTAACGGACGGGAAAATTACAAGAGACAGCGGTATTCGTTTGATTCGTGATGGTGTTGTTATTTTCGAAGGGGAAATCGATGCATTAAAACGTTTCAAGGACGATGCAAAAGAAGTGGCTCAAGGTTACGAATGTGGTATTACCATCAAAAACTTTAACGATGTTAAAGAAGGCGATATTATCGAAGCATATGTAATGGAAGAAATTGAGCGTAAATGATTGTTGGATTAATGTCAGTGGAATGCATTATTTATGATGCCCACTCATTAAAAGAAAAGCGGGCGGTTCTGCAAAGAATTATGACCCGCTTAAAGCAAAGATTTAATATCTCTATTTCAGAAGTCGGGTATCAAGATACTTGGCAAAGAACAAAAATTGCTGTTGTTACCGTTGCTTCTGCGCGAGTTTCAGCTGAAGGTGTACTGCAGCAGACACAGCAGTTTATTGATTCTTTTCCTGAAATAGAGAGAACCATAACAGATATAGAATGGCTTTAAAAAAAATGAGGTGAATTGCGCGATGAGTCTAAGACCAAATCGTGTTGGTGAACAAATGAAGAAGGAACTAGGCGAGATTATTAGCCGTAAGATAAAGGATCCTCGCATTGGTTTCGTAACAGTTACAGATGTTAATGTTACTGGTGACCTTCAACAAGCAACTGTGTATATTTCTGTACTTGGCGACCAAGAGCAACGGGAAAATACACTAAAAGGGCTGGCAAAAGCGAAAGGATTTATCCGTTCTGAAATTGGACAAAGAATTCGTTTACGCAAAACGCCTGAAATTACGTTTGAATTTGATGAGTCGATAGATTACGGAAATAGAATTGATACATTATTGCATCAAATCGCAAAAGAAAATCCGTCCAGTGATGACGAAAGATAATGATGTAACATAAACTTGCTCCTATCGGACTTTTTCCATGATACTTATGGATGGGCGATAGGAGTTTTTTTATAAGCGGTGGAAATGGAGCCCGTTGAATTCCGCTCCAGGAACTTGCTTTTCTGCTGGACAGATAGGAGTCTCCTCGGCTATGCCTGTGGATTTCCCTCAATTCCAGCAGGAGTCAAAAGACTTTTAAATTATATTACAATTGAGGACTCAAGATTAAGCGTTTTTTTCCATAAAATGAATAAAGGATGAGGTATATGGAAGGGATTTTACCGTTATGGAAGCCTAAGGGGCTTACTTCCCATGATTGTGTTTTTCGTTTGCGGAAGATTTTACATATGAAACGAGTCGGTCATACTGGAACATTGGATCCGGATGTAACGGGTGTATTACCAATTTGTTTAGGAAGAGCAACAAAAGTAGCTGAATATATAACAGACGCAGGAAAAGAATATGTAGGAGAGGTAACGATAGGGTACTCTACAACAACAGAAGATCGTTCTGGCGAAAAGGTCGAGGAGAAAAAAGTAGCGGAAATTATTACGCGAGATAGAATAGAAGCGATTTTACGAGAGCTAACAGGAGAAATCACACAAACACCACCCATGTATTCTGCTGTTAAAGTAAATGGGAAAAGGCTTTATGAATATGCTAGACAAGGGATTGTGATTGACCGTCCTTCTAGGCAAGTAAACATTTACTCCTTAGAATTAATCGAAGAATGGCAAGTGTTACAGGGAGATACCGTATCTTTTCGTTTTAAAGTAAGCTGTAGTAAAGGTACCTATATTCGCACACTTGCTGTTATGATTGGAGAAAAATTAGGGTATCCTGCCCATATGTCAGACTTGTGCCGGACACGTTCTGCAGCCTTTACGAAACAAGAGTGTGTAACATTTGAAGAACTAGAGGAATATGTAGAAAATGGGAAGCTGAAAAACTTTATTTATCCGCTTGAAGACGCGCTTTTACATTTGCCGAAATATGAAATAAATGATACATTAGCAATGAAGGTACGAAACGGAACGGTATTAGAAACTCCTGCTCATCTACTAAATGAACAGGAACCAATTGTCATTCAAACAACAACAGGTGAAGCGTTAGCTATATATGTTCAGCATCCAGCAAAACAAGGATTAATCAAACCGTCCAAAATATTAAAAATCTTGGAGTAACCATTGATGCTCTCGTTCACCTTGAAAGAAAGTTTAACGACAAATGAGAAAAAAAGAAATTTGTTAGAAAAGGTGAGTAGCACAGTGAAGATAGTAAGAATAAACCATTCAGAACGAAATAAAGAGCATGATAATCCGCCAATTTCTATAGCATTAGGTTCCTTTGACGGAGTTCATCTTGGCCATCAAAAGGTCATTGGCGAAGCGAAAAGAGTGGCAGATGAAAATGGATGGAGCAGTGCGGTGATGACATTTGACCCCCATCCTTCTATCGTATTAGGTGGAAAAACAAAAAAAGTAGATTACTTAACATCTTTTGAAGCGAAAGTAGAACAATTAGCAAACTTGGGAATCGATTATTTATTTATTGTCGATTTTACGATTGAGTTTGCTAGCTTACCTCCTCAAGAATTCGTTGATTTGTATTTAATTGGTTTAAATGTGAAACATGTAGTAGCTGGTTTTGATTACACTTATGGAAAGAAAGCTCAAGGAACAGCTGAGACTCTTTCTATACATTCACGAGGTAAATACAAAACAACAATTATTGGGAAAGAGACCTTTGGAGGTGAGAAAGTAAGTTCTACTTTAATTCGCTCTCTTATAAATAATGGCGAAATGGAAAAGGTACCTGCTCTTTTAGGTAGATACTATTCAGTAAATGGTACGGTCATCCATGGCGACAAACGTGGTAGAACGATTGGTTTTCCTACTGCAAATGTGAAATCAACTAGCGATGTCATTTTGCCGCCGTTAGGTGTATATGCAGTACGATTCTTTGTCAATGATCAATGGTATGAGGGTGTATGTAACCTCGGTACAAAACCAACCTTCCAGCCTGATGAAAAAAAAATTAGTATCGAAGTCCATATTTTTGACTTTCATCAAGATATTTATGGTCATTCCGTAATCGTTGAATGGCATAAACGAATTAGAAGCGAACAAAAATTCAATGGCATAGATGAACTAGTAGCCCAAATTGAAAAAGACAAGCAAACCGCCTTAGAATATTTTTATGAAAAGGCACGATAAGAAAAAAGAAAAGTAACCTGAATATTTCTAAAAAGATTAGGATATACTAAAAAATATATCCTAATAAAAAATGGAAAGAAACTAATGAATAGCAGGACTGGCTAGAAATACAATAAGATGAAGTTTTTTCAGATTCTATTTTTATGTTCTTTGTTTATAAAAAAATAAAAGGTTATGTCTTGATTTTTCCAAAGAAAACAGTTATTCTTAAAGACGTACTAAAAACAACCTTTGCTTGGCAAAATCGAATCACCAACGTTTTGCTCGGTAATTGGGGATTAGTGTAATAGAATTAGGAGGTGAAACAGGATGGCAATCACTCAAGAACGTAAAAACGAACTTATCAATGAGTACAAAACGCATGAGAACGATACTGGATCTCCAGAAGTTCAAATCGCTGTCCTTACTGAGTCAATCAATAATTTGAATGAACATTTACGTACACATAAAAAGGATCATCACTCACGTCGTGGTCTTTTGAAAATGGTAGGTAGACGTCGTAATCTTTTAACTTACCTACGTAATAAAGACGTTCAACGTTACCGTGTTTTAATTAACAAACTTGGTCTACGTAGATAGTTAAAAAAAGCGGGATATTTTTCCCGCTTTTTTATTGTAAATAAATGCGAATTTAACATATGATTAGTATAGATTACATAAATTAATTTCGTTTTTTAGTTATATAAAATGTGTATACTAGTAGAAGAGAAATTTAAGGATAATATTTTTTATTTTATAAAATAACGCAGGTTTTAGGTAGTTCTTAACCGGAAACCTCCATGAAGTGAATGAGTAGAGAGGGGTTTATGAATGGGACAAGATAAGCATGTCTATTCCATTGACTGGGCTGGAAGAAAGCTCACAGTTGAAATTGGACAATTAGCAAAACAGGCAAATGGTGCAGTACTTGTACGATACGGTGATACGGCTGTATTAAGCACAGCAACTGCTTCAAAAGAACCAAAGAACTTAGACTTCTTTCCATTAACAGTAAATTATGAAGAGCGTCTATATGCGGTTGGTAAAATTCCCGGCGGTTTCATTAAAAGAGAAGGCCGCCCAAGTGAAAGAGCAATCCTTGCAAGCCGCTTAATCGATCGACCAATTCGACCATTATTTGCAGATGGCTTCCGTAATGAAGTGCAGGTAGTCAGCTTAGTAATGAGCGTGGATCAAGATTGTACATCAGAAATGGCCGCAATGTTTGGATCGTCATTAGCATTATCTGTTTCTGATATTCCATTTGGGGGACCAATTGCTGGTGTTTATGTTGGAAGAATCGATGGAGAATTTGTCATCAATCCAACGGTTGAGCAAGCAGAAAAAAGTGATATTAACCTTGCTGTTGCAGGTACAAAAGATGCAATCAACATGGTTGAAGCTGGTGCCGATGAAGTTCCAGAAGAAGTAATGCTTGAAGCAATTATGTTTGGACATGATGAGATTAAACGCCTAATTGCATTCCAAGAAAAAATTGCAGAAGAGATTGGCAAAGAAAAAATGGAAGTTGTACTATACGAATTAAATAAAGACATCGAAGCAGATGTGCGCGCATTATGTGAAAGCGAAATGCTAGATGCTATTCGTGTACAAGAAAAGCATGCTCGTGAAGCAGCTATTAAAGAAGTAAAAGATTCTGTCATTGCAAAATATGAAGCAGAAGAAACAGAAGAAGAAGATTTAAAACAAGTGAAAGCTATTTTAGATAAATTAGTGAAAAATGAAGTTCGTCGTCTTATTACAGAAGACAAGGTTCGTCCAGATGGACGTGGCTTGGAAGAAATTCGTCCACTATCTTCTGAAGTGCATTTATTACCGAGAACACACGGTTCAGGTCTATTTACTCGTGGACAAACTCAAGCATTAAGTATTTGTACATTAGGTGCTTTAGGAGATGTGCAAATACTGGATGGTCTTGGGGTAGAAGAAGAAAAAAGATTCATGCATCACTATAATTTCCCTAATTTCAGTGTTGGTGAAACAGGACCAATGCGTGGACCTGGACGAAGAGAAATCGGTCATGGTGCACTAGGGGAAAGAGCATTAGAACCAATTATCCCTTCTGAAAAAGATTTCCCATATACGATTCGCCTTGTATCAGAAGTATTAGAATCCAATGGTTCAACTTCACAGGCTAGTATTTGTGCAAGTACCCTTGCTATGATGGATGCTGGGGTGCCAATTAAAGCACCGGTTGCTGGTATTGCAATGGGACTGATTAAATCTGGTGAACATTACAGTATTTTAACAGATATTCAAGGGATGGAAGATCATCTAGGAGATATGGACTTTAAAGTAGCTGGTACTTCTAAAGGGGTAACGGCACTTCAAATGGATATTAAAATTGATGGATTGTCTCGTGAAATTTTAGAAGAAGCATTACAGCAAGCTAAGATTGGCCGCATGCAAATTCTTGAATCGATGCTGGCAACAATCAATACACCTAGAGAATCACTATCTTCTTATGCGCCAAAAATCTTAATGATGTCCATCAACCCAGACAAAATTCGTGATGTTATTGGACCAAGTGGTAAACAAATCAATAAAATTATTGAAGAAACTGGCGTTAAAATTGATATTGAGCAAGATGGCACAGTATTCATTTCTTCTGTCGATGATGAAATGAATAACAAAGCAAAACAAATTATCGAAGATATCGTTCGTGAAGTTGTTGTTGGACAAATGTATCTTGGTAAAGTAAAACGAATCGAGAAATTCGGTGCGTTCGTTGAAATCTTCAATGGAAAAGATGGACTTGTTCATATTTCAGAGCTTGCTGAAGAAAGAATTGGCAAAGTAGAAGATGTAGTAGCAATCGGTGATGAAATCCTTGTGAAAGTAACAGAAATTGATAAACAAGGAAGAGTAAATTTATCTCGTAAAGCTGTTTTGAAAGAACAAAAAGAACAAGCTGAGAATGCAAAAAACTAATAAAAGTATAATAAAGCGTACCCGCCAAAAAAGACTCATGTTTTTAAGCGGGTATTTTTTTTATGGAATGAAAAGGAACATTTTGAACAAAATAATAGGGGAAAAGGATAAGCTAACTCCGTCATTCGGCGTTCTACCTTGTCCTTTCCTATCATATGGTAGTAACTAGGGAGGGAAAGGTGATGAAAAAAACAGTTTCACTTATAGGAATTCTGGTCATCTCTTGGTTTTTAGTTAATAATCCGTTGGCTGATACATATGTTAGTACTTTACAAGAAAACGCTGTCTCAGTGACAGCAAATAACTCTTTATATACGACGATAAGCGAGAAAGCAAAAGACTACGAAAAGAAGCCGATTGATGCCAAGCTAGATCCTGTATGGAAAGCTATTCCTGGATTAAATGGGCTGACTGTGGATATTGATGCTTCTTACAAGAATATGAAAAAAGAGAAGAAATTCAATGAACAAAAACTAATTTTTAAGCAAGTGAAACCAGAAGTTACACTAAATGATTTGCCACCTGCTCCTATTTATAAAGGAAATCCAGATAAAGAAATGGTAAGCTTTATTATAAATGTAGCATGGGGAAATGAATTTTTACCTGACATACTAGCAACCTTAAAAAAACATCATGTCAAGGCGAGTTTTTTCTTGGAAGGCAGATGGGTTCAGAAAAATCCAGATCTTGCTAAAATGATTGCAGAAGCAGGACATGAACTCGGAAATCATTCCTATACCCATCCAGATATGAGTAAAATTAGCAGTAGTAAAATTCATGAGGAAATCGTAAAAACAAATGATGTCATTGAAGCTACAACTGGTAAGCAAATCACATTATTAGCACCGCCAAGTGGATATTTTAATAATGAAGTAGTGAAAATTGCCGCTCAACAAAAGCTTAAAACAGTAATATGGTCTGTGGATACGATTGATTGGCAAAAACCAAGTCCTGATACATTGCTTAAAAGAGTTACAGGAAAGGTCCATAATGGGGCTCTAATCCTTATGCATCCAACGGAAGTTACTACAAATAGCCTTGAACGTTTAATTACCGAAATCAAAAATAAAGGATATAAAATCGATACAGTTAGCGACATGCTTAGTGAAGAGCGAGAAAGCATAAAAACAAAAAAATAGTAGTTCGGTTCATCTTATAGTATTCTATAAGGAGAAAACGTTTTATTAGATGCTACTTCTTATAGAAGAAAAACAACATCTACATGAAAGGAAATGGAAAATAAAGGCTGTCCGTCCTTTTAAAAGGAACTATTCGCTATTTCATTTTTAAAACGGAGATATGTTATCATTATATTAAAACAATATTTTGGAAAAAATAAGAGGAATAAGATATACTAGCAGTCGCAGCTATTTTTTGCAACTTGGTAGAAGAACAGGAGGAACATAATTGATCAAAAGATATACTTGCCAAAATGGAGTAAGAATTGTATTGGAAAATATTCCAACAGTACGTTCCGTTGCTATTGGCGTATGGATTGGTACAGGATCTCGCAAAGAAGATGAAAAAAACAATGGGGTATCTCACTTTTTAGAGCATATGTTTTTTAAAGGAACAAAAACACGTAGTGCGAGAGAAATAGCAGAATCATTTGATAGTATTGGCGGCCAGGTAAATGCTTTTACTTCAAAAGAATATACTTGTTATTACGCAAAGGTGTTAGATACACATGCTGATATGGCGTTAGAAGTGTTAGCAGATATGTATTTTAACTCGACATTTGATGAGGAAGAATTAAAGAAAGAGAAAAATGTTGTCTGTGAAGAGATTAAAATGTATGATGATACACCTGATGATATTGTTCATGATTTATTGAGTCAGGCAATTTATGATAAACATCCACTTGGCTATCCGATTTTAGGAACAGAAGAGACACTTGCTACGTTTAATGGAGATACGCTAAGAGAGTATATGTTTAATCATTATACACCAGAGAATACGGTTATTTCGATCGCAGGGAATATTACCGAATCGTTTATTTCAGAAGTAGAAAAATACTTTGGGGCATATGAAGCCGGTAAATCCGAAGTAGAATTAGTAAAGCCTTCTTTCCATGCCAATAATTTTTCACGCAAAAAGGAAACAGAGCAAGCACATCTATGCTTAGGTTTTAATGGGTTGCAGGTGGGGCATGAGAAAATGTATACACTTGTTTCTTTGAATAATATTCTTGGGGGCAGTATGAGTAGTCGATTATTCCAAGATGTACGTGAACAAAAAGGTTTAGCTTATTCTGTATTTTCTTATCATTCCGCATACCAAGACAGTGGAATAGTAACAATTTATGGAGGTACAGGAGCTAAGCAGCTAGATGAATTATTTGATACCATTCAAAATACGCTTGCTATCTTGAAAAAAGAAGGAATTACCGAAAAGGAACTTCTTAATAGTAAAGAGCAGTTAAAAGGCAGCTTGATGCTAAGCTTAGAGAGCACTAATAGCCGCATGAGCAGAAATGGTAAAAATGAACTTTTATTAGGTAAACACCGTTCCTTAGATGATATCATTGCCGATATCGATCGTGTCACAAAAGAAGAAGTTGATCAAATGGCAAATGATATATTCACTGACACCTTTTCTGTCTCTTTAATCAGCCCAGACGGACAATTACCAAAAGCACTGCAATAAAAAGCTACATATTATATAAATAAAGAACTAGGAAACAGAATTCCCTTCTGAATCCTAGTTTTTTTTATGTATGACCACTAATAAAACCATTTTTTTGCTACTCCCATTATAAAGGAGTTGCAATAACTCCCTTCTTAAAATACCTGTCCACTAAAAGGAGATACCAACCAAATCATTCATTCTCATCGTTATCTATAATAGATAAGGAAAGTAACCATCTTTTTAAGGAATTGCGGTAAACAACTCACCTAATATTAGATAATCACATAAGATGTTGAAGTAGCGAGCTATGAAAAACAGGATCTTTAAAAAAGAAGGTGAAATATTCATGCTGAAAGGGATGAAAATCGCGGTTATCGGCGGTGATGCAAGGCAGCTTGAAATTGTTCGCAAATTAACAGAACTACAAGCAATCCTTTCATTAATTGGCTTCGAGCAATTGGACCATGCATTCACTGGTGCTACAAAAGAAAAAATCGATAACGTAGATTTTTCGAAAATAGATGCTATTATCTTACCCGTTCGAGGAACAGACCTAAATGGGCAAGTTGATACAATCTTTTCGAATGAGAAGGTTTTTTTAACGAAAAAAATAGTAGAAAAAACCCCTGAGCATTGCATCATATATTCAGGAATAACGAATGATTATTTAAATTTGCTTATTAAAGAAACGAATCGATCATTAGTTCAATTATTTAACCGAGATGATGTAGCAATTTTAAATTCTATTCCAACTGTCGAAGGTACAATAATGATGGCAATTCAACATACAGACACAACGATTCATGGCTCGAATGTTATTGTGCTCGGGCTAGGTCGTGTAGGCATGAGTGTTGCACGTGCTTTTCATGCCCTAGGAGCGAAAGTAAAGGTCGCAGCAAGTCAAAGTGAACATATTGCTCGCATTATCGAAATGGGATTAACTCCAGTACATTTAGATGATTTACAGATTGCGGTTGATGATATTGATATTTGTATAAATACAATTCCCCATCTTGTCGTAACTTCTGATGTCATTGAAAAAATGCCATTGCATACATTGGTGATTGATTTGGCATCTAAACCAGGTGGAACAGATTTTCAATACGCAGAAAAAAGAGGAGTTAAGGCATTACTTGCGCCGAGCTTACCAGGTATTGTAGCTCCGAAAACAGCGGGAAATATATTGGCAGATGTCTTAGCTCAATTACTGGATGAACAATAGCAGGCAATGAGAGGAGAATAGAATCATGAGTTTACAAGGAAAAAGAATAGGGTTTGGAATTTCAGGTTCTCACTGTACGTATGAGGAAGTAGTACCACAAGTAGAAAAGTTAGTGGCACAAGGAGCTGAAGTTGTACCAGTTGTAACAGGAAATGTAAAAAATACGGATACTCGTTTTGGAAAAGGGAAAGATTGGGTTAGTAAAATAGAAGAAATAACAGGACAGAAAATAATCGATAGTATTGTAGCAGCAGAGCCGCTAGGACCGAAAGCACCTCTTGATTGTATGGTAATTGCCCCATTAACTGGAAATAGTATGAGTAAATTTGCAAATGCGATGACAGATAATGCAGTTTTGATGGCAGCAAAAGCGACATTAAGAAACCAAAAGCCTGTGGTATTGGGAATCTCTACTAATGATGCGTTAGGATTAAATGGGATTAATCTGATGCGATTAATGGCAACGAAGAATATTTTCTTTATTCCATTCGGTCAAGATGATCCTGAGAAAAAGCCAAATTCTATGGTTGCAAGAATGTCTATGCTTGCAGAAACTATTGAAGCAGCATTAGAATATAAACAGATTCAACCAGTAATAGTGGAAAAATATTTAGATTAACAGGAAAGTACATGATTATTTAAAAAAGGCATATAAATCACGTTCTTTGAAAAAGAATGGTAGACTGATAATAAGACGTACCGTAAAAAGGCGCTTGTCGACTTCCACAAGGAACTTTATAGCGCCAATCGGTGTTTTTTGAAAGAATCTGATAAAAGTTTCTTTTATTGCTGCTTGAATATGTTAAAATAGATAATATTATTTAAGGCGGAGCGTAATGCTTGCCTATTATTATTAAGAGAAAGCCTTTGGAAGGAGAACCTTAAATGGAGCAATTAAAAGGATTTAACGTAGCAGTAGTGGGAGCAACAGGGGCTGTTGGTCAACAAATGATTAAAACATTAGAGAGCAGAGATTTTCCGATTTCGACTTTAACACTTTTGTCCTCTAAACGTTCAGCAGGAACAAAGGTTCAGTATAAAGATAAAGAAATTATCGTACAAGAAGCAACACCAGATAGCTTTAAAGGAATTGATATCGCACTATTCAGCGCTGGCGGTGGTGTATCGAAAGAACTTGCACCACATGCAGTAAGACATGGGGCAATTGTTGTTGATAATACAAGCGCATTCCGTATGGACAAAGACGTGCCATTAGTAGTTCCTGAAGTAAACGAAGAAGATCTTCGCAAGCACAATGGAATTATTGCAAATCCAAACTGCTCTACGATTCAAATGGTTGTAGCCTTACAGCCGTTAAAAGAAAAATTTGGTCTTTCGAAAGTATTAGTATCCACTTATCAAGCTGTATCTGGATCAGGTGCTGCTGCTGTCGAAGAGTTGAACAGCCAGACACAAGCAATTCTTAATAAAGAAGCGTTTGAGCCGAAGATTCTACCAGTTAAGAGTGATAAAAAGCACTACCAAATCGCATTCAATGCAGTACCGCAAATTGATGTATTTACTGATAATGGATTCACATATGAAGAAATGAAAATGATCAATGAAACAAAGAAAATAATGCATGCAGATGACTTAAAGGTTGCAGCAACATGTGTCCGCATTCCAGTAGCAACAGGTCATTCTGAATCTGTTTACTTTGAATTAGACAATGATCAAGTAACAGTAGAAGAAATTAAATCCTTGTTAGCTGATGCTCCTGGCATCGTGCTTCAAGACGATCCAAGTAATCAAGTATATCCGATGCCTGCAGATTGCGTAGGAAGCAATGATGTATTTGTCGGTCGTATTCGTCAAGATTTAGATGTGAAAAACGGTTTCCATATGTGGGTTGTTTCCGATAATCTATTAAAAGGTGCCGCATGGAACTCTGTACAAATTGCTGAAAGTCTAATTAAATTAGGGCTAGTTTAATGGACTAGTGAAGAAAGACAAGGCTGTAGAGGTTTAGTATGCAGGAAAATTACCTGTAAGTAGATTTCTATTTTATTCTACATACAGGAAGTACAAGTTTGGACACAAGCCTAAATAATGGTGCCAAAATCTTGTCTTTCTTATTATTAAATGATTCCTTAAATAGAATCCTATTTAGGGAATCATTTAAATAAGTGTGCTCATTTT
Source organism: Niallia sp. FSL W8-0951 (assembly GCF_038006525.1). NCBI lineage: Bacteria > Bacillati > Bacillota > Bacilli > Caryophanales > Bacillaceae > Niallia > Niallia sp. FSL W8-0951. The sequence goes on from NZ_JBBOVK010000001.1 coordinate 855,481, forward strand.
GGATGGAAAAAAATCATCAAAGTTAAAACAACAAGGGATCCTCCTAGTAAAATGATGGAAGGGGAAATCTTTTTAAAAGTAGATTCCCCAAATTTGTTTTAGAAAAGGCACCCTTATATTACACTCTTTAAGAAAGTGTTCAGAGGTGTTTATTGTGAAAATCATGGTTCAAAAATTTGGCGGAACATCCGTTAGAGATGAAAAAAGCCGAATTCAAGCAAAAGATCATATTAAGGATGCATTAAATGAAGGATATAAAGTAGTAGTAATTGTTTCTGCGATGGGACGAAAAGGAGAACCTTATGCAACAGATACATTGTTGTCTTTAGTCGGCGGATCAGAATCAAGTATCAGCAGAAGAGAAAACGACTTATTAATGTCATGCGGCGAAATTATTTCAAGTGTTGTGTTTACACAACTATTACTAGAAAATCAAATTTCGGCAACTGCATTAACAGGTGCTCAAGCTGGATTTAAGACAAATAATGATTTTACGAATGCAAGAATTATGGAAATGGATTGCAGCCGTGTTCTTGAAGAATTAAAAAATCATGATGTTGTAGTAGTAGCTGGTTTCCAAGGGGCAGCGCCAAATGGGGATACAACTACTTTAGGCAGAGGCGGAAGTGATACATCTGCGGCTGCTTTAGGATCAGCACTTCAAGCAGAATATATTGACATTTTTACAGATGTAGAAGGTATTATGACTGCAGATCCAAGAATTGCAGAAAATGCTCGTCCGCTATCTGTTGTTACCTATTCGGAAGTTTGCAATATGGCTTATCAAGGAGCAAAAGTTATTCACCCACGAGCAGTGGAAATAGCAATGCAAGCAAAAGTACCGATTAGAATACGGTCCACGTATTCAAAGGGGACTGGTACACTTGTCACCTCTAGTAATGCGGAGAGTCGAGGCAGTGACATAAAGGAAAGACCAGTCACAGGAATTGCTCATGTGGCAAACGTAACCCAAATTAAAGTTTTTGCAAAAAAAGATCAGTATGACTTACAATCGCAAGTCTTTAAAGCAATGGCAAATGAAGAAATCAGCGTAGACTTTATCAATATTTCACCTAACAGTGTCGTATATACTGTAACAAACGAAATGACAAACAAAGCAATTGCCGTTCTTGAAAATATGGGATATGAACCAGTTATCGAAAAAGAATGTGCAAAAGTATCAGTGGTTGGTGCTGGAATGGCCGGTGTACCTGGGGTGACATTTAAAATTGTTACTGCACTTTCAAATAAGGGAATTCGCATCCTCCAATCAGCGGATAGCCATGCAACGATTTGGGTGCTTGTGAAGCAGGATGATTTAGTAAGTGCAGTTAATGTATTACATGATGCGTTTGAGTTAGAAAAAGAAATAGAATAGAAAATAATAGATACAACGAGATCGAAATGAGAATAGGAGTGGAACGATGGGTTTATTTGGTAGGGTGTCAACGGCCATGATTACACCATTTGATGCCAAGGGACATATAGATTTTCCAAAAACAACACAGTTAATTAATCATTTACTTGAAAACGGAACAGATTCTTTAGTGGTAGCTGGTACTACTGGAGAATCGCCCACATTATCCAAACAAGAGAAGATTGCTTTATTTAAACATGTGGTAAAGGTAGTGGAAAAGAGAGTTCCAATCATTGCAGGAACAGGTAGTTATAACACATATGAGTCCATCGAATTAACGAAACAAGCAGAACTCGCAGGTGTGGACGCTGTTATGGTAGTTGGACCATACTATAACAAGCCGAACCAAGAGGGGTTGTATCAACATATTAAAGCAGTTGCAGAATCTACAAAACTACCCGTTATGATATATAATATTCCAGGTCGTTCTGTTGTTAATATTGAACCAGAAACTATTATTCGTTTGTCAGAAATTGATAATATTGTAGCTGTAAAAGAGGCTAGTGGAAATCTAAATAATATCACAAAAATTATTGCATCAACACCAGCTGATTTTAATGTATACAGTGGTGATGACAGCTTAACTTTACCAATTTTATCTGTAGGAGGAACGGGAGTAATTTCTGTAGCTTCGCATATTATTGGCAAAGAAATGAAAGAAATGGTGACTTCCTTTTTAGATGGAAAGGTAGAGGAAGCATCTAAAATGCATCAACAATTACTTCCTCTTATGTTAGTTTTATTTAAAGCACCTAACCCTGTTCCAGTAAAAACAGCATTACAATTAAAAGGATTTGATGTGGGTTCTGTTCGTTTACCTTTAGTGCCATTAACAGAGGAAGAACGAATCGAATTAGCGAAATTTATTTAAGGAATTAGAAGGATATCGTATATTTACGAGGACTATTGATAACAGTTTATTTGATTCTTTTTTGCTAGTTTTATAAATGTTTACGTGTCAGAAGAGCTTAGCTATCTCTTATTACGACGGATAAACCAAAGCAAAAATGGTTTATTCCTCCTGAGATAACTAGCTCTTCTGTCTTTTTTATTAGATATCTTTATTAAGAAAGACTTGTTTCTAAACTAGTTTTTGATTATGATTGGATACATCATCATATTTTTAAATAGCGCAATCATAAGTTTCTCATATATAAGAAACTAGAAGTTTGTGAAGTAGATGAGTGTTTAGCTATATTGTCTTGCGAATTTTTTGTTTGGCGGAAGTCCACATGTGAAGACGCAAACTGTCTTCTTAGTTTCCTCTATCGAAAAAACTGCGGTTTGGACAACGGCTAGTAAGAACACAAGAGTATTTAGATAAGGTTATATATAAGGAGGAGAAGTCATGGCGAATAATCAGTTGCAAAAAAACTTACTGCCAAGACATATAAGTTTAATGGCCATGGGAGGAGCTATTGGGACAGGGATATTTAAAGGTAGTGGAGAAACAGTTTCAATCGCAGGTCCAGGTGTTATTTTTACATACATATTTGCAGGACTTTTATTACTAGTAGTGATGGGCAGTATTGCGGAAATGGCTATTATTTATCCAAATACAAACATGAAGGGCTTTATTGGGAAGGCCTTTGGCAACCAGACGGCATTCGTTATTGGCTGGATGTACTGCATTTTATGGCTTGCTGTATGTGTGATTGAGGTAGTTGTAGCAGGAAGCTTTCTGCAGTTTTGGCTGCCAGATGTGCCGCTGTGGATATTAAGCATTCTTTGCGCAATAGGTTTAATTGTCGTTAATACAATGAATGTGAAAAATTATGGGGAATTTGAATTTTGGTTTGCTGGAATTAAAATTGGCATGATTATTATATTTATTATATTAGGAGCCGCTGTTTTATTTGGGCTTATTCCATCTGGGCAAACAAACTATCTGCAAAATTATACAGAGCATGGCGGCTTTTTCCCAAATGGATGGACATCTGTTTTTTCTGCTCTTTTAATTGTTATGTTTTCTTATGGAGGCTCCGAGCTCATTGGCGTAACCGTAACGGAAGCGAAAGATGCAGAAAAAGTACTGCCAAAAGTTATTAAAAGCTTTATTCTTCGCATTGTTTTATTTTACACATTGCCTATTTTAATTATTTGTGGACTAATTCCTTGGAATGAGTTAACAGAAGAATCCAGCCCTTTTGTACAAGTACTTTCGATTTCTGGATTATCTGGTGCAGCCCACATTATGAATTTTGTCTTAATTATTGCTGTGTTATCTGCAGCAAATTCGGGTATATATGGATGTACAAGAATGATGTACTCTCTTTCAACGGAGGGAGAAGGACCGAAAGCCTTTAGCAAAGTAAACCACAATGGAGTGCCGACTTATAGTTTAATGGTTACAGGTATTATCTTAATTGCTGGATCAATGATTGCTTTATTTAAACAAGATCAAGTATTTTCTTTACTTATGGCATTCCCAGGCTTTGTTGTATCGATTGTTTGGATTATGATTTGTCTAGCGCAGTTAAAGCTTAGAAAACAATATCCATTTCAGCCAAGTTTTAAAATATGGGGATATCCGTATATTCCGATATTTACTGTAATCTGCTTAGGCATCATAAGCATTAGTTTCTTATTTGATGAGGCGAATCGAATTAGTATACTAGCATGTTTAATTTGTTTTTTTGCTGTGACAGCTATTTCTATATTTAAGTTTAAATTGAATAAACGGTAAAAAAATTTATTATAGGAAAAAGCGTTGGAATGCTAGGCGAACTATAGAAAAATACCTCCTGATATTGTTATGAAATGAACCTGAAAAAGGAAGATTTCATAAAATTGGTTGTAAACAATTTTAAACATCAAGTATAATAATCATAACTGATCAATGGTCGGCTTAACTCAACATAGGAGGAAACAAAAATTGATGAAAAATGAAAAAATAAAGCTTGTCGCACTCGGCGGAGTGGGCGAGAACGGTAAAAATATGTTTGTAGTCGAAGTAGACGAAGATATATTTGTAATTGATGCTGGCTTAATGTACCCGCAAAATGAAATGCTCGGGATCGATATTGTTATTCCAGATATCGCGTATTTAAAGCAAAATAAAGAAAAAGTAAAAGGAATTTTCTTAACACATGCACATGAAGATCATATCGGAGGCTTATCTTATATTTTAAGAGATTTAGATGTACCGGTTTATACGACTTTATTAACAGCTGAACTAACAAAGGAAAAGATGAAAGAGCAAGATTTCAAAGGACAAGCACAATTTGAAATTGTGACATCGAAAACTGTTCTAACATTTGCTTCCTCAAAAGTGTCATTCTTTAAAACGAATCATAGTATCCCTGATAGCATTGGGATTGTTATTCATACATCAGAAGGTGCAATCGTACATACTGGTGATTTCAAATTCGATCAAACAGCAAGTGATCTTTACAAGCCAGATTATGGCGAGATGGCCAAAATAGGAGAAGAGGGAGTATTAGCTTTATTATCTGATAGTACGAATGCAGATAAACCAGGCTATTCCACAACAGATTTTGTTGTAACTCAAAGCTTAATTGAGTCATTTTTACACACAAATGGTCGGATTATTGCAGCTTGTTTTGCAACTGACTTAAATAGAATTCAACATATTATTGATGCAGCTGAAAAAACAAATCGAAAAGTTGCGATTATCGGCAAGAATTTACAAAGAGTGTTGCAAATTGCTTTAAAACACAACTATTTAGTAGTAGATGAAGAAACGATCGTTACCTATAACGAGCTTCAAGGATATACACAAGACCAAATGGTAATCATCACTACTGGTACAAAAGGGGAACCAATTGAAGCACTGCAAAAAATGATTAAGAAAAATCATAAGCAGGTAAGCATCATGGAAGGGGATACCGTTTTATTTGCAGCATCCTCTTTCCTAGGCAGTGAAGTTTTTGTCGGAAAAACAATCGATAAATTATACAGAGCAGGTGCAACACTTCTTGCAGGCTACAAAACATTTAACAGCTCTAATCATGGCAGCCAAGAAGAATTAAAATTTATGATTAATATGATGAAGCCTAAATTCTTTTTGCCTATCCATGGGGAGTATCGCGTATTAAAGGCACATGAAAAAATTGCGATTGAATGTGGTGTACCACCGCAAAATATTTACCTTCCGGAACAAGGAGAGGTGCTTGAATTTAAAGAAGATACTCTTCGTGTAGGCGGAAAAATTCCAGCTGGAAATGTATTAATTGATGGCAGCGGTGTTGGCGATGTTGGGAATATTGTTTTAAGAGACCGCAAGCTGTTATCACAAGACGGAATTTTAACGGTTGTTGTAACTTTAAATAAAGCGGAAAGAAAAATCTCTGCTGGTCCTGAAATCATTACAAGAGGTTTTGTGTATGTTCGCGAATCAGAGAAGTTGCTAGAAGAAGCTGCAGACCGTGTAAGAGATATTGTAGAAAAAAGTATTAGTAAGGACAGCTTCGACTGGACTGGAATTAAGCAAGATATTAGAGATACGCTAAACCAGTTCTTATATGAAAAAACAAGACGTAGACCAATGATCTTGCCAATTATTATGGAAGTTAAGCCAGTTAGAAGATAAAAGTGAGAGCCTCCTTAAGATAAGGGGGCTTTTAGTTTGTTTGGGACTAGCCGTGCTTAAATCTAAGAAGAGTTTGAATTGAAAAAGGAGAAGCTTCCTTGGGATTTAGATGAACCGTGGGGACCGCTGCTTAGCCAAAGGTCGGAAGAGACTTCTAACAAGAATTTTTCTGAAAAGCTTTTAATTAGAATTTATTCCAGAAGTAAAAGCGACTTATTGACTTTTCGATTTCGCCCGCATGAAATAGTGTTTCTCGCTTCATACTAAGATTATTATGGTTTTAGGAAGGGAGAACTTTATGGTTTCAGTTAACAATAATAATCAGCCTGATGAAAAGCCAAATGAGGATAAACCATCAAGCTTAATGGAAAAAATTCAACAGCTGGGACAAACTAATGTACCACAGCTTTCTCAAGATTCAAAAATACATTGTTTAACCATTGTTGGTCAAATCGAAGGCCATTTACAATTACCGCCTCAAAATAAAACAACGAAATATGAGCATCTGATTCCACAAATTGTAGCAATCGAACAAAATCCTAAGATTGAAGGGGTTCTTGTCATTTTGAATACAGTAGGAGGGGATGTAGAAGCAGGATTAGCTATTTCTGAAATGCTTGCTTCTCTGTCTAAACCAACTGTTTCCCTTGTTTTAGGAGGTGGGCACTCAATTGGTGTTCCAATTGCTGTTTCCTGTGATTATTCCTATATTGCAGAAACAGCAACGATGACAATCCATCCTATTCGTTTAACAGGTCTGGTTATTGGAGTACCACAGACCTTTGAATACTTAGATAAAATGCAAGAGAGAGTGGTTAATTTTGTGACCAAGCATTCTAAAATTACAGAAGAAAATTTTAAAGACCTGATGTTTGCAAAAGGAAATTTAACAAGAGATATTGGAACAAATGTAATTGGAAATGATGCTGTTACTTCTGGACTTATTGACTCTGTTGGCGGAGTCGGGGATGCGATGAAAAAGCTCAATGAGTTGATTGATGTCAATAAAGAACAGAATGAAGGGATTATCCAATGATTATGTATACAATGATGCCAGAAGAATTGATTTTTCCAATGAGCCAAGATATCTATGAAAAACACCAAGTTATTCATTATAATGGCATTCCTTTATTAGTAGCTAGAAATGAGTCAAATGAATATGAAGTCATAAGAATACTTAGCACCGATCCCAATCATTTTCTGCAGACAGAAATGCAGCCAGGAGCAAAAATTCCAACCATTTAATTGCTTTTTTATTAAAAAAGTTGATAATAGGGAATGATAGGGGGAAAAACTTATCTAGTATTTTGCTTTTTTAGCTAGAGTTGGCAGGATATCAGCTGAAGCAGGCGGCAAATCAGCCAAATGAGCAAAATATCAGCCAAAACAGGCAGCAAATCAGCCAAACGAGCAAAATATCAGCCAAAACAGGCAGCAAATCAGCCAAACGAGCAAAATATCAGCCAAAGCACACAACAAATCAGCCAAACCAAAAAGCATGAGCAAACATACTTTTTTCTATAAGACAGCAAAGGATAAAAAAACCTTCGGAAAGAAGTTTCCCTTTATAAACTATGTTATAATATAGGAACAACAAAGAAGCAGCCTAAGGCTGCTTCTTTACTACAAAAGAGAAAGATACTTTTTAAATATTAGGTGATCAAATGGCAAAAAGGAAAAAAAGAAAAACAAGAAAAAAACAACATCTTAAATTAACGATACAATATGAACTTGCAGCCCTGCTTCTTATGGCGTTGAGTTTTATCTCTATTTTACAACTCGGTGCGGTTGGGAAAACAATGGTTTCTTTTTTCCGTTTCTTTTTTGGAGAGTGGTATATGCTTTGCCTAATAGGCCTTATCGTATACAGTGGTTATTTAATGTGGAAAAGAGAAAAGCCTTATATGTTTCATACGAAATTAAATGGAATTTATTTAATTGTCAGTGCAATTTTATTACTTAGCCATGTAACATTATTTAAGTTGCTAGCAAGCCAAGGCGCTTTTCAAAACCCAAGTGTAATATTCAATACATGGGAATTATTTTGGATGGAAGTGAATAAAGAGGCTACTAATGTCGATTTAGGCGGTGGTATGATTGGTGCCGTTTTATTTGCATTATTTCATTATTTATTCGACACGGTAGGTACGCAGATTATCAGCTTTATCGTGATTGTGATCGGTTTTATCCTGCTTACTGGTAAAACGTTAAGTGGTGCTTTTAAAAAAGTTATATCAAGTATCTGGAATTTTTTCCAAGATCAATGGGAAGCGTTTAAGCAAGATATGAAAGACTGGAAAGAATCGATTCAAAAAAATAAAGAAAAGCGGAAGGCAGAAAAACAAGCAAGACGCGAAAATCAGCAGTCTAAGGAAAATACGAATGCTTCTATTATTGTGAACACTCCGCCTCAAGAGGAAGAGCCATACATACAAGAGCCAATTATTAATACCTTTGCCGAAAGAGCCTATCAGGAAGAAGTCATTCAGGAAGACTTGTTGGCAGATTCGCCAGAAGAACAAACCGATTTAGGTGATGTCGTACCAATAACTTTTACAGAAGTAGAAAATAAGGATTATGAACTCCCGCCTTTAAAACTATTAAAGTTGCCGAGAAAGGCAGATCAGAGTGGGGAATATGAGCAAATTCACGCAAACGCTGCTAAATTAGAAAGAACCTTTCATAGCTTTGGCGTAAAAGCTAGAGTAACAGAGGTTCACTTAGGACCTGCGGTAACGAAGTATGAAGTTCATCCAAGCGAAGGGGTAAAAGTAAGTAAAATTGTTAATTTAAGCGATGATTTAGCTTTAGCTCTTGCAGCAAAGGATATTCGCATTGAAGCACCTATTCCTGGAAAATCAGCAATCGGGATTGAAGTTCCCAACTCTGAAGTTGCTGTTGTGTCACTAAGAGAAGTATTGGAATCAAGTAAAAATGATAAGCCTGATTCGAAGCTGATGATTGCTTTTGGACGAGATATCACAGGGGAAGCCGTATGCGCGGAATTAAATAAAATGCCCCATTTACTTGTTGCCGGAGCAACAGGAAGTGGTAAATCTGTCTGTATTAACGGGATTATTACAAGTATATTGATGAGAGCAAAACCTCATGAAGTAAAGCTAATGATGATTGATCCGAAAATGGTTGAATTAAATGTATATAATGGAGTCCCTCATTTGCTGGCCCCTGTTGTGACAAATCCAAAAAAGGCATCACAGGCATTAATGAAGGTTGTTAGTGAAATGGAGAGAAGATACGACTTATTCTCCCATACAGGGACAAGAAATATAGAAGGCTATAATGAGTATATTAAACGAATAAATGCAGAGGAACAAGAAAAGCAGCCACTATTGCCATTTATCGTGGTGATTGTAGACGAGCTTGCTGACTTAATGATGGTAGCATCATCTGATGTAGAGGATGCCATTACACGACTTGCACAAATGGCCCGTGCAGCCGGAATTCATCTAATTATTGCCACTCAGCGACCTTCAGTTGATGTTATTACAGGAGTTATTAAAGCAAATATTCCATCGCGAATTGCGTTCGCTGTTTCCTCTCAGACGGATTCTCGTACCATATTAGATATGGGAGGAGCCGAAAAGCTATTAGGAAGAGGAGATATGCTATTCTTCCCTTATGGGGCAAGCAAACCTGTGCGAGTACAAGGAGCGTTCTTGTCCGATGAAGAGGTGGAAGAAGTGGTTGATTTTGTGATTGGTCAGCAAAAAGCACAATATCAAGAGGAAATGATTCCAGATGAAATTGTGGAAGTTACAGGAGCTGTAGAAGACGAACTATATCATGAAGCAGTTGAACTAATTGTTGAAATGCAAACAGCTTCTGTTAGTATGTTACAAAGAAGGTTCCGGATTGGCTATACGAGAGCAGCTAGATTAATCGATGAAATGGAAGCCCGTGGGGTAGTTGGACCATATGAGGGCAGTAAACCAAGAACAGTTCTTGTGCCTAAAAGTTCCGAAGAAATAAATATGCAGTAATAATAGCAGATGAATTGAATTCAACCAACATATAGGACAAAAAATGAACCGGTTATGAGAGAAACAATCATATTTTTTAGAAAAGGACTTGAAATAGTATAACCTATTTCAAGTCCTTTTTTAGCGTATATTCTGAACATTCATTCAAGATATGTAAGAAAAAATAACAAAACAATGCATTATTTTTACAATAATATACAAAAGAAAACGGTTGATTTCCGAACAATTACTCATTTCTGTATTTTTTCGACGAAATTCTTAAAAGTCTATTTATTTATTAGGAAAAAAGTGTTATAGTATTTTCGATTAGTAGGAATGATTGAACATCAGAGGTCTGATGTCTTAGAAATGTTTGGAGGAACATCATATGCTAATTAAATCGGATACGAGACATTTATATTTGCAAGTAGTAGATCGTCTAAAAAAAGATATTGAGTTAGGAATTTATAAAGAAAAAGAAAAATTCCCCTCAGAATTCGAGCTTGCAAAAACTTTAGGTGTGAGCCGGGCCACTTTAAGAGAGGCACTGCGTACATTGGAAGAAGAAAATGTCATTGTCAGAAGACATGGTGTTGGCACTTTTGTTAACTGTAAACCATTGTTTAATTCTGGCATAGAACAATTGAATAGTGTCACGAATATGATTAAGCAGGCAGGTATGAATCCAGGCACTATATTTCTAAGCTCAAACACGATGTTCGCTACTGAAGAAGACTCGACACGCTTCTCTGCATTACAAGGGGATGAACTGCTCGTTATCGAAAGAGTTCGAACAGCTAATGGCGAACCGGTTGTTTATTGTATAGATAAATTGCCACAGAAATTTTTGCCTGAGCGATTTTCATACGATCAAGAATCGATTTTTCAGTTCTTGGAATCGGATAGTCAAAGACATATTACATACGCTGTTGCACAAATCGAGCCGATAGGATATCACGATAAGGTATCTCCCATTCTGCAATGTGAACCAGAAACTGCACTGCTTGTATTAAAACAGATGCATTATGATGAGAAGGATGAACCGATTCTTTATTCAGTAAATTATTTTCGATCCGATAAGTTTAGCTTTCAAGTATTAAGAAAACGAATATACTCGTAGAAGCTGAACAGACTAATCGTATAAAATTTGACTAAATAACAATAAAAAGTCTAGGGGGTACAAGCTTTGAAGAAGCGTAAATTTGGCTTAGCACTATCTTTAGTACTAGCTGCTGGAACTGTATTAAGTGCTTGCGGAAGTAATGACAAAGGTAACGATAAAGCAGCAGATGGGGATAAAGAGAAAGACTCATTTAAAGTTGCAATGGTAACAGATGTCGGTGGTGTTGATGATAAATCATTTAACCAATCAGCTTGGGAAGGTTTACAAGCATTTGGTAAAGAGAATGGCTTATCAAAAGGTAATGGTATTGATTACCAACAATCACAGTCAGATTCAGATTATGCTACTAATTTAAATAATTTATCTCGTCAAGGCTATAATTTGGTATTTGGAATCGGATTTTTAATGGAAGGTGCAATTTCAGAAATTTCTCAACAACAAAAAGATGCACATTTTGCAATTGTTGATGCTGTAGTTAACCAACCTAATGTAGCAAGCATTACTTTTAAAGAACAAGAAGCTTCTTTCTTAGCTGGTGTTGCAGCAGCTCATGCAACCGAATCTAAAAAGATTGGATTTATTGGCGGGGTAGAAGGAGATGTAATTGGACGCTTCGAAGCTGGATTCGTTGATGGCGTTAAAGCAGTAGACCCTAATATTAAGGTAGACGTACAATATGCTGGTGCATTTGATAAACCTGAACTTGGTAAAACAATTGCAAGTAAGATGTACTCTTCAGGCGCAGATGTAGTATTCCATGCTTCTGGTGGTACTGGTGCTGGATTATTCTCTGAAGCTCGTGATTTAAAAGAAAAAGACCCTTCAAAATATATTTGGGCAATCGGTGTTGACTCTGATCAAGCAGCAGAAGGTGTTGTAGGAGACCACAACATTGTGTTAACTTCTGCATTAAAAGGTGTTTCCACAGCGGTACAAGATATTTCAACTAAAGCAAAAGACGGTAAATTCCCAGGTGGCGAAACTACTGTTTATGGCTTAAAAGAAGATGGTGTTGGTCTTGCACCAATTAATGAAGAAGTTAAAAAGAAAGCTGAAATTGATGCTGCTGTTGAAGAATGGACTGCTAAAATTAAAAACGGTGAGTACACTGTTCCTGATACTGTTAAGTAAATAGCAATTGCTAATTTTCCAGGAATAAGTGGTTTGCATGGCAAACACTTATTCCTTTTTTACGACAAAAATAGAATTTTAACTAAAGAGTAGAAGTTTAATTCTAGTCTTTATTAAAAATTTTATATGTCGAAATTATCGTAATATAAAAATTACATAATTTCCTTTGTGGATTGTTTTAGAAAATAAAATTCTTTGACATCATACGTGTATTTTAAGCTTTATAACATTTATCTTGTAAGGTAAGTAAGAAGGAGTGGATTAGATGGAATATGTAATCGAGATGTTAAATATTCGTAAAGAATTCCCTGGTATTGTTGCAAACAACAATATTACCCTTCAAGTAAAAAAAGGTGAGATTCACGCACTTTTAGGGGAAAATGGTGCAGGAAAATCTACGCTAATGAATGTTCTTTTTGGTCTATATCAGCCAGAAAAAGGGGAAATTCGTGCGCGTGGGAAAGTCGTAAATATTTCTAATCCAAATATTGCGAATGATTTAGGAATCGGAATGGTTCATCAGCATTTTATGTTGATTGACACCTTTACGGTGACGGAAAATATTATTTTAGGAAAAGAAACAGTCAGCAAAGGAAAAATCGATTTAAAAAAAGCAGAAAGAGAAGTACAGGAAATTTCAGAGCGTTATGGATTGGCAGTTGATCCGAAAGCGAAGATTGCTAATATTTCTGTTGGAATGCAACAAAGAGTAGAAATCTTAAAAACGTTATATCGCGGAGCAGAAATTTTGATTTTTGATGAGCCGACAGCTGTTTTAACTCCGCAGGAAATTGCCGAATTAATTGGTATCTTCCGTAAGTTAATTCAAGAGGGCAAGTCCATTATCCTCATTACCCATAAATTAAAAGAAATTATGGAAGTATGTGACCGTGTTACGGTTATCAGAAAAGGGGAAGGCATTGGCACTTATAATGTAAAAGATACAAACCAAAATGAGCTTGCAAACTTAATGGTTGGCCGTGAAGTTTCCTTTAAAACAGAAAAAAAAGCACCAAATCCGAAAGAAACAGTATTAAAAATTTCTGATTTAACTGTAAAAGATAGTCGTGGTGTCCATGTAGTCAACTCTCTTAACCTAGATGTTAAAGCAGGTGAGATTGTGGGGATTGCTGGGGTAGATGGCAATGGTCAATCAGAGTTGATTGAGGCGATTACTGGCTTAATGAAGAAAAACAGTGGAAGTATTACCCTTAACGGCAAAGAAATCAGTGTACTTTCTCCACGGAAAATAACAGAAAGTGGGATTGGTCATATTCCGCAGGATCGACATAAACACGGTTTAGTACTTGACTTTTCGATTGGACAAAATATGGCTTTACAGACCTATTACAAAAGCCCATTTTCTAAATATGGCTTTTTAAATCAAGGTGAAATCGAGAAAAAAGCGAGCAAGTTAATTGAAGAATTTGATGTCCGTACACCAAGTATACACACACCAGCGAGAGCTCTCTCTGGGGGTAACCAGCAGAAGGCAATCATTGGTAGAGAAGTAGATCGTGACCCTGATTTGCTTATTGCTGCCCAGCCAACTAGGGGACTGGATGTAGGTGCAATTGAATTTATTCATCGACGATTAATCGAACAAAGAGATAAAGGAAAAGCGGTATTATTAATATCCTTTGAATTAGATGAAATTTTAAATGTCAGTGACCGCATTGCTGTTATTTTTGATGGAGAAATTATTGCAACAGTGGATCCAAAAACAACAACAGAACAAGAGCTAGGTTTATTAATGGCAGGATCGAAAGCTAAAAAAGTGGGTGTGGAGAATAATGTCTAATACAATAAAGAAAATTAGTATTCCAATTATTGCCGTATTGTTAGGGGTTATTGTTGGGACGATTATCATGTTTGCAACAGGTTATAATCCTGCGGATGCATATACAGCCCTTTGGAATGGAGCGTTTGGAGATATTTATTTCACTGGAGAAGTAGTGCGCCAAATCACTCCGTTGATTCTTGCAGGTCTTGCAGTTGCCTTCGCTTTTCGCACCGGATTATTCAATATTGGGGTTGAAGGGCAATTAATTGTTGGCTGGCTTGCTGCAGTTTGGGTAGGGATTTCCTTTGATTTACCAAAAATTATTCATTTACCACTTGCTGTATTAGCTGCTGCTGCTGCTGGTGCGCTGTGGGCATTTGTACCAGGCTTTTTAAAGGCACGATTTAGAGTTCATGAAGTTATCGTAAGTATTATGATGAACTATGTCGCATTACATGTATCCAACTATTTAATCCGAAACGTGCTTACAGATAAAGCAGACCGTACAGAAAATATTGCGCCAACTGCTAGTCTGCGTTCTGGGTTCTTAGAAAGCTTAACAGACTATTCCCGTATGCACTGGGGAATTTTAATTGCGGTTGGATGCGCTATACTTATGTGGATTATCTTAGAGAAAACAGTAAAAGGATATGAATTAAAGTCTGTTGGTTTTAATCAGAATGCCTCCCAATATGCTGGTATGAATGTTAACCGTAATATCATTCTTTCTATGGTCATTTCTGGTGCTTTTGCAGGTCTTGCAGGAGCAATGGAAGGTTTAGGAACATTTGAATATGTGAGTAATAAAGGTGGATTTACAGGGGTTGGATTTGATGGGATTGCCGTTGCTTTACTTGGAGCAAATGGCCCAGTCGGAATCTTGCTTGCTGCATGCTTGTTCGGTTTCTTAAAAGTAGGGGCGCTAAATATGCCGCTTGAAGCTGGAGTACCGAATGAGATGGTTGATATCATTATTGCTTTAATCGTTTTCTTTGTTGCTTCAAGCTATATGATTCGCTTATTCTTAGAACGATTGAGTAAAAATAAAAGTAAAAAGGGGGAGAAGTAAATGGGATTAATGGACGTATTATTAATTGTCATACCTTCTTCGCTATTGTTTGCTGCTCCACTAATTTTTACTGCGCTTGGCGGGAATTTTTCTGAAAGAGCAGGGGTAGTTAATATTGGACTAGAGGGTTTAATGGTAATGGGAGCTTTCTCCTCCATTGTTTTTAATTTAACATTTGCTGATAGTCTTGGCGCTTGGACACCATGGGTTTCTTTGCTTGTCGCAATGGTTGTCGGTGCTCTATTCTCGATACTTCATGCAGTGGCAAGTATTACATTCCGTGCCGACCAAACGGTTTCTGGTGTAGCGATTAATCTACTAGCAGCTGGTCTTGCTATGTTCTTAGTAAAATTAATCTATGATGGAAAGGGACAAACAGGTACCATTCGTTATAGCTTTAAGAAAATTGATATTCCGCTATTAAAGGACATCCCTGTGATTGGAGACTTATTTTTCTCTAATACATATTGGACTTCTTACTTAGCAATTGTTGTTGCTGTTATTGTTTGGTTCGTTATGTATAAAACGCCATTCGGCTTGCGTCTTCGTTCTGTTGGAGAGCATCCGATGGCTGCAGATACAATGGGCATTAACGTAACCAAAATGCGTTATATTGCGGTTATTCTTTCTGGTGCATTTGGTGGAATCGGCGGCGGCGTATTTGCCCAGTCGATTACAAATGATTTTACCCATGCGACCATTAGCGGACAAGGATTCATGGCACTTGCCGCCCTGATCTTCGGAAAATGGAATCCGCTTGGAGCAATGGGAGCTGCGATTTTCTTCGGTTTTGCTCAAAGCTTAAGTATTGTTGGAAGCAGCTTACCGTTCTTAGAAAACATCCCGAGCGTTTACTTGTTAATTGCACCATATGTATTAACTATTATTGCATTAACAGGCTTTATCGGTCGTGCAGATGCACCAAAAGCTTCTGGTGTTCCTTATATTAAAGGTAGCAGATAATCCTTTGGGAAAATAAAAAAGAGACTTCTAGTGATGTGCTCCCCAAAAGTTAGACGAACCAATTCTAACTTTTGGGGTGTTTTTTATTTAATCATTTCACTGACTAATTTTCATGACGTTTTTTATTCCTCATGTGTATTAATTGCCTTGGTTTTAATTTCTTTATCCAATAAAGCAATTGGAATATGTTTAGGAATCACATCTGCAGGAACTTCGCCGTTCATATCTAAATAATAATGGCGAATAGCTTTTAAGGAATTATCATCTAATTCATATACTAATGGAATGCTTGTTGGAATGTTTAAAGACGCAATTCCGTCAGGTGAAACGTTATCTAAATACTGAATAATAGCGCGAATTGTATTACCATGAGCTGCAATTATTACTTTTTTATTATTGTGTAGCATGGGTGCAATTTCTTGATCCCAGAAAGTTAGGACTCTTTTCTCCGTATCGGCAAGACTTTCTGTTAAAGGAAATTCGCCTTCTTCGAGCTGTTGATACCTTGGATCGTCGATATTGTAGCGGGGATCATCCTTATTTAAAGCTGGTGGTCTGATATCCATGGATCTTCTCCATTTTTGAACTTGGTCAAGCCCATATTGATCAGCTGTTTCTTTTTTATTTAATCCTTGCAAAGCACCATAATGCCGTTCATTTAATTTCCACGTTTTATGTATAGGAATCCACATACTATCCATTTCATCGAGAATAATCCATAATGTCCGAATAGCTCTTTTTAAATAGGATGTAAATGCAATATCAAATGTGTATCCGTTATGATTGAGAATAATTCCAGCTTCCCTTGCTTCTGTTAACCCTTTTTCTGATAGTTCAATATCTGTCCAACCAGTAAAGCGATTTTCCACATTCCAAAGACTTTCTCCATGGCGAATCAAAACAAGCTTTGGCATTGTGCATCTCTCCCTTTCTTCTTTTCTTTATTTTTTTCCTGTTTTCATGGAAATAATCGTCCTTTTAAAGGAAAAAGTATAATTTAGAATTATTTTCTTCGCTATTATTGAATAAACTTTTTTTGATTGATAATTGATTTAATTAATTTTTTATAAAGTTAGGAAAGCATATGAGCGTAAAAAATCTATTAATTTTTATTTAGTAGTATATTGCTTATCCTTGTAACCGGACTATTATGGAATGGACCAATTTATGGTAATGATGAAGTTCTATTAAGAAGGTTGATTAAGGAACTAATCTGAAATTTATTGATATTTTCGATACAGAAAAGACTAGAATCGCTGGTTTTACAAATGGAGAGGGCTAGGAGCTATTAAGTTTGAAAAACATTCCAAAGGGAACTATACCTAGCTTGGTAAGAGCTTTGATAGAGAGCTGAGTAAAGGAGTAACTAGCTACACGATTTCAATCGAGGGTGAACGAACACCACTCTTTCTTTTTATTATCAGATGGGGTGGGGCAAGTGTTCGTTCGATTGACTTAATCATTAATAATAAGTGGAAGGAGAGAAAAAAGGTATCTTTAGGCAATTTTTCAATGGGAACGTCGATGAAAGACTTTCAGAAATAGAGGCAAAATCCTATTATTATAAGTTTAAGCTATATGATAAAGAAGGAATAGAAATAAGCAAAGGAGAAAGATATAAGTTTAAAGGAAAATCATCCTAATCTAGACTTTATGAGAATAACCATATAAATAGAGTTAATACTAGTAAGTAGTGTATGATTAGTGTAAGTATATGAGGAGGTATGTTATGAGCATAGCAACGGAAAAAATTACAAAATATAGCGGCTTTCAATTACATACAGTCAAGACTGAAAAATTTAAAACGAATACGATTGTGGTGAAATGGCGGACCCCTATTACAAAAGAAAATTCCACACACAGGGCCCTTCTTCCTTATGTGATGCAAAATAGTACAAAGAAATATCCGACAACGGCAAAGCTTCGTTCCTTTATAGAAGAATTGTACGGAGCTACTTTTTTTATCGATCTTGCTAAAAAAGGGGAATACCACATTGTTTCTTTCTCCTTAGAAATTGCAAATGAAAAGTTTCTCTCAGACCCAGCTCCTTTATTAAAAAAAGGCTTGGAATTTTTATCTGAGGTAATCTTTCAGCCAAATGTATCAGAAAGTGGTTTTGACCAAAATGTTATAGAGAATGAAAAACGTGCATTAAAGCAAAGAATTCAATCCATCTATGACGATAAAATGCGATATTCGAATCAACGGGTAATTGATGTTATGTGTGAAAATGAGCCTTATGCATTAAGTGTGTACGGTGAAAAGGATGAGGTTGACAGCATTACCCCACAATCCCTTTACGCCTATTATATAAAAGCGTTAGCAGAGGATCAGATTGATTTGTATATGGTCGGCGATATTAAAGAAGAAGAGATAGGAGCATATATTGAGGATTTATTTCCATTTAAAGAAAGAACTGCACAATCAATTGATCGTAGAAAAACGTATGAAACTAGGGAAGTAAAAGAGGTTCGTGAAGTTCAAGATATTAAACAAGGAAAACTAAATATGGGATTCCGCACAAATATAGTTTATGGAGATCCTGAATATTTTGCCCTTCAAGTACTTAATGGTATTTATGGCGGGTTCTCGCATTCTAAGCTATTTATTAATGTCAGGGAAAAAGAAAGTCTTGCCTATTATGCAGCAAGTCGTTTAGAAAGTCATAAAGGATTGCTTTTAGTAATGTCAGGAATAGATAATAACAATTATGATAAGGCAGTAAAGATTATTAAGGAACAAATGGAGTTAATGAAAAAAGGCGAATTTTCCGATCAAGAAATAATGCAGACAAAAGCGGTGATTCATAATCAAATGCTGGAAACATTGGATACTTCCCGTGGCATGATTGAATTGTTCTACCATAATAGCGTAAGTGATAATTATGTAGAGATGGGTGATTGGCTTCAATATATGAGTAAAGTTTCCAGAGAGGAAATCATTGCTGCCGCTAAAAAGATCGAACTAGACACCATTTATTTCTTAACGGGATCGGAGGGAAATGCATAATGGAAAAAATAGAATTTGCTCAATTGCAAGAAGAGCTATATTATGAAAAATTAGCAAATGGCTTAAAGGTATATATTTTGCCGAAAAAAGGGTTTAATAAGACGTTTTGTACATTCACAACAAACTATGGTTCTGTAGATAACACATTTATTCCTCTTGAGGGATCCGAATTCACTCAAGTTCCTGATGGAATTGCTCATTTCTTAGAGCATAAGCTTTTTGAAAAAGAAGATGGTGACGTTTTTCAAGATTTTAGTAAACAGGGGGCAAGTGCTAACGCTTTTACGTCTTTTACAAGAACAGCCTATTTGTTTTCTAGTACCTCTAATGTAGCGAATAATCTGGAAACGCTTATTAATTTTGTACAGGAGCCATACTTTACGGAGAAAACGGTAGAAAAAGAAAAAGGAATTATCGGACAAGAAATTTCGATGTATGATGATAATCCAGATTGGCGCCTTTACTTTGGATTAATTGAAAATATGTATGTCCATCATCCTGTGAAAATTGATATTGCTGGAACGATTGAATCCATCTCACATATCACAAAAGATATGTTGTATGAGTGCTATAATACGTTCTACCACCCAAGCAATATGCTTCTTTTCATTGTAGGACCTGTTGATCCAGAGGAATATATGGCTCAGATAAGAGAAAATCAAAGTAAAAAAGACTATACAAATCATAGTGAAATTCAACGTAAATTTAAAGAAGAGCCTGCACATGTTAATAAGGACAAGCAAGTTTTAAAAATGAACGTCCACACTTCTAAATGTCTTGTTGGGATAAAAGGAATCAATGTAGAGCAGTCCGGAAAAGAAATGATGAAACAAGAGTGGAGCATCAATTTATTATTAGATTTCCTATTTAGTGAAAGCTCTGAAAACTACCAAAATCTTTTCCAAGAAGGCTTAATTGATGATACTTTTTCTTATGATTACACACAGGAGCACGGATTTGGATTTGCGATGATTGGTGGGGATACGAGTGATCCTGATCGGTTAGAAGCTGCAATTAAAGAAATTTTAATGAAAGCTAAAACAATGGATTTCGCCAGCGAGACGTTAGAAAGAACGAAGAAAAAGAAAATTGGCGCTTTCTTACGTGCGATTAATTCACCAGAATATATCGCTAACCAATTTACACGCTATGCTTTCAATGAAATGAATTTATTTGATGTGGTGCCTGCTGTCGAAGAAATAACAGTAGAGGATATAAAAAATGCGGCTAATAAATTTTTAGCAGAAGAAAGACTAACATCTTGCCAAGTAGTGCCGAAATAATGATGGCAGACACAAAGAAATTTATTTCTTTGTGTCTGTTGCTGTTTAGATTTATAGGTAAAAGTATATGGAGTGAGAAAAAAATGGGGAAATGGATTTTAATTACCGGTGCATCTGGTGGGATTGGACAAGCAATTGCAAAACAATTAGCAAAAGAAGGCTATTCTCTTTACTTACATTATCATCAAAATGAAAAAGCAATAAAGGAATTATTAGAAGTTCTAGCAGTGAATGGCGGAGAATACTTACCTATACAAGCAGATTTACAACAAGAAAATGACTATCAAAAAATTCTCGAAAGTATTTTCACAATAGATGGAATCGTTCACGCAAGTGGTATAAGTACATATGGTTTATTGACGGATTTGGAAGAAGGGGAAATGAAAGCCCTATGGAATATCCATGTTCATTCATTAATGTGTATAACAAAAGCATTATTACCGAAAATGCTTTCTAGACAATATGGTAATATTATCGTGATCACCAGTATATGGGGCCAAGTAGGAGCAGCAATGGAAGTTGCTTATTCAACTGTAAAGGGTGCCCAAATTAGCTTTGTGAAGGCATTAAGTAAAGAGGTTGCCTTTAATGGTATTCGAGTGAATGCAGTAGCTCCTGGCGCTATTGAAACGAACATGCTTCAATCTTTTTCGCCTGAAGAAATGCAGTTGATGGCAGAGGAAATCCCGATGGGGAGATTAGGAAGTCCGCAAGAAGTAGCAGAAAGCGTAGCCTTTCTATTATCGGAAAAATCTTCTTATATGACAGGACAAGTCCTTTCACTTAATGGGGGATGGCATGTATAGATAGCTTTTCCAAAAGATTTTCATGCATATTATTTCATCGAACAAACCAAAATAATGATGTAATTCACTTAAGCAATGGAAGGAGTAATTCATGATGTCTATTTTAGAAAATTGGGATCAATGGAAAGACTTTTTAGCAGATCGTCTTCATCATGCTGAAAATGAGGGAATGAATCAGGAAGCAATAGGAGATCTTGCTTTTCAAATTGGAGATTATCTGTCTAATCAAGTTCAACCTAAGAATGAACAAGAAAAGATTTTATCCGATTTATGGTCAGTTGCAGATGAAAAAGAACAGCATGCGATTGCAAATATGATGGTAAAATTAGTGCATAATAACGGAACAAAATAATTATTAGTGGCAATCATAGAAGCTCGATAAATAGAAAAGCTATTTATCGAGCTTCTTTCTTTTGTTATGTAAAAATATTCCAATCAAGATGATATGCTTAATAGATGGGAATCCTGTCTGACCAAAAGCAAGAAAGCAAAATAGAAAAGGAAATAGGGAGAAAAGCTCCTCTATTAAAAAGGTATATCTCCACACTGTTCATTTAAATAAAGGAAGAAACAAATAGAAGCAATTGCCTGCAAATAAATCAAGTAACAATAGCAGAAACCAATGATTTTAGATAAAAAAGAATACCTTATTTTAATAGAATGCACCCTTACTATAAAAAGTCCATCTTTTTTTCTATTTTGACCCCTTTTTTCTTGATTATTTATACTATTGCTATATGATAGAAGTTAAAAGACTAGAAAATTTCACTTGCTAGTTGTAGGAGGATTTTTTTGGAACAGAAGGAATGGTATCTAGAATACGAAATTCAAAAAAACCGACCTGGCCTACTAGGGGAGATTTCCTCATTACTAGGGATGCTTTCAATCAATATTATCACCATTAATGGGGTAGACGATGGACGGCGTGGCTTATTAATGTTAGCCAAAAATAAGGAACAAATAAAAAGGTTAGAATCTATTCTCTATACAATGGACACAATAAAAGTAATCAAGCTTAGAGAACCTTCTTTAAGAGATAAACTTGCAGTTAGACATGGTCGTTATATTCAGAGAGATGCAGATGACAAAAAAACATTTCGCTTTGTTCGTTATGAGCTAGGATTGTTAGTAGATTTTATGGCCGAATTATTTAAGACAGAAGGCCATAAATTAATAGGTATTAGAGGGATGCCGCGGGTAGGTAAAACGGAGTCCATAGTAGCTGCAAGCGTTTGTGCAAATAAGAGGTGGCTTTTAGTAAGTTCTACTTTGCTAAAGCAGACTATCCGCCATTCCTTAATGCAGGGAGAATATAATGAAAACAATTTATTTATCATTGATGGAATTGTTTCTTCTAAACAGATTAATGAGCGACATTGGGCGGTTGTTCGAGAAGTGATGCGCCTGCCATGTATAAAAGTAGTAGAACATCCTGATGCCTTTGTACATAATACAGAATACACTTTAGATGATTTTGATTATATTATTGAGCTAAGACATGAGCCAGGCGAGGAGATTCTTTATGATGTTCATAAAAAAAATACTCTTGCCTTAGAAAGTGAATTCGAGGGTTTTGATTTTTAGTAGTTGGAAGGTGTTATCTTGTGAGTGAATTAGGAAATCGATTAAAAGAAGCTAGAGAAGCTAAAGGACTAACGTTAGAAGAATTACAAGAGATTACCAAAATTCAAGTCCGTTATTTAGTTGGCATTGAAGAAGGTAACTATAGTATGATGCCAGGTAAATTTTATACACGGGCATTTATCAAACAATATGCAGAAGCAGTAGATTTGGTTCCAGAAGAAATATTTGAAGAGTATAAAGCCGAGGTACCAACAACGGTAAATGATGAGTTACCGCAAAATTTATCGAGAGTAAATTCAAGAAGCGCAATAGACGGAGCCACTTCTAAAGTATTTGATATCTTGCCAACTATTCTTATTGCTATTCTTGTATTGGCTGTTGCTTTCCTGGTTTGGTATTTTGTGTATGCAAAAGATTCAAATCCAGAAAAACAGTCTAGTAGTGATACGGAACCGAATTCTGTTTATATGAAATCAGATGCATTAAATAAAAAGGAAAAAGAAAAAGCAATTGATGAGGATGCTAATAAAGAGGAAGAACAAGTAGTTGAAGAAGAAGAGAAGAAAGTAGAAGAAGAGGCACCAAAACAAGAGATTACCAAAAAAGAAACAGCGGGAAGAACGACAACATATGAAGTGAAAAATGCTGAGAAGTTTGTTGTTAAGCTTGTAGCAACTGGAAAAGTTTGGGTTGATATCCAAAATGGCAAAAACTATTCTTTTTTCCAAGGTATCCTTGAAAAGGGTGGAGCTGAATCACACGAAGAGGATTTATCAAAAGAGACAGAAGCACGTATTGTAATTGGAAATAGTCAAGTTGATGTTTTTGTCAATGATGAAAAATTAGAGCTTGGTGATTCATCCTCTAGACAAGATCTTGTTATTAAAAATATAAAAGAAGAATAGTCATCGATTCGATGACTATTTTTCGCTATTATATCGTAATTAGGTTATAATACTAATGTTTTTAATTTATTTTTAATGAAAGTGACGATTAACGTCATGGTAATGGAGGATGTAAGATGAATTTGCCAAATAAGATTACCGTAGCAAGAATTTTATTAATTCCCGTCTTTCTAGTCATCATGCTAGTGGACTTTCAATGGGGAGAACTAACATTTTTAGGTGTTACCTTACCGATGACACATTTTATCGGAGCCTTGATTTTTATTCTAGCATCGACAACGGATTGGATTGATGGACACTTTGCGAGAAAGTATAATCTAGTAACCGATTTAGGGAAGTTTTTAGATCCTTTAGCAGATAAATTATTAGTTTCGTCTGCATTAATTGTTTTAGTAGGATTGCAGATGGCACCTGCATGGATTACGATTGTTATTATCAGCAGAGAATTCGCAGTAACCGGTTTACGTTTAATATTAGCTGGCGGCGGAGAGGTAGTCGCAGCAAATATGCTTGGGAAAATTAAAACTTGGGCTCAAATAGTTGCGATTTCAGCCCTTTTACTACATAATATGATTTTTGAACTTGTCTCACTGCCGTTTGATAA
The DNA here is from genome assembly GCF_038006525.1 of Niallia sp. FSL W8-0951. Classification (NCBI taxonomy): domain Bacteria; kingdom Bacillati; phylum Bacillota; class Bacilli; order Caryophanales; family Bacillaceae; genus Niallia; species Niallia sp. FSL W8-0951. The sequence continues at coordinate 879,691 of NZ_JBBOVK010000001.1, forward strand.
GCTTGCACTATGGGTTGCTTTGATCTTTACAATTTGGTCTGGCTGGGATTATTTTGCAAAAAACAAACAGGCTTTTGTTTCATCCAAATAAAATAGAGGAATAAAAATAAGGACATCTATTTATGACAAGCGAATATTGCTTTATAAAGAGACGTCCTTTCTTTATGAACAGACAAAAAGGGGGAGCACTACATGAATGCAGAGATTATTGCTGTTGGCTCAGAATTATTACTTGGACAAATTGCTAATACAAATGCTCAATTTATATCCAAGCATTTAGCCGACTTAGGAGTAAATGTTTATTATCATACAGTAGTTGGAGATAATGCAGCTCGTTTAGAGGAAGCGATAAAAATCGCTGAAAATCGAGCGCAATTGCTTATTTTCTCCGGCGGACTAGGTCCAACAAAGGATGATTTAACGAAAGAAACGATTGCCAAGCATCTAGGGAAAGAGTTGGTTTTTGATAAAACAGCTTTAGCTTCCATTGAAGACTATTTTGTCAAAACAAAACGCACTATGACGGAAAACAATAAAAAACAAGCATTGGTGTTAGAGGGAAGCGACGTTCTTCCAAATGACCATGGGATGGCACCGGGGATGTTTTTAAAAAAAGACAATCGCTTTTATATGCTTTTACCAGGACCACCGAAAGAAATTCAGCCAATGTTTGTCAAATATGGATTTCCAGCTATACAAAAGCAAATGACAAGCAAAGATGTCATCGTTTCGCGCGTGCTTCGCTTCTTCGGCATTGGAGAATCGCTGCTGGAAACAAAAATAGAAGACTTAATTGATGCCCAGACTAATCCGACTATTGCCCCGCTCGCAGGAGATGGAGAGGTAACATTACGTATCACATGTAAACATGATTCTGTAGAAGAAGCAGATAAATTGATTGCCAAAACAGAAGAAGAAATATTCGCACGCGTAGGAGAATTTTTCTATGGATATGAGGACACTACATTAATGAATGAGCTTTCCCATATTTTATTAAAGAAAAATTTAACAGTAGCAGCAGCAGAGAGTCTGACAGGAGGACTGTTTCAGCAGGAGATAACAGGAATTCCAGGTGCTGGGAATATTTTTAAAGGGGGAATTGTTTGCTATACAAATGAAGTAAAGCATCAAATCCTGCAAGTAAAAGAGTCGACGATTAAAGAACATGGTGTGGTAAGCGAGCAATGTGCGAAAGAGCTTGCAGAGAATGTGGCACGTTTATTAAATGCCGAAATTGGGATAAGCTTCACAGGTGTTGCAGGCCCAAATGAATTAGAAGGAAACCCAGTAGGTACCGTTTATATTGGAATTGCTAAAAGCGGGGAGCCGACAAAAGTAGAGAAGTTAGCATTAAGTGGAACAAGAGCAGGTAATCGAGTTCGAAGTGTGAGATACGGTCAATATTTCTTATTGAAAATGTTAGAAGATAAATAGTAGGGTGTCTTTTACTTAAAAGCTTCCTTTCAGCTGGAAAATAAAAAAAACGAATGAATGTTCGATTTTTTACTGTACAAATGAAAGGAAAAAAGGTATATTAAGTATATAATCTTTTAAACAACGAATGAATCATGATTAGTGAGATTCATTTTTTATATAAGGAGGAGAACGTATTTGAGTGATCGTCAAGCTGCATTAGAAATGGCGTTAAAACAAATAGAAAAGCAATTTGGTAAAGGTAGTATTATGAAGCTGGGAGAGCAAGCAGATAGAGTCATTTCTACTAGTCCAAGTGGATCTTTAGCTTTAGATGCAGCCCTAGGTGTTGGTGGATATCCAAGAGGTCGTATTGTGGAAATTTATGGTCCTGAAAGTTCAGGTAAAACAACAGTAGCGCTACATGCTATTGCTGAGGTTCAGGCAAATGGCGGACAAGCAGCATTTATTGATGCAGAGCATGCATTGGATCCAGTTTATGCACAAAAGCTTGGCGTTAATATTGATGAATTATTACTTTCTCAACCAGATACCGGAGAACAAGCATTAGAAATCGCGGAGGCCTTAGTACGAAGCGGGGCAGTGGATATTTTAGTTATTGACTCTGTAGCAGCACTTGTACCAAAAGCAGAAATTGAAGGCGAAATGGGAGATTCTCACGTTGGACTTCAAGCACGTTTAATGTCACAGGCGCTTCGTAAGTTATCTGGGGCTATTAATAAATCCAAAACAATTGCTATTTTCATTAACCAAATTCGTGAAAAAGTTGGAGTAATGTTCGGAAATCCTGAAACAACTCCTGGTGGTCGTGCGCTAAAATTCTATTCATCTGTCCGACTAGAAGTTCGTCGTGCTGAAACGTTAAAACAAGGAACAGATATGGTAGGAAACAAAACAAAAATCAAAGTGGTAAAAAATAAAGTAGCACCACCTTTCAAAGTAGCGGAAGTTGATATCATGTATGGAGAAGGTATCTCTAAAGAAGGAGAAATTATTGACCTTGGTTCAGAACTTGATATTGTTCAAAAAAGTGGAGCTTGGTATTCTTACAATGACGAAAGATTAGGCCAAGGCCGTGAAAATGCGAAGCAATTCTTAAAAGAAAATCCAGAAATGCGCTTAGAGATTCAAAAGAAAATTCGTGATCATTATGGGCTGGATAAAGAAGTAACATTACAGCCTGATAATGACGACCAAGAACAATTCGAATTAATCGATTAATCATTAAGAAAAGATGGGAGACGGTTTTTCCGTTTGCCATCTTTTTTGTTACTATTCTATAAAAGTATATGTTTCGATACCATTCGTGTGCTTGAAGCTAACTAATCCAAAAACACGCAATTATTGGCCATCTTGTAAGCTGAAAAGTAAAAAAAACTCTGTAATCGACTTAGGCATTTTAAAAGAGGCTGTGGGATATAGGTCTCCACAGGTTTAATAAGCTTAGTTTCTGACTATAATACGGATGATAGGTTAGATTTAGCTTTAAATAAGGTGAAATTCATACATATATAGGAAGTAAAGAGCAATTGTTAGAGGAAAATGATAACGAGATAGCCAATGAGAATTAGGTTAATCCTACTAGTTCAAAGTCTTGACAATAAATTGGTACAACTATACAATTGAATTGTATATTTTACATTTTTATAAGTATGAAAACCTAGAAAACATTTTTATAAGACTAGGGAAAATTTCGATTGAAAAAAGGAACATTTTAAGCCAATACTTTTAAAATCGTAACAAACACAATTTGATAGCAAGAGGAGGTGAAAATGATGGATTTAATAAAAATCATCTCCATTTTGCTTATTCTAATCGTTATTGCCGTTGTTGGCTTTGTTGTATATTTTATTCGAAAGTCCAATGCTAATGCAAAAATTAGCAATGCAACGTTGACTGCTGAACAAATTATGGAGAATGCAAAGCGTGAAGCAGACGCATTGAAAAAAGAAGCTTTGTTAGAAGCAAAGGATGAGATTCACAAGCTTCGTAGTGAAGCAGAACTAGAAGTTCGTGATCGAAGAAATGAACTACAAAAACAAGAAAATCGTTTATTGCAAAAAGAGGAAAATCTTGATCGCAAGGGAGAAGCGTTAGATAAACGTGAATCAGTGTTAGAAAAGAGGGACGATTCTCTTAATAAAAGACAACAGCATATGGAAGAGATGGAAAGCAAAGTGGACGAGATGGTTCGCAAGCAGCAAACAGAACTAGAGCGCATTTCTGGATTAACCCGAGAAGAGGCGAAGTCCATCATTTTAGAGCGTACAGAGCAAGAAGTTGCTCATGATATTGCGATAATGATTAAAGAAAGTGACACTAGAGCGAAAGAAGAAGCAGATAAAAAGGCTAAAGAAATTTTGTCACTTGCAATCCAACGTTGTGCAGCTGATCATGTTGCAGAAACTACAGTTTCCGTTGTTAACCTTCCAAATGATGAAATGAAAGGGCGAATTATCGGCCGTGAAGGACGAAATATTCGAACGCTTGAAACATTAACAGGAATTGACTTAATTATTGATGATACGCCAGAAGCAGTAATTTTATCTGGTTTTGATCCAATAAGACGTGAAACTGCTAGACTTGCGTTAGATAAGCTCGTCCAAGATGGACGTATTCATCCAGCTCGTATTGAAGAAATGGTTGATAAAGCTCGCCGAGAAGTGGATGAACATATTCGTGAGATCGGAGAACAAACTACGTTTGAGGTCGGAGTTCATGGATTACATCCAGATTTAATTAAAATTCTCGGCCGTCTAAAATTCCGTACAAGCTATGGACAAAATGTATTAAAGCACAGTATGGAAGTGGCACAATTATCAGGAATTTTAGCTGCTGAACTTGGTGAGGATCAAACTCTTGCCCGCAGAGCTGGCTTACTTCATGATATAGGGAAAGCAATTGATCATGAAGTAGAAGGAAGCCATGTGGAAATTGGTGTCGAACTTGCTACCAAGTATAAAGAACATCCAGTTGTGATCAATAGTATCGCATCCCATCATGGTGATACGGAACCAACTTCAATTATCGCTGTACTAGTAGCTGCTGCTGACGCACTTTCAGCTGCAAGACCAGGAGCGCGAAGAGAAACATTAGAAAACTATATTCGCCGACTTGAGAAGCTTGAAGAAATTTCAGAGTCTTATGATGGAGTAGAGAAATCATTCGCTATTCAAGCAGGTCGTGAGATTCGAATCATGGTGAAACCTGATCTTGTGGATGATTTAGAATCCCATCGATTAGCACGTGATATTCGTAAGAAAATCGAAGAGGAATTAGATTATCCAGGTCATATCAAAGTAACCGTCATTCGTGAAACAAGAGCGGTTGAATATGCAAAATAAAAACGGTGCGTTTGCACCGTTTTTTTTATTGCTTGGCAACATTATTTTCAAAAAGCTTTTAGAAGGAAAATCGAGTTAGGAACGCAAGCAATAATATGTTACACTGTTACATAGTGAAGATTAGAAAGTAGGAAAAAAGACATGCATATTTTATTTATTGGGGATGTCGTAGGCTCTATGGGCCGAGATATGATTAAAGAGTACGTACCAAAGCTGAAGGAGAAATACCGTCCTCAGATGACGATTATAAATGGCGAAAATGCTGCTGGCGGAAAAGGAATCACCGAGAAAATCTATCGAAGCTTTCTGGAAATTGGTGCTCAAGCAATAACAATGGGAAACCATACATGGGATAACCGTGAAATATTTGAATTCATCGATCAGGCAAAATATTTAGTACGACCTGCCAATTTTCCCGAAAATAATCCAGGAAAAGGCATGGTATTTGTTAAAATTAATGATATTGAAGTAGCTGTTATCAATTTACAAGGCCGAACATTTATGAATCCGAGTGATGATCCATTTATCGTGATTGATGGCTTAGTTGAGGAAGCAAAAAAACGCACCGATATTATTTTTGTTGATTTCCACGGAGAGGCGACAAGTGAAAAGCAAGCAATGGGATGGTATTTAGATGGGAAAGTAACAGCCGTTGTGGGAACACATACACATGTGCAAACTGCAGATAACCGTATTCTTCCAAATGGAACTGCCTTTATGGCAGATGTTGGGATGACAGGACCATATGACGCGATTCTTGGGATGCAGAAGGAATTAGTATTGAATCGTTTCTTAACCAATTTGCCAACACGCTTCGAGCCGCCGAAGAGTGGGAGAGCACAATTAAGCGGCTGTCTAATCGAAGTAGATAAAAAGACTGGGAAAGCAAAGAAAATAGAACGTATATTGATCAATGATGATCATCCATTTTTCTCGTAATAAATGGATGATGATTAGGAGAACTAGCTCTTCTTGTATTAACAAATATTTTCTAATTTTTTATGTCCAAGCTGGAATATGTGTATGAAACTTGGAATATAGTAACATTGGAATGATATATATCCTGATATGTTCATTATTACTTAATGTAACATGCGGGGGGGTTAAACAAGGAGGAGCTAGAAATGGAGATATTAAAGGTTTCAGCAAAGTCTAGTCCCAATTCTGTAGCTGGTGCGCTTGCAGGTGTTCTACGTGAAAGAGGTGGAGCAGAAATCCAAGCTATTGGTGCAGGTGCATTAAATCAAGCGGTTAAAGCAGTTGCTATCGCAAGAGGGTTTGTAGCACCTAGCGGAGTGGATTTAATCTGTATCCCTGCCTTCACTGATATCGTCATTGACGGTGAGGAACGAACAGCCATCAAGCTCATTGTGGAGCCTAGATAAAGAGAAAACAAGATTTGATAAAAAGTAGAAAAGCATGTAATTACATGCTTTTCCATTTATTCTGATCTTAATGGACAGTAAGAGGAAAGCGGCAGAACTTGCAGAACTTCTTGATATTCGCAGAAGCAGGTTTGAAGTCAGCTGTCTATTTAGTACTGAATGATTAACTATGATGAGTTGGAGAAGAAAAAATCTTCTCTGATCATAGTTTCGCTGTAACCCTTCTCTGATTGGTATGCTTGTTTGTGTTCTCTGATCTTTTTGGACCTGAATAGAGCAACCTTCAAAAAGGAAGGGGGATGTCTCCTCAATACGGTTTAGGCCCCGCAGTAAGGATTAAGTTGAAGAATAAACTTTTTCCTAAGCTATTACTTGAAACTGTGGAGAGTAAACCAAATGAGTGAGGCATCCTTTTTTTATAACTATAGTCAATTGATATCTTGAGGGATAGGAATAGCCATCAAGATTTACATAAAAAGAACATCTTTGTATGGGAGTGAATGGTTTGAATTACTTTGATGGACATTGTGACGTATTATTTAAAATGTTTATGGATAAAACAATAAATTTTCAGAATAGTAACAAACTTCATGTGACGAAGAGAGATTTACAAAAAGGGGGAGCAAAAATTCAATGCTTTGCTATTTATGTTCCAGAATCTGTCCATCCTGATATGCGGTTTGAAGCAGCTTTATCGATGACAAATATCTTTTATGAAAAAATCTTACAGCCGAATTCAGATTTAAAATTTATACGCTCACAAAAAGATATAAATGAATTAAAAGATGGAGAAATTGGTGCACTCCTAACATTGGAAGGCTGTGATGCAATTGGAGGAGATCTGCTAAAATTAAAAACATTGCTTCGATTAGGTGTTTCAGCAGTAGGGCTTACTTGGAACTATGCGAATGCTGTTGCGGATGGAGCACTAGAACCCAGAGGTGCAGGTTTATCTTTATTCGGGAGAGAAACAGTGAAGCTTTTGAATAAACAATCGATTTGGGTAGATGTTTCCCATTTATCGGAAAATGCTTTCTGGGATATTATGGAGCATGCTGATCATCCATATGCATCACATTCGAATACATATAATCTTTGTCCACATCCTCGTAATTTACGTGACGATCAAATTAAAGCAATGGTAGAAGCAGACAGTGTAATCGGAATTACTTTTGTACCGCAGTTTTTAAGTGGAACAAATTCAGCCACTATTACAGATATTCTGCGCCATCTTGATTATATTTGTTCGCTTGGAGGAGAGGATCATGTCGGTTTTGGTTCCGATTTCGATGGAATCGACCAAACGGTAAAAGGTCTAGCCTCTACTGCTGATTATCCTAATCTAATAAATGAGCTAACAAGATATTATACAAGTACGCAAGTAGAAAAATTCTTATATACGAATATGGCAAAAAGGTTTCCGAAATAAAGGAAATCATCAGCTTCTTTTTGAGGAGGAGGGTGAAAGTCTCTTTCTAGTTAAACAATAAGAAAATAGTAGAATGATATCTTTAAAACGTTGCTATTGTTTTCAAAAGATGAAAGGCTTATACTAGAATAATGAAAATATGTCTATAAAGAATAGTACATATGAAACAGCAGCTATTATATGGATGGATGTTTTTCTTGTCTAAGCAGCTTTAATCAATTCACTCTGATGGGTGGAGAGAAGGAAACACCAATCAATAAGAAGCCTAAACATGTATTTTAACAAACTTATGGATGAAATAAAAATCATCGATAAGAGAGGAGTAGATGAAATGAACGAAAACCAACGTTTAGAAGGACAACAAATCGGAAGCAATAATTCTTCGGACAAAAAATCCGAAAAGGATTATAGCAAATATTTCGAAACAGTATATAAAGCGCCTTCCTTAAAAGATGCCAAAAGACGAGGAAAAGAAGAAGTTCGTTATGAAAAGGATTTCTCTATTTCCGAACAATTCCGCGGAATGGGTGAAGGACGTAAATTCTACATTCGTACATATGGCTGTCAAATGAATGAACATGACACAGAAGTAATGGCAGGGATTTTCTTAGCTTTAGGCTATGAAGCAACAGATTCAGTCAATGACGCCAATGTTATTCTTCTTAATACTTGTGCGATTCGTGAAAATGCCGAAAATAAAGTATTTGGTGAATTAGGGCATTTAAAACATTTAAAAACGGAAAAGCCGGACCTTTTAATAGGTGTTTGTGGATGTATGTCACAAGAAGAATCTGTCGTAAACAAAATCTTAAAAACATACACACAAGTAGATATGATATTTGGTACACATAATATTCACCGTTTACCAAATATTCTTCATGAAGCATATATGTCAAAAGAAATGGTCGTAGAAGTTTGGTCTAAAGAAGGGGATGTAATCGAGAACCTTCCTAAAGTACGTAATGGAAAAATTAAAGCATGGGTAAACATTATGTATGGCTGCGACAAATTTTGTACCTATTGTATTGTTCCATATACTCGCGGAAAAGAGCGAAGCCGCCGTCCAGAGGATATTATTCAAGAAGTGCGTCATTTAGCTGCACAAGGGTATAAAGAAATTACTTTGCTTGGTCAAAACGTAAACGCCTATGGAAAAGATTTCACAGATATCGATTTCCGTTTCGGAGATTTAATGGAAGAAATGCGCAAAATTGATATTCCGCGTGTTCGTTTTACAACAAGTCACCCACGTGATTTCGATGATCATTTAATTGAAGTGCTTGCTAAAGGCGGTAACCTAGTGGAACATATTCACTTACCAGTTCAGTCTGGTTCATCTGATGTGTTAAAAATTATGGCACGTAAATATACAAGAGAGCAGTATTTAGAATTAGTTCGCAAAATGAAAGCGGCTATTCCTAATTTAACTCTTACAACAGATATTATTGTTGGTTATCCAAATGAAACAGATGAGCAATTTGAAGAAACATTATCTCTTTATAAAGAGGTTGGTTTTGAAGCGGCTTATACATTCATCTATTCTCCACGTGAAGGAACACCTGCAGCACGAATGAAAGATAATGTTCCGATGGAAGTTAAAAAGGAACGCCTACAGCGCCTAAATGCTTTAGTTAATGAGTATTCTGCTAATTCCATGAAGAATTATCAAGGCCAAACGGTAGAGGTTCTTGTAGAAGGAGAAAGCAAGAATAACCCAGATGTGCTTGCTGGTTATACACGTAAAAACAAGCTAGTAAACTTTGTTGGACCAAAATCGGCAATTGGCAAACTTGTTTCTGTGAAAATTACCGATGCAAAAACATGGTCATTAAACGGAGAAATGATTGAGGTATTAGAAGCAGAAGCTGTTGAGGCAAACTAATGGCGAAATTCACACGAGAAGAAATTATTGAACGAACAGAGCAGCTTGCCAAAATGATTCGTGAGACAGAAGAAGTGGAATTTTACCAACGTGCCGAAAAACAAATCAATCAAAACCAAAAAGTAAATGATCGAATTGCCCAGATTAAAAAGCTGCAAAAACAAGCAGTTAATCTTCAGCACTATGGCAAAATTGCTGCTTTAAAAGATACTGAAGCAAAAATTGATGCCTTACAAAAAGAAATTGATGAACTGCCAATCGTCAGTGAATTTAAAGAATCACAAGAAATTGTCAATGATATGCTGCAAATGGTAACAAAAACGATCGCGGAAACAGTAGAAACAGAAATTCTTTCTTCTAATGAGAAGACGAAAGAACAATAAAACACTGAGATTCTCCGAAACAAGCGGAAAGAGGGTAAAAACATCCTCAAGAGTACCGCTGGCAGTTTTGGTAAATACAATGTAAACATATAAATGAAAACCAAGCATATTTTTGCTTGGTTTTTACTTGTTTTGATTATTTAAAATATTGATCGCCCGTAAGAATGCTTTCCGATATTCCTGTTGTTCCTTCATAGCTGTTTGCAAGGTCGAAAGCAATGCTTTATTAAGCTGCTTCGTTTCTTTGTCTTTTGCATTTCCGTTATTAACTGTTTGCAATAGAAATGTATACACAAGAAATAAGACAGAGTAATTGTCTACATAAGTTAGACTGACGGCACTTCCGCCATTTCCTCCTTCCGCATGTGTGTTAACAGAAGGCCCCCCTGTTTCTAGAATTTTATCGATAAGCTCCTCTGGTACTCCAAGCTCCTTTAATTTCTCGGCAGTTAACCCAATATTTTTTTCTTTAGCCATTCTTTAGCCTCCTTTTATTAGGTATGTAAAAAGAAAAGGGCAATCATCAAGAAGATGTTGCCCTTTATTATATGCTTATCTCTTATAGGAGTGATTATCTTAAAGGTGATTAACCTTCATTCACCATTTCAGGGCTATTTTCGTTGTAAGATACAGCAGTAGCAGCACCAGCAACGTTAGCATTAACTAAAATACCACCAACAAAGAAGTTTAATAAGTTAACACCTACAGCAGCACCACCAGCAGCACCAGCAGCAGAAAATTGGTTAGCTAGGTTACCGTTTCCTTGAGTAGCATTAGTGAATCCGCGAAGTTCTGCTCCTTTGTTTCCAATGCCTTTACCTTTAGCAGTAACATCAGTACCAGCAAGGCCAGTACCCTTACCTTCGTGACAATCAGATGTGCATTTAGACAACATTTGACTTCACCTCCTTTCAAGAAAAGATTCTTTACTTATTTTTTGATGAAATCTGAAAGATCTAGTGAAAAAATAGGCTTGCCGTTAACATTTAATTTAAGGTTCCCATCATCATTTGAAGCATCAATGACAGGTAATTTCTCTTGCAGCTTGCTTAGGGTGTCTTCACTTACTATACTTTTTAGCGTTTCTGGATTAAGATGTGGTTTTACTTTTTCTTTAATTGAATCTAAATCAACCGCACTTGCAACTTTCTCCTTCATCGCATCCATTGTAGTTCCAGCTACATTCTCAGAAACACCTTTGGTTAACTTTTGGACTAATCCACCCATTTCTGAAGATAATTTAGTAATTAATTCTTGTGCGTATTTAGCTCCGTCCTCACCAGTAACCTCTTTACCATTAACATTGAATTTAAAATCAAACTGATCGTTTTTATTAAATAACCCTGCCAACTTCCTCACCCCCTTACCGTATACTACAGTATATAGAGATTAGAACAAGCTGTATCCGCGAATGTATTAATACAAACGCATATTTTTTTTAAAAGCTTAAAAAAGAGCTGAATGGTAAGGTTCTTTCATTAAAAAAAGAAATATTGGAAATTTTTTTTAAGAATCGATAAAAAGTAGGATAGATGTCTAGAAAATACGCTAATATCGGCACACTTACCCAAGTTTTACATACAATGAAGTAGATTTAAGCATTACTTATCGTCTTTAAAAATTATCGCACACTAGACTCCTATCCCGCATAGGATGAAATGAAAATGAATGAGGAGGTTTCGCTCGAACATGGGAGAATATAGAGAGATTATTACAAAGGCAGTCGTAGCGAAAGGACGTAAATTTACAAAATCCAATCATACCATCTGCCCAGACAACAGCCCATCAAGTATCTTGGGCTGCTGGATTATCAACCATACGTATGAAGCAGAAAAGGTTGGTAAAACAGTAGAAATTAGTGGATACTTTGATATTAACGTTTGGTATTCTTATAATGACAATACACAAACGGAAGTAGTAACAGAGCGTGTGAAATATACAGATGTCATTAAATTAAAATATCGTGATCCTGACTGCTTAGAAGACCACGATGTAATTGCACGCGTCTTGCAACAACCAAACTGCATTGAAGCAGTGATTTCGCCAAATGGCAATAAAATAATTGTCCATGTAGAAAAAGAATTTATCGTTGAAGTTATCGGAGAAACAAAAATCTGTGTAGAGGTTTGCACAGACGAATGTGGCAAAGAAGATGACGATGAATGGTTTAAAGATGAAGTAGAAGATGAAGAATTTGAGGAATTAAATCCAGACTTCCTTGTAGGCGGGGAAGAAGAGTAAAGGCTAGGAGCTTTTCCTAGTCTTTTTTTCTATTAATGATTCCTCATAATCAATAATAGAAAAGCCTTTTTCCTATTTGCGTAAGAAAAAGGCAGGAAGATTATCTTTCACAAGCAATTCCGTCTTTATCACGGTCCATTTTTTTGTTTGCGTCATATAAGGCTTTAGATACATAAGGTTTGTATTTTGTTTTTCCACCTTTATTTTTGGTGCTTTTTGATTTAGCAACGCCACCCTTATAATCCTTGTTAAGGGCTGTACAATTTTTGTACTTTTTAACTTTTGTTTTTGCTTCTGCACTTGAATGTGGCATAAAACTTAGCATAAGAACAATCGTTAAAAGAATAGATAGAATACGTTTCAAGATAATTGCTCCTTTTCCTAAAATTAACTTTTATTTCAAGCTAAATTATAAAAGATTTGTTCGCGAATTACTAGTATTATTTTTAAAAATAATACTAGAATGGAGCAAAATGGAATGAACTAGTTAGCACCTTTAACTTCACACAAAAAAAGCAATTATTTTTAAGAGATATTCATGTTCTTTTCCCAACACCCCCCACTGAAATATTCTATTTCTTTATGTTATAATGGGAGAATAATAGATTTGGACAGGATTTTGGAGGAAGTTATGACAACATATACGCCCATGATACAACAATACTTACAAGTGAAGGCAGATTATCAGGATGCCTTTTTATTTTTTCGTTTAGGAGACTTTTATGAAATGTTCTTTGATGATGCCATCAAAGCATCACAGGAGCTTGAAATCACTTTAACAAGCAGAGAAGGAGGGGGAGCAGAGCGAATTCCCATGTGCGGTGTCCCACATCATTCTGCTGCAAATTATATTGAACAGCTAGTCGAACGCGGCTATAAAGTGGCAATTTGTGAACAAACAGAAGACCCGAAACAGGCAAAGGGAGTTGTGAAAAGAGAGGTCGTTCAGCTGATTACCCCTGGAACGATGATGGAAGGGAAAAATCTTTCCGATAAAGAAAATAACTACATTGCCACTATCTCTTTGTTTGCAGATGAGCAATTTGGCTTTGCTTATAGCGATTTATCGACAGGGGAAAGCAAAGCAACTCTTCTTAAGGGAATCGACTCTCTATTAAATGAATTATCCTTATCAGGTGCAAAGGAAGTCGTAATTTCTGACGATTTCTCAAAAGAGTATCAGAAGCGATTACAGGAAAGAGGTACATTGACCCTTTCGATTGAAAATGATCTGGATGAAAAAGATGTGCATGTACCATTATTGCAAGGTATTCAAGAACAACAGTTAAGAAGCACGGTTGTCCGCTTGTTTAATTATCTATATCGCACACAAAAGAGAAGCTTGGATCACTTACAGCCGGTTTCTACTTATGTTATTGATCAATTTATGAAGATTGATTATTTTTCTAAGCGGAATTTAGAATTAACGGAAACAATTCGCTCAAAAGGAAAAAAAGGATCTCTTCTTTGGTTATTAGATGAAACGAAAACCGCGATGGGGGGAAGACTTTTAAAACAGTGGATCGATCGTCCACTATTAAATAAGGAAGAGATAGAATATCGTCAAAATCTAGTCGAGACAATGATTGGACATTACTTTGAACGCCAAGATTTGCGGGAAAAATTAAAGGAAGTATATGATTTAGAACGTTTAGCAGGACGAGTGGCTTTTGGAAATGTTAATGCAAGGGATCTTGTCCAGCTAAAAAAATCGTTACAACAAGTACCAATCATTCAGCAAATTGTTGCATCGTTTGGTTCAAAGGAAGCAATGAGATTGGCTGAAGACCTAGATCCTTGTGAAGATATTACTGATTTACTGGAGCGAGCAATTGTTGAAAACCCGCCGTTATCCATTAAAGAAGGAAATATTATTTTAGACGGCTACCATCCTGAATTAGACAGTTACCGTGATGCAAGCCGAAACGGCAAAACATGGATTGCCCAGCTAGAAAGAGAAGAACGGGAAAAAACAGGCATTAAATCGCTGAAAATCGGCTATAATCGTGTATTTGGCTACTATATAGAAGTAACAAGAGCAAACGTCCATCTATTACAAGAAGGACAGTATGAACGTAAACAAACCCTTGCTAATGCGGAACGTTATATAACGCCAGAATTAAAAGAAAAAGAAAGTTTAATCCTGCAAGCCGAAGAAAAAATGGTGGAATTAGAATATGAGATTTTTACAACCATCCGGGAAACCATTAAAGAATATATTCCACGCTTACAAAATCTTGCAAAAACTGTAAGCACACTAGATGTGCTTCAATGTTTCGCCACAGTAAGTGAGGATCGCCGCTATGTGAAGCCTGTGTTTTCAAGTGATCGTACGCTTTCTATTAAAAACGGCCGTCATCCTGTAGTAGAAAAGGTAATGAATGCACAAAGCTATGTAGCAAATGACTGCGCCATGCATAAAGACAGAGAATTGCTGTTAATTACTGGGCCAAATATGTCTGGTAAGAGTACGTATATGCGCCAGATTGCCTTAACAAGCATTTTGGCGCAAATCGGCTGCTTTGTGCCAGCAGATGAAGCAGTGCTGCCGTTATTTGACCAAGTATTTACGAGAATTGGAGCGGCCGATGATCTTATTTCCGGGCAAAGTACGTTTATGGTAGAGATGCTGGAAGCAAGAAACGCACTCCTGCATGCCACTAATAATAGTTTAATTCTATTCGATGAAATTGGTCGAGGCACAAGCACATATGATGGAATGGCATTGGCACAAGCCATCATTGAGTACATTCATCATGAAGTTGGTGCGAAGACTTTATTCTCTACCCACTATCATGAGCTGACTGTGCTTGCAGAAGAGCTTCCATCATTAAGCAATGTTCACGTCAGCGCAATGGAGCAAAACGGAAAAGTTGTTTTCCTTCATAAAATAAAAGAGGGAGCAGCTGACAAGAGTTACGGAATTCACGTTGCACAGCTTGCTGAATTGCCAGAAGCATTGATTGAACGAGCACAAGAACTATTAACAAGCCTTGAGCAAAAGGATCAATTTGCTGGAGAAGCAGCCGTGGCAGTAATCGAAAAACCGGTTATGAAAGCTGAAATAGCTGAAGAAGAGGCACAATTATCATTCTTTGAAACAGAAGAGAAAAAACCGCAAAAAGTGATTTCTACGAAAGAAAAGCAAATTGTTAATAAACTGAAAGACTTAGATATATTAGAAATGACGCCAATGCAGGCATTAAATACATTGTACGAACTTCATAAAAAAGTCCGTAATGATAGATAAAGTGGGTTAGGGTGATAGAGTGTAAAGCCAGTGGTATGAACGCATAGAAATGAAATTGCGTTAGAAAAAGTGGTGTTCATAGGAACGATGAAAGCTGCAAATTCAACTATTTCAGCTGATACACTGCCCTATCCCTGATCGAAAAAAGTAAGAAAGAAAAGAGGAGAAACAATGGCAAAGATTATTCAACTGGATGATGCACTTTCGAATAAAATTGCTGCAGGTGAAGTTGTTGAGCGGCCAGCCTCTGTTGTAAAAGAGTTAGTAGAAAATAGTATCGACGCAAAAAGTACTTCAATTGAAATTTTTATCGAGGAAGCTGGTTTACAAAGCATTCGTATCCTTGATAATGGACAAGGAATTGACGAAGAGGATGTTTTAACTGCTTTTTCCAGACATGCGACAAGTAAAATAAAAGATGAAAATGACTTATTCCGAATCCGCACCCTTGGATTTAGAGGTGAGGCACTGCCAAGTATTGCCTCTGTCTCTCATGTCACTTTAACCACTTCTACTGGAGAAAAAGGGACAACAGTAGAGCTTAACGGCGGACATTTAGTGAAACAGGAAGGCGCGCCGGGAAGAAGGGGAACAGAGATAATCGTCAGCGATTTGTTCTTTAATACGCCAGCAAGATTGAAATATATGAAATCGATTCATACGGAGCTTGGTAATATTACCGATATCGTCAACCGCCTAGCCCTTGCTCACCCTGATATTAGCTTTCGCCTAGTGCATAACGAGCGCAAGCTCCTTCATACAAATGGCAATGGGGATGTAAGACAAGTGCTTGCGGGCATTTATGGCCTAAATATAGCAAAAAAAATGATACCAATTTCAGCAAGTACCCTTGATTTTAAACTAAGTGGCTATATGGCTCTGCCAGAAATTACGCGTGCGTCACGGAACTATATTTCCACCATGATTAATGGCCGCTTTATTAAAAACTATTCTCTTGTACGCAGTATTCAGGAAGGCTATCATACGTTATTGCCTATTGGCAGATATCCCATTGTTCTTTTAAATGTAGAAATGGATCCAATTCTTGTTGATGTAAATGTTCATCCATCAAAAATGGAAGTGCGCTTTAGTAAAGAACAAGAGCTATACGAACTTGTCAGCAATACGATTAAAGCAGCATTTAAGAAAAAAGAGCTTATTCCAGCAGGACTTATCCGCGAGAAAAAGCCTGCTCCAAAAGAAGAGCAAGCGGCCTTCAGCTTTGATACGATTCGCGAATCGGCAATGCCAGTATCAGTTCCAAAAATGGATTCTGTTTTTGCCAATCCAACAACAGAGCAAGTAGAAAAGCCGAGTTGGAGCGAACCTCTTGAAGACACACCAAGCAGTCGGCAATCTGGAGAAAGTGATGAAGAATCAACTATAACAGATGCCACAGCCTTTTTCTTTGGACAGGAAGGGAATAGTACTACCGCGCCTGCAACAGAAGAAGAGATAGAGGAAGCATGGGAAGAGGAAGAAATAGCTGACGTGGAAGAGGGGCCGAGAGTTCCGCCCCTTTATCCAATTGGGCAAATGCATGGAACCTATATTTTTGCACAAAACGAAAGAGGACTTTATATTATCGATCAGCATGCAGCCCAAGAACGAATTAAATACGAATTTTTTCGGGAAAAAGTTGGCGAGGTCCATAAGGAATTACAAGAAATGCTTATCCCATTAACATTAGATTATTCCTTAGATGAATGGATAAAAATAGAAGAAAATAAAGCCGAGCTCGAAAAGGTAGGCGTATTTCTTGAACCATTTGGCCAGCAAAGCTATGTAGTCCGCTCCCATCCACAATGGTTTCCAAAAGGAGAAGAAAAAGAAACAATCGAGGAAATGATTGAACAAGTACTCTCCATGAGAAAAGTAGATATAAAGCTTTTACGAGAAGAAGCTGCCATTATGATGAGCTGCAAGGGATCCATTAAAGCAAATCGCCATTTACGAAACGACGAGATTCAAAGTTTATTGGACGAACTTCGGACAACATCCGATCCATTTACCTGTCCACATGGTAGACCGATTATTGTGCATTATTCTACTTATGAGATGGAGAAAATGTTTAAGCGTGTGATGTAATTATTTAGTAGAAGAAACCTTTTATTTATAGACTGGTTATGGTGAGATTGATCACATTCTGAACACTTTTACTTGTCTGATGTAGATATAAAGAATGGATTTGTGTAATTTCAATTTGTGATTCTCGCATATTAGTGTCACATAAGTCCATGGTATCTAATTCTTTTATTTTCGGCTATTATAATATCAAACAAGTACGTAAATGCTTTTGTTATTTAGTTAGACGAGATGATTTAAGTTCCTTTTTTACACCCAATTTATAAGGACATGTAGTATTTTAAAGGATTCTTCCATAAGGAGGAGTCTTTTTTTATTATTGTTTAATGAGCTGTAACCCTATGAATAGAGAAAAGGGGAGATAACAACGAAAGAGGAAATGCCAAAT
This sequence comes from Niallia sp. FSL W8-0951, assembly GCF_038006525.1. Taxonomy (NCBI): domain Bacteria; kingdom Bacillati; phylum Bacillota; class Bacilli; order Caryophanales; family Bacillaceae; genus Niallia; species Niallia sp. FSL W8-0951. The sequence goes on from NZ_JBBOVK010000001.1 coordinate 897,512, forward strand.
ATAGACATGGTGAAGGTCGAATAGCACGCTTGATTATGGTTCTTTTGGTTATCTGTTCTTAGAAATGCGTTTTTTTGAGTTATTTAGAAGTTAAACCTGATATAATAATGAATGATTATTACAAAAGGAAGGTTATTATGTCAAAGTATAAATGTATAGTATGGGGAACAGGAATAGAATATGATTTATATATCAATTCTATTAGATATCATGAATTATTGGGAAATGTTGAAATCTTGGGTGTAACATCTAATCAGTCTATATATCAATATCTAGATGGCTATAAATTCATATCTACAGATGAACTTCTAACTTTAGAATTTGACCTATTAATTGTTGCTAGCTTGTCTTCATTTAACACAATCAAAAGGGATGCCATTTCAATAGGTATTAATGAGGATAAAATTATAAATATTAAAATATTTGGATTAGCAAATTTAGATATTAATAAATATGTACAAATAAAAAAATCAAAGTTGTCCATTTTTTCAAATAACTGTTGGGGCGGCCTAACATATAATAGATTAGGATTGGAATTTTTATCTCCATTTATAAATATGTTTGAAAGTACTACAGATTATTTGAAAATAATAAATAATCCAAAAGAGTATTTGAATTTTGAATTGGAATTTGCTAGATATAACTTTGATGAAAAATTAAAAATACAATATCCAGTTTTTTATTTAAATGATGTAATATTGCATTTTAATCATTATACATCAACGGAACATGCAGTTAGTAAGTGGAGGAGTCGTAAAAATAAAATTAGTTGGGATAACATTTTTGTTATGATGTATACAACAAACGAGGAGGAAGTAAATAAATTTATAGAATTACCATATAAGAAGAAAGTATGTTTTGTTCCTTTTGAAACGTCGGAAGTATCATTAATAAATATACATTACAAAAATAATGATGAGCTTAATAATAAACCTTTTTGGGAAATAGTTAATGGTCTAGCCACTGGAGATTACAAGTATTATGATGTTTTCGATTTATTACTAGGAAGTAATAATAATTCGAGAATCAAACTGAACTAAAAGATGTTCAATGTCCAAAACGAAATTAGAATTCCACTCATTATGAACAGTAAATTACTTGTTTTCTCCATTTCGTAAACACAGGATTATATACATATAATAATTGGTTTTACAAAATGTTTACCTGCAAATCCTATTTTTCAGAGTAAGCTATTCCAAAAGCACTACCATATTACTGTCCCCCGCTCATTTGAGCAGGGGATTTTTTAGTTTCTATGTGTATAAAATAAATAAATGTAAGTTAAACTATTCAAAAAAAGTGGTGATTGTTTTGAATAAAATTATTGAAAACCTCGACATTCATGCTAAAGGGATATGGGTTCCTATTGTTTGGGCAGTAATATTATTAATGGTGGTATTATTTATGCCAAAGGAAAAAATGAATGGGCTGCAAATTTATTGTACTTATGGCGTAATTGGTGCTATTACTTGGATTGCAAATAGTGTATTTGGAATATATTTAGATTGGGTAGACTTTGGGAGAGCAGAATCTACTGGTATTGGGGAGCTGCTAACATACGCACTCATTCCCTCATCATTAGCGATATGGTTTTTAAATAAATTGCACAGAGATAATCGTATGAAACGAACTCTATTATTTGTGTTATTGTCTTTGTTCATTGAGTGGACATGCCATATATCAGGATTTATGGGATACAATGGATGGAGTTTACTTTATAGCATACCTGTATATATAATCATTTATTACTTTTTCTTACCTTTTCACTATAGACTAATAAAAGATATAAAAGTCAGCTAAATATAAAATCTTTGTTATAAGCCCTATTCTTCGGAGTAGGGTATTTTTAGTTAAGCGTAAATTCGTCCCCCTTGTTATATTATCGAGAAATGATCCTCTGTAATATAAATGGAGCTGAAATTTGAATCAGGGTGAGATTTCAAATTCAAATTAGATTCTATAGTATCTCCTATTCCCCTTTTTTGTTTGATACATATATATATGTATAGGGGAATCCTCCTAATGGATGTGATTTTATGGAAGAAAATGCTATAAGAGAAATTCAACGAGAGATTGATATTGTTATAGCTTTTTTATTGTTAACAGGACAAATAACTTTAACTCGGGTTTATTTTGGCCCCGGCTATTTTGGGGTAACTGTTGGCGGGCCGTTAACGGGAGCTAATAGGTTGGAAAGTATTAATGATAACCCGCTTGGTAATTTTACATTGGATATAATCGACATTATAATAGCTGTCTTAATCTTAAAAGACGAGATTAATCTTGTAGGTCTTTTTGTGGCTTCTGATGCTCGGTTTTCCTTAAGTATAAGTGGTCCTTTATTCGGGAGAGAAAAGGTGGTTCCAGTTACGAAATTTCTAAAGAAAAATCAGAAAGAGTTTAATGCAATTGTTTCCGATAATTATTTCTTAGATGACGAATTTATAAAAGCTTTAAAAAGGATGAAATAGGGGGAAGAAAAATGGCCTTAACAGATTTACCAACGATAAAAAATGATTCCATGGGCAGTAAGTTCTTAATTGCCTTGGCGATAACAATATTTGTATTTTTCTTTACAAAAGATAAAAAAACGGATGCTATGTAATATGGTTCTAAATATCTATTAAATGGTCAAACTAAAAGTTGAACCTTATTTTCACTTGAGCATACACTACAGTGAATCTATAAGAGGAGGCTAATGCCATGGAAAATAATAGAGATTTAATGGAATCTTCAAGTCATCATTTATCCAGCCATCACCATCATCATCACCATAAAAAGGATCATGATCATTATAAACACAAGTTTCATCCTAAATGTCACAAGCACTTATTTGAATTTATTCAAATAGAAACAAGAGATGGAGAAGTTCACCAAGGTATTCTGCATAGTTACGATGATGAAAATGTATACTTATTGGTAAGTGGTCATCATACAAGCGAGGATAGTCGGTTAATATTCCCATTTAGAAGGTTTGGATTAATTGGATTCCCATTCTTTGGAATAAGAAGATTTGGTCCATTCTTCCCTCTTTGGTGGTAAAAGTTCGTTTTAACAAATAACGATGAATATACAGATAAAAAAATGGTTCGTTATAGTGAGTGGCGGGATGTTCTGTTACTTCCCTCACCTTCGCCCTGCTCAATAAGCAGGGTATTTTTATGCCCAATATTTCAGCTTTTCCAAATCCTAATAGGGTTATTATGTAAGTATGAATCTTCTATTATGGTTCTCTTAATGTGGATATAGAGAGAGAAGTAGACGTGGTTTTAACTATAATTGAATGGCCAGCTCTATTTCAAAAACCAGCAAAGTCTTTTTTTTGTATAGACCTTTTATTTTAATTTGAAACTTTTTGATTATTCAAACGTATCCCTTTAGAGAGAGGAGGAAGAAAATGAATAAATTTTTTAGTAAATGTGCTTCTATTTTATTAATAGTCATGGTGGCAGCATTAGCGGGCTGTTCGGTTGAAGCGGAATCAAAAGACAAAAACATTAGTACACTTGAAACTGTATTGAATGAAACATTTACAGTGCCTAATAAAGAACTTCGGGACATTTTAGAAGATCCAAATAATTACACGATGATCGGGAATGACGAAAATACAAGCTCATCAAGTGACCTGGATTCTTACTTAAAGAAGAAGTATCAGGAATCTTTTACCGAAGAAATGTATGATAAGTATACAGGAACCTACGCATTAAGCTATATAGCAGCTAGTCCAGAAAACAGTGAAATGAAGATAAAGGACGTTCAAGTAGCCCAAAAGGAAAAACAGCAAAATATCTATGATTACACGGCTATTATTGATTATAAAAAGGACGATGGCTCTCCAATAGAAAAATATGAGGTTAAGGGGCAAGTGAATTTTTCGGAAAGCGGAAAGATTGTTGCGTTTATTATTGATGAGGATAGTAATTTATCTAAGGATATAAGAAATAATTAGGAATAGGAAGGTACTATCTTATGATTCAGACAAAAGTTATTTCGGAGAACGATAAAAATTTCGAGAACCATTTAAATAAAGCGTTAAAGGAATTGGGAAATCATGAAGTAATCGATATTAAGTTCGCTGTGAACAATGAACCAATAACAGAAGAGGGCATTTATACAGCCGTTATTTTATATAAAGCATAAGATTACGAATAATGCATCCTTTCTGGGATGCTTTTCTTGTCATGAAAAGTGGGGAGAAGTTATTTTGCTTTTTTAGCGTCAATAATAATGCCTATCTATTATATTTAATTTCTTGTAATAATCGAATTTTAAAAAGGGGATTTATGATGAATGTTTGGAGTGAAGAAGAGAGCAGCTATACGTTAAGTAATTTAACTAATAGAGATATAGAGTTGGCAGAAAAACACTTCCAAGTGAAATTGCTGAAAGCATAGATGGAAATTCTAAAGAACAAGAACGGGGGAGAGCTGCAATACCATGCATTATCGATATCCCTAAATCGATGGGAAGGTAATGATTATATTTTAATAGAGCATCTATTAGGGATAAAGGAAAAAGAAGGCATAATGGAGACGGATGATTATTTCAGGATATAATTTAAACGAAGAATTTATAGAAAATCTGAAAGATGAATTTAAAAAAAGCGATAATTAAATGTTTAGATCCTGTCTTGAATTAATGGATAATTACACAGATACTAATAAAAAATAATAAGGGAAGAGTTGTGATTGAGCAGCTTTTTTCTTATACAAACCCGAATAAAAGGTCTGGAGCTGTTTAATTATGAAAAAAATCCTTGCAACTTTTTTTATATTGGTTATTTTGGTCGGTTGTTCGAATGAAGGGAAAGAGACTGATGTGAAATCTGCTAATATTGGTTCTCTTGAAGAACAAATCACTACTGTGATGGCAGAACATCATTTAAAGGATAAAGAAGTTATTGATTATGATCTCAAAGATGATTTCATTTATGTTATTTTTAAAAACAAACATGAAAGCGGCAATACGCATCATCCTGATTTAGTCATTTTGAAGAATAAGGAAGGGAAAGTAAAATGGGCAGCGGGACCAGAGGATCGTACAGTATCTGTTGATAGCTCTATGATATTTGAACGCGAGGATGGACCATCTGTTACTCTTACGATGCCAACAGGAAATACAACTGTTAAAGAGGTAAAGGTGCTGGGTGAATCGGCCAAAGCAGTAACCTATCTAGAGCATTTTACTGATGATTTTTCAAGAGAATATACCTATTGGATTACTTATACAACGGAAAAACCTACGCATGAGGATATTGAAGTGATTACGAAATAGGGAATACCAAAGGAGAGGAAAAGGATTTAATTCGAATTGGACGATCGTCTTGCTATAAAGTAATATTGTATGATTTAATCATACAAATAACACTGCATGCCTCTATTGACATTGTGTATGTGAATTTTATGCCAATAGAAAAAAATAAATTTATGATTTATTTTATATTCTGGGTGTTTTTTCGTTGCTAATACGACATTAACTTTCTTTTGGGGATATGTTAACTATAATGAATGGAATCGTTGGTATACTATTTTATATCTATGCCAAATCTCTATATGCGCTAGCGTTATTGATTCATATAGTGAGCAATAGACTCCCTAGTAAGATAGAAGAGTGCATGAGCAGCGAGTAGAATAACGGCCTTTTTAATGAATCTTTTTTATATGAAAACTCGAATAAATGATTATCTTAAAAATCGAGTGGAATCATATCTCGTCATTGCAATTCATTATGCATTTAAAGATAATTCGAAAATTGGGAGAAAAAAATGGAACAGTTAAACAAAAATAAAGAAATGGAAAATCAAAAGCTGCTTAGAAAAAAATTAAAGAATATTGAAAAATGGGAGAAAAACCAAAAAGGTTTGTTCTTTTGGGAAAAAATTGGAAGACTCCCATTTGTGCTGTTGGATAAATTGACACCGACATACATCCAAGAGAAAATACATATACTATTAGATGAAATTGCCGTATATATTGATAATGGCGGACAGTATCTAGTGGATAATGAGAAAACATTGTATAAAGTTAAAAAAGAATTATCGTTAAAGGAAGATGTGAAATTGGAAGATATAAAATATTTTCCGATTGATTCTATGGAACAGACAGCAGAAGCCTTTATCAAAAATCGTGCGAAAAATGCCCAACTTCAAGGGGCTACTACTGGTTTTGGCGGTATTTTTACACTAGCTATTGATATCCCCCTTATCTTTGGAATTACATTAAAAACCATCCAAGAAGTAGCATTAGCATATGGTTACGACCCTTCAGATAAGGAAGAGCGAATATTTATGATTAAATGTATGCAATTTACGTCTTCTGATATAGTTGGAAAAAGAGCCATTTTAAATGAATTGACCAATGCCTCTAAGGAGGAAGGTTTCGCACAGCTGCAAGGGTGGAGAGAGGTGTTTGCTTCTTATCGGGATAATTTTGGATGGAAAAAACTTTTTCAAATGATACCAGTAGCCGGAATGATTTTTGGTGCCTATACGAATAAAGCGGCCATAAAAGAGGTAGGAGAAGTTGCAAATATGCTTTATCAAAAACGGAGAATATTGGAAAGGATAAGCTAAATCGCTGGACAGTTAGAAATATAGGGGAGGAGAGGCAATAGAAAAGCCCCCTTGATGGGACAGAGGGCAGATTTTGAATTATTTTCTTTTCGATTCTTGGATGGATACATGTTTTGGCCTTTTTGGATAGGAAGCTTTTCCTGAATCATCTGGACCAGTAAGATTATTTCGTTGATCGAGAACCTTTCCCGTAAACTCAACTGGAATTTCCTTTTTCATCTTTACCACCTCCATTTAATAGGATGGGTAAAAATAAAAATCCAATGACAGGTAAATTTTCCATTTCCGATTTTAGCAGTAATCTCGATAGCGAGCAAAGAGGTATTGCTACTATTCACTTTATCTATTATTACAGGAAAAAAGAAACTAGCTCCAGTATGTTTTAAATACATGCTGGGGCTAGTCTCTTTTCAACTACTGTACCTTCACCTTCATCTTTTTCCTTTTTACAAACAGCCAAATAATAATAAATATTGCGATAGGGATTAATAAATAGTTCGTATATTGACCAAATACTTCGCCCGCTTTTTTCCATTGAGGTCCTAATTTATAGCCCAAATAGACATACATCGCTGTAATGGGAAGCATGGCTAAATAAGTATATATGATAAATTTCCATATATTCATTTTGGCCATTCCACAAGGAATCGAAATAGCCGTTCGGACTAACGGAATAAATCGTCCTAAAAAGGCGATACTTCCACCATATTTTTCAAAAAATTGATCCGATTTAGTAATATGTTCATCCTTTAAGAGAAAAAATTTCTTGAACTTCATAATTGCTGCTCTTCCGCCATAACGGCCTAATGCATATAAAGTGAGTGGTCCCAATACACCGCCGATCGAACCTGCAAAAATAGCCCCATATAAATTCATATCTCCTTCATATACCCAATAGCCAGCTAAAGGTAGTACCAGTTCTGCTGGAACAAATTCAAAAGTTAATGCAAGCATAATACCAAAATACGAAAGTCCTTTAAAGGCCTCTATCATTTGTAAAATCAAGTCTTCTATGGAAATCTCCTCCTATTATTTATGATAACGCAGAATTCAGACTATATCTTTATATGTAAGGCGAAAGTAAGTCCTTTACGTTATAGATTAAGTGTTATTGTTTTCATACCAATAAAGGAAAATTATACTATACAATTGTAAACCTGTCGAATGGGATTTAACATAGCAAAGAAGAGTGAGAAACAGTTATCTCAAAATTGCTATTGTTAATGTCAAAAAATAAAGTTTTAACGAAAGGTCCGAAGACAGAGGTATGGTGAGAGGAAAGATTTACAGCATAATACGTCATTAAGAAAGGGGATTTATATTAGCGATAGCCTGTTTAGGAGCATAGATTTGGAATAAGATGATGTAAATGAGAAGTATTAAAAAGCCTCCTTTTTAATGGTTAATAATAAAAATATGGCTCATATTAAATAGATAACATACCTAATAAAAGGAGCTAGATGGATGCAAAGTGTTAGAGCTAATCTAATCAAGTTTTTTACGCAACTGCCTATATTTTTACAAGTATTATTGAATAGCTGTTTGTTTCTTATAGGGATAACATTGAGTTTTCTTCTTATAAAAGAAACATGGTTTATCTTTTCCTATGTCGCTTTTGTAACAGAGGATGAAAGAGATTATTATTTATTTACTGAGGAACTGCTTACTTTCTTCTTATACTTCGAATTTATAGCTTTAATAATCAAGTATTTTGATTCGCATTTTCATTTTCCATTACGCTATCTCATTTATATTGGTATTACAGCTATAGTAAGATTAATTATTGTGGAGCATGATGCGCCCATTAATGCCTTCTGGTGGGCATTGGCTATTCTTATTTTGATTATTTCATTATTATTAACGAATTTAAGAATTCTCAAGAGAGATTATTAGTAATACTTTTGAAAAAATAAAGGAAGTAATTCTTTAATCAAAAAAATGGTGATGGATAATATGCTAAGCTTCTTGATTCACAATACCTTTGCAAAAAAGGTTAGGGGGAGCATTTTTACTCATAAATAGGAGAGAACACCATCTAAAGTTAATTAGAAGAATATCTATAGAAAAAATGGATGAGAATTTGGTTTTTGGTGGGAAACTCTCTCCATCCTAACTAAAAGATAGGATAGAGAGAGGAATAGTTATTTACCTTCGTTGTACTTTTTTAAATACTCTTTTACTTTATCAGCATCGGCGTTTAACTCATTGCCAGTCTCTACTAATGGACTTACGGTTGAAACTGCTTTAATTTTATTGCCTTGATAATAGTTAATAAAGTCGTCTTGATTAATAGAATACAATACTGCTTTTCTTAAATCATCACTATTCGCTACTTCTCTATTTTTCGTATTGAATAATAAGTAGGTTACACCGTTACTTTCTTGGCGTTGCAGGGTAAGCTTGCTATCTTCTTCCACTAGATTATATTTCGTTTCAGGTACTCCATTGAAAAGGTGAATTTCCCCATTTCGTAAAGAAGAAAGGGCGCTATCAGCATCTGCTATAAAGCGTACTTGAACAGTAGAAATTTTCGGCTCAAAATCGGTACCTTTTTGGTATGCAGGATTCTTTAAGAATACTGCTTCGTAATCATTTTTATAAGAAAGAATATAGGGACCGCTAGCAAATAATGTATTATTATATTTGTCGCCTTCAGTTACTGTATTTTGATCCCCATAAGGAATGTCTTTATTAATGTCAAAGGAAGCTACATCATACGTATTAATACTTTCTACTTGTTTCTTCGAAACGATACCTGCAGATTGATGGGCTAAATAATTTAAAACTTGGGGGAATGGCTCAGTAGTAGTGACTTTAACTACTTGATATTTGCCTTCCTTATTATTTGCATCTTTTTTATCAGAGACTAATTCCGTAATTTCCTTGTCAAGATTTTTTTCTAGTGCTGCTTTTATGGTTGTGCCGCTTCCAGCTTCTTTCGCATTTAATTTTGCTAAATCTGTCACAAGCTCCGTTGTTTTAATATGTTCATGAAGGCTGTATGTACGGTGATCCGGAACAGAATTTTTGTCTTTGGCGCGGTCAAGCGAGAAGATAACATCGTCTGCACCAACTCTTTCTCCAGTGTCAACAGCTTTCTTGTCTTTGATTTGTGCAAAGTTAATATCATCTCTTAGTAAGAAGTAATATTCAGAATTTCCATCAGCGATACTGTAATTATGAGATAGAGATCCTTCCGCAGTGACTTGGTCGTCATCTGTTAAATTAATTAAACGGACATACATATTTGTGTTTAATGTATTAATAGATCCATCATTTCCTTTAATCGGATCAAGAGATGTCAGTGTAGAAATAGCCTGTTGAACAATTAATGGATCCGTATTTCGTTTGGAAGTATCTTTAAAGTCAATTGTTTCCCAAGCGATTGCTCTAGATTTTGCAAGTCGAACAGTTGCTGGATCCAAGACTTCTTTATTTACTCCTTGGGCTTTATAAGAAATGTATAAAGGAGCGATATAAGCTTTATCAAATACTAGTTTTTGTTCTAATTCCTTATATGTTTCTTTATATTCATCCGGTGATTGCGTACTTGCCTTATCAATTAAAGTATCAATGTCTTCATCTGCTAAAATACTATAATCTCCGCCTGTTTTAAAGAGGGAGCGTACTGCATAATCTGGGTTACCTGTTACAGTCGTCCAGCTAGATACCGCAACATCATAATTTCCAGCATCTTGTTGCGCTTTGAAGCTCGCATAGTCTGGTTGAAGATTTAATTTAACATCAAATCCATTTTTTATTAATTGATCTCTTAAAATATTGATGTCAGACTCACTTGTGCTGCTGCCCAAGATTTCAATGGTAGGTTTTGCACTTGTTTTCCCATCATTCCCTTTGTCTTCCTCAACACTTGATTTCGTATTGACACATCCTGCCGCGACTAAAACAAAGACAAGCAAGAAGGCTAATAAACTCTTTTTCATGCAAAATTCCCCCTAAATATATTTTTTTATTAATCTAACTTAGGATCCAATGCATCTCGAAGACCGTCTCCCAAAAAATTGAAGGAAAGGACTAAGGCTATGATGCATAATCCAGGATAAATGGCAAGATAGGAATGGGATTCAAGATAGGCACTCCCGATTTTTAGAATATTCCCCCATTCTGGAATATGCGGTTCAACCCCTAATCCAAGATAGCTTAAACTGCTTGTAGCTATCACAGCACTGCCAATAGTAAGGGTTGACTTAACAATCATCGGTGCAAGCGAGTTTGGAACTGCGTGCCTAAACAGGATGGTAAAATTATTTGCTCCCAATGCTCTTGCGGATTCAATATATTCGAGATTCGTAATCATGAGAATATTTGCTCTCATCGTGCGTGCATATGTTGGGATAGATCCAACACTTAAAGCGATAATGAGGGTGATAGTGTTCGAACCAAATGCGGCAATAATGACAATTGCAAGTAAAATACCAGGAATAGCGTACAATACATCCAATAGTCTCATGATTACGTTATCTGCTCGATTACCATAATAACCAGCTAAGGCACCTAAGAACCCACCGACAAATAATGGAATAATAGTAGATAGAAACCCTACAGTTAATGAAATTCTTGCTCCAAAAATAATTCTAGAAAAAAGGTCTCTACCAAAATCATCTGTACCTAAAGGATAGGCAAGACTGGGTGTCTGAAGGATGGCACCGTAATTATTCTCCATTGCCATATCTTTATCGAATGTCAGATAACTGCATATAGATAAAGCAAACAGAAAAATAATAAAGAATAGGCCAAGCATGGCAGAAGCATTATTGGTTATTTTCCTCCACGTTGTATTCCATCCAGCTTTCCCAGATTGTTTTTCTTTTCTTAAATCACGCAAGAAATTTATTCCTAAAAGAAGGGCAAATAAGTTCCCTGATAGTGCAGTAAGGAACAAGATTAAAGAAAGTACGATAACTTTTGTAGCGTTTAAAGTACTTCTGTCTTTTTTGAATAGAAAATAAAAGACGTAAAGATAAAAAAAAGAAATCGCAATGAGAATATACATGCCTAGTAAAAACGTATCTGCAACATATGGTTTAAACAAATTTAAAGCAGAAACAGCAATCACAAAAAACTGTGTTAGTAGCATGTAAACAGCAAATATATAGTCAATTGATTTGTTTTCTTTAATTAGTAATAGTCCGGATGAAGCAGTAAATACATTCCCAACCAGTACACTTAATAACTGAAAATATCCCCATTTTCTTGTTGATTTTTGAATAGAGCCAAACTGCTTCAGGTTTTGTTTAATCTTCCATGTAATCAATACCTGTATGATTGATACGAATAGATAGGCAGCAAATGCACTTAAGAAAAATGGTTTAATCACAGCTGATGAATAATCAAAGCCATTAATTAAGAAAATGATGGTCAGAATAAGAGAAACGATTAAGGAAAAAACTGCTTGTGAATATTCTAAAGGTACTTTCTGTGCTTGTTTTCTTCGGTAATGTGGTGTATCTACCGTAGTATTAGACATCGTAACACCTGCTTTAATATTGTTTCATTTTCGTACGTATACGTGGGTCAAAGAATGCATACAATACGTCAATTAATAAATTTACTAGGGAAATCGTTATGGCAATATAAACCACTCCGCCCAAAATACTCGGAATATCAGGTATGAATTGCTTATCAACAATAAAGCTTCCTATTCCGCTAATATTAAAAACTTTTTCTGTCACAGCTGCTCCACCAAGCATTCCGCCAAACAATAGACCGATGACGGTAATGACGGGAATCATGGCATTAGTGACAGCGTGCCTCCATATTACAGTTGACTTGCTTAATCCCTTTGCCTTTGCGGTGATAATATAATCTTCATTAATAATCTCAAGGGTAGAAGAACGCATCATCCTGGCAATAGAAGCAGTAAGACCAGTTCCAAGAACGACTGCAGGCATGATAATGGAAATCCAATTATCAGGTACGTATGTAGCTGGAAACCATTTTAATTTAATCGAAAAATTAAGAATAAAGATTAACCCTTGCCAAAAATTTGGAATAGATAAACCGATTAAAGCAATAAACATAAAACTATAATCAAAAATAGAGTTAGGTTTAGTTGCTGAAATAATGCCTATAGGAATCGCAATAAGGATTGCCATAATAAGCGAAATAAAAGCAAGTGTAAATGTGATTGGAAACTTTCTTGCAATACTGTTTGCGACTTCCTCATTTCCTGTGTAGGAATTGCCTAAATCAAAGGTGAAAATTCCTTTAAAGGCTTGTATCAATTGGTGAAAATAAGACTGATCAAGACCATAGATATGATTAAAGTTGGCAATCTGATCTTTCGTTGCTGTTTCCCCAAGGATATTAACTGCCGGATCAAATGGTGAAAAATATAAAATAGTAAAGACAAGAAGTGTTACGCCAAAAATGACAAAAATGCTCATTATTAATCGCTCTAGGATGAACTTTAGATAGGGATTAATACAGATCAGCAAAAATACATACATCAGTAAACCAGGTAAAAACAAAAGGGAAATTATCTTTTTGTTTGTGATGAAAGCTAGGAAGGTTTCTGAAAAGGATACCTTCTTGTTTCCTAACGCAAGCATTTTTTCCTTGCTTCTTTCCATTATGTCCGTTTGAAATTGCTCATTCGCCCATTTTCTTGCTTCTTTATTTAGTTCAGAGTGTGTATGTGCTTGATTGAAAAATTGTACCTTCTTTTCTAGTTGTAAGCGAAATTTTTTATGTAAGCTTTCCCAATGCCCTTCTTTACGTAATTGTTCTTCTATTTCTTCCATAGATTTTTTTGAAGGATCATTCTGTTTCTTGAACAAATACAGGAACAAGGCGAAGAGTGTGAGAGGCAAGCCCAAAATATAGATTGCCCAGCGATAAACAGGTCTTTTTTGAAGCTTTATAAAGCTTTCTTGTACAAGATTACAGAATGCTCTAGTACGATTACTAACGTTGGTGCTTTTTACATGAACAGGTTCCAAAGTATTGTTTCCCCCCTTTTTCTTTAAATTGCATTATTCCGACCTGTATAGTATATTTTATTTGTAGATATCAGAAAAATCAATACATAGTTTGAAAGAAAACGAGAAATAAGAAAAAAGATAGTGGGGGAGATTATGGAAGTAGTATTAAAGGTTGATAATCTGAGAGTCTCATTTACTTCAAATGAACAAGAGCTTGAAGCGGTAAAGGGAGTTAGTTTTGATATTAAAAAGGGAGAGACATTAGGTATAGTTGGGGAGTCCGGTAGTGGAAAGAGCGTAACAGCTCGTTCTATTATGCGACTACTACCATCCCCGCCATCTCACTTGAAAAGTGGCGATATAACATTTTTGGGAGAAAATCTAGCAGAAAAAACGGAAAAAGAAATGGAAGGGATTCGCGGGAAGGATATTGGAATGATATTTCAAGATCCAATGACTTCTTTAAATCCTACGATTAAAGTTGGGAAGCAAATTGCAGAAGGGATTTCTAAGCATCAACGTCTGTCAAAATCACAAGCGAAAAATCAGGCAATGGAATTACTGCGGCTTGTTGGTATAAGGAATCCCGATGAAAGATTTAATCAGTATCCACATGAATTTTCAGGCGGGATGAGGCAGAGAGTAGTAATCGCAATGGCATTGGCTTGCCGGCCAACTCTTCTAATTGCAGATGAGCCAACTACGGCATTAGATGTTACCATTCAGGCTCAGATTCTTGCTTTGATGAAGGAGATGCAGCAGCGATTCGGCACTTCTATCATTCTAATTACACACGATCTCGGAGTAGTGGCAGGAATGTGTGATCGTGTTGTAGTGATGAAAGAAGGAGAAATAGTAGAGACTGGCACAACAGAGGACATTTTTGAGCAGCCCAAGCATGCCTATACAAAAAAGCTGCTAAATGCTTTACCAAGACTTGATGAGAAGAAGAAGGTGAAACGAAAAGTCAGTATAACTTCAGAAGCGCGTCTTCATCCAATCCTTGAGGTTAATTCATTAAACAAGCATTTTGATCTTGGCAAGGGGAAAATATTAAAAGCAGTAGATGACATTAGTTTTCATATCCATGCTGGTGAAACATTAGGGCTTGTGGGAGAATCAGGATCTGGTAAATCAACGACAGGAAGATCGATTTTACGCTTGCATGAGCCAACTAGTGGCGAAACCCTATTTCAGGGAATTCCTGTTAATCGACTAAATAAGAAAGAGTTGAAAATGCTTCGACGTCATATGCAAATTATTTTTCAAGATCCATATGCAAGTCTTAATCCAAGGTTCAAAGTTCTTGATATTATTGGCCAGGCGCTAGATATTCATCAGCTATATAAAGATCCCCATCACCGTTTAAAAAGGGTAGAAGCGTTATTAGAAATGGTAGGGTTGGAAGCTAGTCACGCTTACCGTTATCCACATGAATTTTCAGGCGGGCAAAGGCAAAGAATTGGCATTGCAAGAGCACTGGCAGTGGAGCCATCTTTCATCGTTTGTGACGAACCGTTATCTGCGTTGGATGTGTCCATTCAAGCACAGATAGTAAAGCTCCTAGAAGAATTGCAACAAAAACTGGGTCTTACGTATTTGTTTATTGCTCATGACTTAGCTATGGTGAAACATATTTGTGACAGAGTCGCTGTCATGTATGCAGGGAAAATAGTAGAAATTGCCGAAAGCGAAGAGCTTTATTCCAATCCTTTACACGATTATACGAAGGCATTACTTTCCGCCATCCCAATCCCTGATCCGAAGATAGAAAAAAATAAGAAAAAAATGGATCCAATAGATAATCGACAAGTTAAATATGAGGTGGAGAATACGCTCCTTAAAGAGGTTTCAGCCGGACATTGGGTAGCAATGCCTGTTTAGCATTGCTGCTCTGATAGGAAAATTCATAATATTATACACTTGAGGGACTCCTAATTCATTAGATAGCTTTCATAATTTCGATTTAAAAAATATAATCCATAAAGGTAGTAGACGTTTTTTGTTACATTATAGTTCCGCAAACTCTTCTAACTATAAAGGACAGTTTACCTAAACAAAAGTTAGAACTTAAAAATGTTTAGAAAAAATGGTATTCTTAATAAGTGATATAAATACATAAGAAGAAGGTTGAAAAGTAGTGAGAATAGGATTTTTTGATTCTGGGATTGGTGGAATGAGTGTTCTTCACCAAGCAGTGCGGTTGCTTCCAAATGAGGATTACTTATTTTATGCAGATACCTTACATGTTCCGTATGGTGAAAAATCGAAAGAAGAAGTAAGAGATTATATTTTTAGTGCAGCAGACTTCTTAGCTGATCAAGGCATTAAAGCATTAGTGATTGCCTGTAATACGGCAACGAGTATCGCCGTAGACGATCTTCGCCATAAATATGATTTTCCTATTTTGGGAATTGAACCTGCCGTAAAACCAGCAATTCAAAGTTGTGAAGGAAAACAAAAAAAGGTATTAGTATTGGCAACTAATTTAACTCTTCAAGAAGAAAAATTTCATAATCTTGTCAGAAGTTTGGACCAACATGATATTGTTGACAGTTTAGCTCTTCCTGGTCTTGTCCTATTTGCTGAGAACTTTGAATTCAGGAAAGAGAAAGTAATTCCTTATTTAAAAGAACAATTGGCTTCGTTCGATATCACGCAATATGGAACAATTGTGCTTGGATGTACCCATTTCCCATATTTTGAAAACAGCATAAGAGCAATTTTCCCTGATAATACGAATATAATTTCTGGAAGTATGGGAACAGCAAAGAATTTAAAAAGAATTCTTGAAGAAAAGAATCTAATAAATAAAGAGGGAACTGGCGACGTTACATTTTTCCAATCAGGTATTAAGATAGAAGATCAAGAAACTTTATCAAAGTATAAAAGATTATTAGGAAAATTGGATAAAGTAATATCTTGATTAATTTCGAATAAATTTAGTCAACATAACAGGGTAAATTAATAGAAAGGTAAGCCAGTTTATTAGGCTTACCTTTAATCTTGTAGCTATTTTTGAACGGCTATTTTTCTTTTTGTGTAATCTTATGAGGTTCAGGAAGGAATATGTTTAAGATGGCTGCTCCTACTAAGATTATTATGGAAAAATAAAAAGAAATAGTATAACTACCTGTTTCGTTATAAAAGAAGCCTGGTAAATAGGCGCCCAATGCCGATCCTATTTGATGACTAAGAAATAGCCACCCTAAAATGAATCCAATGGAATATTCCTCAAAATACTGCGTTGCCAGCAATTGAGTTGGAGCAACAGTAGCAAAGTCGACCAATCCAAAGATTACTGCAAATATAAGTAATAATGCAGGATTGTGACTAGACAAGAGAATCCCAATAGATATTGCCCTCATTCCATATAATAGAAATAGCATTTTGCGGCTGCTCCAGCGGTCAGCTATTATACCAGATAGTAAGATACCAATAATATTAAACCCAGCAAGTATACTTACGGCAGCGCTAGTAACACTTGTTGAAAAACCATGATCATGCGAAAATGGTATAAGATGTGTATCCATTAATCCTGTGGTAGTAAAACCACAGATTGCAAAAGGTAAAATTAAAAACCAAAATTGTCTTTTTAGAAAGACATTACCTATGGAAGCGTTTGTGTCTAGAGTCTTTTTTGGAACTGTATCGTCTTCGGCAATTTCGCCGCCAATAGGAACTACCCCTTTTTCTCTAGGATGATTTCGCAAAAATAAAAGAACGATAGGAAAGACAAAAAGCACTAAAAAGACGCCTAAGATAACTACGGTCATTTTCCAATTTAGTAAATGGATCAGCAAAAGAGATCCAGGGACGAGAAGCATTTGTCCTGCACCAAAGCCAGCCTCCATAATTCCAAACGCAAGTCCACGTTTTTCGTTAAACCAATTGGTTACAACTACTGTGGCAGCTACATTGGATGCTCCTCCCACACCGAGAGAAACCATAATTCCATAGAGAAAGAATAACTGCCAGGGATGTGTTACGAAAGCTGTAAGAAAAATACTTATTCCTACTAGGAAAGTACTAAAGGATAAAATGAGACGAGCCCCCCATTTATCTACTAGTCTCCCAATAAGTGGTTGAGACAGCCCATAGATGACAAAACTCAAAGTAGAGATAAGAGAAATGGTTCCTCTATCCATGGAAAAATCTGTTTCCCATGGCTCAACAAATGCTCCAAATGAAAGGCGAACACCTTGAACGGCTAAAAAAGTCAAAAATGTAACAAAAACAATAATCCATGCGTAATGAAATGTTCTTTGCATATTTACCCCTCAAATAATAGTGATTAGCTTTTTTTAAGATCTAAATCCCAGCGTTCTTCTATTAAATCGGCTCCCCACAAAGACTTTTTCTCTTGTATTTCCATTATTTCAAATCCGAATTTTTTATATAGTGGTCTGGCTGTCACCATATCACTAACGGTCCAAAGAAAAATTCGTTCATAATCATGATCTTTACAGTATTGGATAAGAGCGTTAATAAGTTGGGTGCCGATTCCTTTTTTGTGAAAGGATGGATTTACTAAAAACCATCTTAACTGTCCTACTTTATTGCCATCATTCACTAAGCCAATACAGCCTGCAAATTCACGATTTATTTCTGCAATCCAGATTCTTTCGATATCAGCATGAAATGTCTCCTCAAGATAGGCTAAAAAACTATAATCCCATTTATGGACTTGATTATAAAATAACCATTGTTGTTTAATCATGTTGTTAATATCTTCTAAAGTATAATAACTTCTAATAGAAACGGCTTCCTCGTTTTTTTCGTTAAATGAGGCAGAAAGAATTTCTTGGATTGTACACATGGAGGCTATCAGCTTTTGCTGCTGTTCAGGGTTCAAAGATTCGCGTATGTATTCTACTTGCTGATTAGCTTTTTTCTCCAACTCTTTGTAAATCAATTCCCCATGACTGGTAACATATAAAAGATGATTACGGCCATCATCTTTACATTTTTGCTTATAAACCATTTTCTCTTTTTCGAATTTTTTGATAATTCTACTTACATAACCGCCATCTAAATCTAATCTTTCTTGAATATTTTTGGCTGTACAATTTTCTGTATTATAAATTTCAAAGAGAATACGAGTTTCTGTTAATGAAAAAGGGCTATTATAGATATGTTCATTAAGGAACCCTAAAACATCTGTGTAAAATCTATTGAATTTTCTGAATTCAAATCCAAACTTACTCTGCACATCTATCATTTTTAACACCTCATTTAATAGTATAATGTCATTATTTTCTTATTCTAGCCAAAATGCTTGCTTAAGTCAACTATTTATCGAGCGTTATTTAAAAAAATTAAATAGGATATACAAATGTAGTAATAAAAACGTTCCTGTAGAGGTAGGAACGTTTTTGTTAAAGTAGATTCATAAAAAGAATTTCGATCAGCCGTCAAGTTCTTTCGACTTTCATTTTTCACCGTTCATGCTATTAGTTATGCTGTTTCGTGATAGATTGGTATGATGGATGGTATTTTTATAGGTGGCATTGGTATTTTCCTCATGATGGTAGTACTTTAAAACATCCGTGTCTTTGAGAATATTTCCAGTCAGAATACATAAGGCGGATTCTTCTTTATCAATTACCTGCTTAGAAACTAAATTGCGCAGTCCGGCAATTGTTGCCGCTGAAGCAGGCTCACAGCCAATTCCACTTTTATCAATCATAGCTTTAGCATCAAGAATTTCCTCATCCGTTACAGATATAGTAACTCCCTGTGTTTGCAATAGAGTTTGCAGCGCTTTTTTCCAGCTTGGTGGATTACCGATATTCAACGCAGAAGCACGAGTGTATGGAACAGGCTCAGGAATAAGTTCCTTTTGTTGTTGGGACACCATTTTATGAAACGGACTAGCACCTTCTGCTTGAACAACTGCCACTCGCGGCATTTTCTTTATTAATCCCAGCGTATATAAATCAGATAATCCTTTTCCTAATGCTGTTGCATTGCTTAAAGCACCACCAGGAACGATTATCCATTCAGGTAGTTCCCAGTTTAAATACTGTGCGATTTCATAAATAATACTTTTTTGTCCTTCTATTCTAAATGGATTGATAGAATTACAAACATATAATTCAAGTTCATTGCTATATTTTTCCAAAAAATGAATGCCGTCATCATAAGTCCCCGGAAAACTAAACACTTTTGCACCATAAGAAACTGTCTGCAGAACCTTATTTAAAGAGATATCTTTATCTGGGACGAACACATAAGAATCTGCGTTAGCAATGGATGCGTACATCGCTAAAGAAGAAGAAGTATTCCCGGTTGACGTACAAGTGAACTTCTTATACCCTAAGGAGTTGCCATGAGAAACAGCAACAGTCATGCCGTTATCTTTAAATGAACCACTAGGGTTCTCACTTTGTGCCTTGATATAAACTTGTTTAAGCCCTGTATAAGTTTGTAGTAATTCTGACGCATATAATCCTGTATTCCCTTCATATTTTGTGACAATAAAGTTATCAGGCAACTCAGGAAAGATTAACTCTTTGTATCTCCATACACCACTTGCATAAGGTGTCATCCGCTCAGAAAGACGTTCTTTAAATAAATGCTTTAATAAGTCAGCATCATAATGTTGAAAGTCATGCACAATATCAAGCAGACCGCCGCATGAACAATGATATACAAACTCGTTTGAAGTAGATTCTTTCTTACACTCAATACATACAAATTTCATCATTATTTGGGTATCTTGTAGATCCCATTCACCTCTTTAAAAGAAAATTTTTATTGCGAATTAGTTTTTGTAATTTTAGAATAAAAGAAAATAATAAATAAATCTAATATATATTTATTTGTCATTGATAACTTTTATCTATGAATCTAGAGGTGTAATATGAATCTTCACGCTTTGAAGCTATTTCACATTGTTGCTGAAAAAGGAAATGTTACTCGTGCTGCAGAGGAGCTGAATATAAGTCAACCTGCTGTAACAGCACAAATAAAAAAATTAGAACAAGAGATAGGGATGACTTTATTAGCTCCAAAAGGGAGGGGGATTTTATTAACGGAAGCAGGGATTGAACTTGCCAAACACGCTAAAAGAGTGTTTTCTCTTGAAGGAGAAATGGAAGTATATCTTGAACAATATAAAAATGGGTCGATCGGAAAGCTGCGCATTGTTGCAACCTATCTTCCAGCAAATTTCCTGCTGCCTAAATGGCTTGCAAAATATAAGCGAAGATATCCTGAGGTTGAAGTAGAATTAACTACTACTAATTCGCTTAAAGCGATGGATCAATTAATTAATTATCAGGCAGAAATAGCTTTCATCGGTGGGAAAAGAGAATTCCATCCATTTCTAACCAGAAGAGAATTATTTGAAGATGAAATGTGGTTTGTAGTGCACAAACACCATAAGTTTGCTTTAAAAAAGGTTACATTAGATCAAATTATGTGCGAGCCATTTGTATTTAGAGAAAAGGGCAGTTCTGCACGTGAAAAGTTGGTTTCGCTATGTACAATAAACAGCATTAATCAACCAACCGTCGGCTTACAAATTAATGGATTAAATGAAGCGATTAGGGTTGTCATGGAAGGTTATGGGGTTACTTTTGCCTCGTCTCTAGAAGTTAAAGAATATATTGCTCGTGGAGATTTAGCAAAGGTGAATGTAGAAGGGATTGAGTTAAAAAACCCTATCTCCATCTGCAGGAGAAGAGAAGATGAACTTTCAATGCCTGCCCAACATTTCATCCAAATGGTTATGAATGACGAGAATAATTAACTCGCAGTTAAAGAGGAAGAAGGATGGATGGAGTTGTGTTATTAATATAAGGGGGGAGAGAAAAAGAGTGAAAAAAAATAAAAGCAATGCGGAACATTACCTATGGGGAGATAATTGTGATGGATGGCATTTAGTGAAGAATCAAGATTTGAGTATAATTCATGAACGTATGCCTGCTCATACATCAGAAGTAAGACATTATCATCAACACGCGCGCCAGTTTTTCTATGTTTTATCAGGAGTAGCAACGATTGAAGTTGACGGCAAAGAAATAACTTTAAAACCGCACGAGGGAATAGAGGTTCCACCTTTAGTGCCACACCAGATGTTTAATAAATCAAATAATGAAGTAGAGTTTTTGGTGACTTCTCAACCGACAAGTAAAGGAGATAGGATTTTAGTGGATTAAAAGATTTATAATGAGCCTTCTCTAGTAGAGTATGGAGTAGAGAGAAATGGTTGATATACATTATTTAATAAGGAAAATTACGTTATGGAGGGTTGAAGCGTGAAACAGAAAACCTATATAGTTGGTGTATTAATATTGGGAATAGCAATAGTATTAGCTGCATTTATTTTAAGTGATAACTTTAAAGATTTAGAGAATAAAACCACTAATAAGCAAGCTATCCCTGATTTAATGACAATCACTCAACTTTCCGAATATCTTCAGATAAGTGAGGAAGCGATAGGAAAAATCATAAAGGAAGATGATTTGGAAAGGGCTAAATTAAGTAGTTATGATACATATCAATTTATTCCCTACTTAAAAATCGATAATCAAAAAAGGTTTATGAAATCGGAAATTGATGAATGGTTAAAGTATAAGAATGTTCAACACGAATAGACATTTTATTTCAATATGTTAAAATCTGCGAATTGGTTATTCATTAATCTGAGAAGGTTTCCCATCATTTTCTTTTTGCAAAATTTTTTTGAAAGTAACAGGCAAGATTGCTTTGAAAACAATAGATGAATTGATTAATGGAATAATGCCAATAAGGAAAAATACGCTTTTGTAAAAGGGGGAACTGAATTATATGGAGAATATCTCATTAAAAATAAAACAGATTGAAGAAGCTCTGTATAAATCTTGGTCTTTAGAATCAAGTTCAAAATGGAGTGAGGACAATCCAGCAAAGGGACATTGTGGTGTAACCACATTAGTAGTAAATGATATATTAGGTGGAGAAATTAAAAAAACTAAACTTCCTGATGGATGGCATTTTTATAATGTTTTGAATGGAAAACGATACGATTTTACAGCATCTCAATTTAGAGAAGCTATCGTATACTTAGATAGTCCTTCAAACAGAGAAGAAGCATATATGGATACAAATGAGAAACAGTATAATTATTTAAAACAAAGGGTTTTAAAAAACTTAGATATTATTTGAACTAATGATGCTTTCCTTAGAGTGTTTGGAAGATAGTTTCTTATGGTGTACAACGGAGTATGTCAGTTCCATAGGAAAAATTCAACATGAAAAACAATTATGGATTATATTGGTATATAAAGAGGAGAATTAGGATGATATTAGATTTAAAGGGAGATTCGCAAATGGATCCTATCGTGGGTATGCTATATTCCATGGTAGAAAATAATTATCAAAGACTCAAATCAATTGTGGCTGGTATGGATCAATAGGAGCTAGAATATAAAGGTCCAAGTCAAAATGACAATAGTACGGCTCAATTGCTGAGACATTTAATGTATGTTGACTTAAATTGGGTCTATCGAATAAGAGGAAAGGTAATTCCCAAAGAACTTGAAGATAGATATAGACCAATGTTAGATAAAAATAATCAATTACCGCAAGTTACAGATATTTCATTAGAAGTACTTCTAAACGAATATGATTATGTTTTATCTTTGCTTAAATCTGTATGCCGCCAGCTAACGGATAAAGATTTACTTCAAACAGTGGAATATGAAGATGGAAACGATGCAACCATTCAATGGGGGATTTGGCATCTGGCGGACCATAACAGATATCATCAAGCACATATTAATCAATTGCGAAAATGGTTCAATACATACAATTAAAAGATTTATGTACCATAAAGAGATAATAATAGTGGATTTCAATAGAAGAGGTGGAAATAAAATAGATAATGTAAAGAGAACAAGCGCTAATTTAGTAGTGAAACCAATTCGTTTCATTAGTTCCATATTTTTTCAACCCTTAAACATTGTTAGTAGGAATAATGGAGCAGGCAGAATACACATGGATTCCTTGGAAGCTGTTTTAGAGCCTGCAGGTGAAGAAAGACCGTGTCTTAAAACTTTAAAACCTATAAAAGCGAAGTGTATCCAATCTGCAGGGATTACCACCAGTTTTCTTTCTTAAAATAAATTACCCCGAACAGTTATACGAAAATTCTTCGTATAATTGTTCGTTTTTTTATTTGGTTGGAATATTATTCCCAAGAACCTTACAGTTACTTGTTCCCTTTTTCATATTCGCCTTTAAATCGGTATAATAGGAACGATTGTTCTAATTGTAAACCAACCTATCCACAAGAGAAAATCTCTACCGATTAAAAACATAATTAAGCTAGCAAATAATATCAAAAAATATAATCGGTTATCCTCTAATATTATAAGTGAGGTGAGTAAAGTGTATCGCAAAGTAGCTCAAGATGTAATTTGTTTTCTAGAAGACTATTTGTTAGAAGATTGGCATTTAGAGGATTATGCATCAAAAATCGGTTATTCAAAATTTCACTTATCACGAATCTTTAAAGAGGAAACTGGATTGACGATAAGTGAATATATTCGAAAACGAAGACTGGCAACAGCAGCAATGCAATTATTATATTCAGATGAATCGCTAATTGACATTGCGTTTAAATTACATTTTCAGTCACAAGAAGCTTTCACACGTTCTTTTAAAGAGCTATATACTATGCCGCCAGGAAAATACCGCAGAGTAATGCGAATACTTCAAGGAATGGAGGAAAAAGTGATGAGTGATCATACAATAATTAAAGGATGGAATTTAAGCGGTTCAAACCCAGCATTATATGAAATGAGAACAGATGAACAAGTATTTCATACAGGTACGAAATCAGGCTTGCTGACTTCAAAAGCAGATATAGGAGAAGGACAATTTGGAACAATGATGCAAAGTTTTTCTGCAGATAATTGGAAAGGAAAACGTATTAAAATGTCTTGCTTTATAAAGACAGAAGAAGTTAGAAAGTGTGGAGTCTGGTGTCGAGTAGACAATGCTTTAGGCGATGTAATCCAATTTGATAATATGGACGATCGGCCGATAGAAGGTACAACAGATTGGAACTTTTATACGATAGTTTTAGATGTTACGAAAGAAAGTAAATCGATCCACTTCGGAGTCCTGCTAACAGGAACAGGCAAAGTATGGGCTGATGGTTTTAAATTTGAAGAAGTAAATCTTTCTGTGCCATCGAATAATATGCTGATACGAGATACTTTACCACTAGAGCCAATTAATTTAGATTTTAATGAAGGCTGATGGATTTTTGTATTCGTTATTGATTTCCTGCTACTTTCTACGTCACGGCTGATCGGCCTATTATTACTGGAAAGATTGTATTAGCACATCTTAATGAGTTCCATGATTACTACAAATAAAGGCACTGGAAGAGGAAGCTAAAGCTTATTGGAATAAAGGATAAAGCTGAAGCTTATATTGCAAAACGAAATAGCCAAATTGTAAAGATGAATAATCGTTCATAAAATTAATTAGTTCCAAAAAATAAAGCAGCTTGAAGACAAGATAATTCCTATTGGTATCAGGGCAACAGCGTGAACTACACGAGGGTTTAGCATTGATTTAGTAGTAAGATACGTGTATTCACGCTGTTGGTATTAGAAATAAACCTTCATGAAACTGCAGCCTTAAAAAATGAGAATGAATATAAGAATCTTTCTTTAGTATTTCTGTTTAATTATTGGAATTTATTTAGAAGCTAGAATAATTATATCCTAAATTCGCTCAATATCTGAATATATTATTTGGCTGACTGAGTGTCTTTTTGAATGGAGCGAATTGTTTCGGCTATACCTACTTCAAATGAAGTTTGGATTAAGGAACCAATTGTCTTTTTATACTTGCTGCCATCTAAGTAAACAGGAGTTTCTGTTAAATAAGACATTTCAACCAGCTCTTTCATGACAGGGCTGAATATTCCAATCAGCTTTAACATGTATCTTGTTAAGGGGATTACCGGAGCAGATTTTCCTGCTGTAGATTGAGCTATCTGGATAAGTCTCTTGCCGGTTATAGTGTTTCCTGGGATATTCCAGTTTTGTCCGTATGCATCATTATTCATAGCAAGTTCTATTATCATTTTTGCCGCATCGGGTAGATATACATACTCTCTTGGAATAGAAAGAGAACCAATATAAGAAGATAATTTTCCTTTCGCTATATTTACCAACGTCATCCCTAAATAGGAGTTGAAATTTGTTGTAGGGCCATAATAATCTGGAAGTCTTATAATCATTGTTTCGGCCTTTATCCACTCATTACTGAAAATTAGTTTTTCTAATTCAAGTTTAACTTTTCCCTTCTTTGTATGGGGGTTTTTAGGATGTTCCTCATCGACTAATGGGGTTCTGGCTTTTCCATAGGGATATATTCCATCAATAAATACGATTTTTTTGCTAAGTTTATCTGCAGCAGTCATGACAGCCTTTCCTAAAGGGATTTGAGAATGATGCATTTCCACATATGGAACAGCTGCACATTGAAAAATTACATCAGCATCTTTAGCAGCATCATAAATACTGTTATAGTCAAAGGCATTTCCTGATTCCAATGTCAATAAATGGCTATTACCCAATTTTTCTTTTAAGCTATGAAGTTTTTCCATAGATCTACCAAAAGCTATCGTTTTAATTCCTCTATTTAGTAATTCCTCTGTAATGGCAGCTCCAGTACCGCCGGTTGCACCTAATACAATAACATTTTTCATAATAAGTTCAGCCTTTCTATTTTATTTAGTGATTGATCAATAACTATTTTTTAATAAAATAGACGATAGTTAGTCGTCTATTTCCATTAATTTTGGCAAATTTAAAGCTAGGGATATGTTACACAGCATTCCACGGGCTAAAAATAATAAAGTTTTTTCAGAGGGGTTAGAGACACCAGCTGTTTGAAAGGCTGTATATACGATGGATTGTATCTTTAAAAACTCCTCTTGCATAAGCGTAACGATATTAGTTTCTCTTATTGTTTGAGCCTGCATTTGCAGCAAGATTTCATTTTCATAATTCCTCATAATTTCTTCATAAGCCTGAATAAGTTCTATTTCTAGATTTTCTACAGAAGCAGATTGGATAACTTGTGAAAAAGCAGCTTGAATTCTAGACCACGATAATTTTAAGGCTTCTTCTAGTAATAGTTCTTTTGAAGAAAAAAAACGGAATATATAGGGCTGAGAAATCTCTGCTTTATTTGCAACCTTCATTGTTGTTGCCCGGTAATATCCTTCTTGCGCAAACACTTCAATGGCAGCAGATAAAATTTCATCTCGGCGATTACTCATATTTTGCTTTTCTTTCAAAAAACTCCCACCTTTTAGTTAGTGATTAATCAATTACTAACTAAAATATAATAGATAATTTTTAAAAAATCAAGCGTAAAAGAATAAAATTTTGTTTTTTGCACCTAGGGAGTGAATTCTAAAAAAGTGGACTTAGCTTAATTTAAGTTGAATAAAAAACATTCATACATAGAGAACTAGATTTATTAAGAAAAGTGAATAGCTTATTAATTTCTCTACAAACTACTTAAAGAATAATAAATTTAAGGATGGTAATGCATAAATGGGAGATATTTTTTTTATTACTATACTGAAGAGTATTGTAATATATATTTTAGCATTATTTCTCAGTCGAAAAATCGGTACCAGATTTATATCACAGATGAATTTTGTTGATTTTGTTATGGCAGTTTCAATGGGGTCATTAATTGCAAATGATTTTATTAATGAAGATTTTCCTACACTATCAGCCACCACTGCTTTTATAATGTTTGCTATCTTAACAGTATTATCTAGTTATTTAGGCTTGAAAAGTTGGAAGTTAAGGAAATTAATCAATTCTGAATCAGTTACATTGGTTAAAAACGGGATAATTGTGTATGAGAATATGAAGCAAATGAAGTTAACGATAAATGAATTAATGATGAAATTAAGGTCGAAAGATGTCTTTCATATTGCCGATGTAGAATTTGCCATACTGGAAACTGACGGTAGTTTATCTGTATTGCTCAATTCAGATAAGCGACCACTTACGCCTTTCGATATACACATTCAAACAACAAGTTCAATTATCAAAAAGGATATTATCATTGATGGAGAATTATTGGAGGAAAACTTAACAACTGCTGGTTTAGATAAGGAATGGTTGACAGCTGAATTAAGGAAGCAAAAAATTACGAGTTGTTCAGAGATTTTCTATGCGGGAGTAGACAATACTAATAATTTGTATATATCTAAGAAGAATATTTCTAGTAAAGAAGCACATGGGAAATAGAGCAATTTGATCTCAGCAGATTGTGTACTGTCCCCAAAAGGTTAGGGTAAAAGACCAACTTTTGGGAGAAACTAGCGTGAAGCTCTTTTTTTATTTAGACGTCTGCCTATTCTATTATAAAAGGAAGAGATAGTTTGATTTTTAGCTATACTATTTAGCTGCTGCAAGAATAATGAACTTATCTAAGAGGTGTTTAACATGTTAGAAGAAAAAACGATATTAATTGTTCAATCAACTGCTCCCATACTAAAGGAGCACAGCAAGGAAATTGGTTTAAGATTCTATAAACTACTCTTTGAAAAAGCACCTGACTTGTATAATATCTTCAACCAGACAAATCAAAAAAGAGGAATTCAACAAGAGGCATTAGGTTACACTGTTTATGCTGCTGGAGAGTATATTACAAATTTGGATGCTATTAAACCTGTTATCGAGAGAATATCTCAAAAGCACCGTGCTATCGGAATTAAAGCAGAACAGTATCCGGTGGTGGGAGAAACATTATTGCAAGCAGTTAAGGATGTACTGGGTGACGCTGCTACAGATGAAATTATTAATGCTTGGGAAAAGGCATATAGCTACATTTCCGATGCTTTTATAAGTTTGGAAGAAAAATTATATGAAGAAACAAAAAAACAAGCTGGCGGGTGGGAAGGATATAAAGATTTTTATATTGAAAAAAAAATAAAGGAAAGTGAAGATGTAACCTCTTTTTATTTAAAGCCTAAAGATGGCAAGGAAATGGCGATCTACAAACCAGGTCAATATTTAACACTTAAAGCTACAATACCTGGTGAGAAATACACACACATTCGGCATTACAGCATATCGGAAGCACCTGGTAAGGATTATTACCGAATCAGCGTTAAAAGAGAGGATGATGATCGAAGCACTCCTGAGGGAATTGTTTCGAACTATTTACATAATGAAATAAAGGAAGGAGATATTTTACTATTTTCCGCCCCTGCGGGTGATTTTGTTTTAGACACCAAAGATACTTCATTAGTTTTAGTTAGTGGGGGAATTGGAATTACTCCTATTTTGAGTATGTTAAACTCAGTTGTTTCAGAACAACCTAATCGTGAAGTTACATTAATATATGCTACCAAAAACAGTAAGTATCATCCTTTTAAAGAGCATATAAAGCAGTTAGAAAAACGTCATACCAACTTAAAAACGCTAGTTTGTTATGATTCGCCAACTACAGAAGACAAACAAGGGCTTGACTTTTATCTAAAAGGCTATGTGAATCAGGATTTACTTAATTCAGTTATAAAGAATAAAGATACAGAAGTTTATTTATGCGGATCTGTTCCTTTCATGCAAGCTATCGTCTCAATCTTAGACAAAATAGGAGTACCCAGAAGTTACATTCACTTTGAATCCTTCAGCCCTTTAGCTATCTTGGGTGAGGAATAATTAATAATAAGCCAAAGTACTATAGAAGAATAAGTTTGAAAAATTCGGGCGCCTCCATCAAACCAAGGATAGGAGGTGTCTGTACTATGTATGGATACTTAATTAGAATATATTTGTGAATACTTTAACATTTCATTGCATACATAACTTAGCTGATGTTGATAAATTAGCATGCCAAATTATGCATTTATTTTTCATTTAAATAATTTTAATGTAAGGGATTATTTTCTACTAAAAATTCGGGTGTTAATCCAAAAGGATTAATGCTTTTTCATAGTTGCGAAGGATAACACTTACATAAACAGGTGCTTTTAAAGAAAAGGGAAGTTTTTGATATTTCTAAAGGGATTTTTAATCGAATGTTTTGTAAAATAACAAATATTTGATTGCTGCGAAACGTACGTTCTGCTATAGTGATAATAAAAAAACAGGAGTAGTATAAAAGTATTGTCTAACAGACATTCTTGAAGATTTCTACATTGGAAAATGAACTTATGTATCTTCCCAAACTTTAAGGGAAGTAGTTTAAAATAATTATTTACTTAATATCGGGGTAAGGAGATTGTTTTACATGAATCATAATCGTAAAATAGAGGCAGTATTTTTAGATAGAGATGGAACAATTGGTGGAGATGACACTGTACACTATCCTGGTACATTTACCTTGTTTTCTGATTCTCAGCAACAAATAAGTAAATTGAAGGAAGATGGAATAAAAGTACTCTCCTTTACAAATCAACCAGGAATATCAGAGGGAAAAGCAACTTCACAAGAATTTATGGAGGAACTTACTAAATTTGGCTTTGATGATATATTTATTTGTCCACATAGTCAGAGCGAAGGGTGCAATTGCAGAAAACCCAATACAGGTATGCTTATCAATGGTGCTGAAAAATACAAATTAAACTTAAAAAATTGTGTGGTTATAGGTGATAGATGGAGTGATATGTTAGCTGCTTCTAAAACGAATAGTATGAAGATACTGGTAAAAACAGGTGCAGGTCATTCAGCATTAAACGAACACTACGAAAAAATAAAAGACATAGAAATTGAATATATCGCTGAGGATATTAAGGATGCAATAGATTGGCTGTATAGCCAATTCGATCTGAAAGGTTTATCTTTTTCTTCTTGAACAAACGAGTACATTGGTCTAAGAAGGATAAAACAGCTTGCGTTGAAGCTATTAAGTTAACGCAGCGGGGGAAAAGGAAGATGAAAATTTAAAGGAGCATCAGATTTCCATGATTTTCTTATACAAAGAAGTTGGAAAGTAAAGGTTGTTAAAACACAATGTCCATAATTTTCCATCTTAATAATTATGGACATTGTGAATAGTTGATATTTACAAACTGATCTTTTTTGCCTCGTAATAACCTAATTTATGAAATTGATAAAGTTGATTAATATAATCCTTAGGATATGCTTCTAATAATTCAAGAATTTCTCTTGCAAATTCTAATGAAGCTGTTCCATTTGCTGTCACAATTTTTCTGTCAGTAACTGCTTGTTCTAATAGATAATTCTTCTCATTGGTGTAGTTGTCTTGTGCATAAGTTTTCAAATCATGAAGTTCATTGCTTGTATGCTTTACTTCATTTAACCAACCATTGACTCCCATAAAAACTGTCGCATCACATATTGCCCCTACTGGAATATCCATTGTAAGTGCCTTTTCTATTATGGGAATGACTTTATTGCTTACTGGTTTACGCCAAGAGTTTCCTCCAATTAGTATTAAACCGTAAAAATCTTCGGGGGCACTTTCTAAGGTGTAATCTGGAAGAACGTTTAATCCGCCGATTGATGTTATAACACCATCACTTACACTAACAATCTTAGAGATATACTTATCTGTATTATTTAAGAAAGATGCTACATAAGATATTTCCCAATCAGCAAATTCGTTCAAAATAACAATTAAAATCTCTTTTTTTTCGGTTTGGTTCATGCTTAATTCCTCCTAAAAATTCAATTATGATACTTTCTTCAGTATATAATGTAATAGTGACAAATGATGACACAATTAGCAAAAGAGGTGAAAAATTTTGAGCAAGGCAATTAGGTTAAATGAATTAAGATTGTATATTAATCGAGTCAAAAAGTTTAAGGTAGACGATTTAGCAAAGGAATTTAATGTTTCAAGAAGAACGATTCTAAGGGATTTAGAAGAATTAAGTATTTTAGGGGTACCATTAATTTCAGAGGTAGGGGCTAACGGAGGATATCGAGTTTTAGAAGAGAGAAATTTACTTGCTGTCTCTTTTACAAAAGAGGAAACTCTCTCTATTTTTTTTGCTCTTTTGTCTTTAAAACATTTTATCAGCCTACCTTTTGAATCAGAATATCAGTCAATCATAAGAAAGTTTTATCTGAATTTAAACGGAAAGATGAAAGAGGAAATAGATTTAATCAAAAATAAGATTGATTTTAAAATAGATAATCAGAGTAAAGAAAGTCCTTTATTAAAAGAGCTATTTATGGCAGCAATCGAAAATGAGTCGCTCTGGATTTCTTACTTGGGTGTTAAAAGAGAGATTCAACCAGTTGGGTTATTTTCTCAATATGGAAGATGGTATTGTCCTTCGTATTGTTATCTTAGGAAAGATTTTAGACTTTTTCGGTGTGATCGTATTTCGGAAGTTGAATTAAGTGACAGAAGGGATAATTTAAATCTAAAAGAAACCAGCTTACATGAGATGATTACAATGTTACAAACAAAGAAAAAGTATGACCTTAAGGTGGAATTAACACCGATAGGAGTAGAAAAATATAAATCGAATGTTTCGCTTTATTATAAACTTACAATTGACAGTAAAGGGTATGGAGTCATGAATGGTTCAATAAGTGAAACAGAAATAGACTTTTTATCTGACTATTTCATACAAATGGGGAACCATGCAAAAGTCGTTGAACCCGTAGAGCTAAAGACTGAAATAAAAAGGAAAATTTTAATATTGAGTGATTTATATAGTGAATAGATGTTGGGAAACAATATAAAGTCATCCACCTATACATAATTCCGAAAGCCTTATTCACTTATGATGAAAATAAACTTCGATATCTTCATAAAAAGATAATAAATAAAATGTTAAAAAATCAACGATAAAGTGACAATATATGATAGGCAAGAAAAAGAAATAGAAAAATGTAAATTATAACTATAACTTACAGCATCCTGTGCCAGTTAAAAGGGGGGATCAATATTTCCTGCTTAAGGTCTATAAGGTATTTTTTTCTCATAAAATATTTTGGAGGTGAAAAAATGGCAAGAATAGCATACAGGGATGCAGATATTGATTTAATGGCAAGAATGATGAGAGCGGAAGCGGAAGGTGAAGGAAACCAAGGAATGCTCTATGTCGGAAATGTAATTGTAAACCGCGTTGTTGGAGATTGTTTAGATTTTAAAGATTTACGTACCGTTGAACAAGTCATTTTTCATGTTCAAGGGGGAAATTACTCTTTTGAAGCTGTTCAAAAAGGAAATGTCTTTTATCAAAGAGCAAGAGAATCGGAAAGACGGTTAGCGCTTCAAAATGTGAAATACTGGAGAGATCATCCCGCAAAATTTGCTTTGTGGTACTTTAATCCATATGGTCCTTGTCCATCCACATGGTATGATCAGCCTTTTACTGGTCAATTTAAACAACATTGTTTTTATGAACCAAAGGCCGGAACTTGTGAAAGTGTTTATAGAGGATGAACATTTATAAATAAGCTGAAAACATGCATGTTATTTGCATATTTTTGGCTTTTTTTAGAGGGAAAGATTTAAATATACCCCATATTTTAAGCTGCCAAACTAGTTATGGAAGAAAATAGGCATGCATTTATACAACGGATAAGCTACCTAAAAATCAAGAAAACATACAATACTTTAGACATTGATAAAAAATAAGGTGGTTATGTTTGTATGTATAATCAAGAAGTATATCCTACTACGAATGCCTATCAACAATCAGAGAGACTGAATTTTCTATTCCCATCAGCGCCAGGACCTATAGGAACTCCAGGTATCCCAGGTCCTGGATTTGGAGGCCCTGGAGGTATACCTGGATTCGGAGGACCATCAGGTATACCTGGATTACAACCTTCACAAGCTCCAACCGCACCTCCTCCCGCATTTATTCCACAGCAAGCAGCGGCTTCACCATTTGCGATTGATCCAGGTGCCATTAGCTTGTGCATGTTTCGAAATACTTATATATGGCTAAGTAATGGAGATAGCTTTTGGTTTTTTCCTGTTTTCATAGGACCAAGATCTGTAGCTGGTTTTAGATGGAACGGCAGGTTTTGGATGATTTTTGGTATTGATACAAGAAGAATTGTTTCGTTTACATGTTTTTAAATGATTTTTTAGGGTGATGCTTCCAAGCATTGCTCTTTGTTTTGTTTAAGTATACATGCTATTTATACTTTTACTATGCCAATAGCAAAAAAGATTGGGCGAGAAATATCGGTGACAGACTATTTGCTTCTTAATAGCCAATGAGAATTAAGTACATTTTTGAGCGGGAAGGAGAATATCTTAAATTATACCCAGCAAGAAAAGTGTTGAATGGAGGAGCAAATGTTACAAATAGCAGGAACAACCTTTCAGCTTCCAGAAAATTGGCCATTGGATCAAATCGAAAGAAGTATTTTGCAGTACATGCAAGATGATCATAACATGTATTCTTATCCTTCATTAGAGGAATTGCAGTTCGAATTGACAATGCGCAAAAATATCATTAATAGTGCAAGAGCAATAAATGAAACAGAGGCACAGTTTACTGTTTTCGAGCAATCTCGGTGCAACCCTGCTTACTGGCAACTAACCTCGGCCGGGGGGTTCTCGCTGAGCCCGGATGTGCAGCCTTCTGATGCCATTATGGATATTTATTCGAACAGTTCGCTTTATGCATTTGAATGTGCAACTGCTGCTGTTATTATCATTTATCATGCTACACTACAGACGATCGGGAAACGTGCATTCGATACTCATTTTCGCAATCTTTATCTATACAGCTGGCATGTTGACACAGACCTCGGCCTTGTTACGTTTAATTCCAATAGTTTTTTGCCTGGTGACATTATCTACTTTGAAAATCCCGATTTTGACTTAGCAGCCCCATGGTTTAGAGGGCTAAATGCCATACTTCTGGATGATGGGAGGTTTTTCGGACATGGCTTTTCCATAAGAACTGATCAGGAAATTATTCAAAATCTTAATGAGATAAGAATACCAGCTAGTAATCGATCCGCATTTCTGTCAAGCTTGGTAACGAGACCATCATTTACCCATTTATCAAGATTGACACGGCAGCAGACAAGAAGCACGACGTTCAAACGACAACTACCTGTTGTACATCATAACCGCAGTTCTATATCAACTTTAAGGTATCAGAACTATCTAGTGCAGCTTGGATATATGTACAAAGGGTAATTTGTTTTTATTCTGCCTGGTGGCTGCTGGGTACATACCCATTTTTCAATAGACGGGCTCCATTTTCATTTTTGAGAGTATAATGTAGGGATAGCCTTACTAGAAGAAAGGATGAATGAAAATGTATGCTAACGTAAATGCACCTCCAACTTTTGGTGCGAATGCTGCTCCTCAGCCGAATGTATCACCTGAATTTTTTCCAAGTGCGCCATCTTTTCCTACCTATACAGCACCAGCTTATACAGCACCCGCTTACGGTTATTGCGCACCAGCCTGTCCAAGAAATGACTTTGTTTTAATTGTTGTATTGTTTATCCTATTGATTATTGTAGGAGCATTTATTTGCTTCTAATTATGATGTAGCTTTTTCTTTAAGATATAATAAAGTTTTCCCCTAAAAAGGATGGTAGTGACACCTAGTTGATAGACGGTTCTGATGAATGGTAACATCGTCTTTGTTCCTTGCCATCAAGGAGAAGAACTACTAAATCGAGAGAGACAGGGGAAGGAGCAATTGGCCTGACCTAAAAAACAGAACATATATATGAAGTGGTATGCATTCCTTCCAACAAATAAGGAGTGCTTTTTTCTATTAAGGAGACAGCTTTCAGCACATTAAAGCCAATGATTTCTTATACTAAACTTGTCCGTGAGGGAAACCAAGTATCGGGGAATGGAGCATGTTTGGAAAGTTATAAGTTATCGAACCATCACGTTACGACTGAATAGCGAAGTGAGAAGATATAAATGAGATAAAAGCTAAACTGCTTCAATGACAGCTCGAGGAGACTATTGTTCCATCTATGACGGAGGATGATTATATCCGACATTACATCGTGCTCGTTCTTATATGGATTAAATAGTGATTACTTAAGTCAGAAAGATTAACCATAATCTAAGATAATTTGTATCTGAATATCTGATAGGGTAACGGAGTTCCCGTAGTAGTCCGAGCTAGGGAAAGCCTAGTACGTGGCGAAGCGGAACAGCTTATCTTGTCTAACTTAAAATTGGTAAGGAATGTGAGGTTCTATAAGAAGTCCGAACATTGTGTTAGACAATTTAACCAAACAATCAAAACGTGAAGATTACAAATTTGAAAGAATTTATCGCCATCCACTTATACTCGATTAATTTATACTTAGACCTGATGAAAATACAATATTGGTCGCGGTAACGTTGCAAATACTACAAATTTGATTGTAATAAAGTGGGGGATAGGGAGTAGATGGTAATAATAATGGAAAGGCAGATTCTTTTACTAAAAAAATGTTATTTTCACATCACTATTGCTGCTCTTGATAAGAATAATATTATAGCCTACAACATTGTTTCTGGTTCGCAATCGACTTGAATTATCAGAAAAACCATTTATTTTAATTGTTTAAGAATGTTTGGATATTTGAAGTAATCCATGTACTTGGAATTATTTCAGGTAGCCCTGTTAAACTTAATACAACCACTGATTCAAATTCAGCAAAAATTAGAGTTTCTTATAGCAATACGGATAGTGGTACATACGCCACAGCTTATAAAGGGAATAGTAACATTTTTTTATAAACCATTTAACACTTTAAGTACTACTAGAAAAAAAGAGACTGCTGTTCATGAGTTTGGTCATATCATCGGATTACATCATACTCAAAAATCTAATGAGTCTAAATCTGTAAGGAGAGCAAAAGGTTTTATTGATAAAGCTGGTTTAAATTATATTTACTAAATAATGGAGGATGTTAATATAAAAAAGAAGTAATTGTATTTATCTGGTATATTAACCTTGGTGGTAGTTTTATTTATATTACCATTAAATCAATCTAAATCTGAAAATAGTAATTCCAAGAAAATAAAACCTACTACATATAATAATAGATTTGGTGAAATAAAACCTATTATTTCAGAAGCGCACGCAAAAACAGACTCATATGAAAATCTAGCTCTACTAATAGAAGATTCCCCACTAATAGTTAGAGGTATTAAAGTTTTTGAGGAAGAGCCATCACTCATTAGAGATGAAGAGGGTTATTTAATGAATGAGTTTACAATTTCAAGTTTTAAAATTACTAAAATCTATAAAAACACTACAAATAAAGAGTTAAACCAAAATAATACAATTAAGATTTCTGAGTTCTCTACTTTAGATAAAGAGAATAATATACTTTATCAAATAAATGAATATGAACTTATGGAGAAAAACGAACAATACATCCTCTTCTTAAGACCTTCAACAGATGTAAATGCAGATCACTACTTTACCAAAGGTATTACTTTTGGAAAAGTAGGTGTTAAAAATGAGGATAAAAAGTTAGATTCATAAGGAAGCAAGAGTAAAATTCAACAAATAGGATGGATTTTTATTAAAGCTTAAAGGGGGAAAACAATGCTCAAGATTAAGTGGGTTTATAGCATGTTATTTTTGATTCTTTTTATGAGTGGTTGCTCTAATAATGAAGAACTAAAAATAGTTGTTGAAAAATTAGCTGATAATGGGGAGTATAAACAAACTGAAATTGCGGATCAAAATCAAGTTTTAAAGATAAAAGATCTGTTAAATGAGTATGATTGGAAAAATGAAAAGATAGAACATAATAGGAAAGCAGATTATATATTTAATTTTTCCTATACGAATCCAAGTGTTGAGGAGAAACCAATTACCTATTATGTTTGGCTAATAGATAATGATACAATTCAAATTTCTAGAGAAAAAACTGAATATGTCTTTTTAAATAAAAATGAAAGTCAAGAATTATTAGAAGTTTTAATAAAAAACTAAATTTGTTTTAGAAATATATACGAGTATTACAACGGATTAAGTAGGATAGTTTGTTTTCATTGTTAGCGGGAAATGCCCACTTCTAAATGAATTTGTCAGAGTTAAGTCATTATTCTATATCTAAATAGATTTTTGTCAATATTAATTTCTATAAGTGTTTAATGAAGATTCCTATTAGTGTAAAAAAGTCGTCTTTTTATGTGCTTTTTTTCGAATATTTCTTCTAAGACCTCTGGAGGAATTATCTCTATTATTTCCAAAATTACACTTAAAGTAAATAGGATGGTTATATATTATTCATACAACATGAATGACCACACTAAAGCCCTTCTGATTAACAGAAGGGCCTTCTCTTGGTTATGGACATTTTAACAGTAACGTTTTATTTAACGTCCTATCTGTCTGTGCATCTTCATCTTCTTAGAGATAGCAGTTAAATAAAAAGGTTGTTAAACTAAAAAATAATTGAAATTAAAGGGGCAGCATTTAATAAGTGAACCCTTGCTAATGGTAGAAAAAAAAGGGGGGAGTTAGCGGAAAATGGATTTTATAGAATAAGAGAAAAGAAACAATTCGGATGTAGATCCTAAAGAAAGTTGTACCGTTCTTAGATGACAAATATGGCGGTTAATTCAATAAGTAAGTGATGAAACACAAGGTGATGTATCGGTAATTCGTGATAAAAAGAGTCTTTATTGGTCTGATTTAGATAATAACTTTTTAATGTCCTTATATGCTGGATAAGGATATATTGGTCATAAGATAGAGCAAATGAATTAATGTTAAAGATAAGCAATTCTTTGATGAAGACTCCTTTGTATAGCTGCTTTTCTTTTTTAGAATTCATCTATAACAAACGGGGGTATTAATAGCAACAGTATCTGGAACAGGCACATTCGTTCTTTAAGCTTGCTTCAGTATGTGTATATTGAATACTTCAAAAAAATAAGTGAGATTCCATATCCTAAGAGAAATCTTTCAACCTCAGCCGAATAATGATATAGTAAAGCCGTAGTTGGAGGTGCTCTTGTGAATGAATTAGAAGGGATTTTAGAAAGATCTAAATATAGGTATGAAATCATTCATCATCAAAAACCGATTCTTTCTAGAGAAGATGGCATTAAGTATTTTGGGATTGAGGCAGGACAGACTGCTCCCACGTTCATTTTGAAAACAGATAAGGGATACTTTGTTTTCATTGTATCAGGTAACCGTGACAAACTTGATTTGAAAAAAATAGCAATTCTATTAGACTGTAGCAAAGTAAAATTAGCATCTCCAAAGGAAGTTCCAAAGGTGACAGGATTTGAGGTTGGTAGTATTCCGATGATCGGCTTAGATTTGCCTTGTGTCCTTGACAAGCAGCTTTTTAAATATGATTTTGTCTATGGAGGTACAGGAAAAGCTACATGCACATTAAAAATCGAACCCCATGCCTTGCAGGAATTAAATCATGTAGTGGCAATATTAGAATCATGAAAAATGAATGATTGACTATCACCTTAGGGGGTAGCTTAAGCTTTAGTTGAGAGGTGATAGCATGTTAATTAGTGAAGCAAGTCAGACAACAAATTTAACGAAAAAAGCGATTGAGTATTACATCGAACAAAAATTACTCATTCCGAATACGTTAGAAAATGGCTATCGTGATTTTAGTGAAAAGGATATTGAATGTTTAAAGAAAATTTATGTACTTCGGAAACTGGGACTTAGTACAGAAGAAATTAGGTCCGTGCTTGTTGATAGAACAAGCAACACACTGCAAAGGATATCTACCCAGAAAGAATTGACGTTACAGAGGGAGCAAGAGAAAAAATCCTTACTGAACGAACTCGGCATTAGTAAAGATTATGCTGAAATAAGTAAGAAGCTGAGAATGATAGAACAGCATGAAACTGTAACGGAAAAAATATTAGAAGCTTTTCCAGATTACTATGGTCGTTTTATTTGCCTGCATTTTGCACGATTTTTAAAAGAGCCTATTACTACTCCCGTGCAGGAATCGGCATATGAAGAGATCATTGCGTTTTTAGATAATGTTCCGCCACTTCAATTAGCGGAGGACTTACAATTATTCTTAATAGAAAGTACAAACAATATGAACACAGAAAGTATGCAGGACATGCTGGCGAATATAAAGCAGTCTATTGAAGATCCTGATCAGTTTTTAACTGTAAGTAAGGATTTTATAGAGCGATACTTGGAGTACATAAAATCTGAGGAATACAAAAATTCTCCCATTAATAAAATCCAACAAATTTTCAAAGAGTTTAATAATACAAGTGGCTATTATGATGTATTTATTCCTGCTATGAAAAAGCTGAGTGCTTCTTATGCAGCATATTGTCAGCAACTGGAATCAGCAAATGAAAAATTATTGTTACAGTATCCAGCATTAGATAGCTTGAAAGACTAGAAGGAGCAATTCTGCTCCTTATCACATAGTTGATTTTATTTTTTCTGCTTCTGCCATTATGCTCTGGATTAATATTTTTGCAGTTTGTTGTTTAGCTAATCTTGGGCTTTGACCACACCAAAGTGACATAAATTCTTTGTTATTTTTAGAGAATGCGTTTTTTCTAATATCCTGGGTTAATGTGTTTTGAATCGGGAAGTCTGGTAAATTTCATTCTTTATTCTTCATACACGTAATAAACGTATTTTTTATTCCTCTTGCCCATTTACCTGAAAATGATCGGGTTAGTACTGTATCTTCCTCTGTACTATTAGTAATAATATCTTTATGAATTGGCTGTGCCCCGCTCTCTATACAGGTCAAGAAAGCTGTGCCCATTTGGATACCTTTTGCCCCTAAGCAGATAGAAGCTAACAACCCGCGGCCATCCATTATGCCTCCAGCAGCTATTACTGGAATACGAACATTGTCCGCTGCCTGTGGAATTAATGACATGGAACCCACTAAGCTTCTGTTCTTATCATCAATAAAGTTCCCGCGGTGTCCCCCCGCTTCACTGCCTTGGATAACGACCATATCCATTCCTGCTTTTTCATTTTCGACTGCTTCTCTCACAGTAGTTGCAGTTCCTATTAGAATAGTATTCGCGGTTTTTAACTCAGAAACCACTTTTGCAGGTGGGATGCCAAATGTAAAAGAACAGACTGGGACATTTTCCTCCATTGCTACCTTTATTTGTTCGATAAACGTTTCATAGACATGGTGGAAATCAGGAATATCAATGCTGTCTTTTGGGGGTAAATTCAACTGTTCTCGAAAAGGATTTAGCAATTGATTAGCTGATTGAATAGTACCTTGTCTAATCGCAAACTTATTAGGTACAAATAGATTTATGCCAAAATGATTGGATGTTAGGGTCTTTACCTTTCTTATTTGGTCTCTCATTTGAAGAGGAGTCATATATCCTGCTCCAATCATACCTAAACCCCCACTGTTTGAAACCGCAGATACTAATTCAGAAGTTGTGATTCCACCTGCCATGGGAGCTTGTATAATTGGATATTTAATTTTTAATATTTTTGTCATTTCATTATTTAACATGTATCTTCCTCCCTTATTATGTAAGATCTCTGCTTTAAATAGCTGCCGCTAAATTGATTATATTTCCATCATAACGCTTATCTGCTATATTGAATAATACATAATACTGATATTTGTCATCAGTTATTTAGATAACAAAAAAGAGGGGGGATTTTGATGGATTTGCAAACATTAAAAGTTTTCCAGACGGTTGCGAAGCTAGGTAGTATTTCACAGGCAGCAAGAGAACTGCAATATGCTCAATCTAATATCACGATGAAAATACAACAATTAGAAGCAGAACTGCAAACAACCTTATTTTATCGACATAATCGCGGGACTGCTTTGACAGCTAAAGGAAGGATGCTGTTAACATACGCTGAAAAGATATTTCATCTTATCGAGGAAACGAAAAGTGTGATGAATGATGATCAATCACCAAAAGGTCCTTTAATGATCGGCTCCATGGAAACAACGGCAGCAGTGCGGTTGCCAGTCCTATTTTCAAAGTATCTTAAAAATTACCCCGATGTTGATTTAACCTTAAAAACTGGTTCTACGAAAGAAAATATTCTTGGTGTACTTAACTATAAACTAGACGGTGCATTTGTTGCTGGACCAATTGCAAATACGGAACTAATTCAAAAAGATGTCTTTGAGGAGGAATTGATACTTGTAACAAATCCAGTTCACTCTCCCATATTTACAATTGAAGATATACAAGACGAAACATTGCTCGTATTTCGTCCAGGATGTTCTTATCGAGAAAGACTTGAACAATGGTTTCGTACTGAGGGAGCATGTCCGAAAAAGATGATGGAATTTGGAACCCTTGATGGGATTATTGGCTGTGTAACAGCTGGCTTAGGTATTAGTATGCTGCCACAAAGTGTTGCAGCAAAACAAATAACAGAAGGTACGCTTAGACAGCATCAAATTCCAAGTTCATTCAGTAAAGTTAAAACACTATTCATATATAGAAAGGATAAGTATTTGCCTTCCTCCTTAATTAAATTTATAAATATGATGGACGATTTAAGAGAGAGCTAGATACATTTATAGGAAGATTTAAAGAAGGACCGAGTTACAGTAGAATTAATAATTTCTATTTATATGGATGGTTAATCATTTCTTATAAAAGCTTTTTGATATGGAAAATTCTTAAGAGAATAATGAAGTTCTCTCTAATAGTGTTCGTATTAAAAATCTTTATATATGCATCAGAGCAGATTACTTGAAGAATAAAATGAATGTTAGAGCGAGGAGGAGAGAAAGTGTATAAGGTTTTTGGAGAAAAAGTTGCTGGTCTTGATTATAAAAAGAGAAAGAGTGTGTATGCTGTTATTTTTACTATTGCGAGGGATAAGGTATTAACTGTGCAGAATTCCAGAGGGCATTATTTTTTACCTGGTGGGGGAATGGAAAATGATGAAAGCTATCAAGCATGTCTAGAAAGAGAAATGCTGGAAGAAACGGGATATAGAATATCCATAGGGACTTTTATCGGTGATGCAAAGAGATATTTTCAATCGACTAAGAATGAACCATTAATAAACGAGGGATATTTTTACTTGGCAAAACTGTTAGAAAAAATACAAGACCCTATCGAAGATGACCACTTTATAAAGTGGATAGTTATTGATAGTGTGAAAGGCCAGCTTTTTCATGAACATCATTGTTGGGCAGTGTATCAGGCCTTAAGCAGAGTTGGTTAATCTCTTTCGGTTTATTAAAGCGGTATTTCATTTAATAAGAGGATAAGTTTATACAAATGAGAAAAAGGAACAAGCGTTTTAAGCATTACGGTTATTGTAAAATGATATAGGTAGGAGATGTAAGGCAAATACAAATAATCATGCGCGATCTAACAGGCTCTTTTTTTTCTATTACATTCCATATAATAAGAAGAAAGGAGTCTCTTTTATAATGAAAAAGAAACTCCTTTTAGCTTGAATAGGACCAATTTTGCTATTTTATTTTTTTAAATGATAAGGTACGGTTGTTATTACTACATTTCTTCGGTACAATAAAAATGTTCTAATCAATAAACTAGATTGATTATGAAGGATATTGTGCCAGCCTTTCTTCGGTATAAATTGCGGAATCACCACTGTTACCTGATAGTTTCCTTCTTTTGCTTTATGTTCAATTGTATCAACAAATTTTCTAAGCGGGTTAATGATACTTCGATAATACGAATGAAGTGTTACAAGCCTAATTTCGGGCTGCCATTTATTCCATTTCGCTTCGAATACTTTCTCTTCTTCTCTCTCAAAAGAAACATAAACAGCAATAATTTGTTCTGGTTTAAGTGATTTAACGTAATTTAACGTATTTTCCACGACATGTGTCATTCCTGCTATAGGTACAATCATCACATTTCCTTGAATAGTCAATGGTGGTTCAGAAGTAGTAAGTCTAAGCTGATCGCCAACTGCTAAATAGTGCTTATTTATTTTATAAAAGATAAACACGATGATAGGCAAGAAAATTAAAATCGACCATATTTGGGAGAATTTTGTTATAAAGAATACCATTGTAACGATGAAACTGATAACTGCACCAATGGT
Organism: Niallia sp. FSL W8-0951; assembly: GCF_038006525.1. Taxonomy (NCBI): domain Bacteria; kingdom Bacillati; phylum Bacillota; class Bacilli; order Caryophanales; family Bacillaceae; genus Niallia; species Niallia sp. FSL W8-0951. The sequence continues at coordinate 940,995 of NZ_JBBOVK010000001.1, forward strand.
ATTAATAATAAATTTCGGTACCCAGCCTTTTGGTTTTTCTCTAAGCCATTTAACCATCATGCCACTTTGAGACAAAGTGAATGGGAGGAAAACACCAACAGCATAGAGTGGAATTAAATGCTCTGTTTTTGCGTTAAATACTAATATTAATAGGATGGAAGCTAGACCAAGAATGATTATCCCATTGGAATAACCTAGACGGTCTCCTCGAATGAGAAACATCCTAGGAACAAATTTATCTTTTGCAAGATTAACTGCAAGTAAAGGAAAAGCAGAATATCCAGTATTAGCAGCAAGAATTAAAATCAAGGCTGTAGTTACTTGAATAAAGAAATACATAAAATTACGCCCAAAGACTCCCTCAGCAATTTGAGAAACAACTGTCACTTCTGCTTTCGGTGTGATTCCGTAAAAATAGGCGAGAGTAACAATCCCTGCAAATAATACCGCTAGTAAAGCTCCCATCATGACTAGTGTTTTAGCAGCATTGTTAGGCGCTGGTTTTTTGAAATTAGGAATCGCATTTGAAATTGCTTCGACTCCTGTTAAAGCAGAGCTTCCTGAAGCAAATGCTTTTAATATAATAAATAAGCTGATTCCCGCTACAGGAGTACCGATTGGCGTATGCAATTCAGGTGGAACATTTCCGGTCAATATATTATAGATACCAACGCCAATTAAAATAAATAATGCTAAGACAAATAAATAAACGGGATAGGCTAATATAGAAGCAGATTCCGTCACTCCTCTCAAATTTAAAACAGTGAGAAGAAATACAAATGCAATGGCAATCTCTGCATTATAACCATGTAAAGCAGGAAAAGCAGATGTAATGGCATCTGTACCAGCAGAGACACTTACTGCAACCGTTAAGATATAATCTACTAATAAGGAACCTCCAGCAATTAATCCAGGAGTTACCCCTAAATTGCTTTTAGACACCATATAAGCACCGCCGCCATTTGGGTAGGCAAAGATAATTTGTCTATAGGATAAGATAAGGGCGCTTAAAAGAATTAATACTCCTATCGCAATCGGGATGGAATACCAAAACGCAGTCGCACCTATCGTTATTAAAACGATCAAAATTTGTTCAGGACCATAAGCAACCGAAGACAGCGCATCGGAAGATAAAATCGCTAAAGCTTTTGTTTTGTTGAGTTTTTGTTCACCTAGTTCATAGGATTTCAATGGACGTCCAATTAATAATCTTTTAATGGAACCTAACATGCGAATTCACCGCCTGATTATATGTGTTATTAATAACTACCTCAAATAATGTTTTTACTCATTTACGTAATTAAATAAAAAAGCCTACAAGCCATTATTAATAGACTTGTAGGCACGTTAATTTTCTTGTGTCACAAGTTCCACCTTCCTTCTCATATTAACGCTTACGAGGTTAGCTGTCGGATTCGGGCCTTGAGTAGCCCTACCTTAAAAAGGATTCACCCCATGGGCATAATAAACGCCCAGCAAAGAATGGTTCCCCCGTACCGTATGGTTTCAGCGATCTAGAAATTTGAAACAACGATATTATCTTACTCTCGTACTTGGGAAATGTAAATAGTTATTTTGTGTAATAATTGTGAAGCTGGAAAAGCTAATAGAAATAGCTATTTTCCTTTTCACTTACATAATAAAAGTTAATTAATAAGGAGGAATTTTATGAGCAAAGAAAACAAATTTATTATTTCAGATGAATTTTTAGATCAATTAGCAAAAGAAATTAATCAACTAAATGGAGAACCGGAAGAGGAAGAAAGTAAAGATGATGAATCGAGGGAATAATAGCTTTAAAAAGAAACAGAAGTTGTTAACGATATTTTAAAAAAGAAGACTTTAATTATTTTATCGGAAAGAAAGCATGAAGAGAAAATTACCTGTGGATTTGAAAGATAAGAAAGAGAATAATAATAAGCGCGCATCAAGCAAAAAATTTACGAACTAAGTCTGGTTCAACACCGTATCCATATCAGTAAATTAGTTGCTTCCTAGCGCGCTTATGTTGGAATGAATAATTTTTTTCTAAACTTACAAACTTGCATTCTCGCTGTTTCTATTTAACATAGATATCAAATTACAATATAAAAATAATAGAATATTAATCCCAAATTTGCGGTCGTTCAATCCCCATTGTCCTCATATAGCCCAATAACTGACCTGTATGTACTGATTCGTGATAAGCAATACGCAAGAGCATATCCTCAAGTGTTCTAATATAACCAACATCTGAACGGTCAATCATTCCATTTTCAAGGTCATCATTACTAATTGATTTAATATATGTCAAAAATTCCTCACGATATGGTTGAGAGAATTTTAATTCTTCCTCAACGGTTGTAAATTCCTTCTGCTCGAATGGATTGTGAAAAGAATTGGGCTCGATACTGCCTTTGTTAATAAGCATTTGATGATAAAGATATTCTCCTTCAACAACATGTCTAATCATGTCAGCACATGAAAGGGCCTTTTCGTCTGGCTTCCATTTTAGCAGCTGAGGAGGGATTGCTTTCCAAACTTTTATACTTCTACGTCGTACCTCTTTAAAATTTAAGATTAATAAATCTGTTTTACCCATTAGGTGAATCTCCTTTCAAATTGATATTTATAATAGTAGCATATAAAAACTTCGGTTATAATCGAACTATCAATGTAAAGGGAGGATGGTCATGGCTATTAGCCCCGATTTTTCATATGTTGCAAAACTAATGGCTGATTCTTCAAGAGCGGCTATGTTGGAGGCTCTACTTGGACTTGATGGACTTCCAGCGAATGAACTAGCAAGAAAAGCAAACGTTACCTTACAAACAGCAAGCAGCCATCTTTCTAAAATGGTTGAAGGAAAACTGATCCGTGTAGAAAAACATGGCAGACACCGCTATTATAGTCTAGCAAATACCGATGTTGCTAAAGCAATAGAGACATTGATCGTTATTGCCCCACCTGTGCGCATTCGCTCATTAAAAGATTCTTCACGAGCAGAAAAGATTAAAATCGCTCGAACTTGTTATGATCATTTGGCAGGGAGACTTGGTGTAAAGTTAACCGAAGCCTTTATTGTAAAAGGATATATGATTGAGGAAGAGGATAATTTTAGCGTAACGGAAGAGGGAGAAACGTTTTTTCGTGATTTTGGAATTGATCTTAACACTTTGAGAAATAAAAGAAGACATTTCGCTAGAAAGTGTCTAGACTGGAGCGAAAGGCGATATCATCTAGCAGGATCATTAGGTCATGCAGTTTTATTAAAGTTATTAGAACTTAATTGGATTGAAAAGCTGCCTGATCGAGCAGTGAAAATTACCATAGAAGGAAAAGAAAAGTTATATAATATCCTAGGTATTGAAATGTAAAGGGTTTGTCTTGCCTTTTTTGGTTAGTGGATAGGTATAATAAGATAGTTTTGATAGTATATTAAAGTTTATTTCTAATCTAAACAATAAGGCGGTAAGAAAGATAAAAGCTATTTTTTCTGGAAACTAGTAATGGGGAGTATACGAGTGAGTATTTAAAAGAAAATGGTAGTATTCCTTTATGCTCATAGAGCTTTGAAGGATCAAAATTGATGCTAAGGCTATATAAAAGTCTCTCATTAATGATAATGGGAGACTTTTGCTGTATTTATGAGATAACAGTATGAAGGAAATGGATATAAGTTTACCGTTGTTTGAATAGCCCGTACAGATTTTTCTTTTCTAAATAAAATTGAAGGAAATATAACAATGGTGCTTTTAAAAAGAAATACATAAAAAATTGGAAATAATTAAATCTAACCAATGAATAATATTTTATTTTCTTTGCGAAAAATGAAAAAGGGAAGGCAAAAAAGGCATGTATTATTGCATTGATTAGTAGGTATTTCTTGAAATTTCCATATGCAAATTTTAGCGTCCACAGTGAGATAAAGATAAATGGTCCCATATTAAATGGTAATTCGTTAAACCAGTAAGAATTTGGTTTATTATAGAAAGTCCACCACTTTCGTTTTTTTCCAATTCTTGCTGTTGAAATTTCTATGACACCGATTATGAGTGTCGCTGGAAAAAATCTTTTTATATCACGAACGCCTATAAGAGTTAATGATAACCACGATAGGACAATTATTAAGATATTGTATAACTGTTGTAGTTTTAATGACATCCGAGAATCCTCCCTGTTTTTTATAGGATTCTTATTAAGATTATTTATTATGCATAAAAAATGCCATTTTCTTTCTAATTTAAAGAATATAAAGGTTAAATAGACGCATTTATTAATGTTTCAATTTTGGGGGAGCTAAAATGGAAAATGGCTATTATAATGATGGATTCATCTCTGTAGTGGATATTCAAAGTCGGTGAACGTAAAAAAAAAACGATTGACTGTTACACCAATCGCAGAAGAAATTTGGAATTATGCTATTTACCCATACGAATATTCTTTACGGTCTTCTTTTCAATACTCAAGTTTTCATAAATTCTCTTTCCGCCATTTCCTAAGGGAGCTTGTGCTAATAGTCCAACTTTTACAATCTCATCAACAGGCAAGCTGAAAAATCTCATCATATAATAATTTTGACCGTCTGTGGAGTAGTGGAATGCAAAAGAATGTCCACTTCTGCAAACTTGTAGCCATACAGCATTATCATCAATATTGCAACCGTTCGCATCATCCGACTCTTCCTTCGTTACAACGCTTACAACTGCATGAGTATCAAAATCAGTTAATTCAAAACAAGCCTTTGCCCAATATGTCATATCCTTCATAACCATTATGGAAGCAGAATCATAAGTGTCCTTAAAATCATGAGAAACCTTTACTTTCATGATAAAATCGCCGGCCACCTCTGTATAATAAAAGGGCGCGTTACACAATGATTGAGGCGTGATACCTTCTGCTCCAACTGCGCCATTGTTACAGAAAAAATCAGTTTCTTTTGGAGCGTATATTTCTATTCTGCCGTCTTCTTCCACGATAGTGCTTTCGTTAATCCAGTTGAAATTTAACATATTTTTCCCTCCTTTAAAGATAGAGCTATTTGCAATACATCCGATTACCTCCTCGCCTAATATTATAAACTAAATGGCTCTGCCAATAAATAACAACATTTATAATTAGAGGTCCTATTGGATAAAAAAAGGATATATTTCATAACAGTCTAAAAAGAGCATAAAAAGACAGGAAATTATTTTTCTTTTTAAGTATAGTCAGATTTAGAAACAATAATGGAGGGGATTTCATGAAGAATTTTGAGGTGGATATTATTCAAATTAGGGATCGTTCTTTTCATATTGGTTTAAAAACAGCGGAGAGAATATTGGATCGTTCGATTGTTAAGATGTGGAGTGAGTTTTTCGAACAGGACATTGATTATGAAAATATGCACTCCATCTATTCCGCATATGCTCCACATCTATTAGAGGAATTAGAAGGACTGGCCCAGGGTTTGGGGATTTCGTCTATCAGAGCTGCATCCATGTTCAGCGGTTATCACGTTCCCAAGATAGATGTGATGGGATGCACGGCTATTCTTACAGATGAAATTTATGTTCGGAACTACGATTTTTCTCCCAATCTCTATGATGGTATTTTTAGTTGTATCCAAGCGGAGAATACGCTGGCCACCGCAGGCTATAATTTGCAAATTTTAGGGAGACATGATGGAGTTAATGAGAAAGGGTTAGTGATGGGCTTCCATTTTGTTAGTTATAGTGGATATACAAAGGGTGTTTCCCCATGGGCTGCAATACGGATGGCTTTGGATACTTGTTCTTCGGTCGATGACGCATCTGCTCTGCTAAAAGAAATCCCTCATTCAGCCTGCTATAATTTTTCGGTGGGAGATAAAAAAGGAAACATCGCGGTGATAGAAGCAACTCCAGAAAAAGTGTGCATTAGAAAGGATGAGAAGCTCTTATCATGTGTTAATCATTTTCAAACTTCTGCACTCCAAGACAAAAACAGATCAGCTATTAATGGTTCCGTCAAAAGAAATAATTATTTACAATCATTCCAAGGGAAGAAACGAACACAGCAAGAGATGTTTAGCATATTCGCAAAGAAAAATTCTCCCGTATTCTTTCAGAATTATGACCAACTATTCGGAACACTACACACATTTTCCTACTCTTTCCAAGAATCAAGAATTCTTACTTCTCTAGCGCAAGGAAAGGACGTTCTCGATTTTAATTTTCATAATTGGACAAATGGAGCAGATCTTGCCAGCAAAAAGATGACAGGTTATATCGAGACAATTAATTAGCTTCAATCCTTTTTAATAAACGTCTAAAACCTTGATACAAAGGGATTAGACGTTTTTTAGAAGGATTAACATCACGCTAGAAGTTGAAGCGTAGCTCAATTACAAAGAAGGGGACTCTTATGTAACTATCGGAGTTTAGGGGAAAAAGGACTTCTATAATTTGTAGAGAATATTAATAAAGGAATTATACAGTTTATGGATTTAGAAGGAGTAGTAGCATGGAGCATCTTGATAAATTGATTACGTGGGTAGAGAATATTAGAGAAAAAAATGGAAGTAGTAGCTCAGCATTATATATTTTAAAGGATAATGAAGTAATACTTGAACATTATAATGGCCTTCATTCCAATTCCACTAAAGCAAATCCGATCACTGCATCTTCTCAATTTAATGTAGCATCTGCTAGAAAGAGCTACCTTGGATTAGTAGTGGCCTATGCAATATATGAGGGGAAAATTAATAGTATTAATGATTATGCCAGTGATTACTTTGGAGATATGGATGAAGGATTATTAGGTAAAACAACTTTACGTCATTTAGTTACCCACTCGCACGGGTTACACCAAAAAGAGGATGGTACTATTTTTCGAGAGTTTGAACCTGGGCAAAATTGGGCTTATAGAGGGATTAATGTGTCAATGATGACAGAACTAGTAAATCGTCTATTTAAAATAAGTTTTCCAGATTTTTTGGAAGAAAGAGTATTTTCAAAATTGGGCTTTAGGGAAACAGCTTGGCAAACGAAAGAGAGTGAATTATTAGTAAAACAAATCATTAATCGTGAAGATGAAGGAGCCTTCAAACTAGGGAATTCTGCTGATGGAATGGAGTCAAACTTACATACCACTGCACGGGAGTTTGCACAGTGGGGAAATCTTCATTTAAATAAAGGTTTTGCAAACGGAAAGCAGATTGTGCCCAAAGAAGTTATCGAGATTGCGACTCAAATCCATAGTCCTATTTATAGAGATAATAAACTACCATTAAATGGATTGTTTTGGTATGTGCAAGGTGATCCTGCAGTTTACAGTGAACTTGGTCATAGAGTTCCAAAAGGTTCTTATCAAATATTGGGAATAACAGGACCAACACTTTTGGTTATTCCTAAATACAATGTGGTCGTTGCGAAGATGTACAATAAACGTTATAACTATGGAGGTGAAAACTACCTTTATTATTTAAAGGAATTTAGTAATTTAGTTGCTGATACCTTTCAAAATTAAAGATTGTTATAATGTCTAGTAAACATTTGTATGTAATTTAACAGGAATATGCACTTCTCTAATCTATGGGGCATATTCCTGTAATAAGTGAAATGGAGCATAAAGATAAAGTTTGGCCGAAAACACCACACAAAACGATTTCACCTTAAAATCAAAAGAAGCCATTTTGAATAGAGATTAAATAACATGGCTTCTTTCTTTGGGAAAAACTTATCTATCTTAACATACTAATAACAATCATCAGTTGCTATCCCGCTATATGTCCAAGTAACGAGGTTTTTATCATAGGCGGCAAAGAGCCATAATATCAAGCATTCTCCTAGTTTGAATGCTTGATATTATGATTTAAAGGTAATGAGTTATAATATTTCTACATATCCTTCTGTTCCATTCACCCTGATTCTTTGTCCGTCTTTTATTAGTTTCGTGGCATTTTCTACTCCAACCACAGCTGGTAATCCGTACTCCCGTGCAATAACGGCTCCATGCGTCATAAGTCCACCCACTTCGGTGATGAGACCCTTTATTGATACAAACAATGGTGTCCAGCTAGGGTCCGTAAAGGTTGTGACTAGTATATCTCCATCTTCTAAATCTGCGTCTTCCAAGTTTAAGATAACGCGAGCGCGGCCCTCCATAATTCCTGAAGAAACTGGCAGACCTGGAATTGCTTCTTCTGGGAGATTTTCACGTTTATACTTACCTTCAATGATTTCGCCATCAGATGTGATCACACGCGGGGGAGTCAGCTTTTCATATATGTTGTAATCTTCCTTTCTCTTGCTGATAATTTGATAATCCAGCTTATTTGTGCGTACTATTTTATGGAGTTCTTCGAAAGTGAGATAGAATATATCTTCTTTTTCATGAATAACTCCCGCTTGCACGAGCTGGGTAGCTTCATTCAATATGGCCTGCTTGTAAACGAAGTAACGGCTGATCATCCCAAATTTCGGATATTCACGATAACCGATGAAATTTCGGATTAGGTCAATCATCTGTTTTGTTTCGTTTGCCTTTTGTTCACCATCCGGTAAATATTTCAAGCGCTCCAATAACTCTTTTTCTTTTTGCAAAGCTTCATGAAGTCCTTGTTCAAATATCCGCTTACTAGCGTGGGGTTCAAAGTTTTTGATGTTACCAAGAATCATGGGAACAAGTGTAAGTGGTTTTTCACTCCAGCGTATTCTCGTAATATCAATTTCACCAGCACATCGCATTCCGTATTTGGTAAGAAAGGCAATTATGGCATTGCTTGCTTCCTGCCCACCATGTAACTTGACCATTTCATTCAAAAAGTTATCATCTTTTACACTTTGCAAATAATCAATTACTTTTGGAAAAGGTCGAATCGCATCTGCGACATCCAAGAGAGCTAAACCCATTTCTGAAGTAATATTATTCGATACAGATTGGGAAATGGTGTCCGCTGCGTTTTTTTCTCCCAGCCACTCGTTCATCTTTTCATTGAGCCATGTTGCTGCATTCATGGCAGCCATAAATACAGCTGTACTTTGCGGGTCAAATAATATCCTCTTTAATTCCTGAATATCTTCTAGAATAAAATCAAATAACTCTGATCCGGATTTAGTTTTAATGTTTTGTTTTAACTCTTCAATGGATATTTGGCTGCGCTTTATGAAATCAGAAACGATGGATGGGTTATTATTTTCTAATTGTGCCTGTATAGCTGTATTGCCTTTTACATGATTGGGAGCTTGATTATCATCAGGTAATAACTTGATAAAATTTTCCCGCTCCAAGATGGTCATGAGTGCATCTTTTAGAAGTGGATCGTGTTGTCCCATGCCATTTAATAACATGTTTCTGCTAGCAGGTAAAGCAAGCTGCTGTGTGACATCAACAAACAACCTTCCACCTGCTTTACGCATAGGTGCGTTAGTGGTTAACAGAAAAAAAGACAATCCCAGCGGTTTAATTGCGTCGGTCATCATTTGCTGATGACCGACAGAGATATAGACATGGTTTTCTTGATCATTCGCCTCGGGGATTGGGAAAAGCGTTGTAATAGGACGACTCTGAACTATATAAAATTTATCATCAACTAAACACCACTCAATATCTTGAGGACAGCCAAAATAATCTTCAATCTTTCTTCCGAGGCGTGCCAGTTGCAAGATTTGCATATCAGTCAGTGATTGTGTCTTTTGCTGCTCAGGATTAATCGCTTGCGTCTTTGTTCCGCCATCTTTAACAGCAGTTACAGCCAACTTTTTGGCAGCGATCTTTTTATGGGCAATTTCATTTTCTTGAATCTTATAATTATCGGCTGATACCAAGCCAGAGACTAGCGCTTCTCCAAGTCCAAAACTGGCATCAATCGATAGTATTTTTCGGTTGGAGGTAAGGGGATCAGCTGTAAATAAAATCCCAGAAGCCTGTGGAAAAACCATCCTTTGAATAATCACAGATAAATAAACTTGCTGGTGGGCGAATCCATTTTGCATTCGGTAGATTACAGCGCGATCTGTAAATAGAGAAGCCCAACATTTCTTGATATGCTCCAAGATGGCTTCTTTGCCGATGATATTTAAATAAGTGTCTTGCTGGCCGGCAAAAGACGCATGCGGCAAATCCTCAGCAGTTGCACTAGAACGTACTGCATATGCATGTTTTTCACCAAAACGGGCGAGATAAGTGACAACTTCACTAACAACATCGGAGGGAATATCCGTTTCCATGATGATTTGTCGAATCTCCCTAGAAATCTGACTTATTTGCTTTTGATTTTCTACTTTTAAGCATGTAAGCTTTTCTATTAATGCTTTAAACATTTCGTTTTGTTCGATGCTTTTTTGATAGCCTACTGTTGTCACACAAAATCCATCGGGTACTTGTATTCCTTGAATTTTTGATAATTCCCCTAAATGGACTCCTTTCCCACCAACAAGCATACGTTCTGTTTTTCCAACTTTCTTTAGATCGAGTACCAAAGAACTCATCCGCATCGCTCCTAACCATTAATGTTCTATTGATTTTAGCAGTAATAAAGGAGAATAAATAGTCTATAATAACCATTTTTTGTATGGTATAATTAATATAGAGGGTACTATGAAAATAAAATCTAGCCTTACAATAACTTAATTCATGTCATTTCTTATTTAACTTTTTTTGCTTTATGTTCTAATAGTTAATAGGAGATATTAAGCCTTTATCATACACACTGTGCGATACTTAATAATGAAGTATCGTATTTTAATTGAACAATAGGTGTATGAAAAAAACGCTATCTCATGATATATAATGGACAAGTAATAAGGAGGAGATTCATAATGCTAAGCAATAAATTTTGTAGAATCGGTATTTTGGCGGGGATGGGTCCACGTTCGACCGCTCCATTTATTGAGTCGGTTTTAGATGAATGCGAGCGACAATATGGTGCAAAAAATGACATAGATTTTCCCCATATGATTATTTATTCATTACCTACACCCTTTCATCCAAAAGAACCTATTATTAAAGAAGATATGGTGAAATCTTTACAAATAGGAATAAAATCTTTAACAGAAGCTAATTGCGATTTTATTGCTGTTCCTTGTAATGTAGTCCATCAATTTTATGAAGATATGACAAAGATGACCAATATACCTATTCTTAATATTATCCAAGAAACAATAAATGCTATTGGTGTCCAAAGTTCAAAAGTTGGTTTAATTGGTACCAGAAGCACAGTAGAAAATCAGCTATACCAGCCTTACCTACACAATAATAATAAAGATATTTATTGGACAGAACGTATTCAAAGCCAGGTTGATCAATTAATTTATGATGTTAAACAGAATCACGAAATGGAAGAGCTTATTCAAAAATGGAAAAACATAGAAATGGAGCTTGTAGAAAATGGTGTAACAGATGTAGTTTGTGTATGTACTGATCTATATTTTTGTGGATCTTATACTTCTTTAAATTTCTTCGATTCATCAAAAATTCTTGCTAAAAGTTTAGTAGAAAGATATTTAGCCTTTAAATAGGTGATATTCGTGTTCAACTATAGGGTGGTTTATTTAGCGGATAAATAGTTGTACGAAGGGGAATATAGATCTTTAAATTATCCAGTATAATTTTATATTCACAAATAGAGTGCATTTGTATAATACATATTAATGCTTCAAAGATTTTTAATAAAAACGTCTAAAACCTTGATATATAAGGAATTAGACGTTTTTTATTTCAGTTGAAGGAAAAGAAGATTCTTGGGTAACTTCTGGTTTTATTAAGTAAAACCTTACTTTTGCTAGAAAAGGACTGTGTTGTTATTTAAGTTAAATGATTTACGTTAATAATCTTTTATCCGAGTGGTGGAAGAACCTTTAATTAGAATAAAATAAATGCTTTTTAGTAAATAATATAATGGTTAAACCATTTTATTTAAGGGGGGACATCTATGCCACACCATCGAAAAGCAGAACTTCAAAATGATACATACGAAGAAAAAGAGATGATTTCAGATAATTCACAAAGTCTACCTCATCATGTGCAAAAGGAGCTGCCGCAAGAATTATCGGTAAATCCTTTATTTGCCCGTGAAGGGGAATCGGACGTTCCACGTTTTCACATGGCTGATAAAGGCATGTTACCAGAAACAGCATATCAAATCGTCCATGATGAAATTGCTCTTGATGGCAATGCTCGCTTGAATCTTGCTACATTTGTTAGCACATGGATGGAACCAGCCGCAGAGCATTTATATACTAAATCATTCGATAAGAACATGATTGACAAGGATGAATATCCACAGACAGCTGAAATTGAAGAGCGATGTGTCCGCATTTTAGCCAACCTCTGGCATTCGCCCAACCCTCTCACGACTATGGGTGTTTCTACAACTGGTTCGTCGGAAGCATGTATGCTCGCGGGGCTTGCGTTAAAGAGACGCTGGCAGAACACACGCAAAAGCACAGGAAAGTCGGTAGATCGCCCCAATATTGTGTTTAGTTCTGCTGTTCAAGTCGTTTGGGAAAAATTCGCGAACTATTGGGAGGTTGAACCACGCTATGTGAAGGTTAGCCCTGATCATCCTCTATTGGATCCTCAAGGGGTTCTCGCTGCAGTGGATGAAAATACAATTGGTGTGGTACCAATTCTCGGTGAGACTTACAGAGGGCTTTATGAACCGGTTGCTGCTATTGCAAAAGCGTTGGACGATTTGCAGAAGAGGACAGGTATTGACATTCCGATTCATGTAGATGCGGCTTCTGGGGGATTTATAGCACCATTTCTTCAACCAGATTTAGTCTGGGATTTTCAATTACCGAGAGTGAAATCCATCAACGTATCTGGACATAAATATGGGTTAGTATACCCCGGGCTGGGCTGGATAATTTGGCGGGAAGCTGCAGATCTCCCTGAGGATCTCATCTTCCGTGTTTCCTATTTAGGCGGGAACATGCCGACTTTCGCTTTGAATTTCTCTCGTCCTGGCGCACAGGTGCTCCTTCAATATTACAATTACCTGCGTTTGGGGAAAAGTGGCTACTATGATGTTCAAAGAGCTTCTCAGAAAGTCGCTCTTTTTCTTAGCGAGGCGATTCAAAAGATGGGACCGTTCGAACTTTTGTCCGATGGTTCGGATATTCCGGTTTTCGCTTGGCGGCTTAAGGATGGTTACACATTAAATTGGAATCTTTATGATTTATCTCGACAATTACGTGTATTCGGCTGGCAAGTACCCGCCTATCCTTTACCTCCAGATATGGAAGAAGTGACGATAATGCGCATTGTGGTTCGAAATGGATTTTCTATGGATCTCGCGCATCTGTTTTTGATGAATCTCAAACAGACCGTTGCTTTTTTGGATTCTCTAGACGGACCCATGCCACATGATTCGAAGTCTAACAATGGGTTTCATCACTAAATGGATTCTATAGTCTTTAAATTGAGCTAACTCTCAGTGAAATTAATATTCTTAGATGGATCCCTCCAAGCAGAAGTTTATTGGAGGGACTTTTTTATAGAGATTACGTCAATAAAGGAGAATATGCTTTATACAGCTTATAAAACATAAACGTAGATGATTTGCTTTAAAAGAAATGTTTCTACCTAGCTCTGGCAGTATAACTTAATAACAAAATAGTTTATGATAGTAGTAAATACAATGAAATATATGATAATAAGAAAAATAATAAAAGAAAGGAGTCTTACAAAGTGCTCGAAAATAGAAAAGTTATTATAACAGGTGCAGCCTCCGGTATTGGAAAGGAGAGCGTCAGAAGATGTTTACATGAAGGTGCTTCCGTTATTGCTTGCGATATTAATAAACAGTCCTTACATAGTTTAAAACAGTCAATGGGTGACTGTTATGATCTACATACATATCATTTGGATATAAGTAACTACGAAGAGGTTCATAAATTTTTTGTATATATTGATGAAGACCATGCTGATATAGATGGTTTGGTTAATAATGCGGGAATTTATTTGGCTAAAAATATCTTGGATTATCAAGTAAATGAAATTGATAAAGTTCTAGATGTAAACATAAAGGGATTTATTTATTTTTCGCAAATGTTTGGTAGAAAATTGATGCAAAGTAAGTCAAATGGAGTAATCGTAAATATGTCTTCCGTGTCAGGCGTTGAAGGCAGTTCAGATGCAATTTACGGGCTCTCAAAAGCTGCCATAATTGGTTTAACTAAAAGCTGTGCCATCAATTTCTCACCGTATATTCGAGTTAATGCTGTTGCGCCCACGATGGTGGATACATCTATGATGGATACAATACCCGATTGGAGAAAAGAGGAGTATCTAAGCCACCAGCTTATTGATAAGCCTGTCTTACCGGAAGATGTGGCTGATACGGTTGTTTTTTTATTATCAGATAAAGCTAAACATTATACTGGTGCCACATTTGATATTAATAACGGAGGATATTTAAGATAGTACATTTTTTATAAGCTTTGTGCAGGCTTCCTTTTATTTTAGGAAGCCTGATTAATTAATTAATTAATTGGAATGAGAAACAAATGCTTTTCGCTACTATTATATATAGTGGATTAAAGAAGTAATGTAGCAATAGGCCAATAGAGAACCTAAATAAATTTGTGATATAGTTAAGAATAAATAACATTTGATTTATGTAATTGGAAGATTTGATTTTATTTAGGAGGAGATTCATTGAAGAATAAAAATTGGATATTATACGAGAATTTTGATGGTAAGAGTTTAACGGAAAATCTTGTGTGGCGTTGTGAACCAAAGAAATGGTTTGTAGACACGAAATCTTCTCAACTAGTTTTAGAAACAGATCAAGAAACCGACTATTGGCAAAAAACTCACTACGGTTTTGAGGTTGATAATGGCCATTTTCTCTTTACCAAAACGAACAAGAATTTCAGAATGACAACAAGAGTTAAAGCTATTCCCAAATCTAAATATGACCAAGCTGGACTGATGATTCGATTTTCCGAAGAGACATGGGTGAAAACGTCTCTAGAGTACATACCAGATGGGTTAAGCAAGCTGGGTGCAGTTGTCACCAATAGAGGTTATTCCGATTGGTCTACTCAATATGTAGACTGTAAAGAAGTGCAAATATATTACCGTATATCCAAAATTGGGCAAAATTGTTATATGGATTTTTCGTGGGACGGAGAGGTATGGAATCAAATTAGAATTGCCCACTTAGATGTGGCAGATAGTTCAACTGTTTTAGCAGGAGTCTATGCTTGCAGTCCTCAAGGAAGAGAACAAGAAGTTCGTTTTGATTTTATAACAATCGAAGAGCTAAATAATGACCCAGCAACTGCATATTTGTAAGTCAACGATATTTACTATAAATTGCAAGTATTTAATTTAGATTAGATAAAAGAATTACTATGGCGCATTGATCCAATAAGGGATAATGCTTCTTTTTTGTTCTTATACTAACGGGGGGGAGTATAGCCCAAGAAGGATGATTTAAAGCAATCTAGAGTAGTAAAACGGAGTTAATTGTAGTATAGAAAGGAGAAAACCTACTTGTAAATAGATAAAACCATTGCGGATTTACGTCAACAAGTGGATACTTAGCTTAAAGAGCTAAATGTCGTTTAAATGCTGTTCATATGGATGAACAGACTTACTTCCTTTTAAATAATAAGCATACAGCTAACGAAAATTTTATAGATTAAAGTACTTTAATCATTTGACGAGTCATGTTATAGTAAATACTACAAATGTAAAAGTTGGGGCGTGATGAATGTAATTTTAGAAAATCTAAATATAGAAAATAAGCTATTTATAGAATTTTACAATCATTAAATGGTTAACGAATTATTTTAAATAATTTTTTTTGGTTGAAAAACTACAAATGTAGTATTTTGAGAAAAGAGAATCTATATCCAATATGGAAGAATAAATGTCAAAATACGTATATTTATTGTTATGAAAGGGAGGGTGCCGTTGAAGAAAAAAAAAGAGAGGACAAAGCCATTTGTTTTCTCCTTCCG
Source organism: Niallia sp. FSL W8-0951 (assembly GCF_038006525.1). Classification (NCBI taxonomy): domain Bacteria; kingdom Bacillati; phylum Bacillota; class Bacilli; order Caryophanales; family Bacillaceae; genus Niallia; species Niallia sp. FSL W8-0951. The sequence goes on from NZ_JBBOVK010000001.1 coordinate 956,909, forward strand.
AATAAACATATTATTTTTAATTGTTTTTTTGCTGTTCTCGCTTCTTATTTTAAGGCTTGGGATTGTGCAAATAGTAAATGGAGAGGACTATAAGCGGGAAGTTGACAGAAAGGAGAATGTAACTGTAAAAATTGCTATGCCGCGTGGGGAAATATTAGATCGAAATGGGAAGTTAATCGTAGGGAATAAGCCGTCTAACGCAATAACGTTCACAAGAGCACAAAATAGTAAAACTGAAGAAATGTTGAAAATTGCAGAAAAGCTAGCGATATTTATTAAAAAGGATTCTAAAGAGGATTTAAAAGCAATAACAGAAAGAGATAAAAAAGATTACTGGATTATAAAACACTCAAATGAAGCAGAAGCGAAAATTACTGTAGCTGACAAGAAAAAGCTTAAAGATGATAAAAATTACGATGCAAAAATTTATCAGCTAACCCTAGACCGTATAACAAGTAAAGAAGTAAACTCATTTACTAAGCAAGAACTAGAAGTATTAGCTATTTATCGTGAAATGAGTAGCGGATATCCGTTGACACCACAGATCATCAAAAAAGAGGCTACAACTAAAGAAGTTGCAATGATTAGTGAAAATCTAGATTCCCTGCCTGGGGTTGATACAACGATAGATTGGGATCGCTATAATCTTTATAAAGATACAGAAGGGAATGAAACTTTAGCCTCGGTCATTGGTAAAGTATCCTCTTCTAAAGAAGGCTTGCCTAAAGATTCTATTGATTATTATTTAGCAAGAGGCTATAGCAGAAATGATCGAGTAGGAAAAAGTTATATTGAAAATCAATATGAGGATGTATTGCAAGGCCAAAAAGAAAAAATCAAAAACATAATCGATAAAAACGGAAATATATTAGAGTCGGAAGTTGTGCAAGAAGGAAAACGAGGTGATGATTTAATCCTTTCAATTGATATCGATTTACAGCGTGAGATAGAAAAGATAATTGAAGAAAAAATAGGTAAAGCTAGAATTGGTGAGCCTTATCTCGATCGAACATTTGTTACTGTTATGAATCCGTATTCCGGTGAAGTTCTTTCCATGGCGGGAAAACAATTTGAGCAAAATAAAAAAACAGGTAAAACGGAAGTAAATGATTTTGCATTAGGAAATATAACGACCTCATATGAAATGGGATCAGTTGTGAAAGGAGCTACCGTATTAACGGGCTATCAAACAGGTGCAATTGTTCCAGGTGAGGTACTTAATGATCGACCTTTAAAGTTTTTAGGAACGAATGCAAAAAAATCTTGGAATAAGACAGGATTCGGTCCAATTAATGATCTTTATGCATTGAAACGATCTTCTAATGGATATATGTTTTTAACGGCCATGAAATTAGGTGGACAGCAAACCTATATTCCCAATGGACTATTAAGTATTGATAAAGTGTTCGCGATTGAAACATTCAGATACAATTTCTCTCAATTTGGGCTAGGAGTGAGAACAGGAATTGATTTACCTGGTGAACAAATTGGTTATGGTGGAGGTCAAATCCCTTCTGAATCTGGAAAAGTATTAGACTATGCGATTGGGCAATATGATACATATACGCCATTACAAATTGTCCAATATATTTCCACTATTGCAAATGGGGGTTATCGAATCCAGCCGCATATTGCCAAGGAAGTACGTGAACCTAACCAAGCAAATGAATTGGGACCTATTATTCAGGAATTTGAACCAAAGGTGTACAATAAAATTGACATGAAGGAAGAGTGGATTAAACGTGTCCAGCTTGGCTTTAAGCAAGTAGTGAATGAGCCACTTGGAACCGGATATGGAATAAAGAACAAAGAATATAAGATTGCTGGGAAAACAGGGACTGCACAGGCGTTATATAATGGCCCGTTACCACATAGCCCAGGTCTAATGCTCTGGAATATTACATTTGGAGGGTATGCACCTTATGATCACCCAGAAATTGCTGTTTCTGTCACTGTCCCTTGGTTACGAACAGACCAATCACACGTTAATTTAGAAATAGCGAATGATGTGTTTAAAGCGTACTTTGAACTAAAGGAAAAGAGGCAAGATTCTGAATAATCATTGTGTTTAATTCGCCTTAATTACTACAAATGTAGTAATTAAGTGAAAGGAAATGAGGGGAAGAGAGTTGACTAGCAGAGTAGAAAGAAAAAAGAGAAGAATCAAACCCTATATCATAATGATATTTGTCACTTTAGCTGGGATTATTGGCTTAAGTCTTTATATGATCATGAATAATAGTAATAGTAGCCAAGGACAAAAAGCTGCAGATGCCTTTATTCAAATATTAGTGAACAAAGAGTATGAAAAATTAGGAGAAGTTCTCGAAAAAGACTCATACGATTCATTAGGATATACGTTGGAGGAAGTGATCGACAAATATGATCATATATTTAATGGAATTAATATTCATGGGATTCACGCGTCCAATATTGAATTAAAAAAACTCAATCACAATGTGCAAGAGTTATCCTATCAATTAAGCATAATAACTCCTTTAGGTAGATTAGATAAAATTAATTATCAAGCAAGGATTATCAAATCAGGAGATCAGTATTTGATAAAATGGGACCCTTCATTAATTTTTCCTAATATGGAGGGAAAAGATAAGGTAGCTTTTCATCAATGGAGAGCAGAACGTGGAGAAATTATAGATCGTCTTGGCAATGGCATCGCAGTGAATGAAAACTTTAAGGAGGCAGGGATTGTTCCGAAAGACTTACTCAAGGGAAATGAAAAAACGAAGCAACTGCAAAACATTAGCAAACAATTAAATATATCTATAGAAGAGATTCAACAAAAACTGAAACAAGGATGGGTAAAGGATGACCTATTTGTTCCTCTTAAAATTATCGAAGCCAATAAAGCGGAAGTCATATCTGGGATTTCCTATCAAAATACTAACCTCCGATATTACCCTTTAAAAGAAGCTGCGGCACATTTAATTGGATATATCGGAGAAGTAACAAGGGAAGATTTAGATAAAAATTCTGATTTGAAAGAAGGAGACATGATAGGCAAAGCCGGATTAGAAAGAGCTCTTGATAAAGAGTTGCGTGGAAAAGATGGTGGAGAAATTCTGATTGTCGATGAAAATGGAAAAAACAAGCAAGCAATTCAAAAAACCGAAAAAATAGATGGAAGAGATATTAAACTAACCATTGATGCTTATATTCAAATGGAGGCATACAATCATTTGAAAGAAAATCCAGGTTCTACTGTAGTCATGAATCCGAAAGAAGGTGGTCTTTATGCTGTAGTTAGCTCTCCTTCATACGATCCGAACAAAATGGTTCGTGGCATATCACAGAAAGAATATAATAAATATGCTATGGATGAAAACAAGCCATTTCTTTCAAGGTTTGCTTCAGCTTATGCTCCAGGCTCCACTTTTAAAACGATTACAGCTAGTATCGGGCTTGATGCGGGTGTGACATATCCAGAAAAGCGAAGAATAATAAATGGGTTAAGTTGGCAAAAGGATAAATCCTGGGGAGGGTATTCCGTTACACGTGTTTCTAATGTGCAACATGTCGATATGAGAAAGGCACTTGTTTATTCCGATAATATTTATTTTGCTCAAGAAACGTTAGAAATGGGAGAAAAAACGTTTCGAAATGGGCTGGATAAATTTATCTTTGGCGAGGAATTGGATTTACCAATCGCAATGAAGCCAGCGCAAATTTCAAATCACAAGTCATTTAATTCAGATATCCTTCTTGCTGATACAGGATATGGACAAGGAGAATTATTACTTTCACCTATTCAACAAGCTGCCATGTATTCTATTTTTCAAAACGAAGGAAAAATCGTTTATCCGAGATTGCTAGAGGATAAAAGCGGGCCGAAAACTAAATCAGCTATTACCCCTTCAACAGCAAATGAAATGAGAACCTTTTTAGAAGCTGTTGTGAGCAACCCAAATGGAACGGCCCATCTTCTCTATAATCAACAGTATCAGTTAGCAGCCAAAACGGGTACCGCTGAATTAAAAATGCACCAAGGAGAGAAGGGGGATGAAAATAGCTTTTTATTAGCTTTTGATACAGGGAATGATCAGTTTCTTTTACTTTCATTAGTGAAACACTATTCAAAAGGCGGTTCGGCTACTCAATTAAATAAATCATTCATCGATGAGTTGTATAAATATTTTAATTCCTTGTGATGCTTTAATAATTTGGCCCAACCTGCTATAATAAATACTACAAATGTAAAAGCAGGAGGGTCATGATGAAAGAAATTCCGCAAATTTCTGAAGGTGAATATGAAGTGATGAAGGTAGTCTGGAACTATGAGCCGATTTCCACTCCTGAAATTGTGGAGAAAGTATTAAAAAATAGCGATTGGAAACCGAATACAATTCATACAATGCTTGTACGTCTAGTGAAGAAAAAAGTATTACAAACAAGAAAAGATGGCAGAGCATTTATTTATACATCACTTGTTAAAGAGAACGAATATGTGGAACAGAAAAGTAAATCTTTCCTGAAACAATTTTTTGGTGGTACATTAAACTCAATGGTATTAAATTTTATTGAAAATGAGCAGCTATCAAAGGAAGATATTTCAGAACTCAAGAGTATTTTAGCTGAGAGGGATAAGAAAGAAGGGAAAAAATAATGGTTGTAACCCGGTTATTATTAAGTACACTTGTTGTATCCCTCCTTATTTTAATAATCCTGTTAATCAAAAAAGTATTTTACAACCATTTATCTCAGCAAACACATTATAAAATTTGGTATTTTCTTTTCGCTCCAATAATTACTTACGTGATTCCATGGGATTTTTTACAGTTTCGAGAAATATTTCAATATATGCAAAACTTCCTATTCATTGAGAAAGATATAACTAAGGGCAATGAAAGGTTCAGTGGTTTGGGCATTTCACAGACATCCAATTATGATTTATTGAATGATTTCTCTATTTCTGTGAACAAAACAAATACAGAATTTTTTCAACAGTTCTTTTTGGTAATTTGGATCACTGGAATCATGTTTTTCATTGGGAGTGCTATTTATGCAAATTATCAAATTAGGCAAATTAAAAAGTCATCTACGAGTATTAAAGATCAAAAAATAAATGAAATGTTAGAAGAGTGCAAGGAGGTTGTCGGGGTAAAAAGAAAAATAATTTTACTGGAGACCGCACTTATTACCTCTCCTATTACATTAGGATTGTGGAAGCCATATGTATTTTTACCCCAAAAAACCAAAGAAGAATTCTCGTTAAGTAAAATAAAATATGTCTTTTTACATGAACTATGCCATCAAAAAAGTAAAGATAGTTTCGTTAATTACCTAATGTGGTTGCTTCAAATTATTTATTGGTTTAATCCATTAGTATGGTTGGCTTTAAAAAAAATGCGAATCGACCGTGAGTTGGCATGTGATGCTTCTGTTCTAAATCTTTTGGATGAAAGTAGATACACCGAATATGGCTATACAATCATTCAGTTTGCGGATAAACAGTTTAACCGACCATATAAACAGTTTTCCACTGGAATGGGAGGAACGAAGGAACAACTCAAACGACGAATTCAGAGTATAGCTAACTATAGAGTGGATTCTCCATTACTAAAATGGAAGAGTAAAGTTATTTATACTATATTGGCAATTGTTGTGTTACTCTTTACTTCGCTTTCTTCTGTACTCGCTAGTTCAGACGATGTGTATCATTTTAATGAGAAAAATGTTATCTATGAAGATCTTAGTTCTTATTTTAATGGGGATATGGGTAGTTTTGTTCTATATGATGCTATCAAAAAACAATATCAAATATATAATCGTGAAATGAGTGAACAGAGGGTTTCCCCCAATAGCACCTATAAAATTTATTCTGCATTATTCGCTTTAGAAACGAATGTAATTTCCACTACAAGCAACGAGCAGTTGTGGGATGGAACGGCATATCCTTTTGAAAAATGGAATACCAATCAGAATTTGTCAACTGCTATGGAGAGTTCTGTTAACTGGTATTTCCAACACCTTGATCGTGAAGTTGGGAAGAAAAAGCTGCAAAGTTATTTTCACAAACTAAACTACGGGAATGAAAATTTGTCAGGTAATATAGATCGCTATTGGATGGAATCCTCTTTGAAAATTTCTCCAATTGAGCAAGTTCAATTATTATCTGCATTAGAAGAAAATAAATTGGGCTTTAAAGAGGAAAATATTCGTTCAGTAAATAATGCTATTTTCATAGATGAACAAAAGCAGGCACAGCTATATGGAAAAACAGGAACTGGTACAATTAATGGGAAAGAAATAAATGGTTGGTTTGTTGGCTTTGTGAAAAAAGATGGCTATAGTTATTATTTTTCGATAAATATTCAAAATAAAACTGGAAAAGCCAATGGAAAAAAGGCGGCTAATATCGCAAAGCGAATATTACATGACAAAAATATTTTCTAAATAAACCTAGTATGATACATGAAATTTTAAAGATGACTAGATTAGGAGAATTTAATACTAGTTGATAAAAAAATTATTTTAAATGATATGGTTTAAATTAAACACCTTCACTTTATTGGAAGAGTCTGTCACTAAGGGATACGTATGTTCTTAGTGACAGGCTTTTTTCTGAATTATGTTTGGTTTGGAACTTTAATCGATTTTATCATCTGTCGTATTGATCCGAGATGGTAGGCGGAGTGAGCGAGCGCCCCTAACAAACCATGCGATGTTTGTTTATCTAAGGAGCCAAGAGAATCAATCTTTTTTATTAGTTTTGTGTATTCTTGTTGAAGTTCGTCAGTAAATTGAGCCCATGTGATTTTATCAACGGTTGTGATTTTCCATGATGCTCCCCAGTCCTTACTGGGTACTTCCCCATTTAAGTAAGAGTTCGCAACCCATAAGTAATAGCGGGTATGATCTGTTTGTGCGGCGATTGTCGTACCGTTGACAGGTATTGAAGCATCTTCTGCCGATATCTTTTCAAGTGTTCCGAATAAACCACTACCAGGTTTCGCTTCTGTGTACCAGCTTGCGTTTTCTTCAGGTCCAGCATATGTTTCCTTCAACAATGTTCTAACAGCCACCAACATCGGATTGTCCATCTCAGTACCTCCTAAATTCAGTGTTTAACCATCAAAAATACTTTTGATGGTTAAATTATAGCTAGGTTGATTCTAACTGTCAATTTGTATTATGATAGTTATAGTAAAGGAGCTTTGAATATGTCGGAAATGAACTCTTATATGATGGTCGGAGAACGTTTGTGTATGGATTTTATCAATACTGTCAGTTGGCGGGAAAGTGATGAGAAAAGGCGCGATTGGTTTACGAGTTACGCTAAAATAGTCGACTGGTGCATCCATGCTGACGTCTTGACCAAACAAAAAGCAAAAGTACTTCTTTTAAAGGCCGAGGAGAAACCGTCTGAAGCGGGAGAAGTTCTAAAGCGGATTATCGAAATGCGGGAGGTCATGTATCAAATCTTCAAGTCCGTTTCAAAGGGGACATCGCCACATCCGCTAGACCTTGAATGTTTCAATGGTTTTGTAAGTAACTTCTACCAAACTTTGCGTGTAATCCATGAAAAGGATCATTACACGTTGAAGTTCATGGATAACGAGGAAAACTTGGACACTATGCTGCCTCCAATTTTGCAATCTGCTGTTGATTTACTTGTTTCTAAAAACGATTTAGAACGAGTCAAAAAATGTGAGGGCGACTCTTGTGGATGGTTATTTTTTGATACGAGTCGGAATAGGAGCCGTCGCTGGTGTTCAATGGCTGATTGCGGCAATCGAGCTAAAGCCCGCCGATTTTATCAAAAAGAAAAGTGATTAGATTCTCTCTGTGTAGAAATAGTAATTGGACAGGCAGGAAATAACAGTGGGTTTTCAATAATTATAGACTTGTTTAATAAATAAATCGTAGCTTATAAGCTATATCATCAATTTTGGTGATTGCCCCTTGGTGAAGTCTTAGCAAAATGAGGAAACCATAAAGGCATAATCATCCATTCTGATCAATGCAGCGTCTACGCTTCTTATACATATCAAAAAATATGATTAAAGAAAAAATTTAGTCAGTAGTATGTCACGCCGAGGAAATTATTGGGAAAACACAGTCATTGAGCCTTTTCATTCGAATGTAAAATTAGAGAGGGTTCAAAAGAAGTAACAGAACATGTAGAACAGTTTATGAGGATCATAGCGAGTAAACATATGCTGCCTGTTACCAATAGAGATTGGCAACAGGCAGCATATGTTGGTATTTTATTACTGCCCCATTTGGCTAGGTCAGTCTAATCTAAAAATATAATTTTTTAACTTTTGCATTCCTAATAACCTCTGTTATAAAGTTGCCCGATAACTTAGAACAGAACTTTCATTAATTGCCCGAAAGGAAGCCTAAAAAGTGTACGATATTTAATCTACATCTTTTATGCTTATTTTATTGATGTGAAGTAAAACTAGCATATTCATAACATTCTCTCGCCATTAACAATACTATAGTAGCCAACTTTAGCTAATTAAAAATCAATCGACTCATTATCCAATTGCTGCTGAATGGTCTTTACTTGTTGAAGTGTTTGCTCCTTCGTTAAATTATCTCTTTCCATTCCTATCATAATGTAAATGGACTTAGTAGTTATAAGAGTATTATAGTTATAGGCAAAAAAAGAAACTAAATAAATACGTGATAGATCTAGTTAAGAACAAATAAAATTTGGTTTATGTAATTGTAAGGTTTGATTTAATAGGAGGGGAATCATTGAAGTATAAAAATTGGGTATTTTACGAAAATTTTGATGGTAAGAGTTTAAATGAAAATATTGAGTGGTGTTTTGAACCAAAGAAAGGATTTATAAACACAAACTCTTCTTAAATTGTTTATGCTTCTTTTTTGTTTTTTGTTCTGCTACTAACAGGGATAGTTAGTTACCCAGAGAATATAATAAATACAATCATAATTTAAGTATTAGAGGGGGAATTTTAAATGAATCCTATTTTATTAGATATTCCGTTACAAATCGAAACAGATAGACTGATTCTTCGAGCACCGCTTCAAGCTGGTGACGGCGATGTCGTATGCCAAGCTATAAAGGATTCATTTCATGAGTTAAAGCAATGGTTAAGCTTATTTCAAACAATGCCTACTGTTGAAGAAATAGAAATTATCTTGAGAAATGCCCATATTGATTTTTTGAAAAGAGAAAGCTTTCGTTATCTTATCTTTCATAAGGCAACTAACGAATTTATTGGAACTGCTAGCCTTCACGGAATTAATTGGAAGATTGCTAAATGTGAAATTGGATACTGGATTAATACAAAATATACTGGCAAAGGATATATGACAGAAGCAGTAAGAGCGTTAGTTAACCATGGTTTTCAACAACTCAATTTTAGCAGGATTGGAATAAGATGTGAATCAACAAATGTTAAAAGTCGTTCGATTCCAGAAAAACTAGGTTTTGAATTAGAAGGAATTTTAAGAAATGATGATTTATCCGCAGATGGCAGCAAGCTAACTGACATTTGTATTTATTCAATAATAAAGGAATAATCCCACTTAAATTAATACGGGTGCTTTCGTTTTAATAAAAAAGTAGGTAAAAACAGCTGAATATGGTTCAGCTGTTTTTACCTACTTAATTTTAGTTAATAACCGGAGTCTTCTGAGGTAAGGTTATCGATCATTTTATAATCATATTTTTGTAATGGCTTTTCAGCTGGTCCTTCAAGAACTTCTCCTGTATACGAGAACCTAGAACCATGGCACGGGCAATCCCAAGATCGTTCACCATCATTCCATGCAACTTCACACCCCATGTGAGTACAAGTTGTATCGACAATATGAAGCGTACCTTCCTTATCTCTATAAGCTCCTTTTCTTTGTCCATTAATGTCAATAACAGCTCCCTCATCAGGGGATAGGTTATGGATATCGTTTTGAGGTATTTCTAATTTCCCTTTAATTAGGTGACTAACAACGTTCGCATTTTGCGTTAAGAAATTTTTTAGACTTGGATTCAAATTGAAACGGGAAGGAGAATACAATTCCTGGTACTTGCTCTTTTTACCGAGTATGGTATCTCGGAATAAAAGCGCAGCTGCAGTTCCATTTGTCATTCCCCATTTCCGGTATCCAGTAGCGATTAATATATTTTTTTGGCCGGAAGTAATTTCGCCAATGTATGGAATTTTATCCAGAGTAGTTAGATCTTGTGCTGACCAGCGGTAGATAATATTTTCAATTCCGAATACTTGTTGACCGAACGCTTCTAAGGCTTCGTAATGCTTCAGTGTTTCTCCGCCTTGTCCTGTTTTATGACTTTCCCCAGAAATGAGAATCATTTCTTCCCCATTAATTGTTGCATACCGGAGAGACCTTTTCGGCTCATCTGCACTAATATACATACCACCTGGATAGGCTGTTTTTACTTTTGCAGCAATAATATAGGAACGGTCTGCATGCATTCTTGTAGAATAAAGTCCAGCCCCCTCATAAAAGGGAAAATGAGAACAGGAAAGAACATATTTCGCTGTAATTCGTGCTCCCCCACGGGTAAGAACTGTGGGGTGTTCGCCAGTCTCGATATTTACAGCTGTTGTATTTTCAAAGATGTATCCTCCTTTTTTGGTGATTATTTTGGTAAGATGAGCTAAGTACTTAAGTGGATGGAATTGAGCTTGATTTTTCATAACAAGTGCATTATATATTTCTAAATCGAAAGGAAGTTTGTTTACGAGTTTTCCTTCAATATGAAGCTCCTCATAGGCTTTTGCTTCTTTTTCTAGTTTCCGTGCATATTCTTCTGTTGTGGTATATACATAGGCATCTTGATGAGTGAAATCACAATCAATTTGATGCTTATTGACCGTTTCTTGAATAAATTTTAAAGCATCGGTGTTCGCCTCGTAATATAATCTTGCCGTGTCTTTCCCGGCATAGCGAATTAGTTCCTCATAAATTAAATCGTGCTGGGCAGTGATTTTAGCTGTGGTATGTCCCGTTGTCCCATTCAGTAATTTGTCTGCTTCGATAATAGCAACTTTCAGACCTTCATTCACCAACAGATAGGCGGAAGTAATGCCTGTAATGCCACCACCTACAATAGCTACATCAACTTGCATGTTATCCTCAAGGCATGGGTACTCTGGTAAATGAATAGTGTTTGTCCAATAAGATTCGGTGTTAGGTGGTAATTTTTCATTGTAATTAGCGTTGTCGGCCACTTTAACTCCTCCATATAATAGTTTATACCATTATTATTTCCATTTGCTAGAAGGATAAACTTAGTTTGGAAAACTGTATCGTTTATAAAGGGGAATAAAAGTGAATTTATGACCTATTTTCATACGTATTTAGGCTGTACCCATATGAGTCTTAATATAAAAACATGAGTAAAGAGAAGTATAAAAAATATTAGCAGATTTTCTATGAAACAACAGGGATGTATGGTTGTAGGGGAACAATGGTATAAACTAATTGATTGATTAAGGTCACCAGTATCTTTTCTAGTACAAGTTCTTTTAGTAATCTGTACCGTATCATTTATTTATGGGCAAGTGTTAAGGGGAATTTAATCTTCCAAATCAATAATTAGGCAGGAGCGGATATCAACTTTAGGATTCCATCATATAGTAAACAGAATCAAAACCCAATTATAAAGAACAACCCTAGATATAAATGGAGGTATTTTTTTCTATGACTAAATCACTTATTGTTCCCAATGTATATCAACCTAACTTGAACTTTATAGAAACCCAAATTGCTATAAATAAATTAAAACTTTACTTTGAAAATCATTTTTCTAAAGAGTTAAATTTAACAAAGATTTCCGCCCCGATTATATTGAAGGCCGGAAATGGTATTAATGATAATTTAAATGGAGTAGAACGCATTGTTACTTTTAATGCACTGGATGTAGAACATTCACAAATAGAAATAGTTCAATCATTGGCAAAGTGGAAAAGAATTGCCTTAGGACGTTATGGATTTAGTTATGGTGAAGGGTTATACACTGATATGAATGCAATCAGAAGAGATGAGGTTTTGGACAATTTACACTCTATGTTCGTTGATCAATGGGATTGGGAGAAAGTTATCAGCTACGATGAACGTCATTTAACAACACTAAAATTAGAGGTCAAAAAAATTTATCGATCGATAAAGTCTACGGAGGATTTCTTATATACGCTATATCCTCGTATCGAACCCAGCCTGCCAGAAAATATTCATTTTATTACGACACAAGATCTTGAAGATAGATATCCATCTCTAACACCAAAACAGCGGGAAGATGAAATTGCCAGGGAGTTTGGGGCAGTTTTCATTATGAAGATAGGCGGAGAATTGTTATCTGGTAACAAGCATGATGGACGTTCGCCAGATTATGATGATTGGAATCTAAACGGAGATATTATTTTATGGTATCCGCTGTTAGAAAAGTCTGTCGAGATATCTTCTATGGGGATACGTGTAGATGAGAAGACACTTTTACAGCAATTAAAATGCTCTAATCATGAAAATCGAAAAGATCTTGAGTATCACCAAGGTATCCTAAAGAAAAGACTTCCGTATACAATCGGCGGCGGGATAGGACAATCGAGATTAATGATGTTTCTGTTAAAGAAAGCACATATTGGCGAAGTTCAAGTATCTGTATGGAATGATGCTATTATTACTGCTTGTAAAGAAAGCAATATCCCACTTTTGTAATTTTTTAGGTTAAGATGATAGAGCCGATTCCTTCTGGCTTCGACTCTTCACTTTAACATCTAAAAAATTTAATTTCCTTTTACTTCACTTTTATTTGTGGTATTCCATATTTTATTCATGATGCTCAAAAAGAAACCAAAACGTCTATACTTTCAGAAATAGTTCCACTTACTGCCCCCAGTAGTAAAATAAGACCAATAACAGAAGTGATTTTATCTTTTCCTTTATCTTGAGGATTTTCAACGCCGAAATAATGATAAATGCCCAATTATACATCTGCAAAATTCCAGCAGCAGTCGTAATATATCCATATATTTTCCCAAGTAATAATAAGGCAGTTATAATGGAATATATAAGCCCGACTGTGGCAAGTCCTAAAGAAGGAAGCGGGAGTTTTTTTAATCTTTGGGCTTTCTTTCCAAAGAATGCTGAAGCATCTCCATCTTGTAAATTAGTAACGGCGAATAAAGCAGCTGTCATAGTCGAAAAACCGGCTATAATAATGGCTCCGAGTGGATATTTATTTTGGTAAAATGAGCTATATTAAGATTTGTCTTTATCTGGCTTATTACTTGGATGAAATTCTTCGGCCATTTCAGTTTGGAACTGGAGTTTTTCTTGTCGTGGATTGGATTTTGCTTCTTGCATAAAGTTTTGAATAAGGTACTTATGAAAGAAGTATTCAAAAATTAAAACTCCTAAAGAGGCAATTAACGATGTCATAACTGTATTCCCTCTATATGTGAAATTTTCACTCATTAGCCATATAACAAAGAAGGCCAATCCAAAATCCGAAAGAGTAGCAACTAGATTATTGGTTCGAGAAAGGATAAACATATCTCCAATAACGTATGCTAAAACTCCTAATACAACCGTAATCATGAAGACATTTGTAAATGGAAAATTAAATAGAACCATTAAAATTAAAGATAGTAGAACAAGTGTTGAAATAAATTTTATCGAAAAAGCTTTAACATGTTTCATTATAACACCACCTTTCCTCCATAAATTATTGTGGTTTTTATTTTTTATTTTTATACAATAGTTTTCTTAACAATAAAAGTTGTACAAAAATATTTGTTAAGGAATGGGAAACATTACCTAAGGGAACAAGTAACTTATATACCATTTAAAACTTAATAGAAAAATTTTTTCCGGGTAAAAAGAATGAAGTGTAAAAAATACAGATTACGCTAAATAAACAATAGAATAAGTCTAATATGAACTGGAAAAGTGATTGCCTTAATTAGCCCATTCTTTATATAAAATATTTCTTTTTATATTTTTCCTGTTATTGGGAATATTATTCCCAATGGATGAATAGGAGGATTGTTAATGAAGTTGATGAGGCATTCAAGGGGATTACTAGTATTGATGATGTTTCTGTCTTGGTTTTTCCTTCCTTTAATAGGGAAAGATGCTGTAAAAAGATTTTTGCCAGCAGGGTTATTTATAGCTTTGATTGTCACCATAGAAGATATAATTGCAAAAAAGCGAAAATGGTGGTGGTGGTACGAAAAAATTCATCCAAAGCTATCTGGCATTGTTCCTTTTTTATGGGGCCCATTTTTTATTGGTTCCTTGTGGATTTTAAAATGGACTTACGGCAAATACTTCAGATACATTTTTATAAATTTAGTGGTTGATTCGATCTTCGTCTATTTCTTGGTAGATTGGTTAAAAAAATTAGGAATTGCTTCGTTAGTTCGATTAAAAAAGTATCAACTATCATTGTTATTCTTTTTTAAATCCTTACTTTTATATGGCTTTCAGTTTGTAAAGGAAAGAAAATCATTAAAAAAAAATAGTGATAACACTCTTGTCTAATGGCTGGATGCTAACGTATTGTTACTAGAACAAAGCCTTTCTTGTGACTACATTAAAGACATCACTACTTAGTATTGAAAGCAATATCGTTAAATAGTTCAGCTATTTATGAAGGAAAATGACCATTTTAAAGTAATAAACGACAAGAACAAAGAAATTAGCTATAGTGTTAGTTGATTTTCTCGGATAATAAACCGATTAGTACATATTAGAGGTAACTTAGGGGGATGGTTACTGTATTATCTCTACTTGGGGGTTACTTATGATAGTACATGGTTGGCTGGAACAGCCCCCGATGGGATCAAATCGTGATGAATTAATAGGAAAATGTGTTCTCTTTAACTTATTGGGATCGAAATATTTCTGTCCCATCATCGTTTATTTTTAACAAGTTTTTTTCCTTCATTGTACTTTCAGACTTTTAGTTTATTGCTGTGAGTCAACATATTAAGTGATTTCAGCATCTATTTCCTTAAAAAGACTAAAAATCGGGTGTTGTCTATTAGCATAATATTAATCATTGTTGTGATAGCTTATATTATTTGAAAAAAACGACCGTAATATCAATAATCTTCTCTATTGTTGGAAAAGCTATGGAAGTGCGAACAGATGCACTAACTAGAGAATTACTTAACATGAAGGAGGATTATAATGGGGATTTTATCTGGAAATCCAAAGGAAGAGCCCTTACACTATGGGGAAGTTTTTGATATTTGGGCTTCCCTATTGGCCGGAAACAGTATGACAGCAGGTTACCAAACGATGTTGAATCATGCTGGTGATGGGGATTTAAAGAAGTTATTAGTCGAAGCTATTGAAACTTGTCAGGAAGAAAAAAAACAGCTAGAAGAAATTCTGAAAGAAAATGGTGTCGCTACACCACCAGCTGCTCCCGAACCTCCTGAAGCATGTTTAGAGGATATTCCAGTTGGAGCAAAAATTCCAGATCCTGCAATAGCAGCTACACTTTCTGCTGATATTGCTGCGGGCTTAGTTACCTGCAGCCAAATAATTGGAAAATCCATCAGAGAAGACGTTGCTGCTATGTATGGTCAATTTCATACCAAAAAGGCAGCTCTTGGAGCAAAAGTTCTTCGCTTAAATAAAGAAAAAGGCTGGCTTATTCCACCGCCATTACATCTTAATAAACATGGTAATTGTTAATTCTCAAACACGGTTAGTACTAGCCGTGTTTTTTTATTTTCTAGCTAACAAGCTATTCACGAATTGACGCTGGGGTCGATGAGAGGATGTATGTACATAAAAGATAGTATTGTTTAATAACTTAGTCTCTGTTTTGTTTACTTTTGTTGAAGAGGAGGAAATGAATAAAAAAGGTTTATTACAATAATGAAAAAGAAAAGGAGTTTTGTATCATGTATTTTTGAGTAAAGTTGTGGATCCAAAAGGCATATTCATATAATCTTTAAACAGACTAGAAAAAGTTACCGGTTGTTTCTGCTCTTAAAATATATAACAATGATATAGCAAGATAGCAGTCAACCAAACAGGGAGGAACATCATGAGAAAAACTAAACTATTATTATCACTAACTATGAGTATCGCGATAATCATTTCTGTTATGGGGATGAAACCAACTGTTTTAAAAGCTCAGACAACTGGACATGATCCAGTAATCTATGTTCATGGAACTGGCGGCAGCAGTACAAACTTTCTTGCGATAAAAAATTATTTGCTTAAGCAAGGCTGGTCTTCTGATGAATTATTCGCAATTGAATTAATTGATAAAACAGGCAACAGCTTGACGAATGCTAAGCAGCTTGAATCATATGTAGATAAAGTGTTAAAGGAAACGGGAAAAAACAAAGTAGATATTATCGGTCACAGTGCTGGTGGAATCAATACCCTTAAGTATATCCAAAATACGGGCGGAACGAAGGTAAATGATGTGATTACATTGGGATCTCCAAACAAATTCATTACGTCAAAAGCACCTGTGGGAAAAGATCCTAATCATAAAATCCTTTATACTTCTATTTACAGCAAAAATGATTATTTAGTTCCTAATATGCTCTCAAAATTGGAAGGCGCTAAAAACATACAAATAAGCGGTGTTGGCCATTTAGGATTAGTAGTAAATAGTAAGGTAAATGAGTTAATTAAAGAAGCTTTAAATGGTGGGGGAAAAAACACCAATTAAGATAAGAATAATAAAGAGCCCTTCGATGTTTAGTATAAGCATGGAAGGGCTCTTTTATTATGGAAAAATTAAATTTGGGGTTAGCAGTGGTACGATTTTATCCCAATTTGGTGTCGCGTTTGGTGCTTTTGTTGGAGCTATGATTACTACATTATGTGGTTCCTTCTCTAGCCTCATTATTTATTTTTCTAATAAATGTGATGGTATCAAAACAGTTATTTTTGGGTCTATGGGAAGCTTAGCATCATCTAGTTGGACAAAAGTCCCTATTATGGCAGTAGTCATTATGCTAGGGTGCATTTTGTTTCTTTTTCAATATCGCGTGTTAAACACAAGGCTACTTTGGGATGAATCTACTATTACTTTGGGAATTGATTTAAGCGTTTTCCGTAAATCTTACATGATTGCTACTGCTCTGGTTACAGGAACATTGGTTGCATATGCAGGAATGTTTGGTTTTGTTGGGCTTATTATTCCCCATATATGTAGAAGTGTTTTTGGGGAAGATTATAAACGTTAATGCTAGGAACATTTCTAGTAGGAGGCTTGCTTTTAATTTGAGCGGATATTCTACCAAAGAACATTAATACATAATGTTGAATTGCCTATAGGAATCATTATATTTGTCATTGGATCACCGCTATTTATCTACAGGAAGCAAACGTTATATGAAAACAAAGAATTTAAAATGGAAAATCTAGTGGAAAATCTCCCGTTTTTTAGTAATAACATGTTACAATATACTTCATTTAAAAAAAATGGAAATTTTGATTATAATTTATATATCAATTATTTATAGGAAATTGTTGAGGGGAATATCTACATGTCGAAAAAAAAAGGAACTATTCCGTGGTCCCAAGAGAACTATTACGGAAGAATAATTGATTGGATTGTGGAAGAACTAGACAAAGTAAATTTACGAGTACAAGGTAATATAAAGCATATAAAAGAAACCGATCTGACACTCCTACTTCGTGTGCCAACAAACGAGGATAATTATTATTTTAAGGCAGTTGGTTCAGTACTAAAGTTTGAGGCAGCCCTAAGCAAGGAATTATATAGGAAATGCCCTGAAAGAACAGGTGATATACTAGCTATAAATGAAACAGAAGGATGGCTATTGATGAAGGATTTTAAAGGCCAGCCCTTACGGATACAAAAAGATAAAAAACTTTGGCAAAAAGCTATAGGGGATTATGCTGAACTTCAAATTTCACAAATCGGTAACGTGGATAAGTTTTTACAGATTGGGGTTCCTGATCGAAGAATGCCTATTCTTAAAGAGGAAATCAACCAGTATTTAGAAGAAATGTGTCTAACAGGGTTAAGCAAGGAAGAAACTAATCAGATACTTTCACTCTTGCCAATATTACTTGAGATGTGTGATGAAATGGCATCCAATATACCAGCTTCAATTGAACATGGGGACCTTCATACAAACAATATTAGAATTGTGGAAAATAAATTTGTATTCTTTGACTGGGGTGACGCATCAATTTCACATCCCTTCTTCAGTACCCGAGTTTTCTGGCATGCGCTTGATAACTTAATTTCATCAGAAACTGAATGGTTGGGTATGGTAGAAGAATTTCGTCCATATTACCTGGAACCTTGGACCAGATTTGGGTCAATGAAAGAGATTGATAAAACTCTTCGGATTTCTGATGAGCTAGCATGTATTCAAAGAGCGCTAAGCTGGCATTTATATATCACACCAAATAGACAAGATAAATCTGATTCTAATCATAAACCTTCGCAATGGCTTCGGTTATTACTTGAACATCGTACTTTATTAGGAAAGTAATGCACTTTGAACTTCAATGAGATACACCACTGAGAACCATATCATAAATAATGAATGAATCCTCCAACAAAGGTACTTTAGTTGAGGATTATTTAAATAACTTAAACTACTATATTATTAACTTAGAATTTTGCGAAATAAATTAATAATCAACTTCACTATTTTATGAACAACTATTGATATATATCCGAAAGGGAGAAATTTAAATCCATCTATATTAATTCTTGATCAAGCTACTTCAGCTTGAGATACTGAAACCGAAGCAGCTATACAAAGAGCATCCACTGAATTGTCACAAAGAAGAACTATCTTAGTCATCGCCAGCTGGTTTGCGACATAAAAATTGCTGATTGTATTCTAGTGATTCCGGAAGCAGGCATACAGAAACAGGGAACTTATAAAGAATTAATTCAAATAGGAGGGACATACACTAGACTTCGTCATACTCAGTTTCGTGTCGACTAAAAATTTTACCGTTAACGTAAGATTGATATGGATCCAGTTTTGGATAATATCTTGCCAACCAACTATAAAATAAAGGAAAAAAGTGTAATCACCAAAAGAGATTACGCTTTTTTCCTTTAACAAGACTTTTTGTCTGGTAATAAGACGTCCCTTTTTGTTTTCATTATTTACGGTCGGCATCTTCTTTAAATTTTCCTGCTGTTTCCTGCATTTTTCCTTTCAGCTTATCTTTTTTACCATCAGCTTGCATACTCGTATCGCCTTTCGCGTTACCAATCTGATCCTTTACTTCGCCTTTTACTTTTGATACACCACTTTTTACTTTATCTGCGATACTATGTTTATTTTCTGCCATGATTGATCACTCCTCATTTTATGTTATGTTTAATTTGTACCCTGTTGTTTTTTTCGTTAAACGTTCGGCTGATTGATTTAGTGATAAAGGTAGAGCATATATAGATGATTAACAAATTCCAACATCAATCATACAAACAAACTCTCATAATACATCCACTGAAACATGATTTTTTGAGGGTCTTGGAGACCAAAATTAAAAATTGCTTGAATTCAAATGTTTTGATTTTTATTTTATAGGTAATTTATATAATTAAAGTGACAGAAAACTGATTTTTCTGTAATAATTTATTACAAGAGGTGTTTATTCAATGAGTAAAGTTGCAGTTATTACAGGTTCAGCCGGTGGTTTAGGTCGTGGTATTGCAGAACGTTTACTTAAAGATGGTTTCAAAGTAGTAATACATGATATCAATCAAGAGTTATTGAATGCCACTCTAGAAGAAATGAAATCTCAAAATGCTGATGTAATTGGTGTTGTGGGAGATGTTTCAAAGCGAGAAGATCAGTTTAATCTTGTCCAAAAAGCAGTAGACGCATTTGGACGTTTAGATGTATTTGTTAACAATGCAGGTGTTGATGCAGTTAAACCTTTCTTGGAAATTGAAGAAAATGAATTAAACCGCCTATTTAACATCAATGTAAATGGTGTAGTTTTTGGTACACAAGCTGCTGCTAAACAATTTATAGCGCAAGGCTCAAAAGGTAAAGTCATAAACGCTTGCAGTATAGCAGGTCATGAATCTTTTGAAATGTTAGGTACTTATTCTGCTACAAAACATGCAGTACGTTCATTTACACATTCTGCTGCGAAAGAGCTTGCCAAATATCAAATTACTGTTAATGCTTATTGTCCAGGGATTGCGAAAACAAAAATGTGGGATCGAATTGATGAAGAAATGGTACGTTATAGTAATGGTGCTTTACAACCAGGTGAAGCATTTGCTCAGTATAGTGCAGATATTGCGTTACAGCGTTATCAAACACCAAGAGATGTAGCGAACTTAGTATCATTTTTAGCTTCTGATGATGCCGATTATATTACAGGACAAGCAATCTTAACAGATGGTGGCTTAGTTTATCGTTAATTTTCTAAAGTTTATTGGAGGCTGCTGTGTCTGTAAATGCAGACTGCAGCTTTCAAATTCATTTTTTAGCTGCTTTCTACTTATTCTTTGTTGTTTCTACGCTTGTTATTATTGATACCATTCTTTTCAAACCAACTTTCAAACGGTTGTCTACATTCTAAATATCAGCAAAACAGGAAATAGTCTATTGGCGCCTTTCTAGATAACGCTAATAGAGCCAAAAACCGTTCCTTTATCCCCAAATAAAATCTTCATTTTATCTCGCTTTCTATTACAAATACAAAATAGATTAGGAGAAAAAGAATTTAGCTCAAAAAAAGCCAATCCACCAATTATTTTTTTGTATCCGTATTTTCTTATTACTAGAAAGATTCAATCAACAGTCACTTTATTTAATATGAGTTTTCAGTACCTTTATCAGGAGAAGAAGTGAATTAAATCTAAGAATAAGCTTTTTTCTTCAGTATCCCAAGCCACTGTCATAGTAAAACATTGTTTTATGAACTAAAGCTCCCAAATTATATCTAAGAATTGGATAAAAATCCTTTTCTATCATTTACACAGTTATTTATTAGCGAAAAAGGAAGAAATTTGGGAATCTATGTTAAAATAGATATGGAAGGTTAAATTTTTCGAACAAGACATAAAGAGATTGGAGTTTTACAAAATGAAAAAAAGCAGTATATTTTTTGCAGCAACCTTGCTTGTTCTTTTATTAGCAGGTATGTCTGCATGCAGCAATGCATCAGAAAGTGATTCATCGAACAACTCAAATAATAATCAGTCAGAAAGTGATTCATCGAACAACACTAATAATAAGCAGTCAGAAAGTGATTCATCGAATAACACTAATAATAAGCAGTCAGAAACTGATCAGAAAGCAGAAAACACAGACGTTTCTTCTCCGTCTAATGAAGCATCTGCAGATAGGACAGAAACTGCTGTAAATAGTAAGAATAGCAAGATGGACAAACCGGCGAGCGAAGATAAATCGCAAGCAGTTGATAAAGTAGAAGGAAGAAAAGCAGAGTTTATCGCAAAGTTAGATAACATCCAAAAAGAAGTAGATGCTATGCCTGATAAGAAAGATTCAGATAAAGGGGTAACAAACGCGATGATTAACTACTATGGCGTATCCTATGAGAAGTATGATGAGGCTCTGAACGAGATTTATAGCATTTTAAAGGCAGAGTTATCACCAGAAGTAATGAATAATTTGAAAACAGATCAAGTGAAGTGGATTGAACAAAAGGAAGCGGCAGCAAAGGAAGAGAGATCAAAATATAGTGGCGGTACGTTTGAAAATGTTGCTAATTATATTTCTTTATACGAATCCACTAAGAAGAGATGCTATGAATTAGTGAATGAGTATATGGCAGATTAGCGGTCTTTATCATTCCATCTGGATACGACATTTATAGGCAGAATATGTCGGACGAAATGTCTCTAATTTTTATAAGATAGGAAGTGAAAGGAGGGATTCTATGGACTGGCTGGATAGAATGAATCATGTACTAGACTACATAGAAGCAAATCTAGAAGGAGAGATAGACTACAAAGAATTAGCCAAAATTGCGTACTGTTCTGAGTTTCATTTTTCGAGAATGTTTGCATCTATATCAGGATTTACTCTATCTGAATATATAAGACGAAGACGTTTAACGCTTGCTGCTTTTGAATTACAAAAAAGCGATAGGCGGATTATTGAAATTGCTCAATTATATGGTTATGAATCGGCTGATTCTTTTTCTCGTGCTTTTAAAAAACTACATGGAATAAAGCCTTCAGAATGCCGTCATCAAGGAACACAGCTAAAGGCCTTTCCAAAAATCTCCTTTCAAATCACTATGAAAGGAGACACAGAAATGGAATATCGAATCGAAAATATAGACTTTGAAGTAAAGATTGTTGGGAAAAGCAATTCGGTTCAAACAAGCAGAGCCTTTAAAACGATTCCGACCATCTGGAGCAAAGCGAAAAAAGATGGATTTATGCAGGAATTGATTGACCTGTCATGGGAAAATCCAAAGTGCTCATTGGAAGGGATTTTAGGTATATGTGGAAAAGAAGCCGCCATAATGGACGAGGAATTCAATTATTTTACGGGTGTCCGATATGAGGGAGAAGCAAAGAATGGGATGGAAAGCATCTTTATTCCTCCAGCAACATGGGCTGTTTTTCCCAATATCGTAGAAGCTTGGAAACGATTATATTCCGAATGGGTTCCTACCTCTGGATATGAGCTTGCCAATTTACCATGCATAGAATGTTATTATGGCCCAGGACATAAGCCGCGCCATGAACTCTGGGTGCCCATTATTCCTAAACCATCCAAGTAACTTTTAGAAAAACAGCCGCTTATAAGAAGGCTGTTTTTCATTGAAAAGGAAGAGTTTTATTAATAGAAGAGTTAGTATAAGCTTACAGGTGATTGCAGACTTACAAGGAAACGAACAATAATGGACTTAGAAGCCTAGAATAAAGAAATACAGCAAAAAGAAGCTGTATGGATGAATGGAAATGTATTAGTTATTGCAAATCATTAATACATTTCCATCTAAGTCTTTAAAGTTAAAATAAGCAAAATCACCAATTCGTTCTATCTCTTTCACAATAGTAATCCCTTTGTTTTTGATAAACTGATATGCTTCATCAATATCTTGAACAAAAAAGTTAAACAAAACATGCTCAGAGGGATTTAACTTAAAGCCTGGATCGAAAGTATGGTCGTCCAAAGTAATCCCCGTTTCTGAAGTAACTGGAATATTGTATACAGGCGATTCAACATTATTTTTATTGAAAGGAAGTCCGAGTAATTCACTATACCATTCAGCTGCCTTTTCAAGATTATCAACATGAATAAAAACATTATTTACTTTACAAGCAATAGGAGAAGAGAGTGAGTTCATTTATTTTCCACCTTTATATAGAATGTATGATAAAGATTCTATATAAGGGGAAAATATTCCTTTAAGATTCGAAAGATTTAGTAGCTTTTTTTGCTCATGTTAAAAGGACTGAAAAAGTCAATCAGTTTTTAGCTGGCTGCCTAATAGCTGCTTTTCTAATCAGTATCATCATAAATCGAACAAATAAAAAAGTTGTTGCGATGGAACCCAGGCTATAGAAAGAGGTCCAGGATTTTTTGTATTTAATTAAATTGGTTTTTTTTTCGATCCAATGTTCGGCAATCGCTATTGGAAGGCTAAACAATAAGCATTTAACCAAAATTCCCACTATACTTGAATTTCTTGTTACTTGATTATAATAGATACAAGTGACAGGAAAGAGAAGATAACTGAAAATCACACTGACATCAAATGTCTTTAAAAATTTTACAGGATAAGTTAGATAGCCCTTTTTTACTAACAGATTATCTAAAATAGAGGCGATATAACTTTTCAATAAGAAAATAATGAGCCAATCTTTTAGTGGCGGCTTTCGCAGTAAATTTAAAAACGAACCTATTCCAATTACAAATAGGACCCGTAACAGGAGCTTTTCTTGCTTGCGTTTCTTCACAGTAGTTCGCCCTTTCCTTTGCTTTTCTTTTAGTTTAACCAAAGAAGAAAGATTTCCTCTGCTTTTTTTAATGGGAATATGAGGATGGATGAATAAGCAAGATAGAAATTAGAAAAGCTCTGCTTCTTACACAGAGCTTTTTTCAAAATCTCCTTTAAGGATCGAATACATATATAAATCATCAAACTTTCCGCGTGTATACTCATAGTGCCTTAATAGGCCTTCTTTTAAGAAGCCGTGTTTTTCGACTAATTTTTGGGAGGCTGTATTGGTTGGTTCGATTAAGGCTTCGACTCTTTCTAAGCTAAGCTGTTGAAATCCATAGGCGAGAACAGCGTTGAGAGCTTCGCCTGCGATTCCTTGTCTCCAATAGCTACTGCTTAATTCATAGCCAATTTCTGCTTTATAATGCTTTGGCTGTCTATTCAGAAAGCCGCAGCTTCCTATAACGATGTTCTCTTTTTTCAATGTGATGCACCAGCGTATGCCAGTACCTTTTTCCCAGATTGATTTGTACCAATTTATTTCTTCTAATACATCTTCTGCTGACTTGTAAGGTTCAAGCCCCATATGCTGCACTACCTCTTGATCCGATAAGTAGATATACATATCTTTTGCATCTTCATTTGTTGCCTGTCTTAAATGCAAACGCTCTGTTTCTATGATAGGGAATGGCTGCTTCATTGACAATACTCCTTTTTTCTAAATACAATGGATAGGTGTATATTTCAACAAGAAACAGATAAATTCCTTCAATTGTCTTCTAAAGATGGGGAAAAGTCCGCAGGATACATATTTGAATTAAAATAATAGAAGAGGAAGTGAAACAATGGATTTGGAAACAGTTATGCAGGAACTAGAAGCACTAGGGAAGGAGAGAACGAAAAAGATTTATATGGGCAATGGCGCACAAGAGCCGGTTTTTGGGGTTGCAACAGGTGCGATGAAGCCACTTTCTAGGATGATTAAGAAGGATCAAGCCTTGGCAGAAGAGCTATATGCAACGGGTAACTATGATGCCATGTATTTTGCAGGGGTTATTTGTGATCCAAAGAGCATGACAGAGGAAGATTTTGAGCGGTGGATTGATGCAGCCTATTTTTACATGATTTCCGATTTTATAGTAGCCGTTTCTTTAGCGGAAACTGACTTTGCCCAAGATGTTGCTGATAAGTGGATCGAAAGCGGAGAAGAATTTCGCATGTCAGCCGGATGGAGCTGTTATTGCTGGCTGTTAGGAAACCGCAAGGACGAGGAATTTAGTGAAACTAAGCTGGCGAGTATGCTGAATCAAGTAGAAAATACGATTCATCAAGCTCCAGATATTGTAAAATCATCTATGAATAATTTTATCGCTACTGTAGCCATTTCCTATGTTTCCTTACATGAAATGGCAGTAGAAACGGCTAGAGCAGTAGGCCCAGTGGAAATCAAGAAAGGCAAGAAAAAAAGCACGACCTCAATTGTTTCAGACAGAATTCAAAAAGAGCTGGACAGAGGAATGCTAGGATTTAAAAGGAAATATGTAAGATGTTAAGAAAAAGGCCAAATTCCTTCATGCTCACAGGGAATTTGGCCTTATGTTGTAGCTCTTTGTAATCATGCAAAACCTTTTCTAAACCAGAAGGCAAATTTCTTAGTCATATATAAAACGAGAAAGTCGATGCTGACAGCAAGCCACCAATGCCAGTTTAGATCATGTATAAGATTGCTATTTTTCTCTACTAAAAACATAAAAAGATGTATGCCATTGCTAAAGATTAAGTAATAGAGGAAAATTTTTAGCCAATGTTTCTTTTCCGGATAATAGAGAAGAAATAGAACAGCGAAAGTTGGCAATACAATGTAGTAGAGGGAGAAACTCATTTTTGTTGCATGCGAAAATTCTCTATATGGAAATCTCACCAAGTCCATAGATACTTGTATATGTGTAAAAATCCAAGCTGTTGCATGGGCAAATAAAAAAACAATTTGAAAATATCTTTTTCTCTCTTTTGGAATAATGCGAATGAGTAAAATCAAACAGACAACCCATGAAATAATTAAAATAATTAGTTCCTTATTCATTCTTTTTCAGTTCCTTCTTAAACCAACTATAGTAAGTATGGTTAATATACAATGTGACCATAACACTTAGTAGCGTATAAGATCCGTGCCAACTAAGATAGTCCACGAGTTCGGTGTAGCGCTCTATCACTACTTCAAGACAAGTGAAGAATCCAGCAAAGAGAAAATAATATAAGAATTTGCCTGTTTTTTTAAATTTTTTGGGGAAATATAAACTAAACATAATCGCTGTCACTGGGAAAAGAAAGAATTCAAACGTAAAGCTAGACCGGTTAAATTTGTTTGCGGAGGAGAAAAGTTGAACAGGGTAGTCAATCATATTCCATTCCACAGCAAGTAATCCGGCAGGCCAGGTGATAATCTGCAGAGATAAAAATATCACCCACGCTTCTCTCGTTTTCTGTTTGGGAACAAGTAAGAAAATGGCAAGGATACTGATTACAATAATTCCTACTAAAATCCATCTTTCCATATTCATGGGAATTTCACCTGCTCAAATAGATAGTTATCCATAGTATTGCCGCTGGGACTGAATTTATCCAGAAAAATATAAAGGAAGATTTCTAGATATTCTTCCTATTAACAAATGCAGGCAGGTGGAGAGCAATTGTCCACTGGCAGATAGAGAAGTGCGGGAAGGGAGAATAGCAGCAACAAATTTATTGCTTACGTTCTCTGTCTTGCTCATAATGCTTCCAAACATAATAAATGCACCAAAATACAATCGGCAATGATAAGGGAATAAAATTCTTTTCTGGTGGAAGAAAGAGAATAAGCACAATTCCTAGTATCAAAAAAGGAGGCATTAATAGCCAATACTTCTTATTTATGTTCATTTGTATCACTCCAAATAGTTTTGTTTATACATATACGCGCTAGTGGATGAGAAAGTTTCCTTTCGTTATGAAACTTTCCCCAAGAATTGAAAAAATGCTGTTTTTTCTATAGCCAAATTGTCAAGATTGCATATGATAAAGTGGATGGACAACCAATAACTTGCCAGCTAGGCACGCGAAAAACTCTGCTCATTTCATCCTGAGCAGAGTTTTTTTAGCAAAAAATTAATAAGCAATCTGTTTATGATTAATTTGGATAGATATTTTATCTGGAACTTCTTTTTTTGTTTGTTCCAGATTGGAGACGGAGGAAGTTTGGAGGCGATGGGAATCTGGTGGACCAATGACAACAGATTCCTTCAGCGCAGAAAAAGCATTGGCAACCTTTTCTGAATCCACTCCATATGCTGCTTCAAAAACTTCTGGTGGAGTTAAGCGTAATGTATCGGAGCCTTCCGCACTTTCAAACTGGTCATTATTAAAGAAGAGATGTAAATGCAATTTCTCTGTCGTCGGCTGAATCCAATGCCACCATGCCATTGGAATAAATACGACATCCCCAACCTTTGCATGGTAATGATGAAGTTTTCTTGTATCTGGATCGACAATCGAAATCATTGCTTCACCGGATACAATGACATCTAATTCCCAAGCGTTTGGATGCCAATGCGGCTCTCGCATATGTCCTTTTGTTAAAAATAAATCGACAAAGGCTCCGCCAATCATGGCTGGTAATTGTGTAGACGTAACTTTATAGGCAATGTTTTCAGGATTTCTTTCAAAAAATACATTATCACGAGTGTTATAAATAAGATTAGGAGTGCCACTCGATGAATGAATATTCGTGTTATCAGGAATATAGCCTGACTTTGACATGTGTTTTCCTCCAATACATAATTTTAAGGAATAGATCCTATTTTTTAATATGCACATGGAATGACGATGGTGTTAAGGAGAGAAAGAAAAGAGGAAGAAAAAATGGAAGATGCCATAATAGGCTTCTCCCATTTTTCAGGCTTAATTATTTAAATCCATAAGGCCTGATGCATGCTCATTTGGCATATCTGGCAGTTCTGGAACTGGATAGCCTTGCGGTGGTGGAACAACATTTAAATCGCCATTATTTCGGCTAGGGGTTGTGCCTTGAAAAATCTCACCGATTCTCGTGTCGTCTAGGCGGAAATTAAATTGGGCATTATGGAAGCCCATCTCTACATATTTGCGACATTCAGGATATTTATTAATATCGTAGTTTGGAACAGGCAGAATTTTCCCCCAATTTACTCCTAATGTTTCTAATGCTTTGGCAAAAGCATTTTGATGAGCATTATCACGAACGATTAAAAAGGCAATCGTTTCTCTTAATGTCTTATTATCGCTCATTTCATAAATTCTTGATTTTTGAAGTACACCTGTTGATTCTAACATCACATTATTGAGAAGATTAGCAACGAGGTTTCCATGGTCGTACACCCAAGAACCATTCCATGGATTTCCGCCTGCATCGACAGGAAGAGAAGCTTTTGCACCAATTATATAATGGTGAGGGTTTGCCCCGCCTTTAATGACATCATCTAAAGGAGCTCCATCACTTGCCATATTTCCTGGCATGCTACCACCAGAATCGTTTAGAAGCTGATTGATAGTGGATTGTACAAGCTCTACATGGCTAAGCTCTTCCAAGAATACACCGCGGATAAGATCACGATACTGTTTTGCTTTTCCACGGAAGTTAGCGCTTTGAAAAGAGAACTGCATTAGTGTTCTCATTTCTCCAAACTGTCCGCCTAATGCCTCCTGCAATACTTTTGCTGCATTTGGATCTGGTTTGTCAGGGACGATCATATTGATTAAATCTTCTTTATAAAAATACATACATCATCTAGCTCCTTTTTGATAATCTGCATATCGCTTTTATGATTCCAAAAGTAGCTGAATCTATTCTGAACTAGGGAGAGTTGGAAATTTTTTGATAGGAAAAGCTGATGATTTTTGTTAGAGTGAAGGAAGCATTAGCTAATGGAGGGGGAATATGAAAAGATTAGTCATTATGACAGTGGGCATGACACATAGCGGAAAGTCCACTTTTGCGCAAACGTTAAAAAGCAGACTTGAAAACGCGATTGTCATTGATCAAGATAATCATGCAGAATTTTTGCAGACCTATTATGAAAAGCTTTTGCCAAAAAAGGGGCCTAATCTTATTAAGCATGCCCTCACAAAAACAATTGTTGATTATGCCGTCCATCACTCTGACTGCCATCTTATTTTGAGTAATAGCAATCGCGATCGTGAAAGTCGGGCAGAACTGCTTCCATATTATAAAACACTTGGTTTCACGACGATTCTTGTCCATTTTGATCTGCCGATAGAGCTGCTAAAGGAGAGAATAGTTAAAAGTAAGCGGGATAAATTACGTTTAAGAACAGCGGCCACTTACGAAGAGGTTCTTGAGCGTCAGCATAAACAAACAGGGGGAGATCCAGCAGAAGGGGAAGCGGATCATTTATTTAGAGTAAAGCAGGAAGCAGATATCCCAGTTATGAGGGATTTGATTGTTAGTATATTTAAGTAGACTAAAAAATTGATTCCTGAGATAAATGGAGTCCATTTTTCATGACCATTAATCTCAGGATTTTATTTAAGGCAACTTAAAAAATGGCATTTTCCTTAAATAAATAGTAAGATAATAGCTTTTCTGTATTTGCTTTTAATTCTGTATTGGCAAATCGGTGAACTTCGTGATAGTTGGCTACATAGTAATGATACTCGGTAAAGTTTTTATCCACATTGCCTTTTAGTAGTTTTATTTTCTTTCTATACATTTTTTCTCTGAAGCCTTTTAAATCATCTTGGACTTTTTTCATCGTATGTTCGATTAAGTTTAGATAGACTTGATTAAGTTTAAAGGGAGTTGTTTTTGCTTGCTGGTAATCTCTTTCTAAAACAGTTAGTAAGAGAGGCAAATATATGAGATGTTCCAGTATTTTTATGTCTTCCTTTGATAGTCTATTCATGGTGATTTCCTTTAAATTATAGGCGTTCCACATCGATTAATAGATGGAATGGAATGTAGTGAATAACATTGGTTTCGTCCTCTATCCGAAGTTCTTTTTTTAAGTAGTCAATAAAAACAGTTCTGCCAATGAGTGTTTCGATAAATCCATTTTTAAATAATGAAAATTGCAGGAATAAATGGTATTCCATTCCCTCGTGAATAAGCAAATCGATATCATTTAATTTTTCTTGATCCAATTCTGGTTTTTTTATTTTTTTCTCATTTAATAGCTCTTCTTTCACAGCAGCAACATGTTCTGGCAGCATCATTGCTACCCATTTTTTTGTTCCACGGTCTTTAATCATGCAAACACACTCCTTATATTATTATAATAAAACGAACAGACGTTCTTTTCAATACTTTTTTGAGAACATTTGTTCGTTTTATAATATGCGCATAATGATGATATATATGTGAAGTTAGGGAAAAAAATCGTAGCGTATAGAAAACCACTGATGAGGTGAATACGTATAAAGCGAGGGAGATCGAAGAGAGAAGGGGGTTTTCGGTGATTCGCTAAAAAACGTGGAGGAGCTGATTATATGTTTGCCTATCAATTTGTTTCCATTCCCGTTAAAGGATTGAGTGGAATACTCCAAATGGATTATCAACCAATTTGTTCATGAATATGCAAGAAACGGTGGAGTAGTCTTTAACAATGGAGGTAGTTTTTGAAAAAGAAAGAAAAGAAGGGGAAGGCAGTGAGCCAACCCTTTTCCTTTTTATTTAATAGGTCTTTCAAGTGTCAATAATTCGTCTTCAAGAGAGCTGGCTCTTTCTTCTACGATTTTTCTTGCATCTTTTACTCCAGCATTATAAAAATGGGGAGCAAGAGACTCTTTCACAAAGTCTAACAACCGTTCGGCAGCAAATTCCGAGATTTCTTCTTCTCGCTCTTGAGAAAAGAAGTATTGAATGTCTGCAATCATCGCATTTTGCTGTTCTCTAGTTAATTTATAAAACATGGTATCCCGTCCTTTATTTTGAGTTTTCCCATTCTTCACGCAGCAAACCATAGATAACATGGTCAACATAATGGTCATAAAGCCATTCTGCTTGTCTGATAATGCCTTCTTCTGTAAATCCAAGTCTTTCTGGAAGTGCTCTGCTTTTTTTGTTTTCGCTTGCTGCTGCAATTTGAATACGATTAAGCTTTAATTCAGTGAAGCCATAATGGATGATCGCTTGGCATGCTTTTGTCATAATTCCCTTTCCCTGATATTCTTCTCCTAACCAATAGCCAATTTCGCCAATCTTACTCGTACGGTTAATCTCATTGAAGCCGATGGTTCCAGCAATTTTTCCTTTATAGAGAATGGCGGTGGATTTTGGATAGCCACCAGTTTCCAGCATTCCTTGAAGTCTTTGCCGAATATTTTCTTTTGTGTCTTCCACTGTTCGCGTATAATCAAGCCAGCCGAGCCATTTCTTTAAATAAGCTTTATTTTTCATTGTTAATTGAAAAAATTCTTCGGCATCGTCTAAACGGAACACTCGTAGTGCTAAATTTTCGTCAATTGTATGTTCAAACATATGTATCCCTCCGCGGTTAGATTATGTATATTCTTTCATTGTAAGGGAAGTGAGTCAGAAGTTCATTACTTTTTTCTTCGCTAACACAATAGTTGTAATTCGAGACATCTCCTGTTTTAATAGAGAAGAAGGGATGATTTTTGTCATTATTAAGGAGGATATATATATAGTGGAGATAGGAATAAGTACATTTGTAGAGACAACTCCAGACCCGCATACAGGGAAGGTAGTAAGTCATGCAGAGCGAATTCGCCAAGTAGTGGAGGAAATTATTTTAGCAGATAAAGTTGGATTAGATGTTTTTGGCGTAGGAGAACATCATCGAAAAGATTATGCCGCGTCCGCACCTGCGCTTATTTTAGCAGCAGCTGCCACACAGACAAGTAAGATTCGGTTAACAAGTGCGGTGACGGTTCTTTCTTCTGATGATCCGGTTCGCGTGTTTCAAGATTTTGCAACATTGGACGGGCTATCAAATGGACGTGCCGAAATTATGGCCGGCCGTGGTTCTTTCATTGAATCATTTCCGCTCTTTGGCTATGATTTAAATGATTATAATGAATTATTTGATGAAAAATTAGATTTGCTTTTAAAATTGCAAGCATCCGAGAAAGTAACCTGGAGTGGAAAGCATCGCGCAGCTATTCAGAATCGTGGTGTTTATCCACGGCCAGTACAAGATCCACTGCCAATATGGATTGGAAGTGGAGGAAATAGTGAGTCTGTTGTACGTGCTGGGATTCTTGGATTGCCACTAGTGTTAGCAATAATCGGAGGGAACCCAGCAAACTTTGCCCCGCTTGTCGACCTGTATTACCGTGCAGTGGAGCATGCCGGTCATGATCCGAAAAAGTTAACAGTCGCGTCTCATTCTCATGGATTTGTAGGAGAAGATACACTGCTTGCAGCAGATGCATTCTTCCCATCCACTCAATATGCAATGAATGTGCTTGGAAAAGAAAGAGGATGGGAACCATATACGCGAGAAACTTTTGATGCAGCTCGTAGTGAAACTGGTGCTTTATATGTCGGAGATCCGCGTACAGTCGCAGATAAAATTATTGCTCTGCGCAAAAATGTAGGAATCACACGTTTTATGCTTCATGTTCCTGTTGGCAGCATGCCACACGACCAAGTGATGCGTTCAATCGAATTGCTTGGAACAGAAGTTGCCCCGATTGTCCGTAAAGAAATTGCCGAATGGGAAAATAATAACTAAAAAGATAAGGACTGCTCGTTAAGAAGCAGTCCTTATCTTTTTATCGGAGATGATAAATTTTTGAAACCAGTAATTAAGAAAAGAGAGGCCATATGCAATTAAGAATAAATGAATGGATGTGAATTTTTTTAATTTATAAAAGCCTGCTTTTTGAAAAAAGGAATTTAGTGGAAACGCAAAAATAAGATCCATGATTAAGTTTACTAGTGTGTACACAAGGAATCTTTTATATGTGAAATGAAATATCCCAATATTAATGGCGGCGAAAGGTCCGAATATAAACCCTAATGCGTCTGCGACCAATGATTTTAATCCGCCTTTTACCTCCCACCATTTAAAGATAAGTGATAAGAGCGTTTCAACTAAAAGGATAGAAGCAGAGAAAAAAGTAACCGGAAGAAATTTTTTAACTGCTGATTTAGGAAGAAAAAACAAGCTTCCCCAACTAATCAGAACCATACAAATTCTTAAAATAACAATCGACATTGGATTCCATCCCCATTTTGAAATTTTCCTAAATATGAATCATTTTTAGTTTTCGTCTATTTAATAATTTTATTCTCAGTAGAGTCGGGAAATGTGGAGAATAAAGTCTGATTTGGCAAAGGGAATGGAAAGGAACAGTAGACAATAAAAAATCCATCATTAATTAATGATGGATTGGCAGTAAGGACAGGTGATATCAGTTAACTGTTTAAATTCAATTCGTTTAAAGTCTGATTTTTTAAAGGTGGAGTATGATTTATACTTTGATCCACACATACAATAATTTTTGTCCTTTACAACATGTCTAAGACAAGGCTTTTCATCCGTTACTACAGTTGGGTAAAACATTAACATTCCTCTTTTCTAATTTTATAAGGCAAATTAGACAGGAAGATTTATTAACAAGATATACGATAATCTTGGCAACCCGGCTACCATAGCATTTTTGCTTTAGGCCCGTGGCTTTGCGTCTTTTACTTTCGTAAAATTTGCCCAAATTTAATTCTACCATGTTCCTCTGTTAATTCAAGGTATAAAGTCATGATTTTTTAATGTTTTTGTAAAAAAAATGAGTTTATAGACCTATTTATTGTCAAATAAGGAAATAAGACGAGCGTAAATACTAATTTCAGATATATATTCGATTATATTCATGAATGTGGCAGGAAAAAAGAGATGGATTTTTTGGTATACCGCCAAAAGCGGCAGGGAACAGGATGAATTGCCGCTATATCAGCCAACCTGCAGGATATATCAGCCAAAGTGGAGGGGAAATCAGCCAACCTGCAGGGTATATCAGCCAAAGTAGAGGGGAAATCAGCCAACCTGCAGAAATATCAGCCAAAGTGGAGAGGAAATCAGCCAACCTGCAGAAATATCAGCCAAAGTGGAGGGGAAATCAGCCAACCTGCAGAAATATCAGCCAAACCAAATAAAACCCCAACAAAAAGCCGAGTAGCAACCCAACCAGGACGCGCTTTCTTTATAATTACGCCAAAAAGGATTTCTTCTCGAGCTTATTTATTAGCTTATAATATTTAATTAAAATAAATAATAAGAACGGGTTAATAAGAAAGGAGTAGGCGAGTTTCCACCAGCCGTAATGAAAGAATCCCCATGGAGAAGGGAGTAAAGTAAGCCACTCGTATCCCACAATGATAAAATTCCATAGGAAAATAAACAAAATTTTATTTAGAATCCGCTTTTTCATCGGATAAAGGTTTAAGAAAATAATATTTACAGGCGGTACTAAAAATAGAATATGAATGATGGATTCCCAATCTACTTCGGTTTTGCTGAAGTACCAGTAGGCATGATATCCAATATCAATATATAAGTCAAATAGCTGCTGAAATGCAATCGTGAAGATCCATATATGTAAGATTTGATTTACTGTTAACTTTTTATTTGTTTTATAAGCAATCAAGTTAAATAAAAAGACAGAGAGTAATAATCCAAGCATAACATCCTCCTGGAAGTAATTAGATAGTTATACTATTTACTTACTTTGATTAGATTATCCTATATATGTTTTTTTACATTTCTTCTTCTGTAAATATATCTTTTAACATTTTCTCCCGATATTGCAAAAAGTATTTAGTAATCTGATAATGTTCTGTATCCTCGTATGCTATTTCTTCGATTTGGTCCCCGTCGAAGCTTAGAATTGTTGCACTTGGATACCCTAATAGAATTGGAGAATGGGTGGCAATAATAAATTGGCATTCTTCCGTTTCAGCTAAATCATGGAGGATGCGGAGAAAGCTTAATTGCCGCTGCGGGGATAGCGCAGCCTCGGGCTCATCCAGCAAGTAAATGGCTTCCCCTCTAAAACGATGGAGAAAGAGGGATAAGAAGGATTCGCCATGAGATTGCTGCAATAAGGACTTTCCACCATAGCTCACATACTTTTTTTCACTTTCTAGTTGATCAATATGGGTGGCAAATTGATAAAAGGATTCAGCCCGCAGAAAGAATCCATTGGTGAGCTTAGTCGGAGACCAAGATAGCTGCAGATATTCTCCTAAATCCGATTGAGAAGCATGAATATCATAACTGTTATTTCTTCCGCCGCCTGCTGTGTTAAATTGACATTGATAGGCAATTGCCTCAAGCAAGGTCGACTTTCCAGAACCATTTTCCCCTACAAAAAAAGTCACTTTATTTTGAAAATCAAGGGAGCTGAAATGGCTAATAGCAGGGATTGTAAAAGGATAGCCACTTTTTGATGGGATATTTTCTTTTTTTAAGCGAATTTGCTTTAACATTTGATGCACCTCATTTTTGTTTATTTTTTATGACCGCCAAGCAGCTGTGCGCGCTGCAAGGCTGTACCGCCAGAAGTGTAGGAAACAGCACGTAAGAGGGCAGTTGATCCATAGCGATTTCGAATAGTATCGACAACATATCCAAGCTTTCTTTTTTTCCAGCCGCCTGTATCAAATAAATCTAATTGCATTTCATCATCATTCTCTAATTTTGTAATAGAAACAGAAATTTGTCTAACGGTTTGTCCTCGGTGATTTTCATGAAACAATTCAAGACAAACTTGATAAATAATCATGGTTACATTAGTCGGATTTTCGATTGTTCGTGAGCGCTGGAAACCGCCGCCGAATTCATCTTTGCTGTAAGAAATGCCTAATGTAACCGTGCGTCCTGCATGGTGATTACTTCGTGCTCTTTTGGCAACATCTTCGCACATTTCAAGAAGAACCGATTTGATTTCATCAATCTCTTTATAATCCCGTAATAAAATTTGACTTTTCCCATAGCTGATTTGTCCCTGCATAATAGGTGCGCCAATTTCCGATAAATCAATGCCCCAAGCATGATGGTAAAGTTGATTGCCCATAATTCCCAATTTTTTCTCTAGTAATCCTAAATCATAGTGTGCAAGTTGACCAACAGAGAATATTCCCATATTATTTAATGTCTTTTCCGTTCGCTTCCCAATCCCCCACATATCGCGTAAAGGGGAGATAGGCCATAATTTATCTGGAATGTCTTCATAAGTCCATCTGCTTATACCACCTTCTGCCTTTTTGGCTTCTAAATCGAGGCAAAGCTTTGCCATAAGCATATTTGGGCCGATGCCGATCGTTGAAGGCAGCCCAAACTCACGCATAATATCGGCTTTTATTTTTTGTGCTATTTGGAAAGGTGTGCCCAAGCTTTTTTCCATTCCACTGACATCCAGAAAGCTTTCATCGACAGAATAGGTATGGACAGCAGTAACAGGGACATATCGAAAAAATAATTTCGTTATTTCCGTTGACACCCGAATAAATAGTTCCATTTTGGGATTACTTACGAGAATTCTTGGATCATCTGGTATTTCAAAAAGGCGGGAGCCAGTCTTTATCTTAAAATCCTTCTTCATAGCTGGAGATGCCGCAAGTACGACACTGCCCTTTTGATCGGTATTGCCGACAACAACTAGATGACAGGTTAGAGGGTCTAAACCTTTAGTGACCGCTATAATACTCGCATAAAAACTTTTCATATCGACGCAAAGAATCGCTCTATTGGGCAATTGGTCATAATCAAACACGGTAATGCTCCTTTTTTTAATCATTTTGTATGTTTACTAAGCTGTGAAAAGGAATAGAGTGCATATGATTATTCTTATCCTTGAATACGAAACTCTTGTTTTAGGTGGTTTTGCCATTTAAACGATCAATCGTTCCATTGTTAAAAATATCGTAGTGAAGCAAAAGCTTATTTTCGAGTCCTTCTAGTAAGAGTAGCTCCATTTCTGCATTTTATCTTTTTCTAAAATGAGAATTGTTATTTTTTCCGGTTACTCTAAAATCTCTTTTATACTTTGAAACATGCTCCGGCGGCAGCAGCGATGTCCATTTAATCGAGCCTCGATTGCGTATTCATCATCTCCTTAATGGTTTCATCATATCAGAACAAACGTTCGTAAACAAGGAAGGGAACAAGAAAAATAAGAGGTAAAAGAAGGAAATGAAATATTAGAGAATAAAAATTTTACGTATCCAAAATAAGTAAAAAAACTTTCAACGTCTATAAAACAAGAATTGACAACAAGAAATTATCGTGCTAATATTTTGTTAATTCAAAATCGAATAAAAACTCTTATATAGAGAGGTGGAGGGACTGGC
The DNA here is from genome assembly GCF_038006525.1 of Niallia sp. FSL W8-0951. Classification (NCBI taxonomy): domain Bacteria; kingdom Bacillati; phylum Bacillota; class Bacilli; order Caryophanales; family Bacillaceae; genus Niallia; species Niallia sp. FSL W8-0951. The sequence continues at coordinate 994,134 of NZ_JBBOVK010000001.1, forward strand.
CCGTCGAAGCCTCAGCAACCATTCTTTTTAAAGAAAAGGTGCTAATTCCAGCAAAGCTATTATGCTTTGAAAGATAAGAGGGGGATAAGGATACAAGGTGAAACCTCTCTTTTTTTTAAAGGGAGGTTTTTTATTTTTGCACAGGACAATTGAATAGCGCAAATAGGTGCTGTGAATGAAGTATTCATAGCTTAAAAGGGAAGACCGGTTAGAATCCGGCACGGTCCCGCCACTGTAAGGAGGAGCAATTTCTCAATATCCACTGTCTTTTTTAGATGGGAAGGGGAGAAAGAGTGATGATTCTAAGTCAGGAGACCTGCCTATTTTGTAAGTAAGCTACTCTACGTGGATATAGAGGAGGGAGACCATGTGTTGGGATAAAGCGTATCTCAACTCTAGTTAGTGCTGGACTAAAATGAGAGAAAATCTCATAAGAGTCTGACTCCACTGTTTATCCAAGAAGCAAGAAAGTAGGAAGCTTCTGAAGAGAATGTGGATGTCAGACTCTTTTTTTACTAACTTTTGGCTGAGAAAAAATAAGAAATGGGGAAAAGAAATGTACAAAAGTTCTAATTTAGGCTATCCGAGAATTGGAGAAAAGCGAGAATGGAAAAAAGCATTGGAACGTTATTGGAAGGGAGAGTGTTCCGAAGAAGAGCTTTTACAAGAAACGAAAAACCTTCGATTGAAAAACTTACAAAAGCAAAAGCTTCAAGGAATTGACTTGATTCCAGTTGGTGATTTTAGTTTCTATGACCATGTATTAGATACGGCTGCAATGTTTGGGCAAGTGCCAGCTAGATTTGCTTATGATGGGGGCAGGGTCCCGTTACAAACTTATTTTCAGATAGCTCGCGGAAATCCGACTGCTGTAGCAGCAGCCATGAAAAAATGGTTTAACACAAATTATCACTATATCGTGCCAGAGCTTGGGGAGAGAACACCAACATTAACGGAGAATCGCCCGCTGTTTTTTTATCGGGAAGCAAAAGAAGCATTAGGAATCGAAGGGAAACCAGTATTATTAGGACCGCTGACCTTTGTGAAATTAGCAAAAGGCTATGAAGAAGATAAGCTTGCAGAAACAGTGGCATCCTATCTTCCTTTATATGCGCAGGTTTTAAAAGAGCTAGAAGCAGAAGGGGTACAATGGCTTCAAATTGATGAACCATATTTAGTAACAGATGTCACAGCAAGAGAATGGGAGATCACGCAGCAAATATATCAAACATTGCGAGAAGCGGCTCCAAACTTAAAAATAATTCTACAAACCTATTTTGATTCTGTAACAGATTATAAAACAATTGTTTCGTTGCCTGTTGCAGGAATCGGTTTAGATTTCGTTCATGATGATGGAGAGAATTTAGCATCTATCCAGCAATACGGATTTCCCCAAGATAAAATCCTAGCGGCAGGCATTATTGATGGTAGAAATGTATGGAGAGCTAATTTAGAGGAAAAATGGAATCTGCTTACAGAGATACAGAAAGCGGTCGGAAGTGATAAGTTAATTATTCAGCCGTCATCAAGCTTACTTCATGTACCGGTAACAGTGAAGGAAGAGCAAATTGCTCCCATTTTAAAAGAGGCACTTTCTTTTGCAGATGAAAAACTGCAAGAATTAAATGCATTAACAAAAGGAATTAGAAATGGAAAAGCAGTCATTCAAGCAGAAATCAATAAAAGCGTAGAAGCAATCGGTCAATTGAATGCCTCCTCAGCAAGAAATAATCAACACCTTCAAGAAGAATTAAAATGGCTTCCTGATAAAGTGGAAAGAAGTGAAAATGCAAAAATCAGACAGCAAGCACAACAAGAAGCTTTTAAACTCCCAATTCTTCCAACCACCACAATCGGAAGTTTTCCGCAGACAAAGGAAGTACGAAAAGAACGCTTGAGATGGCGAAAAGGAGAAATAACGAATGAGGAGTACGAGACTTTTATTCAAGCAGAAATAAAAAAATGGATGGAAATACAAGAAGACTTGGGATTAGATGTATTGGTACATGGAGAATTCGAACGAACCGATATGGTTGAATATTTTGGCGAAAAACTAGCTGGTTTTCAGTTTACAACATTTGGCTGGGTTCAATCCTATGGTTCCCGCTGTGTGAAGCCGCCTATTATATATGGAGATGTTGCTTATGTGAATCCAATGACGGTGAAAGAAACGGTTTATGCCCAAAGCCTGACGAATAAGCCTGTGAAAGGAATGCTGACAGGGCCCATTACGATTTTAAACTGGTCTTTTGTAAGAGATGATATTTCACGATCAGAAGTTGCCAAACAAATTGCCTTCAGCCTTAAGAATGAAGTAGAGGAGCTGGAGAAAAACGATATACGCATGATCCAAGTAGATGAACCGGCACTTCGTGAAGGGCTGCCATTGAAAAAAGAAAAGTGGCAGGGCTATTTAAATACTGCCGTCTATTCTTTTAAACTTGCTACCACTTTTGTGGAAAAGGAAACACAAATTCATACCCATATGTGTTATTCGAATTTTGAAGACATTATCGATGCTATTGATGCCCTCGATGTGGATGTCATTTCTATTGAAACTTCGAGAAGTCACGGTGAATTTATTCAAACATTTGCAAATAAAACATATGAGAAAGGAATTGGCCTTGGTGTATATGATATACATAGTCCTAGAGTGCCAACAAAAGAAGAAATAACGCAAACAATCGGAAACTCCTTAGGTGTTTTGGATCCACAATTATTCTGGATTAATCCTGATTGCGGCTTGAAGACTAGAAATGAAGAAGAAACGATTCGTGCACTTGAAGTAATGGTAGAGGCAGCGAAAGAAACCAGAGAAAAGCTATTTGTGCAAAAACAGTAATTGATCGTAAAAACTTGTAACCTTGGTTGCAAGTTTTTTTGCATTCCCATTAAAAATGTCCAAGGTTTGCCACAAAGTTTTTTTCAAAAAGCTGAATAAAATGGTCATTTCATGTATAATATTAGTGGCTTTAAGTAATGACAGATAGATAAGCGCCTAAATACAGTAACTAAAAGTTGAAGAAGTACCGTGTTTTTATCTATAATAAATAAGTTGAATGTATAAGCAGAAAGAGAGTGTTCATAATGGGTCGTAAATGGAACAATATTAAAGACAAAAAAGCTTCAAAAGATGCAAATACTAGTCGGATTTATGCAAAATTCGGACGTGAAATTTATGTAGCGGCTAAACAAGGGGAACCAGATCCAGAATCTAACCAAGCATTAAAAGTTGTACTAGAGCGTGCAAAAACATATAGTGTACCAAAACACATTATTGATCGTGCGATTGAAAAAGCAAAAGGCGGTTCCGAAGAAACATATGACGAGCTTCGCTATGAAGGCTTTGGCCCTAACGGTTCGATGGTAATCGTTGATGCTTTAACAAATAACGTAAACAGAACTGCTTCAGATGTTCGTGCGGCATTTGGCAAAAATGGCGGAAACATGGGAGTAAGTGGATCTGTTTCTTATATGTTTGATGCAACAGCTGTTATCGGTGTAGAAGGAAAAACAGAAGAAGAAGCATTAGAGCTACTAATGGAAGCAGATGTAGATGTCCGTGATATCATGGAAGAAGAAGATTCTGTTATTATATACGCAGAGCCAGATCAATTCCACGCTGTCCAAGAAGCATTTAAACAAGCTGGTGTAACAGAATTCACTGTAGCCGAGTTAACAATGCTTGCTCAAAACGATGTAACATTAGATCCAGAGGCACAGGCGCAATTTGAGAAAATGATTGATGCAATCGAAGATTTAGATGACGTGCAGCAAGTATACCACAATGTGGATTTAGGCGAGTAAGCTGGATAAGAATAAATGATAAAACCCCACTTATTGGATGGATGAGAGCCATCCAGAAAGTGGGGTTATTTGTTGTTAGAAGAAGTATATCCCCAGTCTATAAGTTGGGGGATTTTTAACTTATTCGGCAATCGCCAACCATTAGGTAGAATTTTTCCAATTCTCCCTTGAACCTCCAGTTACTTGAGGAGTTATAATGAAATTAAACTTTGAATAGGGGGAATTTTAATGGACAAAAATAACAAGTTTTCGATTGGGGAATTCTCAGAAAAGACAGGAGTATCAATTCCTACTTTACATTACTATGATGAGATTGGTATATTACGACCCGAAAAGAATCCATCATCCGGTCACCGAATTTACAAATATCAGGATATTGTAACCTTACAGAAAATTCTTAGCCTAAAATTTCTAGGATATAGTCTAGATAATATCGCTAATTTGTTATATGAATCAAGTTTTACTACTGATTTGAATGAAAGTCTGTCTCTCCAATTGCAAGTGTTAGAAAAAGAACAAGAACAAATTGAACAATCCATAAAATCTATTAAAAGAGTAATTAAGCTAGTCAAGGAAGAAGGAGAAGTAGATAGTGCTGTTTTATTTAGCCTCATTCATAGCATGCGTACCGAATATATCCAAGAAGAGTGGATGGAGCGTCATATGTTAACAGATGTTGTTGAAGAGCTATCAAAGAAATCGGAAGAAGATAAAATCACTTTAGATAAAACATATATTCAGATGTCTAAAAAAGTAAAACGATTATATGGTAAACCAGTAGAGGATCCAGAAGTCCAAGAAATGATAAAGACCTATATAGAAGCATCCTTGGCATTTCTTGGGGAGGATTTGATGCAAAAGCTGGCTGATACTAATATGGAAGAACTTGATATTCAAGAAATTGAAAATATGACACCATCTCCTTTTACGGAAGAAGAACAACAATGGTTTAACCAAGCAATGGCATTTTATATGAAGCAAGAAGAACTAGAATAGGCAGATAACCCTTGAAGTTCAAAGAGATAAACCATTAAAAGGGCACGTTTGTAGGATTTAACAGGTCTTTCCTTAGTTAAAAGGGAAGCCTTTTTTTATGCTGGGATAAACAAATATTAGTAGAGGTAAAACTTACCTTGATTGAGGATCGTCTAATCATTGAAAGAGAGTAAATAAAGGTATGCAGCTTACAAACATAGAAAGGTAATGGAGGGGAAAATGAAGAAAATAGGAAAAGTAGCTCTAAAGATAAGTTTCGTGTTTTATTTATTAGCATTAGTATATTTATTATTCTTAGGCACAAGAGCGATCTTCTGGTCAGATATATCATGGATAGAATATATAAAAAACTCATCCAATTTTGTTCCATTTAAAACGATAACTACCTATATTCTAGCAATATTTGACGGAAGTATGAATATGTATATACCTATTGAAAATCTATTTGGTAATTTTATGATGTTTATGCCAATGGGTATATACTTACCTTATTTATTCAAGCATTTAAACAAGTTTAGCAGATTTACTATTTCGATGAGTTTCTTGCTAATAGTTATTGAAGTAGTTCAAGTAGTTACAAGATTAGGGAGTTTCGATATTGATGATTTTATCTTAAATATGTTAGGTGCATGGATAGGATATGGTGTTTGGAAAACAAAAGTTGTCCAATATTTACTTAAATGACTTATGTTGAAGAAGGAGTACAACGAGAGAACAAAGAATATAAAAGGGGAGAATTTACAAGGGGATGATATACGATGGAAGGGATACTGCAATCATTTTTAGAAGTAGAAATTTCAGATCAAGAGTTTTATGACGGCATTATTGATTTTATTTATAATGGCAATATAAGATGTGGAGAATATGAATGCAATGAATTTGTCATTCGGAAAATGGATCTTTTAAATTTCATCGTTTATGTAGAGTATGTTATAGATGATAAGAGAGAAATTCACGGGTCTTTTTCTATCGCTAAAAATAAATTACTTCGAGCCATTAATGAATATGCCCGAAAGCAAGGATTTACCATAAGAAATTTCGAAGGTTATTCTAAACATAAAGGACATTGATCTAAAAAAGATTAATGTCTTTTTCGTTTGGATGTCTTATGGAAGAAAATAAGTTAGAAGCACAAGCATTGCGAAAAGGGAAGTTATTTGTGAAGTAAATTATTAGCTGGGATAAAGAAATTTGGTTATTTCAAAAAGAATAGTATTGTTTATGTTTTAGGACTTTTTTGGCAGAAGCAGGGTTTCTCACTCTGGTTAGAGAATACAAGTTAGTGGCTACGTAGTAGTGTGAAAAGGATATCTAAAATTATGGAAATTAAAAAATGATATTGGGAGAGAATCAATGTTAAATAATATATGGCAAGAAGATGATGATTACTATAGGCTAGCTCCATTAACAGATAAACTTATAAAAAAGGCCGAAGAACAATTAAATATTAAGCTGCCATTATCTTATCTTAATTTACTGCAGAAACAGAATGGTGGATCTATTAAATTCAATGCCTTTCCCTCGAAAGTCCCTAATTCATGGGCAGAAGACCATATCAATGTAGACCATATTTTCGGTATAGCAGAAGAAGAGGGCATATTAAATAGTGAATACCTTATTAAAGAGTGGGGTTTGCCGGATAATATTGTCTTATTTAGTGGAGATGGGCACTCTTGGATTGCATTTGATTACAGGAACGTAAGAGAAGAACCACCAATTATCTTTGTTGATGTAGAAATGGAACAGATTATTAACCTGGCTCCTGATTTTTCCACATTCTTAAGTGAGTTATACTCTGTCGAAGCAGAAATGGAGAATGAAGAAGATGAAGAAACTTATCTTCAGCCAGAGACAATCAATTGGAACCTAAATAATGTTGAATCAGCCTTGTCAACTTACGACATACCGCAAGTGATGTTAGCTTTAGACTATCTCTGTATAAATATGAAAGGGAATGAAGGCTTTATTGAGCAGAAGTTAATAAATCTTCTACAGAGCTCAGTGCTTGAAATAAAGGAAATAGCAGCAAATTATGCTAATCATTTCAATAAAATGGGGATAATCTCTTCTGAAGGTATTGAGAATATGCTATCTATTATACGTGACGATAAGGAAATAGAATATTATGTGGAAATGTTCTTTAGTGATATTTGAAGTTTAATTCTATCTCAAGGGAATCTTAATGCTAATCGTTCTATTCATTAATTAATATTCCTAAGTTTTAGGACTCTTTGGTACTAAGTGCAGTATGCGCAAATAACAAGCAGTATAAAGCAAAATAGTCTAATGGAGAGAAAAAGATAGAGAGGGATATTGTGTAAAAAGAGGTGATTATATGGAAAAGGTATTTTCTCGTGTCCTTATAAAAGATGAGGACTTCATATGTTAGTAATTCAAGATAGAGCAAACAATTGGAATTTCCCAGGAGGCAAACAGGAATTAGGAGAAGACATCTTTAGAGTGTGCAAAATGAGAAATACAAGAAGAAATCGCTCTTTATATTCATCAACTTACAGAGGTTTTCCAAGGAGATTTTTATTTCGGACATACTAAATGGAAGGGCTATTTCTATTTTGCAGAGTCTGTTAGCGGAATACCTTCGATGAATGAAATGGATAAAATAAAAGGAATCAGGTTTGTAAATAGTAAGGAAAAGATTAATTTTCCAATTGAGTTATCCGCAGCAATAGAAACAGTATTAACTAGTAATCTTGTCCACGATAAAATAACTAAATGGATTTAACATTTAGGTGCTTTCCTTTAAATAAAAGGGAAGCTTTTTTTACGTTGCAATGGGGCAGAATAGTGAAATATTATTCAAAGCAGCGGAGAAATCAGCCAAAATAAAAAAATATCAGCCAAACTAGCAGGGGAATCAGCCAAAATAAAAAAATATCAGCCAAACCAGCGGGGAAATCAGCCAAACTAAAAATTTATCAGCCAAACTAGCAGGGGAATCAGCCAAAGTAAAAAAATATCAGCCAAACCAGCGGGGAAATCAGCCAAAGTAACCAAATATCAGCCAAACCAGCGAGGGAATCAGCCAAAATAAAAAAATATCAGCCAAACCAGCGGGAAAATCAGCCAAAGTAAAAAGATATCAGCCAAACTAGCGGGAAAATCAGCCAAAGTAAAAAGATATCAGCCAAACTAGCGAGGAAATCAGCCAAAGTAAAAAGATATCAGCCAAACCAGCGGGAAAATCAGCCAAAGCAACAAGATATCAGCCAAACCACATACAAAGAAGAGGATATATTTTCCTTTTCGTCGAATATAAAAGCAAGCTATTCTATCGAAAAGGAGAAAAATAATGAATACAATCATCCACAGAGTGGGAACGATTTATCTGCCAGTTGAAAATCCAGAATTAGCCTCAAACTGGTATCAAGAAAAATTAGGAGCAAGAGAAAATTTCAGAAATGAAGATAAAGCTATTTTAGATTTTGCGAATCAAAGTTTCTTTCTTGTTAAAGCGGAAAAAGGAGAAAAAGCAGCCTTTCAAGATGACGTAGGAAATGAGCATTTCTTCCTGACATTTGAAGTTGATGGGATAGACCAATTAAAGAAACTTCATTCCTCCTTAAAAGAAAAAGGTGTTACGGTTGACGATATTGAGGATAGAGGACATACAGGCAACAATTTTGTTTTTTACGATCTTGATGGAAATAAATTTGATGTGTGGAGTCAGTTAAGCCCGAGCTTTAAAGAAAAATACTTGATTAACCATGATGAAAGATAGATGATACATAACTTGAAAACTCCAGAGCATACTAATGGTTTGGAGGTGGCTATAATGGATGAAAAAGACTATCAAAAAATATACGATAATTACTTGCAGCAAGCAAGTGGCCAAGCTCAAAAAGAAGCGGCCGAAGAAATAGATCCTAATGTAGAACAAATTGTCGCTGTTCGTAAAAATGAGGATGATGATATTATTGCTTTTAAAACGAGCAGTGGTAGAGAATTAGATTATATTACTGCCCTTGATGAAGCTAAAGCAGGAAAATTAGCGCATGTGGATGTTTTTCATAAATATGGCAGGGATATTATTCGTAGTGAACCAGATGGGATTAAAGAAAATAACTTAGATAATTTGCCTACTTTTTAAATAGGGAAATAAAAGAGAATATTCAAGTGGTGGATATTCTCTTTTAACGTTTAAGGAGGAGAGAGTGTGATAAATATACATACATATATATTTAATTCGCAAAGGGAAAAAATTGCTATTACAGAAGAGAAAGCAATAAGCATAGCAAATGACTATCAAGTGCGAAACAATGGTTATATAGACGGCTTCATCCATATCACATATTATAATCATAATATAACATCAGAGGAAAACAGCGATGATGTAGAATTAATGTGGATTGGTTTGCTGCGAATGATGTTAGAATACTTGGAAAATGGCAGCGGAGAAACGAGTTATTTTATGAACGATCAGACTTGGAAAATGGAAAGAATCAACACAAAGCCAGAAAATCAAATATTGTTCAGTATAAGAAACAAGCAGAAAAAATTCGCATTTGAAGAGCAATTATTTCTAAAAGAATTACTAAAATGTGGGGAAGAATTCACGAAATTTATAAGTGAGATATCTCGGCCAAATAGTATAACTGCTTTAGAGCCAGTTATAATGAAAATAAAAAAACTAGTATACAAGTAATCTTTAGTTGTAACTATTGACTATAAATCTAATTTAAGGTAATATTTTCTAAAATAAATACGGAATAGTTGGCTAAGAAGAGAAGAGTAATTTTGATTTATTATTTAAAGAGAGCTCCAGCTGGTGAAAAGGAGTAATAAGAATCTTAATGAAAAAAGACTTGGAGCTTTCGCACGGATCAAAGAAACACTCTTTGTGATACTGCGACGGGATCTCCCGTTATAGAGATAGGGTATAACCAATTTTTTAATTGCCGTACCCGAAGAGGTTGATATGGCAACATATCAATAAACTGGGGTGGTACCACGAAGTTAATAATAACTCTCGTCCTCAAGATGAATAATCTTGGGGGTGGGAGTTTTTTTATTTTATATAGAATAAATAAAAAATCCAATAAAAGGACTGGAGGGCCATAGAATGAGCCAGGAACAAACAATACGGAGAATAGAAAAATTAGCGGCATTAAGATCAGAGGGAGTTTTCGTATATCCAGAAAGATATGAGACAAATTATGAACTTTATGAAGCAGCTTTACTGGAGGATGGCACAGAAGAAGTGCGAGTGGCAGGAAGAATCATGGGGATTCGCCAGTTTAGTAAATTTAGCTTCCTGACGATTTCAGATATTCAAGGAAGTCTGCAGCTGCTTTTGAAAAAAGAAGAGGTCGGAGAGCAGTCAGCCAATGTTTTCGCTAACTATTTTGATGTAGGAGATTTTATTGGTGTGGAAGGAAAAATGTATTCGACAAAAACAAAGGAAAAAACGCTGCGGATCGAAAAATATGTTTTACTAGGAAAGGCTCTGCATCCTCTGCCAGAAAAATGGCATGGATTAAACAACGTAGAGACCCGTTATCGACAACGTTATTTAGACCTGATGATGACAAAGGAAACAAAAGAACGAATGTTAACACGAACAAAGTTAGTCCGTGCAATTCGGAGATTTTTAGAAGAAAGAGATTTCCTAGAAGTGGAGACACCTATATTACAGCATACTTCTTCCGGGGCATTAGCTCGTCCATTTAGAACGTATCATAATGCATTGGATTCGGAATTAAATTTACGAATTGCACCAGAGATTTACTTAAAAAGATTAATAGTAGGAGGCTTTACTAAAATATTTGAGCTTGCAAAGTGCTTTCGAAATGAAGGAGTCAGTCCTCAGCATCTTCAAGAATTTACGATGGTAGAAGGCTATGCGGCTTATTGGAGCTATGAGGATACAATGGCACTCATGCGTGATTTACTTCTATATGTGCTGAATGAGGTTTTTCATACAACCGTTATTTCCATCCAAGGAAAAACCATTGATTTTTCTTTAGACTGGAAAGTCGTCTCCTTTAGGGATTTAATTCTAAAAGATACAGGCATTGATATTGATTTATTTCCCAATGTAGATGACTTGTATGAAGAAACAAAGCGGAGAAGTATCTATTTAGAACAAGACAATATCGAGACCTTAGGAAGAGGGAACTTTATCGATTTGTTATATAAAAAAATGTGCCGTCCGCAACTAATAGAGCCAACTTTTTTAATCAATCATCCTATTGATTTGTCACCTTTGGCAAGAGCAAATGATCATAATCCCGCAATTACGGATCGCTTTCAATTAGTAGTAAATGGAGCTGAAATTATCAATGCATATTCTGAATTAGTGGATCCTCTTGAGCAAAGAAGAAGATTAGAGGCACAGGCTGTTTTGAAAAGCGGCGGTGATTTAGAGGCAATGGAAATGGATGAAGACTACTTATTGGCAATGGAATATGGAATGCCGCCAATTTCTGGTTGGGGATTTGGGATTGAACGCCTTTTAATGATATTAACAGACAGTGAGACAATTAAAGATTGTGTACTGTTTCCATTAACGAAAAAAGTTTAATAGAATTTTACAAAAGAAAAGCAGCAAGCATCCCCTTTTAGTAAAAGAGAAAGTGAGACCAAAAAGTTTTGGTCTCCATTGCTTTAGATTAGGAAATTTAAAACGCTTATTTAATTGAAGTAGGAGAGGTCAGATGATAAAAAGAGAAAAATAATTGATTTCTAGATTGAAAAAAGAGATACCTAATAGGTGAGGAATTTTCCAAAAAACTGGATGTAATCAGACTGGTCTGTTAAAATCTAATGATAAAGAAGAATGAGAGAATGATAACAAATTTAGTGAAACAGCTCTAAAGGAAAAGAGGGACTAATTTGCAAGATCATATAAATGCTATAGCAGCAAGCATTCCAATACCCGCAAGTGGGAAAAGAGTTGTGGTTGGGATAGACGGGTTAAGCCGGTCTGGAAAAACAACCATCGTGAAAAAACTACAAGCAAGTCTCCATGAAAAAGGATTTTCTGTAACAGTTTTACACATAGATGATTATATTGTAGAAAAAAATCGGCGTTATCATACCGGCTATGAGGAATGGTATGAATACTATCATTTACAATGGGATGTCCATACGTTACGAGAATCACTTTTTAAGGAACTAAAAGAGACAACAGAATTACAGCTGCGTAAATATAATTCAGACGATGATACCCACCAAATAGAAACGATTTCCTTATCGCATACTGACTTAATCATAATAGAAGGAGTTTTCTTACAACGGAAAGAATGGAGAGAGTTTTTCGATTTTATCCTCTATTTAGATTGTTCAAAGGAAACTAGATTTGCACGAGAAAGCAAGGAAACGCAGCAGAATCTAAATAAATTTAAGAATAGATATTGGAAGGCAGAGGATTATTATGTAAACACAGAATATCCAAAAGAACGAGCAAATATGGTGTTTCAAGTTTAAAGGAAAAGTACCGATTACATAAATAAGGAGCAAGATCGGGCAAAAGATTTTTGCATAAGGGGGCGTGGGCTGATTACTAGGATAAGATCTAATATTGATCACTTCAACAGCCATTTTAAGATGACTTCCTTTTATATATAAACATGCAGTGAACGGGAAGTAGATTAGGTATTTATATACCTTTTACTATAGTTCTGCTCTGTACTTGGAGGATAATTAATAAGGTAAAGCACAAAGAAGTGTGGAAAGGACGTGGCAGGATGATAGGTAATATGGAACAAAACGTTACACTTCTTCCGGTAAAGAAGTATATGCTGGCTGATTTTAAGCAGGAATTACACGAAGCTTTCTTAAAAGGGTTAAAGGATAGTTTTCCAGAGCATGACAATCCAGCTGAAATAGCACCGGTTCCATCTGAAAAGGATGTTGAGCAAATGCTCGCAGAACCAGATGCAGCGATCTATCATCTCGTAATGAGCGGAGAAAATCTGGGTGGAGCAGTGTTAAAGATTGATGAAGACACACAGCATAATGAAGTTGTATTTTTATATATGAATGCGAATGCCCATGGTAAAGGAATCGGGACAAAAGCGTGGCAAGCAATAGAGGCAGCATACCCAGAAACAAAAGTTTGGGAGCTATATACACCCTATTTTGAAAAACGCAATATTCACTTTTATGTGAATAAATGTGGTTTTCATATTGTGGAATTTTTGCATAGAGGTAACCCTGGCCCAGACTTTGAAGTGGATGAAACGAAACCAGATACAGAATATGAATTTTTCCACTTTAAAAAAGTAATGAAGAAGTAAGAGCGTAATTTTATAAGGTAACTAAAAAAGTTGACTACTTGTTTAAGTTAACTTTCAGGTTGTATAAAAGCTGCGTTTTTATGCGGTGGAATGGATATATAATCGTTTGATATGTGCGCAATAAACAAAAAGAAGAAGGAAAAACTTGTATTTTAATGATATAATCATAGGGTTGTTTTCGATTAATCAAGAGAGGAGATAGTATGAATAGTATACGTTTTTATAGTTTCTGGTTTGCTAAGACAAGCATAGCCTTAGCGGATGTCATTTACATTATGGTCATTACCACCTACATATATCAAAAAACGGAATCTGCATTAATGTCCTCATTGTTTCCTTTATTCAAGGCTTTGGCTAATTTAACTGCAGGTCTAACATCCCCATTAATTTATAGAAAGTTTGCTTTCACTAAATTAATGTTAAAGCTTCAGGGGTTGAAAGCATTATTACTTTCTTTTTTACTACTCGGTTTTATGCCGATAACGAATCATATTTATGTTTTGCTTCTATTTATTTTAGTTATATCTTTTATGGAAGGATGGGGAAACCCATTACTTAACTCTGTTACACCTAAAATTGTACCAAAGGAAAATCTTGTGAGAGCTAACAGTTCACTATCCATCACAACTCAATCTGTTCAAATAGCGGGTTACAGCTTTACAGGTTTTGCAGTAATAAATTGGGGACATAATTCTACTTTGGCGTTTAATGTAGTATTGCTTTGGCTTTCTGTATTGGCTTTATATATTACATCAAAACATTTCGTTTCTAATATGGAAGTTCCTGTCGAAAATAAATCCAAGTGGGCGCTGATGAATGAAGGATGGAAGATTTTATGGCATAATCAGACGCTTAGAATGGTTACTTTAATGGATGTTATTGAGGGAATGGCAGGTTCCATTTGGGTTGGGGCAATAACATTGGTGTATGTAAAAGAAGCCCTAAACCAAGGAGAGCAATGGTGGGGTTTTATTAATGCAAGCTATTATGTTGGTGCTATTTTAGGGGGGATAATCACCATATTCATAGCTAAAATAATTCAGAAGCACTTGATACTTAGTATGGCAGTTGGTTCGTTAGTATTTAGTATTTTTACTTTAATTTATGGGCTGACCAGTAGTCCTATATTGGCTCTTCTGCTTTGTATTGCAATGGGTCCAGCCTACCAAATAAGAGATGTGGCTCAACAAACTGCATTTCAAATAAATATTCAAACCATAGACTTACCCAAGGTATTTGCATCACAGAGTATTCTATTATCAACTGTTACAGGTTTATCCATTTTTCTAATAGGTTTCATTGCTGACTTTGTTGGAATAAGAGCCGTTTATATATTTGCCTCCATCCTAATCTTTATTTCTGCTTTATTATCTTTTACCTTGGTTAAAGTAAACAAAAAGAAATTTTCTACTGTAGATGCTAGGTAATATTAAAGGGGACAATTTCTGACTTGGAATAGTGCCTATTTCAGTACTAAAATTAATCAAATAGCATCTTTTGTTGAATCGAAAAGCAAATACTAGTGAAACTTCTAATTAGAAAAAAATAATGTAATATCTCTCCAAATCTTTTATTGAATTTAATACTACATAATCTAAGTATTTACTGTAATAATATTAAAATTGTAATATACTATTTTAAACAGGTTAACATTGTTAATTCTGTATAAGTTGAAAATTTCTAGAATGAATAATAAGAAAACATCATGAGGAGTCTTAACATGAAAAAGAAAATGAACTATTTAATCTTACTTTTAACTGCTATCTTTATAGTTGGTTGTTCCAACGTAGAAGATGTATCGAATACAGATGGGAAAGCTGATTCACAAGAAGTAACTACCAAAAATAGTGAAACAGAAAAAACATCGACTGAAAAACAAGTAGTAGAGGAAGCAGCAGCCCAATCAAAAAATGAACTGTTCAAAGGATACAAACTTATTGAAGTGGATGGCGGTGATTTATCTGGTCATCGTGAACCGAATGTTGTTGTTGATATTGGATACGGGGATCGTGAATATTGGGCATTTACGAATAAGCATGGGCAGCTAGTCCGTGTCATTGCTGAAGAAATCATTCTACAAGATGACAATAAGGAACCAGTAACATCGTCTGGCAGATACTACTCTGATGAAGCAAAGGTTCCTGGTGTCGAGAGAGCAGATTTAGATGAAGGACATATCATTGCAGATTCACTTGGGGGAGTGTCGAATGCTTATAATATTACCCCACAAGATAGTACGCTTAACCGCCATGGTGATCAAGCTTATATGGAAGACGCAATCCGTAAGGCAGGTGGAGCCACGAACTTTGAAGCAATCATCACATATCCTAATACAGAAACGCAGATTCCTTCTAGATATCAGTATACCTATACAATAAAAGGAAATGTCATTAAGGATGAATTCGACAATGTGAACCCTGATGAAGTAAATAAATCACTTGGATTAACTGGCAGTAAGTCTTCTGAATCAGCTAGTTCGAAGAAGAAAGAGGATATTTCTACTGTGGATACAAACGGTGATGGTCAAGTAACAATTAAAGAAGCAAAAGCAGCAGGATATAGCATGCCAATAACAAGTGATCATTGGTTGTACAAATATATGCGCGATAATGATAACGACGGTATGGTAGGGGAGTAAGCCGCTAGAATTTCAATCCATGACCATAAGTAACAGATAAAAAGTCCAAAGAATATATTAAAAAAATGCAGCTGATATTATTAGTTGCATTTTTTTATCCTTTTAAACATCTCTAACGTCACCTGATTTGATTTATGGACAGCATGAAATGAAAGTTGCTACTCATTCTTTTTGATTCATCTTTTTGGTATATTCTAAATATCACTTTGTGAAGGTACTTAAACTATGGGGGGCTTTTCTTAAATAGAAGGGAAGTTTTTCTCTCATGTAGCTAAAGGTGCAGGGAGTTAAATAAGAAGATAAGGTATCATTGAGTTATATAAATCAATAAAGGAAGTGTACAAGTGTTTTATTTTTCAAAAAAGAAGAAAATACGAGGTTGGAAAAGGCATAAAAGAAAAATCGAAAGATGGAAGCAAAATGCAATGAATTTAGATATGGACTACTTAAGGAATTACCAAAGACAATACGAAAAATTATGGATTCACCCTTTTTATGGATTAGAACGAAGAACCCCTCCTAATTGGTATAATTGCCTTTTACTTGATGCAATGATCGAAGTTTACCTAAAGTGGCATCAAAAAATGAAAAAAGAAGATGAAGACTTTTATTTGAAACTCTGGCTTTATGACCCCCATTTTATTAATTCACAAATTGTCGTCGCATATAGAAATTGTCTTGATTTTTATGATGAAACCTTCAAAAGAAGGCAAGAAAATAAGAGATTTCCATTTGATAAATTTCATTCTTTGAGAGACAAGTTAGAACAATTTGAATGGGATTTGCATATAGAGAGTGATTATTACGATGAAAACGACTTAAATGAATGGTTAGAAGAAGGAGCTTTAACTGAAAAAGAAGTATCAAGAATAAAAGAAAAAGCCTATGATGCCGTAAGAATTAAAGATGAAGATGGGAGTTTCCTGCAATATAGTCTCGACAAAGGTGATGTTTGGATAGGGGCTTTAAGGAGATAAAGATAATACGCTAGTTCTTCAGCTAACTGTTGCATTGATCCAAGACGGATGAACGCACTTTTGTCTATTAAGTTATTAAAGGGGAAGCATTCCTGCAATAAGTGAAATCTTGCTATTGGTAAAGGTTTGTTAAATAACGGGAACTTTTTCTAAAACTAATCGTAGTAATACTAAGAATATAAAGGATTGTTATAATCAAAAAAAATAACCCAATTTAACTATGTTTTACAATTATAAAAAAAGAGCCGTTAAGGTGAGTCATAAAATTTTGAATTAAGGAGTGATAAGGTTGATCGTCTTGAGAGATATTGGAAGATTTCAGGAGCTGCCGGAAATTGCGATGCATATTTATGAAGGAAATATTTCGGCTTTAGAGGCGGAAATCGCAGCAGGCTGGGATATTGAGGAGGGTATCGTACTTAGTAAGCGTATTTCTCTTAGTCCGTTAGATCTGGCGCTCGTATTGCAGAAAATGGAGGTTCTAAAGCTGCTGGTAGAGCATGGCGTTAACCTGAATGTTCATCATAATCCAGCTTTTTTGAGAGCTGTACGTTATTGCGGGGAGGATATCGTCCGTTACATTGCAGCGCAAGGAGCCGATATGGACAAGCTTAATCAAATGGGGTCGGGTGCCTATTCAGAAGCCTATTATGGCAACAAAAAAAACATTCCGCTTATTCATGAGCTGGGATTAGATATCAAGCTGCACGGCGGTGCCATCATGCGTGAAGCTGCATCGGACCATGACCTGAAGACACTCAAGTATTTGCTCAATCATGGAGTGGACATCAATTATAATCAACCGGATATGGTCTATCCTTATCAAGCGACTCCATTAACAGTGGCTGCTCGTATGGGGAATATGGGCATGGTTAAATTTTTAATTGAACATGGTGCAGATGTTACTAAAGCGGAAAAAGACGGCGATCGGCCATATACGATTGCGGTCAGCAATAAGGATACGGTTATGGCTAATTATTTGAAATCGTTGGAGCCGGCTGAATTTCATGATCCAGCGAACAAGAAAAATGAGCTTAAAAAATATAAATTACCTGATGAACTGGTCTGCTTCCTTACAGGAGATCAGCTACGCCTTGAGCTAGCGCAAAATGAATATGAAATCGAGTATATAGATTTTTTTACGTTGAACGATACAATTGAGATGAAAATCGGTGGACAAAAGCTGCTGCGTCTTTCAGCTGATATCGACAATTACTCTGACCTACAGTTGGTTTGGAACCCAAAGAATAATGGCCTGATAGGATGTTATGATGTAGAGCATCAGACGTATCTGGATTTATGCAGCTTTACAGAGTTCTTCGCGCAGCCTGAATTGTACCTAATAAAGTATCTTGATGGAGAATTGTAAAGATGAGGAGGAGAAGATCAGATCAGATGAAGATTTTAGCCAAGAGAACAGATATATTTTTTTCTGTTTTCTATAGATTGCAATTTAGATCTTCTGGAACTTCAATTGATCGATGAATTTTATCTAATTTTTAAAGATGGACGGATTACCGACTATTATGCCGCAAAGGGACAAGAAGTGTTACATAATCTCATCGAACCAGACGAAGGTTCACATTTTCTAAGTGAAATTGCCTTGGTCTCTAATAAATCTCCACTTGCACATGCAGATACTCTTTTTTACAATAGCTTGTTTGCTGAAAATACGGCCAGTCCTATTGGAATCGGAAATGCATCGCCCTCCAATATTCAAAATGGCATTGGCCAATCTGAAGAAGAGTTGAAGGCAGAGGGGCTGAATACTTCACTTTTGTAAGTCAATGAGACCTTTGGTACCGAAGATATGAAAGTAGTGGGAATTAAAGAAGGTGGAACTAAAGTGCTGCTAATGAAGGATGGGAATATCCAAAATCTAATCCAAACTGGGCAGCTTTCTTACTATGGAGATTATGGGTTCTGTTTGTGAAAGAATGTACTTAAACAAAAGGGTGCATTTCTTATATAAAGGGAGGCCTTTTTCATGTGGTGCTAAAGTGGCAGTAAACTGTAATATGTAAGATCTTTCTTATGGTAGAAAAGGTCAGTTTAGTAAAAGATAGGATTAAACCGACAAAATGGTGCACATAATGTCGGACAGATACATTCAACTCCTGTTACTCTATTGATGAAAGGGGGTCATTTAATGGATTTGCTTAAGAACATGAATAATGCAATGAGGTATATTGAGGATAACCTCACGAACGAAATAGACTTTAAAATAGTGGCAAGAATTGCTCATTGCTCTGAATATCATTTTAAAAGAATGTTTTCGTTTCTGGCAGGTATAACATTATCAGAATACATTCGCCGTAGACGACTGAGTTTGGCAGCATTTGAGCTTACAAATAGTATTTTAAAGATAATTGATATTGCGGTTAAATATGGATACAATTCTCCAGACTCTTTTACTAGAGCTTTTCAAAATTTACATGGTGTAACACCATCAGAAGCAAGAAACAACGGACAGCAATTAAAGGCCTTTCCACCAATGACCTTCCAATTATCAATTAGGGGAGGAAATGAAATGAATTACCGAATTGAACACAAAAAGGCATTTAACATAGTTGGTATTATGAAAAGAGTTCCAATTATTTTTGAAGGGGAAAACCCAGAAATTACAGCAATGTGGAAATCTTTGGATATGGGAAAAATAGATCAATTAAAAAAACTCTCTAATGTTGAACCTAAAGGGATGATTCAAGCATCTACAAACTTTTCTGATGGACGTATGGAAGAAAAAGGAGAGCTTGATCAGTATATAGGAGTGGCAACAACAGAAGAATGTCCTGAAAACTTTTCAAAACTTGAAGTTCCTGCTTTAACCTGGGCGATATTTGAATCAACGGGACCTTTTCCTAGTACTTTACAGGAAACTTGGGGTAGGATTTTTTCTGAGTGGTTTCCATCTTCCAATTATCAAGTAACAGAAGGACCCGAAATCTTGTCGATTAAAACCCAAGATTTAACTTCACCATCTGTGAAAAGCGAAATTTGGATTCCAGTTTTAAGAAAATAATTTTAATTTTTAGATCAAAGAGCTGCTTATTGTCAGCTCTTTTTTCTTAAGAGATGGAATGATTGTGAATGTATTCACTTAAACGATAGGGTGAGATACTTCAACAAAGAGGTATCGCATTTCTTACTAAAGTAGGATAGTTGATCTAGAGTGAATATAATTATACATAATTTTTAGCAGAGGCTTTCTTTAAAGAAAGAGGGCCATATTCTATGTTGCTATAGTGGAAATCGCTGTGGTTAATTTGATGAACCTATAAAATAGTAGGTAAATTTAATAATTCCATACATCCTCTAGTGGCTATTTTCATATTAAATTTACTGGAGTTTATGCAATATCTTAGCGATATTCTTGTGTAGCTATAGGGGCAGGGCAGGTTGGCGCAAATAGAATTCAAGTTTAGCATAATCGCCTTCAAAATATATGCTAAACTTGAATAAAAGAAAATCAAAGGACTGATTCAATTAATGGATATTAGAAAACCTAATGATTTTGAACTAAAAAAGGTATTATCTCTTTCACCACAAGCTGTTTTTGATGGTACTTTAGGACAAGTGGAACCTACGAAGGAAAAAATTGACCAGCTTGTTAAACCACTTTTGGAAAACGGAAGCTATTATTTAATAGCAACAAAAAACAACAAAATAATGGGCTGGATTCTTATAGGGACAAGTAAAGACCAATTTACTGATAGGGTAATTGGATTTATTTACGAACTATTTGTTATAGAAGAATTTAGAGGGAAAGGGATCTCCAAACTGTTAATGAGAGCAGGTATTGACCATCTAAAACAAGATGGATATTCAGAAATCCGTCTAAGTGCATTTGCAGAGAATCATGCAATTAAACTGTATGAGAAATTGGGATTTAACACCAGGACTATTACTATGAGTTTACAGTTATAAGAGACTAACTTATTTCATTTCCGGTTGTTAATCCAATAGGTATTATTGCTGCTTTTAGACTTGGTATTAACGGGGCAGGTTAACAAAATTTGCATTCTTTGTGTAGATGAAACAATAGAAGAACCCTGGTTTGAACAACACATAAACTAGGGGTTCTTTGGTATAGATATAAATTCTCATTTACATTCTTTATGCTTCCTTCTTAAAGGTTCGACAAATAATGATTGATATAAGTAGTTAATTATTGCTACTGCAATGCTTAAAAAGAAAAGTTGTTTTCGGCTCATTCTTACCATTTTATATACTCTAAGCTTCTCGGCTATTGAAGTTAATGGATATGCAAATAAATAGTCAGCAATGACATTAGAAAATAGATATAGCCAAAATCTTTTGTAAGTTAATTTAAAAATCCAAAAGTTTAGGATTGTAAAAGGTCCAAATACAAAAGAGACATCCGTTGCTAATTTGGGGAATATAGGTTTTCTTACTTTCCACCATTTTAAATTTCGGGATAGCTCACTTATTAATGCAATAACCAAGTCGCTAAAAATAATAGTGGGGAGAAAGCGAAGAAAGCTAAATTTACCAAGTTTTCTTATAGTTAACCAAGGCAATACCAATAATAAATACATTTTCCAGTTTCCTTTCATAAACAACCTCCGAGAATATACGATCTATATGATAATCACTGGTATTTTCACCTAAAATAACTTCATATATTCAATTTATTCATCCTATAGTAAAAATTACTGTTATTTGCTTGATTATGCTTGTTATTGAATATAGTCGCCAGCATGTCAATAACCAATCTTTTTTCATAATCGGGGTATGTTTATTGAATAATACTATGGAAAATGAATCTACAGCTGCTGACAAGGCAGCTTTATTTAGTTATTATTTTCTTTAATCGTGACTTCCTTCCTTTTATCCAATTGTTCCTCTCCCCAATAGCAAATTGCATCTAATACAGGAATCAGTGACAACCCCTTTTCTGATAAACTATATTCTACTTTTGGCGGCACTTGAGGATATTCCATTCGAATAATTAGTTGATCACTCTCAAGTTCCTTTAGTGTATTGGTTAATGTTTTAAAAGAAATATTGCCAAGCTTCCGTTTCAACTGATTATATCGTATAGGGTTATTGTTTAAATATAACGCATATAAAACTGTCATTTTGTATTTTCCGCCAATTAATGACAAAGTATATCCAAAACCAGTATCCTTCAAATTCCCTTCAAATAGATAAGATTCTTTTTTCATTTAGCACTCTCCTTTAGGTTAGTATCATACTTTAATTACCGTACTTGTAAAAATATATAGCATACAATAAGATGAATGTACATCAAAATAATGAAAATAAGGGAGAAGGGTGAACTAGTAATGAAAACCATTGTCTATGCACATCCATGGGAAGGAAGCTATAATCATGCAATTTTAACTTCTATCACGAAACACTTAGAAGCTAAGAAAGAAACATTTCAAGTGATCGATCTATATAAAGATGGATTTAATCCCGTATTTACAGCAGAAGAATTGGCGCAATTTAATAGAGGAGAAACACCTTACGAATTAGTTAAGGACTATCAAAAAAAATTAAGTCAGACAACCGAGTTGATTTTTATATTTCCTGTCTGGTGGTGGGACTTACCTGCTATTCTAAAAGGATTTATTGATAAAGTGATGTTGAGTGGATTCGCATTCCTAGAGGATAAAACAACAAGTACTCTCAAAGGGCTATTGACAAATATAGAAAAAACAACTGTGATTTCAACTTCTACAACGGATAAAGATTATATTGAATCTGAAGGAGGCAATGCTATTCAAGGAGTTTTCATTAACCGAACTTTAGCTGACTTGGGAATTAAAAATGAATACACTAAATGGATTCATTTTTCTAGAGTCAACTTAACAACAGATGAGAAGAGAAAACAATTTTTAAGAGAAATAACCCAAGAAATTTAAAGTAGAATGAACGGAAAAGACGTTGTTTGTGAAGACATGTACTTAAACAAACGGGAGCGATACTTTTACAAAAAGGTATCGCATTTCTTTCTAAAGAGGTAGTTTGGTTTAATAAGGAGTATCGTCAGTTTTACGGGACTTTTAACTTTTAGTATAAAATGTTCTCCCACGATTTTTTGGATCGTTATCATTTTATTACGAAGTGTTGGATATATTTTGTAAAAATCATTATTATAAATTTAATCAATAGTATACTGAGAATCTTGTACAAAAAATATACATAGGAGTTAGGCGATGGAAAAGTGGGATTTGTATGATAAGCACCGTAATAAAATTGATAAACAAATAGCTCGTGGCGACGAAATGACTTCAGATGAGTTTCATTTAGTAGTACACGTATGTATATTTAACCCAAAAGGAGAGATGCTCATTCAGCAGCGTCAGCCCTTTAAGCAAGGATGGTCGAACCTTTGGGATATCACTTGTGGTGGTAGTGCGGTTGCAGGCGAAACAAGTCAGCAGGCTGCTTCAAGAGAGTTATTCGAGGAGCTGGGGATTCTTTATAACTTTGAACGGATACGCCCACGATTTACTATTAACTTTGAAAGAGGCTTTGATGATTATTATTTAATTGAATATGAATTAGATTTGAATGAATTGACATTACAGACTGAAGAGGTACAAGCAGTCAAATGGGCCTCTAAAGAAGAAATCTTAGAGCTAATCGAATTAAAAAAATTTATACCCTATTATGAGAGTATCATTGCTTTTCTTTTTGAGGGGCGACATCATTATGGCTCTGTTTGTCTTTAAATGAAACGTGTAAAGGATAAAAACATATAAAGATCTGGTGAGAACACAAAAAGATGATGTGAAGTATTGTCCTTAAAATAGTGCGTTAGTTTAAGAAAGCCCCTCTAATCAACTAACTTTGAGGGGCTCTTCATTTTTAGGAGGTTGACCAGTTCTTGGAGAAGACTCTTTATTCAAAGCCAACAATAATATCATTCCAATGATACAAGCTGTACCTACCCATTGAAATAAACCAAAGGCTTCTTTTAACCAAAAGACCGTTGTCAAAACAGCAGCTAGTGGCTCTATGCTTCCAAAAAGACTTGATTCTTTAGGTAGCAGACTTTGTAAACTTTCTATATAGAACCAAAATGCAATCATGGTACCAAATATGATAACGAAGACTAAATATAAATAAGCTTCTATCGTTAAGCTTTTAAGGTCCATTTGCCAAGGAGGATGGATAAAACTTAATGCAAAACCACCGATAATCATAGCCCATCCGACAATGACAAGTGAATGATATTGCTTCAGTAATGGAACTGCATAAAGAGTATAAAATGCTAATGCTATTCCTGATAAAACACCCCAAATGATTGAAAGTGCAGGTACAGATAATTGAGAGATTGAGCCGTTTGTTAATAAGAAAAAACAACCCAATAAGGCCAAAGAAACAGTCAACAAATCACTTCGTGTTAAAACCAATTGTTTGCGGAAAATTAAGTATACGATAATCATAACAGGCGCTAAATACTGTAATAGTGTTGCAACAGCAGCATTTCCATATTTAATGGAAGCCATATATGTGTATTGAACCGCAAGCATACCGAGTAACCCGAAGATAATTAAATGAATAGCTGTCCTTCGAGATTTCCAAACACCAAGTATTTGGGAACGATCTTTTCTGAAAAACTGAACTGCTAAGAGTAAAAATCCAGCTATAAGCAATCGGATTATTACCAACCAATCTAGATCGATTTGATACTGTTGAAAAAGCTTTTTTGCAACTGTACCACCGATCCCCCAAAATACTGCTCCCGTTATAACAAGAAATATGCCCTTTCGTCTATTCATCATAGATCCTCCACCCTTAAATATAAAAATAGTGTTATAATATTTAAATAATAAGTGGAAAACCTCTAAAATAATATCTGAATCGAATAAAAAAATATAAGTATATTGAGGTGATATATATGCAAATAAAAAAATTTATGGTTGATGAAAGTTTAAAAGAATTAACTGAACACCGTACAGTTGAGTTACCTATTGCTTGTTATGAAACTATCATTAACCAAAATATAAATGGATATGTACCACTTCATTGGCATGATGAATTTCAGTTTATCTTCATTGTAAAAGGAGAAGCAATTTTTCAAATAAATGAGGAGAATATTACAGTTCAAGAAAGTGAAGGGCTATTTATAAATAGTGGCTGCCTTCACATGGCAAAAGATAAGAATGAGTCGGGTTGTGTCTATATTTGTTTGAATGTTTCACCACACTTCATTTTATCTCAGGAACTTTATACAACCTATGTAAATCCCTATATTCAAGCAACTAATATACCTTATTTATTATTGGATCCAACGGAGCTTTGGGCGAAAAATATTTTAGCCTCTATCATGAAAATCAATCAGTTGATACAACAAAATCCACCATGCTATGAAATTGACATTACCGTACATCTTACTTTAATTTGGAAGAACCTAATAATAAATGGTATTCAATTAGAGTCCGAAGAGACGGAAATGTTAAAGAATAATCGAATGAAACAAATGCTAAATTGGATACACCTGCATTATGCTGAGAAAATCCTTTTAGACGATATTGCACGAGCTGGTCAATTAAGCCGTTCCGAATGCTGTCGATATTTTAAACGAATTTTAAAGAAAACACCTTTAAATTACGTAAACGATTATCGAATTCAAAAAAGTTTAATTTTATTACAACATCCAGATTCCAATGTTACAGATGTTACCTATCAAGTAGGGTTTAACAGTACAAGTTATTTCATCGATAAATTCCGAAAGTCTATGAACATGACACCATTAGCATACAAAAAATATAAGATTAGTTGTTCACTTGTGAAGTAGTACACTTAAACTATTTGGTGCGATACTTTTCCAAAAAGGTATTGATTTCTTTCTAAAGTAGGATGTTAGTTTGGTGGAAGAAGGAAATAAATACTTTATAGCGAAAGGTATTGTATTAAACTAAATTAGGGGTGTTCAAAATATTGATAAAATTCTTTGAATATAACTGGCAAGTAAGAGATGAATGGTTTGACTGGTGTAATCAATTAACAATTAAAGAGTTATTAAAAAATCGTATTGGCGGAGTAGGAAATATTTTATTTACACTTTTCCATATAATTGATGTGGAATATAGTTGGATTCGTGGTATTAAAGGGAAAGAGGATGTAGTATTTCAGTTTGATGACTATAATACACTTGAAAAGGTTAAAGCTCTTTCAGATAAATTACGGAAGGAAATCGCTGAATATTTGAGAAACATAGATGACTTGAAGGAACAGAGTGTCAGTGTCCCTTGGGATGAAAAGAAATACGCTGTAAATGATATAATTCACCATATTATTGCACACGAAATTCATCATATCGGACAACTTTCAGTTTGGTCGAGAGAATTGGGACTACAACCTCCGTCTTCTAGTTTTGTTGGCAGAGATCTAAAATTTGTTCATTTTTCTTGAACTATCAGGCACATTTTTTTCTTTTTGTTATTATCAGGAGCTGTATTTCTATAATAAATGTATTATGTGACAAACGGGATTAACTTAGGAAATTTAGTTATAAAGGAAAATGGAGAAGGAGGGAATTGTTATTTTCGGAATAAAAAATTACAATCCCAAATTGTATGAAGAATCGTTTGGAATCATAGCTGAATATAAATGTAAGCTGGAATCTCTGAAAGGGCAAACAATAGAAGAACTATGGGTGTCCTGGGATAGTATTAATGATGAATGGTTTAATGACCTGCCAGTAATATTAAAATTTAAAACTTGCCAGTTAGAACTATGTGCATACAAGACTAATCAATATGCTGTAACTTTTGACCACATTGACCTGTTACAAGAGATTAATTACTTTGGTAGAAAACTAGTTTGGAAAAAGAACAAATTGGTAGAGCTTAATAAATTTTTAAAGAAAGAAATAAATACTGTTGAAATTATTCAATGGATGGAACAATTGATTGGCGTCGGTTTTGAAACTAATGAAGGTTTTTTTGCAATATGTAATGGCTTAGATGAAAATGAAATTGTTACAAGAAAGCATATAGATCAGGATTATAATTATATCAATATATAGTTTGCTCAAAGGGTAACTTGCTTAATATAGGAAAAAAGAGGCAGCATGATTGGAATAAATTAAAGTAAGGGAAGAATTGTACTTAGACTAGGGGCATTGATCCAAGACGGATGAATGCTTTTTTATCCATTATGGTACTGAAGCGGCAGGCTGCTTGGTATTAAACTTATGAATACAAAAAAGGTGTGATCCATATGAAATTATACGATAAACCGATTAGAGCATATTTACACAACGAATTAAGTGCTATAGAGGAACATGACGGTGAACTCATTTATCATTTTGAAAAGGGGTACGTGACAGTTCTTGGTGAGTTTGAATGTGAGAAGTATGTTGGAGGAACAGCTTGTATTATTTTTAATCAAGAAGATGTTATATCTGTTGGAAAAGGAATGCTACGATTTATTGACAAAGGAGTCAATGAAAAAGAGGGAGCCTTTTTTTAATGACTAATAGATACTATGAAGCAACGGCACTCTTTCTTGATCTTGCTATAATGGCAGATTAGTCAGTAAAGAATTTATAAATATTGGTTTATTCTGCATTTTATAAGAAAATAAAATGATTATTGAGTTAATAGGGGGTAATTTATGAGTATTGAAATGATAAAAATTTACGATGAACAAAAAAATCCATTAGGCATAACTAGTCGTGATATCGTTCACCAAAAAGGTTACTGGCACGATACCTTTCATTGTTGGTTTTTAAAAAATGAAAATAATATAGATTATATATATTTTCAATTACGTAGTAAGGTTAAAAATGATTTTCCTAATTTATTGGATATTACGGCTGCTGGTCATATCTTGGCCAATGAAACTGTTGGAGAGGGTATTAGGGAAATAAAAGAAGAATTAGGCATGGATGTATCAATGGAAGATTTAGAATTAATAGGTGTTATAAAGGATTGTATTATTACTGAAAATTTTATTGATAAAGAATTTGGCAATGTATATATGTATAGAGTAAATGAAGAACCTGTATATAAACTTCAAAAAGAAGAAGTATCTGGCATTGTAAGAACCAAATTCAAAAATTTTTATGATTTTGTTTTTGAGAAGAGAACTGAAATTACTGTAAATGGTTTCATAATTAATACTTATGATGAAAAGTTAGAAATTACAAAAAGTGTTACAAAAGAAGATTTCGTACCACACTCTGGTTCATATTTGAAAGATGTTGTAACAATAATTAAGAATGTTATGGATTGCTAAAGAGAGGTATAGTTGTCAGGGATGCATTTCCTTAATAAATAAACAAATTTTATTTAAAAAGGCAACCAAGTTTGTAAAGAAATGTACTTCAACTAAAGGGGGCATTAGCTCGATAAAACGATGGTCAGTTTTTTGCGGACTTTCAACTCGAAGTAATAAATGTTCCTAATCGTCGTTATGGGAAAGTTACTTAACTTTATTCCAAATCTTTAAATATCTATTGTGAAATTCATTATGATAATCTGATTATATAGTATACTGGGAATCTTATTACAATAATATACATAAGGATTTTTGCAATGGAAAAGTGGGATTTATTTGATAAGTATCGTAATAAAATAGAGAAACAAATAGCTCAGGGAGGATGAAATGAAACCAGGAGAGTTCTATTTAATAGTACACATATGTATATTTAATTCAAAAGATTCAGCAACGTCAGCCCTTTAAGCAAGGGTGGTCGAACCTTTGGAATATCACTTGTGGTGGTAGTGCTGTTGCAGGTGATACAGTCAGCAGGCTGCTTCAAGCGAGCTATTCGAGGAATTGGGGAATTCATAATAACTTTGAAAGGATTCGTCTACAATTTACTATTAACTTTGAACATGGCTTTGATGATTATTATTTAATTGAATATGAATTAGATTTGAATGAATTGACAATACAGACTGAAGAGGTACAAGCAGTCAAATGGGCCTCTAAATAAGTACAAAGAACTTTTTAAGTTAGTAAATAATGTAGAAATCGATGAATGGATTCTCTATCCTATTAAAACCCAAATAAATTCTAAAAAAACATGGGACGATGTTGTTAGACAAAATAAGGAAGCAAGAGATGAAAGAATGTCTGAAGACCTTATTGCAATTGGTGATGATGGTTCGGGAGATCTACTGTGCTTTAAAAAAGTGAACAGAAAAATTGAAGATACCATTTTTCTCTGGAATCACGAAACAAGGGAATTAGACGAATATGCAGCTAGTTTAGAGGAGTTTATTAATTAAATATCTGAAGAAAATGATGAATTAAACAGTAACACCCTTATTCAACGAATGCTTTCGTTAAAGATGGAATGGCTGTGGCGCTCCCGTTTACTTCTTGTGCTAACTTGCAGTTTAATCGTTCATAGCTTTTTTTAGAGCCAGATATTATTCAAGAGAGACGAAACCGGCGCTCCCCTTTTGTTTAGGATAGAACCGGTTTAGGCATAATGAGTTTATAACTAGTCATAATGGATAACAATTTTAGATACCAGGAAAACCGTCTTTAAACATACATTCAACTTAGCTTTTTTCACTCTTTTTTTTACCTTTTTTCAAAAGCCATTTAATAAAAAAGTTTGGCTCTTTGATTCGACAGTTGTGAAAAGCAGAGATCTTCCATTCCCCATTTTGTTTGGCTATTACATTAGTATTGATAGATTCTCTTTTCTTATTATAATTTTTTTGGTTTGACATTTTTGTATTTCCTATACAGTGAACAATTGCTAGTTCATCATTTAGGAAACGAATGCTCGTAATTCGTCCTTGCATTTGTGATCCCTTTAAGACACCATTAAATAAATCCTGATGTGATCTCTCTACTTCTTTTTTTCCTTTTAAATGCTGTCCGAAAAAAGTAACATAGTCAACATCTTCCGTAAAGCAATTCGCAAATGCTTCGCCATCTCCATGACTCCATGCCGAAAACATTTCATTAAATAAAAAGTGTATGGCTTCTTTATCTGTTTTCCATTTTTGTGTCATTTGAATGTTCCTTTCTCTTATCGTTTTTTATGCTCATCTTAATCTGTTCTTTAAAATTAGTTGCCCATTGTTTTTCTAGATTCCATTGCTCTGCATTTAGGTGCATTAAACTTTCTATGGTCGTATAAAATGAGGTACGATGCATTGACTTAACATGCTCAGGATTTTCATCAAATTCTAATTGTTGGGCCTTGATATGATCAATTGCTGTTTGACAATATTTTATATAGTGATGAACCAAATAGAGTTGATCTTCTTCGTTTAGAAATTCAAAGTAGATGGCCTTTATGTGAAAAATTTTTTGGTAATTTCCAAGATTTTTTTTTGTATCCATCATCAACTCAAAAAAACGTGATTTACCTTTATTCGTTATTTCGAAAGTACGACTTGGCCGATCGGTAGGAAAAGGGACAGTGGCTGGATCAGATTCTTGAATCAGACCAGCTTTCTCTAATTTATTAAGCAATGTTGAAAGAGTTCCTCTGCTCACCTGCTCCCATGGACCAATGGTGTCATTTGATATTTTTGAGATAAGATATGCATGTAATGGAAATTTCATTAATAACGAAAGTACAAGAAGTTCATACATTCATTATCAAGCTCCCTTCTATAGTTTTGTTAAAACTAATTTAATAAAACTATATTCAATACTTTAACTTTTGTCAATGAAATATGAAAAAAGTACGTATTGCTTATTAAATAAACTGGCTCGTTTCTAATGTAAGAAGTTGTCTTTTTTATACTCTAAACAAAAGATTGTGAGGTTATTCACTTAAACTAACATGTGCTTTAAAGCTTGAAGTTAGATCCTACTTTTATAAAGCTGGATTTCAAAAATACATATTACAGACGCCTTTCTAGTCATGGCAGCTAATGTATCGTTCGTTGGATTGTACTTATTGTATTAATGCTTAAATCATTAAACGTCTAAACCTTGCTAAATAAGGATTAGACGTTTTCTTTATTATTCAATAATCTAGTTAATAGAAAAATGAACACTACTTCTTATATAATACTGTGCAATAGTTTAAATTAAATAGAGATTCTAGCTAGAGTTAGTACAAGCTGAATTATTTTTCCATTTTCCAGCATTGCATTAATTGGTGTATGCTTTCCTCGATTTTTTCTAATGGAATGCCTCCAAACCCTAACAGGAATGTTGGATACTTATATTCAATTGGTTTTATAAGATAATCGCTTAATGGATAAATGGAGATATGGCTTTTTGCTGCGATAGCTTTTAGCTCATTTTCACTTTTGGGCAAGGGTAGGGAAATTAAAATATGCATCCCGGCTTGATCTCCAGTGATGATGACTTCTGGATAATCTGTTTTAAAGATATGGATCAGTTTATCAAGTTTTTTACGATAAATTTTCCGCATACGATTTAAGTGTTTTGAAAAATAACCGTCTCTCATGAAGCTGGCTACTATATGCTGGTCAAACCTTGGTACAGTTGCCGAATAATAACTGAATGTTTCCTTATATTTCTTCAACAATGTAGAAGGCAAAAGAAAATAGGCCAATCGCAATGAAGGCATTAATGACTTGGTGAACGTACTTAGATAAATCACCTTATTGTTTTGGTCCATCCCGTGTAAGGCGGGAATGGGTTTACCAGTGTAACGAAACTCGCTGTCGTAATCGTCTTCAATAATGTAGCGATTTTTACTTTTGGCTGCCCACTGCATTAACTGTGTTCTCCTTGTGGCGGAAAGAACGGCACCTGTCGGAAATTGGTGAGAAGGTGTAACATAGACCACATTCGCCTTTGTTTTTTCCAGTTGATCCACCATCAATCCGTCTTCATCAACTGGAATAGGGATGGCTTTATTTTGCAGTTGAATTCTAGGGCTTGCTGAATAGCCAGGATTTTCAAGGGCTAAGGTTGAATCTTTTTCAAGCAACTTTAAAATCATAGGAAAGAGTTGTTCTGTTCCTGACCCAATCACAATTTGCTCTGGTTTACATATTATCCCACGCGATTGATATAGGTATTTGGCTATTTCCGCCCGTAAAGTGTATTCCCCTTGTGGTTCTCCAATCTGTAGCAACTCCTTTGACGGTGTATCATATAAATTTTTTGCATACTTTCTCCACTGGGAAAAAGGAAAGGAATCTGTGTCGATTTTTCCAGGATGAAAGTCAATTCGGATCATTTCTTTCTCTATATCCTCCATAGGCAACTCAACATTTTCTGTTTCAATATAAGGTAATTCGTTTATATCCTCTACAAAAAAACCAATCCGTGGTTTTGAGACAATAAATCCCTCTGCAACCAGCTGAGCATATGCCACTTCGATAGTTGTTTGGCTGATGTTTAAAAAATCGGCCAATTTTTTTTTGGAGGGGAGTTGCGTTCCAACTTCAATTTGTTGGCTTAAAATAGCAGATTTGATTCCCATATATAGCTGCTCATATAAGGGTTTTGTTGTGTTTTTATTCAATTCAAACATAAGCATATCCATTCGGGAAGTATCCTTTCTGACCACGTTATTTTTATAAAAATTGACACTTTTTATATTGTCAGATTTTATTATACTAGTAATCATGAAGAAGAGGATATTCTTTTTTTAAACTGAATAACAAATACTTGAAGGAAGAGGAGAATTTTGCATGTTTACGACAAAACAAAACAAAACGAGAATCCTAGTTCTCAATGCACTTTTTATTACTTTAACGTTTCTTGCTACAATGTTTATCAACATCAGGCTGCCACTGATGGGAAATGGGGGACTAATCCATTTGGGTAACGTGCCGTTTTTGATTGCTGCATTTCTTTTTGGCAAGAAATCTGGTGCGATTGTAGGCGCTTTTGGAATGGCTTTATTTGATATTATGTCAGGCTGGACATTATGGGCTCCATTTACATTTATAATTGTTGGTACTATGGGATATATAGCAGGACTTATTGCGGAGAAGATGCCTGGCAAAAAGTCTTTTGTATATATAATGGCAGTTGCTGTTGCCATGATCATCAAAGTTGTCGGCTACTATTTTACAGAAGTAATCCTTTATGGCAACTGGATCCAGCCATTCGGCTCCGTGCCAGGTAATATCATGCAACTTGTCATCGCCGGCATCATCGTCGTGCCACTTACAAAAGGGTTTGAACAACGAATTATTAAAAGTGTCCATTAAGAGTGCCTGGCACCACAAAAAGACAAAAGGGATTAAAATGTCCTTGCTGAGAGTACATTTTAATCCCTTTATTTAGTGTGCAACTAATCAATCAATTTGTTTACAAATTAAAAAAATTCATACAACCCTTCGTCAAAATATCGAAATTCATCCATGGTAATCTGATAATGTTTATAGCCTGCATAAAAGGCTTCTTTAAACCTGTTATTATGAACAAAGCTTCTAATGGCTAATGCTTCATCATAGCGGGGATCACCAACTGTCATGCCAGCGACATCAATGAACTTTGTTGCAGCGCCATTCTCAACAAGAACATTGTCTGTTGTGCAATCTCCATGTATAATCGTTTGGTTTATTGGCGCTGGCTTATTATTTTTCAACAAAGTGAGAAGGTCATTGGATCCTTCTGTCCATCCTTTTTTAACATAATACTCCGCTTTTAGGAGACGTTCAGATAGCCATTCACCTACATGATGAAATGGATCCATTATTTCTGTAGTATGCAGATTATGTAAAAGTTGACCAAAGCTTTGGATTAAAGCACATTTCTCTGTGTCTGTTTTTGCTTGGTTTAAAGCAGCTGTTAAGGTAATCCCTTGTTCATAGGACATGATCAAATGACTGCTGGCTTGTACCTTTATAAATCCATAGTAATACGGAACAGGAATAAATTCTTTCCCGATTAATTTTTCTAAAACACATGCTTCTGTCTGAAGCCAATCTCGATATTTTTCATCAAAAGCGCTTTTTAGTATGTAGGTGCCACTTCTGGCCAGCATTTGATACACGGTAGAAGTACTGCCTTGTTCAGCAACAAGAGAAATAGATAGAAGCGATCCAATTATTTTCTCTAACTGCTTTAGTGGTAATTCGTTCAATTCTTTCACCATCTTTCTATTATTCTATTTTTTTCATGGCCGAGAAAAGAGTAAAGAAAGAATCTTGATGAGATAGGTCAATAGAATAATTTATAATAATATTATTATGTTAACTAATGATTTTGGGACATTTTTTCAAGCATATCCTCTATAATGATAGAAGAGTGCAATAATTTATTGCTTTCGACTATTATCCTTTTTGCGATACATATTTAAAAGCAAATCATAGATAAGATAGACAATGACAAATACAATAAAAATGTTATACCAGATAGTATCAATGTTTGTTAAGATTAATAGAAGACCTAAACCAGTAATCAAAATTTTTATCAATACATGTAACTTATTCATCATGACTCACTCCTAACCATTTTTTAAATAAACGTAACCCCATTCAAACAAATTAATAGTAATAACTCTATCAAAGAAAAAACATAAAGAGCTAAAAATAAATCAAAGTAGAATTCTCCTATAGAAAAAAATCCGCTTTATCTGTTATCAATGCCTTAAATAGAAAGTATATAAGGGAAACTAAGGGAAATTAAGGTTCATTCCAAAAGAACGAAGTAACGGTACTATACCGTTAAGAAAAAGATAAGGACATTGCCGATAAGGCGCTAATTTGAATGACTCCTTTTTTTAAGAAACCAGAGATAATCCCAATGAGAGGAAGAAGCCATATGAGTATGATAGAAAGAGTATTGGAATAGAGACACGCATAAAAAATACAACGATAAAAGCCATCAGCGATATAATAAAAATAACAAAAGATCCAACACCAAAGAAATTCCGTTTTATATAATCTCTTATCCTTTTTTGTTTAATATTACCATATTGCAGCTTTAATAATAAAGAAAAGGAGTTTGATAGATAAATGCCTATTTACTTCACCAACCAAGAAATCGAAATGGTAAATCAATTAAATAAAACTGGCTATTTAACTGGAAAAGCAGAATTTGTGGATAAAGACTTTCTCCCTTCTTATAGATGGATGATAGAACAAATGGGTAAGAGGCTGAATCATAATGGCTCCTATCCTATTTGGCTGTGGACGACAAAACCAAATTTACAGTCGGAAGGACATTTTAATAAAGGAACAAAAGCTGTATGTTTAACAGTCGAGATACCAGAAAACCAAATTCTGTTTTCTGATTTTTCTGCTTGGCATTGTGTGCTAAATAACGGTTTTTGCCCTATGACTGAGGAGGAAGATACTTTATTCGACGATGGTAAATTAACTATTACAAAGGAGCAAAGCTGGGAAAGAATTTTCGATTTAGCAAAATTGCGTAATTCAGAAATATGGAATAACGGGGATCAAATAGTTCAAGGGGTGACACCTATAATTCAAAAAGAACAGATTGTAAATATAGAATATTTTATTGCAAAATAATAGATTTATTGAAATAATATCGTGAATGAAAAAGAGGAATTAGCTCCTTTCTATGGAATTTTTAAAATAATGTCATAGATTAGGAGAAAAAGATGAAAAATATATTAGTGCTAGGCGGCACGCGTTTTTTTGGAAGGAAGCTTGTGGAATTGCTGCTGAAAGAGGGACACCGTGTTACGATTATGACTCGAGGGACAGTAAGTCATCCATTTGACAACGAAGTGAAACATATTATCGCTGATCGTTCTAAAAAGGAACAATTACAACATCATTTCGCAGATCAAACCTTTGATATTGTTTATGACAATATCTGTTATACACCTAATGAAGCAAAAGACTTTTGTGATGTATTTAATGGGAAAATAGGAAAGCTTGTGTTTACTTCCTCTTTATCTACTTATCCTGTTGATGGAAACGAAAAAAGAGAGGCAGATTTTCATCCATACAACTATCCAATACAACTAGATAAGAGCGAATTTGTTTATGATGAAGGAAAGCGGCAGGCAGAAGCAGCATTTTTCCAGTATGCAGATTTCCCCGTTGTAGCGGTAAGATTTCCAATTGTGTTAGGGGAAGATGATTACACGCGCCGGCTGCATTTTCATGTTGAGCGAATTCAACAGGATAGAACGATCGGCTTTGTTAATATGGAGGCAGAAATGTCCTTTATTCTTGCTTCGGAAGCGGCCGCATTTTTAATGTGGGCAGGTTTTTCAGAGGTGGAAGGGCCATTTAATGCGACAGCAAATGGGAAAATTACAATGAAAAAATTAATCCAAATAATCGAAAAGATTACAGGACATACTGCAAAAATTACCCTTGACGGAGATGAAGAAGATTTCTCTCCGTATGCCATTCCTGCATCATGGTATATGAATACGGAAAAGGCAGAAAAAGCAGGATTTACGTTTACGAATCTGGATGATTGGCTGCCAGCTTTGATTAAGAAGATTGCAAAAGATAATAAAAAATAATCTGTATTACTGAGATTTTAAGATAAAAATGTAACGAAGAAGAAATCCCCCGAGAATTAGACCATATTTAGTGTATGTCTTATTCTCTGGGGATGTTTTTGTGGAAAGGAGAAGTATAGTCTTAGAAAGAGAAAAGAAACTAAAGGAAGATACCTATTATACAAATGTTTTGTCAGATGGATAACAACGGAATTATCATTAACAAAAAAATTAGTTGATATGATAAGTCGTATACAAAAGAATAAATAGCTCTACAAAGCAATTTTCGGGAGACTGGCAGTTGTTTTATTAACGAAAGAATAGATGTTGATTATTTATAACACTTCCCTCATCTGTAAAATTCAATTAAATACAAATTGACATATCGTATTCTTTAGATATAATAAAAAACATGAAACCTATTGAAATCTTTAAAGCCTTATCAAATGAATCAAGGCTGCAAATTTTACACTGGCTAAAAGAACCTGAACGTCATTTTGTACCTCATGAAGGGATTGATATGAGAAAAACAGGGGTATGCGTTAGTCAAATAACAGAGCAATTAAAAATGACGCAATCAACAGCTTCTCAATACCTAAATATACTTTTGCGAGCTGGGCTGATTAAGACAGAGCGTATTGGAAAGTATACGTATTACAAAAGAGATGAAGAAGCAATAAAAAATATTGCAGCTATTTTGGAGCAAGAGATCTAAAGTAAATGTAACTGAATTCTCTCTAAGAATTCAGCTTTATTTACACCTAACATATCGATATATCACGATATGTTTATATTTATCATTTACATATCGTCTTTTCTAGATATGTAAATATAATATGCGAAGGAGAGATTATTTTGTCTAACACATTTAAAATTTATATTTTAGCACTTATTAGTTTTTTAGTTGGAACATCGGAGTATATTATCTCTGGTGTATTGGATAACATTGCAGATTCACTAGGAATCACTTTGGCGGCTGCAGGACAATTAATAACGATATTCTCGCTTGTCTATGCAATCTTTACACCCATTCTTATGGCACTAACATCAGGCATGGATAGACGAAAGCTTATGATTGTATCACTGGGCTTGTTTGTGATAGCAAACATATTTGCATTCTTATTGCCAGGTTACACCTTATTTGTTTTCTCAAGAATTATAATGGCACTAGGCGCTGGAATGGTCGTCGTTACAGCTCTGACTATCGCGGCAAAAATAGCACCTGAAGGTAAACAAGGTAGTGCAATAGCTACTGTAGTGATGGGATTTACAGCATCTTTAATCATTGGTGTTCCACTAGGACGAATTATTACAGATGCATTCAACTGGAAAGCAGTATTTGGCGGAATTGCGTTCCTTGGGTTATTAGCAATGATCATCATCTCATTCGTAATACCGTCAACAAAAGGAGATGAATCGGTTCCGTTGAGACAACAACTTGCTCTCCTAAAGGATCGAAAAGTAGCGATTGGTTTATCCATCACCTTTTTCTGGCTTGGCGGGTATTCAGTTGCTTACACATACTTATCTCCTTATCTTTTGAACATCTCAGGTATCCATGAAAAATTATTAAGTGGAGTTCTGCTTATATTCGGTGTTGCTAGTTTATTCGGCTCAAAATTCGGTGGTTTTAGCACAGACAAATGGGGTGTGTCACGTACATTAATAGGTTCGATGATTCTGCACATTGTCATGCTTATTCTTTTATCATTAATCACTCACACTTATGTTGGTGTTGTAATCATACTAATATTGTGGTCCTTTGCTGCGTGGACATCAGCTCCAGCACAACAGTTCAATTTGGCAACCATAAAACCAGAATCATCCGGAGTACTTCTAGGACTAAACCAGTCAATGATGCAATTATCGATGGCTGCAGGGGCAGGAATTGGTGGGATATTTGTAGAAAAGGTATCGCTAGGTTCCATCACCTGGGTAGGAGTACTTGGATTAGCTATAGCTATTTTTATGGTATTAAAGTCTTCTCGTGGCAACTTACATAAATAGTTGAAAACAAGGTAAAAGGAACAAAAGATTTCAAGTATAATAGGTTTCTCTCTAAGTTGTTAATACTAAATGGAAAGTTTTTAAAAGGTTGCTGGTGGATTATAACGGGTTCTTTTTTGGAGTATAGAGAAAACAATCCAATTAGATATGTAATTAACATGAAAACGACCAGATTTTTGTCTGGCCGTTTTTCATATCCTTATTTCTTAAAGTAAATACACTAATCATAAGAAATAAAAATCGTATAGTAACGACTAATAAAAAACTTTATGACCATTCTTTCTGCTTATAATATTGGCGTATTTTGCAAGTGGTTTGTCACAGTTCGCTAGTTACAAGACTCTATTGGAGAGGTATTATTAAACAGTACCATTTGTAAAAAAGGACATAATTACATTTAAAATTAGTAATGTAAATAGAGAAAGGAGGACCATATATATGACGTTTTATGCCTCTGACCGTATTAAAATTCCGGCAGGATTTTGGACAGGATTACGTCAATTGGGGATAGACGCCATCGACATGGTTGGAAAAGCACAATTGCCAATCACCATTGTTTCTGATCCAGTTGTCACCACAGCCCAATATTTTGCGATTTGGCAGGCTTATTCCGATCTCGTTGACGACACTGCGAAAGGAATCATCAAGCTTGCGACATCCTTTGAAACAGATCATTTCCCTCCGACTGTCTTAGCAACTTACCATGCTCGTGACTACCGTGATGCCTTAAAGCGGATGGCTAGGTACAAACAACTGTGCCCTCCTGAAAGCTTACATATTACCGAGGAAGGGGAACACTGTACAATTGAAATAAAATCATTGCATAGTGAACATCCCGGTCTGACCATATTAATTGGTATTACGATGGCATTTCTTCTCGAACTGGGACGTCGGGGTACAGGTCAACCTTTGACAGCAAGATTCGTAGAATTTTCTACCCATTCAATTGGCGACCTACAGTTACTTGAAGATTACTTTGGCTGCCGAATTCAGCTCGGTACAAATTGTAACAGGTTAACTATACATCGAGCAGATCTGAATCGTCCCTTTGTCTCATACAATGCAGAATTGCTAGAAATATTGACTCCCGTACTGGAACAGTCGTTGAATGAGCAAGTACGCAGACCTTCTATTACTGAGACAGTCAAGTGGATCATGAAACGCAGCCTAACAGGAGGTCGCCCTGATATTCCGGCTATTGCGAGCGAGTTAGGGTTAAGCGATCGTACTTTGCAGCGGCGGCTTACGGAAGAAGGCACGAGCTTCAAGCATTTGTTAACAAAAGTTCGACATGAGCAGGCAAAAGAGTACCTGGCAGACCCCTCACTTGATATTAAAGAGGTCGCCTTTTTAATTGGATATGAAGATCAAAGCTCGTTCTATCGAGCCTTTCATCTTTGGGAAGGTACTACTCCTTTAAAATGGCGCACTGAATATCTCGGTTTAAACTTGATTAAATGATCGTTTACTTTTGGAACTGTATTATCAGTCGGATAATTATTAATAACTACAAAATAAAAGGAGCAATGGATTATGCAGCTAGATTTAAAAAATAAAACAGCTTTAGTCACTGGATCATCAAGAGGGATCGGCAAAGGAATTGCCATTGAACTAGCAAAAGAAGGTGTTAATGTACTAATTAATGGCCGAAATTACGAGGAGGTGGAACAAACCGTAAATGAAATTAAACTAGAGTTCCCTGATACCTTCCCTCAAAATGCCACTGCTGATATAGTAGATATTCAACAAAGGGAAGCATTATTTAAAAAGCATCCTCAAATTGATATTTTAGTTAACAATACGGGGATTTATGAAATAATGAAATACGAGGACGTCAACGATGAAGTATGGGAAAAGTATATCCATACTAATGTTCTTGCCGCAAATGGATTATCTAAATTTTACTTACCGAAAATGATAAAAAATAATTTTGGTAGAATTATTTTTATTGCGAGTGAAGAAGCAGTTATGCCTTCGGGACAAATGCCGCAATATTGTATGACAAAAACAATGCTATTATCATTGTCAAAAAGTCTATCTAAATTAACAATAGGAAAAGAAGTCACTGTTAATACGATTATGCCAGGTCCAACACTCTCCGAAAATGTTCATCAAATAATTGAGGGGATGTATCCTAATGAAGATATGACATTTTCAGAAAAAGAGAAAAAATTTATGACCACAAATCTACCTCAGTCTGAAATCCAGCGATTTATCAGACCAGCTGAGATAGGTAGATTAGCTGCCTTTATATGCAGCCCTTATGCATCCGCTTTTAAAGGTTCTCCGATTCGCATGGATGGAGGTATGGTACCGACTATTTTCTAGTACTTTTATTAAACAAATCTTCGTCAAAAATGAAAAGCGTATGCTTTCATATTCTGTTTAGTGTTGTTTACTGAAAATCACTCTTTTACTATTTATTCGAACTGCGCACCACTATTATTTTAAAGCATAATATTTATACATAGTGCTTTTGTGAATAAAAATAAACAATTAAAATGTTCTATTTGTACTAAATAAATTGAAACTAATGAAAGTCTTGAGGTTGAACTAAAATTGTCCAACCCAGCTAAAATGCTTATAAAGTTTTTGAATGCATCACTGTGCAAGCATACTGATATGTACTCTGTTCAGTATGAAAAAAAGGTGAGTTTATTAACTCATCTTTTTCATCTCCTTATGTCGCAAATTTATTAATTCAATGTATTCTAAAGCACAAAAGAACATTTTTCATTGTTCCAGAAAAGGCTCTTAACGTAAGATTTGATTAAAAATATGTTTTTCTGGACTCTTCGTTCCGAAAGCTTTATACTACTTTATATGAATGGGGGTGTTATAAATTGGGGAGAAGGATTAGTTTTAATAAAGAACAGGCTATGAATAAAGCTATGTATTTATTTTGGGAAAAAGGCTATGATGCTACATACATATCAGATCTTATTGAAACGATGGGAATAAGTCGATCAACACTCTATGAGAGTTTTGGAGATAAGGATGAACTATTTAAACTGGTTTTAGAACATTATAAAAACTATGGCCGCCGAAAAAGAAATTTACTTTTTAGCGGAATAGACACTAAAGGATCACTTAAATCTTTTTTTTATCAACATATTGAAAAATGCTATTCAGATGACAATCCAAAAAGTTGTATTATAACTAATTCTTCACTGCTTATTGGACATATTGATCCTTCCATAGAAGAAATACTTATAAATGATTTTAATGAATTAGAAAAAGTATTTAAGCAAGTCATTGAAGAAGGAAAAAAGAAAGGAGAAATTTCACAGGAGGCTGACTCTGAATTAGTTGCATATTCTTTATTAAGTTTAAATCATAGCATTAATTTAATGTCCAGATACAAAAAAGAGAAAAATCTAGCCTATAATCTAGTGGATAAGACTATTGCAGACCTATAGTCTTTCTTTTTTTAGTATTTCGGAACGATCGTACCAAAATAAACAAAAGGATTGATAAAATTGATTAAAAAAACAAATTTTCTAATTTTCATTTTGGCAATTAGTTGCGGATCACTTGCTGCTAATATTTACTATGCTCAACCAATCGTACAGTTCATTGCAAAAGATCTAAACATCTCTTCT
The DNA here is from genome assembly GCF_038006525.1 of Niallia sp. FSL W8-0951. Classification (NCBI taxonomy): domain Bacteria; kingdom Bacillati; phylum Bacillota; class Bacilli; order Caryophanales; family Bacillaceae; genus Niallia; species Niallia sp. FSL W8-0951. The sequence goes on from NZ_JBBOVK010000001.1 coordinate 1,035,746, forward strand.
AATTTATCAGGATTGCTCACTACTTTGACCCAAATTGGATATGGATTGGGATTATTTTTTATTGTTCCAATGGCTGACTTATTTAAAAGCAAAAAAATAATTACTATTCTGATTGGGTTTACCGTTATTTCATTAATTGGTACACTGATTTCATCTAATGGAATTGTCTTTTTGTTATTAACAATCATCATTGGTATTGGGGCTTGTGCAGCTCAAATATTAGTTCCGCTAACTATGAGGATTGTACCTGTTGAAGAGACAGGTAAATATGTTGGCAAAGTGATGAGTGGCTTATTGATTGGAATTATGATTGCTCGCCCACTATCTATCGGAATAACTGAATGGTACGGCTGGAGAATGGTTTTTCTATTTTCATTAATAATCCTTGTTGCTGTATTACTGATCATTTTAAAATTTTTGCCTAATTATGAAGTTGTATCAAATAGTAATATGTCATATTCCAATTTAATTGCTTCTATGGTGAAGCTGCTAATAAATACTTCTCCTTTACAACAAAGAGCTTTTTATCACGCATGTTTATTTGCAGCATTTAGCCTTTATTGGACGGTACTCCCAATTTTATTAAGGTCTGAACCATTAGATTTTTCAAATAACGAAATTGCATTAATTGGATTTGTTGCAATTGCTGGTGCTTTATTAACTCCTACTATTGGTAAACTAGCAGATAAAGGCTATATTTTTTCAATGACTAATGTATCAATGGCACTTGTTCTATTATCTATCGTTCTATTATTTTTTGTTCAAGATCATTCACCATTGAGTGTGATTTTGATCTTAATCTCAGGCATTAGCATCGATGTTGGGGTATCAGGAAATTTATTATTAGGTCAAAAAGTTATCTTTAGTTTGAATCCCGAGGAAAGAAATAGACTTAATGGATTATATATGACTATTTTCTTTTTAGGAGGAGCATTTGGTTCATGGATTGGAAGTTATTCATACTATAAATTTAATAGTGAAGTACCATTGCTCATTGGAACAGCTTTGCCTTTAATCGCGTTATTAGTTCATTTAATAAAAAATAATACAATCAATATATCAAAAAACAATAGTAAAAATATATCCTGATTATCAATGCCTCCAAAAGCTAGAGTCAGATTCTAATTTTAGGACGGTAGTAGCAATATCTGCTGACTCAGGAGCATATTATTACTTATCTTTATTCGTTAGATCAAGGAATCCTTAAAGAATAAGGAACGTATTAACTAAGGGAAATGAAAACGCCCGAATTTCTATTTCTCCTTTTGAGGCGGGTGCGAGAGCCAATTAATCGGTCACGCCTCAAAAGCTGAAATTAGAAATGATGGCCAATAACGAGTTTAATAAATATCCGCAAGGAATCTGGTTTGCATATAAACTTTACAAAACTTTTTAAAACAGCTGCATTCAGATAGATCAATATTAACATTTGCTATAGGAGAGGATTATTTTATTTACTGACCATGCTGTTGAACATATAGTTTATAAGTATACTAAATCATTTGTACAAGCTGGTGGGGATATCCCTCTTGTTATGGAATCAATTAGTCTGATATATTACTCTACATAAATGCGACTAGGGAAATTCAAGACTTGCTGGAGACCGACTATTTTTAGTTAGATAAATTTTTTCAAATCATTAATCGCCTGTAAATGCATGCCTTCGTGAAAAATCGTACGAATCAGCACTTGTTCGATTGTCTGCATTCCCATATCAATTGGGGGATATTCTTTTTCCAGATCAGCGCCGTACTTCTCTAATATGGCTTGTGGTTGTGACTGCAAAAGTACTTTTAATTCCGTAAAAGAAGGTGTTTCTTCTGTAAAGTTGGCTGGTGTAGTACCGAAACCAAACCATTGATTGAATTGTTTTGAGATAGCAGTGGGTAGTTTAGTCAATGCCTCAATCCATAATAACTGATCAAGATATAGGTGACCAAGATTCCAGCGGATATTATTCCTAAACCTCGCTGGAATGATTTCTGCCTGTTCTTCTGTCAACGATTCAACGGCCCCTAAAAGTTCCTTTCGATAGGTTTCTAATTGTTTAAACAAAACTTCCTGACGTGGTTCCATTTTATCCACTCCTTTAAACATTAAATTACTATAAACATTCGCTATATATTTGTCTTTTTCCTGCACTGAAAGAATAGAGATCTGTCTAACGGAAATAATAGAAAAAATAGAATTACAGTCAGGAGGAGAACAATGCCTCGCAAGGATGTAGAGATTAGTGAAGAAGTAGAAAAAAAAGAACCGACGAATATGAAAAAGGAGGAAGGAGAAGAAGATAAATTAAACCGGATGCTGGCAGCAGTAATGGAGTATATTTCCGATGATGAAGTGGAAGAAATCGACATTGAATACATATTGGATCAAACAGAAGGACTTCGCGACTGGTGGAATCAATACCGGGAGAAAAACCGCAAGCGCATGGAAAAAGAAATTAAAGAGTCATTAGGGGAATTGTCCCTTGAAGAATTGGAGAAGATTCGGGAACAAATAAAGGCAAAGCAATAGAAAAAAAGGTTTTCATCGTCGCTGATGAAAACCTTTTTAAATTTTTTTATTAAAAAAGCAGAAAAATGTGGATGTGATCAGCATATTCCTTTGATAGAATAAGAGAATCGAATTGGTAGATAAAATATTAAGAAATTCTTAAGAATTTTGCTTGGCAGATGTTAAGAAATTTTTTCTATGATAGAGACAGCGAAGAGAGAGAAAGCAGGTGGTTTTAAGGTGGAGAATGTCAATGTGCTCGTGGTGGATGATGAAAAAGAAATAAGAGATGCTATTGAAATATATCTTAAAAACGAAGGAATTACGGTGTTAAAAGCCAGTGATGGAATAGAGGCGTTGGAGATTTTAGTGGGAGAGACAGTTCATTTAATTTTAATGGATATTATGATGCCTAATTTAGATGGAATTTCGGCTACTTATAAAATTCGTGAGCAAAAAAATATTCCGATTATTATGCTGACAGCTAAAAGCGAGGATACAGATAAAATATTGGGATTACAAATAGGGGCAGATGATTATATCACCAAGCCATTTAATCCAATGGAGCTAGTTGCCCGAGTGAAATCGCAGTTGCGAAGATATGTAACACTTGGCACCTTTGATGGGGTGAAGAAAAAAATAGACCTTCATGGATTAACATTAGACCAGGAGGCGAAAGAAGTCGCCGTAAATGGAGAAAGTGTAAAGCTGACTCCGATTGAATATAAGATTGTTGTTTTGTTGATGAAAAACGCTGGCAGAGTATTCTCTATTGCGGAAATTTATGAAAGTGTTTGGAAAGAACCTGGATACAATGCCGAAAATACGGTAGCAGTACATATACGAAAAATACGTGAAAAAATTGAAGTGGATCCAAAAAATCCTCGCTTCTTAAAGGTGGTGTGGGGCATTGGCTACAAAATCGAGAAGTAAAGGCCTTTTTATTGTCTGGACACTGCTTATTACACTCGCGCTGAGTGGAATTGTATCTGTAGATATGTGGTTTAACCGTTATTTACACACGGATTTTTATCAAACATCGATATTTCAAGAAAGAATGCAATATTATAAGGATCTTCTAAGTGAAAATGAGTTATATTATATTCCGATTGAAGAGGCAAAGAAAAAAATAACCGTATCAGCTAAAGAAATAAATGAATACCGTTATTATTATGGTGATTTAAATGAACAAATTCAAAACATAAAAAGTCAGTATGAAGAGCAAATTCAGACCGCTAAAGAAACAGGAAGCTCAGAAGCAGAACAGCTATATACAGAAGAAAGAGATAAGAAAATCGCTGATATTACGAAAAATTTCCAAAGTGATGAATACGTAGAAGATAAGATTAAGAAAGAAAAAGCAAGACAATTAGATGAATACTATCAAGAATTACAGAATAGAGAATATGAGTATAAAGACTGGACTGATTCCTTCCTTTATTATTTTGAAAATAACAAAACAGGAGAAAAAGTAACAAATGTTAATCTTGCTCCGGGCGAAACAATTGAGAGTAAGCTGAATCAGAAAAATACAAAATTTCTTGGCGATATCCATATAAATCCAAAGGATGAGTGGGAACAGCATTATATTTCTTTAGATTCTCCGTGGTATGAGTTTGGCGATCCCGATGCGGTTGCTATAGAAGTGTCTATTCTAAATAACATCAAGAAAAACATCGGCAGCTTTGAAGGAGTTATTGCTGTTCCTGACAATTTAAGTACTAAGAGTATGCTGCATAAAGACATGGATAATTATAAAACGCAACAAAAGCAAGTGATCTACTTTAGTGTTATTAGTATCATCAGCCTAGTTGCCAGCTGTATTCTCCTTTTAACTAAAAGAAGTATTTTAACACAATGGGAATACCCATTTTATAAGAAAATTCCAATTGATATCGGTATAATTTTTCTCCTTATAAGTTTAGCTGTTGCTATTATAGTTGTATGGGGAGTAAATGATCAAATAGAATTAAATTTATATAATGACGGCTCCTATTGGAAGGAAATTATTTTATTTGGCTGTTTAGCTTGGCTGTTTATATCCTTGTTCTTTATCCAAATGTCTCTATTATATAAGGAAATAGTAAAAGGCGATAAATCAATTTGGACAAAAACATTTGTTGGAAAATGTGTTAAAACAATCGGAAAACCAATGCTGCTATTATTTTCAAGTAGAAGTCCATTGACTAAATTAATCCTTTGTTTAATGATAGTTTTCGCGCTAGGATTTTGTTTAATGGCAGTGATTGTGGAACCATTTTTTGTGTTGTTCTTTCTTATTGCGGTCATAATTATCGGCATACCAGCCATCCATTATTTAGTGAAAAATGCAAAGTCTCTAGGTCAGTTAGTTCTATATACAAAGGAAATCAGGAGCGGTCGAAAAGTAAGTGACTTAGATATAAAAGCATCTAGTGAACTTTCAGCATTAGCAGAGACAATCAATACACTAAAAAATGGCGTGATTTATTCCCAAAATGCTCAAGAAAAAAGCGAACGCCTAAAAACAGAGTTAATTACGAATGTTAGTCATGATTTGCGAACACCTTTAACATCAATCATCAATTACACGGAATTATTGAAGAATAAAAATCTATCTGAGGAAGAAAAAGAGGGCTATCTAGGTATTATCGATCGGAAATCCCAACGATTAAAAGTACTAATTGATGATTTATTCGAGGTTTCGAAAATGGTCAGCGGCAATGTGGAATTAAAGAAGGAAAAAATAGACTTAGTGCAGCTTTTACAGCAAGCGTTAGGTGAATATGATGAAACAATTAAAGCGACAACACTTGATTTTCGTGTAACCAATCAAGAACCGTCGATTTATGCAACTGTAGATGGGCAGAAGCTTTGGAGAGTATTTGATAATTTAATAGGCAATATTTTGAAATATTCTTTAGAGCATTCACGTGTCTATATTTCCATTAAACTAGAAAAAGACCAAGCTATTTTGCAGTTTAAAAATATATCTAAGTATGAGCTTGACGATAATCTTGATGAATTATATGAGCGTTTTAAACGCGGGGATACATCGAGGCATACAGAAGGATCTGGTCTTGGACTTGCGATTGCGAAATCAATCATGGATCTACACCAAGGCATGATGAAAATCGAGACAGATGGCGATCTATTTAAGGTTACGCTCGCATTAAATCTAAGCGATTTGTAGTGAAAAGAAGTATGAATAAAAAACAAGCAGCCAAGCTGTATGCCTTAATATTTCCGATTACTCGCAATAAAAAGACAGCAACAAAAATAGTAATGGAAATGCTTCAGGCCGATGATAACCTAAGAGAGAAAGAATTAGCCCGCAAAGCAGTTAATAGAGCCATTGAAATGGTGAAAAAATAAATACGAAAAAGTACTTTCTTTTCAACTAGAAAAGGAGGTATTTTTTCGTAGGAGAAATTTATGGTAAAATAATGGAAAGATTGCAAAAAATCGCAAAAAAAGAAGGAATGGGGGAAAGCAATTGACTCAAAATACACAACCGCAATATGCGCCGCCTAAACATATTGTTTCGGCTGCTTCGATTGTCATCAATGAACAAAAGGAAATTTTATTAATCAAAGGACCCAAAAGAGGCTGGGAAATGCCAGGTGGCCAAGTGGAAGAGGGAGAGTCACTGAAAGCTGCTGCGATAAGAGAAACAAAAGAGGAATCAGGAATTGATATTGAAGTAATAAACTTTTGTGGAATCTTTCAAAATGTCAATGGTTCTATATGCAATACATTATTCTTAGCTAAACCGGTTGGCGGGGAATTTACTACATCACCAGAAAGTTTAGAAGTAGGATTTTTCCCTATTGAGGAAGCGCTCAACATGGTGAAATATAAAAATTTTAGACAAAGAATAGAATACTGTTTGGATGAGAAGCGACAACCTTTTTATGTGGAATTTTGAGAATGACATCGAAATAGATATAAATGGTGTCAAAATGCCCATAAAAGGTGGATGGTTTACTCCTCGCAGGATCAAGAAATCCCACCGAGATTAAACCATTTGCCGAAATTCATTCTTTTGATCGTTTATTGAGTTATTTTCCATAAGATAATAATCGTTATTTCAGAAATTAGAAGTAGACGTTTACTTACATAAGGATTCACACACCTTTTTTGAGTGAACCTGCTTGAATAAGCGGATATTTAAAAAAAGCTGAACCATCAGGTATGGAAAAAGGGGAATTGATGATTTCCCTTTTTCTATACTCTATTTACAATAAACTATTATCTATTTACCTATAAAACAAACACAAAATAAGCTTCTTCTTGCTCGGTATCCTCGAAATATTTAATGCCCATATATTGAAAACCAATTTTGCCAAGTACATCTAAGGAAGCCTTGTTCGCAATACTTGCAGAAGCATTTATTTTTTGGATATTCCCTTGCTCTTTTGCGAAGGTTAAACAGGCAATGCCAGCTTCTGTAGCGTACCCTTTATTCCAATTAGGTTTGGAGAAATGGAAAATAAGCTCAGCTTGATCAACGGAATCTTCCATATTAAAGCCTGCTGCTCCAATAACTTGATTGGTTGCCAAATCAATAACACCATAAACGGAGAGTCCAAAATCTTCTTGGCATTGCTGATAAAAGTCAATAACTTGAGGCAGTAATGCAGAGGAAGTGCTGCCGCCACAATATTTCATTACTTCCTCATTTCCCCAAAATTGTTCACATGCATCTATATCTTCTTTTGTTAATAAACGAAAACCTAATCGCTTACTTGTAAAAAGTAAATCCACTATAAAAACTCCTTTAAAAAATTCTATTGTCATTATAATCATTTTAGCGTATGGGAACCAATTCATGCAAAAGTAAATAAAAATACCAGAAGACCGCACAAGTGAAGATATCATTGAACGAAAAATAGAGGATAGGAAAAGTCACGAGGATAACAGATTATATACAATTAGAAAGATAGAATGGTGAAAGGAATTTTATCCTTCTTTTAACGGTTAGCAAGCATCAAACTATTGGAGGGAATTAGATGGGGAATTTGCTGTTAAATCAGAAAGTTACAACCAAACCATCAAGTGGGCGATGAACTTCCACTTGATGGAAGTTTTGATTTATTATGAAGTTTCATATTTACTAATAGAACTTGTGATACTTTCAGCTAGTTGGGAACAGTCACCTTCAAACATGTGAAAAGTTAAGGAATGTAGTAAATGGTCGAATTGATTGTGTGGAGATTCTGCATTGCTTATTTCGGTAGACCAATTAATTTTAGGGATGGAAATAACAAACGAATCAGTTGTTTTCATGATGTATAATTTCGTATCTTTTAGTCCATGTTGGGCAATATCTTCTAATAAAGTAATCATTTCAACAACCTCCCCCTATTTTTATTTCCATTATACTCCTTTTTTTCGACGTTTTTTTCCAATAATAGAATATTTAATAAAATTGTTAAAGAATTGTTATTTTTGAAATAAAAAGAGCAAGGTTCATTTACCAGTTAGTAGACAAAAAGATATTGGGGAAGTAGAATTGCATTTTTATGTATTGCTTGGAGTGAAGAGGGAAGACTCCCTATGGGAAAAGGGAGTTTCAGTCTGAGACCCTGCAGTTTAGCAGGCAAATCGCGGTTCATTCAGATTCAAAGAGATTAATAAATATACTTTACTCAAACTTTCATTTCCAAAATACAGGAGTTTGTCTACAGTTCTGGGTTGATTTTCATATGCTTTTTTCTTTTCATCGTAATGGATAATTAATTAGTTAAATTCCCATTATTTAAAAAACGGGATATTTTGGAAAAATGAAATGGTAAGAATTATTGTCAATAAAGAACCAGCAGATGTTAATAAAACGATTTTGCGATTGTTTTGTTCTTTCGATGGCTTCAAAAACTCATATATTTGTATAGACCATATAGCTATTGCTACTAATGCTATAATCAGGATAACGGTACTATTCATATTTTTCACTCCCCAAGATAGTTTTTTATTATATAATTTATCATTCGTAGAAGAGATGACTGTCTTACACAACTTATTACGTTTAGACCATTCTCGTCTTCATAAAAGTCATCCCCACCATGTTCTACGGATTTGATAGAAAAAAGGTTTCATTTTTTAGTGTCATGCTCGGCTATTGGGAAAACGTGTAAGTTGTAGGGAAGAGAAAGCACCAGAAATAAACTCTTGAAAAGGTTAATGTTTCAAACAATAGCAGACTGTTATATACTAATAGTTCATTATGTACGTTTTTTACCAGAATAAAAGGATAAGACTAATTAATGTTACGTAATATATTAGAAAAATCGGAGTTGATTTTATGAGTAAAGCAAAGGCTAAAGGTAAAGGCGGTACAGGCAGAGGAACAGATAAAAAAGGCTGGAATCGTTGGCAGGCTAGTGCCAATAAAGCAAAGAGTAACAAGCCTTATAAAAGCAAAGGGGTTAAGAATCGTAAAAATGCAGAAAATACTAGCAATCCTGCTTCAACCGAAAAAAATAACTAATCTCCATATTAAGAATTTTTTACTGAATAGATAAAGTAGCGATGCTTCCCTTAGGAAGGATCGCTTTGTTTTCTTGTCCAAGAAAGTTCTCTATTGGAAATGTTATAACCATTTTGCTTTAATAATATGTTTGACGGATAGCATCTCAATAATTCCTTCTTCAGAAGTAAAATGTCCGCCAAAAGGTAATAAAATAAAAGGAATTTCAAGTTTATTTGCTAAGGAATTTGAGATTTGCCAATCGATGATGCTATCAGTTCTGGATGAAATTAAAAAGGATGCTCCCAGGAAATGCTTGATTCTATCCAAATTTAATTCGTGCATATAGGGATCAAATTGTGGGAACGCTGTAATGGGTTCTGCAAATCCAGAAACAAAAATAGCCCCTTTAATTAGTACATTATTACGTGAAAGGTATCTTAAAAACGTAATAAAGCCTAAACTGTGGCAAATAAAATAAGCATCTTTCGGTTCTTTGATAGCTCTATCTAAGTCGAGATCCCATTGCGTAACATTTGCGATGGGTGCCATCCGTATAGTCCACTATTTGATATTAAAGGCGTTTTTTAAATCTAAGATAAAGTAGTGAAAAACAAAAAGAAAGAGGGGGGAAGTTATTCTGAGTGATATTACCTTCCAAAAACACGCCTGCATTGTTAATCAATATATCAAGCAAACCATTTTCTTGTTCAATGTTTTCTACAACGGAGAATATGGGAGTGGGGTATGAAACCTCAATACCCACTGTTTTAGCTTTAATATCTTCCTTTTCTAATAATGCTAATGCCTCAAGCCCCTTTTTCCATTTCTCAATCCTATTAAAATCTCATTCCTATTTTCCCTAATTGTCTATCTGTCTCAAAACCAATTCCTTTGTTATCGCCAGTTATTAATACTATTTTGGATTAATCCATAAAATATCCACCCTTAATCATTTTCTTAATCTGTTCCTGCAAAATGTATTCATGTCTCGTCTCGACTATTAACATGTGATCATGATATGAACTCTTTCATTTCTGATATATTAAATATAGTGAAAATGATTGGTACATGTAAATATGCTCATTTTTGTAACTTAATGAATGGGGTGGCATTATGGGATATAGGTTAAAAAAATAATGGAGAATACAGTGAAGAGGTTATAAGAGCTTATCCAATTGAGACGGCTTTACAGATTGTAGGTGAAAATGGAAAGGTATCAAAATCGATATATTATCCGAAAAAACAATCAGATTTAATGAACTTAAACGATTAATATCGGGAATATCACAAAGAATACTAACTTAGCAACTGCAAACTTTGCTGGATGTTACAATTTGTATGTATACTCTAAGATTAAAAGGCGGGATTCAATTCGTAATTGCTATTAGAGAATTAGTAGATAAGAATAAAAAGTAGAATGTCCAAAAAGAAACCAAAATAATTATTGACTGGACAGTCCAGAAAGTGATAAGATGGATTTGTCAGGAAGGGGAACTGTAATTATTTATTACAGAACCTTATTTTTTTGATATTTCTAGACTGAATAGTCAATAATAAAAAGAGAGGAAGATAATAATGGATAATCAAGCATTATCAGTAGAAGAAATCCGCGAAAGAGCACAGGAGATATTTAATAAACATCTAAAACATCTATCTAGTGGAGATATTAAATCATGGATCAATCTTTGGGCAGAAGGCGGGGTATTAGAATTTCCATATGCTCCGAAAGGCTATCCAGATATGCTGGTAGGGAAAGAGGATATTTATGATTATATGCAAAGTTTCCCTGAAAACTTTGAAGTAGAGTTTACAGATCCTATTTTTCATATAACAGAAGATCCTGAACTAGTTATTGCAGAGCTCAATTCTATTGGTAAGCAACGTGAAACAGGCAAACCATACAACCAAAAATATATTAGTGTAGTGGAAACAAAAGATGGATTTATTACTCGTTATAAGGATTACTGGAATCCACTAGTGTTCATTGATTCAATTGGAAGTTAAAATGAATTTGTTCCATTCCCTAAGTAACTCAATCCCAAATTAGATACGCATAATTTCTAAACCTATCTATTTCTTGACTGTACGTTCTAAAAAAGTTAGTATGATAGAAAAAAGGGGTTATCACTTTGGCAAGAAACAAGGAATTTGATACTACCCAAGTATTGCATAAAGCCATGGAGGTATTCGGTCATTATGGATATGAAGGGACTTCACTGCCACTACTAATTAAAGGACTTGGGATTGCACGGCAAAGTCTTTATGATACTTATGGTACCAAAAGGGATCTTTTTATTTCTGCAGTAAAACATTATATTAATGAAAAAACCGCTACGGTAATATCTTATTTGGAACATCCAGGATCAGTTAAAGAAGCAATAAGTAAAGTTTTTTATGAAGTGGTATACGTTTTAAAGGATGATGAAAAACGTAAAGAGTGCTTTATTTTGGATAGTGCAATCTCTCAAGTACCTCATGATAGGGAAATTGCGGAGTTTTTCAAAATGGATATAAGAAGGTTAGAAGAAGCTTTTTATAAATCACTAATACGTGGTCAAGAAAATGGGGAAATTGAGTTGCAAAAAGATATAGAAGCTCTGGCTAAGTATTTGAACCATTCTCGATATTCACTTACACAAGTTTCTAAATTATCATCTGATCCAAAGGTTTTAGATGATTTTGTTTCCATTGTATTATCAACATTGGACTAGGGTGAAGCTAATAAGGCTTCTTACATTGCGTTTAATATTGACCGTTTAGTCTAATATTAACATTTTTGACTTGTAGAATAAATTTGTGAAGTGAGACAGCTGCCCGGTTGTATCTAGTGCCTCACGTTGTGGTAATGTAATTAGAAGTACTTTTTAGAGAAAAATATATGATAATGTTAAATAATCAGGTAATTAATTTAATAAAGATATAACTTTTCCAAGGAATAATTGATCTTAATGGAATTGAAGTGCCAATTCTTAGTGAAGCCGTTCCATTCTTTACCGAAGTGTTAAACAAAGCTTCAATGTATATTAAAAAGCATGTGTAGAAGGCTCAGCAATTCTTCAATATGGCAGAAAGAAATAGAGCATTGTTTAATAGACTGATTCTGAACAAAAAGCTGTACCTAAACCAGCAGAAATTGGTACACTCTTTTAGCAATTTCAGCAACAGACGTTCAAAAACGTATACTTTCTTGAAAATATTCTCTGTGTAAGATAAGTCATATAGTCCAAACAACTTTTTACTACAAGGGGACTTGAAATCCAAATTGTAGGTACAGGGTAATTAAAAATCTTTAAACATTGTATATATATTTTATAGATTTATATTAATAACGTTCCCTAAATAAAAGTTAAGAAAGATAGAACAACCCAAGAAGATATTTTCACAGCTTTTCTGGGGTTTTCCGTTAGAGGGTTTTCGCTCTTTAACCATCGGAATTTTTAGTTTAAGAATCAAAAATAAAAAAGTCGATTCCTTAGAGTTCGGGAATTCGGCTTTTTTTAAGTTGAAGTTTGCTTAGTATACAAAATTTCCGAAATGTTAATAATTATCTAAATATAAAGTGAAAGTCCAGTATAGTTCTTATTTTATTTGGTTATTTGATAAGATTTTCTTGATTCTTCTGATTTTGTAAACAATAATTATTTAATACTCATTTGTTGTTAATTAACTTGAATCTAAAGTAATAACATTTCAAGATCAGAAAGCCAATTTATTTCAGGTGATGCGCCAAATCCATCAATCAGGTGTAATTTATTTAATCTTATCCTAATACTACGATCTAGAGTAATAAAAAAATAACATAGTGTATTACGCCAGAAGATATTTATAATTTCAGTTCTTCATTTATGATTGTTAAAAACCGATTATTCCAAATAGATTCATGGTGGTTAATAATATCAACTGCATTTAAAATGGAGCTGTTAATGGTGCTATGAGTGTTTTGATAAAGGAGATTCTGCTGAAATCCCAAGCTATGGGCTGCTCTGATAGTAGTATCAAGACAAAACTCCGTTTGTGCACCAGCAAAAATAAGCTGTTCGATTTTCTTGCTTTTTAAATAATCCAAAAGTTCTGTTTGGTAAAATGCATCCCATTTAGATTTTCTAATTATCTTATCAGTAGTGGATAACAATAGATTATGATGGAGGTTCCAATCGTCCTTCCCCTCATAAAGCTCGGACTGTTCATTTGGATCTGTATGTTGGATAAAGATAACCTGAATATCTTTTTCGTGTGCTTGATTGATTAGTATATTGATGTTTTTTACTAGTTGAATTCTATCGAATAAATAATTTTCACGATGGTTAAAGAAAATTTCTTGCATGTCGATGATAATAAGTGCCTGTCTCATATAATTACACTTCCTGTTCGTTTCTTTTAAAGTATAGCAAATCGAAAAGGAGCTGGACAAGGACATTTAAGATGGAAGCGATCTAATAGACTTAAAACTTTGGATGGTTTGAATTTTTTCTTGATCAAAAAGTCGGAATTAACGAATATTTATATTGAACTTATGATAGATTCGTCTATAATATAAAAGCGAACATATATTCGTTGCAAGGAGGGAGTTAGTAGTGAATACCTATATAAATAGTGCACTAAATCAAATAGAAATAGCTTTAAAAACAACAATCCAAATGGTTGAAGTTATTGAAGAGGCGGACTTACAGAAAAAGCCAGCAAGTAATAAGCGCTCGATAGGTGAGCTTTTAGAGCACATAGCCGTTATTTGTAAGGCTGATTTAATGATATCGAACGGTGCAAAACAAAAAGAGATGAATCAATATTATTCGAGTGTTGCATTATTAAGCATACAGGATGTCAAGAGTGCTATTGCAGAAAATTATAAAACTTTAAAAGATATTTATATGAATCTTACAGAAATAGAGTTACAAGAAAGGACTACAGCTTATTGGGGAGCGACCTATACAAGGTACGAGTGGTTGTTAGAAATAGTCGCACATACTATCATCATAGAGCTCAATTACACACACTGCTTGTCTACTGTTATGGGAAAAACCTGAATATATCATTATTTGAGTAAGGAACTTCCATAGATACATACATTTTATTAATAGGGAGGAAGAAAGATGCCATACTGCAAAGTGAAAAATGCAAACATATATTACGAAGATATAGGAACTGGAATTCCCATTATCATGCTACATGGATTTACGCTAGATCATAGACTCATGAGTGGGTGTATGGAGCCTGTTTTTAGAGAGAAAGACGGATGGAGAAGGATATATTTGGATTTACCTGGCATGGGGAAAACCATGGATTATGACTTAATCAGTAATTCTGATGAAATGTTAAAAGCAGTTGCAAATTTTATAGATATAAACATTTCCAATCAACCTTTTCTGATTATAGGAGAATCCTATGGCGGCTACTTAACTAGAGGAATTATCAAGCTTTATAAAGAGCAAATATTAGGCGCAGCATTCATTTGCCCGATGATTTTACCAGAAAAAGAAAAGAGAACACTTCCAGAACACACGATTGTTTATGCAGATAATGAATTTTTATCAAACTTAGTAGAAGAAGAACGTAACGATTTCAAAACCAATCAAGTAGTTTTAGATGAATACAATTGGATACGATATAAGGATGAAATTTTATCAGGATGCAATATAGCGAATACAGCATTTTTGAATAAAATTCAAAAGAACTACGGATTTTCCTTTCCAGTCGATGATGTCCTATTTCAAAAACCAACTGTCTTCTTACTAGGAAAACAAGATTCGGTAGTCGGATATGAAGATGCGTTTGCAATTTTAGGGAATTATCCCCGAGCAACATTTGCAATTTTAGATCGAGCCGGGCATAACTTGCAGATTGAACAGGCAAAGTTATTTATTGCGCATATGAATGAATGGATAGATAGGGTAGAAGAGGACATGTAGGAAAAAATAGTTTGATAGAATGGGAATAAAGTATAGTAAAAAAAGTAGTTATGTTTATGTAAAACTTAACTGCTTTTTATGTACTTACTTATTTTTTTAGGTAAGAAATAATCCCCCCTGATTGAAAAATAGTAGAAACGGGTAGAAAACAGATAATATAAAAAAACAAAAGGAAGAAATCTGAAGAAAATGAATCATCTAAGTGTACCACTCTTTAGAATATGACATATAATTTATGAAAAAGGTGATTTATATAAAACATTTTTGGAAGCCATTTACGTTTTTTGTGACAATCAGCCTCTTTATTATCTTTTTCCGATACACTGATATTTTTCAGGCGATTCGTGAAGGGGAGTTAAATTCAGTCACATCTGCATTTAAAGAGAATATTTCTTATGCACTTATTGTCAGTTTATTCCTTATGATTATTCAAAATAGCTTTACCGTTATTCCTTTAATTTTAGTAATTACCCTCAATTTTTACTCATTTGGCTTCATTTATGGCTTTCTATGGAGCTGGTTTTCTAGCATCATTTCTGCAATCATTATCTTCTTAGCCATTCGTTTTTGGTTCCAAGATTTTGTGATCAAAAAGGTGCAAAATCACCAAGAAATGTTAGATAAAATCGAACAAAAAGGGATGCGCTATGTGTTCTATGGAAGGGTTTTTCCGTTTTTTCCGACAAGTATTTTAAATATCATTGCTGGTATAAGCAAAATATCGATACGTCCTTTTACTATCGGTACAGCAATAGGTAATTTCTTTTACTTTTTTATCCTTGCGTTAATTCCTTATGGTGTATTCTCTACAGATATTAATCCATTAGCATTAATTGTAATTATTCTACTGATAACAGGGATTTTCTATTATTTCAGTAAAAAGAAGCCTTCCGTTATGGAAAGAGTAAAGGAAATAAGGAAAAGAGCATAAATTAATCTATCCGAAAGGTAGTTTGCTACTTTTCGGCTTTTTTAATTGAAAAAATATGAAACTATTTCCAATCAGCCTACGTATATAAAATAGAACAGCAAGTGAGGGAGGAATAAAGTATGTTTGGAATTATTATGTTGGTATTTGTGGCAATCGTCGTGGCTCAAATTTTTTCCCGCAAAGAAAAGACAAACAATATAAATGACCATCATTATCCGCCTTTTCAGGGAAATCCAGGAGATAGCTCACAAGCGTCTTTCTTTGATGGAGGAAATGACTGTGGATCCTCGTTTGATAGTGGAGGAAGCTGTGGGGGAGAATAAGAATAATATCGCTGGAATTTTCTATTTATAAAGAAAAATCGAAACTTTTCTGCAATATCAATCGTCCAATATATAAAAGAGGAATGAAAGGGGACAAAATGGTTCACATGTTTATGGTGGTAACAATAATTGCTTTTATTTTTGCCTGTATTTGGGTTCTAATGGATACGATTTATTTTTCCAAGCCACCAAAACCTGAGGTATTATGGAAGAATAATAGAATTCCGACAACAATTGGTTCTAATTGCTGGCAAGGTTCATTAAAAGGATCTTGTGTTGATTATGTCTATGCATCTCCATGGGATATGGGGTTACAAAATGGTTCTGTGAAAGTGGAACCGAATTCAACGATTACCATCGATTTTAATAAAAAGCCATTAGCTGGATCTTTACAGGTTGCAGAAGTGTTTGAAGATGGAGAAGAGGAATTTATTAAAGTAGATAAAAATAAAATGACAGTGCCAGCCAAAAAAGGAACATATGTTTATATGATTTATGCTAAATGGGATCAAGGAAATCCCAATTATACGTTTTCTATTAGGGTCGAATAAGGTTGTCTAAACCTAGAGCTAGGGATAGACAGCCTATTTTATCGTGACGATACATATTTTATCTATAAAAAAGGAAGGGAAATGAATGAAAAATCATCCAATATTCAATTTGTTGATCACACTAGTGTTTTTAATACTATTTATTGCCAGTAAGAAGCTATTTGCCAATTACTTAGCAGCACTTATTATTTTTGGTGCCTTTTTTTGTATTTACTTAGGGCGGTCTATCCTTTCTTTAATCCGATATATTGATGAGAAGAAAACCAAGGATATATCTGTCAAAAGCAAGCATAAATGAACAGGAAAACCAACAGTAATCCATGTATGCTATTTTTAAGGATGTGATGAATGTGACATGGTTGGAAGGGTTACAAAAGGCATTAATATATATCGAAAATAATTTGGAAGAAAAGCTTGAAATAGAAGCGATTGCGCGTGTCGCAAATGTTTCAATATTTCACTTTCAACGAACATTTACAATCCTTACGGAAATACCAGTGGGAGAGTATATTAGGCGACGCAGACTATCAATGGCTGGTCAAAGCTTGCTTCATTCAAGAGAAAAGATAATCGATATTGCATTAAGATATGGATATGATACACCAGAAGCATTTACGAAAGCATATCGCAGACAGCATGGAGTTACACCAAGTGAAACGAGACGAGGAATTGGTAGTCTAAAAATATACAATCCACTAGTCATTCAAGTACAGCTGAAAGGGGCAGAACCAATGAAAGTAAAAGTAGTGGAGAAAGAGGCATTTACGATTGTCGGGATGAAAAAATCTTATACTTTTAAGGAAGATGAAAATCTCCGTGAGATTCCAAAACTCTGGGATGAAGTTAATAAGAATGGAACAGTGAACGAGCTTCTGATGCTGACTAGGGGAGAAATTCCAGGTGTTCTTGGCGTTTGTGTAGAGGAGTCAGAAGCAGCGGGTAAGGATATGGATTACTGGATAGCGGTTGCAACAGAGGATAAATCTGAAAAATATGATCAGCTCGTTATTTCAGCATCCAAGTGGGCAGTTTTTGAGGTGCATGGACCAATGCCGCAAAGTATGCAGAAGGTTTGGAAGCAAATATATTCGGAATGGATGCCGTCCAGTGGTTATCAACAAGCAGGATTTATTTCCTTTGAACGCTATACAGATGATGATCCGTCAAGCGAAAATTGCTACTCTGAAATATGGATTCCAGTTAAATAACAAAAAGCGATGGAATGACTATGCGGGCATAGTGTCAAATTCCATCGTTTTTTTGATATTTAAGGATGATTGTTATAGGGGGGATATGTCAGTTAAGAGAGAGGGATGCTAGACTTGGAGTATAGCAAGGAGATTCAGTATTTTAATAGATTGAAAACCATTTTATAGAGGAACCTAGGGGAAAGTGGTGTTCATAAAGGGGATGAACCCCATAATTTTGAGGAAGCAAGGGAAAAGTAGCGTTCATAAAGGGAATGAACACCATTATTTAAAGAAACCTGGGAAAAAAGGTGTTCATAAAGGGGATGAACACCTTTTTTCAAAGGAACCAAGGGAAAAGTAGCGTTCAAAAGCACAGTAGTTTAGCCGACAAAACTAGATACACCGGCATTGTTCCCGATAGGTGCATTTCCCTTTGCCTCCATGCACTACTCGTTATCTGTTGTAAAACTATTATTTGCTGATGATTGCCGCCAGTATCTGTATCTGCTGATGCACTGGCATTAGTAGGAGCTTGTCCTAACAAAGCTCTTTTCTCGGTAGGAGCGTCTCTATAAGATTCTTTCCCATGATGGATTAGCAGTAACCTTCGCAATCTGGCGAAAAAATAAACAAATAAGCATAGCGGAATAATATCAACAGCATAAAAAGGCAGCAACTAGAATTTCTCTAAATGGATGGAATCTAGTTGCTGCCTTTTTTCTGAAATCAATAATAGGGATAATATCCGTAAGTAGAATAAGCGGGATTATAGCCATATGGTTGTGAGTATGCTGGGAAATGCTGACCATAATTCCAATGGTGTTGAATAGCAGGGCTATGATGAAAAGGCGTATAAAATAGAGGGTTGCCTCCAGCAAAGCTAGCTGATGGTGTAACTGCACCAAGGGGGATAGCCCCGATTCCCACTGCGCCATGCCCCACGCCTGCAAAACCACCGGCTCCAACTGGACCAACTGCACCAATAGGACCAACAGCCCCAATATGTCTGTCAAAAGCTCGATTTTGAGTATTCATAAATGTTTCACCTCCTCCATTACTATATGTAAACGGAAATGATTGGCGCTTGTCTTTCTTTTATAAAAATAAAAAAGTATTGGATTCTTCCGAAAAGAGTGTGTATAATAAGAAAAAAATATAGGAAATCGTAGAAAAAGAGAGTAGCTGCTTGTAAAGCAATAGCGAATTAGGGATGGTGGAAGCCTAATGTGGAGCAAGCAGTGAAACGCACTTTGGAGATATCATGCTGAAAAGGAGTAGGCATGATCGGTAACAGGCCGTTAACTGATTTAAGTGGTTATGAAAATAACAATTAGAGTGGTACCGCGGGAATTATAAGCTCTCGCCTCTTCGTATGAAGGGGCGGGAGTTTTTTTATTTTATTAAAATATCTAATATAGAAAAGGAGAATATAGATGAACATCAAATCAGAACTAGCAAACGTATTAGCAACACAATTAGATGTAGAATTATCACCAGAAACGATTGAACAGTTATTGGAAAAACCGAAATATGATCATTTAGGAGATCTCGCTTTTCCTTGTTTTACACTTGCCAAAAAATTGCGGAAAGCACCTACGTTAATTGCGGAAGAGTTTTCTCAAAAGATAGAATCTCCGCTGATTGATCATGTCGAAGTGGTAGGAGCTTATATTAATATTTTTTTAAATCAGCAATTAATTGCCTCTAAAGTAATCAAGGAGGTTCTCGAACAAAAGGAGCATTATGGGGATTTACCTACGAATAAAGGAGTCATGACAATTGATTTGTCTTCACCTAATATTGCAAAGCCGTTTTCCATGGGGCATTTGCGTTCCACTGTTATCGGCAATGCTCTTGGCCTTATTGCCGAGAAAAATGGCTACACACCGATTCGTATTAATCATCTTGGTGATTGGGGGACCCAGTTTGGTAAATTAATCGTCGCCTATAAACGATGGGGAAACGAAGAGGAAGTGCAGAAGAATCCTATTAAAGAATTATTAAAGCTGTACGTGAAGTTTCATGAAAAAGCAGATGAAGACCCCTCGCTAAATGAAGAAGGGAGAAAATGGTTTAACTATCTAGAACAGGGAAATGAAGAAGCCATTAATCTTTGGAAATGGTTTCGAAAAGAATCGTTAGAAGAGTTTAATAAAATCTATCAACTATTAGGAATTACATTTGATTCAAATGATGGCGAAGCTTTTTTTAACGACAAGATGGGAAGGGTTGTCGAGTTATTAAAGGAGAAGCAGCTTTTAGTAGAATCAGAAGGGGCACAAGTAGTAGAGCTTGAAGACTTCCCACCGTGTTTAATCAAAAAGAGAGACGGTGCGACACTTTATGCCACACGGGATTTAGCTGCAGCGATCTATCGTCAAGAAAACTATCATTTTGTGAAAAGTTTATACGTAGTAGGAAATGAACAAACTCTCCATTTTAAGCAGCTATTTCAAGTGTTAGAGAAAATGGGCTATGATTGGGCAGAAGGGATGGCTCATATTCCATTTGGTATGATGCTGAAAGACGGCAAGAAGATGTCAACGAGAAAAGGGAAAGTTGTTTTATTAGAAGAAGTGCTTCAAGCAGCTATTCAATTAGCGGAGAAAAATATCGAAGAAAAAAACCCTTCTCTTGAAAATAAAGAAGAAGTGGCAAAACAAGTAGGAACAGGAGCAATTATCTTTCATGACTTAAAGCATTATCGCCTAACAGATATTGAGTTTTCTCTAGAAGATATGTTGAAGTTTGAAGGAGAAACAGGACCATATATCCAATACACACATGCAAGAGCCTGTTCCTTACTGCGGAAAGGTAATTTCTTCCCACCAGCTAATATAGACCAATTACAATGGGATCAGCTAAGTTTTCCAATTGTAAAGCTTTTAATGGACTTTCCGACAATTGTGGAAAAGGCGATTGTGCAATATGATCCTTCTGAAGTGGCAAAGTACGTTATTGATTTAGCAAAAACATTTAATAAGTATTATGCGCATGTTCAAATTTTAGAGGAAAATAGCGGAAAAGAAGCGAGACTTTCTCTCGTATATGCTGTAACACTTGTTTTGAAAGAAGGTTTAAGATTACTAGGAATTGCCGCACCAGAGGCAATGTAATAGAAAGATAAACCCCTTTGATTAAAGATGAATTATTTTGGCTAAAATGGGGAATAGGTCATTTAAAAGTACATTTGTCATAAAATGTTCACAGAATAGACATAATCCAAGCTGTTTTTTCTTTGAACGAAGTATCTCTATTTGATATGATGAAAGAGGTTAACACATTCAAAGTAGTGTTAACCTCTCTTTTTGCAAAACTGCAGAAATAAGGAAAGGAGATTTGAAATGATACATAAAAAGAAATTTTTATCTGGATTAGTAGCATTAGCGGCTGTCTTCTTTATAGCATTACCAGTCAGCGCCCATGTTACCGTGAATCCATCCCAATCTACTACAGAGGCTTGGGAAACGTATACTGTAAGAATTCCAGTTGAAAAAGATGTGGATACAACAAAAGTGACGATTAAAATTCCAGATAATGTGGAGTTTAAAATGTATGAACCTGTCGATGGCTGGAAAACGACTACAACTACCGATGATAATGATAAAGTGGCAACTGTAACTTGGGAGGCTGAATCAGAAGAGACAGCGATTAAGGCTGGTCAATACCGCGACTTTACCTTTAGAGCACAAAATCCCAAAGAGCCTGGCGATATTGCATGGGATGCATTCCAGTACTATGCAGATGGCAGCATTGTGGAATGGACTGGAGACAGTGATGCAGAACTACCTCATTCTATCACTAGTATTGCTCAATCCAATGAAACGGTTGACAGTCATGGACATAGCACAAAAACGGATGATGCAGCAGATGATCAACAGGAAGACAAAGATGCCGAGCATGCAAATGAAGGTACTAATATAAATACGATTTTATCGATTATCGCTATTGTTTTATCACTAGCTGCGATTGTAATAACTTTTATAAGAAAAAAATAAGAACTAGCTAAAGAGTTCATTCCTAAGGAAGAGATTAACTTCAAGGAATGGACTTTTTCTTTTTTTTGGAGAATTTAAGGACATCGGCATGTGATGAATGTACATATTGGTTCGATTAGTTTCATAGCGAAAAGTAATAAAAAATATTTTATTACACATAATAAGTTCATACTAAACAGAAAAAGGAATGATTATGCAAAATACATTACGATATATATCCATTGTATATCTAGTTCTTCTATCAGTTGGCCTATTTGCCCATGTGGAAATAATTCCAGGCATTTTAACAATAGTTAGAAGAGATGCGTGGATTAGTGTCTTATTAGCGCTGATTTTTGTGCCGCTGTGGGTGTTCTTACTAAATAAAATTAATACCATTATACATACGGACTCTTTCATTAAAATAGTGAAACAGTATAGCAGCACCTTACAATACTATTATTTTTTAGTACCATTAGGTATATATATGTATATTAGTGCTTTTATTACGGCGAAAGATATTGTTTTCTGGTCGCAATTAACTTATATGAAAGACTATAGTATTTTTTTGCTTGGAGGCACTTTGCTTTTTTTATGTTTGCTGTGCAGTAATTTAGGATTATTCTCTATGGGGATATTGAGCACTATTCTATGCCCAATTGTGATTTTCTTAGGCTTCTTTATTTCCTTTGCAAATACGGAGAATAAAAACTATGAATTATTATTACCGATATTAGAAAACGGATTTATCCCTGTTTCAAAAGGGCTTGTATATACGTTTTTACCAATAATAGAGCTTTTTGTTATTCTTTTTCTATCCTCAATCTTAAAAAAATCAATCAAAAAGAAGCAGCTCATTGTTTTAAGTGTTTTCATTATAGGTTTAATGATAGGTCCGACAATAGGGGCAATTGTTGAATTCGGACCAGAGCTTGCTTCCCAATATCGTTATCCAGCATATGAACAATGGCGTTTAATAGCTATTGGAAAGTATATTTCACACACCGATTTTTTTGCAATTTATCAATGGTTATCTGGTGGGGTCGTCCGAATCAGTTTATTTGTTTTACTTACAAGTCTTATTTTTACAAAGGATGAAAAGAACAGCAAGCTGTTAACTTTACTTTATGTTTTTTTATTTATCGCACTGCTTATTCCTGTGGATCAAAGTATATTTTCAGAAGTTGTTTTCCTTTATTTTAGACCAATATCCTTGTTGTTATTGATCATCCAGATACTAACCTTAACTCTATTTATAGGGAAAAGAAAAAAAGCGACTAGGAGTTGAAGTTTGTGGATTATCCTCTTTTTACGTCAGAAGCGTTAAAACAATTATTTAATGAATCCTCTGATATTATAGTGAAAGAGGATAAGGGAGAATTACAGATTATCATGGTATATTGTGTACCACTGACGGATACAAGCATGATTAAAACTATACATCTTCCAGAGTTTGGGGCGGAAGAGTCGGATATCTATCAATATGTCCAGATGGAAAGCTTTAATAAAAAAGAATTTAATCGAGAAAAAATTCAAGAAGAAGTTTTCTCCGGAAAGCTACTAGTAATTCCCCCAGGAGAGAAACTTTATCTTTATGATATAAAGAAATTTCCCAGCAGACAGCCTGATGAATCTGTCGTGGAGGTATCAGCGGTCGGACCAAAAGATGGATTTGTAGAAGATATAAATACAAATATAGGCTTAATTCGTAAAAGACTACGTACCTCTTCTTTCGTTATAAAGGAATATACAATTGGAAAAAGAACAAATACAAAAGTGGGTCTTCTTTATATGAATGATATTGTGAATAATGAAATTCTTGCAGATATTAAGAAGCGCCTTTCTCAGATAGATATCGATGTTTTAACTAGTTCCAATATTTTAACGGAATATCTAGCACCACGTAAGTTTTCCTTAATTCCGACTATCCACTATTCTGGAAGAGCAGATTTTATCGTTCAGGCCCTAAATCAAGGAAGATTTGCCATTGTGGTGGATGGTTCACCCACAGCATTAATTGCACCTGTTGATTTATCCCTTTTATTTAAATCGGCAGAGGATGAAAATTCAAGTTTTTATTATACTTCCTTGCAAAGAACTTTACGGATTATTGGAATTTTTACAACCATTTTGCTTCCAGGTTTTTATACAGCAATAATTACCCATCATGTAGGACAATTGCCATTACCAATCCTAGCAACAATCTCTGTATCTAGATTAGGATTGCCTTTTTCCCCTTTAATTGAATCGCTCCTAATGGTTGTAATGTTTGAATTGTTTTTTGAAGCGGGCTCTCGATTGCCCAAAGGGATCGGACAAACAGTTTCTGTCCTTGGTGGCTTAATCATCGGTGATGCTGCGATAAGAGGGGGAATCACTTCTCCATCGATGCTTGTAATAATAGGAATAACCGCGCTAACAAGCTTTACATTAGTAAATCGCTCTTTGGCAGGAAATTTATTTTATTTTCGTGTTTTTGTCTTATTAATAAGTTATTTTTTGGGCATTTACGGTTTTTTCTTAAGCTTTATTTTCATCATCCTGTATATAGCAAGGCTAGATTCCTTCGGTATTCCGATGTTTTCGAATATAACGACCCCATATGGGAAAGATATATTGTTTACGTTTCTACGTATACCTAATAATCTTCTAAAGAAAAGAAATGCTGGTTTATCCATTAAAGATGGAAAAAGAAAAGGTGACTAAATGAAAAAATAGTTATTGCTTTCGTTTCTCTTTTCTTCCTTGCAGGATGTACAAATATAAAAGAAATTCAATATCAAGCATATGCAGTGGGTTTAGGGATTGACTTTAAAGATAACCAATATATTGTAACTGTTCAGTTCTTGGATTTTTTAAATGTTGCCAAATCAGAACAGGGCAAGGGGGATCAACCTAGTAAGGTGTGGTTAGGAAATGGGACTGCTAAGTCGATTGAAGATGCTATCGACCAAATAAATAAAGGAATTCAATTACCTTTGAATTTTGACCAAGTGAAAGTTATTGTATTCGGAAAATCACTGTTGAAAAGCAAATTAAAACCAACATTAAATGCTCTTGATTCTAGCTATAATATTAGATTGACAGGGAAGGTTTATGGAACAAATCAGGCTATTGAGGATATATTCACAGCTAAGATTCCTTTTTATTATCCATTTAATGAGTCGCAAATAAGTTATCCAGATGCCATGCAGCATCAAAGCTCTACGGTTCCTCCTTTAACTTTACAAAAATTCATGTATCAATTTAACGAAAAAATCAATACCATTCTTTTGCCATCTATAGTGGTGAATAAGGAAATAATTAAAGAAGATGAGCAAGATTATGTTGTCCCAACTATTAACGGAGCCCATCTCATTAAAGAGAAAGATTGGAAGGGCTTTTTAAACACCGATGACTTATCTGGATATATCAGGGTAAACAATGAAACTGTCCGTACTAAGCTAAATCTCGATATTGATAATAATGAAATGGAGATCGAATTGATTAAACCGAAATTAAGACAGGTAGTAAATAAAAATAAAAAGAAATATTCTTTTGGGCTAAAAATAAATATAGATGCAACTGTTCTAACTTCGAATAAAAGAACAAATGCTAATAAAATGAAAAAGCAGCTAAAGAAACAACTTGTAGAAGAAATATACACTTCTTATGAAAAAAGCAGGGAAATTGACGCAGATATATATCAATTTGAGAATTACCTTTACCGTTATCATCGGGATATTTGGAAATCATCTAAAGAAGAGTCGTTTCCGACGCTGGATACTGATGATATTGAAATCAACGTGAAAAACTTTAAGAGTGTTCCTAAACTCCAATCAAAATATCAATCTTAAGAAACAAGCTGCTGAGAAGTAGCTTGTTTTTTTGAGTCATAATATCGTTTGACATAGGAATGAACTATGATTTTGATAATCAAGTTTAAGTAAATGAATTATCCTAAATGTTGGGATTGTCCACATATAAGGCTACAATGTAACCGCAGTGAGCACAATATTCTGCTGATATGGGAGAGGGTTTCTTCCTAAGGTTTTTTTCGGAATACATATGAACTTGTCCAACAGTTGCTGCCATTAGCCCTTTTTTTATTTCTTCGCTATTGCATTTTGGGCATACTTTATTTTTCATCCGAAAGTCCTCCTTGTATATTTTGTCTATATACTTTTATTGTAACATAGCAAAATCCCTTCCTGAAAAAACAAATTTACGAAAAGGTTGCTGTCAGAGGTTTAGCGGAACTAGATTAAAATTATCTGATGCTATCCAGAGCATATGAAAAAATCTCAAATGTATAAGTAAATAAAGTCGGAGTAATGAACATTAAGATAAAAAAGGTATGTTGTATCGAAAGAGTTCAATGTTGTTTAAAGATGAGAAATTAAGCTATAATGAAACAACATAAAAATGAGACAGCTGTCTTTATGGAGACAAAATATAGTAAAGAAGTGTGGAAACAATGGAGTGGAAACCTAATCGACAAGTAAAAAAAGCAATATATAAGCAGCTGGCGGAGTATATAGAAAATGGTATCGCAGATGGATCCTTTCCCTTAGATAAACCGCTGCCATCGGAAAGAAAGCTAGCAAAACTGCTAGAATTAAATAGAAGTACGGTAGTTGCTGCATATGATGAGTTAGAGTCGAATGGATTAATTGAAAGAAAACGCGGCAGCGGAACAATGATAAGTAAAGATATATGGGGAATAACCAAAAAACGTGTACCTAGCTGGAATCGTTATATAGAAGCGGGATCTTTTCTTCCTAATCTACCTGTCATGCAGCGGATACGAAAAGAAATGACGGAACATGACCTGATTAATTTAGCAAGCGGGGAACTTTCCGAAGATCTTTTCCCCTTAAGTTCATTGCGGAAAATTACTTCTGACCGAGCTTACATAGGATCATTGGGATACGATCATCCACAAGGAAGTGAAGTGCTAAGAAAGACCATTGCAAATCATATGGAGAAATATCGTGGTTTACAAACAACGCCTTCTTCTATATTGATTACATCTGGAGCCCAGCAGGCTTTACATTTGGTTATTCAATGCTTGCTGAAACCTGGCGATGCGGTAGCAATGGAAGATCCATCTTATCATTATAGTCTTCCGCTATTTGAATCAGCCGGAGTTAAACCTTATTATTTGACTGCAGATGAAAATGGCATAAAACCTGACGATTTAATCTTATTATACAGAAAACACCGAATTAAGATGATATTTCTAAACCCAGCTTTCCAAAATCCATCTGGCGTATCTCTCGGTCAAAAAAGAAGAAGAGAGATTTTAGAAATTTCTTCTCAATATGGTATTCCCGTTGTAGAGGATGATCCATATAGCTTAACTTCTTTTAGCGGAAAGCCATTGCTTCCGCTAAAATCGATGGATCAAAATGGCAATGTATTATATATAAGCTCTCTCTCCAAAATTGTCGCCTCTGGTCTGCGAATTGGCTGGATTATAGGACCTAAGCCAGTGATAGAAAGGTTATCCGACGCTAAGCAGCAGATTGATTTTGGCCATTCTAGTTATTCTCAATGGGTAGCAAACGACTTCTTAGAATCACCCTCCTTTGCAGTCCATTTAGATAATTTAGTTAAACAACTTGAAAGCAGAAGAAATCAAATCATCGAAAGCTTGAATACCTACTTAAAAG
Source organism: Niallia sp. FSL W8-0951 (assembly GCF_038006525.1). Classification (NCBI taxonomy): domain Bacteria; kingdom Bacillati; phylum Bacillota; class Bacilli; order Caryophanales; family Bacillaceae; genus Niallia; species Niallia sp. FSL W8-0951. The sequence continues at coordinate 1,063,228 of NZ_JBBOVK010000001.1, forward strand.
GAGAAATGGAATTTCTAACACCAAATGGTGGGATTCATCTGTGGTGTAAAATAAAAAACGCAGTCAATGAAAATCGCTTATTAGAAGAGTCGTTAAAAAATGGTGTTATTTATGCGCCTGGATCTACAATGGGTTCAAACGCTAACTATGTTCGTTTTACGTATGCGAAAGAAACAGAAAGCAATATTGATGAGGGGATAAGGAGATTTGCTGCAGCGCTTAAATCCAGTAAAGAATAATGAGGGAAGGATGCAAGGATAAAGCGTGCATCTTATTTTTATCGCATGAGATAAAAAGTGGATGGTCAACTTATATGGAAATTGGATGGTCTATTTAGAGAGAAAATTTAGTACTATAAATAACGTAGAAATATTAATTGAATAAGTAATGGAGTGAATGGAAATGACCTGGATTACTATTATAGCCTTAGTGTTCTTTTGTATAATAAAAATTTTAATGACGTGCTTGCCAACAGGAGTAGTGGATTGGCTGCTGGATAAATATAAATTGCATTTAAAACTTAATAACATGGAAACAGAAATAATCTACAATGAAATGAAAATAGATGGAGAGAATAAAGAAGCAATTATTAAGATATTCAACGAAGCGATTGTTAGAGAAAAGTATAGTTTATATCCAGGAAGTGAAGAAGCATATCTTAATGCTAAAAATGCGGAGTATTCTCTTGTTATTCATACCAAAAAAGGGAATAAGAACATAAACTTATTTTTGAATAGTTATCAAGACCATGTAGATATTGTGAAAAAGTACAAAAATAAAATGGTTGCATATAGCACCTATCCACTTCAACTAGATGTTTTAACTAAAAAATAAAATATATTTTTACAAATTTATAAAAAGCTATTAAAGGGCTAAGCCATTTGCTGCTGCCACTTTAGTAGTTTTTTTATGCATTTTTTTAAAAATTAATTTATTAAACAATAATGACAAGGGAATTGGCAAAAAATGTCGAATTTAATACGTATAATTTTATTTTGGAGTGTTGCATATAATGGAATTTCTTGTTGAAAGTGAGTACTTTAATAGAGCGATAACAGATGTGAGCAAAGCAGTATCTCAGAAAACGCCATTTCCTATTCTTTCAGGTATCAAAATAATGGCTACTAAAGAATCATTAATTGTTATAGGAAGTAATGCTGATATCATTATTGAACAAGTAATTCCGATGGAAATAGATGGAGTACAAGTGCTAGAAGTAAAGGAGGTAGGCAGTGTTGTACTATCAGCAAAATATTTAAGTGAACTTGTGAGAAAATTGCCAGGGAAAATTCATCTAACAGTAAACGAAAAGCAAATAGCTACGCTTAAAGCGGATGAAATCGTGACAACACTTAATGGTTTTCATGCAGAAGAATATCCCACGCTTCCAAGTATGGAAGAAACAACACATATTAGAATGCAAAGCACCGATTTAATCGAGATGATCAACCAGACAGCTTTTGCTGTATCAAAAAGTGAAGCGAGAGCCGTTTTGACTGGCGTTAATATGTTATTCGAAGAAACAAAACTTACATGTGTAGCTACTAATTCTCATCGACTAGCATGGAGAGAGCTTCCGATTGAATCTGGTGTAAGTGGTGCATTCATCGTGCCAAGTACAAGCCTCCATGAGCTTTCTAAGTTAATGCAGAAAACAACGGGAATGATTAAAATATTTGCTACAGATCGCTATATTGTATTTAAAACGAATTCAACTACTCTTTATTCTCGATTAATCGAAGGGAATTATCCAAATGTTGCTGGATTATTCGCCAAAAATGCAAGGACAATGATTACTGTTAATACAAAACAGCTGTTAAAAGGAGTAGATCGAGCTTGTCTTTTTGCAAGTGAGTGGAAGAATAACAATGTCCATATGGAAATAAAAGATGGTTTGAAATTAAAAATCACCTCTAATTCTTCAGAAATAGGAAAAATAGAAGAAACGCAACCGATCAATAAGCTTGCTGGAGAAACAGATTTAAGCATTTCTCTAGATGGAAGCTTTCTTATGGATGCATTAAAAGCAATTAAGGAAGAAGAAATAAAAATCAGTTTCGGAGGTACAATGAGACCAATATTGATGGAACCAGTTGGAAACAATTCATATATGCATTTGATTTCTCCTGTACGCTCCTGTTAGAGATTATAGATTGCTGATATGTATTGGATTTTAAATTTTCTGAAACCTTTGAGATGTTACATTCGTAATTAATCAAAAGGGGAGGGGAATATATGCAAAAACTTGGAGCTGTTGTTATTCTGTTTTCTTTCCTTCTATTAATCTCTTGTGAACTGAAAGAGACGATAAAAGAAGAGAGTGAATCAGATAATATTTATTTTACTTTTAAACATCCTGAAACAGACCAAGAATATGAGATTGTGCATGCTTATAAACTTTATAAAAAATATGAGAAGAGAATGAAAGAAGATTCAGCTACGCCGAACTTTTTGCTGTTTGATGAGGAGGTGATAGAACCAATTGTAGATGTGTGCTATAAAAATGCAGAATTTTTTGTAGGTAATTTTGACCTTACTGTAAAAGCACCAGAAAATATGGAGGAAGTTAATAATATTATTAAAACAATGGATGAGAAGCAGCTTAATAAGGCAATTCAAGAGGCACTCCTTAAATCATCAGATTACATCCCATCAGAAAAGAAGACGAATATATGTATTTTCCCTATAGAAGAAGATCACATTACCCAAAGTATGGATACTTGGGGCGCTGGAAAGATAAGTTTTTACTATAATAATAAGTTTTATACCGAAGAGTTTATCAAGACAACGATTGCTCATGAATATAATCACAGTGTATGGTTTGAGAAATATTATAAAAAAGAAGAGGAAGAAACAGTTTTAGATCGATTAATTTTGGAAGGAAAAGCAGTTATGTTTCAGAAATTAGTCTACCCAGATATTGACGTAGATAATTTATATTACAACTTTAAACTAGATTTTTGGAATAAAATTGAACCAGATTTGCAAACGTACGATTTAAAGAGAGCGCAGGAAATATTGATTGGTGGAAACGGATTACCATACAACTATGGTTATAGTGAGGGCTATAATATGGTAAGAACATATTTAAATAAGCATCCTGACATAACACCAGAAGAATGGACTGGACTTACTAGTAAAGAAATATATGAAGAGGGAAATTACATAGAGAACTACCAGTAAGTAATTTGTATGGAGATAAACGTTTCTTCATTGAAAGAAATAAAGAACTGGAAGCGTATTAAGAAGAGACGTTATGTCATCAGTTTAGATAACTTTTTTTAGAATCTTGATGTTAAGTAAAAATATCCATTTAGATAATAAAAAGAGAGTAGTGGTGTATTTATGGAGTTTATTATAGCGATGGGGCTGATAATATTAGCCATTACGTGTTTATCTATAGAAGTAAAGCTAAGAAAATTAACGGAACAAAACAAGGAAATTTTAGAATTGTTGAAAAGGAAAAAGGAAAAATAATCTGTTTAGTAGAAGCGTTTTTGTAGCTATTGTACTTTTGTTTTAGCGACGTATTTTTGTGATAAAAAGACCACTTCTAAATAGAGGGATTTTTTCAAAAAGAAATCAGGAGGAGAACTGTTCTTAATTATATGCTCTAACATGATATTTTTTAATTTAAGGAGATAGTAAAATGTGTAAACGCAAGATTGGAATTTGATTATATGACTATGTTGATCTTTAGATTTTGCCGGTCCTGCGGAGGTTTTCTCGTTAACAACTGAAAGTAAAGCAGAAAAAGGGTTAACTCTTTATAAAAAGAAAACTAATGCCAACGAGACCTTTTGAAGTATATATGATTTCGGAATCAGGGAAGACAATAAAAACACATATTGGGACAAAAGTGACACCGGATTATAGTATAAATGATAGTCCACATTTGATATATTGCTTGTTCCTGGTGGCCCATTAAGAGCAATACAATCAATTAGCAAGAATAAAAAGATTATTGAATGGATTAAGAGTCAGAAAAGTATAGAGTATATATGTTCTGTTAGTACCGGTGCCTATTTATTAGGAGAAGCTTGCTTATTAGCTGGAAAGAAGGTGACAACTCATCACCTAGCATTAAAATTGCTCCAGGATAAGTATCCAGATACACATGGGATATCTCAGGAAAAAGTTGTCCATGATGTCAACATTATTTCATGTGGTGGAGTGTCTTCTGGAATCAATATGGGATTATATCTTGTCGAGCAATTATTAGGAGACTCGTTGCAAAAAGAATTGCTAGAACGATTGAATTTACAAGATGAACATTTCAATAAATATATAGATTTCAATTCAATATTTATAGTAAATCGTTCCATTTTATATATACAGGAGAGGAAAGAATGAAAGAGTTTACTGCTTATCATCTAGTTACTAATCAAAGAATGTCTCGTGGACAGGTTATTCACTTTGAAGAAAAAAAGATGAACACATTATATCGCTTTTTTTTGGAAAAGGAACACCTTAATACACAGGGCGAAGATTATAAGGGGATTTTAGATAATCATTATACAGATGAAGGTTTGCACTTAAATAAAGAGAACGCCGATGTGGTTGTTCAGTATGCAGGGCACACCATGAGAGCAATTAGAGAAGTAATAGCAGAAATGGTGAGACTCCAGGATTTCCCCAATCATCCGTCTAGATTATCCTGTCTGTATGCTGCGAAAAGCTATGAGGATGTCTTAAAATGGAAAGCACTTTTTGATTCCTATAAGCGCAAAGTATTACAAATTGTGAAACTTCATGTGTCTGGAAATTATTTTGAAGGAGACGGAGAGCTTCTGCCTAATTTAGAGGCTGTTCCTTTCCATAAAAAAATGGAACAAGCGCGGGAGTATTGGAAGGGGAATGTAAAAAATGAACTTCCAGAGCTTTTGATAAATGGAAGAATAGAAGTAATGGAGATTATTCATGAATATTTAGATGAAAGTAAGTCGTAAAAATTTGATAGAAGAATGTTTTAGAAACCTTCGTGGACGGCAAACGTATTATGGAAAAATAAAGAGGGTTTCATAAAGGTAAAATGTATTGTTTGCAAAAAATACATTACCATCTATTAATGGCATATTCTTATTGTTTATTTGTTAGTTTTATAGGAGGGCTTGAAATGAAAAAAGAAAAAGATGCTCCTGAAATAAGAAGGGAAAAAATGCGACAAGAAGAATTGAAACATCCATCTAGTAGTATGCACGGCAGCAATCTTGCTGACTTAGTGGGCGGGTTAGGGTGGAAAGGTACTGGAATACTCATCCTTATCATAATTGTGGGGATAATCATTTATGCTGCCTTCTTTCAATAAGGCTCTCCCACACATATAATGGGAGACCGCACTTTTCTATATTAGTTAAGAAAATATAATAATGAAAGCTGGAATCAGTCGTAAGAAAAGAAACTTGAGCGAAAAGGGGGAGTATTAACAGTGATTAATTTAACTTTAATGAATGCAGATGAATATCAAAGATATCTGTCTAGTGCGATTAAAACGTATGCGGAAGAAAAGGTTATCGCAGGAAATTGGAAAGAAGAAGAGGCGCTTAAGAAAGCAGAGGAGGAATATACAAGACTTTTGCCACAAGGCGAGAAGACAGAGAAGAATTTTTTATACACCATTCGAAGGGATGACGAGGCAGTTGGCGTTATATGGCTTGCGCAAAAGTCTGAAGAACTAGGGTTTATTTATGACATTTATATACTAGAAAAATACCAAGGGCAAGGCTATGCTAAGGAGGCTTTAAAGGGTATAGAAAGTGTTGGCCAGAAACTAGGATTGAAAAAAATAGGTCTCCATGTTTTTGGCCATAATAAAGTAGCTAGAGGATTATATGAAAAATTAGGATATGAGACTACAAATGTATTGATGGAAAAAGACATTTAATATAAATCCATGGATGGAAGGAGTTAATGGATTCATGTCCTGAACAGGCTGTGAATAATAAGGGTTTAGAAAGAAGTAAGATGCTTGGTAAGCTATTTACAAATGATTTGAAATAGCTTACTATTATACATAGTTTTACTATATACATAGATTATCTTTGTACTATTGTAAAGTTTAATAGATTTAATAAATAGAATTCAGAGGAAGGAGAGAATGGAAAGAATTGAAGTATTCTGTCATAGGATTAATTTTTCAATTAATATTTATTTTCACAATAACTATCTTTAATCCAATTCGAGTTTATGTAATGAATCAATACTCCGTTTATCCTGTAGCATTATTTGAGTTGCTTTTAGGAGTTATAAGTCTAATTTGTGCATTAGTGGGGCTAATAAAGAAAGAGGTTAATGGTCTTTCACTCTTTGTTTTCCTTTTCAGTTTACTAATCTGTTTTTATTTTGTATTTGTATATCTATTAGGAGAAGCAGGGAATCCACCTGAGATTCCCTGGTTGTATAAAAAGTAAAAAAATGTATAAGTTAGTTTTCTTAAAAAATATTTTTTGCAGGACCAAAATTGTTTCTTAAAAAGTTAATGAGTGTAATAAGAGGAAATTAAAGAGGAGAGATGTTTTTTATGAAATTTTTACGAGATGATAATTGGGATAATGACGGGTATTGTGAATATTTAAAATCTATCCAGCATGTCTTTGATTCGTATACGGGCGAATTCCTTGTGACAAATTCATTCCATGATGGAAGGTTTAAAAAAATGGAGTTAATCAATCATTGTGAAGGAGATATAGATGAAACAAAGGATGATCCAACATCAATTAGAGTGGTCATAGAGCACTGGAATGGTTCTATATATGAATTGGTTTGGGATAAAGTGAAAAGATTTTACTTTGATTATGATATTACACGAAATATTGTCGTTAATACAAAGGAAATAGTGGATAATGGAAGAAGTGGGATTGATGATTGGGGTTATGACGAAATTTTAATAACAGAAGATAAGATGTTTTCACATGAAATAGAGCTGCTTTCAAAAACACGGATGTTTATCATCTGTAGACAGTTTCAAATCAAACCATATTCGGCATAATTAATTCAAAGTGCTAGACAAAGTTATAAAATTGATACATAGAAAAACTTTAATTAAAAGAAGTCAGGAACTTTAAGCTATAGTTATTAAATATGTAGTTTTGGAGGGGAACTATGATTAAAGTAAAACCCCAATGTTCTAATTGCGGTAAACATATTGAAAGAAATGAAGTAGTTTTTGTCAAAATGCGCTATCCAGAGCGAAAAGGGATGACCGAAATAAAGGCTTTTATCCAAAATGAAGAGAAATTAATTTGTGAAGCTTGCTTTAATACTAAGTAATCTTAACAAAAGACAAATGTAATGGGATTGGGTGTTTTTCGTCATTACCGTTATAGAATCATTAATTTTTTAATAATTAGGAGACTTAAATAATGTATGAAACTAGATGGGCAACTTATAACGAACTGAGTATTGTGGCAGAATGCTGGTATCAAATGGCTTGTGAAATGGGAGAAATAGACAGTATTCCAAAACCAAGTCTTCAGCGGCTGGAAGAAGTGAAAAATCTATTTCGGAAAGAATTTAAATTAGGAAATTTAATGTTTCAAGTTGCTTTAGACAGTGATGAAAAGATTGTTGCTTGTGCTGGAGGGTTAATTAGAACAGAGTATGCTTTTCCACTAGCGGAAGAACAAAGTCTCTTTGGGTGGATCATAGCTGTATATACGGTGGAAAACCACCGTAAGAATGGGTTAGCTTCTCAATTAGTTGAGGAAATATGTTTATGGCTAAAACAAAAAGGGGCTAAACGAGCAAGGTTATGGTCCAGTTCATCTGGCCGATCTGTTTATGAACAGCTTGGGTTCCATAATATGATGGATTTAGCAAAACCTCTTTCTTAAATGAAAGAAATGATAGGAAGGAAGATATAGATTTCACATATGATTAAAGAATTCATCATTATGATGACATAGAGATAATTATTTTGCAAAAGGTGTTGTAATATGATTAAGGTACCAATAGATCAGTATTCTATAATAAAAAAAGAGATTAGGGAAGCTCCAACATTTGCCCATAGTATATTAGATTTCATGATAGAGGGGACTGTATATAGTGACTGTACGAATTATCATTCATTGCTTTTTCAAACAGCTTCAGGCTTGTTTTTTGTGACAGGTTGTCCTTCGAACGAGCTATTTATGGAGCATTTAATTGATATTTTTGAGAAAACAGTTTTAAAGGGTAATAGATTTACGTTATTTTCCAATGGAATCGTATGGGAGCAGGCAATAGAGAAGTTTCTAAATAAGCGAGTAAGAAGAATCGACCGTATTGCTTATTCCTTTGATTTAAAAACATATAGTAATAGGACAACAATAGCTAGTCCGTATGATGTTTATCGAATTAATTCTTGCTTAATTGAAAATAGTTTAGAATTCAATGAAAGATATTATGAGGAGTATTGGGATTCTAAAGAGAATTTTCTTCAAAACGGAATTGGTTTTTGTGTGAAAGATAAAAATCGGATAATTGGGGAAGCAGTTTCTATTTTTAAATCTAATAACTATGCAGAAATAGATATAATAACAGACCCAGCGTACAGAGAAAAAGGGGTTGCAAGTCTTGTTTCGCAACGATTTATCGATTATTGTCTTTCTATCAATATTCAGCCGCGATGGGATTGTGATGTTGATAATCGTGCGTCCGTAAATTTAGCTAATAAATTTGGGTTTATCAATCCTAAAAAATACGCTATTTATATAAAAGCATAGTTGTGAAAATAATATCTCTACACCTAATAGAGAGAAGATTAGAAGGACTTTGGCAGCCAGCTATTCAAAGAGAGCGAGGAAAACTTACTGTCTCCTCGCTAGGCTCTATTATTCTTTTACGCCAATTACTCGAATCCTTTTATAGTCAGCCATCCATTTTCCATCAATATATAAAGTATCCTTTACATTTTTTTCAGCCTTCGCAATAATTTCGTTCTTAGCTTCTGATGGAATATCATGAAACAGTTGGCTTCCAAACATGTCAATCCAATTTCTTAAGCCATTTTCCCCAATTAAGGGAGTTGGTCGATCAAAGTGTTGTGCAAAGGTAACCCGGAATCCGACTTTTTCCATTAAATTTGAGTACTCCCCGACACTTGGGTAAAACCAAGGGAAATGCTCTGCGCCGAACGGAAATCCTGCTTGCTTTATTTGCTGTATCACTTCATTTGTTATTGTTTGAACATTGCCTTTTCCGCCAAATTCAGCTACAAATCTTCCACCTTGTTTTAAACATTGGTAGATACCTTTTAATGCTTGGATAGGAGGGTGTACCCAATGGAGAGTAGCATTAGAGAATACAGCATCGAATTCATTTAGATAATCCAAGCTTGTAGCATCTTGAACCATAAAAGGTAGACTAGGGTATTTATTAAGGGCTTGGTTTATCATATTTTCCGATTTGTCGATACCTAATATTTCTACACCATATTTGTGGATGGTATTCGTTAAATCACCTGTCCCACAGCCAAGGTCAAGAATTTTTTCGCCTTGCTTTGGAGCTAATAGCTCGACTAAATTATTACCGAATTTTGAAACAAAAGAATGTTTATTATCATATAAATCTGCATTCCAATTATCGGATTCACTTTGATAGCTTCCCATTTTCCCCACTCTCCTTATGTATATATTTGTAAGTAGAATTATAATGGAAAAAAAGGATAAAGGGAATTATAAAAAAAGTATTTAACACGAACTGTTATGAATAGAGAAGCTAATATGGATGTGCTTTTTATGATGTTTTTCCAAGTTAAAAATGACGCTGGATTTATTATAGAATAACGGAGCCTGAAAAGGAGAAGAAATTATAAGAAAAGAAGCAGCCATTAAAAAGAGGAAAACAATAAATTCCTCTTTCTAATGGCTTAATAGCCAGCCCAAAGGCTATAGGCATATTTGTTTATGTCCATGTTGTGTTGCAAATGTTTTTGGAAAAAATCCAATTGGCCTTCGTTAATAGCAAAAGTTCCAATAACGGGATGTTCGCTTGATAAATTAAAAAGGCTTCGATACTCATCAAGTGGGATAGCTGGAAGTTGTTCTTCTCCTGCAATTATCATGGAGGGATCGTCGATTTCATACCATTGTACTTGCCTGATCGTTTCTTCCTCGGAAAAATAGTAAGGGGATTGAAATGTCTCAACAAAAAGTCCGTTACTTGTCGCATAATCGATAGCAGATGGGCAATTAACGTAAGAACCTATGTACATATAGTAATCCCATCCAAAATGCACAAAGAATTTATCTTTAGCATATAACTGACATCCAAGGAAATTTCGCAAAACCATTTTGCAAATAAGGCGAATTTCCTTCCTCTCTACACGCATGTCTTCTTGCAGTACTAACTGATCAAATGCATCTTCATATAAGGAAGCGGTCAAGTCCTCTTCTGAGATTCCCTGTTTTGTTGCGTTTAAAATTCTTAATGAATGAACCCCGCTTTCTTCCAAGAATTTCATAACAGCCTCAACATAAGCATTCTCGACTTGAAGATATTCATCTAAAGTGAATTTTTTACCGTTAATGATCTCTCCAATCTGGGTAGGGGAAGTCCATTCCTCCGTTAAAGTAAAATAGCCATTTTCATCCCGAAACGCTGGATTGTATTTTGTCACACGCCACTGAAATTTTATGTGATTAGTCATACTGCACCTCCTCAACTAATTCTTATAATAACAGTAAAGCCAATAAAAGTTATTTATTAGTTACTAATATATAGCCTTTTCTAAAAAGGAATAAACAACAGGAAAGGAAATAACTCTTCCTTTAACAGCAAAAAGACAGACCATACTTTGTTAGTTGGTCTGTCATTTAGATATAATTTATTTTTCTGTAAAAAAAGAAACTTCCCTATCCTATTTCTGTTCCTTGCTGGTTTTAGCTGCTTCTCTATTTGGAACAGACTGAGGCGAATGATGTTTTTCACTTCCACCATTTGGCGGCCCATATGTATGAGCATCATCCGTAATTTTGGCACCTTCTAGAAAATTATCCTTAGTTTTCATGTATTTCACCTCCGTTTATAGTATGTGTCTTGTCTAAAATATTATTTATATGTGAGGAATCCACTTAGTACTAACAGGGGTTTATTCTCTTTTTGAGTGAAACTAATTCCATTCTGCATCGTACTAAAAGATAACAAGTGGAAGACAGGAGCGTGATTATGGTGGAGCAAATTTTATCAGTTGTATTTGTAATTATTCTTGTTTTTTCTATAATTAGTGTGATTAAACAAAGAAAAAAAGCAGGTGTAACTGGATTTAAAAGTGTGTTAACACCAATTTGCTTTTTTCTTATAAGTATAAACTGCTTATTAGCTATTTGGTTTAAGTATGGGGGACTGGCTGTTTGGCTCATTAATGGTGTTTTGTTATTACGGGCAGCTTATTTCACAAAATATTTGCCGAAAACTAAAAATTGAACGGGAAGGTTCGGTAATCAAAAGCAAACAATTTCTTACAAAGAGCTTATGTTGATAATCTAATGATCGCATAAGCTCTTTTTTTCCTTTATTCACTTAGATAACAAGAAAATTCATTTTTGGATTAGCCTAAATGTAGGTGTTTAAAAATTCGTTAATTCTTAGTAAGTGGCCATATAACATAAATAATGTAAATGGCGGTTGCACTATAAGGTGATTTTGTATATAATGTATATATAGTATATATACATTATATTAAGTATGAAAGATAAAAAAAGAGGGATAAGCATGCAAATAATTATTTCGAACAGTTCAAAGGAGCCGATTTATGAACAAATTACCAATCAAATTAAATCGTCTATCTTAGCAGGGGAACTAAAGGAAGGAACAGCGCTGCCTTCCATACGCAACTTAGCTAAAGACTTGCAAATAAGTGTGATTACAACAAAACGAGCATATGAAGAATTAGAGAAAGCTGGTTTTATTTACTCGATTGTTGGTAAAGGATCGTTTGTAGCCGAGCAGAATTTAGATGTAATCAGAGAGAAGAAATTAAAGGTTATTGAAGAACAGCTAAGTGCTGTTATCGCCAATAGTAAAGAAATCGGCTTGCCATATGAGGATTTACTGCAGTTATTCAATATTTTGTATGAGGAGTGAGAAGGATGGAAAATGTGGTGGAGTTAAGGAATGCCACGAAGAAATTCAAGGGTTTTTCTGTTAATAATATAAATTTAGAAGTGAAAAAAGGCTTTATAACGGGTTTTATTGGCGAAAATGGAGCTGGGAAATCAACTACAATTAAGATGATGATGAATTTATTAAAACCAGATGCTGGCCAAGTGAAACTCTTTGGGTTGGATTATCAAACACATGAAAAGGCAATAAAGGAACGGATTGGCTTTGTATATGATGGTAATGTATTTTTTGAAGGGCTGAACTTAATCGATATAAAACGCATTGTGGGACCTGCATACAAACAATGGGATGATAAATTATTTTATCATTATGTAGAAAAATTTGAGTTACCACAAAAAAAGGCTATTAAGACTTTTTCAAAAGGAATGCAGATGAAAGCATCTTTAGCAATAGCTTTATCCCATCATGCCGAATTAATCATTATGGACGAACCTACAGCAGGCTTGGATCCTATCTTTAGGAGAGAACTGTTGAATCTGTTACAAGAGTTAATGGTCGATGGTAATCGAACTTTGTTTTTCTCCACTCATATTACAACTGATTTAGATCGTATTGCCGATTATATTGCCTTCATACAAAGAGGAGAATTGATTTTTAATCAATCAATACTAGATATCGCAGAGAACTATGCAGTTGTTAAGGGAGGACTAGATTTACTGGATAGAGACACAGAAAAAAGCTTTGTTCATCTAAATCGTGGTCCGACGGGGTTTGTGGCATTAACAGATAATCGAAAAGAAGTGGATCAGGTATTTGGTGATAGTGTTGTGATCGAACATGCGACATTAGAAGATATTATGTACTACACAAAAGGAGGAATGCAATATGTTTAATTTAATAAGACGTGATGCAATCCTTCAGAAAAGGCAACTCTTAGTATTTATCCCTTTTATCGTATTTTTTATTGTGATGAATATAGACTCTGTTTTCATTTTTCTCGTCGCTAGTATTTTTATCCCGTTTAATGCATATGCATATGATGAAAAAGCAGAGACAAATATATTATTAAATTCCTTACCTTATACACGAAAGGAAATCATTGCATCACGCTATATTGGAGCAGTTGTGTATATGTTAGCGTCTATTCTACTGACAAGTGCAGCCTTGTTTCTTTTTAATAAACCATTTACACTTACAGATATTGCCGTTGGGAGTGGTTTTTTCTTGCTGTTTGCTGCTTTCACCTTTCCATTGTTCTATATGCTTAAGCCTGGCTATATTACAACAGTTGTTATTATCAGTTTTCTTGTTTTATCAGCCATAGGGCCTAGAGTCGTTACCTTTCTAGCGGAACATTTAACCAGTATAACAGATTTTATTATCAATTTATCCCTTCCAACTTTATATACAGGAGCGACCATTTTTATTCTTGTTGTCTATTTAGCCTCATGGGGAGTTGCGACAGTGATTTACCAGCGAAAAGTATTTTAATATAAATATCTTTAATATCCAACAAAAGATGTAGGTACAGAATGAAAAACTGGAGAAGACAGTAAGTAAAAGAGAAGTTATCCATCAGTGGGGGAAACGAAAGTCTCCATTGATGGGAACTTTCTCTCTTTTTTTTAATATAGATTGCTCTATACATACAAGCTGATGTTCTGCAAGGTTCCAAAACTTGTGGATTAGAAGCTTGAAAGGAAATTACGTTTTAATAACAATTGGCCCAGAGATCATTCTTAAAATAAGAATATTTTTTTGTAACAAATCCCTTTTTTAATGTAAATAAGTTACAAAGAGTAAGAACGGAAACCTTTTACTAAAAAAGTACTCCTGTTATAATACAAATAAAGATTCGATGTAATAACGAGAATAAGGGGGATACTAATGACTGGTAAAGTAGATACAAAGGAAGTGTGGACACGATTTATTCAAGAAGGATCTTTAGAACCAGCAAATTTAACTCCAGAGATTGAAGAATCTTGGCATCTTTGCCGGCAAAAAGGCTTAAACCCACATGATGGCATAACTGATTGTATCTTGACCCCAGAGGAATTCGAAGAAAGATTGGCAGAAAATGAATTATTAATTACTTTAGCTAAGCAAAATGTTAAGCGTTTACAAAAATTTTTACGAGGCTGGCGTTTTGTCATTATTTTAACAGATAAAGATGGGTACATATTATATAAAGAAGGGGAAAATTCTATTAGCATTGCAGCAGAAACGATCCGATTTAAAGAAGGAGCAAAATGGGGAGAAATAGAAGTGGGAACTAATGCAATTGGTCTCGCGGCAAGATATAAAAAACCCATGATGGTTAGAGGGTATGAACATTTTTCGAAAGCATCTCAACAATGGAATTGTTCTGCCGCGCCAATTTTTAACCAGCATAAAGAAATGATAGGAGTTTTGAATGTATCTAGTCTCTATCAATCTATTAACCAGCCATATGTGTTAGCATGTGTTAAGCTTATTGCTGATTCCATTTCACTAGATTGGAAAAAAAAGATGCACGAGGATATGGAGTTTTTGCTGCGAACAACTTTCCAAAGCAGTGGACAATACATTGTTTGTACCATTGATAAATACATTTGTGCCCTTCCAAAAAATCTTCAGCAAAAATATCAAAATTGGATTGGCACATCATTAAGTCGATTCGCGCAAGAGACTGGTGCAGTATCTGCCGTACATATTCCGATTATGCACCACCATCGACTCATTGGATATCGAATACCTCTCCGTGCGGAAACAAGCTTTGTTTGGAATGGAAGTAGAGGTTTAAGCAAAAGTTACAAACAAGTGCTGGAATCTATTAAAAATGTCGCCCCCACGGATACTACGGTACATTTAGTAGGAGAAACTGGTGTTGGCAAAAAGTTTCTTGCTAGTTGTATTCATGAAAATAGCCCAAAGTCAACGGCCCCTTTTTATAAATTACACTGTTCGATGCTTACTAAGGATATTCTTCAAAGGTTTCTTTCTACAGATCTGCAGCGTTTGACTAAGAAAAGGCATCAAGTGGTCGAGGAAGCAACGATTTTTTTGGAAGAGATTGGAGAACTTTCGATTTCCTCCCAGCAAATGCTTTTAACCATCTTACAGGAAAAGGAAAGACAACATCACAAATCCTATCGTTTTATCACATCTTCCACGAAAGATATCCGTGATCTAGTAGAGCAAGGGATAATAGATCAAGATTTATTCTACTATATTTATGCCTATCCCATCTATCTTACTCCTTTGCGTGAACGAAACGAAGATATACTTGCTCTGATTGATTACTATTGTGACAAGAACAATTGGCATCCAGAGTGGAGAATAAATTGGAAATTACTATTTTCAAAGGGACAATGGTATGGAAATGTGCGAGAATTATATAATACTCTAGATCGATGCAGAATTTTATATAAAGAGGATGCGCCAACTGAAGAACAGTTGTATGAGCAAGTAATGATCGCAGAAAAACATATGCAAAAATCGTACCATAGAAAGGATCCGAAGACTAAATTTGAAATTCAGGCAATTACAAACGCTCTAAAAAAACACCATGGAAATGTGTCAGAAGCAACAAAAGAACTAAATATGTCTCGTGCGACTCTTTATAGAAAAATAAAAAAATATCAAATAAAAAATTTTTTATAAATGTTCACATTCTCAGTTTGGAAGATAGTGAGACAAAAATGAGACAAATTTATATGATTGGAGAATAAATAAGACAACCGAAATGGTGGTCTTGCACATTCTCCAATCTTTTTTTTGTTTAATAATAATTAGTTTTCTTCAAAGAAATTATTGCTTAAGAAAGTATGCGTCTTTTTTTAATAAAATGATGGTGAGAAAAGTGAGAAATAATGAGAAAGTCTGTCTCGTTTCAATCGATGACAAAGGTTAGAAATGTTGATTTATCAATGTTTTAAGCGCTTTCAAAAATAGAAAATATGTTGTATCATCGAAGTGTGTTAATACTGGAATATAGAATGGAGGAAAGAAAATGAAGAAAGAAACTGCTTATTGGGCCTATACGAAAATGAATGAAATTAGGAAGTTTGAAGATCAAGTTCATAAGATTTTTTCAACCGGGGCAATCCCAGGTTTTGTTCACTTATATGCAGGAGAAGAAGCGATTGCTGTAGGTGTATGTGCACATTTAACGAATAAAGATTATATAACGAGTACACATAGAGGTCATGGTCATTGTCTGGCTAAAGGCTGTGACTTAAATAGTATGATGGCAGAGATTTTTGGAAAAGAAACAGGGATATGCAAAGGAAAAGGAGGTTCTATGCATATTGCTGACCTTGACGTTGGCATGTTAGGGGCTAATGGCATTGTCGGTGGAGGATTTCCGCTTGCAGCTGGTGCGGCTTTAACAGCCTATGTAGAGGGAACAGACAGCGTAACTGTCTGCTTTTCTGGAGATGGTTCCAATAATCATGGAACATTTCATGAAGCAATTAACATCGCTTCAATCTTAAAGCTGCCTGTTGTTTTTGTAGTAGAAAATAACGGTTTCGGAGAAGCCACTCCATATCATTATTCTACTTCCTGTAAACAAATTATTGATCGTGCACCAGGCTATAGTATTCCAGGAGTAAGAGTAGATGGAAAAGACTTAGTAGCTGTTTATAATGCAGCTAAAGATGCAGTGGAACGAGCCAGAAATGGAGAAGGTCCTACTCTTATTGAAGCGGTTACGTATCGAAATTATGGTCACTTTGAAGGAGATGCACAAAAATATAAATCAGAAACAGATCGTGAGAAGTGGCCAGTAGATGAAGATTGTATTGAAATCTTTAAAGCATATGCTTTTGCCAATGATTTGTTAACGGAAACAGAAGTGGAACAAATTGAGAACGAAGTGGAAAAGGCAGTGGACAATGCAGTAGAATTTGCAAAAAATAGTAAACAGCCTGACCCATCCATGTTACTAGAAGATGTGTATGTCAACTACAAATAATAAAAGAATGAGGTGAAGGAAGAATGGGAAGAAAGATTACATTTTCACAAGCTATCAATGAAGCAATGGATATTGCCATGGAGAGAGATAATAAAGTTATCTTAATGGGAGAAGATGTTGCAGGTGGTGCGACCGTTGACCACTTACAAGACGAAGAAGCATGGGGCGGCGTTTTTGGTGTTACCAAGGGATTAGCAAATAAATATGGCCGTAAACGAGTTATCGATATGCCGATTGCAGAAGCGGGATATATGGGAGCAGCTGTAGCAGCAGCAGTTACCGGATTACGTCCGATTTCAGAGTTAATGTTTAACGACTTTATTGGAAGCTGTTTAGATGAAGTGCTTAATCAGGGAGCGAAAATGCGTTATATGTTTGGCGGAAAAGCAAGAGTGCCTTTAACCATTCGTACAAACCATGGCGCAGGAGCGAGTGCGGCCGCACAGCATTCCCAGACTTTATATGGAATGTTTACCGCAATCCCAGGTTTGAAGGTAGTTGTGCCATCTAATCCGTATGATGCAAAAGGTTTATTACTTTCTGCAATTGAAGACGATGATTTAGTTGTATTTTTTGAAGATAAAACCCTGTATAGCATGAAAGAGGAAGTTCCGGAGGGATACTATACCATTCCGCTTGGTAAAGCAGAAGTGAAGAGAGTGGGAACTGATCTTACCATTGTGGCAATCGGAAAAATGGTCCATGTTGCGATGGAAGCAGCTGATAGATTAGCGAGTAAAGGAGTGGAAGTGGAAGTAATCGATCCTCGTTCATTATCTCCACTTGAAGAAGAACCAATTTTGGAGTCTGTCGAAAAAACAGGAAGGCTAATTATTGTAGATGAAGCAAATCCACGCTGTAGTGTAGCAGCCGATATCGCAGCACTTGTCGCTAATAAAGGGTTTGATTATTTAGATGCTCCAATTAAAACAATAACGGCCCCACATACTCCTGTTCCATTTGCAACTAATTTAGAGCAATTATATATACCAAACGCAGAAAAAGTTATCAATACGGCATACGAATTAATTAATGAATTAACTTTAGCTCGATAAGTGGAGGTGAAAATATGTCAACTGCTATTGTGATGCCGAAATTAGGAATGACCATGAAAGAAGGAACCATTGTGGAGTGGTTAAAACAGCCTGGAGAATCCGTCTCGGAAGGAGAAGGTGTGGCTGTTATTAGCTCAGAAAAACTAACAAGTGAAGTAGAGGCGCCAACAGATGGAGTACTTCTTACAATCATTGAAGAAGTCGATAATGAAGTAGAAGTTGGAAAGCCAATTGGAATAATAGGTAATGAAAAGGAAGCGGAAAGTGAAAGTAGTCAAGATGTTAGGGAAGGAAAAGATGCAGCATTAGAGGAGAATGCGCCGGCGCGACAAGAGGCGGAAGTAAAAAGGAAAGATACAAATAAGCGTATTCGGATATCTCCCGCTGCAAGAAAACTTGCACAACAACTGCGAGTGGATACACAAAAAGTTACTGGTACTGGGCCAAATAATCGGATTACGAGAAGAGATATTCAAGCATTTGCTGACATGGGTGGAGAAGTAACAGAACCAAAGGTGGATCAAGAAACTAATACTATTGTACAACCAAATGTACAACCACCAGACGTAAAAGGCGAAAAACTATCTGTTATGCGTCAAACAATTGCAAAACGAATGCAGCAAAGCTTGTCTACAACTGCTCAATTAACATTACATCGAAAAGCAGAAATTAATGCCCTTCTAGATTTTCAAAAGGATATTAAGAAACAAGTAATGGAAAGTGAACTAGATGTCCGATTAACTTTAACGGTGCTTATTGCTAGAGCTGTTACATTAAGCTTGCGTGATAAGTCATTTATGAATGCTCATTTGATTGATGGTAAATTATATTTATTTGATGAGGTGCATTTAGGAATTGCAACATCTTTAGATGCCGGTTTAGTCGTTCCAGTAGTTAAAAATGCAGAACGGCTTCCGCTCGGGGAATTAGCAAAAGCTATATCGTCTGTAACGGAAAAAGCAAGAAATGGACAATTACCAGGATATGAACTAACGGGATCAACTTTTACTATTTCTAATTTAGGCCAACAGGGAATTGAATATTTTACCCCAGTCCTAAATACCCCTGAAACAGGTATTCTTGGTGTAGGAACATTTATTGAGGAAGTAACACTAGAAAATGAAAACGTAAAAACAGTGAAAAAATTGCCTTTAAGCTTAACCTTTGATCACCAAGTGCTTGATGGAGCACCAGCAGGAGATTTCTTGAACCGCGTTGTTTATTATCTAGAGCATCCATATTTACTAGTGTTATAGATAAAAAGAGTGTAAAAAGTAGATAGGCGTGCAAATGAAAAATGAATGCAGCTCTATTCCATGTTAGATAGCACCATTTATTGATGTTTGAGAAATTTTAAGAAGCGGGGCAGTACGACTTTTCTCTGTAATCGTGCTGCTATCTTAAAAGTCCAATTCAATATGGTAGCTTTAGGTACGAAACATGAATACTTATCGTTGGGATTAGCTCATCATTTTTCTGTGAGCTCTCCGTAGAAGGAAGGGAATCAAGAAATGAAGAAATATGATGTCGTTATCCTAGGTGGAGGTACGGGAGGGTATGTAGCAGCAATACGTGCCTCGCAAAAAGGAAAGACAGTTGCAGTAATAGAAAAGGATAAGCTCGGTGGAACTTGTCTTCACCGTGGCTGTATTCCAAGTAAAGCATTATTGCGTACAGCAGAAGTATTTTCTACATTTAAAAATGCTGCAAGCTTCGGGGTAGACGTAAGTGGAAATATAGCGGTGAATTTTCCAAAAGCACAAAAAAGAAAAGAAATGATTGTGCGCCAATTAGAAGCTGGGATAAAAGGATTGATGCAAAAAGGAAAAATTGATGTCTATGAAGGGACCGGTTTTTTCCACTCTAATTCTATTTTGAAGATCACTGATCGAGCAGGAAAAGAAACAAGTATTGAAGCAAAAAATACTATTATCGCAACAGGTTCAAAGCCAAGATCCCTGCCAGGCTTACCCTTTGATGAGAAGCAAATTCTTTCATCAGACGGGGCGCTGTCACTAAAAGAATTACCGAAGAGTATCATCATCGTTGGTGGAGGGGTCATTGGCATGGAATGGGCCTCTTTACTAAATGATTTCGGTGTAAAAGTTACCGTTTTAGAATATAGCCCGCGAATTGTCCCGACAGAAGATGAGGACATTTCACAAGAATTACAAAAAATTTATACGAAGAAAAAAGTACAGATTGTAACCAATGCTTTAGTTGATGCAAAAAGCTGTCGATTAACAGAAAAAGGGGTGCAAATCAGTGCCGAAGTAAATGGAAAAAAAGATATCTTTTCTGCAGAAAAACTGCTTGTCTCCGTTGGAAGAAGTCCTGTAGTGGAGGGAATTGGTTTAGAAAATACTGCAGTTAAACTGGAAAAAGGCGCAATCGTTGTAGATAAAAATTGTCGTACACATGATCATAAAATATTTGCGATTGGAGATTGTATCCCAACACTTCAATTAGCCCATGTTGCCATGCATGAGGGTATTCTTGCAGTAGATACAATTGTTGGGGAAGAAACATATTTGATTTCATATGAACAAATACCTCGATGTATTTATACCGCACCTGAAATTGCAAGTGTAGGGATATCTGAAGCAGCAGCTAAAGCAAGAGGATATGAAGTCAAAGTTGGATATTTTCCGTTCCAAGCAATTGGAAAAGCACTTGTTCATGGAGAAAAAGAAGGGTTCACAAAGATAACTGCCGATAAGAATACAGATGATATTCTTGGGATAACGATTATTGGTCCACATGCTACTGATTTAATTGGCGAGGCTGCATTAGGTCAAATGCTCGAAGCAACGCCTTGGGAAATTGCCCATACCGTTCATGCCCATCCAACTTTATCAGAAGTATTAGGAGAAGCTGCTTTGGCAGTAGATGGCCTATCTCTTCATATGTAATGACAATTGGCTGACCTGTACGATTGGTGTAGATAATGATAATTTGCAAGTATCCATTTAACCTTTGCAGAATAGTGTCTGCCCAGGTATCATTTACGGATTGTAAAAAGGATAAAGTAGTATTTTTAATACGATTGTTCTCCATTCATTTCTAGCTGCGGAAAGCAGAATTTTTGCAAGAAACCTTGTCATCCGTTAAGCTGAAAGTAAGTTTATTTCCATTCTTATATAGGAATAGTATATATAGGAAAGTAACAAAAGGCAGGAGATGGCAAGATGAAGGTCACAATCACCGATGCAGCTGTTGAGAAATTCCGCAGCTATGAAGTTCCTGAGGGTGCAGTTTATCGATTAAGTACCATTTTTAGTGGCGGCTGCAGCTATGTTTACAATTTTGACTTAGCAGTTGATTTTCCACACGAAGAGGATAAGGCATTTGAGGATAATGGTTTAACGATTTATTTAGATCCATTAACGATTAAGCATATTAATGAAGACTTAAAGTTTGACTATGTACAGGGGAAAGGCTTTCGTTTAATTGGACCAAGTGAAATTTATTCTTTCCATTTGGAAGTAAAGCAAAAAGCGAAATAAGGCTGAACAAAAGTATCAGATACTCATAATGAGGTCTGATCTTTTTTGTTTAGTGGCAAAATAAATGGATGTAACTATACCTCTTTATTTTCGTATAAGGATATAAAGTGAGGGATTAGTGAATGTTTATGTATTTCTTGATGCTATCGTTAGGAATCATCTTTCTATTGATTTCAGTTATTTATATGGTACAAATGTACAAGGATAGAAATTATTCTTTAATAATAATGGGGAAGACGTTAGTGGTTTTATCAGTTAGTATCTTTCTTTTATTGATAACTTTTCCAAGTTTAAAATACATATTGTTAAAAGAATATGTTGAAGTAATTGGGGAATGTACTATTGAAATAGATGGCACACGCCGTTATGCCGAAGCTAGATTCGAAATGCAAGATACAGGCGAAGTGTATAGCTTTGACAATATTCCAGACCTTGATGCATATGGCAAGAATGTGCCGTATTACTGTACTTTGACTGTAACGAAAGACAAGAAGTGGGAGATTGGCTATAAAATATATAATGTGAATACAAAGAAGCTGATAATATCTGATGAATAACAACGTGATGTTTACAGTGGATTTTTAAAATGGGTTTAATGAATAGGAGCATAGAATTATGTAGTTAAATAATTTAGTAATTTCTATTCTAACTTTTATTCTTTCCGGTATATACTTATTTAGAGGAATCGTGTCGCAGTCCTTTTTTAGTTGATATATAATTATGAATGAAATCAATTATCGAACAAAGCATTAGATAAGAATGAACCATCATTTCGTTTTATAAATAACAAAAAGGAAGTGAACTGCTTGATTAAATACAAATCCCTTCATCATGTAAGTCTTACTGTAACCGATTTAGAAAAAGCCAAACATTTTTATGGGGAAATATTGTGTCTAGAAGAACTTCCCCGTCCAAATTTTGATTTTCCTGGTGCATGGTACAAAATACAGGATCAGCAACTTCATTTAATTGTTTATCCAACATCGCAGACGATTCGCAAAGATAAATCGCTAAACAGTCGGGAAGGGCATTTTGCTCTCCGAGTTGAAAATTATTATGATACCCGTAGTTGGTTAAAGAAACATAATGTGGAATTCTTAGAAAAACCTTATGGAATAAGCGGATTTGCCCAAATATTCTGTGCTGATCCAGATGGTAATTTAATTGAGCTGAATGTGGATCAGAAAGATTTATAGGACAAAAACTGCCAAGAAAATAAATAATAGGAAACATAGAAATAGGGTGAATTTATCCCTATTTCTTTTATTAAAAAGCAATCATCATTATAATAGATGTTAAAACAAATAAATATGCTAAACCATCAAATAAATAAGTCACTATGCTTACAAACTTTGTAAAATTCTCAATGTATATAGTTTGTAATTCCTCTATATTCGCCTGCTGCTTATGGTAAATGTGCCAATTTTTAAGGATAAAATTTCATCGTCAAATCTCTTTAACGAGTAGAAGTAAAGAAGATTGAGCATTCTTATCGTACAAGTTAAATTAAATAATAGACATTAGATTTTAGATAGTTGATATAATAGCTAATCTCAAATTAGGAGAGTGGAAAATGGAAGCGAATGTTTTTGAACAGCTGGCCAAAAGATATGATACAGAAGATCGAAGAAAACTAGCTAATGTGATTGTGAAGGAAGTAAGAAGAGAATTAGCAAACAGTACACCTCAATCTTTAATGGACTATGGGAGCGGCACTGGTCTCGTTAGTCTAGAGTTAACGGATTTGGTAGCTTCGATTTTGTTAGTGGATTCATCCGAACAGATGCTGGAGGCTGCCCAAGCAAAAATAGCTAATAGAGGAATTACGAATGCAGATATACTATATTCTGATTTTACGCAAGACACCCCGAATTTTAAGGCAGATGTTATTTTAATGTCTTTAGTTCTTCTTCATATCCCAAATACAAAGAAGATATTACAAGCGTTATTCCAAATATTAAATCAGGATGGCAAATTAATTATCATCGACTTTGATAAAAATGATAAAATAAACCATCCTAAAGTACATAACGGTTTTACAGAAGAAGAATTAAATGAAATATTGTCGGAAGTTGGTTTTCATTCAATGAAAAGGAAAACATTTTATCAAGGTAATCATATTTTTATGAATCAAGATGCTTCTTTGTTTATTTCCAGCAGTATAAAGTGAATTTCAAAATATGTAGGCATAGGCTAAATGGTTTCTCTCTTTTCCTGCACTGCTTCATGATACTCATCTGGCAGGTCGCTAAGATAGAGAACGTTGCTTAAAAGTTTAATATCACTATGTATTTGCTTTTTAAGTTGGGTATTTTCACATTTATAATAATCATCCATTAAACGTTTGATTTCGTGACAAATAAGTTCGATTCGGAGCATGATACCGACCCTTTCGGGAAATTATAGACTATACTAATTATGTATCAAATTACTAATGAATGAAAGTGTTAAGTATTATTTAGCTGGTAGAAGATAATAAATGGCCATTTGAATGAGAATTCTTTTTTAACATGATTGGAAAAATTTTTTCCCATCTGCTATAAACTAATTTGATTTTTCTTTGGAGATTAGGCTTTCTTATTGACAAATATAAAAATTTAGCATATCTTATAGTTAGTTTCATACTTAGTTATAAGTTAATTTTCGCTTAAAAATTAAGACTTTAGCATTCTTTTAATAATGAATATTGACTGAATGAAAAAGTAACTTAATAAATTAAGCAAAAGTGATTTGATAAATAAGTAACCTAAATTATTGTACGAGTGTCTTTTATAAATTAAATGAAAATATAAAACCATATAGAGGTAGCTCTTCAAACAATTCGATGTAATTAGTTGAAGGGAAGCCGACAATTTTTTACTTTCTCATGATTGCAGATCATGGTGAATTTAAAAGATTGTCGGCTTTTTTATTGGCAAAATTAAAGGTTTTTTGAAGTAAGTTAGTTAAAGGAGTTTTTAAAATGTTTCTTTTGCACAGTATGCCATCATTACTGTTAGTGTTTTTTATGATGATTATTGTTTCGATGCTGAGTGGACTATTATTTTTGCATCCAAAAGTGCCATTAAGCTATGTAAGGGTTCATATCTGGATAGTGTCTTTTCCGCCTTTGATCGCATTAATCGCACTTATGAATCCGAATGGAATAGAAAATGCAGGTCCTTTTCATATGGATTCCTTGGCTTGGCTGATGACTTTTTTTGTCCTTGCCATCGGTTTAATTGTTCAACGTTTTTCAATCCGCTATTTAATGGGAGATCGATCTTATCGCAAATATTTTACCCTTTTCACTTTTACCACAACTGCCGCTTCCATTGCTTGGCTAAGTGGAGATCTTCGACTGCTGGTTCTATTCTGGGGAGCAACGCTTGCAGGATTAACCTTGCTTATAAGATTAAATAATGGCTGGAAAGTGGCTGCTGAGGCTTCTAAAGTATCTGGTTATCATTTTTTAATCGGTTGGGTGTCCTTGTTATTGGCAGCAATCTGGCTGTCTCACAGTACTGGTTCTTGGCAATTATCAACCGCTCTATCGATTGAAAATTCAGTTGGAATTTCAGCATGGGAAAGAACTGGAATTAATTTATTGATTGTCCTAGCGGTTATCATTCCAGCAGCTCAATGGCCATTCCAAAGATGGTTAGTAGAGTCTGTTGTGGCACCAACACCTGTTTCAGCGATAATGCATGCAGGAATTGTCAATGCAGGCGGAATCATGCTTACTCGTTTTTCCCCATTATTTAATGGTGATTTAGCTCCAACTCTTCTATTACTATTATTTGCCGGGATATCTGTCTTGGTTGGTACTGGAATTAGTTTAGTACAAGTTGACTATAAACGTCAGTTAGTTGGTTCGACGATTGGGCAAATGGGCTTCATGCTCATTCAGTGTGCCTTAGGCGCATATGTTGCTGCCATTATCCATCTTATTTTACATGGTTTATTCAAAGCGACACTATTTTTACAGTCGGGTTCAGCAGTGCGACGTAAGGAAGAGTCTAATTACAGAAAAAAACAGCCTGCTTTTTTATGGACGATAGCAGGGTGGATTTTAAGCATTACTGTGGGGCTAGTTTTTTGGCTCCAAGCACCAAGAGAAGGCTATCAAATAATTAGTTCGTTAATTTTAGTTTGGTCTGTTTCTATTTCTTGGCGACAGCTTGTTGCTTTTGGAGAAGGGAGCATCGGCCGGATTGTTGGTTTAATTTTTGTAGGGGGAACCGCTGCTATTTATTCTTTTATCCATCATTTTTTCTATGACATATTACAGACTGCTGTTTTCAAAGGTTCTCAGCCGCCATTAGCTGTTGTCATTATCGTTGGTTGTCTTTTATTAGTTGGCACTGCGATAGGGGCGATCGCTTCTAGAAATCGTTCGTCCATCTTTTTTACTGTCCTATATCTTTGGTTAGTGCGATTAGGAGAAGCAAAGCCAAAAGCAGTAGAAAGTCATCCGAGCTATCTAAAACAACAATTACCATAAAGGAGGTAATGAGCGATGAGTATTCCATCTGTATTAACAAAAGCTAGTTCAAGCAAAAAAAATATGCCAGATGATTTTGTAGAAGGTGATATTAAGAGTTATGTTGAAGCTGCCAGCAAAGTAATTGCACCGCTGTGGCCAATTTCTACGTTTGCAGCCCGT
Organism: Niallia sp. FSL W8-0951; assembly: GCF_038006525.1. NCBI lineage: Bacteria > Bacillati > Bacillota > Bacilli > Caryophanales > Bacillaceae > Niallia > Niallia sp. FSL W8-0951. The sequence continues at coordinate 1,089,433 of NZ_JBBOVK010000001.1, forward strand.
CATCCGTGGATGGGTCTTGAAAAACAAACTTTTGATCAAGTGGCAGATTGGTTAAAACAGACTCGTGATGTTGATATTTATCCTAGTGCCCCTATGATCCTTTCAGCGAAAAAAAAGGGAGAAATTAAGGAAGTATTTGTTAAGCAGAAGCTAAAGCAATGGCTTGCATCCAATTCCTTTAATATCCCACAAGATGTGGCAGAGCGTTTTTGCCATGCGGCATTAAATTTGGAACCCATTCCATCCAGCCTGCTCTCATCTCATGAATTAAAGAAAAAAGCAGAAGAATATAGGGAGCAACATTCAGATTCATTCCATTATTCTTCTGTGCAGCCAATCAGTTCTCATCTAGAAAGTAAAGATAAGGAAAGTTTAATCAATATACTCGATTACCATGTTATTAAGTGGTGTAAATTATATCTTGATGAGTCGCAGGCTGCCTGGACAATGCCCCATCGAGAGGAAGGTTTTTATCGTTCTTGGCGCCGGCTGATTAGTTATGATCCTGCCCTTACAAAAAAACAACGTGAAAGTTTAAAAAAGTGGCCAAAAGAGGCAGAAATAGCCTTGAATAAAGGATTAAATGCTCTTTCTATTCCTGAACCAGAAAAACAGAAGTATCTTGAAGCACATTTACTATCTTTGCCTGGATGGGCAGGAATGATGCTCTGGCGTTCTAAACAATCGAGTGAGGAAAATAGCCTGCTAACCGAATATTTAGCAGTAAGAATTTCCTTAGAATGGGTGCTTATCAATCCACAGCTTCCTTTTATTCCGAAAAGCTACGAAAATAATCAGTCCATAGATGGTCTTTTAGCAGCGTTGATTCATTGGGGCAGTCTTTCATTAGAGGAATGGTCTCAGTTGTCTAGTGCACAACAACAAGAATACTTGTTATTTGCAGCAAAATTTGATGAGAAGCTTTGCAGAAAACTCTGGCTGGAAGCTTGGGAGCAAACACATGCTGAACAATTAAGTCAAAAAATTAGTGCGAAACAATTTAGTACAAACGATAAGGCAACAACATTAGCACAATTTGTATTCTGTATAGATGTTCGCTCTGAGCCATTTCGTCGTCAGCTTGAAAAAGAGGGACCATTTGAAACAATAGGAATGGCTGGTTTCTTTGGAGTACCGATAGCCACGAATAAATTAGGAAGCGAACACAGTCACCCATCCTTGCCAATTATGCAAAAGCCATTGCATAAAATCATGGAGAGTACAGATGAGAATGAACTTAAAGCCTTTCAACACCGTCAGCAGACCGTTCATTCCTTTAGCGATACTTTCAAATCGATGAAACAGAATTTACTTGCAAACTTACTATTACCAGAATTAAGTGGTCCTTGGCTAAGTCTCCAAATGGCAGCACGCAGTTTTGTCCCAAAAAGTGCCGATCGCTTCATTCATAATCTACGCAAAAATTGGGTGCGTAAACCAAATACAAAACTGGTTCTTAATCATGTTCATCAAACAGAGAACGGGATTCCAATTGGGTTTACCGAGGAAGAGAAAGTTAATTATGCCCGACAAGCATTAAAAATGATGGGGATAACAGAGAATTTCAGCCCATTAGTTGTAATATGTGGACATGGAAGCCACAGTACAAATAACCCTTATGCATCTTCTCTTGATTGTGGTGCCTGTGGCGGGGCTTCAGGTGGATTCAACGCGAGAGTCTTAGCAACTTTGTGTAACCTGCCTGAAGTAAGAAAAGCATTGTCTTTAGAAGGAATAGACATTCCTAAAGAAACGGTTTTCGCAGCTGCTGAGCATAATACAACCGTTGATGAATTAGACTGGATTTACATTCCAGAACTTTCTAAATCAGCACAAGAAGCTTTTCATCGGATTAAAGCCATTTTGCCAAGAGTAAGCAAACAGGCAAATACAGAGCGTTTAGCTAAAATACCGCATTTCTCATCCCAACGCAAAAATCCTCAGTCTGAGGCCCATCAACTAGCAGAGGATTGGAGTGTGATTCGTCCTGAATGGGGCTTAGCTGGTAATGCAGCTTTTATAATTGGTCAACGTGATTTAACAAATGGCTGTGACTTGGAAGGCAGAGTCTTTCTTCATAATTATAAATGGCAGAAGGATGAAAGCGGAGAAATCTTAGATAATATTATTTCAGGTCCAGGAACGGTCACACAATGGATAAATCTAGAATATTACGCATCAACGGTAGCTCCTCATTATTATGGAAGTGGCAATAAGGCAACACAAACCGTAACAGCAGGTCTTGGTGTTATGCAGGGGAATGCGAGTGACTTGTTAACGGGCTTACCGTGGCAGTCTGTTATGCAATCAGATCAAGCTGCATATCATTCACCGCTTCGCTTACTGATTATAATTCAGGCACCCAAAAATTATGTTGAGCGATTATTGCAAAATAATGCTGCATTTCAAGAAAAAGTTCAAAATGGCTGGGTCCGTTTAGCAAGTATTAGCCCAGAAGGCCATTGGGAGAATTGGTAAAGAACGGTTTCCATAACAAAGGAGGGTACGAGATGATTTTAGATAAAACAAAAAAAGTGTTATTTTTGATGGATGTTGGAGATGGATTGGAATCTATTATAAAAGAGGAAACCAATATACAGCCAGAAAACATGCTGACTATAAAATGCTTTGGTCCTGTTATCTCTAATCCTTTTGGAGATATAATGAGGTCAATTATTATTGCTGTCTTTCAGGAAAATGTAGAAGAAATTTTTGTTGTCGGAACAAGCAATGAGGTCAATCGTTTTATTTCTCTAGAAGGACAATTTAAGTCAAGAATCCAGACATTGGATTATCTTCTTCAAAATAGCATGCCTGAATTTACTGGTGAAACGATTAATGAATGGCTAAATGGAAAACAAAATACTGGTGACAATATCAAAAATTGTGTTAAGATGATTTGTCATCATCCATTAGTGCCGCCAACAGTAAAAGTGAGAGGACTACTGATTAATCATCAAGATGGAAAGTCTTCTGTTGTGGAAATAAATACAAATAAAACTGCTTAAAAAGGTTAAAATATGCTAATGCTGATGGTGCTGCAAATCAGATTAGTATATATTCTTTTATATGAAAGAGGTTTAAACCGATTTGTATTTAGCTTAATGATATAGGATGTTTAAGTGTTGAATCATCTTGAAAGACAAATATAGAAAAATAAGTTTTTATCTGTTTAATAGGGGATGCATAATAAAATGAAATTAACAAAAGGTGCTTGTGAAGCAGAAATAAGTAAAGCAATAACACAATGGGAAAAGGATTTTCTTGGTCGGGGATCCTTATCTGTTAAAACTGATATATTACGCGATATGATCATAGTGAATTTGCAGGGCATTCTAACACCAGCGGAATATACGGTGTGTGAAACAAAAGAAGGACTATTAACCATTAAGAAAACACGCTCCGAATTAGTGGAATCAGGTGTTGAAGAACTAAAAAAATGTATATTAACCATTACTGGAGAGGAAGTAAAAAGCTTTCATACAGACTTAAGCTCACGTACAGGTGAACGAGTGATGGTATTTAAATTATATAATAATGTAGAAAATCTCTTTGCGTAAAAGGTTATTATCAATTTTTTATAAAAGAAAATAAAGACACTTAATCAGACTGCGCATAACTTCTATTTATCTTCTTTCATTTAAAGAATAAAAACCCGAATTGGACTTACCCCTGTCAAGTAGACAGCTTTAAAAAGACTAAGCAGCCATCTGGTGTCGATATTCTATAGGTGCCAGGTGGTTGAGTCGTTTTTGGAAGCGTTGGAAGTTATAGAAATAGATGTATTGTTCAACAGCTTGTCTCACTGCTACTTCCGAATTATCGTGTAACAGATACAAACACTCACTTTTAAAGTGAGAGAAGAATGACTCTATACAAGCATTATCGTGGCAGTTTCCTTTACGAGAATGACTGCCTATCATGCCAAGTTGTTCTACTGTTTGATGATATTTAATTGATGTGTATTGAAAGCCTTGGTCGGAGTGAATGATGCTTCGATACACATTTCTTTTTGCCGTCAATTCCTGTAGCGTATCCATGACTAGTTCTAAATCGTTACGTTCGCTAATCTTCCAAGCAACAATTTCGTTGTTATATAAATCTTGCACAGCCGATAAGTAGAGAAAACCACCTTTCGTTGGTAGATACGTAATATCTGTCACGAGTACCTCATTTTCTACACGCTCTTTAAATTGGCGCTCTAACACATTATCAAATACACGCGATATACGATTTCCCCATACTCTACGCTTTTTACGGATAATCGATTGAATACCCAGCTCAGTCATTAACCGATAAACTTTCTTATGATTTACATGAAATCCTTTATCTCGTAAAGCGATTTTCATACGGGGGTAACCATACATTTTATGCGTTTGATGAATCGCTAAAATGAGCTCCTTTAAAAGGATATCATCCTGTTTACGTAATGATACCTTGCCATTTTTGAGCCACTTATAATAGCCTGAACGTTCTACTTTTGCCATTTCAGTGAGCCAAGTAATTGGATAACGATCTTTCATTTCTTCGATAATGTGATAACGATCTGGGAAAGTAGGCATTCCTCCGTTTACAGATTTGGATACTGCTTTTTTAGGTATTCAACCTGAGCCTTATAATAATCACGTTCTTCTTCTACATGCTTAAAATGAATTCTTTTACCTTTTAGTGGATTCTTCACACCTTTTGCGCCAGAACCTACCGATGGAAGGCGTTCAAAGGCTTCAATTGAGCCTACTTCTTTGAATTTCTTAACCCAAGCCTTCACTTGAGAAACATTACGAATTTCATAACGATCCGCAATTTTTTGCATACTCTCATTGCCTGTTAAATAGGCTTGTACAATTTCTAATTTCAAATCATTTGAATACGTATTATTTTTTCTAGACATAGAAAAATCCCCTTTAAGTAAATGTTTATCTACAGCGTACTGTAGTTTTTTTAACATTGTCTACCTAAAGGGGAGCATATCATAATATCCAATTTGGGTTTTTATTCTTTATAACTGCCTCATTATTTGCTAACAGTGTCGTATATAAAAAGTTCGTCTACCGTGGTAGCCAATGCAGAGGCTAAGCTAAATGCTAATTGTAAAGTAGGATCATATTTATCATTTTCAATTGCATTTATCGTTTGTCTTGTCACATTACATAGTTTTGCTAATTCTTCTTGAGATAATTTTGACGATTTTCTTAATTCTCTAATACGATTTTTCATTTATCCACCATATTTCCTCTTAGATAATAGTAATGAAATTAAATATATAACTGAAATTGTAACAAGTAAACTAAATGGTTTCATCCCCTTATAATGGCTGTTCGTCCAAGTTGTTACATAGATAGACTCAATAATCTCTAACAATAAAATACCGATTACAACTACAAAAGTGTATGATTGTGCTCTCATTTTAATGTAAATTGCTCTTTCGTCTCCTAATTTTGGTAATGACACCAGATTCGTCACAATTAATAGAGTACAGATTGCAAAAATAATAAGTGATAAAGCAACTATCCAATTCATCATTCAATCTCCTTTTTTTAAAAAAGTAAAAAGTATTTTACATTTTTATTTTATCATTTGTTCTATAAATGTCAAATTGTTTTTACATTTTTATTTGTGACAAATAGGAATAATCATGTAATGAAACAATAGAAATTTAAAGCCAAGTCCATATAAGGTTAAGTGGGGGAATGACCGTACCTTTACTTTTACTGTAACGTACATGCCCCCCCTAGGCTTGCAGCCAAAGTAAATAAATAGATCCTAATACTGTATTTTTAATAATTCTCCATTGATTTTAATAATCTGCATAAAGCAAGTATAATCCCTTTTCCTCATTTCCTTAGTGAATATGATAGATGTTTGATAAAGCTCTAACTAGCGATATTTTTTGTTTATAAATAATTCAATAGTTGGAATATTATGTTATTATTGGTATAGAAAGATAATAATAAAGTATATTACTAGTAGAAATTAAAAAGTATACGCGTCCGATAAGTGGGGCGCAGTGCAAATGACTAATGATAGAGTGGACAGGCTTTATGATATTGTAAAAAACAGTAGTTTCTCCAATAGAGATATCCTTTTAGGGATTTTGGAGAGGCTAATATTAATATCTTATCTGTTGATGAAAAAGGGAAGAGAAGTAACTGAAAATACAAAACTATTTTAACTAGTCAAAAGGGGAAAAATTATGATTCATAAATTAAAAGAATACGTTGAGAATACAAGTGAAGAAGAAGTAAGGTCATTGTTATTTCTTATTCTGCTACAAATAAGTGTGGAAGAACAGCCAGATGAGGAACTTGCGAAAAGTTTAAGAAGAACTTATCAAAATTATTTACAGGCTAAAACAATTCAACCAAAGATTGAAAATAAAAGGGATTATAAGGTTGTACATATTGCTTTTGGTGAGTCTGCTGCTGGCAGTTTAAGAATGGCACTTAAAGAAATGGGAGTGCAGGATGAGGAAAAAGTTATCTGTTTTTCAGATGATTTTTCCTTTGGACCTTTATGGAAGATAGAGGAGGAAATGGGGCTCGCACTTAGGCACAAATGGTTAATAAACCATATTAATTATGATGAGAAGTACTTATTAAGCTATAAGAGAAGATTCTATAAAACAATTTTAGAAGTAAAGAATATTAAAGAACAGGCCCATATCTTCATTTGGGCAGGTGAAAATGCTGATGAACAAACGGCACAACGCTTTGTTCTTTCTTTATTACAAAATAAAACGAATGATATTTTCTTAATTAATCCTCTGGAATCTTATGAAGAGATAGCTTTCAAATCGGATGCAAAGGACTATGCAATACATACTGGCTTGTTTTCAACTGAGGAGTTACAAGCCATTTATCAAAAAAATAACCGGAAACAGCCACTTACAATGAGTACACGATTTAAGTACATAAATGAGTGGAAGCAAATATCCCAACAGAATAAAAATTTAAGAATCTGGGCGGATAAGAAAATTGATAGTGTTGCAGAAGACTATTACGATAATTATATAATAAAAACAGCTAAAATATTACATAAAGAACAGAATAACGCAGATTTTATAAAATCTGCGCGGCTAATAGGAGAGGTTATAGGAAATCTCAATCAAAGAATCGGAGATATTTACTTCGAATATCGATTAATCCGATTAGTATTAAAAGGGATATTTGAACTAGAAGGGGTTCCTAAAGCCATGCGGTATTACAGTGTTAAGCTACAAGAAAGTCATTTGTATTAAAATCTCTCATTGTTTACTATATATAGTAAACGTTAAGGAGAATCTTTAATGATAGAAAATGAAAAACAAACAGACATTTTTAAATTAGCAATAAAGAAGCTCTGCAAACTAAATTATATTTCTCCCCGAAAACCGAGATTTGAAATCATAGACAACTTTGTTGTGATAAATATTAAAAACCATTTAAAAGATGGCGTAGATTCCGACTGTTTTTTCATATTGAACTTGATATACCAAATAATAGGATCATTGGGAATAAAGTTTCATCAACAATTAATGCTCTTTCCGAACTCGAGGAGAGTAGCTAGCATAGCTGTTTCTTTTAAAGAGAAGGATTATGATGCATTAAATAGGAATTTGAAGGAAGGCAGCATTCCTAATTAATAAATATTTATACATATATAACTTAGCGAAACTAAATGGCCCCATAAACGTATGTATAAATATAGTAAAAATCATGTTTGAATGGATTTCAAACAAAGAAACTAAGTTAACTAATAGGGGGGATGAAATGAATAAAGTTACGATCTTGATAATCATTGGCATATTCCTATTTATGACTGGAATTTACGTATCTGCTTTTCTATCCGCAAATTGGGTGATGATTGGTACAGCGTTCACTGTTGGAGGTGGCATTATTACGGGCGGAAGCTCATATTTTCTAATAAATACAAAAAATGATCAACCACCAAAATGACTAAAAGATAGTAAAAATAGAGCTCGAAAAAGGTGAACATTCAAGAAGAAAATGCCTTTGACAAAGGGGACAAATATGCCTACTAACAAAGGGAATAAACATCCCAAATTGGAAAACTATTTAATATATGGAATGATTTTTGGATTATTAGCTGGTTCCTTATTAGGTACATTTGCTATGATTGCAGGGCATGTATTTATAGCAATAGGCAGCTACGGAGCAGGAGTATCTTTGGGAATGTTGGTAGGAACCTTGTTATATACCATTAAAAAACGAAGTAGCTAAATATAATTATATTTACTGGAAGAGAAAGCAATTATCAACTTAGAGATAAAGAAATCAAGTTTACTATCAACAATTATGATTTTTTTTGTAATTAAACGGAGGTACTTTAGTGGAAGTTGTTTAATAGGTAACCGGATAGAAATGATTAAAAAAGGAACCAATTAGTATTTCGTCAAAGAAATGGAAACAGGTTATATAGTTATTGGTGATTAGGCCGATATATTGTTCCTTTGTAAAGAACATAAGAATGAGTTGGATAGTGATTTTAAGATAAGTTTCTTGCCGAAATGAGTAGAGTATCAGAAGCAGTATATAATTATGAGCTTTTAGGAAATGGCGATCCTCACATTCACTGGCACATTTTCCCAAGCAGCGAACAAGAACCTAATCCAACTCACCCAGTATGGTGTGGACACCTAGAGAGCAAATGTATGCTGAGAATTTGAAAGTAAATGATGAAGAACTATCTGCATTGAAAAAAATTATTAGTAAGTGAATTGGATAAGATAATGCCGAAATACTAAGTGAAAAACCCCGAAAGAGAAATTAGCACACATAATTTCTCTTTTTTGTTTGGATTAACAAATAGATCTTGCCACATGAAACTATAAAAGAAATATAATCTAACACCCATCTTCCTTTTATGTTAATTCAATTTGACAGTTTAGCAAATTACAACTGAATCCTTACTGGAGAAAACTTTTTCAGGTGTTGTCTTGACGTAGAGACTAATGTGTGACAAAATTAACTACCGAACGGTTGGTAGTTATGTATAAGGGAGGTAATTAATTTGAATAAATATTGGATGATGGTTTTTAGTGCTGGAATCGTGGAGGTTGCGTGGGTTTCTGGCTTAAAACATGCATCAAGTTTTTGGGAATGGAGTGGAACCATAATAGCAATTGTCATTAGTTTTTATCTAATGATATATACGACAAGATATTTGCCAATTGGAACAGTTTACGCTGTATTTACAGGATTGGGAACTGCAGGGACAGTGATCGCAGAAATAGTTTTATTTAATGAACCGATTAATATAGCAAAAATAATTTTGATGCTTGTATTATTAATTGGGGTAATTGGCTTGAAAATGGTAACAGATGAAGCAGCAAATCAGGAGGAGGCTTGAATAATAAATGGCATGGTTAGCTTTAATTGCAGCAGGTTGTTGTGAGATAATTGGCGTTATTAATATTAAACGGTTAACGATGAAAAAATGGGATGCACTTCTTTATTTAGTCATTGGATTTATGTGTAGCTTTGCGTTGTTATCCTATGCGATGAAAACTATATCAATGGGAACGGCATATGGCGTATGGACTGGAATTGGTACAGTTGGTTCTGCTCTATTAGGGATGTTTGTATATGGAGAACCAAAGGATGGCAAAAGAATTTTATTTATTTCTATGATACTTGTTGCAGCTGTTGGTTTAAAACTAATCTCGTAAAGGAGAGAGTCCGATGAAAAAAGAAGAAATAAAAAAAGCGGCAATTAAGTTCTTTTTGCAAAATGGGTTTGAAGGAGCTTCTCTTTCAGAAATTGCAGAGGAAGCTGGGATAAAGAAAGCCTCTATTTATTCTCATTTTAAAGGGAAAGATGAATTATTTCTTGAAGTACTAAGGGAAGCAAAAGCAGAAGAAATAACACGCAAAGCGTATTATTTCGAAAAAGAAGACAGTCATAATCCTGAAACTTTTCTTTACGAATATTTACTATACACAAAAGAATTGTTCCAAGAGAATGAAATGTTGAAGTTTTGGCTAAGAATGGGATTTTTCCCACCCTTACATTTATATGATGTCATCCAAAAAGAGGTTTTTGAAGCAGAGCAATTTCAAGAAGAACTAATTGCTCAAAAAAGCAGCAAATGGATCGAACATAGCCAAATTTATGTAAAAGATACTAACACATTTAACCTAGCATTTACAGGAATCATCATGGCAATTATGGTAGAAATAGTTTATTTTAATTCGGAAAAAAGAGTAGATGATAAGCTAGAAGCTTTATGGGAAGTTTTTTGGAAGGGTGTTTCCAGTTAAATAAGAAAGGAAGGGAAATTATTGCAAAAAAACATTATCATGCATTTCCCATTAAATACAGAACAAAATAGCTCCTTAGAACCAAATAGTTATTGGCGCCAAATAATGAAGTACTTTTTACAAAAAGCAGATAGTATTGAAATTCATTGTTGGAATGAAGAAACAACCACAATAGAAGAAATTAAATCCCAATTTTATCTTGATACGGACATAATTCAAGAGGATAAATTAACGATTTTCCACGGGAAGAACACAGCTGCTTTCACTCAATATATTTCAAATAAAGCTGGAGCGTTAAAATGGTTTACTGTAAATTTAATGAATGGTAAAACGAGGGTATTACATTCCAGTCATTGGGGAACAGAGATTTTTGTTCCCAATGTTACGGAACAGGAAATATCCTTTATCAAAAGTGTAAGTCCAAAAGATGCTTTAATTGAAAGCTATCTATTGGAGTGAAAAATGGAATGGAGGTTTTAAGCCTCACCAAATCCTACTGCAAATGCTACTAATGTAAAAAAAACACTTGCTGCCCCATTTAGAAGCACTCCAAGGATAATATTGCTCCATTTTTTTGAAAAAATAGCCAAGATAATGCCTGTTAGAGATAAAATAAGGAAAAGCAAGAAGAAAATCCCTGCATTTTTGGTGTTGAGAAATAAGGATAATATAATACAAATACCTACCATAAGCAGGGACAACCATCATTTTTAGTCATTTAAAATCACCAGTCACTTATCGCAGTAATGTATTTACAATATATTCAAACAAAAACGAGGGTTATTACCAATTAATATAAATGTTGCATATTTTTTAGAAAGTTATTATAAATTAGCCCTTTTATGCTTAGGTAAGCGTATTTTTCATAACTATTTTGGTAGTTTTAGCATTGATTTTAACTTTTTTGTACCATCTAAAGCAAAAACAAAAGAACAAGTTAAAAGACCTTCCTCTACTCTTATTAAGAACAATGATTTTTTAAATCTTTTGTCATTACAGTGAAAATCATTGGATGCCCGTAGAAATCCCCATTATTTTCCTTGGTAATCTTAAATCCTTCTTTTTCATAAAATGATATATTAGGATTTCCTTTATAAACCGTTAACGAGAGAGTCCAAGGATCAGAGAATTTATTAACTCCTATGTTCAATAATTGTCTGCCGATTCCTTGCCCTTGGAAATTTGGATGGATATAGAGGGACTCTAAGTATATATCCTTCTTGTATAAATCTCCTGAAAAAAATGCATATCCTGTAATTTCATCCTTACTTTCTGCAACAAGCGTTAAAGAAGAGTTAAGTCGTTTATCCATTTCACCATCTGAATAAGCATCATTTAAAACTTTCGCTTGTATTCCTTCTGGAATGATTTCACTATATGTATTTTTCCAAGTGACAGCAGCAATTTCCCGGATGGAATCTATATCTAATCTATTCATATCTCTAACAGTAATCATACTTACCTCATCTCCATTTAATGGTGTTTACCAATAAATAGTAACATAGATCATTCTCTTAAACTATGTAGAAACTAAAGGTGAGGATATTTATATAGTAATAACGAGGTGTGGAAGAAATAAGTTCAGGATATATGTAGTTTGGCTGATAAGCCCCCATTTTTGGCTGATAAAATCAAAGTTTGGCTGATAAGCCCCTAGTTTTGGCTGATAAAATTAAAGTTTGGCTGATTCCCACTTAACTTTGGCTGAAAAAAATGAAGTTTGGCTGATAAGCCCCCAGTTTTGGCTGATAAAATTAAAGTTTGGCTGATAAGCTCCTAGTTTTGGCTGAAAAAAATGAAGTTTGGCTGATAAGCCCCTAGCTTTGGCTGATAAAATTAAAGTTTGGCTGATAAGCTCCTAGTTTTGGCTGATAAATTTACAATTTGGCTAATTCACTCCTTGCAATTGTTTATATCTGCAAGAAGAATGATATTTTTTCAACAGATGACAGAGCCTTTGATAAATTTAAATCAAAAATGGAACCAATGAATGTTTATTAGAAAAACATATCAAAACTTTTGAACAAATTTAAGAAAGACCACTTGACGTGACTTATGTGAGGGATAGAGATAGTTAACTGTTGAGTTTGAATATCTTACTGGCATATATGCTAATTATATTTACAACAAAAGATAAAACTCAGACTTTCAATCATTTTTTCATTAAAAAGCACTGGTAGAAGAACTTACCGCAGAGTTAGATTAAATAGAAGCAAACATAGTGTCTTTGGAAATAATGGCAGTATGTTATACTAAATATAACCTATGTAAAAAATTTACTTTTAGTCATTAAGAGAAATATTTGGAGGAGGAAAATGAGAAAATTCTTTTCGATTTTGTCTGTAATTTCCACATTATTAGGATTTCTTCTGTTTATTTCGTTGTCACAAAATGATGAAAAGCTTCTTACCGCTTTATCTTTTGGAACTAAGGGATATCCCTTTATTGTTTTACTAAATCTATACAATATTATAGGTTTCTTGTTTGCTATTTTCGCAGAAAAGAATAAGTATAGAATTTTATTATTTCTTTTTAGTATTTCAATGATATTAACTAGTCTATTTGTAACATTTGTTGCTCTGTATGGTTTCCGAGAACCTTAATAACCCCAATTTATCAGGCTAAATAAGTTATATAGTATTAGTGAGAATAGCTGCGTATTAAGAGATAAGTGTTTGTTTATTGAGGGAGGATAGTTGAATAAGAAATGATTTAATCTCTATTGGTTATATAATTGAAGATTACCTTTGAGGAGAAATAAAAATGCTTCAAATACTGAGAAAATCAGATAATTTAATTATTGTCATACATGAAATCTATGGCATTAATCAACATATAAAGAATTTTTGTGATATATTATCAAAACAGGATTTTGATGTAATCTGCCCAAACTTATTAGAACGAGAACAACCATTTGATTATTCTGAGGAGAAAGTTGCCTATCACAATTTTATGGAGACTGTAGGATTCTCCGATGCTGCAGATAAAATAAAGAATTTATTAGCAGGTGTTAAAAATAAATATCAAAAAATATATATTATTGGATTTAGTGTAGGGGCAACGATTGCTTGGTTGTGCAGCGAGGAAGATTGTCTTGATGGGGTTGTGGGATACTATGGTTCGAGAATAAGGAATTTCACGAAAATAGTACCACTATGTCCTATAATTTTATTCTTTCCTCAAGAGGAGCAATCATTTAATGTGGATGAGTTAATTTTAAATTTAGATAAAAAGAATATAGAAGTACATAAATATATTGGACATCACGGATTTAGCGACCCATACTCTATAAAATTTAATGAGAAATCATCCCAACAAGCTTTCAATGAAATGCTAAACTTCTTAAAGAAACATTGATTTATTAAACAATGTTGATATTCATCTAAAGGGGCAAGTTCATGAAGGATTTTTATCGGTTATTCAATAATCGAGCCTTATTTTTAAATAGCATTCTTTTATGAAATGTTACCAAAAGAAGATTTTGGGACTTTGAAATATTTATTCGAGGTTCTCGCAAATAAATGCGAATAAATATATGGGGTGGTACAATTGCTAAAACAGAAATTAGAAATTTTAGAGCATCAACAGAAATTTATAGGATTTATACAAAAATTAGAAAATTTTAATGAAAATCTGCTTAGAAAACCAATTGGAGAAGGAAAATGGTCTGTCATAGAAATCATAGGCCACTTTTATGCTTGGGATGAATTTGTTTTTCAATACAGAATTCCATATTTATTATCAGCTAAAGATTTGCCAAAAGGTTCTAAAGCTGATGATTTAAACTCTCAATCTGCATTAATTGCTAGAACCGAAGATATAGAGAGTACCTTTAAAAAATGCATACATATTCGATACGAGTTAATTAATCAGTTAAGCAACATATCTGATGATAATTGGTTAATTGAATTACAGATTAATCAATCTAAACTAACACTTTATGAGTACTTAAAAGGATTAATGGAACACGATCTACATCATTTTAAACAAATAAAATCTGCTCTTAAACTACATGATTATTAGTGCAAAAGTTTCTATGCAAGCTAAAATTATCTGTTGTATTTAACTTGAAATTTTGTTTAGTTAAATATAAATAACATTCCATCATGAAAAAGTTCTATTTTCCCAATTTTAGTAGATTTTCTATATCATAAACGAATGTAATGATATTTTTTCCTTTTCCATGTCTAAACACATCCGTAGTACATTCTCCTAACCCACATAAATTAAATCAATATTTCTTCTCATTAATCCTTCCTATAGGTGGGAAGTGGACCTTTTTGAGACCTAGTTCTCTTAATACTAGAATTACCATCAAGCAATATCCATTTTTCTCTTTCAATAAAGGCCATTTCAAGTACTCCTTAGAATGATTTTTCTTGTTGAATACTCCATTTTAGTTTATTTTTCTTCATAGAACAAATGGTGTAGCGAAGGAAGGAATTTAATGATTCAAATAGAATTACTAATAGAACTGCGTTAGGATAAAAGACGTAGAGGAAAAGAATTGGAGATATATGTGATGAATATCAAACTTAATAAAGCTTTAGATCTACGGAAGAATGGTAATTTTAAAGAATCTAACGAAGTGCTTAGTAAATTGGTAAGGGATTTCCCAGAGGATGCTATATATAATTATCAGTACGCCTGGAGCTTTGATATATTGGGAGAAGAAGAAAAGGCAGTGCCATATTACGAAAATGCTATAAAAATAGGATTACCTTCTAAGGATATGGAAGGTGCAATATTGGGATTAGGGAGTACATATAGAGCTTTAGGAGAATATGAAAATTCAAAAGACGTATTCCTAAAAGGAATGGAATTATTCCCAGATAATCATGCAATTCAAGTATTTTATTCCATGACCTTATACAATTTAAAAGAACATAGTAAAGCGATGGAGCTGATACTAAAGTGTTTAATTAATACGACAAATGACACTGAATTACTGAGTTATAAAAGAGCTATAAATTTCTATTCAGATAAATTAGATGAAACTTGGAAGTAATTTATATATTCATCTAAGTTTTGCGTCCTTTCCTCAAATAAGGAGTGGATGCTCTATATTACAAAAGGGACAGTTTAGCTAATAAAAGACTTTTTTATAATTGAATAATGGATGGATAGGCTACACTTAGTTGGACAGATATTTTAAGGTCAAGTAGAATACCAATAAGACAATAAGGGGAGAATCTACCAAAGAGCACGTAGAACATTTACTGCAGAATTCAAACAACAAATGGTGCAACTATATCTGAACGGAAAACCAAGAAAGGATATCATTCGGGAATATGAGTTAACCCCATCTTCCTTAGATAAGTGGATTAATCAGCATCAAACTACCGGTTCCTTTCAAGAAAAGGATAATATAACACCCGAACAAAAGGAACTTCAGGAACTTCGGAAAAGAAACAAGCAACTTGAAATGGAGAATGCCATTTTAAAGCAGGCAGGGCTGATACTAGGACGAAAGTAAATGTAATTAAGAATAACCAACACAAATACTCGATATCAGCAATGTGTAAAGTCCTACAGCTTTCAAGAAACACCTATTATTATGAAGCCAAAGAAAGAGCGTCAGAGGATGATATAACCTCAAAAATCATCGAAATCTTTTGCTTAAGCCGGCAGAACTACGGCACACGTAAGATAAAAGTGGAATGAAAAAAACAAGGATTTATCGTTTCTAGACGCCGAATCGGTCGCATTATGCGGGAACAAGGGCTTGTTTCCTCTTATACTGTGGCTCAATTCAAACCACATTCAAAGAAGTGCAATGAATCCCAGCAACAAAATGAATAAAATCGTGCTTTTCATCAAGAAGAAGAAATGACAGTGGTCGTTAGTGATTGACATACGTAAGGGTCGATAAAAAGTAGCAATACGTATGTGTATTTGTTGATCTCTTTAATCGAGAAATCATTGGACAAAGTACCGGTCCAAACAAAGATGCAGCACTCGTATATCGCGCCTTTTCTTCCATTAAGAAGGATTTAAGAAAGATTCGATATTTCCACACGGATCAAGGAAATGAATTTAAAAATAAGCTAATAGATGAAGCTTTAGAGACTTTCGATATAAAGCAATCATTAAGCATGAAAGGCTGTCCTTATGATAATGCAGTGGCAGAAGAAACATTTAAAATTATCAAAACAGAGTTTATTAAGGAAAGGCATTTTACTAGTTTAGAAGAATTATCAAGGGAATTATACGACTATGTGAATTGGTTTAATTACATTGAATTCATGGAACGTTAGGTTATTTAAGCCCTATTGAATATAAACAGAAACACCTAAAAAAAGTTGTCTAGTTTTGTGTTGACATACCACTGGATACACTTTCAATTGAAGAAATTATTTATATGATGAAAGAATCAGAGTAAACGGAAAGTAAAATAATGTTTAGAGAAATATAGTTAGTTAAAAACTTCGAGATTAAAAGATTCGAAGTTTTTTGTGTGGTTCAGCAAATATACGAGTATTATAAAATTTCCTTCAATAAATTTCTGTAGGGTACAAAATACTTGCTATTTCTATAAAAAGGAAAAAATTCTTCTCTGAATTCTATATTATGGTATTATTAGGATATATTTAACAATAAAATTTATGAGGAGAAGATAATATGAATAAAAAATTAATAAAATTAGTTTTAGTAACAATTATAAGTACTGCTTTGATAATACCAATTTCTGTATTTGCTGAAACTGAATCCAAAGCGAATGATGATATTAGTACGGGTGCCGCATTAAATGATCCAAATTATATTCAAAATGAAGAGTATTATAACTCTCTGGAAGAGAAAAGAGATAAACAAACTGAAAGAGAAGAACAGGCCTTTCAAAAGAAACAAGCTATGTCGAAGGTAGCTGCTAAAACCAATGAGCATTACACGATTTCTGTTAAATATAATAAGCAGCAGTATAGTAACTTTTGCGGAGTAGCTGCTGGTAGACAATCTCTAAGTTTTCATAAATTGAAAAGTGGTAGTTCTGAAAAACTTCCGAGTCAAAAGCATTTCGGAAACACAATAGGTACTCTCCCCAACGGTGGTGGTACAAAATCTACTTTTTTAGCTGATGGTCTTAATAAATATAAATATGTGTATAAATTTAGTGGAAACCCCTATATTGTTGGGAATATCGCTAAATATTCAAAGCCAGCAGTAAAATTAGAAACTCGGGTAAAGACAACATTACGGAATAAGAAAACTGCACCAATTCTATTAACGAGAACTGATTTTATAGAACAATATAGAGGGACAAAATATAGGCACTATGTTACAGTAAGCGGGTATGATAAAAATGCAGATGAATTTCGTTTAGTTGATCCAAATCATCACACTGAATTTACAAAAGGGGGAACATATTGGTCAAAATTAAAGACAACAGTTTCAAAAAAAGGGGTAGCTCGAGCAGTATATGAAGCTGACAAAGAGACAAACGGTTCTAACCCCGTTATGGTTTGGTAATACTACATTAAAGGTTGTGAGAATCTTACAACCTTTCGTATTATATTTTAATCAAAAATTTGTATATTGAAGAAGGAGGGGCGTAATGACGAGAAAAAATACATTTATATTAATAACTATACTAGTACTTATATTTATCGTATTTTATGGTAATCATTTACTTCAAACAAAAAAGTCATCAGCAACAAATTCTAAATCATCGGAAAAGACTCAGATTTATGATAAAGATTTTGATGTGAATGTGAATTTACCCTATAAAGAAATATCATCCTATGCTGCTTACAAAGACAATGTTTATATGAGTGCAGCTGATAACAGCCCTTCAGGAATGGCTAATAAAATCATCCAATACAACAGAAAAACTAATAAAGTTGAAACACTATTCACAACAAAATTCGATAGTTCTTCTATTCAAGGGCTAAAAGCTAATGATAAATGGGTTACATGGGTAGACAGTGATGATTTTGGGGATCAGAAAAACATATATATCATGAATACAAAAACAAGGGAAATTGAGCCGATCACAAAGGAAAACGATAAGTCGATCAAAAATGAATTTCCTGTGTTAGCTGATAATTATCTAGCATGGATATATTTTGATCAAAATAAAAATCAATCTTATGTTATGATAAGAGATTTAAAGACACATCGTAATAAAACTGTTTTTAATCTAAAAACACATACTCTTGATAATGCATTTTTATCCGTTCAAGATGGAAAAATCCTTTTCACAGATATAAGGGAAGGAAAAAGCTACTGTTATTTATATAATATTTCAACGCACAAGTTAGAAGAATTCCAAAGTCCTCATAAGAAGATTGGCTGGGGAGAATTATTAAATGATCACCAAATTGTTTACTTAGCTTTCTTTACTGAGTCTTTTGCAGACAATAAATTGGTTCTTTTCGATACACAAACGAAAAAGGCAAACGAATTCTCAAGTAAGTATATGGAAGTTAATGGACTACGAGTGGATGGTAGCAATCATGTTTTTGTTGGTACTGGTGTTAGTAACCATTTCCAAAAATATCAAATTGATAATGGGAATATAAAAAAAATTGGGGAAATTGAAGATAATGATATTTTTGATATGACGGCTAATAATGGAGTTTATTTAATGAAAATAGAGACGAAAAATAAAGATGAGAAACTAATTATAACATCTAAGTTACCGGAATAAATTGTATTTCTGCTAGATTTACCTGTTTCTAGCAGTTTTATAATCTGAGCGAGGATAAAAACTGGAGTTGTAATATATTATCCGGCCAGAATATACACTTTAGAAGTTAAAAGTAGCAGCATCTAAGAATTAGTTCGATAAATCAATAAACCACCTAAAATAATCTATTTTATTTTAGTTCATTATTTTCTCGCAAAAAGCGAATGAATTTTTTTAAACCTGGTGAGTGTTGCTTTTTCTTTTTGATTAAAAAGTCTATTTTTATCTTTTAGGTAATTCTGTGAATATGATTTCCTCGGTACCTTTTCGAGTTTTTGCAATGTCTGCAGGTATTATGCTGATACCCAATCCATCATGAACTGCTTGAATAATAGATTCAAGAGAATCAAACTCAATGATGTTAGAACTATGAAAATTGCTTTCTTTGGACCACTCTAATAAGTGTTTTCTATATATGCAATTTTTATCACTATTAACTATCAACGTCTGATTTGAATTAATAAGAATTGGGTTAGGTATAGGGGAAATTAGTATAATTTTCTCTAAGTAACTATAAACAATCTCGCAATCAGATGTATTTTTACTGCTATTTACAAATATACCATCCACTTCACCATAGAAAAGCATTTCTTCTAACATCAAATTATTACTTGTTCTTACTTTCACATCTAGATTATTAGATTCTTTTAAAAATGCAGAAAGTAAGGAAGGAATCTTAACGGCAGAAATTGTTTGAGAAGCTCCTATTTTTAATGGTTCTCTCCACTTATTAGGATTAATAGCTGTCTTAGCTTCGTCTATCAATTGTAGTATTTTATTTGTATAATCTAATAATTTTTTCCCTTCTTCAGTCAATGTTACTCCCCGATTATTTCGCATAAATAGTCGCACGCCTAGTTCATTTTCTAAATTTTTTATTCGTTGACTAACGTTTGGTTGTACATATCCTAATTTTTCGGCTGCTTTAGATACTGATTGCAATTCAGCAACGTGTTTGAAAATCTTTAATTCATGACTTTCCAATAGTTTCGCCCTTCTCTCTGATATCATTTAAAATGATACCTAATTCAATATTCTGTATTGTACTCCTCATTTTAATTAAAGCATAATGTAATAGTACAAATAAAAATAAGTAAGGATGATACGGAAATGGAATTAATGAATAAAGTAGTAATCATTACTGGGGCTGGAACTGGAGTAGGAAGAGCTGCAGCTATAAAACTAGCTGCTGAAGGTGCAAAAGTAGTGATAAATTACAATCAATCTGAAAAGGAAGCTCATAAAGTTGTTAATGAAATAAAACAAAATGGCGGGATAGCTATTGCTTATAAAGCAAATGTAGCAAACGAAAAGGAAGTAAAGGAATTAGTATCCCAAACTGTTCAAACTTTTGGATCTATAGATGGATTAGTAAATAATGCGAGTATCACAGCCCAAATAGCTATGGATGACTTAGATGCAGTAACAGATGATATATGGGATTCTCTTTTCAGTGTTAATGTGAAGGGCATGTTCTATTGCATAAAAGCGGTTGTTCCTTATATGAAAAAACAACATTCTGGAGCAATTGTAAATATGGGGAGTGTAGCAGGAATGACTGGGATAGGTTCGTCTATCCCATATGCAGCAACAAAATCTGCTATACATACGATGACAAAGTCATTGGCTATCGCATTGGCACCTTCAATAAGAGTTAATAGCATTTCTCCTGGTGCTGTTGAAACAAGGTGGTGGGCTGGTAATGAAGAGAAGATGTATCAACTTGCAGGTAAATTACCACTTCAAAGGATTTCCACACCAGATGATATAGCTGAAGCGATAGTTTTTCAACTAACTCAAAAATCTATAACCGGGCAAGTATTTACTATAGATAATGGTCAAACTCTCTAAATTAGTGGATTAGTAATAGCTATTTGTCTTCTGCAGTTAAGGAGGAAAAAAATATATAATAATGTAATAATACAGGAGTTTTCAGAAGGTCGTCGAAATAGAATATTTATAATAAGAAGGAGTGTGATTGGTTATGTCTCTTGCTAAAGACGTTTTGGAAGATCAATTGTTAGCAAATGCGAACGATCCTAGCTGGTACATACCGTTTTCGGAATCAGTTGTAAATTTAACAGAGGAAGAAGCGTTTTGGAAACCCAATGATGACAGCAACAGTATCGCAGAAATTGTCCAACATCTTCTTTACTGGAATGAAACTTGGCAAACGAGATACAAAGAATCTTATGTAAATGCTGTTGCTTCCATAAATGATAATAATGAAAGCTTTATTATTCCAGAAAATAAAACGTTTGCTGACTTAAAAAAGTCCCTCTTAGCTGTTCTGCTTCAATGGCAAGACCTATTGACGCAAGAAAAGGTAGATAATGATGTAATTGGTTTCTCGGAGAAGGCAAAGTGGTGGCAAGTGCTAGGAAATTTGTCCACTCATAACGCCTACCACATTGGACAAATTGTTTACATTCGGAAGCTGCAAAAAAGTTGGAAAACTAATATTATAAGGGATTAAAAAACAACTAATATTTTTGGAGCGCTATAGAGAACTTACCTTGGTAAGAAGGCGTCTTTTTGTAAAGAGTGAGAACATTTCATTTAACCTTAACAGAATTTTCTGAACGGAGATAGACTACTTTAATACATTTCAGGTAATATGAGATAAAGTAGCTGCTATAAATTAATAACCCTATCAGAATTTTCAGAGGAAAAAAATCGGGTTCAAGCGTTTTAGAATTAAGAGAGGAAGAATTTCCTAGAGTCCGAATTTGGGACCTTAAAATTTCTAGCAGACAAATAAATAATCATTTTTTTATTAAAAAATGGGTTACAAAGCGAACCTTGAAACAGAGGATGAATATTTTTACATAAAGAGAAAAGAAAGTTCATTGGATAGAGGAAATATAATAAAAAATAAAGATATTTCGAATAGGCAATATGGGGATTGTGATAGGGGTAAAAATGAGTTTTATCAGGTGAATTTGGGAGGTAGTTCATATAGTAATAGTAATCTAATGAATGCACAAATAATCAACTGTAACTATAGCTATTCAAGATTCCAAAACATTAATTTTCAACATTCGCTCTATGCTGGTTTAAACCTCTCTTATCGGAAATTAAGATTAGTTACATAAGGGGTAGTTCGTTTTATAGATACAAATCTGGGAGATAATAAAGAACCAGTCTCGTTTGAAAGATGTAATCTACAAGGGACTAAGATAAGTAATAGTAACTTTAGTCACCTTCAAATTACGGATAGCCACCTAACAGGTATGATGATTGATAATATTCCAGTAAAAAACTACTGGAAGTTTATTATCAAAATAAAGATAAGGAATAGGGAGAATGGCTAATCTATAATTATTTTTTGTAATCTACATTGTCAACCAAATGCTTCTTATAGGAAATGACATCATAATAACCAGTTTTATTTTTCCTCCCTGGAATACGAATGACCATTTGAATGAAATTATAAGGGGGATTATGTGCTCCTTCAAACCCAACTACATGTAATGTTACATCATACGAATCTTCTTGTTCGTTAAAAGTAATCGATTCTATTTGTTCATTCATATAAAGCTGGTTATCACCATGTTTCTCCATGATTTCAAGTATGGTTGGACCGAGAAATCTTAAAAAGGCAGACTCTGTTGATGCAGGTTTTTCCTTTTGAGGTATGCCTTCTGATACGGTGGTTACAGCTGCAACAGGATGTAAAGATATGAAAAGAAGTAATAATAAAAAAGGGGTTCTCATAATAAAAATCGCTCCTCAGAATGTTGTATTATGATTAGCTTTTGTTATTATTTAGGAAATATACGGTTAGAAAAAGAGGGAGAGCTGTATTACCCAATTCTATCGAGCTGAGGTAATTTTCATATAAAGGGGAAGCTTCTTATAGGCATAAAACTCTTATAAAAATAACGCTTCTTTTTCTCCTATAGAGAGAAAATGCTCAAGGAAATCGCTTATTTTGAACAACCATTGACTTAAATGAATAATTGCTATTTTTTCATTTATACGCTTTGTTGAAATACAATGGTGCATTTTGAACTAAAGAGTCCTAATTGTTGTTTTCACCTTTTATAAAGTGAAAAATTAAGTATTAATATATAAAAAGGATAAATCATCAATCCTCCTATTGCTAAAAGACCAGTAACTGGGTTAGGCTCATCTTCACGATGAGTCATTGGAAATAAAACAGCAAATAGATAAACCAAAAGTACAAGATATGGCAGCCAAAGAAGGATAGTCCAAAAACTTGCCTTTCGCCCATCCAACCACTTTTTCGTTAAAAGAATGATTAGTATTGTACCGACAACAAATTCAACAATAATGGCTGTACCAGTTAACATATTTATCGTTCCAAATTCCCAATTTGTCAGTCTGTTAATCCTATAAACATTTAACATTAGTTCGATCGGAACAAAAAATATAAGAGCATATAGCATACTAATAACATGTAACTTTAAGAAAAATTTCATTTTATAAAACCTCCATTATTTTCTAGAAATTGTTGGACTTTATTCTATAAAAAATAAATGACAGTTTATCTAATAATTTTTAAAAAGTTTATTTTTTAATTTGTCTTCCTTTCTATTCTATACCGCTTTGCTCCTCAACATTGCGAAAGTATGTTTTCAGTAAGCTAGCGGCTTTTTGGGTATTTAAAGAAGTATCAAAAGCATGAAAAGCTTTTTCGTACTTTTTAATAGAAAAGGGCAGAAGATTGGTAGTTGCAAATCCAATTTGCGATAATCTTTTGACATAAAAAGAATAATAGCTTTCCTTCTGTATTGGACCAACGTGTAAAACGCCTGTTAAATTCATATTGATGATTTCGATTATTGCTTTTGATAAATCATCAATATGAACAAACGTTTTGAACGTGTTGGCAGGGGTATTCGCATATCCATACTTTTTAATTTTATGAATGAGACGTTTTGTTCTGGCTTCAATATCTTGATTAGCATTTTTTCCATAAATAGGACCTGTACGAATAATTATATGGTTTGTATGATTTGTAAGGAGCAATTCTTCCCCTATGTGTTTGGCATTTATATATGTAGATAACGGTGCCTCGCTAGGTAAAAATCCTGGTAGATCGGTTTCAGAATAGTTACCTTTGCCGTCGACAAAAACAGCATCTGTTGACAAATATATTAATTTTGTTTTTGGGGGAATGGCAGTTAATATATTGTTGAGGCCAATTTCAATAAGCTGCTTTTCATTTTCTCCATCCATCAAAGACCAAATAACAACATCAGGATCAATATGGTTCATTAGTTGTGTTACTTGATGTTTGTTATTTATGTCCAGTTGTAAAATATGTGAATGGGCATTTGGAAAACGGGAAGTTCCGTAAACAGAAAAATCAGAGATGGATGAGGCAAGTGCAAATAAGGAAAATCCTAAAAATCCAGTTGACCCTAATATGATAATTTTCATAAGCAATACTCCTAGTCTGAGTTTAGAAAAATCTGTTAATATAATAGTATCATAATTTAATTGGAAGAATCATGAAATTCTTTTAAAGGAGAGATTATTGATAGAAATTAAAAATATTGGGCATTTTTGTCGGACAGATTCAAGAGGCCATATCATAAATGATTCGAGTATAAATGCCATAAAACCTGAATTTAAATATATTATAGATGCGGTAATAGAAACATATCAATCTTATTTAGGAGAACATTTACATAGTGTGTATATTAGGGGTTCTATTCCTCGCGGATTAGGAATAGATAATGTATCAGATTTGGATACGATAGCTATTACCAATAAAAATATTGATGCCATTGACTTAAATTGGGTGGATAAGGCAGAACAAGCTTTAAATGAAAACTTTAAAGAAGTTGATGGTGTTGAACTTAGTTTCTATTTTATTGAAAATATTTTAGAGACTACTAACTTTTCAATAATCCCGTTTATGATAAAAACTCATAGCATTTGTGTTTACGGAAAAGATATAAGTGTTTTTTTACCTAACTATAAAGCAGACAAAACACTTGCCAATGAACATCTTGTGAATTTAAGAAGTCAAATTCAACAAGCAAAAGAAGAACTTACTGGGAACGAAGATGTTGAAGATGTATTGGATTGCTGCAGATGGATAATGAAAATCATTGTTAGGGCAGGACTAGCACTGGTTCTAGTGGAAGAAAACAAATACACAAGGGATCTGTACCCGGCATATAAACTATTTTCTGAACATTTTCCAAGCAAAGAATCCGAAATGAAACAAGCACTGGAGTATGCTGTTAATCCAATAAGTAATTCAGAAGTTATTATAAATTTTTTAAATGACATAGGAGAATGGATGATAAGTATCACGGAAAAATGGCTGCAAGTTTATAATCCTAATATGGAAAGAAATATGAAAATATAAAGTAATAGAGGAAAATCATTTAGTTACAGGTTGATACTATAGAACTTTCTGTGAGTGCCATTAAGAAAGAAGACTGTAGAATTGTCCAAGGACCTATTAATCGTGAATGTGAAGTTGTTGAGGCAGATCCAGATGGATAGAAAATACAATTTCCCGACCTTTGTGTTAATGGGTGTTACATAATATAAATAACAGGGGGTGAGATTGTGATTGAAGTTAGAAAAGCGGAACCGAAAGATGTAGAAGGAATTGCGAAGGTTTGCAGGGATGGCTACTGGGCAACATATGAAGATCTCTGTTCAAAAGAATATATTACTAGAATTATTTCAACGTTTTATAATCGGGAAAGAATTCACAAGGAAGTTACGGAAACAAGTAGAGAATGGGGAGGCTATTTTGTTGCCATTGATAATGATGAAGTAGTCGGTGCCATCGGTGGTGGCATGATAAATGATACCGCTGGCGAAGTGTTTGTTTTATACATCAATCCGGATAGACGGAATGAAGGCATTGGTACAAAATTATTAGATGTTCTCACAAAACAGCAGAAGGAAGAGTTCGCAGCAAGTGAGCAATGGGTGTCAGTAGCGAAAGGTAATCAAAAAGGAATCCCATTCTATGAAGCGAAAGGATTTATTTTTAAGAAAGAACAAGATACATACGGCAATGTAGAAGGAGAGAGTTACATTTCCTTGCGATATTGTCGAGTAATTTAAAAGCAGAAAGTAATTAACTATAAATGTACACATTTTTCCATATGTATTTAAGTAGACCATCTAATTTGATTTCTTAGGTGGTCTTTTGAATTCTTTTAAATGGAAACAATGATCGAATAATGCTAATAAATGAACCATGGGAATTTTTAAATAAATGATAATCACGGCAATAATATAGAATTAACAAAAAGGAATAGTCAGATTAGACTACAAAAAGTTGGAACAATAAGGTAAAATAGACTTTTACATAGTAGTGAGTATAAAAAGCTTGCCCTTCGTATGACAAGAAATTGAACGTCTTAGTGAATAAAGATTACAAATTGTGTACTATAAAAACATCAGTTATGATTATGATGTACCATTTTTCAGAAGCATTTAAATAACCTACAATTTAATATAATGTGAGGACTGTTTTAATGATAGACAATGAATTTTTACCTAGTATAAAGCTTTATCGTATGATTATTGGCTTATTTATCATATTAATGAGCGCAGGGATAGTGATAGTTTACATAGAGGATAATCGAATTATTTCGATGTCTTTAATCTTGCAATGTTTATTCGTTGTAAGTATTTCTATTCTACTAGTCATTTTTCCCAAAAAAGATACATTAAATTTTAGAGCAACGATTATTTTTTTGATGTCTGCCTACTTTTTCTTTATGTATTTACGGTTTCCTGACAGATTTGCTTTGATATTGCTGATTTGTTTTATCCCAGTTATTCCTGTCTTATTTTTACATATTAGATTATTTTATATTACATTGTTAGGGAACATTACTATTATGTTATGCGTAATTATTTATTTGATGATGAATAATACCCCTGGCATACATAGTTATAGCTATTTGGATTTTATAGGAGTTATCACTAATTTCTTGGGGACACAGCTTTTGCTGCTATTTCTTTTCCTGCTTTTTCAAAAAAGAATGAAGGATCAAGAGCTATATTATGTTCAAGTTAAGCAAGCTGAAAAGCTGCGGACAACTGGACAGCTTGCGGCAGCTGTTGCACATGAAATTCGCAATCCTATTACGGTAGTAAAAGGATTTATCCAGCTTCATGAAAAGGATAAGGAAATACCTGAACATATAAAAAAACAATATAAGCTGATGTTAGATGAGCTAGAAGCAGCTGAGACAGTTATTTCAGATTTTTTATCATTAGCTAAACCAAGCGAAACGAAGACAGAGATTATTTCCGTTAAACTAGCTCTTCATACAGTGATGGACTTACTGAATTCATATGCAATGAATGATACGATACATATTGAATTAGAAAGTGAAACAGACTATAAGATTCAATGTAATATCATGGAATTTAAACAACTATTCGTAAATTTATTGAAAAATGCGATTGAAGCCTCCCAGCCTGGTGATACCATCCATGTAAAATTAATAGGAGAATTAGACGAATTAAAAATTGTAATTATCGATAACGGTACAGGGATGAACGAAGAACAATTAGAGCAGATAGGAACGCCTTTCTATTCCTTAAAAGCGAAAGGAACTGGGCTTGGTTTAATGATTTGCTATAATATTATCGAAAAGTATGATGGAACCATTCGTTTTAAGAGTGAGGAAGGAAAAGGAACAGAAGTTACCGTTACTTTTCCTATTGTACAGAAATAATACTCGCTTATATTATACATTTTTAGTACATCACTAAGTATTCTACCAGGAAGCCATTAATCATTGTTGAAACACAATGATTAATGGCTTTTGTTTTTATGAAATCTGCTTTTTATACTGTAGAACTAAGTATACTCCGCCTGCTAAAAATGCCAGTGCATATTTGAACAAGAAAAAGATAGTCCACATATTATCTTTTGGAAAGATCATGTCACACAAATAATTGCCCACAACATTCAGGAAGAGCTTTGTAAAAAGATTTTACTAGTCCATTCGTCTTCTAGACCAATTTCTTATAAAATAAAAAGGCAAAATCGCACTTCCAATAAGTAGAATCCCTCCAACACCAATTAAAATATTCCAATTTTCCGGAGACTTTTCAGCCCAAGACTATAAAGGACAAATAATGGAGTTAAACAAATCTGATAAAGAGTTAATATTCATTTTCCTCTTTTCCTTTCTCATAGTTAAGCTGATGAACGCCATTTTCTCCGGTATTCTTTTCAAAAGTGGTTTTCATTTAGCTGATGAACACATTTTATATTTATAAAAGTAAAGTAAGCTTATATAAAAACCGTTAGAATGAATAACTGGGATTTCAACTATTTCCTTTATTGTGTTATATTGGAAATAAAAACGTGAGTATAGGAGAGTACAAAATGACACTTGAATCCTATGGTAACTATTATGATAAACGTGTGGAGTCAAT
Source organism: Niallia sp. FSL W8-0951 (assembly GCF_038006525.1). Taxonomy (NCBI): domain Bacteria; kingdom Bacillati; phylum Bacillota; class Bacilli; order Caryophanales; family Bacillaceae; genus Niallia; species Niallia sp. FSL W8-0951. The sequence goes on from NZ_JBBOVK010000001.1 coordinate 1,117,783, forward strand.
TGATGAAAAAATATGTGAATTAATAAGTCAAAGAAAAATAATATCAAGTGATCCTGGAGATCCAACTTCGCAGCATATTGCTATTTGGTCTAAAAAATATAATTTGAATGGGGATTTTTTAAATGATGTTTTTAGCCACTTACCAAGAGAGGATATGTATAAACCGATAGAAGTACCTAAAGGATTTCTGAAAAATAAACCAGTTTTAAAATCGTATGAAGATAATAATGTTTTCTATTCAGTACCATTCATTCGTCAATATAAAAATGCCAGTTTAGTTCACTTGAATATTGATAAGGATGTCTCCGAAGAGAAGCCTGGAGATATGCACCATTTTATATTTATAGAACTTTCCATCGATGGCACTCATATTGATTACGACTGTCGAAACGATCATGGTGGAGCTTCCGGTGGGCATATATCATTTGAATTCATTGTAACACCGCCCTTACCTGATAATATGTCAAACATTAAATTAATATTCAAGGAATACAATGAGCCTCTCAAAAGAAAGCCAACTGGTCTTGAATTCGTTTTTTCTTTGGACAAATAGTTTTACTCCTATATAAGTATCTAACTGCTTAGTAGTATATTCTATCAAAATAAGTAGAGGAGGGTTTAAAAAATTATCTTCTATTTCTCTTCTCGGTAGTCCTTTCTATTTTCTTCTCCTTTTCTATGAAGAATTATTAGAATGTTCGGGAACTTTTACGTGCTTAGAACGTATAAATTATGAAAAATCTATGGGAGGCAAGGTGTAACTTTGCGGGGAATTAAATATTATTTGATGTTTACTATTTTCTTATTATCGTCATGTCAACAAAATGAGATAGTAGAACAAGAAAAAAAGGTAAAAGAAGGACTTACATACTCATTTCAACATCCTGAAACTGGTCAATCGTACCATATAATTCACGTATATAAACTATATGAGAACTTCGAAAAAAGAATAAAAGAGGATGTAAATATGTCAGAAAGTCAGGTGTTTGAAGAGGAAGTAATTAATCCTATTTATGAGGCATGTTATCAGGATGCAGAGTATTTCACAGAGACTGTTAAAGCACCAGAAAATAGAGAAGAAGTTAATAATATCATTCAAACAATGGATGTGAAGGCTATAAATTCAGCCATTGAGGAAAGTTTAATAAAATCTTCTAATTATATACCATCAAATCAAAAAACGAATATATGTATTTATCCTACAGAGGCAACTAAGAGTACAACTTTAATGTTTACAGAGGGAGCAGGAAAAATCAGTGTATTATACAATGAACTTTTTAATGAGGAAACTCTTAAAGCAGGAATTGCTCACGAATATCATCATAGTGTGTGGACGGAAATGTACTTTAATAATTCTCACTCTCATACCGTATTGGATAACTTAATTCTTGAAGGGAAAGCAGTAATATTTGAAAAGCTTGTATATCCAGATATTTCTCTAACTACTATTAATTACAATTTTAATAAGGATGATTGGAATCAAATTGAACCAGATTTATTCCAAGAAGATCCCTACAGGGCAGCAGAAATAATATCGGGCGGGAATGGATTGCCTTATAATTATGGTTACAATGTGGGTTATCAAATGATGAGATCCTATTTAGATTTACATCCAGATTTAACACCCCAAGAATGGACAGCTCTTGGCGCAAGAGAAATTTATGAAGAAGGAAAATACAACGAACATTATCAATAATGGAAGTTACATATCGAACTAATCCCTTTTACTCTAATACAAAACATTCTCCAGCAAAACAGTGTAAGAGATGGGGAAATTTGTATTTTAACTAATTATATTTGTTAAAATCAAGGTGTTTATATAAATGTTCCTCCTCTTCATTAGGATTGGGGGAAGCTTGTCTAATTTCCTTATCAATACGTATATATTCATATTTTTGGTTCGGTTCATCTCTAAAAGTCACAAAAGTGGTAAAGTGATAGCTTGCTTTTGTCAAGGTAGTATCAATTTCTAGTATGTCCTCTTCTTGATATTTTTCCAAAAGATATGCATATACGTCATTTTTTAATGAGTGTTTTTGATAGTTGATATATCCTAATATAGCAAAAGGACATAGTATCATTAGCCAAGTCACGGTAGTAAAGATAATAAGCGCTTTTTTTTCAAATGTTTGCTCCTCCTTTAAAAAGACTTACCGACAATTAAAAAGTCAATAAACATTGTGTATGATACGATCTTTTTCTTGCCTAAATCGCCTTATGGATTCATCTATAAGAAAGAACATAATAGATATACTTAAGGAGTAGATAGTGAAAATCCAAAGAAAAAAGAAAGGTAGAAAACCAAAGAAAACATATTATATAAAGCTGAATGCGAGACTGCCTTGAGGAAGTTTGCTTGTTATTTTCTCTATTAAGATGGAGATCGGAAGGCCATATAGAAGTAAACCTAAGCTGAAAAAAAGAGTATAGCTTATAAGATCTTCTTTTAAATCAACATCTTGAATAACCGGTTGAGTAAAAAATGAGTCTAGTGGAAGAAAAACAGTGAATACAAAAGTGGATAAAAATAAAGTCAGAATAGCTGATACTACTTTTCTTTTAAGCACATTGTCTTCCTCCAATTCTCTGAACTTTTCTTTATTTTAACAAATAATGTAATGAAAAAGGAGAATCGTTCAAAATTGTATAATTAATACAGAGAAAAAATTTTAACATTAGAGAGGGAGATTAGAAACAAGCCATGATTAAAGCGATTATATTTGATTTAGATGGTACTTTATTAAATAGAGATGTATCAATAGAAATGTTTGTGGATTGTCAATATGATAGATTAAATATAGAACTTAGCCATATTCCCAAAGATACATATACAAAGAGATTTATTGAATTGGATCAACGCGGCTATGTTTGGAAGGATAAGGTATATCAACAATTAGCAGCTGAATTTGAGGTTAAGGAGATAACATGGGAAGAGCTCTTACAAGATTATCTTAGCCAATTTAAAAATCACTGCATGCCTTTTCCCAATCTTAAGAAGATGTTGGAGGGATTAAAGAGCCAGAATCTTCTTTTAGGAATGATAACCAATGGCTTTGGACAATTTCAAATGGATAATTTGAAGTCTTTGCAGATAGAAAAATATTTTGATGTCATTTTGGTTTCCGAATGGGAAGGGATAAAAAAGCCGGATCCTAGGATATTTAATAAAGCTTTAAACATACTGAATGTGCAGCCAAACGAAGCTATATTTGTAGGAGACCATCCAGAAAATGATGTGCTTGCTGCGAAAAAAGTAGGGATGAAAGGGATTTGGAAGAAGGATTTGCTTTGGAGAAATGCCGAAGCAGATTTTATTGTAGATGATTTAGGAGAATTGCCTTTCATTATAGAAAAGTTAATGAAAGAATAGAACCACGCTAAATGGAGCGATATTTTAAGTCGAGAAGCGTATAAGTTATAAAAGGGATGAAGCGAGATAAGGAATAGAAATTACAAAAGCAGAAAATGGCCCAAGAACTATATAGAGAAAGAGTAAAAGTGCCGCGTTTTTTGGGGGGTTAGTGCTAAAAATAAAGCAATATATACTAGGTGTTCTAAAAAATATTTTAAGAGAAAGACATAAAAAGCGAGGGGCTATATGAACCATATTGGAATAGATTTTGATGATACACTTGTTGATATGAGAAAATCGATTGTAAAACTTTTAAATAAAATACATAACAAAAATTTGGATTACGAAGAAATGGTAGAGTACGGAGTTTCGGATTTATATGGATATTCCTTTGAAGCATTTGTAGATTTTTTTACAAACAATCAAAAGGAACTGCATTCAGCTAAACCATATCCATTTTTAATTGATGTACTTAGTGAACTAAGCAAAACTTCAAAACTATCAATCATGACGGGCAGGTCAAAAGCTTGGATGAATTCAGCGGAACTTTGGGTTGTTAAAAATAAGTTGCCCATAGATGATATAGTATGCGCTTCAGAATATATAAATGGTAAGCCTGAATGTGCTTTAATTCATAATGTCACTCTATTTATTGAAGACAACCCTGCCCATGCATTTTCTATTGCAAATAGTGGAATAGATGTATTGCTACTTGATAAGCCATACAATCAAATGTGTAAGCACGAACGAATAACGAGAGTGAAGGACTGGGAAGAAGTAGGTAGTTTGTTATTAAGTTAAGGCTTCTATAAATGAAAAATAACTTTGAATCCATTATAGAAGCTAATTAATCTACACAAATCTTAATTCGAGCAACGGCCTCTTTATAATGAAGTATACAATCATTTATTGATAATACAGCGAAATAGGAAAAAGCGGTTAAATCTTCTATTATAGAATTATCATAAATAAAGTTAATATGTAATGGTTTTTTGGGGATGATTTTTTCTTCTAATAGTTTAGTTGAAACATCATGATAGATATGCTCTATTGTTTCGCCCATAGCCCTTTCAATGGAAAATCCACCTGCTAGACTTGTCCACCAAGTGAAAAAGGAATCATATATTTGATTAAAAGCAGTTAGATTATCGACAGTAACATCACACAATTCATGATAAAATAAGTGTTTTTCATTATAGAAAATATCCTGGTCAATATCTCTATTCTCAGAAATACTTTTCGTTATCTTAGTCCATAAGCCGCGATACTGTAATAAAAAATCCTTTCGAAACTCACAAGTTGTTAGGAGATAGGGGAATTTCCAATTATCCTTATTTTTATTTTGGTTGAGAAAGATATTTTGAACATAAACCAAAAAATTTAATGAATAAGAAGCTTCTGCTATTATTTGTAATGAGTTTTTCATCGGTTTCCTCCTTATTTCTTACACCAGATTTCAATATTTATTCCGCTTTTTTCTGAAGTAACAGAGAATCAACTATCCAAAAAAGAGATGCACACAAAATAAATAGAAAATAAAAGATGGAAGAATGGAAAGGATCTTTCATATCAAAAAACATGGCAACAATCCATGTGACAACCCCAGAAAAAATATTATAGATCGCGAGGTAGATAATACTAAATTTCTTTGGTCTTTGATTTAGGAAAATTTGCAGCGGCGACGCGATAACCAAATAAAAGCAAAAGAAAATAAAACTAAATATTAGTATTCCCAACAAACTAAAATAAGAAGAACTAATAAGGTAAATCGTACTAACGCAAATAGCGGAGATCAGAGAAGTAAGCAACGAGCGAGCGATCATATCAATATCTATCTTCTTTAATTGCATGAAATTCCCCCCATAAATGCATCTATTTCATCCTTAAATCGTGAAGCTTCTTCTAGAAACGGATAATGATTGCTTTGATTAAATATCAATAATTTCGAATGAGGAATGCACTCATTCATTTCAAGCGAATAGGAAAGAGGGCACTGAACATCGAATTTTCCACAAATGATTAATATTGGAGTTGAAATCAGCTTAAGCTTCCTAGTAACATCAAAAAGTTGCACTTCCCGGCTAAAATAGTTCAGTCTAATCGAGGATATTTTCTTTTGAATAGGAAGGGAAAAATACTCTCCATAGTTTTCAGGAGTATATAAGGATAACTTTGTTCGTTCTTTCGTAATTCTCATCTTTTCTGTAATTGATAAATCAGATCGTTTTAACTTTTCCATCAAATCTTGCATTTTCTTAAAGGATGGATGTTTATCATTGTATATACAGTCAGGAGAAAATGTCATATATTCTCTTGCAGCAGCTCCTACTAAAACAAGTTTTCTCAAACTGTTAGAGCAATATATCCCATAAATAACTCCTAGAATACCCCCAGTGGAATGTCCTGCCAAGTTCCATTTTTTAAATCCTCATGCTTCCCGTATTGCTTCTAAGTCGAAGATAGACTCTAGTAACCCTAGTTCATACGGTTGAGTAGCCTTATCGGAGCTACCTGCTTCTCTGAGATTAACAAGAAATACTTCATGCGTATCGACAAAGGATTCTGCAAAATAATCTCCTGTCTCATTAAATTCTGCATAGTCATGGGTTATACAAAGAGGTTCACCTTGCCCTTTAATAAAAATTTCGAATTTTCCCCTAGAGGTATTTAATAGTTTTCTAGCCCATTTATTCATATATACTCCCTTCAAATGCAATAAGTTAATCTCTTGTTATGTATGAGGATATAGAAGATGTACTTATTAATCTGCTAATTTTATAAACTCAGCATCATGCCGGATATTTGTTGAAAGCACTACATAGTTGTTACCATATTTTAGCATCTGGGAGAGAAGTTATAAACAGTTTTCGTAAGACAATCGAAAAATTATATCCTGCAGGTAATATGATAGGATAAAAAAACGAAACATTTATTAAGCTCAATCTTTTAGCCATTTTTTACTTCATAGTTATTGCAGCACCAAGAGGAATCCTTCTAGGGGCGATTAATTCCATCACTTTTTAAACGCTCTATATCTTATTTAATTTGCATCATATTTTATTACCATATATTGGTCTTTTTTCAATGAGTACTTTATAATCTATTAATAAAGGAGGGGAAAACTTGTCACAAAAAAATAAGAAAGAATTTATATCCCTTATTTTAACATTATTCTTATTCTTAGCCTCAATTGCAGTTTTTCTTTTTGTAAGGGGGTCTAATTTAACTCTGTGGATACCAATATCCTTATATTTATTAATTGACTTAGGTCTACTTGTTTCACTTATTATAGGTATACAATCTAATAATAAAAGCATAAAAATTTTTAGTATTCTATCTAATATTATTTTGATGATTCCAATAACCATTTGGACATATTTTTTGTTGTTGGCAAATGGAATTTCAGAAAAATAAGAATTATAGTGGGGTTAATGCCACTTAAATTTAATTTTAATGGTTTATTTATTTGAAAAGATAATTAAAGGATGGATTTAATGGAAACATCAAAACTTCTAAGAGGAACATTTCTTTTAACGCTAGGAACAATTATCTCAAAAGTTCTTGGCATGCTCTATGTTATTCCTTTTTATCATATAGTAGGGGAAAAAGGAAATGCTTTATACTCAATGGCTTATATCCCTTATTCTATTTTTATAAGTATAGCCACTGCTGGCTTGCCATTAGCAGTGGCAAAGTTTGTTTCTAAATATAATTCTCTAGAGGAGTATGCAGTAGGGAGAAAATTATTTAAATCTGGGCTTATTATGATGAGTTGTACTGGAATTGTCGCATTTGTTATTTTATATTTCTTTGCGCCCATTTTAGCAGCAGCTAGCATTCCAGATAACGCCGATGTAAGTGTTCAAGATGGGACAACTGTTATTCGTGCGGTTAGCTTTGGATTACTGATTGTTCCATTTATGAGTTTGATTAGAGGTTTTTTTCAAGGGCATCAATCAATGGGACCTTCGGCAGTTTCTCAAGTAGTTGAGCAGATTGTGCGAGTTATTTTTATGCTTTCTGGTGCCTATATTATATTAAATCTCTTAAAAGGAAGTTTAGTTACTGCTGTCAGTGTAGCAACCTTTGCGGCATTTATAGGGGCAGTTGGAAGTTTAGTAGTCTTATTATGGTATTGGTCCAAAAGAAAACCCCATCTTAATAAGCTTCTTTTAGAAAATAAAGGAGCTATTGATGTTTCCCTTAAGGAAATATACAAAGAGATTATCGTATATGCGATCCCTTTTATTTTTGTAGGTCTTGCAAATCCATTATTCCAGTTTATTGATGAACTTACTTTCAAAGGTGCAATGGAATCTATTGGCTTAAAAGATCAAGTAGTAACTGCATTTGGTGTTTTGACTTTAAATACTCATAAACTTGTCATTATTCCAGTCTCTTTAGCAACTGCTTTTTCATTAACGTTAGTGCCTGCCATTACGAAAGCATATACAGAAAAAGATCATGTAAGTTTAGTTCAACAAGTGAATCAAACAATTCAAATTGTTCTATTCTTTACATTACCTGCTGTTGTAGGTCTTTCGCTGCTTGCCGAACCGGTCTATACCTTATTTTATCATCATAAAGAACTTGGTACGGACATATTAAGAATATATGCTCCGGTAGCTATTCTCTTTTCCCTTTTCTCTATTACAGCAGCGGTCCTTCAAGGAATAAATAAGCAAAAATATACTATTATAAGTTTGTTGGTAGGTTTGATTGTGAAATTATGTCTGAACATACCACTTATAAAAATTTTTGCAACAAGTGGGGCAGTAATAGCAACAAGTATAGGATATTTAGTGGCAATTATTATTAATTTTTATGCAGTAAAAAAGTTTGCTGGCTATTCTTTAAGGTTAGTAATCAGAAGAGTGCTGCAAATCGGATTCTTTTCACTCGTTGTGTTTATTGGAACACTAATTACCTATATGCTATTAACTTTATTTTTATCAACTCAAGCTAAGTTAGATGCATGTATTATAGTGATAGTTTGCATGGTTGTGGGAATAAGTATTTATTTTTGTCTAAGTGTTAAGTTTAATTTAATTATTCATCTCTTTGGGGAACGAGCAATACGAGTAATAAAGAAGTTGAATATCAATAAATCTTTTTAATTGGTGGCGATAAGCAGTCTACTATTCTTTATTTCTATTTAATATGAGAAGCCTAGATATTTGGAGTTGAAATTATAATGGGGAGTTATGTTGAATAAATTAATAGGCTCTCAATTAAATAGAGAAGTATATAATATCAGTCAAAATATGAAGGGAATTAGCTGAATAACGAATTTATCAGCCAAAATAAGAGGGAAATCAGCCAAACTAGGAAATTATCAGCCAAAATAAGAGGGAAATCAGCCAAACTAGGAAATTATCAGCCAAAGTAAGAGGGAAATCAGCCAAACTGGGAAATTATCAGCCAAAATAAGAGGGAAATCAGCCAAACTAGGAAATTATCAGCCAAAGTAAGAGGGAAATCAGCCAAACTGGATTTATCAGCCAAAATAAGAGGAGAATCAGCCAAACTAGGAAATTATCAGCCAAAGTAAGAGGAGAATCAGCCAAACTAGGAATTTATCACCCAAAGTAAGAGGGGAATCAGCCAAACTAGGAAATTATCAGCCAAAGTAAGAGGGAAATCAGCCAAACACCGAAATTATCAGCCAAAATAAGAGGGAAATCAGCCAAGCGCCGAAATTATCAGCCAAAATAAGAGGGAAATCAGCCAAACGCCGAAATTATCAGCCAAAGTATGAAGGAAATCAGCCAAACGCCGAAATTATCAGCCAAAGTAAGAGGGAAATCAGCCAAACACCGAATTTATCAGCCAAAGCAAGAGGGAAATCAGCCAAACTAGGAAATTATCAGCCAAAGTAAGAGGGAAATCAGCCAAACTAGGAAATTATCAGCCAAAGTAAGAGGGAAATCAGCCAAACTAGGAAATTATCAGCCAAAGTATGAAGGAAATCAGCCAAACGCCGAATTTATCAGCCAAAGTAAGAGGAGAATCAGCCAAACTACATATAATAAGTAGAGATAATTTTTAAGCATATAAGCACATACAGCATTAAACAGGGGAGAGTACAATTCATATGAGGGGATGATTAGGAGAATGCAAACTAATGAAATGCTGACTCAAACATTTTTAACCTTTGCAGAAAAGGAATGTAAGGGATCAAGCTTCATTTACGAACTTTTGTCAAAACAAATTGCAATGGATAAAACGCTTCTTAATATTGCTAAATGTGCTAGAGAGGGGCAGCCTGTCCCAAATCTATTATTTGGTGCAGTTCACTACCTACTGTTAAAGGGGACCAATCACTCGCTAAAAGATTATTACCCTAGTATCACAGAGAATCCTAAAACAGCTAAGGCTTCGTTTCCTATTTTTAAAGATTTCTGCCTCAAATATCAAAAGGAGATTATATGGATTCTCCAAACGAAGTTAGTCCAAACGAATGAGGTAAGAAGATGTTCTTACCTTTATCCTGCTTTTTGTATGATATATAATCTAGCAAAGAAACCGCTAGCGTTAATCGAAATAGGCACTAGTGCAGGATTTCAGCTTCAGTGGGATAAGTATGCCTATTCATACGGTAAAGAATGGTATGGAAATTCAGAGTCAGAACTGCCAATTACTGCGACTGTAATAGGAGAAAATATGCCATTCTTATTGAAAACTTCTCCTCCTGTTACGGAAAGGATTGGTTTTGATTTACATACGATAGATTTACATGACAAAGACGAAGAATTATGGCTAAAAGCATTGATATGGCCAGAACATAGAGAGAGATTATTCTTATTTGAAAAAGCGGCAGATTACAGAAGAGAAGGTGCTTTGAACGTAGTGAGCGGTGATGGAGTAAGCATGCTGCCATATTATGCCGAAACTATTCCAGAGGGCAGTGCCATTTGCATCTTTCATACCCATGTAGCGAATCAAATACCAAGAGAAGGGAAGGAGCTTCTGTTACAAAGCGTGGAAGAAATCGGGAAGCACAGAGAAGTATTTCATCTTTATAATAATATTCAAGATAGATACTTACACTTAGATTATTATATGGACGGTAAGAAGAGTGAAAATACCATTGCAGAAACAGACGGACATGGAAGATGGTTTAAATGGTTAAAACATGATATCAAATAAGGAAGTAATTTAGTTTTAGGATAAAGAGTTATCTCTACACTAGAATAAGGGAATATACTTCTAGGGCTTTTAAATGTGAAAAGTATATAATAAGGAGGCACTAAAATATAATGGGTTTACTGAATATTGGGAGCCTGGTGCTTGGTTTAATTGCTTGGATATTGCCGGCTACAAACTTAATGGGAAATAAAGAGAAAGTTCAGAGAAATGGGCTAATGATTTGTTTTCTTAGCATGAGTGCTTGTGCGATTTCTATCTCTTTTCAGATTATCTATAGCTATTATCTTGTAAAAATGGAGGATTGGAGTGCAATGATGGACACAGCAGGTGGGGTAGTGGTTGCGACTGCAGTTCTACTTTCTGTAACAATTATTTTGAACACTGCGAATTATATTGTATATCGTAAAGTTACAGCAAAATAGCCTTTAAAATAAATACATATAAAGAAAAGGACACTTCTATTGGTGTCCTTTTATTGCAATAACAACATCTACTTAATGTAAAATCAACTTTAGTAAATATTTCTAGTTAATTTCAGAAAAAGAGTTATAATGTAGCTAGAATAAAAATTAAAGGAGTTTTTATGGAATTAATAACGTCAAAGGTCATCATTATTTCTATTTTACTATTAGTGATTACAATGGTAGAAACATTGGCCTATTCAACAAGAATATCTGGTACGAGAGTAAGGTTAATTGCTACTGCTATATCGTTATTTAGCACAATGGTTATTGTTTCGCGATTTTCCACTATGTTTCAACAGCCATTAACAGCAAAATTGATAGCAGAAGTTCCCAAAGGGGCAGACAAATTAACTTTTATTGCGGCGCAATATCGAATTTTGATAGGAGTAACATCATTGGGAGTATTATTTGGAATCCTGTTGTTTCCAACATTTATTAATATTTTTTCACGAGCCATTGTTCAATTAGCAAATGAAAGAGGGTCCATGCTAGCTCTTTTTTCTAAATTATTCAAGAAAAACAATTGGAAAAAGCTTGTAAAATGTCTCAAATTACCGAGAATTTCCTATTTTAGAGGAATTACCTTAAACACAGTTCCAAAGCGTTTATTTGTATTAAATGTCATTATTTCAGCTATATTTACGACGGGTGTCATATCCTCCATATATGCTTCCATGTTAGTTCCTGCAAAAGTTTCTCAGGCAGCTTTAATGTCCTCAGGGGTAATAAACGGGATTGCCACCATCATTCTGACCTTATTTATTGATCCAAAGGCGTCTGTGTTAGCCGATCGCGTCATGAAAAAACAAACGGACTACATCTATTTGAAAAGTTACTCATTAACAATGGTTAGTTCTAAATTTATCGGTACCATAGTAGCACAAATAATCTTTTTACCAGCAGCATACTATGTGGCTTGGTTTGCAGAGTGGCTTTAATCTAAAATAGGAGCTGAAAAGTAAATTACTGTCCTTTATATTATAGTCGTTAGGTCTATTAGCTTTTCAAACGACTGGATAAACAATTGAGAACTATCGAAATAGTTTTTTACTAAAGGGGGAAATAAAGTGACGGAGTCATTAGAGTTTAGGTTAGCAGTATTACAAGATTTAGATCAGATTGTAGCTATGCTTGCTGATGATGTTTTAGGCAGTAAGCGAGAGCGTTATGAACAGCCACTACCTGCCAGTTATCTGCAAGCGTTTCAAGCTATTGCAGAAGATCCCAATAATGAATTAGTGGTAGCATGTTTTGGAATTGAAGTAGTTGGGGTTCAACAAATTACATTTACTCCATATATTACCCATCAAGGAGGATGGCGAGCGACTATTGAAGGGGTAAGAACTGCCTCTTCTGTAAGAGGAAAAGGGGTAGGTACTCAACTAATTAACTGGGCAATCGAGCGTGCCAAAGAAAGAGGCTGTCATTTAATTCAGCTTACGACTGACAAACAAAGACCAGATGCCTTGCGTTTTTATGAACGATTAGGCTTTCAAGCAACACATGAAGGGCTGAAAATGAAACTATAGCAAGGAGGGAGGTGCGACAAAGTGGTTCGGGTGTTATCAATAGAGAAAGATGACATCATAATAGAACAAATCGAAGAGCTGTATAAAAGTGTATGGAATAGATCTATTAAGGAACCTTTAGTAAGACACAGCAAGTATAAAGGATTTAGGGGGAATAGGATAATTTCAACAGAAGGGAGACTAATAGGGTTTGTATATGGATATATATCTTTACCAGAACAATACTATCATACACTGCTTTCTAATGAGCTCAGTCAGGAAGAATACGATTTTTGGTTGAAAGATTGCTTTGAAGTAGTTGAATTAGTTATTCATCCCTTGCATCGAAAAAGAGGATTTGGAAGTAAATTAATAAGAGATTTGTTGCTTGGTGTAGACAATAAAACAGCTGTATTAACGACACAAGTAACGAATACAGCGGCACAAAGTTTATACACTGGCTTAGGATGGACTGTTATTAAGAATGCATTCATACTGAATAAGACTGAGGATCCTTTTATGATTATGGGGAAAGTATTAGGGAAGAAAAATGGATTATAAGAAGCATTAAGCAATCTGTAGGAGAATGTCTATAGTTGATGAACATTCCATTTAAAAGATACGGAGGAGAGACGATGTTTGAAATCTTGAATGTAAATGCTGAAAACGTGGATGAATACGGATTTTTTTGTATGAGAAGCAAACCAAAATCAAAAGGGTATCAAAATAAACTAGCATGGCTGAAGGAACGGTTTAAAGATGGGTTAAAAGTAAAAATCCTTCTAGAAGACGGTCGACAAAGAGGGTTTATTGAATATATTCCCGGTGAATTTACTTGGCGAGCGATAAATGCCAAGAAATATATGGTGATTCATTGCTTCTGGATCGTTGGCAAGAGCAAAGGAAAGGGCTATGGTAGCAAGCTCTTAGAGGAATGTATAACGGATGCGAGAGAATTACATTTAGATGGTATTACAATAGTCACTAGTAAGAAAAGCTGGTTACCAGACAAAACTATCTTTGAAAAAAAAGGCTTCAATCAAGTGGATAAAAAAGGGGATTTTGAATTAATGGCTTATGCTTTTCAAAATGATCGGAAACCTAGCTTTATTGATTGGCCGCAACTAGCAAACGAATATGATAATGGGATTACGGTGTTCAAATCAAACCAATGTCCGTTCACGCAGGATGCAGTTGATAATTTACAAGCTGCAGCAGATGAGCACGGCTTAAATGTAACAGTACTTGAAATGAACGATAATGAAATGGTACAACATCAGTCTCCAACACCCTTCGGCGTATTTACAGTTATATATAATGGTGAAATTATTACTTATCATCCAGAAACGAAGAATAAATTTCTACAATTAATAGAAAAACAGGATTTGAAAAGGAGTAAGTAAACATTGATGAAAGATATATCTATGTAAATAGATAATATTAGTAAATGCTTGACTCAAAGTATTAAAGAGGAAATGAAATAAAGAGCAATCTTCAAATGGATCTTAAAAATAGAGCAAAGCCTGTGAGACTATGCTCCATATATTTTTTTCCTAACTAGTAAATCTAGCAGTAAGAATTATTCTTTATTATTTGCTAAAGTCTGTCTGTTATCAGCTAACGGAGGTTGCTCTAGCCATCCATACTTTATTAATAATTCACATCCATCTTCGGCGTATAAACCCACTTCAGCCATGAATTTCGTATATTCTGCGGCGATATCTCTCCTTTGAGAAACAGATAAGCCAGCACCATAATAGCCAACTGCAGAAGAAACCAATGTAACAATATGGTATAACATTAATTTATCAGAAAAAGGGGGAACGGTGGAATTTGTTACTTCCGACACCCATGTTTTCGGAGAAGATAAGTCTTCCTTTGTAAGGATAGTATTAAAAGTAGTGAAGTGGTTCAAACAAATTTTTTTACCTCTTTCAAAATATTTTTGAATTTCTTTTATTTGGCAAACTTGAGCAAATCCTAATTCTAAAACGGTTTTTACTATGTCTTTTTTCATGTTAAAACTCATACCACTTATTTCAATCGTATTTAATGGTCGTTTTTTCCCAAACCATCCAGCTAAATAACTCTGGTCATCGACAAATTTGACTTGCTCTGGTGTATTAATTCTAGCGGTTTTACTATAGAATCCTTTATTTAACATGATGGAAACGATTCGTTTATGTAACTCCATCGTTTCCTTGTTGCATTGAATAAAGTAATCTAACTGGTCATCTCTTGATGATGTAGAAACGGCACCTGCATATCCAGTTAATCCTAGTAAGGTCATAACATGTAAATACGCTATAATAAAAGCGTCAGTAAAGATAGAAGGAGCATTTAAATTAACATCTTCCTCCACTGAAAAACCTTTGGGAATGGGAAAGTTCTCTTGAGTAAAGAAATCAGTAATTTTAGTAATATGGGATTCAGCAAGACTAAGGGAAAAGTTAAGTACTTCTTTAATGTCTTTGTCTTTTGCCTTTTCAATTGAATGGGTAAGAATACATATGGATAAAGAATCATTTATGTATTGAGTCCAAAGGTTCGCTATTTCAGGTGTGGTTAGTTCTACATCATGACTGATTTTCTTCATAAAAACTCCTCCAACAAGTGCATATATCAAATACAATTTTATTTTTTTGATATTATATTAATATTTCATAGTTGCGCCATTTTTATGTAAGAAAAAAAAATGTTAAAGAAGCGATAAATAGGATAAAGTTAATAGACTGTTCTAGAATTTACCATAATAAATTCTTTTCTTAGAGGATTAACATAAAATTTCCGTGGTATTTATTAGGTATAAAAATCACGGAGGGATGTAGATGAATCATTTGAAGGCGGTTGTTATTAAGCTAATAATGATCCTCTTAGTATTAGGGATTATTCTTACTGGAATCTTTGATGGGGAATTTGGCAATACGCTTTGGATCAGCATTGTTCTGACGATTGCTGCTTACATTATTGGTGATTTGTTCATCTTTAGAAAAATCGGCGATGATGCAGCATTTGTAAAGCGTAACATAATAGCGACAGTTTCAGATGCAATATTGACGGTTCTTATCATTTATTTAATGGGTAAATCCATGTTTGCAGATGATAATAACCTGAGTTTTGCAGCAATTCTATCAGCTGTAGTAATAGGAATAGGAGAGTGGTTTTTTCATAAATATCTTAATAATAATGTATTTGAGGAGAAACCTAATCATCCAGAATCTACTTTTTAACTATTAATGAATAAAGGAAAGTTTTCAACAAAAATATATTTGAAAGCAGAATTGATATTGCATGTATTCCTTGAGAGTGTTTAATTTATGGACTAGGCCCGCTGCAAGCAATATTCCACCATTCAAGGAGAATGATAACTATGCTAATTTATCATTCTATTTCTAAAATACAAAAATTTGTCTAAAGTCTAAAAATCAGTTGACTCTATAGAGCCAACTGATTTTTTGCATAAGCATCTTTATATAAAGTGCATAAAAAGTAATTAATTCTTAATTATTTTATTGCAAATACAGCAAAAAAGGATTAAAATAAACTTAATTATTTTTATTGTAAATACAACAAAAAGGATTGAGGGTTGGAAAGGTGAAAGAAATTCTTCGAGAGATTGGAATGATTGGAAGAGCGCTAGATTCAATTAGTAATATCGAATTTAAAGAATATAATCTTACAAGGGGGCAATATTTATACCTTGTAAGAATTTTTGAAAATCCCGGTATCATTCAAGAGAAGTTAGCTGAAATGATTAAAGTAGATCGAACAACGGCTGCAAGAGCAATTAAAAAATTGGAGATTAATGGATTCATTACAAAAGAAGATGATCCACATAACAAGAAAATAAAAAGACTATTTCCAACAGAAAAAGGAGAAAAAGTGTATCCATATATCAAAAGCGAAAATGATTATTCAAATGAAATAGCATTAGCTGGATTGTCTAAAGAGGAGGTGGATATCTTGTTCACCCTCCTTCTAAGAGTAAGAAAAAATATAGAAAAAGACTGGGAATATGTAAAAAAAGGCAATAAGCGCAATTATTAAGACGGAAGGAGAGCAGGTATTCTATGGAGACTTATATTGAAAAATGTACAATCGCTGATATACATAAACTGCAAGATATTAGCTTGGAAACTTTTGATGAGACTTTCAGGAATCAAAATTCACCAGAAAATATGAAAGATTATTTGGAAAAAGCTTTTAACTTAGAGCAACTGAAAAAGGAATTGTCCAATCTCTCTTCACAATTCTATTTTGTCTATTTAAATAAAGAACTAGCTGGATATTTAAAGATAAATAGGATGGACGCACAATCTGAACAAATGGGAGAAGACTCACTAGAAATAGAAAGAATCTATATAAAAGGGAAATTTCAAAAACATGGTCTTGGACAAGTTCTAATGAATAAAGCTATTGATATTGCTAAGAAGGAATCCAAAAAAAAAATCTGGCTTGGTGTATGGGAAAAAAATAAAAAAGCCATTAGATTCTATCAAAAGTTTGGTTTTGTTCAGACTGGTGCTCACTCTTTTTATATGGGGAATGAAGAACAATCTGACTATATCATGACAAAGATTCTTTCTTAATTCTGAAGAAATAATTTCGTTAAGCAATGGAAAGCCTAACATATCAGGGGGTATGGCTTTCCATTAAAAGGTTACTTAGGAAGTGAACTCTTTATTGCAAGTTGTTTAATCGTATTGGCCAAATCCCTTACATCATCTTCCTTGGTGTCTTTGCCCATCGATATCCGAACAAACTCTTTTGCCTCTTGAACTGCTAATCCAAATGCCTCCATTGTTTTGGAAGGGGCTTGTTTTCCGACCTGGCACGCACTCCCAGTTGAAATGGCAAATCCACGACGATTGCATTCAAGCATTAGCCATTGACCTTCTATCCCTTTAGCTCGTAATCCGATAATTCCTGGATATTGATCCGTGCATTCAAAAATAGTAACGGATTCTTTCGGAATCATCTTCGTAAATAATTTTCGGAACTTAGAAAGCTTCGTTTCGTTTTTCGAAATTGTAGAACATGCCTTTTGGGCAGCGACAGTCATACTTGCAATCCCAGCTGTGTTAACTGTGCCAGAGCGAAAGCCATTTTCGTGGCTGCCATTTAATACTATTGGAATCCAAGGAACATTCGGATTAATATAGGCAATACCGACGCCTTTTGGTCCATAAAATTTATGGCTTGAGAGGGATAATGCATCGACATAAGGGGTTACTTCTTTAACCTCTATTTTTCCAAAACTTTGCACCATATCACTATGAAAAAGGATGTGGTATCTTTTACAAATCGTGCTGATTTCTTTTATAGGCTGGATTGCACCAATC
This sequence comes from Niallia sp. FSL W8-0951, assembly GCF_038006525.1. Lineage (NCBI taxonomy): Bacteria > Bacillati > Bacillota > Bacilli > Caryophanales > Bacillaceae > Niallia > Niallia sp. FSL W8-0951. The sequence goes on from NZ_JBBOVK010000001.1 coordinate 1,135,598, forward strand.
TCAGAATTTACATGTTGGATAGAAACAAGCACGGTATCAGGACGAATTGTTTCTTCTAGTAACCGAGTATCGATTAAGCCAGTTTTTGATAATGGCAAATATGTAATTTCATAGCCTTTGTCAGCTAAGACATGCATCGCACTATGTATAGAAGCATGCTCTGCTGTTGATGTAATTAGGTGTTTTCCTTCCTTTTTTGTTCCCATTAGTAAGCTGTGCAAAATAAGAAAATTACTTTCTGTACCGCCGCTTGTGAAGTATATGCCATTTTTATCTACGTTTATTAATCTTCCCCATTCATCACGGCAATTCTCTACGATTCTACTAGCTGTATCTCCCATATCATGAAGACTATTCGAATTCCCAAAGTATTTACAAGCAACCTCGACATAAGTAGAAGCAGCATCGGGATCTAAAGAAGTAGTTGCTGCATAGTCAAAATATTTCATCAAAAATTCCTCCAAAAAGATCAGTAGTTTACAGGATTCAGATTCAAAGCTAAAAGTCTTTCCAAAAAACCCTTGCCATAATTTTAAATCTATGTAAATATAGGTGTCAAGACACTTGTAAAATAGGATGGTGAAAAATGGCCATAGATGTATTGATTATCGGTAGTGGAATCGCTAGCTTGCAGCTAGCTAAAAAGCTTTCAACTGACTTCAATGTGATTATTCTCACAAAATCTAATATCGAAATCAGCAATTCTTATTTAGCTCAAGGTGGAATTGCTGCAAGCATGGGAGATTCAGATGATTATAGAAAGCACGCACTTGATACTTTAGAAGCTGGACGCTTTCACAATAATCCTGAAGTAGTAGCGGAAATTACAAATGCAGCACCCTTCTTAATAAATGATTTACGGCAGGGTGGATGCGCATTTGATGAGGATATGGCAGGAAATCTTGCATTAGGAATGGAGGGTGCTCATTCGGAAAACAGAATAGTTCACAGTGGCGGCGATACTACGGGAAAACAACTGATGCAGTATTTAGTGAAAACGAAGACTAATAATATTAAAATCATTGAAAATGTTTTTGTCTATGAATTAATGGTAAATACTAATACTAAACAATGCTTTGGCGCAAAAGGGATTTTAGCAGATGGCACGCGAACAGAATTTTATAGCGCTCATACTGTTATTGCAACAGGAGGCTGTGGAAATCTTTACACCTATGCGAGTAGTGCTTCCACCATTATGGGAGATGGAATTGCGCTTGCTTATTTAGCTGGGGCAAATATTAGCGATATGGAGTTTATACAATTTCATCCTACCCTGCTTTATGTCAACGGAAAAACGATTGGACTGATTTCAGAAGCTGTCAGAGGAGATGGAGCAAGATTAGTTACAGCTTCTGGTGAGTACGTGATGGAACATGTCCATCCATATAAAGACTTAGCGCCACGGCATATCGTCTCCCAAACAATTTATCAGTATTTATCAAGTGGGGAACCAGTTTATTTAGATATTTCAATGATTGCAAATTTCCAAGAAAGATTTCCTACGATTGCAAATATGTGTCGAGAAGCGGGCATTGATTTGCAGAAAGGGTTGCTTCCGGTTGCGCCAGGGAGTCATTTTTTAATGGGAGGAATTGATACAGACCTGCATGGAAGAACAAATATCAATAATCTTTATGCAATTGGTGAGGCAGCTTGTACAGGTTTTCATGGAGCGAACCGTTTAGCCAGCAATTCTCTCTTAGAGGGTTTATATATGGGGAAAAGCCTTGCGACACTCCTTCAAAAAAAAACAAAAATAAAAGCGAAAATGTTTCAATGCAAAACCGAAGAAAAGAAGGCAAATTTCTTTCCGATTTTGCCAGAAAGAGGAGAGATTCAGAATCGAATGATGGAGTATGCAGGCATTGTCCGTAATGGAATCCACTTACAGATGCATCTTGAATGGCTTGAAGGTTTCGGAATAACCAATCTGGAACAGATCTCTTTAGAAAATAAGTCAGTCGAGGAGATAGAAAAGTACTTTATGCTTTTAACTGCTTTTCTAATTACAAAATCTGCGTTGGAAAGAAAAGAAAGCAGAGGGGGCCACTTTCGTTCTGATTATCCTATGGAAAAGAATGAATGGATGAAGAAAAAGGTCTGTATGAATCGAGAACAAACAAAGGAGAATCAAAATGAACCAATTAAAATTGCAGAAACTACTGGAAGCATTTTTTATAGAAGATATCGGTGAACGTGATGTGACAACAGATGCGATTTTTCCACAAGAGCAGCAAGGAGAAATCGTATTTTTAGCGAAAGATAATGGAGTTTTTTGCGGGGAAGAGATTATTCAGGCAGGATTCCAGGTTTTAAATCCTGCCACAGAAGTCAGAATGCTTATCCATGATGGCGACCGAATGGAAGCAGGTCAAAAATTGGCGACAGTAAAAGGAAAGATTCGTGATTTATTAAAAGGAGAGCGAGTTACTTTAAATCTTGTCCAAAGAATGAGTGGTATCGCCACAAAAACACGTGAAGCAGTAGAAACATTAAATAGTGGCTATACAAAAATAAGTGATACAAGAAAAACGACCCCAGGATTAAGAATGTTAGAAAAATATGCAGTAACAGTTGGCGGAGGACATAATCATCGCTTTGGATTGTATGATGCGGTGTTGATTAAAGATAATCATATTGCCTTTGCCGGTTCGATCGCTAATGCTGTAAAAGCGGTTAAACAGTCAATTGGCCATATGGTGAAGGTAGAAGTTGAAACGGAAACAAAGGAACAAATGTTTGAAGCTTTAGCTGCTGGCGCTGATGTGATTATGTTTGACAATCGAAAGCCTGAAGAAATCGTGGAGTGGATTACTCATGTACCAGAAACTGTCACAACAGAAGCATCTGGAGGAATTACGTTAGAAAATCTTGCTTCCTATCGAGAGTGTGGAGTGGATTATATTTCATTAGGATTTTTAACCCATTCGGTGAAAGCGTTAGATATTAGTGTGAAAGTAAGCTTTGATTAAAGATAAAAAGGGGAGAGGAAAATGAATCTTTTAGAGGGGCTGCAAGCATCGAATACAATACCAAAGAAATACTTAGCCATGACAAACGCGGAATTAGAAGAGAGAGCTGTTTGTGTAAAGAATCGATTAGGCAAAAAACTATTTATTCCAGGTCATCATTATCAAAAGGATGAAGTCATTCAATTTTCCGATGCTACAGGGGATAGCTTAAAGCTAGCGCAAGTTGCGGCTGAAAATACTGAAGCAGAGTTTATTGTCTTTTGTGGGGTTCATTTCATGGCAGAAACAGCTGATATCCTTACTACAGTGAAGCAGAAAGTCTACTTGCCAGATATGCGGGCGGGCTGCTCGATGGCGGATATGGCCGATATTTATCAGACTAATCGAGCATGGACCAAGCTGCAGGAATTATTCGGAGACACGATCATACCACTAACCTATGTAAATTCAACAGCAGCCATTAAAGCCTTTGTCGGAGAAAATGGGGGAGCAACCGTAACCTCTTCTAATGCTGAAAAAATGGTATCCTGGGCCTTTACAAAAAAGGAAAAATTACTATTTTTACCAGATCAGCATCTTGGAAGAAATACTGCCTATAATTTAGGGGTACCTTTAGAACAGATGGCCATTTGGGATCCGGCCAAAAATGAACTTGTTTATGAAGGCGTGATAGAAGATATTAAAGTAATACTCTGGAAAGGTCATTGTTCTGTGCATGAAAATTTTACCGTAAACAATGTCAAGCAAGTTAGAAAACAATATCCTTACATGAAAATTATTGTCCATCCAGAGTGCAGCAGAGAAGTTGTCGCGGCAGCTGACTTAGCTGGTTCAACCAATTATATTATTGATGTAATCGAAAATGCAGAACCTGGAAGTGCTTTTGCTATTGGTACGGAAATGAACTTAGTTAATCGGATTATGAAAGAGCACCCGGATAAAGAAATTATTTCCCTTAATCCATATATGTGTGCTTGTTTAACAATGAATCGGATTGATTTGCCTCATTTCGTATGGTGCTTAGAATCAATTGAAGACAATTTTGAAAGGAATCGAATTATTGTCGAAGAGCCTACAGCGTCTAACGCAAAAATAGCATTGGATAGAATGTTGGAATTATCCTAAGTTTTACGCAAAAAACTGCTTTGTAAAATAAAGGCAGTTTTTTGGTGCTTAAGTTTAGATGCCTTTACATATCTCAATAACAAATCCAAGTAAGTTGAATTTTCAAACAGTTGTTAATGACAAGCATTCTATCTTCCTTTAAAATATAGGTAATATATGGAGAATGACGAAAGGTGGAACATACCCTGAATAGACGCCATAGACAATGGAAGAAATATATACAAGCCTATATAAATGAATGGTATCTTCTAGCATCTTTATTAACTGGAAATAGAGCACTAGCAGAACAATTGTTAAATAGAGCGGTAGATCAAGTGAAGGGTAAGTGGTCCTTTCACCATTTTGAGCGTTTATGGGCAAAACCAATAATCAAGGAATATATTAAATACAATCGCACTAATCAATTTTATGAGAAATTCTTAGATTTTAGTACTCTCTTAAATCGATTAGGTTTGCTTGAGGTAAATGCCCGAGTTGCTTTTTTACTAAAGTATTACTACGGTTTTTCTTATAAAAAAATAGCGCGAAATCTACATATCTCTGAGAGAAAAGTGAAAGTAATTATTTATGATGCCATACTTGTATGGACAAATAATGGCAAGTTAATACCGATTGAACAAGTGGAAGCAGTTATAAAAGAAGATATAAAACTCGTGAATAAAAACTTACTGGATTCTTTCCGTTTTGAAGAGAAAAACCAATACATAGAATCAAGCATTAATGGTAAGCGAAAGACACTATTGCTAATCCTTATGATATTTATTTTACTTGCTAATGGATCCATTAATCAAAAAACGTTAGGAAAGACGAGAGTCAGTCTCGGACCGGATATTTATAAAATTTATAAGGAGGGAGGAGTGTTACAGCTAGGAAGGGAGATTCAACAAAAAGGCTATACCGATATTTATACCAATCCAGAAAGGGAAACTAATATTTTATATGTCCAATTTAGCACAGCAGAGAGTTTAGAAAAGAAAGAAGAGGTAACAATGTTCATCGAATCTTATTTAAAGGATAGGGACCTAGATTACGAAATAAAGTATGAAGAGATGAACCAATTGAATGAAGTAGAACTAGAACAAACAGATGAACAAAAGGCAGAGAATAAACAGATGGAAATGGAACAAGAAATATTCGAATTACTTGCATCAAATACCTATTATTATAAACAAACCTATTCATCTGGCGAATCAACGGAAATCCTTTTATCTGAATCTATTCCAAAAGAAGAAGAAGCAATGATAAAGGAAGAAATCAAAAATATTATGAAAAAATTTGATAGTGAATGGAATTTCTCAATTGGAAAGGTTAGTGCAGACGTTGTAAAAATCGAAAAAGCAATGTGGGATATTGCTCCAGCTCTTTTGGAAGCCTATATATTTAAGGAGGAAAAATATAAAGTATATGATGTGTATCCAACATATGAAGATGAGCAATTGAAATTCGATATATTTACAGAATTAGCCTTCACAACAGATGAAGATCGAGCGAAAAACATCGAAACTGCCAAAGAGTTAAAAAGATCTATACAAATCTTTTTCCAACATGAAGACATTCAGAAACTCTTTAACCATGCTCCCTATATTATAAAAATCTATGGAGATAATAGAAAAGAAGTAGAATTAGATGCTTGACACAAAATAGTTAGGGAGGGGATCTTATTGAATAAATTGAGAAACTTTAAGCAATTAATTTTGTAGAATTGGAAGTTTATGTTGGTGTATTGGACGAAGCATGTAAGAATGAAAAAACAAGATATCCTACATCGTTCAATTGGGGAGGAGGAAGAAGCTTATTAAGTATTTACAGAAGCCAAATAAAAGGATAAAACTTTTTCCAGAGAATTTTTCTGAAAATGGGAATTAACAGAATCTGATTATATCTTTTCCCAACACCATTGAACTTGTAACAGAACAGACTGATATAAAGAGAGTATAGTCAATCTTAAAAAAGTATAATTATAGAGTTCCTTTGACAGTTTCCAATTATCATAAAGAAAGAGTCGAACGTAATAAAAGATGGTTAAATATAACTCCTTGTTTGGAGGAAGGATTCTTATGAGGAGTAAATTTTCATATAGAAAGATGTAGTATCGATTCCTCAGAGAAAGAAAATAGCTATTGAAATATATACATTTTTTGTAGTGGAGGATAAAGAATTAAGAAAGATGCTGCTCAAGAGATTATACGTTCCATCAATCAATTTTTTCATAGCGAAGAAATAAACCAAATGATACATAACAATCCATATAATATAACTGTTTATTTAGAAGAGAAGAAAAAAATAAAGATTGATTGATAAAATTCTGTATATTTCATAAAGGATTGGTAATAATGCTTACAGGTTAAACTGCACGGAGGAATGTGATAAAATAATAATAATAGCTTATATATGATATGGCTAAATGTTGGCAAAAGGCAGTTGAATCATTTGACAATTAAGGAAAAAGTTGTGGTGCTAATTGGACCTACTGCTGTAGGAAAGACCAATCTTAGCGTTAAACTGGCGAAAAAATACGACGGAGAAATCATTAGCGGAGATTCCATGCAAATATATAAGGGGATGGATATTGCGACAGCAAAAATTTCTCCCGAAGAAATGCAGGGGGTTCCGCACCATTTAATTGATATTGTAGAACCAGACGAGAGTTTTTCCGTCGCCCAATTTCAGGAGCTTGTGCGCAAAAAAATAACAGAGATTACAGCAAGAGGAAAGTTGCCGTTTATTGTTGGCGGAACTGGGTTGTATATTCAAGCGGTTTTATATGATTATCAGTTTCAGGAAACAGCTTCAGATCCAGCTTTTCGGATGAAACTGGAAGAAATGGCACAGAGAGAAGGAAGCTTAAGGATTCATGACAGATTGAAGGAAATAGATCCTGAGGCTGCAGCTGCTATCCACCACCATAATGTACGACGTGTAATTAGAGCACTCGAGGTCTTTCATGTTACTGGCAGAAAAATGTCTGAAATCCAAAAAGAGCAGAAGCAAGAGGCGCTCTATGATGCTGCATTAATTGGTCTGACAATGGATAGAGAAATTCTTTATGAGCGAATTAACAAAAGAGTCGATCAAATGCTTGATAATGGATTGTTAGAGGAAGTGGAGCATTTTTATCATCAGGGCATAAGAGACTGTCAGTCCATTCAGGCAATCGGCTATAAGGAAATCTATAAGTATTACGATGGACTTCTAAGCTTAAATGAATCGATTGAAGAGTTAAAACAAAATTCAAGAAGATATGCCAAAAGGCAATTAACTTGGTTTCGCAATAAAATGAATGTACAATGGTATGATATGACAGATACCGTCAAAACAAATGACATTACAAAAAAAATACAGGAAATTTCGTCTTATTTAGAAGGAATGCTAGAGATTAAATCGAATACATAATAGTAGAGAGAAAAGAGGAGGATTTTCATGAAGCAATCAGTTAATATTCAAGATCAATTTTTAAATCAATTACGTAAGGATGGCACAAACGTAACGGTATTCTTATTAAACGGATTCCAAATACGTGGATTTATAAAAGGTTTCGATAATTTCACTGTATTATTTGAATCAGAAGGTAAGCAGCAGTTAGTTTATAAGCATGCGATTTCTACGTTTGCCCCACAAAAAAATGTACAGATTGATTTAGAAGGCACACAAGTTCAGTAAAAAAGATATTATAGGACAATTCAAATTCCTATTGTTTCATTCAAGTCAAAGAAAGGAATACATAGGCATTTACAAGGAAATGAATATGGAATAGCTTAATGAGAAACAGACTAGATCAAATATAGGTTTAGTCTGTTTTTTATTGATGTATCTATAATATATGACTAAAGGGAGAGATATCATTGTTACAGAAAATAAAAAAAACTGAATTAATGAATAATCATGATATTTGGAATGTAATGGTGTCTATAATGGCAGAATATAATTTTCCAGCAGAAAATGAAACGGCCAATAAGGTATATATGGTTTACAATTATTATTCGGAAATGGAAAGCGGAGGACATGAAGGATTATTCCATTGGTTTTCTTGGTATATAGAAGAGGTCGGTGGACACCAATACTTTGCAGAACTGATAAGAATATTGAAAGACATAAACGCTGATGCTTATGCGTTAATCGAAGAAAAGTATGGAGAGAAATTATGGAATCTTTTTCAAGCATTAGAAAATGGAGAAATACCTGAAGAAGCATTCTATTCGTTAAATACAAAGGCTGATGAGGAATATAATCAGCTTTCTGGTAAACTAGAAGATTTATTAGAGAATTATTTTGTGGATATATACCGTGAATTAATCGAGGTTATGGAAGATTAAAGATAGGCTGAATCCATTGTAAAAGTCACCATCAGTGGAAAGGAAGGAAGCGCCCGCTGATGGAGATTTTGCTTATATATGAAAAAGAATATATTGGTTGTCTTTTAACCTAGTAATAGTGCTGTTTGTATCTCTTTCAAATTCCTTCAAACGATCCTCCATGCTCTTACCACTATTGTCTCTATAAATATCTTCTCGATCATAATGAGGAAAGATAGCTCTATCAGTTAACCCCCAAGCCCTGAAGTTACTCCATTTCATTCTATATAATTCTGGTGAGAAATGATGCACCACGTTGATAGAAGGTCCTAAAATAACTGCTCTGATTTTGTACGGATAAGAATTCAGCTTTAATTGTATCGGTAAAAAAACCGTTTGAAGTTAAAAATATGCTAGCCATTTAATCTCCTTTATCATTTAACATAATATTTGAAATATTTCTTTATTTTAGCATAATAACATTCTCCATATATGGACTCACCAGAAGTCTCCTCGAAAGGACTTAAAAAATAATCTAAAATAGTTTAATGAATAGCAAAGTTTCTGAATATACATTAACAATGGGGAATAGTAGCAAACAGTATGAATCGATGTAAATGCTTATAAATAGTCATAAATAATGCTTTTGATGGGCAAGTGTTTGAGCGTTTTGTTTTAAGAGGAGGTGTGGCTTTTGGAGCATCCAATCCGGATGAAGAATAATGGACAGATCAGCGTAGTAATCAATTCACAGAAAAAGAAGGTTCTTCCAAAGGAAAAGCCAGAAGCTGAGTCAATCCCCAGAAATGTTCCGAGTGAACATGAAGCACTTAGGGAAATTGAAGCGGAATTAGGAAGCCTTGTTGGCATGGATGAAATGAAAAAAATGATAAAAGAGATATACGCATGGATTTATGTAAATAAAAAAAGAGAAGAAAGTGGCCTGAAAACAGGCAAACAAGCATTGCATATGATGTTTAAAGGTAATCCAGGGACTGGAAAAACAACGGTTGCGAGGTTGATTGGCAAGCTTTTTCAAAAAATGAATGTCTTATCAAAAGGGCATTTAATTGAAGCCGAGCGTGCTGATTTAGTTGGTGAATATATCGGACATACAGCACAAAAAACAAGGGATCTCGTAAAAAAAGCGATGGGCGGTATTTTATTTATTGATGAAGCCTATTCTTTAGGTCGAGGTGGAGAGAAGGATTTCGGAAAAGAAGCAATTGATACATTAGTCAAGCATATGGAGGATAAACAGCATGACTTTATATTAATATTAGCAGGCTATTCTAGAGAGATGGATTTTTTTCTCTCGTTAAATCCTGGCCTTCACTCCAGGTTCCCGCTAGTCATTGACTTTCCCGATTATACGACAGATCAATTAATGGAAATTGCTGATCGAATGTTAAAAGAAAGGGAATATGCCTTAAGTCATGAGGCAGAAAAAAAACTAAAAGAACATCTTTCATATATACGAAACGTCCAGCATCCAAAAAGCTTTTCGAATGGCCGCTATATTCGTAATATCATCGAAAAATCGATAAGAGCGCAAGCGATGAGGCTGCTATTAGAAAGCAATTATGATAAATACGAACTTATGACAATAAGAAGTAATGATTTAATGTTAAGCTCCCATGAAAAATAAGGATAGCCGGTTATTCTACAAAGTAGAAATTCTCGTAGAATAGCCTTTTTTCTGTGTTTTTTCAAAAAGGCATTTTTACTAAGACATCTTTTGGGTAACCTTATAAGGAGCAAATAGAAGAAACGCAGTTTGTTTGCTATAATAGATAAAGTTCGACATGGAAAGAAGGTTTACATACTTGAAAGAAACTAAAATAGAAAAAGAAAAAGTAATCCTGGTCGGCTGCGAGACACAAAATGACGCTGCCAGATTTGCATATTCGATGGAAGAACTTGCGAATTTAACGAAAACAGCAAACGGAGAAGTTGTCGCAACGCTGACGCAAATGCGAGAACGAATTCATCCTTCTACATATATTGGCAAAGGAAAAGTAGAAGAGCTAGAAATGCTTGCAGAGGAGTTAGAAGCAGACTTAATCATTTTTAATGATGAGTTATCGCCAAGTCAGGTGCGCAATGTATCTAAAAATTTGGACGCTAGAATTATTGATCGCACACAACTAATTTTAGATATTTTCGCATCCCGAGCAAGATCGAAAGAAGGAAAGCTTCAAGTAGAGCTTGCTCAATTACAATACTTATTGCCGCGTTTGGGCGGACAAGGTCTGCAATTATCGAGACTAGGAGCGGGGATTGGGACAAGAGGTCCTGGTGAAACAAAGCTTGAGTCAGATAGAAGGCACATTAGACGGAGAATTGACGATATTAAAACGCAATTAAGTGTGATTGTCGAGCATCGCGATCGCTATCGGGAGAGAAGAAAGAAAAACCGAGCATTCCAAATTGCTTTAGTTGGATATACAAATGCCGGGAAATCGACACTATTTAATCGCCTTTCGGAAGCAGATTCATTTGAAGAAGATATTTTGTTTGCAACTTTAGATCCAATGACACGCAAAATTATACTGCCAAGCGGATTTTCAGCACTGATTACGGATACAGTAGGATTTATTCAAGATTTGCCAACAACATTAGTTGCTGCTTTCCGTTCTACTTTAGAAGAGGTACGAGAAGCAGATTTATTGCTTCACGTTGTGGATAGCTCTAATGAGGAATATTATCAGCATGAGGAAACCGTACATAAATTACTTGAAGATTTGGAAATACCCGCAATTCCGCATTTAACGGTCTATAATAAAAAAGATTTAGTGCATCCAAAATTTGTCCCTACATCCAAAACAGAAAGTATTTTAATCAGCGCTTTTGATAAAGAAGACCGGGAACAGCTGAAGCAGACAATTGAACAAATGATGATGGAAAACATGGAATATTATGAAACAACGGTTGAAAGTAATAATGGGAAATTATTGTCGCAGCTAAAAAATGAAACAGTCCTGCGCAGCTTAATTTTTGATGAAGAAACGCAAAACTATTTGTGTAAAGGGTATGCGTTTAAAGAACATGCTATTTTAAACTATAAAAAGTCGATAGAAAAAGAGGAATGGGAGAAATAAATGTATACGCAGTTAACATATGGAACACAGCTAGAATCATTAGTAATGGAAGTGGAACAACAAATAAAGGAAGTACATCAATCAATCGATAAAAGAATTGATTCCAATCAATTTCGTGTCTTAGCAAGCTTTCAAAATCACAAGGTAAGTGAATCACATTTTATTCCGTCCACTGGGTATGGATATGATGATATTGGCCGCGATACATTGGAAAGTATTTATGCAGAAGTATTTGGCGGGGAAGCTGGTTTAGTGAGACCGCAAATTATTTCAGGAACACATGCTATCAGTACGGCGCTATTTGGAATCCTTCGACCAGGCGATGAGCTTCTATATATTACAGGGAAACCGTATGACACATTAGAAGAAATTGTTGGGTTAAGAGGGGAAGGGACAGGGTCACTGCGTGAGTTTAATATCGACTACAACAGTGTTGATTTACTTCCAGATGGACAGCCAGATTATGAAAAAATCGCTGCATCTATTCATGCAAATACGAAAATGATTGGTATACAGCGTTCAAAGGGCTATGCAACGAGACCTTCCTTTGCCATTGAAGAAATTGAAAAGATGATTGCTTTTGTTAAAGAAATAAAAAGTGATGTGGTTGTATTTGTTGATAATTGCTACGGGGAATTTGTGGAAGATATGGAGCCGTGCCATGTCGGCGCTGATTTAATGGCAGGTTCTTTAATCAAAAACCCTGGTGGGGGAATTGCTAAAACAGGTGGTTACATTGTCGGAAAAGAGGAATTCGTTAAAGCTTGTTCTTATCGCATGACATCTCCAGGTATTGGTGCAGAGGCAGGAGCTTCTCTTTACAGTTTACAAGAAATGTATCAAGGTTTCTTTCTTGCCCCACATGTTGTTGGGCAAAGCTTAAAAGGAGCAATTTTCACAGCAGCTATGCTGGAGAAATTGGGGATGAATTCTTCGCCCAGCTGGAATGCCAAAAGAACAGACCTTATTCAATCTGTTCAATTTGATGATAAAGACAAAATGATTGCTTTTTGCCAAGCGATTCAATATGCTTCGCCGATAAACTCCCACGTAACGGCATATCCTAATTACATGCCAGGATATGAAGATGATGTCATCATGGCAGCTGGGACTTTTATTCAAGGTGCAAGTATTGAATTAACGGCAGATGGACCTATCCGGCCTCCATATGTTGCTTACGTTCAAGGGGGATTAACATACTCGCATGTTAAAATTGCTATATGTATTGCCATTAATCGATTATTAGAACAAAAACTGATTACTATTTGAGTATAACAATCCGTTACATCGGTTGGGAAGAAATTGTAACATTAGTTGACATCTTTTTTCCCCAATCATATAATGAAGGGGATTAAATCATTTTAAAGGAGCCGAATGCCATGTCTGGTAGTCAAATTCGTCGATCGATGCCTCTTTTTCCAATAAGTATTGTCATGCAATTAACAGAGCTATCCGCTCGACAAATTCGTTACTATGAAGAACACGAATTAGTGGCTCCAGCAAGATCGGATGGCAATAGAAGACTTTTTTCATTATCGGATATTGATAAGTTATTGGAGATTAAAGATCTAATTGATCAAGGAGTAAACCTTGCTGGAATTAAACAAATATTCTCTGTTCAAGAAAAACAAGTGCTGACAGATGAAGTAAAGAAAGAAGCAGAAAAAGCACGCAGAGAATTATCGGATGAGGATTTGCGTAAATTATTGCGCAAAGAATTATTAAATGCAGGTCGCTTTAATGATACTCATCGTCCCTCTATGAGACAAGGAGACATGTCTCGTTATTTTCAAAAATAGATAAGAAGAAAAGTAGGGAGTGGAGGAATAGTCGTGGCTAAAAATTACACTAAAGAAGATATCAAAAGGTTTGCAAGTGAAAGTAATGTGAAATTTATCCGTTTACAGTTCACGGATATCCTAGGAACAATCAAAAACGTGGAAATTCCAATTAGTCAGTTAGATAAGGCTTTGGATAATAAAATGATGTTTGATGGTTCTTCTATCGAAGGTTTTGTACGTATTGAAGAATCCGATATGTACCTATATCCTGATCTAAACACTTGGGTTGTATTCCCATGGACTGCAGAAAAAGGAAAAGTGGCACGTTTGATTTGTGATATTTATAATCCAGATGGAACACCATTTGAAGGAGATCCTCGTAATAATCTTAGAAGAGTCTTGAAAGAGATGGAAGAGCTGGGATTCACTGATTTCAATCTTGGGCCTGAGCCGGAATTTTTCTTATTCAAATTGGATGAAAAAGGCGCACCTTCTTTAGAACTTAATGATAATGGTGGTTACTTCGATTTAGCACCAACAGACTTAGGCGAAAACTGTCGTCGTGATATCGTGTTAGAATTGGAAGAGATGGGCTTTGAAATTGAAGCATCTCACCATGAAGTAGCACCAGGACAGCATGAAATTGACTTTAAATACGCGGATGCAATTACAGCTTGTGATCAAATTCAAACATTTAAATTAGTTGTTAAAACCATTGCTCGTAAGCATGGTCTTCATGCGACATTTATGCCAAAACCATTATTTGGTGTGAATGGTTCAGGTATGCACTGCAACCTTTCTCTATTCAAAAATGGCGAAAATGTTTTCTATGATCCAAAAGGTGAATTAGAATTAAGCGAAACAGCATTGCAATTTATCGCTGGTATTGGTAAACATGCTACTAGCTTTACCGCCATTACTAACCCGACTGTAAACTCATATAAGCGTCTAGTGCCTGGTTACGAAGCACCTTGCTATGTTGCATGGTCTGCTAGAAACCGTTCTCCACTAATGCGTATTCCAGCTTCACGTGGCTTAAGCACTCGTGTAGAAGTACGTAGTGTAGATCCAGCTGCTAACCCATACTTAGCAATGGCAGCTTTATTAAAAGCAGGTTTAGACGGAATCGAAAACCAAATGACTCCTCCTGCTCCAGTAGATCGAAATATCTACATTATGAGCAAAGAAGAAAGAATTGCGGAAGGCATTGTTGATTTACCATCAACATTAGCGCAAGCATTAGATGAGCTAAAGCAAAATGAAACAATGATTGACGCTCTAGGAGAGCATATCTTTGATCATTTTGTAGAAGCAAAAGAGATTGAATGGGATATGTTCCGTGTCCAAGTGCACCCATGGGAGCGCGACCAGTATATGGAAATGTATTAATTAGTAAAAGTCATTTATCTTAAAGGTTTAAGCTAAATTATTTCATGGGTGGAAATGGTTAGTTATTGGTCAGAATAACGAACATCCATAAAACGCCCATGAAATTAAATTTTTCCGAGTACATTATTCATATGATTTTCAAACTTGGATAAAGAATTTTCTTCAATATTTTTAGTTATATGTGAATAGGTATCTACAGTGACTTGGTAGTTTTTATGACCAAGTCTTTTTTGTACATATTCTATAGTTGCCCCAGCTTCTAATAATAAAACTGCATGAGGATCCCTAAGGGCATGAATCGCTATTTGAGGTAACTCGGCTCTTCTCAATATGCTTTCAAGATAATATCACCAAGCTGCATTGTGATGGAAAATGAATCATTACCCAAAAAATAGCGTAGCGTAAATTCATAATTTTTCTGATACTTATAAATTATGTAAAGATGTTTTGCTTTAGGTGAAAAATAATTAGTTTCTATCACGAAGTCCTTTGAGACAAAGAAGTCTGCATTCAATTGCTCTCGAATATTTTTTATAAAAACCTCACTAAATTGTAAATATGACATAAGTATTCTTAACCATCCTTTTATGTAAGATAGTGATAAATACGAAAGATGAAAAAATGTTTCAATAAAATTAAAAAAATACAAACAATTATTTTCTATTAAGTTTAAATTGTTTGCATTTATACATATTAAATTTATATCATTAAGAAAATATTCAAAGAGAAGCGTTCCTCATTAGGGGGTTTTTTTAGCTTGCTAGGATATGTATTTTTATAGAAAAATATGGTTGATTTTATAGAATGGATATAATATAATACTTTAGTCATAGGTATATATACATAAAGGGGGAGAATTAGTGAAAAACAGAAAAGTATTAATGTTTCTAATGGCATTTGTACTCACATTGGGTACATTTGTTACATTTAGTAGCACTGTAGATGCAGCTTCAAAGTCATCATTAGAAAAGCAAGTTAAAGATTTAAAAGCGGAAAATAGCAAGTTGAAAAAACAAGTCTCTTCAAAAGACAAAGAAATAAAGGATTTAAAATCAAAAGTTTCCAGCAGGGATAAAGAAATAAAAAAACAAAAGGGTAATGTAGCTTCTAAGGATAAAGAAATAAAAAGGTTAAAATCAACTATATCAAGTAAAGATAAAGAAATAAAAAGCCAAAAAGATAAGGTAGCATCTCGTGATAAAGAAATTAAAAGCCTAAAGGCTAAAGTAATTCAACCTCTTGACGCTAAGTTAAGTTATCTTGGTAATACCAAAAGCGGTAATACAACAATATCAAGTAAATCGGTTCCTGTCTTAGTTAACTACAATGGTGTACCTTACGCTCCTGTTCAACTATTAGGTTCAATGTATAATGTTGGTACTTCTTATAATAGTAAAGTGAAAACTTGGTACTTAGGTGAAGGTACAAATGGAGTTTATATGTCTGATGTTTTTGAGGAACCATATCATCAAACTGGTAGCTCATATACCAATGAAGATTGGGCTTTAAAAACAGGAGGGAATAAATATTCCAAAGGTTATGCATTCTATGTTGCAAACGATAACGAGAGCAACGTATATGACTTTAACCTTCAAGGGAAGTACTCATCTATCTCTGGTATGCTAGGTTTACAAGATGGTGGTCAAATTCCTGGCCATATTGCATTTTATGGTGATGGTAAATTAATCAAAGAGTATAACTTTAATGCGGGTGACTTACCAATTAATATGTCTATATCCGTTAAAGGTGTTAAAAAGCTTGAAATTAAAACAGATAGTAAGGCAGTTTGGTATGACAATTATTTTGTTTTGGCTAATATGAAACTAAAATAAAAATATAAAAGCGTTCCTAATTGAACTGTCCCCATTTTATAGACAGTTTAAAAAAGTGCTAAGCAGCAATTAGATGGTCCCGGTATTGTACCGGGGTCATTTTATTTAATCCCCACGGATAACGATAATGGTTATTTTCCACGATTACTCTATCTACTTCACTTTTAACATCTTTTATATTATCTATTATGAGATAAAAAGGAAAGCGTAAAACTTCTGTATTTATATGAACTTTTGCCCACTATTATGAGATAGTATATGTTCCGTGTCCAAGTGCACCCATGGGAGAGCGACCAGTATATGGAAATGTATTAATGATAAAAGCCTTGGTATTTTTATACCAAGGCTTTTTTAGATGGAATAGACGAAATTTTATTAAGACGGAAAATTAAAAGGATAGTTTGCCAATCCAATAAAAAAGCTAGGTGATTATCCTAGCTTACGCGTTTATTTAAAAAATAAAGAAACCAAACTGCATGATTTTGTTCATCATGGGCTGCTCTGATAAATGCTTCTTTAATTTTTAGATTATCAGTTTTGGAGGCAGTCTCTAAGTAAAAATCAACGGTCTCTTGTTCATCTTTAAATGCAAAGTCTATTCCAGCGTTAAACTGATTTGGGCAATTTTCAATCATTTTAGGTTGATGGTTCTTCCCCGTCAATTGTGTATATAAATTCGAAAAAGTTCTGAAGTGTCGCATTTCATCATTTCTAATTTCCGTAATTCTTTCCTTGATTTCTTTTGATGGTGCTAGGTTAATCAGATGCTGGTAACAAGAGATAGCAGAATACTCACCATCAATTGCCTTCTCAATGAATGAATAAGAATTATTTCTAGAATGAGCGTGAAAAGGCGAAGTAAAACCTGGTACACCTGGAACGTAAGATCCTAGAAATTGTGGATAAGGATAAGTAGTTGAATGATAAGGGGGATATTTCAAATTGATAACTCCGTGGGAATAGTGAACATGACACATATTATTCTGACAATGCAAAGGTTGATTCCAAGGACCAGCTTGAAAAAATGTAGTGCCGTGATATATTGGACCGTCAAGCCCTGTAATAACTTCAGAAGACATAGTTTACCTCCTTTTACTTTTAGATATCTTATGTTAATTTGTTCCAGAAAATGTTTGTCTAAAATGAAAATGGGTTTTGTCAGACAGAAGCAGAACAAAAAGAGGCTATTTATGAGATTAATAAGCATCAATGTATTAATTTATTAGAAAATAAAGAATTAGATAAGCAAGCAACCTTTCGTTAGGGCTTTTGTTTGTTAGTTTACTACCTTAACTTGTCTTACTCTCCATTTATAAGTATTATTAGTAAGGTCGGAGAAAGCTAGAATTTGTTTAGGAACACATCCTTCTTTGTGGAAAAAGAAGAAGTGAAATAGATTCAGTTAGGAAATTCAGTATCCTCTTATCCATATAATACTTCTTTATTTTTCCTATATCTAATAATTTGAATGATGATGCTGATTTGTAAAGGAAGTAGCAGCAAATACTACAAGCCAAGATTCACTTTCAGCAAAAACATTAATATTAGAAAAAAGGCAAGGGAAACAGTACATTTGAAAAATGTTAGCAAGGAAAAGGAAGTGTAAGAGCATGAAAAAACAATCAAGTTAAATGGATAGCTTATTTTACCCTATATATAAGACATTCAAGTTGTGTTAAGAAAATGGATTTCGTTTTAGGATCAATTATTTCTATGAGCCCATTTTCATCAAAATCTGAAAAGCAAAAGTGAATTCTACCATTGTATATTACCTTTTGGCGGAACGTTATTATTTTATTCAACAAATCATCCTTTGTTTTTTATTTCAAAAAAAATAAATTCATGTCCTTAATTAAATAATTGATATATGAAATTTAGTTTTAATGATAGCTTTACCCTAACATAAAAAAAGATTAGAGTATACAAAGACAGCTACTTTCCCAGTATTACATAAGATAACCGAATGAGGTAGCAAAGAAAAATAAAAATGTGAAATGCATATATAATTGTTTTATACAAGAAATCGTATCAATTCCCCACTATCTTTTTAATCGTAACATACTGCAGCTTCCCCATTAATTGCGAGCACCTTTTGGAATCAACCTTAAAAAATAGGTAAGAAGATTTATGTCGAAAAATGACGAAATATATAGATTGTCCATTAATTTCTTTTCTTTAATAATGAAAGGGAGGGAGGTGCAAAGATGGAGTTAAAAACTACTGGAAGAAATAAGTACGATATGATTATGGAGTTAATAGCCTTACATGTGAAACAGGCAGATTTTTTTGGAGATGATGTAAGGCCAGAAGAAATTGAAGAATTATTTAAAAAATATTCAGAAATAGTAAATAGGATTTAAAGTATAAAAAGCATCCAGTGGATGCTTTTTACATGCAAAGAAACTCCAAAGAGGATTTTATACCACTTTCTAGATTTTTGCAGTTCCTCCATGTGGATTGAGGACAATTTCAGTCATCAATAAAAATATGTAGCTTTTCTGTTGTCTTCTCATGAGACAGATCACCTTGGTGTCTATATGCTTATATTCGATCCTTTATGACTTGGTATTTTTATAATCAAGTCTTTTTTATTATATGTAATACTTGCTGTGTTTCATTCAAAGGAGGAAAAAGATCAATCTGCAGCTGGAAAATAATGTCCTTTGTTTACTCTCTTTTGAATAATTCAGTATAAATCTAACATAATTGTCACACTTAAATTACAGTACTGTTCGTTTATAAAGCACAATGTTATCTAATTTGAAGGAGAAAATTTATATATTACCTTAAATTAAAGTCATAGTATATCAAAAGAGAGGATTATGGTAGATATGATTTTTTTAGAGGTTAATATTCATTTATTTAGGTACATTAATGATTTAGGAAAGCAATACACTTTTTTGAATATACCGATGATATTCATTGCCGAGTATATGGTGTATTGCTTAGCTATTGTAACTTTGATGCTTTGGTTCAATAGCAAGAAGAAAAATAGGATGATGGTATTTTGCGCCATGGTTAGTTTCATATTTGCAGAAATTGGAGGGAAAATAGCTGGAATACTACATTCAAATTATCAACCTTTTGAAGAGTTATTACATGTAAATAAATTGATTGAAAAGGCTGTGGATAATTCTTTTCCAAGCGATCATACAATTTTATTTTTTTCCATTTGTCTATCCTTTTATTTATTTAAAAGAGGGCTTTGGTTGATATGGGTTATGCTTGCTTTTATTGTCGGGGTATCGCGTATATGGGTAGGTGTTCATTATCCAATGGATGTTTTGGTAGGGGCAATCATTGCGGCAATGTCATCCGTTTTAGTATATGTGACTTTACCAAAATTAAAGTTGACTAATCAATTTTTAGCCTATTATGAGGATGTGGAACAACGGCTTACTAGGAAATTTTCTTCAAAAAATAAAAGTTCAAGGGATATATAACGGTTGTTACAGTAATAATATGGGAAGAAAATAAAGTAAGCCTCTTTTTAGGGGCCATTGCTTATTGGCTAAAAGAAGTTTGAAAGCAGAAGAAACATAAATGATCCTTCAAAAGCTGAGCATGATATATCACTCTGCTTTTGAGGGAATTTGATTAATCTGTAGCTAAAAGTGAATACAACCTAAGATCAATAAAACGATTCTTAGCCTTTTCCGCTTTTCTTAAAGTTCCTTCGTAAGTGAAAGATAATTTTTCTATAAGTTTGATTGAATTAATATTATCAGGTTCAATTTTAGCTTCTATTCTATTTAGGTGTAAATCAGTAAAAGCAGATTGAATTAAACATGAAATTGCTTCTTTGGCATATCCTTGTCCCCAATAGAGTTTGCTTAATTCGTATCCTATTTCCGCTTTCTCATTCTCAAAATCAATAAAATTAAAGCCGCAAGAGCCGATAATTTGGTTTGATTCCAGCTCAATGATGGCGTAGCGAATTGCTTTATCTTCCTTTGATAGCTCATCTAAGAAAAAAATCATTTCTTTAGCTTGACTTTCCTCTGTGAAACTGTCGATATTCATAAATTTTGTCACTTCAGGATCCGACCAAATCGGAAATAAACTAGTTGAATCTGAGGCTCTCATTTTTCTTAATAATAGTCTTGTAGTGTGTAATTCTGTAATCAATATTTTTCCCTCCATTTTATAAAGTTTAGTTTGGGGTTATATATTGATATCTGTGCATAATTCAGTCCCTTCATATGAATCTTTTTTTATTATAACAAGACTGTTATGAGAAAGAAATAAAAGTATAAAAACTATATTTATTGAAAGAAGTACATTGGTATTTGGAAAAGGATAAGACGTTAATGAGGGTGGAGGCTGATAGGATTAACAGCTGAATAAGTTATCATTTGATGAATGGTAATACTGCTAATGAAAGAGAAAAAAGAGCTTGGACAAAAGCGGAAGAGGTCTACGGTTCCAAAGTATTTTCATGGTAGCGTTGTGTATTCAGCCAGCGGATGATTTCAACGCACTTTCTCTTTTGTATGGTTGGAATCATTGTGCCAGTCTCAAGGGAGAGCCCCTTATTTGCCGTTATATTTATCATGAAAAAAAACATATGCTGACATTGCCCAAGCGGCAAGGATATCACCAATAAAACAGATGATTCCAATAAATAGTTCCATCATCATTCCCTCCTTTTTATTATTATCACATTATTCTGTTATTTTATCCGATATTTGCTTCATTTTATTAAATATACAAATCTATACAAATTAAGATTGGAGAGAAAGGAAGATAATAAAAAATGATGCTTCTTATTAAAGTAAGTACCATTCATCTTTTTAAAGTTTAGTGAGGTCTTTTTTGGTGATTTCATTTTTTAATATTTTTACAAATTCATTTGATAATTTAAGTTTTACAGCAGAATAGTATGCAGTAAATAAGTTATCCTTACTTCATTTTCTTAACGATTCCATCCTTGCAATCTCCTTTAATTGGTAATTTTCGTATATTCATCCGAATTAGAGCAATATAAACTAATTATAAGGGAAATCAAGAAACTACATTTAAGTAAAGGCGGTTCTGCTGATTTCTTTATAAAGTTGTCTTTTTTATGGTTTACTTTATAGAAAAATTATTAATAGCACAATCATTTGTCTCACCGTTTCATACTATATAGGGAAAGGACAAGCAATTAAAATAATTGATTGCTTGGAGGTATTTTTTTAATAAAGGGGTGAAATTTATGCCATTTACAATTTTCGGTGTTGATTTAACTGTTACTATTTTAAATATTCCTTTTAATGCAGAATATAGTATCACTATTGGTAAACACCACAAAGAAAAACATCACCATCATCATCATGATGCTGTAAAAGCATAATAGTTTAAGGAGACTATTAATATGGTCTGTGTATAGTCTCTTTGTCTACCAAGAAGAGTACAAAGGGAAGTAATCACAAGAGCAGCGGATTAGTCCGCTGCTTCATTTGGTACTAAATTTAAAAAACGGGCAAATGCAAGGAGCGTATATTGTCGTTTACTATACATATCATCTATTAGTTTGCAGAAGTTTTTATAAGCGAATTCTTCTTTTGCTTTTTTCTGTTTTTCTCCAAGACTTTGCAATGATTTACTAAGCTTTTCCGCTTCTATACGGTATGCCTTTTCCTTCTGTTCATATTCCTCGATTTTTGCTTTGATATTTTCTGGGATATAGCCTTCTGGAATAAGGAGTGAAACCAGTGCTTTTATTTTTGGTATTTCCAGTTGATTGGCTAAATAGGTACGGTGATTCCCGTCTGAAGCAACAGTATATTTCCCATTCGGAAGCCTATATAAATGTAAATCGGCAGGACATTCATCATGCCAGCCCTTTTGTTCCAGTGAATTTCGAAGATCTTTAATTTTATCGCTGTTCTTTACTTGGTTAACGGGTGTAGAAAGTCCGATAATGTCATTTGGAGATACAGATATGACACCATAATCAACCGTAACATAAGGTTTATAAGGTTTCACTACTTGATCAAAGAGCATCCATCGTTTTCTAAATAATTTAATCAATGGAAACACCTCCTAATTAAAGCTATTTTAACTAGAGGTAGTCTCATGACAATAAAATCATAATAATTATTTCCGGCTCTAGACAAACCTCTAAATATTAGAAATAGGCGTTTATTATTCCATTATAAAAGGGAGTAAGTTTCAAAAATTTGTTTAGTACAATGGTATAATAAATTAGATAGATAATAAGTAAATAAGAGGAAATTAGAAATTATATAATTAGTTTTGTAAACGGTATCACAGGAAAGAGAAACGGCTATTCTTTTCTTTGTTAGAAAACCTTGTTCTCATGAAAACAAGTAATAAATCGTATTATCTATCATATAGTACGAGTGTAATCATGGAAAAAGAGGAGGTGCTTTTTACATATATGAGTGGATTAGTGTTTTTTCAATTAGCTGCTGCATTATTAGCAGCAGTAATATTTTCATTTTTACCTATCTTAATCTTTTTAATAGTTGTCCTATTTTCAAAACTGAAAGGGGTTACTTTGTCTGGGAAGTTTGCAAATAGCTATTTGTTAATCAGCACACTTTTTTGCTTAATTATTTTGTTCTCATTTAGTATTCCGACAGTCTTACATTATATTGGAAAATAAGCTATATTTTATGGAATAAGCGTTCGATGTAAATTAACTTCTTAAGAAAGAAG
This sequence comes from Niallia sp. FSL W8-0951, assembly GCF_038006525.1. Taxonomy (NCBI): domain Bacteria; kingdom Bacillati; phylum Bacillota; class Bacilli; order Caryophanales; family Bacillaceae; genus Niallia; species Niallia sp. FSL W8-0951. The sequence continues at coordinate 1,158,756 of NZ_JBBOVK010000001.1, forward strand.
GGTAAATTCTTTGGGAGTTTATTAATAAATATTAAGCGCCTTCATTTTGAAAAATATAAAAAACATACAACATGATTTTGCTTTATCTTATTCTTTGTTATGTGGAAAGTTGGTTGTCTTCATTAAAATGAGTTTCTAACAGTAAAGATAATACAATGTTCGCTGGAAGAGTAAAAAGTTTATTAATAAGAACATTCGTTCGTAAATAACTTGATTAAGAACAAATGTTCTTGTATAATAAGAAAGAAGGAGGAGTTAACGATGGTAAAGCAATTAGAAAAAGCGCGGAAAGAAAAAAGACCAATTGAGATTATCTATGTGAAAAAGGATAATGCTGTCTCCCAGCGTACGATTCTGGTGTATGGAGTCACAGACACATACATAAAGGCCTATTGTCTAAAAAAGAAGCAGCCACGCATTTTCAAGTTGGATTCCATCTTAGCAGCCTCCTTTGTTAAAAAGACATATCCATTGTATGCTTAGAAGCTTTCTCTTGAGGAGATTGCTTTTTATTTTATGAACTAGATAAAAATGAATTTTTGGCATGGATGTAGGAGCCAGTAAAGATATTTCAGCTTTGTATCGTTCTGTCTATAAAAATGGGTATCTATTATATTAGATTGTGAAACTATAAGCTTTTGCTCTAATTAGTGAATCAGTAGCTTTGTTTGCTAATATTATAAAATGCTCCGATTTCTATGTGTTTGGCTTTATTAAAAATATTCATATTTACTATACATATTATCCGCGTTTCTAGTAATAGACTTTATTCTTAGTAGTTCTGCATATTTTGACAAAGAATAGTATAAAAGCTCGAACAAGCATTGTTTCCTTCCATAGTATATATTGTAAGTGAAATTCAATAATTGAAAGGAGTGATAGAGAATGGGTCGTCATAATAATAATGTTGGTGGTTCAGCTCATAACAAACATTGCGATAAATGTTCTAATCGTGTTTCCCCAGTAGAAGATATCATCCATCCAACTAAAACGGTTGTACGTACAACAACAAATAAACGCAGAATCCGTAATATTCATCCAACAGAAATCATCAATGTAAATAGAACGGTAGTCCGTAATGAAAACTTTTTCCCTGTAACAGAAAGACAAGTAAACGAAACAGTAGTACAAGATTTTGATTGTGGATCTGATATCAATAACTCAAATAATTGCAGACCAAGAAGAAGATTCTTCTAATGGTAAGGAGAAAAGGGCACCTGTTGAAAATAGGTGCTCTTTTTGTATATAGAGGGTTTGTATTTCAAAAAGAAGGACATAGAAAAAGAAAGCACAAAGCGTGCTTTCTTTTTACGGATTAATAACTTCCTAAAAAGGAAGCTCCAACGATAATTAACAAGATGAACAAGACAACTATTAAAGCGAAGTTACTTCCGTAACCGCTGCCACCGCCGTAATATTCTGACATTTATGCCACCTCCTTCTACTAGTTACAATATATATTATGTAAGCATGTATAAGAGTGAATGGACAAGAATCACATAGGAAAAACAAAAGGCATTTTCATTAAAGAACTTGCACTGATAAATAATAGAATAGATATTCTCCATAAAAGCAAAAAAGCCTCAAGAAGAGGCTAACATTATGTGGTTATGGAAGGCTGTGTTAGTCATATATTGCTTAATTGAAGAAAAAGGCCATATCCATGCACACATATACCAATTCTTGAGCCCTTTCGCAATCTTTATTAATAACCGCCTACATAAGATGCACCGATGATAATTAATAAAATAAATAATACGACGATTAAAGCAAAGTTTCTTCCAGATCCGCCTCCATATTCAGACATATCAGTCACCTCCATCTATAGATTTACTATATGATATGAAAGTAACCGACTATGGTGTGGACAAGTTCATTAAAAAACGTTAAATATGTAAAATGATCAATAACCCTAAAAAGGGATTTATCTATAGGGGAGATAACTAGATAGCGCTTACTATTATATCTAAATATAAAACTGTACTAATTTCATCAAAAAAATTAAACTATTGTGTGCAGATATCTTCTAACTTTGTAAGCTGTGAATTATGTACAAGTTCTACTTTAAAAACATTATAAATATCCCTAATTTCCCAATAACCTGTATCATAGCAAAATAAAACTTTGAACACTCTGCCTTTATACAAAACCTTCCCTTCTGCCATTATAAACCTCCTTGATATTAGGTATACTTATATATGGTTTCTTTTCCTCTTACCCAATTTTGAAACCAAATAAACTTATTTTTTCATTTTTTTTTTTGAAAAACTAGGTTTCTGTTTATTCTGTGCTATGAATCTAAGTAAAATCATAAAAATATATTAGGAAATTAGTAAAAATAAGACTTCTTTTAAGCCGATAATCCAGTTAGAATAATAGGAAGGAGAAAAATTTTCCATTTTCAACATTCGTATCAATTAGTTGAACTAAGGTAGTGAATAGAAAATTGCACGATTCTCAAAATGGAGGGATCAAGATGAAAAGAATTGCTGTGTTCTGTGGTTCAAGTACAGGTGCTTCTCCAATATATATGGAAGAAGCAATTGCGTTAGGGAAGGAATTAGCAAGAAGAAAATTAGAACTTGTATATGGTGGATCATGCGTAGGTTTAATGGGAGCCATTGCAGACAGTGTGGTGGAAGCAGGAGGAAAAGTAATTGGTGTGCTTCCAGACTTTTTGCAAGAAAAAGAGATAGCACTTCCAGCTTTAAGTGAGTTGATTATTGTTAAGTCCATGCATGAACGAAAAGCGAAAATGACAGAGCTTGCAGATGGCTTTATTACTCTTCCTGGCGGGGCAGGAACAATGGAAGAATTTTTTGAGATATTTACTTGGGCTCAGCTTGGATTACATAAAAAACCTTTAGGGATTTTGAATATTAATCATTATTATGATCCTCTTGTGGGATTAATTAATCATATGGCGGATGCGGAATTTTTGCAAGAGCAATACCGTTCCATAGCGATAGTGGATGCTAATCCAAAACAATTACTTGATCAATTCACTACATACACCCCGCCAGCCATTAAAACGTTCATTGAAGTAAGTCAGTCGTAATTTTTTATCCCTTAAAATATTCATGATAGGAGTAGAACAGCTATGTATCTAGTACAGAAGTTTTATGATTTAGAAGATTTCAAGAAAGTGATGATTCCTCATTTAGAAAAAGATGAAGCAGTAAATGGGTTGCCTCTTGGAATTTTAATGAATGCTAATCAGGATATGAAGCCAACTGTAATGGCCGGCTTATATGATAATGAACAACCTATTCTTATGTTATTGCAGACACATCCAAAACAAATCATAGTCGCTGTGTTTGAAAGGATTTCGCCTAATGATTTACCACTTATCAGCAAGTTGATTCATGAAAGCATCACCGAAATTCCAGGGTTAATTGGAGATAAAGCAATTGTAGAAGAAATAGCGATGCATATTGCCTCTTTGCGCAGCTTAAAAGTTGTCCTTGGGATGGATCAACGTATTTATCAATTGAAGGAATTAAAGAAAAAGGCAGATCAAACTGGTATTTTTAGATGGGCGGATAAAAGTGATCAGGCCATCATCCAGCAATGGGTTTACGATTTCGCAGTTTCGGTCAATCAGCCGCTGGAAATCGACCAAGCTGCTAAACGGGCAGTAGAACTAATTGAAAGCAACCGGCTTGCTTTCTGGGAAGTAGATAATCAGGTGGTCAGCATGGCTAATGCAAGCAGACCGACGAAAAATAATATAACGATAAATTTTGTTTATACACCAAAGGAATTCCGAAAAAGAGGGTATGCATCAAATTGTGTTGCAGAGCTTACACAACGATTATTATCCTCTGGGTTTTCCTCTACGAGTCTCTATACGGATATAACAAATCCTACGTCCAATAAGATTTACATGGAAATTGGATATGAGCCAAAGATAGATTCTATCTTACTATTTTTGGAGAAATAAGCTATTCCAAAATTAAAACGTCGATGAGGAGGAATAAAATATGGATGAAAAATATCCAATTGGCTTATTTGAATGGCAAGATGAAATTACCGAAGAAGTCTTACAACAATGGCTTGCAGAATTGGAGGAGTATCCTGATAAACTTGCAAAAGCAGTTGAGTCTTTAAAGGAGGAGCAGTTAGATACTCCATATCGAGATGGTGGCTGGACAATTCGTCAAGTGGTACACCATGTAGCAGATAGCCATATGAATGCATATATCAGAACAAAGTTAACTTTAACAGAAAAAGAGCCAACGATTAAACCGTATGAAGAAGCACAATGGGCAGAGCTCTCCGATTCTGCACTACCTATTTCTACCTCGCTCCAATTACTTTCTTCCCTTCATGAAAGATGGACATATTTACTGCGAGCCATTCTTTCTACAGAAGACAGGAAAAAAGAATTTTTTCATCCTGAAAATGGAAAGCAGTCGATTGAATTATTAGTGGGAACGTACGCCTGGCATGGTCGTCACCATCTTGCTCACATTATCAATTTATGTAAAAAGATGGGGTGGGATTAAGAAGATAGTAGGAATGCATACTCTCTGTAAACAAGGGATTCTTTGAATCTGAATAGTTTTCCGAAAAGGACAAATTTAATTTCATTTATCTGCTTAAATAGATTTTGCAAAGATAATGGCGGTGTGATTCGCAGCCGGAATACAGAAGGATCGTGTCAGCCACGATTGCTTTATGCTTGCAGGCTCTTACGTCTTGTTGGGCAATTTTTTTATGTGTATTCCGGTTACTTTGTTTATTCTTTCATTTATGATGAAATTTTCTTACAGAATAAAAAAGTACTCAATTATATTGTTTGAACCACTTAACTATTATATAGTAGCTATCTCCTCATTAACCATTACTAAATTTATAGACTGTTCTCTATTTGTTTATTTTCTTCAGTAGACAAGATGGATGGTTAACGGATTTACCTCAACCCTTCATAAAAATTTCCTGTTTTTTGCTTACGCCATCTATATTTTGAAAATAAAATCATATACATATAGAGATTTGTATATAATTGACCGTGTCTTTTTATGTTTGAATGATCTCATAAAATCTATTCTAGAATAATATCGGGGAAAAGAAGAGGAGGGGCACTGTGACGTATATTGGAAAAAGTGTTTTTCGAAAAGAATCCCTCGAAAAAGTAACAGGGAGAGCAAGGTATACCGCTGATTACCTAGCGAGTGATGCTTTACATGTGGAAATGGTGAAAAGCTCGTATGCTCATGCAAATATTCGCTCCATTGAAATAGAGAAAGCACAAAGGCTAGATGGCGTACGAGCAATTATTCTCGGAGATAATCTTCCTTTAATTGGGGAGGAAGTAATTGATCGACCTGCCCTTGCATTCAATAAAGTACGTTATTACGGGGAAGTCATTGCGCTAGTTGTAGCGGAAAATATTTCTATTGCCAAAAAAGCAGCACAGCTTATCCACATTGAATACGACCCTCTTCCAGTGGTAAATTCTCCGTTACAGGGTTTAGAAGAAAACGCGCCACTTGTTCATGAAAATTTGCTTGATTATACAAAAGACGAAGGAATATACCCGGTAGAAGGAACGAATATTATCAATCATACTAAAATCAGAAAAGGGGATATTCAGGCTGGTCTGCAGGAAGGGGAAGTCAAAATAGAATCTCATTTTTCCATTCCTTTATCAGATCATGCCGCAATGGAGACAAGGGCCGCTCTCTGTGAAATTTTGGAAAGCGGGATTGTCCGAATTGTAACCAGCTCTCAAGCCCCTTATATGGTGAAAAAGATTATCAGCAGGGATTTCAAGGTGGAAACAGGAAAGGTCGTTGTAGAAACTCCCTTTGTTGGTGGTGGCTATGGTGGCAAAGCATCTGTACAGCTTGAAATATTTGCTTTTATTGCATCAAGAGCAGTCGGCGGGCGAAAAGTACGTCTATTTAATACAAGAGAAGAAGATTTTGCAGTTTCACCAGTACATATCGGTCTAGAAGCAACCATACAACTCGCTTGTACAGAGGACGGAAAACTAACCGCTGCAAAACTGAAATATGTATTTGATGGGGGAGCGTATGCTGATAAATCACCACACCTTAGTACAGCTGGGGCAGTTGATTGTACAGGACCTTATAACATAGAGAATGTTTGGTGTGATGCTTTATGTGTATATACCAATCATCCTTATCCTGCTCCTTATAGAGGCTTCAGTCATGGAGAGGTACATTTTGCTTTTGAAAGAGCAATGGATATGCTGGCAAAAAAAGTGAGGATGGATCCTCTTCGGTTTCGCAGAATAAATGCAATCCGCCCTGGTGATACCACACCAACACAAGTGTTATTAACAAGCAGTAAAGTTGGAAATATTGAAAAATGCATTGATCGATTACATGAATTAATGGATTGGGAAAAAGGACAATTAGAAGAAATTTCCCCTAATAAAGTACGTGCAAAAGGAATCGCATGCACCTGGAAAAATTCAACTATTGGTCCTAGCGTCAGTTCAGGTGTTATTCTTACCTTTAATTCCGATGGGAGCATCAATCTTATGTCCGGATTAGTGGAAATAGGTACGGGAACAAAAACGGTCTTGGCACAAATTTTAGCAGAGAAGATGAAGATGAAGGTGGAGAGAATTCATGTAAGAATGACCGTAGATACACAAACAGAACCAGAACATTGGAAGACAGTAGCAAGCAGAGGTACGTTAATGGCCGGCAGAGCAGTAATGGCTGCAGCAGATGATGCTATTCGCCAACTGAAAAAAATGGGCGCAATTGTATTAAGGGCTTCAGAAGATGACATAGAGATTGCTAATGAAACAGTATATCTACGAGATAATCCCCAAAAATTAGTGCCGTTTAAAGATATAGTATATGGATACACCTATCCAGATGGCAATTCTATAGGTGGGCAAATTATTGCAAATGGAAGCTATTCACTTACTGGATTAACGAATTTAGATCCTAAAACTGGTGCAGGGAATCCTGGTCCTGAATGGGCGGTCGCAGCACAAGGTGTCGTAATAGAGATAGACACAAAAACATTTCGCTACAAAATTCTTAAAGCGATAACCGTTATGGATATAGGCGAAGTATTGAACTACAAAGGAGCGCTGGGACAAATAAAAGGAGCAATGAGTATGGGGATTGCATGGGCAGGAAGGGAGGCATTTTACTTTGATAAGAATGGCAGGCTTCTTAATCTGCAATTACGAACCTATCGACCACTAAGGTTTGGCGAACATCCCAATTATGAGGTAGCAATCATTAAAACTCCTCATTTAGAAGGGCCCTTTGGAGCAAGAGGGGCAGGAGAACATGGTTTGATTGGTATTCCTGCAGCAATAGCAAATGCGCTTTCCAAAGCAGTTAATCATGAATTGACCCGGTTGCCTTTGACTCCAGAATCCATCTGGCGACAGACAAAGGAGGGAGCACATGGGTTTTGAATTTTGGAAGACTTCAACTATCGATCAAGCATTAGCGCAATTTGCCAAAACCAAGATGGAAAATCGACAACCTGCTTATTACGCTGGTGGTACAGAAATCCTTACATTACAAAGAATTCAACAGTTAAGTATTGATGTAGCCATTGATATTAAAGATATTCCAGCTTGCCTTGTTCATCAGCTGAAAGAAGACTATCTTGTTTATGGTTCCTGTCTCACTCTAACTGAAATAGAGGATCAAAATCATTTTCCATTATTAACAGATATCTGCAAAGAAATTGCCGATCATACAGCGAGAAATAAGATAACAGTCGGGGGGAATATTTGCGGTGCTATTTTTTATCGAGAGGCTGTTTTACCGTTCCTTTTGACAGACAGCATTCTAGTGCTTGCTGGCAAAAATGGATTGAGAACAGAATATATTCATGATGTTTTTCATGAGCAATTACAGCTTAAAAATGGAGAATTATTTGTGCAGGCATTTATTGAAAAAAGGTACATATCTCGTGAGTATATTGCCATTAAAGTGAGACAGCAATGGGAAACCGGTTATCCGTTAATTACAATTGCTGCTTTAGAAATAGATGGTGAAATTCGAATGGCCTTTAGTGGCTTATGCCCATATCCGTTCCGTTCCATTACATTAGAAAACATAATGAATAATCGAATGCTTAGTCGGCAAGAACGTATCGATCAAATCGTAAATCATCTGCCTGCTCCCATTTTAAATGATGTGGAAGGATCAGAGGAGTACCGTATATTTGTTCTTACAGATCTTTTAGAAAAAGTAATAGCACGACTGGAGGTAGATTGATGGGAGAGAAAGAACCTAATTTGCAGACGATGAAGCTGCGTGTCAACAGGCAAAATCATTTAGTAGTCATTCCTCCAAATAAAACTTTGCTAGCTGTATTAAGGGAAGATCTATTTTTAACTGGATCTAAGCCTGGCTGTTTCAATGGAGATTGTGGAGCTTGTACTATTATGGTCGATCAAATGGCGATGAAATCGTGTTTAATGCTTGCAATGGAAGCAGTCGGAAAGGAAGTAGTAACAATCGAAGGGTTAGAGAATAGTCCTCTTCAGCAAACATTTATCGAGGAATTTGCTTTCCAATGCGGGTATTGTACATCAGGTTTTATTATGAACGGCCATGCACTGCTACTAAATGAAAAAAATCCTAATAAAGAAAAAATAAAAGAATGGCTAGAATCGAATATATGTCGCTGTACAAGTTATGAAGAAATTGAAACTGCAATGTTAAAAGCGATAGAAAGAAAGAAAACATAAGTTTAAATACCCCTGTAGTCCTAATATGTATGCTGCAGGGGCATTTTTACTTATTGTTTTAATTGAGTATTCGAGTTATGACGCACGTCTTCTTCTTTTGTTTCCGCCATACCATATAAACCATTCATTTCTTGTTCATCTTCATCTAGACCTAATCGATCTTGCAGGTTTGTATCTTTTCCATTAGGATCTTTCATCATTGTTCACTCCTTTTTCGGTTATTACTTTTGTTAGTTTGCGAAAAAATGAAAATTATATGTGATGAAAAAGAAAAGGCTAATTAGGAAGTGTCTTCTTTATTTTTTCAAAAATACTTTTCAAGATAAATCCAAGTATGATAAAACCAATAAAGGATCTTGTATGGGACCAATGTTCTCCTAATTCAAACATTTTTCGCAGTATAAATAATGGTTCAATAATATAAGAAAATAGAATCGACCAACCTAAAGTTGCTAACATAAAGTGTTTCCAATTACTAAAATATTGATAGACAATCATAGCTGATATCGGAATGATGACCAAATTAGCAGGAATTAGAGGGGTGATAATGGGGATAATTTTGTCTGGATAGCTCCATAGCATAAACTCAGTACCAATAACATCAAGGAGCATGCAAAAAGTGGCACACACCATCCCATAAGAAAAAATTTCAAAAAAACGATTTTTATCCACGAGTTTCCACCAAATAAAATAAGGAATAATGGTTGCGAGAAATAGAATCCACCAGTTCGTCGATAAAAAGTCATGCTGATACCAATGATCGATGGAAAGGTGGGTTAATTTTTCTTTTTCTTGTTCGATTTCAATATTGCTGGGATAGTGTAAGATAAAACTAAACATGTATGTCACCACTTTTTATCCTTGATTTAAAGTAGAATTTTATAAAATTAGTATGAGTATAGGAAAAATTTTTATTAGTATTATTTTTGTATACATAAATTTACCAATAGAGAGGATATTAATAGCTATAAAGGTGGGGTAAGACGTGAAAAAAAAGTGGAAAAAATACAAAGTCTATATTATTGGGTTATTTTATATCCTCTTTATTAATGCGCTAATTGCAGCAAGCTATATTATTGGGTTTAAGGAATTAAAAAAACTAATTACTTTCTAATCCATTTATATATATTGTGGCCACACAATATATAAAGTGTCCTTTGTTAGTTAGAGGACTCTTTTTTATTTTATAAGGGTGACAGTAATTGAGCTGAGAACTGTTAAGTGATATATTTATAATATTAAGAAAATTTTAAGGGGTGGCCATCATTGTCGTTAGAAAATGTACAAGCATATTTAAGTAAATGGAATAGAGAGAAAGATATACGAATATTTACAACATCTAGTGCAACTGTTTTAGAGGCTGCTGAAACATTAGGGGTAGAACCACAAAGAATTGCAAAAACATTGTCATTTCGTAAGGACAATAATGCGATATTAATTGTTGCAGCAGGTGATGCCAAAATTGATAATAAAAAATTTAAACAAGCTTTTTCGGAAAAACCAAGGATGCTCTCACCAGAAGAAGTTTTAGAAAAAACTGGTCATGCTGTAGGCGGTGTTTGTCCTTTTGGTTTAACGGAAGATTTACCTGTCTATTTGGATGAATCATTGAAGCGATTTAGTACGGTCTTTCCAGCTTGCGGCAGCAGCAATTCAGCTATTGAATTAAGCAATGAAGAACTTTATATCTACGGAAATGCAGTGGAGTGGGTGGATGTATGTAAAGATTGGGAGTGATAGAACAAAAATAAATTATTTGAACATAAAGTAGGGATAATAGATGCAAATTTCTTTTATTTATTAGCTAAAAGGATAATCGCGCAATATAATCACAATAACATGTTTTAGAATTTTAATATGAGAAGGATTTAGTAGCTTTTAAGGGAATTACATAGTTAAAGAAGGCTTACCACATAGTGATAAACCTTCTCTATTTCTAGTCTTCCATTCTACTTTTAAATATTATTGAATATGACGATATACACCAATTACTTTTCCAAGAATGCTTACATTTCGCAGGATAATCGGTTCCATTGTGCTATTCTCTGGCTGAAGGCGAATAAAATCGCGTTCTTTAAAGAATCTTTTAACAGTAGCTTCATCTTCCTCTGTCATTGCCACTACTATATCTCCGTTATTAGCTGAATGCTGCTGCCTTACAATTACATAATCACCATCTAAGATTCCAGCCTCAATCATACTTTCTCCCATAACTTCGAGCATGAATATTTGTTCGTCACTAGGTGCTAATCTTTCAGGCAGTGGAAAATATTCTTCTACATTTTCAATTGCTGTAATAGGCATACCCGCTGTTACTTTTCCGACCACAGGCACATTAATAATATTATATTTTGGTATATTGCTTTCTTCAAGATCCAAAATCTCAATCGCTCTAGGTTTCGTTGGATCTCGACGAATTAATCCTTTGCTTTCTAATCTTGCCAAGTGGCCATGAACCGTAGAGCTCGATGCAAGACCAACAGCTTCTGCAATCTCACGTACAGAAGGGGGATATCCTTTTAGCTTTACTTCTTCTTTTATGTATTCTAGTATGTCTAATTGCCTCTTTGAAAGCTTCTGCATTATATGCACCTCGTTATTTTATTCTTGTCATAATTATAGCATGTTTAAGAATAGGATACAAACATAAGTTCTATTTTATTGTTGACAGGAAACGTTTGTTCGTATTAAACTAGATTCATAAACGAACATACATTCTAAAAAAAGGTGGAATTATAGATGTCTAAATTGTGGGAAAAATATTCATATACTATTATTCTTTTAATTTGTGGTTTTATAGCGTGTATTATAATTGTAATTAATACGGGTGAAGCAGATTCTAGCAAATATGTATCCGTTACTGTGAAAAATGGGGAAACTCTCTGGGAAATATCTAATGAATATGCAGGCTCTTATAATATGTCAAAAAAACAATTTATTAAATGGGTAGAACAACAAAACAATATCTCTGCAAATAGTATTTCGGCAGGAAAAGAAATACTCATCCCAGTACGTGAAGAGGATCATCAACTAATGTTGGCATCAGAATAATAGAAAAGGACTAATAATAGTAATGAATAAGGAAAAGAATGCGATTATCTATTGTCGAGTAAGTACAGATAAAGAAGAACAGACTACTTCTCTTGAGCGACAGGAAGAGGAATTATTACAATTGGCAAGTAAAATGGGCTTTGAAGTGAAAGAAATAATCTCCGAAAGAGCAAGTGGATACGATTTAGATAGAGAAGGATTATTGGACCTTTTATCGCGGATAAAGGAAAAGGATATTTCGTCTATTCTTATACAAGATGAGACAAGATTAGGCAGGGGAAATGCTAGAATAGCGATTTTACATTGTATATTAAAGGAAAATATTAAAGTTTATAGTGTTTCCTCTTCTGGAGAACTTACACTTTCTGAAGCAGATGAAATGGTATTAAAAATTGTAAGTATTGTAGAAGAATATCAGCGAAAGATACATAATTTAAAAATAAAAAGAGGAATGAAAAGAGCTGTAGAAAATGGATATCGCCCAGATAGAAACTTAAAAAACTTAGGAGATCATTCAGGAAGGCAGAAGATAGATGTTCCTATTGAAGAAGTGGTGAAATTAAAGCAAAATGGGTTAACTTTTGCAGAAATAACTTCTACATTAAAAGGATTAGGCTATAGCTTTTCTAAAGCTACTATTCATAGGAGATATCAAGACTATATAGAGCAAAGAAAAGAAAAGTAATGCAGAAATCTTCATGTCAGTCTTTTCAATAGGAAACTGCTTTTATTTATGTTATAATGGATTTCATCAAGCCAGTTACAAGTAAACTGGGCTTTTTTATTTTATTACAGCTTAAATTAAAACACACAGTTAGTGCGTTATTGACAGATGGTAAGACAAGTTATCTTATCACACAATCATGAAAAATTTAATAAAAGGAGTATAATATGTATCCTAAAAATAAACTTGATCGTATAAATGAACTTGCAAAAAAGAAAAAGGAAACAGGCTTAACGCTTGAAGAAGCAAAAGAACAAACAAAATTACGCGCAGATTATTTAAAAAATTTTCGTTCAACTATGGTAAATACAATTGAAAATGTAAAAATTCTTGATCCAAATGGAACGGATGTAACACCTCAAAAGATTAAAGATATTCAAAATAAAAAGAAATTACACTAATTTTTCCCTTTAACTCTAGCCTTAACATTTATATGTTAAGGTTTTTTTATGTTTTCTAAAGGAATTTATGGGTAAAATACAAAATAAATGTCGAAATTATATAGTGGTGCTTCTTTCTAGTGTACATATATAGAAAAAGAATCATATTGGCTACTAAAATCAAGAAAATGAGAGGATGTTGAACATTGAATACAAAATTAGATCATTTATCTATTGCTTCAATTAGAACACTTTCTATTGACACAATCGAAAAAGCTAAATCAGGCCATCCAGGAATGCCGATGGGTGCAGCACCGATGGCTTATACTTTATGGACATCTTTTATGAATCATAACCCTAAAAATCCAGAGTGGTTTAATCGAGACCGCTTTGTTTTATCTGCAGGACATGGCTCTGCTTTACTATATAGCTTATTACATTTATCAGGCTATGATTTATCCCTTGATGATTTAAAGGGGTTTAGACAGTGGGGAAGCAAAACACCAGGACATCCAGAGTATGGACATACCGCAGGAGTGGATGCTACAACTGGACCCTTAGGACAAGGAATTGCGATGGCCGTTGGTATGGCACTTGCAGAAAAACATTTGGCAGGTGTATATAATAAAAATAATTATCCAATTGTCGATCACTTTACATACAGTATTTGTGGTGATGGGGACTTAATGGAAGGAGTATCTGCAGAAGCGGCTTCTCTAGCTGGACATTTACAGTTAGGGAAATTAGTTGTGCTATATGATTCCAACGATATTTCTTTAGATGGTGATTTGGACAAATCGTTTTCCGAAAGTGTAGAACAGCGATTTAAAGCGTATGGATGGCAATATATTCGTGTCGATGATGGTAATGATACTGACCAAATTGCAAAAGCAATAGAAGAAGCAAAGAAAGATCAATCAAAACCTACATTAATTGAAGTGAAAACGATTATTGGTTTTGGTGCACCAAATAAAGCTGGAAAATCATTAGTTCATGGAGCTCCACTTGGTGCTGAGGAGTTAAAATTAACGAAGGAAGCCTATAATTGGACGTTTGATGAAGACTTTTATGTACCAGAGGAAGTTTATAATCATTTTAAAGAAAAAGTCTTAATGAATGGTGAGAAAAAAGAACAGGAATGGAAAGAACTTTTTGCAAATTATGAAAAGGAATTTCCGGAACTAGCTGAACAATTAAAAACTGCTCTAGCAGATACTTTACCACAAGATTGGGATCGTCAAATACCTGTATATGAGGAAGGCAGCAGTCTAGCAAGTCGTGCCTCTTCCGGAGAAGTAATCAATAGCATTTCAAAAGAGCTGCCATTTTTACTTGGAGGATCTGCCGATTTAGCTGGAAGTAATAATACAATGATTAAGGGAGGAAAGGATTTTACTCCTGAAACGCCTGAAGGAAGAAACATATGGTTTGGCGTTAGAGAATTTGCGATGGGCGCAGCTTTGAATGGGATTGCCCTTCATGGGGGATTAAAAATATTTGGTGGTACTTTCTTTGTATTCTCTGATTATTTAAGACCTGCGATCCGTCTCGCTGCTTTGATGGGACTACCAGTAACGTATGTTTTCACACATGATAGTATTGCGGTAGGTGAAGATGGACCAACTCATGAACCTGTTGAGCAATTAGCTTCTTTAAGAGCAATGCCTAATCTTTCTGTCATTCGTCCAGCGGATGGAAACGAAACAGCTGCTGCTTGGAAAATTGCACTTAAGTCTACAAATAAGCCAACTGCTTTAGTCTTAACTAGACAAAATTTACCGACTATTAAAGGGACAAAAGATAATGCATACGAAGGTGTATCGAAAGGTGGATATATTATTTCTCCTTCTAAAACGGAAACCCCTGATGCATTATTAATAGCAGCAGGTTCAGAAGTTGGCTTAGCAGTCGAAGCACAAAAAGAATTAGAAAAAGACGGAATCAATATTTCTGTTGTCAGTTTACCAGCATGGGACCGCTTTGAACAGCAATCTAAAGAATATAAAGAGGCCGTTATTCCAAAAAACGTAAAGAAAAGATTAGCAATCGAAATGGGAAGTTCTCTCGGCTGGCATAAATATGTTGGAGAGGAAGGAGATGTTCTTTCAATCGAAACTTTTGGAGCATCTGCGCCAGGAAATAAAGTACTAGAGGAATATGGATTTACAGTGTCCAATGTGGTCAAACGGTTAAAATCATTACTAGAAAGTTAACTCGTCAAGGATGGCTGGAAAAGGATTCTTCACCAACCAATGGGGGGATCGCATTTTCCATTCCATCCTATTTTCTTCGTTCGACAAAATAAGTCTGTTTTTTTAACACCTTGAGACACATCTTGGAGATATCCTTCTTTATAATAGAAGGAAAAGAAGTGGACAGGTTGGTGAAGATTCAGTATGAGAAGATATCAATTGTATTTAATTAAAGAAAAAATCGCTATACACTATAATGGTAGAGAACGTTTGTTTTACAATTTATTTTCGGACCATACTAAAACAAACGATGGACCATTAAAGGAGATACTGCAAAAACAAGTGGATTTTATTACGCTTCCTATTTCTAGATGGATGATCGAAAATCAACTATACTCCGCTTTACAGAGAAACAAGAGCTTCCAATATAAAGATGGTACTTTTTATATTGAAAACGGAAATTTAAGCAGTGCAACATTAACGATACAAGATAATTCTTTATTTATAGAAGCAAAGGGTTACTATGATGCGGAATCCATTTTCTTTGAAATTATTCGGAAATACGAACCTTCTTTCTTAGCAATTGATGTGGAAAATGGCCGATTTGGCTGGTTAAAACCAATTAAGGAAAGAAATTTTGTCTAAAATGGAGAAATTCTGTAACAGATATTGTATAATATTATCTGGTCTAGTACACTAAAGTATAGACAACATGAAGGAGGAAAAAAGATATGCCTTGGTACGCTTGGTTAAGTATTGTCGTAGCACTAATCGCCGGTATCGTTATCGGATTTTTTATTGCGCGTAAATACATGATGAACTACTTAAAGAAAAACCCACCAATTAATGAACAAATGTTAAAAATGATGATGATGCAAATGGGAATGAAACCTTCTCAAAAGAAAATCAATCAAATGATGACAGCAATGAACAAACAACAAGGGAAATAATAGGACAAGCTTTAAAGAAAGCCTATTTTTCTGTTTTGATAAGAGAGGATTCTGTCATTATTTATAAATAAATGGTAATTCTCATCAAAATTTCTAAACCACTTTTTTCTGATTAAATATGAAGAAAGTGGTTTATTTGTATTTTGATAAAAATTCAATAAAAAGAAGACAAAATTTCAAGGCTGAGGACGACAAGACATGATGGAATCAACTTATCATTTCCCCGGAAACCGCAAAATATGACAAAAAGTTCAGTAGATTCATCAATCATGTGAAAGATACCTAATGAAGACAGCCTTGCTCTATTGCAGCTGGAAATTGCGCTTTTTAAGTGATTAAATATGCCGAACAATCACACAAAAACTTGTAATTGTTCGGCTTTAATTCTGTGGGATTACATATATATCAGCTATGCCTTCATTTAATCACAATATTTTTGATAACAGCCATTTCTTTGCCGAATCTGTTCCCTAAATCTTGAAAACCTAAACGGGAATATAAGTGATGTGCAGATTTATTTTCAGGATGGTAGCCAACGGCAATTTTTTCTACAGTGGCTAGTTTCTTCATTTCATCTATCATTAATAGAGTAGCTGCTTGGCCAATGCCTTTTCCTTGATGTTCTCTGTCAACCATTATTCTGTATATCCTGACCATCTAGTTCCTCTTTTACAGTGTTAAACATTAAGAAACCTACTATTTTCTCCGCAAAATAGATGGCATATGGTTGTAAAGTAGGTTCAAACTTGGACTGGGCGATGGAAATAGCATTTGGTTCGATATATTTTTCTTGTTCCTCGGAAACTTTCAATTCACAACATCTATACCAATTATTTTCATTTAAGCTAACAAGCTTTACATCTACAGGATTCAATTCTTTTCCCCTCTCAAAATCGGGAATCCATCCTATTATTAATTAGGCGTTTCCCCTTGGATTTTGTTAACTATCATCAATTTTCTATTCATCATAATGAACGCCCCCTTTTATACAATTTGAAAAATCAATCTAAAACAATATCCTTTAAATTATATCATAAATTCTGAAATTTCCGTCAGGGAAATAAAAAATTCAGTAGATCAGTTTCGAAATATTCGAACGAAAGTTCTGTTATAGTTGACAGATAACTTATGACGATATTAAACTTAAGATGTATACGAACGTATATTCGCAAAGGGGGAAGGAGGCGAATAATTTAGAAGAAAGCCATTCAAGCAAAATAGAGGTGTTATGTCAGCAACACCAATAAATGCTGGGAATATGAACTAATATTTTCACTCCATTAAATATTTTGAAAATATAATAAAATTTCTTTCCAGTTCCTAAATATTTTGCTAAACTAGTGAAGGGTATTTTTACATATTTAGTTGCCAATAGATAAGAGGGTGTGTATGGTTTGAAAGTTTTTTTAAATTTAAAATGGTATTTTATACAGGAGAAGAAATCCTATCTTGGTGGGGTCTTTCTGTTGATTTTAGTTGCTATCCTTCAGTTGATACCTCCGAAAATAGTTGGGATAGTCGTTGATCATATTCAAGGCAGAACATTAAATTGGAGCAATTTCTTACAGTGGATAGGCGTTTTAATTGTTTCGGCATTAGCAATGTATGTACTTCGTTATTATTGGCGGGTAATGATATTCGGGTCCGCTGTAAAGCTAGGAAGATTATTGAGAAATCAGCTGTATAGTCATTTTACAAAAATGTCTCAGTCTTTCTACCAGCGAAATCGTACTGGAGATTTAATGGCACATGCAACAAATGATATACAGGCGATTCAACAGACAGCAGGGCAAGGGGTGCTCACTTTAGTAGATTCATTGGCAACAGGTGGCTTTGTTATTATTGCAATGGCTACAACGATCAGCTGGAAGCTTACCCTTATATGTTTATTGCCAATGCCGTTAATGGCTGTATTAACAAGCTATTATGGTTCTTTAATACATAAGTACTTTCATCAAGCCCAGGCTGCTTTTTCATCGTTAAATGATAAAACGCAAGAAAGCATTTCTGGAATAAAAGTCCTAAAAACCTTTGGGCAAGACAAAGAAGATGTCGAAGACTTTCGCAGGTCCTCACTTGAGGTAGTTGATAAAAATATTAAAGTAGCTAGGGTCGATGCCCTATACGATCCTACAATATCTATTATTGTCAGTATTTCTTTCTTTTTGGCAATTGTATTTGGATCCCGGTATGTTATTACTGGAGAACTTAGTTTAGGACAGCTCGTTTCTTTTACTACTTATCTTGGTCTGTTAATATGGCCAATGCTTGCGTTTGGATGGCTTTTTAATATTATGGAGAGAGGGAGAGCTTCATATGACCGAGTTACGGCATTATTGGAAACCAAGGTCGATATTATCAATAAGACTACAGCTATCACAACGGCGCCAGCTGGGGATATTGTGTATGATTTAAAATCTTTCTCTTATAACCATAAAATCGATGTTCTGAAAAATATTCACTTTTGTTTAAAAAGAGGGCAGACATTAGGGATTGTCGGCAAAACAGGAGCTGGAAAAACGACGCTTTTAAAATTGTTATTTCGAGAATATGATCATTATGACGGAAGAATTATGATTAATGGAACAGAAATAAAAGAAATAGATTTGGATGCATTGCGAGTGTCCATTGGATATGTACCACAGGAACACTTTCTATTTTCTGCCAGTATCCGCGAGAATATTGCCTTTACTAATCCCAATATTTCAGAGGAAGAAATCCATCAGGCCGCTGTATTAGCAAATATTCATGATGATATTCTTGGATTCACAGACGGTTATAATACGGTAGTTGGTGAAAGAGGAGTATCTTTATCTGGGGGGCAGAAACAACGTATTTCGATTGCGAGAGCACTCCTGATGAATCCGGAAATACTTATTTTAGATGATTCTTTATCAGCAGTGGATGCAAAAACGGAAGAAAATATTTTGACAGCCCTAAAGGAAAATAGGGAAGGCAAAACAACGATTATCACTTCCCATCGACTAAGCGCTATTGAACATGCCGACCTTATTATCGTATTAGATGAAGGGGAAATTATTCAAAGCGGGAACCATCAACAGCTTGTAAAGGAAAGCGGCTGGTATAAAGAAATGTACCATCGCCAGGCTTTAGAAGTAATGGTAAGCATGGGGGATACAAATGGATAAAACAATTAAACTCACAAGTGAACAGCAAAGAAAAGTATTATTTCGATTACTAGGTTATATAAAACCACATAAAAAAGCGGTTATGATTGCATTCGGCCTCTTAATTTTATCGACATTGGGCGAATTAGCAGGCCCCTACTTAATTAAAGTCTTTATAGATGATTACTTAACACCAAGAAATTTAGCGGTTCAGCCATTAACTGTTTTGGGAATTACCTATATTTTTATCCAAATAATGAATGTAGTCATTATGTATTTTCAATTATATAAGTTTCAAGAAATTGCTTTATATATTATTCAACAGCTTCGAGTTGATACATTTTCGAAGATTCATACACTTGGACTCCGCTATTTTGACAAAATACCCGCTGGAAGTATCGTCTCCAGAGTAACAAATGATACAGAAGCAATTAAAGATATGTTTGTCAGTGTCCTTGCGACTTTTATTCAAAGCGGATTTATGATTTTCGGTATTATTATTGCTATGTTTGTTTTGAATGTTAAGCTTGGGGCAATCTGTTTAATTTTACTGCCAATCTTAGGATTTATTATTTATACGTATCGGAAATATAGCTCAAGCTTCTACCAAGATATAAGAGAACGATTAAGCCAATTAAATGCAAAACTTAGTGAATCTTTACAAGGAATGAATATAATCCAAGTATTTAGACAAGAAAGAAGATTGAAAAATGAGTTCGATGATATTAATACTAAGCACTATCAAGCAGGAATGCGTAATATCAAGTTAGAAGGGTTACTCCTCAGACCTGCCATTGACCTTGTTTACGTACTTGGGCTTATTCTTGTTTTAAGCTATTTTGGAATATCTTCTTTTAACAATCCGATTGAAATTGGGGTATTATATGCCTTTGTAAGTTATTTAGATCGTTTTTTTGAGCCAGTCAATAATATGATGATGCGCCTATCACTTTATCAACAAGCAATTGTATCTGCCTTTCGCGTATTTACCGTATTAGATGAAGAAGATATGGAGCCAACTCTCGTTTCTGATAGCAAAAATAAAATTGAAAATGGTGTGATAGAATTTAAGGATGTCACCTTTTCTTATGATGGGAAACAAGATGTGTTGAAAAACATTTCATTTACGGCTAAAGAAGGGGAAACTGTTGCATTAGTAGGACATACAGGAAGTGGAAAGAGTTCTATTGTCAATCTACTTATGCGGTTTTACGATTTTGGAAAAGGGGAAATTCTGATTGACGGCAAATCATTAAAGTCTTTCAGTAAAAGAGAACTTAGGGAAAAAATGGGGTTAGTACTTCAAGATCCATTCCTATTTTATGGAACAGTAACAGATAATATTCGTTTATATAATAAGGAAGTAACGGAGAAAGAAGTTATCGAAGCAGCTAAGTTTGTGCAAGCTAATCAATTCATTGAAAAGCTAGAAGATCAATATAATCATAAAGTGGTAGAAAGAGGTTCTGCTTTTTCAAGTGGACAGCGCCAGCTTATTGCATTTGCGAGAACCATTTTGACAAATCCGAAAGTACTAATATTGGATGAAGCAACAGCCAATATTGATACAGAAACGGAAGAAGCTATTCAACTTGCATTATCGAAAATGCGTAAAGGCAGAACAACCATCGCCATCGCTCATCGCCTTTCTACCATTCAAGATGCAGATTTAATCTTAGTGCTTCACAAAGGGAACATTGTGGAAAAGGGTAACCATCAACAACTTCTGCAACAAAAAGGATTGTATTATAAAATGTATCTACTACAAAATGGAGCTGCCGATTCTATTGAAGAGACAGTAGAAGATAAAGTGGAACTAACATAGATATTTGGTTTCGCTTTAGCAGTACAAAATTAAACCGAAGTTCGCTAATTTAGCAGTGAACTTCGGTTTTTTTGTTTCTTTCTCTTTTACATATTCCATTGTTTTTTTGATTCTCGGAAAGCAGGAAACTCATTTTTGAGATTTATTTCATTATATTTATTTAGTAATACATCTAATTCTTGACTGCATATAATGGCTGAGGAAGATGAAAAACCATGTTTCATAGCAATCTCAATAAGCTCTGTACGCTTTAATTCAATTTGAGTAAGCAATTGCTTTTTTAGCATGGTTAATTTTCCTTTCCGTCTAAATTCTGTTATTTAATAAATGTTAATAGTGGAAATTAATTTACTTAATTATATCTATTTTTGGAAGTAAATGCAAAAATATCGCAAAGATACATAAATAGACTGTACAAGCATATAGTTATAGGAATTGGAGAGAGGAGAGATAAATAGTGGTAGATATAAATTTTTTTATTGCATTAGGCGCAGGTTTTTTGAGTTTTATTTCTCCATGCTGTTTACCATTATATCCTGCCTATTTATCCTATATTACCGGAATGTCTAGCGGGGAGTTAAAAGAGGGGAAAATACTTAATAATGCTAGTTTTCTACATACAATTCTATTTCTTTTAGGGTTTTCGATTATTTTTATCGCCCTTGGTTTTGGTTCCTCCTTGATCGGAGAATATTTTAAAGTATATCAAGAAGAGATAAGAAAAATTGGTTCACTTATCATCATATTCTTTGGTCTTACTATCATTGGATTAATAAAGCCTAAATGGTTAATGAAAGAATATCGGTTTTCTTTTAAGACAAGACCAACTGGTTATCTAGGATCTATTTTGATTGGATTAAGTTTTGCGGCAGGGTGGACTCCCTGCAACGGACCGATTCTAGCAGCAGTTCTATCTTTAGCAAGCCTGCATCCAGAAACAAGCTTACTTTATTTAGGTGCATATATTATCGGATTTGCACTCCCATTTATTTTTTTATCCTTTTTTATTTCTCATTGGAATATGCTTAAAAAGTATAGTGTGCAGTGGACGAAAATTGGCGGATTTTTTATGATTGTGATGGGAATATTATTGTTTGTAGACGGAATGAAATGGTTAACACGTGTTATCTCACCAATTTTTGGTGATTTTCAAGGTTTTTAATCATTTTTCCACGCAATAATACTCTATAAGCACAATAGTATGATATTTATAATAGGATGAATTACATAATTTTATCCCATGATTTGTCAAGAATAATGCCGAAATACATTGAAATTATGATAAAGATTCGCTATATTGGATAGGTATTATTAATTTATTTACCTATTAGATATGGTGTTTTCGGTTGTTGAGGAGGAAGTAAGATGGCTCGAATATTGATTGTGGATGATGCAAAGTTTATGAGATTAACACTCTCAAACATTTTAACTAGAGCGAATCATGAAGTTGTTGGAGAAGGGGAAAACGGGAAGGAAGCAATAAGATTATACCGTGAATTGGATCCAGATTTGGTCACAATGGATATTACAATGCCAGAGATGAACGGATTAGACGCAGTTAAAGAAATTAAGAAAGAATTTCCCCAGGCAAAAATTATTATGTGTTCAGCAATGGGCCAGCAAAAAATGGTGGTAGAAGCAATTGAAGCTGGTGCGAAGGATTTTATCGTGAAGCCTTTTGATGATACCCGAGTATTAGATGCAATAAATCGTGTTTTAAAATAACAAATATAGTAAATGCTTTTAGAGGATATGATATAATCGTATCCGTTTTTCTTTGTGTCTATTTATATAAATAGACAGCGTACTTATCTTAATGGTAAGATTAAAAGTATTCTAAAGCATTGATAAAAGGTTAGTAAAGGGGTTTTTCTATGACTTCTGTCATAATTTCAACATGTATCGCAGTGTTTATGGGCGTCTTTTTTATGGTTATGAGAATGAAAGCGGCTAAAAAGCCAGTTTCACCAAAGAAAATTATATTGCCGCCTTTTTTTATGAGTACTGGAGCTTTAATGTTTATTTTTCCATACTTTCGTATTAGTGGACAAGAAATTTTAGAAGCAGCCATTGCTGGAATCTTGTTTTCTTTTTTATTAATTAAAACAACAAAATTTGAAATAAAAGATAATGATATATATTTAATTAATTCAAAAGCATTTATCTATATATTATTTGGACTTTTAGCAATTAGAATTGTGGCCAAGTTTATTCTAAGTAGTTCCATCGATGTTGGCCCATTAGGAGGCATGTTTTGGATGCTTGCTTTTTGTATGATTGTTCCATGGAGAATTGCCATGTTTATTAACTATAAAAAATTAACAAAGAATTTAAGTACAACTAATTAACATATACACAAAAACTAGCTGGATGATTACATATCCAGCTAGTTTTTTAGCTAAAAGAGATGGAGAAAGAGGTCAATACATATACAAAGATTAGAAATAATAAAGGTGATTGAATTAATAGACAGCAGCAAGTTTCTTACATTTGTCGCGGTTTTGGGCTAATCAAAAGCAGATGATAAGATTCATAATCTACCTGAACTTTTGCTATTTTTTATTTCCATAAACGTTCATAAATTACTTTATTACCGACATTTTTTAAAAGGTATATGTCAGGATTACTAAGATTTTGCCAATCCTCAAACCCGAAATTTTTATTATAAAAATTTAAAAGTAATGACATTAGATTCCCATGTGTAACAATAAGTGTATTTTCAGATTCACTGTAAAAAACGTCTTCTACAATATTTACTATTCGTTTCATTGCTTCCTGACTGGACTCTCCACCTTCAAATGTTAACTCAAAATCTTCAAATGTTGCTTTTAATTTATCTAACCAGTCAGAAAGACTTTCAGTGCTTAATACACGTTCTGTTAATTTTCTATTAATCTCTATCTCCAGATTTAATCGCGTTGCAAGTGGCTGTATCGATTGAATAGCACGCTTATAAGGACTCGAAATAATACGGTCGATATTAATTTCAGCAAAAAAATTAGATATTTCTATTGCTTGTTTAAATCCTTTATCCGTAAGGTGTGCTTCTGACAGCTGGCCTTCAGCCTCACAATGTCTTATAATATAAACTTTCTTCAACTAGACCACTCCAATTATAATATGTAAATTTATATTAATTTTTTATAACACAATAAGTAGATTCAACGATTCAAAAATTTAAATGATAGAGTCGATTATTCTTTTGCAGTAGCCAAAAGGAAATCGACTCTTATCGTGATAGATCCTTCATCGAGCAGTCCTACTTTAATTTGTCATCATTACTATTTGGATTTATCTTTAAAAATCGTCTGTTTTACAAGCTGGTGTCCAAATACAGATACGCCTGTTGCGATAATTCCATTTGTTATAGCTTCAAATGTCATTCCATAAGCAAAAGCAGCTAAGGAAATGGAGGTTAGAAGAAGAATCCAAATGATCAACCAATCAGAGATAATGGGGGTTTGTTTAAGCGCATAGCCAATAATCCATAGGACTGGTACTAATATATAATAATGTTCTAGTAGAAAACCCTGTAACCATTCCAAAGTATCTTCCCTCCTTTATTTTACATGATTATCATATGCACTGATGAGAAAATCTGATTGTTTACATAACCATTCTCATTTCAGAAAGTACTATTAGCATGCTTGTAAAAAAACAACTGTCCTTTTTGTCTTTTTCTCTCTATGTAATAGTTGAAAGGAGGTGAGAGGCAATGGCACAGGCACTTTGGAATGAAGCAAGTTTAAAGTTGGCTTTTCTAAATGGGATGAAAGAAAATGGGGATCCGAATCTTGTAATAAAGACGTTTAGAAATTTAAATGAAACAGCTACTCCAGAACAAATTTACGCAGCTGCACAAGGACTGGCATCATTAGTGACCTATTCTTTATATTCAGTTGAACGAAATGATATTTCAGAAATTGTAGAAGTAGAAGCTTAGTGATTTACACATTAGAGAAAAAAATAGAAAGGAGAAATCATAATGGCAAAAACACTAGAGATAACATTTGAAACGAATAATGGTAAAAGTTCAAAATTATCCCTTGAAAGTCCGATTGAACCAGTTAAGTCTGAAGAAATATTATCTGTCATGCAAAGTATTATTGCATCCAAAGTTTTTACTTCAAATAACGGTGATTTAACGGCGGTAAAAGGAATTCGACTAGTGGAAAGAAAGATTACAGATTATGAAATTTAACGTATAAATAGCAAGTTAACAGTTTACCTATTACGCTGGGAATAATTGATACACCTAAAACGTAATAGGTAACTTTATTGGGAGGCGTTCAGAGTGGATGAGGTTATATCATTTATAAGCCAAGTAGGGTTTCCGATAGTTATCAGCTTTTATCTGCTGAATCGTATCGAAACAAAGCTAGATATAATGATAAAATCTATTCAGAGTTTACCAGAATTAATCAAAAAGTAGTAAATCGCTTAAAAAATGACCCGAAATTATAATTATCCGAAAAATGAAAGGGTTTTCTATTGACAATAATAGTTAAAAATGTTAAATTTACATTAACCGTTATTGACGTATTTAGTATGTTATTTATTCAATCAACAACTTAAAATGAGAGATTAATAGCCAAATGCTTATGCGTGAAAATGGTAATTTAAAGATGAAGCTAGCAAGCTTTTTTAGGAGGATTTTTTTACATGAAAAACGGTAAAGTAAAATGGTTTAATGCAGAAAAAGGGTTTGGATTCATTGAAGCTGAAGATGGCAATGACGTATTTGTACACTACTCAGCGATTCAAGTAGAAGGCTTTAAATCTCTAGAAGAAGGCCAAGACGTATCATTTGAAGTTGTTGAAGGTGCTCGTGGACCTCAAGCAGCTAACGTTACTAAAATATAAGGATAGCTATTCTTCATATATAAAAGGTCAGACCAAAAAATTGGTTTGGCCTTTTTCTTTTGATAATCTGTCAAACGAATAATGACTCCTTTTATAGAAATAATTGATTTACTCCTTCTCCCACATCCTCATCTTTTCATAGTTTGTTATAATAAAAGAATATATTCTTTTATTTATAATGAATATACAAAAAAAGTGTAAGTAGTTTTTTCAAACATAGAGGTGAATGTGATGAAATTTATTCATACAGCCGATTGGCATTTAGGAAAATTAGTGCATGGTTTATACATGACAGAGGACCAAAGATTTATGCTAGCACAATTTATGGAACTAGTGGAGAAAGAAAAACCAGATGCAGTTATTATTGCTGGTGATTTATATGATCGCTCGATTCCTCCGACTGATGCAGTGAATCTATTGGATGAAGTATTATATTTTATTAATGTCGAGTTAAATACTCCGATTCTTGCTATTTCCGGTAATCATGATAGTGCAGAAAGATTATCTTTTGGTAGCTCTTGGTATCAGAAGAATCGTTTTTATTTAAACGGTAAAATAGAAAATAGCTTTATTCCGATTTCATTTTCGGGAGTGAATTTTTATTTAGTGCCATACTGTGAGCCAGTAGTGGTAAGAAAATTATTAGCGGACGATACTATCCTTAATCATCATGATGCTATGAAAGCAATCATCGGCAAGATTGAAAGTAATTTAAATGTAAATGAGCCAAATGTATTCATAGGGCATAGTTTTGTACTTGGCGGAAAAACAACAGATTCTGAGAGAATATTATCTGTAGGCGGATCTGGATGTGTCGGTGCGGAATTATTTGCGCCCTTCTCTTATACAGCATTGGGTCATTTACATAGTCCAGATGCTATTCATCATCCAACTGTAAAGTACTCAGGATCACTAATGAAATACTCTTTTTCCGAGGCAAATCAAAAGAAGTCAGTATCTATTATTGAAATAGATGAAAAAGGGAATTTCACACAAAATTATCAAACGCTTATGCCGAAAAGAGATATGCGAGAATTAGAAGGCCACTTAGAAGAATTGCTAGACGTTTCCTATTATCAGCAGCAAAAAGTAGATGATTATCTAAAAATTACATTACTTGATGAAGGGGCAATTCTTGATCCGATACAAAAATTACGACAAGTCTATCCGAATGTCCTTCATTTAGAAAGAAAAATAGAAAACAAAGACCGGAAAGAAAAGAGTATTTTACAAGTTCAAAAAGAAGTTCAAAAAAACGAACTAGAGTTATTTGCTTCTTTTTATGAAGAAATGACAACAGCTGATTTTACGCAAGAAAAACAGGAATGGATGACTTCGGTTATTAATCAGGTTCTAAGAGAGGAGGGTGCTAAATGAGACCGTTAAAGCTAACGATGCAAGCATTTGGACCATATGCACGAAAAGAAGTCATTGATTTTACTGTTTTAGGAAATCGTACTATGTTTGTTATTTCTGGAAAAACTGGATCTGGGAAAACAACGATTTTTGACGGAATTAGTTATGCGATATACGGGAAAGCAAGTGGAGAAGACCGCAATGGTCCAGAATTAAGAAGCCAGTTTGCTGAAGACTCCTTGTTAACAGAAGTCAGTTTTGAATTTAAGTTAAAAGAAAAGCGATATTTAATTACAAGATCACCTCAGCAAGAGAAGAAAAAGGAAAGAGGAGATGGATATACAACTATCGGTGCTAAGGCAGAATTATATACGTTTGATGCAGAGGGAAATGAACAACTTGTTGCCTCCTCTATCCGTGATGTCGATGAAAAAGTTAGGGAGATTATGCAAATTGACAGCAATCAGTTTCGGCAAATTCTCATGATCCCGCAAGGAGAATTTCGTAGATTACTTACTTCCGATAGCAAAGAAAAAGAAAATATATTACAGCGATTATTCCATACGGAAATGTATAAGCGGATTGAAGAGAAATTAAGGGAACAAGCACAAGCACTAAAAAAAGAAGTGGAACAAAAAGTCCTGTTACGTACTAATGCTTTATCGAAAATAACGGCAGTTTATCATCAGGATCTCATCACTCAATTGGAATCAGATCGAGAAAATGATGTGGCGATTCTTCCCCTGTTAGAACAGGAAATTGTATTAATGGGAGCAGAGATAGAAAAAATACAGAAAAAATTGGACCGAAAAAACAAAGAACGAGATAGTTTGAAGCAACATTTATATGAAGCGGAATCTATATTAAAACAAACAAAGCTTAAAGAAGAGCTTGCTGCTCGTTTAAATGAACTAAATAGTCAACAGAAGGAATATACAGAAAAAGAAAATAAAATTAATAAGGCGCAAAAAGCAGCACTTCTTGCCCAGCAGGAAGAAATTTGCCACCATTTAAAAAAACAAATCGATGACAGAAATTTGGAAGAGAAAACAATTCAATTCAACTTGGAAAAGCTTAATATTCAATTAACGGAGGCAGAAAAACAACTTAAACAAGAGGTTGACAAAGAAGTAGAACGTAAACAGTTAGCTGACTATCTTGTCGATTTAAAAAATATGGAGAAGGATGTCTTTCGTTTCGCGGAAGTAGAAGGAAAACTAAGAACGATAAAAAAAGATTTAGATAGTATAGGTGACAAGGAAAAATTACTTCAAACTCAACGAAAAGAGAAAGAAGTAAGGATACAAAATATGAAAGAACGTTTAAAGCAGTTAGACGGGATAAAGGAAATGCTGCTAGAAAACAAAGACAAGCTTCGGAATTTACAATCTATTTTAGAGAAAATGAATGATTATTTAGAAGTACTTAATCGCGGGATGAGACAAAAGGCAGATGCAGAAGCAAAGAAAAAATTGCTAGATAATACATTAAGAAGAGTAGAAGATGCAAAAGGATTAGTAGAAGAGCTAGAAAAAAAATGGCTTATTAATCAATCATCTATTTTAGCGAGCAGCTTAAAGCAAGATGAGGCTTGTCCGGTATGTGGAAGTGTTCATCATCCTGATCCGGCAATAAATAGGAATCACGATGATAATGCGACGGAGGAAGACCGTAAGAATGCGAAAAAGGATTTTGAAGCAATAGAAAAGGAAAAAGCAAAAGCAGAAGCGGCTTGGCTTGAAGCAAATACGCAATGGAAATTATTAGCGGAAGATGCCCAAAATAAGCTAATGAAAGTGAAAGATGTTTACCCAGCTTTTACTAATGAAGAGAGTACGATAGCAGTAAATACGATTAAAAGCGAACTTCACAGAATTGAGACCGAACAGAAGAGACTTGAGGAACAATTGACAGAAAGAGATAAGATGGAACAATCTCTTGTTAGTGCTGAGCGCGAGTATCAGGAATTGCAATCTGAGCTTGAAAAAATTGCAGTAGCGATGCGAGATACTACTATCCAATATACGGAACATAATACGACATGGAAAAATATGAAAGATGTCATTCCAGCTGAACTGCGTGTTCTATCACAGTATAAAACAGTATGGAAGGAAAGTTCGCTTCAGTTAGAGAAGTTAGAAGCTCAATTTAAGTTAGCGCAAGAAAAAGTACAGATGACGAAAGAAAATTGGCAAAAAGAATCCGTTCGGTTTGAAAGCGTACAAAAACAAATCAAACAGCTAACTGATAGCTTGCAGACAGAAAGAGAGATTTTTTTAGAAAGCATGACAAAGCAAGGATTTCCAACCTATCGCTCTTATTCAGATAGTAAATTGTTGGAAAAGGAAGTGGAAAAGTTAAAAGCATCAGTCCAAGCTTACCGAGAAGAATGTCGGTCTGTTTCCGATCGATTAAGGGATTTAGAAGAGACGCTTAAAGATATTACCATTCCGAACACGGAAGATCTTCAAAACAAACTTAAGACAATTATTGAAGAAGCAGATAAATTGCAGGAAGAACATACAAATATGTTAATAAAGCAGAAAGAAAATAAAGAAATATATAATCAGGTGATTGAAATAAATCGACAAGTAAAGGATCTAGAAAATCAGTATAAACTTGTCGGCCACTTATATGATATTTCCCGAGGACAAAATGCTCAGCGAATTACTTTTGAACGCTATGTACTAGCTTCTTTCCTGGATGAAATATTGCTTCAAGCAAATAGCAGGTTAAATAAAATGACGAGCGGTCGATATCAGCTTGTCCGCAAGAGTGACCGATCAAAAGGAAATGTCCAAAGTGGTTTAGAGTTACTCGTATTTGACCAATATACTGGTCAAGAAAGACATGTAAAAACACTGTCAGGCGGAGAAAGTTTTAAAGCTTCACTAGCCCTAGCATTAGGATTGTGTGATGTTGTGCAAAACTTTGCTGGCGGTATTTCCCTTGAAACAATGTTTATTGACGAAGGTTTCGGTACATTAGACCCAGAATCCTTGGATCAAGCAATTGAAACATTGATGGACATTCAAAATTCAGGTCGATTAGTTGGGGTGATTTCCCATGTTCCAGAATTGAAAGATCGAATGGAAATCAGGCTCGAGGTAATCGCTGGGCAAACGGGAAGTACTACCCGATTTGAATATTTACGATAAAGAAATACATTTTGGTGTAAAACCTAATAATAACTTTTGAAGCTGGGAGCGGTATTTTGAGAAAAAAAAGAAAGAAGCATGGAAGAAGCTTATTTATTATATTGATTTTTTTCTCTATTCTTCTATTATATTGGAAATTAAACCAGCCTGATTATAGGGATGTTCCAATGCCTGTTGAATTAAACCCGGTTGTAAATGAGAAGAAGGATATTCTTGTTAAAAAAGCTGGTGATATTGGAATTCGGGTAGTTATCACTGAGGACTTCAGAAGTGTAGAGGAACAGGATCGCTTATATGAGCAAGGTAGAACGAGCGAAGGTTCTATTGTCACAAATGCAAAGGGGGGACAGTCATATCATAATTATGGACTAGCTATTGATTTTGCCCTTATGGATATTAATGGAGTTGTTATTTGGGATATGAAATATGATGGAAACGGTAATGGCAAAAGTGATTGGTCAGAAGTGGTAGAAATAGCAAAATCTTTAGGTTTTCAATGGGGTGGCGATTGGGCAAACTTTAAAGATTATCCCCATTTACAAATGGATTTTGGTTTAACAATAGAGGAATTGCAAAAAGGGAAAAGGCCTGAATAACAAAAAAGAGGGTGACTCATAATAAAAGATGTCATCCTCTTTTTTCTATTAAGAAACCACTATGTATGGATAGTTGCACTACTGCTATCTATCTGGACGCCTTACAATCTCATAACGTGAACGTCTTACAGCCCATTGATAGTTGGATAGAAAATTAGACTAAATCACTTAACAGATAATGATAAATCAATTGACCTGTTGCCTTAATAGACGAAAAGTGAGTACGTTCGTATGCATGAGAGGAATCGATACCTGGTCCGATTAATGCATGTTTAATATCATGACCAGATCGTATTGCTGCAGATGCATCTGATCCATAATATGGATAAATATCTAGTTGATAGGGAACCTCGTGTTTTTCAGCTAATTGAACAAGATGTTTTCGTAAGGCATAATGATATGGTCCGCTACCATCTTTCACACAGATGGAGACAGTATATTCGTCTGTAGATTGTCCGTCTCCCATTGCTCCCATATCAACAGCCATATATTCGATTGTTTCGGTTGGAATATTGGAATTGCCTCCATAGCCAATTTCCTCATTATTGGAAAGAAGGAAATTAGTTGTATACGGAAGTTCGATATTATTCTCTGTCATTTTTTTCATTAGTAATAACAGAATTGCCACACTAGCTTTATCATCTAAATGCCTTGATTTAATGAATCCAGATGGGGTAATCTCCACACGTGGATAAAAAGAAACAAAATCGCCAACAGAAATGCCTAGTTTTTTTACATCTTCTTGGTTTTTTACGATTTCATCAATTCTAACTTCCATATTGGCTTGATTACGCTCAGCAGTTCTTGCTTCCTTATATACATGAACAGATGCTTGATGAAGGAGAATAGTGCCTGTATATGTCTTGCCAGAAGAAGTTTCAATTACACAATTTTCTCCTTCAATGCTGTTATACGTAAATCCGCCAATTAAATCTAAGCGAAGTCGACCATTTGCTTTAATTTCTTTTACCATAGCACCAAGTGTATCAACATGGGCAGTCAGCATCCGCTGCTTTTCTGAGATTTTGCCTGGAATAGTTGCAATTAATCCCCCTTTATTATTTCGATAAGTTGAAATATTTGCGCTATGTAAGTATTTTTCCATTAATTGAATAATGGTTTCTGTGTTACCTGAAGGACTTGTAACATTCAATATTTGCTCTAATAAATCGAAATACTCTTTTTGATTAATTTGTACCAAGTAGAATTCCTCCTTTTAATATCCTAATCATTATACTATTAATAATAGAAAGATTAAATATGCTTATCCGCTGTTTAACTGACTTAATCTTAGGGTAGTAAGAAAGAGTTGTGAGTATTTACCATTTTCTTTTTGTAAAAGAAATGTTAATATACATTCTTGTCGAAAAAACACAAAACATGTGCTTTTCTTTCTTTTTTTCGTATAAATATAGATATCGCTGGCAATATTCATTCATTTAATGTAAGATGGGGTTGATTTGAAATCCAATTAATGAAAATTTACATTAATAGGAAGAAAAAGAAATGACCATTATAAAAATGATGTGTTATAATGGATTACGTCATTTCATCATCTGCTACTTCATAAAGAGATGAACAAAAGGAAGAGCAGTATCATATGTAGATAAGGTAGCACTTATTAAGGGAAAATAAACATTATATTAAAAATTGTTAATTATTTGAATTGAGGTGAACGGGATTGAAAGGTACAGTAGAATTATTTCGCAAATTTTTAACAAAACATTCTTCTTTCTTTTTAATCGCCATAATTTTATTTTGGTTGAAAACGTATATTGGTTATAAGGTAGAGTTTAGCATTGGTGTCCAAGGGCCTATGCAGGAATTTCTACTATTTATTAATCCATTGAGCTCTGCGTTGCTCTTTATTGGACTTGCTTTATTTGTTAAAGGGAAAGCACAGCCTATTTATATTACGATAAATACGGCATTAATGTCAGCTTTATTATATGCAAACATAGTCTATTATCGCTTCTTTACTGACTTTATAACAGTTCCAGTAGTAATGCAGGTGAAAGTAAATGGTGGTCAATTAAGTGACAGTATTTTATCGTTACTTAAACCTTATGATATACTTTATTTCCTTGATGTTATTATTTTAATCGTATTACTTGCAACAAAAGCATATAAACCTACGATACAAAAAAATAGAAAAGCAGCAAAATCAGTTTTTGCACTAGCTATTTTGACATTTGTTATTAATTTAGGTTTAGCGGAGGCAGACCGCCCGCAATTATTAAGTCGTTCATTTGATAGAAACTATTTAGTGAAATATTTAGGTGCATATAACTTCACTATATATGATATCGTCCAAAATGCTCGTTCGGAAAGTCAAAGAGCATTGGCAGACAGCAGCGACATTACGGAAGTACAAAACTTTATTAGTGCTAATTATGCAGAACCAAATGACAAATACTTCGGAGTTGCAAAGGGCAAAAACGTTATTTACGTTTCATTAGAGTCCCTACAAAGCTTTATTATTAATTACAAATTAAATGGAGAAGAAGTAACACCATTTTTAAATTCACTCATTAAAGATGACAATACATTTTATTTTGATAATTTCTTCCACCAAACAGGACAAGGAAAAACATCTGATGCGGAATTTATGATGGAAAATTCTCTATACGGAATGTCCCAAGGAGCTGTTTTTGTAAACAAAGCGCAAAATACATTACAATCAGCACCAGCTATTCTAAAAGGGGAAGGTTATACATCCGCTGCATTTCATGGGAATTATAAAACATTCTGGAATCGTAATGAAATGTATAAAACGATTGGATATGATAAATTCTTTGACGCAGAGTATTATGATATGTCAGAAGAAAATACAAAAAACTATGGTATGAAGGATATACCGTTCTTTGAACAGAGTATGCCTCTGCTTGAAGGGTTAAAGCAACCATTCTATACAAAGTTCATTACGCTATCTAATCACCATCCATTTGAAATGGATGAGGGAGATACGGACTTCCCAGCAGGTGACTTTGGTGACAATGCTGTTAACCATTACTTCCAATCTGCTCATTATTTAGATGAATCAATCCGTTTATTCTTTAAAGAACTTAAAGAATCAGGATTATATGATAATTCAGTAATTGTTATGTATGGTGACCATTATGGAATTTCTGAAAATCATAATAAAGCAATGGCCCAAGTACTTGGTGAAGAGGAAATCACACCATTTATGAACACGCAGTTACAACGTGTACCATTATTTATTCATGTACCAGGTGTTGAAGGGAATGTCGTAAGCAAATACGGCGGCGAAGTAGATGTAATGCCAACGTTAATGCATCTTCTTGGTATTGATACAAAGGACTATTTACAAGTTGGTTCTGATTTACTTTCTGAGCAGCATCGTGAAACAGTTCCATTTAGAAACGGTGACTTTGTTTCTCCTACACTAACAAAAATAGGTGATAACTATTATGATGCTAACGGCGAGTTAGTGGATGCAGATAAAGGAAAAGAACAAGCGGAAGCAGCTGCTGCTGAACTACAAGCATCTGATAGCATTGTGATGAAGGATTTATTGCGATTCCATAAACCAGATGGATTTACCCCAATAAACCGTGAGGATTATAATTATATAAAAGGTAATACTAGTAAGACTGATTCAGAAGAATCACCGGAAGAATAAGCATTTAAAAAGTCTCTTTCCAGTATGTGGGAAGGGACTTTTTTATTGTTAATAAAATAGCGACATTTTATATTATTTTAGCTATATCTAGTTATCTGGCATTAGAGGAAGAAATATTTTCTTTATGCTGGAGAGGCTATTTATCATCATTCGGATTATGGCCTATCTAGATTTTGTGACCATGCAGGAGGTCATTTTCTCTCACTGTTTAAAAATGAGAGAAGGGATTAGGTTTCAATCAAAAAGAACATGGCAAAAATATAACTAAACACATAATAAATCCCATATCCGTAAAGGATATGGGATGTCTATTCTTATAATAATGGTAATTTGTTGATAGATATGTTAAAATAAATGAATCTGTTAGTGAATTCATTTTTAGAAAAGATTATATTATTTCTATATTAATGATATCACAAAATGATTCTGCTTGTCAAGATAATTGATTAGGGGTGGAGACACTATGAACAATAAAGAAGAACTAGAAAAAGACCAGGAACAAAAGCGAATAGATTTTGTTCGTCAACAAATTGAAGAGAAGCTAACAGTATTAGAAACTGATATTAACCATATTGGCGGTGATGTAAGCCAGCTGCGTTCTAGTTTCTGGGAAGATGTTACTGTAAACTTAGATGAACCAGATGATGTCATTGAAACATTTACAAGTATTAAGCAGCAAGCAGAGCTACTTGGTGAGCGTGAGCGAACATATGGACAGATCCATAAACAGCAAAAGGTTCTTCATAAATTAAAGGATTCTCCTTACTTTGGTAGGATAGATTTTAAGGAAGAGGGGGAGGAAACTGAACCGGTATATATTGGCATACGTTCGTTCATGGATAAAAAGAATGAAGAGTTTTACATATATGATTGGAGGGCGCCAATTTCTAGTGTTTATTATGATTATTCACCAGGACCAGCGTCTTATCAAACACCAGGTGGTAAAGTTGATGGGGAATTATTATTAAAAAGACAATTTATTATCCGTGATGGAAAGCTAATTAGCTTATTTGATACTGGTGTTACTATTGGAGATGAGTTATTACTAGAGGTGCTTGGTAATAATGCCAGCTCCATGATGAAATCAATTGTTGCTACTATCCAAAAGGAACAAAATCAAATTATTCGAAATGATAAAAGTAAATACTTGCTTGTCCAAGGAGTTGCTGGAAGTGGGAAAACTTCCGCTGCTTTGCAACGAGTTGCCTATTTATTATATAAACACCGAGATACATTAAAATCGGATAATATTATGCTATTTTCGCCCAACCCATTATTTAATAGTTATGTTTCCACTGTACTGCCAGAGCTGGGAGAAGAGAATATGCGTCAGTCCACCTTTTATGAGTATTTGCAATCAAGGATTGGCAAACCTTATCAAGTGGAAGACTCCTTTTCTCAATTAGAGTATTTGTTAACAGAAACAGACAAGGCAAAAAAAGCGCAAAGATTAATAAGTATTCAATATAAAAGTAGTGTTGCATTTAAAGAGCTAATCGATGAATATCTTCAACATCTTCAGAATGATGGGATTGTATTTAAGGATATTATGTTTCGGAAAAAAGTATTTATCTCTAGTGAAGAACTGACGAGGAAATTTTACGAAATGGATAGCACTATCACGATTCCCAATCGAATGCAATTATTAATTGAATGGGCACAAAAAGAAATGAAAAAACATGCTAAAGTAGAAAGAAAGCAGCCTTGGGTGGAGGAAGAAATTCAGCTGCTAGATAAAGAGGAATATTTAGAAGCATACCATGCATCTGAAATGAAAAATGGGAAAGAGCAAGAGTTTGCTTATTTCGAGGAAGAGGAAAAGTTTTTACGTAAGTTTATTGTAAATCGATATTTTAAATCAATTTATGCTTCCATAAAAAAAATGCGATTTATTGATATTGCATCAATCTACAAAAACATTTTTCATTTATCTTGTCCTAAAGAGTTAACAGAGAAAGAGTGGCAAACGATAGGAACACAAACGATTGCTAATCTCAATCGAAGCTTTCTGGCGTATGAAGATGGAACTCCTTTTGCCTACCTAAAAGATAAACTAGAAGGGAAAAAATCTACGTCTGGTATTCGCCAAGTATTTATTGATGAAGCACAAGACTATTCTGATTTCCAAATTAACTATTTGAAGGAACTATTTCCATATAGTAAAATGACTCTTTTAGGGGATATTAACCAAGCTATTTATGCGCATCATCACAATGAGATTGTTAGGAATGAAGAGAGCGGAGAAGTAGAACGAATAGAGTTAATGAAAAGTTATCGTTCAACAAAGGAAATAATAGAGTTTACAAGAGGCTTGACTGTAAATGGAGATTTAATTGAACCATTTAATCGCCATGGTGAAAAACCTACAGTCGTAAATGTGGCAAATGGGGATAAGAAAATAAAGGACATCCAAAAGCGAATGGAAGAGTGGAAGGAAAAAGGCCATAAAACAATTGCGATCATTTGCAAAACAATTGAAGAAAGTAAGGAAGTATATAAACGACTTAAAGCAAAAGTGGATGTTCGTTTTATTCAAAAAGGAACAACTTCTTATGAAAAAGGTGTATCTGTCATACCGGCCTATTTAGCAAAAGGAATTGAGTTTGATGGAGTTATCCTTTATAATGCTTCTAGTTATGAAGGCGAATTAGAGAAAGAATTATTTTACACAGCTTGTACAAGAGCAATGCATGAACTGACTATGTATATCGAAAACGGAAAACAAAATGAGTATTTTGAGAAAATAGACCATACAACCTACGAAGGGTTGGAAATTAATTAGCTAAATTGGTAGTTTAAATAAAGCAGCTCCCATTATCCATGCTAGTGGAGGATTATCCTTTAAAAAAGCAAGGGGATGGGAGCTGTTTTGATATTTAGTGTTAGTTCGCTATTTTCACCACACCTCTGCCAGATCGAACCAGTAATGACAGATTGTTTCTAATCCTTTGTCATAGTTTTTGAGATGAAAATGTTCATTTGGAGCATGGAAGTTTTCATCTGGTAAGCCGAATCCCATTAAGACAACTGGTAAATGTAAAATTTGATCAAAAGCTGCTACGATAGGAATAGATCCTCCGCCTCGTGTATAGGAAGTAGGTACTTTATATACTTTTTCATACGCTCTTCCAGCGGCCTGAATAGCTTTGTGATCAAAGGGAGTAACATAGGGATTGCCTTTGTCAAATAATTGAACTGTTACATCCACTCCTTTTGGCTTATGCTTTTCAATATGTTTCTTTAATAAAGCAACGATTTCATCTGGATCTTGCGCTGGAACTAGTCTACATGTTATTTTTGCACTCGCTTCAGAAGGGATAACTGTTTTGACGCCAGTTCCTTGAAATCCACCTTTAATTCCATTTATCTCAAGGGTTGGGCGTACCCAAAGTCTTTCTAAAGTAGTGAACTCTGTTTCTCCAAATAGGGAAGGAGAGCCGGTTTGTTCGATAATTGATTCATCTGTGATTTCCAATGCTGCAAAAGCATCTTTTTCCTCCCTTGTTAAAGAAATTACCCGATCATAAAAGCCTTCCACAGAAATGACTCCATTATCGTCATGAAAACTTGCTAAGAGGTGGCTTAAAGCAGTAATAGGATTGTGAATTGCTCCTCCAAATAACCCAGAATGCAGATCGCTTTTTGGGCCTTTCACATGGATTTCCATCCCGCATAATCCTCTTAAACCATAGCAAATCGTTGGTTTTCCTTCTTCCATCATCCCTGTATCTGAAATAACGATGACATCGGCACTTAATAACTTCTTATTTGCTTCTACAAAAGACGGCAAAGCTGGACTGCCAATTTCCTCTTCTCCTTCGATGCAGAATTTAATATTTACTGGTAAAGAACCTGTCGTTTTAAGAATTGCTTCGATTGCTTTAATATGCATAAAAACTTGGCCTTTATCATCACTGGCTCCTCTAGCATAAAGCTTTTCGTTGCGAATTTCAGGTGCGAAAGGAGGAGATTCCCATAATTCAAGGGGATCAACTGGCTGAACATCATAATGTCCATACACCAATACGGTCGGCTTCCCTTCCTCATGCAGCCAATCTGCATAAACGACAGGATTGCCGCTTGTTTGATGAATGGCAGCATTCTCTAATCCAGCTTTTGTTAAAGCGTTCACTAACCATTCTGCGGTTCTATCTATATCTTTTTTATGTTCTGGAAGGGCACTAATACTTTCTAATGATAAAAAGGAAAATAATTCCTCTAAGTGGTCTTTTCTTTTTTCTTTTAAATATTGTTGAATAACATCCATTCTATCCATTCCTCCAATTATTTCGATATGGAAAATAAATTCGCTATATAAGAAGAATATCCTCTTTTTTTGAAAATAAAATATATTGAAAAATAAATAACTTCGTTGTAAAATTACACTATTAGTTTAAAAGGTATGAAACGCATGTGTTTATAGAAAGGATGCATACAATGCAAAAAAATATGATTATTTTTTTTAATCGGATGGTAGAATCATTGTATTCGAAGGAATATATAACAGAAACGAGTTATACCGATATTAAGTCTGGTTTCCAAAAGTATTTAGAGGACGAGACGATAAAAGAAAATGGAGAAAAAGAAGAAAAAGTAAAAGTAAAAGTAATGGAGAAAAAAGAAAAGAAAAAGCAGCCTTCCATACAAAAGAAACAACATACTCCAGAACAGCTGCGCGAACGAAATATAGGGGTGTTACTTTATTTAGGAGTTTTTCTATTATTAATAGGTGGATTAGTGGTTGCAACTAGTAATTGGGACTCTATGCCCGGTTGGTTGAAGGCAGTATCTATTTTCTTTGTTTCGATCTTATTTTTTGGTTTTGCCATGTTATCGAAAAAAATAATAAAGATCGACCATACAGCCTTTGCTTTCTTTCTCCTGGGGAGTCTTTTTCTTCCAATAGGATTTTTGTCAATAAGCTTTTTTCAGCTAGCAGGGGACTATCTTTCTATGTATGGCGAGGGACGTTTCTTATTAGGAGTAATAGCTGGTTTCGTATTATTCCCTATATATGCAGCTCTAGCGGTTTATTTAAAGTCCCGTCTTTATAAAATACTAACGATTGGGACCATCACTGGAACGATTGCCTTTCTGCTTGCTTTTTTACCATTAGCACTAGATGGATTCTTCTTCTTTATGATCATCTATCAATTTATAACCATCTATGTTTTATTAAAGTATCAGCACATGAAATGGATTCAATATTTTCAGAAGGAACTCACACCCATTGTTCAAGTTCAATTAATCTTAACTGCTTTATTTATGACTTTTTTGTT
Organism: Niallia sp. FSL W8-0951; assembly: GCF_038006525.1. Classification (NCBI taxonomy): domain Bacteria; kingdom Bacillati; phylum Bacillota; class Bacilli; order Caryophanales; family Bacillaceae; genus Niallia; species Niallia sp. FSL W8-0951. The sequence goes on from NZ_JBBOVK010000001.1 coordinate 1,198,608, forward strand.
TGAGAGCAGTGTGATAAATGGCTTTTACTATTTGATAATCAGCAGTCTATTTATGATGACCGTAGCATTAACGAAACGAAAGCATGATCATTTTTACATAACTATCGCTATAGCCTTTGGGCTTTATCGAATTTTTACCTATCCAATTTTAGAAGACTTATTGCCAATAGCCTTTGCTTGCTTTAGTATTTTCCTTCTTTCTTTTGTTTTTATCTTAGAAGGAAAGATAGAGTGGGGGAAAGTTTGGGAGTTTACAAGCTTTGTCATTGCTTTAGCTACATTTTTCGTAACCATTCTTTTTTATTGGGAACTGTTTCTCGCTGGAAGTTTGTATTTAGTGTTTGCGTATCTCTTACTGGCTGTAGAATTCATCCTTTTAGCAAAAAGGCTGACATATGTAATTATTCGTTATTTGCCAGTTCTCTTTATCAACCTGGCGTTATGGAATGCTGCTCTGTTAGTTCCATTAATAAAAGATCCCGACAGTTTTTTCCTTGTTAGCTACGGGATTAATATAGGGCTTTTATTTTTGTTAGGTATTTTTAATAAATGGCATCCATTACAGGATATTAGAAAGCCATCTGCCATTTATAATATTGCCTGGATGGTACTAATAGCCTTTTTATCAACAGCAATCTTTTTAGGGAAATGGTATATACCTTTTATGATAGCAGGAATTGCCCTAAGTCTATATAGCGGCAGTCGTTTCATAAAAAATAAAACGCAGCAGCAACTTCTTTCCTATATAATTCCGTTTACTGTTTTTGGTGTTTATTTTACAACAGCAGAATCCTTCCGTTTTATCCAAGAGCAAGGCCATCCATTGTCGATTGCATTAGGAAGTGTCTTTACCATCTTAACAGGTAATTTATATGAAAAAGCGGATAAGAATATGGGAAGAAACGGCTATTTCATTGGGCAAATCATGTACGGATTTGGGTTGCTATTAATTTTGGAATATTTCACACTAAATAAATGGGTGACTACTGGTGTATATTTAGCATCAATTATTATTTTTTATGATTTGTATCGAAAAATAAAAAATATCCTTATTGCCTGGTTAATTGGGATCGTTAGTTTGATTAGCTATTTCAGTCTTGTAGGTTCTATTTGGAACACAGATACGCTTTCTTTTGAACTACTTATGAAGTATGGCTGGATGGGTATGTTTATGATGGGTTTAGGATTAAAAAACACATCTTTCAAGCTTCCATTTCTCACGATTTCCCATATTTATATTCTCGGAAGTATTATCATTGATCGGTTAATGATAGAAAATGATTCCTTTCTTCCGTTTATCTATTTATTTATTGCTTATAGTATAAGTGTCTATTTAGTTGCTAATAAATATGTGAAAATGGTATTTCGATATGGGAGCTATCTATCTAGTTATTTCTTTTTAGCGGCCGCTCTTCCTTTTGGCTTTGCAGGAGGGAACGCTTATAGTCTCGCATTTATGGTAATGTCGATGGCGTTGTTCGGGATATATTTTCTGAAAAAAGAAAAGAAAGAACTTGTTTTCTTTTTCTTACCATTTAGTTCAGTTGGGATAATATATTGGATGTTTGCCTCACCTTTTACCATTATTACTTACATCGTCATCCTTCTATATATTGTACTCCTGCTACTTGTTATCCATCTAGAAAAACTATATCTTGTCTCGTTTATTGGAATAGTTTTCCTATTTATGAATAATGAAGTATTCATGCATGACTTTCTGCCAATCGACCGGTATCTTTTTACGCTGGTTTGGGGTGTTATATTTATGCTTATTAGCACTATTGTATATCCAGTCATTACAAAGTGGCAGGAAGAAGGAGAAAAGTGGATTGATTTTTATTTCCTAGCAAGTTTTCTTACCATTTTCTCTTTATACGCAATAGAAACAAATTTAAAGTGGGATATTGTTATTCCGGGAGTGTTACTCGCATTGCTAGTTTTTATCCAGAAAAATAGGGTGGGGAAAGAAATTCAATGGGTACCTCAACTTATCGGCTTGGTTACACTCATGTTGCCATATTATTCTATGCTATCAATTATTTCTATCCAGAAATATATCGAGACAGAGCTAAAGGTGTTACCAGTACTTGTCGTTATGGTTGCCGCAAAGAAAATCGTCAAGCATGCGTCGGGACTATTAAGGAAGATTGAATGGGGTGTCGTAACCATTTCGGCCTTGCTTTTAGCGATGGATGGCTATCTTTCTCATACTATCTATGATGCCATCATTTTGGGTGTGCTTGCAGTAATATCCATTTTATCAGGATTTTATTTCCGCTATAAATCTTATTTCTTTGTTGGCATTGGTGTATTAATATTAAATGTATTATTGCAAACTAGACCATATTGGGGTAATTTTCCTTGGTGGGTATATTTATTAATTGCTGGAACAATTCTAATTACCATTGCAAGTATGTATGAAATGCAAAAGCAAGGAAAACAACCAAAAATATTTACAAAAATCCTTTTATGGAAAAATAGAATAAGGGTGTTTTTAAAGACTTGGAAATAGCCTGGAATTTCCGCATGATCACACGAAGGTTCACTTTAACCTTCGTGTGATTTGTTTGGGATATAATAAGCTTGTGGCACATTCATATGTAAAAATCGCTCTAACCAGTTTGAGAATTATTCTGATCGATTATTTTTTCCGAATTCTTCTGAATGTATTAACGCAGCAGTTACTACATATCTTTTTGGTGCATGTCCTATAAAGGAGAAGGGATAACAGGTAGTTAGTGTAAGGACAGCTCTTGATTTAGGAGTAAGAATGGTTCGGTCATTAGGTGAGACAATGGAGAATTTCGTAATTTTATATTCATATTCTTTTTCCATTGTTTGGATTATAAGGGAATCATTCTTTTTTAAATCTCTCAGGAAACGGAAAAAGGTGTCGCGATGTCCTGACAATACAACATTGTTGTTTTCACCGGGTAAGGCACTCTTTGGATAATGACCTGCTCCCTCAGTTAAAACCTCAGCACTTACCCCTTCATAAATAGGAATCGTTTTCTCTAATTTCGGCATGAGAATGACTCCCATTTTTTCTCCTTCTTTTAAAAATTGAGTTGGAGAGAAAACTACATGACTATCTTTAGCAAGGAACGGTTGTTTTGTAATAGTTTCCACTTTTAAATAACAAGACAAAGTATAGAGAATCATTCCCAATCCTATCAAGATAGAGAGAATCCCCATTTTTTTTCTAATTTTCATAGGGAGCTTTCCTAAATGTTATCAACAACCCTAGTAATACTAGCATATAACCGATGCAAAGGATAATAGGAAGAGAAGATGCTGTATTAGGAAGCTGAGCAGCATATAAATTGGCTAAACCTTCTGTCACTTCCGTCAATTCAACCACTTTGTCGATAACATCTACAGAAGCAACCAAATCAGATGTCACAACTGCATCCCCAATTAAAAATTGCTCATGATCGTATAATTCAATCGCCACCGTCGCATCCATCTGTTTATGATTTAGATCATTCAAGGAAAGTTCGTTTCTTTTTCCGTTATCGTCTATGCTAATAATGACTGGCTTTAAAGAGGTTGCTGTAAAAAAATCTTTCCAAAAATCCGTTAATGCCTGGTTTCTTTCTGCGCTTATTTCACTTTCTTGGTCCATAGCTTGAAAAGTTGATAATTGCTGTTTCCAATCCTCCACTTTTGCAGCTAAAAAAGCAGGGTCCAATTTATTTAGATGCCCATAAAATTGTTGTTTTTCCTTATCATCAAAGCCAATATTCTCGAGAAATTTTTCTAATTGCAGCATCTTATCTTCATGGTTTTTATAAAAATCAATCGCTACTTCTAAGTCTTCTAAAAACCAGAAATCTTCTATACTTTCATGAAATCCCGCCAATAAAATATCTAATTCTTCCTGTGTCATCGAATTTTGTACAAGTAATTTATTGAGATTAGACGGCGTGATTGGGGTTCCAAGTTGTTTTTTTAAAACACGTATATTATCAAAATCACTTATTTTTAATCCTTTAAATGATAAATATTCTTCTAAGTCTTCCGTTGTCCATCCCAAATTATCGGCTAAGCTCTTAACTTCCTTTTCACTTGGAGATGCGTCAACTGGCGATGCTTGAAGAGATAAACCACAAAAAAGAAAAAAAGTAAAAAGTACTTTTTTCATTAGACAAACCTCCACCATCATTATATTGGTATTGTTTGTTAATTTATGAAAAAAATACGTGAATATTAAAAGAGATTTTGGAAATTAGGACGATTTTTTTTAGTGGTGCAAGATTATTGGACAAAAGGGGGAGGATTCTGGACAAAACCGGAAAATATCAGCCAAAGTGGGTAGGGAATCAGCCAAAGTAAAAAAATATCAGCCAAAGTGGGTAGGAAATCAGCCAAAGCAGAAAAATATCAGCCAAAGAGGGGAGGAATCAGCCAAACTACAACTAATAGAAATGCAGAAACCTGGTTAGACAGCTTCTGCATAAAATAATTATTAGACTAAAGTAAACGGAAGAACGATTAACTATTCAAATTTAACTCGTAATGAAAAAATTTCGTATCTTTTTTATAGCCATTCTTCTCATATAATCTTTGCGCAGATAAATTATCTATAGCTGTACTAAGACTTAGACTCTTGGCTCCGCTATTCTTTGCGTATTCTTTTACTTGTTGTAATAACATTTCTCCGATTCCTTTTTTTCTTGCTCTTTTTTCAACATATAAATCATTTAATATCCACGTTCTTTTCATCGATAAAGAGGAATAGCTAGGATAAAGTTGAGTAAAACCTATGTAATCATCACCGTCTTGAACAACGAAGATTACAGATTCGTTGTTTTCGATTCGTTCCTTTATATAACTTGCTGCACTCACGATATCATCTTCTCGTTTATAAAACATGCGATATTCATTAAATAAGCGAGCTACTTCTCCGATGTCTTTCTTTGTTGCTTGGAATATGTTCATTTTGCTCCTACCTCCACCAAAAATAATTGTCGCACTACAAAATCATTCCCTTCCATTTCTTGTTCCTTCATTTTAAAATGAAATGAGTATATTACATAGGCACAGTTTACAGAAATTTTAAGGGTACAAAACGGAGAGAAAAAGGAGAATTAGGGTATGAATATGGCTATTCATTTGCATAAAGAAAGTACAGAGCCAGTATATATGCAATTATATAATTATTTTAAAGCGGAAATTTTAACAGGGAAGATAGAAGCGGGCACAAAATTGCCATCCATTCGATATTTAGCAAGTTATTTGTACATAAGTAAAAATACTGTTATTGATGCATACCAGCAATTATGGCTGGAAGGGTATGTGGAAAGTAAAGAGAAAAGTGGGTATACGGTTGTTTCCTTACCTAGTTATGAATATAAAAATGAACAAAACCAATGGAACCATAAAAATAGTTTAAAGCAAACAGGACAGTATTCCGTTGATTTTCATTATGGGGATATTGATCAGACTAATTTTCCAACAAATGCTTGGAAAAAGACCCTGAAAGAAATAATGGAGGACAAGCAAAATGGGTGGATGAATTATGGAGATAAGCAGGGAGAATTAGAATTAAGAGAAGAAGTGGCAGGATACTTATACAGGTCACGTGGAATTCAGACGACAGCAGATCAGCTTGTTATTACAGCAGGCACGGAGCAGCTAATCCAAGTTGTATTATCACTTTTAAATGATTGCCCATTACATATAGGGATGGAGGAGCCAGGTTATAATGATGTGCGCAATGTATTCCAGGAAAAAGGGCTTTCTATATCTTCTATTCCAGTATCAGAAACAGATGGACATGACTTATCTTCTTTATTAAATAGTTCTTGTAATTTGGTCTATATTACCCCTTCCCATCAGTTTCCAACCGGGAAAATTATGCCTATTTCAAAGCGGATTGAGCTATTAGAGTGGGCAGAAAGGGAGAACGGGTATATAGTAGAAGATGATTATGACAGCGAATTTCGTTTTCAAGGTTCGCCAATTCCAAGTATGAAAGCAATTGACCAGCATGATCGAGTAATATATATGGGGACTTTTTCTAAATCATTCTTACCATCATTAAGAATAAGCTATATGGTATTACCTAATGTTTTACTAGAAAAATGGAAAAAGAAAAGGTATAACGAGACTCAACCGTGCTCTCCGCTATTACAGCAAGCTTTAGGAAAATTTATCCAAAAGGGAGAATTTGAACGGCATATTAAGCGTATGAGAAAAGTATATGAAAGAAAATATACCTTTTTGATTCAATGTATCAAGCGGTATATGGGAAATAAGGTGGAAATAATTGGTGAAAAAGCAGGTTTACATTTACTTATTCGTATAGCTTTGAAAAATGAAGCTATCCTGCTATCAGAAGCAGAAAAAATAGGGATTAACGTTTATTCCACAAAACCATATTTTGCCGAGGAAAGGGCGAGTTACCCTCTGTTATTAGGGTTTGGAGGATTAAAAGAAAAGGAAATAGAAGAAGGAATCATAAACCTAGCAGACGCATGGTTTATGTAGAGGAGGAATATTTTTGGTATCTTTTGGAACATTTATAATCGGAGTAGCTGTAGCTATTATTACTTTCTTTGTACTCGACAATTTTACATCTCCTCTATTTCTAAACATCTTTATTTGTTATGTACTTGTATTTGTAACGATGTTAATAACAACATGGTATCGTATTCATGCAACTAGAAATATTGAGAAATTGGAAAAACTTTTTAGTAAGAATAAAAAGCATCCCTATTATAGCTTTGTTCATGCTTTAAGTGTGAAAGAGGATAAAAGGGTAATTGTAAGCTACCGGAAACTAATGAAACGAAAAAAATATCAAGCTCATTATCCAATATTCACGATATTATTTTCTCTTTATTTTGGAAAAACGCTTGGACTTAGAGAAGAAGCTGAGAAAATAAAACATTCGGAAATGAAGTCCTATTATTTAGCCTTAATCAATATAGAAGAGCAACAATTTCATGATGCCCAGCAATGGATAGCAAGGGTAAATAAGAAATGGATGAAAGAAGCACTATTAGCGGAAATCGCTATAAAAAAAGAGGAAAAGGATGTAGCGAAAAAGCATGCCAAAAGTGCTTTAAAGCATACGAAAGGAATCCAATATTATGTTTTAAAAAAGACATATGAAAGAGAATTCAACTTATAAAAACTGAATGTCAATCGTAGATGTTAGTTTCTTGTCTTGCTGTTTTTTCTTCTGAATAAAAATTTCCAGAATTTCATTTGTGCATACAGCATAAACTGGATTTTGATCAATTGAAACCGGAAATTCAATTAATCTTTGTTTTTCTTTGAGGAGATTAGAATCTTGCATTATTGCCTTAATAGTAAGCAAATTTTTAGTTACAGAAAGATGGATGCTGTTATCGTGACAATTCGCTAATAATGCTTCCACGATAAATTCTTTCTCCGTTTCGTACACATCAATTCGAAACTCAGTTTCATCTAATACGGAAGTCAACGGATCAAGAAAATGGTTTTTCAGCCATTCATCCATTAAACTTAACCAGTTATCATCATTCATAAAAATCCTCCTTAGTATATTTAATATATTCTTATAAGGAGGAAAGCGTGACGAAAATATAAAAAGGTTGTCTAAAGGCATTACACCTTCTTAAGACAACCCATTTTTTACTCATCATTTTCCACATAAGGCTCATGCTCGTAAGCAGGCAAGTCACCAAACGTAGTCATAATTCCTTCTTCATCCAAGCTTTGTTCATAGCGTTTATGCTGTTCATTAGGGTAAACCGTTATATTTCTTCCATCTATATCCACACCGACAAAGTTCTCGTAATCTTCCACATAGCCAATATTCTCATCACTTTCTGTGTAGACGTCATTATAATGGTCATAAACAGGATGAGCAAAATCAGACGGTGTTTCCGATGTTCCCCAGCTAGATACTTCCTGCCATGAATCCTCGGCATCATATACGACAGATTCATCTTTATTATCCATATCGAATTTTCCGAAAGGAGGCATTAATATTTCTTCTTCCACTGGCCGTTTCTCAGAGATTTTCTGATCAGGAGAATGCTCCTTACAATAAAGCGTTGTAGGAATAACTTCCAATCTTTCTATCGGGATATCTTGAGAGCATTCCGCACATTTTCCGTATGTTCCTTCATCAATTGCCTTTAAAGCATTTAACACCCCCATATATTCATGATGGTAATGTTCAGCAAGGGCAATATCCTTTTCGCGTTCATAAAGCTCCGTTCCTTCATCTCCTGGATGATTATCATAACTGGATAGCTCTCCAAGAGACTCATGGTAATGTCCATCTTTCAAATCTAAGTTATCATTATGTTCAAATCTAATTTCCAAATCACGTTTTTGTTCATTTAATACTTTTTGAAAATGGGACATTTGTTGTTTATTTAGCATAATAACCTAATCCTTTCAAGAAGTCGTTTGCTTTATTAGTATGAGCAAAAGAAACGATAACATTAAAGGAAATATGTACATAATTCAAATTTTATGTAAATAAAGATGTTTTTTTCCAAAAAATAAATCGTTAAAAATTGCTAGTAAATTAAGAAAAGAAGTTGGGGAAAATAGCGAAGTAATTAAATTAGGACAGGAGGTAATTGGTCATGGAAAGGAACAGCTTAGCTCCGCATGAATCATTAGATTTACATGAAGTGATAAATTTTAAAACACTCTGTGTAGCAAAATCAAAGTTAATGCAAGGTCTTGTTTTTGATGAAGAGCTTAAGAATTTAATGCAGAAAGATGTAAATCAGTCTATTCAGGCGCTTAGGGAACTACAAGAAGTATATAAGAATGTGCCATTCGCAACAGAAATCCCTCAAATGCGTCCAACGCCAATTATAGGTGGAGAGGAAGGTGTTATCCATTGAATAATGACTACTTAGATCCCATTAATGCGTTAAATATGCCAGAGCTTGCTGATATGACATTTGCGGTTGATTTTCTTATTCGCGCAAAAGAAGGGGTGAGAAATATAGCAACAGCTTTAACTGAAACAGCTTCACCAGACTTAAGAGTACTGTTACGAAAACAACTTAATCAGGCAATCCAGATGCACCAAGAAATAACAGATTTAATGATAGAAAAAAAATGGTTCCATCCTCATGATATGAGTGAACAATATAAGTTAGATCAACTTTCGGCAAAGAATACTATTATGATTGGAAATATGCATTTGTTTACTGGTGAAACGAATCGAAAAGGAATGTTTGATCGGACGCCTGATCAGCATTAAATATGGAGGTTAGATAGAATGAAAGCAGTAACTTACCAAGGGATTAAAAATGTGGAAGTAAAAGAAGTGGAAGATCCAAAGATTTTAAAACCTGATGATATGATTATTAAAGTGACAAGTACTGCGATATGCGGATCTGATTTACATTTAATCCATGGAATGATGCCAAACTTACAAGAAAATTATGTGATTGGCCATGAACCGATGGGGATAGTTGAAGAGGTTGGACCAGAAGTGACGAAAGTCAAAAAAGGTGACCGGGTTATTATTCCTTTCAATATTGCCTGTGGAGAATGCCAGTACTGCAAAAGTAATTTAGAAAGTCAATGTGACAATTCCAACGATAATGGAGATGTTGGTGCCTATTTTGGTTATTCAGGGAATGCGGGAGGTTATCCAGGCGGGCAAGCAGAGTATTTAAGAGTTCCTTTTGCAAATTTCACTCACTTTAAGATTCCAGAAACTTGTGAAGAACCTGATGAAAAATTGACGGTTATTGCCGATGCAATGACAACTGGATTTTGGAGTGTAGATAATGCGGGTGTAAAAGCTGGAGATACAGTCATAGTATTTGGGTGTGGACCAATTGGATTATTTGCACAAAAATTCGCATGGCTGAAAGGGGCAAAACGCGTCATTGCTGTCGATTATGTTGATTATCGTCTGCAGCATGCCAAACGTACAAATAAGGTAGAAATTGTTAATTTTGAACAGGTTGAAAATGTGGGAGCTTACTTAAAAGAACTCACAAAAGGCGGTGCCGATGTGGTGATTGATGCTGTTGGCATGGATGGAAAAATGAGCGATATGGAATTCCTAGCGAGCGGCATGAAGCTGCAAGGCGGCACAATGAGCGCTCTTGTGATGGCTGCCCAAGCGGTTCGTAAATGTGGTACCATCCAAATTACTGGCGTTTATGGCGGCAGATATAATGCTTTTCCTTTAGGAGATATCATGCAGCGCAATGTCAATATTCGTTCTGGACAAGCTCCTGTTATTCATTACATGCCATATATGTTTGAATTAGTTTCTACTGGAAAAATTGATCCGAGTGATGTCGTAAGTCATGTATTACCATTGAGTGAAGCAAAACGAGGGTATGAAATTTTTGATACGAAAATGGATAATTGTATAAAAGTTGTCTTAAAACCATAAGAAAGGCAGGATTATGTAATGGATTATGTATTACATGAAGTATTAGAAGTTCAAGAACTGGCTACGTTTAAAACGATTTGCATAACAAAAGCTAAAACGATGCGCGCACTTGTTTCCGATCCACAATTAAAAGAATTAATGCTGCAAGATGTGGATATATCAACAAGGCAGCTACAGGAATTTTCAACTATTTTATCGAAAGCGCAAGAAATGCCGAGAATGGGGGGAGAGAACGGATGAATTCCATTATAGAATATTTTACAGGCATGGATGCTTTAACTGATCAAATGATTGCAACAGATCTATTGATTTCTGCCAAAAGCGGAATTAGAAATTATTCCATGGCCATCACAGAAACGGGACATCCAGAGATAAAAGAAATCCTTGTCCGCCATCTAAATGAAGCACTTGACTTACATGAACAACTATCCCAATACATGACTGAAAAAGGGTGGTACCATGCATGGGATCCAAAGGAACAAGTGAACCTTAATTTGCAAAACATTCATACTGCTTTAAACTTACCGATACTTTAAGATAAAAAAGGAACTCGTTTGTGTGAACAGTTCCTTTTTTTGTTTTTTTGTAATAGTTGTAAAAATAAAACAAAGTAATTAGGGAGGGTATTTACTTGTAATTTAGGATAAAAGCTGATTAGTAAAGTAACTTTTTGAAAAGTGAGAATAATTATTGAAACCCCTTACAATTAATGTTAATATGCCTATATACCAGCTGAGATTATTAGTCAGATAGAAAACTTTATTACATAAACAATTCGCTAAAGGAAGAACTGTAAGATTCAACATGGAGAAAGTTTGAACATAGAGAATTAGTCAAATGTTACTTACACAGGGATCTGCTTTATAAGTTGTAAAGAAAGGAGGAGCAAAAAAAGCAGAAGCTTATATTCCTAAAGATAAACACTTTACCATCTTTCAACAATTTAGGAAGGAAAAAAATTTATTTGATAACGTCATTGATGAATGGACCGAGGTACAGGGATAGGAATACGAAAGGAATATCAGTAAAACGGATAAATCAAAGAAAGCTGGGAGGAGAGGATTACTATGACTAAAATTACATTTCTAGGTGCAGGAAGTACCGTGTTTGCTAAAAATGTTCTTGGAGATTGTATGTTCGTTGATGCTTTAGAAGGATATGAATTTGCGTTATATGATATTGATAAACAGCGTTTGCAGGATTCGGAACAAATGCTTACTAATTTGAAGGAAAGTCTAGGGAAAAACATTATAGTAAAAGCATATACGGATCGAAAAGAGTCTTTGAGAGGAGCTAAATATGTAATCAATGCGATTCAGGTAGGCGGCTATAAACCAAGTACGGTAATTGACTTTGAAATCCCCAAAAAATATCGCTTACGACAAACGATTGCAGATACAGTCGGCATCGGGGGAATATTCAGGAATTTAAGAACTATTCCCGTTATGCTCGATTTTGCAAAAGACATGGAAGAAGTTTGTCCTGATGCGTTATTCTTAAATTACACAAACCCAATGGCTGTGTTAACTGGGGTTATGAATCGTTTCACACCAATTAAAACAATTGGTCTGTGTCACAGTGTGCAAATTTGTACAAAAGAATTATTTGAAGCATTGGGGATGGACCGAACAGGAGTGAAAGAAAAGATTGCGGGTATAAATCATATGGCCTGGCTTCTTGAAGTAAGCAAGGATGGAATTGATTTATATCCAGAAATTAAGCGGAGAGCTCGTGAATTGCAAAAAACTAAGCATGGTGATATGGTTCGGTTTGAGTTGATGGATAAGTTTGGTTATTATGTAACAGAGTCATCAGAACACAATGCTGAATATCATCCGTACTTTATTAAATCGCGTTATCCTGAGTTAATTGACCGTTTCAATATTCCATTAGATGAATATCCTCGTCGTTGTGAAAAGCAAATTAATGATTGGGTTGCAATGAGAGAGGATCTAGTTAACAATAAAGCCTTGGAACATGTTCGTTCCCGGGAATATGGATCACGTATTATAGAAGCAATTGAAACAGATATCCCCTTTAAATTTGGTGGCAATGTGCTTAATACAGGAAGATTGATCAGCAATCTGCCGGAAAAAGCATGTGTAGAGGTTCCTTGTATTGCTGATCGAAGCGGGATTACTCCAACCTATGTAGGAGATCTCCCTGAACAGCTTGCAGCTTTAAACAGGACAAATATTAACACACAATTGCTGACAATTGAAGCAGCAATGACATTGAAAAAGGAATATATTTACCAGGCGGCAATGCTTGATCCACATACAGCTTCTGAGTTATCGATGGACGATATCATCTCCTTATGTGACGAGTTAATAGAAGCGCATGGTGACTGGCTGCCGAATTTTACAACGGAAACTAGTGTTGGGTTAGCTAAATAGTACTCTCAAATATAGAGTGATCGTTTCCTCAAGGATTCGGTCTCTTTTTTCTTAAGATGCTCATTCATCATACATAAAAGGATTGTAAATTTGTATATGTATTCTTATTACTAGTATAAAACTATTTCATGGATTAATTACTGAAAATCAGTCAATTTAAATAGATGGAGAGGAAGGATGTGCAGTTCAGGAATATTGGAGGGAAATAAATCATGCAAGTGCGAAAGTATCTTCTTAAATAAGTTCTTATTGGTATGACTACTCTAGTTGGCATAACTGGCAGTTTTGCATTATTCTATTATTTTTAATTCGCCCACTTATTGTGCTTTTAGGAAGGCTTATAAAGAAAATCCCCTTAGCACCAACTATCGCAAAACAAAATAGAACTACATGGGAAAAAAGGGGGCTAACACAATGTTTCAAGTCGAGGGTAAAGTTAATGGAGTAAAATATACCAAGGGAATTACAAAAGGTCATATCAAACAACTTTATCCCAAAAGAATAAAAGGATGAAAAAACATGGAAAAATTATTAATAATCTCATTTATTTTAAAAAAAGTTGTTACGGACCTTCAAGATTTAGTTAGTAATGAAGAAAAATACATTGTAAAATTAGACGATCAGAAAAATTTTATAAATTATATCAAAAGTCAAATGAAAGTAGAGGATGGAATACTTACATTAGATGGCGGCATAATTATTACTTATAATTACAGAATAATTTCTGAGGTTAGTAACTGGGATGACTTACCTACTTTATGGGCATATTTGTTAAACTCTATAGAAGAGTTAGTAGAGGAAGAAAAATCTGAATTTTATTTTCCTAGCCAACCTATCAACGTCACCTTGGACATTTACAAGAATGATAAAAGCAAGTTAGATTTTAAAATTGAAAATAAAGGTTTTATTGTTGGTTATAAAACTTTTATTCAAGAGGTCTTAAAAAGAGCTGAAGAATTTTTTAATATCTTAGTTTATGAATTAAACCTTGTAAAGTATGACTATGAACTTAAGCAAATAGAAAAAATTCGTATGATGTACAATCTTTAAATAACTAATATAAATAAAATCTTGCCAATGGCAGGGTTTTATTTTTTTTGGATGTTTTTTGTCTATTTCATGAACTATCAGGAATATCTGCTTAAATAAAAAAAAGGAGGGATAAAAAACGGACTTTGAAATATTGCTTCTGCTGAAAGAACAGTATACATTAATGATTATGATCGACCAAAAAGAAATAGGTTAGAGACTAATGATGTATTGTAGTTTAGGATAGTTCTTGTAAATTTATTACCATTATTTTTATCCTTATTGACTGATGTTGGTTAGGCTATTTAATTAAAAAGGCCAAATGAGTGGCCGCATATTGACCACACATTTGACCACACATATACATCAATTAGGGTAAATACTTGAAAAACCTTTTAAAATAACCTACTTTGTTAACTAGAATGTTGTAGAGTGAATTAGTGTACTTTTCTTACATATCGTGATGATTATTATGTTTTTGTCTAGAATGGTTACGGTTCTTCACCTTTTTGCTCCCGCTAAGTGGCTCTGGCTGACCAGATTGATTTCCTTTAGGAGCATTTCTGTGCATATCTTTGCTGTCATTTTTGTTCACTTTTTTTCTCTCCTTTCTATTATCATGAAGAGGTAATGCATCACTATCCTTTATAGGATGTTTTTTTATACACATATTTATACCGCATATTTTCACGATTCACTGCACAACTTATTGGTAAGCACCACGAATATAACTAGCAGGAGGATAGGAATATGCCTTATCATAGTAATAAACAAGAAGCTTTTCAAGATGCTCAACGGAATTTACTTGAAACACAAAATCTTTATCAAGATATCGTAAAAGATTCTGCAAACTATGGACATCAGCTAAAGCATCTAAAACAAGAAATTAATGAGACCTATCAACAAATAGAGAATGCTCTAGAAGTAGCATCTGAGCATCAAAGACAGCAATTAGAAAGCTTTCAAAGAGACTTAAAAAGCATTGTGGATGAAGTAAATGAAATTTAAAAAGGTAGACCATCAGAAAGTTTGCAGCTTTTTCGATGGTCTACTTTTTTGCTATGAAAAAAATACCATAAGATAAACTTATCGTATTTGATAACTTTCTTATTATTTACTTATGACAATCCTTGTATTAAAATTATAAATGGTAAATAGATAATAGAGATCAAATTGTTCGACTATTTTTCTATTTTTGGTATATGATTACAATGAGGGGGTAATACATATGGCAAAAGATTTTTATAATGCCCGCCAAACGTTTGAAGTGGGTGGGAAGCGTTATCACTACTATCAATTAGCAGCATTAGAAAAAGCTGGGATCGGTAAAGTATCGAAATTACCGTACTCTATCAAGGTATTACTAGAATCAGTTTTGCGACAAATGGATGATTTTGTTATTAAACAAGAGCATGTAGAAAACCTCGCAAAATGGGGAACAGATGAGGTAAAGGAAATTGATGTTCCATTCAAACCTTCGAGGGTAATCCTCCAGGATTTCACAGGAGTTCCAGCGGTGGTTGACCTTGCATCTTTACGTAAAGCAATGGCTGACCTAGGGGGAGATCCTAGTAAGATTAATCCAGAGAAACCAGTTGATTTAGTTATCGACCATAGTGTTCAGGTTGATAAATATGGAACTCCGGATGCATTAAAAGCAAATATGGAATTAGAATTTGAAAGAAATGCAGAAAGATATCAATTTTTAAGCTGGGCGCAAAAGGCATTTGATAACTATCGTGCTGTTCCGCCTGCAACTGGTATTGTTCACCAAGTGAATTTAGAATATTTAGCAAATGTAGTACATGTAAATGAAACAGCTGAAGGCGAGTATGAAACATTCCCTGATACATTAGTAGGTACTGATTCTCATACAACGATGATTAATGGTATCGGTGTTCTTGGCTGGGGTGTTGGTGGTATCGAAGCGGAAGCAGGTATGTTAGGACAACCTTCTTATTTTCCAGTTCCAGAAGTTGTAGGGGTAAAACTTGTTGGCGAAATGCCAAATGGCTCTACTGCAACAGACTTAGCCTTAAAGGTAACGCAAGTACTTCGTGCAAAAGGAGTAGTTGGAAAGTTTGTTGAATTCTACGGACCTGGTGTGCCGCAATTACCACTTGCTGATCGGGCAACTATTGCGAATATGGCACCAGAATATGGAGCAACATGCGGTTTCTTCCCAGTTGATAATGAATCTTTAGCTTATATGAGACTAACTGGGCGTTCTGAAGAGCAAATTAATGTGGTTGAAGCTTACTGTAAGGAAAACGGTTTATTCTTTGATCCAAACTTAGAACCGGTTTATACGGATGTTGTAGAAATTGACTTAGCAGAAATTGAGCCAAATCTTTCTGGTCCAAAGCGTCCTCAAGATTTAATTCCACTTTCTAAATTGAAAGAGGTATTCAATGCGTCTGTAACAGCTCCAGAAGGAAACCAAGGGTTTGGCTTAAAAGCAGACGAATTTGATAAAGAAGTAGTAGTGAACTTTGCAAATGGGGATTCTACTACAATGAAAACAGGTTCTGTTGCTATCGCCGCAATTACAAGCTGTACAAATACATCGAATCCATATGTATTAGTTGGTGCAGGCTTAGTTGCGAAAAAAGCAGTCGAAAAAGGAATGGAAGTACCGAAGTTTGTGAAAACATCTCTAGCACCAGGTTCAAAGGTAGTTACTGGCTATTTAAGAGATTCTGGTCTTCTTCCTTATTTAGAACAAATTGGTTTCAACCTTGTAGGATATGGATGTACTACATGTATTGGTAACTCTGGTCCGCTTCGCGAGGAAATCGAGAAGGCTATTGCGGATTCTGATTTACTTGTAACAAGTGTGCTATCTGGTAATCGTAACTTTGAAGGACGTATCCACCCACTAGTAAAAGCAAACTATTTAGCTTCACCGCCATTAGTTGTTGCATATGCTCTTGCTGGTACTGTTGATATTGACTTGCAAAAAGAACCAATTGGAAAAGATAAGGATGGTAATGATGTATTCTTCAAGGATATTTGGCCATCTACAGAAGAAGTAAATGAAGTAGTTCATCGTACAGTTACACCTGAACTATTTAATAAAGAATATGAAAGAGTATTTGATGATAACGAACGCTGGAATGAAATTCAAACAAGCAGCGATTCTTTATATAGCTTTGATGATACTTCTACTTATATTCAAAACCCGCCATTCTTCGAGGGCTTAAAACCTGATCCAGAGCAAGTATTACCATTAAAAGGCTTAAGAGTTGTAGGGAAATTCGGTGATTCTGTAACGACTGACCATATTTCTCCAGCTGGTGCCATTGGTGTAAATACTCCTGCAGGTAAGTACCTAAAAGATAATGGTGTACAGCCACGTGATTTCAACTCATATGGCTCTCGTCGTGGTAACCACGAAGTAATGATGAGAGGGACATTTGCGAATATCCGTATTCGTAACCAAATTGCTCCAGGTACAGAGGGTGGTTTCACTACGCACTGGCCAACTGGGGAAGTTACCTCCATTTATGATGCATGTATGAAGTATAAAGACGAAGGAACTGGCTTAATGGTTATTGCAGGAAAAGATTACGGAATGGGATCATCTCGTGACTGGGCTGCAAAAGGAACAAATCTGTTAGGCATTAAGACGGTTATCGCAGAAAGCTTCGAAAGAATTCATCGTTCTAACTTAGTGTTAATGGGAGTACTTCCATTACAGTTTAAAGAAGGCGAGAATGCGGAAAGCTTAGGATTAACTGGAAAAGAAACATTCAATGTTTATGTAGATGAAACAGTTAAACCACGTGATTTCCTAGAAGTTACAGCTACTACGGAAGATGGTAAGAAAATCACATTTGAAGCATTAGTACGTTTCGATTCAGAAGTAGAGATTGATTATTATCGCCATGGTGGTATTTTACCAATGGTATTACGTGATAAATTAAAAAACTAATAGATTAAGAGAAAAACTCTCTCTATTTAATGTTGACATTATTTTTCTAATCTTTGGGTAAATTTCTTTGCTCACAAGTTAGTAAAAAAGTCTCTTTATAGAGAGAGTTTTTGTCATTCTATCTAATAGTCCATTTTACTTAATCAAAAACTATAACTTAAGGAGAAAGCTATTTTATGAAAATAATTCCTGTACGCTATGATGTGAATAAGCTTCCTTATATAATAAGAAGTGCGGAGGAAAGTGATGCAGAACAGCTTGCTAGTGTTAGGTTACAGATAGATGGAGAAACAACTTTTCTAGATCGCGAACCTGGAGAGGGAGTACTTACTGAAAAAGAATTTATACACTTAATCCGCTCAGATTGCGAAGAGCCAAATCATTTGTTTTTAATTGCAGAGAGAGAAGATGGGCAAATTATTGGCTTTTCTCGCTGTGAGGGTTCTAACTTGCGGCGTCTTAAGCATAAAGTGGAATTCGGTATTGCTGTCTTAAAGGAATATTGGGGATATCAAATAGGTAGCCATTTATTAGAAGCTTCCATAAATTGGGGAGCGGAAAATGATATTACAAAAATGACATTATCGGTTATAGAATTAAATGAAAAAGCGATTAAACTATATAAACGATTTGGCTTTGAAATAGAAGGAGTCTTAAAAAAAGATAAACGATTAACTAACGGAGAATATTATTCTACCATTATAATGTCTCGATTTTTCTCCTAAAGGTATGGAAAACGATTCATTAGTAATTTAGAATAAACTTTGTTACTATGTATATGTTAGATAATAAAGGAGTGATGAAGATATGGCATTAACTTTTGGAAAAATGGTAGAAGAGGCTAGAAAAAATGTTCAAGGTATTTCTTCCGTTGAGGCGAAAAAGAAAATCGAAGAAAATCCTAATACTTACATAATTGATGTTCAAGATGCTGCAGATGCCGGTGCTTGTGGTTTAATTCCTAGTTCCGTTAACATCTCTTTAGGAATGCTGCCAATTCGCGCAGATTTGGAATTACCAGAAGAATTGAGAGATCCAGAATTAGCGGATCGCAACCGTCCAGTTATTGTTACATGTGGTCTTGGAGGACAAGCGTCACTTGGTGCCTACCTATTAAAGCAAATGGGCTTCACAGATGTAGTCTTCATTGAGGGTGGAACTACCGCTTGGAAAAAAGAGGGCTTTGAAACAGTATAATATAAGATATTTGGTTAAATCTGCCGGTAAACAAATGTTTATCGGCAGTAATTGTATTTCCTTATTTTTTAATAACCTAATTCTTTATCGACGACGTTCAAAAGTTCTTTGCCTTCTTTGAAGCGCTCGATATTTTCCAAGAATAAATCCATGTAGCGCTCAAGAGTATTGGGAGAAAAATATGCATTATGTGGTGATATAATCAGATTCTCCAGTTGCCAAATAGGATGTTGCGGTGGTAAAGGTTCTGTTTCGAAGACATCAAGAGCTGCACCTGCAATTTTCTTTTCTTTTAAGTGATTAATGAGCTCTTCTTCCACAATTGTATTTCCTCTTCCGATATTAATTAAAAAACTAGTTTTTTTCATGCTTTCTAATTTTTCTTTATTAATAAGATGGTACGTTTCTGGCGTTGAAGGTAAAGCTAGAATTAAAAAATCAGCTTCTGCCATCACTGATTCTAGCTGATCAAGCCCAACAATTTTATCGGCAGGATCGTCAGTTGCATGTATGGACGGTCTTTTTTTGCAGCCGATCACAAACATATCAAGTGCTTTAGCACGTTTTGCGATTTGCTTGCCAATCTCCCCATAACCAATAATCGCAACGGTTGCCCCTGAAAGATCAGTTATAGGGGTAGATGTCCACCTTCGATTTAACTGATTCCGAATCATATAAGAAATTCCCCTCGCTAAACTAGTCATCATTGCAATTGTATGCTCTGCTATAGGAACAGAAGTACATCCCTTTGTATTCGTAATGACGATATCATTCTTTTTGATTTCCTCTGTTAAAAGTGCATCTAAGCCAACACTTAAAGACTGCACCCATTTAAGATAGGGCGCTTGTTTAGTGATGGCTAATGAATCTGTTAATCCCAAAGTCAAGACAATATTGCAACCACTAATATCTTGGCTTATTGGCGGTTCGGGCTCCCCATATTGCCATGGATCTACTATATATTCTCCTCCAGTGGATTTT
This sequence comes from Niallia sp. FSL W8-0951, assembly GCF_038006525.1. Classification (NCBI taxonomy): domain Bacteria; kingdom Bacillati; phylum Bacillota; class Bacilli; order Caryophanales; family Bacillaceae; genus Niallia; species Niallia sp. FSL W8-0951. The sequence continues at coordinate 1,218,523 of NZ_JBBOVK010000001.1, forward strand.
ATTTTATCTAAATACTTTTGTGGAATAGTTCTCCGGATATAAATTTTCGGAATTAATTTCCTTTTAATCATTAATTTACTCCCTCAATTATTTGTTTGCTATTTACATACTCATAATAAATGTTTGCGAGTCGTTTAATGGCTTCTTCAATGATGTCCTCCTGACAGAATGTAAAGCTTAATCGCATATGATTATATCCTTCATCTTTTAAGAAGAAATGCTTACCAGCGATATAGGAAACTCCGGCTGATGCTGCAGCATCAATAAATTCACTTGTATCAATATGGCAAGGGAAGGTAATCCAAAGGAAAAATCCGCCATTTGCTTCATGAAAGGTAACATCATTACCAAAATATTGTTTTATCGCTGAAACCATAGCATTTTTACGCGATAAATAAAGGGAATTTAAATAGCTAATATGTTCATCCATATCGATTTGATCAAGTAAATTTTTTGTTACCTCTTGAACATAAACGCTTGTTAACCCATCGATTTTTAAAATCCGCATCTTTTCGATGATTTCCGTTAAGCCAATAGCCCAGCCGAGTCGTAAACCAGGGGCGATTATTTTGGAAAAAGTACTTAAGTAAACGACTCTTTCTGGCCCGTACGAATAAATAGCTGGAGAAAATGTTCCATCAAAAGAAAGCTCAACATAGGCATCATCTTCGATAATAAAGAAATTATACTCGTATGCTAATTCGGCAAGGCGTTTTCTTCTGTCTACTGATAGATTAACTCCTCCGGGATTTTGAAAATTCGGTATAACATACATTAATTTAGGGAGTGGTAAATTATTTTTAACTCTTTCGCTTAATTCCTGTTCCACTAAATCGACTCTTAAGCCATTTTCATCAATAGGGAAAGAAGTTAATTTCGTTTCTGCCAACTGAAATGTTTTCAGTGCGCCGAAGAATGTAGGTGCTTCTACCCATATTTCATCACCAGGGTCGGTTAAGGTTCTTGTGACTAAATCTATTGCCTGTGAACTGCCTGCAGTTACAAGTATTTCATTCTCCTTGGCTTTTATCTCGCGTAACTTTGATCTTTCTTTAATCCAGTTAATTATATCATTCACTCCTGCTCCACCACTATAAGCTAATGCATATCTTCCTTGTGTTTGCATGGCAGCTTCTGTAGCAGCGGTCATTTTATCAACCGGAAGTGATTCAGGTGCCGGAAATCCAAATGATAAGGGGATCAGATTATCCTGATTACCCACAAAGGCGGAACCAATTACCTCGATGTTAGGAAATCTTCTACTATAGGAAAAAGGTTTTAATAATTGCATGCATATCACCGTCCAAAAATTAATTAAAAGCTTTATTTATGAATATAAGCTATTTATTTCGTGATGGGAAATATTAAAAATGCCTAAAAATAAGAGAAAACAAGAGATAGATTGATAAAAACATAGTTAAATAACGAATATTCGGAATTTTGTTATTTTTATAATAAGTTTCTCTTATCGCTATCCATATTGGCAAATATCTGTTTCGGTCAATAATCTTACATTAGACCATCATTCGACAAAAATTACAGCAACTATCTAACATGATATATGTGAAAAAAGGAAAATTCACAAAGAAATAAATGTAAACGCTACCTAATAAAATTTTTAAAAAATTTAAAAAAAACATTGTTTTAACAGAATTTTTTTCTTATAATGAAATCAAGTTAGATAATAGAACATGAATTGTGAGGTAAGTTAACATGAGTGAAGTTACATTAGAGAAAATTGAAAGTATTGTAAAAGAAAAAAATGTAGAATTATTACATCTACAATTTGTGGATATTGAAGGAATTTTAAAAAATATTACAATTACTGCTCAACAATTAGATGATGCTGTTGAAGGAAAAATCATGATTGACGGTTCATCCATTAAAGGATTTTCTCCTATTAACAAATCAGATTCTTATTTATTACCAGACTTAAACACATTCGCAGTTTTGCCTTGGACTGAAACAGAAGGATATTCAGAAGCGCGGTTCCTTTGTTCTGTAACAAATCCTGATGGATCTTTATTTGAAGGTGATACTCGTAATGTTCTGAAGAAAACAGTGGAGCGTGCTGCTGAAAATGGATATAGTATTTCTGTCGGACCAGAGTTAGAATTCTTCCTATTTGCAACCGACGAAAATGGATATCCAACTACAGAATTAGGGGATAGAGGCGGCTATTTTGAACCATCACCAAAGGATTTAGGAGAAAAAGTCCGTGTTGAAATTTTCAAAACATTAAGAGCAATGGGCTTCACTATCGAAGCACTTCACCATGAAGTAGCAGAAGGTCAACATGAGATTAACTTCAAATATGCAGATGCATTAACTGCAGCTGACTTGGCGACAACATATAAATGGGTTGTGAAAACAATCGCTTCTCAATATGGTTTACACGCAACGTTTATGCCAAAACCAGTATTCGGAATTAATGGTTCAGGAATGCATGTTAATATGTCATTCTTTAAAGATGGAGAAAATTGCTTCTATGATGCGAACGATGATTTAGAATTATCTGAAACAGCTTATTCATTTATTGCAGGTGTTTTAGAAAATGTTAAGAGTTTCGTAGCTGTTACCAATCCACTAGTAAACTCTTATAAGCGTTTAGTACCAGGATATGAAGCACCTTGCTACTTAGCATGGTCAGCATCCAATCGTTCTGCATTAATCCGTATTCCTGCAAAACGTGGAATGGCTACTCGTGTGGAGCTTCGTTGTCCAGACCCATCATCTAATCCATATTTAACATTTGCTGTTATCGCTGCAGCAGGTTTAGACGGAGTGGAAAGAGGTTTAAGAGCACCAGCACCAATTAACGAAGATATCTTCCATATGACAGATGAGCGTCGTGAAGAACTTGGAATTGATAGTTTACCTGGTGGATTAGAAGCTGCAATTGCTGAACTCGAAGCAGGAGAAATTGGTCTTAAAACACTTGGAGAGCATGTATTCACTGAGTATGTTGCTGCTAAGAAAGAAGAGTGGGATAGCTACCGTACAACAATCCATACTTGGGAAATTGAAAACTATCAATATAAATTCTAATTTACAAGTTAAATAGACGATTCCATAAACTGCAAATAACCACCTTTTCGGGTTGTTGATTTGCAGTTTTTCTTTTTATTCAAGCATTTAGGGTAGTATTCATAATGTCTATAGGGGATTTGCCTATTCTTTTTTATGTTCTTTTCTTTAAATTCCGGTAAGTTATGATAAAATAAAGAAGGATGTATGAAACAGAATGGATACGTCATCAGATTATTGTAATAAGGAGATTTGCTAAATGGAAAAAGTATTGATATTTGGTCATAAAAATCCGGATACGGATACTATTTGTTCTGCGATTGCGTATGCAGAATTAAAAAAGGCACTTGGAGTAGAAGCAGAAGCTGTTCGTCTTGGTGACGTTAGTGGAGAAACAAAGTTTGCATTAGATTATTTTAAAACAGAAGCTCCTCGTTTTATTGAAAAGGCAGCTTCAGAAGCTAATTCAGTTATCTTGGTAGACCATAATGAATTCCAGCAAAGTGTGGAAGACATTAAAGATGTAACGATTTTAGAGGTAATTGATCACCATCGTATCGCTAATTTCGAGACAAGTGATCCTTTATATTACCGAGCGGAACCAGTGGGCTGTACGGCAACTATATTAAATAAAATGTATAAAGAAAATAATGTAGAAATCAAGAAAGAAGTTGCTGGATTAATGCTTTCAGCTATTATTTCTGATTCCTTATTATTTAAATCACCAACTTGCACAGACCAAGATGTACAAGCTGCCAAGGAATTAGCAGAAATTGCTGGTGTAAATGCAGAACAGTACGGATTAGACATGCTGAAAGCGGGTGCTGATTTAAGTGATAAAACGGTTGAACAATTACTAAGCATCGATGCAAAAGAATTTACAATGGGTACATATAAAGTAGAAATTGCACAAGTGAATGCAGTTGATACAAATGATGTCATTTCTAAACAAGCTGAATTAGAAACGTCTATTCAAGCAATCATCGACAAAAAAGGATTAGATTTATTCTTGCTTGTCGTAACGGATATTTTAAATAACGATTCTGTTGGTGTTGCTTTAGGCAATAAAGCAGAAACAGTAGAGAAGGCATTTAATGTATCATTAGAAAATAATAGCGCATTATTAAAAGGTGTCGTATCTCGTAAAAAACAAATCGTACCAGTTTTAACAGAGACTTTTGAAGCGCTATAATTCCTTGTTTAAATAATCTTTTTAACACATGGTACTGATTTGGAAAGCAAACAATTGAAATAGAGGATAAGAGGCAGGTCTGTTCGCATGGTGAATGGATCTGTCTTTTTTATTGGTCTACATATGATTGTTCGGGTTTATATTTGGTTGGGTTTCTTGTGTATCCTATCAGCTACTAAGGGAAAAAAACTGCCACTATAACTAGAGTGCAAATCATCTTTCTGTTATAAATTCAACTAATTTTACGCACTCAAACTAATAAATATAAATAAATTGGTTAATCTATAAGTAAGTTTACAATAGAATTTAGAAAAAATACTTTATCAAATAAGAGGAGGAGGGCATAGTGTCACTAAAAACAACTATTTTTATATTCATGGTTTTTTCAAGCTTTTTCTTTATTATGTCCACTAATGTAGAAGCAAACACTGGTTTAAATATTGGGGAGGAAGCACCAGATTTTAAACTGAAAGATTTAAATGGAAAGACAGTGCGCTTATCTGATTATAGAGGAAAATCCGTCATGATAAATTTTTGGGCAACTTGGTGTCCACCTTGTAAAAAAGAAATGCTTGATATAGAAACTTTTTCTAAAAAAAAGCACGATCACTGGATTGTTCTAGCGGTGAATGTGGATGGTGGAAATGAAAAGGGAGTTAGACAGTTTGTGAAGGAAAGAAATTTAACATTCCCAATATTAATAGATAATAACGATATGGTTTCAAATCAATATGACATTCTAAGTATTCCCACAACGTTTTTTCTTAATGAAGATGGAATTATTATTAAAAAGGGCTTCACTATGTTAACACTTCAACAAATGATGGAAATGACAAAAGACTAACAGAGTAAAGTTCACAAAAAATTAACGTTGTAAGCGCTTTACAATGGGTATAACATATACTATAATTACAAATGTAACAAAGGAGTGCACGCCTTGTTTATTTTCTGAAAAAATAAACTTTTCAAATAGATTTAAAGATTATTTCTTTTTATTGTAATAATTATCTAATTTTTTGGGAAATATGGAAATAAAAAATACTTATTAAAGGAGAATAAAGATGAGAAAACCTCGTAAACGTTCATTTCAGGAACTTGTATTAGAAAATAAAATGCAATTACTAAAGGATAGAGAAGCGATTGAAAAAATTGAGGAACGGTTAGAAAGAAAGCATTTGAAAAAAGCTCGTTAATGTAGAAATTACCATCAATTCTACTTGTTCTTTTGAACAAACTATGGTAGAAGGAGATGATATGATGAGTAATCCTAAAAAAGACAGCAAACACTTTGTACCGAGTCATATTGGAACTAAATCTAGAAGCTTCGGCGGGAACAAAGGAAAGCAAATGCAGGATAAATCAGGACAACATGCTCAAGTAATACAAACAAAGGGCGAATAAATCCTTCCAATGGAATAAAGGAAGAAGAATAAAAAGCAATGGCTTCTTTTTTAATTGAGGCTATTGCTTTTTTGTTTTCTATAATTGAGTTACACATTTTCAGGGATAGTATATTGCATCCTGCATATATTAATGGTTATTAGATTAACACAGTGTGAAAAGTACATAATCATTAACGAAAAAGAAGGAATATGTTAGTATTAATAAGGAATTAAATTTAATAAGAGATGTGAATGTATTGAATAACGAGAAAATAATTACAAATAGAAAATATCCAGAAATTTTCCTGATAGAAAAGGAATTTGAAGAACATGGATTTGTACAGGATGAAAAGAAAATTTTAAATGAAATACAAAAATTAACTGAGGCTGAGAATGGAAAAGAAATCTCTCAGTTATTAACGATTGCTGCCTTATCAAGAATGCACATCAATCAAGAAGATACGATCGCGGTTGCCTGGCTAAATAAAGCGATTGAGCTGGATGAAGAGAATAAAACAGCTCAAAAATACCTTTCCCAATTCGATTGGAAAAATTTCAGCGGCTTACTGGATTCACTGGTCTTTCCTAATATTCGCGAAACGGATAATCGGACTGCCAAACGAAAAATCGCTGAGCAATATATTAATAATTGCCGCTCGTTTTTAGAACAGATGGATGAGGAAGCTGCCCATCTGCAAAATCAGAAAAAAAATGCCTCCTTATATGAAAATGTGGAAGCTGTTGCAAAATATGAAGCAATTGAAGAGTTATTACAAAAGGTAATGGAGAAAACTTCTCAGTTATTAAAATCAGCTGAAGAGTATGAAGAGTCTATTAGTGGTGTTTTTCACACATCGATTTATTATGAGAGTGTAAAAAAATTAATTGAAGAACTGACTGAATTAAAAGATGAATGGACAAGTCTATTTGTAGAAGAGGATGAGGAAGACAACAAGACTCTTTCCTCTTTAGAAGAACTGCAGCAAATGATTGGGTTAGATGCTGTAAAAAAAAGAGTTCATGATTTTTATCAATTTTTGCATTATCAAAAATCTCGGAAAAAGCTAGGTTATAATATTCAAGATGAATTAAGCTTGAATATGATCTTTACTGGAAATCCAGGTACTGGGAAAACTATTTTGGCAAGGTTGATGGCAAAAATTTATCATGAATTAGGCGTACTGCCAAGCGCTGAAGTAGTGGAAACTGACCGTTCTCAATTAATCGGCGGCTTTATGGGCCAAACAGAGGAAAATGTCCGTTCTGTTGTAAAACAAGCGGTTGGCGGTGTCTTATTTATCGATGAAGCCTATAGTCTAAAAAGAGAGGGTCATTCTGGAAATGATTATGGCCAAACAGCAATAGATACTCTTGTATCTTTAATGACAGGTTCAGAATTTGGTGGTAAATTTGCTGTCATTTTAGCGGGATATCCTGAAGAAATGCGCCAATTTTTGGACGGGAATCATGGTTTAAGAAGTCGGTTTCCTGCTTCTAATATGATTCATTTGCCTGATTATACACCATCGGAATTATTGGTGATTGGAGAAAGAATTGCTTCTGCGAATGACTATGTCATGACAGAGGACGGAAAAAAGGCATTGCTAAAAAGGCTTGAGAGAGAACAAGTTGATGAGAGCTTTGGAAATGCTCGAGCTGTTCGTAATATTGTGCTGGATGCAATATTCAGCAAAGGCTCTCGCAAAGCAAACGAACAAGAAATATTTAAATATACTCTATTGCAAGAAGCTGATTTTGTTTGTGAAGAAGAGGACAAACAAATTGATCCTGCAAAAGAGCTTAATGAATTGATTGGTTTGTCAAAAGTAAAAGAGGAAATAAAAAAAATTATTGCGCTTGTTAAAGTGCAGCAATTAAGACAGGCTAAAGCCAAAAAGAATCTGCCTATTCAATTGCACGCTGTCTTCACGGGAAATCCAGGTACCGGTAAAACTACTGTTGCTAAATTATACGCCCAGTTTCTTAAGGATTGCGGAATATTAAAAAGAGGTCACTTAGTTGTTACAAGTAGAGCTGACTTTGTTGCCGGCTATGTTGGTCAATCAGCTATCAAGACAAGAAAAAAAATAAGAGAAGCGCTTGGCGGGGTGCTATTTATCGATGAAGCATATTCCTTAGTAGGAAATGGCGGTCAGGATTTTGGTAAAGAGGTCGTTGATACATTAGTCATGGAAATGACAAAGCACAATGAGAATTTAGTTGTTATTCTCGCAGGATATCCGAATGAAACAAAAACTCTATTACAAAGCAATCCAGGATTAACGTCAAGGTTTAAAAAGTTTATCCATTTTGAAGATTATTCTGCAGCAGAATTAGTTGAAATCATGCAGTTATATGCGGGTAAATACGATTATTTATTATCAACTGATGCAATCCAATTACTGCAAAATATGCTGCCGACTGTTTCTACAGACGGAAATGGACGATTTGCAACTAATTTAATCGATGAAGCAGTTCAATTACAGGCTTTACGATTATCTGAACAATTGGAACAAGGAATAGATGCAGATGTTTCTACAATAACTGCTGAGGATGTCGAAAGTGTGCTAAAAGAGAAAAAGAAAATCGATGAATAGGCTGGGGACGAATATGGATGGACAATTAATTACTTTATCTCCAGAAGGGATATAGAATTGTATTATGCTGATATCGATATGATCGGGATCTCGTTAACCAATGATATAAAAGGATAAGTGTCAAACAATTAAAGCATAAACCTTGATATATATGGATTTAAAGGCGTTTCTTATGTGGTTTTTACCTTACTGTTTTTTCCTAACTTATCCTGAATTATTCAAATAATTAACAAATTGCTGTGATTAAGGACCATCCATGATAATCACGGTGACAACAAGTAGTAAAAAATATGCGTCGATTTGTTTATCTATTCAATGTTAGTCGCTAGAAGGGACATAGTTGTAGGTGTGGGGAGAGCTTAGAAGGGTGGCATTTCTTTGTTTTCTGAGAGTGAATGGAGAAAAATAAACGTAATATTAAGAAATGGAAATCGTGAGGAAGAATTTGTGGCCTATATGTATAAGAAAAAACTGAGGCTGAAAGAGAAAAAATAAATAACTTATATTAGGTACACTTTCATTATTGGGCAAATGAAATACTCACTCGTAGAACTCCTTAGCCACAGACTTAAAAGAAACAGATTTTAAATCGATCTTGATGCGTTTGAAGGTATATATTTGCTCTTGGTACGTCTTAGTATTAAAAATTTAGACAACAAAAAGTAAAATAAATACAAATCTAAAGAGCCTGCAAGAATATTATGGAGAAAGTCAGATAGAAACAGGGTGAAAAGTGAAGATGAAATGTAAAATTAAAATAAGTATGGTGTGTGGATGGAAGTGTTAGAGTTATTTTACAATTGGAGTGATTAAATGGTTATAAATGATATTTACCTAAGAAGAAAAAACAAATTACTATTGAATATAGGTAATGAAAAAACTCCACAGAAAAACTACATTGCGACAATATTATTAAACATTGATAATTTGGGATTTACATTATCGAAAAATATTATTGAAATCCTATATACATATTCCACAAGTCAATTAAACAGTTTCTACATTGCTTTAATTAAAAATTTAAAAGAGTTAGTAGGAGCTAACAAACAATACAATCCAATGTATCCTAACTTTCCTCACCAAGTAATGGATGCAGATAACTCCGAGTTATTCATTAATGCTATTTTTCATTACTGGTCATTTGGATCATTACTTCCTAATTATAAAAAAGAAGAGAGATTACCATTATATGATATAACAACCAAGAAAGTAATAGAGATAGGTACCGAGGAAGAATTTGAAAGTATTTTTATAAATCTATTATCTTCTAAAACTTCTATTTCTGAAACTGATAAAGAGGATTTAAGATGGTTTTTTAATGAATATCCTGACAAAGTTAACAATATCTTACCTAAAGAAATACCTTCAAAAGAAAATGTAGCTTTGTTATCTAAATTGTTACTGCATAATAACATAAATACTTCTGTATTATTTGATTATGTAAAGATAGCTACTGATGTATTAAGAATTGCAGTTGCTATGTCAGAAGGAGATATTAGTTTAGCAACTAATACAAAGTTTAAAAGTTTCAAACGTAAGGAAAGACGTTTATTAATGTCCTTATTAGAAAATTGTTCTAATATTGAAGAGGATATGAAACGATATAAGAATAGATGGATTAGATTAGGTGAAAGATTACATCCTACAGAATTCAAAAGATATGAAAAAGTAAAAGAGGCTTTTACTAAGCTGAGAAATAATCAACCAATTCAAACATTTAATGGTGTGTTAACTGATGCGTTAGAAAATAATAGAATGGATCAAGCATTATCTTTATTAGTGAAAAGACCAGGGGAATTCGCACGTAAATTAGATCATTTAATAAGGTTGCATACTAACCCAAATGTAATACTAAATGAATTTAAAAATGTGGCGGATAGTGTTGAAACTACAGTGCTATTGCAAGTTAGAGAGCACTTTAAAAATAGAAATAATCAAAAAGAGAAAAGAACATTTTTCCCTAAAGGTAATGTTGCTAAATTATTTGTCATAGATAATAACCTTCCTGAGATTGAGGAGAATATATGCAATAGCATAGTACAAATCTGCGAAAATAGTTTAGTAAATGAGTATAAGAAAAGGGACTATCTTGGTAAGGTTTATCTAGATGAATCATTAAAAAATTATCTTGTGCCTTTTTCGCAACGGTCAGCAAGTAAATCACTTAAATCAGTAGTAAGAGGTTCAAAATTAGATATAAGCGATTCAACCAGTACTATTCGCTCCTTTATTTATTGGAAAGAAAATAATTTGGATAGGGCAGATATAGATTTGTCTGCAGTAATGTATGATGATAATTGGAATTATTTAGAGCATGTGTCCTATACAAATCTGAGATCATCAAAGTATAAAGCTTTTCATAGTGGGGATATTACTTCAGCTCCTCATGGAGCAAGTGAATTTATCGATTTAGAAATTGATTCTGTTAGAAAATTTGGAGGAAGATATATAGTACTTTCAATTCAATCCTTTACTGGTCAAACTTTTAGTGAGTTACCCGAATGTTTTATGGGATGGATGGATAGGGAAAATCCTAATTCTGGAGAAATTTACGAACCTAAGACAGTCGAGAACAGAATGGATGTAACTTCTGAAGCTAGAGTAAGTATACCTATGATAATCGATCTTCATGAAAACAAAGTGATATGGACAGATATAGCACTTAGAAACAATCCTGATTATTACAATAATGTGGAAGGTAATAAAATAGGTATGGTATTAATGGGTAAAGCAATGACTACTTTAATTAAACCTAATCTTTATGAGTTAATAGAATTGAATATTAAGGCAAGAGGGGAAAAATGTGATAATATAGAAGAGGCAGATATTGTATTTTCTATAAATCAAGGTGTTACTCCTTTTGACCAGGATGTAATTGTGTCACAATATTTATAAGTTAAAATTGGGCTATTGCTCGTCTTCCTTCTATATCCATCTTCCTGAATTAGATGAGCAAATTCCCCGATTGTATAATTAAGGCTATGTTATATCTTCCTTCAAACTACAATCTGTGTGAATGAATTAGATATGACAATTTCCTTTATAAAGGTTAGGGTGATAATAGCCCTGACCTTTTATTGAATTGGATTTATTTAAAAGATGTAGTATTATGGATAATATTCGGTGGTACTCCTTTCTTTGTTTTGAAGCAGTAAAAACCAAGGAATCGGACTACTTAAAATGCTTTCTAATGAAAAATTAAATTCTAGTTGATACCATTTACATACATAAAATGAGTAATATTATGACTGTATTAAAAGAATTTGTTGAATAAATAAAAAAGAGAAAGTGTAAGTCGCTATTATAAGTAATTTAGTTGATGAATTTATGAGACTAGGTGAAAGAGTTATTTAATAAAACAGCTTATATATAATTGCTGGACAATAAAAATCTTTTTAAGAACCTATGGTCATATATTACATCAATTGGCATATCTGATGCAGTTGCGAAATTTAACGTTATCACAGAGTGATAAAAATGGTGATTATTTTATAAAAAGTTGAGTAAAGGAAGTGCTAGAAACCGTGGTATATGTGAGTTCTAGGAATATTGAATTATATTATGCTGATACCGATATGATGGGTGTTATTTATCATGCGAATTATCTTAAATTTTTTGAACGAGGAAGAACAGGTTTAATTGAAGATCTTGGGTATAGTTATTTAGAAATGGAGAATAAGGGGTATTTCGCCCCTGTATATGATGTGTATGCTCAATATAAAAAGCCATTACGCTATGGAGATCAGGCAAAGGTGAAAACCTGGGTAGAAACAAATGATGGCATAAAAACTGTATACGGATATCAGATTATTAATCAGGACGATGAAGTTTGTGTAGAGGGTACTACTACGCATATTATAGTCTCAAAAGAAACATTTAGACCTAAATCGTTTAAAAAGATGTTTCCAGAATGGTTTAATAAATATGAAGAAATTAAAAAGCAACCATCTGACAAGTAAGAATAGCAAAAGGGGGTTGCGATTATGGCCTTTGGTTTGAAGAAAAAGGAACTGATAGAATGGAAAAGAAAAATCGATAATGGAGAAATTGCTTTTTTAACTCATTATTGGTTGGATGATCGTTTTCCAGGCTGTAAGACTGTTACGAAAGTTGGCTGTGCGGATCTGGAGAAATTAAAAAACTGGGGAAAGAAATATGGCTTAAAAGAGGAATGGATACATTATCGGCATGACGGCTATTCTCATTTTGACCTATTAGGCGACACACAAAAGAAGATTTTAAAAGAAGAAGGAATTGACCATCCTTTACAATAGAGAAATAGTTTTTTTACACTTGATTAAGATAAGGCTGGAAAAAATATGTTGTTAAAAAAAACAGTGAGACACTTGATGTATCTCACTGTTTTTTTAAATTTTGCCCCTAAACAACAATTGAACTTATTGAGCATGACGATATTCTGGTTCATTTGCAACTTCATTGAAATCTGCAAATAGATCATGATCATCAAAATACCACAAATCTTTTTCTTCGATATAGTAATGGATACCGTCTTTTTCTGTTTCTACCCCAATGTTAACTGGCTGCTCATTAGAAATTCCTAATGAAAATCCTTGCTGAACAGTACTGCATCCACCATAACGTGCAAAGAAGCGTACATAGTCACCGTCTTTTAACATCATTTCATCTTTATACCACTCAGCTGCTTTGTCACTAATTACAATTTTCATATTAACACCTCTTATGAATTTTGCTTCGACTACTTGAAGCATTTTAATTCTATTCCTAATTATAAGTTCATTATAAAGGAATGGATGAGAATTATCGAATATTTGAATTTAAGATAATTTCAAAAACATTCCTAAAGAGCTGTAAATTTTACTTTACTCTGCTTGTCCCTCTTTTTGCATATGCTCCATGATTTCTTTATAAATAGAAGGACTATATTTATTAATTGCATGCTCTGAAACTTGTAATGGATACATCTTATAATCTTTTTCATCCTTACTAGAAACAAAAGTGGGATAGAAAGAAGGTGCGTCCATTGTAATAGATGTCTGCTTTCCTAATTGCTTTTTCTTGACTGTAACAGTTACCATTCCACCAATATCCCGATACTCTTCGTCCTGACCAGATAAAAAGTTTCCTAATGAATAGACTACTAATCCTTTATGTCCATTTTTACCTTTTACCCACTCGATTGGCTGCAAAACATGTGGATGACTGCCGAATATAATATGCACACCTTCATCTACTAGAAATTGTGCCAATTCTTTTTGCTCATTAGATGGGAACCGTTGGTATTCATTTCCCCAATGAATCATCATCACGACAACATCTGCTTCTTTTTTTGCTTTTTGGATTTCACTGCTCATTCTTTTTTTATCCAATATATTTACAATATATTCTTTTCCTTCGGGAATAGGGATTCCATTTAAGCCATAAGTATAGGCTAGATAAGCAACTTTGATGCCCTTTTTCTTCAAGACAACGACTTTATCTTGATCATCCTGAGACAAGTAAGTTCCAACATGAGGGAGACCAATTTGATTTAAATAATCAAGGGAGAGCTTTTGTGCATCAACTCCACGATCTAGGGCATGATTATTAGCCGTTGTGACAATATCGATGCCTGCTTTTTTTAAACTATCAGCAATTTCATGTGGACTATTGAAAGCAGGATATCCGGATAAACCAATCGATTCTCCGGCAACAATTGTTTCTTGATTTGCTATTAGCAAATCAGGTTTCTTTAATTCGCTTGTTATATTATCTAGCATTTTATCAAAATTAAACCGATTTCCTTCTCGTGCATCATTGTAGACACGATCATGGATTAAAATGTCGCCGATTGCAGCTAATGTAATTTCGCTGGATTCTTCTTTTGCTAAATTTCCTTTGTCGCTTCCTGAATTAGGACGCACTTCTTTATAGGCAGAAGATGAATGGTCTATTGTATATGTAAGTATTATGCCGATTATACCAAAAAGAAGAAGGAGGAAAACGAATAATAGATGTGTTTTTTTCTGCATAGCTAGCCTCTTTACAATTCTAAATTTTATTTATTTCTTTACATTTAATAGCATACCAAAAAAATACTAGTTTGTAAGGAAAATAGGGGATTTTTACATAAAATAGGCATTCAGTAACTTTTTTGTGTCGTACATACTTTAAGAATTATACAACGGAAAAAAGATACTCATAGTTGTACCTTTCTCTCGTGAACTAATGATATTCATCTTTCCATCATACTTCTCAACTAGTTGTTTACACACATATAGACCCATGCCTGTTCCGTTTTTTTTAGTTGTTTGCAGTGGTATAAATAAGTTTTTTAATTGTGCTTCCGGTATTCCGCATCCATTGTCTTTAATCTCAATAACTAATTGATTTCTTTGTTTTCTTGTGGCTATTGTTACTTCTTTTGGAATAGATGAAAGATTTGCTTCTGTTGCTTCGAAAGCATTTTTTACTATATTAACTAACACCTGTGTTAAATGTTGTTTATGGCCCTTGCATAAAAGTTCGTCAGTGGAAAATTTTGTTATTAGATTTATGTCTTTTAAATGAGCCTCACTTTTAAAAATAGGTATTAAATTTAGGAGTAATTCGTTTATAGATAATGGAGTGATATCGTCTGCTTGTTGTTTGGAAAGCGTTAAAAAGTCTGTGATTAACTCATTTGCACGTGTTAATTCTCCAAGAGCGATATCGGTGTACTGATGAATAAGTTCGACATTATTTGTTTGTTTGATTAATTGAAGGAAGCCACTTACAGAAGTTAATGGATTACGCACTTCATGTGTAATACTTGTAACCATTTTGGCAATATTTTCACTGTAAGTGGTGGAAAGAGAGAGTGATTGCAAACTATCTGTTAGTGCTTCCATGGTTGCTGATTGTTCTTGCAGCTTTTCCTCCACATGCTTCCATTTATTGATAAAACATTTAAAAGTTGCGTCAGATACATGAAAAGATGTAGCGGGTAAGTTCATTTTGTATTCGCTCCTTTAACAATTATAGTAAAAGGTATGACGAAATAAATCATTTTATGTCAAATAAATATTCGACCAAGAAAAAAAGACCATAATCGGTCTTTTTTTCTTATAACCAGTTTACTTTTGGCTCTGTTTTATTAATAATTCGTTTAATATTCGCTCGATGTCTATAGACAACAAAAATTGTAAGAATCGCCAGGATGATAATGAGTAATTTATCTTCCCATAGTATAAAGGAATATATTAATCCCGCCAAACCAGCAATCATTGAGGACAGCGACACATATTTTGATAAATAGAGCGAAATAAAAAAGACCGCAACAATAATCAAGAATAAGATAGGTTCGTGTCCAAGAAGAATTCCTGCTGAAGTAGCAACTGCTTTTCCTCCCTTGAAACCTGCAAAAATGGGATACATATGGCCAATAACAGCAAATACTCCGATTATAAGCGGATTAATATCTATTTCCACATCCCAAATAAGTGTGACTAACAGTGGGAGAACTGTTGCAATTGTTCCTTTCAGTATATCGGAGATTGTAACAGCAAAGCCTGCTTTTTTTCCAAGAACTCGAAATGTATTTGTACCACCTAAGTTGCCACTGCCATGTTCTCGTATATCTATATTGTAAAAGGATTTGCCTATTATTAGTCCAGAAGGAATAGATCCAATTAAATAAGCGAGTATAATTAAAAGTCCAATAATCAATTTCGTATTCTCCTTCACGTATGTATACTATTTGCCTTTATATTGTACCATGTAATTGCGAAAACTCATCATTTTTTCAAAAAAAATTATCTATATATCTTGCCACTAATGGTAAAAACTAAAGGGAAATAAGTTGGATTTTGTTGAGAAGAGGGGAGAAAAGATGAAACAATTATTCTTTTTTCTATTCATTATTTTTATCATTTTTTATAGTAGTACCATTTATCACCATTTGAAAAAACCACTGCCAAGGGGATTGTCAATGGAAGGCGTTATTCATCAGGTGAAGGATGTTGAACTATTAACAGATTTAACCTACAAAAATAACCAAAAGAAAAGAATGGTTCAGCATGAAATAATTAATTCCATGATAAAGGAAGTAGAGAAAGCAAATGAATTTATCATAATTGATATGTTTTTATTTAATAAAGATACAAATGAAGACCAGCAATATCCAAAGTTAGTAGAAAAGTTTACAGAAGTGTTAATTAAGAAAAAGCAAGAAAAACCAATGATAAATATTATTTTTATAACGGATAAAATTAATACTGTGTACGATTCTTATCCGTCAGAAGAATTTAAGCAATTAAAAGAAAACGGAGTGAAAGTGATAGAAACAGAGCTGAATGACTTGCGAGATTCTAATCCACTTTATTCTGGCTTTTGGCGTATGTTTGGACAGTGGCTAAAAACAAGAGGAGATGGTCATCTACCTAATTTGCTTGCAAAAAGCGCTCCAAAAGTAACAGCTATATCCTATTTAGAATTACTTAACATAAAAGCAAATCATCGGAAAGTCATGATTACCGAAACAACAGCGATTATCTCGAGTGGTAATATTCATAATGCAAGCGGTTATCACTCTAATGCTGCCTTTAAAGTGCATGGGAATATCCTTAACGAATTGCTAAAAAGTGAGGAGAGTGCAGCAAGATTAAGTGAACCGATTGATTTGCCGAGAATAAAAGAACAAGCTGAATCGAAAAGTGCTAATGTGAAAATTCAATTATTAACTGAAGGGAAAATTGGTAAGCATATACTACAGGAAATTAAAAATACCAAAAAAAGCGAAACGATTTGGATAGGCATGCTCTATTTAGCAGATCAAAAAGTAATCAAGGAAATAAAGGCAGCTGCTAAAAGAGATGTAAGGATATATATAATATTAGACCCAAATCAAAATGCATTTGGCAATAAAAAAATTGGCTTACCCAATATCCCAGTTGTTGCTGACCTAAGAAAAGCAAAAGCCGCAAAAAACATTCACATTAAATGGTATAACACAGGAAAAGAGCAATTTCATCCGAAACTCTTATATATAGAAAGATTGAAAGATAGAGAAAGTATCATTATAAGCGGTTCAGCCAATCTTACGCAAAGAAATCTTTATGATTTTAATTTGGAAACAGATATAAAAATAATTGCCAACCATAAAGAAAAAATTATGAGAGAAACAAAGACCTATTTCCAAAAATTATGGGGAAATGAACAGGCTCTTTTTACAAAAGGGGTAGATAAGCAAAAAAACTTCCCCATGTTTCGCTATATTATTTATCGTTTGCAAAGGATACTAGGTTTTACGACTTATTAATTTAATTAATAATTTCTGACCCTTTTCAAATAATAATATTACGGAAATGGAGGGAAAGATAATGAATAAAAAAGAAATTTTAACTTCATCAGAGCTTGCAACATTATGGATGACATATCAAGAAAAAACAATGTTTCTTCGAGTCGTTGAATATTTCCATGCTGTTAATGAAGAGAAGAAAGAGAAAAACTTCTATGAAAGTCATTTAACCAAGTTAGCAAAAGAAATAAAGAAAATAGAAGCGATATTGATAGCGGAAGGTGCAGTTATTCCACATGGATTTTCTGACCAAGATGTAAATAAACAAGCTCCACCTTTATTTCAACCAACCTTTGCCTTGCAAATCGTAAGAATGCTCGCAGAAATAGGCATGGGACTACATGCTTTACATTTAGCAAGATCCTATCGAAAGGATATAATTCGTTTATACCAAGAATTATCAGTTACAACCCAGCATTGTTATGAAGAATGTACAGAACTGCTAATAGAAAAAGGAGCATTAAGCCGCCCACCTCAAGTCGCAATGCCTGAGCAAGTAGAAGTGGTTGTTAGTACGGAGTATTTGAAAGGCACAAAGATATTAGGAGATAAAAGGGTTTTAAATACGGTAGAGGTTTCTTTTCTCTATCAATCGATTGAAAGCAATAGTATTGGTCAACAATTAATAACTGGTTTTGCTCAAGTAACAAAAGATCCTGAGTTAAAAAAATTTTTTACGGAAGGAAAAGAACTATCCAAAAAAATCATTGCGAAACTTTCCAAGAAATTAACGGATGATGATATACAAGTTCCCTTAGGGTGGGTTGGTAGTCCAACACTTTCCACGACTGCCCCATTTTCCGATAAATTAATGCTATATTGTATAAGTTTATTTTGTAGTTTTGGACTTGGCAGCAATGCTATTGGTACGACCTTCAGCTTACGCAAAGACTTGTCAGCAACCTTTATTCCACTTATTGCAAAGATTTATGATTATGGAGTACAAGGTGCAGAGTTAATGGCAAAAAAAGGATACACAGAAGAGCCGCCAGCAATGGAGAATCGTCAAAATTTAATAAACAGAAAATAATTCATTCCTATTTAAAGGGAATTGCATTTTACTTATCAGTATATAGAAATAGTGCTATGATTACCATATAGATGATCTTGTTAAAGGGAGATGGCACTATAGTGACTGGATTTTTCAGTTTGGAAAAAGATTTAGCACAAAAAATAAATAAACTTATGGAAATGAGCAGGAGATTTTCAGAAAGAGCAAAGGAAATAGATGAAACTGCATCATTTCCCTTTGATAATGTAAAAGAATTACAGGAATCAGGTTACACAAGTTTAACCATACCAAAGGAGTTTGGCGGACAAGAAATCTCATTATATGAATTGGTAAGATTACAAGAAGTGATTGCCCAAGGCGATGGATCTACTGCTTTATCCATCGGTTGGCATATGGGAATCGTAAGAAATATCCAAGAAGCAAATTGGAATAAAGATACATTAACAGAGGTATATGAGAACCTATTATCTGGTTCCTTAATTAATGGAGCTGCGACAGAACCGCAAACTGGCAGTCCCACTAGAGGTGGAAAACCACAAACTACCGCAGAAAAAAAGGGCCAGAGTTGGGTTATAAATGGACATAAATCCTTTACAACGATGTCTCCTGTTTTAGATTATTTTCTTGTAACGGCATCCATAAATGATACAGACGATGTAGGGAATTTCTTAATTCCTAAAGAGTGTAGAGGCATTCGTATAGAAAACACATGGGATAGCATTGCTTTAAGAGGAACAGGAAGTAACGATGTTTATTTTGAAAATGTGGAAATTCCAGCTCGTTATTTTGTCGAAAAATTAGATAGTCGAAAAAAAATTAATCCCTGGCTTCTGCATATTCCGGCATGTTATATAGGAATCGCTGGTGCTGCACAAAAAGAAGCAGTTACTTTTGCGAAAAACTATTCTCCAAATAGTATTAAAGGAACAATCAGCGATATTCCGAGCGTAAGATCCAAAATAGGGGAAATAGAGTTAAAAATGCAAACGGCTAAACACTTTCTATATTCCGTAAGTAAAAAATGGGATGAAGCAGATAAAGAGCAGCAATCCCATATGCTGCCAGAATTAAGTGCTGTTAAATTAGTGGTCACGAATACTGCCATTGAAGTGGTAGATATAGCAATGCGTATCGTCGGCGCACGCAGCCTTTCTGCAAAAAGTCCGCTTCAGCGCTACTACCGAGATGTACGCGCAGGCTTACATAACCCACCAATGGATGATATGACGATTGAGCAGCTGGCACGAAAGTCGATAAATGAATATTAAATAATATTTCAAAGAAATCTGGGAAAAAACCTATCTATCGCAAAAGTCGAGCGTCCTTCTCTGCATGTCGCTATTTTTTAAGGTTGTTCAGTGTGCGAATAATTACCGCCAATTTCTTTGTGGAAAGAATAAAAATCCCGAACAATTATACAGAATTTTAATTGAAAACGACGGATAATTAACTGGTTATAAATGACGGCTGGAATACTAATGTCCAGCCGCCATAAACAGATGTTTAGCTAACTTTTTCCCTATCAACTTTTATTTTATTTGTCCGATAATGGCGTAGAAAATGATTTTCTATTTTAAATGAACCATTTATGTATCTTTTTAATCCAATCACTGCCAATTCCTCTATCAAAATTAAACCAAGAAAAGCATAAATGAAAATACTCAATAAAAATCCCTCCTTCAGCAGGTTTATAACTTCTATTTCAATTCCTTTTTTTCCGAAAATCAAAACAATGGACTATCATAAAATAATATGAACATCTATATTTTTAAGAACATAAATATAAATAGTAAATTCCAATAAAAAAATAGTGCAAAACGATTGAAAAATATAGAAGAATAACGCATAATCAAATCTTGAATAATCATTTTTATGAACATTAAACACATTTATGTAAAAAGTGTTTTATCTATATAAGATATAAAATAAACATATAAAGGGAGATGGAAGATGAAAATAAGAGTTTCTGCCGTACAATACAAATTAGAAAACATTAAGTCATTTGAAGAATTTGCTAAACAATGTGAGCATTATGTTCGAACAGCGCTTGAATTTGGTGCAGAATTTGTTTTATTTCCTGAATTTTTTACAACACAGCTGTTATCTATGGGAGATGAAAATAACGCCTTAACAATCAATGAGCTCCCTGGATTTACGGAGCAATATCAGGAATTATTCAGATCATTTGCTGTGGAAACGGGAATGCATATTATCGGTGGAACTCATGTTATTCGCAGAGAAGATAAATTATTTAATGTAGCTCATTTGTTTTATCCAGATGGAAGAATAGAAGAACAAGCAAAACTTCATATCACACCTACAGAAGAATATGAATGGAATATGGAAAAAGGGGACTCCTTCCGTATTTTTGATACAGATAAAGGAAAAATTGCCATTCTAACTTGTTATGATATTGAATTTCCAGAAATTGTCCGTATGGCAAAAGCAGCAGGAGCAGATGTGATTTTTTGTCCATCTTGTACAGATGATCGTCATGGTTTTCATCGTGTTCGCTATACTTGTCATGCAAGGGCCATTGAAAATCAAGTATATGTAGTTGTAACAGGAACAGTTGGAAGCTTAACGAATGTGGACTTTATGCGAGCCAACTTTGGGCAGGCAGCAGTCATTACTCCTAATGATATCCCATTCCCCCCACAAGGAATTCTCGTTGAAGGGGAATTAAATAATGATATGATTGTAACAGCAGATTTAGATCTTTCCTTATTATATGAAGTAAGAGAAAAAGGTTCTGTCACAACATGGAGAGATAGAAGAACAGATCTTTATCCAGACTGGAATTCGACTGTGGAAGGATGATTACTGCATGATCTTTAGTGAGTTTTTTCTTTATGATGAGGAAAAACCGATTCGATGTACGGTCCGAAATTATCAAGAAAGAGATTTTAACGAACTAATTGCTATTCAAGCAGAATGTTTTCCTGCCCCGTTTCCAGAAGATCTCTGGTGGAACGATGAACAATTAGCAAGTCATCTTGCTTATTTCCCACAAGGGGCAATCTGTGTGGAAGTGGAGGGAGAACTTGCTGGATCATTAACAAGTTTCCGTACAATTTATGATCCTGAACATTCCCAGCACACATGGGGGAAAATAACCGATAATGGCTATATTACCACACATGATGAGAATGGAAATGCATTATATGTAGTCGATATTAGTATCCGGCCAAAATATCGTAAGCTCGGTTTAGGTAAAGTGCTAATACAAAGTGCCTATTATTTAGTTATACACTTAGGCATAGAGCGATTGCTGGGCGGTGGAAGAATGCCAGGTTACAGAAAAGTGGCCGACAAACTTTCTCCCGCAAAATATTTAGACTATGTGATGGCAGGCAAATTGCAAGACCCTGTTCTAACGTTTTTACTGCGATGCGGAAGAACGCCAGTAACGATATTGTCTAACTACTTGGACGATGAAGATTCTTTAAATTATGCAGTATTAATGGAATGGAAAAATCCCTTTCAAAACATATAAAAATAGCGAATGTCTTATTTGATCTTTGAGGAGTGAATAGATTACTCCTCTTAAGATCGAGTGAGACATTTTTTATATACGGCTTATGGTGGAGAAATTCCCTGCTAATAAGAAAACACCTACCAATAATCGGATAATAGTCTAGAATTCCATATTAAAAACTCCTCATTCAAAATTTGTCTTAAGTTAATCAATTTCCCCATTCCTATAAAAATCTCATAACAAAATATCCTCTAACTATTGACACTTACGTTGCGTAATTCTTTACAGTAGCAGTTGAAGGAGGTACAAAAAGATGAATAGGAGAGTAAAAAGAGTAGCTGAAAAGCGGGATATAATTTTCCATAAACTTGCAGCCTTTGTGATCTATCTCCCGAATCTAAAAAAGTATAAGTAAAATTAATGAATGGTATGGCATTTTTAATGAAAAACTTGCCAAATACTATCCTGCTCCCTTTATGGATAGGTCCAATCCATATTAAAACGATTTATCAAAAACATTAATCAATATGGTAATGGATTAGCAAAATTTACGACTGAAGCGATAAGTATTCAGATAATAAAAAAGGTGGTAACAATGAAAATAGTAATCGAAAATACAACCGAGCAATATGAAAAGTTGTTCTCTATGGAGGATGAAAAAGAAAACTACTTTCGGTATTCCATGATGAAACCTTTTGAAAAAATGTGGAATACTATTAATGTTCCTTTAAAGGCTAATCAATCTAATGGATATGACGTAATAATGGCTGCAAAAATGCTTGGATATCTTGATGTTACGAAAACCGAAATCGGAAAGATAGCGTTAGAGAATCTAAAGAAGATTCATGCACTTCAAACGGCATATGATACCTTGAATCACTGTACTGATTTTATACAAGAGAAGAACTTAGAAATAAATAATGATGAATTGAAATTTGGAATGTATATTGCTGATCCTAAAAAGCTAGAATTACAAAAAGGTTATTGTGGCTTTGGGGGAATTCCAGGGTTTATTCAAGTGGCAATTTTCCCTAACTCCTATAATATACCTAAAATCCCTGCTGTCATTGCACATGAATTTCATCATAATCTCCGTTTTTCTTATTTTGATTGGGATCATGGTAATGTTACAGTTGGAGATTACCTAATTATAGAAGGTTTAGCAGAGTCATTTGCAAAAGAGTTATACGGAGAAAGCAATTTAGGTCCTTGGGTTACTTCTTTTCATAAAGAAGATTTAGAATACTCAATCGGAATAATAAAAGATGCAGTAAATGTTAAAGGCTTTGCTGAGGTTAGCAGTTATATGTTTGGTGACACCATTGCAATAGAACAGGGATATCAACCTGTTGGGCTATCACCGTTTGCGGGATATGCAGTTGGATACCAAGCAGTACAGTCCTTCATGAAAGCTAATAATGTGGGGATAAGAGAAGCAACCTTACTTAGTGCAGAGGAAATACTAAACAATTGTAAACTGTTTTCCTGATATCGTTTTTATCTATGAAGGGTGGGACATAAGTATTTCAATCAAATATACCCCGATCAATTATACGTACACACTAAAAAATATTCGTATAATTGTTCGTGGTTTTATTAATTTTAGAAAGAAGGTTTGTGGTAATCATCCGCAGCGTGAATACACTTCGCTTTCCATGGGGCGTGTGCCAAGCCTCCCAGCCACTTTTCTTGTTTAAGCAATTCATAAATGATTCTATTTGAAAAATAACCAATACGTTAAAGGAAAAGAAATAATAACCAATATGCTCAATCTACTATACTTTAAGATTCTTGATTGGAAGGAGAGTAAACCTGATTATAGATTCTTAGTAGAGACTACTTTTCTATCCTCTCCTCATTGCCAAAAATATCCGTACAGTTGCTAATTACAAAATTTTTTATAAAGTCCCTGAATCATTTTATTTAGACGTTGGTTGAGATTACACTTTTGAAGCCTTTAGAGAAAGAGTGTATTTACTTAGGTTAACGTAAAGTTAAAAAGAAATCAAAAACGTTGTAGTTACTTTCGGAAAAATATAACGAATCACTTCCCAGGAGGGTTAAAAACTGTTTACGAATGGATCTATAAAGAAATTTATGGTGCTGACTTTTCCATCTTGGCTAATGCTATGGAAAAGTGTATATTTTAACCCTCTTTCCACATTATTTTCCGATTACCATATAGATTGTAATTTCTTTTATTTAAAAAGCTTCTTATATAGAAAGAAGCAGCATAAAGGGGGAAAAAATCTTTTAGCATTAAAACGGGGTAAAAAAACGTAAAACAAAAAATAATATTTGACATGTAATTAATTAAGTTATATATTATTAAATGGTTAATAATTAAGAAGTTAAACATTTATTTGTAAAGTAATTTAAGAAAGGATGGGGGATAGGTGCATAATGGCGAAGAGCTTTTTGAAGTCGCTGCGATGTTTGGCAATTTTATTAAAAATATAACTAGTGACTTTAATAAAAATAGCAGTGATTTAAATATTACTCAATATAAATTGCTTTTTCATTTAGATAAGGTAGGATCCCTTAATGTTTCAGATCTCGCCAAAAGCGTACACATTACTAACGCTGCTGTAACAACCATAACTGATCAGCTATTGGCGGATGACTATATTACAAAAGATCGATCAAAGACAGATCGAAGGGTAGTCAATATTACCATTACCGATAAAGGAAGAACTATCGTTAATAATATGAAAAAAGAGCAGCAGAATAAAATGAAGGAACACTTTCACAAGCTAACAGAGGAAGATATTCAACATTTAAAACGTATCTTTAAATTATTAAACGAGAATTTCTAATATTTTATAAAGAAAAGAGAGAATGCAATGGAACATTTAACACAAAAGAAAAAGCTGTCGATTATGATTGCAATCATGGCAGCGATGTTTTTTGCAGCGATTAACCAAACAATCGTTAGTACTGCAATGCCGAAAATCATTTCGATCCTTGATGGGATGGACTATTATACATGGACCATTAATATTTATATGCTCACATCCACAATTGCCACAGTGCTTGTTGGAAAGCTATCCGATATGTATGGACGTAAGCCGTTCTTATTAATTGGGATATTATTATTTATGGTTGGTGCTTTCTTAACAGGTACTTCCAATGACGTATTTCAATTTATTGCATACCGCGGTATCCAAGGGATAGGTGCTGGTATTATTCAATCTTCCGCTTTTACAGCAGTTGGTGACTTATTCCCGCCTCGTGAACGTGGAAAATGGATGGGATTATTAACGGCTGTATTTGGTTTCTCCAGTGTACTTGGCCCTCTATTAGGAGGATACTTAGTTGATCATTTAGATTGGCACTGGTTATTCTGGATTTTCCTACCAATTGGAATTATTGCATTTGGTATGATTATGGCACTATTCCCTAAAGTAGAAGGAAACGGAAAACAAAGTATTGATTACATTGGATCCTTATTTATGACTGTCGCAATTGTTCCATTATTATTGGCCTTTTCATGGGCAGGAACAGAGTATGCATGGGGATCCGTACAAATTCTCGGATTGATTGCAGCAAGTATTGTTTTTGCTATTGTGTTTGTATTGGTGGAAAAGAAAGCAAAAAATCCAATTTTACCATTACATCTATTCAAAAATAATATTGTTACTGTTTCTAATATAATTGGTTTTATTATGAACTTTGGAATGATGGGTGCCATGATTTATCTATCTTTCTTCGTTCAAGGTGTATTAGGGATATCTCCTACTTATGCTGGTTATGTAACAATGCCAATGTCTATTGTTATGGTTATCTCAAGTACCATTATAGGTCAGTTAATTTCAAAAACAGGGAAATACAAACGTTTTGCCTTAATCGGGGTTCCAACAATGATCGCTGGTATGGCCATTATGATTTTTATGAATAGTGTACCAATGGCGATTTTAAGTATGATTGTATTTGGTTTGGGACTAGGTATTGGTATGCCGGTATTTTCAATTGCTACTCAAAATGCCGTTTCCCATAAAGAATTGGGGGTAGTAACTGCTTCCACTCAATTATTCCGTAATCTAGGTGGTACAATTGGTATTGCGGTCATGGGTACAGTTATGGCAAATAATCTTAAGACAAACTTGCAAGATACGATGCAAAACTCGCCAGTAGTAAAAGATTTAGCAACGTTAGATCCGAAAGTAACAGAGCAAATGGTTGGTTTCGCCAATCCACAAGCATTGATGAATAAACCATTACTCGAACAGACAGAAGCAAATTTACCTGCAGATGTACAACCAATATTTGCGCAAATGATTCAAGGAATCAGAGATGCATTAGGAGATACATTATCAACGGTATTCTTAACTGGAACCATCGTCCTAGTTGTTGCGTTTTTATTAGTTTTCTTCTTAAAAGAAATTCCTTTACGAACATCTAATCAAGCAGCTCCTGAAGAAAAGAAGGAAGAAGATATCGTTTTAAATAGACAAAAATCTTAATACAAATGTGATTTTAGGCTGTCTCCAATAATTATTGGAGACAGCTTTTTATTTGCTTATTTTAGGACAAAAATACAATTCATACCCTATTTTTGGAAAAACCAGAAGTTTTCTCGCACAACCTTTTTTCTGTTATAATAAGTTATAGTATTAGAATGAAAAAAGTAGGGATGTTAAATGAAAATTATCTGTTTTGGAGATAGCTTAACAAGAGGTGTCTCATTTGTAAAAGGTAGGATAAGAATAATTAAAGACAATTATCCCGCTTTACTTGGAAAATTATTTGCCTTAAATAATTCAGAAGATACAATTGTCTTAAATAAGGGTGTATTTAATGATAATTCTGATTTATTACTAAAGCGATTGGAAAAGGATGTGCTTTCTGAGGAGCCGAATTATGTTTTATTAAACGTAGGCGGGAATGATTGCAATTTTCAATGGCAAGAAGTAGCCGAGGATCCTGATAGTAATCATGAGCCGATTGTTCCGATTAATCAATATATCGAAAACATTGCTCAAATGGTCACAAAAATGAAGCAATCTAATATCACGCCAATATTGTTAACTTTGCCACCACTGGATCCAGTCAGATATTATAAATCAATTGCAGATAGATATGGTACAGCAATTAGTCATTGGATTAGCTGCTGTGGCGGGATAGAGCATTGGCATGGTTTATATAATTTTCATTTAAACAAATTAATCGAGCAATTAAATCTTCCAAGTATAGATGTTCGCTCAGCTCTTAAAAAGGCTGGGAATATTGCTGATTTCATTAGTGATGATGGAATTCATTTAAATGCTGAAGGCTACAAGAAAATGAGTTATTTTATTTTTGAGGAGATGAACCGATTAACCGGCAGTCATCAAGAACAATTATCGTAACTTGTCTTTTTTGCAAGAAAATAGTGGAATTAGTTTTCATATACACTGGCTATGGAAAATTTTTGGAATTTGCGATAAGATAATGGGACAAGCAGTCATTAATAGGTAGATTTAAATAGTGGAGGAAATACAGATGAGCACATTGTACGAAAAAATAATTGAAGTTTTGCAACAAAAAGGCCCGACAACCCTTTCCGCTATTTTTAATGAATTAAATAGTTATTTAGGAGAGGAAGATACACCTATTTCTATGTCCTCCATAAAGTCTGTACTTTCTCGAAAAAAAGACTTGTTTGAGGTTTATGATGATATAGTATCGATTCATCCAGCAAAAGAAATTACAAAATTAATTGTTGAATATAAAGTAAATCAAGAACATTCTTTCAGTATTCATATTGATTTCGATCTTCGCAACTACTTAATTCAAGAATGGAGTCAGTTTCCGATTGTGATCCCACCGGTTTTTAATAAAATTGAGCCGGAAGAGTTTGATGCTTTAAGGATGGAATTATATCGCTTAAAAATGTGGGATTGGGAAGAAGAGCTGCTAGGAATTGAAACGGTTAAATGTACTGCTCGATTGGTTACTGTGACCACGACTTATACGGTTGATTTAGTGAATATGCAATCGAAGGAATGGAGACAGCTGCAGAAAATGATTTCTCTTTTTACCGATTTAGAATTATTGCTTAAATAAGTTAAATCGATTTGGAAGGATGATTGATAAATAAACGCAGTTTATTGTCCTTTGAAAAATGCGGTTATCTAAAGAGGATAGCCGCAAACATTCATTTATAATAGGAATAAAAAAGCCAACAATTATATGCATCTCTGTATAATTGTTGGCTTTATTTTGTTTAATATTTAGAAATGGTTTGTTTTCTAGATTGTTTTATACGAGCCATTAGGTGCAAAATATAGGGAGTGTTTAGCGATACATAGTCCATAATCCAATATCTTCAAAGCCAATTTTTTTATAAATTTTACCAGCATCAGGATTATCGTAAAATAAGCAGACAAACTGTTTTTCATCTAATACATCATTAACTAGGGCCGTCATTAGCTTGCTTGCCAATCCTTTATTTCTGTAGTCTTTATGTGTACAGACGCCGACAATCATTGCTGAATGGGAATTTTCTGCTGTAGTGGAGACAGTTGATATAATTTCTCCTTTATCGTTTTCAAGAAAATATGTCCGCCCGGTTTTAGTCTCGATCGCTTTCTTGAGCATATCTCTTGAATCATCTGTTGTAATAAATTCATCAATAGAATTGCGCAATGCGACAATGCGATCAATATCATTAAGACTAGCCTGTTTGATCATTTTCGTTTTTTCAATTTTTCGTTTTTTGCCGCATTGAGCAAAATAAGTTACTCTTTTCCTTCCTAATTTTAAAGAAGGATGGTTTTCAAATTTTTCTACTAAATCCGCTCTTCCTGATAGTGTTACTGGATTTGAATTGGTTTCCATTAGAGCCGCAAAAGCTTGGACGTCAAAATGATCTTTATCGACAGAGTAAAATATATAGCTTTTATAATATTTGAGAAGCACTGCTTTTATCTCTCCGCTCTGGAATTCTCCCCAAAGTCTTTGAAATTCTGAATGATACCCAAACGCTTCAATATCGCCAATAATAAAAAGATTCATCGAAGGGTCTTGAAGTAAAAATTTCATCACCTCAGCATGATCTTGTTCTGTAAGTTCTCGAATCATTGTATGACCTTCTTTCTGCTTTCTGAAAATAGTTAATTGTAAGTTTATCATAATATTAAGAATATATATAGATGTGAAAGGGTAAAAATGGATAATTATTATATGTATTTTACAGTGTGAAAGAGATAGACGAAGTAAAAATCCAATCCAGCTTTGCTGACAGCAGGATTGGATTTTTTTGTAGCTAGCAAATACTTCACTAGACAATAATATTATAAGGAATTGCTAGATAAGACGTTAAAGTAACGTGCATCCGGATGGGCAAATACCATTGCTGAAACAGATGCCTCAGGCTCCATCATACATTCTTCGGACAAGGTAATTCCA
Organism: Niallia sp. FSL W8-0951; assembly: GCF_038006525.1. NCBI lineage: Bacteria > Bacillati > Bacillota > Bacilli > Caryophanales > Bacillaceae > Niallia > Niallia sp. FSL W8-0951. Next base: position 1,247,895 of record NZ_JBBOVK010000001.1, read on the forward strand.
ATATCTTCTGGTGATAATAAGCTGAACAATTTTTTCTGATCTTCCAATTCCGGGCAAGCTGGATATCCAAATGAAAATCTTTGTCCTTGATATTTTGCTGTAAAGCGATCCTTCATTGTAAAAGTTGCCGGGTCAGGAAATCCCCATCTATCTCTAATCTGTCGATGAATTAATTCTGCTAACCCCTCAGCTGTTTCTAGCGCAAGGGATTGAAGGGCATGGGATTCAAGAAATCTTCCATTTCGTTTAAGCTGTTCTGCTGCTTCCCGTATACCAGTACCAGCTGTCACAGCAAAAAATGCAACATAGTCCATCACTCCACTATCGACTGGTTTTAGATAGTCCGCTAGGCATAAAAATGGTTCTCTTTCTTGTCTTGGAAAATCAAAGGTTTCGATTTTTTTCGTATTGTCTTTTGGATCATAGATATAGATCTTGTTGCCATCTGATTGAGCAGGGAAAAAGCGATAAACCGCTTTTGGCAGAATCCAATTATTTTGTTCAGCTTCTATTAACAATTGTTCAATCATATTATTTAATTGGACGGCTTTATCATCTTTATTTTCTAGTAAAACATCAATTTTTCCTTTAACTCCTAAATGGTGACCTAGGAGCATTTGTTTATTAATATATGGTTTAATATGACCGGTCGTATAATTCGTTAATAAATGTCTTTTTGTATCCTGCGGCACAAAGACGGGAGCATCTAGGTTAACAGTTTTTCTTTTAATCCCTGTGATAACAGGTTTTGTGTATTCTTTTACTGGACTAGCTGAAAGTAATTGTTTTTTCTTTTCGTGTTCCTGTTTAAGCAAATCGAATTCGTCTTTATTAGTCAGCTGATTTGCAAGAGATAGGCCATTCATTGCATCTTTTGCATATAATACTAATCCATCATATTCACGCGAAATTTTTGTGTCGGTAAATTTTCTTGATAATGCTGCTCCCCCTACTAAGATAGGAACTTCTATGCCAGCTTGTTTCATATCTGCAGCTGTCAGTACCATCTGTTGTGCCGATTTTACAAGTAAACCAGACAAGCCAACAATATTTGGTTGTTCCTTTTTAATAGCAGCAACTAAATCTGCTGGGGGAACTTTGATGCCGAGATCGATGACTTCATAGCCGTTATTAGAGAGAATGATATCAACGAGATTTTTGCCGATATCATGAACATCTCCTTTAACAGTTGCTAAAATAACTTTGCCTTTAGTAGATGCGGAAACATTTTTGTCCATATATCCTTCTAAAAAAGAAACGGCCGTTTTCATCACTTCTGCACTTTGCAGCACTTCTGCGACAATTAGCTGATTATCATTAAATAAGCGGCCAACTTCCTTCATTCCATCCATAAGAGGACCATTTATAATATCTAGTGGGGCACTATATGTAGTAAGTGCAATAGCTAAATCAGCTATTAATCCTTCTTTTGTTCCTTCCACAACATAGTAAGCTAACCGTTCATCTAACGTTAAATTTTCAAGTGAATTGATCTTTTCTTTTTTCTTATCTCGATAGAAGTCTGTGAAAATAGCCAGCGTTTCATCTGTTGTTTCAAATAAAAGTTTTTCAGCCAATTCAATTTCTTCTTTACTTATGGACGCAAATCTTTCCAATTTTTCTGTATTAACGATTGCGTAGTCAAGGCCAGCTTGTGTGCAGTGATAAAGAAAGACACTATTTAATATTTCTCGACCGACAGGAGGGAGACCAAAGGAAACATTGCTTATTCCAAGAATAGTTTGGACGTCTGGGCATGCTTGCTTTATTTGTTTAATTCCTTCTACCGTCGCTAATGCTGAGCCGATGTACTGTTCATCTCCCGTTCCTACAGGAAAGACAAGGGGATCAAATATTATATCTTGACCATTAATGTTATATTTTTTTGTTAACAGATCATAGGATCGCTTGGCTATTTGTAGTTTTTTCTCTACAGTAACTCCCATGCCATCTTCATCAATAGTTCCGACAACAACAGCTGCTCCATACTTATGGATGAGAGGAGCGATAGCTTGAAATCTTTCTTCGCCATCCTCCAGGTTAATACTATTGATGATTGCTTTTCCTTGTGAGTAGGAGAGTGCCTTTTCAATTACTTGTTCATCAGTAGAATCAATTACAAGGGGAACCTTGACTTTTTTTACAACTTCTTCCATGAAAAGCTCCATGTCTTGTAATTCATCTCTATCAGGATCTGCTAAGCAAATATCGATAACATGGGCTCCGCCTTTGACTTGAGCTCTAGCAATTTCTGCTGCTTCTTCATATTTCCCTTCTTTTATCAGCCTTTTAAATTTCCTTGAACCAATAACATTCGTTCGTTCCCCAACCATAATTGGTCTTAATGTAGGATCATCATAAATAAAGGGCTCAATTCCAGAAACCATGTGAAAATTAGTTTCTGCAACATTTCGCGGGGAGATGTCTTTCATTTTTTCGGCGATTGCTCGAATATGCTCAGGTGTAGTACCACAGCAGCCCCCAACAATATTAAGCCAGCCCTCTTCTGCGAATCCACCAAGTTTATTGGCAAGAGAGGAGGCTGTTTCGTGGTAGTTTCCTTCTTCATCAGGCAAGCCAGCATTTGGATAACAGCTAACAGCAAACTTAGACAGACTTGAAAGTGAGCGAATATGATCCTGCATAAACTCAGGACCTGTTGCACAATTTAGGCCAATGGCAATAGGACGCATATGTTCTATAGAAATGTAAAATGCTTCGATCGACTGTCCGGCAAGAGTAGTCCCCATTGGTTCAATCGTTCCAGAAATCATTAGTGGTAGTTCTTTTCCTGTTTTTGCAAATGCTTGTTTAATGCCTAAAAATCCAGCTTTAACATTCAGCATATCCTGACTTGTTTCCAGAAGGAGGAGATCAACACCTCCGTCGATTAATCCTAATGCTTGCTCTTCGTATGAAGAAATGAGTTCTTCAAATGTAGTGCCGCCAGTAACACTTAATGTTTTCGTTGTTGGGCCCATTGCACCTGCAATAAATCTTGGCCAATCAGCTGTAGAATATTTGTTTGCTGCTTCTCTAGCAAGTTTCGCTGCTTTAACATTTAATTGGTAAGCAATATGCCCTAGATGATATTCATCCAGGACAATTTTAGTTGCACCAAATGTATTGGTTTCAATAATATCTGCTCCGGCATGGAGGTAAGATTCATGAATTTTCGTAATAATATCTGGTCTTGTTAGATTAAGATTTTCATTGCATCCTTCTAATTCTTCTCCACCAAAATCGGCTGCCGTTAAGTTCTCTCGCTGGAGCATTGTTCCCATTGCACCATCCATAATGATAATTTTTCGTTTAAGTTGTTCAGCTAATGAAGTTTGTTGCATCAGTTGTCCTCCTAAGTGCCGCAGTTCGTAATTTCGTATAGCGAGCTAATTCCACAGAAAGCTCATAACGTAAAAAGGGTGTTATTAAGTAAATACCGTTAAAATAATTAGCTGCAGTGTCGATTAAAGATTTGGTGATTTTGAGACCTTCCTGTGCTGCTTGTTCTGGATTGTCTTTAAATTGTGCCATGGTGCGCCGTATGGAGTCATCTATTTTTATGCCAGGAACCTCGTTGTGTAAAAACTCCGCATTGTTACTGCTTGTTAAGGGCATTAAACCGATATAGATAGGAATATCAATGTGTTTTGTTGCTTCATAAAGTTCAATTATTTTTTGTTCGGAATAAATCGGCTGGGTTATAATGTAATCAGCACCGCATGCTACTTTTTTCTCTAACCGCTTTACTGCTTTTTCCACTTGACGAACATTTGGATTAAATGCAGCTGAAACCGAAAATGTCGTTTTTTGTCCGAGATTTTTGCCAGAGAAGGAGAGACCTTCATTTAATTGCTTAATCATCGAAATTAAGTCAAAGGAAGTCATATCATAAACAGAAGAAGCACCTGGAAAATCCCCAACACGAGCTGGATCTCCTGTAATGGCTAGGACATCATGAATTCCTAATGTATGTAATCCCATTAAATGAGACTGTAAACCAATTATATTGCGATCCCGGCAAGCAATATGAACAAGGGGACGAAGCCCAATGTTTTGCTTTACTAATGTACCAATTGCTGTATTGGAAATACGGGCAGATGCTAAACTGTTATCCGCAAGTGTTAAAGCATCAATTCCTTCTTCTTTTAGTTTTTTAGCACCTTCAAAGAATCGAGTCGTATCTAGTTTTCTTGGAGGATCTAATTCTACAATAACAGAAGCTCTTGTTTTTACAATCTCCTCCAAAGGGGTGTAATCCCTAGGGGGAGAGGAATGATGAAATATAGCATCCACAGCAGTCTTATTAGTTGCAACTGTTTTTTCTGTGATAGGGGAGGCTTCCTTTAACACCTTTGCGAAATTTCTGATATGTTCAGGTGTTGTTCCACAGCAGCCGCCTAAAAGACGAACGCCTTGCTTTCTAAATTCTTCGGCTGATTTTTGGAAATATTCTGCATTATCTTTATATTCGAATTTTCCGTCAATATAACTCGGCAAACTAGCATTGGGATAGGCAGATAAGTAGGCATTTTTAGGTAATGGTATTTGTTCAAGTGAAGCAATCATATGGTGTGGTCCTAATCTGCAATTCAACCCAATAACATCAGCACCTAAATTTTCTAATCTATCGAAAGCAGAAGCAAGGGATATTTGGTTTTGTAAAATCCCTATTTCGTGTATGGAAAGCTGGGCAATGACTGGAATATCTGTTTCTTTTTTAGTAATTTGCAGTACTGTTTCGAGTTCTTCCAAATCATAAAATGTTTCTAAAAGAATCCCGTCGACATCTTCTAATAACAAACAGTATAGCTGTTCACGAAAACTACGCTTCAGTTCTTCTAAACTAATTGCTTGGGGCTTCACGCCTCTATTTCCACCAATCGTTCCTAATATATTTACATTTTTATTTTCCACAGCTTTTTTGGCAATTTTCACGGCTGCGCTATTTATTTCCTTTACGTTATCTTCTAAACCATATCTTTGTAATTTTAAATAGTTGGCAGCATATGTATTAGTTTGAATTATATCTGCGCCGGCATGGATATATGCTTGATGTACCTGTTCAATCTGTTCATGGTGAGAAAGATTTAAAGATTCAAAGCAAGTATCTTTTCCATAAGAATAGAGGAGGGTGCCCATAGCACCATCACCAATTAAAATTTCATTTTTTAGTCTATCAAGAAAATTCATTGTAATCCTCCAGTTAAATATAATGTAACTCTGCGGTCTTTTTTAGAGCTGTATCAAAATCATTGATTAAATCTAATGGATTCTCTAATCCAACAGATAAGCGTAGAAGGGAATCTGTAATTCCACGTTCAGATCTAGCTAAAGGATCCATTGCAGCATGAGACATTTTTGCTGGATAAGAAAGAATCGATTCAACCGCACCAAGACTAACGGCGAATACAGGAAGTTTGACATTCTCTACAAAAGTACGCATTGCCTCTTCTGAATATAACTCAAAGGAGAAAACTGCTCCTGGATTTAGCGCTTGTTTTCTTTGGATCGCATATTGTGGATGATCTTCAAAACCTGGATAATGCACTTTTTTTATTAATGGGTGGTTTTGCAAATGCTCAGCGATCATTCTTGCACCTTCACTTGAATGCTTCATCCGAACATGTAATGTCTTTATTCCTCTAAGGAGCAGCCAGCAATCCTGTACGCCGAGAACTGCGCCAAACGAATTTTGTAAATAACCAATTTGCTTTGCCAGCTCTGCATCTTTAACTACTGCTACTCCAGCAATTACATCGCTATGGCCAGATAAGAACTTAGTAGCGCTATGAAGCACAACATCTGCACCTAGTGTTAATGGTTTTTGTAAGGCTGGTGTTAAAAAGGTATTATCCACGAATGTAAGTGCATTGTATTTTTTGGCAAGTAAGCTAATTGCTTCAATATCGGTTACTTTTAATAAAGGATTGGAAGGAGTTTCTACATAAAAGACTTTTGTGTTTGGCAAAACAGCTGCTGCAACTTCTTCTAGATTGGTCATATCTACAAAGGTATGATCGATTCCAAATCGATTTAATACGGTCGTCACCATACGATATGTTCCACCATAAACATCTTCCGAAATAACGACATGATCTCCTTGCGATAATAATAGAAATGCTGTTGAAATAGCAGCCATTCCTGAAGAGAAGGCAAAGCCGTGTGTTCCTTCTTCTAATTCTGCCACAACTTCTTCTAATGCTTCTCTTGTTGGATTTAAGCTTCGGCTATAGTCGTATTTTCCGAATTCATCAATATCTTTTTGGTGAAAGGTGGAAGCGTGCTGAATTGGCACGCTGACAGCTCCTGTTTCTGGATCGAATTTATGTTTATTATGAAGTAATTTTGTTTCAAATGTATATGATGTACTCATATTGTTACCTCCTGTGCAATTCCCTTTGCAATAGAAAAGGCTTTATCTAGATCTTTGATTAAATCATTTGCGTTTTCAATACCAACTGAAAAACGTAATAGGCGATTATCGACACCAGTTTCTAATCTGACTTCTAGTGGAATATCTGCATGAGTTTGAGTGGCAGGATATGTAATAAAACTTTCCACCCCTCCGAGACTTTCGGCAAATGAGATTAACGTTAAGTTTTGCAAAAATGGATTAACCCAAGATTCGCTTTGGATTCTAAACGAGATCATTCCGCCACGACCAGGATAGAGGACATCTACAACAGCGTCATGTTCTTGCAGAAAAGTAGAGAGTATTTTCGCGTTCTCTTCATGTTTTTCCATTCTTAACGCCAGTGTCTTCATTCCTCTCATCAATAGCCACGAATCAAAGGGACTTAAAACAGCTCCAGCTGAATTATGGTGTAAGGCAAGCTCATTACAAAGCTCTTCTCCCTTTGCAACAATAAGACCAGCGAGAACGTCATTATGTCCACCTAAATATTTTGTTGCACTGTGGATAACGATATCAGCACCTAAACGAATCGGCTGTTGGATAATAGGAGTATAAAAAGTATTGTCAACAATAAGCAGAATATTGTGTTCTTTTGCGATGGAAGCAATCACAGAAATATCCGTCTGTTCCATTAAAGGATTCGTAGGAGTTTCAAGGAAGATTGCTTTTGTTTTTGGGGAAATCGCCGCACGCACAGCATCAGTATCTGAGGTATTAACGTACGTACATCGAAGACCCCACTTTTTATACCCTTGTTCTAATAGACGGTATGTACCGCCATATAAATCTTTAGAAATAATCCATTCATCTCCGCTTTGGAAAAGGGAAAGAATTGTTTGAATGGCTGCCATTCCGGAACTACATGCAAAGCCGCGGTCTCCTTCTTCTAATTCAGCAATTGCATTTTCTAAAATTTGACGAGTAGGATTTCCTGTTCGTGTATAATCATAGCCAGTTGATTCTCCAATTCCTGTATGACGATAAGCTGTTGAAAAATAAACAGGCGGATTAACTGACCCAGTAGTTGTTTCACTTCTATTACCAATTTGCGCTAACTTCGTTTCTAAACTATACATTCTATAACTCTCCTATTCTCATATTGTGGATTTTTTATGTAATTAAAACAAACCAAGAAAAGATAAAGAAAAATGACATGAAAAAAGCCTTCTTCGTTATAAGAAGAAGACTTTGGATACTAATGGTCATTCTTCTTATCTTTCAAGCATTTGCTTGATGGAATTAGCACCTTTTCAGTATATAGGATACTGAAGGTTGCTGAGGTTTCGTCGGGCCATTCCCTCTACCTCTCTTGATAAGAATTACGTATGTAATTGACTATTAATTTACTATATATTTCGCTTATTGGCAAGAATTATTTTGTTATTTCTGAAAAGAAACTATATTCTTTCTATTGTAATATATCATCATATTTCTTCAATAAGCTGGTATACATCTACATCTAACTCGTGTTCTGGATTTGTTTTTGTATAGATAGTTGCTTTCTTTGTTTTTTCATTTACATTCTGGATAATAATCTTTTCTCCTTGATAACTAACATCCACAATATCTGCAGCATTCATAATTTCAATCGCACGCCCAATATTCATCGATCTACCTCCTAAACTTACAAACCATTGTTCATGGAAATGGCTATCTACATGAACGCTTCCTTTCGTATGAATGAACCATATCTGTTGTCAGGACTTACAATAATTAGAAAGGTTTCTAATTTTATAATGGCTAATTCCATCAATTATATTCTTTATTTTTTCTTCTCATCAAATTTTAATGTTTCTTTCATGCTTTTTTACAAAAAGAGGTATACCATAAGTTTTATTCACATTAGCACATTAGAAAAGTTTTTTAATTTATTAAATTAACTAGAAATGTGCTTTCAATATAGTTATTAATGGGTAATAGAGGAATGACCTCGATACTTTTAAGCGAAAGTTTAATTCAAAGGAGAGATGAAACATGCAATTTCTTCGCATTGCAATGATTGTATTTAGTTCTTTAACAGCAGCATCATTATTCGGATTTCAATTTGTAGAAATGGCACATGCTATTATGGATTCAATGTTTTCGAAGCAAAATTAAAGATTACGGGGTATTTTTTGTATATCAAGCTTCTAACATGATAAAATAATCATATATTTAGGCAAGTTAAAGCAGTTTTGTTGAAATTTCCTTTCATAATAAATCAAATTTCAACATGCCGCTTGTAACATTGCCTATGTTAAATAGAGAGCGTGGTATAATGAAAAAAATTTTGATTATAGAAGACGAAAAAAATTTATCGAGATTTATCGAGTTGGAATTAACATATGAAGGGTATAAAACAGAAGTCTGCTCAGATGGTAGGAGCGGTCTTCATAAAGCATTAGAGGAAGAGTGGGATATTATCTTATTAGATTTAATGCTGCCTGAATTAAATGGCATTGAGGTATGCAGAAGACTCCGTCAAACAAAAAACACCCCAATATTAATGATAACTGCACGGGATAGCGTTTTAGATCGAGTTTCTGGATTAGATAGTGGCGCAGACGATTATTTGGTTAAGCCATTTGCGATTGAAGAACTGCTTGCTAGATTACGTGCATTATTTCGCCGAGTAGAGCCACAAACAAATACTTCCAATCAAATTATGACAAAGTTGACTTATAAAGATATTACTCTGGAGGTGGAATCACATATCGCCAAAAAAGGAGATGAGATTCTGTCCTTAACCAAACGAGAGTATGATTTGCTTTATATGTTCATGACCAATATTAATATTGTCTTATCAAGAGATATATTATTAGAAAAAATCTGGGGTTATGAATCAGAAGTAGAAACAAACGTAATCGATGTATATGTTAGGTATTTAAGGAATAAGCTTGATCCATCTGGACAAGAAGTATATATCGAAACGGTCAGAGGAATAGGATATGTGATGAGATGAAATGGATAAAAAAAATATCTCTTTTACCTTGGAAATGGAAATTAACACTTGGGTTATCCTTTAGTATTTTTTTAACTTATTCTATTTTTTCCTTTTTTGAATTTCATACTGTTTCTTCTTGGTTATTAAATCAGGAAGAAACAGATGTAAAACAAGCGATGAACCAAGTTGTTAAACAATTGAGTTTGCAAGAAAAGAATCCTACAGACGAAGAAATCGCCGCAAATGTCACTTTATTAGAAAAACTTAATAATAATAACCAACTAATTCGTATTTTAGATGAAAATGGACAAGCCATCCTTGCAGATATGAATGGAGATTTCCCGATTATTGAGCCCAATCAAATATATAATGATGAACAGTTTCATTATATTTCAATTGGAGATCAGAATTCACTAGTTTATAGTAAGGAAATTAAGACAAAAGCATTTAATGGCAGAGTAGAAATTATTCGTTCTCTGGAATCCTTAGATAAAGTACGAGAACACTTATGGTTTGCAATGACAATGTTTGCAATTGCTGCACTCATTATCAGCGCCCTTATTGGTTATTTTATTTCCTATTTATTATTACGACCAGTTAATTCGATGACAAAAACAATGAAAAAAATAAAAAACAGTGGATTCAAGGAAAGGATGCCAGTCTATCCTCAAAAGGACGAAATTGCTGATTTATCTCTTATTTTCAATGAGATGATGGATGTGATTGAACAATCCTTTCAGCAGCAAAAACAATTTATTGAAGACGCTTCCCATGAATTGAGGACCCCGGTTTCTGTCTTAGAGGGTCATCTTTCCATGCTAAATAGATGGGGGAAGAATAATGAAGATATATTAGAAGAGTCACTGCAAACATCAACTGAAGAAGTTGCTCGTCTAAAAAAACTAATTATCAGTTTATTAGACTTATCCAAATTAGAGCAAAATAGAATGGATGCAGAATTAACTCCTGAGAGGGTAAAGTGGATTTTTGAGCATACTATTCGTGATTTTGTGATGCTCCATGACGATTTTACATTCGAGATAAAACTTGACTCTCTCCATCTTTATGAGGTATCTGAGCAACATTTGCAGCAAATAACGACTATATTACTTGATAATGCGGTCAAATATTCTGTACATGAAAAAAATATTTTTCTGCATACGTATGAAAAAGACAACCATTTTATCCTTGAAATTATCGATCATGGAATTGGAATACCTAAAGAAGATCTTGAAAAAGTATTTGACCGGTTTTATCGAGTGGATAAAGCTAGGAGTAGAGAACAGGGTGGAACAGGACTTGGATTAGCCATTGCAAAGCAAATTGTTAGTTTATATAATGGGACAATTGAAATTAAAAGTAAGGTTGGTCAAGGAACAAAAGTAATTGTTCGCTTTAAAATATAGTTATCATCAAAGAAAAAGAGGAAGAAGGGCAGGGAGCAGAATATTAGCATCCTGTAATTTCTTTCGAATTATTCCTATTATGAGCAACTAATAAAGCCAGACAAACAGAGGAAACCATGTTTGTCTGGCTTTTTTTTCGGGTTAACTATGTTTCACTCTTTTTTGCTTTGTCATGTAAAACTTTATGCTGCATATGATTACTACTAAGATTGTTTTTTTTTCTGAAGATAGGGCCGATAAAAAATATTTTTAATTTTTTTACCATAAAAATGTGTAAAACTTTTGAAGCTGTTATTAAACCATGATAGAATAGAAATGTAAACGTTTTAAAAAATGTTTTTTCACTAGAAAGTGTAAAGCGCAATAACAAAGGGAAGATAAAAAATGATAATAAAAGTGGTGGAGGGAAATTTTCATGGAGAAGCCATCTGATGGTACAGTCTCATACCAACCAAGATTTTATGGGCCGAACTTAGGGCTCGTAATGGAGCTTTATGAGAAATACGTTCAAGATCCAAATTCAGTTGATGAAGAAATGAAAAGGCATTTTGATCAATGGGGTCCCCCAATTGATAATCAAACAAAAACTAGCACGAATCATTTATCTCTACAGTCCGAAGTTCAAGTTGAAAAAATTATTGCAGCAGTAACATTAGTGAATAAGATAAGAGCATATGGACATTTAGCGGCTGATATTTATCCTTTAAAGGATCATAAGAGAGAGTATGAGTTATTTGATTTAGCTCGTTTTGATTTAACGAAAGAAGATTTAGAAAAAATTCCAGCTCGTTTAATTTGTCCAGATGCTCCTAATCATATAATAAATGGCTATGAAGCGGTTCAATATTTAAAAGAGATTTATACAAAGACCATTGCATTTGAATACTATCATGTTAATGATATTAAAGAAAAAAACTGGCTACAGTCTAAAGTAGAGTCAGGAAGCTTAAAACCCGCCTGTCATAAAGAGTTAAAAAGAAAGCTTTTAAAAAGGGTAATAGAAGTTGAAGAATTCGAAAATTTTTTACATAGAACATATGTCGGTCAAAAGAGATTTTCGATTGAAGGTCTCGATACAATGGTACCAATGATAGATAAGATTATATCTGAATCAGTATTAAATGGTGCTCAAAATATTAATATAGGAATGGCGCATAGAGGTCGATTAAATGTGTTAGCCCATGTATTAGAGAAGCCTTATGAAATGATATTTGCAGAATTTCAGCATGCTCCTAATAAACAGTTAGTACCATCAGAAGGATCAATCGGTATTAGCTTTGGCTGGACTGGGGATGTAAAATACCATTTAGGCTTGGATCGACAAATTAAATCAAATAATGTTTCAAATGTCCGGCTCACTCTTGCAAACAATCCAAGTCATCTGGAGTTTGTAGGTGCAGTAGTAGAAGGATTTACAAGAGCTTCACAGGATGATAGAACAAAACCTGGCTTTCCAGCGGAAGATTCTAATAAATCACTAGCTATTTTAATCCACGGAGATGCAGCTTTTCCTGGGCAAGGAATTGTTTCTGAGACTTTAAATTTAACAGGGTTAAAGGGTTATCGAACAGGTGGAACAATTCATATTATCGCTAATAACACAATTGGATTTACAACAGAATCTAGTGATTCGAGATCTACTAGATATGCTAGTGATCTTGCAAAGGGATTTGAGATTCCTATTATTCACGTGAATGCAGATGACCCAGAAGCTTGTATAAAAGCTGCAAAACTAGCTATCGAATATAGAGAGAAGTTTAAGAAGGACTTTTTAATCGATTTAATTGGTTATAGAAGATATGGTCACAATGAAATGGATGAACCAATGACGACAAATCCATTAATGTACAAGTTAATTCACGAACATCCAACCATTACAAAGCTGTACGGTGAAAAGCTAGTTGCCGAAAATGTGATAAATGAAGAAGATATTCAAGCGTTGAAAGAAGAGGTTACAAGAAAACTTAAAGAAGCACATGATAGAGTACCAAAGAAAAATGAAGATCCGGATATTACCAACCCACCTAATTCGGTGGAGCGTCAATTGCCGAAAGTTAAAACATCTGTTCCAATTGAGCAATTAAAACAAATAAATAGTGAGTTACTTTCCTATCCTTCTCAATTTCAAGTTTTTGATAAATTAGGAAAAGTTTTAAAGCGGAGAAATGATGCTCTAGAAGGGGAAGGGAAAATTGATTGGTCTTTAGCGGAAACATTGGCTTTTGCAACGATTTTAGAAGACGGTACACCAATCAGACTTTCAGGGCAGGATTCTGAACGTGGTACATTTGCTCATCGTAATATTATTTTACATGACTATGTAACAGGGAAGCAGTATTCACCTTTGCATACCTTATCTAAAGCGAAAGCGTCATTTGCTGTTCATAACAGTCCGTTATCGGAAGGTTCTGTACTAGGATTTGAGTACGGTTACAATGTTCATGCTCCTGAAACACTTGTATTATGGGAAGCGCAATTTGGTGATTTTGCTAATGCAGCACAAGTAATGTTTGATCAATTCATTGCAGCTGGCAGAGCTAAATGGGGACAGAAATCTGGTTTAGTAATGCTTTTACCACATGGATATGAAGGTCAGGGACCAGAACATTCCAGTGCAAGATTGGAGCGATTCTTAATCTTAGCAGCTGAAAATAACTGGACGGTTGCAAATTTATCATCATCTGCACAATACTTTCATATTTTAAGAAGACAGGCAGCAATTCTAAATAAAGAAGAAGTACGACCTTTAGTTATTATGACACCAAAGAGCTTGCTGCGTAATGCTGATGTTGCTTCTAACGGACTAGAATTTAGTGAAGGTGCGTTTCATTCTGTTTTAGAAGTAGATAACACAGGACAAAATGACAATGCTGTTACGCGATTAGTTCTTTCTACCGGTAAAATTTCCATTGACTTATATCAAGCACATAAAAAGCTTGAAAATGCAGAAGCAATCCACCTTGCAAGAGTTGAAGAAATTTACCCTTTCCCAGAAGAGAGGCTAACTGAAATTATTCAACGCTACCCAAATTTAAAAGAGGTAGTATGGGTTCAAGAGGAGCCAAAGAATATGGGAGCATGGAGCTTTATGGAGCCAAGAATTAGAAAACTAATTTCCGATTCTATTTCCTTACAATATGTCGGTAGAAGAAGAAGATCTAGTCCTGCTGAAGGGGATCCAATTGTTCATCGAAAAGATCAAGCAAGAATCGTAAATGAAGCATTGACTATGGAATGAATTGAGGGGGAAAATTAAAATGGCAGAGATTAAGGTACCAGAATTAGCTGAATCAATTACCGAAGGAACTGTAGCCCAATGGTTAAAGAAAACAGGGGAATATGTGGAAAAGGGCGACTATATTGTTGAATTGGAAACAGATAAAGTAAATGTGGAAATTATTTCTGAGGAAAGTGGAATCATTAAAGAATTAAAAGCAAATGAAGGAGATACGGTTCAAGTCGGAGAAACAATTGCTATAGTCAGCGCAGAAGGAGCTCCTGAAGAACCACAGGCAGTAGAAGAAAAAAAAGCTGAAAAGATTGAAACAGAAGCTCAAACTACAGAGGAGCCAAAGGAACAAAAAGAAGAACAAGTTAATAAACAACATCCTATTGCTTCACCAGCTGCTCGCAAGCTGGCAAGAGAGAGAGGAATCGATTTAACAGCAGTCCAAACGAATGATCCATTAGGAAGAGTAAGAGCGCAAGATGTTGCAGCACATGATCAAAAGGCGGCTGCATCAGTTTCAGCACAATCAGTACAAACACCGAAAGTTGAAAAGGCAGCACCTGCTGTAGAATCAGATAATCGAGTGGAAAGAGTGAGAATGACAAGAAGAAGACAAACAATCGCTAATCGATTATTAGAGGTTAAACAAAATACGGCAATGCTAACTACTTTTAATGAAGTTGATATGACTAATATTATGGCCTTAAGAAATCGTAGAAAAGATGCATTTCAAAAAGAGAATGATGTGAAGCTTGGCTTTATGTCTTTCTTTACTAAAGCTGTCGTAGCAGCTCTAAAGAAAGCGCCATTATTAAATGCAGAAATCCAAGGTGACCAAATTGTCTTAAAAAAATACTATGATATCGGTATTGCTGTATCAACAGATGAAGGGCTTGTTGTACCAGTCTTAAGAGACGCTGACCGGAAAAACTTCGCTGAAATAGAAAGTGAAATTTTAGACTTTGCAAGTAAAGCAAGAAGTAATAAACTATCATTAAGCGATTTACAGGGTGGGACATTTACTATTACAAACGGCGGTGTTTTTGGATCTTTGTTATCTACTCCAATTCTTAACGGACCACAGGTCGGTATACTTGGAATGCATAAAATACAGCTGCGTCCTGTGGCAATCGATGCTGAGAGAATGGAAAATAGACCAATGATGTATTTGGCTCTGTCTTATGATCACCGCATCATTGATGGAAAAGAAGCAGTTACATTCCTAGCAAGAATAAAAGATCTACTAGAAGATCCTGAGTCGCTATTGTTTGAGGCTTAATTACTTCGCTAAATATAGATACAGGGAGTTTCTATTATCGGGAACTCCCTGTATCTTTTTATAATAGAATAGTATTTGAAATCGTACAAAAAGTGTTGATTTGAACCAATTTCAAAGGAATTTTTCTGGATGCAAAGCACAGTACAAATCCTTTATCTACGGGTCTTTGCTAAAAGAATAATATATCATTACATGGTAGGAATCTATCAATATCTGACAGATGATGCTCGGGTACATAAAAAATTATTTGATGGAAACATCAATTATCGATTTTCAATATTGATGATCAAAAACAAGTGTATTGAGAATTATACGTGTACCACGTATAGATTTACTGATTTTAGAAGAATTTGAAGACTATTACCCAAGTGGTAATAATAATTTATGTAAACGAAAGATCGTTACTGTTCATCAAGAAGAAAAAACTCGGAAGTATTTACCTGTATTTTCCATAAATCGATAAGGCTCAAAAAGGAAATCACAGGAGGAAGAAGGAAAGTATACCAAGATAGAAATTAAATAAAATGTTACATTAATATAATAATTATTTTGGTTTAAGAGGTAGTTTTCCTGTGGTATAGAATACTAACTACATCATAGAAGGAAGGTCATAATATGTATATTCAAGAACATAAAAACATTTATGTCATCAAATATAATCATACATTCTATTATGCAATGGATTTCAAACGCATGGATTGGATTAATGGCATATGCTACATGACTTTTTTACAAGTAGACACAGGAAAATGGTTTACATTTGAAAGAAATAGGATTAAGTGGATGGAAAAGGAACAACAGAATTTAGTTTCATAACAGAACCTGTTGCACTATGTATCGGTTTCCCTTTATACTAGGATAGTACTAGATGAAAGGAGCAATAAAATGATACATGAAAACTGGGAAAAGAAACCATCTGTTAAAAAAGTAAAATGTATACATACAGATGCAAACAAATACATTGTTAATAGAGTGTTAACAGTAGGAAAAGAGTATGAAGTAAAGAATGAGACAGAGGAATTTTACTTTGTTGTAGATAACTCTGGTAAAGTTGGCGGTTTTTACAAAGATTATTTTCAAACAATATAAGAAAGATAAGATGTCTTTTATGATAGAAAAGCTATGAGGTTTATAGGAATGAAATGATAGAAAGAATTCCTTTGAAAATCATACCTATTCTTTTCATTAGACATCTTTTTTGTATCATAATCCTGAATTGATTTTATTAAATAAAGGAATGAATAATTATGAGTTATATATTTGTTGGTATTGGCGGGGTGATAGGGAGCATTTTGCGATTTATTGTAGGTCAAATTCCTTTTGACTATGATTTTCCCCTGCAAACATTGGGAATTAATATTGCTGGTTCCTTTATATTAGGCTGGTTTACCAGCGCCATTATAAAAAAACAAAAGTTAAAATCAGAATATACTGCAGCCATTGGAACAGGCATGATTGGTTCTTTTACTACTTTATCAACACTCAGTCTGGATACTGTTCAATTGCTAATTGCAGGTAGTCCTGTGCCCGCTATTAGTTATGTTGTTGGTAGTGCCGTATTTGGAATTAGTTTTGCGTATTTAGGAATGAAAATTGGAGAAAGAAAATGGAGTAAATCAAATGGTTAGTAATCTTTTGTTAATTGGAGTTGGCGGTTTTATTGGCGCTATTTCTCGTTATTTTTTTATAAATGAACTAAAAAAAATAATGGCATCGTCTATCCCTATTCCGACCATGATTGTCAATATAATCGGATCGTTTCTACTAGGATTAATTGTAGGAATGGGTGTGAATGTCAATGCCTATTTTATTTTAGCAATTGGTTTTTTAGGAGCATTTACAACATTCTCTACTTTTGCTGTTGAGGCAGTAACATTATGTCGAGAAAAGAAAAAAGGAGGTTTTTTCTTTTATATTTTGGGGACCTTTTTAGGCGGGATTTTATTTTGCTTTGCAGGATGGAAATTTGGTCTCTATTTCTAAACAAAATGTCTATTTAAAAAAGGACAAATTTTACATGTAGCCAAGTGCTCTTTACGTAAAATTTGTCCTTTATTTATAGAAAAGAAAACCCTGGGCTATGCCTAGGGTTCCAAAAAGCTTACAGCGCGGTATTAAAAAAACTTCCTCTTGGTGCTAAAATATTTTTTGGTTCGCCAACCGAAAATAAATAGCCAGGAGGAAGTCCTTATGTCAAAAGACAATAATAGTTTAGCACACACAACTTGGAATTGTAAGTATCACATAGTATTTGGACCAAAATATAGAAGACAAATTATTTACGGGAAAATAAAGAAAGATATTGGGCAAATCTTACGTACCTTATGTGAGAGGAAAGGCGTGGAGATAATAGAAGCAACAGCGTGTAAGGATCACGTACATATGTTAGTGAGTATTCCGCCAAAATTAAGTGTATCAGCATTCGTAGGCTATCTAAAAGGGAAAAGTAGCTTGATGATATTTGATCGACATGCACAATTGAAATATAAGTATGGAAATCGAAAATTTTGGTGTACAGGATATTATGTAGATACGGTAGGAAGAAACAAAAAGGTAATTGAAGAATATATCCGTAATCAAATACAAGATGATATAGTCGCAGAACAATTAACAATGATGGAATATATTGATCCATTTACAGGGGAAGAAGTGAAGAAAAAGAAACGAAAAAATTAGGAGAGAAGGCCTTTGAGGTCTGGCCAGTAGAAGTAGTACAATTGGCGAACCTTTCAGTAGCCCTTTAGGGTTTGGTCAGTAATAAAGGCTTTCAGCCGCAGAGAAAACCACCCGTTCTCACGGGTGGTCCTTATTCTTATTTATCTGCCGCTATCTTTTTATTATTAGGTTGGGGCGGATATAGCTTTCTGCCGATTAAAGATTGGAAGATAAGGAAAGTTCCACCGACTGTCCAATATAGTGGTAGAGCTGCTGGAGCATTTAAAGACACTATTACAATCATAATAGGAGAAATCAATCCTATTTTACTCATTTGCTTTTGTTGTTCTTGTGTCATGGTACTTTGCGATACTCTAAATTGTAAATAATAAACAATACCTGCTAACGCGGTTAGAATTAAATCTGACTGTCCTAAATTAAACCATAAAAAGGAGTGGCTAGCTATTTCTTGAGAACCACGTATTGCATAATAGAATCCCATTAAAATCGGCATTTGAATCAGCATTGGTAAACATCCAATATTAAGTGGGTTAATATTATTTTTTTTGTAAAGATCCATCATTTCCATTTGCAGTTTTTGCTGTTCTTTTTGATCTTTAGTGGCCTTAATCTTTTTCTGAATTGCTTCCATTTCAGGTTTAATTGTATCCATTTTTGATTTCATTAATTGTTGTTTTTTATATTGCTTCAGCATTAAAGGCATTAAGACAAGTCGAATTACTAAAGTGATCAGAATAATCGCAAGGCCGTAGCTTCCAGCAAATACATCTGCTGTTCCGTGAATAATTGCCGTAAAAGGCTCAACAAATATTT
The DNA here is from genome assembly GCF_038006525.1 of Niallia sp. FSL W8-0951. Classification (NCBI taxonomy): domain Bacteria; kingdom Bacillati; phylum Bacillota; class Bacilli; order Caryophanales; family Bacillaceae; genus Niallia; species Niallia sp. FSL W8-0951. The sequence continues at coordinate 1,266,639 of NZ_JBBOVK010000001.1, forward strand.
TATGGAAAAACCCATCATTATTTCCACTTGCTGATGAGGAACAAGCACTCAGTAGAATAGTTGATAAACCTAATAGCATGATTAGTAATGTATTTTTTGATAATATTTTCATTGTAATTCCTCCAAATTGTTAATTAAATACTAGCTAACAAAGGAGGTAATTGGTTTCTCAGGATCATCATGGGAACTCTCTATTCTTTTACGGATATTTTTAACAATCCAGTGCAAAATAGGAGTATTATATTTTTGAACATTCATATTTATTGTTGTGATAGAAACATCTAATGACAACTTTTCATCCGTTGCAAAGAATTCTTGCTGAACCGTTGTCTTAATGTTCCAATCCCATAAATATTTCAGTACTAGACCTACTAAAAATGTATAGTAAACCGTTTGATAACTGGGAAAAAACGTTAAGTCTAATAATAAATCAATCATTTATACACCTCATTATTAGTGAACAAATAAAATTATATCTAAACTAGTGTGGAAAAGCAATTAACAACTAGGGATAAAGGTCAATATTACAGATAATAAGGATATTTTATGACATTTTTAAATGTTGAATGATAAAACATAGTTCCCTTCTAGAGAAACAATTTGAATAAAATCAGGAAGAATTAAGTATTTACAATAGGAAAAAATAAAATGAATGGTATAATAAAGGATAGTTTAAATATAAATCAAGGTGTTTTCTTATAGGATGTTTTTAATAAGTTCTGTAGAAATTAAGGGGGGATTTAATGAAAGCTCTAATTAATATTGATTACACTTTTGACTTCGTGGAGGGCAATTTACCATGTGGTGAACCAGGCATTGCCATTGAGAATGAAATAGTCAACATTACGAAGAATTTTATCGATAATGATGATTTAACCGTGTTTGCAATTGATTTGCATACATTAAATGATCCATATCATCCAGAGTCAAAGCTTTTTCCACCTCATAATATTGCTGGCACAAGAGGAAGAGATTTATATGGAACACTTCAAAAAACTTATGAAGATCACAAAGATTTAACCAATGTGTATTGGATGGATAAAACTAGATACAGTGCTTTTGCAGGCACTGATTTACATATAAAATTGCAAGAGAGATCCATTAAAGATATTTATCTAGTTGGCGTTTGTACAGATATATGTGTGCTGCATACTGCTGTAGATGCTTATAATCTTGGTTATAATATTCATATATATGAAAATGCCGTTGCTTCATTTAATGAAATCGGCCATCAGTGGGCATTGGAACATTTTAAAAATGTACTAGGGGCTACTATCCTTTAGTCGTTTAGGGGTTGCAGGAGGACTATAATGAGTTTTAATTTTAAAGATGACAGTTTAATGTTACATACGGACTTATATCAAATTAATATGGCTGAAACATACTGGGAGGATGGCATTGCTGAAAAGAATGCTGTTTTTGAAGTATATTTTAGAAAATTGCCTTTTAATAATGGCTACGCTGTTTTCGCTGGTTTAGAACGAGTGATTCAATACCTAGAGAATCTGCAATTTTCTGAAGGGGATATTGAATACTTAAGACAAGAAGGGTTTAAGGAAGATTTCCTAGCTTATTTGAAAGATCTCCGTTTTACTGGAAGTCTAAGGTCAGCAGCAGAAGGAGAAGTGGTTTTTGCAAATGAACCTTTAATGAGAATTGAAGCACCACTTGCCCAAGCACAAATTGTTGAAACAGCTATCTTAAATATTGTGAATTACCAAACATTAATTGCAACAAAAGCTTCTAGAATTAAAAATGTAATTGGTGATGGAATCGTAATGGAGTTTGGAAGCAGACGTGCACATGAACTTGATGCAGCATTATGGGGGACAAGAGCTGCTTTTATCGGTGGCTTTAATTCCACCTCAAATGTCAGAGCAGGTAAATTATTCGGTATTCCGATTTCTGGAACGCATGCCCATTCCATGATTCAAGCCTATCATGATGAGTATATAGCTTTTCATAAATACGCACGAAGACATAAGGATTGCGTATTTTTAGTAGACACATATGATACTTTGCGTTCTGGAGTTCCTAATGCTATTCGCGTTGCAAAGGAATTAGGCGATAGCATAAATTTCCGAGGGATTCGACTGGATAGCGGTGATTTAGCTTATTTATCAAAAGAAGCAAGAAAAATGCTAGATGAAGCCGGCTTCTATGATACTAAAATTGTTGCAAGCAATGATCTAGATGAATACACGATTATTAACTTAAAAGCACAAGGCGCAAAAATAGATATTTGGGGAATTGGAACCAAATTAATTACAGCATATGATCAGCCAGCACTTGGCGGCGTATATAAGCTCGTTTCTATTGAAGATAAAGAAGGCAATATGCAAGATACGATTAAAATTAGCGGAAATCCAGAAAAAGTGACTACTCCTGGATTAAAAAGGGTATATCGAATTATAAATGATATAAATGGCAAATCTGAAGGGGATTATATCTGTTTAGAATCCGAACATCCTGAAAACGAAGAACGCTTAAAAATGTTTCATCCAACCCACACGTATATCAGCAAATTCGTGACTAATTTTAATGCAGTAGATATCCATCAAGATATTTTTAAGGATGGTAAGTTAATATATGCAACCCCAGATATCGTCAGCATTCAAAAGTATTCAGAGCAAAGTTTAGAAATACTTTGGGATGAATATAAGCGTTCCTTAAATCCTGAGGAATATCCTGTAGATTTAAGCCCTTTATGCTGGGAAAATAAAATGAGTCATATAGAAAAGGTAAAAGTAACAATTCAAAAACGCAAATGAGGAGGAAAAAGCATGCGTCAGCTACAAGAAAAAATTATGAAGGATTTAAACGTACAACCTGAAATTAATCCAAAACAAGAAATTGAAAAAAGAGTCCAATTTTTAAAGGATTACGCTAAGAAAGCGAAAGCAAAAGGATTTGTTTTAGGGATTAGTGGTGGACAAGATTCATCATTAGCAGGAAGACTGGCACAATTAGCAGTAGAAGAATTACGAGCGGAAGGCTATAACGCAACTTTTGTAGCGGTAAGATTGCCATATGGAGTTCAAGCAGATGAAGTAGATGCAAAACGTGCAATGGAATTTATAAAAGCGGATAAGGAATATGTATTTAATATTAAAACTCCTGTAGATGACGTGAAGACTGTTTATGATAACATGAGTGAAACTCCATTAGCTGATTACCATAAAGGGAATGTAAAAGCTAGAATGCGGATGATTGCGCAATATGCAATTGGCGGACAAGAAAATTTACTAGTGATAGGTACTGATCATGCTGCAGAAGCTGTTACAGGATTCTTTACAAAGTATGGAGATGGCGGTGCAGATGTTCTACCGTTAACAGGATTATCAAAAAGACAAGGAAAGCAATTATTAAAAGAGCTGAATGCAGAAGAGGCTCTATATCTGAAGGTGCCAACTGCCGATTTATTAGATAATAAACCAGGACAAGCTGATGAAACCGAACTTGGTATCACTTATGATGAATTAGATGATTATTTAGAAGGAAAAGAAGTTACACAAGCTGTTGCAGAAAAGATTGAAGCTCGTTATTTATTGACAGAGCATAAGAGACAAGTACCTGCATCAATGTTTGATGAATGGTGGAAAGAATAGTAGAAAAGAAGAAGAGACCGATAATCGTTTATTCGGTCTCTTTTTATTGGCAATATTCTCTCTTAAATTAATGACACAGCACAAACATGTACCAGGAATGAACATACTCTATAATGTAAGTACAAAATATGTAAATGTTGTTTAACAAAATTTTGTACGAAAAAAAATATAGGAGGGAGATAAAATGCTTAAAATTCTAGGTTTAGACGTAGAAGTTACACTATTAAATATCCCTATATCCTTTGAATCCGAATTATCTGTCGGCTGCAAAAAGAAGTCATGTTGTCCACATTATCCGCCAAGTCCACCAAAACCACCAGGACCTCCATTTCCGCCATATCCCCCATTCGCTAATCGTGATGCTTAAATAGGATAATAGCTAGTAAGAGGCATAGATATCACATAGTAAATTTATGCCTCTTATCTTTGTTTTTAAAACTTTTACATTGTTCTATTTAAAATAGCAGCCGTAAAATCAACTGATTCTTGTGTAGGTGGTTCGATGCCTTTTAAAGGATATTCTAATCCAAGATTCTCCCATTTATATACACCTAATTTATGATAAGGGAGTATATCAATTTTTTCTACATTTTCAAGTGTAGCAATGAAATCACTTAATCTCGTTAAATCTTCTTCTGTATCATTAATTGTGGGTACTAATACATGTCTAACCCATATAGGGACTTTCTTATTAGATAAATAGGCAGCAAAATCTAAAATATGATCATTTCCCATGCCAGTCAATTTAATATGCTTTTTACGGTCAATATGTTTTAAATCAAGCAAAACTAAATCAGTATATTGCATCAACTCATCTAATTGTGTTTGGAAAGAAGGGGCTTTTGAATAACAACCACCAGAAGAGTCAATTGTGGTATGAATACCAAGTTTCTTACACTCTTTAAATAGTTCTATTAAAAATGGTATTTGTAATAATGGTTCCCCGCCACTTACAGTAATACCTCCACCGGATGGTTCGATAAAAGGAAGGTATGTTTTTAAATCATTGATAATGTCCATAACAGACATTTGCTTTCCAGTACCAATTTCCCAAGTGTCAGCATTATGACAAAATTGGCAGCGGAGTAAGCAGCCTTGTGTAAATACTACATAGCGAATACCTGGGCCATCTACTGTTCCAAATGTTTCTATTGAATGTATATTGCCGTTCATGATTATTTCCTCCTTATAATAAACCCGCAATCCAGTATAGTAGCACTGTAAGAAGAAGGGGAGAGGGAACAAGAAAATCCCTCAGCCCAGTCTTTAAGAATTACATTGACTCATGGAAGGTACGACTAATAACGTCTTGTTGTTGTTCACGAGTTAATTTGATAAAGTTAACTGCATATCCAGATACACGAATGGTTAATTGTGGATATAATTCTGGATGTTCCATTGCATCTAACAATGTTTCTCTATTAAATACGTTAACATTTAAGTGGTGCCCAGCTTTTGTTGCATACCCATCTAAAATAGATACTAAGTTATTTGCCCGAATATCATCTTCCTTGCCTAAAGCTTTTGGAACAATAGAGAATGTATTGGAAATACCATCTAATGAATAATCGTAAGGTAACTTAGCAACAGAAGATAGGGATGCTAAAGTTCCTTTTGTGTCACGACCATGCATAGGGTTGGCTCCTGGAGCAAAAGGTTCTCCTGCACGACGTCCGTCTGGAGTATTACCTGTTTTCTTACCATATACAACATTAGAAGTGATGGTTAAGATAGACATAGTATGCATAGAATTACGATATGTTTGATGCTTACGTAATTTTTTCATAAAGCTTTCAACTATCTCAACTGCAATACTATCAACCGCATCGTCGTTGTTACCATATTTCGGGAAATCTCCTTCCGTTTCAAAATCTACAGCAAGACCGTTTTCGTCTCTAATAACTTTAACTTTTCCATGTTTAATTGCACTTAATGAGTCAGTAACTACGCTTAATCCGGCAATACCTGTAGCCATTGTACGAAGAATCTCTGTATCATGAAGAGCCATTTCAATTCTTTCGTAGCTATATTTGTCATGCATATAATGGATAACGTTTAATGTGTTGATATAAAGGCCCGCTAACCATTCCATCATATTATCAAATTTTTCGGTAACTTCTTTATAGTCTAGGTATTCAGAAGTGATTGGTTCAAATTTAGGTCCAACCTGAATTTTTAACTTCTCATCTTTACCACCATTAATTGCGTATAATAAACATTTTGCAAGGTTAGCACGAGCTCCAAAGAACTGCATCTGCTTACCAATTTCCATTGCTGAAACACAACATGCAATTCCGTAATCATCGCCCCATTGAGGTTTCATAATATCATCATTTTCATATTGGATCGCACTTGTTTGAATCGACATTTGCGCACAGAATTTCTTAAAATTATCTGGTAACTGTGTAGACCATAGCACAGTTAAATTTGGCTCTGGTGCAGGTCCTAAGTTATCTAAAGTATGAAGGAAACGGAATGAGTTCTTTGTTACTAAAGGTCTTCCGTCATTAGCCATACCACCAATTGATTCTGTTACCCAAGTAGGGTCACCGCTGAATAATTCATTATAGTCAGGTGTACGAGCAAATTTTACAAGGCGTAGCTTCATGATAAAGTGATCCACAATTTCTTGTACTTCTTTTTCTGTTAATGTACCATTTTCTAAGTCTCTTTCTACATAAATATCTAAGAAGGTAGATACACGGCCTAAGCTCATTGCAGCTCCATTTTGTTCTTTTATTGCTGCAAGGTAGGCAAGATAAACCCATTGGAATGCTTCTTGGGCATTTGCTGCTGGTCTTGATAAATCAAATCCATAGCTTGCACCTAATTCTTTTAATTCATGTAGAGCACGAATTTGTTCAGAAAGCTCTTCTCTTAAACGAATTGTTTCTTCTGTCATAACAGAACTAGTTGCTTTTTTATCTTTTTGTTTTTCATTAATTAAGAAATCAACACCATAAAGTGCAACGCGACGATAGTCACCAATAATTCTTCCGCGACCATAAGCATCAGGAAGACCTGTAATGATGGCAGCTTTTCTAGCTAATCTCATTTCGTCTGTATATGCATCAAAAACTCCTGCGTTATGGGTTTTACGATGTTCAGTAAAGAATTTTACTAATTCTTCATCCGCTTTATAGCCGTATGATTCACAAGCTTGAACAGCCATTCTAATACCACCGTTAGGTTGGAAAGAACGTTTGAAAGGCTCATCTGTTTGTACTCCGACAATTTTTTCTTTTGATTTATCTAAGTACCCAGGACCGTGAGAAGTAATGGTAGACACGATGTCAGTATCTAAATCGTAAACGCCGCCTCGTTCTCTTTCTAATTTACTTAATTCCATTACTTGTTCCCATAATTGTGTTGTTTCTAATGTAGGACCTGCTAAGAAAGCAGAATCTCCATAATATGGTTTAAAGTTTTTCAGGATGAAATCACGAACATTTACTTCTTTCTGCCATGATCCATTTTTAAAGCCTTCCCAATAAGTAGTTGTTTCAACTTTTTCCATTATAATCACCTCATGATTTAATAAAAATATATAACAGAAAGCTTTTTTCTTTCTGTTTTAACTATAACAGATAATATGTGAGAACAATCACAATAAATGTGTACATCTCGCGAATATTCTGTGTCTTATATGTGAACTTCAATAATATCAATGGTTCCTAGAAGTTACTTTAAAGAGATAGAAGAAAAAGGCTAAGAAAAAACTTTACATCTGTTATATATATTTATGTTGTTTTTATTATACTGTTATACAATAGGGGGAGTTTTCATCATGGAGCATAGAGAAAGGAAGTGGAGAAGTTTTCCATGCAATAGAATATTGATATTCATTTTGACCATACTATTGGATAGTAAAAAAGCTATTTAAATAAAAATTTTTTGAAGAAAGTTCCGTTTCTTTTCTTCCATATATAAGGTAAGATTAATTTTAGGTCTCTATTACTAGAATTAACATAAGCAAAAGAAATGTATGAGGTGGTAAATATGTCAATCAGAAAAAAAGAAATCTTAATTAATATAGTGAAGATATTACTGCCGATTGTTATATTTATCATCGTTTTAAGAGAAATTAAAAACATGATTGTATCAGCAGATATAAACCAATTATATGAATATTTACAGACTATACCCTTTCATAGTTTGTTTTACATTGCAATAGGGGGATTCGTTGCGATTCTTCCCATGTTTTTTTATGATTTTTTTCTTGTAAGACATTTAAAGAAGCCTGTTCCTATTGTAAAAGTAAGTAAATACTCGTTTATTAGTAATTCTTTTTCAAATTTAATTGGTTTTGGTGGTTTAATAGGTATTGCCTTACGAAATTTCTTTTATAAACGATATGAAACAGACCGAAAAAAACTGTTTAAAGGGATTGCTATTGTAACAATATTTTATTTATCTGGGATTAGCTTATTGTCTTGGATTGCTATTCTTTATAGTAAAAGACTGAATTTAATGGAAGATCATATTTGGATATTTGCAGCTATTATAGTAGTGGGATTAATCTTTCCAGTGCTGCTAGTAAGTTATCAGAAAGCAAAACAGCATAACTTTGTTTTTAACAAAAATCAGATAGTTGGTTTAATCATTGTTTCTCTATTAGAATGGATATTTTTATTTGCATATTTATATTTTATTGCCAAAATAATAGCATTGCCAGTATCTATTGGGGATTTTTTCTTGCTTTTCTTAGTTGCTGCGTGTACTGGAATAATCAGTATGATACCTGGAGGGATGGGTTCTTTTGAATTAGTATTCTTATGGGGAATAGAATCTTTAGGGATTGAATCAGAACAAATGTTAATAGTCCTTTTTTTATATAGGGTTGGATATTATCTTTTACCATTTTTATTGGCAGCTTTTCTATTCTTATTAGAAATTGTAAAAAATATAAAGAAAAATGCGGCAGCCTATCTAAAGGGCTTATCAAGTGAATAATCTATATGTTTAGCAATAAAGGTATACTTGTATAATGATAAAAAAAATACAAAAGCGTTTCATTTTTGTGACAAAATCCCGATTGACCTTTATTATTCTCAATTATTTGGTACAATAGTCATGGTATTTAAAACATAGAAAATAATAGGTGAGGGAAAATGAAAGAAACGAGCATTGTATTTTGTTTCGTATTACTATTATTTTGCTTTCCTGCTATAAGTAATGCTGAAGATAATAGGGAACCTGAATTAATAAGTGAGGCAGCTTTCTTATTAGATAGTGATACTGGAGCAGTATTATATGAAAAGAATGGGTATAAAAAAATGTATCCGGCCAGTTTAACAAAAATAGCGACTGCTATTTATGCGATTGAAAATGGAAAATTAGATGATATTGTGACGGTAAGTGAGAATGCGTATTCAACGGAAGGGACAAAAGTTTATTTAGAAAAAGGTGAGCAAGTAACACTGAGACATTTACTTGATGGAATGTTAATTAACTCTGGAAATGATGCCGCAATAGCTATCGCTGAATATCTAGATGGTACGGTTAGTGATTTTGAAACAAGTATAAATAAGTATTTAAAGGAAAAAGTAAATGTTCATTCCACCCATTTCAAAAATCCAAATGGTTTATTTGATAAAGATCATTACACAACTGCAAACGATTTAGCATTAATCACCCAGTACGCCATGAAAAATGAAACATTTAGAGAAATATTTGGTACAGATGAATTAAAGTGGGATGGTTTGTCTTGGGATACTACATTAGTAAGCCATCATCAAATGGTAAACGGGAGTCGGCCATATGACAAAGTGACTGGCGGAAAAACTGGCTATGTAGACGAATCGAAACAAACTTTGGCTACTACCGCAGAGAATGGGGAGTTAGGTTTAATTGCTATCGTTTTAAAAGGAACATATAAGCAGGATGTATATAATGATACGGAAGCACTAATGGATTATGGCTTTAACCAATATACGCATAAGATACTTCCAGCAGGAAAATCATTTTTTGCTAATGGGAACACTTATGAAACATCAGAGGAAGTTAACATAACAGTTCCACGCACAAAAGGGAAGGAAGAGGTTAGCTCAACCGGTATTTTCCTGATAGAAAATGATAACGGCGATATTGTTCAATCAGTACAATTAGCAAAAACTAAGCCCGCAGAGGAAACATTTAAAAAAAATATTCCGAATGAAGCTGGAAGAGATGAGAAAAAATCTTCTTTTCCAGGAATAGTCTTCATTATTCCGTTCGCCATTTATTTGATCTATGTGATGAGAAAAAAGGCAATTAAACGTTAAAAAAACCGGGGAATCCCGGTTTTTTTATTTGTACATATTTGCAATATTTTTTTGTAATGCTTCATCTTCTAAATATTCATCGTAATTCATTTGCTTATCAACAAGTCCTTGCGGTGTAATCTCAAGAATACGATTAGCAATTGTTGATACAAACTGATGGTCATGAGAAGTGAAAATTAATGAACCTTTAAAGTTGATTAATCCATTATTTAAAGCTGTGATGGATTCTAAATCTAAATGGTTAGTAGGTTCATCTAAAAGTAGAACATTTGCGCCACTCAGCATCATTTTAGATAACATACAACGAACTTTTTCTCCACCTGATAAAACGCTAGGTTTTTTCAATACTTCTTCTCCAGAAAATAACATGCGACCTAAAAATCCTCTTAAGAAGCTTTCTGTTTGATCATTTGGAGAATATTGACGAAGCCAGTCTACTAGAGTTTCGTCATCGTTTTTAAAATACTCCGAGTTTTCGGCTGGGAAATAACTTTGAGAAGTAGTAACTCCCCATTTGTAAGTGCCGCTATCTGGCTCCATTTCGCCCGCTAAAATACGAAATAGGGTAGTCTTAGCAATTTCATTTGGACCAACAAGGGCAATTTTATCATCTTTATTCATAATAAAGCTTACATTATCAAGAATTTTAACTCCATCAATGGTTTTTGTTAGGTTTTCGACTCTTAATAAGTCATTACCAATTTCACGTTCAGGAGTAAATGCAACATATGGATATTTTCGTGATGAAGGTTTAATGTCATCTAACGAAATTTTATCAAGTAATTTCTTTCGGGAAGTAGCCTGTTTCGACTTAGAAGCATTTGCGCTAAAGCGAGCAATAAAGTTTTGAAGCTCCTTTATTTTTTCTTCTTTCTTTTTGTTTGCATCATTTGCCATTCTAGAAGCTAATTGACTGGATTCATACCAAAAATCATAGTTACCCACATAGATTTGGATTCTGCTATAGTCTAAGTCTGCGATATGTGTACAAACCTTGTTTAAGAAATGTCTGTCATGGGACACAACGATGACAGTATTGTCAAAGTTAATTAAAAATTCCTCCAGCCACTTAATTGCGTTAATATCCAGATGGTTAGTAGGCTCATCTAGTAAAAGAACATCAGGTTCACCGAAAAGTGCTTGCGCTAATAACACTTTCACTTTATCGGAACCGTTTAATTCCGCCATTGTTTTATAATGAAGCTCCTCACCAATGCCTAATCCTTTTAAAAGAATCGCTGCTTCAGATTCTGCTTCCCATCCGTTTAATTCGGCGAATTCTCCTTCAAGCTCTGCGGCTTTCATGCCATCTTCATCTGTGAAATTTTCTTTCATGTAAATAGCATCTTTCTCTTGCATTACTTCATATAATCTTGCATGACCCATTATTACCACTTTTAATACTTCATGTTCCTCATATTCAAAGTGATTCTGCTTTAAAACAGCAAGTCTTTCTCCAGGTCCTAAAGAAACATTGCCTGATTGAGCTTCTATTTCTCCGGATAGTATTTTTAGGAAAGTAGATTTTCCTGCACCGTTTGCTCCGATTAGACCGTAGCAATTACCTGGTGTAAATTTAATATTAACATCTTCAAATAATTTGCGATCACCATATCGAAGACCTACATTCGTTACTGTTATCATTTAAAAATCCTCCAAACTCCAATATCCTTAAAATTATATCATTTTTACTATCAGAGCGCGAATTATTTTAAATAAATCTTTCTTTGGAAGACTTTTTTTGATGAAAGTTTCCCTATTCCAAAATAAATAATTATCTATAGAAAGATAAGCTAGTTTTAATGAATACATTTATGCTTAAAAGAATCAAAAATATGAAAAATGCCCGATAGAAAAATGAAAAAATGTTTACGATAATAGAAACAAAGGGTAAAAAAATATCATAAATTAAAGGGTTTTCTACTAATAAAGAGAATTTATTAAGAAGTAGAGATGAAAGTGTTTTAATATGTTTCTAAATTAATAATCGATCGTCTAAAATTATTTATGATTTGTTCATATTTTTTTCATAAATTTCTAGTACACTAAAATTATTAAGAAATAAAGGAGTCGTATAGGATGGCTAAAAAACAGCTAGTTGATTTAGTTAATAAAATGAAAAAATCTGGTATAAAAATTAGCTTTACAAAGCCAAGATCGCAGTTTTCAGTAGCAATTCAACAGAATAGTAAATTATCGACTACGACACAGTGAGTTTATAAGCTTATTTCTATTTGAATAGTACATATTATAAATTTATTTTTGTAAATGAGGAGACGATATTTTCTCATTTACCTAATTGTTAAAAATTGTTCATTTTTTCACAAAGTAATTAACTTTTCCTTTTGTATAATAATGTTATACAGAAAGGAAGGTATTGCAATGGAAATTCACCCAGTTGATAAGGCAATTAATTATGCATTGAAGAAGAAAGAAACACTCGACGATTCTTTCTTTCGCTATTTTGTAAAAGCCATTTTAGCAGGAATATATATTGGTTTTGCTTTAATGCTGTGTTATCGTTTAGCACAACCATTTTTCGATATTCATTCTCCTGCTACGTACATGATGACTAGTTTATTTTTCGGGTTGGCGCTAGTCCTTATTTCGTATGGCGGCGGGGAATTATTTACAGGAAATACAATGGCTTTTGCAATGAGTACTTTGTCAGGAGCAACTAGTTGGAAAGATACTATTTATAATTGGGTTAGTACGTATTTTGGCAACTTAGTTGGAGCATTATTTTTTGCTTTGCTAATCTATTACTCAGGCTTGTTTAGCTTAGTTCCTAAAACAACTTGGCTTATGGATGTTGCTAATTCAAAAATGAGTGCAACAACAGTTGAATTGTTTGTTCGAGGCATCCTTTGTAACTGGTTGGTTTGTTTGGCAATTTGGATACCTATGAATGTGAAGGGGGATGTCGGAAAAATAATTGCAACATTATTAATTGTCTTCGCCTTTATGATTTCTGGTTATGAGCATAGTGTTGCTAATATGGCGCTTTTCTCCATTGCACTCATCGTACCACATCCAGAGACAATCACATTGGCTAATGCTTTACATAACTTAATACCTGTTACAATCGGTAATATCGTTGGCGGAGCATTCTTTGTTGGCGCATTAAACCTCTATATTTTTCCTAAGAAAAAAAGAAAAACGAATGAATCCTCTTTACGTGTTACTACACCTAAGTCATTAGCAAAGTAACAACCATTTTTAGTGACCAGAAAACTGTCGAAATCTTATTTCGACAGTTTCAGTTTCTATCCTAGATGACTCATGCATAGTGAGAAGATTAATCCCATACATGCAACAAAACCAATTGTTGGTCCTCCTTGCTCAAAAGCTTCGGGAAGCATAGTGGAGCAAACCATTGCAATTAATCCACCAGCACCAAATGACTGAAGCCCAGAAAGCATTACTGCTGATGCATTTTCTAAAAATAAATATCCCACTGAGCTGCTTATTGCGGAAATAAGGATGACACTGCTCCATAAAAATAAAATTTTCTTGTTTGAATAGTTGTCTTTTTTTAGACCCACCGTTGAAGATAGGGACTCAGGAAAATTACTGATGAAAATGGCAATTAAGAAGAGCATGTCCACCTTCTGTGTTATTAATAGACTTAATCCTATAATCATTGATTCTGGTATTGCATCCATCAGAGTGCCAATATAAATAGCTAGTCCCGAATGTCCTTCTGGATTTTTATGTGATCGTTTTCGATTGGACCCGCCTTTTTTATAGAGAAATATTTCAATTAAGGTAAATAAACCCGCTCCAGTTAAAAAAGTAATAGCAGTTGCTGCGATTCCACTTGTATGTACGGATTTGATTAAAAGCTCGAAAGAAGAGGCCCCTATTAATATACCAGTACCCAAAGCCATAAAATAAGCAATAATCCTTTTAGGTATCGATAAAAACAAAGCGGCGATAGATCCCGCGAGTAAGGAAAGACTTGCTACTGCCCCCCACATTGCTGCAACTAACATATGAAATCTCCTTTTTTTTCTTATTCCTACCCAATTATTTTAAAATCTACACATTTAGAAGTTATTTTAAATTATTGGTATTTCTATTTTGGAATATGCAATTTCTCGATCTGTTCTAGCTCAGGTAAATCGTAAAGGAAGGATTTTTTTTCTGATTTAATCTTAATGAAATAATCAGTCAAAATATCCGCTCTTCTCTTATGATAGTTGTCCATTCTTTTTTTAGACTTGTACATAGGATAATAGGGATGAATGGTTGGAGGTGTGATAAATGTCTGCTAAGAATTTTTATAATCAGTGTTCAAAAGGTGTTGGAAGATGTGTAAGAATCCGTACCCATAGTGGTGAGGTTCATACTGGAATCATCGAAAGAGTCACTCCTAATAAAGTGTATATTCGACCAATAGGGGGAAATCGGAGAAACCATGGTGGATTCGGATATGGTTATAGACGTGGTAATAGACCCGGCTGGGGCTGGGGTTGGGGCTGGGGATTTGGTGCAGCCGCAATAGGAGTATCTTTAGGGTTAATCGCAGCATTGGCCTTTATTCCTTTCTTTTAAACAATTATTAAAGGCAGATTTCTTTCTGAAAGGAATCTGTCTACATACTTTAATAAATTTTCAGCTTTTTCTTCAAACGCCCAAACAGGACAAACTCTAGACTCATATGATGCTTATGTGTATGAGGGAGGTGGAATAAATGAGTGGTGGCCATACAGCTGGTTTTGGTGGAGGTTTTGCTCTACTAGTAGTGCTATTCATTTTATTAATAATTGTAGGTTCTTGTTACGTCGGCTTCTGATAGGAATAAAGATAGAAAAAAAGGAGTGTTTTATAAAATGGGTTACGGAGGATTTGGATACGATAATTGTGGATGCGGTTATGCGGCCCCGGTTGCTGCACCAGTAGCTCCTTGCGGAGGATTTGGATTTGGCAGTGGGTTTGTCTTAATCGTAGTACTTTTCATTTTATTAATCATCGTAGGAGCAGCTTGGCTATAAATTTAATTAAAGGCTGATCCTCTGCTTTCGGTTCATGTTGTTAGCAGAGTGTAGCTTAGCATAATTGATAACTTGCTAATACCTCTATATGAGAATTAGCAAGTTACTTATTGCTGTGCTAATAAAGTGTTATTACGCATCTAATTGGACAGGCACTTGTAATGACAATGCTACGTTCAAAATTCATCCGATTAGTGTTACAATATTTTAAGAATATGTTCGGATAAAAGTGGGGAGATTTAGGTAATGATGGATAAAGCACGTAGTATTTTAAAAGAGTACTTTGGATATGACCATTTTAGAAAAGGACAAGAAGATATTATTCGTCTATTATTAAATGGGGAAAATGTTGCAGGAATTATGCCGACTGGCGGCGGAAAATCAATTTGCTATCAGGTGCCCGCGATGATTTTTCCAGGACTGACGATAGTTATATCCCCATTAATTTCTTTAATGAAAGATCAAGTAGATGCACTAACAGAAGTTGGAATTCCAGCGACTTACATTAATAGTACGTTACATAATGAAGAAGTACAGGAAAGGATCTGTGAAATAAAAAACGGTCATTATAAATTACTTTATATTGCACCAGAACGTCTTGAAGCAGATTATTTTACGGAATTATTAAAAGAAGTTTCTATTTCTTTTATTGCAGTAGATGAAGCTCATTGTATTTCACAATGGGGTCACGATTTTCGTCCAAGCTATGCAAAGATTGGCTTTCTCATTAATAAATTAGCGGAAAGACCTCTTGTCGCTGCGTTAACAGCAACGGCTACACCTAAAGTGCATGAAGATATTTGTCTTTTATTAAATATTCCAAGGGAAAATACAATTAAGACAGGATTTGCTCGTGATAATTTATCTTTTTCCATTATTAAAGGGCAAGATAAAGGGAAGTTTCTTGAATCCTTTTTAAAGAAAAATAAAGAGGAATCTGGGATTATTTATGCAGCGACTAGACAAGAGGTGGAAAAACTGCATGAAAGATTAGCAAAAAAAGGCTATTCAGTTGCGAAATATCATGGCGGTATGAACGATGGGCAAAGAGAGACTGAACAGCAAGCATTTATAAAAGATGATGTTTCCATTATGATTGCCACAAATGCATTTGGTATGGGGATTGATAAAAGTAATATTAGGTATGTCATTCATTATCAGCTTCCGAAAAACATGGAGGGTTATTACCAAGAAGCGGGAAGAGCAGGACGTGATGGTCTACAGAGTAAGTGCATATTGTTATATTCAGCACAAGATATTCGGATTCAGCGTTTTCTCATTGATCAGACAATAAACGATCCAGATAAACAGAAGCAAGATCTCGATAAATTACAATCCATGATAAATTTTTGTCATACTGAAGATTGTCTTCAAGAATATATTTTGCATTATTTTGGTGAAGAACATACGGAGAAATGTGGACAATGTTCGAACTGTACAGATGAAAGGACGGTAATCGATGTTACCGTGGAAGCACAAAAAGTACTGTCGTGCATGATAAGAATGGGGGAAAGATTCGGGAAAACAATGGTTGCCCAAGTATTAACAGGTTCAAAAAACAAAAAATTAATGGAGTTTCAATTAAATAAAATCAAAACATATGGCCTTATGAAAGAGCAATCAGCTAAAGAAATCAGTGATTTTATTGAGTTTCTTATTTCTGAACAATATATAGATGTTAGTACAGGAACGATGCCAATATTAAAGGTTTCCAACAAAGGAAAAGAAGTTCTTTTAGGAAAAATTAGAGTGGTCCGGAAAGAACAAATAGAGACAATAAAAGTTAGTGAAAATAACGCACTATTTGATTATTTAAGGGGGATTCGCAAACAATTGGCAGAGGAAGAAAATGTGCCTCCATTTGTGGTATTTTCCGACCAAACACTGCGAAATATCTCGATGGTTATGCCTACATCGCATGAAGATTTCCGAGAGATAAAAGGAATAGGAGACCATAAGCTGCAAAAATATGGAGATGTAATCATTGAACATATTTTAGCATTTCAAATAGAAGAGGCATATTCAGCTGACAGGAAAGAGATTCATTCTTCCGAAATAAATACGGAAATAGACAAAAAAGCGAAAAAATATGTGGAGAACTCTCATCTCCATACATTGGAGTTATGGGAAAGCGGATTATCCATTAAGGAAATCGCAAAAGAAAGACAATTAAATGTTCAAACGGTAGAAAACCATCTGCTTCGCTGTGGAGAAGAAGAAATAGAGATTGATTGGACAAAATTTCTAAAGCCAGAAGACAAAACGAAAATAGGGGAAGCAATTCAAAAAGTGGGCAAGGATAAATTAAAGCCCATTAAAGAAGAACTTCCAGACGAGATTAGTTATTTTATGATTAAAGTGGCGATCATGCTAGAAAAAAGAAACCAACAAATACGAAATTAACAAAAACCGTCCTCGATTTATTGGCAGAGCCATTATCTTAGGGACGGTTTTTGTTTTTTACATACTCTCTACTAATCTTTCTCTTATTTCCTTTAGGCAGGCATTTAATTGTGGAACGGTAGGGAACGTCCCTTGTGCCTGAAGTTCATTTCCCCCGCCTTTCCCTTCATATCCTTGGATTGTTTCCTTAAGAAACTTGCCGCAATGAAAAGGATAATCACCATTATGCTGTAATAGTATTTTTTTATCTATTTCCGAACTAAGGAGAATAATGCAGCTAGATTTTTGCAAGAGGTATTTGGCAAGAATAGATAAATCTTTGATTGTTTTGTCTGCAAATGAAAGGAAGATTACTTTTTCCATTTGTGTCGAAAGCATTTGTTCTGCTAAAAACGCTATATTTTCTCTCTTTAGTGTTTCTAATTCTTTAGTTAATCCCTTTTTCTCTAATTCCAGTTTATTTACACGATCTTCAAGCTGCAGTTTGTTTGTTTTAAAAAACGTTCCTAAGTTATCTAATATAGATTGTGCTGTTTGATAGTCACGAATGGCTCTCCACCCACTTAAAAAGAAAACCCTAGTTTGACCACGATGTTTTTCAGTTTTAAATATTTTAAAGACGCCTAGTTCTCCGGTTCTGCCTACATGTGTTCCAGCACATGCAGAAAAATCCCAATCATCGATTTCTACGATTCTTATATCGCCAGTTACTTTCGGCCGCTTTCTTAAAGGAAATTTGCTCACTTGTTCATGAGTGATAATATGTGTTTTGATTTCTAAGTTTTTCATGATATAGGAATTACAGGAGTTTTCTAGTTGAGTTATTTGTTCTTTTGTTAGATCAGCTGTATCTATATCAATTGTTGTGTACTCTTTTCCTAAATGAAAGCTAACTGTAGTAATTTGAAATAATTCTTCCAAAACAGCTGATAACATGTGCTGAGCAGTGTGCTGCTGCATATGATCATACCGTCTATCCCAATCTAATTCACATGATACCAGTTTATTTTCTGGTTTTCTTTCCATAAGATGATAAATTTGATTATCTTTCATCTGTACATCTAGGACACGAATCCCATCAATGAATCCAGTATCTGCTGGCTGCCCTCCGCCTTCTGGATAAAAAGCTGTTTCTTTTAAAAGTACATAAATTTGATCATTCGTTTCGATAACTTTCTTTATTGCGGTTGTCCATTTTGTTTCATATGGAGTTGAATAAAACAATTTTGTAGACATTTTTTGCTCCTTCGCGTTCATTTTTCATCATAATACCATAACAATTACACTTAGTTACAGATTTGAAAAAAATATTTGCTCAGTTTCTTTAGCATTATAGATTATTAATGGTCAATGCGCTAATTCCCATTATGGCTTGGAAAAAGTAATAGGTGTTTAATTTCTTTAAATGTTTTGGTTTACACACATAATTACTGGCGGTGCTGGCCATAATAATTTAAAAAGGGGGCTTGTTCATATGTTTTTTAATCGAAAAGGCGCGGAAGAAAAACCAGAAGAAGTGTTAATGAGTATGGAAGTATATGCATGTAATTCGTGTAACGGGTGGATGAGAAAGGATTATGCTACAGATGATCTACTTTGTCCTCTATGTGGAGATCAGACAACTGCAGAAATGAGAGAGCTTCCTCAAATCAGTAATTAACTCGTAAAACACGACAGCTTTATAAATTTACTTAATATTGTTGGGCTTAGTCGTGGAGATTTCCTATCCCATCTCCTTATTTGGAAAACTCTTCGACTTTCTTCAGAGAATATTCATGTCCCTCCATATCCCGCTATTCAATCTCTCCAAAGAACGAATGATTATGTGGCCGTTTAGTGTATGATTTATACAAAAATGCTTTCTTATCTGTTTTATTTGATTTACAATCAAATAGAATGCAAAAAATAGATTAGGAGGATTTTTTGTTTGTATAACTCCATATTAATTTTTATTAGTATCCTAATCGTATATATGGCATGCTATTCTTCGTTTGATTTATTTCAATTAGTGAAAAATGGAGAGAAAAATAGTAGATTTTTGTTTTTAGCAAGCACATTTACGATAGGCTTTGGTTTTTGGATTTTAAGTTTTATTGATATGATGATTAAAAATGTGTATGCAACTGCTAATTATAATATCCCTATCACTATCTTATCAATGGTAGTTGGCATATGTTTTAGTGGTATGGCATTTTATGCGCTATTAGATAAGGAAAAAAAGAAAAGAAGAATCTATGTATCTGCTTTCTTTTTTAGTCTTTCTTTATTATCAATATCCATCATTGGTTTTTATTCAATCGGCAGTACAGTATATTATCAAATTCCGCAATTATTTATCAGTTTTTTATTGTTATTTATAGTATTTTTTATTTCAATATGGTTATCATTTTATCCTGTTACAATTTCTGCCACTTTAAAAAAATGGGTACGGCCTGTATGTAGTTTATTAATGACGGGAGTATGTATGATTAGTCATTTTATTCTCTTAAGTGATGTAAGCGCACCAGAAGTGTCCGTTGTGAGAGATTCCTATCAAAGCAGCTTCATTATTTACATTGCGTTATTTGTCTCTGTATTAGTGTTAGGCGGATTAATTGGAACTAGTACCTTAATTCGAGAACGAATGGATGTAGGAGCAATCAATGTAAGAGATATGCAGCTTGCACTTGATGAGTCTGCAATCGTGGCTTTTACTGATGATAATGGAATGATTACATATGTAAACGATAAATTCGTGGAAGTCTCGAAGTATAGTCGTGAGGAACTGTTAGGACAAAATCATCGTATTTTGAATTCGGGTCATCATTCGCCTGAGTTTTTTCGAAAATTATGGAACACGATTAAAAGAGGGGAGATATGGAAAGGGGAGATACTCAATAAAGCAAAGGATGGTACGCTATATTGGGTTGATACCGTAATAGTCCCTTTTTTAAATAAGGAGGGGGCACCTTATCAGTATGTTGCAATCAGACGGGACATTACAGAGCAAAAAATGGTTCAGCATCAACTGGAAGAGTCTGTACGTGAAGTAAGTGACATTACCTATGCATTAGAACAATCAAGTATTATTGCTTTTACAGATAAAAGAGGGATTATTACAAATGTTAATTCTAAATTTTGTGAGATATCCGGATATAGTAGGCAGGAATTAATCGGAAAAACGCATCGTATTGTAAATTCTGGCTATCACTCAAAAGATTTTTTCCGAAATGTTTGGCAAACAATTGAAAAAGGGGAAATCTGGAAGGGGGAAATCCGAAATAAAAGGAAAGATGGCTCTTATTATTGGGTCGATACAACTATTGTCCCTTTTTTAGATAAAAATAATAAGCCTTATCAGTATTTAGCTATAAGAAATGATATTACGGAAAAGAAACGCACAGAAGAAGTTCTTCATCGACAAGATAAATTAGCAGCGATTGGTCAATTAGCAGCTGGTGTTGCTCATGAGATCCGCAACCCATTAACTTCTATAAAAGGATATGCGGAATTTTTGAGTATGGATGAAACCGAGAAAGATCGACAGGAATACTTTGAGATTATTTTAGATGAGATTGAAAGAGTAAACTCTATTGTAGAGGAATTCATGCTTCTTTCTAAGCCGACTGTTTCTGTGTTAGAGAAAAAACCGCTACTACCTATTATCGATAATGTTCTTTCTATTTTAGATTATCAGTTGCGAAAAAATAAAATTCAATTGAATCGATTTTACGAAGAGCCGAATCCTTTTGTAGAATGTGACGAGAATAAATTAAAACAGGTTTTCTTGAATTTTATAAAAAACGCGGTCGAAGCTATGCCTGACGGGGGCTCTATTGATATAAGCGTAAAAAAAGGAAAGGAAGATATTTCGATTATAATCAAAGACAGCGGAATCGGTATGTCAAAAGAGCAATTAAAAAAAATAGGTGAACCATTCTTTACAACAAAAAAAGAAGGCAATGGACTTGGATTAATGGTCAGTTTCAAAATAATTGAGAATTTAAATGGGAAAGTATATGTAGACAGTGAAATAAATAAAGGTACAAGCTTCCACATAACCTTGCCTTCCGTTCATTAAAAACTATGTTTGAAAAGAAAACAGGTATTAGTTTATAGATTATTCTGACGATTCGTATTGTGTTTGTTATTGGATTGTCATATACGTAATCGAATTAACAACTGCCTGTTCTTTTTTTTGGCGTTTTTCATGTTAAGATTATACCTGTTAGCTCAACTGGAGCTATTCTAGGAGGTATAAAAATGAAAAAAATCTTTTCTATTCTAACTTGTGCATCAATACTAACTACAGCTGCTCCGTTTGTAGGTGCAGAAGAAATGAAAGTAGAAAAAGGAGATACTCTTTGGTCTATTTCACAAGAAAAAAAGGTAAGTGTTGATGATATAAAAAGATGGAATGATTTAGATAGTGATATCATTAAGGCGGGTGATACACTTACTATTGAAGATGTAAAGAAATACACAGTAAAAGCGGGAGATAATCTATGGAAGATATCTCAAAAATATAATACAACTGTAGATCAGCTAAAGGAATGGAATAAGCTGAATAGTGATACAATACATAAGGATGACGTATTGATTGTTTCCAAAGAAGGTTCTGAACAAAACGCACCAGAATCAAAGCCACTAAACAAAGCAGTTAAAGCAGATAATACAGTAAAGGTTGAAAGTACAAATTCAGCAGCAAAAGAAATCACAGTAACCGCGACAGCATATACAGCAAATTGTGAAGGATGCTCTGGTGTTACAGCAACCGGAATTAATTTAAAGGATAATCCAGATAAAAAGGTTATTTCAGTTGATCCTAACGTAATTCCTCTAGGCTCTAAGGTCTATGTGGAAGGATATGGTACTGCAATTGCCGGAGACACAGGCGGAGCGATTAAAGGGAAGAAAATTGATGTATTTGTTCCATCTCAAGCGAAAGCATTAGAGTGGGGAAGAAAACAAGTTTCTGTAAAAATCCTTGATTAAGTTAAACGCTTGAAAGTATTCCAGCAAAAAAAATATACCTAGACGATTATACGAATGTTTTTACTAGCAACTTCGTATAATTGTTTAGGTTTTTTATTTGTGTATAAAAAAATTGATATTTTATTTTTTTATCGTCTCATCTTTTTCAGAAGAAACGAAGAATCGCTGAATTGGCTGCGAGATGCTTTTAATATTGTTTTCTATTTTTTCCGCTAAATAATGTACTCTTTCAAAGATAACTTCTTTAAGATGGTCGAGCTGCCGACTGATTTTATTGACACTCCCAGTTGTTTCTTTCATGCTTTCTAATAAGGTTTGCTGAAATATTTCGTGTAAATCCAACTTTTCTGCAATATGTTGATAGTTGGTTTCAGTTTCCGTGATTTTTGTTTTCACGTCTGCAGCAAGCTGATTAAATTCTTCCATTTTATTAGAAATCATCGAAATATCTTTCTCTTGAAAGGTTAACTGGTCAAATAGAGCTGTTTGCCGCAGAGATTCTTCCCTTGTTAATTCTTTTTGCTCTTCTGCTAGCAAGATAAGAGTGTCAAGTTGTGCTTCTATTGTGGATGTTTCATTATCTAAATCAGTAATTTTAGTTAAAAGCTCCTTTGTAGCTGAATCATTAAGTTCTAATTTTGAATCGATTTCGTTAAAATGCTGAAGATGCTTCTTCTGTTTCTCAATCAAATCTTCCTGAAATTTATACCATAATGTCATTAATTGCTCATTTTGTTTGTGCTGTTTAAATAGATATTCCTGTAAATAATTGTGTTGGAAATGGGATTGATTATTTAAACTTTCAGCAGAAAGTTTGGGAAGATAAACTTTTGAAGAGTTGCTGTGGTGTTCCTTTGTAGGCATTTTCCCCCTCCTTTCTCCTTCTTTATTCTATTGGGAAAGAGAAAAAAGGGTGCAGAGGATAATTTTAAATAGAAGAAAATAGAAAGTATCTACATAAAGCATAACACAAGGGATCTGTATGTTCTTGCTATTTTCTTCTAGAAACTACATAAACGGAGGAATTCCTTTACTTATTTCTGATATTATGGATGTAATGGAGGCGATATCTTGATCGTCAATGTTAAACGTTTGTCTAATCTTATTTTCTAAATCTTTACTAACTCTTCGCTTTCCGACTTCCACTAAAGCAATTAATGCAAAGCTGCAATTTAAAACACGGGCAAAATCTCTCTGTGTCATTTCATAATTTTTCCTAATAAATTTAATAATTTCTTTATTCATAGTCCACCTCATTTAATTAAATAAAAGAATAAATAAGAAAGACGAAAAGAAGAATTTTTTAATCCAAGATATGAGCATTATAGTTGATAATCAAGAAAATGTAAATATATTATGCTAGTAAAAAACGAATACAAATATTTTGAATTATAATATTCATTTTTTTAATTTTTAGATAATTTGTTCAATCTATCTAATTACCACTTAGATTATTATTTAATTAGTCCAATGACATATAAAAAGGAAGGAATTAATATGATGTAATAACATCTAATGTTATAAAAAGTAACAATGATTTTCGATTCGACTAAAAATTTGATTGGAATGGGGGAGTTAGCGTGTCTTCCGATCATTATGCTGTTATTGATGCGGTTATTGCAACAGAAAAAAACAGTTATTTAGCGACAATTGTGAAGGTGGAAGGAACAGCCTACCGGAAAGAAGGAACTATGATGTTCATCACGGATGCCGGAAAAGAAAAGGGATTATTAACAGGCGGATGTGTAGAGCAGGATTTACTCGCAAGAATCGAAATGCAGCAAAAAGCTAAAGCTTTTTTAATGGAATACGATCTGCGTTCAGAAGATGATTTGACATGGGGGCAAGGCATTGGATGTGATGGGAAAATTTATATTATGGTTGAACCGGTCACGCCGGCAACAAGCAAAGTTTTTCAGCAATTAAAATCACATATGCAAAAAGGAGAAAGTGTCAAACTTATTAAGAGTTTTCATAAATTAGATAATTTCCTTGTTAATACGGTCAGCCCACAAACAAAAACAGAAACAAATGTTGCATCTACTTCTTTTTTGGATACTGACAATAAGTATATATTTACCCAAGCTCTCTCTCCTCAACCAAGATTAATTATCTATGGAGCAGGACCAGATGTCAAACCAGTTGTCTCTTTTGCTAGCAAAGCCGGGTTTTATGTCATCTTATCTGATTGGCGAGAAGCTATTTGTTCAGCAGATAATTTCCCAGACGCAAAAGAATATCAAATAGGTTCTCCGACTCAGGTGCTGGCCGCAATAAAACCCTCAGAAGATGATTATGTACTATTGATGACACACAGCTTTAGTAAAGATCAAGAATTTGTACATTTACTTTTGGAACGAAGGGTAAAATTCTTTGGGTTATTAGGCTCCAAAAAGAGGTCGGAAAAATTATTGGCAGAAAAAATAAAGCCAGATTGGATCCACTATCCAGTCGGAATATCTATTCATTCAGAAAGCCCAGAAGAAATCGCCATTAGTATAACAGCACAATTAATTAAAATTAAAAATGAAAAGAATTCTCTTGTAGGTAAAATAGGATGATTACAGCCTTATATTTAGCTGCGGGGAATAGCAAGAGGATGGGAGAACATAAACTGTCCCTTCCTCTTCGGAATGAAACAGTTGGTAATCATGGATTATCTGTGTTGCTTACCTCGCCATTTGTTGATTATGTTTTTGTTATCGTTCAACCAGGCGATCACTTAAACTGGATAACACCTGCTAATAAACTCTTTTTGAATGGAAAAAAAGGGAAAGTAATTACTTGTGACGAAGCGTCTCTAGGGCAATCATATTCTTTAAAAAAAGGTTTTAAAGCAGCTATCGAGCAACAGGCAGAAAAGATTCTTGTATGTTTAGCAGATCAGCCTTTTATTACCCATGAAATGATAGATAAAATCGTGACTACTCCATTACTTCCTCCATATAAATATGTAGCAAGCATGCATAAGGGGGTTTACAATCCGCCGATTTTATTCCATCCGAGCGCGATATCAGATATAAACTACTTAGAAGGAGATATAGGAGCTAGAAAATTATTGCAAGATGGCATTATGCATGGGGAAAAGATTGAATTTTCTGAAGAAGAATATTTTATTGATATTGATACAAAAAATGATTATGAAAAAGTGCTGAAAAGGAGGGAATAACATGCATGTTTCAACTCTCAATTATCCGACTACTGTGGAAATACCTACCACCTTATCTGCTATTAATAAATGGAATGAATCAAATTATGCCTTTATCTCCGGTGGAACAATCCTTCAAGTAAATTGGGAAGCAGGTCAGGACAAACCAAACCACCTTATTAGTACAGAAAAATTAATGGAGTTAAAAGGAATCTCAGAAGTAGAACTAGATGGCCAATTCTTTTTGCAGATTGGTGCAGGCATGTCTATTTCTGAATGTTTAACCAGCGTATTAATGCAAGAAAAGGCTCCGCTTATAGTAGAGGCCTGTGAGAAAATAGCGGCTCCTGCAATTCGTAACAGAGGAACAATTGGCGGAAATATATGCAGCAAAATTGGTGATAGCATTCCTGCTTTATTAGTTTTGGAGGCACTATTAACTTTTTTTAATGGCAAGGAGACCTACTTAATCACATTAAAGGATTGGCTGGCATCAAAAAAGCGGCCATCATCCGAATTGTTAACAAAAGTACTCATACCAATAGCAGCACGAAAGCTAGAAACATATTCTTTTTTTAGAAAGATTGGTAGACGGGCCAGTTTTACAGCTGCAATTATATCGATTGCAGGGTATCTAGAATTTGAAGAAAAAAATATAAAGACCATAAAAATTGCGATTGGCGGAGGCAGTCACATTCCGACTCGTCTTACAAGCACAGAAAGGGAGATTACCCGCTCGCAGAGTCCTATTGATTGGTCCCGAATCTCTAAAGTCATTCAGGAAGACTTCCTATCTTATACAGATCCCTTTATAACAGAAGCGTATCGCAAAAAAGTCGCAGCAAACGTAATAATTGCTAATATGAAAGAATTACTTTAATAGAAAAAGAAGGGAGTTGTTTAGATGATCCTTGATAACGAAAGCGCTGGTAGTCGTTGGAAAATAAGAAGAGACGGTGTGCCTAAGGTGACTGGAAAACTTAAGTATTTAACTGACTTAACGTTTCCTAATATGCTTTATGGAACCGTTCTTAGAAGTGAATATCCTCATGCAGAAATTGAATCAATCGATACTAAAGAAGCAGAAGAGCTTGCTGGGGTTTTTGCTGTTATCACTTATAAGGATGTACCAGGCTTAAATGGCTTTGGGATTGTTATACAGGATCAGCCGGTCTTTTGTGAAGAGAAAGTCAGATATGTAGGCGACGCAATTGCCGCTGTTGCGGCTAGAACAAAGGAAATTGCACAACAAGCCATTTCTTTAATTAAAGTAAAATATCAGCCATTGCAGATAATCACAGATCCAGATGAAGCCTTAAAAGACACTGCAATCAGGCTGCATAAAGAAGGAAATCTCCTTCATCAGGCTGCTTTTAAGAAGGGAGAAAGTAATATAGAAGAAGCCTTTAATAAGTGCGAATGGATCATAGAAGGAACGTATCAGACACCAAGACAAATGCATGCTTATATGGAAACGGAAGGGGGTGTAGCTGTACCAGATGAAGCAGGAGGCATTACCATTTATGCACCAACCCAGCATGGTTTTAAAGATCAGCTGCAGCTTTCTCGAATTTTAGCACTCCCACTGGAAAAAATCCGGATTATTTCTAGCCCGATTGGAGGCTCCTTTGGAGGGAAGGACGAATTAAATGTTCAACCATATATCAGCTTGCTGGCATTAAAAACACAGCGGCCAGTGAAAATACATCAATCAAGAAGAATATCGATTAAGGCCGGTTTAAAAAGACATCCAATGAAAATCTATATGAAGACAGGTGCTGACGTATCTGGAAAAATAATCGCCCACCAAGTAAAGATTACTGCAGATACTGGTGCATATGCTACTTTAGGACCTGCAGTACTTGACTTTGCTGTAGAGCATAGTGCTGGACCATATATAATCGAAAATATAGATGTTAAAGGCTACTCTGTTTATACAAATAACGGTGTTGCCGGTGAATTCAGAGGATTTGGCGGCAATCAAATCACCTTTGCATTAGAAACGCAAATTGAAAGATTAGCAGAAAAAGCCAGAATAGATTCAACCAAATTACGCTTCACTAATTTACGTAAGACAGAAGATTTTGGTCCGGTGGACCAGCCTATTGTTCCAACAAATGGCGCTTATGCTGTCCTTACTGAAATTACCAAGTCAGCAATTCTTCAAAAGGACTTGGTCACAAATCCTATGAATGGAGATAAGAAAATAAAAGGAAGGGGATATAGTATTACCATGCATGGAGGGGGATTGGGATATGGAAGAGCAGATGCTTCTGGTGCCCGACTGGCTTTAAACAGTGCTGGGAAAATAGAGGTATCTTTTGGATTTGAAGAATGTGGGCAAGGATTAATTCCAACCATTGATATGATTATGGCAGATACCTTTCTTTGCGAACCTAGTGATATCGAAATTACTATTGGCGATACGGCTAAAGTTCCCCACTCTGGCTCTTCTACTGCCTCACGAGCAACAAATATGGTGTGGCTTGGTATCAATAAATTAAAAGGTCCATTTAGCGAAAAACTACTTACATTGGCAGAAAAACAAACTAAATGTCCGAAAGAAAGCTTATTTCTTGGTAAAAATGGCATTTGGAAAAACGCAGAAGAGAACGAGGAACCAGCGCTTATTCTTCCATATAAACAGTTAGCAGAATCATGTGAAGAGCTGCCAACTGTTTCAGTAAGCTACCACTTTCCTACTACCCCAAACTCTATTGATGGTGGTCA
This sequence comes from Niallia sp. FSL W8-0951, assembly GCF_038006525.1. Lineage (NCBI taxonomy): Bacteria > Bacillati > Bacillota > Bacilli > Caryophanales > Bacillaceae > Niallia > Niallia sp. FSL W8-0951. The sequence continues at coordinate 1,294,762 of NZ_JBBOVK010000001.1, forward strand.
TTTTTTATATACTTTTGCCGGTGTAGCAGCCGAGGTCGAAATAGATTTGTTATCTGGAAGCGTAGCAGTAACTAGGATGGATCATGTTATTTCAGCTGGACCTGTAGTGAACCCAATGGGATATTTAGGGCAAATTGAAGGGGGAGCTAATATGGGGTTAGGATTTACGATTATGGAGGATGCAGTTATGGAAAATGGCCGCTATATGAATGAAAATTTTGATACGTATCTTATCCCAACGATATTAGACATCCCGATAGAGACAACTGTTACTGCAATAGAAGAATTAGTCCCTGGAGATGACTATGGGCCAAGAGGGGTTGGCGAAATTGGCACAGTTGCTGTTGCTCCAGCTATCATTTCCGCCATTCATGACGCTGCAGGAATATGGCTTAATCAACTCCCAGTGAAAGCGGATATACTATTGCAAGCACTGGAACGACAAGGTTTACGAGAATAGGAGGGGGCATATGGATACAAAAAAAATTATGGAAAAAACCACTTTTAAGGTAAATGGAGAATCTTTAACGCTAAGTCTTCCTCCAACATTTCGCCTTGTTGATATCCTTCGGGATGTTTTATCTCTTACTGGGACGAAAATAGCTTGTGAGGCTGGCAGGTGTGGTGCCTGCTCAGTCATTATGAACGGAAAGCTGGTGAATTCCTGTTTAGTAATGGCATATCAATTGGAAAATGCTGAAATCTTAACGATCGAAAGCTTAGCAGAGAAAAACCTTCATCCTATTCAAGAAGCATTTTTAGAGGCAGGCGCATTACAGTGTGGTTACTGTACTCCTGGAATGGTAATGGCATTAAAAAGTTTACTAGATGAAAACGAACAGCCCTCTAGAGAGGAAGTACTGGCTGCATTATCTGGAAACCTTTGTCGCTGTACAGGATATGAAGGAATTTTAAGAGCTGTTGCGTTGTTAACTAATAAAAGGGAAGGGCAGGGATCAATAAATGTATACGATAGCAGAAATTAATCAAATGAATCGACAGGAATTCATTGAAAAGATCGGCTGGGTGTTTGAGCATAGTCCGTGGATTGCCAATAAAACATGGAAATATCACCCTTTTCCAAGCTTAAATACCCTCTATCAACTAATGGTACAGGCAGTAACAGAAGCACCAATTGAAGATCAGCTTGATTTAATCCGAGCACATCCAGATTTAGGCGCGAAGTTACAAATGACTTCCTCTTCGAGTAAGGAACAAAAGGGTGCTGGCTTGAATCAATTATCGCAGCAAGAATTCATGCAATTTGCAGCCTTAAATAAAGCCTATTCTGAAAAATTCGGCTTTCCGTTTATCTTAGCTGTCAAAGGTCATACAAAGGATTCCATTTATCAGTCCATGAAAGAACGCATCAACCACACAAAGGAAGAGGAATTTCAAACTGCATTAATCGAGATATTTGCCATATCGAAATACCGATTAGAGGAAATAGTCGAATTAGAAACAGAAGGACAAGGTGCATAGACTATGAAAACGGGCATAACAACTCATGTATTAGATTTATCCAATGGGAAACCAGGAAAAGGGATCAAAGTTGAGCTTTGGAGATTGCAAGATTCAGAAAGAATTTTTTTAGAAAGCGGAATAACCAATCAAGACGGCAGAGTCGACACTATCCTATTAGAAAAAATAGAGACAGGAGAATTTGAATTAGTATTTTATATACAAGAGTATTTTGGTCATTCAAAAGAACAACACCCATTTTTTACGACGATTCCTATTCGTTTTTATACAGATGAAACCCAACTGCATTATCATATCCCTTTATTATTATCTGGCTGGGGATATCAAACCTATCGGGGGAGCTGATGACTTGGAGGATTTAGATTTAATCATTCAAAATGGATTCCTTGTAAATGAGGAAACAGTCTATAAAGCAGATGTTGGAGTGAAGAATGGAAAAATAGCGATAGTTGGTTCAGGCATTAATGGAAATAATGCTACAAAAACTTACAATGCGGATGGTCTATATCTATTTCCAGGGGTTATCGATTCACATGTCCATTTTAACGAGCCGGGAAGAAGTGACTGGGAAGGGCTTGAATCAGGCAGCAAAAGCTTAGCTGCTGGTGGAGGAACGTTATTTTTTGATATGCCTCTTAATAGTCATCCACCTACAATAACAGAATATGGTTTCCAGCAAAAAGAAAGGCTAGCTAAGAAAAAATCAGTTATTGATTACCGTTTATGGGGAGGAATTGTTCCTGGTAATTATAATGAGATTGAAAAATTAGTAAAATGTGGTGTCATTGGTTTTAAAGCATTTATGTCGAATAGCGGGATAGAAGATTTTCAAAGCGCTGATGACCGCACTTTATATCAAGCGATGAAAAAAATCGCAGCTTTACATAGTATCTTAGCCGTTCATGCAGAAAGTGATACGATTACAGAGTTTTTAAGCAAGGAAATCATCCATCAACAGACTAATATAGGCCTTGCTTTTTCCAATGCAAGACCTATCTTTTCGGAAGTGGAGGCTGTTCAGCGGATCATTGCATATGCCGAAGCCACTAGATGTAAGGTGCACATCGTTCACATCACAAGTTCTAAAGTATTGGAACCAATAATTGTCGCAAAGCGGCGGGGGCTGGACATAAGCGTTGAAACATGTCCTCATTATTTATCATTAACAATCGATGACTTAGAAGAATTAGGAGCCGTCGCAAAATGCGCTCCACCGCTACGCTCTGATAACGAAGTAGATGACTTGTGGGAAGCAATCAAACGAGAGGAAATTGATATGATTGGATCAGATCATTCACCATCGCTTCCATCCATGAAAAATGGCAATTTATTAGAAGCATGGGGTGGGATTGCCGGCTGTCAAACGACACTGTCTGTTTTATTAGAAGAAGGCTATTGGAAACGAGGAATTTCTCTTCCGATTATCGCAAAAATAACAAGTACAAACCCAGCTAAACGTTTCGGGCTCTATCCACAAAAAGGAAGTATCACAAATGGAAGTGATGCAGATATAGCTATTGTTGATTTAAATGAAACCTATACACTCCAAAAGGAAGATCTGTATTATAAGCATAAAATAAGCCCTTATATAGGCAAAACGTTTAGGGGGAAAGTGAAAGCAACTATTTGCAAAGGAGAAATAGTTTATTCAACTCTTAATAGATAGCAAGACTTTCACAATTTATTTATGAGAATACAGGAGAATTCAGTGTCTGTAATTAACCATGATTGAGGAGGAAAAACCTCTAATCATGGATTGTTTTGTTTCCTTTTGTATAGAAAGTATTTATTTGGCCGATGAAAACCACTTATATCATCTTTTCCGCAAAAAGTGGCGTTCATTTGTTGAATGAAAACCACTTATGCCATCTTTTCCATAAAAAGTGACGTTCATTTGTTGAATGAAAACCACTTATGCCATCTTTTCCATAAAAAGTGGCGTTCATTTGTTGAATGAAAACCACTTATGCCATCTTTTCCATAAAAAGTGACGTTCATCTGGAGAATGAAAACCACTTATATCATCTCTTTCACAAAAAGCAGCGTTCATCTTCCTTAAATGCACCTTCCCTTATCGACAATTAATTTTTCCGTAACCACAACAAAATACGAATTATTAATAATCTAACTTAATAAACGTTCGGAAATAGAGAAAAAAAGACTTGAATAGAAGAGCTTTTTACGATATTATGCAGAATAAAGGAATAATTAATTGTTTAGGGGGATTGGCAATCGTGTTAGGAGCACCAAATACTTCACAAGCAAGAAAGATTATGTTATTAGGTTCAGGAGAATTGGGTAAAGAGGTGATTATCGAAGCGCAGCGGCTGGGACTAGAAACAATCGCAGTCGATCGTTATGATCATGCACCAGCTAGTCATGCTGCCCACCGCTCATATACAATAGATATGATTGACGGTAATCAATTAAAAGCAATAATTGAAAAAGAAAAACCGGATCTTATTGTTCCTGAAATTGAGGCGATTGCTACTAGTGCGCTAGTGGAGCTGGAAGAAGAGGGGTATTCGGTAGTTCCAACTGCTAAGGCCACCTATTTAACGATGGATCGCGAAGGTATTAGAAGATTAGCAAGTGAAACGTTGAACATACCGACAGCAAAATATGCCTTTGCCAATAACATTTCGGAATTGAAAGATGCTGTACAGAATATAGGCTTTCCGTGTGTAATAAAGCCAGTCATGAGCTCTTCTGGGAAAGGTCAAAGTATTTGCCGAAGCATAGATGGAATAGAATCTTGCTGGAAAGAAGCTGTTGATGGAGGAAGAGGGAAGAAAACAAGAGTCATAGTAGAAGAGTTTATTGCATTTGAATCAGAGATTACACTTTTAACCGTTCGTTCAGTTAATGGCACAATCTTTTGTCCCCCAATTGGACATACCCAAAAAGACGGAGATTATATAGAATCATGGCAGCCGCATTTCATGTCTGCTGAGCAATTAAATGAGGCAGAAATGATTGCTAAGAAAATTACAGATAGTCTGGGTGGTTATGGAATTTTTGGTGTGGAGTTATTTTTAACAGAAAATGGAGTTTATTTTAGTGAAGTCTCACCTCGCCCTCATGATACTGGAATGGTAACAATGATTACTCAAGACTTATCTGAATTTGCTTTACATGTTAGAGCCATTCTAGGATATCCAGTTACAGGAGTGAAGCTGCATAGCCCAGGTGCTAGTAAAACATTAAAAGCAACTGAAGAAAGTAACGACTACTTAATTCAGGGGATAGAAGAAACGTTATCATTTGAAAATACTCAAATACGCATTTTTGGAAAACCAAAGACGACAGAGGGGCGAAGAATGGCAGTAATATTGCATACAAATGAAACGGTTGAATTAGCGTTAGAAGGGGTAAGAAAAGCTGTTGCGCCACTTTCCATCACCTATTCTAGCTAATTAGAAAATGCAATTAGTGATAATTTATAAATAAACACAATAGGGGTCTTACAATGAAAACAAAAAATCGTTGGCTTATTGCTTTATCTGCAGTCGGTATTCATATTTCAATCGGATCTGTATACGCATGGAGTGTGTTTACAAAGCCGCTTGAGTCACAGTTTAATTGGACATTAACGAGCATTTCCTGGACTTTTAGTATTGCTATTTTATTTTTAGGATTATCTGCTGCCTTTTTAGGGCATTTTGTTGAAAAATACGGACCGCGAACTTCTGGTATGTTGTCCGCTTGTATGTTCGGTTTGGGGATGGCTGGTGCTGGTTTTGCAATAAGCATCGAATCTTTACCGCTTCTTTACATTACCTATGGAATATTTGGGGGGATTGGATTAGGAGTCGGTTATATTACTCCTGTTTCAACATTGGTTAAGTGGTTCCCGGATCGCAGAGGCTTGGCAACTGGATTAGCGATTATGGGATTCGGTTTTGCTGCGATGATCAGCAGTCCAGTTATGAATTATTTAATTAATACAGCTGGTATAGCTAATACATTTTATATTCTTGCAGCTGTTTATTTTGTTATCATATTTGTTTCAGCACAATATTTAGAAGCACCGCCAAAAGGATTTATGCCAAAAGGTTTTCAGCAATCAGTTGAAGCTGGAAATGGAAAAGGGAAGAAAGATTTATCACAATTAACAGCAAATGAAGCCGTAAAAACGAAACGATTTTGGGCGTTGTGGATTATGTTATTTATTAACATTACTTGTGGGATTGCTATTCTTGCTGTTGCTTCGCCCATGGGGCAGGAATTGGCCGGCATGTCAGTTGCAGGTGCAGCAACACTAGTTGGGATTATGGGTGTATTTAATGGAATTGGAAGAATTGCCTGGGCTGCAATTTCTGACTATATTGGCAGACCCAATGTATATACTTTATTTTTTGCTATCCAAGTAGTAGCATTCTTTGCATTACCACATTTACATCATTATATTGCCTTTTCCATTATTGTATTTATTATTATGTCTTGCTATGGCGGTGGATTCGCGTCAATCCCAGCTTATATTGGAGATATATTCGGTACAAAACAGTTAGGGGCAATTCATGGTTATATTCTTACAGCTTGGTCTGCTGCAGGTGTTGCTGGACCTAGCATTGTATCATGGATTCGCGATACAACAGGAAGCTATCAAGGAACATTGCTTGTTTTCTCTTGTATGTTTATTATATCTCTGGCAGTTTCCTTGCTTATTCGTATAGATATTCGTAGATTAGAAGAAATGAATAGATCGGCGACAGAAAGTAATAGCTTCTAATAGTATTTAAATAGGACTTATCACGTTTGTTACATCTTAAATCTTCTCAAACGTAATAAGTCTTTTTTCTATATCTTAGTCTTTCCAAGTATACGGATAAGTAGTATAGTAGGTTCATTGGAAATTTGTAGCTTAGGTAGGGGAATTTAGAGAATGGAAAATTTTAATACGCAGTTTTTGTATTCCGTGATTATTATTGGCATTGGATATTTCTTTAAACAAAGAAATATTATTAAAGAAAAAGATGGCGAAGGTCTTGCAAGGATCATTTTCAATATTACTTTACCTTGTTTAATCATCACCACCTTACATAATGTTATAATTGAAAAATCTTTGTTAATATTGGTATTTCTTGGTTTATTCTATGGTGTTCTTATTTCCATAATTGGACTATTTCTTTTCCGAAATGAAGCGAATAAGCAAAAAGGCATGTTAGGCATGCTGATTCCTGGATTTAACATTGGTATCTTTGCATATCCTTTGGTGCAAGGTATATGGGGGGCTGAAGGGATAAAATATTTTGGTATGTTCGATATCGGAAATGCCATTGTTACTTTCGGAATTAGTTATTTAATTGGTAGCTATTATTCACAAGAAGGGTCCGTACTTTCAGCGAAGCAAGTGGTAGGGAAGCTGGGACGGTCTATCCCGCTGATGACCTATGTATTTATTTTCTTCATTAGTATTGTAGGTTTCGAGATACCCCATCAGATAATTGATGTGACATCTACAATATCGAAGGCGAATATGCCACTCTCTTTATTGCTTCTCGGTATTTATTTGAACTTTTCTTTTGAAAAGAATCACTGGAAAGGGATTGGAAGGGTACTCGGAATACGGTACGGGACAGGTCTTTTTTTAGGCGTGCTAGCATATTTTTTATGGCCAGCAGAAGATATGTTTCGTTATACCATTTTAATCTGCTTAATCTTGCCAATGGCATCAAGCGTTTTACCGTATAGTGTGGAGTTTAAATATAACCAACGTTTTGTTGGAACTGCTGCTAATTTATCGATAGTTATTAGTTTTTTCTTAATTTGGATGATTGGTAATTTAATTGTGTAATTATAAAGTTTACTAATCATAAAAACGAGGCTGGAATCAATTTTCCAGCCTCATTTTTTATTCTGTCACGAAGTTTTCGGTATAATATGGTTGGGATTTATTGTTAAAGGCAACCCCAACGCCGAGTGAGGCGAAATCTTTTTGCAGGATATTTTCCCGATGGCCCATTGAATTCATTAAGCCTTCGTGAGCAAATATACTGCTGTTTTGGCCATAAGCCAAATTCTCCCCGGCTATAGTGTAACGGATGCCTTCGTTCAGCATGCGATCAAATGGAGATTCACCCTCCAGATTAGTGTGGCTGAAATAATTATTTTCTGCCATATCCAAACTATGTTTTCGAGCTGTATCACGAACTGCCTCATCCCAAGTCAGCGGTTTTAAATGGTTATTGACACGACTGGCATTGGTTAAATCAAATAATTGATATTCAAAGCCTTCTTTTAAGTTCTCGTTTCCTTCCACATAAAAATCCTTGCGATTTTCTTCCAAAGAAGAGCTGACAATTTGTAGAGCAGTAACGCTGTTATTTTCATGTTTATCAAAGAATACTGTTACATATGAGTCATCAAGTCTGAATACTTCGTAATCTCTGTCCTCTGCCATTTTATAAAAAACAAGTCCTTTTCTTATCTCTGTTAACGGTTTTCCTAATGTTTTTAAGACAACTTCTTTCTTTGTTCCTTTTTTAATCCCATTTGTTGAAGCAATTAAATCTTGATTGGTATATAAGGCTTCTACTTGATTATGTTCATCATAGCCTACCATAACAAAATTGTGATAATTTTGATGATAGGCATACCAAGAGATGCCGTATTCATTGATTGTTTCCCGTTTTGGTGGTCCCAGTGACTTTTCAACCGACTTTTTATCATCGCCGAGAGATATATTATGAATCGAAAAAGGATGGTCTTGCGGTGTAACTAATTCTGGTTTATCAATTTCTTCAGTATCTTCAGTATTTCCTTCAATATTCCAGTCAGGTAATATATCCTCTGCATTTTTAAAAAAGGATTTTATGTTTTCAAACTCATCAGTAAAGGATTGGAAAAAGGAAGTGATCGAATCTTGATTTATGCGATTTTCCATGGAACTAGAAGGTTTGCTTTCTTCAGCATTATGTCCATTGTCTTTAAAATAAAAATTATATGCTCCATATATAAGGAGAATGGTAATAACCCATTTTAATAGTCTAATCATTGATAGTAACCTCCAATAGTCTTCTAATTATAACCAAAAAAATTAGGTTTAAAACTATTTTATCTGGGTATATTGAGATAGATTGTTTTTCACTTTTTATCCTATTTAATTATTATACCATGCCATTACGTCCTAATTGGTTTGTCTAGACTGTGTAATCAATTTGTAAAGCATCTTTATTATATGTTAACGCTATAAACTGTTATAATGAATATAGCCGTTTCTATTTGGAAAATTTTACTTATAAGCACTCTAGACAGATTTAAGACGGTTTTAAAGGAGGCACTATGCATTTAATTAGAACCGACATTGATGAGATTTTAACAAACACAGCCGATTTAGAGCAGGAAATATCTACATGGAATTTAATCGACATAGAAATTGATGAACTTTTAGAAGACACAAAACATTGGAATTAAACATTGCAATCAAATTTACAAATAATTTTGTAGATATTGGTTGTTTTTTTGTGCTGTAAATAATTATTAGGAAAAAATTTCACATCTTTTTATCAAAATTACTTTCACTATAGTAAGTTTGCGTTATAATAAATAGAAATAATATTTAAGATGAGGAGAATGGAAACGTGACAGATCAAACAATCACTGTGACTTTAGCAAAAGAAAAAAAGCCGAAACCAGATCCTTCTACATTAGTATTTGGTAAAGTATTTACAGATCATATGTTTATGATGGATTATACAGTAGACAAAGGATGGCATGATGCTCAAATTTTGCCCTATCAACCAATTACTTTAGATCCTGCTTCTGTTGTTTTCCACTATGGCCAAGCAGTTTTCGAAGGCATGAAGGCATACTTAACAGAAGAAGGTAAAGTGCTTTTATTCAGACCGAAGAAAAATATGGAGCGTTTAAATAAATCAAATGACAGACTTTGTATTCCAGAAATAGATGAAGAGTTTGCCCTAAATGCTTTAACACAATTAATTAATATTGATAGAGAGTGGATTCCAAAAGGGGAAGGTACTTCTTTATACATAAGACCATTTATCATTTCCACACAGCCCTTCTTAGGAGTTGCTGCATCAATTAGCTATAAATTTATGATCATTTTATCTCCTGTTGGTTCGTATTATAAAGAGGGAGTTAAACCGGTTAAAATCTTTGTGGAAAATGAATATGTTCGTGCAGTTGCAGGTGGTACAGGATCTGCTAAAACAGCTGGAAACTATGCAGCAAGCTTAAAAGCACAACAAATTGCAAATGAAAGAGGATATTCCCAAGTTCTTTGGTTAGATGGCGTAGAAAAGAAATATATTGAAGAAGTTGGAGCTATGAATGTTTTCTTTAAAATTAATGGGGAAGTATATACCCCTGAATTAAATGGAAGCATACTAGAAGGGGTAACCAGAAGCAGTGTTATGGAGTTGCTGCAATATTGGAATATTCCTGTAACAGAAAGAAAAATAACTATTGCTGAAATCTTTGAAGCACATAAAAATGGGCAATTAGAAGAAGCATTTGGTACAGGAACAGCTGCTGTTATCTCTCCGATTGGTGAGTTCTTCTGGAACGAGGAAAAAATCATTTTAAATAATGGAGAAACAGGGGAGTTAGCATCCAAATTATATAATACAATTACAGATATTCAAAATGGAAGACAAGAAGATCCATTTGGATGGGCTGTTGAAGTGAAATAATTCCTTTTGCGAGGAAAATAAAGGAGTATCTTAATGGTGAATAAAAGCCACACGCTAAATTTTGGATGGAATTTAATAGCACATAAAGATTATAAACTTTTCTCTAATCAAAATGAATATGTTTTAATGGATTGGGATGGGGACGTTGTCTTATGTGTTTCTGTTCAAGACCATGAGATTGAAATCCTTCGTAGTAATTGGAATCTTCATTTTAAAGTGAATTTAGCTTTTAAAACAATCAAGGTGTTTAATGAGCCGGATGAAGAAGAATGAACCAGTAAATTTTTAAAGGAATAATAACGGAAAACTTAAAAGAGATAAAGCTTCGATTTATAATCGAAGCTTTATCTTTATTATAATGCGAATAAAATAAATTATTAAACAGATTTCGTAATCAAGGGCTCTAAAATAAACGTATCAATCACCTTTGCTATACCATCGTTGTTATTTGTATCAGTTACGTAATCTGCAAGCTGCTTCACATCATCTGGCGCATTTCCCATAGCAACTCCAAGGCCAGCAAATTCAATCATGGCAACATCGTTATAACTATCACCTATTGCAATCACTTCTTCTCTAGAGATACCAAGTTTTTCAATAAGTATCGCTAAGCTTGTCCCTTTAGTAACACCTAATTCAGTAAATTCAAGGAAGTATGGCTTAGAGCGCATGACACTTAAATCATTAGCTAATTCTTTTTGCAGCCTTGCTTCTACCTCTTTAAGATAATTTTCTTCTTTCACCATTAATACTTTTACAACAGGAGTCGAAACGGTCTGCTTGAAATCCGCAACTGTTTTTATCGGCAAGCCTGTAAGTTTTCCTTCGATTTCAGTAAAAGGATTATTTTCTTGCGTAATAATTTCGTCATTCATATAAGTATGAATCCAAATGTTTTCTCTCTGGCTCAAATCAAATAGCTGATGAACTGTTTCGGGAGAAAGTGTACTGCTGAATACTTCTTCGTTTGTTTGACAGTTAGTTATTTTTGCTCCGTTGAATGAAAGAATAAAACTGCCATATTCCGCAAGTCTTAATTCTTTTGCCGCGTCCAGCATTGCATATGTTGGTCTTCCAGAAGCGAGAACTACTTTTACACCTTTTTCTTGTGCAAGCATTAAAGCAGTTTTGGTTGCTTCTGAAATAATATGGTCATCTGTTAATAAAGTATCATCCATATCTAATACGATCATTTTATAGCTCATCTGTATTTCCCCTTTCATAACCTCTTTACAGAATACATGAAAATAGAGAAATAGCCAATATCAAATTGATGATAAGATAGCGAAACAAAACCTTGAATTGTTCCTTTTTATGTTTATAAATTTCTTTAGTGGGAAGTAAATAAATAAAGTTAATAAAGTTAATAGTTAGGGGTTAAACAAAAACATCTTAAATGGGTTAAATTACCTTGAAAAAGTATTTGAATTATCAGAATATTACTGCTATACTATAAAAAAGAACAAGGGGTTGATTCAAATGGAAAAATATTTATTAAATGCACCAAAACAGTCTGTAGGAAATGTTGTGGATTCTTTATTTGCAGAAATGGTATTGGAAAAGGCCCTTTATGACTTTCGAAAAGCTACACTAAAAAGACAAATCGATGAAACATTAATTGCTGGTGACAAAGAATTATTTTATCGTTTAACAGAAGAATTAAATCAATTAACTGCAAAATAACTACTATAAAATAAACAATATAATCATAACCGCTATCCTAGAGGAGAAAACCTCGCTATATTTCTGAGAAGAGATGCAGCGAGGTCTTTTCCTGAAAAAGGATAGCTATTTTCGTTCTATCAACTTATCGTTTAACCATATAAAAACTGCTGATAAACATAGGTTTATCAGCAGTGTAAGGGACACATAAAATGTGTCCTACGTATTGAGGCAATAAACTACGCTCCACATAGCGCAATAACGTTTATTGACTTATTCAATATAGCTCATCGCTTGATAAATATAACACATATAGATGATACTGACAAGCTTTTTTAAAGAATAGTAGTTTTATTGTCTAATTTTAGCATACGGAATCTTTGTGTGCTGAAATTAGCATTGCTGTTGAAACTGTAAAAAAAAGCCAATGGTGCTTATTAATTAGCGCAAAGCTAAATTAGAGATTGATCAAAGGGTCGTATTAGTCTTTTCTGCTTTACATAAAAGCCTTCTGCTATGTATCATTATTGCATATACATAAAATCTCTTCTATTTTAAAAGAAATGATAAGACTTTTATAAATAAGGGTAAAATAGAAACAGAAAGAATGGGAGGAAGTTTATGCAAACATATAAAACAAGAGAAGAAGTTGCTGATTGTGAAAAATGGAATTTACTTGATATATACAAAACAGAGGCTGAGTGGGAAAAGGATTTAGATGCGGTAAAAGAAAAAATAGCGGCTCTTTCAGAATTCAATGGAAAAATTACGAATGGAACAACATTATTAGCGTATCTAACATTATCCGAGGAAGTTAGTTATATATATAGAAAAGTCTACGCATACGCCATGCTTCTTTTAGACTTAGACACGCGGAATACACATGCTCAAAGTCTTATTGAAAAAGCTCGTATAGTCGGCCAAAAATATAGTAGTGCCACTGCCTTTTTTATGCCATATTTATTATCCTTAGATGAAAAGGAATTGAAAACTTACATACAAGAAGAAGATGGCTTAGCATATTTTGAAAAAGATCTCTTGGAATCTTTCCGCTATAAAAAACATGTATTAAGCAAGGAGAAAGAAGAGGTACTATCTGAACTGGGAGAATCGCTATCTGTTCCTAGTAATGTGTTCGGTATGATAAATAATGCAGATATAACCTTCGGGGAAGTAACAACAGATAATGGAGAAAAGATTGAATTAACAAGAGGAATGTACGCAAAAAGAATAGAAGATGAGGACCGAGATGTTAGAAAAGAAGCTTATTTGGCGTATTATAAGCCATATATCGGTCTTAAAAACACAATAGCAGCGACCTTTAGCGCCGCCGTTAAAAACAATGTAAAAACAGCAAAACTTCGAAATTATCCTTCTGCCTTAGAAAAAAGCTTATTTGGTGACCAAGTACCTGTTGAGGTTTACCATAATTTAATTAGTACGACGAGAAAAAATTTACCTTATATGGATGATTATATGAATTTTCGTAAGAAACGACTGCGGCTTAATGAGCTTCATGCTTATGATTTAAGCGTTCCATTAGTTGGAGAGGCAGCTAAAGAAGAGATCAGCTATGATGATGCTTTTCAGATTATGCTGGAGGCGCTGAAGCCTCTTGGTGAAGAATATTTAAGTGTGCTAAAAACCTTTAAAGAAAAACGATACATTGATGTACGTGAAACGCCTGGTAAACGTTCAGGTGCTTATAATTTAGGCTTATATAGCGTTCATCCGTATATTTTACTGAACCATAGAGATGATTTAGATAGTTTATTCACCTTAGCTCATGAATGCGGACATGGCATGCACTCTTATTTTAGTAGTAAGCATCAGCCGCAAATAAGTGCAGGATATAGTATTTTTGTTGCAGAAGTAGCATCTACTGTTAATGAGGTCTTATTAATTCGCCATTTGTTAAAAATAGAAGATGATGAAACAAAACGCGAGCATTTATTACATCATTTTATTGATAGTTTTAAAGGAACCTTCTTTACACAAGTTATGTTTAGTGAGTTTGAAAAAGCGGTTCATGAACAAGCGGAAAAAGGATTGCCACTGTCTTTGGACTTTTTCAATCAAACCTATGAAGAACTATTTAAAGCATACAATGGCAGTTCTTTAGTAATAGACGAACAAGTGAAATATGGATGGGCAAGAATTCCGCATTTCTACCGTCCATTTTATGTATATAAATATGCGACTGGCTTTGCTTCTGCAATTAATATTGCCGATAAACTTTTAGAAGGAAAGAAAGAAGATGCAGAGAACTACTTAGACTTTTTAAAAAGTGGAAGTTCTGATTATCCTCTTGAACTTCTGAAGAAAACCGGTGTCGATTTGACCAGTCCTGAACCAATTAATCATGCATTAACGATTTTTCATTCCTTAGTGAAGGAAGTATTAAAAAAATAAAGTTTTCACAAAACAATAAGAAGCCATTACCTTTTGCAAAGGTGTGGCCCTTATTGCTTCTTAGTTACTGATATTTTTCTAGAATCGTGAAAAAGTCGATGATAAATCGGCGAAATGTTTGTACAGAGGGTGGCAATTCCCGATTACTTGGTACGATGATACCAACTGTCCGGCTAATAATTGGATCCTCAATAGGAACCTTCACTGTAAATTTAGGAACAGTATCATAAAATGTACTCTCTGGAAGAAGAGTTACACCCATTCCTGCGGAAACTAACCCTTTGATTGCATCTAAGTCTTCACCCTCAGCATTTATATTAGGTAAAAAACCTTCTTGTTTACATGCATCAATCGCAATTTTTTGCAATATATATCCTTCTGGAAATAAAACAAATTCGTCATTTCGCAGATCTCGTAATCGAAGTGATTTTCTTTCACTCAAAATATGATTACTTGGTAATAATGCGAAGATTCTCTCTGTAAATAAAATATTGCCTGTTAATAAGAAGTCATCTGTTGGTACAGGTCCTAAGAATGCTAAATCTATATCTCTATTTTTTACGCCTTCGGTTAAAAAGTAATAAGATCCTTGCCGTAATTGAAACCTCACATTTGGATGCTTTTCTTTAAATGCTGATATAACAGTCGGCAATAAGTGGCTTGCAAGACTAGTTGGAAAGCCGATTTTAATCGACCCTCTTTCAGGATCCAAATAGGCATTAACTTGCTCTACAGCTCGATCGACTGATTTCAAGATTGATTGGGAGTGAGTTAAAAAAATCTTTCCAATCGGAGTTAGTTTGACATTCCTTCCTTCTCGTTCAAATAATTGAACACCTAATTCATCCTCTAAATTTGCAATTTGACGACTAACAGCAGATTGGGCAACATGAAGATGTTCAGCAGCCTCTGAGACATGCTCTCTTTCTGCTACTTCAATAAAGTATTTTAGTTGTCTAAGTTCCATTTTTACCGACCTTCTTTATAATAATCTCTTTTTTAGATTAGTTCTATCTAAATGATATATTGTACATATGAATTTGTATAGTATAATTAAATTATCTGAATAAAAAAATTTGTTAGAAAATCTGACAGGGGTGGTTGAAATGACGTACAACCAAATGGAAAAGGCACAGGGCTTATATAGACCGGAATTTGAACATGATGCATGTGGAATCGGACTGTACGCTCATATAAAAGGGGAAGCGACGCATGACATTGTGAAAAAAGGTTTAAGTATGCTTTGTAAATTGGATCATCGCGGCGGACAAGGAAGCGATCCTTTAACAGGAGACGGAGCTGGATTAATGGTTCAAATACCTGATACCTTTTTTCGAAAAGAACTTAAGGAATTCAATCTTCCCGAAAGCGGTAAATACGCGGTAGGAATGATCTTTTTTTCCAAAGATGATCCTCACAGAGAAATAATCGAAGCAAAAATTAACGAATATATTAAAGAAATGGGTCAAGAACTTATTGGCTGGAGAACTGTACCGACAGATTTCAGAAAAATCGGAAAAGTCGCACAAGAAAGTTGTCCGATTGTCCGTCAAGTATTCATTCAATCAAGCATAGAAAACAAAGATAAATTAGTTTTTGAGCGAAAATTATATATTATCCGTAAACTTGCTGAAAATTGGGGAAGAGCAGAAGAAAAAGAATTTTATTTCGCAAGTTTGTCATCTAGCACCATTGTTTATAAAGGACTTCTCACATCAGACCAAGTCGAAAGCTTTTATTTAGATGTGCAGGATCCGGCTTTTGTATCCGCATTTGCTATTGTTCATTCCCGCTTTAGCACAAATACTTTTCCTAGCTGGGAAAGAGCACATCCAAACCGTTACTTAATTCATAACGGAGAAATTAATACATTACGAGGAAATTTCAACTGGATGAAAGCAAGAGAGCAGCAATTTGTATCAGAAGTTTTTGGAGAGGATTTGCAAAAGGTACTGCCGATATTAGATGCAAATGGTAGTGATTCTTCTGTATTCGATAATGCACTTGAATTCTTTATCTTATCTGGACGCACACCTGCTCATGCAGCTATGATGATGATCCCAGAGCCTTGGACTGAGAATCCCCATATTTCAAAGGCGAAAAGAGATTTTTATGAATATCATAGTAGCTTAATGGAGCCATGGGATGGCCCAATGGCAATCACCTTTACGGACGGTAAACAAATTGGTGCTATATTGGATCGTAATGGTTTGCGTCCAGCAAGATATTATGTAACGAAAGATAATTATATTGTTTTTTCTTCAGAAGTGGGAGTTGTTCCAGTCGAAGAAGAGAATATTCTCTATAAAGAGCGTTTAAGTCCTGGGAAAATGCTATTAATTGATCTTGAAGAAGGCCGTATTGTTTCAGACGAAGAATTAAAAAATACTATTGCTTCGGCACATCCTTATGATGAGTGGTTAGATGAAGTTATTCGACTAGAGGAGAATGCAGAAGAAAAAGCAGAAGACTTTCCCGATTTACTTGCAAGGCAGAAAGCATTTGGCTATACGTATGAAGATGT
The DNA here is from genome assembly GCF_038006525.1 of Niallia sp. FSL W8-0951. NCBI lineage: Bacteria > Bacillati > Bacillota > Bacilli > Caryophanales > Bacillaceae > Niallia > Niallia sp. FSL W8-0951. The sequence goes on from NZ_JBBOVK010000001.1 coordinate 1,311,499, forward strand.
CCAAAAAAATCTGCTTCCAGTTGTGTTGGAGGGCAAAGACCCGATTGGATCGATGGGAAATGATACGCCGCTTGCTGTCTTGTCTAATAAGCCGCAATCTTTATTTAATTATTTTAAACAACTATTTGCACAAGTAACTAACCCTCCAATTGATGCTATTCGGGAACATTTGGTTACATCAACTTTAACTTGGTTAGGTGCTGAAGGTGATTTGTTACATCCTGATGCAAGTAATTGTCATAGAATCCAATTGAAAACACCAATATTATCAAATAGTGATGTAGAACAATTACGATCTCATACATTTACTGAATTTACAGCACGAACACTAGATAGTTTGTTTACAGATGATTTAGAAAGCAGTTTAAATCAGCTCGTGCAAAAGGCAGAAGAAGCAATTGCACAAGGTGTGTCCTTACTTATTCTTTCTGACCGTGCAATGAAACGAGAAGATAAAGCGATTCCCGTTTTATTAGCTGTCAGTGCTTTACATCAGGATTTAATTAAGAAAGGTCTGCGGACGAAAGCAAGTATTATCGTAGAGTCTGGTGAAGTAAGGGAAGTTCATCATTTTGCAAGTTTAATAGGTTTTGGAGCTGATGCAATTAATCCCTATTTAGTATACGCAACCTACAATCAAGCAATCAAAGATGGGGTGCTGACCCTTTCCTATGAAGAAGCAGTAGCAAGATATAATACAGTCATTACAGAAGGTGTTGTAAAAGTAATGTCTAAAATGGGTATTTCTACTGTCCAAAGCTACCGAGGCGCACAAATTTTTGAAGCTGTCGGTATCGGCGAAGAAGTTATCGACCGTTATTTTACTGGAACTGTTTCACAGCTTGGCGGTATTGGTTTAGAGATTATTGCTGAAGAAGCAACGAAAAGACATGAATTAGGTTATCAAGATGGGATGGACGACACATTAGATTCTGGAAGTGAGTTTCAATGGAGAAAAGGCGGAGAACATCATGCTTTTAATCCGAAAACAATCCACACCTTACAATGGGCATGCCGTAAAGGCGATTATTCCTTATTTAAACAGTTTTCTGAGGCTGCAAATGAAGAAAGCATGAGTTTTTTACGAAATTTATTTGCATTTGATTCAGCACGACAGCCTATCGATATTAAGGAAGTGGAATCAGTAGAATCTATCGTAAAACGATTTAAGACAGGTGCAATGTCCTTCGGTTCTTTAAGTAAAGAAGCACATGAAACATTAGCGATTGCCATGAACAGATTAGGTGCCAGCAGTAATAGTGGTGAAGGCGGAGAAGATCCTTCTCGATATATGATAGATGAAAATGGCGATAACAGAAGAAGTAATATTAAGCAGATAGCTTCTGGACGTTTTGGAGTTAAGAGCCATTATTTAATAAACGCGAAAGAATTACAAATTAAAATGGCTCAAGGAGCAAAGCCGGGTGAAGGAGGTCAATTGCCAGGGAATAAAGTATATCCATGGGTTGCCGAAGTTCGCGGTTCTACACCAGGCGTTGGATTAATTTCCCCACCGCCGCATCATGATATTTATTCTATTGAGGATTTAGCACAACTCATTCACGACCTGAAAAACGCCAATAGAGATGCGCGAATTTCAGTAAAATTAGTTTCAAAAGGCGGAATTGGTACCATCGCTGCTGGTGTTGCAAAGGGGGCTGCTGATGTAATAGTTGTAAGTGGATATGATGGAGGTACAGGTGCTTCTCCAAAAACAAGTATTAAACACACAGGTCTGCCATGGGAATTAGGCTTAGCAGAGGCACATCAGACCCTGATGCTAAATGGTTTACGAAATCGTGTCGTTTTAGAAACAGATGGTAAGCTGATGACAGGAAAAGATGTTGTACTTGCAGCTCTTATGGGAGCCGAGGAATTTGGCTTTGCTACAGCTCCTCTTATTGTAATGGGATGTGTGATGATGCGAGCTTGTCATTTGGATACATGTCCAGTGGGTATCGCCACCCAAAATCCAGAATTGCGCTATAAATTTGCTGGAGATCCAGATCATATTGTCAATTTCATGCGTTTTGTTGCAGAGGAAGTACGTGAACTAATGGCACAATTAGGATTCCGCACAGTAGAAGAAATGGTTGGAAGAACAGATGTGCTAAAAGTAAGTAAACAGGCGCAATCGCATTGGAAAGCAAAAGATTTAAACTTATCGAAACTATTATATCAAGTCGATGGACCAAGAACGTTTGAAACACCACAAAATCATAAAATTGATGAAAGTTTAGATATTCAAAAAATACTTCCAGCAGTTCAAAAAGCTATTATTAATAAAGAAGCGCTGCATTTGCATTTTAGTATCCAAAATACTAATCGTGTAACTGGTACAATTGTTGGTAGCGAAATATCGAAACTATATGGCGAAGAAGGACTTCCTGACAATACAATCAATTTACATTTCACAGGTTCAGCAGGTCAAAGCTTCGGTGCTTTTATTCCCAAAGGCATGAGCCTGTATTTAACAGGTGATGCAAATGATTATATTGGCAAGGGACTCTCTGGAGGTAGAATTGTGGCAAAGGTACCCGCAGACAATTCAATTGTTGCGAATGAGAATGTTATCATCGGAAACGTAGCATTTTACGGTGCGACAAGCGGCGAAGCGTTTATTAACGGAAAAGCGGGAGAAAGATTTGCAGTTCGTAACAGTGGTGCAAGTGTTGTAGTTGAAGGTATTGGTGATCATGGCTTAGAATACATGACTGGAGGAGAAGTTGTTATTTTAGGGGAAGTAGGGAAGAACTTTGCTGCAGGTATGTCAGGTGGAGTTGCCTATGTTTTACCGAAAGATGCAGAGCAATTTAAAGCAATGTGTAATAAGGAAATGATAATCTTTGAACAATTAGAAGAACGAGCAGAAATAGAGAGAATAAAAGGACTTATTGAAAAGCATATTGAATTAACAGGTAGTTTAGCAGGTCAACAGGTACTTGTTAATTGGGATAAATTCGTTCAACGGTTTGTCAAAGTTATACCGAAAGATTATAAGCGAATGATTGCCAATATTCAAAAGGGACTTGAAAATGGCTTATCAGAAGAAGATGCCGCAATGGAAGCTTTTGCGAATAATTCCAATCAAGACAAAAAAAAACAAGCAAATAAAATTACCGTATTAGTGCAGTAGAAAGGAGAGAACAGAATGGGAAAAGCAACTGGATTTATCGAATATAATCGGGAGGAAGCGGAAGAAAGAAATCCGCTTTCCCGTCTAAAAGATTTCAAAAAGTATTCTGCTCCTTTCTCTGATGAAGTACTACAAAGACAAGGGGCGAGATGTATGGACTGTGCAACACCATTCTGTCATATCGGGATGGAAATTGCGGGAAGTACATCCGGCTGTCCAATCCATAACTTAATCCCTGAATGGAACGATTTAGTTTATAGAGGAAGATGGAAAGAGGCATTAGATCGTTTATTGAAAACAAATAATTTCCCAGAATTCACTGGAAGTGCTTGTCCAGCTCCTTGCGAAGGTTCCTGTACTGTAGCGATTTCAGATCCAGCTGTTGCGATTAAAAATATTGAACGCACTATTATTGATAAGGGATTTGAACAGGGTTGGATCCAACCGCGGATACCTGCGAAGAGAACAGGAAAAAAAGTAGCCATTATTGGTTCAGGACCAGCAGGGCTAGCTAGTGCAGATCAGTTAAATCAAGCAGGCCATTCTGTAACTGTGTTTGAACGTGCAGATAGACCAGGCGGATTATTAATGTATGGGATACCCAATATGAAAATTGACAAAAAAGATGTGGAAAGAAGAGTGAAACTACTTACACAAGAAGGGATTGATTTTATTACCAATACCGAAGTAGGGAAAGATATAACAGCTTCAGAATTAAGAGAACAGTATGATGCTGTTATTCTATGTACTGGTGCCCAGAAACAAAGAGATTTAGTTATGGAAGGCAGAGATGCAGAGGGTGTTCATTTTGCAATGGACTATCTAACAGGTGTTACCAAAAGTCTACTAGATTCCAATTTTCAAGATAAAAACTTCATCGATGCAGCAGGAAAAGATGTCATCGTTATCGGCGGCGGCGATACAGGAGCAGATTGTGTAGCAACTGCATTACGTCAGAACTGTAAAAGTGTAGTTCAATTTGGGAAGCATCCAAAGCTTGGGATAATGCGCTCAAGTGAAAATATGTGGCCGGCAGCGCCTAATGTATTCACATTAGAATATGCTTACGAAGAAGCTGAACAAAAGTTTGGTGAAGATCCAAGACAATATGGAATTCAAACAAAAAGAATGGTAAAAGATAGCGACGGAAAGCTAAAAGAGCTTCATACTGTTTCCATGGAAAAAATAAAGCAAGCAGATGGAACGTTTATTTTCAAAGAAATTCCTGGTACGGAAAAAGTTTGGCCAGCACAGTTAGTATTTATTGCGATCGGCTTTGAAGGTCCTGAACAACCAGTACTGAAACATTTCGGACTGGAAACTACAAGTCGTAAAGTTGCGGCGGTATATGGCGATTTTACAACGAATTTGGAAGGTGTATTTGCGGCTGGTGATGCACGCAGAGGGCAAAGCTTGATCGTATGGGCAATTAACGAAGGCAGAGAAGTTGCTAGAAAAGTTGACGAATACTTAATGGGCGCCTCCATTTTACCTACTGTAAATGCATAAACGAGAAAAAAGATGTGATTAGCGAGTATCACATCTTTTTTTCTATATACGCTAATATCTAACCTATAAAATCTCTTTTACAAAAGAAGAAAATTTTACGCATTCAAAATATTATAAAAATTCAAAACAAAAATTTCAATAAAATAATTCATAACCGACTTATAATCTAAGCCATTTAGCTATTACAAGTGTTTTTTATTATCATTTTACAAAAAATATAATATAATAGGAAAAATACTTTTTTAAAAGGCTTAATAAGGGTAGGATAAAGCAAATAAAGTTTATCAAATGCTCTCTCAATATAGAGTGTGATTGTTTATAAAGAAAGGGAGTGTCGGAGATGAGAGACGTTAAACTTCTCGATATATATAATCATCATATTGCACAAAAATATATTACACGCTCAGGTTTAGCTCATGCTCTGGCAGTTGCTTATCATGCTTTTGAAATGGCAAAAGAATCAAGTGTCGATGTCGATAATGCAGCTAAAGCCGGATTTTTACATGACATGGGACACTATACGTGGTATAAAGATGGAAAATGGGATTATAAATTATATAGACAAAATGACATTCATCCAATAAAAGGGGCGGAAAGAGCACATAAATTATTAATCCGCTTAGGAGAAAATCCAATTAAAGCAAAAGAAATAGCTTTAGCCGTTCTTTTCCATACAGATAGTTTCATTCCTGGTGGTTCCGTGATTTTAACCCCCTTACAAAAAATTGTTAAACTAGCTGATGAAAAGGACGAGGAGCCTGGGGGACATCATCACTATCGTACGATAACGAAGGAAAGGGCAATAAAGAGTTTAGAACGATTAGATGCAAAAATTGATGAATATATAGAACAGCAAACGAAGAATAGCAAAGAACTAGAAGGATAGAACTGGATTTCCCTGTTTCTATTCTTCTTTTCTTTTAAATGCTATAATAGAAAAATCGACTTTTTTAGAAAAGGAATTAAAGGAGAAAATGACAAACATTATCACTACCATTAAACAATGGCAGCAAGCACTACAAATCGAGATCAATCATTTAAAAAAATACGGGCAATCGAAAGTTGCTTTATATAATGGAATTCGCCTAAACACAGAAAATGACTTTACGTATTATTTTGAAAGCATCAGCAATCTAAAGGTTCCAATTGGATCAAATGTAATGATTCACTGGGGGAGTCAGGCTGTAAGGGGGAGAGTATTATCGGCAGATGGCAAGAGCCTTCTTATTATTTTGGAAAAGGCGATTGGTGAGGATGTCTCAGAAGCATATTTATCCCATGATCCTTGGGAGCTATTAGAACAGCTGCAAATCCGTTTTGATACTATTAAAAAAAATAAACGTAAGCTTAGTAGAATCGTTAAATTAATGCAACCTAGTGAAGAAACAAAGCACCCAAGTGAGCAACTGAAAAATCATGTTCATGAGCTCTCTTTAAGATGCAAATATAACCCCGTCTCCTTTGTGTGGGGGCCGCCTGGAACAGGAAAAACATACACATTAGCTAGAGTTGCTCTACAACGTTATTGGAAAGGTAAGAGGATTTTACTCTTAGCACAAAGTAACCAGGCTGTAGATGTTCTACTCACGGAAATAACGACAACGATTAAAGAAAAGGACCGATTTAAAATAGGGGATATCCTTCGCTATGGGGGAAATAGCAATAATGCATCACTTGAACAAGAAAAAATTACAACAAGTTCCTTATTAGATAAAAAGGATATGGATCTTGCCAAGCAAAAACAGTATTTTTTTGAAGAAAAACTAAAACTTAAACAAGACCTTTCTTATTCGTTTACAACAAGAGATTCTGCTCAGTTATTAGAGATGGAAGAGAAATTAGCAAATGTGATGGAAAAAATCAGAAAAAGGGAACTGCAATTTGTACAAAAAGCAAAAATTGTTGGCACGACAATAGTAAAAGCTGCCACAGATCCAGCCATTTATGAAGATGAATACGATTTAGTAATAGTAGATGAGGCGAGCATGGCATATATTCCACAAGTCGCTTTTTCTGCATCACTAGCAAAAAGAATCATTATTTGTGGAGATTTTAAACAGTTACCTCCTATCGCAACTAGCCGTCATGCTTTAGTAGATAAATGGTTAAAAGAAGACGTATTCCACGCGACAGGCGTTGCCGAAACGGTTCATAGTTCATCGCTTCATCCTCAGCTTTTGTTATTAAACGAACAAAGAAGGATGCATCCAAGCATCTCTCAATTTACCAATAAATATATATATCATTCTCTGGTAGGCGATCATAAGAAGGTGGAAAGAAACAGAAAAGCAATCGCAGAAAAACTACCTTTCCAAGGAGAGGCGAATATTTTATTAGATTCGAGTCAATTTGGCGCATATGCCACATTTGAGAGAGCTTCGAAATCACGTATGAATTATATCCATCTATTATTAGCTCTGCAAGTTATAAATGAAGCTTTAAATGAAAAAGGAACAACGAGTATCGGCTACGTTACTCCATATCGAGCACAGGCGGAAATAATGGAAGCAATGGCATCAGAATTTTTCCCAGAAGCCATCATAGAAAAACGGCTTATTATCGCTACAGTCCATCGTTTTCAAGGAAGCGAAAGAGATATAATCATCTTTGATAGTGTAGAAGGAGAGGCATTTTTGAAGCCTGGAATCCTTTTAACCGGCAAAGAAAGCGAACGGTTAATAAATGTGGCGATCAGCAGGGCAAAAGGGAAATTTATTCATATAGCAAACAGAAATTATATAAAAACAAAAATAGATAGGAAGAAAACGATTCGACAGCTTGTCAACCATCAAGAAGCATTCAATAAAGTGGTAACCAACCAACAAATTGGCGAGTGGATTCAAAAGAAGAATCCAAAACTATACTGGACGCACGCACAAAGAGTAGAATTACTAGAAAAAGATATCAAGCGTTCCAACCATACAATAATAGCCTCTTTTCCAAAACAGAAGGAGATATTAAAACAACAATGGAAACAACTTCTCAATAGAAGGAGTATTGGTTCAGCTCCTGATATACCGTTTCCTTTCATTATTATTGATGAAAAAGTTATTTGGTTTGGCTTACCGTCCGAATTAGTGAATGGGAGTACTCCTCCTTCACTAGCAGTGCGTATACATTCTCCTTCTTTAGCTAGTTATCTATTAAAATATATATCATGAATAAAAAGCATTATCCGGAGATTTGGGATAATGCTCTTTCTTTAGCTATTATCAGTTATTCATTGTACAAACAAAAACGTTTTCGTTAAAATAGGAAAGAATCCATACAGAGGAGATGATGTTATTTGAGTAGAAAACAAACAGGTGGTATAGTATTTTTCTTGAGTTTAGTCCTTCTTTTACTACTGTCAGGCTGTGGCACAACGAAAAGTGAGCCATCAAAAGAAGAAAATACAACACAAGCAAAAGTGATTTCACCAGACGACTATCCTATTGTAACGATTACGATGGAAGATAATTCGACTATTACATTAGAACTTTATCCCGATAAAGCCCCTAATACAGTCAATAATTTCGTATCATTAGTAAATAAAGGCTTTTACGATGGATTAATTTTCCATCGAATTATTCCTGATTTTATGATCCAAGGCGGTGACCCCAATGGAAATGGAACAGGCGGTCCTGGCTATTCGATCAAAGGGGAATTTTCAGAGAATGGGTTTGAAAATGACTTAAAGCACGAAAGAGGCGTAATTAGCATGGCAAGATCTCAACTGCCTGATTCTGCTGGGTCACAATTCTTCATTATGGTTGCAGACGCCCCTCATTTGGATGGAGAATACGCCCCGTTCGGGAAAGTGATAGAAGGCATGGATGTCGTCGATAAAATAGTCTCTTCAAAAAGAGATAAGAATGATAAACCAGTAGAAGAGATAAAAATGAAACAAATTACTGTAGATACAAAAGGTATCGATTATGAAGAACCAAAGAAATTAAAAGAATAATGGATAAAAGGAACGTAATATTTTCTTTCTTTCCGAAAAGATGATATGATAAAAGCTGATTTTGAAATAAGGAGATGTTGATCATGGCAACTAAAGGATACATATTAATGCAAAATGGTGAAAAAATTGAATTCGAATTATATCCAAACGAAGCTCCTGGAACAGTAGCTAACTTTGTGGAACTAATTAAAAAAGGTTTCTATAACGGTTTAACATTCCACCGTGTAATTCCTGGTTTCGTCAGCCAAGGCGGCGATCCAAATGGAAATGGAACAGGAGGACCTGGATACACAATCAAATGTGAAACAGAAGGAAACCCTCACAAACATGTGGAAGGAGCTCTTTCTATGGCACACGCTGGCCGTGATACAGGCGGAAGCCAATTCTTTATCGTACATGAGCCACAACCGCATTTAGATGGTGTTCATACAGTATTTGGACAAGTTACGTCCGGTATTGCTGCTGTAAAAGCAATGAAAAATGGCGATGTTATGGAAAAAGTGGAAATCACTGAAGAATAAATACAACAAGGCAGGCTGAGAAATTGGCTTGCTTTTTTATATGAATGGTTGGTGATTAGAATGTACAAAGATAAAGTTGTCATTGTAACTGGCGCTAGTAATGGTATTGGCAAAGCAATTGCAAAAGCTTATTTGCAAGAAGATGCCTATGTTATCCTAGCTGATATAGATGAAGAGCAAGGAAAACATGTACTTGATTCTATAGAGCAAAAAGAGAGAGCAATTTTTATAAAAACCGATGTTCGAAACGAAGCAGATATCATTCAAATGGTTGAGACAACACAAGCGAAATTTGGAAAGATTGATATCTTAATTAATAACGCCGGTAAAGGCATTTTTAAATCATTTTACGATTTAACGATAGAAGAATGGGATGATGTGATAAATACGAATCTCCGCAGCGTGTTTCTTTGTTCAAGAGAAGTCGCAAAAATCATGCGAACTCAAGGCGCAAAAGGGTCGATTATTAACATGTCATCTAGCAGAGCCTATATGTCGGAACCTAATACAGAAAGCTATAGTGCTAGCAAAGGTGGAATTATGGCTATTACTCATGCTTTGGCAAATAGTTTAGCTGATGCACATATAACAGTTAACAGCATATCACCAGGCTGGATCGAAACGAAAGATTATGAAAATCTGCGAGAAAGCGATCATGAACAGCATCTATCAAAAAGAGTAGGTAAACCTGAGGATATTGCGAGAGCATGCCTTTTCCTCACAAATCCGCAAAATGATTTTATTACAGGAACGAATCTTATGGTAGACGGTGGTATGACAGTAAAAATGATTTATGAAGAATAATAGAAGGTATTTTTTCTTCTTTGCTTTATTACAGTTGCTATCTGAAAATGATAGGAGTATAATAGCTTCCATATGATTACATATAATAATGGAGGCTCATTAAGTGGACGTTTTACATCAGATATTATCAACCTATGCTTCATTTTTTGATTGGAAGATGTGGGCAGAAGTATTAACAGATCCAGTATCATGGGGATTAATCGGATCGTTAGTCATTTTAGAAGGCTTATTATCAGCAGATAATGCGCTCGTATTAGCAGTAATGGTAAAACATTTACCGCCAGATAAACAAAAAAAAGCATTGACATATGGTTTATTCGGAGCCTATTTTTTCCGTTTCTTCTTTATTGGAATTGGTGTTTACTTAATCCATTTTACCTGGATAAAAGTAGTTGGAGCAGCATACTTAGCATGGATTGTAATTAAGCATTTCTGGCTTGGTGAGGAAGATGAAGATTCCTCAGCGATGAAGAAAGACAGTTGGACAATAAGATTGTTCGGAGTATTCTGGGCAACTGTTATCTCCGTAGAATTAATGGATTTAGCCTTTTCGGTTGACAGCATATTAGCATCTTTGGCTGTTTCAAATGAAATCTGGATTCTACTGATTGGTGGAATGCTCGGTATTTTAATGATGAGAACTGTTGCCAAATTATTCTTAGTTCTCATTGAAAAAGTTCCAGAATTAGAGAATACCGCCTTTGTATTAATTGGGATAATCGCGGTAAAGATGTTTGCTAGCATTTTTGGATATGAATTAGATCACTATGTATTTTTTGGGATTCTAATTGCTGCGTTTATTATCACATTTATCATTCATTTTATTAACAAAAATAAAAAGGTTTCTGAAGAAGTTGCTTCTTCAAAAGAAAAATAAATGTATTTTACCTGTTCCGTTTGTGGACAGGTTTTTTTTTATTTAATTATTTCGTATACTTATTAGCATAGGATGAAGCAACAAATGAATCAGGCTTAATTTTTGGTTCGATACCTATTGACTCCATTCTTGCTACCATTTCATTGACAAATTCACTTGTTTTATTTCTTCTGCCTGCTCCAATATCTATATGTCCCTCTATCGAGAAAGTTGCTCCTTGATAAACAAAAGGGAGGACAACATCAATTAATTGGTTTTTCCTATCCTCTGTGAACAGACTAACTACCTCTTCTGTTAGTGTTGTCTCATAGGAGATTTTCTCATGAAGTCTTAAAATCTTCCTTGGTATGATCACTTTTCTAATACAGGCCCAAGCACCTTTTCCTTTATTCATAATGACTATTCCAGTAATAAACTTCGTATGTTTGGTATGCACTTGTGAATCTGTACCAATCATTAATTGATAATTTCCCGAAGGACTTCTAGACATAAAAGCAAGGATACGCTGAAAAACGATATCAAAGGTCATATTTTTCTCTTGTAAGTTTTGAAAAGTCATTTCCATATGCCTGTCTAACTCCACAAAGAATCCCTCCGTATAAACGTTATTTCCACCACTTTTATAACATTGTATGATAATCAAATGGATTTATCCCTGTAACTAAATTTGTATTATCGTATACAAAAAATACTGAATTGGTGTAAAAAATGGTCTTTTTTTAGATGAACTTAATAATGAGTTTTATAATAAAAAAATGGAACTAAACTGAAACTTAATTTCTTCTTATCCGTCTAATCATTAACAAAACGCAGGAGGAAAAAAATGAAAAAATTTCTAATTATATTAAATTGGTCGTTATTATTTCTATTATTATTAACTGGCTGCTCACAAAATTCCGAAGATAAAGCAGCGGATAGCAGAGATTATGAAAAGGCTGATTCCAATGTCATCGATGCCCAGAATGAAATAGGAGAAATACCCGCAACAGATAGTAAAACGGTAAAAGAAAATAGCGGTCAAGCAATTAGTAATAATGACCGATTAGTTATTTATAATGGGAATCTATCCTTAAAGGTGAAAGACTATCACAACGTAGAGAAGCATATCCAGTCAAAAGCAGCCGAGCTAGGCGGGTATGTAGTGGAATCGTCCATTTATGATAGTGGCACAGATTATATAAATGGGACTATTATCGTAAAAATTCCTCAAAAACATTTCCAAACCTACTTAAACGATATCGAAAAGAAAAGCATTAAAGTTACAGAGAAGAGTATCACTGGTAACGATGTGACTGAAGAATATGTTGATTTGGAATCCCGGCTAAAAGCTAAGGAAGCAGTGGAAAAAAGGCTATTAGCTTTAATGGAACAAGCAGAAAAAACGGAAGACCTTCTTAAAATATCAAATGATCTTGCAACTGTGCAGGCAGAAAAAGAACAAATATTAGGGAGAATGAAATACTTAAAAAATAACGTAGACTATTCGACTGTCACGATTCAACTGGAAGAAGAGTTAGTAAAAGTGGGTTCTATTCAAGATAAAGAGTCTTTAAATACATGGGAAAAAGCAAAAAGTCAATTCGTGAGCACGATTAACGGGTTAATTTCCTTCCTTTCAAGTGTCATCGTGATGATTGTTGGATTATCACCAATTTTAATTCCAGTTGTAGTTATTGTAATAGCTTGGATTATATATAGAAAAAAGAAAAACAGGTCAGAGTAATTTTATCGTGGCTATGCTATAATGGAATTAAATTCCTTCAGTGGGAGTTTAATCTATTAATATCATCACATTCATATTTATTAAGGAGTGGCTAAAGAAATTGAAATCAGCAGATCAATATCTTATCCGCCATGCGAAACTGGAAGATGCAGAAGCAATTTTTGCTATTCAGCAATCTGTGATTGCCGAAGAAGATTATCTGATAACTACTATCGAAGAGTATAATCAAACACTGGAAGAGCAGCAGGCATGGGTCGCTAAAATATTGCATAATGAGAGAGAAACTATCCTAATTGCGGAAGAAACCAATAAAGTAATTGGCTTTATTGTCTTTCAAACAAAAAATAGACAAAGACTTAATCACACAGGGTCATTTGGGATGATGATAAGTAAAAAGTATAGAAGTAAAGGAATAGGAAAATTACTTATGAAAGCACTACTAGCTTGGGCAAAAGAAAATCCGCTGATTGAAAAAGTTAGCTTAGGTGTTTTCTCAACAAATACTAGGGCTATTTCTTTATATACTTGTATGGGATTTATAGAAGAAGGTCGCAAAATAAAAGAAATCAAACTGTCAGAAAATGAATATATAGATGATATTTTAATGTATAAAATGGTGACCTAAATAGAACCAACTATTTTTTAAAGAGAAAAGAGGGAAGCAATATTAATAAGAAATCAGCTTTTCAAAGAGAGCTAAAGTCGTGGATTATTGCACTTATTAGCGCATTAATATTTGTGTTTATTTGCCGTAACTTTATTTTTGCCCCTGTTAAGGTAATAGGACAATCCATGCAGCCAACATATGAAAATCAAGATAGAGTGATTGTCTCTAAAGTTGGCCAAATCAAGCATTTTGATACCATCGTCTTTCATTCACCAATAGAAAAAGAAGATTATATAAAAAGAGTAATCGGCTTACCTGATGATACGATTGAAATTTATGATGATACACTTTATATTAATGGCGAAAAATATGACGAACCATATCTTCAAGAGAAAAAGAAGCATTTACTTCCTAATCAGAGATTGACGGAAAATCTTAAAGTTACAGTACCTAAAGGGCATCTATTTGTATTAGGGGATAATAGGCAAAATAGTATGGATAGTAGACAGCTTGGTTGTATATCAGAGGATGCTGTTGTCGGGAAAGCTGTTTTTCGATTTTATCCTGTTATGGAAAATTATTAATTAATAAAAAAAACAGTCTTGGATATGAGCTCACGTCCAGAACTGTTTTTTTATTACGATTTACAAATTCACATACCATTGCTTATGTAACATTTTCGCTAATTGAATGACACCATGTCTTGCTAATTCGTTTATTCGCTCTGTAACTTCATTTATTTGTTTAACTGAAAAAGACTCTCCAGTTTTGCAAAGTATAATTGCCTCTTCAATAAAAGACTCGCGACGTTGGTCTAATTGTTTAAATTGATTCACGCGTGAATTTACTTTTTCCCCATGTAGTTCCTGCATGTTTTGTATATTATCTTAGATACTAAATGCTAAAAATAGAAGAAATAATTTGTTTACATAATATTATTATGATAGACTAAAAACTTGTCTAATTATGAGGGTTGACACTACTGTTATATCTGTATATACTGACTATATACAGATATAACAGTTGAAAGGTGTTTCTAATGAATATTTTTATCTCCAATTCCTCTGAGGAACCTATTTATTTGCAAATAGTAAAGCAAATAAAAGAGCAAATAGTAGCAGGTGAACTAAAAGAAACACAATCTCTTCCTTCTATTAGAAGTCTTGCAAAAGAACTGAAAATTAGCGTTATTACAACCAAAAGAGCCTATGATGAACTTGAAAAAGACGGTTTTATTGTTACAGTCGCTGGAAAAGGGTCATATGTTGCAGCAATAAACAAAGAAATACTTCGTGAAAACAAGTTGAAAACAATCGAAGAACATTTAACAGAAGCCAGCAGCACAGCTAAACTAATTGGGTTAACATTAGAAGAATTACAAGAAATATTAAAAATTATTTATAAAGGATGAGCACAGTGGAAAACACATTAGAACTTATCAATGTATCCAAGAACCGACAAGGTTTTTCTTTAGATACGATTAATATTACCTTAAAAAAAGGATTTATAATGGGGTTTATTGGTCCAAATGGGGCTGGAAAAAGCACAACAATCAAACTAATCATGAATTTAATCAAAAAAGATAGCGGCATGATAAAAGTCTTTGGTTTAGACAATGAAAAACATAGTATGAAAATTAAAGAGAGAATTGGCTTTGTTTATGATGACAATCACTTTTATGAAGAGTTAACAATAAAAGAAATGAAGAATATCATCCGCCCATTTTATTCTCAATGGGAAGAAAGTACATTCAATAAATATGTAAAAGATTTTTCACTACCTATGGATAAAAAAATCAACGAGCTGTCAAAAGGGATGAAAATGAAATTCTCATTAGCCATCGCTCTTTCTCATCAAGCTGAACTCTTAATTATGGATGAACCAACTTCTGGTTTAGATCCACTAGTTCGGACTGAATTGTTAGATGTACTGCAAACATTAATACAAGACGAAAACAAGGCAATCTTTTTTTCAACTCACATAACATCCGACTTAGATAAAATTGCCGATTATATTACATTAATTAATAATGGACAAATCATTTTAAGTAAAACGAAGGATGAGCTTTTAGAAGAATATACCATGGTTAAAGGAAAAGATAGCACACAGATTATCCATAATAAAAATTTAATCAGTTTAAAGAGTAATGATTTTGGTTTTGAAGCATTATGTAAAAACAAAGAAGAAGTAAGAAAGCAATTTGGAACTTCTTATTTCTATGAAAAGCCAACTTTAGAAGATATTATGGTGTTTTACACAAGAAGGAGCGGTGGGCATGTATCATCTAATTAAAAAAGACATTCTTATCCAAAAAAGATCAATAGCATTATCACTATTATTAATCTGTTTCTTTTCTGTTTCTCTTTCCAGTCTTGGAGAAGTTGGATTAATGGTTGGAATACTAGCAATTACTTATCAACTCCTTCTAGGAGCTAGTGCATTAGAAGATAAAAATAACAGCGATAAAGTTCTTATTAGTCTTCCGATAAAACTATCTACCATTGTATTATCAAAATATGTGTCCATCTATGTTTATGCAGCTTTTGCAGCAATTGGCTTTTATCTCATCCATGTTCTTGTGAAACTATTTCACATTCCATTGGATGTTCCTTTTAGTTATATCATTCTCATAGGGGGAGCAATAATGGTAACTATATGTTTTTCCATTTCTTTGCCTATGATTTTTAAATTTGGCTATTTAAAAGCCAAAATGGCTAACTTTATTCTTCTTTTCGTAATAGTATTTGGAACAACTGGTATAATGAAGTATTTTGCAAAACTAGATAATCAATTTATCCAAGAAACGATGATTCGTTTATCAACATTATCAAAAGCAGAACTGGGATTAATCCTGCTAATTCCACTTATCATTCTTCTTGTGATATCATATTTTATTTCTCTGAGCTTTTATAGTAAGCGAGAATTTTAATTATAATGAAAAGGAAGAACAAGTACACTTAGAGGTACTGTTCTTTTTTTATTTAGCATTTTGCATCTAAACAAATACCTGTAATTCATGTTTTAAATGTCTTCTAACTAAGTTCTCAACATTACCGCGCATAATATCTCTTATGTGCGGTTTTTTAAGAAATATTGTATACTAGAATTATTACTATATAGATTAGGTGGCAATACATATGATCGCAAAAGAGACATTACTTTCTTGGTATGAAGAAGAGTTAACGCTTTTTCGAACAGAAATGGATAATAAGGATTACAGTATATTTACGATCGAAAATTATTTACGGGACATCTATTTATTCCTTGAATTTATTACACGGAAAAAAGAAGCATATATGGACTTAACTTCAGTAAAAAAATTGCAGATTACCCTTTTTATGAACGAACTAAAAACTAAGCGCGCAAATTCTGCTAGTTCGAGAAATAGAAGATTAACTGCCATTCGTTCTTTTTATAAATGTTTAGTAGATTATGAGCTTGTCCAAAAAAATCCCGCCCTTGATTTGGAGAGCGCAAAAGAACAAAAAGGAAAACTACCCAGTTACTTGGAAAAAGACGAATTAAAATCATTTTTTGAGATGATTGGCAAGGTATCCCAAAAGCAGCATCAAAGACGGAACAAAGTCATCCTTGGACTCATGGCGTTTGCAGGATTACGGGTAATGGAAATACACTCTCTTAATCTGTCGTCCATTAATCAAAACAGGGGAATTCACGTACTGGGAAAGGGAAATAAAACACGCTATATTCCGTTACCGAAAAAGTTAATGGAAGAATTACAATTATATATAGAAGAAAACAGGATTTTCCCCATGAAAGGACAGGAAGATGCACTCTTTATTTCAAGGAGAGGGAAGCGAATTTCCAGAAGACGTATTCAAGAAATAACGGAGCGGATCATTGATCAAATGGGAAAAGAATATCCTGAATTAAAATGGAAAGAAAAAGGGATTTCTAGTCATAAATTACGACATAGTTTTGCGACACATTTAGTTAGAGATGGACGAGATATCCGAACAGTACAAGAGCTGCTCGGTCATACTAATTTAAATACAACGCAGAAATATACGCATGTATCTGATTCGCAAAAAGAAAAAGCAATGGACTTAGAAATTTCAGAATACATTTGAGTTTATCATAATTTTATTATGTTAACTGATTGGCATTCTGATTCATAATCGGTCAATTGACAGCATATATATATCCATGATGTTATAGTAAAAAACAACCTCTTATATTTGCTAGAACGGAAAAGGAAGACGATAAAAGCAAGAATAAGTCTGTCAATGAAAGATAAGGGAAGTGTTTTTGATGCCAAGTAAAAAGCATTCAATTATCGTCCATGCAAATGCAAAAAAAGTTTGGGATTTTGTTCGCTCCATGAACAACTGGGCACCATTAGTACCAGGATATGTGAACCATGAAATCATCAACGATACAGTATCAACTTGGGAATTTAAAATTGATATGGGGCTTTTTAAGAAAAAAGTAGAAATGAAAGTAACGATATTAGAGTGGAAAGAACCTACAAAGGTTACCTTTGACTTAGAAGGAATTAATGATCATTTTACAGGAAATGGCTATTTTATGGTAGAGGTAAAGGATGCCAATTATACGAAAATGACAGGCTATTTAGAAATTAATTCAACAGGTACTTTTCCTACTATAACAAATAATCTTATGGAGCCAAAGCTAGAAGAAATCGCAGAAGAATTGACAATTGCAGTTAGTAAAGCCATTGAGGATTTACAATAATTTCATTATGTTAACTAAAGCGTTAAGTGATAAAGGAGCATTCTTTTAATCATTTAATGCTTTTCTAAATTTTATGTAAATTTTTCTTTTCCATCCTTGGTTAAATAAGCTTCGTCCTTTATGATAAAGGTTACTAATTAATTGGGAGGTTTATCATTGAAAAAAGGACAACAATCGAAGCATAGGACAAATTTTTTAGAAATTTTCCTTATTTCTATAAAGCTAGGATTGACATCATTTGGTGGACCCATTGCACATTTAGGCTATTTTTACGATGAGTATGTAAGTCGAAGGAAATGGATGGATGAGAAAAGCTATGCTGATTTAGTAGCCCTTTGTCAATTCATGCCTGGTCCGGCAAGCAGTCAGGTGGGGATAGGGATAGGAATTTTACGGGGAGGACTCCTCGGTGGGATTATTTCTTTTTTAGGATTTACATTTCCTTCTGTAATTGCTCTGATGATCTTTGCTAGTATACTAAAGGGATTAGACATAGGGAATGCAGGTTGGATACATGGGCTAAAAATAGTTGCTGCTGCCATTGTGGCCCATGCGATACTAGGTATGGCAAAGAACTTAACTCCAGATCTAAAAAGAAAGACGATTGCACTTTTTGCACTAGTGCTTACTCTCTTATGGCAAAGCGTTTTTTCTCAGGTAGGAGTAATTATTTTATCAGCTATCATTAGTTATTTTCTTTATAGGCAGCAAGCAAGACAACAAAAACATAGAGATATTTCTTTTCCGATTTCAAGACAACTAGCATGTATTTCTTTGATCTTATTTTTTTCCCTTCTGTTTCTTTTACCGATAATTCGCGAGATATTTTCATACCAATGGATTGTTATGTTTGATAGTTTTTATCGATCTGGCTCTTTAGTGTTTGGAGGAGGACATGTAGTATTGCCACTTTTAGAGCGTGAATTTGTCCCAGGTGGATGGTTGAGTGAAGAAGCATTCCTTGCTGGATATGGTGCAACCCAGGCAGTTCCTGGTCCATTGTTTACATTTGCTGCCTATATCGGAACCGTCTTAAATGGGTGGGCAGGGGGACTACTTGCGACATTCGCTATCTTCTTGCCAGCCTTTTTATTAATTGTAGGAACACTGCCATTCTGGAATTTCATCAGAAAAAATCCAAAAATTCAAGGGGCCTTAATGGGGGTAAATGCTGCGGTTGTTGGTATTCTAATTTCAGCTTTTTACCAGCCTCTTTGGACAAGCAGTATCTCAGATGCGAGTGATTTTGCTTTTGCAGCCATTTTATTTTCGATGTTAGTTTATTGGAAACTGCCGCCATGGATTGTTGTTATGACGGGTACATTAGGGGGGATCCTGCTTACTTATTTACCGATATAGTATTGCTAAAGAGAGGCTGGGACATAACTAGCCTCTAATAAAGAGAAAGGTGAATTTGAGGGGACTCAAATTCACCTTTCTCTATTTTTTCATGTTAATTCTTCTATTATCTTAGTTAATGGCAGTGATTTTTCTTAAATTCACTGCCATTAACGCAAGACCCATTTCGTTTTCCACCTTCGATTTTCCTCGTACAGAAAATCGAGTGAAACGCAAATTAGCCTTCAAGAATCCAAAAACTGGTTCCACATCGGTTTTGCGTTTTCGATAGATGGCACTCGTTTTCTCTTCTGAAAGCTTCGCTCTCACATATTCTTTTTGCTGTTCCCATTTTTTGTTCACCATTAGTTTTCGATTGTTTCCTTCTTTTGCCTTGGTACATGATGAGCGGAATGGGCATCCTGAACAGTCTTCGCACTCGTAGATTTTGAAACTCCTTTGGAAACCTGTAGCGTCCGTTCGGACAGAATGATATTGAAATTCTAAACGTTTCTGATTAGGGCATATATATGTATCGGTTTCTTGATCATATTCCCAGTTATCAGGATTAAATGTATTTTGTTTGTACTTTTTCTTTTGTTCCTTCAAAAACATGTTATATGTTATCAGTGCTTCTCGGTTTCTGTTTGAGAGAATATCACTAAAGTTTTGTTCACTACCATAACCTGCATCTGCAACAATATGTTTCGGTAACTCGAAATAATGTTGCTCTATCTCATCTAAAAATGGAATTAACGTACGTGTATCTGTTGGGTTTGGAAATAAACTATAAGCAAGCGCATATTGACCTTCAGTTGCGATTTGTACATTGTAACCAGCTTTCAATTGCCCGTTTTTCATATAATCATCTTTCATTCGCATAAATGTCGCATCTAGATCTGTTTTAGAATAGCTATTACGTGGTCCAAAGATTTTAAGATCCTGTTGGTACTTCCGTTTTCTCAAGACAAAATCAATCAACTGTTTACGCACTTGTTTCGGGTATTTTCGTTCACTTCGTAAGGCTTTTCGTTCAGTAACGTCTGAAGATGCTTCAATTTGTTTATCATATTCGGTCACTACTTCTTCTACTTTTTGAACCATTTGAGTGAGCTCTCCAAATGATAACTGTTCATCACTTTCCCGTTCAATTTGGGGGATGATTTCGTTCTCAAGCAACTCATTGTACAACTGGTTTGACTTATCGATTAAACTCTGATGAAATTTCTCAATCGCTTTCTTCCAGACAAACGTAAATTTATTCGCATTCGCTTCAATCT
Organism: Niallia sp. FSL W8-0951; assembly: GCF_038006525.1. Lineage (NCBI taxonomy): Bacteria > Bacillati > Bacillota > Bacilli > Caryophanales > Bacillaceae > Niallia > Niallia sp. FSL W8-0951. The sequence continues at coordinate 1,331,956 of NZ_JBBOVK010000001.1, forward strand.
TTGTACCATCGATAAATATCGCTTCTTGATCGATCAGTTTTTCTTTAATCAATTGGCAGCGAAATTGGATAAAACATTGACGGATTAAATCTTTTACTTCTGGTTGAACACGAAATCGGTTAATTGTACGATAGCTTGGTTCATACCCTTGAGCTAACCACATCATACGGATACTGTCTTTTAATAGGGCCTCCATTTTACGCCCCGAAAAGACAGATTGAGTGTAGGCACATAGAATAATTTTAAGCATCATGCGTGGATGATAGGCAGGACAACCTTCATTTCGAAGAAATGGTTCAAACGCTTCTTGAGGGATACTTTCCACTAAATGATGGACATGGAAGGCAATATCATTATTTTGTAACTTTACTTCTAAATCTAAAGGTAAAACGATTTGATTCATGGTATAATCTTTAAACATAAGGACACTTCTTTCTGATTAGATTTTGTGTGGTAACTTAATTTTATCAGAAGTTGTCCTTATTTTTTATTGTAAATAAGCAAAACGGTGAAATTTTACTTGTCGTAAAATTTCACCGTTTTTTTCGTCTTAGAGGAGGGTTTTGTCCCAGCCTCTTTTTGGTATTTTTTAAGCTTGAGTTAATTGATTATATAAATTTCCCATTTCAATTGCATTAACGGCAGCTTCCCAGCCTTTATTTCCAGCTTTTGTACCTGCTCGTTCAATTGCTTGCTCGATGTTTTCTGTTGTAAGAACTCCAAAGATAACAGGTATTTCTGTACTTAACGAAACGTTTGCTACTCCTTTTGCTACTTCATTGCTTACGTAGTCAAAATGAGGTGTTGCACCTCGAATAACAGTACCTAATGTAATAATAGCATCATAATTACCAGACGCGGCCATTTTTTTGGCTGCTAAGGGAATTTCATATACACCAGGCACCCACATAACAGAAATATTATCCTCGTTTACGCCATGTCGATTTAATGCATCTTCTGCTCCAGATAAGAGTCTTGTTGTAATAAATTCATTAAAACGGGATACAACAATCCCGATTTTTAAATCAGTTCCAATTAAATTTCCTTCAAATACTAGTTTCATTCTTTATTCCACCTTTTGTAATAAATTTTGTCGGTATTGAATTAAATCTTGAATCGTAATCATTTTCAAAGCAAATTCTTCAGCGATTTGTTTTAAATCATTCACTCTTGCCATTGTTCCGTCTTCCTTTAATACTTCCACAATCACTCCAGCTGGATTAGCACCTGCTAGTATCGCTAAGTCAACAGCAGCTTCCGTATGTCCATTGCGATTTAGCACACCGCCATCCTTTGCGATGAGAGGAAAGATGTGACCAGGTCTTGTAAAGTCATCAGCTTTAGCGTCTGAATCGACCATTTTGCTTATAGTAAAAGCTCGTTCATATGCACTGATTCCTGTTGTTGTCTCTTTATGGTCGATACTGATTGTAAAGGCAGTGCTTCTCGGATCAGTACTATTAGTAACCATAGGAGGGAGGTGTAGTCTATCTGCTAAAGCTTGTTGAATAGGGACACAGATTAGACCGCGACCCTCTTTTGCCATGAAATTGATCATTTCTGGTGTAACATGATCTGCCAAGCCGATAAAATCTCCTTCATTTTCACGATCTTCGTCATCGCAAACAATCACCACTTTGCCTTTTTTTAAATCGTTTAATGCATCTTCTATGGAATCAAACATCGTTTTCTTCCTTTCGTTAATAAATTTATGATTAAAAACCATTTTCCCTTAAAAATGAAACAGTTAATGGTGAGTCTTTTTTTATACCTGGATCTTTGTCTCTATTCATAAAGGAATAAAAATACTTAGCTAAAAGATCAAATTCGATATTCACTAGTTCACCTTTTCGTTTATTCCCAATCACGCTTACCTTGGAAGTATGCGGGATGAGTGATACAAAAATAGAGGTTGGAGTCGTTTGGAAAATCGTTAAACTCGTTCCATCAATGGTAATAGATCCTTTATCCATTACGAGGTATGTTTGATCCTCTGGTATCTGAATTTCAACTAATGTACTATTTTCTATTTTTTTTGTTGATATAATCATGCCCGTACAATCAACATGCCCAGACACAAAGTGCCCGCCAAACCTTCCATTTGCAGCCATTGCTCGTTCTAAATTAACAATTGTGCCACTATTTAGAAGCCTTAAAGTCGTATCGTTAAACGTGTTTGGCATAACATCGACTGTAAACAAACAATCACGGAAGGCAGTAACTGTTAGACAAACCCCATTTACGGCAATGCTGTCACCAATTTTCATATCCTCGAGAATCTGTTCTGCTTGAATCGTTATAGAAATAGTGTGCCCCGTCTTTTTACTATGCTTTACAACGCCTAATTCTTCGACTAATCCAGTAAACAATGGAAATTCCTCCTTTCTGCAGATTGTATTTATAGCTCTTAAATAGCAAGGGGTCAATCATTTTTATGGTGACAAAAAAATACTCTTAAAATCCATAAAAAATACAAAATAAAACCCCGTATAATAAACATATACGGGGTCAAATACATACTTAAATAAACGTGGTGGACGATAGAATAGCTGTTTTTTATAGATTGTTGTTTGTAAATAACGCTGTCAATGGACAATTCACCATTCTTTTCGAAAAAAGATCCATCTAAGATTCAGTATATTTAGAAGAAATTACTTCAGCTGTGAATACCCTTATTACAGCACCTCAAATACAACAAAATATATCTATAGAAAAACAGAAAAAGAAAGGTGAGTCATTCATTCTTTTGATTCTATCAATCATACCATTTTGTTTATTGTTATTTGCCTTCTCCCATCCAGACTTTACTGTCGGCTTTGGTTTCTCACCAAATCCACCGTTTTATAAATTTAACTCTTATAAAACGGGTCACGGGCTTAGAGTTTTACGTCCACTCATCACCGCCGGTTGGGAATTTCACCCGACCCCGAAGGCGATCACACATAATGTGTAATCATAACTATTTAATTAACTGTATCGTACACCTTTTCCTTTTAATTATCAAATATTTTCTTTCAAGTACAATATTTGCACTTCTAGTAAAGGGAAAAATAATCTCAATAAGGTGTTTCTTTTATTGAATTGGTCATACTAAAAGAAAAAGTGGAGGCACAAAAATGAAAATTGCAGAAAATGTTTTTGGCTATCGTACAGCAATTGCAAATATAGCATATATAGCTGGATTAGGAGCTAGGAAGGATGAGTGGGTACTTATCGATACAGGCGTTCCTTATTCTGCGCCATTTATTTTGAAAAATACAAATCAACTTTTCAAGGGAAAGAAACCATTAGCAATCATTCTAACTCATGCTCATTTTGATCATATCGGCGCATTACAAACACTCGTTAAGAAATGGAATGTTCCTGTATATATACATGAAAAAGAAATTCCCTATTTAGAAAGCAAGAAGAAATATCCTCCACCTACACCATTAAGGGAAAAAGGGATGATGTCCTTTCTTTCACCATTTTACCCGCGAGATGGCATTGATTTTCATTCCAGTATCAGGCCTATTTCAAGTACTAGTTCCTTACCATATTTAGATGATTGGAAATGGATTCATACGCCAGGACACACGGAAGGACATATTTCCTTATTTAGAGAAAAAGATCGGCTGCTTCTAGCAGGGGATGCACTGATTACAGTAAAACAAGAGTCATTATTTGCCGTTTTAACTCAGAAAAAAAAGATTCATGGCCCACCAGCATACTTTACACCAGATATAAATACTAGCTTCCAATCAATAGAAAAGCTATTAGCGCTAGAACCGCAGACTTTATATACAGGACATGGTATGCCAATGTATGGGGCTGAAATAAGGCAGGGAATTAGGGAACTTCTTTATCAGTATAGTACAGAGAATTTAGTAAAAGAAATTTAATTTATCATAATAAAGTTATGTAAACTAAAAATAGACAAATCATTATTTTTCCATTCCTATTTATAGATGATTAGGAAAAATCGATTTGTCTTTTTATTTTTCTCTAACATTTTGAGATGGTCTACAGCGTCATTTTCTGCCAAGATATAATCCTTTAATGAATAGCTATTTCATGATACCCTTAATAATTAGAAGATTGATATAGTTAGGAGTAAATTACATGAAATTAGTAACTTGGAATGTTAATGGAATAAGAGCTTGTGTTAAAAAAGGCTTTCTTGATTTTTTCCAGCAAATAGATGCAGATATCTTTTGTCTTCAAGAGACAAAGTTACAAGAAGGACAAATTAAACTTGAATTAGAAGGCTATCATCAGTTTTGGAATTATGCAGAAAGAAAGGGCTATTCAGGAACAGCCGTTTTTACAAAGAAAAAGCCCCTTTCTGTTCAATATGGCATTGGGGAAGACTTTGAGGAAGTGGAAGGAAGAGCCATTACCTTGGAATTTAAAGACTTCTTCCTACTGAATGTATATACCCCTAATTCAAAGCGAGATTTAAGCAGATTATCTTATCGTGTTGAATGGGAAAAACAACTAAAGAACTATATATTATCATTAGAAGGTATTAAACCTGTTATTTATTGTGGGGATTTAAATGTGGCTCACCAAGAGATAGATTTGAAAAATCCGAAGCCGAATATTGGAAACTCGGGATTCACGTCAGAAGAAAGAAACGAAATGACAAGCTTACTTGAATTAGGGTTTGTTGATAGCTTTCGATATCTATACCCAGAGCGAACAGATGTCTACACATGGTGGAGTTATATGGCGAAAGTAAGAGAAAGAAATATTGGCTGGCGTATTGACTATTTTATCGTTTCTAACCTATTAAAGGAGCGAATCCAAGATGTAACTATTCATTGTGATATAATGGGAAGCGATCATTGTCCTGTACAACTTGATTTAGAAATATAATTTAATGAACAGGGCATCTTTATTATACTATCATGTCAGGAAACAAATATGGTACAGATGCCCTTTTTTGGTATGCAGATATCAATCCAGTTAAAATAAAATTAAATCCTTTTCATTATACATAATTTAGAAGGAGCAAACCGCAAATGAATTTAAAAGGAATTCATCACGTTTCTGCGATGACGGCAAAAGCAAAAGAAAATCACTCTTTTTATACAAATATTTTAGGTCTACGGCTCATAAAGAAAACAGTCAATCAAGATAACCCCTCTGTTTATCATTTATTTTATGGGGATGAGCAAGGCAGACCAGGAACAGAACTAACATTTTTTGAAATTCCCCATATGGCTCTTAATAGAGAAGGAGTAAGCAGTATTTCTGCTACTTCTTTACGTGTTCCATGTGATAAAGCATTAGAATTTTGGCTAAAACGGTTCGAAGAATACAATGTTAAACACGGAGAAATCCTAGAGAGAGCAGGCAGATTAACATTAGAATTTAGAGATTTTGAAACACAACGGTTCTTTTTAGTATCTGATGAAAACGATAATGGGGTGAAGGCTGGTATACCTTGGGCAAAGAGTTCTATACCAGCAGAGTTTGCGATTACAGGTCTTGGACCAGTACAATTAACGGTAAGACGTCCAGAAGCAACTATTAGCGTTTTAACTGATTTACTTGGATTCCGCTTAAAAACTTCGTATCCATCCACTATGGAGAATCAACCACCTATTCTGGTATTCGAAACAGGTGAGGGTGGCTCTGGGGCGGAGATTCATCTAGAGGAGCGAAATGATTTGAAAGTGCAGCGTCTTGGCAGAGGTGGCGTTCATCATGTAGCTTTACGAGCGGATAATGAGGAAGAACTTTATTATTGGATTGAAAAGGTGAATAATGCTCGCTTTCAAAACTCAGGATATGTAGATCGTTTTTATTTTAAATCACTGTATTTTAGAGATCCGAATGGAATCTTGTTTGAAATTGCCACAGATGGTCCTGGATTTGCGACAGACGAAGATCTAGAACATTTAGGTGAATCTCTTGCCCTTCCACCATTTTTAGAGTCTAAGCGGTTAGATATTGAGGCAATCCTAGAACCATTAGAAACACGTAGAAAAGAAAAGTAATAGCTAACCGAAACGATAAACGGAAAAGACAAAGCAGTATGCAAATATGCTACAATATTGAAAGAAAACAATTGTTAGAATTACTAGGGGGAAAAACGAATAATGAAATGCGTATCAATAGATTTAGATGGTACCTTACTAGATGACCATCATCAAATATCTGAAGCAAATCGCACGATTATCCAGAAATTAAAGGATGAACATATAGAAGTAATTTTAAATACAGGACGTCAATACGCAGATGTTATTAAAGTAGACGGCGTAAAAGAATTAGAACTTCCCATTTTTTGTTTAAATGGCAGCATGATGTATGACCAAACAGGAAAGCTATTATATGAAACACAAATTTCCATTGATTTATATCAAACTTTGCTTAAAGCATTACAAAACTTGGAAGTAGGAGTTCTAGTTTATACGAATCAAGGTGGATTTCCAGGAACATTGCCAATGCTTCGCGGCAAATCTTGGGATGAGATTCAAGCACTCTTTGATCAACAAGATTATGAAGCGATCCTGCATTTAAAGGATGTAAAAATTTATAAGTTAATCGCCGTTGTCGATGAAACACAACTAGACAAAATCGATCACGTTAAAGAAGTGCTTAGAAAATATGAGACTATTTCGTTTTCCTCTTCTTTTCCTAACAACTGTGAAATCACATCAAGTGAAGCACAAAAAGGGAAAGCGATAAGACGGTATGAAAAACTTCGGAATCTTACTTTTAATGAGATTTACTCCTTTGGTGATGGAGGTAATGATATTACACAATTTGAAGTATCAACAAGATCTTTTGCCATGGAAAATGCTCCTGAAGAAATCAAAAAAAGAGCAAGTGACGTCACTAAAAGTAATAATGAGGATGGGTTTGCATACGCCATTGAAAAGATTCTGAAATTAGTGTAACCATCATATATTAGACTAGTTAAAGCCGGGATCTCTATACTAACTTCTGGCTTTTTCGCTGTGAAAATCGATACGAAGAATAGGAGTCGAATCTACTTTGAAGAAAATTGTGTTTACAGGCGGGGGATCTGCCGGCCACGTTACCCCTAATATCGCTATCATAAATGAATTAAATAAACAGGACTGGGATATTTCGTATATTGGCAGTAAAGCGGGTATTGAAAAGGACTTAATCGAAAAGATTGACATCCCATATTATTCTATTTCGAGTGGCAAATTAAGAAGATATTTATCAAAAGAAAATATAAAAGATATATTCAAAGTAATGAAAGGCTGTTATGACGCAAGAAAAATTTTAAAGAAAATCAAACCAAATGTTGTTTTCTCAAAAGGTGGATTTGTATCTGTACCTGTTGTCATCGCAGCCCGTCAATTGAAAATCCCTGTCATTCTTCATGAGAGTGATCTAACACCCGGTTTAGCTAATAAGTTATCTGTCCGTTTTGCTTCGAAAATTTTTACATCTTTTGATGAAACCTTACATTATCTGCCAAAAGAAAAAAGCAAAGCAATCGGTTCTCCAATTCGAAAAGAAATATTAACTGGATCTGCCTCTAAAGGGAAACTATTCCTTGGTTTTACTAGTCAAAAGCCGATTCTTACGATTATGGGGGGCAGCTTAGGGGCAAAGAAAATAAATGAAATCGTTCGAGATAATTTAGATACATTATTACAATCCTATCAAATTGTGCATCTATGTGGGAAAGGAAATCTTTCAGAAGAGCATGCAGGGATAAATGGATACAAACAATTTGAGTATGTCTATAATGAATTAGCTGATATCCTAGCAGTTACAGAATTCGTTATTACGAGAGGCGGATCTAATTCTATTTTTGAATTTCTTGCCTTAAAAATTCCTATGCTTATTATTCCATTAACCAAACAGCAAAGCAGAGGAGATCAAATATTAAATGGGAAGGTCTTTACGGAAAATGGTTACTCCTATATGATAGAAGAGGAATCATTAACAAAAGAGCATTTTCTTCATACCTTAAAACAAATGCAAGAAAACAAGCAACGTATGACAGAAAAGATGGAAAAGAACAAAAGCAAAAATGCTTTAGAAGAAATTATAAAAGAATTAAATCGCTATTAATATACATGTATCAGGCTATAGGTAGAGTTTGCATCTTCCTCTCTACTTGTAGTCTTTTTCATTATGCAGAAGATGATTTCACTTGATAATTTTGATAGAAAAAGCCAAAATAAGAAAATGGAATTCGTATATTTGAACGGAAAGTAGGTAAAATCCATGCAATCATTTACAGACATTGGATTGTCTTCAACAATCATAGAAAAACTCCATAAACAAGGAATAAAACAGCCAACCCCTATTCAAGCAAAGGTTATTACACCGCTCCTTAAAGGTAGTGATGTAATCGCACAAGCACAAACAGGTACAGGAAAGACTTTTGCTTTTATATTGCCGATTTTAGAAAAAATGAGTATCGATGCAAATCATATTCAAACTCTAATCTTAACACCAACTAGAGAACTTGCTATTCAAATAACAAATGAAATCATGAAAATGAAACAAGAAGCAATAAATGTTCTTGCTGTATATGGGGGACAAGATGTCGAAAAACAATTGAAAGTCTTACAAAAAGACGTTTCCATAGTCGTAGCGACACCAGGTAGATTAATTGACCATATAAAACGAGGAACAATCGACTTAAGCAAAATCTCCTATTTTGTATTAGATGAAGCAGATCAAATGCTTCATATTGGCTTTTTAGAGGAGATTAGCTATATTATACGACGTATCCCTGAATCAAGACAAACAATGCTATTTTCTGCGACTATTTCAAAGGAAGTCGAAAAGCTTGCGAAGAAATATACGAAAAATGCCGACTATTTTACTGTTGAAGCAAAACAAGGACCTGCAAAAACCGTTAAGCAAGTTAGTATACATACAACTGATCGTGCCAAGCAAGGTACATTAATGACCTTAGTGAAGGAAGCGAATCCGTATATGGCAGTCATTTTCTGCCGTACGAAACGTCGTGTAACTAAATTATACGAAGTATTACTTGCAAATAAATTTAGCTGTGGCCAATTACACGGAGATTTATCGCAGACAAAAAGAGAGCAAGTAATGAAAGCATTTCGCGATGGAAAATTTCAATTGTTAATTGCGACAGATGTAGCAGCAAGAGGCTTAGATATTGATGGAATTACACATGTATATAATTATGATATTCCTCAAGATGCGGAGTCTTATGTCCACCGAATCGGCAGAACAGGAAGAGCTGGTACAGAAGGATATGCGGTTACCTTTTATTCATCTGATGATAGACCATTGTTAGATTCAATAGAGAATCAATTAGATATAAAAATTGAAAAAATACAGCAACCCAAAAAGAAAGATTCAACTAAAAAAAGGGAAGAATCACAACCAGCTAAAAAGTCTTACAAAAAACAAAGCCATACAAAAAATAAGGGCGAAGATTTTCGTTCGTCTCCATCAGAAAAAAAGGGGAGTGACAATAAGCGTAAGCCACTTTCAACAAATAATAAACATAGGGGAAATTCAACCCAATCTCCAACAAAAAAATGGGCGAAACCTAAAAAACGAAATGGAAAAAGATAAAGAAGGCATGCGATTTGCTTGAAGGTCCTTTTAAGGATTTAAAGGGAGAATTTTAAGCGTATTACCCTAATTCTTAGTTCCAAAGGTGGTTTTTCCACCAGACAAAAATATAAAAAAGAAACAATTGTATAGAGAAAGGAGTTCATTCCATTGTTAAAAAACGAAATGAATAAGTATATAGAAGAGTGCAAATCACAAAACGGAGGGAAAGTAGTTCTTTTCGAAGAGGAAATGAATTATGTTAGAAAAGTTGGCCTTGTGGACGATCATATGGTGATGGAACAGACAGCTGAGCGCTTTTCTGATTTATATATGGAGCTTGCCAATAAAGAAACAGACGAAGTTGTGCAGGAAAACGCTCAAGAAAGGATTCTTGAGGATACTGTAGACTATTTAGAGAGAAATATAGACATTTATCTCTATGTAGAGACAAAAGCATTTGACATTGTCTCTGTCGATTCAATGTCCTTAGAAGTCGATTCTGTTTTTGGTACCTATGAAGTTTTATGTGGATTAAAGAGTCCTAAAAAAACAGAAAAAGAAATTCGAGCATTTATGGAGAATCAACTAACAGGAGATGATACGTCTTTCCATTTAATGTTCAATGGTAACGATGGAGTTTGGGATGTCAATTTCCCGTTAGAAAAAATCAATGGCTTCCATAAAGAAATGCAAATCGGCGATGCGTTAAAATTAGCTTATTTATTTTTATTTTCTTTAAACGAAAAATTATCCGCATAGTACTTTTTTGTTTTAATACCAGATAGAATTAGAAACATTTACGAATGTATGAAAGCGAGGGAGAGGTTTGACAAAAGAATCAAATCAAAAAATTCAGATCGAATCCAGTGAATTTTCATGGAATAGCGAAAACGGTGTTTTCCATTTTGATGGCGCACCGGCTCTTTTATTTTGGGATAATGCATTTGAAATATTTTTAAGTACTATCATGGAAATTTCTGGTCCTGATGCATCTAACGCCGTTTTTGAGACAACTGGTTTCCGGATGGGGCTATTAGTAAATGATTATTATCAAAATCGCTTTTCCATTGAAGAAATTATCAAGAAATATAGTGAAATATATTCCAGTGCGGGCTGGGGAAATGTAACGATAACAGCGTTTAACAAAGACAAGCAAACGGTAACGGTACGTTTGAAAAATTCATGGGAGCACCGAATCTTCCAATCTTTAAATCCAAACCAATCTGCTGTTTTATTACCGAGTCATTGGGCAGGTGTTTTTAGCGGACTATTTAAAGAGAAGATGTGGTATGAGTTAACTAAAAGTCAAACGAGGGGAGATGAATATGATGAATTAAACATATTCGTTTCTGACCATACTCCCCATCAAAGTGTCCATGAACTAGCAAGAGGGAAAGAAACAAAATACATTACAGAATTAGAAACAATGGTTGAGAATCGGACGAAAGAGCTATCCACTTTGATCAGGCATTTATCTACACCAGTCATGCCTGTTATGAAGGGCATCCTAGCCATTCCTCTAATCGGGAAATTTAATGAAGAGCGTTTTGAAGATTTACTGCAAAAAGGTTTGCAGGAATTTTCCGAACGTCGAGCAAGTTATTTACTTCTTGATTTAACGGGAATAAGCGAATTCGATCAGTTTATTATTTTCCGACTGCAAGAATTGGTTAAGGCAATTGAATTAATTGGCGGAGAATGCGTCCTCGTAGGAATTAATCCAGATTTAAGTGTGCAAATTATCCAATCAGGTGTAGATTTAAAAGATATCCATACCTTTGCAACATTAGAACAAGGTATTGAGTATGCAATTGAAGCACTTGGCTATCGGATTGAGAAACAACCCTGAGTCAACGAAGTATAAGAGTTATCCATCCCCATAGCATAGGAGAATTAACCTTTCTGCTAAGCGATGGGTTTTTGTTTTATCCGATAAAGAGAGTGCCTGCAATAACATCGATGCATCTTATGTATTATTCTCAAAATGTTTTTAGAAATATATATTCAGGTTAAGGATTCTCTTAAACAAATTGGATCTGAGAGAAATTTAACTATGGAATTTCTAAAATTCTTGAAGAATATGTTAAAGAAAACAACTAAACGCGCCTATCTGGATAACGGCAGGGGGAATTAACATCTCAAGAACATAATAGGGTCTGCAACTAAATGAGGATATCATACGCAGTAAGTTACCATCTAGAAAGTCGAATTCCTATCAACATTAAGGAATTCGACTTTCTAGTATAGATAATTCTTTTTGTATTAGTGTGCGAAATTCAGCGTCTTTTAAAAATTTCAGTTTAAAGCCATTCAAATTTCGAGATAGTTTTGTTTGTTCTAATGAAGTCAAATCATTTGCAAAAAAGGCCAATTCTGTCTGGTTACCGTCTTTATCTGTAGCATACATTGCCGTTGTAATAATAAACGCTGTAGATCCGCCCTTTTGCCCGGCATGAACAAGCCATTCTCGATTGTTTGGATTTTCCATTAACTGTTCCATTACTGGATCAAGATATTTATATGTATCTTTATCAAAATATGTTTTGTTATTTAGTTTTTCCATAATATATACATAATCCTCTGAAGTTGATCGTGGTAAACGATTGGACCATATTCTTTGAACATCCATGTCTAAATTCTTCACTATTTGTTTTTTTTCTTCAGCAGTTGGTGGGTGGTTTAGCCATTTATTGTGTATATCCATCGCTCTTTTACGATATTCAGAAATATCCATACTTTTCATTGCTTCTAGCATTTCTTGTTTAGATAATTTTTGCTCATTCATTAGCTGGGTAGGGATAAACAATGCACTTACTATCGGATACAAAGGTTCATGATTTGAAATACCTAAGTTTTCTAGGAAAGTATTGATGTTTTGAAGCCCTAGCACATTAATTAAGTATTCGGTATTTGCATTTGAGCTATAAGCAATCATTCCCTTAGCTACTTCACTTAAATGAACTTTATTTGTCTCTTTACCATCGTTTAGGTTAGCAATCCAAGCATCATGTGCTCCTCCATCGGTTTTAGGAATATAAAAGGTGTTTAGTTCCTCTAAACTTACTTCTTGTAGCGGATCAATTTTCCCCTGTGCTGCTTGTCGTGCATATTCCATGGCGATAATAATTTTTACAGTGCTTGCTAAAGGTAACTGTTTATTTTGATTAACTTCTACCCACTTTTGTTTATTATAATTGATTGAAAGTGAAACTCTTTCACTTTTTGCATTCTCTTTAATAAATTGAAAAATATATTCAGGTTCCTTCTTGGTGATTTCTTTCTTAAACATATAAATTCCAATTCCTATCATGAAACTTAACAAAATAATAATTCCTACTATAATCCAGAGTGTCATTTTCAAGGCAATCTCTCTCCTTTTTTATTTATAATCTATCTACGATTAATGAGATAGAAAAGTTCCATTTTAAAAATGTTATTTTATTCTCTTCTTCATAATCACCAATTAGCCCAAAGTGTCTTTCTTTTTAGAGGATAAAGGCTGAGCGAAGATAGAGTGGCACCTATTTGTTTCCTTGTATAATGTAACACTGAGTCTGGGATGCTTTTGATCAAGAGTGTATGGACATCCGGGATAAGAACCCAAACGGTTTAACTTCTCTTCTTCACATATTAATGATTTCTAAATCTCGTTTGGAAAAAGCGTAGTAGGTTCACAATATCCATTCATCTTCAAGAATTTGCATAAGAGCCTGTCACTGCTCCTGAGTAAGCAATTTTCTGCCTCTCGCTATCATCTCATTTCCGTAATTATTCAGTTAATTAACTCTATTGATACAAGTGTAGTAGACTGATAAAATCATAGTTAACAGTATCTCATAAGACTAACAACGAGGTAATGTATTGCGACTAATCGGTTATATTCGTGTCAGTTCGACTAGCCAATATTCATCAAGGTAATTTGAGCAATGGAACGAAATCGCAATGGATATTTTCTATACGAAGAAAAAGTTTTTGGAGCAGCAAAAAATCGTGAACAATTTCAAAAAGTGTTAGAGGATTTACAGAAAAGTGACATTATTTATTTTACCAACCTAACTCGAATCACTCGAAGTACATAAGGTTTATTTGTAATGATTGATTTAATACGGAGTAAAAGGCAAGCTTAAAATCAATCAAGGAGACATGGCTAGATTTATCAAAGGATAATCCATACAGCCAATTCTTCTTACAGTAACGGCTTGAGTTAACTAATTAGAGTTAGATCTTATCCGTATGCGCCAACGTGAAGAGATTGATCTGGCTAAGAAAGAAAGGTAAGTTTAAAGGCTGGTTAAAGAAAGATCATAAAAATCACTCAGGAATGAATTTTGCAGTAGAGCTATATAAAGAAAGAGGTATGCCGTAAATAAATTTGTAAAATTATAAATGTAACTAGAGCTGCACTGGATAGAACATTGGTAGGTGAAAAAGTAATCATTATGTTATATATTTTAGTGAGCATTAGTAAACTTAGTCTACTAAATAGTGAAATTTTAGGAATAGACATACAGTAGAAAAACAGAGTTAGACCCAGTATTAATAATCTTGGAGGTAAGTGATGAGAATACTTCTAATAGAGGACGATTTGAAGTTGATAAAATATATAAAAAAGTATTTGACTGCTTACGACTACGAAGTATTTACTGTTGAAGATTTTGATCGTATTTTGGATACCGTTGATCAAATTGAACCTAAACTAATTATACTTGATATCAATTTACCGTCATTTGATGGCTTTTATTATTTGAAACGAATTAGAAAAAGTCACACAATGCCTATCATTATCTTATCAGCACGAAGTGAAGAGGGTGAACAAATCAGAGGCATGGAACTAGGTGCGGATGATTATGTGACAAAACCTTTCAGTGTAGGAATTTTATTGGCGAAGATAAATGCCATTTTAAGGCGAACAAAGCATATTTCGGATGATGAAAACAAAATAGAAGATGGAAAACTGATTTTGTTAGAAGACAGTTTAAAGCTGCAATATGAAAATCAAACAGTAGAACTTTCAAAGAATGAATATAAAATCATAAAACTATTGTTGCAAAATTCGGGAAAACTGGTCAGTAGAGATGACTTATTTGATGCGTTGACGGACTATAACAAGTTCGTGGCTGAAAATACACTTAATGTAAATATTTCTAGAATAAAGAATAAGTTAAAAGAATTAGGCCTCGAACATGTCATCACAACCAAAAGGGGATTAGGTTATGTCCTTCATTCAACTGATTACTAATGTGATACAAGATAAGAAAGTAATCATCTTTGTTTACATCATTAATACTTTCCTAATCGTATCTTTCTATGTGCTATTACTAGGCACTGAAGAGTTTTTATATCCGATTCTATTGAGTAGTGTCCTATTCATCCTTTATTTAGGATACGAAATTTATAATTATCATAAATTTGCAAACGATATCGAGGATGGTCGGAAAAGTCCTAACTATACCACTAATTTTATGAATAACAAAGCCAAACTTGTCTTTACTACCCTTCGCGAAGTCCATCAGGAATATAACAGAAAGTTCTATGACAATAAAGTGAAACAGAACCATAAGAATGCCCTATTTTCTCAATGGATTCACAATATGAAAACCTCTGTATCCGTCATTCACCTTGCTTGTGAAGTAAGCCTCTCCGAAAGAGAAAATGATGAATATATGGAAGATATCAAAGATGAAAATGATATTTTAAAAAAGAATTTGGAGGAAGCGTTAAATTTACTTAGAATTGAAGAATTTTCAAGTGATTTTATTGCTCAACAATTGCCATTAAAAGAGCTTGTCTATCAAGCGCTGAATGAAAGAAGAAGAGAAATGAGGTATAAAGGTATTCATCCTCTGGTATATATTCCAGATGCATTGGAAATCTTAACGGATAAAAAATGGGCTCAATATATGATTGAACAAATTTTATCAAATGCTATTAAGTATTCTATTGCAGAGAAAAACCAACCAATCGTTATTCAAGCAATAGAAGAAGAAGACTACGTCATTCTTTCAATTAGGGACGAGGGAATTGGTATAGATGAGAAGGATATCAACCGTGTATTTGATCCTTTTTTTACTGGCGAAGGTGGAAGACGCGACAGAAATGCTACAGGAATTGGGCTTTATATGGTGAAACTTATTTCTGACCGATTAGGACATAAAATAAAAATTCAATCACAAAAAGACAAAGGAACTACTGTGCAAATTACTTTTCTTGCAAAACTGTAAGATTGCGAGATGAAAATCGATTTTAACTTCCTGCTTCTCCCTATATTCTTTAGGTAATCAATCTTTGAATTATTGGAGGATTTTACTATGGAAGTTTTAAAAGTAAATGATCTATCAAAAGTGTATAACTCATTTAAAGGAGCAAAAGAAGTTACTGCCTTAAATGGAATAAATCTTTGTGTGCATAGTGGAGATTTTGTTGGAATTATGGGACCCAGCGGAAGTGGAAAGACTACCCTGTTAAATTTATTATCGGGAATTGATCAATCCACTTCTGGAGAAGTCTTTATAGAAGATAAAAATATAACTGAATTATCAATGGAGGAAATGGCTTTATTTAGAAGACAAAGTGTTGGCTATATATTTCAAGACTTTAACTTACTTGATAGCCTTACTATTTCTGAAAATATTGCTCTACCTTTAATATTAGATAAAGTTGACCCCAATAAAATCAACATAAAGCTTAAAGAGCTTGTAGCCTTTTTTGAAATCGAACATATCCAAAATAAATATCCTTATCATATTTCTGGGGGACAAAAACAAAGAGCTGCCGCGGCAAGAGCACTAATTAATGATCCGGCGATAGTATTCGCCGATGAACCAACGGGAAATCTCGATTCGAAGTCTTCAAAAAACATTATGAACACATTAAAAAAAATTAATGAGGAAAAAAACAGCACGGTTTTGATGGTTAGCCATGACCCCTTCGCCGCATCTTTTTGCAAAAGAATCATTTTTATAAAAGATGGAGCTATTAAGATGGAAATTGCATCGAATGGAGACAGAAAGGAATTTTTCGATCGAATTTTAGAAGCAGAAAGTATGATTGGGGGAGGAAATGAATGAATTTCTCTTCCATCGTTTATAAAAATTTAAAATACAATTTAACCCGTTATATTTCTTTTTACCTAGTAAACAGCTTTATTGTAGCCGTTTTATTTATGTATGGGACTTTGTATTTTAACGATAGTATCCCTGTTAATATAAAAAACATTCTTAATTTTACATTTGTTGCTCTTGTGCTGTTTTGTATTATCTTTATTTCATATACACAAACCTTTTTTGTGAAATTCAGAGGAAAAGAGTTCGGGGTATACTTGACATTGGGAATGACGACACGAGATCTCAAAAAAATGATTCGCCGAGAAAATATTATTATTATTTCTATCTCATTGTCAACAGGAATTGCAGCTGGTTTGCTTTTTTCTAGGATGTTTTATTTAATACTAAGTAAAGTGTTAGTAAATATTGAATATAGCATCAGCTTTAATACTTTTTTTCTTACAATCACTGTCTTCTTACCTATTTTTATTATCAGTACATTTTTTACAGAGAGATATTTGACGAAACTTTCAATTATTGAAGTTATTCAATCGAGCTCGAAAAAAGAGATAGCTACTGCTTCCAATCCTATTATAGGTTTTATATCCATTATTGTTTTTGCTATAGCATTATATCTCTTGCCGAAAATATACACAGGTGACATCTTTGATGGAAAGAAAGTGATTTTTACATTTTGTGCCATAGCGACATTAGTTGGACCATTCTTTATTATCGGTACGCTGATCAGTACACTTCGTTCGGTCATCCGTAAATACCCAAGCAGTTACAATAATAATTTGTTGGTTCTTTCCAATCTGGAGCACCGTTTTTTATCATACCGGACGATTCTTTATGTCGTTACTCTGATGGTGTCTATCGGCATTTTTTTGATTGGAACCGGTTATACGATTCATAAAAATACGGTTACATTTAATGATTTGGAAAGACCATATGACTTTATGTTCGTCGAAAACGATAAATATAATCATATTTCGCAGGAAGAGATACGGAAAGTAATCGAAGATAATGGAGGAGAGATTAAGGATTATACTGTCTTAAACTATCTTTCATTACCGATATACAAAATGAAGGATCATAAAGTGCAGACGGGTGAACGCACGTATTCTAACAGTGTGATTATTAGTGAAAGCAATTACAACAAGCATATGGGGACAAACAAAGACATACAAAGAGGATACATGTTAGATGTTTTTCTTGATGGTGGAGAGGTTCAAACAAAACCTACTGAAGATATAATGTTTTTAATGAATAGAAAAAGTATTCAAAGCCCAGGTAAACAATTTAATGATACAAATATTACGATGGATTCTTCAGACTTCTTTCATCGTGTTCCTGCTTCGGATCTATTTATTGTCCCTAAAGAACATATATTGAATGAAAAAGCTCAATTGACAAATTTAGAATATACCAATGCCTATTCAACATATCACGCTTATGTAGTAAATGATAAAGACTATGAAATGATCAAAAGAAAAAGCGATTATAGCGATCCTTCCAAGTATCATTTAATAAATCTTTCTAACGGTGATAACTACAAAGTTTTCTCTGGAATACTCGATGCATTACGAAAAGTAAATCATGCTGATGAAGAAATATGGAAGAACAAATCTTTTTTAGGCGGACCGATAAATGAAAAGACCATGCTGGAAGCATATCGACCTTTCTCTAAAATGGAAAAAGTAGAAAGAGATAAAGAAGTAAATGGCGTTTTTTATTTCTCGATGGCCTTTTTAGGCTCATTACTTCTAATTTCTTCAAGTATTGTGCTACTTTATAAAATTGTAACAGATATAGCCGAAGAAAAGTTGCAAATCACTATTCTGAGAAAAATCGGAATCACCAACCGTGAGATGAAAAAGCATTTGACCAAACAGTTGAAACTTATATTTTTTGTGCCAACCCTGTTTGGTATCACTATGGCAATGTATTATATTGCATTAATTAATACCAACTACTCAAAAATCAATTATACGATGATGCAGGCATTATTAGTGGTAGGAATGTATATTTTGTTGCAGATCCTATTTTACTTTGGATTAAGGAGGCAGTATCTTTCTAATTTAAACGAATAGCAAATTCTTAAATAAGTAATTCTCATATCAAGCCTACAGTAATAATCTTACTCAATCGAGCCCTTTCCTGAAGTAACGAAAAAAGCCCAATTTCACCTGAGAAATTGGGCTTTTAATATAGGAATCGAGTTTCATTATTAGAAGCAGCTGAAGATATTGATATTATTATTCATTGTGCGGCTTATTTAGGCGAGGATTTAGAGAAAGCGATGAATTCAAATGTAATTGGTTGGAAAATTTAGCGAGTGTAGCAATAGAAGCAGGTATAAAGAGATTTGTACCTATATCAACTTTATCCGTTTACGGCGAGCCAATAGTGGGATCTTTTGATGAAAATTCACCAATTAAAGAAAGTCATCCGGAAGTATACATTAAGACTAAAGCCCCATCTGAAAGAATTCTAAATAACTATAAAGAGAAGGGACTCGACTTAATCATTTTAAGACCGGGAGCGATTTGAGCAGAGAAAAACTCCTATTGGGGAGATAAACAAGTTGAATGGATGATAAATTCCGACATTGTTAACTGGGTAAATCCAGATGACCTTATACCAATTTTCTAACAATATAAATACAATCTGAATATATAGTTTTATTTATATTCAGATGGAAATTGTTACAGGCTGCGCAAAGCTATTACTAGAAGATTCTAAAAACAATTTACAAACCGATGGTCGGTATGTTATATTCGATATATTCGAAATATTAATTTTACATTACGGAGGGTTGATTTTGAAGCAAGATGAGCGAAGACTGCAAACAACAAGACTTCTGCTTGAGAAGACTAAAGAGCTGATACGGGAAAAAGGCTGCGATTCGATTACGATGAAGGACATCATGGACAGATCAGGCTTGTCGAAGGGGGCCATTTTCCATTATGTGAAGAGCAAAGACGAACTTTTTGTGTGGGTGCTACAAGAGCGGTTAGAAGAAACGAATGAACTTTTTATGAACGTGGTGGAGCAAGGAAGCCGATCATTTGACGAGCCATATCAAAAAATATTTGAGAGTATTTTGGCCTATGCAGATGCGGATGTAACGAACAAACTGCTGATGTATTTGTTTGGAAAGGAAGAGAAGCCGGTTATTTCAGAAGCGCTCAAGAGGTATTATGAACGTTCTGTATTCTTATCTAGACAGTGGATTGAGACAGGTCAAAGGCATGGCGTTATTTTGGAATCAGTTGATGCAGGCAAAACAGCTGAAATGTTCGTTCTTCTGACAATTGGGCTTCGTGTCCGGTCCACGATACCATCTGTTTCCTCTGTTTTTAGCGCCGCAGATTTCTCATCGTTTATTATCGATATCTTAAAATCCCCATAAAGGGCGTGAAGGGATAATCAAGATGAGCTTATGGTTAACGGTGCACTAACGGGAGTCGTATTGATGGTTGGAAATATAATTATGGCTGCCTGTTGGAAATTAGGGAGAATTTGACGAAGAATACAGTTGAAACTCATAGCGCAGTCAAAAACGTACTGCTGACCAATTATATATTTACGGTTCTAGCTCTTCCACTCCTTAGTGGCTCGGGGAGTATAATGGCTGCACGCTCAGGAAAGCCATTGCCAGGGTTAACTGACTTATATTGTCGCTCTTATTTATTAGTTTTAACAGGGATAATTTGGGCTGAATTCTTATTCTTCAGCAGCTTAAAATGATTCATTCCGTGAGGAATGCACCGAAAACGGCATTCTCTCTAAGGCATATCAGGATGCTTCTTACTTATAGCCGTCTGCGGTTTTATTACAACGCTAATGCACTCGTTACTTTATATCTTATAATAACTAAAGGATTCTAAGGGGGATTTACATGATACCATTTTATGTACTTGTCGCAGCTTTTCTGCTGTTCAAGGCTATGGGCTTGATTGGAGTACTCTATTTCGAAGGATGGCATGCCTCGCTTCAAGGGGCAGTTGCCGTCATGCTGCTAGTTACCGCATCTGCTCATTGGGGGACAAAGCGTCCGGATTTAATCCGTATGGTACCGCCTGTTTTTCCCAGACCGGATTGGATTGTGATGGCTACAGGACTGCTTGAAATAGCCGGAGCAATCGGGATTTTGTTTCCGGCCACATCCAAAGTAGCATCTTTAGGATTAGCGGTGCTGCTATTGGCAATGTTCCCCGCAAACTTCCGGGCGGCCAGAGACAAATTAACGATAGGGGGGAGACCTGTACCTAAGCTGATTCCCCGAACGGTTCTTCAAATCATTTTTCTTACGGCCGTCCTTTTGGCAGGTTGAACCTACTATGTGAAAAAACAGCTCCATTTGAAGGGTCTAAAAAACAGCTATAGACATAGAACTCCTTCTTTCACTAGTGTGGAATAGTTAAAATCCAGCTCCAATTTGGCTGCCTTTTCTTATTCGCTAAAGGGAACTTAGTTTTATAAGAGATGACATAAAATTAAACTGGCTGTAATATAACAAGACTGCTGTTATGTAGTCTTGTTTTTATGAAATAAAGGATGGATTTCCAAAATTATATTAAAAATTATGCTTAAATCACTTACGGACACTGTAATAGATGAAAAAAGCCTTCTTGTATCACAAACGGAGGTTAGTTTAAGCTGGTATAATAAAGAAATCTAAATTATTTTAAGGAGCTTTAATAATTTTGAATACGAAATGTATTAAATTCTACGAATTCGGCAGTCCTAAAAAAGTGTTAAAAGTTGAATATAAAAGCATACAACCATTAAAAGATAATGAAATCCTTGTACGGATGCTAGCGCGACCTATAAATCCTTCTGACTTAATTCCAATTAGAGGAGCATATTCACATCGAATTTCTTTGCCTAATATTCCCGGTTATGAGGGAATTGGGATTGTAGAAGAAGTAGGTCCTTTAGTTTCCAAAAATTATATTGGGAAACGTGTTTTACCATTACGAGGGGAAGGTACTTGGCAAGAACTTGTAAGGACGTCTGCAGAATTTGCAGTTCCAATACCTGATTCCATTGATCATTTTACCGCATCACAAATGTATATAAATCCCATTACAGCGTGGGTGACTTGTACGGAAATTTTAAAACTAAATTCCAATGATGTTTTGCTGGTTAATGCTTGTGGGTCTTCTATTGGGCATATTTTTGCCCAATTATCCAAGATATTAGGTTTTCGATTAATTGCTGTGACTAGAAATAATAAACATACAGAAGACCTACTACAACTTGGTGCATCATATGTTATTAATACTTCTAAAGTTCCACTTTATAGTACAATTATGGAGTTAACAAATGGAATTGGTGCGGATGCTGCCATTGACTGTGTTGGAGGTTCATCTGGAAACGATTTGGCTTTTTGTGTACATCCTAATGGGAATTTTTTAAGCATAGGGCTTTTATCTGGAATACAAGTAAACTGGGCAGAAATTGTAAATAAAGCTAAAGTGAATGCTAATATGTTTCATTTGCGTAATTGGAATAAGAATGTCCCTACAAAAAAATGGCACGAGACCTTTAGTCACTTGATAAGACTATTGGATCAGAGAAAATTACATTTTAAGAAGGTAGATTCTATGCACGACTTTCTGGATATAAAAACGGCTATTGACGTTGTTGAATCTTCCAAAGAAAGAAAGGGGAAAGTATTTTTAACAAGCTTCTAAGTTAATTCTTCTTCAATTAAGGGGGCTTTGTAATTAGAGAAAAGGCTTTTTTCTTATTAAAATAATGGCAGGATACTCTAACTAAATATATCCACAAAGTACCTATAGCATTAAATATTAGAGATATTTGAAACCTTATATGTTATTATTCCGTATACTACTTATAGGAAGGACATTTCCTTTTTATATCACAAAAGTAGCTTTATTAACGTTTGATTCCATTACACTGACGATACGGATTGTAACAGTTTAACAATCGAGTCTGTTAATTGAGAGTTTTCTAGTGGGAGGTGTTAATAGTATGTCTAGGTCCATTACAAAATTATTTCTTCACCCAATGTTTCGTTTTTTCTTTTGGTCAGCAGCTGCTTTCTGGCTAATTTTTCTAGGAATATCGTCAAGCGGCTTGAATCGTTGGATAGATTTTTATTATCTTTAATTTTCCTTGGTACAGCAATTGAATATGCAGTAAAAAGTGTTGCGTATTATAAAAAAGAACAATTAAATAATTGAACATTTTTATAAAAATTATAAGTGTTTCATAAAGAATCAATTCGTTTTGAAATCTTTTTTCAAAACAAGTTCATTTAATTTAACTTAAAAAGTGAATTTGTAAATAGTTTTTGAGCCAACAATATTTGAAAGCTACAACAAACTGTTTTCAATAATTTTAATAATTAAAAGTGTGATAAAATGAAAATTATTGTTGATTGGGGGAGTAACTTGCGTAAGGTAGAAGTATTGTCATATGATGAGAAATGGAAGCAAATGTTTAAAGAGGAAGCGGCAAAATTACAAACAATTTTCGGAAATGAAATTGTAGATATACATCACATAGGCAGTACCTCTGTTCCAGGGTTAAAGGCAAAACCAATAATAGACATAATGCCTGTCGTTAGAGATATTAACACCGTTGATAAATATAAAATTTTTATGCAAGAAATTGGCTATGAGCCGAAAGGAGAAAACGGTATACCTAAACGGAGATATTTTCAAAAAGGTGGGGAAAATCGCACTCATCACGTTCACATTTATCAAACTGGAAGTTATGAAATAAAAAGACACTTGGCTTTTCGTGATTATTTAGTCTTACATACAGACGAAATAGAGAAATATGCTGACAGAAAAGAAGAATTGGCTCAACAATTCCCCTATGATATTGAATCATACATAAATGGAAAGAATTATCTTGTTAAGGAAATTGAACGAAAATCATTGAATTGGTATGAGACAAACCAAAAATTAATAAAATAGCTAGAAATAAGCTAAGTTGCTACCTAATTTAGCATTTAATATCACAATGGATATACGTATTACGCTTATACTAACCGGTGTGTTCGCTTTATAAGGTTAACCAGTTTTTGCTGGTTGACCTTTTTTAATAGAGTCTATTTTATCAGTAGGTAGTTGTAAGGTGTACGAGGGTCATTGATCCATCAACTAAACTGTCCGCCTCCGACTTGTAGAAACATGTTGGACTAGTTGGGACGAAGAACTAGTTTAACAAGCAAAGCTATGATACTTCAAAAAGGAATAAGGGTCACTGGTGAGTAATTGGTGAGAGGAAAATAAACAATTAATCCATGAGTTGGTCTGGATGTTTAGTTCATAAAGAAGATAATTATTTTTATTAAGGAAAATAAGGATTTATAGAGACTGATACAACCAGTCATCTTCATTTCGTGAATATAAGAAAGATTTTCAACTATAAAAGAGATTAAAATTTTATATATTGCTCTTAGTAGTGACATAAATAGTTTTTATGATCTTGGCAAAAATAAGGGAGGAAATAAAAAGGAGAGAATGAATAAATGCCAGAATTGCCAGAAATGGAAAACTATAAAATCTTATTGAATAAATTGATTACCACCCAAACCATTACCTCGATAGCCGTTAACCGAGAAAAGTCCATTAATATTACGAAACAATCCTTTGAGAATCAATTAGTGAATACTACTATTCTTCGCGTGGAAAGGCGTGCGAAACATCTACTCTTTTACTTATCCAATCAAAAGGTTCTGCTATTGCATTTAATGTTAGGTGGATGGATGTTTTTTGGAACCGAAAAAGAAAAACCAAATAGAACCATTCAAATCCAACTAACATTCGGAGAAAGACACTTATATTTTATTGGACTCCGATTAGGTTATCTACATTTACTAACTCTTGAAGAATGTAAAGAAAGGCTGAACGACTTAGGTCCAGATCCTTTTGAACCTCTTTTTACTGAAAACAGCTTTCAAAACATGATTAACTCTAGGAAGGGGACAATAAAGCTTAAATTAGTTGATCAACATTTTATCTCAGGTATTGGCAATTGTTACTCCGATGAAATTTGTTTTGATGCGCAAATCTTACCAACTCGAAAATTAGAGGATTTAAAAGAAATGGAGCAAAAAAAGCTCTATAATTCTATTCTGCAAATATTAAGAGCGGCTACTAATATGGGTGGCTATATGGAGCATCCCCTTTATGCAGGAGATAAAAAAACCGGAGGATATGATGAGCTTTGCAAAGTATATGATAGAGAAGGAGAAATATGTCCAAGGTGTCAGCACAAAATAGTATTTATAAAGGTATCTTCTAAAAAGTGTTTTTATTGTCCAGGTTGTCAGTTTTAATTAATTATGCGGATAATTCTGCAATTCCTGGAGATAATATACATTTAGCAACTCAATGCACTTTTATCAAGGAGAAATATAAGGAGTGAGAAGATGACTTTATGGAAAAAGGGAATAGTAGTAGTAATGTTATTCTCTATATTCTTGTCTGGAAGCACACCTAACACATTTTCACCGAAAGTATTCGCAGCAGAAGACCATAAAAAAGCAACATTAGCCACGGCACTTGAATCACTGTTAAATATAGAACCAGAACTAAAAGGAAGTTTAGCAGGAATCAGTATTCGCGAACAAGAAACAGGAAAAATTATTTTTGAACATATGGCTGATTTGCGACTAACGCCTGCTTCTAATATGAAGTTACTAACTTCAGCAGCAGCATTGAACATTTTAGGAGAAGACTATCAATTTATTACGGAAATTTATGGAGATGGAAGAGTAGAAGATGGTCATTTAAAAGGAAACTTATACATAAAAGGGAATGGGGATACAAGCCTTTTAGCTTCTGATTTAGAAAAACTCTCAAAAGAAATTAAAAGAAAAGGGATTAGTTATATAGATGGAGACATAATAGGCGATGACTCCTGGTATGACAACATCCCTTTTTCAAGTGATTTGGCATGGAGTGATGAAGCTGCCTATTATGGGGCCAAAATTTCCGCTTTAACACTATCACCAGATAAAGAATATGACGCAGGGACTGTATTGCTTGAAATAAAACCTGGTAAGAAAAAAAATGAACCAGTAATAATCAATACTTTGCCAAGAACAAGCGAAATTAAAATTGTCAATAATGCTATTACAGCAGATAAAGAATCTGCTGCAAG
The DNA here is from genome assembly GCF_038006525.1 of Niallia sp. FSL W8-0951. NCBI lineage: Bacteria > Bacillati > Bacillota > Bacilli > Caryophanales > Bacillaceae > Niallia > Niallia sp. FSL W8-0951. The sequence goes on from NZ_JBBOVK010000001.1 coordinate 1,357,671, forward strand.
TTTAAAAGTTAACAGAGAACATAACAGTAAAGTAGTAACAATAACAGGAAACCTGCCAATTGACACTCCCTTAAAAAAAGAGTGGGTATCTGTTGATGATCCTACAAGCTATACATTAGATGTGTTTCAACAGGCATTAAAGAAAGAAGGAATACAATGGAAAGGGGTTGTCAAAAAAGGAAGAACACCACAAATCGCTTCTATCCTTACTACTCATTCTTCTATTCCTCTCCGGGAATTACTACTTCCTTTACTGAAATTAAGTAATAATACAATTGCTGAGACATTAATCAAGGAATTGGGAGTAGTCAAAAAAGGGGAAGGAAGCTTTGCAAAAGGGATCGAGGCTCTAGAAGAAGAATTAGCGGCTTTTCATCTTGATCCAACTAAGATGCTTATCCGTGATGGATCAGGTATATCACCAATAGATTTTATTTCAGCAACCGACTTAAGTTTGTTTTTATATGAAGTACAAGCACAACCATGGTTCTCCACATTTTGTCAATCATTACCTGTATCAGGTCACGAAGAAAAAATGATTGGCGGAACACTGCGCCATCGATTGAATTCTGAGAATACTAAAGGAAAAATACTCGCTAAAACGGGGACTCTTACCTCTGTAAGTTCATTATCTGGCTACATGGAAAGCAAATCAGGTAATAAATATATTTTTTCCATTTTATTAAACCATCTAACGGATGAAGATAAGGGAAAAGAGATCGAGGATAAGATAATGGAAACGTTGGTTGAATTTTGAGAAGACTGCTTTGAAATATCAGTTCCTATTTAAAAAAATAGGAACTGATATTTTTTTATAAATTATTTTTCGCCAATTTTGCTAAGTCTGTAATGTACGCGAAAAAGTCATCTCTCTTTACATCATATACAACAGAAACAGGACGGCCAGTGTCACTTATTAAAGTTCTCCCTTGGGACGGCGCTTCTGTTATAGCAATTGATTTAACTTCTTTCATTTTAACTAGCTCTTTTTTTCCAATTGTTGCTGTTGTTAGTACATCCCAAAGATAATAGGTAGAGTTCGTTTCTACATGAACAAGAGGGGGACATGCAGCATAGCATTGACCAACAAAATCAACTCCAGTAAATTTTCTTAATGAAGCCCAATGATTGCGGACAGAAATGGTTAGTGGAACTTGATTTGTACTTTCTAACGCCACCATTTCGATCTGTAAATCACTAGCCCAAACAGCTGCTACTGCCCAAGGATCCCAAAAAGCATTCCATTCAGCAGTCCCGTCATGTTCAGGTTCCTGTACATTACCAACCTCTAAGAATGTTCCGCCCATCCAGACTAATTTTTCAATTTTTTCTTGAATATCTGGAGCAATTTCAATTGCTCTTGCTAAATCTGTCAGCGGTCCAGTAAATAAGAGTGTTGTTTTATCTGGATTTTCCCTTACTGTTTTAATTAAATGTTCATGTGCTGGAAGTTCACTTTCAGGGGTAATTACTTCACCGCTTTCATTTAAAATCGGCAAGGCATCTACATAAAACGTGTGCATTCTCCATTCTTTCGGAAATGGATTAACTCCGCGAGAATTAGACCTGGCAACTTCTACTGGTCCGTGACCGAATCGATCTATAATCTTTCTACTTGCACTGATACCTGGTTCTAAATAGCCATCTGCTGGAATAACTGATACACCAATTAAGTCTACTTCATCCATTTGTAATAGAAGAAACAGAGAAACTAGATCATCAATTCCGGCATCATGATTAAAATATACCTTCTTTGTCAAAAAAATTCACTCCTATGTAAATTAACATTTATCCCCGTCAAACGGGAAGTAACTTTATAAACTAGCTACTTTCTCTATCTATTCTATAATACTATCAGACCAATGTGAATAATTAGTAAATTAAATAGAATATCTCACCATAAATAATATTATTTAAACTTTAATTTAACGAAGAATAGAAAAAGAACTTGGAAAACCACCAAGTTCTTCCCATCATCTATTATATCTATTAACAACAGCCTTACTTACGACCGAAGTCTGCTTTGATTTCACCATACTTATTCGTATCCCATTTTAGAATTTTATTTGAATAGTTATTTTCCTTCAGCCATTTTTCGGCACGTTCAATTAATTGCCACAATTCTTCTGTACGCTTATCTCTTACTAATGTTGTATTTGCCTTTTTATTACGTACCCAAGCTAACGCCGTCATACTATCACTGTATATGGTGGTGTTCTTGCCTTGTTTTTGCAAAAGACTTAATGCATGTACAATTCCTAAAAATTCGCCAATATTATTCGTACCGAATACTGGACCATAATGGAAAATTACTTCTCCTGTTTTCGTATCAACGCCTCGATATTCCATCATTCCAGGATTACCACTACAAGCTGCATCAACAGAAATGCTATTTTCCTCAATCGGCGCCAATGTTTGAATAGATTGTTTTTGAGTGGAAGTACTTTTGGATGCTGATTTTGATATATTCCCACCTTGTTTAAAGGCTTTTTCTGCTTCCTCCAAAGTTGGAAAAGATTTAAAAGAAGCACCTTTAAAACCTTTTATTTGCTTTTCACATTCCGCCCAAGTTGAGAAAATCCCTGTTTTTCTACCATTCCATACAACATAATATTTTTTTGCTGCCATAATTTCATCCAACCTTTCACTGCTATTAAATAATCATATCACAGGAAGGGATCAAAACGAAAATGTAGAGAGAGCGTAACAACATACTTGAAAAGGCTTTCTATAAATCTAGGAATTTACTATAATGATGTTGAGTAAAATAGGAAGGGGGGAATAAATTGCTCCAATTACTTCCACTAATGATTGAACGAGTCGGTATTTTAGTTATTTTTGCCTTCTTATTATCAAGAATAAAGATTTTCCGATCGATTATTCATCATGAATCACAATGGCACGATAAACTCTCGTTAATACTTATCTTTGGCGTCTTCGGAATAATTAGTAATTATACTGGAGTCGAAATATTAAAAGGAAGTATTAGCACCCATACATGGCAGCATGAATTAGATGTTTCAAGCGCTATTGCTAACACAAGAATTATGGGGGTAGCCATTGGCGGAATGATTGGCGGCCCATTAGTTGGCCTTGGAGTAGGATTAATAGCTGGCCTTCATCGCTTAACATTAGGAGGATTCACTGCAATTGCTTGTGGATTATCTACCATTGCTGCTGGATTATTGACTGGGCTGCTTGGAAGGAAATACTCCATTAAACAGGATTCTGCAAGCAAAGCAGTGATTATCGGCATCGCCATGGAAATTATTCAAATGGTATTTATCCTTTTGATTGCAACACCTTTTGAGCTTGCATTCGAACTCGTCAAAATTATTGCTTTTCCAATGATTGTCATTAATGGGTTTGGAATGCTGATTTTTATCTACATCATTCAAAACATTCTGTTAGAAGAAGAAAAAACGAAAGCAGCACAAACCAATATTGCTTTAAATATTGCTCAATCTACGCTTGCTTATTTACGTCAAGGACTGAATCCTGAATCTAGCAAGCAGGTTGCTAAAATTATGTTAAAAGCTACCAACGCTGATGCAGTATCCATAACTAATAGATCCATTGTTTTGGCACATGAGGGGCTAGGCGGGGATCATCATATTCCATTAGAGAAAACTTCTACCAAATTAACAGAAAAAGTGTTAAGGGAAGGGAATATTCTTATTGCGAAAAAGAAAGACGAGATTCAATGCAGCAATCAAACATGCCCGCTGCACGCTGCCATTTTGTTACCATTGAAAGCAAACAATAAAACTGTCGGTACCCTTAAATTATATTTTGCCAATCCCAAAAACATTCAATTAGTAGAATATACTTTGGCAGAAGGGTTAAGCAAGTTATTTTCCTTACAGCTTGAATTAGCAGAAGCAGAATTACAACAAAAGTTATGGAAGGATGCTGAAATTAAAGCATTACAAGCACAAGTTCATCCTCATTTTCTGTTTAACAGCATGAACACTATTTCTGCGCTAATTCGCACAGATGGAGAAAAAGCGCGGCAGATGATCCAACGATTATGTACTTATTTCCGCAGCAACATACAAGGATCTAAAAATATGCTGATTCCTTTAAGTCAAGAATTAGAGCATGTCCATGCCTTTTTAGCATTAGAAGAAGCGAGATTTCCTAATAAGTTTATTTTAAAAGAGTCTGTAGAGCCCGAACTAAAAAAGGTCCTTATTCCGCCGTTTACATTACAGCCCCTAGTAGAAAACTCCATTCGTCATGGCTTTTCCAAAGGTACAGTTGGGACTATTACAATATGTGCATATAAAGAAAAAGATAGGATGGTGTTAATTACAGAAGATGATGGGAAAGGAATGAGTGAAGATACTCTATACATGATTGGCCAAAAAAATATTTCCTCCAGTACAGGAACTGGTACGGCGCTTTGGAATATTCAGGAACGAGTGAAAAAGTTATATGCGGAGAAAGGGAAATTCACCATTGAAAGTGAAACGAATAGAGGAACGAAGGTGATGATTACATTGCCTTCTAAGGAACCAAGTATATGGAGGGAAGTAGATGATTAAAGCATTAATTGTCGAAGACGAACCATTAGCAAGAGATGAATTAAAGTATCTCTTGAAAAGAAGCAGCAAAATAGAGATAGTGGCCGAGTGTGATGATTTGGAGACAGCTCTGTACATAATTGATAATCAAAAAATAGACGTTATTTTCTTAGATATTCAACTTGGAGAAGATAATGGAATGAATTTAGCGGAACAGTTAAAGCACACCGCAAATCGTCCGGAAATTGTCTTTGCAACTGCATATGATGAATATGCACTTCAAGCGTTTGACGTAAATGCTGTCGATTATATATTAAAACCGTTTGAAGAAGAACGAATTAATCAAACTATTTTAAAGCTGCAAAATAAGCGGAGTCAAACTACAGAAGAAACAATAGGAAAAAGCGTAAACAAATCGCCCCTTCAAAGTAATAAGTTAGCTGTCACAGCCAATGACAAAATAAAGATTATTGATTTAGATAAAATCGTCTATATAAGTGCACAAAATGGTAAAACATTACTTATTACAGAAGAAGAGGAATTGGTCATTACTTTTACATTAACACAATTAGAGCAAAAGTTAGTAAATAGTCCTATTATGAAAGTACATCGGTCTTATTTAGTTAATAAAGAAAAAATATGTGAAATAGAACCATGGTTTAACTCTACGTATTTACTGTGCATGAATAATGGCGAGAAAGTGCCTTTAAGTAGAAACTATACAAAAGAGGTGAAACAATTATTCGGATTTTAAGTAAATTTCATTTATAATCATACAGACTGGATATTGTATTTTATCCAGTCATTTTTGCATTTCAGCTAATTTTCTTTGCATTTTACCATGAAAACGTTTTTTTATCCTTTACATTTTTTATAATAAAATCATTAAAGGAGGTAGATAAAAATGAATGCGGTTACAATCGTTATAGCATCTGCTTGTATTTTAATGATTGCTTATCGTTTATACGGAACTTTTATGGCAGTAAAAGTATTAAAGCTTAACGATAAAGAAAAAACACCAGCACATGAACTAAATGACGGAAAGGACTATGTACCAACCAATAAATGGGTTACCTTTGGACATCATTTCGCAGCAATAGCAGCAGCCGGTCCTCTTGTAGGACCTATTCTAGCTGCACAGTTCGGGTATTTGCCTGGATTGATTTGGCTATTAATTGGGGCTGTTATCGGAGGAGCTGTCCATGATGCAGTGGTATTATTTGCGAGTATGAGAAAAAAGGGCAAATCATTATCTGAAGTAGCAAAGGAAGAACTCGGCCCTGTTGCAGGTTTTTGTACAGGACTTGCTATGTTATTTATTATTACCATTACTATGGCTGGTTTATCGATGGTAGTTCTACATGCTTTAGAGAGAAATCCATGGGGAACATTTTCGGTAGGGATCACGATCCCGATTGCGATGGGAGTAGGCATATTTTATAAGAAAACAGGTAATCTCAAACTATGCACAACCATTGGATTTATTCTGTTAATGATAGGTGTGTTTGTGGGACCAATGATCCAAGATACCGTACTGGGAAATTGGTTAACACTTGATACAAAAACATTAGCTATTATTCTTCCTATTTATGCATTCTTTGCAGCTGCACTACCTGTATGGCTGTTATTGGCACCGCGAGATTATTTAAGTAGCTTTATGAAAATCGGTGTATTTATCGCCCTTATTATTGGTGTATTTATTATTAACCCCGCTATTGAATTTCCTGCATTTACGGAATTTGTAAATGGAGGGGGACCAGTTATCGCAGGACCAGTATGGCCGTTTATTTCCATTACGATTGCATGTGGTGCTATTTCCGGATTTCATGCCTTTGTCGGCTCTGGCACAACACCAAAGATGCTTGATAAGTGGAGTGATATTAAAGTCGTTGGTTTTGGTGCGATGCTTGTCGAATGTTTAGTAGGGATTATGGCCCTTATTGCTGCAACTGCTCTTCATCCAGGAGATTATTTCGCAATAAATTCCAGCCCAGAAGTATTTCGAACACTTGGTATGAGTGTTACAAACTTACCAGAACTAAGTCGTGAAATCGGCATTGATTTAGAAGGAAGAACGGGAGGAGCAGTTACCTTAGCTGTTGGAATGTCATATATTTTCACAGAAATTTCTTGGTTCTCCCATCTAGCATCTTATTTCTTCCAATTTGTGATTATGTTTGAAGCTGTCTTTATATTAACAGCCATTGATGCAGGGACGAGAACTGCACGCTATTTAATTCAAGATTTTCTTGGTGAGTTCTACAAACCATTAAAAAAAGTGGATTGGCTGCCTGGTTCTATTTTCGCAAGTGCATTAGCATGTTTAATGTGGGGATATCTCTTATTCTCAGGAGATATTAGCTCGGTATGGGCACTATTTGGTGTCTCTAATCAGCTCATGGCAACGATCGGGCTGATTGTTGGAGCAACCGTTATTTTAAAAATGGCTGATAAACGTAGATATATGCTGACTTGCCTCATACCGATGGCATATTTATTTGTAACAGTAAATTATGCTGGGGTGTGGATGGTTAAAAACGTTTATTTAAACCCAGAAGCGTCAGGTTATAATGTGCTTAATGCCGTACTATCAATTATCATGCTAATATTAGGGGTTATCATTATTATAGCTGCAACAAAAAAATGGTTTGACACCTGGAATACGCCCCGTGTTCATGTGGAATCAACGAATCTAAATTAAGATAGAATGGTTTAAACTAAGTTTTCCTGTCAAAGCTATACCCAAATAATCTACGAATCTTGCTGAGTTATTTCGTATGATTGTTTGGGTTTTTTATTCGTGTGAAAATTGAATTTCCATCTGACTTATATTTAAAAATGGAAGTGAATATTAAAAGATTTTGATTTGGTTTTACTCCCATGTCCATTTCCACATGCATATATCCTCACTATCTTCCTCCCATAAAGAGATTTCAAAAATAAAAATAATAAACGAATCCTAATAAGTGTATTCTAAGTAAACATATATTTAAAATTTTATTGTCAAGAGTTTAACTTTATGGAATTATGGATAATAAGGGAGAAGTATTTTTGTTCCATACATATTTGTTTTAATAAAAATTCTATTGACATAAATATGATCAATTAAAGTAAGGAGTTCTTCTATGGATTATAAACACAGTGAAACAAAATGGATGGTGGCCATTTGTTTTTTTGTATTTTTATCTGTGATTTTAAACATCTTTGCTGCATCGATAAATAAAGAGCTGTTTATTCTGCTGCAATTAATTATTACTAGTGGCTTATTATATGTTTTTTATCAATTAATAAAAAAGTTCACCTACATACTCGGCGAATTTGCTCAAAGCAATAAAAAATTACAATCTATTTTTGACACTTTGGATATTGCTATTTGGTTTCATGATTTAAAAACAAATAAATTAATGGTCACTGCAGGGATTGAAGCTATTTATGGTTATTCATCAGAGGCATTTTATAAAAATCATAATTTGTGGAAAGACGTTATCCATCCAGCTGATCAAGACGTGTTAGTGGAACGAGCGGAGCTTCTAACCCATCAAGATGTCGTTGTCAGCACTTATCGTATTATTAAACCAGATGGGAAGATTCGCTGGATAAAGGATAGAGGCATCGCTGTGTTTGACAAATCGACTAGGGAGATGACTGAGTTTACAAGCGTGTTAATTGATATAACAGATAGCAAAGAAAACGAAGATAAATTTAGTAAATTGGTCGATATATCACCAGACATTGTTGCAGTAACAGTTGATTACAAGTTTCATTATATAAATAAGGCTGGCATCAAAATGTTAGGAAAAGACTATAATTCCATACAGGGGCTTGCAGTAAAAGATTTACTTTCTGAAGCCACTTATCAAAATATCGTTCGACAATATAAAAAAAGCAAAAAATTAAATCAAAATGTAGTCGAGATGGAAGTTGAATTAACGAAAGACTTAGCGGAAAACGTATTCTTAGAAATCAATTGCATGCCAATTCTTTTTGGAGGACAAGAAGCTGTTTTGATTGTTGGAAGAGATATCACATCCCGGAAACAGGCGGAATTAAAAATTAAGGAATTAGCATTTATAGATACGCTGACAAAATTACCGAATCGAAACAGTTGTATGCATCATTTAAATGATCGACTCTATAACCAAGAAGTGGAAGCAATGTCCATATTATTTTTAGACTTAGATCAATTTAAACGGATAAATGATACGAAAGGACATGGACAGGAGATATCATTTTACAAGAAGTATCTACTACCCTTCAATCAGCTATCGACAAAAATGATTTTGTTGCCCGTCTCGGGGGAGATGAATTTTTAATCATATTAGAAAACAAAACAAAATTAGAAACAGCTGAGACTGCCCAAAAAATAATAAACCAATTTTCTTACCCTATTGTAGTGAAACAAGATGAATTCTTCGTTACACCAAGTATTGGCATCAGCATGTTTCCATCAGATGGAAAAGATCAAGAATCATTAATAAAAAATGCTGATACAGCCATGTATGTTGCCAAAGATCACGGGAAAAACAATTTTCAATTTTACTCCGCTTCCATTGCAGAAAAAGGCGCAAGAAAGATGGAATTGGAGATGGCACTACGCAAAGCTATTCTAAATAAAGAATTAGAATTATACTATCAGCCACAAATAAATATCCATACAGGCAGCATATTTGGTGTTGAAGCTCTCCTACGTTGGAAACACCCGGTATACGGCTATTTGTCTCCAGATGAATTTATACCAATTGCTGAAGAATCCAATTTAATATTAACGATTGGAGAATGGGTCATAACGGAGGCATTTGCGCAGAAAAAGAAATGGGAAAGAGAAGGAAAAAAAGATTTAAAACTTGCTATCAATATTTCTGCTCGACAATTTCAATACATTGATTTCATTTCTTTTCTACAAAAAGAAATAGTAAGATTAGAAATAGATCCAAAGAAAATCGAGTTAGAGATAACGGAAAGCATTATGCAAAATATTGAATTAGCCCAAATAGAATTAGCTAATATTAAAAAGCTTGGCTTTCAAATATCGATAGATGATTTCGGCAAAGGTTATTCTTCGTTAAGTTATTTGAAATCACTGCCTATTGATACCATTAAAATTGATAAAACGTTTATTGATGATATCAGTCATCCTATTCACAAAGGCTCTTTAGCTAAAGTCATTATCGATATGGGTCATAATATGAATTTCCTTGTCATTGCAGAGGGAGTAGAAACAAAAAAACAAATCGATTTTCTCATAAACCACCAATGTGATATCGTACAAGGATACTACTTTAGCAAACCATTGACTTCATCTGAATTAGAAAAATTCTATCTATAAATCAGAAACCTTTTTCATTTTTTGTTTCTAAGGATATACTAATCTTATTAAGAAATTCTTTTTTATATTTTATAAAAAGGGATGTAAAAATTTTTCGTAAAGTTGGTGAAAAAATGCCTTGTCAATCTAATGAGGAATTAGAAAGTATATTGTTAGAAGCAAAACAATATACACATAATGGGAAAGTTGCTGATTATATCCCAGCTCTCAGCAAAGCAAATCCTGATGATTTATCTGTAGCTATTTACCACCATGATGGTACTTGTTATTCAGCAGGCTGCATTCATGAGAAAATTACTTTACAAAGTATCTCAAAAGTCATTACTTTAGCATTAGCACTAATTGAATCAGGAGAAGAGTACGTTTTTAGTAAAGTTGGCTATGAGCCTACTGGCGATCCATTTAATTCTATTGTAAAACTAGAAATGAGTAACCCGTCGAAGCCGTTAAATCCTATGATAAATGCAGGTGCCCTTGCAGTTACCCATATGATAAAGGGGAACTCCGTGGATGAACGCTTCCAGAAGATTATTGAATTTGTTAAGCTCTTATCAGGAAATAGTGATATTGGTTATTCAGCGGAGGTAGCTGAATCAGAGTTTGAAACATCTCATTTGAATAGAGCACTTTGTTTCTTTATGAAACAACATGGCATCATTAATGAAGATGTGGAGGAATTATTAGATTTATATACAAAGCAATGCTCTATCGAAGTAAATTGTTTAGATTTAGCGCGAATCGGAATCGTATTTGCTTTAGATGGAAAAGAACCTGTCACAAACAAACAGTTAATGCCAGCACATGTAGCTCGCATTTCCAAAACATTTATGGTTACATGCGGAATGTATAATGCTTCTGGAGAATTTGCTGTTCGAGTCGGAATCCCTGCAAAAAGTGGTGTCTCCGGTGGAATATTAGGGGCCGTTCCTTCCCGTTTTGGAATTGGTATTTCTGGTCCTGCGCTTGACGACAAAGGCAATAGTGTTGCAGGATTAAAACTATTAGAAATCCTTGCAAAAAAATATGATTTAAGCATGTTTTAATAATAAAACTTATCACTAATTCTTCTATGGAAATAGGAAGGATTAGTGATTTTTTGGTTATTCCCCAATCTGTTCGGGTAACATAATTGTACCAATTGTTTAAAAGGGGGATAAACATGAGTTTAACACCTCAACAGCGTATAGAATTACATGGTTTTAACAATTTAACAAAGTCATTGAGCTTCAATATGTATGATATCTGTTATACTCGAACAAAAAGGGAACGAGAGGCTTATCTTCAATATATCGATGAGCAGTACAACGCTGAGCGTCTGACGAAAATCTTGAAAAATGTTTCCGATATTATTGGCGCACACGTTCTAAATATTGCAAAGCAAGACTATGAACCACAAGGAGCAAGCGTAACACTGCTCGTATCTGAGGGCCCAGTTGCTGAAGCTTCAAAAGAAGTATTTGAGGAATCTCCTGGACCACTTCCAGGCTCAGTGGTAATGCATCTCGACAAAAGTCATATAACGGTACATACATATCCTGAATATCATCCAGATGAAGGAATCAGTACCTTTCGTGCTGATATTGATGTTTCAACGTGCGGGGAAATTTCGCCATTAAAAGCTTTAAACTATTTAATCCACTCTTTTGACACAGACATTATGATAATGGACTATCGTGTAAGAGGATTTACCCGAGATATACATGGTCATAAACTATTTATCGATCATGATATCAATTCCATTCAAAACTATATTCCCGAAGAGACAAAATCACAATTTGATATGATTGATGCCAATATCTATCAAGAAAATATATTTCATACAAAATGCAAGTTAAAACAATTCCATTTAAATAATTATTTATTTGGCTGCAAAGAAGAAGAATTATCTGAAGAAGATCGGATATTGATAACAGCAAAACTCACACAGGAAATGAATGAAATTTTTTATGGGAAAAATATAAAGTGATTTATTACAAAACTGGCGACGTCTTTTAAATAAAAGCGAAGCCAGTTTTTTCATTAAGTTATCAAACATCATATTTAGGAAAAACATGGTAGATTCCATTGCATAATTATACTTTATATATTATTTTTAAACATGTTTTTCTAGCTTTTTTTTTTAAAATTGGTAAACTATTATTGTAGAAAGATAGAAAGGTGCGAAAATGATGAAACAAATCATCCTAGATACAATTAATGAAAACGAAGCAAAATTTAAAGATATTAGTATTTATATTGGAGAAAATCCTGAGTTAGGCCATGAAGAATTTAAAGCATGTGAAATTTTAACTGACACCTTAAAACAGCATGATTTTAACGTAGAAATAGGAATCTGTGATTTACCTACTGCCTTTAAAGCAACCTTTGACAGCGGCAAAGCTGGTCCAGTTATCGGCTTTATGGCAGAATATGATGCACTTCCTGAACTTGGACATGCATGTGGACATAATTTGATCGGTACTATGGGAATTGCTGCCGGAATTGGTCTTAGTAAAGTTTTAAGCGAAACAGGAGGAAAAGTGATTGTTTACGGCACGCCTGCTGAGGAAACGAAAGGCGGCAAAGTAACAATGGCAGAGGCAGGAATTTTTGAAGAGCTAGATGTAGCGATGATGGTGCATCCATTAGATAGCTATATGAAGAGCGGCGATTCTCTTGCAATGGACGCTATCCAATTTGAATTCTTTGGCAAAGCTGCTCATGCAGCAGCAAGCCCACATTTAGGCATCAATGCACTAGATGCTGTATTACAGACCTTTAATAGTATCAATGCTCTAAGACAGCATATAAAGTCAGATGCTCGTATTCATGGTGTAATCACAGAAGGTGGAAAAGCGGCAAATATCGTCCCTGACTATGCTGTTGCACAGTTTTATGTCCGAGCAGGAAAAAGAGAAGAAGTAAATAAATTAGTAGAAAAAGTGATACAATGTGCAGAGGGAGCTGCCCTGCAAACAGGTGCTACAGTTAAAGCTAGTTTCTATGAATTCTCCTATGATGATATGATTACCAACCAAACTTTATCTGATTTATTTACAAAACAACTTGTTGATTTAGGCGTAGAACCATCTGAAATACAGGAGCAGCGGGATGGTTCAGGATCCCTTGATATGGGCAATGTAAGCCAGGTGGTACCATCTATTCATCCCTATGTAAAAATCTGTAATGAGGCATACGCTTGTCATACTCATGAATTTAGAGAAGCTGCTATGTCTGATCAAGGTAGAGATGCCATGATTTTAGGTGCAAAGTCAATGGCCCTTACAGGTTTAGAAATTCTTACGAATAAAGAATTACTTGCAGAAATAAAAGCGGAATTTATAAAAACCAAAAACTAATACTTTTCCCCTTACATTCAAATGGTAACTCAATTTGAATGTAAGGATTTTTTATTAAATTAAGGAATTTTATGACATTATCTTTCTTTCGATATAAAAGAAAAAGATTCCTTTATGAAAAACAGGGAAGGGAGGAACGGGTTATGAAAACTTAGTATCGAGTATAAATTAATTTGTCATCTTTTCTAAACTAGATTTTAATAGGAGCCTTCTTCCATTGGTTTTCCATAAAATGCTTTTCCTCTATCTCCTTGTATAGTAAACAGTACTTCGAAATGTTGACCTTGCCCAATGAAATATTTATCGTTTAATCCCTATTAAAAATTCCATAATAAGGCGATTTTTTAACATATTACCATCAATCATCTTTTGTTCTTTTATTGTGTGACTCCACGTATAAGTCTATTGTAATAATATTCCCAGTGAAAAAGAGAAGACTACTCCATAATAAAGAAAGTGCAGTTCATTTAGTAAGACCTTAACTAAAAAGCGATAAAACTATTTAAAAGTTATGTAGGATAGAGCAGCCAAGTAAACTCACCGCTCTATAATCTTTTTAAATTATATAGTTTTGCATTAGCCACATCGTTTACACTATTACCATAAAAATTTCCCATTTTTTCTTTCGTTAATTTTTCTAGTGTTTTTACAGCCTTTTGAAATTCTATATCTGTCATTTGCCCAGTAGCAAGAAGGGAGCATAAAATAGCAAAGCCTATTGCTGTCGTATCAATATTTACTTCAACTGCCAAATCAACATCTGAATTTCCACTACTTTTTATAGTGTTAAACGATTCATTATCATTGTTAATTCTATTAAAAGTTTTAGAAAAACCCCAGGACCTTAATCTTTCTTCATTTCGAATAGAATTGTTGTTTTTTTTAACCATATTATCATCCTTTAAATAGTGGGGTACTTATGTACCCCACTTCACTATTACTTAATCAAAATCGATATCTGTGTTTTGGTCTTGATCATTATCTTGATCAGTTTCTTGATCTGCTCTAACACGTGCGTTGCTTCTGCTATTCAAACGGATATCTACACGTGAGTTCCCAGAGTTTGTAACACGAGCAGTATTGGTATTCTTATTTCTAACTTCTGCTTCAGCATCTGAATCTGCATCCGCACGTACATCATTATCTAAGTCAAAATCGTTATCAACATTCACCTCTGTTCTGCCATTATTTCTTCTATTTTTAGAAGAACCCTTAAAGTAACTTTGGTTACCAGCGCTGTCATAATCTCTTCTTGACATTCTATTCACTCCTTTCCTTTTCTTAATTTCAACTTATTCATAATAAGATAAGAAAGCATAGACAATTTCTCTACTGTTATCGCCTTTTTTTTGAGAATTGGTCTTGAATATAAGTAGATAAAGAATAATCAGCATGAAAATAACTATACAATTGTTTTAAATTTGTTGAATTAGTAATACATCCATCATAGAGAACCCAGGGTCTAGGTAAAATGCTAATGACAAAAAAAGATGAAACGTTGAAAATAAGACTAAAATAATAACAACTCAAATCAAAAATAATTCCGCATATTCACTATATGAGTCTTTATATTGGAAGTACTTTTTTTATATTTAATAATTCTATAGTAATTAAATTTTAGTAAAAATAAAGAATAGAAAATATTTACTTTTTTTATAATATTCTTTTTATACTCTTTTTCAACTATGCTTGAAAAATAATATTTTTGGGTAGTATTACTTCATATGAAAGCTTCTCAATAATTTTCATTGTGAGAAAAGCTACAAATTTTATGGAGTAGGAGAAATGATAGATGGAAAATCAGACATTGATGCAATTTTTCGAATGGCATTTAGACGCAGATGGTCAACATTGGAACCGATTAAAAGAAAAAGCAGGAGAATTAAAGGAAGCTGGTATTGATTCCATTTGGATTCCACCTGTGACGAAAGCTGCCTCCAATGAAGACAATGGATATGGCGTTTACGATGTATATGATTTAGGAGAATTTGATCAAAAGGGCAGTATTCGTACAAAATATGGAACGAAAAAAGAATTACTGGAAGCTATTGAGGCATGTCATAATGTCGGAATCCAAGTCTATGTGGATGTGGTAATGAATCATAAAGCAGCAGCTGATGAGAAAGAAACATTTAAAGCAATTGAAGTGAATCCGGAAAATAGAGAAGAAGAGATATCAGAACCACATGATATCGAAGCATGGACAAAATTCACTTTTCCAGGAAGAGGAGATACTTATTCATCCTTTAAGTGGAACTTCCAGCATTTCAACGGAACCGATTATGATAATAAAACAAAAAAAGAAGGGGTATTCCGCATTGTAGGCGATAATAAAATGTGGAATTCAAACGTCGATGATGAATTTGGAAATTATGACTATTTAATGTTTGCAAACATTGACTATAATAATGAGCTTGTCCAAAATGAAATGATTTCATGGGGAAAATGGCTTTACCAAACACTAAATTGTGATGGCTATCGATTAGATGCCATAAAACATATAAACCACGATTTTATAAAAAAATTCGCCACTTCCTTGCTGAAAGAAAAAGACGATTTTTATTTCGTAGGTGAATTTTGGAAAGCTGATCTGCAAGAATGTCAGGAATTTTTAGAGCAAATGGATTACAAAATCGATTTATTTGATGTCCCGCTACACTATAAATTGCACACTGCTTCTATGGAAGGAAGTAACTTTGATTTATCAACGATTTTCGAGGGAACGTTAGTAAAAGAAAATCCTCTTAATTGTGTAACATTTGTTGATAATCATGATACACAGCCAAATGAATCTTTAGAATCATGGGTAGAAGATTGGTTCAAACAAATTGCCTATAGCCTTATTTTACTTCGAAAAGACGGCTATCCAACTATATTTTACGGAGATTATTTTGGAATTGGCGGGGATGCGCCAATAGAAGGAAAAAAGGCAGCCATTGATCCCTTATTATATGTTCGCAAGAAAAAAGCTTACGGCAAACAGGATGACTATTTTGATAATCCAAATATAATTGGCTGGGTTCGCCATGGAGAAGCTGAAATAGAAAAATCCGGTTGTGCTGTTGTCATATCCAATAAGGATGATGGATTCAAGAAAATGTTTGTTGGTGAATCACGAAGGGGAGAAGAATGGATTGACTTTACGAACACAAGAAAAGATCACGTGACAATAGATGAAGATGGATACGGTGAATTTCCTGTTGATGCGAAGAGTGTTTCCGTATGGGGATTAGCTGATTAAAAAGATAGGGCATGTTGTTTTACGCAGCATGCCCCATCTTTTATGAGGAAAAGAATAATTTCATCATTCCTTGATAACCAAAGTACACGCCAAATATAACTAAGGAAGCACCAGAAATAATGGAAATGCCTCTTAAAGTTCCAATTGTAAGAAAACGTCTAAAGCTATTAGTTAAAGCAGCTACAATCAAGTCCCATAAAGTAAGACCAAGAAAAATCATACTGCTGTAGATCAATAAAGAACTAGTCCCATTTTCTTGGGCCGTTTTTGCTAATATCGAGCCATATATACCTAGCCAAAATAAAATAGATAACGGACTAGTTATAGACATGATAAATCCTGTTAAAAAACATTTAAACAAAGAATCTTTTCCTCGAAGGGAATCCAATTTAAGATGTTGGGCACCTACAATACTTTCCATCCCCGTATAAATCAAAACAAAGCCCCCAAATAGCCAGAGAAATATTTGAATGATATCTATTTCAAGAAAATGAACCATTCCTATGTACACCATTATCATAAAAACACCATCTGCAAGCATGGATCCAAAACCAACTATCCAAGCATGCCAAAAACCATTTTTTATTCCTTTGTCAATTCTCGCGGAATTTACTGGACCAATCGGAGCAGCTAATGTAAATCCTAGCAAGATATAGCTAAGTAAGATGGTGACACTGAACATTCGTCTCTCCCACATCCTTTCTTGTACATGCTATGTAAAAGAAAGCGATGATATGTAATTTTAATTAGAAAAATGAAAACTTATTTATAACGAATGAATCACTTCACTATATTAGTAAATACATCCAATAAATAACTAAATATAGATAATCGAGACCGTAAAAAAAAGAATAAACCATCTCGCTGTTCTTCTTTTTTATTTAGCGTTAATAATGGAATTTCTTTTACTTAGTACTTTATTTAGCATATAATAGTATACGCGAAAAAGATTCGAGAACTGATATAAACAAGGAGAATATACATGATAGTAAAAAGTGAACAAGACATTAACGGTTTAAAAGAAATCGGGAAAATCGTAAGCATTATCAGAGAGGAATTAATTAAAAATACAGTACCAGGAGTGACTACAAAAGAATTAGATAATCTAGCTGGAAAGTTATTTGCCGAACATGGTGCGGTTTCTGCTCCCCAAGATATGTATGATTTTCCAGGGTATACTTGTATATCTGTAAATGATGAGGTTGCACATGGAATCCCAGGAGATCGTGTCATTCAAGAAGGTGATTTAGTTAATATTGACGTTTCCGCAAGCAAAAATGGCTATTTTGCTGATACTGGAAAATCCATTGTAGTAGGAAATGGCGATCCTAAGCTTATTAAACTCTGTGAAGTAGCGCAAGAAGCTTTTGAAGAAGGACTTAAATGCTTCAAACCAGGTGCGAAGAAGAATCGAATTGGAAAATTCGTATACAACACAGCAAAAAAGAACGGATTTACGGTAATTAAAAACCTGACAGGACACGGTATTGGAACATCTCTTCACGAGAAACCAGATCATATTCTAAATTATTTTGATTCTTGGGACACAGAATTGCTTCGTGATGGAATGGTTATTGCCTTTGAACCTTTTATATCTACCGGTTCGGAGGAAGTATATGAAGAAAATGACGGCTGGACATTCTCTACCAAAGAAAAAAGCTATGTTGCCCAGTACGAGCACACTGTAATAATTACAAAAGATAAACCAATTATTACAACTTTATAAATAGAAAGAAGCAAGCACTGTTTCAAAATAGAGCATCCGACCATAGACAAACACCTTTAAATTCAAGGTCTTTGCCTGTGGTCTTTTATATTCCTTTTTACTACAACTGTTTACTAAGATAAGAATAAGTATGAATTATTTGTTACGGGGAAGAAGCTGAAAAAGTGCAATTGGAGTTTTTAACATATTCCTTATTATATGTTCAGTTATGAAAAAATTGGTGATACAATGTATTTATATGCTTACGCATACAAATATTGTAAATTAAAAGTTCGAACTAGGGAAAAGCACCGCTCCGTGAAATTCTGATTGGAGTGTTCTTGTATTACTTATTAAATGAAAAGGAGAGTATTTTTTGAAAAAGAAGAAGTTTCTAATCACCTGCTCAGTCTTCCTTATTGTTATTTTTTCCAGTGTTTATGTATATGCTTCGACTCTTTCCATTTCTGGTAAGTCAGACAATGGCATGTGGAAGTATACTTATAAGAAAAATATAGACCCAAGTGAGCCAACAGGCTGGCAGGGTAAATTAAAACAATTAGATAAACAAAAAGTGGAAGTAAAAGAATTAACATTTACGGATAACGATGAGATATTAGCACAAACTGATTCCTTTGTGGAAGGAACAGATATAGATGGGTCAGTCACTACTCTGCATCCTTTTGCTACAGAATTTTATTTAGGGAATAGTCCGGAAAGAGGGCATATTTATAAAATGACTGTAAAATGGCAGAAAGAGGGAGAGACATATGAAGATACTTTCACGATTCATTAAACACTTGAACGATGTAATAGATTAATTTTAATTATAGATTTCATCGTAAACTCCACATTTCTAAACAAACAAGCTCTGTTTTCAAGCAGAGCTTGTTTGTTTAGAAAAATTTAAAATTGACAATGTTTTTTAGAGAGCTCTTAAAACGATGAAAGAACCATAATTGCGAATTTAGCGACATTTCCTTCTATTTATATATCCATTGACATTGATGGTCATATCTCGTAACCTAGTACATGTAATTTCATAATAAAATCCTTATCAGCTCGAGATGAGGTAGAGGTCGCGATTTTTATTAGTAAAAAGAGGGAAAGCCAGAGAGCTTATTGATTGCTTTTGAAAGGAAATATCGCCGAAGCACTATTATTCTCTGATAATAGTAGCTGGGTCTGCATACGAATAGGTGCAGAACTGTCATAGGATCTTACTATGATGAACTATCCTGTTATCTGATGGTGTTTTCGAATTTCACACCATTTAAAGGTGTGTTTTTTTTATGCCTTGGAAATAATAAAAATACAATTTATTGTATACAGATATAAGGCTTCAAGTAAATCTCCTATGTCCTAGCATGAGCAAAATACATCATAAAGGAGACAAATATGAACACAAAAGGAAAATTAGGACTGGGGATCTTAATATCCTTAGTCGTTGGAAATATGGTTGGCTCAGGAATATTTATGCTGCCACGCTCATTAGCGGAAGTTGCAAGTCCAGCTGGCGTTATTCTTGCATGGTTATTAACCGGATTTGGTGTGTTAGTCACAGCCTTAGTATTTGGAAATTTAGCCATACGCAAACCAAAATTAACAGGTGGACCACAAATTTATGCGAAAGAGTTATTTAAACGAGGATCCAAAAAATCTACTTTATCTGGTTTTATGTCAACATGGGGATATTGGATTGGAAATTTAGCTGGTAATGTTGCCATTATTACTACTTTTGCTGGCTATTTATCCACTTTTTTCCCTATTCTAACAAGTGAAGCAGCATTATTCCATGTTGGCTCTTTTACCCTTTACGTGGGAAATGCGTTAACCTTCCTTGTTTGTACCATTTTATTATGGGGAACCCATTGGATCATTTTAAACGGGCTAGAAAATGCCGGGAAATTAAATATACTTGCTACATCTGCAAAAGTAATCGGTTTTATGCTATTTATTATTATTGCTTTATTTGCATTTGAAACAAGCAATATCCTTCCTTTTGCTGAACCGAAAGTTAATGCAGCAGGTCATTCGGTTGATCTATTCGGACAAATCAACAGTGCAGCTATAACAACATTATGGGCATTTATCGGGGTAGAGTCTGCCGTCGTTTTTGCCTCACGTGCAAAAAAACAGTCAGATGTTAAAAAAGCAACCATTATTGGACTATTAATTGCATTAGCAATCTATATTGGAATTAGTACACTTGTTATGGGAATCCTTTCTCAAAATGAATTAATCGCTTCGCAAAAGCCTTTAATCGATGCAATCGAAGCTGTTCTAGGACCAATTGCCGGTAAAATACTAGCAGCTATCGGATTAATCAGCTTATTTGGCTCTACAATCGGATGGATTATGTTAAGTGCAGAAGTACCTTATGCTGCTGCTAAACAAGGAATTTTTATTCCTGCTTTCTTAAAGGAAAATAAAAAAGGTATTCCAACCTTTTCTTTAGTCGTGACCAATATTTTAGGTCAATTGTTTATTTTCTCCACCGTATCAAGAAGTATTTCGCAGGCATTTGACTTTATCATTTATATTGCCACATTAAGCTATCTTGTTCCTTATTTAATTTCGTCAATCTTCCAATTAAAATTAGTTATTTCAGGAGAAACGTATACTTCCATGAAATCGAGAAGAGTAGACTTTGCTATTGGAATCATTGCAACCATTTATTCTATATGGGTAATTATTGCGGGAACTGCAGATATTAAAACATTTAGCTTCGGAGTACTTTTACTATTAAGCGGAATTCTTTTCTATAACCAATTGAATAAAGGGTCTAAACCAGAATAATACACATATCCGAGCGGCAAAAACCTTGTTTTTACCGCTCAGTTTCTTTTTGTAAAGGATTAAAGTGATTCACTCACTGTACTATCATCCCATTCCACTTCATGCTCTTTCGCAAGTTTATCTAGTTCATTCATATATTGTCGAATTAGTTTACGAGCTTCCTCCAGCATAGCATTTGCCTCTTCTACAAGTGTGATATCCTGTGTTTCTAGCGCTGTAAGTATTTTCACAAATGCATTGTATTGTGTGTCAGCGCCTTCGATATATATTTCATGAATTTCTCTTAATTCCTCTGTTTCCACTTGTACTGAATTCAACTCTTTAATAAATTCATTATAATTGGGAATAACGGTCGTTTGGATTGTATCATACATAGTCCAATCATCCGTATAATTAATACCTGAAACTGAATCGTATGCAGAAACAGCCTTTACCTCTAATTCAAATGCTGTTTTCATATCCTCATTTACATATTCAAGTAAATCCTCTCGAACTGGATCGGCTGAACAAGCAGTAATTAAAAACAGAAAGGGTAAAAACAAGATTTTAATAACTTTTTTCACTACTCCACCTCCTTCTCCTTACTGTATGAACGAGTGGAAGTCCACTATGAAAGCTAATTGGAAAAAGATGAGCCTAATTTTTAAAACTATCTTGCAATGCAAAATACTATATGGTAAGATATGTTTAAAGATAGAATCTTGCTATACAATATAGCCGCTATCTTGTTAAACAATATAGCCTGAATAGAAAGGATATATGTCCATGTCAAAAAGTCAGATGTTAAAGGGAGTTTTGGAAGGATGTTTACTTGCGATTATTTCAAAAGGAGAGATTTATGGCTATGAAATGATTGAAAAATTAGAAGCTTATGGATTTACCATGATTAGTGAAGGAAGTATTTATCCTGTACTTTTACGTATGAAAAAGGAAGAGCTTGTTACAGTAGAAACAAAAGCATCTCCATCTGGTCCAAAGCGCAAATATTATTCCCTTTCGGATAAAGGAGCTAAAGTCTTAGATGAATTTGCTGACACGTGGACAGAACTGGCAACAAGTGTACATTGGTTATTAAAAGATATAAGGGAGGAGAAGTAAGTGAAATTATCGAAAGAAGCAGAAACTTTTGTGGAAAATTTACATCTATATTTATTAACAACGGGAAAAAAAGAAAAGGAAATAAAAGAGATTGTCGAAGAATTGACCGATCATTTACAAGAAGCAGAAGCAAATGGAAAGAATATATCGGAAATAACAGGAAATTCCCCGAAAGCATATATGGAAAGTTTAGCAAATGAAATGCAGACGGATTTAATCGAATGGGGGCAACTATTACCACATGTATTTATTAGCTTAATTGCCTATACCTTAATCGGGAAAATTATCTTAGGGGAAAATCAATTATCTTTATTAGTTGGATTAGGTTCTCTATTTATAAGTGTTTTCATGCTTGGGATGTACGTTGTCATATTTCGTTACATTTCATCAAGAAATAGCTCAAATAAAAAAGCATTTGCCTTAATATTTCCCTTACAATTATTGATTATAGGAATGTTTTTTGTGTTAATGTTCTACGGGAATAATTATGGTCCAGTATACATGATTGATACGGTAACTAAACAACTCCTTTTCTTAATTGTTCCTTTTGTTTATTTATGCTGGTTTGCTTGGTGGAGTAAATCATGGGTTGTCTTTTTCCCTGTTATTCTCTATCTTCCAAACCTTCTAGTAAAACCTTTGCCTATGTCAGAAGAGATGAAGACTTTAACATCGTCCATTATTTTCTTTGTTTTCATGTTTGGGTATTTTATCTTGGTAATTTGGCAAGGAAAAAAAGCAAAAAAAAATACTTAATAACCTCTTAAAGCATATCAGAAAAAGATATGCTTTTTTTATAAAAAACAATTGAATATTAATTCATAATAATGTATAAATATAATTATGAAGATTCGGCGATTAAAGGGGAAAAGAACCATGAAATATTTTATAACAGAAGAGCTGCCATCATTCACAAAGTTTGCTCAATTACATGAGGACAGCGGTTTATTAAATAACAAAAAAGGAAACTATACCAGGGAGCAGTTGTATGAAGCAGCAAAAAACAGCTGGTATTCTGTTTCTATTTATAATGATAATGAAAAACTTATCGCCTTTGGTCGTATGATATCAGATGGAGTATATCAAGCATTAATTTGTGATGTAATGGTTGATCCTAATGAGCAGGGCAAAGGATTGGGGAAGCAAATAATCGAAAAGCTTGTATCTAAATGCCAACAATCAGGTATTCAATCCATTCAATTATTTTCGGCTAAAGGAAAACATCCCTTTTATAAAAAATTAGGATTCATAGAAAGAGAACAAGACGCTCCTGGCATGTCTCTCCATCTTTAAAAACCGCATTTTGGATGTGGTTTTTTATTTTTTCTTGTGCATATCCAACCTTATTCTGGTAACACTATTTACGTACATAAGGTGGAGGCATGTAAAGAAGAAGTACAATCACTTTTTTCTAGAAAAAGTCTGACCCAATAGATAAAGTCATCCGCTCGATTAAAACCAGCAAACCGAAGAACTCTTATCAATATTGATCTAATTTCCTTTCCTTGTTACTTACAACAAGTTACATAGTTTAAAAAAATTTCTTCCATTTGATATCTTTAAAAATATGTTTTCATTCCTATACCAGAATTTGCATGTATATAAATAGGTTAACCAAGAAATTAATGGGTAAAAGTAAATAGACAAAAGCATGTAATACACTTAATATTTCATGCTTTTGTTCGTATCATGTAAGTTTTTTGGGAAGGATAGTAAAAAAATAATACAGTAACCCCAATATTTATTTAAATAGTTATACCCATCATTTACTTCCAATAGCATGAATTAGCATATATTGGATACAACTAATAATGACTAAATACTAGGAGGTTATTTTTTTGGCAGAGAAAAAAGATATGAATAATGAAAAGGGGCAAGATCAGGATCGAGAAACCTTAACAACAAGACAAGGACATCCTGTATTAGATAACCAAAACATCCGTACTATTGGGAATCGCGGCCCTGCTACACTTGAGAATTACCACTTTATTGAAAAGATCTCCCATTTTGATCGTGAAGAAGTGCCAGAGCGTGTCGTACATGCACGAGGCTCTGGAGCATTTGGTTATTTTGAAACTTACGGAAAAGTAGGAAATGAGCCGGTAGAAAAGTATACTCGTGCAAAAGTATTTTCCGGAGCAGGGAAGAAGACACCATTGATGGTTCGTTTTTCTACTGTTGCTGGGGCGAAGGATTCACCTGAAACAGCACGCGATCCACGTGGATTTGCTGTAAAAATGTATACTGAAGATGGAAACTGGGATTTGGTTGGAAATAACCTTAAGATATTCTTTATTCGTGATGCCATGAAGTTTCCAGATATGATACATGCCTTTAAAGCAGATCCAGTTTCAAACGTACCAAACCCACAACGTATGTTTGATTTTGTTTCCCGCACTCCTGAGGCTACACATATGATAACCTTCCTCTTCTCACCATGGGGTATTCCAGCTACATATCGTCATATGCAGGGTTCTGGGGTAAACACTTATAAATGGGTAAATGAACAAGGTGAAGCAGTATTAGTAAAATACCATTGGGAACCAAAACAAGGCATTCGCAATTTGACGCAAGAGGAAGCAGAATCTATTCAAGCCAAGAACGTTGGCCATGCGACACAAGACTTATATGAAGCAATCGAGCGTGGTGATTATCCAGAATGGGAGCTTTACGTGCAAATAATGGAGGATGATTATCATCCAGAACTAGATTTTGATCCTCTCGATGATACGAAGCTTTGGCCAGAAGATAAATTCCCATGGTTGCCAGTTGGGCGTATGGTCCTCGATCGTAATCCGGTCGATTTCCATACCGAAATTGAGCAAGCTGCTTTCGGTACTGGTGTACTTGTAGATGGAATGGATTTTTCTGACGATAAGATGTTACAAGGGCGCACCTTCTCTTACTCTGATACTCAACGCTATCGTGTTGGTGCAAATTATCTGAAAGTACCAGTAAACGCACCAAAAGCACCTGTGCGCACAAATCAACATCGCGGCCAAATGGATGTACGTGATCCGAAAGAATCTGGGGAAAACCCACATATCAACTATGAACCATCTATGCTTGGTGGTTTTAAAGAGGCAGGGAAAGAAGAGCGGGTACCTCATCAGCCGACCTATAATGCTGCGGCGATGAGTGCACCAATAGACCGACCTAATAACTATGGACAAGCTGGTCACACATACAGAAGCTTTGAAGATTGGGAGCGCGAAGAATTAATAAAAAACCTATCGGAAGCACTGGCAATCTGTGATAAAAAAATTCAAGATGCGATGATTGAACACTTTACACAAGCAGATGAAGATTATGGCCGCCGTGTGAAAGAGGGCATCGAAACGAAAATGAAAGAGATGAAAGAAACGGCAAAGGATAATGTTCCAGGGCGTGAAGCAGGTCAATCAAAATATGGGCAAGGAACAATAGATGCCAATGAAGCAACAAAAGATGCAGTGAAGAAAAGCCATGAAGCTGACCCTTATTAATAAGTGGAATGGTAGATAAAAAGGTAGCTACTAAAAGTTCTTATTAAGTTGATGGGAGACACATTTAAAATTGTGTCTCCTTTTTGGTATTTTTAGGCCTGTTAACCACCAATTTCACAATCCTTAGTGGCAATTATATTCCATAAAGTTCTTATGTGCCAACCACATCAATCATTCTTTTCCTCTATAATAACATTAATTGACATCCCTTATGAAATATGATATTTAATTAATAGATTAGCACTCATCACATTTAAGTGCTAATATTATTACATAAGATAAAGAAGAAAGGGTGCAGGAAAATTGATCGAAACGAAAGAATTTAAAGCGGAATCCAAACGTTTATTAGAAATGATGATCAACTCCATCTATTCGCAGCGGGAAGTATTCTTACGTGAGTTAATTTCAAATGCTAGTGATGCAATTGATAAAATTTATTATAAAGCTTTAACAGATGACTCTATTAATTTTGAAAAAGATAATTATTTTATTAAAATTACTGCTAATAAAGAAAACCGTACGTTAACCATTTCTGATACTGGTATTGGAATGACAAAGGAAGAATTAGAAGCAAATTTAGGTACAATTGCTAAAAGTGGTTCCCTTGCTTTCAAAATGGAAAATGAAGCGAAGGATGGCCATGATATTATTGGGCAATTCGGTGTAGGTTTCTATGCAGCGTTTATGGTCGCAGATGAAGTAACCGTTATTACTAAATCACTGAATAGTGATACAGCTTATAAATGGATGTCAAAAGGTGCTGATGGTTATACCATTGAAGAAACGGAGAAATCAACAATCGGTACCGATATTATCCTTACAATTAAAGAAAATGCAGAAGAAGAGCAGTATGATGAATTTTTAGAAGAATATCGTTTAAAATCGATTATTAAAAAATACTCTGACTTTATCCGTTACCCAATTAAAATGGATGTAACGACAAGTAAGCTAAAAGAAGGCACAGAAAATGAGTATGAAGAAGTTAGCGAAGAACAAGTCATTAACAGTATGGTTCCCATTTGGAAAAAGAATAAAAATGAGTTAACAGAAGAAGACTATCAAAATTTCTATGAAGAAAAACGTTATGGCTATGATAAGCCATTGAAGCATATTCATGTTAGTGTAGACGGAGCAATTCGTTATAATGCAATACTTTACATTCCTGAAAAAACACCGTTTGATTATTATTCTAAAGAGTATGAAAAAGGCCTAGAGCTCTATTCAAATGGTGTCTTAATTATGGAGAAATGCGCGGACTTGCTGCCAGATTACTTTAGTTTTGTCAAAGGGATGGTTGATTCTGAAGATTTATCCCTTAACATTTCAAGAGAAATGCTGCAGCATGATCGTCAATTAAAACGGATTGAAAAGAACTTAACAAAGAAAATTAAGAGCCAGCTCCTCAGCCTTTTAAAGGATGAAAGAGAAAAGTATGAATCCTTCTATAACTCCTTTGGAAGACAAATCAAATTCGGAGTCTATAATGATTTCGGGATGAATAAAGAAATGTTACAGGATCTTCTCTTATTCTATTCATCTAAAGAGAAAAAACTAGTATCATTAGATGAATATGTAGAAAGAATGCCAGAAGATCAAAAATTCATTTATTATGCAGCTGGTGACTCGATTGATCGTATCGAAAAACTTCCACAAACAGAATTAGTAGCAGATAAAGGCTTTGAAATTCTTTATTTAACAGATGATATTGATGAATTTGCGATAAAAATGATTGCAGCATATAAAGAGAAGGAATTTAAATCTGTATCAAGTGGAGATTTAGGACTTGATCAAGAGGAAGAAAAAGAGGAAAAAGAAGTAACGGAAGAGAACAAAGCGTTGTTTGATTACATGAAGGAGATTCTCTCTGGCAAAGTCAAAAACGTAAAAGTGTCTACCCGCTTAAAATCACATCCTGTATGCTTAACTGCAGAAGGGGAAGTTTCGATTGAAATGGAAAAAGTGTTAAGTATGATGCCGGACAATCAAAATATCAAAGCAGACAAAGTGTTAGAAATTAATAAAAATCATGAAATTTTCCAATCATTAAAAGAGGCTTATGAAAAGGACAAAGATAAAGTGGCTCTTTATACAAACCTTTTATATAATCAAGCCCTATTGATTGAAGGTCTGTCTATTGAAGATCCTGTCGAATTTACGAATAATATTTGTAAATTAATGAAATAAGAAAAAAAAGCGGCTGGGACTAAGTTTTCCAACCAAGATAAACTCGAACGATTATACGGAGAATACTAAGAGGATTTTCGGTAATCGTTTGGGTTTTCTTTATTTTAAGAAAGGAGTTTGGAGGAATCGTCTGCAAACTGAAAACACTTCTTTTACCATGGAGCGAGCGCCGAGCCGCTTCGATTTTTAACCTATTTACTTCTTCGCCTATTTCAAATCTAAACATCATCCCCATACTTACAAATTTATATTTTACTAATTAAAACGAAAACGCTATACTTATAAAAAAACTATCAGAGATGGGGAACAATATTATGGCAGAATTAAAAGGAATAGAGATCTTGACGATTGAAAAAAATTCCTTTGTCATTCACCCAACCCTTATATGGGATGAAAAACAAACCTTATTAATCGATACAGGAATGCCTGGGTTTATGGAAGATATAAATGTAGTGATGGCTAAAGCAAATAAATCCTTGGAGGACTTAACGGGAATTTTGTTAACACACCAAGACATTGATCATATAGGTAGCTTACCAGAGATATTAACCGCTTGTACGCAGTATTTAACAATTTACGCACATGAAGGAGATATACCTTTTATTGAAGGGGATATACCTTTATTAAAAGCAAATCCTGATAATTTTAGCGAAAAAGAATGGGAATCACTTCCTGATCCATTTAAATTTATTTATCTCCATCCACCAAAGGCAAAAGTTACTGCTTCTCTACATGATAACCAACTATTAGACATAGATGGAGGTATAGAGATTATTCATACACCTGGACATACGCCAGGACATATCAGCCTGTTTCATAAAAGATCCGGTACTTTAGTTGCTGGAGATGCCTTACTTGCTGAAGATGGCCGATTACAGCATCCAGATCCAGTAAACACACCAAATATGGAGCTTGCGATTCAATCCCTAAAAAAGCTTTTAGCTTATCCGATTAAACAAATAGTTTGCTTTCATGGAGGAATGGTTACAGAAAATATCCAAGAGCAATTAGAAGGTTTGGTTCAATCGAAAGCTCTTTAAGTAGTGCACTATTAGAAATGATCCTAAAATTGCCTTATATAATGTTAGGAGACATTTCTAATAGTCACTTTTCATTTCAAATAGTCTATTATTTAGACAACTTTTCTCTATATAGTAAAGGAATTGATTCTGCTGGAGAATAAAAGAAACAGCTGCAATTATAAAAAGAACTGAATTCCCCGAATCCCAAAATATCCTCCAAATAGAATAAGAATAAGTCCAGAAATTCTACTAACAATAGTGATTAGCTGTTCAGATACGACATTTCGGAAAAAACTAGCCAGTACAGATACGGTAATATCCCAAATCGCTACGCCAAATAACATGCATCCCGTGTATAGAAGTACCGTACTTGTACTAAAATTATGTATAGTAGAGGCTAAAATAGATCCATATATTCCTAGCCAGAAGATAATCGATAGCGGATTCATAATACTCATCAGTAATCCAGTAACAAATGACCGAAACATAGAATTATTGTCTTTACCACTCCTTGATATAGTGCTAGTTTTAGTCATGATACCTTCTATCCCTGTATATATGAGGACAAATGCACCGAACAACCAAAGAAAAGTTTGAACAATTGGGATATTAGCCAATTTTGCTACGCCAAAGTATACGAGAATGATAAAAAATACATCACCTAGGAGAGAACCTAACGACAGAACCCACGCATGATGAAATCCATATCTAAGCCCTCTGTTTATAACAGCAGCATTCACTGGTCCTATCGGCGCTGCTAAAGACAAACCCAAGGCAATATAATATAAAATACTATCCATAAAGATCCTCCTAATATAAACGTCTATAATTAACGTATTCAATAAGGAGAGCATGTACCACATTTTTAGAAAACTTTTTTCTATTTATAATAGAATTGTATATTTGGCAAAAAACAAAATGAAATAGTCCATACTTCTCTTGAAAAAGAGGAAATCTTTTAATAATAGACTGACAATGATATAATAATTTTAAAAAAGAAAATACAGAAAATACCTATTTGCCTATAATTATTTTTGGTAGGGGACATAACCATGAATGTAAATGATACGCCATCTCTTGATTTTTTTCGTATACTTGTTGAACATGTAAGTGACTGGATATGGCAATTAAACGAACATTGGCAATTTACGTATTCCAATTCAATTGTTGAGGAGATATTAGGTTACTCATCTGCTGAAATACTAGGACAATCTCTGTTTTCTTATATAAAAGCAGATGAAATTCCAACACTAAAAACAAAACTTTCAACAGCTAAAGAAAATAACAAAACTCTCTATAATATGGACTTCACTATGATACACCGAAATGGCTATGACGTATTGATTGAAACAAATGCGAAGCCTATAATAAATAGTCAAAACATAGCAATCGGATATAGTGGAATCAATCGGGACATTACCTTATGGAAGAAAAATCAAGAGCGAGCAACAATTACTAGATATAATTGAGGCTTCTCCAGATTTCATAGCGACTGCAGACAGCAATGGAAATACCACCTATTTAAATCCTTCTGCTCGATCCTTTCTTGGCATATCTGAAAGTGCAGAAGACTTACAATCTGTGAATGCACAACTTTGGACAAATAAATTTGTTGAATTAAGTAAGAATGGCATTTCAAATGAGAAAAGTATATGGCAAGGAGAGAATGTCCTATATAACGCAAACGGGAAAAAAGTTCCTGTATCGCAAACTATTGTCAGTCATAAAGCTACCCATCAAAATGTTCATTTTCTTTCCACATCGCAAGAGATATATCATAAAGAAAGGCATATGAAGCAATTATTAAGCGCCAAGCTCTATACGATACATTAACAGAACTGCCTAATAGGCGCTATTTATATAAAACCATGTCTGAATTAATAGAATTCCAGAATGAAAGCCATTCATTTGCTTTACTATTTATAGACATTGATGACTTTAAACAAATAAATGATTCATTAGGGCACAAATACGGTGATCGAGCATTAAAACTCCTTGCAGCGAGAATGAAAGGATCAATAAGAGAAACTGATTTTTTATGTCGTTTGGGTGGAGATGAATTTATTCTTATCATTAAGGATATGAATACAGAACATGAATTAGAAAATTATGCTAAGAGATTACTTGCTATTTTTAATCATCCTCTTCGAATGGACAATAAACTTTATTCTATTTCTTGCAGTATCGGTATCAGTATCTATCCATATCATGGGAGGGATATCGAAACATTAATGCAAAACGCTGATAAAATTATGTATCAAATGAAAAAATCAGGAAAAAACGGCTATCAAATTACTAAACAATAAAAAATTGAATTCAAAGGCAATGTCTTTGAATCTTTTTCTTCATAGGTATAAGGACTCAACATTAAAACTATCCTTAATTAATTTCGATTATTCTTGGAAAAATCAATTGACAACACGGCTGTTTGCAACTATTTTCATATAATAAAAGTTGCAAAATTATCCCAACTCATCTAACTATTGAAGGATTTTGTAGAATATCATCGAAAAATAATGAAAAAGAATGTATAATAGATACTTAGGAAACTAGATTCTGAAAGAGGGAGGATCTTTAAAATGGAATGGACACTAGCCATATTGTTTATTGCAGCAGCCATTTTGCTCATTACTTCCGTAATTAAAGCAAAACAAACGTCAAAATCAGAGCAACGTGAAATAGATGTAATTCACCTTTCTGTGATGGAAGAAATAGCACAGTTGCAAAAACAAATACGCCATCTTGAGTTGGACATAGAAATATTAGAAAAACAAACAGGCGTTCAGCTAGCTTCTAAAGACCGAATGGTTTTACGAGAAGTGCTTGACTTGCATAGACGTAAGTATTCAGTTGAAACAATTGCAGCTCAAAAAAAGCTTACTCAAGCTGAAGTAGAAGAAATGTTAGCTCCTTACTTAACTGGAAAAGAGGAAAGGAGAAGTGTTTTACAATGAAGCCATCAATAATTACAAGTTTCGCAGCGGGAGTTCTTTTAGCAACTTCTGTTAGCGGCATTGTCTATTTTTCTACGAAGGATGATACAGCGAATGCTGAAACAAACAATAATGTCCAAAAAGTAGATAAAGTAGCAAGTGATGCAGCAAATACGCCAACTGTTGAAGAAATGAAAGATATCTTAACAAGCAGTGGTTATGTTGTACAAACTTCTGAAGAAGCAAAGAAAAAAGAAGATGACGTAAAGAAACAAGCATCTGAATCTAATACTTCTGAAGAAAAGAAAGATGACAAAAAAGAAGAAGATAAGAAAAAAGAGGAAGTTAAAACAGTTACTGTTACAGTTTCAAGTGGTATGACTAGTTATGATGTAGGAAGCATTTTACATGATGAAAAAATCATTAAAGAAACCGCCTTGCAATTCTCGCAAAAAGTAGATAAAAAAGGCGTAGCAGAATACTTAAGGCTGGGATCGTTTAAAATTAAAAGCGATATGTCAACCGACGAAATTATTTCCACTATCTTCAAAAAACGAAGCTAACTTATAAAAGCTTGTCCGAAGTATTCCTTTGGACAAGCTTTTATTGTTTATGAAACAATTTTTCATATGGAAGTTTTCTTTTTTTAGATTGATTTCCCAAGCTATTTTTTACAAGCTTCATAATCTATATAGAAGGGAGAATCAGAGAATGCAAAAGAAAAGAAGGAAAACGATTAAACTATGTCTGCCTGGCGGTTATCGATATTGCGGTCCCGGCTGCAGTGGTCCTGGTGCACCTATCAATTATGTTGACTCCTGTTGCCAAAGGCATGATCAATGTATAGAGACATATGGTTCTTGTCGCTATTGTGACGAAAAATTACTTCATTGTGTCCAATCAAAATCTAGAGAACGAAATCAAGAAGGGAAGACTGCCAGACTTATCTCTGATTTCATGCGATTTCGACTTGAAATCAATGGCGGATGGAGAGGCAGACACTTATAACTTCCTATAACGCGACTTCGAAAAATTATTATGTGATTTCCAAATTTCTAGATTTAAAAAACGAACATCTTACTTTCCGAATTATTCGTTAGTAAGATGTCCATTTTTTAATGTTTCCACAATACATCTGTCAGGTTGCTGTCAAATAGATTAGTATCTATATTACATGTTTCATCATTAATACCATATTGCCATCCATATGCAAGCGACTCTTCCGGTGCATCCACTTTAAATTCGGGGGCATCTTCTTCTGTAGTTATCCCAATATTAGGAGAGGCAGACCATAGAAATGTATTATCTTTTATTTCCGCATTGTTTTTTACAGCTTGATTAAAGGAAGCAGTTAACGCTTCATCTTTATCAAAAATACCATAAATAGCAGGCTCATAGGTAGATTTACTAACTTCGGCATACCATCCTTCTATAAAGGCGGCATCCACAGGATAATTGGGTTCTATGTCCGCAAAAATGGCGACACCATCTGGAGCTTCAAGCTCCTTAGCCAACTCAATTGCCTTCTTTGCTTCACTTACACCATTATCATATCCTGTTGCGTCTGTAAACCCATTATATATGAGTAAGATATCCGCTTCATTGGAATGAATTAAATCGACTTGATCTGCCGTTAAGCCATGAGAAACACCTTCATTTGTTCCTAGATAGCGCGCAATCACTTTAGGATCTCCAAAGTTATCTCTTACACAAGCAAGAAAATCCTCTGTTGTTTCACTAGCAGAATCAATTCCCCATAAATAGGATGTTTCTTCCTTGTTGTCCTTATTTCCGTTTGATTCGTTCCCGTCGTTTTCTTTCTTACCATTATCTTCTTTATTATTTTCGTTATTGTTTGTATCCCCATTTTCATTATTGGATGATTCTTTCTTTCCATTGGTATTAACTTCATTGGAGACATTAACATCCACATTTAAATCTAAATCATTCAATATATTATTCGCTAGCTCTGCTTTGTTACTAGAGAGAATATTATTCGTAATATTATTATTTGTCGTACCATTTATCTGACCTTTTAACAAGTTTTCAATAGTATTATTAATAGTGACAGATGCTTCTTTTTCTGTTTTATTATCAATGCTATTGTCAATAGCAGCATCCTTATCTTCTAAGTCATTTTTCACCTTATTTTCAATTGTTGCTTTAGATTCGCCACCAACTATATTCTGGATGTTATTTGTTACTGAAATATTAATATCGCCTGGAGCGCTTTCTGTTGTGGCATTACTCTCGGAATTGACTGAATTGCCTTGCTCTTTATCTGCTTCCACTTTATTTGTTTGAAAAAGCAAAACAGTAACAATTCCAGAAAAAAGAATCAAGAAAGTAGCAGCTGCTATAAGAAGGTATTTCTTCCAATCCATTCTGTCACACCTTTCCTAATTTACTTACTTTATAAAGTATGTAAATTAGAGAATTTGGGTGTGGGCTATTTTTGGATAGAAATATCTCTTCATTTCAACAAACAGAAGGTTTAGAGTGTTAGGTAAAGTGAGGCTTAAGAATATCTTTTAAAATAGCAGCACTTTGCTGAAATTTTTCTTGTTCATCTAAAGCTAATTCCAACTCGATAACTTCTCGTATTCCCTCTCTATTTATAACGGCGGGAACACCAATATAGACATCCTTTTCCCCATATTGGCCATCCAAATAGGCAGAAACCGTTAATACACTATTTTCATTACTTAAAATTGCTTTTGTTATCCGTACAAGTCCCATCGCAATCCCATAATAGGTTGCACCTTTTCCTTCAATGATCTTGTAAGCCGCATCCCGAACATTCACAAAAATATTATCTAAATCTTCCATTTTATAATGAGCAGCTCTTTTCATTAACTTATAAACTGGAATACCAGCAACATCTGCCGCACTGTAGACAGGAAGTTCACTGTCCCCATGTTCTCCAATAATATAGGCATGAACGCTAGTAGGAGCAACTTTAAAATAATCTCCTAGTAAATAGCGAAATCTTGCGGTATCCAGTATCGTACCAGAGCCAATGACTTGATTTTTCGGCAAACCACTATAGCGCCAAGTAGCATAGGTTAGAATATCTACTGGGTTTGTAGCAACTAAAAATATTCCATGAAATCCACTTGCCATTACTTGTTCGACAATGGATTTAAAGATTTTTAAATTCTTTTCCACTAAATCAAGACGGGTTTCTCCTGGTTTTTGATTGGCTCCTGCACATATGACAACTAAATCCATTTCAGCACAATCTTTATATTCCCCATATTTAATACTAATTGGATTAGGGGCAAATACCTTGCCATGATTCAAATCCATCACATCGCCAAATGCTTTGTCCTTATTTAGATCAATTAATAATAATTCATCTACAATTCCTTGATTCATTAAAGCAAAGGCATAGCTAGATCCAACAAATCCAGCGCCAATTAAAGCTACGCGACTAACTTTATTACTTAGCATTTTCTACTCCCCTTTAAAACTATTTATTAAATAGCGTTTGTCTATCCCCTGCGAATTATGTATTTTATAAAAAATGTTACCGGAATTATAAAAAAGAAGACATCATACAAATGATATCTCCTATACAATATCTAACGCTTTCTTTTTTTATTATCTACTGCAAGTACGGCTTTTTTTACCACCTTTTCAAATTCCACATTTACTTGATATACCTCTTCTTTTAATTGATTCACGGAAAGGACTTTGCCTTTTCGTCCTTTTATTTTTACAGGTTGATCAATATTCGGTATGTCTTGCCGTAATTGGGTCAATACATTGGTACTATTTTCAAAATAATGGACAGTAATCATTCAATAACACTCCTTTAAAGGAAGTTTTTTCGGATATTAAAATTAATATGGATAAAAGAAATAATTTAGAACGATAAACATGCTAGTCATTAAAAAGACAAACCTTCCATTCATTTTAAATATTTTTAAACAAACTTGCTTAATCTTCGCTTATAATAAGAAAAGAATAAACAAAGGTGAGGGAACCAAATATGAACATTTCCTTTAAAAAAATAGATAATCCAACTGATCAATTAATTTCTTGTTTAAATAAGTGGGAAAATGACCCAAGACTTATCCCGTTCATTCATCCTTGCAGAAATAAAGAGGATTTAGAAAACTACGTACTTGTTACAAAAGAGGAAATAACAAAACGATTAACCAATTACCACATGTATGCTATTTATTTAGATGATATTCTTGTTGGAGAAATGAATTATACGATTGATCCCATTCATCTATATAGGAAAGAACAAGGGACCGCTTGGATCGCTATTACAATTGGCGAAGAAGTTGCAAGAGGAAAAGGTGTCGGATCAACATCATTAATCTATCTAGAAGAGCAGATCAAAAAACAAGGGTTTAACAGGATTGAGTTAGGCGTATTTGAATTTAATAAAAACGCACATAAATTATATAAAAAGCTTGGATATCAAGAAATTGGCAAAAATAAATTCTTCACTTATTATCAAGATAGAATGTGGGATGATATTCGCATGGAAAAATATATATAAAAAAAAGGAGAGAAGTGCTGCATATAAGCAAACATTCTCTCCTTTTTTTAATACTGTCTATATACATAAGGGTCATCTGGCTGATTAATGGACTTCCAATCTGTAACTTTAAGAATCGGAATGGTTTTCTTAAATGGTTGATAGTACACTGTTTCAAGCTTACCTGTTACTTGGAGCCATTGATCATTCTCTCTTTTCAATTCATCCGGAATATCAAGAAGCATTCCAAAAACACCAGCATCAGCAATACAATGGATAATCCCAAAGCGCAGCAGGAACAGCTGATTATTGGTTAAATCCTCTTCCTTGTAAGTAAATCCTGTCAACGTAATTTTTCTATCCATAAATTGACCTGGATAATTATAGATTGTTTCCAAATCATTTAAAAAATTATCTTCCCCTAATTTAATTTCAGGGAGATTCTTTATTTTATCTAAGCCCTTATCCATCACTTCTGCATAGCCTTCTTTGCCATAATAGCTACTCGTATTTGGCTGCAGGAATTGATGCTGACTATATTCATCTCCTTCATCATATGCAGGGAAATAGAGTCCCTTTTTCTCCACAATATTCGAATCAAGGGTAGCCACTGGAAGTATTAAACCAGTAAGAATAGGAATAAGCAATGTTATAATCGTAAATCCACGTTTCCACCAGCTATTTTCTTCATGGGAATGATCATGTCCACAATGATTACACGATGCATCATGTGTATGTTTATCCTTTTTTACATAGTTATAGACACATATAATTGTAAAGAGTACAAATATATAGATAGCAGACTCTGAAATATAAGCATATTTCATATTAATATATTTAGATATATCGCCAGTTGCATGTAAATGTAGAAATAAATAAGTAAAGCCTATTAACACGAATATTCGAAACATGTTTTTTTCACCTCTTTATAGAAAAATTGTTACGAGAAACACGCAAACTGTAATTAGACCAGTTAATAGAATGACAAACTTAGCTTTAAATGTGCTTAGCATCATCAATGTATTTTTGATATCCAACATAGGACCAAACACAAGGAAAGCAAGAATAGATCCTTCAGAAAAGCTGTTTCTAAAGCTCGCTGCAACAAATGCATCTGCTTGGGAACAAAGACTTAATATGTACGCAAGTCCCATCATAACAAGATGAGAGGAAGCCTGACCGTTTCCTATTGAAACAAGGGTAGAAGTCTTAACTAAAGTTTGTACTGCTGCAGCAATAAACGAGCCAATAACTAAGTATTTTCCAACAGAGAAAAATTCATCGATCGAATGCTTGAACATAGCTTCGATTCGGTCTTTAAAAGAGTGAATGTGCACGTGTTCAATCACATGACTTTTCAGCGGCGATTGCTTTACTGATTTATGCAGAGCAAGTCCAATAAGAATAGAACAAACAAGCGCCAATACAGAACGAAGAATTACCATTCTCCAGCTATTCCCGAAAGCAATATACGTCGAGAACATAACTACTGGGTTAATAATTGGTCCGGTAAGCATAAAGGCGATACTGGCAGGAACCGGTACACCTTTTAAAATTAACCGCCTTGTAATAGGAATAATTCCACATTCGCATGCAGGAATAATGCTTCCAACTAAAGAAGCAAATAAAATGGCCAGGATTGGATTTTTCGGCATCATTTTTGCAATAAGTTCCTCTGAGACAAAAATTTCGATAATACCCGAAATAAGAACCCCAATTAGAATAAAGGGCAATGCCTCAATGATAATACTGATAAAGATCGTATTTAACTGTAATAAGGTTTCCATATTCATTTTTTAAACACCTACTTTTTTGGTAAAAATCAGAAAGTCATCATTATAAAGAAGATTTATTAAAATCAGATGAGAATAAGGGAGAATCACTACTATTAATTATTAATTATTAATTATTGCAAACGAATACACGAACCTTTACATTAAATAGTAGGAAAGCAGAAAGGAAGTGAACGAAGCTGAAGAGAAAGCTTTTGCTTTTTTTGGTCGCACTATCACAATGTGTTTTCATCGTAGCCTGTAGTGCTCCGTTACAAAAAGAATCAGAAAATCTTAAGAAGAGTCATATAAATCCAGAACAAAAGAATAGGCAGCTAACTTTAGACTATATAACTGTTCTAGTAGAAGCAGCAAATAGAGGCATGACGGATACAAGTTCCTTTAATATCTTTACAAGTACCATCGAACAAGTAATTAGCCAATGGGGGGAGCCGGATCAAACAGATCAAGTAGGAGAAGGGTACTATGCCATCTATAAGGATAAGGATACCGTATTTGGATATACTGCAAAAGGCGATATTTATGATATTCGTTCCAATAAAAAGCGATTAAATAGATTATCTCTATCGGATTTAAAAAAGAAAATAGGGGAACCAGCAGAAATTAGAGTAGGGAACGGTGAACAAATAATTGTCTATAACCTTAGTGAAGATGTTCAGCTTAAGTTTATAATTTTAAATAAAACCAACAGAATAGACCATTTATCTATCTATCACAAAGTTAGAGGGATACAAGAGAAATATGCCTTAACTATCCAAGGCGAATCTAATCAACTTACCAATAAACAATGGGAAACGATGCAAAACTGGAGGAGGGAGATTGTGAAATTCCAAGATAATAATGCGAATGTATACATCAATGGGCGGAATGAAAAGAAAGTTTCTTTAACCTTTGATGATGGTCCTGATGATATCATTACCCCAAAAATCATTGAAATATTACAGCAATATAAAGTGAAAGGGAATTTTTTCTTTATCGGCAGTGAAGCAGAAAAACATCCGCAAGTTGTAAGAAATGCTTATAAAAACGGGAATTTAGTTTTGAGCCATAGCTATCATCATGTTGACTTATCTGGTTTAGATAAGAACCAACAATTAGAGGAAATAACACGGGCAGGCAATGCTCTTCAATCAATTATTGGAAAAGAACCTGCAATGATTCGCCCACCATATGGAGAAACAAATGAAACGCTAATGAAAAACGCCGAACTAAAAGGATATTCTATTATCATTTGGTCCATCGATACACTTGATTGGTCACAAATGGAGGCAGAGAATATTATTAGAAATGTCACCAATCATTTGCGAAACGGCGATATTATTTTAATGCATTCAGATTCAGAAAAAACAGAAACTGCAAAGGCATTACCAAAAATAATTGAAACTATTCAGGAAAGAGACTTTGAAATAGTCGGTCTCGATGAATTACTAGGGATAGAGGCATACCAGTAAATAGGAAGGGAGTTCTCCTTAATAAAAGGAAATTCCCTTTAAAACTTGTTTTCTTCTCTCTCTTTCTATATAATCAATTATAGACATTAAAGATCTTTAATATATCCGTAAAGAGGTAGTATTATGAAGTATTCAAGAGCAACGAATTATGCATTACACACTATGGTATATTTGACACTTGCACCACAAGGGAAAGCTGTAGGGGTAGATCAATTAGCTAAAATCCAAGATTTATCTCCAACATATCTATCGAAAATCTTAACTAAACTTGTTAAAGCTGGCTTAATTGAATCAACACCAGGTGTTAATGGTGGTTATGGTATTATAAAACGTGCCGAGGAAATTTCCTTTTTAGATGTAATTACGGCTATTGAGGGAAACACATCTTTGTTTAGCTGTTCATTGGAGCATGATAATAGAAAAAATGGCGAGTGCTTAATTGAAAATGTCATGTTAGAGGCTGAAACAAAGATGCGTGAACATTTAAGCCAAAAATATATACGCGATATTGCTAATCAAATTGAACATAATTCTAAGTAAAAAATAAAGGTGATAACTCATCTTTATTTTTAATCTAATTACGGATATTAAGAGTCTTTAATATATGTTATTATTATAAAGGAGGAAAAAGCATTGTTAGATTGTATTGTTATAGGTGGAGGACCCGCCGGTTTAAATGCCTCACTTGTTCTTGGAAGAGCACGAATGAAGACGATTGTATTCGACGACGATAAACCTCGAAATTCCGTTACCCAAGAATCACACGGCTTCATAACAAGAGACGGTATTAAGCCTTCCCAATTTAAACAAATTGGGAAAGAAGAATTAAAAAAATATCCCGATGTATCCTTTAAAAGCCAGCGAGTAACAGACATTAAAAAGGTAAATAAACACTTCACCATTTTTACCGATCAAAATGAATCTTATCAGGCAAAGAAAATTATATTATCTACTGGACTGATTGATATTCTGCCCGATATTGCTGGCTTGCATCATTTTTATGGAAAAAGCATATTTAGTTGTCCTTTTTGTGATGGTTGGGAACTTAAAGATCGAGCTTTAGCAGTATTGGCAGAAAATGATCATACTTTTCATTTAACCAAATTGCTTTTTAATTGGAGTAGAAACATTATCGTTTGTACAAACGGCAAGAAGATACTTACGAATGAGCAACTTGACACGCTAAATAACAAAAATATTAAAGTAATCGCACATGAGATAGACAGACTGCAAGGCGATAACGGACAATTGCAAAAGATTATCTTTAAAAATGGGGAAGAGATCGATAGAGAAGGTGGTTTTGTCACAGCCGAACTTCAACAAGCCGTTCCCTTTGCTGAATCACTTGGATGTATATTAAATAAGATGGGTGGAGTGGAAACCGATGCTCTTGGGCGGACAAATATAGAAGGAGTATACGCAAGTGGAGATAATACTCTATTAACACCACCACAGTTGATAAACGCTGCAAGCCAGGGAAGCAAAGCTGCTTCAGGAGTAATAGCTGACTTAATTAATGAGGGCTTTTAATTAAGAAATAAATAATTGTTTTAGCAAGACATTCATAAACATGAGAAAACAAACGGGCAAACAAGGCGAAAATCAACTTGTTTGCCCGCTAATTAGTTTTACGGGGATTTCATAACGGTCTTCCTGATCATTTACTCCGTCTATTTTTTGAATAAGAAGCTCTACACAAAGCTTAGCCAATTCTCCGAGAGGCTGCTTCACCGTAGTTAGTTTAGGGAAATAATCCTCTATAAAGGAAGTTCCATCATATCCGACTAGTTTAAAATCTTGTGGTGATGTTAAACCAAGTTTTTCCGCTTCATTTATAACTAAAAGTGCTTTCATATCATCTGAACAAAAGATTCCCTCTGGCTGCTCTGTTTTAAGAATTTTAGCTATCTCCACCGATTTTCTCAAGGGAGTAAAGCTTCCGTTTATGGAAAATATTCTTGGTTGTAAACCAGCATTGTTCATTTCATCTATATAGCCCTTTGTCCGTAAATAGGTTGGTGATTTAACATCATTGCTTCCAGTCAACATGATTATTTTTTGGATACCATGGTTGAGCAAGGAGCGTGTCGCTAAAACACCGCCCTGATAGTTATCACTGCTTACAATGGGAATATTAGGTGCAAGGAAACGGTCAAAGCTTATAATAGGGGCCTTGATATTCGTGTAATCATCATGGTTTAAATTATGTGCACCTGCAATTATTCCTTCTACTTGATTTGCTTGGAGCATTTGAATGTACTCCCGTTCTTTATCCGAATTATGTTCGCTATTACATTGGATTGTTTTATACCCCGCACGGAAAAGTTCTCGTTCTAAATGATCAATCAATTCTGCATAGAAGACATTATTCAAAGCAGGAAAAATTAATCCAACTAGCTTTGTGGACTTCCCCTGCAAACTGCGAGCAAGATTATTTGGTTGGTAATGAAGCTCTCTCATTGCTTCATGAACCTTAGCAATTGTTTTTTCTGATAGATAGCCTTTTTTATTAATAACACGGCTGACCGTCGTAGGACTCACCCCAGCTAATTTGGCTACATCGGTTAATTTTGCAACCATTTTAATTTACCTCTTCTGATTATTTAGTCTCCATATTGTACCGCTGAGATTACGTTTAGAATGCAGGTAAATAAATGTTTGTGATTCATCTGGAAAAACACGCCCTGTAATAACTCGTTCTCCTTCATTTACAAAGCACTCAAAAACGGAGGTATCAGCAAATATATTTACTTTAATTTCTGTATTCTTCGAAACATATGCTTCTCGCTGGAAACCATATTCTTGCGCAAAACGTTGGCCAGCATATTCTCTGTCTACAGAAACTTTACCATTTACCGAATCGAGTGTAAAGGCTAAATAACGGGTTTTATCTACATTTGAAAAGAGCAATATTTTCACAATTTCATTTGCGGGTACGCTTACTTCAAGTTCAAATCGATTGGTCTTCGCGTCAAATGACTCATAAAATGAATTCTCTATTTCACGCAATTTAATTGTTTCTTTAACTGGATATTGTTTTAGCTTCCCATCCTGTAATGTAAGTTCCTTCACTAAACTTAATAAACCTTGATAACCTTCTTTATCTGTCGGATAATTAATTTCCGGTAATCCAATCCAACTAATCGCAAGGGCCCTGCCATCAGGAGCATTAAATGCTTGTGTTGCATAGACATCGAAGCCTTCATCTAGATTTTGCAAATTTGTTGTCTTAGTGATTGCCGCCTTAACCGGGTCAAACGCTTCTCCAACGGTATACATATTCGGATAAATATTTTCATATGATTGAATTCTTTTAGATATTCCTTGTGGACAGAATAAGAGAACAGGTACCTCCTCAATAAAAATAAGATTCGGACATTCAATCATAAAGCCAAGTTCTTGATCAGAAAATGCTAATTCGCTAACCAATGTCCAATTTTTAATATCATTTTCTAATGCTTTGTAGAGAAAGATAGCCCCTTTTTTATCTGATTGTTTTTGAGCACCAATAATCATATACAATTGATCTTGATAACAAAAAATTTGCGGATCTCTAAAATGATCTGTTGTTTCATTTGGCTGGTTAATCAATGGTTTAGGAAATTTATGAATGGTTCCGTCTTTATACATAAAAGCCCCATTTTGGAAGCTGTATCGATTCCAATCTTTGTCCCTAACATTTCCAGTATAAAAAAGGAAGAGCTTGTCTTCATCAATGGGATAAGCTGAACCTGAATAAACCCCATGTGAATCATAATTATTGTCAGATTGTAGGGCAATCCCATTTTCTTCCCAGTGTATTAAATCCTTGCTTTCTAAGTGATACCAGCTTTTTAAACCATGTACAGCTCCGAAAGGATAGTACTGAAAAAAGAGCTGCCATTTCCCATTAAAGAATGAGAAGCCATTTGGATCATTTAACAAACCGGTTTTGGGCTCAATATGATACCCAGTACGCCACTTGGAGTTTTCCACTGATTTACTTAAAGCGTTCTTATAGTCAATGTCCCATTCTGAATAGGGTTTATATCTAAGATCTCGTGTCCAATTGTTAACAATATCTGTCATGTAATTAAAACTCCTTCATTGTAGTTCATAAGTGTACTTAAGGGCATTTTAAAACGTTCTCAAAAATATGTCAAACGTTTTCCTGTTTAATTTAACTACATTTATTATAATTATTTAAATCAAATAAATTTTTATGATAAACGTTTGACATAAAATAAAAACGATGTTAAATTAATCGTGCAAAAGGTTTTGAAAGCGATTTAATAGAAAGGGGAATTCACATGAAACACAGAGAAGTAGCTGAACGTGTAGCCAAAGCGTTGGGTGAAGATAACTTAATTGCTGCTACACACTGTGCAACTAGATTAAGACTTGTTGTAAAAGAAACAAAAAAGATTGACCAAACAGCTTTAGATGATGATCCAGATTTAAAAGGAACATTTGAAGCGAATGGTCAATTCCAAATTATCGTTGGTCCTGGTGACGTAAATGAAGTGTATAAAGAATTAATCAGCATCACTGGTGTTGGTGAAGCAACAAAAGCTGATTTAAAAGAAGTAACGGCACAAAAGGAAACGAATCCTGTCATGAAATTAGTAAAGCTCTTATCCGATATCTTCGTTCCGCTAATTCCAGCTTTAGTTGCAGGCGGGCTGCTAATGGCCTTAAATAATGTCTTAACAGGAGAAGGTTTATTCGGGCCAAAATCTATTGTTGAAATGGTCCCCGGTATTAAAGGTTTTGCAGAAATCGTCAACTTAATGGCCTCTGCACCATTTGCCTTCTTACCAATTTTAATTGGTTTTTCTGCAACAAAACGTTTTGGCG
This sequence comes from Niallia sp. FSL W8-0951, assembly GCF_038006525.1. Taxonomy (NCBI): domain Bacteria; kingdom Bacillati; phylum Bacillota; class Bacilli; order Caryophanales; family Bacillaceae; genus Niallia; species Niallia sp. FSL W8-0951. Next base: position 1,401,903 of record NZ_JBBOVK010000001.1, read on the forward strand.
GAAATCCTTATCTGGGAGCAGCAGCAGGGATGATGCTTGTTATGCCTGAACTGGTAAATGGCTATGGGGTAGCAGAAGCTGTTGCTACAGGGCAGATGCCACATTGGGATGTATTCGGCTTACATATCGCTCAAGCCGGCTATCAAGGCCAAGTATTACCCGTGATTGGAGTAGCTTGGATTTTGGCAACACTTGAAAAGTTCTTCCATAAGCATTTAAACAATGCAGTTGATTTTACATTCACACCATTGTTTTCCGTAATTATTACTGGTTTTGTCACATTTGCATTTGTTGGGCCATTATTACGAGGTGTTTCCAATCAATTAACAGATGGATTACTCTGGTTAATTAATACACTTGGTGGAGTTGGTTATGGTTTATTTGGATTGGGATATTCTGCAGTTGTATTAACAGGATTGCATCAATCCTTCCCAGCAATAGAGACACAATTGCTAGCGGATATTGCAAAAACAGGAGGAAGCTTTCTATTTCCAATCGCATCAGCTGCTAACGTAGCACAAGGAGCAGCATGTTTAGCGATCTTCTTCTTATCAAAAAACCAAAAGCAAAAGGGATTAGCGTCCTCAGCTTCTTTCTCAGCAATGTTAGGAATAACAGAGCCAGCATTATTTGGGGTTAATTTAAAACTTAAATTCCCGTTTTTTATCGGCCTTGTTGCAGCAGGTATAGGAGCAGCATTTATGGGATTCACTGGAGTGCGTAATGTATCTTTAGGTCCTGCAGGAATAATTGGCTTTATCGCTATCAGCCCAAAAGCAATTCCCATGTTTATGATTGGAGTTGTTATTAGTTTTGTGCTCGCTTTTGCAGCTACAATGCTTTATGGACGAAAAAAATTGAATGTTCCATCTTCTAATTCTCAAGGTACTGAAACATCTGAAACAGATACTACGATTAATAGAAAAAGAGCATTTAGTGAAGAGATTACGGCACCAGTTGAGGGGAAAGCGGTTGATTTAACGAGTGTAAATGATCCTGTTTTCGCTTCTGGTACAATGGGAAAAGGAATTGCCATTATTCCGCGTTTTGGAAAAATTTATGCTCCAATCGATGGAGTTGTGACAGTTACTAGTAATTCTAACCATGCATATGGAATTCAATCAGAGAAAGGTGCAGAAATTCTTCTGCATATCGGGATAGATACAGTAAAAATGGCAGGGGATGGGTTTAAAACCTATATAAAGCAAGGTCAAAAGTTGAAAAAAGGAGACTTGCTAGGAGAATTTGATATGGCGAAAATCAAAGAAGCAGGGTTTGATTCTACCGTGATGATGATTGTCACAAATTCTTTTGAATATTTAGAGATTAATAGTATTAAGGATTCAGATATTAAGGTAGGAGATAAAGCTTTAACCTTAATACAATCAGAAAGCAAATAATGTTCGATCCTTAATATTTAATGAGTGAAATAGACTGGTATAGATAGAAAAACGTATGCAAGGAGGTACTTCATTGCCTATATTTCTTGAAAAGGATGGCAAGACACTTCATTTACAAAACAAGCAAATAAGTTATGTCCTCTCCATAGAAAAAGATAAATATGTCTGCCATCGATATTGGGGAAGAAGACTAGAAAGTTTTAATGGAAGCACTCAGCTTCAAATGATAGATCGCGGCTTTGCCACTAATCCGTTTCCTGAAGAGAGAGTGTTTAGCTTAAACGCACTACCTCTGGAAACAAGTACACAACAAAGCGGTGATCATCGAATCGCGAATTATACAATACGTTCGCATACCAATCAAACACGCACTGATTTTATTTTTAAGAAATTTGATATCCTATCCGGGAAACAGCCACTGAAAGGTTTACCTACATTAGAAGGAGAGGATACTACTGTTACGACATTAATTATTACTTTATATGATGATATTCAGCAGCTGGAAATGAAGCTTTACTATCATCTTTATGAACAACTGCCGGTTATAACAAGACATGTGGCTTTTCTTAATCACGGGCAACAAGATGTATTCCTTGATAATGCCGGAAGTCTTCAAGTAGATATCGCGGCAGCTACTTTTGATTTATTAACTCTTTACGGATCTCATACAAATGAAGCAAACATAAGTAGAAGGAAATTGCAAAATGGAATTCAAAAAATAGAAAGTACTCGTGGTGTAAGCAGTCCACAGCATCAACCGTTTTTAGCACTTTTAAATCCAAATACAGATGAATTCAGCGGAGAAGTACGTGCATTTCATCTCATTTATAGCGGGAATTTCCAAGCACAAGTCGAAGTAGAACAATATGGTTCAGCACGTGTACAACTTGGCATAAATACGGAAGGTTTTTCATGGAAGCTTTCACCTGGGGGCAGCTTTGATACCCCAGAAGCTGTGATGGTTTATTCTAATCATGGGTTAAATGAGATGAGTCATACTTTCCATACACTTTATCAACAGTATCTTTGCCCTAAGTCATTTCGAAATCAAGAGCGGCCAATTGTATTAAATACGTGGGAAGCTAATTATTTTGATATCTCAGAAGAAAAAAGTGAGAAATTAGCGGAGGCTGCAGCACAAATAGGCATAGAAATGTTTGTATTAGATGATGGCTGGTTTGGAAAACGAAATGACGATACTTCCTCCCTTGGTGATTGGATGGAGAATAAAGATAAACTGCCAAACGGGATAGCTGGTTTAGCCGAGACGGTGAAAAATAAAGGAATGAAGTTTGGTTTATGGTTCGAACCAGAAATGATTTCCCCAAATAGTGAGCTATTTAATGCGCACCCTGATTGGGTTATCCATACCCATGGATATAAGCCCATAGAAGGAAGAAGACAGTTAGTCCTAGATTTATCTAATCCAGAAGTACAAGAGTTTTTAATAAATGTATTATCGAAATATTTAATAACAGGCAAAATCGATTATATTAAATGGGATATGAACCGACATTTAACCGATATTGGCAGTACCGCTTTTCCTAAAGATCAGCAGGGGGAGATTAGTCATCGATATATACTAGGTTTATATCGAATCCTCGATACATTAGTAAAGCAATTTCCGAATGTACTATTTGAAAATTGCTCAAGCGGAGGGGGCAGATTTGACCCTGGAATGATGCATTATATGGCCCAGACTTGGACAAGCGATAATACAGATGCGTTATGCAGGACAAAAATTCAATATGGATATAGTTTGCTTTATCCTCCGATTATGATGGGAGCACATGTTTCTACCGTGCCTAACCATCAGGTGGGAAGGATCACTTCACTAGAAACAAGGGGAAGGGTTGCAATGAGTGGCAATCTTGGATACGAGTTAGATTTAACAGAAGCAGCGGAAGAGGAACTACGAGAAATAGAAAACCAAATTTCTTTTTATAAACAGCAGAGAAAGCTTTTTCAGTTCGGAAAATTTTATCGATTGAAAGCGCCAGGAGAATATTTCGAAAGTGCTTGGATGTTTAAAAATGAAAAAGAAGCGATAATTGTTTATTTTAACGGGATAGCACGGCCTGCTGTGCCAGTTAACTATCTCCCTGTTTATTATCTGGAAGATCTTGCAATCTATAAGGATTTAGCAACCGGAAGACTATATTCAGGCAGTGAGCTTAACTATGCAGGAGTGACCATTCCACGTGTGAAGGAAGATTACAAAACATTGATTTATCACTTTGAGAAAGTAGAACTGCAAACTAATAAGACATGAATAGAGAGGGGGGATAAATAAGGATTAAAATATCGAATAACCACTAATTTTCTATTTATTAATGATATATATTTCTATCTAGATTCCTAAGGAATTAGCAGAGCTGGTGAGATTCCAATGATGAGATTAAAAAGAGGAATCTCACCACTCGTTCCTTGGAAAGCAAAAAGTATTCAAGCAAAAGCTAAAATACTTAACCTCATCAAACATCTAAAAATGCCAATTTTAGTTCGTATAATCCATATTGTTTAGTGCATGCAGTAATTGATTAACGAGAGGGGAAAGCTCTACGTTTTCATTGCGTCTACAAAGGAATATTGGCCGTTTAATTTCAACTCCTTTCACCTTAACCACACCTACTTCCTTACGAAGCACATGTTCCTTAACTGCAAGAGAAGGAGCTAACATGACTCCATAACCAGCAATAACTGAATGAATAGATTCGTTTAAGCCGTGAAATTGCAATCCAACAGGAGGGTGGTTCACACCATGAATTTTACACAAAGAATATAACATGTCTCTTGTTGAGCTTCCGTTTTCTCTTACTAAAAATGGCTCTTGAACCAACTGTGAAAATGAAATTTCTTTGCCAGCAAATTTATGCTTTCGCGGAACGATGAACCAAAAATCAACATCCATTATGTGTGTGAGATGCAATTCTGGTTGCTCCCACCGTTCTTTTACAACAAGAGCTAAATCTACTTTATAGCGGAGTAATTTCTCAATCGCTTCGTTTGAGTTACCACTATATAACTCTATAAGGAGTAAAGGATTATCTATTTTCAATTTTGCTAATAGAGAAGGTAATAAAAAATTAGCCGGTAAATATGTGGATGCTATTTTGATATTATCTAGTATTCCAGCTTTCAGTTGGTTTATTTTCCCCTCAATATCTCTTTCTAAATCAAATAAACGTTCCCCTTGCTTATATAAAAATTCTCCTTCCTTTGTTAATTTAATTCCTCTTCCCGCAGACTCAATTAATGTCAATCCTGTTTCTTTTTCTAAATTTCGGATTTGCATAGTTACAGCAGGCTGACTAATAGAAAGAACTCTTGCTGCATCTGTAACACTTTTTGCAGAGGCAACAGTGATAAATATACGAAGAGCATGAAGGTTCACTAATCTTCACTCCTATAAATAATATTTATACATCCTTAAGAAATATATATTAGACTTATCTATTATAATTATATAACCTTTTTATTAGAAATGGTAAAAAGGAGCCTATAATCATGAACTTACCGATGATCAAAGAAGAAAGCAAACTACAACAGAAACAAATAACACGACAAAAAATCTTTTTCTGTATTATTCTAATCATGCTAGTATCAATCGGACTAGCAACAGCATTTTTAGGAAGAAGAGAGGGGAATTATCAACTATTCACATTAATGTTAATTGGTCTAGGAGCTTCCTTTATTGGAACATTAGCAGGAGGGGGTGGCTTAATTACCGTTCCTGGTATGATGTTAACAGGTATTCCCATTCAAACAAGTATTGCTACTAATAAGTTTTCCTCAGGAATTGCGGCACTTTCTAGTGTTTTCTATTTAATAAGAAACAAACAGCTAAGTGTCCACTTTCTATTAATTACTATCCTAATCGCTGTTTTAGGTGGAATAGGGGGAGCACTAGTAACTACAAATATACAGGAAGAAACGATGAATATCATTGCGTTTGCATTACTTTGTTTTGCCTTAATAGTAACAATAAAAAATAAACAATGGACTGCTACTATACAACAAGATAAAAAGCAAAAACAACAAAAAACAACAAAGAAAAGATTATACATCCCTTTCCTTATTGCAGCATATGATGGGGGATTTGGACCAGGATCCGCCACATTTAGTATTTTATTTTATTTAAAAAGTAATTTCACCTATATAAAAGCTGTGCAAATGACAAGAGTTATTATTCTTGGCAGCTGTACAGGAGGATTTATTATTTATTATCAGAACGGTTTTATTAATTGGTATTATGCCATTTGTATGGCAGTTGGTTCTATTATTGGATCACAGATTGGATTACTCGTATTGCCTAAAGTTTCTCAAAAAGCAGCAAAAACTCTTTTGGTGGTTATTATAAGTGCATTGATGCTGCAAATGATCGTTAAAATAATTTAGTTGTATTAGCATAATTGGTAATAGTTGAAAAGAAATAGTGGATTAAAAATTTCAGCAATTTTTTATAAAACTAAAGAATAGAATTGGAGGTTATAATGACTTTTTATTCTAGTTTACATAATATATATTATACACAGCAATTAAAAATTCAGCAAATCATATCTCATTACAAAGTATACTCTAGATAGTGAGACAAAATAAAAAAATTCCTTATCATTATCTATCACAATCTATTGTTAACTAACTGTATCGTATCTTTATGGACACTTGAATTTAATTGCTTAATAATTTTAAAATTATTATTAGTTTTTTATATGCTCAATATAATTTTTCATTGAAGAAAACTTCAAAAATTAAATTCAGCTTCCATCAAAAAACCAGAAAACACAAGGTTGAATGGTGTTTTCTGGTCTATAAAAAAATTAAATGGTTTCTTTCTCATTGTCAGCAATCAAATTCTGATAAAATGTGGCATTAGATGTATATATATATGGTGCCAACCATAGAAAACCGATTCCTAATGTGAATAAACATAAAATGCCCCATCCTATAAAGCTTAAATTTAATAAAAAGTACTTTCCTTTATAGCCTTTCATTCTTCGTCTGCTTTCCGTAATTGCTTCGAAAACTGAATACTCTGGATGATCTTTTAAAAGCATAAAAGTTTGTGAATATGCTAGTGCTTTAATAATACCAGGAATTAATAATAATAAGGACCATAAAAAAGTAAAAATACCAATCATAATAGACGTTCCAATTAGTTTAAGCATTGTTTTTACGTCTGTATATATGGTGAAAACTTGAGAAATCTCTGTGGTTTTTTCTCTTACAATGTCAAGATAAAACCATACAATCGATATAGATAAAGGAATTAATAGAAGGCTAATAATAGTATTTAGTATCGTCGCCTGCGGGGGTGCATAATCTTGATAAATCCAATTCATAAATCCGCCGCTCGCGTATATTTCAATCGACAGATTAACACCTGCACTTAAAATAAAATATAGGAATGTGAGTCCAACTGCCTTCCCCCATTCTCCTTTCAAATATTCTCTTGCTTCACGCTTAATTGCTGAAATTTTCAATATATATCCTCCTTTAATAGACTATCTTTCTAATTATAACTTTTTTTGTAATAGAAAGAATTAAGTGATAAATATGGTGAAATAAAATTTCTAAATTTCTTATTTCCCCCTATCTATACGAATATCCCATAGAAAAGTTTCTACTGTTTTCATATTTTAAAAAGAATTAAGTGCCTTGATGCTGCAGATTGAAATATACAGGCTAAATCATTCATAAAAAACCAAAGATGTCTATACAAAGACCCCTTTGGTTTTTTGGTCAGTTAATTCTTCCTATTTATCTATCAAAATAGGAAGAAATCTATTATCTCATTATTTTTTCAAATTCTTGCATCATTAATAGATCATTTGTAATTTCATCTGAATGATGTAAAGAGACTTTCGCCCCAAGGCTGTTAAAAGCCGCTACTGCCTCATCATATCCTCTTTCAATATGTTCAATTCCCGTAATTGTTGTCGTCCCTTCTGCAACTACTCCAGCTAACATTAGACAAATACCTGCACGGACATCTGAAGCATGAACTAATGCCCCGTGTAAAGCAGACTTTCCTTTAATATGGGCAATCCCATTTGATACTTCAATAGCTGCACCCATTTTGTTTAATTGGTATACATGATTAAATCGGTTCGGATAAACTGTTTCTCGAAGTATACTTTTCCCTTGTGCTTGTGTTAACAAAACGGTTAATGGCTGCTGCAAATCCGTTGGAAATCCAGGAAACATAGCAGTTCTTACCCTCGACGCTTTTAATCTACCATCTAGAAATGACGTAATATTATTTTCTTTTATTTCCAAACCGACACCGATTTCTTCCAGTTTCGTGAGACAAGATGTAAGATGTTCTGGGATAATATCGTTTACAGTGATCGTTCCACCTGTAATCCCGGATGAAATAAGAAAAGCTCCAGCAATTAGCCTGTCGGGAATTACGGTATAGCTGCATCCATTCAAGTTTTTAACACCTTTAATTTTGATTGTATCCGTACCAGCACCTATAATTCTCGCACCCATTTTATTTAAAAACAATGCAGTATCTGTTACTTCAGGATCTCTGGCAGCATTTAATAAAATCGTTTCTCCCTCAGCTAATACTGCTGCTATCATGCTATTAATAGTCGCACCAGATGTAATCGTATCAAAATAGATAGTTGCCCCTTTTAATTTTTGAGCCTCCACCACATAATAATCTTCATAAAATGTAAAAGTTGCCCCCATTTTCTCGAATGCCTTAATATGCTGATCAATGGGTCTGCTTACAAAATCATCCCCGCCTGGATAGCCAAGTGATACTTTTCCGAATTTAGCAAGTAATGCTCCAATGAAATAATAAGCTGTTCTAAACTTCCTTGACTTTTCAGGTTCAATTATCGGGTTATCTATTTTAGTAGGGTCAATATAAACATCCCCGCGGCTATCTCGCTCCATGATACATCCTATTTCTTCTCCGATTTGACGAAGTACTTTAAAATCAGCAATGTTTGGGATGTTCTTTAATGTTACAGGCTCACTAGCTAAGCATGCAGCAGCTAGAATTGCCAAAGAACTATTTTTCGAACCAGGTACTGATAAGGATCCTTCCAGTTTAGAAGGTCCTTCTATATTCATCCATCTCATTTTAATCTCCTATTCCAATCTATCTAATCAACGTAAATCAGCAAATTTTATTTTTAGTTGTTTCTTTTTCATTTCATCAATCGTTTTTTGTGGTGCACCAACATCTGTGAGAAGGATATCAATTCCTTCGATTGGTACGGATTGCATAAACATTTCATGACCAATTTTTTCATGCGGTGCTAAACAGACCACTTTTTGTGCAACGCTGGCAACTGTCTGAGCAAATGCAGCTGCTTCAGGAGTAGAGGTACTTATACCTTTAGCATTAATTCCTCCTCCAGTTAAAAAACAAATATCCAAGGAAAATTTGCGCATCATTTCCATTGCAATACAATCAATTATACTACTTGATGAAGATCCTCTTAATTTCCCTCCGATTAAATAAGAAGCTATATTTTCTTTCATTCTAACAAGATCGGCAATTTTCAATGAATTTGTAACGATTGTATAAGGGAAATCAGTTGGCAAATATTTTACCATTCCATAATGTATACCTGCTCCTCCAATAAAAACAGTATCATTTTCTTTAATATAAGAGGCTGCTAATTTGGAGATAGCATTTTCATGCGGGGCAGCCGTTCCATATCGAATAGCTGATGGCTGCGGCATTGTTCTTACTTTAGGTATTGCTTCAGAAAGAATGGCGCCACCATATGTTTTTTGCAGCACTCCTTGTTCTTCCATAATTGTTAAGTCTCTTCTAATGGAATCAAGAGACATCTCAAATTTACTTGCTAAATCTTTAGCAATAACTTTCCCATCTCTTGAAATTATCTCTAAAATTAATTTTCTTCTTTCCTCCGCTAGCATACTGTTCCCTTTCCCATCAAAATCTAAATTCATCTTATTCCGTTTCATTAACTTTTGTCAAATGTTTTTTTCATTTTTCTTCCGTTTTATTCCGTATTATGCCTTTTTCACCCTATCGAAACATATGTTCTATTATTAATCTTTTCCTAATTTCTTTATTTTTCGTTTCATAAAAAACTACAGTGTAAGCACAGCAGTTTTTATGAAAGCTCCACATCATATTCCATTCTTTTTGCTGTTTCTTTCGCTATTTTCACACCTGCTAAACGTTTGACAAGATGAAAGGACATATTAATGCCTGCCGAGATGCCACCTGATGTAATAATGCGCCCTTCATCGACAAACTTCACCTTCTTTACCACATTGACTTGTGGGTATTCCTCCTCAAGCCTAGTAAGGCTCGCCCAATGTGTTGTCGCGTTCAATCCATCAAGCAGCCCTGCTTCAGCAAGCAATAACGCTCCCGTACAGACAGAAGCCATCCATTGAACCTCTTCCATTTGTTCCTTAATCCAATTAATCACCGTTTTATTATGTACTTCTCGTTCTCTTGCACCTAGTCCCCCTGGGATGATTAAAAGATCGAACTTGGGCATCGTTTGGAAACTATAATCCGGATATACCTTTAATCCATTTCTCGCTCGAATCATTTGTCCCGTTTCCGAAATAGTCTGCACTATAAACGGTTTAGACCCATCCTCTCTTGTTGTAACAGAAAACACTTCAAACGGGCCAGCAAAATCTAATACCTCCACATCATTAAATAAAAATATCCCTATTTTCCATTGGTCGGTTTGCATTTTATCTCTCCTTCGTTAAAGCTATATTCTAGCTAGTTACTTATTATTATACTTAAGAATTTCATCATAGAGAGATAAATTATCTTAAACTTGATTAACTGACTGATTTTTGAAAAAATAAAAGGATAAAAAGGAGAGGCGGTTATTTAAAGTGAATGGACAAAAGAGGCTGCGAGATTATGGAATAATAATTGGAAAATTAGAAACAGGTAAAAGAAATGCCATTACAGATGTAGAAGGTGTCACAGTTGGCCATACTACATTAAATAATAAAGACACTCAGACTGGTGTTACCGCAATAATCCCCCACCAAGGCAATATATTTAAAGAAAAGGTAATCGCTGCAAGCCATGTAATTAATGGGTTTGGCAAAACAATGGGTTTAATGCAAATAACAGAATTAGGAACGATTGAAACACCTATTCTTTTAACCAATACATTAAGTATCGGTGTGACAGCTGATGCATTAATTGAATATATGCTAGAACATAACGAGGATATTGGTAGAACAACAGGTACTGTTAATCCCATTGTGTGTGAGTGTAACGATATGTTTCTTAATGATGTGAGAGCAAGAAAGATTACGAAAGACCATGTTTTCGGGGCAATCGCTAATGCTTCTGCGGAATTTGATGAAGGATCAGTTGGTGCTGGCCGCGGCATGCTATGCTATTCTTTAAAAGGTGGAATTGGAACCTCTTCCCGCATAATACATATGGAGCATGGTAGCTATACAATAGGAGTACTGGCACTGACCAACTTTGGTACTCTGAGTGATCTAGTGATAGCGGGGAATCCAATTGGACAACAGCTCAAAAAACAGCTTACACAGACAAATAAAGATAAGGACAAGGGCTCTGTTATCATCATCGTAGCTACTGATCTTCCCGTTTCGGAAAGACAATTAAATCGAATAATTAAGCGCGCAGTAACAGGATTATCACGAACAGGTTCGATTATCACAACTGGAAGTGGTGAAGTAGTCATTGGTTTTTCTACAGCAACAAAAATACCACACGAAAATCCTTATTCCAGCGTCCCCATCTCAGCCATTCATGAAGAGGATATCGATGTTGCATTTAGAGCTGTTGGAGAAGCTACAGAGGAAGCAGTGCTAAATTCCTTGATAACCGCAACCCATGTAATTGGTCGAGATGGGAATGAACGGCCAGCCCTTAAAGATTTATTAAGAGAATACAACATTCATTTACTTTAGAAAAAAACAGACGCCTGTATGATACAAAGCGTCTGTTTTCCTTATTTATATTTACCTTGCAAAATCGATTCCTCTAACGGACGGCGGCTAGACGGAATTTCTCTTGCTTGAAAATCTTCCGGCAACGCTTCTTTTTCCCCTTGATAACCAATGGCAATAGTTACTTGAATATCAAATTCTTCTGGGATGTTTAATACTTCACGAGCTTTTGCTTTATCAAATCCACCAATAGCATGTGTTTTTAAACCTTCTTTTATAGCCTGCAAGGATAAGAATCCCCATGCAGTTCCGCTGTCAAAGGCATTCATCCCATTTTGTTTATCCGAAATAAGCACTGCTAATACCGGTGCATTTTTACACCACTCTAAATTTCTTTCAAAAATAAAAGAATGGAATAATGATCGTTCCTCTGCTGTTCGAGCAACAATAAAACGCCATGGCTGCAAATTATTTGCAGAAGGCGCCCAGCGAGCCGCCTCAAATAGGCGCATTAAGACTTCTTCAGAAACTTCTTTATCTAAAAAAGAACGGGGTGACCAACGATTTAAAAAAATTGGATCAATCTCGTGGTCTGCTTGACGAAATGTATGTATTTCATTTTCCTTCATAAGTATCCACCCTCAAAAGTTATTTCATTTCTATTCCATTTTAATGATAAAAAATTGACAATTCAACTAATTGATTCTAAAGAATAGAAAGAATCAATCAAAATAAACAGGCTCCAACGGATTAGCCATATGTTTAAAGGCTAGTAATATTTGTGATTCAGTATTTCTTGGAATGGATAAAGGCGGAAGATCATCTTTTGCAAAGAAACCGACAGAGCTAGTTTCTACTCCTTCCTGCGCCTCTCCTCCTACAATCTCGCACTGAATGAACATTTTATATACATGGTATGGAGATGGAGGATGCGGGTGGCATTTCTTATCCATAACCGCAATTAATTTTACAGCTTTCACCTCAAAACCTGATTCTTCTTGTACTTCTTTTACTGCAACTTCAGCTGGAGTTAAGCCAATATCGCCCCAGCCTCCTGGCAAGGCCCAGGAGTTATCTGTCTTCTCTTTCACCATTAGTATTTTATTATCTTGAAAAACTACTGCCCTAATATCTACTTTTGGTGTAGCATACCCTGTTTCATTTGCAAAAAGATCACGAATACATGTTGTATCCACCTTGGTATATTCCGACATAATTTCTAAACTGATCTTCCTGATATCTTCAAATCTTTCCAAATCATAAGTATCCTTTGAATAGGTTAATCCGGCTTGGGCGATTGCTTGAAGTTGTTTTGCCCATTGTAACCATCTCGGTTCCATCTAATGACCTCCTTTTTTTAATAAACTGAAACACTTTACAAATTGCATAGACTTACCTTCCAATAACAAACCCAAATACACAAGTTAAAAAAAGTACCAGCACTAACGCAAGGCTTAGCATACCGCTTACAGCTTTTTTCCTTGCTGAATAATAAGCATCACTTTCCATATATTTTTTCATCAACGGATGGTAGTGGCACACTTTATTCCATAGGGTAGTAAGCCACCCATGCATGATAATAGAAAACCCTGCAAAAATAAGAATCTTAAGCCATAGCGGCGGTACTATAATCATGGCGCCTGTAGTACTATTAATTAACATCAAATACCCATATAAATAACTGGAATTACGTATAACAATCTTAATAAATAATTCGATAAAGCCATTAATTGGTGTGCGTTTTTGAAAGATCCGTTTAGAGTTTTTGAAAATACGCGGTTTCTTTCTTCTCATAATGACCGGTTTTTCTATTTCAGGAGCCGCTAAATAGATAGCCTGAACCATGCTAGTTTTACGCTCTTGCTCTAATTCAATATGGAGATCAATGGACGCAATCTTTCGTAAAGCTGTCAAACTAAAGAAGATCGACAACAAGAGAATAATTAGTGATAGTGCATATACTGGAATAGTCATTCCCATATCCACTATATGATAAATCCATTGACTAAACCAATTCAATACAAGAAACAAGAAAACCACCAGCAAGCTTTTTGCCCATATAGAACCTATTTTTCGGATATGGTACTTCCATAACATGAAGCAAGATTGTAAAGCAGTGAAATAGACAAATAAGACAAGAATTTCTGACCAATTTAACAAATAATAATGGAGTAAAAATGGTAGAAGGCATAAGAAGCCTGCTGCCAGCACCATTGTTTGAAAGAACAGAGAATAGAAATAGCTCAGTGCTTTTAACCTTCCATTCAAATGAAGCTGTTTGACTAAAAATACTTTATCAGCTTCCACAATAAGGGTTCGAATATTGCCAATCCATGCCAGAAAGTAAAGGCAGAAAAAAGGAACAATAAAAGGGATCTTATGTATCCAAACAGGTATCTCCAGCCACCAAGAACGATAGATAACACCGCAGAAAACACCTAGAGGGACTAAGATATATACAATTACCGTCCAATCAGCAATTGATCGAAGTACTTTCCATTGATAGTGCCAATTGCTAATTAAACGTGAAAAAAACAACTTTCTACTATTCATTACCATGATCCTCTGCTAACAAATGAAAACAATCATACAAAGAGCCATCAGGTAACTGACATTGCTCCCTTATCTCCTCTAATGTTCCTTTTGCCACTAGCTGACCATTATGGATCATAAGAAATCGATCACAAATCTTTTCTGCTGTATCTAATACATGGGTAGACATTAATATGCCAGCACCGCGTTTTTGCTCTATTTCCATCGATCCGAGAAAAAGCTTCATGGCATTGGGGTCAAGTCCCATAAACGGTTCATCAATAATATATAAGGATGGATTTGTAATCATCGCAAGTATAAGCATCGCTTTCTGCTGCATTCCCTTTGAATATTTAGTTGGGTTTTCATGCGCGTGTTCCGCTAACTTGTACATATTTAGTAACTCATTAGCCTTTTGCTTATATTCCTTTTCTTCTAGCCCCTCTACTGCTGCAACAAAATCTAGGTGTTCCCATAATGTTAATTCATCATAGAAAATCGGTCGTTCTGGTAAATAGGAATAAGTTATCCCATCTATGTAGGAAACCGTTCCTTCTAAATGTTCGATTAAACCTAATAAACTTTTGATTGTCGTACTTTTGCCAGCACCATTTGGCCCAATTAAACCAACTAATTCTCCTTTTTCAATAGTAAAATTAATTTCTCTAATAATTTCTTTCTTTTGCTCGTATCCAGCTGATTGAATCTCTACCTCTAAAAGAGACATTTACACACCCTCCCCATCTCATTCTTCTTTCATACGGACAAATCTGTAAGAAAGTTTCTAAATTAGAAAAAATTTTTGGAGATTAAAAAAATCGCACTACTGGTAGAGAAGCATCATGAAGAAGGAAACAAAAAAATAGATGCAGTCAGATAATAATTACCTTCCTGCATCTATGCCATCGATTAACTATCTTTTACACAGCATGACTATCCATTTTCACACGCAGTTTGCTTCCAACAAGCTTTACCAAATCAACCACTCGATTAGAATAGCCCCATTCATTATCATACCAAGCTAGTATTTTCACTTTATTTTGCCCGATGACCATTGTAGATAAAGCATCAATAGTTGCAGACTCGGTTGTTGTATTAAAATCAACAGATACTAAAGGTTCCTCTGTAATGCTTAGAATCCCTTTCAGTTTTCCGTTTGAAGCCTCTTCAAAAGCTTGATTAACAGCTTCACTCGTCACATTTTTTTCTAAATCGACGACTAAATCGACTAAAGAAACATTTTGTGTTGGCACTCTTAACGCCATTCCAT
Source organism: Niallia sp. FSL W8-0951 (assembly GCF_038006525.1). Taxonomy (NCBI): domain Bacteria; kingdom Bacillati; phylum Bacillota; class Bacilli; order Caryophanales; family Bacillaceae; genus Niallia; species Niallia sp. FSL W8-0951. The sequence continues at coordinate 1,417,008 of NZ_JBBOVK010000001.1, forward strand.
GAAGTTTTCCTTCTAAATGTGGAAGGATCTGTTTTAAGGCCTTAGCTGCTCCAGTCGAAGTGGGAATAATATTTTGCCCACATGACCTTGCCCGCCGTAAATCATGATGGGGATTATCTATATTGTTTTGATCATTGGTATAGGAGTGAATCGTTGTCATTAATCCATTCTTTATCGTAAAATGTTCGTCTATAACCTTAGCAACCGGTCCTAAGCAATTGGTCGTACATGATGCATTCGAAATAACATGATGTTTATCAATATTTAATATACTATCATTCACACCCATGACGATGGTTGCATCAGCATTTACACCAGGAGCGGTAAGCACTACTTTATGCGCACCAGCTTTTAAATGCATTGCTGCTTTGTCTCTCGTGTTAAATTTCCCAGTAGCTTCTACTACGATATCGATTCCCAATTCACGCCACGGAAGTTTTTCTGGATTACGGTTATTCACTAATAGAATCTCTTGGTCATTTATAAGAATCGAATGTTCTTTAGCCACAACCTTACCTGGAAACTTCCCGTGAATTGTGTCATACTTTATTAAATGTGCTATCGTTTCAGAAGGATAACTGGCATTAATAGCAGTAATATGTATACTTTGATCATTAATAGCATTTCTAAGCACCATTCTTCCAATTCTCCCAAAGCCATTAATTGCAACTGATATTGTCATAGACTTCGCTCCTTTTTAAATATGTTATACTATTAAATTAATACTCTATAATAAGTATAACATATTTAAAATAAAATACATCTTATTTGATTAAAAATAAGATGTATTCTTATAGTGCCTTGAACTTTATCTCACTCCTTTTACAAAATCACTTGGCATCGTAGCTTCTTTGTTATTATGAACAATCCAAGATATTATCGTTGTACTGTCACGGACATTTTTCTTTTTTATTTCCTTTAATAAATAATAGACGCTCTCTTGATTGGAAAATGAATCAAAAGCTTGAAAAATGGATTCCATCCTATGATAATCCGTGTTGGGACATTCAATCAGTCCGTCAGTAGTGAGAAAGATATGTGTTTTTCCCTTTCTTAATTCTTTCACACCCTGATTATAGGAAGGTACTTCTTGATGAAAACTACTGTTTAGCCCAATCCATTCATAAAAGCTACGGTGATTTTGCTGGTATTCTCCTAATCTTGAAAGTTCTGGATGATTGAGTGCAAGTATACAGTCGCCAATTGATAACCACCATAAATAGTTTTCTTTTCGTACAACGATTAAGAACGCAGTTTCTCCTTGAATCATCATGCTTTGCTCCAGAAACTCCTTGCTTGCGAAATGGTTTAAGAAAAAGGAAGTAATTTCTTGGAATACTCTCTTTAACGGTAATTGTAGAATTGTTTTGATCTCCTCTTTCTTTGTCGCTATACTTTTTATTACTAATTCTGCACTTTGTGCTGAATCATGTGCATCCAAGAGGATGACAAGCTCCCATTCGCGTTCTATCCAAATGAAACAGCCGTCTTCATTTTTATATTGACCTGCAGAGGAGTTTCCTCCAAAGCGTCCAAGTACTAAATTATTTCTTAGATGGAGGATATTAATTTCATCTACATAATTCTTATCAGAACCTACCCATTTATATTCCATTACGCTTCCTCAAAAACTTCATTTGCTAAGTAATTTTTTATTCTTTTACATAAAGAGCTCATTTCCTCTTCGTTTGCAATCGGAGCCTCGGTCCAATCATATAACTCCGTTGGTCCCCAATATCTTTCAGGAGTATTGGGATATCTTGCAATTAGATGAAGGTGAAGATGAGGAACCGAATTTCCTGAGACGAGAGCGTAAATATGTTCCGCGTTTTCTGTTTCCTTTAATGCCTTGCTGACTCTTGAAATAATAAGTCCAAACGCCTTTGCTTCATCATTTGTCATCTCAGCAAGTGTAGGAATATGTCTTTTTAAATCGATCATAAGATGTCCTAGGTAACTGCCCTTGCCTTTTCTGTCAATATGACCAACATAAACATATTCATTTTCATAGATTGGTATTCCTGCTGTTTTAATAATCCCTTTATGTTTATCGCATATGAAACAATTGGTTTCCATTTCCCTTTCCCCCTAAAATAGTATAAAAAAATCCTATTGTCTCTTAAAAGAGACGATAGGATTTATCGTGGTACCACTCTTCTTCATTCGTTAGAATAACGAACCTTCTTAAGCTCAATGACGTGAGCCAACCGTCTAGATATACCTTTCTACCTAACCACTCCTAGGCGAGTTGGGAAGTGATATGCGCTATCTTTCACCAAACGACAGCTCTCTCTAGCATACTTACTTCTTAATACTCCCAATCATCGTGTTTATCTTATTTAACTAATTTAAACTTTCTGTTATTTTAGGAAAAACTTCAAAAAATGTCAATCGTTATTTTCTAAATAGGTCAGACAATTCATTTTCATTTTTTATCACAAAAATTTTGTTCTGATACTGTTTGTATGTATGAAAGAAAAAAGGTTTACCTACTTGCTCGAAATGCTTATTCCATTTAAACATTTTAAAAAAAATTGTTAAGTTTGGCTGATAATGGGCCTTTTCTTGACCAAGCTTCTGTTTAACGTATCGTTTTACGATACGATAGGTGCGCTTAGAATAATTGGTGTCCAAAAAAACAATGACGTCTGCTTGTTGAAAGCTGCCACTTACCCATTCCTCACTATGAACACCTTCTACAATCCATCTATCTGTTTGGGTGATGGACAGTAAATGTGCTTTCCTCTCTTCTTCCGATCTTCTAATATCTCCACTATCTGATCGTTTCCAAACAACATTATCTAATTCATAATAGGGAATTTGTAATTTCATTGATAAATCTTTTGCTAATGTTGTTTTTCCACTAGCTACAGAACCAATGATATGTATCTTATTAGGAGTAGCTTTCACTATTTCCCCACCTCCTTTATACAAGATTTTCATGAGTGTCGGGGAAGCATCTATTCAATATTTAAAGATAAAGACATCTTTCCATTATCACGGAAAGAGGGATCTGCTACTTTTTCGACCATTATTTGACTATCTTTTACGTGAATTACAGAAACGCAGCAATTATCATGGTGTGGGTAATCAGCCATATTTAGCAGAGATTTAATGAAAAATCCAATCGTAACACCATGAGAGAAAACCAAAATATTGCCGCCTGTATCTTTATGCTTAGCAATAATATCGTCAACAGCCGCTCTTGTCCGCGCTAATAATTCAGTAAAGGATTCTCCATCTTGAACTTTGCTTTCCATATCTGTAAAGGAGAAGAGTCTTTCCACTATATCTCCATGCTGTGCGATAATGTCTGTCTGCAGCATTGCTTCTAACATTCCGAAATTCATTTCTTTTAATCTTGCATCTTTTGTTAATTGAATATTTCTATTACCAATAGCAAATTTTGCCGTATCTAACACTCTCTGACTATCACTGGCATAAGCAGCCTCAAAAGGTATATCTGATAAACCAGCACCAACCGATCTTGCTTGTAAAATCCCATTTTCTGTTAAAGGAGAATCACAAAACCCTTGCATTCTCTTTTCGATATTATATTGAGTCTCTCCATGTCTGATAAAATACAGTCTCAATTCCTTCTTCATTTGAAACTCCCTTCCTTTGCTTTATTTTTCACAGGATACTATCAAGAAAAGCGGAATCCTCATTCGCCTTTCATATTCTTCTTTATGCAGAAAATTTTCTCGTTTTGGCATTCCTTCCCGTAAGTCGGTTATTTTAAAGCCTGCTTCTTTTAACAGTCGAAAATACTCCTCTATCGTGCGATGATATTTTACTACTTCCTCGTCTATCCATCGCTCAATTCTTTCTCCCATGGAAAAGTAATCATCGACAATCCAATTCGTTCTTTTTTTCGAGGAAACGGAACTTTCAAATGTAGAAAGACATAGAGGATGCTGCACACTAAAGATAAACTTACCATTATCATTTAACTGATCATATACACCCTGAAAAATTGGCTGTAAGTCTTTAATATAGTGAAATACTAAGCGTGAGACAACGATATCCACTTTGCTATTGGTAAATTTCCAATCCTCTAGTGTAGAATGGTAAACAGAAGCAGTTGTGCCATTTAAAAGATGGGAAGCTTCATCAAACATTCTCTTTGAACCTTCTATTCCTGTATAGCATGCTGCACCTTTTTCTAACAGTTCTATACCAAAACGAGCATCTCCACAACCTAAATCAAGGACAGATTTACCGTCTACTTCCCCTAATAGCTCATACAAAATAGGGCTTTCTATACTATTGTTGGGGCTTGTTTCTCGATTTCTTCTAGCCCGATAACTTTCAAAAAATTGTTCCTTATCGTATAAAGATGAACCTGTATATGCCATATCTCCACCTACTAAATTTCATGTAATTTTTTTACAAGCAAATCTACTAAAATAGCATAACCTTCTTCCCCAAAATGAAGACCATCATTATGTATACCTTTTAGTTTCTTCTGATAATCTTCTAAAGAGAGCATTTCAGTATAAAAATCAATAAAGTATGCTCCTGTTTCAGTGGCAACTTCCTTAACTGCATTTGCATATCTTGCTAAAACCTCATTTGTCCTCGCAAACTGCAACGTTTCATCGACGGGAGCTGGCGTAATCAGAATAGCTTTGTCTGGACCAATTAATTGGACGATTCTCCTCATATTTTTTCGATAGGTGGGTAAGTCAATCATCTTATGAAAGGCTGCATCATTTGCACCAAATAAAATTGTTACTAAATCAGGCTGCTTCTGGATAACATCTGCTTCAATTCTATTTAATGCATCAACCGTGTTATTCCCATTTATTCCTGCATTGATTATTTCATAATGATCGATTGTATCTGCCAGCATGGCTGTCAAAACAGGTTCGTTTCTAGTTTCTCTCCCTGCAGTAATACTATCTCCAAAGCATATTAAAACAGGTATTTTTTCTCCCTCCTTCCTATAAGAATATTCAAACCACTTGCTTCTATCCTATTTTATACTAATTATAATGATTCGTCTTTTTCTTTTCATTGATTAGGGGAAATAAAAAATTACAAGTAGCAATTAGATTGTTGCACAAATTACTTCTGCTGAAATTAACCTTTTCGCTCTGCTAATCTTTTTTCTACACGCTGAAATCCCCATTTCATAATCATTGGGACACAGAATAAGATAAACAACAATCGAAATAGCTGATACGTTGTGATAATCGGCAAGTTAGCATGAACAGATTGGCCAAGTACGGCCATTTCTGCCATTCCTCCTGGAGCTAACCCAATAAAAGCAGTCAATAATGAGATATCCTGATCTACACTTACTAAAATATAGCCAAGTACTAAAGAAAAAAGGACTAGTAAGGCAGAAGTTACTGTTACCACGCTTAAAAACTTTGCTTTGTTTTCGATATTACCAAATTTAATTTGTAAACCTAGATCAATACCTATCAATGTTTGCGCCACACATGCAAGAGTTGTCGGAATTGCAGGTACATCCATCCCAGCAATCGATATAGTTGCAACAAGAAGCATCGGACCAATCATAAACGGCGCTGGAAACTTCCACTTTTTTACTATACTTGCAATTAAATAGCAAAAGAATAAGATCAAGAAAATGATCCAATGATAGCCCGGGCTTCCATTAGTGGATGTTACCGCTGCCACTCCTTGATTGCCATACAAAATCGGACTATATACGAGGAGTGGAACGAGAATCATGACAGATAAAATTCTACTTATTTGAATAACTGTAACGACAGTGAGATCAATTCCTTTTATTTCTGAACTAATCGCCACCATTTGAGATAGTCCCCCTGGGATACTGCCGGCAACAGTTGATTTTAAATTACTATGCGTTAATCTTGAGGTTATAAAGGCGAGAAGTATACTAAAGGCAAGCATAACAACCGTCATGAAAAGCATAGAGGGGAGATGGGTCCCCATTTCAATAAGTGTCTGGCTGGTAAATTGTCTTCCAATGAGGTAGCCAATAACAAGGAGTCCGATATCTCGAAATGAGAAAGGTAATTTCGGAGAGATTTTGGCAAGCCGCACATAAAGGATCGTACTGAACATGGGGCCAAGCAGCCAAGACAGGGGAAGCTGGCATACTTGAAACACCCATCCTCCAAGTACAGCGCTTAAACATAAGAAAAGTAATGACATAATTTCGATCCCTTCATAAAGAAATAAGTACTTTCATTATACTACTTATTTCTCCTTAAAATGAAGAATCTCTTGTTTATTGGTGATTCGTTCCTTTATAACTAATTTCCTTCACTTTTACTTTTTCTAATACCCATTCTTCCTTTTTCCATATCCACCAAGTTTCTAAGTAACCAATCGTATCAACTGTCGCCAGTCCACTAATTCTTTGTTTCCCTTTCATCGCCGTTTGATTGTTAAATCGTGTTACTTTTAATTCAGAGAAAGGGGATAGAATTAATTCAGTTGGTTCATTTAATCTTCCTTTATGGTAAAGACCTAGTTTCTCATAATGGTTTCTCCGATCATACAAATCGAAAATATATGTTTTTTCTTTGTTTATTTTTATTTCAGCTTTATAGGCATCTTTAAACTGACTTTCAACCGATGCCAACTCTGGTTTTTCCAATTCTATTAAATGATTGCCTTGCAGTTGAAAGAAATAAAAGTTTTTTTCTGTCCCTCTTTCATTCGCAGAAACAGTAAGTAATATTTCTTTCTGATGATCATCATTTATATCGATTATATGTAATGTAGGATCAAATCCGCCTTCCACTGTTAGAGTGGCGCCCTTATCTTTTCCTTTCGTTACCTTCAGGGAAAATTCCTTAAAGAAATTACTATTTTCAGGCTGATCGGATGCATCTCCTTTTAATTGCACAATTTCTTCCTGCTCATCATTAGTTATATCAATTTTTTCTTCCAAAATTAATTTGTTTGTTTTATCTTCTTTTTCCATTGCATATACACCAGTAATAGCAGTTAAAGTCATCAAAAAGAAAGCACATAAAGCAACAAGCATTTCCCTTCTCATGCTAAAACCTCCCTCTGTCTTATTACTTTTAGAGTGTCCTTTTTTGGTAAAATCATGTAAGAAAGGAAAAGAAAATTTAATAGAAGATTTTTGCATAAAGTAAAGCGCTATTATTAGAAGGTAAATGAGCTCTATCGTTCTTGATTTTCGTATTAAAAAAGCGGGGGTTGCTCGGATAAAGGCTGCTATTTTCAGTGGTATTATAAAAAGTAGTATTCATTTGTTTGATGAACGCTATTTTCACCGGCATTCTTCCCAAAAGTGGTTTTCTTTCATTCGATGAACGCTTTTTCCCCTTCGTTCTCTTCAATAGAGGTTTTCATCGCTTTTTCCTATATCCAAAACTTATTCATTTATAAAAAGAAGTTCCCGATTCGCAGGTTAACCTTGCGAATCAGAAACCTCTTATTCTAATATTATTTATACTTGCTCATCGCTAACTTTTTCTTCCCATAATTCAACAATTTTACCTGCTTCAGTTTCATCGATAATAAAGGATCCATTTGAATAGCGATCATTAAAACGAAGATCTGCTGTTTTCACCGATTCAATTTCGCCTTTTTCGGTTTGAATATAAATGGTATCTTGTGCCCCAGCTATTGTCATCCCAACAATTCGGTGTGGATTTGCTTTTAATTCTCGAAGCATAATCAAGCCTCGTTTTGCTCTTCCAGAAAACTCAAATTCAGTGAGTTTCATTTTTTTTATGGAACCGCGTTGCGTAATAATAACGACGCTTTCCTGCTGAGGATTTGTTATAACTTTACCAGCAACAACATAATCATTGTCTTTAAGATTAATACCTTTTACACCAGCTGCTCTTGCGCCAACGATATTGATTTCTTCTTCATGGAATCGTAAGGCATAGCCGATATGAGTTGCTATTAAAACTTCTTGTTTACCGTTTGTTAGGAAAACATCTACTACTTCGTCGTCTCCTTTTAGGTTAATAGCAACTAATGGTTTAGAGTAACGCTGTGCTTTATAGTTAATCAACTCTGTTTTCTTTGCCATACCATTTTTCGTAAAGAAAAGCAGATATTGAGTTTGTTCAAAATCTTTTATAGGCATCGCCTTAATAATCGATTCATCTCGGTCAATTGGTATAATATTGGAAATATGCTGACCGAGATCCTTCCAGCGTATATCTGGCAATTCGTGTACCGGTAAATAGAGATAATTGCCTTTGTCTGTAAACAATAACAAGACTTCAGTTGTGTTTACATCTATCTTAGCAAGTATTCTATCTGTATCTTTCATGCCAAAATCTTGGCCATTGCTCGCTGCATAAGAACGCTGGCTTGTGCGCTTAATATATCCATCTTTCGTTACAGTGACAATTACATCTTCACTCGCTATTAAGACTTCAAGATTGATTTTAATTTCTTCAATTTCATCTTGTATTAATGTACGTCTTTCACTAACAAAGCGTTTTTTTACGTCTTTTAGTTCTTTTTTAATAACCGAAAGCAATTTCTTTTCACTTGCTAGGATTGCCGTCCACTCTTCAATTTTTTTAGCCAACTCTGCCGCCTCTGCTTCTAATGCCGTTATATCTGTATTGGTTAAGCGGTATAACTGTAAAGACACAATTGCTTCTGCTTGAGGCTCAGTAAATTGAAAAGCAGCCATTAAGTTATTTTTCGCATCTCGTTTATCTTTTGATGCGCGGATCGTTGCTATAACCTCATCAAGAATAGATAATGCTTTAATTAATCCATCCACAATATGCTCTCGATCTTTAGCTTTTTGCAAGTCGAATTCAGTACGTCGTTTAATCGTTTCTTTTTGATGCTCGATATAAGCATCAAGTAAAGCGATAATTCCCATTAACTTTGGACGTTTATTATGAATGGCAACCATATTAAAGCTGTAGGTAATCTGTAGATCGGTATTTTTAAATAAGAAATTTAGAATTCCGTTTGCATCTACTTCTTTTTTTAACTCAATTACAATTCGCAATCCTGTACGATCCGTTTCATCTCTTACTTCTGCAATTCCTTCAACTTTACGATCCAAACGCAATTCATCAATCTTTTTCACAAGATTGCTTTTATTTAGCTCATAAGGAACCTCGGTAATGACAATTTGCTGCTTGCCGCCTCTTAATGTTTCAATTTCTGTTTTCCCGCGAACAATGATTTTCCCTTTACCAGTCTCATATGCCTTTTTAATGCCTTCTACTCCTTGGATAATACCACCAGTCGGAAAATCTGGACCTTTTATATGTTTCATAACGTCTTCCACTGTACAATTTGGTGAATCCATGCGCTCAATCACACCATCGATAACTTCTCCCAAATGATGTGGTGGTATATCTGTTGCATATCCTGCCGAGATACCTGTAGAACCATTCACTAACAAATTCGGAAATTTCGCTGGTAACACCGTTGGTTCATTGGATGTATCATCAAAGTTTGGAATGAAATCAACTGTTCTTTTTTCAATATCACGGAGTAACTCTGCAGAAATAGCCGATAATCTAGCCTCTGTATAACGCATAGCTGCCGGCGGATCCCCGTCAATACTACCGTTATTTCCGTGCATTTCAATTAGGACATTACGAACCTTCCATTCTTGACTCATTCTTACCATCGCATCATATACAGAAGAATCGCCGTGGGGATGGTAATTACCAATAACATTCCCGACTGTTTTTGCTGATTTACGGAAATGTTTATCATGTGTATTTCCTTCTTCATGCATCGCATAAAGAATACGACGCTGAACAGGCTTTAATCCATCTCTCGCATCCGGTAACGCCCGTTCTTGAATAATGTATTTACTATACCGTCCAAAACGATCACCGAGAACATCCTCTAAAGGTAAATCACGGTATTGCTCTAATGAACTCATGATGGACTCTCCTCCTCAGTGACCATAATATTTTCATTTTCGAGAATATTGCCTTCTTCTTCTAATCCAAATGCAACATTCGATTCAATCCATTTTCTACGTGGCTCAACCTTATCACCCATTAATGTTGTGACACGACGCTCTGCACGGGCCAGATCATCTATCTTAACTCGTATTAATGTTCTTGTTTCAGGATTCATCGTTGTTTCCCAAAGTTGATCGGCATTCATCTCGCCAAGACCTTTATACCTTTGCAAAATATAGCCTTTTCCCACTTTTTTAATGGTATCTTGCAAGTCATCATCACTCCATGAGTATTCAATGACTTCTTTTTTTCCAGAACCTTTACTAACCTTATACAATGGAGGTAAAGCGATATATACCTTACCTGCTTCTACTAGAGGTTTCATATAGCGATAGAAAAACGTTAATAGAAGAACTTGAATATGTGCACCGTCTGTATCAGCATCTGTCATGATGATGACTTTATCATAGTTTGAATCCTCTACTTTAAAGTCGGCTCCCACTCCAGCTCCAATCGCATGAATAATTGTGTTTATCTCTTCGTTTTTAAAGATATCTGCAAGCTTTGCTTTTTCTGTATTAATTACTTTTCCGCGCAATGGAAGAACAGCTTGAAAGCGGCGATCTCGCCCTTGTTTTGCGGAACCACCAGCAGAATCTCCTTCCACTAAATATAATTCATTTCTTTGTGGGTTTTTCGATTGGGCAGGAGTTAGCTTACCAGAAAGAACAGCCTCTCCACGTTTACGTTTTTTCCCGCTTCTTGCTTCTTCTCTTGCTTTTCGAGCAGCTTCTCTAGCTTGTGCCGCTTTAATCGATTTTTTAATTAAAAGGGAGCTGACTTCAGGATTTTCCTCAAAGAAATAAGCTAAGTGTTCAGAAACAACAGCATCCACAGCTGATCTTGCCTCACTTGTCCCTAATTTTCCTTTTGTCTGCCCTTCAAATTGTAATAAATCTTCCGGTACACGTACAGAAACGATAGCAGATAAACCTTCACGGATATCGGAACCATCCAAGTTTTTATCCTTTTCTTTCAGAAGATTAACTTTACGCGCATATTCGTTAAACATACGAGTCATGGCTGTTTTGGCCCCAGCTTCATGTGTCCCGCCATCCTTTGTGCGGACATTATTAACAAAGGACAAAACATTTTCTGAATAGCCATCGTTGAATTGAAAAGCATATTCCACTTCAATCCCGTTACTTTCGCCTTCAAGACTTACGACTGGATGCAAGGTATCTTTCTCTTCATTTAAATATTCAACAAATGCTTCTATTCCATTTTCATAATGGAAAACACCGTGCTCATTATTTCTTTCATCGATAATTTCAATTCTTAGCCCTTTTAATAAAAAGGCAGATTCTCTTAATCGTTCACAAAGCGTTTCATAATTATAAGTGGTTGTTGAAAATATCGCTGGATCTGGCTTAAAGTGAATCGTTGTTCCAGTTTGATTTGTTTTCCCGACTTTTTCTAGTGTGGTGACAGGTTTTCCGCCGTTTTCAAAACGTTGTTCATAAATAAAGCCATCGCGCTTGATCTTTACAACAACCCATTCTGATAATGCGTTCACAACAGAAGCACCTACACCATGTAAGCCGCCACTTGTTTTGTAACCGCCTTGTCCAAATTTTCCTCCAGCATGAAGAATGGTAAAGATAACTTCAGGAGTTGGCTTTCCAATCTTATGCATTCCAGTCGGCATTCCACGTCCTCTATCTTTGACACTAATGGAATTGTCGCGATGAATTTTTACAATAATTGCATCTCCATATCCAGCCAGTGCTTCATCGACTGCGTTATCTACAATTTCATATACAAGATGATGCAAACCTCTAGAATCTGTACTCCCGATATACATACCTGGACGTTTTCTGACAGCTTCTAAACCTTCTAACACCTGAATGGCATCATCATTATATTCGAATGCTTGCTGATTTTTTGCCACTGACATACCCCTTTCACTTCTACAAATCCGACATAGTATCTTTCTATGTATCATGTCGAACAATTGTTTATGTATTCGTCTAAAAAACGAATTATCCTCTAAGATTCAAAACATTTATCGGAAAATTGTTTATTAGGCAGTTAAGAATTTTTGTCACTTTCTTATATAAAGCTAATTTCTATCGTTAACAATAATTCTAAAACAGCCCTGCTTTTTATTAGACGAGTTTAAAAGAAGGCTTTTTCTACTAACCTTCTTTTTTCAAATTATCGAATTTTAATAAACAGTTGTTGATACCTGTCTGATTAAGAACATTTGTTCTCATTTCGTATTGTAGCACATATTCTCATTTTTCACGTTCAATTTCCATTTTATCTTTCGATTTTTTCCCGACAAAACCAATATTATACCAATAATGGCAAAAGCAAAAGATTTTTTTAAAGAGGATTTCCTCTTTTTATCTATATTATGTTAACACAGATTCTATGGAAAAACGAATAAGATTATAAATACTGTCTTCTTTTTTTTAAAATTGATAACGTTTTAACCACTCAAACAAACAGTCTTTATAGGATAAATGCTATTCTATTACAAACGACAAAGCAGAATGATTAGTGACAACCATTCTGCTTTGTCGTTTCCTATTTTGTCATCGCATGTTCTACTTTAATGCAGCGATCCATGATTACCGTATAGCCTTTTTCTGTTAGATCATGAAATGTTTCTTCATGTACAAGCCCCAATTGAGCCCAAAATACATCTGCATCTATTTTTTCAAAGTCAGCTGCAACCTCTGGTAAGAATTCCGATCTTCTAAATACATTAACAATATCAACATGTCCCTCGATATCTGTTAATTGCTTAACTGCTTTTACACCTAGCACTTCGTCCACCGTTGGATTTACGGGGATAATTTCATATCCTGCCTTTTGCATTGCCTCTGAAACCATATAGGATGTTCTGGAAGGATTATCGCTTAAGCCAACTACCGCAATTTTTTTCGCTTTTTTTAAAATTTTTCCAATTTCTTCTCGACTTGGATTTTCAATTGTCATTAAAATCGCTCCTTTTCCAATTCATTTCTAGTATATTTCCCCAAAGAGGGAAGAAAAAACGATGGAAAGCATAATAGAATACACTATAACAATAGCAAATTTTTCCACACTTCAAAAGAAAATTGCATTATTTACAAAGATTTATTCCTACCTAAAGTTTTTAGCAATATCTAAACATCTGCAGGGATCATTTTCAAATAATACCTTAAATCTCCCCACTTATCATTCTAATAAATGCTCGCAAGACTTATATCGGTTCCCAGAAAGCACGCTTTTCCATTGTTTTATATTGAACACTGAAGCAATATTATTCATTATAATTCCCTCTATCCCTTCCAAAATAGTTACTCTAAAAACAATGTGCTTCCATTTTTTAATTCATTATCGCTTCTTTTTAAAACAAAATTGGTATTTATTACTAGCCTTTTTCCTTTGTTTTTTTAGAAAAAAAAAGTAGAAACATCCAGCGAAAAAAATATTTTCAAAAGTTACTTATATACTGCTTATCCCTGCCGATATAGTAGTGTAAATATTATTTTAACTTAAAGGAGAAATCTGCTTGAAACTACTAAAAATCTAAATATTACCAAGAAACTTTTTATCATTATTTTAGTAAGTGCCCTTTCTCTGGGAACTATTGGATACACGGGATTGCACTACATTAAAGATATGGCAAAAGATTCACAAGAAATGTATGAGAAAAGTTTAATACCGATATCCAATCTTATGCAGATGAGAATTAACACAAGAGCTAGTAATGGCTACACTTTAGAGCTCTTACTTACTACTGATTCAGCCAAAAACAAACAATTAAATGATCAGTTAACAGCTACATCTCAAGAAACGGATCAGCTGTTGTCTGAATTTTTAAAAGAAAACTTAACAAGCGAGGAAAAAGAGCTTGTTACCGTATATAACGAAGAAATGCAAAAGTTAAATGATGCAAGAAAAGATGTTATCTCACTTGCCTTACAAAATAAAAATGAAGAAGCCTACCGTATTTTTACAACTGATGTTGAGGAATATAGAATCAAAGTAAATGACACTCTTACAGCGCTTCAAAACTTAAAAGCTTCTTCTGCAGAAGCTACTTATAAAGAAAACTTAGATAGTGTACAAAAAATTACTATTTTTGTCTTTATCATTAGTATTGTTGCTCTCATTCTCTTATTATTTATTAGTCTTATTATCAGTCGTATGATTGTAAGACCAGTAAAACAAATAAAAGATTTGTTATTTAAAGCAGAACAAGGAGACTTTACAGTAAAAGGAACCTATCAATCAAAAGATGAAATAGGTGAACTAACTACCTCTTTCAACCGAATGACGGAGAAACTCCGAAATGTATTTAGCACTGTTCAGGAATCCTCACAGCATGTAGCGTCTGCATCGGAAGAACTTAGTGCAAGTGCAGAACAAAATAGCAGTGCAAGTGAGCATATAAGCCTGACTATTCAAGAATTAGCAACTGGCTCTGAAACACAAGTAATGAAGGTAAAAGAAAGCAATCAAGTCATCACAACAATCTCGGAACATACAAATTCAATTGCTGCACATACGGAAAAAATGTCTGAAAACGTTAAGCATGCATCTGAAGTGTCGACAGAAGGCAACGAAGCTATTCAACAAGTAAATAAGCAAATGAATTCGATATACTTAAACGTTAATAGTCTTTCAGATGCAATAAGCATTTTAAATGAACGTTCAACCGAAATTGGCCAAATCACGGATGTTATTACCGGAATCTCAGCCCAAACAAACCTGTTAGCTTTAAATGCAGCTATCGAAGCTGCTAGAGCTGGTGAGCACGGAAAAGGATTTGCGGTTGTTGCCGACGAAGTAAGAAAACTTGCAGAAGAATCAACGGCCTCTACCGAAAATATTGCGAAGCTAATCCACATGATCCAAAAGGATACTGAGCAAACCATTGAAACAATGAAAAAAGCTTCCAACGAAGTTCAATCTGGATTAGATATTGTGCAGATTGCCGGAAACTCTTTTCAAAAAATTGAAATAGCTGTAAAGAATGTAGTTGGTCAAATCGAAGAAATATCGAAAGCCTTAGTGAAATTTACAGAAGGTACAGACATTATTAACCATACAATTTACGAAGTAAGTGATGTTGCGATTGAATCCGCAAATAGGACACAAAATATATCTGCAGCAACCCAACAACAGCTTGCTTCTATGGAGGAAATTTCCTCTTCTTCCTTATCTCTTGCAAAATTAGCTGAAGAGTTACAAACAATAGTTAATTTATTTAAGATATAAAATGCTATCAAAAACCACTTTCCTTTGTATGGGAAAGTGGTTTTTAAGCATTACTTATTGTTCTTTTTTCTCTAAAGATAAAGCAGACCATGCTGCTTCATTAGCAAAGGTACGCGACCAACTCGCAAGTCCAGCTAAGTTATACTTTTCGACTAATTCTGCTCTCTTCGTTAAAGATAATTCATCTTCCAGCCAAATTTTAAAGGTTGATTTCGTTTTTTTATCATAATATTCCCCATAATTTTGACCGCTCGCTTCATCATAGGTAGGAGTAACTTTATGTTCTTTTAACCACTCCTCCACACTTTCCATCGAAAGTGATTTAGAGGATAATTCTCCATTTTCTTTTTCTTCCCATAGTCGCGCATATAATGGTACTCCGAGGACAAGCTTATCATTTGGAACAATGTCAAGTAATGTTTCTAAATTTGCTTCAACCCATGGAAAACTTGCCACACTTCCAGGATTCGGGCTTGTTGCCCAATGCTCATCATATGCCATTACAACAAGATAATCGACAATCTCAGCTAAATGGTCTCGCTGTAAGAATGCTGAATAATTTCCGCCAGCTATAAACGTTATATCCATTGACACAGTCAGACCCGCATCATGTAAATAAGGTGTAGCTTCTCTCACAAATTGGGTGATATATTTGCCATCTTCTTCCCGAACATTTTCAATATCAATGTTAATTCCATCTAAATCGTACATTTCACTATAGACTAAGAGTTGTCTAATCACCGTTTGCCTTTTCTGATAGTCTTTGAATACTTCGTGTGTTTTATCAGGATCAAAATCATTAGAAAACAATCCCCACACTTGATAGTCTTGTTTATGCGCCCAATTAACATAAGCTTTTGAGCCTAAATTACTAACATTACCATCATTCCCCTTCAGTTTAAACCAAGTTGGGGATACAACATTTACACCGTGCATTTTTGAAATCTTTGAAGTATCTGGATTTCTTGAATAAACAGCTTCCCATGTTAATTGGATTGGTCCATTGACCTTCTTCAATTTAGGTTCTTTCTGTTCTAATTCAACTTCAACAACCTCTGATTTCCCTTTATCTACATATTGCTTTTTTACAAACCCAGCAATTCCATTCGCTTTTCTTACAAAATAAAAATCATCTACATCTTTTTCAATTGTTACATGCTCACCAGGTGCTAATTCCCCTGTGTAAGGAGATCGTAATGCAGCCTCTGAACGCAATCTGGTGAAATCCTTTCTAACTTTTTTCGTAGTAAATATTCCACTTGCTCTTTCTTGTCCATTTTCCTCTAAAAGCACCACATGGTCATCCTCTACTAAAGTGTATTGGATTGGATAAAAGCTTGCTAATGGATCTAAGGCCAAGTAAACTGTTCCATTCTCATCTCTTAATGGATGAAAGGAAAGTTTAGTGTTTTTATTATTTACATAATAGGAAACAGAATCGGACGGAAATTGGATCACTTTATCTTTAGTCGTTACAATAACGGAATTACTATTCTCATCAAAAGTGATACTTTCATCTATTTTTTCCTGCCAAATATTTAGCGGCAAATAAACCGTCCCCTTGTCTATAATGGCATTGCCGACTTGTTCTCCATTTAATAATACAGGATTTTCCCCTTTGAAATAATCCACCTTATCCTTATTGCCAAATGGGTAAAACATTAGCATAATGAAAGATATAGCGACTATTAATGCCGCTATGATAATACCGCCAATTAATTTTCTCTTTGTTGGCTTTTTTTGAAATGAATAATTTATTTCTGTCATTTTTACCTCCTTGAAGTAGTCCCTGCAAACGGATTCTATCAAAATCTAGACGATTTTCGAATGATAATAGTTTCATATTAACACAGAATTCGACAAAAAATAGAACCATCCAAACGGAAGGATGGCTCCCTTACTTAAGTTCTATAAAGTTATTACTAGTTCAGGAATACGGTATACATCCATTCTTTTTTCGATTCTCTACTCCTATGTCTTTTTCTATTCTAAATCTTTTAAATTTATCTTTTTAACAGAAAAAGAAAAGAAAACACTGATAATCACATAGTAAATACCTAAAATAGCAAAACAGTCTGTTGCAACTACGATTAGTTCTTTCTGCAGCATGATATATCTCCAACCGAAAGAACTAAGCAAAAATATTAATGGAAAAAATAAGAATAAAAGGATGAATATAAAATTTCTCTTATTATTCATTACCAATTCTCACCTCACTTCTGGAAGTACCTTCTAATATGCTTATCAATACCTTATTTATTGTACTCAAGGAAGGTTTTCCTATATCCATAAAATGACCGGAAGCCTTTGCTTTCATAATAAGTATTAGAAGTACTGCTAGCAAGCATTTCCACTCTGGTTAAGGGGTATTTACTATGTACATAGTATAAGAGTGCTTTCCCAAGACCAATCCCTCTATAGTTCGGATCAACGAGTAATTCGCAAATAAACAAAGTAATCGAACGATCGGTAATACCTCTAATATAGCCTATTAATTGATCATTAAGAGTAGCGACATAGGCAGCATTCGAATGATTCCAGGCAGACTTAGTATCTTCTTTATTCTCTACTAAGTTAGTCCAGTGTTCGAGTTTGTTTAATTCATGAATCGATTGGAAATCATCTTCTTTATATGGACGAATTTGAATAGCTAACCCATTTTTTAAATTAATCACTTTCACACACCTACTTTTCTAATTTTTAAATATTATAGTGGTCATTGGCGTATTGCAATCTTTCATTATTAAAAATCTGATTTTCCCTTTTGGAATATTGTACCATATGATAAGAAAAGACGCTCCTAAAGGAACGTCTCAGACCGTCGACAAACTCCTAATTCAGTAATTAGGAGTTTGTCTTAGTTTATAAATATGCATCTTTTAAATAAGAGTTGATTTCCGCTGCAGGGGTTCGCTTTCCGCGGGGCTCGCGCTGAGCCGCTTCGGCCTAAGGCCTGCAGGGTCTCAGACTGTCTCGCAGATCCCACAGGAGCATTCCTGTGGGATTAGTTTCTGTGGTATTGCACAAAAAAAGATCCTCCTTTATGATGCTTATATTGAGACCAATCAACACAGCGTCAGAAGGAGAATCTATTATGAATAATACCCGTAATCACCGTTTAAATCAAGTGTCTACTTCCACTTTAATCATTGGAATTGACATTGCTAAAAATACACACTATGCATGTGCGGTGGACGATCGAGGGGTTGAGTTAAGTACCTCTTTTTCTATCCACCAGTCTCATCATGGTTTTCATCAATTTTATCTCAAGCTTCAAAATCTAAAGGCCATTCATCAAAAGGATGATTTATTGATTGGATTCGAGCCTACTGGGCACTATTGGATGAATTTAGCTGCTTTTCTTACCCAAAATGATATTCGTTTTGTCATGGTCAATCCTCTACATGTGAATCGTTCCAAGGAGTTGGATGATAACTTACAAACGAAGAATGATAAGAAGGATGCGAGAGTCATTGCTAAACTAATAACCAATGGATACTTTAGTGATCCTCGTCAAATAGAAGGAATAGAAGCAGAGCTTAGAGAAGGTTCCTCTATTCGGTGGAATCTGAAAAAGGACATTTCGAAAGTGAAAAATCGTATCATTCGCTGGACGGATCGTTACTTTCCTGAATTTAAAGTAGCATTTAAAGATTTAGGGCTGAATGCATGTGCCATATTAAAACATACCCCTTTACCAGTAGACTTAATGGAAAAAGAAATCGAGGAGTTAGTCCTTTTATACTTGGAAAAGGAAAAACTAAAGTATCCAGCAAGACCTAAAATAGCACAACTAAAGAGAGTGGCGGTACAATCTATTGGATTAACAGAAGGCTCCAATATGGCTCGTATAGAAATTTACTCTTTAATTACTCAATACGAACTTCTGACAAAGCAATTAGAACAGGTAAATGAAAGTTTAAAGACACTAGCAGAGCAACAAGCGGAATATCATTATTTATTATCAATCCCTGGCATTGGGGAAACTACCGTTATAGATTTACTAGCAGAAGTGGGTTCTCTCAAGCATTATAAACATCCACGCCAACTTATTAAATTAGCGGGATTAACCTTACGAGAGAACTCTTCTGGAAAGATGATTGGACAAAAGCGAATCTCCAAAAGAGGGAGAAGAAAGCTGCGAGCCCTTCTCTATCGTGCTGTCTTGCCTTTGATTAGAAATAATGAAACCTTTTATGATTTATATCAGTATTATATCTCTAGAAAAGAAAACCCTTTGAAGAAGAAAGAAGCATTAGTCGTTCTATGTAATAAAATGTTAAAAATTTTTCATGGACTTTGTCAGCAAGAAGTACTGTTTGATAAGGAGCGAATGAGACAAGATCTCTCTATCCTCCAACCCAAATAAAAATCTATAAGACGGTTATATTCAAAAAGATGACAGGAAAGCTGGCTTTTAGAGAGACTTACGACTTAGAGTCCATACAGGAGCATGATACCAGCCTCTGCCTTATGATGAGACCAAACGAAGGAATGTAAGCGCGCGACGCTAAGAGACATGGGAGGGTACGTCCTCATAAGAAGAGTAGAGATACCGGATGCATCTAATAGTGTATATTTGTCAATAAATCCCTATTGGCTCTAGCGTCGCGTCCACTTACTTACCAAATATTATAATTAATGGAATAGTTAGTTAAAATATGATTCAAAGAGTTTTCCTAAAAAAATATTGGACTAAAAAAATAACGCTGTAAACGTTGGTATATCAACTTTCCTCGAGGGAGTCTCACCCCTTCCACTCCAATCAATGCATAATAATTCCATTTGCATTTCCTAAATTCCTTTTGTCAACAAGCTGAGACGCTCCTAAAGGAACGTCTTCTTTTGTACTCTTTAATTTTTAGAAACACCATTTACAGGTCGATCAAGTACAATACGCGGAGCAGAAACTACTAAAAGAACAAGAATAATCGAACATAAAATAGTTGCTCCTAAGTAGGAACCACCGTTTACAATCAAGGAATTGATAAATGGTGACATACCTTCTGGTGCAAATTTTGCCCATACAGTTACACCTGCAATGAAATGCCAAATATAGCGAGTAAACCCACCAACAACCACTGCCAAAATAATTAAGCCAGTCGCTAATCCTTTTTGTTCCGTTTTTAAAGCATTTTGAATTGAGGAAGCAAATAGTCCAGCAAAGCCAATACAAGCAAATGCAACTAAATATTCTAAAATTACTTGCCAGAATGTTAAAGCTTGTAAATCAAAAACTATTTGCAGTAGTCCCCATAAAAATCCTGCACTTGCACTAGCTTTAAAGCCCCAGCGAAATGCGACGATAAAAATAGGTACCATGGCAAAAGAAATCGAAGTATTAAATATTGGGATAGATGGCAATAAATCAAGGATAAGTGCAATTGCCGCCATGATTGCCACTTCTATCATGACAACTAATTTCATATTTTTCATAAAAAAATCTCCTTTTTCTGCAGACCAAAAGGAGAACTAACGCGCGAAATGAATAATATAGCAATACTATATAAACTCTTCCCACATTCCTACGTTAGAATTAACTAACAGGTTCGAAGGGTCAGATCGATTGATCACTCTCAGCATTACGCTCCCCTTGTGGTTTGCTTTTTATCAAATTACATTTATTATAACATAGATTCTCCTTATAAATAGACGTTTTCCTTAAATAAAATTCAGACGTTAATATTTATAGCATCAATAATGAGATTTTTAAACTGTTTGGGTTATGTTCATTTGTTTTTTAGAATTTGTTTCCTTTTTAACAACATAACCCATTAATAACAAGCCTAATATCCCAAATGAGAATAATCCTAAAGACATCGTTAAGGCAGAAATTTGGGTGCTTATAGTAATTGCTAAGCCAGCTACTATCATCTGTCCTTGACCAATCAATCCATTCAGAGCTAAATAAGAGCTACGGTAATTTTCATTCACTAAATCTGCAAGGATGCTTTGATTAATCAGAACATACATCAATTCGCCTATTGAAATAAACAGCATCATCATAATAAGCCATAATGGTGACGAGATATAGGTTAGGATACAATAACTAACCACAAATAAACACATTCCTATAAAATATTGCTTATTGTCCGATATTTTTTTCATCATCCATGTAACAATACCTACACAAAAAACTACCAGTATAGTATTTTCCGCATGAAGAATTCCCACCATATTGATACCATTTACAGGAAGGATTCCAAAAAGGTTAGTATCTTGCATTGTATCTCTTAAATGAATGGCAATATAATTTGTTAAGTGGCTCTCAAGAGAGAAGATAAGGAAGCAGGAAAGTAAATAAATCATAAAAGTCCGGTCTTTCCAGACATGAAGATAATTAGACCAAATAGTAAATTTAGATTTATTGTCGCTCCTTAAAAATTTATTTTTCATAAGAGATTCTTTAATAAATACATAGGTAACTAAGCTTGATCCAAGTGACACAATACCAACTAATAGGAAGAAATAGAAATGATAGTCAATAAAGAAAAATGCTCCTGTGATAGTACCAAGTGCGGTTGCTAAATTTGCTAGCCAATACATCGCTGTAAAAACAAATTTCCGTTGCTCTGCCAATACTAAATCATGAATCATTGCTGTAGATGCAGGGAAAAACATGCCATTAAAAAATAAATTAATCATAAATAAACCAGCGCTTATATATGGTAGATTAATCCATGGTGAATTAAAGACTGCAATAAAAAGATAGGTTATTCCTATGCCCGCTTCTGCTATTATCATCATTTTTCTTCTCCCGATTCTGTCTGCCAAGTAGCCGCCGATTAATGCGCCAACTATACCAGAGAGAATGACTATGATGACAATTACTCCTGTTAGCGTTGATCCGATTAGTGAGCTAAAATAAACAGATATATAAGGGATGATTGCACTTGATGTTAAAGAAGTAACAAACTGTAAATACATGCGGATACGAAGGGAAATATGTAATTGCTAAATGTTTTCATCGGCATATTCCCCTTCCATACCAAATAAACGGTAAGCTTGATTTGTAAATGTGCTTGTAAACATAGCATGCGCATGATCTGAATAGGTTAACCGAGCTCCCATTAGGAAAGCCAGATATCCATACCCCACCTCTTTGGAGTTACTTTTTGGCAAGAAGCCTTTTTCCATTCCTATATGAACAATTTCTTGAATATAAACTAAAAATAGTTCAACAAATTCATCTAATGCATGAATTTCAGCGAATCTATCTGGCTGCCCAATCACATATTGCACAATACGAAGTTCTTTTTCGGACTCCATGAATAAATTCAGATGTTTTTGAATGATATATTTAAGTTTTTCTTCAGTTAAATCAGTAAGTTCATTTTTGGTTTCATTTATTATCTCCTTAAATAATTGGAGAGGTCTATTTACACATTCTGTAAACAAAGTTTCTTTATTTTCATAATAAGTAAATACCGTTCCAAAACTAACACCTGCTTCTGCAGCAATATCCTTAATGGTTGTTTTACTAAAACCGTTATGTGAAAACAACTTTAAAGCAGCTTGGTAAATATCTTCTTTTTTTTGTTCAGATCTTGGTTTAGCCATTTGAATTCCCCACTTCTTAAATGATTGATTAATCAATCATATTATATAAAAGAAAATATTGGTAGTCAAACTCTTTTTGTGAAATTTTCAAACTATTTATCCCCTTACTAAAAACTCCCTTATTAAGGGAGTGAAGTAAATGTATGCCGCTCGTTGCTGCCGCTTATATCGTAAACAAATCTTTCACCTGTAATTTATTTCTTCTTAATGATTGATATTCACAAGAGAAAGGCTTTGTTACATAGTCCCTTACCCATTCATCTTGGTATTTTAGAATCTTTTTAATAGCCTCCACTATATAGTATACTTCTGCGTTGCTCATTGTAGGATGTAAGGATATTCGCACCCACCCTGGTTTATGGGAAAAATCTCCTTCTTGTATTTCTTTGCTTATTGCTTTGGAATATTCCTTTGTAATTGGTAGTAAATAATGTCCGTATGGACCAGCACACGAACAGCCGCCCCTTACTTGTATACCAAAGCGATCATTCAATAATTGTACGACTAAATCATAATGAATATCTTCACAAATAAACGAGATAATGCCTAACCTATCTTCATTTTCTCCTTCTAGTATGCGAACTCTATTGATTTTCTTCAGTTCTGACATAGCTAATTGAATTAACTCCTTCTCTCTAGCCGCTATTCTTTCTATTCCCATTTCTTCTTTTAGTTGTATACATAACGCTATTTTAATCGCTTGTAAAAATCCTGGCGTTCCCCCATCTTCCCGTTCTTCATCCTCTTTTTTGTAGAGGATATCTCCCCACTCATTCGTAAAATCAACGGTTCCCCCTCCTGGCTGATCCGGTATACTGGAATAAATAAGCTTCTTTGACATCACTAGCACTCCGCTTGTTCCCGGTCCACCTAGAAATTTATGAGGTGAAAAATAAATAGCATCTAATCGTTCCTCTTTATTATCAGGATGCATATTCATTTCTACATAAGGAGCTGATGCCGCAAAGTCAACAAAGCAATAGCCTTTATACTTATGCATTATTTTTGCCAGCTCGTGGTAATTTGTTTTCCTTCCAGTAACATTAGAGCATGCTGTAAATGCCCCTATTTTTAATGGGATGTCCTTATATTGCTCTAGCAAAGATTCTAAATGTTCCTTGTTGACATCCCCATTGTCATTTGGCTTAATCATTATGACATCTGCATTTGTCTCCAGCCATGATAAATAATTAGAATGATGTTCCATATGAGTGACAAATACTACAGCAATTTTCTCCTTTTTCGCACATGCACAGCTATTCTTTAAACCTATTATTCTTTGTAATTTATTAACAACCCCTGTCATACCAAATCCATCGAATAAAATAATGTCATTTTCGTCTGCATGAACATGCTTTTTGATAATTCGCTTTGCTTCCTTATATGCCTTAGTCATATAAGTACCTGTAATATTTGATTCCGTATGTGTATTAGCAACATAAGGACCTAATTTATTGATAATCTTCTCTTCAATAGTCTTATATAATCTGCCGCTTGCCGTCCAATCCGCATATAGCAGCTGCTGCGTTCCATAAGGTGTAGAAAAGGTTACATTATTGCCAATGATATTATGCTTAATTTTTGAAAAATAATGTTCTAATTTAGTATGATATTGGTAGACAGACTCACCAACTTTAATTCTAATCAATTTAAATATCCCCTTTCTCTCTCCTTCTTTAACCTATGTCAAAATAAGAAGAGAGGTTATTGCATTTCGGATAGTTTGAAAAAAATTCATAAGAAGGATGGAACATATATGATGATTACCTTGCCTGATTATGCACTTGACTATATGGAGAACTTAAATCAATCTGGACGAAGCAAACTTACATTAAAACAGTACGAATCTGATTTAAAGAAATTTTTCAGCTGGCTTTCTACATACAAGGAAAATACTAAATTTGAAACAATAAAGGCATTAGGAGCTGATGACATTCGCGCTTACTTTCATTATTTAAAGGAAAAGCAACTGTCACAGGCAACAATACGCCGTCTGGCATCTGTCCTTAGCAGACTAATGATGTACCATCAATGTGTTTGTGCCCATGAAATTCATAAACTAGCTGAAGCTGCCCCATTGCGTTCCCTGACTACAAAAGATTTTATTACAAGTGAAGAATATAATAAATTATTGCAAAATCTGCTGACAAAGGATTTTGAAGGAACCAAAAAATCGGCTCGAAACTATCTGCTGACAAGAAATTGGACAATTGTGGCTTTATTAAAAACTTTTGGCCTGACACCTCTCGATATACATAGTATTGAAATGAAAGATGTAAACTTAGCACAAGGAGAACTAACTCTGCATAGAGAGGATAATGCGTTCCTTCTCGCCATTCCAAGTGATATTCTGACAAAATTACGAGCATACTACTTTTCCATTCCGGAAGTCCTTCGACCAAAATATTATTCTAATGATCCTGTGTTTGCCGCCTTTAACAATATTTCTTATTCTTTTCAATATGATTATGATCGACAAAAACCAAAAGCTCTGTCTGTCCGCGCTATTCAAGAAATGATTAAAGATGAAGTAAGAAGAGCAGGTTTACGTAAAATTTCTGCAGTCAATTTTCGCAATGCTGCTATATTAAAAGAACTAGCATTAGGAGTGAGCGATGAGAAGGTAATGCACCAATTTCATTTAACAAGTGAAGCTGCACTTAGAAGGTATAAACAATATTTGCAAAATAAAATCAATAGTTAAATAGAAAAAAGCTGGACCTCCAATATAAAAGGTGGTCCAGCTTTTTCTTCGTTATTGCTGTGTCGCATCATTTTCTTCCCAATACACCTTTGAGAATACGTCAGCAAATGCTGCAATGCTGCGGTTCAATTCTCCTTGCGTATTGTCTATCCCACCTACTTCAAGTAGGATAGCACGGTCAGAAAAGTTCTGATTGTATACTCCGTTTCCTTCTTCTTTTCCCTTAAGGAATACGCCTCTTGATATCCCAGGGTATTTTTTTTGCAGTTCAGCATGAAGCTTTTTGGCAAATTCTTGATTTTTTTCATATCCTTTATTCGCATTGCCTATAATAAATAGTAATTTGGCATAGTTTTTGCCATTAATCGTAGCACTAGTAGTTTTTTTCCTTGCTGAATCTCGGTGTATATCAATTAAATAGTTTATATGTTTATTTTCGCTAACTGCTGTCTCCACCACTTCTTTAGAAACGGCATAAGATGAGAAGAAATTCCAGCCTCTATCAAGAAGCTTTTGGTTAATATTTGTTTTATCTAATTGCACGCCAATCCCTTCATCTTGCAATAGACTACTTAATTTATTACTTAATCCAACTACATTAGCCCGTTCATCTGAGCTGACTGCTTCATTTTCATTTGCATTCTTTAAAAGTGGTAGATAGGCTTCTAGATTATGAGTATTGTAGACCAACACTGTTTTATTTTTTGGAGTAGTAACTGGTGCTTTGTTATCTGAAGGCTTTTCTTCCTTCTCCACTTTTTCTTCATCTACTTCTTTAGGATTTTTCATAAGCTCTTCGGATGGTGTTGACTCAAACGGAAGATTAGCAAGACTTGTCCCTTCTTCTGCGACAACTATTTCAGTATGAAAAAAAGTCAAAGCAGGTAGTTCTCTTCCTAAAAGTGTGCGCGTGTCATCTAAACGAATATTAGTGGCAATTTGAAAAAGAATATTTCCGATTGAAAGTCCCTTTCCATCTGATTTTGGAAAAAGATGATTTTCACTATGAAATATTTCTGTATAAATTTCCGTTGTATTTACAGATTTTAAGATATTGGCAACATTATCAGAAGTTAATTTAAAGGAAAAAATAGAGGTCGTGATTCCCGCAATAAGGATAAACATTAGGATGATTCCTAATATTGTTGTGTTCAAATATTGGATTAATGTACGTGTTTTGGAGGTTTGCATATAGGTACATCCCCTTTCTCCTTATAGATATATGTCTATTTACTAGAAAATAGTCTTGTAATCTATGAAATATTTGATAGGGAATTGTAATTATTTTAAGGAGGATTTATAAATTTTTTTATTATTTTGGATGCGTAAAATTTATGATAGAAACTGTTGAAAACTGCTATAATTAGCTATCTAATCTTCCATAAAAATTAAAAATCACCTTCTAGAAAAATTGTCCATTTCTAGAAAGTGACCAAGTATTGGCATTGCTTATTGAAAGGAAAAAAGAAACTCTGCTTCACAAATCAATTCACCAGCTACTGTTGCTTTACCTCTTGCTTTAGCAAAGCTATTTTTCACCTTTTCAACCATTACTTCCATACAAAGCTCATCCCCAGGAAATACAGGCTTACGAATTTTGGAATGATTTATGCCTGCTAATAAGGCAAATTTATTCCTATGTTTTTCTTCACTATGAATAGCTACTGCAGTAACTTGAGCAATCGCTTCAATTATAAGGACGCCTGGCATAATCGGATTATTTGGATTTTGTCCCGTTGCAAATGTATCTTCCTTGTTAATTTGCTTTACTCCAACTGCCATTTTGCCTTCTTTTAACTCTAATATTTCATCTACTAAAGGCAGAGGATACCGACTTAGTATATCCTTCACTTTCTGTAGATTCATCATTGCTTACCGCCTCTTTTATCTAATTCATTTTGTAATTGTGCCATTACATCACTTAATTCCCTTGTAATATCAGCTGGATCTTTTTTTGTACCATCTTCCTTTTTCAAGGAAATTGGATCACCGAATATAACATGTATTTTCCTGCCCCTTAAAAGACCCTTTAAATCTGTTGGACCACTATAAGCTGCTGGAACGATAGGCACTCTCGCCAAGTTTGCAATGGTAGCAGCTCCCTTTTTTAATGGCACATCCTCAGAAGTTCTTGTTCCACTAGGAAAAATTCCTACTATCTTCTTGTCCTTTAATAGTTTTACTGGCGTTTTTATACTGCTTGGGCCTGGATTTTCTCGATCCACTGGAAAAGCATTAATACTATGCAAAAATTTAGCTGCTTTTGGTTTATTAAATAACTCTTTCTTTGCCATAAAGTGAATTTCATTTGGTAATAAAGAAGTACCAAGCGCAACCACATCCACCCAGCCAATATGAGAACATGCAACCACATAACCAGTATCTTGCGGTAATTTATCTTTATTGATTACCTTTGTTCTTCCAAAAATTTTTAAGACAACATTTGCAAATCTGCTCGTAAATGCATACATTTTTTCTTTCTCCTTTATGTAAAAATTACTAATATTTATGTGTAGCATTACTATATATATAAGATTTTTAAAATGGCCAAATATTCCGCTGATAAAAACCGCTATCAAAAATAATATCATCTGCTATTAGTACTAGATACTATTTTTTTACTACCTACTTATTATATCTCATTCTCGTTAAAAAAAATAGTATCAAACCATTACAAAATAGGCATCTCCCAGTTGAAGGATCTATTGTAATTAAAGCAGTAATTAAAAAATATGGATAAATTAAAATAGATTCGCTATAAAAATTCAATGTATCGAACTAATTTTCAAACAAGTTTCTTAAACCCTTCTTGCTGATATGCATAGGACACAGCAAAACGCCTAAGACCTTGCAGACAAATGGCAGAAAGCAATTTTTGCGCTATTCCCTTGGAAAGGGCCGTGTAATCAAGCTGCAAATAATGACATAAGCTTTCTTTATCCAAATTAAAAAACCTAAACAATCATAAGAGATTATAAATGACTTCTCCGTATAATTGTTTAGGTTTTATTTAATTCTAAGACTTATATCCATGCGGCTTTCCTATTATATAGTAATCGAGGACAATACTATCCGCTTAATCGTATTTGCGACTCCATCCTGGTCATTCGTTTCAGCGACCTCTTGTGAAGCATCTTTTACATCCTGCCTTGCATTTCCCATCGCTACAGGATATCCGACCTTGATTAACATCGATAGATCATTCATACTGTCACCCATTGCTAACACATCTTTTAAGTGAATTCCTAAGTGATTCGCTAGTTTTGTCAATGCGTTTCCTTTGGAGGCATCCTTATGCTCAAATTCAAAATTATAGGTTCCAGATGAAACAAGAGTGATGGCGGAATCATCTTCGAATGTTTTCCATCCAGCGTCTAGCTTCTCTTTATCAAAGGAAAATGCCAAAATATTATAGACATCAATTGCAGGATTTTCTATTTCTTTATAGCTATCAATATAAGAAAATCCAGTTTGCGAAAATTGAATAGTCGCATGCTTTTCAAGCTCTTCTCTGCTAATTTGAGGATTTGCCGTACATAAACGATCAAGTTCAATTGCAATTAATTGTCTACCACGCTGTGGCGAGTAAAGATAATCGCTGCTAAAAACTTCATAATAGTAATCTCTCTCATCTAACCATTGTAATAGACTCATTGCTTTTGGCTTATCCATCGGAAGATGATCAAATAGGTTTCCTTCTGGATCATGAATGGTCGCACCATTTGCGCCAATAACCCAAGTTTTTAATCCAGTTTCTTTGAAAATCTCCATAACATCTGGATAGTTTCGACCTGTTGCTACAATTACTTCTATTCCTTTTTCTTGTGCACTTTTCAAACTGGCTGCATTTTCTGGACTAATCTTACTTTCATGATTTAAAAGAGTGCCATCTAAATCGGTTACAATACATGTAATCATCCTTCTCCATCCTTCCTGTCTGCCACTAATAACTCCACACCATTTTCCTTTAATAACTGAATAAACCATTCTTCCGGTTCTTTATCTGTGATAAAGAGATCAATATCGGAAAGATTCGCGAATTGGTAAAAGTCAGTAATGCCTATCTTGCTATTATCACCAACTACAATAACCTGCTTTGCTTGCTGCATCATCTTTTTTTTAACATCACCGTCTTCTTCGTCGACAATTGTTAGTCCTTTTTCAGATATACCGACAATACCAATAAACACTTTATCTACATAATATTTATCTAATCGTTGAATAACAGAATTCCCGTATAAATAGCGATGTTCTTTTTGCATCACTCCACCTAATAAATGAATTTTCGGCAATTGCTTATCTGATAAAATATCCGCCAAATTGATAGAATTTGTTATCACTGTACATTCTTGATTAATAAAACTTCCGATTGCCTGCACAGTGGTGGAGGCGTCTAAAATAATATGATCATTTTCTCGAACAAAGGATGCAGCTAATTTTCCAATTGCTTTCTTTTCTTCTGATACAGCTTTCAATCGATTATGATAATTATCTACTTTACGATGAATTTTTGGTAAAAGTGCACCACCCCTTGTTCGAATAATTACTTGTTCCTCTTCTAGTTTTACTAAATCTCTTCTAGCTGTATCTCTGGAAACATGAAAGAGGGAACAAATTTCTTCCACTGTTATTTTTTCATGCACATTTAAATACTGAATAATGTCCATTAATCTTTGCTCTTGTGCCATATTATCCCCTCAAATTCATTTCATCTATTTACATTTTAAGTTATTCACTTATAAATTTCCATTAAAATAAGCAAAATAATTATTTTCACTTAAAAAAAACGCAAACGGATATCTACTTCATCCATTTGCGTTTTTAATTATTTCCTTTCTAACCAGTCAACCGTTCCATTAATCAGCTTCATAAATTGGCTGCCAGATGAGAAAGTATGTATTCCCTCTTCAATAAATACGGATTCAACAGTTCCTGTATTTCTAGTTAAATATTCATTTTTATATTTATTCAAATAGTGATAAGGAATATCCTCATCAGCAGTACCGTGCACAAGAAGAACATCTCCTGAAAACTTATGACAACTCTTTAATGGATTATAATCTATTAAAGAATCGAAATAAGTTTGATAAAAAGAATAGCCGTAAAAATCAACGACTTCTCTTTCTGCTAATTCAGACAATCTCTCTTCTCCAAATATTCGTTTAATATCAACCGCTGGATCCCCGACAGCAGCCCACTGAATTAACCGTCTGACTCGTGCATCTTTGATAGCTGTCAATACAGCGACAGCTCCACCCAAACTATGGCCAAGTAAAATAAGTTCCATTATCGAGAATTTTTCATAAGCAAATTGAATAATGGCTTCTGTCTGATCGATTAAATCAGACAATTTTGTGCTGCCATACTCACCACTAGATTCGCCACATCCCCTATAATCAAAACGAATCACTAAATAACCCAATTCTGTCAGTACATTACTTGCCTTAACAAACAAGCGATCAACGCCAATTCTACTGCCAATTAACCCATGGCACATTATCACTACTTTATATTCATTCTGTATTTTCTTTGGATAATCAACAGACAAAACAATGGTATCGTCTTTCCAGTTGATTGATCTTACCTCGGTCATCATTTCCTCCCCCTAAACCTTCATACATCTATTATACATTATTCCTACCTGTTTAGTAAGTTTAAAACAGGAATTATCTGAAATCTTTTTTATCATATAATAATAGAACCTCTTTCCAACTTCAAGTTTGTTATTAAAATATGATAAAATAAACAGGATTATCGACTGACAAATTAAAGGAGATTCTTATGTATTATATTGATTATCATCACCATTCCAATCATTCATTTGATTCTAAAGCAATAATGATGGATATTTGTGAAAATGCTATAAGAAAAGGGATAAATGAAATTTGTTTTACCGAACACTTTTCTGTCAATCCGAATGCCCCGACTTACGGTCATATGAATTGGCCAACATATTTAGAAGACATCAACAAATGTAGAATTAGTTATCAGGATCAATTAATAATTAAATTAGGAATTGAACTATGTGAACCCCATTTATTACGTGAACAATATAAAACAGTGTTAGCACCAATTCCTTTTGATTATATTCTTGGTTCTGTTCACAATTTACACGGGCTAACACTTCGTAAATATATGAATGCTCACCCTGATGAGGATATTTATCTTACTTATTTTAAAGAGGTTCTTGAATTAGTTACATACGCAGATATTGATGTCCTCGCTCATTTTGATTTAATGAAGCGATATGCCCATCCAACACGAGGTATCTATCACTTCCCTGACTATCAGGAGATTATCACTACTATCTTAACAACAGCAATTAAAAGAAACATCGGTTTAGAAATTAACACTTCTGGCTGGCGAACAAGCTTAAATGAATCATTACCTTCTTTAGAAGTGTTGGCATTATATAAAAAGTTAGGTGGAGAAATACTTACAATTGGTTCTGATTCCCATAGAAAAGACGATGTTGGCGCAGATTTCATGCAAGCTCTTAATCTAGCAAAGAAAGCAGGTTTTACAGCATATTACAAATATGAAAAAAGAAAACCTATTCGAATAGATATGTAGAAATCTTAACAGCTTCTTATAAGCATTAGAGCTAAACTAGCAGAGACTCTTCTATGGGTAATATTTTCGATCATTCGGTTAGGAACGGCTGATAAAAAAATAATTAAAAGGACAATACAGCACCATTACTCCATATTATCCGAAAATAAATAAAAAAGAGTGCAAAGGTAGTTACCGATAAAAGTTAGTATTGTTATTCTAACTTTTGGAGATCAGTACCCAAATGACACTCTTTTTTATTTTTGGAAATTCGCTTTAGATATAGGAAACAATCAGTTCTGCTTTCCCAGTCAATTCAAATTCACCAAATTTATATGGCAGTAAGAAATGATCCCCTTTTTGGAAAGTGAATTCTTTGCCATCCTTTTGCAGAGATCCATCGCCTTCAATTACGCTACATAGTAAAAAATCTTGGTCTTGTTTTCTAGTAGACTGTCCGTCCAACACCCATTTTTCTACTGTAAAATAATCACATGTAACAAATTTAGTAATCTCCATGTTTCCTTGTTGTTCAACAACTGGAGTAGTTGCCGCTAATTGATGTGGAACAGTTGTAACGTTAATTGACTGTTCAATATGCAGCTCTCGCTTATTGCCGTCGCTATCTGTACGATCATAATCATATACACGGTATGTTGTGTCAGAATTTTGTTGTGTTTCAAGGATGATAATTCCTTCACCGATAGCGTGAATTGTTCCGCTAGGTACAAAGAAGAAATCACCTTTTTTCACTGGTACCTTGTTTAATAATTCATCCCATTTATTTTCAGCTATCATCGTTGTTAATTCATCTTTTGTGTTCGCGTGATGCCCAAAAATGATTTCTGCTCCTTCTTGACAGTCAATAATATACCAACATTCCGTTTTACCAAGTTCTCCATTTTCATGAACTTTTGCATAGTCATCATTTGGATGCACTTGTACAGATAAATCTTGATTAGCATCTAATATTTTTGTTAATAACGGAAAACGGTCACCTTCTATATTACCAAAAAGCTCATGATGATTCTCCCATAACTCTTCTAAGTTTTTACCCGCTAATGATCCGTTCTTTACTATACTTTGACCATGTGGATGTGCAGAAAACGCCCAGCACTCCCCTGTTATTTCACTCGGAATATCATATCCAAAGCTACGCAGTGCAGTACCGCCCCAAATTCTTTCTTTAAATACTGGTTTAAAAAATAATGGCTCGTTCATATGATTTGGAACTCCTTCTTTACAATATTTACTAGACTATTCTATCATACTCCCACATAAATTGGGTTTGATTTTCATAAAACGAAAATATCGATCTGCTGCCGATTTTATTAAATGAAAAAGGGATAACATACAATTTTTTCTAAAAATACAAAAAATATGAGGACAAATAGGAAGAAAGGTGATTTAATAGATTTGTAATATACCACTTATAGGGGGGAAATTATGAAAAAGTGTAAATGGAAAACAATTTTTGCTTTGTTATTAACGGTGACATTAGTATTAAGCGCAATGCCATCAAAAGAGATCCTAGCATCAGAAGGAGAAATTTCAGCTGCTACTCTTTCGATCGGAAAAGAGTTATCCTCGAGCTTTCAGCCAGATGAACATGTTAAATGGTTTAAGATCGATCCAAAATCTGTCGTGACTAAAGCAACTCACCTAGAGGTTGAATTAAATTCGACGGAAGAAATGAATATTAGCGTATATTCAAGTAAAGATAATGCTATGTCAGACAACACCTTCGATCAATATAACGCCGTTAGCTTTATGGATAATAAGGGCGTCATTTACTTCCCGATTGCTTGGGAAGGTCCGTACTATATTAAGGTTGAGTATTATTCCAACGTAGATGATGAGGAATACATAGAAGAAGAGGAAGTACCTGAACCGAATAGTCAATTTTCCTTAAAAGTAACGGATACAAAGCAAGCTCCTACTGTTGAAGCAGAAGAAGCTTGTCCAGTTGAATTAAGTACCAAGGAGTCAAAGGACAGCCAAACAATCCTTACACAATTACGTACTATTAGAGATACCATTTTGTCTTCAACGGCAAATGGGAAAAAACTATCTTCTTTATACTATCAAGTATCGCCATTTTTATCGGCGAAAATGATATTTAATAAGCAGCTAAGACAAGATGTATTAACAAATTTAAAAGCGCTAAAACCGATTTTCACTAACCTGCTAGATAATGGTACAAGCAGCACCTATAAAATTGGAAAAAACGAAGCAAAAGCAATAAATAATTTATATGAAATCACCTTAGAAGCTTCTCCTACCGCTTTACAAACCAAGATTTCATCCCTCGCTAACAAAGTAGAGTTATCTAATATAGAAGGAAAAACGCTTGATGACATTTTTACTTTATTAGGAGCTTCCAGCTCAAGTATAACGAACAAAGAGATAAATAATAAATATATTGTAAAAATGAAATCTGGTAAAACAGTTTCTTCTTTGAAAAACAGTTTGGGTAAAACTTCTGCTCAATCTATTAAAGGGTTAGAAGGAAGCGAAAAAATTGCTGACGGGATGTTTACCCTTGAATTGAATGAAGGAAAATACACAACGAAGAGTGCTAATACCCTTATTAACAAGATTCAAAACGCAAATGAAGTAGAGTATATAGAGCCTGTACAGCAATATACCTTACTATCCTTGCCAAGTGATGTATCTGCACCTTACCAATGGTCATTAAAAAACACAGCCCAAACAAATGGGAAAAATGGTGCTGATATTCAATTTGAAAAGCTTTATCAACTTCAACAATCTACTGATGTTAAACAAATGAAAATTGCTGTCTTAGATACTGGTGTGGATGCTTCCTTAGCCGATTTAAAAAATAAAATCACAGCGGGTTATAATTTTATCAACGAATCAGACAATGTATATGATGACAATAATCATGGTACACATGTAAGCGGCATTATCGCAGCAGGTATAAATAATGGCTATTCTATGTCTGGCATCCATTCAAACGCAAAAATTATGCCAGTCAAAATATTAGATGCATCTGGCTCTGGTGATACGGAACAAATTGCAAAAGGAATTAAATATGCGGTAGATCATGGCGCAAAAGTCATCAACATGAGTTTGGGTGGTGGTTATAGTAGAGTAATAGAGTCCATGCTTCAATATGCCAACAGCAAAAATGTTACTATTATTGCAGCAAGTGGAAATAATGGTTATGAAGGACTTGATTATCCGGGCTCTTCCAAATATGTAACGGCCGTTGGAGCTTCGAACGATTTAGATATCGTTGCTGATTATTCAAGTTATGGGAAAGAGCTTAAGCTTGTTGCACCAGGTTCCAACATTCCAAGTCTTGTTCCCAATGGAAATCTTTTATTATACAGTGGTACTTCGATGGCTACGCCACATGTATCTGCTGTGGCTGGATTATTGCTTTCTTTAAATGGGAAGCTAAAGCCTAAAGAGGTAGAAAAATATTTAATTGAAACAACAACATCTATTGTTTTTAAGGAAAATGACAATCCTGAAAATGAATTTTCGGAAGAATATCCAGATGATTTACCCGCTAGTAGTAATCCCATCGGTTTTGATAAAGTATCTGGCTGGGGGCGATTAAACGCATTTTCTGCTTTTAGTGCTCTAAAATTAAAAGCAAAAATTAATCCTGTTTATAATAGTACTCGATTACTTACCGGAACAGCTGAACAAGGAAGCAAAGTAAGTGTAAAACTTGGCAGTAAAACCTATTCTTCGTCAGCAGACAAAAATGGCAAGTTTACAGTAGAAATACCTTTACAAAAAGCGGATAAGCTTATGTATGTCCAGCTTTCAAGCAAAAATGGAACGGCAAGTACATCCCTCAGAACAACTGTTCAAAGAGACACGAAAGCTCCAAATGCACCAACCGTTCAAAAGGTTGGCGATAATGATAGTTTGCTGAAAGGAACAAGTGAACCTTTTGCTAATATTAATGCAAAGGTTAAGGGGAAATTGATCGGTAAAGGAACGGCCGATAAAAGTGGGAAATTCGCTATTAAAATCAAAAAACAGAAAGCTAATACAATTGTATCTGTTACAGCTGCAGATGGTGCAAAAAATACAAGTAAACCAGCAACCGTGAAAGTTGTGGATAACACACCACCTCCTATCCCAACGATAACTGGAACAATCAGTAATAAATCAGATAAAATCACTGGTAACGCGGAAGCTAATTCTACTGTTACTGCCAAAGCAGGCAAAAAGAAGCTCGGTTCTGCAGTTGCTGATAAAAAAGGAAAGTATACGATTAAAATTAAAAAGCAAAAAGAAAATACTAAAATCAGTGTTACAGCTACAGATAAGGCGAAAAATATAAGTAAAGCGAAGACTATTACAGTAGCAGATAAAATAGCTCCTGCTAAGCCAAAAGTAAATACGATCACGACGAAAACAACAAAAGTAACAGGAACTGCTGAAAAAAATGCAACCATTATCATTAAAAGAAACAACAAAGTATTAGCAGAAGGAAAAACAAATAAAAAAGGAGCTTTTTCTATCAAAATTAAAAAGCAAAAAGAAAAAACCTCTTTAACTATTACGGCAAAAGATACATCTGGTAATGTCAGCAAATCTGTTATAAAAGTGGTCACAAAGGCAAAATAATAACAAAGACTCTCCTTTTAGAAAAATTTCATTTCTAAAGGAGAGTCTTTTTTTAAGCACCTCTATTTAATTGTTCTTTCTTCGTTACTGTCTTTTCATTTCTAATCGTTTTACCATGCAAATAGTAATAAACAGCAATGCCGATTAAAATATAAATGCTGCTTAATGAATAGAAAGAATTTAATCCAATAGCATCACCAATAATTCCAACAATATAGGAGCCAAACCCTATTCCTATATCAAATATGGATAAAAAAGTAGCTGTTGCGAGACCTCTTCGATGTGGTGCTGCTTTCTGAATCGCAATGGTTTGTAGACACGGGAACATTGATCCATATCCTAAGCCAATTAATGCAGCAGATAATAAGAACATCCATTCAGATTGTGCAGTCCCCAAGACAAGCATCCCGATGGAAAATAGTACGATACATGGATAAACAATTTTATTTGCACCATAGCGGTCAAACCATTTACCAGCAAAAGGTCTTGCTATTAGCATAAAGATAGCGTAAACCACAAAGAAATATCCTGAAACACTTATAAATCCTTTGTTTTCAGCATAAACCGAAACAAAAGAAAGAATCGATGAATAAACAAGACCGAATATGGCTGCTACGATACTAATTTTTACTGCCGTACTCTCTATAATTCGATCAAATTGAATTCCTTTTTTCTCTTTCACTTTCGCTTCTTGTTCTACTCTCTCTGTTTCCATATCTGAGTCCAGTTTCATAAATCCACCTGTTAATATCGCAAAGAAAGCAAATATTAGCGCCAATATAAACAAGGTAGAAGTTCCCCATGAGTTAATTGCCTGGAGTCCGATAAATGGACCGACTACCATCGCTAAATTCATACTCATTGAATAATACCCCATACCTTCTCCTCTTCTGGAGCTTGGTAAAATGTCTGCAACAATTGTCCCGGTAGCGGTTGTAGCCATACCAAATCCAATGCCGTGTAATGCGCGAACGATGAGCAAACTAGTGATAGAATCACTAAATAAATAAAAAACCGCTGCCACTAAGAAAATAAGTAATGATGTAACAAATATGGCTTTTTTGCCAAACTTCTGCATCAAGTTACCAGCTACAGGCCGGATAAGAATAGCTGTTATTATGAATACCGTAACAACTAAACCTGCTGTAGACTGCTTTCCATTTAATTCTCGAATCGCATAGATTGGTAATGAAACTAGTAAAAAATAAAACGTCATAAATAAAAAAAAGTTACTTACCCATATTTGGATAAATCCCTTTGTCCATAATGGTTCTTTATTCACTTCTTTTCCTCCTTGATTGCTAATGAATGAATCCATTCAAAAATTATATGTTGTAAAGTCTTTTGAGATTCGATTGGCAATTGTTTAAGTAACTCCTGATTTGCTAGCAGAACAGCTGCTTCCCATTTCGCATACTGCTGTATAGCAAAATCTGTTAGAAATACTCTATTTGTCCTCTTGTCTTCTCCCTTTATTTGCAGAACATATTTTTTCTCCACGAGCTTCTTTATGGTACGTGTTACTGGAGGGGGTTCTATGGATAGATAATCGGCGATTTCCTTTTGAGTAAGGGGACCATTCTTTTTTAATACATACAAAATTGCCCATTCAGAGCTATAAATATCAAATGGCTCAAGTGCTGTATTTAATTGTTTGGTTAATTGTCGTGCGAGCTGCTGGATAGAATGGAATAAATCATGAGTCGTGTTCATTGCTTTCTCCGATCTAAAATTAATTACCTAGGTAACTATATCATAACTTTATTGGAACGGCAAGATACTATTTCATTTAATCAAACGTTTGATTAAATGAAAATATTACTATGTATAAAAAAGCACCCTTAGGTAGACTTTTTAATGTCTACCTATAGGGTGCTTTTTTACTCTTCTGCTGCTATATTTGTTAGTTTTTCGCCAGTCTTCTACAAAACTGAAATGGAAGTGGATGACAAGCTCCTATAGCCTTTTTAATTTGTAACTAATTGAAAAAACAGGCAATTCACTAATTAACCATTTTACCAAATGCTACTAATTAGGCGAAATGCCATCCTTGGTATAAATAGTAAAATGTTCCAGACTACTTCCCCAACTATCTCAAATAATACTTCTTTTAAAAAACTGTTACTTTTTCTTGTTTTAATTTTCATCTTCTAACTTCCCGTTATAAAATTTGGGTACCTATTCTGGGTTAATAACTATAACTTGACTGCCTGAATAGATTCTTCTATTCAATTCCATCTTCCACTATCCTACTGCTTCTCTATAAGCAAGCCTTTGATCTAGCAGCAGAGTTAAATATGGACATCAGGTATTGCTGTTGGTTACCCCACTTGCATACATATCTATTATTACAGCTTAATCAGCAAAGGTATTTATTATTTACTGCGAGTAAAAACCTTTACTATCGCACTAATTATTCCAGGCACAAGAAAAAAGACGCCAAAAAAGACAGTGAGTAGATTATACTGTGGCGTTTTATAGAAATTAAACCATTCAGTGATAATAAAACTGTCAAGAAGCTTCCCGAATATTGTTCCATCCATATCTCTGTATTTAAGTATCCATCCTGTTGCTTCTGATGAAAAAAAGAATATTTGTGACAATACAAATACACCAATAGAAGATACCCAATATTTTTCCAGAAATGATGAAGCTTTTTGTTTCCTAACCAATGTAAATCCCATCCTTTACAAATACTCTTGTCTATATATTCATAAATTCATACGTATGGTTAGGAATTAAGTTTCAAAATCTTCCCTGTTTTATTAGAAAAATTGAATTGAATATTAATACCATTTCTACTAACTTGTTAATCCAATTATCAATAGAACCTTAAAACAGAAGGAAACGGCGGGAGGAATACTCTGTTCCTGAGGTACCAGAAAGGCTTGCTCACGATGGATTAATTGGAAGCATGATGAAAACAAATAGTTTTTATATTTGCACTGTAATAACAGAATGTTCAACTATACAAAATTAAGTATTATGTTTGCACCATCTTTATAAAATAGCTATCTTATCACCAATATGAATAATTCCAGTCTTAATCACACTTGCATATAAACCAAAATGGTTATTTCGCTCTTTAACAATCTGTTTTAATAGCTTCGGCTGTCGGGTGCCTGTTTCAGGATCTACTGTTATGATCATACATCTTTCACAAAACTTATTAATCTCCAGAATTACATCTGAACCGATTTTAATTTGTTTCCCTAGTAAATCTTGTTCGTTTAGGTCACTTTCTTGGAGATCATAGACAATATTTCCTCTGAATCTTCTCTCATCAATCGATTCACCAAATGATGTAGATAATTCTGATAGAGCTTTTGTGGAAATTAATAACAGATTATCTTCTTCAATTGCTGGAAAGGGAACAAAGGTTGGAGCATAGGCGATTGAATCTAATGTCCGATTCGTTTCTTGTTCTAATCTTTCTAATAATGCCGTTTCGCCCCAAATATATTCCGAGCCATCATTGGCAGTTATAGTTAAATTAGGATATTTTTCTATTGACTCTTCTCCTGAAAAGCCCGCTTTATATGTAACCATTTTAGGGTATTGCGTAATGGTTAAATGCTTATTATTCGCTCTATCGATAAAAGCATGACTTCGATCGCCATATATTCCATACGACATAATCCGTGCCTTTTCCAAGCTTTCTCCAGTAAATGATTTTATTGGATAGCGCATGATCTTTTGTATATTGCCTATCATCTTTTCTCCCCCTTTACTCTCTTTCTTCTATTAAAACAAAAAAACTCTCTAAAACCAATTATTTTAGAGAGTTTTTCGAAAATTAAGGCTTTGTTTCCTTCATATCTACCGATAATAGTCGTTCTGTGCGCGTATCAAAAGTTAAATGAACAAATACACCAATTTCCTTTTGATCTTTGTTTACAATTAGCTTAAACTTTTCCACAGAAGTTCCTTTCTTATCTTCCTTGCCTACATGCAGATAATCAGTAACTTCACTATTAGGATATTTTTCTTGTGTTTTTGTTATGGCAATTCTCCCCCATTTTACATAGGAAGGCAGCTCTTCCGCACCACCATGTAAAGGACTGCTAAGCTGCATTAGGAATAAGCTTACCAAAAAGATGCTTATGAATGGATATTTTAATTTTTTCATGCAAACATCTCCTTTCTTGTTATTTCTAGTATGAACAGAGAAACAAAATATATGTATTTTTATATGTTAACTAAATTATATTATAGGTTGACACAAATCAATTAGAGAAGTATAGTTAATTACAGAAATTAAACAAAAGGGAGTGGCCATTTTGAAACAGTGGAAGCCAATAGATATAACAATGATTGCGTTATTTGTTGCTTTTATGGCGGTGGGAGCAAATGTTACAAGTTTTCTTATCATTGGAGGTGTTCCCGTAACTCTTCAGACTTTCTTCTCTATTCTTGCAGGGCTGATTCTTGGTAAAAGATTGGGAAGCGTGGCAATGTTTGTTTATATGCTTGTTGGTCTTATCGGAATACCCATCTTTGCAGGGATATCGGGCGGCCTTATGGTAATCACCAGACCATCATTTGGCTTTATTTTAGCCTTTATTATGACAGCATTTTTTGTCGGTTTCTTCATCGAAAAAAAACAAACCATTCCATTCTATATTTTTAGCGGCTTCATTGGATTATTTATTAATTACATAATTGGGACTAGTTGGATGTATTTGGCTTATAAAGTTTGGTATGCTGCACCAGAAGGATTTACTTACCAGCTAATGTGGAGTTGGATGGCTCTACCTTTAATAAAAGACATCATCCTAACTTTTATCGCTGGTATTTTAGGACATCGTTTATATTATTCCGTCATCAAAAAAAGTTCCCTTCGCGTGCATTGGCATGAAAATTCATCGCGATAAGAAAACTGCCACATAATAAGGAACAGCTGAGAAAAAAGACTATAGACAAACCTCATAATTACTTAAGGTAATTGCCTATAGTCTGAAAGTCCTCAATAATGGAGGACTTGTTTGTTACCAAATCCGATTGCTTTTTATATTATTCGCTATAATACGACTTTTTTTCCTAAAAATCCTGTCTGATTATGCGCTTTCCCAAGAAATATTTTTCCTATTCCCATTTCCCTCTTCATGAAACTTTATCTTATGTCGATGGAGTAAGAATAATCCAGTGATTCTAATTTATCGGTTAATACATGTATTTCTACATCCCATTTACCCGGCTGATTTAACTGAAGATTTTCTGCAAAATAATGTCCTTCCTTTTCCTTCGTTAATGGAAAAGACATTTCTTTCTCTCCTTGTCTTAAACTAATTGTAATTTGTTCCACAGGATCGATTGGCTTGCGGTTATTATCAAATACAAATACTTCATACTGATTTTGTACACCTGTTTTCTTAGGTGTGATCGATAAACTGATATTTTCATTATAACCAAGTTCTGCTTCTTCATAGAACGGCAGGTCGATAGGCAAGGTTGGTGTCTGTATTTGAGTAAACGCCGTAGTTACAAGCAATATTAATATGCCAAGTGTAATTTCCATTTTTATTGATTTTTTATAAAAGTCTTTCTTTCTTAATAGAAGTCTGCTGACAAGGTGATATGCACCAAAAATTAACATTAAAACAAGTAAACCAATTTTAATAAGCAAAACCTTTCCATATGCCGTACTTACTAATGACTGAAAATCAGGAATTAATAAGGAGGCATTTATTGCGCCAGAAATGGCTAAAACCGCAACAGTAATAAGGGCCCATAATGAATACCTCTCCATAGTTGCCCAATATAAATCATGTCCTTCCCCTTCTTTAGAAAATATTCCTTCTCGTAAAAAGAGAATAATGACAATCATTCCGCCAAGCCAAATAGATGCTGCTATTAAGTGAAAGAAATCAAGCACGATAGCTACTGTCTCATAAGGCGAACTGGAAGGATGACCAAGAAATGCTTTTGAAAGCATGATGCCTATAAATGCTAATCCGGGAATTATCCAATGCTTTCTTTCTAAATAAGCTTCTTTTGTCCAAATAAATCGTTGTGCAAGGAATAAAATAGCCAAAAGGATCATTTGTACAATCCAAATAATTCCTTCCTTCGTACTTGTCAATGTTTCCATTAAATTACTTGGCTTTATACTAGCTAATAGACTCACACCAGCATAGCTTTGTGTTTGAATAACTAATGAGCTAATAATACTAATGGCAAGGAATAAGACAGCAATAATGGATATTTTTTTCGTTCTTTTTACTAGCTTTGCAGATAATTTTTCATTTCTATACCAAATTGTATAGAATAACAATAATCCCATATAGATAGAAAAACCTATATAAAGAAAGCCTTTATTGATCATCGTACTTATAAAGCTCACTAGATTACCATTGTCCTGTTGAGTTGGAAAAGCTGCACCATCAGGTAATTCTCCAATGCTGAAAGGAATCATCCCAGAAACGGAATGGCCATCAGCAGATACAACCCTCCATTCTACCGTATATATATCATTCGGTAAATCTGACTTTAGATCAACTTCCATTGATTTTTCTGTATCAGGATTAATGACTACATTTTTCTTGTCTACTCTTTCACCCGATGAATTTAAAACATTTAAGATTTTAAAGCCAGTTTGAATCTTTTCATTAAACTCTATGTATACCTTCTCTGGCGCTGTCTTTAATATTTCATTCTCACTAGGGTTTGAATTTGTAATATAAGCATGTGCAGAAACTTTATTAATCCCTAAAAAACTAAACATTAGTACAACGATAGGAAGAATCATAAACAGCCTTTTGCTATCCACTTTTAAAATCACGTCCTTCTATTTTCTCATTCCCCTCCCAATTATAGCGAAAGAATAGTCATTCGTACAATGAAGTGTTACCCTTCCTTAACGGGTTCGACATTATCCAAGGAGAAAAGTCAACTTTTGTCTTTATAGCGCACTTTTTGCGCTTTCCCAAGAAATATTTACGGAAAAATCGAATAAATCCTGTTGATCTGGTAAATAATATGAATAAATTTAAAAGGAGGTAGGTCCATGGATATTAGCATGACTGCCGATGAAGTAATGTTGGCTATTCAACAATTACGCTCAAATGGCATGAATATGAATAAAAAGAAGATAAAACAAAGCCACCCGGATTTAATGCGCCATGCGCTCCATTATTTTCCTGATTGGAACAGTGCGGTTGAAAAAAGCGCATCTGCTTAATAATACCAGATTAACTACTTCTTAGTCATACATATTCAACAAGTGTCTGATAACACCATAGACTTACGAAAAAAATGAGTGAACAAGGTTTTTCAACAGTATCAAATAGAAGTTAATAGAGGCTTCCCTTACAATATAACCACTTAGATTTTGGCTGGTTAGAAACGGGAAGTTCTCTTTTTATTTGTACACGACCTTTACTAAGGAAGAAGGGTATAAGATAGAATGAAGGAATTCTTAATATTATTAAAGAATGGAAACCGTTCGGCTCTGCTTGCTGCTTTAGTAAATACCGTTATCTCCTTATTAAAAGGAGTTGCTTACTTTCTCACCGGTAATGTGGCGATGTTTGCAGAAACCATGCACTCCCTTGGTGATGCAGCCAATCAATTTTTTGTGTTTATTGGATCTGCATTAAGTAAAAAAGCTCCAACAAAACGCTTTCCCGGAGGATTTGGCAGACTTGTCAATATTGTTTTATTATTTGCTGTTTTAATCGTTGGAATTATGGCTTATGAAACAATTCGCGAAGGACTTGATCATGTTCTTAAGCCACAAGAATCAACAGGCTTTTTACTCATTATCATTATCCTCTCCATATCTGTAGGCTTAGAATTTACCGTTTTAATTAAAGCAATGAAAGAAATTGTAGCAACAGCGGGTTTAAAAACAAGAGGTTTACAATTGTTTTCTGCCAGCATTGCCTATTTAAAATCTGCCAAGCCTGCAACAAAGTTAGTATTTTTAGAAGATTCCGTAGCAACAGCAGGAGGAATATTAGCAATTGCGGCAGTAATAGTAAGTGAATATACAAACTTTAAACAAGCAGAAGGCATTGTATCCATTATCATCGGCATTTTTATGTTTATTGTTGTTGGGAGAGTTTTTTTAGATAACGCTGCAGGTGCTATAGGGGAAGCAGATTTAGAAATGCAAGATACAATTGGCAATATTGCGATTAAAGATCCTGATGTACGTGATATCCAAGATCTAGCAGTTTACAAAGAAGGGGAAGATTTCCACGTAGAACTAAGTATCGAAATCGATAGTAAATTAACCGTTGAGCAAGTCGATAAAATAAGACAACGAATTGAAAAGCAAATTTTATCAGAAAAAGG
Organism: Niallia sp. FSL W8-0951; assembly: GCF_038006525.1. Taxonomy (NCBI): domain Bacteria; kingdom Bacillati; phylum Bacillota; class Bacilli; order Caryophanales; family Bacillaceae; genus Niallia; species Niallia sp. FSL W8-0951. The sequence continues at coordinate 1,461,897 of NZ_JBBOVK010000001.1, forward strand.
CGTATCTGATGTGATTATCGAATTTGATAAAGATGATGGTATTTTAAAATGGCCCCATTTTATTTCTGAATTGGATAAACATAAAAAGGTGGCTGAAAAGCATACAAATTAATAAATCTAGGCTTATAAGATTCATTCTTGAATAAGTAGTGAATTAAAAATCACCAATACTTCCATCATAAAGGCCAGGAATTCTAAAAAAATCCCTGGCCTTCCATTTATAATGAATCTATTTAATTACCGCGTCTTCAAACGGCGCATAAAATACTCCCTTAGGTGCTAGAACACTGGTTTCTGACTCCTCTTCTCTCCCATCGACTTTATAAGTACCTGCTGGAAAATAATCATAATAACCAGACTTTACATGTAAATCCACATAGTATTCATCGAGTTCTCTCATTAATATGTGATATGCTTCTCTATCCATAATTTCACCTAAATCATCTAGTTCAAAATTTTCTTTCACTGCCTCCATAAATGGTTCACAAGACTCTGCCGCAACATATAAATCTACGTCACAACATTCCATACAAAGTAAAACCTCTTCACCTTTTATATTAGCATAAGCATCATCGACCATTTGTTTTAAAATCTGTTTGATCTTTTCTTGATTAACCAAATTCATGGTTGTTTTCACAACAGTTCCCTCCAAGTATTTACAACTGACAAAAATATCTATAGCTTTATCATACACAAAAACAAGTACAAAATGAAATAATATCATTTTGTACTTGCTTCAGCCTTTTATTTTAAAATATTTTTTACAATTTCATATGAACGAAGACGTTCAGATTGAGAATACACTTGTGTGTTGATTATTATTTCGTCCGCTTGGGTTTCCGCTAAAAATGTTTGTAGTTTCTGAGTAACTGTATCTTTGGAGCCGATAATAGATGCTTTCAATTGCTTGTGAACAATAGCTTTCTCATAAGTACTCCACATTTCCTCCATATTGGAAACCGGGGGCTGCAGTTGTGCCGGCTTGTTCCGAATAAGACTTAAAAACTGCTGTTGTGAAGACGTAGCAAGATATGCCGCTCTTTCATCCGTATCTGCTGCAATAATATTCACTCCAACCATCACATACGGCTTCTTTAAAGTTTCTGATGGACGGAATGAATGAAAATAAGTATTAAGTGCAGGAATCGTATAGTCTGGTGAAAAATGGCTAGCAAATGCAAATGGCAGGCCAAGTTGAGCAGCCAATCTAGCACTAAAGTCACTGGAGCCTAACAGCCAAATCGGTATTGTTTCCCCTTCCCCTGGTATAGCCCTTACTGGTAAATTTGTCTCTTCGTATGGTTTAAAATACGTTCTTAATTCCTCTAGCAATTCTGGAAAATCACTTCCATCACTTTGATGGTAACGTCTTAATGCTCTTGCTGTCAGTTGATCACTGCCAGGAGCCCTTCCAAGACCTAAATCAATACGATTGGGGTACATAGATTCTAATGTACCAAATTGCTCAGCAATAACTAAAGGCGAATGATTCGGTAACATAATCCCGCCTGCCCCCACTCTAATCTTGCTTGTACCCCCAGCTAAGTAGCCAATTAATACGGAAGTAGCACTACTAGCAATCCCAGGCATACTATGATGTTCAGCTACCCAATAGCGGTTATATCCCCACTTTTCAGATTGTTGAATAAGTTCTAAACTATTTTTAAAACTTTCAGCAGCATTGCTTCCTTCTCTAATCGGTGCTAAATCAAGAACGGAATATTTTATTTCCTGTAATGTTTTTCCCATATATCCAACCCCTTCTCTCTACACTATAAAACTGTTCCATTCTTCCCTTCAACTTTATTGCCTGTACATTGAAACATCCGTGAATATATTAATCAAAATGATTTAATAGTTGCTTACTGTTTACATACTCTAATGTATCTTGATGATATCGTGAAAGAATATATTCCATTTGCGGCATTGGGGAAACAATCGGTATTTTCTTGTTTTTTATAATCCTAATAATTGGTTTTGCAGTTGATTTTGAATCCACTATTGCCCATTTTCCTTTTTTCTTCTGAAGCGTTAAATCAATGATCCCAAGGTGATTTCCCCAGTTTCCTGCTTGGACTGTCGGTTTTCCATTAATCAATCCTTTTTCATGGTTAACACCTTTTGGCCCTTTTTCTCCTTTAACTGGAAAGATACCATGCGAGTGACCATAAAGAATAACATCTATTCCTTTGACTTTGCTAATATCTCTGACATTATTCCCTTGTTTTGGCCAATATTGATCAGAATATAAACCGGCATGTACTAAAGCAATGATTAAATCTGCGCCTGCTTTTTTCATTTGAGGGACAATTTCTTCCGCTGTTTTTCGCATATTTTTTATGATAAGTTTATCTTCCAAATGCTCCTTGTCCCATACCTGGGTTATTGGAGTAATTAATCCTATGACACCCACCTTAATATTTTCCGTTTTTCCTTGATCATTTACTAACTTTTTATCTAATAGTAGATAAGGTTGAAAAAAATGAATATCATCTTGTTCATATCCATTATGATCATCAACATAAATATTAGCATTCGTATAGGGGAAATCAGCCCCTATTAGCGTATTTAACAAAAAATCCAATCCGAAATTGAACTCATGATTCCCAACCGTTGCTGCGTCATATCCCATTAAATTCATACTCTTATAGGCTGGATGAATATCACTAGAATAAAACATCGGCGAATTTGCTACATATTCAGCTAGCGGACTCCCTTTTATCACATCGCCCACATCAAACAGCATTGTATTTCTTTGTTCTTTTTTTGCCTGCAATATTAAACTTGCAACACGATTGTATCCATATTCAATCGTTTTCTTTTTCTCTTCGTAATTATAATCTAAAAGATAAGAATGAATATCCGTTGTCTCTAAAATTCGAAGTGGAAAGATAGATTCCTTGTGATTTTCTTCAGTAGCTTTTGTAAGTATAGGGTTGGCATGTATAAAAAGGATAAAAGTAATACAAATAATAACAAAGAATTTCTTTTTCATCTCTAAGTCTCCCCTTTTCTCCGAGCACACCTTTTCGCTTGCCTTAGTTTATACAATAATGAACATACCTACACAGAAATTAACAAAAGGAATTAACAATATCGTTTCCTAAAATAGAAAATGTGGGAAATTTGTCAACTAATCAGAAGTTTTGATAGCTTTTGTCTTGTTGCAGGAAATTAATTCCCCCTTCTCTAAATACATATAGTAAAGATGGTCAAATTACCTTGATTATTCAAAAGGAGAGAGAGAAATGAAAGCATATACGATAGGTGAAGCATCAAAAAAACTGACGACAACCCCAACTATGTTAAAACAATGGGAAAAGGAATTTCAAGGAATTATCGTGATACCTAGAACAAAAACAGGGGCGCGTATTTATACCGAAAAAGAAATAACCCTCCTTCATGAGGTGAAAAATTTATATAAAGAGAAACGAAAAACAGCTGAAGTAAAAGAAACATTAACAATGCTCATTAACAGACCTAAGAAAGCAGAGATTGCGGAAATAAAAGAAAAAAGCGAAAACACAGCCGTCGAATTGCTTCCTAAAAAGGATGCTTTAGAACCTGCTGAGACGACGAAATCACAAATTACAGAACAAAACTTTCGCCTATTACTTTCTTCCTTGGAAAATTATAAACAAGATTTTCTTGAAGAAGTTAAAGATGAAATTAGAAATGGGATTAAAACGGAAGTATTAGAAACAATTTCAAAGGAAATAAAAGCTGGCCATGAAGAAACAATTTCCCATATTACTAATTCAGTTAAGGAAACGCAGACACAAACATCCGAACATTTAGATGAATTTTCCGAACTTTTACATAAAAACGCAGAAGCGACCACAACTAAATATGAAGAAATTCAAACGAAGATCAAAAAACTTTCCCAAATTTCAAAAGCTGAAAGAAAAACCTACTCGAAACAATGGACATCTAATGTTTCATCCACAAAAGAAATTAAATCAATGATCGAGCATCTCTCGAAATCAAATGAAGAACTAAACAAAACGGTGGAACAATTAAATGAAAATGATCAATATTTTATGGAAACATTGCAGCTAGAAAGAGAACAACTGAATAAAGAAATTAAACAAAGAGAAAGAAGTTTCCAAGAGCTTGTCCAAACATTTCGTCATGCCGCTGCTGCTCAAGAAAAAAGGAAATCCTGGTGGAAAATTTGGCAATAACAAACTTAGGAAAATATTAAATAATGGATAACATGTAAAATTTACTGAAAGAGTAGCCAAATAATTTCCCTTTTTGGTTACTCTTTTTCATTTGTCCTTTTCATATGGTAGTATGGTATTGAAGAAATGTAAATTTAATGGAGGTAAAAATGTCAATCACTTATAAAGTTTTGTTCCTAGATATTGATGGAACTATCTTAACACCAGAAGATACGATCCAAGATTCCACAAAAAAAGCAGTGCAATTAATGAAAGAAAAGGGATTAGAGGTCTTTTTAGCAACTGGAAGACCACTACATGAAATATCACATATTGGAGAGACACTCGCCATAGAATCGTTTATCGGTTATAATGGCGCATATGCAATACATAATGGAAAAGATGTTTTTAGACAACCGATGAGTCCTGACTTGGTCACGAAATACTTAGATATTGCCAATGAAAAGGGAAATGAACTAATTTTATATACAAATACTCATAATTTACTTTCCCACCCTGAAGAGAAAATGACAAAACAATTTAGTGAAAAATTCCATTTAAAGCAAAATAGAGCTTTTACTCTAGATGAAAAAGCGAATATTCTAGGAATTACTATTATCAATTTAAGAGAGGAAGATATTTCACTATACGAAGATTTCCCTGTTATCCACTTATCACAAGTTAATATCGATGGATTTAGACATTCCTATGATGTTATTAGTGATAAAGTAAATAAAGGGTTTGCTGTCTCCCTTATTTTAAAAAGATTAGGAATTGATAAAGAAGCTTCTATTGCTTTTGGAGATGGTCTAAATGACAAAGAAATGCTCCAAGTAGTTGGAGAAGGATTCGCTATGGGGAATGCACATGAGTTGTTGTTTTCCTATGCTAAGCATACAACCACATCTGTTACCGATTCAGGTATTTACAATGGCTTGAAATGGCTTGGATTAATCGAAGAATAAGTAATCATTCCTTTAACAAAAAGGATCAGTCTCCTAAAACGGAAACTGATCCTTTTTTGTTACACTTCTGTACTTTCCTCAGTAGCTTCTTTGTTCAGATGTTGTAATATTTTCTTATCAAAATATTCTTCATTCATCTTGTAGGAGATTTCAAATGCTGGAGTGCTGGCAAATTCTTTTTTTATCCAGAAAAAATTCTCTTCTTTTATTGGCTCTGTTAAATCAAGCATAATAGTGATTTCAAGAGAGATAAGATTTTTGTTTTTTGTAATATTTACAGTTGGATTCGTACTTCTTGCTACTTTGTTTATAAGCTTTTTGTTAAAAAGCATGGAAAAGTGAAGTTCGTTACCGCTTTTATTTTTCTTATTGACTTTTAGTAAATAAGAATCACCTAAATCTACTAATTTCTCTTTATCCATATTCTCTATTGCTAAAATTAAGCGTATGTACGTATTTTCCACTGGTGAAATGTTTATTTTTGTCGAACTCATTTGTTACCTCCTCTTACTTGAAACCGCAAAATGAACCCTCTTTATCATATGACAACATTTCATTTATTATAACGAAAAAAGGGAGCAAAAAATAACTGCATAAATATAAATTATAATGGCAATATCCTATTGTTTGCATCCTTCATCTCCTACCTTGTATATTCTTATCTTTCTAACGTTATAATGCAAATAAAATGCTTAAAGAAAAGAATGCATTTTGGAGGAAAGAAATACCTTTCATGTGTATAATAAAAATTGTAGTAACTTTTCATAGTTATTAGGAATTCTTAAATGAGGAGCTTAAAGATATGAATGAAATTAAAACAGTAGAAACATTTGAAGAAATTATTAACAATGGAGATACAAATATTGTGAAGTTTTTTACCACTTGGTGCCCTGATTGTACAAGAATGGATATGTTCATTGGGGAAATCATGGAAGCAAACAATGACAAAAAATGGTATAGTTTAAATAAAGATGAACTTCCTGAAATAGCTGAAAAATATGATGTCATGGGGATTCCCAGCCTGTTAGTTTTTAAAGACGGCGAAAAAATTGGTCACTTACACAGCGCCAATGCCAAAACACCTGAGCAGGTAGAAGACTTTTTAGCATCATATAAATAATTTTTGGAAATAAAACGAGGAGAAATATTGATTTCTCCTCTCAGCTTGTTGACAAAAGGAATTTAGAAAATGCAAATGGAATTATTATGCATTGATTGGAGTGGAAGAGGTGAGACTCCTTTGGGAGATGCGAGACAGTCTGAGACCCTGCAAGCGGCTCAGCGCGACCCCCACGGAAAGCGAACCCCAGTAGCGGAAATCAACTCTTATTTAAAAGAATGTATATTTATAAACTAAGACAAAAGAGGATCAGAATGTTTTCATTCTGATCCCCTTTTGTCTTATATGGTCTTTTTTCGTTATTTTATTGTATTTTAATCTATTCTTTATACTCTTCTTAAGTTGTTACCGGACTCACCCAAGTCCAGTTGGCCGTCAAGCGTAGTCTCCATCTTGTGAACTAAGTGATTTGGTGGAACAAGTTAATCTAAGCAATCATTTCTAATTGATCTCTTTGAATAGAAGAATGTTTGGAAAGCATGATTTCACCTCTAAAAAATATCTACCTATATTTTAAAACCAGAGCAGTTAAAATTCTAGACTAACTTGATGAAACCAGGTTGATTGGAGCGGAAGGGGTGTGACTCCTTTGGGAGATGCGAGAAAGTCCGAGACACTGCAGGAGCGTATGATACGAAGCGGCTCGGCGCTCGTCCCAAAGAAAGCGAACCCCAGTAGCGGAAATCAACACCCTATTAGAAGAGATCACAAAAAAAGACCATAGGCAAAACCTCAAAATTCAAGGAGTTTGTCTATAGTCTGAAAATTAGACTCATCTTTTTTTAGGCTATCCTAACTCAACCTGTATTACGTAAACCAGCAGCGATGCCATTAATGGTTAAAAGAACTTGGTTCAGTAATTCCTTATCAGGAACTTCTTGGTCACGAAGCTGTTTAATTAAATCAACTTGGAAGAAATTCAATGGATCTACATATGGATTTCTTCTATAAACAGACTCTTGAATAGAAGGTGTGTGATCAAGTAATTCTTCTATACCAGTGATTTCTAATAAAATAGCTCTTGTCTTATCATACTCTTCTTTAATATTTTGATAAATACGATTACCAATGGCTTCATTTTCCACAAGGGAAGAATATTCTCTTGCTGTTGTTAAATCTGCCTTCATTAATGCCATTTGTAAATTATCAATCGTCGAGTGGAAGAATGGCCATTTTGCGTACATTTGTTTTAAAATTTCAATATTACCTGATTTTTGCTGAGCAAACTCAGTTAATCCAGTACCAGCAGCATACCAAGCAGGAAGCAGCTGTCTACTTTGAGTCCATGCAAAAACCCATGGGATGGCACGAAGATTTTCAAAAGTTGTCGTATTTTTTCTGCTCATTGGCCGTGAACCAATTTTTAAATTTCCGATTTCATTTAAAGGCGTTGCTTCTTTAAAATAAGTCATAAAATCAGGATCATTAAAAACCAATGATTGATATTTTGCAAGCGCAATAGCAGATATTTCTTCCATGCAATCTTCCCAAAGATTTCTCTCCTCTTTATGTTCGCTAATATCCTTAGAAATATGAGCAATTGCCATAAGCAACGTAGAAGTTGCTTGCTCTAAGCTTCTAAAAGCAATATCTTCTAATAAATAGCGCGAGGATAATACTTCCCCTTGTTCCGTGATTTTCACGCCATCCCCTAATGTTTCACCTGGTTGAGATAGGATACTCTTATTCAACGGACCACCGCCGCGACCAAGTGAACCGCCACGACCATGGAAAAATTTCAAGCCGATTTGATAGTTACTAGCCATTTCGTGAATTTCACGCTGAGCTTTAAATAATTTCCAGTTTGCTGTTAATGTGCCACCGTCTTTACTACCATCAGAATATCCTAGCATGATTTCCTGCTGATCATTATGTTGTCTTAAATGTTCACGATAAACCGGCATACGGAATAATGTTTCAATGATTTCAGGACCGGCGATTAAATCATCAATTGTCTCTAATAATGGTGCTACATTTAAGTGACTTTCTACTGTTCCATCCGCATGCAGTCGATAAATTCCAGCTTCTTTTGCTAATACAAGTACTTCAAGAATATCACTTGGCGACTGTGTCATACTGATTAAATAAACATTAATTGCTCGTTCTCCAAACTTCTTATGTGCTTCTCTAATCATGTTAAAGGTGCTAATCATTTCCTGTGTTTCATTTGAATAATCTTCGTTTAATAACAGAATAGGACGAGGATCATTCAAAACAGATTCAAGAATTCCTAATTTTTCATTTTCTGGTAAATTTTTATAATCATCTGTTATGCCGACTTTACGCAGAATCTCGTCTATAGCTGCCTCATGCTCACCACTATGATTACGAATATCCAATGTGGCTAAATGAAAACCAAACAATTGCACTTGTCGAATTAGTTTTTGTAAATCTTTTTGCTGATGAGCTTTCGGTTGGTGCAAGGCAAAGCTTTCTTGAATTAAATATAAATCATCAAGTAACTCTCCTGCCTTCACATAACCTTTTTCAGATTTGCCATATTCTTTTAATCTTTCTAAAATAATTGAAAATTTCCGGCGATAAACTTCTTTTTCAACTGGCCATTTCTTTTCTGGTGTAAGATATAGCTGTTCTTCCTCCATAATCGTCTGAATAAGCTTTGAACTAACCTTAACACGATTAGTAGAATGACTGAATCTCTTCATCAATTCATCTACTGCATGAATGTATTTTTGGATGACTAATTCATTTTGCTTATGCAGTGTTTGCCATGTAACGTCAGGTGTTACATTTGGGTTACCATCTCTGTCTCCACCAATCCAAGAACCAAACCATAAGAAATTAGGTACTTTCCATTCGAAATTAGGATAGTTTTCATCCAGAGCATCCTGAACCTCTTGATGGATTTCTGGCAATACATCAAATAATGTTTGCTCAAAATAATAAAGACCATTTCTAACTTCATCCATTACGGTAGGACGTTCCTGCCGTAATTCATCTGTCTGCCACATGATCGTTATCTCTTCAAATAGATCATCATTTAAATGCTGTCTCTCTTTCTTCGTCAACATTGGGTTATCAAGTTGTTTTAAGATATTAGCAATTCTCTTTTGCGATTCTAAAATCGTACGTTTTGTTGATTCTGTTGGATGCGCTGTAATAATAAGTTCTAACGAAAGAGTATTTAACACTTCTTGAATGGTCTCTTCAGATAAATTCTTTTGTTTAAATGCCATGATTGCACGATCAATGGAATATGGCTGTACACCTTTTTCTTGACTTAGTTGGTATTCTCTTCTACGACGAATACGATGATTTAACTCAGCAACATTCACCAAATGAAAATATTTCGAAAACGCTCGAATAACTTGTCTGCGAACTGGCTTATCTAGTCTTTCCATTTCGAACTTTAATTGGTTATATGTATGTTCATTATTTGTTTCCCGCAGTTCTTTTGCTAATTTACGAATTATTTCTACCTTGTCTAATAATTCTTGGCCACCATGGTGGATAAGTACCTCACCAAGAATATTTCCAAGGTGTTTGACATCTTTTCGTAAAGGTAAACTGCTCTCATTTCCTTTTATCGTTGTTGTCATTAGATTACCATCCCTTAATCTAAATTTTTTAACATAAATACTTTATTACCATTAATCCTATCATTATTCTTTTAAAAATTCATTAACAAAAATCGATAATTAATAGATAGATAAGATAGATTTTTAAGGAATCATCTATTTTTTATATTAATCATACAACAATAAGCATCTATTGGATTTTTTTGTAAATTTTTTTGGACTTATGGGAATACATGAGACCTAAATATTATTTTTTCGTGATTCTCATCATTTATGTCATTAATGTATATAACCTAAAAAACTAAATATGTAAACTCAAATGCTCTGTTACGCTTAAAAGTGACGGATTATATACAGAACAGGTTTCATTTAGGAGTTAATTATAACATATAACAGTCAGTATGGAAATGTCTCATTTAGAATGAGGACAAAAGCAAATATTAAAAAAACAGGAAGTGTTTCCACTTCCTGTTTTTTAATGATGATGTTGTTCTTTTGATGGATTATAAATAGTGAATCCTGGCTGTGGAACATGAAAATATTGAATCCATACACCATCCAAGAAATCTGCATCTCTCGTATCTAATAAAATGGGAATATCTTTGTCAGACTGCACCACTTCATCATGTTCCGTCTTCTTGTCCAATTTTAAATCGTAATGTGCATGGTTTCCATGATTCTCTGTTATGTATACCCGAATCATTTCTCCTTCTTCAGCTTTTTCTAACATTTGATTAAGCACTTTAACAGCGTGTCTGTTTATTTTGACTTTCATCTAATAATCCTCCTAAGCAAACATTTGCCTTCTTCATAATACTATCCCATTGTAATCTTCCGGAAGGACGTTTGCAAATAATCAAGACTGTATGAGCAAATTAATTCATTTTCTTCTGTTTCTATTATGCAGAGCTCCTTTGCTCTTTTATAAAGATTCCCTAGATTGTCTCCCTTCTGTTTATAAAAACAAAAAAGCAATCCAATATATCTAAATGGATTACTCTTAAAATTCAATATAATCAAGTCAGAGCAAGCTCATTTTGAAGGGATTTTAAAGTATTAAGCTCCTTGGCAAAAAGCTCAAACTGCTCTTTATTTAAGCCATCTAACGATTCATTTACTTTATATTCTAAATAATTCATTCTTAATTCCATATCCATTAAGGAAGTGATCTTTTTATTCGCAATAAATTCTTCTATTTCATCTATGAACATGAAGAAACTATAGTCATTTACCATAACAAGTAAAAGCCAGCCAAGCGAATCAACGTATTTTTTTTCTTCAGTAACGGTAATTATATCTCCTTTATGTAAATCAAGAATGAAAGTATGTTCAGGTCTAGGACAGGTACATTCGATCATATATTGAAATGGAGCTAAAACAATGAAATCATTTTTCATTATATCTTACACCTTCCTAATCTTTTCGTTATTTGTTTTCATTTTAAATGAAAATGATTATCACTGTCAATTATTTTTCCTTATAATAATATTGAGGATAAAGAATATCTTTTTTATTAAAAAATAAGTTATATTCCTCTAACTCCACCTTTAGGATCTAAAACACAACCCCTATACTCCACCTCTCAATATTATGGAGTGGAGTATAGGGGTTCCTATGGTTAAACAGATTGTGTTTCAACCACAGATGTAACTTTTTCGAAATTAGTTTTACTCGTATTTCTATTAGCTATTTTTTCCTTGAAGGTACTCATCATAAAGGAAATTATAAATACTGATACAATACTGTATAAGCCTCTAATTAGTCCTACACTGTACAAGCCAATTAAAATAACAATTGTATCAAAAATGAAATTTGTTTTTCCCATATTCCAATTAAATTGTTTTTGAAGTGTAATAGACAGAATTTGGGCTCCCCCTAAAGACGAACCATTCATAAACAAAATAATAGTTCCTATTCCAATAATAAAGCCCCCAATGATAGATCCTAGTAGGGGATATAGAGCGAATGGCGGTAGAATGATGGATAACAAATAGGAAAATAATGTAACTAACGATACAGCTAAAATGGTTGAAATCGTAAATTTCTTCCCCATTTTAAAGTAAGACAAAATATAAAACGGGATATTTATTAAAGTAAATAAGATTGAAAATGAAATAGGTAATAAATAAGAGATACTTAATGCGAGTCCAGCTGTTCCTCCAGTAACAATTGCTGACCCTTTTAATAAATACAGACCAAATGATGTAATTAAACAACCAAACATCATTACTATTATTTTTCTCAATGCAACACACTCCTATAGTAATCATGATAAGTAGAAGATAAAAGAGGATTTATCGGTGAAATCCTAAAAATTTGTGATTTTAGGGTGGAATTCTTACATATATAATGATAGAATATATCGAAGTGTTTTTACATACCAATATGAATGTAATTACCTTGTACTTCCTCTATTTCGCATAAATATATGCATCATTACATTCATTTTGCAAAAAGGAGTATTCATTAAAATGGATAAGGTTGACATACAACTACTAAAAATTTTACAAGAAGATGCCAGAATTACGGTTAGTGATTTATCCAAAAAGTTAGCTTTGAGTCGCCCGAGTGTTTCGGAAAGATTATTAAGATTGCAAGAAAAGGGTATAATTTTAGAATTCAGCGCCCGAATTTCACCTGCAAAGTTGGGGAGAGAAACGCTTTTATACATTCAAATCAGTGAACTAAAAGAAGAACCACATGCATTTGAGGAATTTATTAAAACAGAAGCAGACATTATTGAATGCCACCGTGTAACCGGTACTGTCAGTTATATTATTAAAGCAGCTGTTTCTGGAATAGACGGAATGAGAAATTTGGTCGATCGCTTAATTCCCTATGGCACTATTAATACTTCAGTCATCTTGGCTTCACCTGTTCCCTTTAGACATATATTACCTAACGAACAATCACAATAAAGAACAAAAAATGAAAAAGTCTAGTCGTCATAAGTGGCAAAATGTCTCCTATGATGACCAGACTTTTCTTCTTGCTTAATCTAATATAGCGAATAATTCTTCAAGCTGATGTATTTCATATGTGGGCAGTACATCTTGCTTTTCAGCCTTTTCGCGATTAATCCAAACGGACTTAATTCCCGCCCGATTAGCTCCTAAAATATCTGTCATTAAATTATCTCCCACCATTAAGCATTCTGATTTGTCTACACCTATTAAAGAAACAGCATGCTCAAATATAGAAGGATCAGGCTTTCCTCTGCCAAAATCGCCAGAAATTACAATATGATCAAAATAAGGAGAAATTTCAGGTGTAATAGATAGCTTTGTATTTTGCAAATGAGGTGATCCATTCGTTAATAATAACAATGAGTATTTCCCCTTTAATTGATTAAGGACAGAAAATGTTTCTTCATATACGAAAGGAGATTTCTTTCTATTTTCTGGAAAAGCTTCCGCTAATTCTTCGCCAAATTCAGGATCATCAATTCCAAGTGCTAGTAATCCTTTGGTCCATGCATCTTTCCGGTAAAACCGGATGAGCTCTCTCATTTTTGGAAAAGAAGCATGTTCTTCAAGAAACTCTCCCCAAAGTCCTTCAAAGGGATTAATCCCAATCATTTTCGTAAATTCATATGTATCATAACCTTCATATAAAGCTCTGGCTTCCTTCCGCACAGCTTCTTCTAAGCGTACAGCCGAAATAGTATATTTCTCTTCTGCCAATTTACATGTTTTAAAAAAAGCTTCTTGTACACTTTTTTTATCCCATAGTAGTGTATCATCCAAATCAAAAATAATTGCTTTAATTGTCATTTTCCGTTTCTCCTTTTAAACAAAAATATTTTATTCAAAGCATAGCCAAGAAAAAGGAATCTTTCTTTATAAGATTACAAGTGTTTTTAAACCACGTAAACCCTTCTTTTTCATAAAAAAGAACTTTGCTATTAGAAGCAAAATCCTTCTTTGAAAAATAATATTTTAAGATATTATTTTAGTTTTTTTATAAAAACAACTTTTAAATAATTACTTTCTGTTACCTCATTAATATTCGCAAAATCGGCAGGTAAACCAAATTGTTCGACTATTTGATATGTTTCTTTCTGATGATGAAAGGCAGCATCAATAAATCCCTTAAACTTCTTCATATCAAAGGTTGCACAATTGGTGGAAGCGACAATAATTCCGCCATTTTTGGTTATGGCAATTGCTTCTTTAAGTAAATTAGTATAGTCTTTTGCTGCGCGAAAAGTATGCTTTTTTGAACGTGCGAAGCTAGGAGGATCTAGAATGACCATATCAAAGCTAAGTTGTTTCTTTACTGCGTATTTAAAATAGTGAAAAACATCTTCTACGATAATTTTTTGACTCGATAAGTCAATATCATTTAACAGAAAATTATCTGTTGTTTTCTGCTTGCTTCGATTTGCCAAATCAACACTAGTAGTCGATAAACTACCACCAACAGCTGCCGCGACCGAAAAAGCCCCTGTATAAGAAAAAGTATTTAGAACATTTCTTCCTTTTGCATATTGATCTCGAATTGTTTTGCGAACATCTTTTTGATCTAAAAAGATTCCTGTCATAGCCCCTTCATTCAAGTTTACTGCGTATTTAATCCCATTTTCTAAAATAGTAAGGGGGAAATCAGCTTTTTTCCCAACCACAAAATCATCGTCTTCCATATATGTTCCATTATCGTCGAATCTTTTTTTCTCATAGATTCCGTCTATTTCTAATAATCGCTGCAACGATTCAATAATCCAGCTTTTATATTTATAAATGCCAATACTGTACCATTGGATTAACAGATAATTTTGGTAGAGATCAACAGAAAATCCTCCAATACCATCGCCTTCCCCATTAAAAATTCGAAAAGCAGTCGTTTCATGATCCTTAAAATAGGCTGCTCTTTTATCAATCGCTTTTTTTAGCCGCTTTTCAAAAAAAGCACAGTCAATAGGAATGTTCCTTTCTCTTGTTAAAATCCAGCCAATTCCTTTATTTTGAATAGCATAATATCCTCTGCCAATAAATTTGTTTTTCTTTGTTATAACGTCAATTATTTGCCCTTCCTCAAGAGAAGTATTAGCATTTATAGCTTCTTTATAAATTAAGGGATTTCCATTTAGTAAATTTTTCTCAAATGGTGTTTCAATTTGTACTGTTACGATTTCCATTTTGCCACCTTTAACTTTCCGACCTAATATTTTCATATGCCCTTTCTATTATACATGAAATGAAGCTAGACGCTAATTTTCCTATCGGAATTTGGATTAATCGTATATTACATTTTTTCCTTCTTCACTTAACTTTTTTAAAGATTCAAGCATATGATTTATTTCTTCATCAGAATGTCTTTCCCATGCGCCTAACTCAGCTATAATTTTCACTGGGGATTTAGAACGATACGAGCGGGTTGGGTTTCCTGGAAATCTCTTGTCCGTTACGTTCGGGTCATTTTCAAAATCACCTAATGGTTCTACAATGTATATTCGTTCTTTTGAAGTAGACCTCGCTAACTCAGCACCCCATTTAGCAGCATTTAATGTTGCAGTAAAATATATATGGTTCGATTTTTTATCTTGGTAATTTGATAAGTGATTAGGTTCTAATAAATCGCCAATTTTCAGTTCTGCTTTCGTACCATGAAAAAACGGTCCATTGTCTAAAGCATTTATTTTAGTATCCATCCAATGCACTCCTTAATTATTTTGATTTTTGTACAACAATATTAGTATAGTGGGAATTTATTAAAAAACTAGTCTATAAATAGTAGTGTTAGTAATGGTATAATATTAGTAGAAAAAGAAATAATTATTTAACTAAATGGGATTAGACTGGACTAGGTACTATCTTAAGTGAACTGCGAGAATATCCTAGATCCTGCCCGGAGAGCACAATAAAATAGCAGGCTTCGTCATAATTATTCCGTAAAAAGCGAAACAAAAGTCTGCACGCGTCTCCTGCAAGACTTCTTTAATAAGTCAAAAACCGAACGAATATACGGCGATGCTAATAGGATAGTCGTATATTCGTTCGGTTTTATATTT
This sequence comes from Niallia sp. FSL W8-0951, assembly GCF_038006525.1. Lineage (NCBI taxonomy): Bacteria > Bacillati > Bacillota > Bacilli > Caryophanales > Bacillaceae > Niallia > Niallia sp. FSL W8-0951. The sequence continues at coordinate 1,477,694 of NZ_JBBOVK010000001.1, forward strand.
GGTTAGAATACTTTTGCTCAGCCTCTTTTTATTTCACGCAAATTATCTCATCGACAATGCCATATTCTTTTGCTTCTTCAGCACTCATAAAATAATCCCTTTCTGTATCATTTGCTATTTTCTCAAAAGATTGACCCGTTTTCTCGGCCATAATACGATTAATATGTTCTTTAAGTTTTAATATTCGTTTCGCAGATATTTCAATTTCAGTTGCCTGCCCTCTCGTTCCACCTAATGGTTGATGAATCATAATTTCGCTATTCGGTAAGGCATATCTTTTGCCTTTCGTACCGGCAAGAAGTAATAACGCACCAAAGGATCCAGCCATTCCTGTACAAATAGTCCGAACATCTGGCTTAATATAGTGCATCGTATCATAAATAGCAAAACCAGCAGAGGTGGAACCGCCAGGACTATTGATATATATAGAAATATCTTTCTCTGGATCTTCTGCTGCAAGAAATAGCAGCTGAGCCACGATATTGTTAGCAACTTGGTCATTGATTTCATCTCCAAGCATAATAATTCTATCCTTCAAAAGTCTTGAATATATGTCATAGGACCTTTCTCCATTTGCTGATTGTTCAATAACATAAGGAATAGTACTCATTTGTTATAAACCTCCTGTATTCGATTATTATGCGGCCATAAGCATTGGCTGTTGAGACAAATATTTTTTTTCTTCTTTAGCTAAAAGGATGTTTTTATAGATTGAATTAATTAAAATAGCGGGATCTTCTCTCTTTAGTACCTCATAGTACAGCCTTTGCATGTTTTCCTTATCTTCATCATGCTGATTTTTAACGATTATCGTTTCTTTTTTCACTTGATTCCTGGCTCGGAACAATACTGATTTCACAGCAGTTTCTGTTATATTTAATAATTCTCCAACTTCTTTTAAGCGAAATTGAAACCCCTCTACGAGCAGATAAATTATCCCTTGTTTAAAGGTCAATTTTTCAGCTAGGAATTCAGCCAGCATCAGAGAGGTTAAATTTTTTTCTTCTGCTTTTGGTTCCTTTACTGGGATACCAATAATATCTTGTTTTTTTCTTAATTTATCAATCAATTGATTATCAGCAATTTTTTTGAGTAAAGCAGGCGTCATATCTTTATCTTTATAATTTTCCATCGCTTTTAAAAGGGCTTCTTGAATTAAATCTTCTCGTTCCCATTTATCTAAAGAAAGATACCGACAATAGGAATCGAGTTTTTGATACAGAATTTTTATATTTTGCATTTCCATCCTCATTGATAAATCCCTCCTTTGACTGTTTATATATAGAACGTTTCAGATAGCGAAAAAGATACGGGGTCAAAAAAATTATTCTTCTAATCGATATTTTTTCTCCTTTTGATTTTCAGGCACTTTCTTAGCCAACTCCATTGTATTAAGCAACTTTCTTGCACGGTCTTCCACGATATTATAGCTCTGCCATTTTTGATCTGTATGCTGAAGGCGTTCCTTTTTTGCAAGCAATAATTCTTTTACCCTCTTCATATCAGGATTTTTTTCGTAATAATCTACTAGAACCGGAATAGCTGAATAAGATAGAGAATCTATATAGGTAAAATCAATTAAATTTGTTTCCTCAAACCGCTGCAAATTTTTGCTAACGATTATACGATCGATGTCCATAACATTCAGGCCACAGTAATATAACAAGGAGAGCAATAAGAAAAAACGCATAAGTTGAATTTTCTCCATCCAAATTTTTATCAATGTGAATGAGAAAAACACCGCCAATAGTAAAATAAAAGAATGAGAAAATAATCGTAAATACGTATAACCATACGCCTGTTCATATAAAGACAATCGTAAATGAGCAGACAAAAGAATGATAAAGCTAAAAGCAATTAAAAAGGATAAAATTATTTTTAAGAAAAGAGTGCGTTGTTTAGCAAAGCTATTTACTAACAAAATAATTGATATGTTAATCACTGTCACGATAATAAGTTCAAAGAATCCTCTTCTCGCATAGGTAGCATATGTAAAACCTTTCATTAATACATCATTGAAAAAATATTGAAATTGTACGATGGTATAAAATATATATAGCCCATTAATGAAAAGTAAAATAGTTAATAAAGTTGCTTGCTCCCATCTTCCTTGTTTTCCTTTTCTTTCGCTTGGAATAATAATCGACCTTTTACTAATTGTCTTCATGAATAGTAATAGAAAAATAAATATTAAACCTATTCGTAGCAATGTACTTATTCCATCTATATGAAATGAAAAAAGCCGGGTGATTATGGTTACCATCATATTATTAAAATGCTGATCTGAGGAACTAAGCAGGAAAATTAATAACATTAAAATCGGTGTTACAATAACCATTCCTAATACTATTCTTTTTATAGCGACATAATTCCTTTCATCAGCACGTCTCTTTACCGATTTCCGCACAAGAAAGGTTAAATATTTTCCTAATTTAAAAAAGGAAGATACTTTCTTTTTTAAATAAAAGAAAACATCTTTATTGCTCCAACTAAGAAAAGAAGGACTCGTTAGTAACGTTGTATGAAAGCCGATTAAACTAAAAACAACAATAAAATTTAAGGCATAAAAATACGGATTAGCAATGAAAACAAAAGACAATGTTAATAGCCATATGCACACAAATAAATATATACCAATTAAACGATGTGTATGCGTTTGTTTCCTCGTTAAATAAAAATAATAAACATAAAAAACGACAACAAAAATACTAAGCGAAATTCCAATTGTCTCTGTAAATAACGTTATTTCTGCAATAATTGCTAGTAAAAAACAGCCTATAAAATAAATAATATTTTTCTTGTTCATGCTATTTCCTCCTTTACATAGATAATCTATATAGTTAAACAAAAAAATAAATAGAACTTCGTTACACAGTAATACTAGGTAGTGTACAATAGAACAACTTATACCGATCTTGTTGTTCCATAGCGAAAGGCGAGATAACATATTGGATATAACATTATCGTAAAAGAAATACAGATAAGTACAAATTCCGGTGTTAATAATGGATCAAAGAGTGTTAACGGAATAATCTTAAAGACAATGGAACTCATAAGTAATAGATTAGGAACTAAAGAAATACAAAATGTCTTCAGTAAAAGTTTTTTTCCGCCAAGACCAAATTCCTTGCCCACTTCATATCCAAGTAAAAGCCAAAAGAATAAGTAAAGAACAATAAGAAAAAAAGGAATACTGGTTAAGAGTGACCATAATTTACTGATTGTTGGATTGGATAAGCGATGATAAATGACCGTCAAACTAATTCCGCCGACAAAGAAAAACAAATTAGCAAAAAAGAAATTCCATTGCGTTTTTTTCGCAGTCATGTTTAACTCTTCTTGATACATGGCGGCAATCTCTAGTGGTGTTCCTAATCTTTGGATTGCCAAAATTAACGCTTCTTCTTCTGAACATTGTTTTTCGAAAGCAATATCTTCCAACATGTCTACTAGATGTAGCTCATACTCCATGCATATTTCTTCTGATTGCTCATGATCTTGGAGTAAATCCCGCAGCTGTTTCATGTAGGATTCTTTTGAAGAAATCATATTCCTTTTCTCCCAATCACTTTATCAATCGTTTGCACAAAGTTTTTCCATTCTGTTGTTTTTTGCTCCAATATTTGCTGACCAGAATCGGTAATTCGGTAATATTTCCTTGCTGGTCCTTTTTCTGATTCTTTCCAGAAAGATTCTACATATTCCTGTTTTTCTAATTTATGCAGAGCAGGATATAAAGTCCCTTCTTTTACTTGCAAAGAATAATCACTTCTTTTTTCCATTTCTTTGACAAGTTCATATCCATACATTTCTTTTTCTGCTAACAGCTGTAGAAGTATTAAAGATGTACTTCCTTTTACTAGCTCTCTATTGAACATATTTTCACCTACCTAGAATTAAAATGTACTTTGTTAGTATTGTATCGTTCCTATCGCTATAATGCAATATAAAATAGGACTCTCCTATCTAATTTTTTCCTCCGTCTATGCCTTTAAAGACTAGGAATCTTAATTTAGCCACTGATTATTGTTTAGCGAAAGAATTGGTTCGCTTCCTTCGATTTCTTTTTTCAAAACGCTATTCCCTAAATACTGAATAAAAAAACCCGAATAATTATGCGAGTATCCATTATTTAGGATACTCGCATAATTTTCGGGTCTAATTTAGAATGGAGTACTTATAACCCACCTCTGATCTTTAACAGGAAAATATCCCCTGCCAATTTTACAAGAATGATTATATTAGAGATAAAATAACAGGCAATGTTATTAAACTAGCTAATGTGCTAAAAAAGGTTGCACTTGATACAAAATCAGGTTCTGTTCCATATTGGACAGCATAAAGGGTTGTGTTTGCTGCTGCTGGCATTCCGGCAAGCAGAATCATTATTTGCTTTAATATTTCATCTACTGGCAAAATAAGCGTCAGCAGCCATGCAATAACTGGCGAAACTATAAGTTTAAGTAACAATGAAATAGATAGAGGGCGATATGAAATATTTTTTATTCGGACATTAGCAAGTTGTATTCCTAAAACAAGCATGACGGTTGGAATGGCCGCATTACCAACTAGCTTAATTGCCTCAAGCATCGTTGCTCCAATCGGTAGATGAAGAGAATGCAAGACTGCTCCTAGAATTGCCCCATACATAACTGGTACTTTTAATACTTTTTTTAAAGTATCCTTCCCATTTCCATCATCAACAGAGCCTTTTGCTGCATAATAAACACCAATCGTAACCATAATTAATTGCTGAATAACCATTAAGATAACTGCATAGTGCAAGCCTGGCTCTCCGAAAACAAATAAAACGAGCGGAGTGCCATAATTACCGTTGTTCATAAATGCCGAGGATAGTATCATTCCGCATGTCTTTCTTACCGAATAACCTCTAATAAATCCAATAATGTAAACAATCGCGACAATACTTAATACTAACGTTAATGCGTACAGTGTCATATACAAATAGTCCATTGTAAAAGTTGTTTCATAAAAAACACTAAAAGACAACAATGGCGTCATCAAATAGACAGATACAGCCGAAACAGATTTTATATCAATATGAAGCATCTTTTGTCCAATGAAACCAACGGAAAAAATAAAAAAAATAGGTAATAAAATACTTAAATATTCCAATAACATCATCCAATCTTCGTGAACTATGACATACCCTGGTGTAACTGCCAGCAATTAATTTCTAACTTGACCTTCTCCATAAATAAAATATTTAAAGGATGTTAAGGCATTTAATCCCATTGGACCTCTAGCATGCAGTTTTTGCGTACTGATTCCAATCTCCGCCCCATACCCAAATTCAAATCCATCTGTAAATCTTGTACTCGCATTATGATAGACTGCTGCAGCATCTACTCCAGATAAAAAAGTTTCTGCATTTTCAATATTTTCAGTAATAATCGCTTCTGAATGCTTAGTACCATAAGTATTAATATGGTTAATTGCTTCTGTAACTCCATCTACTATTTTTATACTTACTTTCAAAGCAGAGTATTCCGTATACCAATCTTCTTCTGTCGCTTTTTTTGCAAAAGAAAAAGTAGTGCAGACAGTGTCATCTCCATAAATCTCCACACCATTTTGATGTAGTGCTTCTAAAAGAGCTAATCCATATTGAGCAAACCATTTGGTTTCGATTAAAATAGTCTCTAAGGCATTGCATACAGATGGACGCTGTGTTTTACCGTTCAAACTAATCGTAAGTGCCATTTTCAACTCTGCGGTTTCATCAATAAATAAATGGCAATTGCCTGCACCTGTTTCAATAACTGGAACGGTTGCTTCTTTTACTACCGTATCAATTAACCCTTTGCCGCCACGAGGGATTAGTACATCTAAAAATTCTTTTAAATGAAATAGTTCTTTCGCTGTTTCTCTGCTTGTATCTTCAATTAGCTGGACGGCTTCTTTTGGAATTGCGGATTTCTCCAGTGCACGATGGATTGTATCAACAAGAGCCAGATTTGATTGCTTAGCAGATGAACTTCCTCTTAAGACAATACTATTCCCTGTTTTCAGAGCAAGACTTGCTGCATCAATCGTTACATTTGGTCTCGCCTCATAAATCATTCCCATTACGCCAATTGGCACAGTTTTCTTAATAATTTTTAAGCCATTTTCTTTTTCAATTTTTTCTACCACAACACCGACTGGATCATTTAGTTTAATTAACTCTTTTAGTGCTAAGGCCATATTATTAATCCGTTTTTCATCCAGCATAATTCGATCTAAAACAGAAAGAGATAGATCATTTTCTTTCCCGTTTTCAAGATCTATTTTATTAGCTTTTATAATTAAATCTTGGTCCTCTATTAATTGCTTGCTAATAAGGGATAAAGCTGCATTTTTCTGTTCCGTTGTCTTATTTAATAATTGATAACTTGCATTCTTTGCTAATTTACCTTTTTGATATACTTCGCCCATTTTCCATCTCTCCTTTTTATAATTTCACCCATTTATCACGATGAATAACTTCGATTTTTGGATGTTTTATCATTGTTTTTTCTTCTGCTCTTTGTGTAATAATAGCTTTTAGCTCTTCTGAAGAATAGAGTACTTCCCCTTTTCCGATAACTCCTTTTTCACCATAGACTTCGACAACATTTCCTTTTTCAAAGAGCCCTTCGACTTTATAAATACCAGCTGGCAGCAAGCTCCCACCTTTATTTAGCAAGGCCATTTCTGCCCCTTCATCCACATAGAGACTGCCTTCAACGGTAGAATGGAGGGATATCCATTGTCGATTATTGTTAATAGATGATAAAGCATCTGAACCAATATAGGTTCCGTCTCCCTTCCCCTCTATAATATCGATGAGCTTCTTCTCTCCCTCGCCTTTTCCAATAAAAACCTTTACTCCTAAGGAATTAGCTGTTTCTGCAGCAATCAACTTTGATTTCATGCCACCAGTTCCAATCTTTGAACCAGATCCTTTAGCAGCATTCTTCCATTCCACCGTTATTTCAGGCAAATAATCAATCCGTTTTGCTGAAGGATCTTCTTTTGGATTTTTGTCATATAAGCCATTAATATCTGTGAGAATCATTAACTGATCGGCATGGACAAGTCCACTAACAAGGGCAGACAACATATCATTGTCTCCAAACGTTAATTCTTCTACAGATACGGTGTCATTCTCATTTATAATTGGTAAGATATTTCTTTCTAATAATTCCGTTAATGTAGAATAAGCATTTCGGTAGCGATCACGTTTGGAAAAATCATTTCTTGTTAGTAATACTTGAGCGGGAACAATCCCAAACTTACTTAATTGTTCATTATAACTTTGAATTAGCAAGCTTTGACCAACTGCTGCTGCTGCCTGTTTCCCTTTCAATGTAACCGGTCTTGAAGGATAGCCGAGTTTTCCAAAGCCCGCAGCCACTGCTCCTGAAGATACTAAAAGTACTTCATGACCATATTCTCTTAATTTTGCAATGCTTGCGATATGGTCACTTAGCTTTGATTGATCGATTGCACCTTTTGTATCTGTAAGAGAGCTGCTCCCGATTTTTACAACAATTCTTTTCTTCTCCATTTGATTTCCTCCGTACTAAGTTAATCCGAATTCACCCAATTAAAAAAGCTCATTTTCATCCTCATAAAAGGACGAAAATGAGCTTTCCGTGGTACCACCTTAATTGAACCAATATACAAATTGATTCCACTTTGTCTGATAACGCAAGAAATGCGCCTACTGCAGCAGGACTTGAAAGGCAGGTTCTGTGTTCTTTCATTATGAAGTCTTTCAGCTTATAAACTTCACTCTCTTTTATGAAAGGTTCTCACATACTAATCCTTTCGCTTCGTTCGATTTTCTTTTTTCTAATTATAAGCAGTTTTCACTATTGTTTCAATCGTTTTTTGAAATTTATAAGAATAGCCAAAAATTTTTTGTTCTATTTATCAGTAAGAGATTATTTTTTTATCCCAGCCATTTCTTTTTTTAAGGCCCATTTTCTGATAGCATAAGCGACACCATTATCATTATTCGTCAAGGTAACAACATCTGCTGTCTGTTTCACTATATCTTGTGCATTTCCCATGGCAACGCCTATTCCTGCTTCTTTAATCATGCTAATATCATTTAAACTGTCTCCAGCCGCTAATACTTGATCCATTGTAATATCTAGAAGCTCACACACTTTTTTAAGTCCTTTTGCTTTATTTATACCAAGCGCATTGACCTCAATATTTACTGGAGAAGAATTGCTGATTTCAAAGCATTTTTTCTCGTTTAAGCTAGTTAATACTTGTTCACGAACTTTATCATCTTCTATATGATAGCCAAATTTGAGCCATTCTGATTTATTGATGTCTTCCGGCATTTCATCTACCCAGACTTTCTCACAACTAGCAGCCCACATTTTCGCTTTATGCAGTTGTGCTAGTTCCCACATCCATTGGATATTGCTTGCATCAACAAGATTTCTTTCGATTAAATTACCATTCATATCCCATATTTCACTACCATTTACTGTTATTAGATAAGAGTTTAATAACAAACTTTTTGCATGATCTCTACATGTTGCAATAGTTCGACCAGTACTTAACACAACATGCAGTCCTTGTTCATGAGCCTCTTTAATCGCTTTTTTATTTTCTTCTGGAATTTCTCCTTTTTCGTCTAATAAAGTACCGTCCATATCTAGTGCGATTAATTTAATCTCTTTGTCTTCTAACCTCTTTGTCATTTTGCTGTTCCTCCTAATGATTATTTTTAGAAGTGATAGCCAAAAAACACGACTGTCAGAATTTCCGCATTCTTAAGCTGTATATTTATCTTTTTTTACCATAACTTAGATTTTTGAAACAGAACTTGTTCATTCTATGCGAAATAAACTGTTTGCAATAATCCTTAAAATTTTTTGCGAATCAACGTAATAACAAAATTCAAATCATTTCTTCTGACTAACATAATCAACTTCTAAATTTACCTTTCCTACTCATTAACATAGTATAACGAATGGGGATAAAAAAGTAAAAAATTCCGATAAGTCTAACAAAACTTCATAAAATCATTAGGATTTTAACAAAATTTTTACCTTTCCTTAACATACGATCATAACATTTATGAAGATGCTTCCATGCTTCTATTTATGTGTATTTTTTTACTTGAATATACACTATGTAAAACCATTCCGAACATAACTAAACAGATACCAAAAAAACTTAAATGACTAGGTAAGGGGGCAGAAAGAAATAGAACTTCTCCTATTAAGGCAAATAAAACTTCTAATGATTGTGTTGCCTCTACCGCTCCTAATTTAATCAAATTGTCTTTTACTAAATCTGTTGCGGCAAAAAATAAGATGGTAGCAATTATCCCGGAAAATATGGCGACTATGGCCGACTGAAACACTTGCTGCTTACTCGGTAATCCTACTGTGTACGCGCCAACACCTGATAATAGAACCCAAAAAGGAATACTAGCTGCAGTCATACCTAATACCCTTTGAAATACATCTAATCTCCCATCACACACCTCCATCATCTTCCGGTTACCTAGTGGGTAGGCAAAGGATGCAATAAGAATTGGAATAAGGCAAAATAATGCATTCTTCAAGGAAATGGATACGGCAAATTCAAGCTGCATAATGATAATACCTAAGACAATTAACATTGAAAAGGTTAAGCTCTTAAAAGGAATTTTCCTTCTGATATTTTGAATACTGCCGTTTTTATCCATTTTTTGCTCATAAAAAAAGGGAGCAAGCAATGTTCCAGATATAATAGTCAGCTGCCATGTTCCTGCTACCAGCCAACCAGGTCCATACGCCCCTGCCAAACAAATACCTCCATAAAACAAGCCAAATCCTACTGTACTCCACAGGATCCAAGTAACTGGATTCCTTCTTAATTCTTTCCATACTGCTGTTAAATTCCTTCTCCATCCAACTATTAGGAGCAATAACGGGACCATAAAAAAATAACGCAGAGAAGCACTCCAAATCCAGCTTCCTCCTCCTATTTCCATAGACTGATTTATTACAAAAGTGAACGCAAAAAATAAAGCTGCAAATATCCCTAAAATGATTGGCCTCAATTGTTACCCCCCCCCCTTATTTTTGTTAATCAAAAAACTTATATCCAATATATCGCATATTGGATATTAATAACAATAATTTTTTCATTTCCTTCTAAACTATGTTTTTTGTGTTATTTAATTGTGGATGCTTCTTGTTGTGACCAAATCATAAAAAAAGGTCTGTACCTTTAAATGTACAGACCATACGATTATCGTTGATATTGAACGCGATGAAGGTTAGCAAAAATACCATTACGCTCTAATAATTCATCATGCTTTCCTTCTTCTTCTATCCCATTTTCAGTAACTACTACAATGCGATCAGCATTACGAATAGTTGCAAGCCGATGAGCAATAATTAATGTAGTTCGATTTTTAGCTAGTTCATTTAAAGAATTTTGAATAATTAATTCTGTTTCTGTATCAAGGGCAGAAGTTGCTTCATCCAATATTAAAATTGGCGGGTTCTTTAAGAACATCCGAGCGATGGCAATCCTTTGTTTTTGACCACCAGAAAGCTTTAATCCTCTTTCCCCAATTTGGGTTTCATAGCCATCTGGTAATTTAAGCACTAACTCTTCCAAATGCGCTCTTCTTACTGCCTCGTAAATTTCTTCATCTGTAGCATGTAAATTTCCATACGCTATATTTTCTTTCAGCGTACCTGTAAATAAAAAGACATCTTGCTGTACGATTCCAATTTGTGATCTTAATGAACTCATTGTCATATCACGAATATCGATACCATCAATTTTAATACTACCACTATTTACATCATAAAAACGTGGTATTAATGAACAAATAGTTGTCTTTCCGGCTCCGGATGGACCTACAAAAGCAATTGTTTCACCAGCAGCAATGGAAAGATTGATATTTTTCAAGACAGGATTTTTATCATAACTAAAGGATACATCATTTAAATGGATATTTCCTTTTAATGATTCTACTTCAATTGCATCTTCCCGATCTTGGATTTTTGGTTCAGTATCTAACAACTCCAAGAACCGTTTAAATCCTGCCATTCCTTTCGGATAGAGTTCCAAAATCGCACTAATCTTATCAATCGGTTTTTGCAGTATATTTACAAAAAGGATAAAAGATACTAATTCGCCAATTTTCATCTGATTATTAAAAGTTAACCATGCACCAAATACTAGCACGACTAATGTGAAAAATCGCATTAACATATAAACCGAAGAAGAAGTAATCGACATTACTTTATATGCACCGATTTTGGCTTTACGGAATCTTCGGTTATTCACTGTAAATCGTGAAATCTCAAATTCTTCATTTGTAAATGATTGTACAACACGCACACCAGATACACTATCTTCCACTCTTGCATTGACATCTGCAATATCTCCATACATTTGTCCCCAAGCTTTGTTCATGCTTCGGTTACAGTATGTAATTAACCAAACAAGAATTGGAACAATAAAAATAACGATAAGTGCTAGTTTAATATTAATCGTAAGCATGATCCAAAATGCTCCGACAAATGTCATAATGGCAATAAATAAATCCTCTGGTCCATGATGGGCCAGTTCTCCAATATCAAATAAATCATTGGTAATCCGACTCATAATATGTCCCGTTTTCGTATTATCAAAAAAAGAAAAGGATTGTCTTTGCACATGAGTAAATAATTGACCTCTCATATCTGTTTCAATATTAATCCCTAATTTATGTCCCCAAAAGTTAACAATGTATTGAAGAAAAGTACTTATACCATATAATAGCAGCAAACCCACACCTACAGATAAAATACTACTCCAATTTCCTTCTGGAAGAAGTTCATCAATATACCAAGAAACGGCAAGTGGAAATGCCAGCTCTAATAAAGCAACCACTATTGCACTGGAGAAGTCGAGCGTAAATAATTTTTTATGTGGCTTATAATATGTAAAAAAGCGTTTTATCATAATCTTTCTCCTTCACTCCTATCGTTTTAATTACCGTTTTACCAAATAACTAGTTTTTCTCCCTTTTTTTTATTGTTGCAAGATACTATTCTTCCTTTACTTCGATTTTCCCATAGTAAAAAATGTAATCTTTTACCAGATTCGAGCGTAATGAGAATCATTATTGATTATATTAGCAATTTACTTTTTCTACAAGAAAAATATTTAACATTTCGAAATAATTAAAGAGGAATAGGAAAATAGGAGTAACGACTGATTGCATATTTTTATTTTAAAAAAGGAAAAAAATAATTTAGTTAATATTCTTTATTTTTAGATTATTCCATTAATTACTCTTTTTTCTTTAGTAGTTTTTAGTATAATAGATAGAAAGAAGAACTGCCTTTAAATATAAGCTAATCTTGAAAAATGGTATTTTAATGTATCATGAATTCTATGTTCTATAAAGGAGCGTGTTTTTTTGGATTATCATCTCTTAACCTTTGTAACCGTTGCTGAAAAACTGAATTTTACGAGAGCCGCAGAAAGCTTACATATTACGCAATCAGCAGTAACACTTTCTATTAAAGCCTTGGAAAAAAAATATAATGTTACCTTCCTAGACAGAACGAATAAGTATGTAAAACTTACTAAAGCAGGCGAACTCTTTTATTTTCATGCTAAGAAAATTTTATCGGAGTACAAAGAAGTAAATGATTTAATAGAACACCTTTCCGAAAAAAAGAGCCGTCCTCTCACCATCGGTTCAAGCTTTACATTTGGAGAGTATTTACTGCCAAAAATAATGGCTAAAAATGTAAGAATCAACAAAAATCAAGAGAAACCAATGATAAGTATTAGAAATTCCAACCGTATTGTTGATCAACTATTACGTGGAGAAATTGATTTAGGCATCATTGATAGTCCTTTAAAAACACACCCTCACCTCTCCATTACACCTTTTAAAGAAGATGAATTAGTAATCATCGTCAGTAAAAATCATCGATTTGCAAATGAAACATTTGTGGAATTAAGCGATTTATATGAGGAAACTTGGATTTTAAGAGAAGAGGATTCCGGAACGAGACAGATTATTAATCAGTTTTTTCATGATCAGGCATTCTCCCCGCCGGTGATTCGGTCATTTGGGAGCATACAGATTATTAAAGAATCAATCGAAGCTGATTTAGGCATTTCAATTCTCTCTAAATATGCTATTCAAAAAGAAATTTTCATGGGGAGTCTAAAAATATTACGGATAAAAAATAGACCAATCACCAGATATTTTTCCTATATTATTCCGGAATTTTCTTTTAAACAACATGCAGTTTCCCCGCTGATCAAGGCACTGACCAAAGAAAATAAACGATTATATCAAAATATAAATTTGGGGAATAATATGTAGTTGAATTCCAGATTTTATATTCGCAAACAAGATTGTCGAAATTGATAGATGCAAAAAGTAAAGAGCACTTTTAAAAATACGGAAATGAACCTTATATATTTTTAGCAACTATTCAAAAAGAATTGTAACAAGGCGAAATAGCCATTCTATTAAAATATATAATCCCTTTGTTAAGCTAAAAGCTAATTATGAGTTTTATATAGAATACTTTCTTCTAATTTTTCTCAAAAGAGTATTAAAAATCCCCAAAAATATTTATTTAATGGAAAAAAATAGAGCAGCCTGAATACACCAAGACTCCCTGTGGGATAGGGTAACAGCTAGCCCAACGGAAAACGAAGTGTATTCAAGCTGCTGGTAAATAAACAGCAGCCCTCACTAAAACCTTCTTTTATATCCTAAACAAATAAAGAATTTTGCAATTTTTTTTCATATTGTTCACTATTATCACTAAATAAAACACATATGTCCCAACCTTAAAAAGCAGGTAATGTATTCCCTTTTTTACTAGCAGCTATTAACGCTTTTATTTCTTCTAATTTATTTTCTGAAAATAGTTGTACAATTTTACTTCCTACAATGACACCATCACAATATTCTATCATGCTCATAACATGTTCAGGAGAAGAAATTCCAAATCCAGCCAGAACCGGGATAGGACTAACTTCCTTAACCTTTAATAAATGGGCTCCTAAATGATCATGGAAGCTTGAGCGAGATCCCGTTATTCCGGTAACAGTTACAGCATATAAAAAGCCATTTCCTTTTTTGGCAATTTTTTCGATACGATCTAAGGGACTTGTTAAGGTTACTAATCGAATTATTTCCACACGATATTTTGCTGCTGCTTCTTCTAATAATACTTCTTCTTCAACAGGCAGATCAGGAACGATTAATCCATTAATCGCTGCTTCTTCACAATCCTGAAAAAATTTCTCTACTCCATAGGCTAAAATAGGGTTTAAATAAGTCATGATAACAAGCGGAATATTCGTTAACCCTCTAAATGACTGTATAGTTTCTAAAACACCTTTAAGCGTAGTGCCCGCTTGAAGAGAACGAATCCCTGCTGCTTGAATAATAGGTCCATCCGCAACTGGATCAGAAAATGGAATACCAAGTTCAATAGCTGTTGCACCTGCTTCTTCTAGGAAAAGTACTTTCTCCTTTAATGTTTCCAGTCCTCCATCTCCAGCCATGATATATGGAACAAACGCTTTATCCCCTTTATCAAGTACCGCTTTAAAGACTGCTTCAATTGTTATCATCCTCTTACTCCCCCATTCTTTCCATAACTGTATTTACATCCTTATCTCCTCTACCAGATAAACAAACAATAATTCCTTCCTCTTTATTCATCTTCGCTGCCAGTTTTACTGCATAGCTGATGGCATGTGCACTTTCTAAAGCAGGGATAATCCCTTCAACCTTACAAAGTAATTGAAGTGCTTCGAAGGCTTCGTCATCTGTAACAGATTCATAGATAGCACGACCGATATCATGTAGGAAGCTATGTTCAGGACCAATCCCAGGATAATCTAAGCCAGCTGAAATAGAGTGTGCTTCTTGGATTTGACCGTCTTCGTTTTGCAATAAGTACATATAAGAACCATGCAAAACACCTGGTTTTCCTTTCGACAATGACGCAGCATGTTTATCTGTATCAAGACCATGTCCTGAAGCCTCTACTCCATATAAAGCAACATTTTCCTCCTCAATAAATGGGTAAAAGATTCCCATTGCATTACTACCGCCGCCGATACATGCCACAATCGCCTCAGGTAGCCTGCCGATTTTTTTGATGTATTGTTTTTTCGCTTCTTTACCAATAACACTTTGAAAGTCACGTACCATCATCGGAAATGGATGTGGTCCCATAACAGATCCAAGAATATAATGAGTATCTATCACATTTGTTACCCAATAACGTAAAGCTTCATTACATGCGTCCTTTAAGGTAGCACTTCCAGATGTAACACCAACAACCTTTGCGCCTAACAACTCCATTCGAAAGACATTTAATTTCTGTCTTCGAATGTCCTCTTCTCCCATGAAAATCGTACATTCTAAGTTTAATAGAGCACATGCTGTCGCTGTTGCTACTCCATGCTGGCCAGCTCCTGTTTCTGCGACAACCTTCTTTTTGCCCATTCTTTTTGCAAGGAGCGCCTGTCCAAGAGAGTTGTTGATTTTATGAGCACCAGTATGATTTAGGTCCTCTCTTTTCAAATAGATTTTTGCACCGCCAGCATATTTTGTAAGATTTTCTGCATAATATAGCGGTGTTTCTCTGCCTACATAGTCCTTTAAGAGATTATTTAATTCTTCATGAAAAGCGGGATCTTCTTGTGCCTTTTTATATTCCGCTTCAAGTTCTGTTACTGCCAGCATCAGTGTTTCCGGAACATATCTTCCTCCATACATTCCAAAATGGCCGCTTTGATCTGGATAAACATAAGTTTCTGTCATAATAAGCTCCCTCTTTTCTTAAATTTGAACAGTTTTTGCTAATTCTAAAAATACTCTTATTTTTTCTAAATCTTTCTCGCCATCTGTCTCCACGCCGCTGCTTACATCGACCATGAATGGATGGGTGGTTTCTATTGCTTCCGTAAGATTATTTTCGTTTAGCCCGCCGGCAAGAATAACTTTCTTATTGCCAAAGTCATAACCCTTTAACAAATTCCAATCAAACGCTATTCCATTTCCGCCATGATACTTTCCTCTCGGGCTATCAAGTAGTGCATAGTCACAAGGATAAGCTGCCACTTGTTTTAAATCCTCTGGCGTGGAAATACTAAATGCTTTAATGATTGGCAAGGAAAAACTTGCTGCGAATTCTGCCGTTTCATCACCATGAAGTTGAATTACATTGATTCCTGTAACATTCACAATTTTCATTATATTCTCTTTGGACTCATTGACAAAAACGCCTACCTTCATTAAGTCTTTAGGAAGAGTAGCGATAATATCCTTAGCCTGTTTTTCACTTATTTTTCTTTTACTATTTGCAAATACAAAACCAATTGCACTTGCACCATAGCTAACAGCACATGCTGCTGCTTCTATTGTCGTAATTCCGCAAATTTTTACATTCATTCTATCTCCGCCCTTATAGACACTTTCATTTCTTTCATTTTCGTTTCAAGATCCGCTGCTTTCATAAAACTTTCCCCAACTAAAATAGCATTTGCTCCGCTTGCACTAACTTTTTGGATATCTGCATATGTGGAGATGCCGCTTTCACTAATCATATACCTGCCACTTTCTTTGATTTTTTCTGCCAGCTTCTCGGTAGTATCTAATGTTACTTCAAATGTTTTTAAATTCCGATTGTTGACCCCAATTAATTCGGCCTTCGTCTTTAAAGCTCTTTCTAACTCTTCTTCATTATGAACCTCTAATAACACTTCAAGTCCAATATCTGTTGCATACGTATATAACTCATGAAGTTCTTTATCTTTTAAAGCTGCAGCAATTAATAGGATAATGTCCGCTCCATAATATTTCGCAAAATCAATTTGAATTTTATCGACGATAAAATCCTTGCAGAGAATCGGCAGATTTACTGTTTCTCTTACTTCCGCCAAATCCTCATATGTTCCTTTGAAAAATGGTGTATCCGTTAAAACAGAAATGGCATCTGCACCATATATTTCATACATTTTCGTCTGTTCCTTAGGATCTTTATCGATATTTATATCCCCTTTTGATGGGGACGCCCGTTTAAACTCAGCTATAATTGCTAAGTTTTCCGCATCCTTCAATTTCTCTATAAAGGATCTTTTTTTAAAAGAATGCTTCTTCGTATGCAGTACTTCCTTTCTCTCATAAAGATCAGCAATTGTTTCTCTTTTTTTGGTAATAATTTTATCTAATATGGTTGTCACTTAAATCCCTGCCCCTTCCAATTCTTTACTAACCTCTACTAATTGGTTTAATTTATAAAGTGCTGCTCCAGAATCAATGCTTTCCTTTGCTAAATGCACTCCCTCTCCAATACTTTCCGCTCTTCCTGCTGTATAAATGCCAATGCCTGCGTTTAACAGGATCGTATCTCGATAAGCACTTTTTTCTCCTTTTAACACTTTTAATAAAAGTGCTGCATTTTCCTTTGCATCGCCTCCACGTATTTGATCATTTGTATAATAGGGAAGATTAACATCATCTGGAGTAAGAATGGTTTTCTCTATTCTTCCATCTTGTAAAATGACAAGTTGATTACTACCTTGTAGGGAAGCTTCATCCATTCCACCTGCTCCATTTAATACTACCGCTCGTTTTCTACCAAGTTTCCGTAAGCTTTCCGCAAAAGTAAGTAATAAATCGCTTCTGTATATTCCTAACACCTGGCTTTCTAAAGAAATTGGATTAGTTAATGGACCAATCAGATTAAATATAGTTGGAAGTTTTAATTCTCGTCGAACCTTCATTATTCTGCCCATTTTCGGCTGCACATGTTGTGCGAATAAGAAAGTGATTCCTACTTCTTCTAATTGCTGCATATTTTGTTCTGGAGTAACATTTAACTTAATGCCAAGCTCTTCTAATACATCCGCACTTCCTGTCTTACTAGATATACTGCGATTTCCGTGTTTAGCGACAGGAATTCCAGCTCCAGCTAACACAAATGCCGAAGTGCTGCTAATATTAAAGCTTTGTGATTTGTCTCCACCTGTACCACAATTATCGATACACCCACTGACTGGTTCAGCAAAAGACAAGGTTTGTTTACGAACGGCTTTTACAATACCCACGATTTCTTCCACTGTTTCTCCCTTCATTTTTAAACTGGTCATAAAAGCAGCAATTTCTGTATCGGTAATGTCATCAGAAAAAAGAAGATCCGCAGCTCCTTCCATTTCTGTTTCAGTTAATGACTTATTCGCCATGATTTTCTCCACATAGTGTTTCATCTCTGCACTTCCTTTCGAGTTTCATTGATAAAATTTTGCAATAATTGCTTCCCGCTCTCAGTCCCGACCGATTCTGGATGAAATTGATAGCCATACAGGGGATAATCTTTATGTTTGATCGCCATAATTTCATGGTCATCAGTTGAACTAGCCAAAACCTCAAAGTCATTCGTTAATGTATCCTTTTTTATAACAAGAGAGTGATAACGCATCACCTCAATCGGTTCCTCCAAAGCATGGAAAAAGGGGTGACCAGTAACTTGTAATGTCGATGTTTTTCCATGCATGACATTTACTGCCTTCACTATCTCTGAACCGAAGGCATAACCAATTGCCTGATGCCCTAAGCAAATCCCTAATATGGGAAATTCCCGATAAAGGGATTGGATAAGTTCAATTAATATGCCTGCATTTTCTGGCCTGCCTGGTCCAGGAGACAAAACAATGCCATGAGGATTTAATGTCCGAATTTCCTCTATAGTTATTTCATCATTTCGAACAACCTTTATCTCTTCTCCCAACTCCCCTAAATATTGAAATAAGTTATACGTAAAAGAATCATAATTATCGACTAATAAAATCATGTTGTCCCTCCAAAAATAATTTTAATTTATGGATTGTTTCTTCATATTCCTTTTCTGGGATGGAGTCGTGAACAATTCCAGCACCAGCTTGAATGTATGCCTTTTTGTCTTTAATAACCATCGTACGGATAGCTAAAGCAAAGTCCATATTCCCATTTTGGGAAAAATAGCCAACAGCACCGGAATAAATACCTCGCTTTGTTCCTTCTAATTCATTTATAATTTGCATTGCTCTAATTTTAGGTGCACCTGACACTGTCCCTGCAGGCAAGCAAGCAATTAGGGCATCTACACATGAGTAATCCTTCTTTAAATCTCCACTAACTTCTGATACAAGGTGCATAACATGCTTAAACTTTTCTACTTTTATATACTTATCAACAGAAACACTGCCAAAATTACTCACTTTGCCAACATCATTCCTTGCTAAATCAACAAGCATTTTATGTTCCGCTAATTCTTTTTCATCTAGCAGTAAATCTTGTTCTAACTGAGCATCCTCTTCCTTCGTCTTACCTCTAGGTCTTGTACCTGCAATAGGATTGGTAATGACGTTGCCATTTATGGTTTTAATCAAGCTCTCAGGCGAACTTCCAAGCACTGCATAATCTGCAAAATCAAAGAAATACATATATGGGGACTGATTTTTGATACGCAGTTTACGATAATAAGAAAAGGGCGATCCTTCTATCTTAGCTGTCATTCTCTGCGAAGGAACTACTTGAAAGATGTCTCCTTCTAAAATATAATGCTTTGCTTTCTTCACTTTCTCCATAAATTGTTCTTTCGATATACTCGCTTGAAAGGGAGTTAACTTTACCTCAGGTGATTCTTCTTTAAATGGTGCTGTAATCTCTAACTTTCTTATCTGCAGGCGGAACTTTAACTCTTTTTCCGTTGTAGTGTCTTTTAATGGGCTAGCAATTAAATAAACTTTAAGTTCTAAATGATCAAAAATTACTAAATCTTCAAAAAACATAAGATGCACATCTGGGATTCCGATTTCATCCTTTGCTTCTGGGCCAATGTTTTCATAAAGTCTGATATTGTCATACCCAACATATCCAAAAGCACCTGCATTAACTGGCAGTTGAAAGGGAAGTGGCGCTTTTTTTTCAGGCAAAAATTCGCTGATTAAGTCAAGTGCTCTTCCTTTTCTTATTTCTCGCTTTTCCCCTTCCAGAATAGTTGTTTCCAATCCTTTCCCAATAACTTCAAAGGTTGGATCGCAGCCAATGATAGAAAACCTTCCCGAATCTTCGTGTTTTAATGAGCTTTCGAGCAAGAATTTCTTTTTTCCAGATAACCTTTGAAAAATACTAATGGGTGTCAGTGTATCTCCTTGGATTTCATCGATTAACAAAATGCTTTTTTCCATCATAAATCCTCCTAGTCAGATGCTTTTGAAAAATGCTCAGCTTTAAAATTCTATAAAAAAAAGTCCCCTATCTGCATGATCATTTGCAAATAGAGGACGATTCATAAACCGCGGTACCACCTCAGGTTAGAGTGAAGCTTCACTCTCTCTTATCGAGTACAATATTATACTCTATCCCGGTAACGGAGGATACCGTCAGGCCATACTTCTTGTTCAAGCCTACACTCAGAAGTCCATTCGGTATAATCAATGTATCGGTTCACACCAGCCACCGACTCTCTTTAACATCTTTCTTATACTTACTACTCTTCATCATTGTTTTTTCCATATTTTTTTGAAAATAAAAAAGGGTCTCTCTCCTATAAAAAGGACGAGAAACCCGTGGTGCCACCTTCATTAGCTTAATTAAATCAAGCTCACTTTAAGAAATCAGTCTTATAAGACAAATTTCTGTCTCTTGTAACGATGAGACATTCGCTAAAGCCTACTACAAAAGTTGGTTCGGTTTAGAAGCTCAGAAGTCCATTCTCTTTATCGTCCACACTGGTTCACACCAACCACCAGCTCTCTGACGTTTTCAATAAAGATACTACTCTTCATCATTGCCGTTCGATATGTTAATTACATAATAGTGAACTCTCACATAAAAGTCAACCATTTTCTTCAAAAATTCATGTAGTTTTTTGAAGTGCCTTTTTATAGCGATTCTTCCAATCTTCTGCTAACTCGTCAATTTGCAGGATTGATTGGATTGCTTCTTTATTTTTACGATCAAGAAGCATTACTTTTGTTGCGTCCCAAACTGATATCTTGTTCTGCGGACGTTCTATAAGCTCCATCGTAGAATCTTCGCTGACTACTCCTTCTTCTAGCACCTTTAAAAAATAGCCAGTATAACAAGTTTCCACAATTCTACTTAAAAATGGATCAATCTGATTATATTTTGAAATGGTTGAACATGGTACTCTTCCTTGTGTTACCTGAACAACTGCAGATCCTAACGAAAAGATGTCCCCGATATATGTACTTTTTTCTGTAAATTCCGTTCCGCATATATTTTCCCCAAACGCAGGAGGATTTATTTTTGTTTTAAATTCTTCTTCCCATTTTTTATAATGTTCAAAAGGATAATAACAGACAGCCCTTTCCTTGCCACCATGAAATGCTGGATTAGCAACACCATCGCCTACAAAACCATCAAACGTTAGAATGACTTCACTCACTTTTTCTTTGCCAATCGCGGAAGAAACGCTTTTATTTTTCCATATAAATGTTTTTTCCTTCCCAATACTAAGTGTGATAATTTTTCCCACGTATAAACACCACCACTATTTTTATTACATCATACCATATAACTATACGAAAAGTGCTAATAAACAAAATGATTAAATCCAGTTTTTGGATGATAGAAAATGCTTTATTTTTTGCCGTGGCTGTACATATTAACTATAGTTAACTATTTGAAAGCAGGGAGAATGAAAATGGATCATGTAAATGATGATAAAAACATAGTAAACCTTACAAACAAAGCACAAAAGACAGCGAAGAAGCAAAATGTCAAGGTTTCGAAAATGGCGATATTCTCACTTTCTTCCATCCCATTAGTAATGACCCTTGGAAACAGTATGCTGATTCCAGTATTGCCAGCTATTGAAAAAAAGCTAGATATATCTTCTTTTCAGGTAAGTATGATTATTACAGTCTATTCTGTTTTAGCGATCATACTAATTCCCGTGGCAGGCTATCTTTCCGATCGTATCGGCCGTAAAAGGGTGATTATTCCCAGCCTAATTATTGCTGGTATTGGCGGAGTAATTTCTGGTTTTGCCGCATGGCTGATGGATAACAGTTACTGGATTATCCTTATTGGACGCGCCCTCCAAGGCGTTGGAGCAGCTGGTGCCTTCCCAATTGTATTGCCTCTAGTAGGTGATTTGTTTAAAGATGAAGAACAAGTTAGTAGTACTTTAGGCGTTATTGAAACAGCAAACACTTTTGGGAAAGTACTTAGTCCCATCCTTGGAGCTTTTTTGGCAGGATTTATTTGGTTCATCCCATTTATGTCTATTCCTGTCTTCTGTTTGGTTTCCATCATTCTAATTTTAATCTTTGTGAAATCTCCAAAAAGTAATGAAAAACCTGTACCATTTAAGGAATTTATACAGCATACAAAAGAAACTATGCATAAAGATAAAAAATGGCTCTATGCCATTTTCTTTATTGGTGTAATCGTTATGTTTGTATTATTTGCCGAAATGTTTTACCTATCAGATATATTAGAAAAGAAATATCATATAAAAAATGTTAAAAAAGGGCTCTATCTTGCTATACCGCTAGGAGCTTTATGTCTTACTTCCTACATTACCGGGAAAAAAATTAAAAAGGACAAAAACTTAATGCGCTGGATTACTTTTATTGGATTGCTTGCAATCATTATTGGTACGATTGCACTTAACTTCTCTGACAATATGTGGTTTATCATTCTCTTTCTAACATTGGCTGGCATAGGCATTGGTGCTAGTTTACCACCTCTAGATGCCCTTATTACAGAGGGAATTGAAAAAAAAGAAAGAGGAACCATTACAAGTATATATAGTAGTATGCGGTTTATTGGAGTCGCAGCAGGACCGCCTATTATGGCGATTTTAATGAAGCATATCGACCATTTACAATTTTATTTACTAAGTGCAGTTACATTAATCGCTGCGATTGCTGCCTTCTTTCGTTTAAAATATGTCGATGGCCAAGAAGAAAATAAAATAAACCAATAGAAAATTTCTCCATCGGTTCTTTGACCATACTAAAAAAAGCTGTAAATTAACGATTATAAGTCAATTTACAGCTTTTTCAATATTTATTTTTGTTGAACAGGCTTCTTTAATAGTCCTAATAATAAGGCTGATATGATCGCACCTATTACGATAGACAATAGGTATAGCCATGGATTTCCATCAACCAATCCAACTACGAACACACCGCCGTGTGGTGCTCTTAAACCGATATGGAAGAACATTGATAGTCCACCCGTAACTGCGGCACCAATTGCAACAGATGGAATAACACGTAATGGATCACCTGCTGCAAAAGGAATAGCACCTTCTGTAATAAAGGAAAGACCCATAATAAAGTTTGTTAAACCTGCATCCTTTTCTTGCTTTGTAAATTTCTTTTTAAATAAAACAGTTGCTAAAGCAATTGCTAATGGCGGAACCATTCCACCGGCCATAATAGCAGCCATTGGCTCAAATACACCATTGGCAATTAGCCCTGTTCCAAAAACATATGCTGATTTATTGATTGGTCCACCCATATCAAATGCCATCATTGCCCCTAAGATAATTCCTAAGAAGACCGCATTACCAGTACCAATATTTGACAGCCAATTGGTCATTCCAGTGTTAATAGCTGTAACAGGTTCCATAATCACATAATTCATAATAATGCCAGTAAAGAAAATTCCTAATAATGGATAAAGCAGAATCGTTTTAATACCTTCTAATGATCTAGGAAGTACTTCTAACACTTTCTTTAGACCGACAACTAAATAACCAGCTAAGAAACCGCCGATTAATCCACCAAGAAAACCAGCACCACCTTGAGCAGCCATAAATCCTGCAACCATACCAGGAGCAAAACCAGGACGATCAGCAATACTCATTGCGATAAATCCAGCAAGAACAGGCACTAATAATGCAAAGGCATTATCGCCGCCAATATATTTAATAACCGCAGCAAAAGCATTATAACTCGGATCATTCGGATCAGCTGAGTTATAACCAAACATAAAGGAAATAGCAATTAATATTCCGCCACCAACAACAAATGGCAGCATGTTCGAAACACCGTTCATTAAGTGTCTGTAAATTTGACCACCGATTCCTTTTTTCCCTGCGTTTTCTTCGCTGGAATTAGAACCTGATCCACCATTATATACTGGTGCCTGCTGTTTAATAGCACGATTGATTAATTCTTCAGGCTTACGAATACCATCTGCAACAGGGGTTTCAAGCACATGTTTTCCATTGAAGCGTTCCATTTGCACTTTCGTATCAGCAGCAACAATTACAGCCGTTGCTTTTTCAATTTCCTCTGCTGTCAGAACATTTTTTGCTCCACCGGAACCATTTGTTTCAACCTTAATATCAACACCCATTTCAGCTGCTTTCGCCTTTAATGAATCTGCTGCCATATAGGTATGAGCAATCCCCGTTGGACAAGCAGTTACTGCCACAATAAAATTCTTTTTATCAGCAATATTTTCGTCAGCTGTTTCTTCCTCTACATCATAACTGTCAATTATTGATATTACATCTTGTTTAGAAGCCGCATTTAATAATTTCGAGCGCACTTCTTCTTTAAGCAATAATGTAGATAATCTTGATAGTGCTTCAAGATGAGTATTGTTAGCCCCATCTGGTGCAGCGATCATAAAAAATAAATTTGCCGGCTGTCCATCTAATGATTCATAGTCAACACCACTGCTTGATCGCCCAAACGCAATGGCAGCAGTTTTTACAGCACTCGTTTTTGCATGGGGAATTGCTATTCCTTCACCAATTCCCGTTGTACTTTGCTCTTCTCTTTTTAAAATCGCTTGCTTGTACGTTTCTCTATCTGTTAATTTTCCTGCTGAATGAAGAATATCCACTAACTGATTAATGGCATCAAGCTTTCCATTTCCTTCTATATTCAAAAGGATAGTCTCTTGCGTTAATAATTCTGTAATTTTCATTTTATAACGCTCCCCTTTAATTTTATTTTTATCCACTTTCCAATATCTTTCTAATAAAATGGTGTGTGACCATTATGATTGGACTTGTACTTGCGGAAGAAGTTCTTCTACTTTTTCCTTTGTACATAATCCAATTGAAAAAGCTGTCGCACTTCCTGAGGCAATACTGTAGCGGAAGGATTCTTTTATATCCTGTGTTTCTTTATATTTAGATAAGAAGCCTGCTACCATGCTATCTCCAGCGCCAACTGAGCTTTTCACTTGCCCTTTTGGAACCGTACTAATGATTTCTTCGTGTTGAGTAATCAAGACTGCACCATCACCTGCTAATGAGACGATCACATTTTGCGCTCCCATTTCCAATAGTTTTTTTCCATACGGAATCGCTTCTTCTGGAGTCGAAATAGTTACTCCAAACAATTCACCAAGTTCATGATGATTAGGCTTGATTAAAAACGGTTGATAAGGCAAGACTGCTTTTAATAATTCACCTTCTGCATCTACGACGAAAGAAACATTGTTCGCATGACAGATCTTGACTAGCTCTTCATAAGTCGTTTTAGGAAGAGTAGATGGAACACTTCCAGCTAATACTAGTAGGTCTTCTGACGTTAAAGAAGCAATCTTCTCTTTTAACTCCTGAAACTTTTCTTCAGAAATAGTGGGTCCATTTGCGTTTAATTCTGTTTCTGTATCAGTCTTTAACTTCACATTGATACGTGTATCTTCTTCTACTTTCACAAAATCTGTTTCAATCATTTCTGACAATAGTTGTGTTTCAATAAAACTTCCAGTAAATCCGCCGACAAATCCTAACGCTTTACTTGGAACGCCCATTTTTTTTAACACTCTAGAAACATTTATTCCTTTTCCACCCGCAAATTTACTTGTTTTTTCTAACCGATTTAGTTCTCCTAAATGCACTTCTTTCACTTCGATAATATAATCGACAGAAGGATTTAACGTTAGGGTATAAATCATTCTTTCACAACCTTTATGCTAGTTTTCCTTGAATATAAATCGTTTACTTCTTCATCCAGATAGTTAGTAATAATAGAAGCATTGTGCAAATCAGCTATCTTTGCAAAGTAAACTTCGGAGAATTTACTATCATCTGCGACAAAAAAAGCTTCTCTTGACAATGATATTGCTTTGCTTTTCACCATTGCTTCTTCTTGGTCAGCAGTAGTATACCCATATTCAGGATGAATACCATTGACACCCATAAAGCACTTATCAAATCGATAGTTATCAAGACTTAATAATGCACCACGACCGACTAACGCGTTTGTTTTTTCTTTTACATAACCACCTGTAATATAGGTTTGAATACGAGCTTCTAGTAAGCTTGTCATATGCGTAAGACCGTTCGTTACCACCACAATGTCTCGATTCTTTAAGAATGGAATCATTTCTTTAATGGTTGAACCAGCATCCAAATATATACTATCTCCATCTTCTACTAGCTTTGCTGCGTATGCCGCAATCATTTTTTTCTCTTGGAGGTTTTTGAACGCTTTTTCACTCATACTCTGCTCCGTTATTTTCCCTTGAAGCCTAGCTGCACCACCATGCACTCGTTTCAAGAACCCTTCTTGCTCTAATTGAGTTAAATCGCGTCTGATGGTGGATTCTGAAGTATTCAATACATCTATCAAATCTTGAATTTTCACAACACTATGTTGTTTTAGTAATTGTAAAATAAGTTCATGCCTTTCAGGTGTTAACAAGATTATCACGCTCCCTTTTAGGGTATATCTTGGGATTA
Source organism: Niallia sp. FSL W8-0951 (assembly GCF_038006525.1). Lineage (NCBI taxonomy): Bacteria > Bacillati > Bacillota > Bacilli > Caryophanales > Bacillaceae > Niallia > Niallia sp. FSL W8-0951. The sequence goes on from NZ_JBBOVK010000001.1 coordinate 1,504,420, forward strand.
TGTCATTTTCTTTGAGGTGATTATCATTAACTAAACAGATTACGATAAATAAGATTTTTACCCTCATAAAAAAACAACTTAATTTAAGAACATCATACTGTAAACGATTTCACATTTCAAGCATTTTCTTTCAAAAACAATCAAATATTATCATATTTTTGACGTTTTGTGAACGTTTTTAGTATTATATGAATATTTTTATTGTTCTTCCTTTTAAAACTATCATTATTTTTCCCTAAATTATCTCTTTTAATTTACCGATTTTACGAAAATTGCGGCACTAAATGTTCAACACCGACAGAATTTCCTTTATCATTTTCTAGTTGTTTATGGTATTCTGTGTTCTGGTGAGAAAATATTTACAAAAGAAAAGGAAGGAATATATGAAGAAAATTTCTTATTATTATTTAGACTTTGTTAAAATACTATTTTCTGCGGTACTTTTATTTGCCATTTTCGGAACAGTTAACGATACGATTATAAAACTTATTACTGGTTACTCCTTTCCTAATGTGGACTTTTTAAAGGAAACACAGGCTTTAACAGGATTGTTTATCTTACAATATATAGGATTTGCCCTAATTTATTTTGTGATATACAAAAACAGTCTATCTTTTATTGGATTTACTAAAGATCGAGAGCGAAAAAAGCTTTCTCCGATGTGGACTAAATACTTCATACTATTCGGCATAGGATTTATCCTCTTGTTTTATATTGTATTACTTATTGTTTCCTAGATTAATTTAATAGAAAATAATTGCGTAAAAATGAATTGTATGATACTATCAAATCAATATATAGTTAATTTTTTATAAAATTACACTATATATAGTTATCAATTCAATCTTTAATCCAATGTCTCTTTTCGCTTCTATGAAGCGACTTTTTTTTGGATCATTTTCCGCTCTCCGGCTTTAATATCCCCCTATTAATTAAACGTTTTGATAGAAATGCTTTATAATTACCAAAATTCACACACAAAAAAAGCTGCCCAAAGTTTGAGTCAGCCTATTCATTATTCACTTACTCCTATCGGGAAGCGGTCACTTAAGTGCTACTTACTTGATTTGTATGGGATACACTTGCTGAAGGTTCTTGTAACTTTTTAAAATACTCCTCTTTTGTCATACAATAATAAACGCTTGTAATTAATTGGTTATCAAAAAGTTTATAGCGGTTGGTTTTCTGGAATTTATAATGAAATCCACATTTTTCATTTACTCGTCTTGACTTCGTATTAAAATCAAAATGTCCACACCATATTAAATCCAAACACAAGTGTTCAAATCCATATTCTAACAGATAATTGACTGCTTCTGGCACGATCCCTCTTCCCCAATACCGGGGATTAAGAGCAAATCCTACTTCACGCTGTGCTAAATGAGAGAGTTTAGTATCAGGCGTTCGTTCATGAAAACCAATACTTCCAATCACCTTATTCTCTTCTTTCCACACAATCGCATATGAATTTTCATTCTGTAAAAAATAGCGGATTACTTCTTTACTTTCTTGTTCACTTTTATGGGGTGGCCAGCCAGCAAACGGACCTACCTCTTCCTTTTGCGCATATTCATATAAATCTTTATAATCCGCTTCCTTCCACCCTCTTAGCAACAGTCTTTTTGTCTCAAATACATCCATTTACATTCACCACCAGTTAATTATTAAAACTTTGTCCTCTATTTTACCGCCATGCCAATCTTTCATATATATCCTGTAAAGTGCGACAGCCCAATTGTTCAGCCCTTTGTAAATACTGACACCATAGAACAGCGGTTAATTTAGCATCCCCTAAGGCATGATGACGATTTATGACAGGAATATCACTAAATTCACACCATTCCTCTAATGTCAATATTCTTTGTTGTGGTTCAACAATTTTAAACAAAAAAGAAGTATCAACGATTCGATGTTTAAATGGTGTTTTAAAACTTCTCCAGCATGCGGACTGCATAAAGCTTTTCTCATGGGAAGAGTGATGAGCAATCAGTGTATTATCCTTAACAAATCCAAAAAATTGCACCAGTACATCGGATAGGGGCGGGGCATCATGTAAATCTTCGGTTTTAATTCCCGTTAAACAGCTTATTTCTTCTGGTATATCTATTCCAGCGTTAACTAATGTATAAAATTGCTCATCTAAGATATCACAACCTTCTACCTTTATAGCACCAATTGAAATAATTTGATCGCCCTTATCAGGTAAAAATCCCGTTGTTTCAATATCAAAAACAACTGCTTTTAAATTATTTAATGGCAACCTGGAGGCAGCTTCAACCTTTAAATCTTTTTGAAGCTGTCTCATAAAAGCAATTTGCTGAGAATTACTCCCACTCGAGGTAGCGTGCAATACACTCGAATTGACTTTTCCATATAAATCTCTCATATATTGTAGAAACGATTCGACTCCCATTTTAACACCCTTTTTCAATTATCCTTTGTACTTGATGATATAATTTGATACCATGGCGCATTAATCCTTTTATTTCTTGTCTTTGTTCTTTTGTTAACTGTTTTATATTCAAATAATGAACATCTTCATATGTTTTTGCCTCTTTAAATAATTCGATGCGATAATCTAATATTCTCCTAAAAGAGCTTTCATATAGTCTTAACCAGTTGTCATATGTCTCCATCGTTCTTAATGTCTTAATACGTTCTAACGTCGATGTTTCCTGGATTTTTTCCTTAATAGCTAGAAGCCTAATCGAATTAACATACGGTAAATACATCGTATGCTTCAAATGAATGGAACCTTTATGCCTTCCCGTTCTTTCCACAAAAAATTGGCCGAATATTCCGACCCCTTTTTTTATACGCATTACATTATTCATAAATCTTTTTAGTAGCATTGGATGAAGAACGCAGTACTGATGAATATAACTTCTCAACTCTTGAACATAATTTTCCTCTCCAAACAGTTGTCTACTATCATAAAAGATTTGCAAAAATCTAATTGATTCCCAGTTTTCTTTTTCCATCCATTGCTGTAATTGGTGTTTCCATTCTTCTACGGATTTGCACCAGATAGGATTACTACTCATGACTTTCCCTTCACAATATGGATAACCTATTTCATTTAACGCATCACTTAGGCATTCTCCAAATTGGATAAAATATTGATTGCTGTTTTCGTCATTGCTTTCATAGATAATGCCATGATCTTGATCGCTAAAGATGCCTTGTTCTTTTCTGCCAGCACTTCCTGTAACAAACCAGACAAATGAACATGGAGGTTCACCGTAATTTTTTTTATATTCACAAAGGACAAATTGAAATAACTCCATAAATAGTTCATCGTAAAAATTATTTAACTGAGTGTTTTGATAGGTGGGTGTTTGTAAAAAAAGTTCCTTTTCTCTTTTCCATTCATTTAACCTATGACTTTTAGAGCACATCCATGCACTTCCTTCTTCGATAAGCGATATTTATATGAATCTGTATGTCTATCATAACATGTTCTTATTTGCAATTGATTAATGAAAACAGATAAAAGTCTCACTTTTCAGCGAGACTTCTATCCTCATTAAGTTTATAGTCTATTTTCTTAATCGCGACGATAAACGTCTGATTTTATAAGCTTTTTGTTTCGTCTTTTGACAAGAATGCTTCTGGGTAACCATATGAACCATGTTCACTAATATCTAAGCCCATGATTTCTTCTTCTTCTGTTACTCGTAGTCCGCTAACCTTCTTGATAACAAATAGAATGACATAGCTTATTGCAAAAGCGAATAACCCACAAGTTATAACACCAAGCGCCTGCACGCCTAATTGCCCGAAGCCGCCGCCATAAAATAGACCAGCTTTCCCTACTCCCGTATATTCCGCTAACTCTGCTGTTGCAAATAATCCATTAGATAGTGTTCCCCAAATTCCCGCAGTACCATGAACAGATAGTGCAAAAATTGGATCATCGATTTTTCTATTCTCGAAGAAGCGTACACTATAAAATACCAGTACTCCAGCAATTAAACCAATTACTACTGCTGCCCAAGGCTCAACGAATGCACAAGATGCTGTGATGGCAACAAGACCTGCTAAGGCACCATTTAGCATGGTTGTAATATCTGACTTCCCTAAAACAATCCAGGAAATTAGTAGTGCTGCTACAGCGCCAGCTGCTGCTGCTAAGTTTGTATTTAATGCAACATATCCAAAGAAACCGTCCGCTACAGAAACTGTACTACCTGCATTAAATCCGAACCAACCGACCCAAAGAATTAGTACGCTTAACGCTGTATAAACTTGGTTATGACCAAATATCGGGTTAGCCGAACCATCAGCATTGTATTTTCCAATACGCGGCTTTAAAAGCATTGTAGCTGCTAGCGCCGCTGCTGCACCAGTTAAGTGAACAACAGTTGAGCCCGCAAAGTCTTGCTTTCCATGTTCTGCTAACCAGCCGCTTCCCCAAATCCAATGGGCAATGACAGGATAAACCAAAATACCAAATAATACAGAGAAAATGAGGTACACAGATAATTTCGCACGCTCCGCAAACCCACCAAGTGCAATTGTTAAGGAGATGCCTGCAAACGCTAGTTGGAAGACGAAGAAAACAGTAGTTTGTAATCCATCTCCATCTATTTGGCCAACGCTACCGCCATTGTAGAAAAACTCACTCATTCCGACAAAGAAATTAGCATTGTCTCCAAAAATAAATCCATAACCAACAGCCCAGAAAACTAATGAAGCTATCCCAAATGTAAAAATTGTTTTACCAGCAATATGGCCTGCATTTTTCATTCTTGTGGAACCTGCTTCTAATAAGATAAATCCACCAAGCATAAAAATAACTAAAATTGCAGCAATCATTGTCCACAAGCTGTTCATTAAAAACTCTAAATTTTCCATTAAGTTACCTTCCCCCTTTATGTACGTTAATTTACCATCGAGTGTCATATAATCTAACACTCTAATAACTTTATTTTACCCATATTAAATTTTCTGTCAATAAGAATTTTAAATTTAATTTTCTTAAAACTTAAAATATTATATTTATTTTCTTATACCTGTTGTTTTATTTGTTTTATTACGATAATTGTATTTATTTTCGGTGTTTTTTTGAAATCGTTACCATTTATAATCTAAAAAGTACCTATTACTGAACGAAACAAAAATCCTTATATATGTAAAAAAAGCTGACACAAGGTCAGCTTTTTATCTTCTATTAGCAAATAAATGTCGCACCGACGATAATTAATAAGATAAACAATACTACTATTAATGCAAATCCGCCACCGAAGCCAACGCCGCCAACAGCTCCAGGACCATATCCGCATCCATATCCACCATAACCGTACATATATACATCTCCCTTTCTCTTTTGTAGTATAATTAACCATTTCTTTTTCGGTTAACGAATAAGGAGCCTTTATGTTTTCTTATTCTAGCTCCTCTACAAAATCATTGTATGCAGGCAGATATGTATGGGTTGGGTAAATGTCTATTTTCCGCAAAAAAAACCTAAACTCTTTCCATTTTATTTTTTAAAAGTATATAGCTTATGCTTGGTCAAAAACTGCTTTTCTTAATTCTATCGTTTGTTTATAAGGATTCTCCGCCATACTTATTTCTGAAATAACAGCGACTCCATCTGCTCCTGCTTGTATAACAGGACGTGCATTTTCAACTGTGATCCCCCCTATCCCAACAATTGGTATAGAAAAGTTCTTTTGTCTTACTATTTCAACAAGAGAGGTGCCTTGTACTGCTTTAGCATCCTTTTTCGTACTTGTAGGATAAATAGGACCTATGCCAATATAATCTGCTCCTGCATCTAGTGCTGCTTGAATCTCCTCGATGGAATGAGCAGATACCCCCAATAGTTTATTACCTAGCATTTTTCTTACTTTTATGGCATTTTCATCGTCTTGTCCAATATGTACTCCATCCGCATTAACAGACAAGGCTAATTCAATATCATCATTCACAATGAATGGAACATGATACTGCTTGCAAAGTTCTTGCATTCTCATTGCCAGTTGAATTTTGTCTTCTCCCATTAATGCTCCGTCGCCTTTTTCGCGAAATTGAAAAACGGAAATCCCGCCTTTTAATGCTTCTTCCAAAATAAATTCTGGATCAGATGTACTGTTGTTGCTTCCCATGATAAAATAAATTTTTAGCAATTGTTTTATTTGCTCTTTTGTATAAGTTGTCATATATCCCCCGTATTATCTTTTGCTTTCTTGGTAAGCCCAATGGTTGGTTGGACCATGCCCGCTGCCTATATGAAGATCATTTTTTATAGCTTGATGAATAAATTCCTTACCTAATTGAAAAGCATCATTAATAGAAAAGCCATTGGCAAGGGCTGCTGTAATCGCTGCCGAAAAAGTACAGCCTGTTCCATGCGTATTTTTTGTTGGAATCCTTTCTGCCACCAAGCTTGAAAAATCACTGCCATCAAATAATAAATCAATCGCTTCCTTCTCATCCCCATGGCCACCTTTTATAACGACATAAGTAACACCCATCGCATTTAATCTTTTGGCAGCTTCTTTTCTTTCCTCTATATTTCGAATATCTCTCCCAGTTAATACCTCTGCCTCTGGTATATTCGGTGTTAAAACAGTTGCAAGCGGGAGGAGCTTTTTTTTCATAGCTTCTGTTGCTTCCTGCTGCAGTAAATTAGCACCACCCTTAGCAATCATCACAGGATCAATCACTAAATTTTTCCAACGATACTCTTTTATCTTATCCGCTACCAATTCAATTATTTCACTATTAAAAAGCATACCTGTTTTTAATGCATCTGGTCGTAAATCCACTGCGATAGATTCTAGTTGTTTTTCAATCGCCTCAAGGGTCATTGGGTATACCCCATCTACTCCGCGGGTATTTTGTGCGGTAATAGCGGTGATGGTACTCATTCCATATACTTTAAGTTCTTGGAAGGTTTTTAGATCTGCTTGAATTCCAGCTCCTCCGCCACTATCTGATCCCGCTATTGTTAATGCTTTCGCTGTAGCCATATAATTACCCCCTCTTAATCTCCACTCTCATCGATTCCTTTATATTTTCTTCCTTTATTTTCACTAACTGATTTAATAATTCGATTTGAAAACTTCCTGGACTTTCTTCGCTCGTCTTTTCAAAAGCAAGTTCTGATGCAACTCCATATGTTACTAAACCCGCTATAGAAGCTAGAAAGACATCCTCTTCTACTGCAATAAATGCACCTAAAATGGAGGAAAGTAAACAACCTGTACCTGTAACCTTAGTTAACAAGGAATGACCATTATGGATAATAGAAAGTTTCCCGTCAACAGCAACTATATCTTGTTCACCTGTTATAACAACTGGTACTTGTAATAGCTTTGCAGCTTCCATTGCGATTCCTTGGCTATTATGTTCACTGACAGAGTCTACACCTCTCATTTTTGCTTTAATTCCAGCTACATTCGCTACTTCTGCTGCATTTCCGCGAAGCAAGCTTATTTTTACTTCCTTCATAATGCGGTGTACAGATTCCGTACGATAACTAGTTGCTCCTGCACCAACAGGATCTAGAATTACGGGTGTATTAGCCTGATTTGCAGCCTTCCCAGCTATAATCATACTCTCTACTTTTTCAGCTGTTAGTGTTCCAATATTTAAGACAAGAGCATCCGCTGCTGCTGCCATTTCCGCAACTTCTTCCTTTGCATATGCCATTACTGGTGACGCTCCTAATGCTAGTAACCCATTTGCCGTAAAGTTAGTAACAACAACATTAGTAATATTGTGAACCAATGGCACATGTTTTCGAAGTTTTGTTAATATCGCCGGAATTACCATGTCAACATTTTCATTCATCTCTTAAAATCAATTCCTTTCTAAAGTTCCTTATTACTCTTAAGACTTTTATCCTTTGATAGGTAAAGTGAATCCTCCCTCACATGGAAATTCATCACCACTTTGGATAGTATTTTCTGATGTCCAGTCTTCTCAAATTCAGTTATCCTTACAATTAAGTGCTCTAGTTATAAAAGCGAAATACATTACATACATACAAAAAGCCATAACTAACTGAATTCCTAACACGGATACGAAGGAAGCGCCGTGCGATTTTTCAGCAATTATGGCAAAAATAAAAACACTACGCCTAAGCAAAGTGTTTTTATTCCATTACACCTCCCTACGCTGGCATTATCCAACAGGTTCATTCGGTCAATGGCAGACTAGCCATACTCTCAGCCTGTTTCCACAAGCCCCCGCTTTATATTTAATTGAATTCTCTTAAATTTTAACGAAAAAATAGGAATAATGCAAGAATGGCAGCCTAATAGTCTAATGCATATAAGTAATCTTCCGCTGGTGCTATCGTTTCTTCGGCCTTTTCCAGCTTAATAATAGGCATTATTTGACCTTCATATTCTTTCTTTTCCAAGGTTCCTGTTATCACATACCATTGATTACTTTGTAATTCACCAACATCTCCCTCCATCATATAACCAAACAATCCTAAATCTGCAATACAATGGGTCATAACATATCTTGCAATAACTGCTTGATTATCGGTGAAGGCTTTTTCTCGATGAATAAAACCAGTAATCATCACTTTTTTTCCTGCCATATCGTTTAAATTTGTATGAATCATGTCCATTGTCTGCAAATAATTGTCATCTTCGATTGTAATCATATCTTCTTCCCCTAAGGTCTTGAGCTGACCTTGACTAGCAGAAAAAGTTTGTCCTTGCTCAAATTGAATATTTGGAAGTATACTTTTATCAATCGACATGTCTTGTAAGGTAAAAAACAACATCAAGGGGCTAATAAATAGAAGATAGGAAAAAGTAAGCTTCAGGAAAGAGGCATTCTCATCACATACATCACAATCACAATCGGCCCCCTTTAAATTACTATTTAACAACCGGAAAAATCCAAGAAAAAACATCAATATCATCGTTATACCTAGTAATGGCACCATTTTGGGGGCAACAAGCTGTCCTACATCTCCTGTCACCAATAACTTAAAAATAAGGAGACTGAAGCCAATCAGTACAATTCCTTGCAGTTCGTTTGCTAACTGCCAGGTTGGACTCCATTTGATTTTCACCATTTTTCCTCCTTATATGTGTCATGAAAACAAAATGAATCGTGAAGCTAGCGAAAGTAAGAAGACAACTATTGTAACTATCATAATAAATACGAATACAAATTTCATGCGAAAAGAAGCCATCATGACAAATGTATTTTTAAAATCAAGGATTGGTCCAAAAACTAAAAAACCAATAATCGCTTCAGGGGTAAACATCTTGGCAAAGGAAGCTGCTACGAAAGCATCTGCCTCTGAGCAAAGTGACAGCACATACGCTAGCCCCATCATTACTGCTGTACCTTCAATTGGTGATTCCCCCGCCTGCATGATATAACTATCCTTTAAATATACCTGAGCAACACTTGCAAATACTGCTCCAATAATGAAATATTTCCCGATCGTAAAGAATTCATGACAAGTATGATGCAAAATTCCTTTCCATTTAGAATCTCCTTTGTTTTCATTAATAGGAACGGCTACCATTAAATCTTCCCTTTGTGTTTTTAATACCTTTTGTTTCGAAAAAAAGAAATAAATAATGAGACTCACTATAATGGCTGCCAATATGCAAATGATAAAACGTCCGTATGCAATCGATAAATTATCTTGGAAGGCATAGTATGTACTGCCAAAAACGATAAAATTAAGAATTGGCGCTCCCATTAACAAGACAACACCAATATGGACAGGAATTCCTTTTTGAATTAATCTGCGAACAACTGGAATAATGGCACATTCACAGACTGGTGTAATCACTGCAGCAATTAAAGCAGCACCAATGGCCGCTATTGGGTTTTTCGGCATAATTCTAGCAATATACTCTTCTGAAATATAAATATTAATTATAGAGGAGGCGATGGCACCTAATAATAAAAACGGAAGTGCCTCAAGCAAAATCCCAAGAAATAACACAAAAATAGTTTTTATTTGATCTGGCAATGCGAAGCTCCATTGCTTTGCCACATAAAGATCCCCGAAAAAAAATAGATACATTAAAGCGATAAATAAGCAAAAGATAAAAATATCCTTCATACGAGTTGGGATAGACATAGCATACTCCTTTTCTTCCATCATTTATCCTTATATAGTTTATATCTATGCTTGTCCTATCCTATCTATGCAAAAATAGTGTATCTTATGATAGATTCGATAAGATACACAAAGAAAGTATTATAGAATTACTTTTTCAGGTAATTTTTCACCTATTAAAATGATCTCTCCTTTTCGATTAGGAAGATATTCCTTTACTTTTTGCCATTCTAGCAAACCAGAAGCATATTGAAAATGATACCAAGAATGATCATCACTATTTTTGATTGTTCCTTTAGCTCGCATTAACTTATCTTGATTATTTTTTAAGAAATCTCGTAATTCGCTTTTCGTCATAGGGGTTGTTTGAACTATTTTCATTGCTTTAATATGATGATGGTGATGATGACGCGAAATAGATTGGTCTTTGATTTTAGTACCTTCCTGTTTTTCCAAATATGCTGTTACTCCATGGCCATAGTTACTATGTAATAATGGAGCATCAGGATTTATCTTTCTAATTCGCTTTTCCACCTTTTCAACAGCAAGCTTGCTTGAAAGCTGATCGATTTTATTTAGGACTAATACTGTTCCATTCTCAATTTGCTCTTTCTGCAGCTGCCTCACTTCTTTGCTGCTTGAAAAAATACTTGTGTATTCCGTAAAATGCAAGCTGTCAATTAAACAAATACTTTCAACGATCTCAAAAGTATCTTTATATTGCAGTTCCTTGAATGTCTCCATTATTTCGGAAGGATTTGCTACTCCAGTCCCTTCTAGCAACACAATTTCAATGTTCTCTTTATGCAATGTTACAGTTAATTCATCAAGTGTTGATCTCAAATCTTCTTTGATTGAACAACAGACACATCCATTTAACAATTCATAGAGTGACTCCTCTTTAAAAAGATGTTTTTCGATATTTGTTTCCCCAAGTTCATTCAATATAATGGCATACTTTTTATTTTTCCCTTTAAAATACTCCATACAGTTTAATAGAGTTGTCGTTTTTCCGCTCCCAAGGAACCCATTTATTAAATAAACTTTGATTTTTTTCATGAAAATACCTCCCGCATATAAAGCCTAACGCTACTTTATGCAAGAGGTACTTTTCATATGACGATTAATAGGTAAATAGATGAAGATTTCGTTTGAGTTGTTCCGCCATATTCAATAAATTCTTTGCAGAACCTGAAATTTCTTCGATAGCAGCCAGCTGTTCTTCCGTTAAGGATACAACCTCTTCAGAAGAAGTCGAATTATCAGAGGCAATCTTTGCTAATTCTCCTGCTGTGATGCTTACCTCTTTTAGTGTGCTTGCCATATCATTTGAAGTTTCCGTAACTTTTTGAATATGTGGTGTCATTTCCTTCATACTATGTACAATTTCTTGAAATCTTGTATGAGATTCATCCGTTACTTCTAATCCTGCTTGAACAGCTCGTGACACCTCTGCCATTCTTTGAACTGTATTCTCAGTTGTTTTTTGTACATCTGTAATTAATTGCGAAATATTACTCGCAAATTGTCCAGACTGCTCCGCAAGTTTACGTACTTCATTCGCTACAACAGCAAACCCTTTGCCTTTCTCCCCCGCCCTTGCTGCTTCTATTGCTGCGTTTAGTGCCAGAAGATTCGTTTGTTCGGAGATAGTAGTAATGCTTTCTGTTATTTTTTCGATATGCTTAGATTGTTCTACGAGTTCTTTAATCATTTTATTTGATTCAGCAACTGTCCCATTGATTACATGCATTTGTTCCAGTGTTGCTTTTATGGAGTTCCCTCCTGCATATGCTTTTTCTATCGTGCCTGTCGAAAGATCTGAAACCTCTTTGCTAAAAACAACGATTTGATTTGTTCCTTTTAAAACAGACTTAAGACTATCGACATTATTATCCAAACCTTTAGTCTGAATTTCGGCACCACCAGCGACTTGCTGAATAGTATTGGTTACATGCTCTGATGCAATAGTCACCTCATTCGCACTTGCTGTTAACTGACCAGCACTTGCCGCTACATTCTCGGAACTTTGCTCGATATTGCTAATAAGCTCTCGTAAATTATTCTGCATCGTATGAAATGCTGCTGCCACATCGCCAATTTCATCTTTAGCGGCCATGTTAATGGCCGTTGTTAAATTACCTTTACTCACTGTAATGGCTTGTTCTTTCAATTTTTTAATTGGTTTGATAATAGAGGAAACAATCACCATCATCATGATCCCTCCAATAATAATAGAGACGGCTAATATCCCTGTTATCGCATACAAAAGACCTTTTGTATGATTGACAATTTCTGATTTTTCCATCGTTCCTGCTAACTTCCATCCAGTTAACTTATTTGTCTGAAAAACCATTTTCCGACTAATCTTGTCTGCTGAATAATCCAATGTGCCAGCTTGTCGGTCATAAAGTGTTTCATAATAGGAGGCTTTCACCACACCCCCTTGTTTTTCATCGGGATGAACAATAAACCGTTTCTTTTGATCAAGTAAGATGACATAGCCTTCTTTTCCAAATGTTATTTCACCTGCGAGTTCTGCTAAGTAATCTAAATTCATGGTTACTGCCATAACGCCTGCATTATCTGCAATCGTTTTTCCAATGGTAATAACCATCTTTTTAGAAACTGGGGAAAGATAAGGATCCATGATAACTGCTTCTCCTGGTTTATTAACAGCCGCTTTATACCAATCTCTCAACCTTGGATCCATATGATCATTATTTTCCTCCATAGACTTCTGAAAAAGCTTTCCATCATTTGTTCCAATATAGATACTAGAAACTTCAGGATGGACTTGGCTATACTGCTCAATGGTTTTCTGCAGACTTTCCGGATCTTTTTCCAATAGTTCTTTCGTCATTGTTTCTGTTAATGCTGACACATCATAAATTTTTTCAGACATTAAATTGGTTATACTCTTATCCAGCATGTTTAAATTAGTACTCGCATTGCTTATAAAATCTTTTTCCATCTGCTTGTTTGCATATAAAAAAGAAAATGCACCAATTAAGATACTCGGAATTAATAGCATTGCTAAAAAGGAAATAATAAGCTTCTTTTTTAACGGAACTCCTTTTCTTTTATGAATAAGAATTTTTTCCAACGTAATCGCCCCTCTCTTTGTATACGCATACATTCTTAAAAGAAAAAAAAGGTAATTCTTTCTGCCCTCTTATTTTACAATAGATAGGCGATGATTCCTATGTCATTTGACCTGTTTTTTATTTGTTACTCGTTAACATTTTATCCTGTCATAAATGTAATCTTTATGTTTAATTGTACGTTAATGGAAACTCTTAAAATATTGGAGGAATTCATATGAAGGATGAAACGATAAAGATTGGTATTGGTGCTGGGGAATACAGGAATAATCCTGGCTGGATTCATACTCAGGAAGATGAGCTTAACTTATTATGGACGATTCAACTTGGCTACAGTTTGTAAAATGTTCCATAGACGCTATTTTAGCGGAACATGTATGGGAGCATCTCACCTTTAAGGAAGGCGTTCAAGCAGCCTCACTTTGCTATCAATATTTGAACCCAGGAGGTTATATTCGCTGTGCTGTACCAGATGGCTTCTTTCCGGATGAATCGTATCAACGAATAGTGCAAATCGGAGGGCCAGGGCCTAAACACCATCCTGCCTTCACTCATAAGATTGTTCATAATTATCAAACATTGTCAAAAATGTTTGAATTAGCAGGATTCGAAGTACATTTATTGGAGTATTGTGATGAAGAAGGTATTTTTCATGAAAATGAATGGCACGGAAAAGATGGCGTGATTTTCAGGTCCAAAAAATATGATCCAAGAAATAACGGGGAAAAGCTTTTATTTCCTTCTCTTATACTCGATGCATGGAAAAGATAATGAAAAATTAACCAGTGCATTCCCTTATAAATATCAAGCTGGGATAAAAAGCAAATTCATCGAGAAATATCCTCTGAATTTGCTTTTCATCTTATAATCTTGCATCAATCGGATCTTCTTCCAAAGCCAATGTTGCAAGGACACATTCATGAATTCTTTCCAATGACTCGAACTGAATAAAACGATTGATACCTTCTATTCCTAAAGCCAATTCCTTTAATGCATTACGCTGCTTCTTACCTGTTTTGCGGTCTTTTAATCGTCTTAATTGATCCTTTTCTAAATAATCCATGCCATATATAATTTGAAGATATTTCTGTCCTCTTACTTTAATGGCTGGTTGAAGTAATTTTCCCTTTGGATTTCTCGCAAGAAAATGATAAGGTTTAAAGATAACCCCTTCATGACCATCTGTCGTAATCTCTTCCCACCAGCTGACAGCTTTCTTTAATGATTCATCATCATTTACAATCAGATAATCTGTTTTCATAAAAAGACTGCTAATTGTGCTGAAATATTCGTTCTGCTCCATATGCCACTGATGTGTTTGATGAAAATAACTTTCGTTGCTATGTGCAAGGATATGAAATGGAGCGATTTTTATATCCTCTAATTGTTGAATTTCCCAACAATATTGATTGTACACTTCACTAAAACTTTGCGCATTTTGTCGCTTTTGTGCAAATTCTTCTACCCAGCCATGAACAGCCATGCCATTTTGCTGCGCACAAAGAAGCTGCTCGTAAATCTTGTCTCTATCCATCACGCTCATTTCAGCCACATGTGCGTATTGCTGAATAATTAAATCCTTTGCCTTTAAATTCCATGGAAGAATTTCAGCATCAAGCAATACCCAGTCAGTCTGATTCTCTTCAAAATAATTTACAGCTGCTAGATCATAATGAAGCTTTGTCAGAATTTCCTCTTCAAGCTCTTTAGAAAAAAAAGCTCTCCCTGTTCTTGTATAAATTGTGCCTATGCTTCTTTTCCCAACATACTTTTCTGCTGCTTCTGGATTTTTAAATAACAAAAGTATCCCTCTGCTGCCCATATGCTTTTTCTCGACAACCATTTGATCTATCCCGTTATCTTTGTAGTAATGATAGGCATCGATCGGATGTTCCAGATATCCTTCGATTGTGGAAGTTTGCGGCGGAGGACTCATCGTTGGCGGTATATAGATTAACTCTTCCATGGGAATTGTAAAATGAGACACTTTGTCCATCGCTGCTTTCACATTATTTTGCGGACAGCTAATTTCTCCAAACGTATCTGTCCAAACACTATAACCATTAATAAATCGCTGAATATTCGGCAGGGCAAGCCTTGTTTCCTGCCATTTTTTCAATGGATTATCTTCTATTTGAGCATAATCCTTTTGAGCCTTAACCGATATAAATTCCCTTTCTGGATAACGAAAGGCCGTTAACTTTCCGCCAAAAACAACCCCTTGATCAATATTAATTGTATTATTCACAAAGAGCGGCTCTGGTTTCGGATCATGTCCCCAAATAATTAATTCTTTCGATAGATGATTTCGGTACCAGTCTCCACGGATCGGCTTCCCGTCTGTGTCCATACCTAATGTTTCTCCATATCTCGTAAAATCAGAAATCGTATTTGATTGTTTGCCAATATAATGATCTTTTATCCCTGCATGGGCAACAACTGCTGTTTTCACACCATTTCTTGTCAGGACATAATGGGAAGGTGAATGAAGAAGCATAGTTTTCCAATCTTCTCTTATTTTTTCTATCTGCTCCTCTGTATATGTAATGGAAAAGGAAGTAAACGCTTCTTTAATCCATTCATCCCCATGACTTAGTGTCACTTTTTTCCCATCAAGCCATCTTGCTATTTTCCAACCATGGTTACTATCAATCATATACGCAAGATTATGGTTAATGTGGGCAGAGAAAAAGAAAAGTGCTTCTGCTGATTTTGGGCCGCGGCTCATAATATCCCCTACCGAAACAAATTTCCGACCTTCTGGATGGCGATATAATCCATCATCATGTTTTATATATCCTAAACGTTCTAGCAATTCGTAACATTCATCCATACATCCATGAATATCTCCGATAATATCTAAGCCATTATCAGCATTTAAATAGTACGAAGCTTCTTCTGTTTCGATATTCACTGACTCGTCCCGATCTCTAATATAATATATTGCATGATAGCTTTCCCTTTGGATTTTGCGGATTTCCTGACGCATTACTTCAAATTGCCTTCTCACCTTCCCTTTTCCTCTCGGATAGGTGCGCTTTTCGTCTCTTTCAAGGAGAATAGGTAAAGAGAGATCAAAAACAATCGCTACTACAGGAACATGATATTTTTTTCCAAGAATTCGATATTTTTCCCGTTCTGCCTCTTTTAAATGGGTTGCATCGATATAGCTTCGCTTATTCAATGTCGCTCTTGCACTAATCATTTTTTCCATCATTTCAAAGGCAGCTCTTGAGATTTGGCTATATTCTTCCATCAAATTGGCAGCTACTTCTTTAGGCTGATTTGTCCAGTCTAAAAAGTCAATATTACTGACTAATTTCCGAAAATGATCGGAACTAATTACTTCTTCCGGTTGCAGAAAGCCTTTGTTTATCCAATTTTCCAATGTTGTAGATTTCCCACTATTTGATGGTCCTATTAGTAAAACAATACTGTTATGGGGTATTAGAATCGTTTTCATTTATCCACCTCTTTTCTGCGAAAATATTACCATCTGTGTAGGATAGCCGTAACCTTCTACATATTCGCCAATCCCATCGATTTGCGCCTTATAATTAGCATGACTTTCCCAATACTTGGTCCATTCTTTAAACTGTTGCTGCGTCCATTCAAAGCGATGGTCGCTGTGCCTTTTTGCCTCATTCATATCATATACAGCATTGTAATCTTGATTTGGTGTTGTCACAATTACATGATAAGGCTTGTATTTTGTAAAAATGGTGTCAAATATCTTCCCTAATCGATTTTCGTCAATGTGCTCGATGACTTCACAGAGAATAAAGATATCTTTCTTTTCCAATTCACTATCATAATAAAATAAAGAGCCCCATTTAAAAGTTGGAAGAAGAAAGTCAGACTTACCCACTAATGCCTCGATTCTTTTTTTAGCTTTTAACTGTTCTCGTTCAGAAGGTTCTACTGCGACAAGTTCTTCTATTCCCCTTATAAAGCCTAATTGGGCCGTTAACTTTCCTTCTCCAGCCCCCATATCCACAATTCGGCTATTATGCGGAAGCCCTTTTACAGTTTCTATAATTTTCTCATAACGCCACTGATTTAAGCTTTTCTTTTTTGTCAAAGGTGCTTGTTTTTCCTTTGAAGGCTTTGATTCTATTAACCTTGATTTTTCTATTAAATCTGAAAAAATAAGCGATTCCTTTATAATCTCATTTCTTTTCGGATGGAAGGAAAGCCATCCTTCTCCATATCGCTTCAGCTTATCCACTTCTTTTTCATCAATATAATAATGTTTATATTGGTCCATTACCGGGATCAGCACAAACAAATGGCGGAAACAGTCTTGAATCGTCTGATTTGCCTTCAGCGTAATAAATTTTGCTGAACTCTTTTTCGCGAATGACGCTGGTAAAAGTACCTTTCCATTTTCGATCGTAAGCTCGTATCCTAATGGTTCAAAGAGTCCTGCTAATTCATGATTGGTTAACTTGGTGGATAACGGTCCAAATGTAATTTCTAATGGAAAAGAATAGTTCACCCACTCTTTGAATTCATCTTTTGGCTTTCCATTCAATGCAGTTCCAACTGCTTTTCGTAAAACCGAGCAGAAAATACTGCTGACAGCACTTTCTCTATCATTAATATAATGCGTAATAGACGAAAAATTAGTTTGATTTTTCGTTAGTTCCATATTATCTACTGTAACGAAAAATAATATATGGACTTCACGCTCCTCATTTTTGGTAAAAACAATGCGCACTAACCCGCCCTTTTCTTTCATATAGGTTATGGGGATTTTTAGCAATAAGATGGGAGACCATCCTAGCATGCTCGCCATATACCTTTAGACTTATTTGCATATACTCACCTCTTTTTCTCTTAAAACCATTTGAATACTATTTTACCATATTTTTCTTTACAGAATTGTGCATATTTTATCTATAATTAAATAATGACTTTTTTTGAAAACAATACAGATTTTTAATAGGGATAATTGGCTGTTTTTCATAAAAAAGAACCACTATTACGAGTGGTTGCAGAATGAGGACAAACTCCTTGAATTAGGAGTTTTGCCTATACTCTTTTTTGTAATCCCTTCTAATAGAGATGTTGTTTTCCGCTACAAATGTTAAAAAGGGGTTCAGAATGAAAACATTCTAATCCCCTTTTGTCGACAAACTGGAACCTCTATCCTCGTGGTTGTCTTGCGAGAGATTTTAAGCTTCTTCTAGGCTTGCAATGTCAACTTCTGTT
Source organism: Niallia sp. FSL W8-0951 (assembly GCF_038006525.1). Taxonomy (NCBI): domain Bacteria; kingdom Bacillati; phylum Bacillota; class Bacilli; order Caryophanales; family Bacillaceae; genus Niallia; species Niallia sp. FSL W8-0951. The sequence goes on from NZ_JBBOVK010000001.1 coordinate 1,522,795, forward strand.
TGTTCTTGACTTCCGCCTACCAGATGAACGATTGCGGTTGCATCTTTTTCTTTAATATCTTCCAGCCAAACTGAAGCACCGTTATACTTTACTTCTATTTCTGCTGATGAGGAAAGTATTTGTTTTGCTCTGTTAATATCCATCATTCCACCTACTTTCTATATAAAGAAATGTTAAGTTCCCCATAGGGTTCCTTTTTTAAAATAGATCCTTTTTCATTATGTGAAAGTAGGCGGAAATCTATTCTCTCCATTTTTTTGCCTTGCTTGAAAACTATTTAAAGCTCTATCTAAGATGTTTTTCAATCACAATAAAGCAAGTGCTGTCAGGAAATTTAACCACGTTTTGAGACGAATCCATCAATTTTACTTTCGGTAATAGATGCTCTGCATAGCCACCTTGTAAATAATGGTCAAACAATAGCACTTTCCCCTTATTGCCAATCACCCTTTTAATAACATCTTTATATTCAGCAGGGGTAAAGTACCCGAACTGCTCTTGTACTTCATGCGGATAGGCCTCTTCTCCCCATGTATAAGTATATAGAAATTCCATCGCATCATTTATCGGCAATTGAACAGTGCTTTCGTTAATTTGCTCAAACTCGATCTGTCTGCCTTTAAAATCATTTACATAGCGTTTAAAAAAATCCAAGCCATTTGGCAGCTTAAATTCAATTTGTCTCCATTCTTCTTTCGGCTCGGTCATGATACCATCTCTAATAATGATTCTGCCACCTGGTTTAAGGACTTCAAATGCACTTGTCAAGCTATCCAAAATAACCTCTGGATTAAATTTCATCCCTTTATACGGAATATAAGAATACATCTCATGAAGAATCGAAGAAAATATAATGGTATCCATGCTATTCACCGCAAAAGTTTCTTTTAATTGCAGAGCATCTGCCTGTTTAACAAGCCATGTTTTCTTTTCTCTTATCTTCCTTTTTTCTAATGCCTCGATAACATTGGTAGAAATATCAATGCCGATAACAGTTGCATCGGGGTGGCAATCCGATAGAATATCTAACATAATTCCACCGCCTGCCCCTATATCCAGCAGCTTATTTCCTATTGCATAGTCAGCAATCATCTTTTTATGGTCTTCAGCATTATTCATATCAGCAAGATAGTTTTGTTCATTCTGCATTCGATCAAAGCCATCCTTTCGAAAACCAAAAAAATCATATAAAAGAATGATTGCCCGTTCATAAAGGGGTGATTTTTCTGCTTCCTGACAAAATTCAATTAATTTCTCCCCAGCCTTTGAATAAACAAATGTTACGCTAATATTTTCATTTAAAAAGTCAAGCGGAATAATCACTAATTCGACATGTTCATTTGCGCACTCTGTGCCGGCAATTAAATCATCAATCGTTTGTTCTTTCAAAAATGCCTCAATGATTCTCTTTTTGTATAAGTTAATTGTCTTTTTACCTTTATAGTCATAATAGATGTCTTTCATAAACGGTTCAAAGCTGATTTGCTTTATCGTTAATGGATCGACTTTTTGATAGATTAATAGGAAGATTTTCAAAAATTCTTCCAAGGAGAAATCATGCAGAGCAGACTCCACATACCACATATCCGTTTTATGAAAAAATAATTGAAGCAATTCAATTCTTTTCGATTCTTTTAAAAAACGACTATACTCTTCATCAAAATTTTCTCCGTTTTGGATAGCGGCTTTTCTCAGCCTCTTAATTCTTTCCTCTAATGGTAACTCTTGCTCCCTTTTCCCTTCCAAAATAGAGCTAATAACTTCTTTAACTTCCTCTTGAACTTCCTTCCATATTTGCGGTGAAACAGCTTCGATGATACATTGATTCAAGACATATAATAAACGGTACCTATCCTTTTTATCTACTACGAAGTTTTTATTCATAGATAAAATTAATGGTTCTAATTGACAATAGCGAACTTCTCCTCTTATAAATTGACCAATTAATCCATGTGTATAAATAAGTGTAAAAATAAGCTCTTCTAAAACCAAGTTACGTTCGCCATTTGTTGTCTTTCTTATTTCTTCTGCATATATTTGCGCAGAACCAATATTATGAATGCCTAATTGAAATCCCCGTTCTCTCCAATATTTGCGCTGAGAAGGAGAGCCGCATTTTGCTACATCGCTCCATATTAAAACCTGTTCAATTATTTGTTTTTCAGCATCATTTAAACTTGTACAATTATCTAAGATTAATAGAGTCTTTTCCACATAGGATAAAACCGGATTGCTTTCTAACCCTTCTAACGAAGGAACTTGTTCTAAGTTCACATTCTTTTCTTTTGTTATATAAAGATATTGCAGCCATTTCTGTTGTCGCAATACCTCTTTATCACCCTGTTTAACTTCTTGAATTGCCTGTAGAGAGGCTAGCATTTCATTTCCCTCCTGACGAAAATGATGTATACAATGTTATCACCGGACTTAAGTTAATTCTAAACAGTCTTATTATCATTTACAAAGCTTAATACTGCCTCTTTAAACGCATCTTGATTCTCTATGTATGGATGATGCCCGCCATTAATATAGTGAACGACCGCATCTTTACATGGAAAAGTTAAATGATGGTTTGGTCCAACAGCGTGATCAGATGTACCAGCTATAATTAAAGTCGGTTTTTTTATTTCTTTCATAAGTTCTGTAAAATCGTGAAAATATTCTTTTAAGGAGAAAACCTTCTTTTGGAAATAGGGGTCAGTTCTTAATTCCTTATCTATCCTATCTACTTCTTTTTTCTTGTCTATATCGGTATATTGAAAATGATCGTAACTTCCGTTCTCGATTAATTTAAAAAGAATCGAATAGAATAATTCTATATAATCCTCCTGTGGGTCAGACGGGAAGATATTTCGTTGTTCTTGTAAAATTTCAAGTCCTCTATTTATTTGATACTCAAACGATTCATATATATTCAGTGTTATATTGACTAATATTAGCCCAATGGTATGTTCCGGAAATCGAGCAGCATAGTTAACTGCAAGAATGCCGCCAAAGGAATGCCCCATAATATACCATTTATTAATTCCTAGCGAAATTCTTAATTCTTCTAAATCCATGATTAATCTATTTAATGAATAATCCTGAGATAGGCAATGTTCAGATCGGCCGCATCCTCGCTGATCTAAATATATCATTTGCAAATCTTTTTCTAAAAGACCATGGGCAAATAGCTGGAAAGGTTTGCTCCAATATCCTGGACCTCCATGCAGATAAAGGCATGGATCTCCGTTTCCACTCATTTCATAATATACTTGTAAGCCATCACTTGTTTTTACATACATGATTGTCTTCTCCTTTTACAGCAAATTACCTTATGAAGTCTTTCAAAAAAGCTTTTCTAAGGGTAAAAGGTATTAATAATGAAAACATAGCACCTTTTACTTCACACCATTTAGTTTCATGATTTTTGCTTCAATGATTTTCCCATAATAAAAATTCCGTTACCATTTTACTAAACCATTCTGGACTTTCATTATGAGGCGTATGCCCACACTGCTCTATTATTTGAATTTCTCCTTGTCGAACATTCTTATCAAAAAAATCTATTTGCTTTTCACAGGTTACTGGATCATATTCACCTACTATTAAAAGACTTGGTACTTGTATCTTCTTTAATAGTGGTAAAACCGATTCGAAGATCTTGCCTTCATTCCTTAATCTTGCAAAATGGATTTCAGACTTATCATAAAAACGATCCCATTGTTCGTCTGTATAAATACTTGTTTCTAGATTAATAGAATGCAAACTATATATTTCCATTCGTTTTTCTTTCAAATAAGAGCTTAGCTGCAAATAGCCTTCTACCAATTCTTTTGGTGAAACAGCTTTAGCAATTAAACGATTGACTTTCTTCTGTAATGGAATCATGTTATATCTTGCAAAGAAGCTAGCCGTTCTTTTTAATAAGGATTTTGCTGTTAATTCGAAATCAAATGTAGGACACTCAAAAATTATCTTTTCGATAGCATATGGATAGCGATTTGCATATAGGACGGCTAAATATCCACCGAAAGAATGCCCTATAATCGACCATTTAGAAATACCTAGTTGGACACGTAGTTCTTCACAATCTTCTATTAAATGGTTTATTCCAAAAGACTCCTCCTTAAAAATTTCTTCAGAGCGACATACTCCTCTCTGATCTATAACAACTAAACGAAAAAAATTGTTTAGACGATGTGTTTGATTCATGGAAAAGTCAAAACATTCTTCACCTGGGCCGCCATGTAAATATAGAATAGCTTTTCCTGTGATTTTCCCATGCGTTTCCACATATAATTCTTTATTATTAATGTTCAAGTAGTGAATTGCCATCGATTTTCATCCTCCCTTTTTCCATTCTTCTTATGCCTATTGAAAAGGGAGGAGCTCGTGGAAATGGCAGTAACCTTGAACGTTAATGGAAGCCTTCTATTGAATACATAAAACATTCCTCCTGCCCCTTATATTTTGTTTTTACAGGAAAAAGGATTTATTACTTCCCAGCCAATTCCTTCAAAAAACTTTCTTAATAGCCACAAATGGTCACTGCCAATAAGAAGCAAAATACAATCTTGATCATTATCCTTTGTAATCTCTAGCACATTATTAAATATATACAATTCTCTTTTCATCCATTTATCTAGAAATGGAATACCAATTTTTACACCCTGTTTATTTTCAACTAAGACAAAAGATAAATAAAGATCCTCAAGTCTATGTATATATGCGTTCTCATTCAATCGGCGAAATGCCTCTATTAATGAACTTGTTGCAGACAACACGGGACTAGCTTTATTTAAACTTTCCATTTTTTCAGATAGTTCTAGATAATTTTCCTTTATTTCATTAAAAAGGTTTTGAACTTCTTCTTGCCCTAATTCCCCTTCCCAATTTACCCCATATACCTTATCATGGTGTAATTTATTCGCTAATCTAAAACCAATTTGTTCAATCTCATCTGTAGAATATTGATTACTTTCTTGATGAAATTTTTCAATAAGAAGCTGCTCATCTTTTTTATCCCATTCTAAGGCGATTTTGGAAGGTCTCCATTCTGCTAATAATTGAACTAATTCTTCGATCTCTTCGTCTTTCCTTTTTATCATATCAGCATTTTCCGCGAAATGAAAAGTGCCTACTAATATTATCTTCTTCCTCACATACTCACCACCATCGCTAAAAATAATTTATCGTTAATTATTGCTTTTGCCTCTTTTTTGAAATTCTATTTTCTAATTCTATTAAAAATAATTCAGCGTTCTGCGGCGATATTTTTACACTGCCAAGGCTTGCTGTCATGTAAAATATTTCGATTGCTAATTTGGAAGTTAACAGTCGAAAACCAGTAAATATATCAGTCGTCTTAGCAACTTTAGTAATATTTTCATAGCGGATTTTACTGTGAAAAGGCCCCCCTTTTACTAGTAAATACTCATCGGTAAACACATACTTAATACCAAATGTAATCCATGCTAAAAAAGAAGTACATAAGACAAAAATGGCGCTCATAATAATACTAGGCAATATAGTTCGCTCTTTCTCTAAAAACAATGGACCTAACGTAACAAGCCCCATACTAAAAATAACGACTAACAACATGATAATAAAGAAGCGATCTACTTTCGAACGGAAAATCATGTTTTTCCCCCCTCCTCTTACCATACGTATAAGGATAATAGTAAGTTTCAGTCAATTGTCTTTTCTTTTATGTAAGCACGTTGAAATAAAATTTCATTTTATTATTTGTTATTAATTATTGAAATTTCATTTTAGTTTTATTATAATCTTCTCAAGGAAATCGCTTTCAAATCTAAACAAACTTGGAGAAGGAGTATTTACAATGGAAGAAAAGCTTGAGCTATTAACAACAGAATCTCGAAATGAGCAAACAATGCAAATCGATACGGCTGAACCAATGGAAATATTGCGGTTAATGAATGAACAAGATCAACTAGTGGCTCTTGCAGTCAAGGAAGTCTTATCTGATATAGAGGTAGCCGTCCAATACGTTTTTGAATCCTTCCAAAAAGGCGGTCGCCTTATTTATGTGGGCGCAGGAACGAGTGGAAGATTAGGCGTTCTCGATGCTGTAGAATGTCCACCAACATTTGGTACAGATCCCGAAATGGTGCAAGGACTGATCGCTGGTGGAGAAACAGCCTTTTTTAAAGCGGTCGAAGGAGCAGAAGATCAGCCAGATCTTGGTATCAAAGATTTAAAAGCTATAAGTCTTTCAAAAAATGATACGGTGATTGGTATTGCCGCCAGTGGAAGGACTCCTTATGTTATCGGAGCATTGCAGTATGCAAGAGCAGTTGGAGCAAAAACAATTGCCTTATCCTGTAATAAAAATGCAGCCATCAGTAAAGAAGCAGAGCAAGCAATCGAAGTGATTGTCGGTCCTGAGGTGCTTACCGGTTCAACCCGGTTAAAATCAGGCACTGCACACAAAATGATTTTAAATATGATCTCCACTTCCTCCATGATATTGCTAGGAAAAGCATACGAAAACTTAATGGTAGATGTTCATGTAAGCAATGAAAAGCTTAAGGAACGAGCAATCGCTATTATTTGCAAAATTGCAGATGTCTCCTATGAACAAGCATTAGAAACATTGGAAGAGGCAAACTTACAAGTAAAAACAGCAATCGTCATGTTAAAAACAAATTCAAGCAAGCAAGAAGCAGAGCAGCTTTTAGCAAATGCTAATGGTTATGTAAAAAAAGCAATTCAAAAGTAATCTGAAAAGGTGGTTTAGAATGTGGTAGCAGGTGGTTTAAAAATTATTCAAAGCATGTTGGAGCAGCTCCCCGCTTCCGAGCGAAAGATTGCTGCGTTTATACTAGAAAATCCAAATATGCTCTTAAACAGTACCGTTCATGAAATCGGCGCACATGCAGGTACAAGCGGAGCCGCGGTTATTCGACTCTGTAAATCCTTAGGCTTAAATGGCTTTCAAGATTTAAAAGTTAGAATTGCTGGCGATTTAGTGAAGCCCCTTGAACAAGGATATCGCGATATTGAACCTGATGAATCCTTCTACTCTATTGTTCAAAAAACAACTAGTAACAGCATTCAGAGTATCCGTGATTCTGAAGAAATAATTAATTATGAAGAATTGGAGCGCGCTGTCCACACTATATCTGCTGCAAAAAATGTTCATTTTTTTGGGATTGGCGCTTCCAATATTATCGCTAAAGATGCTCAGCAAAAGCTTCTGCGAATTCATAAAAACGCTACTGCCTTTACTGATATACATCTTGTCGCTACATTAATCGGAAATGCTGGCAAGGATGATATTGTTTTTGGAATCTCCCATTCAGGCGAAACTCCTGAAGTAATTAAAGTCATGTCACTTGCCAAAAAACAGGGTGTAAAAACAATCAGTCTAACAAAATACGGTCAATCCTCTGTTGCTTCATTATCAGATATTAAGCTGTTTACTTCCTATTCAGCGGAAGCTCCCTTTCGAAGTGCAGCCACATCGTCACGTCTAGCTCAGCTATATATCATGGATATTTTGTTTCTTTCAATGGCAACAGCTCAATATGAGGACACTATTACCTCTATTGATAAAACAAGAGAAGCTATTCAATTTATTAAAGAAGGAAAGTAGCATTCGCTTAAATGTGTCTTCCCTATCTAGAAACAACATGGTGCCTGGACACATTTGATGGGATTGCAAAAATAAATAATAGTGGAGAGAAGGGAATTTAAGATGGCTGGTGAAAACAACAAAATTTTAGCAGAAAAGATTCTCAAACAATTAGGTGGTCCTGAAAATATTGTTAGCTACACACATTGTATGACAAGACTTCGTGTCACACCGAAGGATTCTTCCTTAATCAATAAAGAAGAATTAAAAAAAGTGGATGGAGTATTAGGAGTTGTAGTAGAAGAAACACTGCAAATTATTCTTGGCCCTGGAAAAGTAAATAAAGTTACAGAAGCCTTTAGTAGATTAATCGATGATGCTGGCGGGATTAATTTAAAAGAAAAGGCAGCAAGCAAAAAAGCTGAAATTAACAAAAAGAATGCAACACCATTTAAATTATTTTTGCGCAAAATTGCTAGTATCTTCATCCCATTAATTCCTGCTCTCGTAGCTTCGGGATTGATAACAGGAATTACAAAAGCCATTGTCCAAGCCGGTTGGCTGGCAGATGAATCACAACTTGCCATCATATTATCTGTGATTGGCAGTGGATTATTCGGATACCTCGGCATATTAGTCGGCTCAAATGCAGCAAAAGAGTTTGGCGGTTCGCCAGCGCTTGGAGCTATTGCCGGTATTTTGATTATAAACCCCGCTGTTGCTGGCATTCATTTATTTGGCACAGATTTACTGCCTGGTCGAGGCGGATTAATTGGCGTGCTATTCGCAGCAATCTTTATCGCATTAGTTGAAAAACAAGTTCGTAAATATGTGCCAACCTCACTAGATCTTTTTATTACACCGACTGTCGCTTTATTGCTTACTGGTATCTTGACTTATATCATATTTATGCCGCTTGGTGGTCTTATTTCCGATATTATTACAAAAGGATTAACCTCCTTACTGGAAATGGGGGGCGTAGTTGCAGGTTTTGTTCTTGGAGCAACCTTCCTTCCCCTTGTTGTCACTGGGTTACACCAAGGGTTAACACCAATACATCTAGAGTTAATTAATACAATTGATAATGATCCTCTTCTGCCAATCCTTGCAATGGGCGGTGCTGCCCAAGTAGGTGCAGCGTTTGCGATTTACTTTAAAACAAAGAAAAAACGATTAAAGAGAGCTATTGCTGGTGGTCTTCCTGCAGGGATTCTTGGGATTGGAGAGCCATTGATATTCGGTGTTACCCTTCCGCTAGGGCGTCCCTTCTTAACAGCATGTTTGGGAGCTGGAGTCGGTGGAGCATTTCAGGCTGCATTCGGAGTTGCTACTGTAGCTATCGGCGTATCTGGTATACCACTTGCATTCCTAGTTGTTACTGGTCAAGTGTTTCTATATTTAGCAGGGGTATTAATTGCTTATGCCGCTGGATTTGTTTTTACGTATTTATTTGGCTTCAAAGATGAAATGGCTGGTGAGTTTGAATGATTGGCATTTCCTTTTATTTAATGGATCCTATAGCGGAAGAACGAATTATCCGCGCTGGAAAATTAGGAGTAAAGCGGGCATTCACCTCTCTCCATATTCCGGAAGAGTCTGGGGAATTAGCGACTAGAGCCAAAGCGCTTATGACTCTGGCTGCTGAAGCAGGAATAGAGGTTTTTGCCGATGTTTCCTTAAAAACGCCTAGTCATTTAGGATTAAACAGTTTAATGGAGTTAAAAAAGCTAGGGGTTATTGGCCTTCGATTAGATGATGGTTTTGATAATGAAATGATTTTAACCCTTTCCAAAGCTTTTAAACTGGCTCTTAATGCTAGTACTTTCCAAGAGGAGGACTTGTCTGCACTTATAAAAGCTGGTCTGAACGCCAATCAATTGATAGCATGGCATAATTTCTACCCAAGACAAGAAACAGGATTATCCATTTCCTTTTTTCAATCACAAAATGAAATCTTCCAGCGTTTTGGAATACCTATTAGTGCATATATTCCAGGTGATAAAGAAAAACGCGGCCCCCTATTTGACGGTCTGCCGACATTGGAAAATCATCGGCACTTAGAGCCATATCATGCTGCATTAGAGTTATTTCTAGCAGGGGTTGAGGATGTTTACATTGGTGATTATGGAGTCAGTGAAGCACTGCTTCATAAATTAATCGATTTTGACCAGCATCATTATGTCTCCATCCGCATCCAGGGTTACCAAGAAGGCGAGTTCCAGCTTCGTCCTGATCTTTCCCGAGATGTTCTCCGCTTCCTAGATACGAGAAGTCTAGAAAATATCTACCCGGAGAACACAGAAGCACGTCCAGCCGGCACAATCACAAGAGATAATGACCTTTATGGACGCTATCGCGGAGAAATACAAATCACCCTGTGTGATCTTCCAGCAGATGAGCGAGTCAACGTTATCGGAAAGGTGGTTGATACAGATATACCGCTTCTATCCTTACTAAAACCTAGTCAAAAAATAAAACTTGTTCCTGTTTACTCCTAATTAGAGCAAAATTGTAAAGAGGCAAGATACAAAATATAAAAACATCCCAAATGCTTGCTTGGGGTGACAGTTTGTCGACAAAAGGGAATCAGAATGTTTTCATTCTGAACCCTTTTGTAATTTAGGGTCTTTTTCGTTATTTTATTGTATTTTGATTTATTCTTTATGCTCTTCTTAAGCTGTTACCAGACTCACCCAAGTCCAGTTGGCGTTCATGGATGCAAAAATAAGCATCGCCTGCATAGACAATTTTTTAAGCCCCCTTAAAGTTGTCCATCGCATACCATACTTTTCTTTTCCATCTGCGAAAACACATTCAATCGTTTCTTTTTGCATAAATTTTTCTGATAACTTGTTTATGTCGAAGGTGTTCTAAAGCAAGATTTCTTTGAATAGAAGAATGTTTGGAAAGCATGACTTCATCTCTAAAAATTATCTACCTATATTTTAAAACCAGAACTCGCCCCATGAAAAGCGAACCCCTGTAGAAGAAATCAATACCCTATTAGAAGAGGACACAAAAAAGACCATAGGCAAAACCTCAAAATTTCAAGGAGTTTGTCTACAGTCTGACATCCCAAAATGCTTGTTTAAGATGTTTTTATTTGCAGCTAAAGAACAACTTGTTTATACAGTAGTTCTTTCAATAAAACGAAAAAACATTTCCTCTTTCGTTATTTCTTTGCTAATAGCTTGTTGAAATAAGTTCTTTCCCATCTCTAAAAGCGGAATTTCCATTGTAGATATTTCCATCAGTTTTGCAATAGATTCGTTATGATAACCTATTATCGCAAGCTCTTCTGGAATTTTGATTCCTTGTTTTTGACAATAGATAACAATTCCTGCTGCAACTTGATCACTTGTCACAATTAATGCAGTTGGACGATTATCCATTTGCAGTAAATGATCCATCACTATTTTGGCATCTTCAAAGTAATTACAGTGATCGATAATATATTCTTCACAATAAGGAAGTTGATGTTCCGAAAGAAACTCTTTATAGGCATTTGCACGTAATTGGCTGCTTGGACCAGTTTTTCTTCCAATACAGTAGCCGATTCTTTGATGCCCCTTTTTATATAAAAATGCTAATGCTTCTTTGAAAATTTTATACTGGTTAACAAATGTAGAAGAAACTTCCTTCCCCTTTGTGTCTTCACACAAAACAATTGTTCCATAGGAAAGATATTCTTGAATTACAGACCATTCGCAAGTTCGCGAACAAATGATGAGGGAGTCAATTTGCTTTTGCTTCAACATTTGTAATGCCTCTAATTCCCTGCTTTCCATATAATCCGTCTGAAACAATACGAGTTTATAATTATTCTCCAGCGCTTGTTTTGCTATCCCTTTTAACAGCAACGCAAAATAAGGATGGTCAGAAAAAGGAAGGACAACACCAATCATTTGTGTTTTTCCTTTACTTAAATGAACTGCATTAATATTTTGTTCATAATTACTTTCTTTAATTGCCGCTAGTACAGCATTTCTCTTTTCCTTGCTTACATATGGATGATTATTAAGGACACGGGAAACAGTTGTTACAGAAACACCAGCCATCTTTGCTAGATCTTTAATGTTTGTCATACTTTTCACCTTTTCAAAACCCAATATCTTTTTTACCTTATATATTAAGAATACAGTTTCTGGTCTTTTCTGTATACCCCAATGAAATAGCCTGCAAAAGATGAAATTTATGTTGCATCCATTGATTGTCCAGACGACTTTAAGCAAACATAAGCTAAGCTATAAAATAGAAGCAAAATAAATTTCTGCCCCGCTTATCTTATTTGCTTAAAGTGTAAAGGATGAAACACATACCAGGTTAATATGAAAAAACAGATAAGCATGGTAGATCTATGTATGTTATTCCAACGTATCCTATTTAAATAAGAGTGCCATTATGAAAAAATTAGGATACAAATACAAATGTCCATTTTTTATTTTTTCGTGCTTTTCTATCAGTCTTGGAGTAATTAATCCATCTCATTTGATTAATTCTGGTCATAATCATTAAATCGATTTCTGCTTGGGCCTCATCCATAATCTCTTTAATTGCTGACAAACTGAGGGAAAAATAACTAGACGCCTCTTTAAATGGGGAATGGTTAACCATTAGCTCCATAAACTGTTTCTCGCTCACAGCTATCTTCTCTAACTCTTCTTCTTTAGTCGTTATGTATTGATAAATTTCCCGTTTTTTTTCTGGCATATTTGCAATCGCGCTTCGATAAAAAATTTGCACTAATACAGGATTAACGGAATTCATTTCTTATTCCTCCATTTTTTGTGTAGATAAAAGTCGTCAAACCAATAAGCTGACGACTTTTCTTTCTATTCATTACCAGCTTGATTTTTTCACTCCTGGAATTTGTCCTTTATGGGCATATTCTCTAAAAGCAATGCGGGACATTTTAAATTTTCTTAAGTACCCTCTTGGTCTACCAGTCACTTCACATCTATTTTTCAAACGAGTCGGTGAGGAATCTCTTGGTAGCTTTCTAAGTGCTTCCAAGTCTCCCTTTTCTTTTAATTCCATTCGAAGCGCTTCATATTTTTCAACCATGGCTTGGCGTTTCTTTTCTTTTACTACTTTCGACTTTTTTGCCATTTCTGCTTCCTCCAATACATAAAACGAAATGATTACGATTTAATAACTATAAAAAAATTATTTTGTTTCTCTGTGCAAAGTGCGCTTTTTTAAACGCGGACAATACTTCATCAACTCGATACGGTCTGGATTATTTCGTTTGTTTTTTGTTGTAATATAATTTCTATCTCCTGTTTCTGTACATGCTAAGGTAATTTTCACTCTCATTTTTTCTTCCTCCTAATAAAATTGAATTTTTTTACTCAAAAAAACGCAGGCAGTGGATCAATAAATTTAGTCCAATCCTTTTTCATTTCCATATCAGTCAATAAACAAGCATCTAGCTCTTCTTCCATTTGCTGTTGATTCATGCCAATCCCAATAAACACTAACTCTGTCATGCGATCTCCGTAAAGAGGATCCCAACGTTTTTGTAAATCTGCATCTTCCTCTAAAACTTCTTTCTGCTCGCTTTCCGAATAAGCTGCTACCCACATGCCCGCTTCTTGTATGGTTAAGGACGGTCCAGCTTGGGAAAGTAATCCGGCAATATCATTTCTCGTGGCCAGCCAAATAAATCCTTTCGCCCGAACTACTTCAACTGGCCAGTCTTGCAACCACTGCATTAATCTCACAGGGTGAAAAGGTTTATTGCTACGATACACAAAGGAAGAAATTCCATATTCCTCTGTCTCTGGAATATGCTCTTCATTTAATTCTTTTATCCAGCCTGCACCTTGACTAGCAGCGTCAAAATCAAATAACTGAGTATTTAAAACTTGATTTAAAGGAATTCTGGAATATTCACTTTCTATAATTTTGGCTTCCGGGTTAAATTTTTGGATAACTGCTTTCAGTTCCTGTAGTTTGCTTTCCGAAACTAAATCCGTTTTATTTAACAAAATGACATTCGCAAATTCAATTTGATCAATTAACAAATCTGCTATTTCTCTTTCAGCCATTTCACCCACTGCTTGCTTTCGGTCTAAAAGACTTTCACCAGATGCATAATCATGCCAAAAACGATGAGCATCTAAGACTGTAACCATCGTATCTAACTGACAAAATCGCGATAAATCAATCCCTACACTCTCATCTACATATGTAAATGTTTGCGCAACCGGAATCGGTTCGCTAATTCCGCTTGATTCAATTACGATATAATCAATATCACCTAATTGCACAAGCTTTTCCACTTCAATTATTAAATCCTCCCTAAGTGTACAGCAGATGCAACCATTTTGCATTTCCACCAATTTTTCATCCGTTCTTGAAAAACCGCCCTGTTTCACCAATGAAGCGTCAATATTTACCTCACTCATATCATTGACAATCACAGCCACCTTTAGGCTTTCCCTATTGGATAGAATATGATTTAGCAAAGTAGTTTTGCCTGACCCGAGATAACCGCTTAAAACAGTAACAGGGATTTTCTTATTATTCAATACTCTCACTCCTAAAAAACAAATCGTTATCATTCCGATTTAAACTTTACACTTTAGTTATTTCTGATGAAGTAATAACTATTCTATAATAAAACGAAATGATTACGATTTGCAAGTGTTTATTATATACTTTTTTATTAGGAGTGACATTTAGTTACGGAAGGGAAGTTAAAATTTATGTTAAATTCCCCTTCTTCTTCTATCTTTATCTTAATTACTCTGCTATCTTTATACTATTAATCTCTGTATCAAAAATTCTAGTGCGAATATCATCTTTAGAAAGCAATAAATCATTTCCCTCTTGATCAAAACAGTAAGCAATTGGGATAGAAAAACCGCAATTTCTATAGGAACCATTGGCATGATATAAGTCGGTATATCTTTCAACATACCATTTTGCACTTCCTTCTTTTAACTTCTAATGTAGTAAGGTAAAACATAGGGCTACTAAAAAGAGATAAGTAATTTCTGAGTTGACCATTAACTAAATCAATTTTCCATATCTTTAAAATTTATCTTACTCATAATTTGTAGCTGTAATAAAATCAAAAGCACCTGTTGAGCTAATTTCATTTTGATATTGAAAATTATATATTAAAATCACAGCATTATATGATTTCTTTAGATTTATACTTTTCTGGATTTTTGGGATGACAATTTCTTCATACGAACACCCATCTAATAATGTTGCAATATCACTACTACTATTCTTATACACTTCTTTTTCTATCGTATCCTCATCTGTTTCATCCACATCAATCTTAAAATCGATAAAGAATTGGGATGGGACAGACTCGCCATCCTCATCATAAGTTAAATCTACATACTCTCCTATTGAGTCCTCATCGTTTATATTCCCTAACCAAACTGAAACCCACCCCTGTTTTTCCATTATATTAGCCTCCTATTTTAGTCTTAAAGTATGAGGCAGAGACATAACTCCACCCTCTAATCTATTACTGCTAACAATTATCATGTGCTTTAACGGGGCTTCCCCCTACATAATCGGGATTGACATCTGATATAGTTGTTCTTAAATCTTTAATCTCTTTAGTACTAAATATATCCACACTTAAATTGAGGAACCCTTTAAACTAAGTTCTACTCATGTAAATCTCCTGATTTTCTAAGTTAATGTGCATTTTTCTTTCTATTTTTTATTTTTAATCCAATTTATAAGCAATAATTTTTCCTTCTGGATAAGCACCATTCCAACCGCAAGGAAAGGCACCAAGTTGATATATCTCAAACAAATCTTCAAAAAAAGATTTATTCTTTCCGTTTATCGCTCGATTAATGGCACAATTAGTAAGATCAGCTACAACATCGTTATAAAATATACTATATTTAAATGAGTTTTTGCTCACATTACCAGCAATAACTTCTAATAATTCTTCCAATCCTTTAGGCTTTTCCTTTTCTGACATTGCGTAATAAGTCTCCCAAACTTCACTCATTTCCAATTCTCTGATATCTTTCCAATTATACTCTTCCTCACCAAAAATCTCATCATAAGCTAAATATTCTGCTTTTTTTATATCATTAATAATAACAATTTTATTGGTAATATTATTAGTAAGTTCGCTCTGGAAATTTTTCGAGAACCGAATTACCTCTTCAACTAAATTATTAAATACACCATAGTTCATTACTTTTATACCACCTTTCTCAAAGTCAACGGTTACCCCATCCACCTGCATGTACCATGTTATCTCACCTAATTATCGTCTTATTTTCACAAACCACTTAAAATATAATGCCTTGATGCTAATAGGATTCTAAGCTCTCCGTTCTCAAACAAAATTTTCTTTTCGTTTCACTAAATATCAGTTTAATTTATTATAAATTAAAAAAAACCTTGAAAAGGCACTTTGCCAATCAAGATTTGTAATTTTTTTATTTTAAGGCACATACACAATAATTTCACCAATCGGGTATGTCCCCTTCCACCCACATGGCCACCCTCCTTGCTTATAAATCTCAAAGATTTTTTCATAAAAATTGTCTGTTTTCCCATTAACTAATCGATTTAATGCACACATCATGAGGTCACCCTCAACTTCCTCATTAATATCAATATAATCAAAAGGAAGAAAGTCGTTCGAGTAATTGTTATAATCATTAAAAAAATCATATAAATCATCTTGTTCAGTTACTAAATCCAAATCATATACCTTTTGAACAATACTTCCTGCTTCCTGTGATTTAACATTTTCCCATACAGTATCAACTTCACTTGAGTCCTGAGACCAGGCAAGGTTTTGTGCTTCCTTGAAATTATTTATTACCTCTAAATTATTTACATGAAAGTTAATCATATTAAACATCTTATTATGACGAATAAAATCCATTACTTCTTCTACTAATTGAGTGTTTTCACCCAATTTCATTTAGATAACCACCTTTCCCTTAATTCTTCTATTTTTCTTACAATATTGTTATAAATTGCTTTGAAAGCAACTATGTCTAGATAGACTACTAACATCGTCAAAAGGTATAGGTAAAAATACACCATTTGTAAAGTCATTCATTTTCATTTTTAATAACTGGAATTTTATTTTATGGAGTAGGAATTTTATATCTTGCTTGATAACCTATCCAACTTATAGAGCCGGGTAACCCCATTAACTCTAGTAAATTTTTTCCTAGGATCGTGTGAGATAGGGTTTCCAGAAGGACATGGAATAAGTCTATTTGCCTTATCTATAACTTTAGGAATATTTAAAAATAATGGCCGACATCCTATCGCTTTTGATTGCCTTGTTTCGTCTTCTTATCGTTTCATATGCAATGCTATATCCACCCCTTGCTTGACCTTGTGTAGATACTCGAATATTTCTGATAACTTCATAACATGTTATGCTTTAGGATTACCGTAACGCTAGCCTCTATATTAATCAAATCATTGTATGGGGCTTTGCGATGCAATCAACCCCTTTACCGATTACTTCTCTTCTTTATATGCTAAGGCAATCTCTACTACTTCCTCTGGAGATAAATCCTCATCATTCCAAAAAATTAAGTCACTCGGAGCAGGATGAGGAACATTTTCTTCCAAAATTTCTATATATTCACTTACCTTTTCATCAGACTGCTTAGGATTACATATTTTTTTACTAGTTCAACTAACTCATCTTTAGATAACTTTTTACTCATTTTTCTACCATTCCTAAATTACTGCCCTTTCTTTCCAAATTGATAAGCAGTTTTTTAAATATTTTAGTGTATTTTTGATGAAGTAATCATTAAATTATCAAGTTTGAACACTTCTTTACCCTTATCTATAAGCTTTTATGTAAGTATATATGATTTATGTTTACCATCATGTTCTACTATAGGAGCAATAGAGGTATTTCCCTCTAACATCCTTGAAATATTACGGTTGTTAGACTCCTTTGTAAGTCTATGATTTTCCACAGTCTTCTAAATCTCTTTTTCTAAAATTATCAAAGAATTAAATTGCTTACCTAACAGTTTTATCTCCTTGGCATTACACTAATTGACTCTTTTTATATAAGTTTGGTGTGGGTTTGAAGACTTCTGTCTAATTTAAAGCTATTACATTTTAAGGATTTTCCTATACGCGAGAGGTTATTCAAATAGATTTTCAAACTCAGTAGACCAAAAGAATCCTGCTTCCATACACTTACTATCAATTTTCTCTAGTTCCCCTTTTAGCCACTCCATTACTACTTTAGGTATATCGTTATCAATATAGGCATCCTCTCCGTTAATCTCTATTGCTTTATCAATCATGGATACATAAGCTAATATACATTCTGCAAACTGATTCAGAGATGAATTAACAAATATCACTTTATAATTATCCCCATTAGTAAGTGACACTATGTTTTCATCCTTCTCCGTTATACAGATTGGATTCCCCGAACCAGTTGACCCTAAAACCCAATATTTTTGAAACTGTTCTGGCATATCAAATACATCGGTAATAGGTTTAAATTGGGACGAAGTAAATTCCAAATACGGCGGTGGAGTCTCCGGTAGACCTCCTATAGACAAAAACCTCTTAACTTCATCCGAAAAATATGTATTCATTAAATCTACTTCTTTAAATTTGTTCAGTGGGCCATTCTTAATACAATCCCATTTATTAATAAATTCTTCTGGTGTCATCACCATTCTCTCACCTTCTTGAATCTTTTATAAAGGTATCCAGCCTTCTTGCAGTTTCATCATCTATTCCAGCCCCTAATCCATTTTCCATATTATGGATACCAACAGTAGAAGAACCACCACGTTTTCTAGATTTGTGATTTTTAATATCCTTTTGACCTTTTTGACTTTCCCAGTAATAGGTTTCATCCTTTTCTACTATTCCTTTAAATAAATCTATATTCTTTAGCGAGTACAAAAAACACTTTATGTCTCAAATAAAAAGCAGTAACGTGAGTATACCAACTATCTTGGTTATCTCGGGCATCTGCCTACATTCCATTGAATCTGTCACCATTATGAATAGTTGTTCACTGTATTCCAATAGGTACTAGGTTCATTTTATCTGGTGCCAAATCACACATTCTAGTCTTCTTCCAATTACGGTATCTTAGCCATTCAAATTGTGCCTTGACATTACTTTAACCAGAGAATTTCTGGTACATCTTTAGTTTCTACCACAAGTCCAGCACCCTTGAAAACTACAAAACCAAATTCCATTCCAACTGCAATTGCTTTTTACTTTATCAATTTTCGCTTGTGGATAGTTAAATACTCTCCACCAATAAATGACTTTTTCCGTGACCAAATTTTGTTTGCTGAATTTTTCCACTGTAATGCCTAAAATACCAGTTAATTTATTATAAATTAAAGAAGGCGTAAAAACATTCAAGATATGTTTTATTACCGTTCTTTAATCAGGTAGTAACTCCAAGTAATAATTATCATTTTCTTCCATCTTTCTTAAAAATTCTTCAAGAGAAGTGGCAATTTGAACGTCATAATAATAAACTGGATTTCTATTATTATCATTCAATTCGATGGACATTAATGCCGATTCACTGCCTTCAAAAAATATTAGTTTATTATTCTCAAATTCTTCATAGATTTCTATGTCGGGATAAAACTCAAAATCATTAACTCTTAATCGAAAATCTCTTACAGAATAGGGACCCATAATTCGATTAATATTAAATTCTGAACCTTTAATAAAACCGTAGCCCACCTCTCTATAAAAATGAACTAACTCATTAGGGAATTTTAAATTAAGTGCCTTCTCAGCCTCTTTTATTTTGTTTTCAGCCACTGGATAAAAACTATTTTCTTGGTTTGTCTTAATAAATTCATAGCTCATTATTTTTTACCTCCTATACATAGGGTATTTGCTTTTGGGCTTTTCATGTATACCAGCTTGATGCGCATTTAGGAATATTAATTGTGTTAGTACAATCATTTAGCTAACTCTTCTTTTGTATTTCATCTGCAAATTCAATGCCTAGCTTTTGTTTACAACCCTTCTTTATAACTATATCTAATTAATACTTTAGAATAGAATCTTCTGTGTTTTTTAAAAGTATCTTGAAAATTGTTAGTAAGTATTTATTTGGCCTCCCTATCACTGTCAATGTCCAGAAGTGATAAATTTTATCTATTACCTATCATCTTCTGAGGTTTATTTTTCCTTTACTCTCTTTCTCATTAAAAAGTTTGTCTATGTAATTAATATTATCAAAAATCCAGTATCTATCCTCTTCAGGAATATAACTAGTAAAATCATCACGAATCCCTGTCCAATTATTAGGAACATAATTTTCAAAAGGTAATAGCTCAGGATAAAGGGAGAGAAGCTTTTTTTGATTAAAGTCTATAAATAATGATGGCCTCAATTCTAGAATAGTACTTCCATAATCTTGATGATCAACTAACTTTTTTAATTCTGAAGACGGTACGATATAATCAGTATATTCTTGTAAATAGAGACGATAATTTTTTTCATTTACAACTGAAATGTTATTTCTTAGAGAAAGAGCAAAGTCCATATCAAAACTAAATCCATTTTTTTCATATAATTTTTTATATTTTACTATATCTAGTATCCAAACATCTCTTTCTGTTAGATACCATGAGAATTGAGAAGAAGTTTTTACCCCGACTATTATATTTTGGGCATACTCCGGTTTTAATAACAACGAAAACACCACTTTCTCATTCTATTTTTGCATAATGTTTATATTCTAAATTCAAACAAATCTATTATTCAATGATTTCTTACCTACCTAAGTTACGATTTATTTCTCTTCTTGTTAATAAAATAGCATATTGGGTATTTTCTTTATCTTGTTCTAATTCCTTTTCCATAATAAGTTTTCCATTAGCGTCCCATTCTTTATAGTTCAATTCAATTGATAACTCGACTTCACTTGTCGATTTAACATTTCCATTTTCATGCCAACAAATACTTTTTCCATTAACTAGTCCATATTTAAAGTACTCTTCACATTTTATTTTTCCACTTTCATAAAATTCGCGATTTAAACCATGAGCTAATCCATCTTTATAGAAACAAAAATAAATTAGATTCCCATTTTCGTACAGTTCGAATGCTAATCCGGTAAATGGCTTTCCACCTTCATCTTCAGGGTTATCAAGAATCTCGTCACTATATGAAGTAAACCATAAATCATCAAAGTTTACACCGTTTTTCAAGACAAAATCCTTTGTATATTTACTATCATTTTCCATAATTAAGCACCTCTAGTATATATTAAGATCAGGCTATGATGTATGCATAGTGTGGATATCTTATCTTTTTCTTTTTGTACCCTTTTGGCATGAAATTATTGAGCTTCCTTGCACGGATTAAATATACCATAAATTCTTCCAGCTTCGCATCAGACCTCGCCACTAATTCCTTCATCTCTAAAAACATCCATCAAGTCGTTTTCATCACAGTAGGCTTTAATTTCCTTTACTTGATATTTAAAACTTTATCCATCTCTTGCTTGTACTTACGTTGAACACGTCTATACCCAACAACGTTCAACCTCTTCACCCTACCGTTGCAGAAATTGTACATTATGTAACCTTTTTTGGTTATCCATTGTTTAGCGCACGTGCATTATTATTCATTTTAGTTTAAGTGCTTTACAAAAAGGAGCCCGTATCTTTAGTTAGTATTACAACCGTACTCCATAATGGTATTGCCATCATGGGGTCTCTATTTCAAGCAGTATTATTCATTCGCTTAACTAAGCATATTACATACAAACAAGCACTTGATACCTTAAATGTGATCAAGTGCTTATCTTGAGATTGGTTCTATTTAATCGGTCCCATAAATTCTGTAATAATAAGAATGTGTTCTCTTATTTTTACCTTTTTTAGATTTTCTACTTTTTCAGATCCACCTAGACCTAGTAAAGGAGTGTATCCAAAACATTCGTCATAATCAGGTCTACCATACTTACTATAAGCTTTAGGGTATGGTTCCCACCGTAATTCATCATTTATGAAGTCATTATCCTTTAAATCATCAAAAAAGAAATTAAAGCCAGATGAAACAATGTGCACGAGTCCTTTCCTAAAGTTCAACAAGTTAACATATTTATTTTTTTCCCACACTATAATATCACCCATCGAGGTCGTAAAAATTGGAATTGCTTGTTCGTACCTTCTATAACATCTTTCTAAAATATCCAAATACTCATCTGGATTAATTAATTTTAAAAAACCGTTTAATAATGTTCCAAAACCATATTTATACCATACTTCTATCAGTTCTCCCGGAAGTTTATCTTTATATTTTAAGATAATCCTTTGATCAACAGTATTATGTTATAAAAAATTCTCAAAGGTATCCAATTAAAATGCTCCCTTAATTTAATTTGTCAACTTTACATTCAAATAAGTATTCTTTGGTGACTTCTTGACATATTATTTTCCACTATTTTTTATGTCGTTACGCCATAGGATGTTCTCTTACTTGATTCCATCGATTCAAGAACGATTACTGGATCGTGTATAATCGCATCGACCGTTTCTGTAGCACTTTTCAAGAAAGTTCATATAATAATAGAGTCATAGTTAATTGTATAGTTGTAATTCCTTTAAAATTTCTGTCCGCCAATCATTCGCAATATTCCCATTCTTATAATTATCCAATAAAAAATTTATTCTTTGAATATAACTATCTGCATTCTCTACACATTTTCCAAAACAATCCATAAAATGGTCTACTAATGTATCATCAACTAAAGCTATTGGTTCTGGATAATATTTGACACCTTCTCTTTCAAATGCTTTTCTACTAATATAAGCAACTGCATCAATAACACAATTCCAAGCTATGACGTCTGTTTCATTATCTGACATTTCTTGAATTATTGTTATACCATTTTCCTCATTATCTAATAATTCATAAAGAATAACCCCTATATTTTCTTTCCCTTTTAGCCATTCCCAACATTTATATATAACTTCTTGGGCTAACATTTGATCTTCCTTGCGAGAAAATACCGACAAAACTTTTTCTGAGAGTCCAAGGAAAAATATTACTTTACCATCTTCTGTTAAACTACTAAAGTTAGCATTTTCCATAATTAACCTCCCACTAATCATTAATCTCCATTTTTAATCATTAAATTAAGCCTACTAGTTATTTTTATGCTTTCACCCATTTCTGATGTTACTTCGATTTTATCTTAACGTATTTTAACCTCTCATTACATAAATGTTAATTTTCGTAATGCTATTTAAACGAATAGCGAGTACTATACGACCATCTCTAGTAATAATACAACTTATATTTCACGTTACCCTATTGTTTATCGCCACGAGCTTTGTCATTGTCTTTAGTTTGCGGGTTTTGCAGTATCATAAGTCCCCCACACCATGTAAAATGTCAAATCATCCAATTTTCGTACTTTTTTATCAATCCTATATAAAATAAAACTCCATGATGTGCAGTACCTTCATGAAGTCTCTATTTTTCAAACATATCATTGCTCTTTTTGTCCAACTCAAATATCTTAATTGTATTTTAATTCACTTGCTTTATGTACACGTAAACCCCTTTCGTATAACTAATTTAAGCATTAGAGTACTCTAAACACGTTATCTTTCCTCTTTACACAAATAATTGTAATGACCAAATTCAGGAAATACATCCCAGTTTCTTTCAAGGATATCGCTAGTTTCGCGCTCCTCGACTGAACCGGTCTTTAAATCTCTCTTTTCCATTGCTATAAAGCCATCTTCTCGGAAGCCCAAAATCAAGGTGCTTACTTCTATGTCAGTTTCATCATCATATTCCCAATACATGGCTGTTCTTAAAAAAATCTTACCATCACTCATAACTTCAAAATCATAATTTAAATATTTACGAATCAGGTCATCATAAAACCCTAACGAAACCCATTCATTTGTAACATTTACAATATACTTAGGTTTCTCATCCTCTAATAATACCGCCGTATATGGTTCTTGTTTTTGATGGTATGTGTATGCAGTACGGACATCAAGTATGTTCCAAGGCTTCTTTTTGATGTCCGACCATTCGTCACAATAATAAATTTTCATAGTCAATTATACACCTTCCCCTTAATATCCCTAATAATAATCCTGCTTTTTGCTGCCTCATCAAGAATTATTTGCTGAATTGGTTTATTTTGTACAGGTATTTCTAATATTAATTCACTTTAAGTCGCCCTTCTTTGAAAGCGTTAGAATTAAAAGTCCCATTTGTTATTTTAGAACCCGAAGAATGTTTTTTGTGATTTCATTTAAGTAACTCTTAGCTGTTTTTTTCTTGCACTTCACTAAGTTGAGTAAATTTTCTCGATACTATTTCCTTGTTGGGTGCATTCGAGTCAACTACTTACTTTTTACCCCTACTTCTTTTGCTTCCAACTCTACCTCATCATTATAAGGGAAACGAGGACGATTTTCCTTATTAAAATTATTACCTGCTTCCCAACGCTCTTTAAGCAAATCTGGTACAGATTTCTTTTTAGGAGTAACATCACCCGTACCCTTAGGAATATCTAAATTAGTACTTAATAAAGAATGAGAGCAATTAATAATCACTGCCACATGGTGCTGTTTATGTAAGTCTACACCCACATAAATGTGTTTCTGTTTTTCATGCATGGTTCATCCTCCTATTCAGTTGTCAATGATTGAATAAAAATGCCGGCAACCTTAGTTCGAGCGTTCACCTATCGGTGCGCTTTGGTACGAAAGCCTATCCATTTTCACCTTTACATAAGAATATATAAGAAAATGAGTCTCTTAAGTAACCATTTAAATTATTGCTTCATGTTTACCATTTGCTTGTATTTGTCCGTATATATATCCCTTTATAAAAAACTTTCTCAGTCTAATATTCGCTTCACTTGTTCTTTCGTAAATGCTTTCCCCTGGGTTGTTTGATACCCTTCTTCATTCAAAGCTTCTGTCAACCTAGACAGTGACCATTTTCTGTGTAAGTTTTTCAATTCAAATAACCGTTTCACTACTTCTGCATGCCCATTGCGTATTTTTTTTAGTTCCTTTTCCCCCTTTTGTTTGGTATAGCCAAATGTCGCCCTTCCTCCTGCATATCCACCTTCCTTCGCTTTCTTGTTTCTTCCTTTTGTTAGCTTTAGCGCTATCTCAAGCCGTTGATATTGGTCTAATAACTCCATTAAGCCATTTACCAAAAAGTCATTGGGGTCTTTCTTATGGATACTGTACATAGGTTGTTCAATGCTTTTAATGTCACAGTCATATTTCTTCAGCTCTCGTTGTATGAGTACCTTCACTATATCCGACCTCCATAATCGGCTTGTGTTCAGTACTACCACATAATCAACTTGGACAAACGAAAGGTGAGCCAACATCTCCTGTAAGCCCACCCTGTCTATTTCAAATGCTTCGTCATTCAATTTGGCGCCGCTAATTCCTTCCTCTCTAAAAATATAGATCAAGTTCCAGCCTTGTTCTTTACAATACCCTTTAATTTCATCTTCTTGATATTTCAAGCTGTATCCATCTTTTGCTTGCCCTTGTGTCGAGACTCGTATATACCCAACAACGTTCAACTTCTCACCCTCTCGTTACGAAAATTTAAATTTAGGTAACGCTTTTTAGCGACTAGCGAGTATTTATAGGTTCTTCTCTAATAAAAACTCAACCCACAATTTATTAAACCAACGCAGCTTATGGACTCCCCTTCACGTTTCCAATTGTTTATCGCCACGAGCTTTGTCATTGTCGTTAGTTTGTGGGTTTTGCAGTATCATTAAGTCTTCCTGCCACTTAAAATGTCATCTCGCCTGTTTATCATACTTCTCACAAAATCCAAATATAAAATCAATACTCCATGATGATACTATCTTCATGATCTATGAATTTCAGTAAAGCAATATCCAATATCGTCCATAGTTAAAATTTATAAAAAAACAAAAACACCTGATTCCTAATAAGGCAATCAAGTGCTTATGGTAAATTCTATAACATACTCCCGAATATTACTGAACTGGTCCCATAAATTCAGTAATAATAAGAATATGTTCCTTCAGTTTGACTTTTTTTAGATTCTCTACTTTTTCTGCTCCACCTAAACCTAGTAAAGGTGTATAGCCAAAGCATTCATCATACTCTGGTTCTTTATATTTTTCTATTGCTTCTGGATAAGGAAGCCAATCTAATGCCTTCTGTCTAAACGTCTCTTCCTCTAAAAATCTAAGAAACAAGGAATATTTTGAAGCTACCACTTTTGTTTTACCTTTTCGATAGTTAATCATTACAAGATAGGACTCTTGGTTTTCATCCTTTTCAAAAAGTATAACATCACCCATGGATGTACTGAAAATAGGTATTGTTCCTTTGCTTCTTAAATAAGAGTCATTTACTAAAGAGCTAAATTCATCCGGGTTAATTATTTTTAAATACCCATTCATAAATGTACCATACCCATATGTTTTCCATGCTTCAATCAAAGCTTCTGGAAGTATATTTTTATATTTATTAATTGTACACTCCTTTACTTCACTTACTTTCTTAAAATCTTTGAATAAGCTCAAATTACAAACCTCCTCTAATGTGTAAGCTTAACATTTAAATAGGTACTCTTTCGCTGCTCAGGTGTCATTAATTTAGCTAGTTCCCCTATTTGTTCATCCACAATATCGATTCTATATTTCCACTGTGATCCAATTGATGAGTTTATTCTTTTATCTCCCATACCACCAATATTTAGCAGATTACCTCCAGCTATTTGGTCTGGATTGTGAAGTGCTGCTTGCGTTTTCAACCAACTATTTGCTTTATCTCAGCTTCTTCCCAAGACATACCACTTTCAAATAATTCTTCTATTTTTTTATTTAAAGCTTTTTCTCGAGTCGCTTGTTGTGCAGCGTTACCTTCAATTGCACGCCCTTGTTCAATATACTTCTCACGATTTTTTAAATACTCATCAACTGTTAGTTCATTCATACCTTTTTCTGGTCTTTCAATTGTCTTGCAAACTCTTCGAAGTCATGTTTATCATTTCTTTTAAAATTAACTTCAACTTCTTTTATTCTTGGTACATCATCTAAGTGTTTTACATTACCCGTACCCTTAGTAGTCCCCTTCCCTTCCACTTTCCTCAAAGAGGCCGGAACGATTGAATTCATCCGATTTTCTATCGTGACTCTGCTCCACACATTGATAGGAGCTTGATTCGCTGTACTTAGTTGGAAGGACGGATTGGGCATAAAGTTTTGTCTAAAGAAGTGGGTGACTTCTTGGACATATTGTTTTCCACTATTTTTTATGCCATTAGGCCATAGACTGTTCTCTATCTTCCTTCCATCGATCCGTTGGAGCGATTCTGTTGATTTTTGTGAAATGGCTGAACGGATTCCGTTGGCTTTATTTTTACTTTTTTCTCCTTTTAACAGCTTAAGGTATTTTGCTTGGCCGACATATGGGAGGAAGGAAGTGGCTGCACTCTCCGATACATACATAATCCCTTCTTTTTCGGCGGTGTCTGTTATAGACTGCGCCATCGATTCAAGGACGATTACGGGATCGTTTTATAACTACATTTCGAATGCTTTCCAGCTGCTGTTATTATATCTGCTTCGCATTCAATTTGGCGCCGCTAATTCCTTCCTCTCTAAAAATATAGATCAAGTTCCAGCCTTGTTCTTTACAATACCCTTTAATTTCATCTTCTTGATATTTCAAGCTGTATCCATCTTTTGCTTGCCCTTGTGTCGAGACTCGTATATACCCAACAACGTTCAACTTCTCACCCTCTCGTTACGAAAATTTAAATTTAGGTAACGCTTTTTAGCGACTAGCGAGTATTTATAGGTTCTTCTCTAATAAAAACTCAACCCACAATTTATTAAACCAACGCAGCTTATGGACTCCCCTTCACGTTTCCAATTGTTTATCGCCACGAGCTTTGTCATTGTCGTTAGTTTGTGGGTTTTGCAGTATCATTAAGTCTTCCTGCCACTTAAAATGTCATCTCGCCTGTTTATCATACTTCTCACAAAATCCAAATATAAAATCAATACTCCATGATGATACTATCTTCATGATCTATGAATTTCAGTAAAGCAATATCCAATATCGTCCATAGTTAAAATTTATAAAAAAACAAAAACACCTGATTCCTAATAAGGCAATCAAGTGCTTATGGTAAATTCTATAACATACTCCCGAATATTACTGAACTGGTCCCATAAATTCAGTAATAATAAGAATATGTTCCTTCAGTTTGACTTTTTTAGATTCTCTACTTTTTCTGCTCCACCTAAACCTAGTAAAGGTGTATAGCCAAAGCATTCATCATACTCTGGTTCTTTATATTTTTCTATTGCTTCTGGATAAGGAAGCCAATCTAATGCCTTCTGTCTAAACGTCTCTTCCTCTAAAAATCTAAGAAACAAGGAATATTTTGAAGCTACCACTTTTGTTTTACCTTTTCGATAGTTAATCATTACAAGATAGGACTCTTGGTTTTCATCCTTTTCAAAAAGTATAACATCACCCATGGATGTACTGAAAATAGGTATTGTTCCTTTGCTTCTTAAATAAGAGTCATTTACTAAAGAGCTAAATTCATCCGGGTTAATTATTTTTAAATACCCATTCATAAATGTACCATACCCATATGTTTTCCATGCTTCAATCAAAGCTTCTGGAAGTATATTTTTATATTTATTAATTGTACACTCCTTTACTTCACTTACTTTCTTAAAATCTTTGAATAAGCTCAAATTACAAACCTCCTCTAATGTGTAAGCTTAACATTTAAATAGGTACTCTTTCGCTGCTCAGGTGTCATTAATTTAGCTAGTTCCCCTATTTGTTCATCCACAATATCGATTCTATATTTCCACTGTGATCCAATTGATGAGTTTATTCTTTTATCTCCCATACCACCAATATTTAGCAGATTACCTCCAGCTATTTGGTCTGGATTGTGAAGTGCTGCTTGCGTTTTCAACCAACTATTTGCTTTATCTCAGCTTCTTCCCAAGACATACCACTTTCAAATAATTCTTCTATTTTTTTATTTAAAGCTTTTTCTCGAGTCGCTTGTTGTGCAGCGTTACCTTCAATTGCACGCCCTTGTTCAATATACTTCTCACGATTTTTTAAATACTCATCAACTGTTAGTTCATTCATACCTTTTTCTGGTCTTTCAATTGTCTTGCAAACTCTTCGAAGTCATGTTTATCATTTCTTTTAAAATTAACTTCAACTTCTTTTATTCTTGGTACATCATCTAAGTGTTTTACATTACCCGTACCCTTAGTAGTCCCCTTCCCTTCCACTTTCCTCAAAGAGGCCGGAACGATTGAATTCATCCGATTTTCTATCGTGACTCTGCTCCACACATTGATAGGAGCTTGATTCGCTGTACTTAGTTGGAAGGACGGATTGGGCATAAAGTTTTGTCTAAAGAAGTGGGTGACTTCTTGGACATATTGTTTTCCACTATTTTTTATGCCATTAGGCCATAGACTGTTCTCTATCTTCCTTCCATCGATCCGTTGGAGCGATTCTGTTGATTTTTGTGAAATGGCTGAACGGATTCCGTTGGCTTTATTTTTACTTTTTTCTCCTTTTAACAGCTTAAGGTATTTTGCTTGGCCGACATATGGGAGGAAGGAAGTGGCTGCACTCTCCGATACATACATAATCCCTTCTTTTTCGGCGGTGTCTGTTATAGACTGCGCCATCGATTCAAGGACGATTACGGGATCGTTTTATAACTACATTTCGAATGCTTTCCAGCTGCTGTTATTATATCTGCTTCGCTCTCTTTCTTCCTGTAAGCCCACCCTGTCTATTTCAAATGCTTCGTCATTCAATTTGGCGCCGCTAATTCCTTCCTCTCTAAAAATATAATCAAGTTCAGGCCTTGTTCTTTACAAAACGCTTAATTTTCATCTTCTTGATATCTCAAGCTATATCCATCTCTTGCCTTACCTTGAGTTGAGACTCGTATATACCCAACAATGTTCAACTTTTCACCCTCCCGTTACATAAATTATAATTTGTGTAACGCTTTTTAACGAATAGCGAGTATTATACGACCCTCTCTAGTAAAAATACAACCCAATTTTTGTCTGCCTGATGCTAAACTAGTAACCTTCTTACGTAACCTACCTTTTATCGCCAAGAGCTTTGTCATTCTCGTTAGTTTTTTAGCCATTCCCTGTAATAACTACCCCTGCCATATAAAATGTCATCTCGCCTAATTATCGTACTTTTCTTACTATCCAAGTATTAAAACGATACTCCTTGATGGTACAACCATCATGAGCTTTCGATTTTCATGTAAATCATTTTCTTTTTGTCTCACTCAAAAATTCTCACTTTCTTTTTATTCACTAGATTTATGTATCTGTATCGTTACCCCTTTATCATTACGAGTTTTGTCATACCATTAGTTTGTGTGTTTTGCAGTATCATAAGTCCTCTTGGAATGTAAAATGTCATCTCGTCTGGTTATCGTGCTTCTCGCAAAATCCAAATATTAAATCAATACTCCATTATGGTACTACCTTCATGAGCTTTGAATTTCAAACTGGTCTCATTCATGTTGTTCTTACTTCACCAAAAACAAAAGCACCTGTCGCCTAAAAGGCAACCAAGTGCTTTATAGTTTACTTTTCTTCAAATTCCTTCATTCTCTCTAATAAATCAAAATCTAGCTGTTCTTTGTTTTGACTTATATATTTATATTCAAAATACTTAATTCTATCTGTTGGACCAAATTCACTTTCATGCCAATTTGTATAATCAAAATGTACGTTTAATTTACCTGTATCATTTAATATTAATGTCACTGAAAACCAAGGTTCTTGGTCATTATCAGTAAAAACTTTTTGGAGTTCAACAGTAAGTTGAAATAATTTATGTAGTTCTTTATTATAAGCCCTCTTATCTACACTATATAATTTTGGAATATAATGTGAAAAAATGTGTTGTTCCTCACCTTTTGGCGTAAAAAAGAAGAAAACTCCTCCTTCTCCTTCCTTAACTTCACCATTAAAATAGAAATTATCCCATTCAGTTGGAATCATATCATTAACCTGTTGTGCAATTTCTTTATATAACTCGTTTAATTCTGTTTCAAAACTCATCAATATCAGCCTCCTGATTTATTTGCAATCTCGTGGATCACTGGAAATTGGCCTTCAATTTCATATTCGACCATAAAGGAATCTGGTCGCATTGAATTATTAGAATAGATCGGTTCAATACTAACAGAGACTTTCTTGGGTGGTAGCTCTTTCAATGCATTGGCCCATTCAGTCTCCATTTCGTACCAAACTCCCCCTCCTATTAATTTGACTATTTTGTGGTACAAGATTATCAATATCAGGAGGACCATTAAATTGTGCTCCTATTAAATGTCCGCCATCATCATCTGGTAATCTGTCTCTTCCCCCTACATTTGCCTGAGCGTATTTATTTCTATTAGCCTTTTTCAATACAAGTTCGGGAGCATCTACATTTACAATACGTCCAAGTTCATCGGTAGTATATTTGTAGTTATCATTGGTTACGTACTTAGTATTTGGGAGTAGTTGTTTCTTACCATTTTCACCTTTTATTATGTGCTTTCCAAAATCAATTTCTTTAACTTCGTTGACTATATTACCATTACCCGTACCCTTAGTAGTCCCCTTCCCTTCCACTTTCCTCAAAGAGGCCGGAACGATTGAATCCATCCGATTTTCTATCGTGGCTCTGCTCCACACGTTGATAGGAGCCTGATTCGCTGTACTTAGTTGGAAGGACGGATTGGGCATAAAGTTTTGTCTAAAGAAGTGGGTAACTTCTTGGACATATTGTTTTCCACTATTTTTTATGCCATTAGGCCATAGGCTGTTCTCTTTCTTGCTTCCATCGATTCGTTGGAGCGATTTTGTTGTTTTTTGTGAAATGGCTGAACGGATTTCGTTGGCTTTATTTTTACTTTTTTCTCCTTTTAACAGCTTTAGGTATTTTGCTTGGCCGACATATGGGAGGAAGGAAGTGGCTGCACTCCCCGATACATACATAATCCCTTCTTTTTCGGCGGTGTCTGTTATAGATTGCGCCATCGATTCAAGGACGATTACGGGATCGTTTTATAACTACATTTCGAATGCTTTCCAGCTGTTGTTTATTATATCTGCTTCGCTCTTTTTCTTCCATATCTGTATCGTCAAACAGACTAAATAGAAGGCTGGGGGACCGATACGTTTCCCGAATGACGCGGCTAAGTCTATAGCTTACTCCCCATATAATTTGGGTGAGATTCCCCCAAATATCGTTCCGATCGACTCTCATCATGCTGTTTCTGGAAATAGGGGGAATACCTTCCTTTGCCTTCATGTTTCTTCCTTTCGTTAATTTAAGGGCAATTTCAAATCGTTGGTATTGATCTAACAATTCCATTAAGCTGTTTACCAAAAAGTCGTTTGGATCTTTTTTATGGATACTGTAAAATGATGTTCAATGCTTTTAATATCACATCCATATTTCTTTAGCTCTCGTTGTATCAACACCTTTACAATGTCTGACCGCCATAATCAGCTTGTGTTCAGCACCACCACATAATTAATTTGGACAGACGAAAGGTGAGCCAACATCTCCTGTAAGCCCACCCTGTCTATTTCAAATGCTTCTTCATTCAGTTTTGCGCCACTTATTCCTTCCTCTCTAAAAATATGTACCAAGTTAAAACCTTGTTCTTCACAATATGTTTTAATTTCATCTTCTGGATATTTCAAGCTATCCCTATCTCTTGCCTGCCTTTGAGTGGAGTCTCGTATATACCCAACAACGTTCAACTTTTCCCCCTCCCGTTACATAAATTTTAATTTTTGTAACGTTTTTTAACGAATAGCGAGTATTATCCGACCGTCTCTAGTAAAAATACAACCATAAGTTAATTTTCTTATACAATAAAACAGCACCTCTTTACGTTACCCATTGGTTATCGCCACGAGCTTTGTCATTGTCGTTAGTTTGTTAGCCAATCCATGTCATAACTACCCCTACCATATAAAATGTCATCTCGCCTATTTATCGTACTTTTCTTACTATCCAAGTATTAAAACGATACTCCATCACGGTACAACCATCATGAGCTTTCGATTCTCAAACAAATCATATTCTTATTGTCTCACTCAAAAATCTTCACTTTTTATTATTCACTATCTTTATGTATCCGTATCGATACCATCTTTAGCATTACGAGCATTGTCATTCTCTTTAGTTTAAGTGCTTTGCAGTATCATAAGTATTCCTACCACTTAAAATGTCATCTCGCCTGTTTATCGTACATCTTACAAAATCCAAATATTAAATCAATACTCCATGATGGTACTACCTTCATGAGCTATGAATTTCAGTAAAGAATAATCCAATGTCGTCTAAAGTTAAAATTCTAACAAAAAAACAAAAACACCTGTTGCCTAATAAGGCAATCAAGTGCTTATAGTTAGCTATATAGAGTAATCTATTACTAATCCTAATTTTAAGCTATCGAGCATGTTTAAAATTATTAGTTTTCGCCATTTCCCCTGTAATTTTACTTCAATACATTTTAATTTTCATCTCGACTAATTATTGTACTAATTTCCCATTAAAATATGGTTAAAGATTGTTATGGTATAACAAATAGTATATTTAGATTGCTACATCTTGGTACCCTACTTCATTCACCTGTTCATTCAATAAACGGAGTCCCAACCCATTTTCTATATCCCATGTACAATCAAATGTTATTCCAATATCACGTTCATCATAAATATCCCCATACGGAACAACAATACCAACTAGGTTAATCATTTCAAGTATTTGATCAGTTGTTTCAATTTCCGGGTAATTCTCATTGTGGTCAATATCATAACCCAATTCATGTCGCGTTTGTTTATAATAGTTTAAAATTGGTTGCAATATACTGTATTGTATTTGTTCCCATTTTTGCATCAGTGAGTTATAAGCAATATATTGTTCTTCATCAAACTTACCATCCTCTTCACCTTTTATCATAAGTGCTACCTCTGCTTCTTTTCCACAAAATTCTATAGTAGTGTACCTAGACCAACCATATTCATATTCAAGTTCACCAAAAACTGTATCATTTATTTTCATATTAGAATCACCTTTCTACTATTATTTTTTAGCAAATCCCCCAGGTTCAAACGCGCCTGCATTTATCTCACCTACACCACCAAGATGTCCGAATGTCTTGTTTATCTTTGATGGCACAAGTTGTATAGTTTTGACATCGTTTAATTCATGCCATGTTAATTTATTTCTTTCTCGGTATCTTTCTATATCTCTAGCTTTTATTCCACCAGCTTTCATCCCGAAATTTCGAGCAAGATTTGGGGAACTATTAAGCTGATCTGCTAATTTTTGATCTGCTTGAGCGAAATTAGCTCTTCTAGCATTTGTTCCTCTGTTTCCATTTCCACCTAACATGTAATCAATATCAAATTCGGCTTTTGCAACTGGCGAAAAATCAGGAACAGCATTTTTATATTGTATTCCATCAACACCAGCTTCATTTAATATTTTTTTCAACTGTGGATCCGGTGGTGGTTTAAGTGTACATTTAGATTCCCCTCTTGTTCCTTCAAATCCAACCTTTTGATTAATTAGTGAAGGTGTCTGATTAAGCCTTTCTTCATAAGAACTAGCAAATTCAGTTTGTCTGAAAGCAGCTGGAGTGTCTTTACCCGTACCCTTAGCAGTCCCCTTCCCTTCCACTTTCCTCAAAGAGGCCGGAACGATTGAATCCATCCGATTTTCTATCGTGGCTCTGCTCCACACGTTGATAGGAGCCTGATTCGCTGTACTTAGTTGGAAGGACGGATTGGGCATAAAGTTTTGTCTAAAGAAGTGGGTAACTTCTTGGACATATTGTTTTCCACTATTTTTTATGCCATTAGGCCATAGGCTGTTCTCTTTCTTGCTTCCATCGATTCGTTGGAGCGATTTTGTTGTTTTTTGTGAAATGGCTGAACGGATTTCGTTGGCTTTATTTTTACTTTTTTCTCCTTTTAACAGCTTTAGGTATTTTGCTTGGCCGACATATGGGAGGGAGGAAGGAAGTGGCTGCACTCCCCGATACATACATAATCCCTTCTTTTTCGGCGGTGTCTGTTATAGACTGCGCCATCGATTCAAGGACGATTACGGGATCGTGTATAATCGCATCGAGTGTTTCTGTAGCACTCTCTATCCTCTTCGTAGAAGCTTTTTTAGAAAATCCGGCTCTATAGAATCTGGAATTATTCCTGATGCGGCCACGATTCCAGCATCGATCACAAGCGTAATAAGGCCTTTGGCTATCTCATAAATCGCTACCGCGAGCCCTTTTACAAAATCCCAAGCTCCCTCTGCTGTTACAGAAATCACATCGCTTACCTTTTCAGAGAAGGTTGTATAGCGATCCTTGACCTGAGAGGCCTTGTTTGCATATTCATCATCTGTATTTTCATACTTTTTTACTTTTGACTCATAGAGATCCCACAGCTCTTCCATTTTATTTTTTAGCTTGGATTGAACAGATTCCATATCATTTCGAATGCTTTCCAGCTGTTGTTTATTATATCTGCTTCGCTCTTTTTCTTCCGGATCTGTATCGTCAAACAGACTAAATAGAAGGCTGGGGGACCGATATGTTTCCTGAATGGCGCGGCTAAGTCTATAGGTTACTCCCCATTCAATCTGGGTGAGATTTCCCCAAATATCGTTCCGATCGACTCTCATCATGCTGTTTCTGGAAATAGGGCTAATATAGGCCGTTGTATCAGCCACATAGTTTTCAAACAATGTTAATAAATCCTCTATTTGCGTCTGATAGCTTTGGATATTTTTCTTAGATTGCTGCATGAGCTCTTCCCAGGCTTCCAGGCTCTTTCCCGCGTTCCTCTCTGTATAGCCAGCTATCGTATGCAGAGAAGTCTGCATCTGATGAAGAGCCCGCTTATATGTATGAAGCTGTTCAATGATCTGATCCAGAATCCCATAGTTAATTTTTAAGTCCCGTTTCATGACTGGCCGCTCCGAATGTCCTTGCTGATTTCTTCGTCTGCCTTTGTCATTTCTTCCAATATGCTTTTACCGGCTGTATAGACAGCATGCATATTTTTTACTAACTCTTTATTTACATCATTATTCATATGATCCAGAATAGCATCTACTTTATCAATGAAATCAGAATGAAAGTTTTTCAGCTGATTTCTTGTGCCCGTACGAAAGGTGTCTGTGTAACTACTAAACTCATCGATACTGGATTGCAGGGTTTGTAAAGTAGCCTGTAACTCACGGATATCCATCTTTATCTGTGCGGTTCCCAATGGTAAACTCCTCTCTCCTATTTTCTCATCTAAAAGGAACGGATTCAATAGCGACAATCAGTCGATTCAGTTCTATAATCATTTCTTCTATTTTTTCCCGCATCTCTTCTTCCACAGAGGCATTTTCTAAGTCCATTTGCTCAAAATTTTTCTGTATGCCCTCTTTGGCATCTTCCAAAAAAGAGATCATATTTGATACTAAGCTAGAGGAAAAGCTTGACGTATAGTTTGCCATTATCTTTCACCAGCTCTTTCCATTTCCACTTGTAACGATTGCATGTCCTGTGCGGAAAACTCAATCGATGTCATCTTTTTTCTATAACTAGCTCTTCTTTCATAAGCAGTTCAAATGCTTCTTCCCTCTCATCTTTAAAACCCATATGTATGACATTTGTAATCAAAGGCTCTGTGAAATAAAGGATGGCATCTTTCTTCATTTCTCCTACAGGATAAACCACACCGCCGTACGGAAAAAACGTTTGATAACCTGTTGGAACGGTATAACGCTTGGTGATGACAATTTTGGCTGCTGAAGAAGTTTGCTGTTCTGGCAGAAAGTAAAGCGGATTTAGTTCCACAACTGACCCTAATGGCAGCACTTCTCTCATTATTTCTAAGCAGGAAGTAACGAAGGGGAAGAAAAGATGGTCCTGTAAACGATAATGGGACTGTCTAAACTGAATCACATGCTCCTTATCCTCTTTTCTATAATAAATGATCTCCTGGTTGGTGCTCTTTATATCATAGGAACGGAGCCCTTGCTTATAAGCAAAATAGAGTTCCCGAAAGACGAGCTCGTCCTCCAAATATAAGTCAGCAAACGCATGGATTGCCGCACGATATTTCCCCTTTGATTCATCGGATAAAGAATCCATGAGCTGAGCTATTTTTTTCATTGCCAACGCCTTTAACTGTTTTCTATCATTCAAATGGCTCCCTCCCTGCCATGTAAATATTTTACATACATATATTATAAATGAGGGAATTGGAAATGATAAGGTTAAAAATAGCTAAATACCAAAGACCTACTTATATTCCTTTATTTTCCTAAATACCCCTTCATTCAAATGCTGTCTACTAATAATTTTGAAGCCGGAAAGACTGACTCAATCAAAGGCTAATTTTGCTTTTTCCTACTAAATTTTCTAAATCAGATTCTATCCTCCTTAGTATATTTTTTGAAATCCCTGCAATCCTTGACCCTTATAGGGATGAGATGGATTTATTATTTTATTGCTTTTAAAACATATTAGCTCTGTTCTTTGGTAAAATATAGAATAGTTCAAAAATAAATTAGAGGATTTTTTTATGATAAATGTGATGAAAGGTTTTTTCGCGAGCTTTTTTTGTTATCTATTTCTTTATGCTATCTTATTTTTAATAGAAAATAAGATAGATGAACTTTTTGAAGCTCTTATTTTTCTGTCTATTAGTGGATTTTTCATTATTTTAATCCAGACCATCATAATGGAGCTTTGTTTTAAAATAGAAGGATATAACCGATTGTTTGCCATAATGATAGGATTTATATACGGTGTTGCCATTTCTATTATATTTTCTGGAACACTTGATACGGAAATCTCCGTTCATTTATGGATTGGTTTTATTGGGAGTATTTGCAGTTTTATCTATGCGATTACTCGAAATGATTTCTAAATGAGGGCTGCCTACATCATTCTAATAGAGATACATAAGGGCATTGCTTTACCGACAGCAAAAGATTATGATATGCAACAGCGGCAATTTGAAAATTTCATCCTTTTTTAGAAAATGAAGGATTTATTGAAAGAGTACTTAGAATCGATCCCTTTTTCTCCATAAAGCCAGCTAGATTAACGAAAAAGGGACAAGCCTTTTTAGAAAAATACAATTACTTAGAGGAAACTTATCCAGATAAACAAAATATAATGAAATGGATCCGAGTAGGAAAAGAAGTGTACTCAAATGAAGCTGATGAGGAAAACTAAAATCAATTTAATAATAGCTCCAAGACTTCATTCCCATCAAGGAGCTATCTGTTTACGCTTTTTATTTCTCATTATTATTTAAGCTGTTTTTTTTTCCCTTAACCAGCTTCAAAGTTGCCACAATAAGAAAGCTAACTATCACCAATAATAGCCATGAACTCACTTTCCCAACATGAACAAGGCTCCAAGCATCTTTTTGATTGGGATATTCCCATGCACTAAAATAAGTAGCAATGTTTTCCGCTATCCAAATAAAAAATCCAATCAGTACAAAAGAGAGTGCTAGCGGCATTCGATATCTAATACCATTTACCTTGTAAAATACCCATGATTTCCAAAATACGATTATGACCAATCCAGATAAATACCAACGAATATCTATCCAAAAATGGTGGGTGAAAAAGTTCAAATAAATGGCAGCAGCAAGTGGCACAACAACTAAAAAAGATGGCCAATTTACTAGCTCTACCTTTAACCTCCGCCATGCCTGACATAAAAAACTCGCAACACTTGCGTACATAAAGCCACTAAAGAGAGGGACGCCAAAAATTTTTGTAATGCCCGCTTCTGGATAAGACCATGAACCCATATGAACCTTGAAAAGCTCAAGGGCAAGTCCAATCAAATGGAAAACGGTTATAACCTTTAACTCATCAATCGTTTCCAAACCAGTACGGACCATCACCCACTGCATAAAAAGACAGATAAGAAGCAGCCAATCGTATCTTGGTAACAAGGGAAGTTCTATCATTTTTGTCATTGCCAGTGATGCAAAAATAGCTACAGGAAAAACACAAGCTAAAGCTTGTTGCCATCCGAAACAAATAAGCTGCTTTAATGCTCTTATCACTAGATTTCCTCTTCGTTTCTATATTCCAGTATATCGCCTGGCTGGCAATCCAATGCTTTGCATATTGCCTCTAATGTTGAAATACGGATTGCTTTTGCCTTTCCATTTTTCAAAATAGAAAGATTAGCCATTGTTATTCCAACCTTTTCCGATAATTCTGTTACACTCATTTTTCTTTTTGCTAACATTACATCAATATTTATTATAATTGCCATTTATATCACCTCAGACGATTAAGTCGTTTTCTGATTTTATATCAATTGCCTCTTTTAATAGCTTTTGAAGTACTGCAGCAAAAACGGCAATGACCATCGAAGCAAAAATCAGAACAAGTCCAATTAAAATAATTCCTGGCGCATCATCCCTTTCTGCTAAGAGGTAAAATAACGGCAATCCCACCACAAAAATCGCGCTTATAGAAATGGCACAGTTTTTTATTTTCTTTAGTGCATTAACTGACAACTCCGAAAATGCTTCATTCTTATCAATATAGTTTAACAGTTTAAATGCTTGATATAATGCGAAGTAGAAGGGAAATGCTGCTGCATAAAAATCAAGCATTATCAAATATTTTAAATAAGCATCATTTGGATACAACTCAGCAGCAAAATTTCCGATTTCTGGTACTAAAAAGATACATAAGGCCAGAATAGGTACGCCAATAAGAATAACAGCAATCTTTAAAAAGAGCGTTGATACTTGTTTCATCAAAAACACCTCACTATTTTATTTCTATTTGAATTTATCATACCATTTATCGATTTACAATAAATTTTTATTATTAATTATTTATTTTTTATTGTTTATAATAAAAAAGAGTAAAATAAAAAGTACCTCTTATAAAAAGAAATACTTTAACAATAAAATTATTTATCAATAAACTATCCTGTTACAAACATAAAGTCTTGTACAAATACGGAAACGGCCTTTAAATCAATCCGCTGGTTTTTATACAATGCTTCTGCCTTCTTCAGTTCTTTCTTTACTTCAGGAGAAATTCTTTCTGCTTCTTTTAACGAAATGTCTCCAATTAACAAATCAATTGCTATTTTTCGGATGTTTTCTTCGCGAGACTGATGCAATATGTAGGAAATACAACTAATTTGATCCATTCTTACACCTCTCTAAACATATTTTTATGAATAATTCTATGTTTAGACAGAAAATTCCTTCTTTTTCAAATAAAACAAAAAAGACAGTTCTCAGCTTCCTTTCAGAAACATTAATACTGTCCCTATGCGACTATTTTTTGCCGGCAAATTTATGTGATCCATCACAATTAGGCATTTTTTGGGAAAGGCCACAAATACAGTCATTTAATCCCTTGCCATTTAGGATTCTCTCCATTGCTTTTTCAATCCTTGTTACTTTTGTTTTTGCTTGCTTTGGCTGGGAAAAATGAAGAATGTATGCTCTTTG
Organism: Niallia sp. FSL W8-0951; assembly: GCF_038006525.1. Lineage (NCBI taxonomy): Bacteria > Bacillati > Bacillota > Bacilli > Caryophanales > Bacillaceae > Niallia > Niallia sp. FSL W8-0951. The sequence continues at coordinate 1,562,955 of NZ_JBBOVK010000001.1, forward strand.
GCGTCCTGGTGTCAATCCTTCAAAAGCTGTTTTTAATGCTGGTATTTCTTCAAATTTCATTTCAAGTTCTTCTGGAATACTGAATTCTTTATGCTCTTTTATCGTCACTTCCAAACCGGATTTTTCCACTTCAATTGCTTCAAGAATATATTCTTTTATGACAGATTCCATTTTCACTATTTCTTGTAAATTCTTAAAGCGGATTTGCCGTGCTGCCTGGACATTTTCTGTTTGTTGGACTAGAATTCCTTGAGGATCCTTTAAGAGAGCACCTTTATGAAATAACAGGGCACAATACTCTTTAAATCCATGAATAAGCACAATGTTTTTATTTTTATAAGTGTAGCATGGATGCATCCATTTAAATTCTTCGGTCAGTTCTTCGCACTCAAGAGCAAGCTGTCTTAGCCTCACATATTCTTCCTGCCAATTGCTATCTTTGCTTAAATATTCTTCCACCTGAGGATTTAATTTTCTATTTGTCATACGAGTACACCCTTCTATTATTACTCTTTTCTCCAAAATGTCTTACAATTTGCTTTATCAGTAATATTAAAGTCAATCATTTTTTCTAATAAAGAAAAATCAACGGGATTGTCCCACTTTATTCGTACGAGCTGCTTCGTATGATCATAGCCAGCTTGCACAATTGCTTCTGAAAATTGGATGATTCCCGCTCGTTCAGGTGCAACTGCCAAATGCTGCTTTGCAATACTAAAGCCAATTATGAATGTTTCATGATCTGTAAACATCGGCTGATTCCAAGCCATTTTCGGAACTAAATTGGGGAATTTCTTCATTACCCACTGTAAAACCTCTTCTGTTCGAGACCGATGCTCTGGATTATCAATCCCTGCTAAAAAATCTGCAAATACTTCCATATTTATCCTCCAACATACATTCTATTGCCACTTAATGTTATTTTGATTCTGAGTCTATCATATCGTATATTCATTTGTTATTCTAGCTACAAAGAAGGTTAAGATTCAACACTTTTGCTATAGTTATAAGTTCTTTATACTTATTGTCTTAGCTATTATCCTTAAAAATATACTACACTTAATCCAACATAAATTAACATAGAAATGATAATAAACACTGAAAAGAATAGCCCCTTGCCAAAGCTAGACCAGTTTTTCATCCATCCCCATCTGCTTTTATTTCTATCAAGCCAAAAACAATCTGTAAGAACAACCAATCCTATTATTATCATTAAGACAATCGGATTCTTCTTCTCCCTCCCTTATGATTATTATATGAAAAGTTATTCTATTTTAATCTTGCTCTAAAAGTTCTTTACCGATTAGCTAAAATTCTCTTTTTTCTTCTATAAATTTTGTTATATTAAAAGAACAGTAAAATTCAATAAGTAATATACAAACACAAGGAGACACTTTGATGAAGGAAATTATATTTGTAACAACCAACAAAGGAAAAATTGCATCTGCTGAAAAGGAATTAAAAAATATAAAAGTGACTCCTATACAGGAAGAGTTAAGCGAGCCACGTACTGACGATATTAAAGAGATTGCTAAACAAAAAGTCTTGCAAGCATATGAAATCGTTAAGAGACCATGCGTTGCTTTAGATTCTGGTTTTTTCATCGAAGAATTAAACGGTTTTCCTAGAGCATATGTAAACCATATGTTAGATACTATCGGTATTACTGGTATATTGAAATTACTAAAAGAGGAAAATAACCGTGCTTGCGAATTTAGATCTTGTTTGGCCTATTATGATGGTGAACAAATAACCTACTTTGAGAGCAAATCACAAGGAACGATAGCTGAAGAAATAAGAGGTTTAGATAATGATAAAAAATGGTCTGATCTCTGGTATATTTTCATTCCCAAACATTTTAATAAAACACTTGCTGAATTTACGGAAGATGATTTCCATATATATGAAGAAAAGAAAGAAGAGTCCTGTATTCGTAAATTTGGAAAATGGTTTGAAGCGTTGTGATAGAGAAAATCTAATAAAAGCGGTGCAAGAACATACTTAAACACAATATGTTCTTGCACCGAAAAAGCAAACAAGGAATGCTTGGATTCTATTATCTTCATAATCTTAGTTTATTTTATTATTTAACAAATGAACATATAAATTGTTTATAGCAAATCCTTATTTTTGTTATAAGAACGTTTTAAAGAAATGTAGTTAACGAAAAACCATAGCAAACCTGCGAACACTATTAACACAATTGTTTCCATCCATTCATTTATGTTGGCTGGAAAACTTGAAAAAATAGCATAAAACAAGAAAAATAAAATGACAAAACTACTTGTTTTCATCACAATACTTCTTAATTCTTTCTTATAAGAATCTTCTGTTGCAATATCTGCATACTCAATGCCAGATAGTATATACCGCCCTAACACATAAAGGAGAAATATAGCAATAGGTAGTAATAGAGATGTTTTAGCATCTAAATTAACATAGTTATTCAGTATAAGCATTCCTGCAAGGATAAGCAAAAGGATTATTGCTCCTTCTGAAAAAAAGTACAAAATCCTTTTTTCCTTATATTCATCATTAGGTAATAAAAAAGATATCCAAGATCTCATGACAACTCGACCTCCCAAAATAAATCATCTAATGTTGTATTTAATTCTTTAGCAATAGCAATACATAAATTCAAACTAGGATTGTATTCTCCTTTTTCAATCAAACCGATAGTCTGCCTAGTAGCATTCACTCGTTTTGCAAGCTGTTCTTGTGTTAAACCTTTTTCTATTCTTGCTAGTTTCATTTTACTTGCCATATACTCACCTACACAATGAAATATATATTTATAAAATGCAAGATAAATCTTACATTGAAAATTATAATTCCTTAGCAACAATAACATCTCTTTGTCTAATCACGCATTTAAACTGAAAATTACATCTTTTATTCTCATACTAAAAAATTTGTTATGTTTTTTCGAAATCACTTCTTCCCCCCTTATAGATTCGCTAGTTAGACAATATAGTTATACCGTAGGATTCACTTTTTAAGGGTAATAAGTTTTCTTCCGTAATGATAATTACTCTTTATTCCTCTCCATCATAATTACTTGATAAATAAAAAAGCTAAATTCAGTTAAGAATTCAGCCAATCATTTTGCATCTGAATATTTTGTATTCAATAACAAGTTTTTTCTTTAAACATAGCAAATTGCTCCTTTTAAGAAGGATTCATCGATAAAATAAATATTAGGTAAAATAAAAACTTCACTAACAATGGAAACGCCTCGAATATCATATAACATGCTCCTATCCTATTCGATTATCTAATATATAATATGAAGCGACTCCTTTTTTGTAAGCGTTATCTTTATGATAATAAAAAAAAACTCTCAAACAGAGAGTCTCCTTAACTAACTTTATAAAACTTATCAATCTTACCAGCCAATATTCTTAGAAAGTCATTAATGGTCATATTTTCAATTTTTTTAGAATACCATGACAATTTATTCCCCATGTCTTCTCCATCATAATTAACATTTAATGGAACATACCCTTTTGTTTTGGAAGCTAAAGTATGATCGAAGGCAATGATTAATACTTTCCCCTCAGGCGTTTCTAACTTCACTTTATACCTTGGAAATTTGTAATCTGTGCTATACTTTACACCTTTAATCTTAGCCTTTGTTTTCATACATTCTCCTTTTCGAGTGTGTCTATTACTATTATAGCTTAAATGGAGATAATTAGACATCTTTAATTGGGATAATGGAAACAATGGGTATATATTCATCACAAAACAACAAATATTTCTACCTATCTTACACCTTTTTCCCGTAAGTTATTATTCAGTGTCCGCTATTACCTCTACAGAGCCCTCCTCACTGTAATGGATGATATTCACAATTTTGTAATAAGCTTTTTCAATGACAATTGTTTCTCCAATGGAGGGAGGAATTTGATAAATAACTTGCTTTGATTGCCAGCCCTTTACTTTATGCTGATATAAAGTATTTAGTCTCACCATGTGTTATCGCCTCTTTCTAAGAATGATCCAACAACTAGTAGCTATATGAATATGTATGCATTTCTAAATTTGTCCTTTCCTTTTAAATAAAAAAACTGAAGCCGGTTTATGACTTCAGTTAAGAAAGAGCGCATTCCATAAAAAAAGCTCCATAAATATTCACAAAATCTCTCTCTCTATCCAGTGTTTGGGTCTTTCAAAATAGTTTGGTATTTTAGTATGAACATCGCCAATAGCGGAATTAATTTGCGATTGTGTAAGGAAGAGCGCAGCTTCCAGGTTTGCTGCCCTTAAGTCAGCGTCTCGTAGATCTGCACCAATAAAATCAGCTCCTCGCAAATCACTATCCCTTAGATTAGCAGCAATCATGAGCTTCCCTCGAAAATTTTCCCCCTGTAAATCTAATCCTTTTAAATTAGCCCCTATAAAGTCCGATTTATTTTTTAATCTCTTTCTCCCTTTATTCATCCAACTCTCTCTATACTTTATGCTTGAAGCAATTAAGAGCTCGTTAACTTTCCTTCGATGGGAATTAAGATCAATTGTTAAAATCTCTTTCGGTGTTCTCTCGGTTAGTTCAACGGTTTCATCATAAATACGTTGAAGTTTGTCATGAAAAGAAGAAGTTTCCTTTAACGTAAGTGCTTGATTTAGATACCAGAGCATTTCATGTAGTTGTTGAACAAGCGGAAAGATAAGGAACATTTCTTCTGCATGCTTGCCCCTCCGCCAGTCCTCCCCCTTGTAAATGGTTTGAGATACATGCTGCCCAGCACCGAAGCATTCATATGATACACAACCGCGGAATCCTGTTTTTCTCAATTTATCATGGATGGAACAAGCATTGTCTGAACATAAATTTCTGCATGGCATTCCACTCTCTTTATCAAAGGGAAAATCTGCTGATTCTCCATATGGCAATGCTACACAACATAATCCAAAGCAATTTTGACAATCTGACTTTAACGCATTAATCATTTCCAAAACTCCTAGTAATTATTTATAAGCTTCTCGGTGAATCAGACATACTATTTACTAAAATAATATAAATAAGAATGGATATTGGTATAGTAATTATAAAGATTAAGCGAATACCTAATGGCGTAATACCAAGAAATTCACCTATCTCCCACAAACGCCACAAATCGCTTTATTATTTTGGGATTTCCTCATTTTGCGATTCATCCTAACCCTCCCATTTCATCAAATAAGCATGTGAAATTTCATTATCCTTTTTTCTCATTTCAGAACTTTTCAAGAAATTGATTTCATTCTTCTTCAACTAATTGTGTCTTTATCATCATTTCCTTGCAATAAGTGTAAATTCCCAAGGGATATTCTCCTTTTTCCAACCACGGTGTTCCTCAAATCGATCGATTGTAAACCTAGCCGTAATAACTGCATTAAGAATTTCGCTAAGTGTATAAAAGCGGAGAGAAACATCGGGAAAACCAACTTGCTCTTCTTCAGGGAAAAAATGTTTATATGCGATATCGCCTGTATGTATTTCCGTATCAAAATAAGCATGCTTCGCCGAGAAATCCTCATTCAAGCATTTCAGCAAAGGATGATAATCGCTTAGAATCATTGTGCCACCCTTTTTTAAAAGGGAAAATAAAAGGGAAAGAAGTTTATCTAAATTATAAAAATAATGGAGTACTCCACCTTCTAAATAGAGAATGTCAAACGTTTCTCCGTATGTTTGTAAATTGATGTCATAAACATCTCCTACCATATAATTTATGGACGTATTAGCATAATACGCTAGCTCTTTCGAGTATCGTTCATTTTCCTTTGATAGGTCAAAGACTGTCACCTCAGCTCCTAACAGTGCTAATGGCACTGCTTTCCTACCATTTGATCCACATAGATTTGCTATCCTTTTGTTCTCGACATTCTCTAAAAATGCTTGATGTTTTTTTAAACATGCTCGAGGGTTTTTCCTTATTTCTTTCGCTTTTTCCTTTGGGTGGCCATCTCGCTTTATCCAAAATTCATAGGCACGATATTCCCATGCCGCTTTATTAGTTGCACTTTGCTCATTCATAAGAAAATCCTCCCCTTGAAATCACTCCCATAATCTTTCCACTTCTACTAATTCATTTTTCATAAATTTCATCCGGTAAATATCTGGCTTTGTCGTTTGAAGTAAAAAATCTAAATCAAACCGCCTATCGTAGTAGCTCATCATTAACGTCATTACTACCCCATGGGTTCCAATTACAATCTTTTTTCCTACATATGTAGTTAGTAACTGTTTTAAAACCTTTATTGCCCGTTTTTGACATACTCTATTAGACTCAGCTCCAGCTAAGGCATGATCTGGATTCGAAAACGACTTACTAAGATATGGATACAATTCATTATTAGTTAATGAAACGGCATCTAGACTAAACACTTTTTCTTTTAAGTCTTCCATAATGAACACCTCTTTGCCCAAGGCTGCAGCTAAATCATTAATGGTTAAGATAGCACGTTGATAAGGACTGGAAACAAAAAGATCAATTTCTTCCTTTTGTAGCATTTTGCTTATACGTTCAGAATCCTCTTTTCCTTTTTCTGTTAACCCTCTTGTTCTTTCTGTTCCTTGGGCTTTTGACGATTCACCGTGTCTTACCATGTAAATATATGTTATCATTTTACTCTCCCACATTTTCCACTCTAATACGTAACCATTCCGTAGGTTTTTTCTTAATAAAGTGCTTTTCGATAAAGGTAAGAACTTCGTCATTTCCTGGCAGTGTTACGAATTCCTTTGCTTCTTCAAAAGACAACCATTTATACTCACTATGCTCATTATTTAACCGTACTTCTTGATTTTCCTCTACGATGCCAACAAATACTGGGGCAATATATAGGTAGTTTTCTACAGGCGAATATATTTGGTCAAATGTATTCGAACTATAAAGGGCTAGCTTGGTAATACCTGTTTCTTCCTTTACCTCTCTTAGAGCTGCTTCCCAAGCTTGTTCCCCTTGTTCTAGGCTTCCCCCTATGTAACACCACATATCTTTAAATACTGGAGTTGCTCGTTTCAATAATAAAACTTTATCTAAACCATTTATTTTTTTTAATAACACAACAGCAATTCCAGTACTGCAAATCGGTGTTTGTATCCCTTTCATTTTTTCACTCCAAACATTATGATAAATATTTTGTAAAGTTAAGTCCTTTTTTATTATAGTTCTTTTTTTTTGAAACTGGTAATATTTCTTAGATTTTAATTTGGTTAAAAGGGTATAAAGCTATTAGTGAGTTTCATAACACAAAAGGAGGTTAAAAGATGAGTGTATTACAGAAAATTGCCTTAATACTTATCGTAATCGGTGCTATTAATTGGGGACTTATCGGCCTATTTCAGTTCGACCTTGTCGCGGCGATTTTTGGAGGACAGCATGCAGGATTCTCTCGAATTATCTATAGTATAGTTGGAATCGCTGGTTTGTTGAGTCTTAGTTTACTTTTCTCATCAAAAAGCTTATCAAAAACAAGTTCCAAAAAGCGTACCGCCTATTAAATTGGAATATTCGCGCTTAATAATTACATGTCGACTATATCGTCATTAAAAAAATTAAAACGGCAAACAAAACTATGCATTTGTTTCGTTTGCCGTTTTTTCAATTATTATCTTGTTATAAAATATTCGCCACTAACTGAATTCCACTTAAGAACAGACCGATAATAAATCCGCATACGGCTCCGTTTACCCGAATCCATTGCAAATCTTTGCCAACATTATTCTCAATCATATCGACAAGTGTTTCGTTATCCAGCTTATCCAGATTTTCTTTTACTAAATTGCCAATTTGATCATGGTTTTTCTCGATAAAATGAGAAATTTGGTGAATAATCCAAGGATCAATCTTTTCGCTATTTTCTTCGATTTTTTCCACTAACTGCAGAATAAATGGAAGAGCTTTTGTTTCGATAAACTCCTTATTTTCAAGAAGTTCGATTGCCTTCTCTTGTGCTTGCTTGAGACTTGTTAAGATTGTATGATTGGACTCAAGTGAATCAAGTACTTTATCCTTCCATGTATTGATTCCTGCTAATACTTTCTCGTTTTCTGGAAGGCTTTCAATTTCCTTTCGAATGTACAGAACCAGTGCTTCACGGTTTTGCTCCCCATCTTTTTGAAGACTACGCATTCCACTCAAGCAGAGATTTTGGACAATTTGCCCTAACTTTTCCTCTGTTAAAATATTCTGCAATGTTTTTAACGCAAATTGCAGCATGCCGCTTGCCTCGACATTATTTAACACATTCATCGAAACAGAGCCAAGTTTTCGAGCTGTTTCTTCTTTTCGCAGCCAAGCTTCCGTTTTTACTAGAATATGATCCAAAGCCTTCTTGTCAACTTCTTCTGAAATTAATTGATTTGTAAGCAGATTTAGAATATTACTTATTTGCACATCTGATAGAGCCGCTGACATTTGCTTACGCACAAATGGAGTTATTTTTTCGACGTCTATATTTCTAATTGCTTGCTGTGTAGCCTTTATCATTGATTTCTTTACTGGTTCTGATTCTATTCTTGTATTGATGGCAGCAGTGATTTTTTCGGTAAAAGGAATATTCTTCACTTTATCCTGGATACTTTCCTTTGATAACCAATCTTTTTTCAAAACATTCACTAACCCATTTACCATCCTATCCCTATTTTTAGGTAGTAAAGCAGTATGTGGGATTGGCAAACCTAAAGGATGTCTAAATAGTGCTGTAACGGCAAACCAGTCTGCTAGTCCTCCGACAAGTCCAGCCTCAAAACCGCCATGAATTAGATGTATCCAACTATTATCTTGAAAAGGAAATGTCAGAATAAACCCCAATCCCATAATAAGCAGTGAATACCTTGCAAGCTTTCTTGATGATTTTTTTTCCACGCATTGTCCCTCATTTTACTTTTAAAATCGTTATTACATCTTTTTAGAGGTAGAACCTCTATTCTGTAGTATACCAATAATCACCTAAAAACAGAAAGAGAAAGTAGATATTTAGCGAATTTTTTCTTATGGTACAACAAAAGCCAAAAGATCTGTTCGACCTTTCAGCTTCCTCGCGCCGCTTTATCACTTGTCTAATAGCGATAAAAATTCATTCATTACCTTTCTATACTGTTCAGGTTCTTCTATATAGGCCATATGGGCACTTTCTTCAAATACATGAAAAGCTGCATGTGGAGTTCTGCTACTATAATATTCTGTTGATGCAGGTGTTGCTTCATCATAGCGCCCACAAGTATACAATGTTGGTATAGAAATTTTTGATAGCTGTTCTGTACAATCAAATGTTTTTAAGTTCCCTTGTACAGTAAATTCGGAAGGTCCCCACATTATTTGATACACATGTGGATTTCTAAAGTGCTTACCTTGTTTTAAATGTTCTGGATAAGGCTTTAATCTACATACAAAATGATCATTAAACACTTCAATCGCTTGTTGAAAGGCAGATGTATCTGTATTTCCCTTTTCTTCACAGCTTCTGATCGTTTCTTGCACCTCTAGTGGTAATAAAGCTAAATTTTTCTTTTGATCTTTTTCCCACAATGGTGCACTTAAACACGGACTGGAGAAAATAATGCTGCTAATTCCTTCTGGATTATTAAAATAAGAAGCAGCTGCAAGAGTAGTGCCCCATGAATGGCCAAGAATATGGACTTTTTTCAACCCTAAACCTGTACGAACTTGAGCGACTTCTTCTACAAACCTAGCTAATGTCCATAGGGAATCATCATCTGGTCGATCTGACTTTCCACAGCCTAACTGATCATACAATATTACTGGTCGATCGGTTGCCAATTCTTTTAACCCTTGTAAAGAGTAAGAGCTAGAACCTGGTCCTCCATGTAAAACAAGCAGTGGAGTACCTTCTGCTGTCTCATTATGTATGATATACCATACTTTTCCCCCTGTAACCTCTAAAAATCCTTCTTTCATCCGCTTACTCCTTTTCGATTATACTAACTAGTTTAGCCTATATAATTATTCCAATATCTTTCTTTCAATTATCTCCACGCGGTTTCCAAATGGGTCACGGAACTCAAAGCGCTCATAGCCTTCAATAGGAATAGAATTGGTGATTTCAACTCCTAAATCACTAAGTTTATTTTTCCAATCCGACATACTATCTACTTGGTAAGCAAGGTGAGACTTAGTAGAATAACGATCAAATCCATCTTCTGTTCCAACATGGACATCCATATTTCCTAGTGATAGCCAAAAACCACCTCTTCCTTGCAAAGATGCAGGCTTCGCTATTTCTTTTAACCCCAGCTCGCCACAATAAAAATCCTTAGCCTTTTCTTCCATTCCTTTAGGAATGGTTATTTGCACATGATGCACACCAATTATATTCATCTTCGCTATTCCTCCCTATATCTTCGTCCTATTAATCTTATAATGAGCTAACCTAATAAAACCATATCGTAAAACTAATCACTTATGATTAGAAAAAATAATGGAGAATAGGGGTCAAGAAGTCATACATTTCCTGGCTTCTCGACCCTACGTAATAGGGCACAGAATAAATCATACATTAAATCATGAGACTAGCGAAGGTACTAAATACTTTTTACTCCTACAATTAGGTTTTTATTATTCCTTACCAAGCGAAAATCCCGCAAACAGCTTGCCGCCATACGGCTTTAATACTTTTTCCGTAAGCTCTATAATTTTTTCTTTTTCTCTGGTTCGATAAAAGCAATCAAATGCTTCAATAAACTCATCCGCTAATAGAGAATCATAGTGCCGTAAACTCCTGACCATCCATTTCGATGTACCAACCCATTGCTTATTTACTCTTAAAACAAATTCGTGGAGAAGAAAGCTTAATGTGCTCGCAATGAAAATTTCCTCTTGTTTATTGTCTGCTCCGATCAAATCATCTAGTACATCTGTTATAAAGTAACGCTTCGTACGAATTGTTTCCTCTGACCATTCTTTCGGTCCTTCTGCCAGCATTTGTTCTGCTTCTTGTTTGATTGCTTGTAAAGCTCCGTCGTCTCTTAACACGATTCCTTCTGTGATCATTCGCTGCATAGAAGGTTTTGCTATATTATAGTCCATTAAGAAGAAATCTTTATAGGAAGATAAATTATGTACAAATACTTCGATTGGCCAACCAAATTCCATCATGGACTCTCTATAAGAAGAGACGATCTTTTCATCAAAAATGACAATATCAAGGTCGGAAGTAGCTGTTGCTTGTCCCCTTACTACACTTCCTGCTAAAACAGCAGCATTACAATGTGAATAATATGTATCTATAAAAAGGCGGGCTGCTTCCACTGGCTCTAATCTTTCCATTAATTATCCCCCAATTCTAATCACTAGTATCATCAATCAATAGTTATTTTTAATTCCTTGACAAACACTGCAGTTCCACTAATCTCCACATCCAATTGACCATTCCTCTCAGAAACAATAACAGATACTCTCCCATCACGACCTATCTCCTGACCTTGTTCAATGACAATAGTTTTATTTTTCCATTCCTCATCCACATATGTAATATAATATGCCCCCATCACTCCCGACGCTGTTCCTGTAACTGGATCTTCGCTTGTACCAGAGTAAGGAGAGGAAAAATGCCTTCCATGCATAATTGCATTTACATCGTAGGTTTCCAGGCAAAATGGATCAATGGACGCATGAGGAATTTCCGCTAAAATAGCTGGAAACAAGTCATTTTTCACAGCCATTTTGGAAAATACACGCAGTTCTTTAATAGGAACAAGGAGTGTCCACAGCCCCGTATTGCCATAAAGAATCGGAATATTTGTATCTAAATCAGATTCTTTAAGACCGATTGCTTCTGCTAATGCTAATCGTGAACCTTTGAATTGTTTAAATTGTGGTGTAACTTGCTTCATCGTAATGGCAGGAGAAGACTGATCACGATAATCAATTTTAATCGGAAGCACACCCGCCTTTGTTTCGATAGAATAAACTTCTTTTTCAGAGAGCAGCCCCATCGTTTTAAGAGCAAAAACAGTAGCGATAGTAGCATGACCACAAAGATTCACTTCATGTCCGGGGGTAAAATAACGAATTTTTAGATCAGCACATTCTGATGGTGAAACAAACGCCGTTTCATTAAAGCCCACCTCTTTAGCAATTTTCTGCATTTCTATTTCGGTATATTTCTCTCCCTCTAACACAATTCCAGCAGGATTTCCCTTATCCGGCTTATTAGTAAATGCATCATAATGTAAAACAGAAATTTTCTTCATTTCAATTTTCCTCCTACAAGTCTATTTATCTATCATATTCCATCCGCTTTGCTGTTTCCCTTCCTACTTCCTTGCCATATAACTTCTCCACTATATGAAAGGACATATTGATTCCGGCAGATATCCCGCCAGAAGTTAGTATCTTTCCTTCATCTACAAATTTCACTTTCCTAACTATCTGAACCTTTGGAAATTCTTGCTCCAAGCGATCGATATCCATCCAGTGCGTGGTAGCCTTTAAATTATCCAACAACTCAGCCTTCGCTAATAAAAATGCTCCTGTACAGACAGAAGTCATATATTCTACTTTCCTTGATTGCATTTTAATCCACTTAATGACAACAGGATTATAAATTTCGATTTCTTCTGCTCCATAGCCGCCTGGAACAATGAGAATATCCAAATCAGGATGGTTTTCAAAAGAAAAATCCGCTTCTATTCTAAGACCATTTCTTGCTAAAATAGTTCCTCCTTTTTCTGAAATAGTATAGACATGAAATAATTTATTCTCTCCACCAGCTAAAGAAAACACTTCAAATGGACCAGCAGCATCCAATACTTCTACTTCATTAAAAATCAATATTCCAACAATGCGAGCCTTCATAATTCCCCCTAAAATAGTATTCGTATGTAAAATAATGAAAAATCAATTAACAACCCTAGTCTTTACATCCTACCACGTTTTGTGAATTTTTAAATAATATTCCCACCAAATTTCTTATAAATAAATGGTATAATATTTGTTCGAATGAATTATTTGGGAGGAAAATATGATTCAAGCAATTGGCGTCGTTGATTTTCATTACAAACCAACGCGAACAACGAAATATAGAGAGAATGTAACAAAAAGGATTAACGCAAAAACTAATAAATACGATGATTCTTTTGAAGTTCTGACGATTTCAGAACCATATGATATGGATGGAGATATTTTTGTCCGTGTATCCTGCTCATTTACCATTTATATGTACGAAAAGGCCTATATTCGAAATCCCGAAGAATATGTTGGATCTGTATTTCCTACATTAAAAGAACGGATTACACCGCATATCATTGCAACAAAGGTTTATAGTTTAACAAAAAGAAGATGATTAAATGGGACTGTGCACATTTTTAGCGATTGTTAAGTTATAATAAAGTCATTTAGAATTGTATATAGTTGTTTGCAAGTCCTCCTTTAACTAACGTGGCATTTAGTACAATTAGAATGGAGGAACTAATAACCTTAATATCGAAAAGAATATACAAAACGTAAAAATCACGAGGAGACACTAAAAAAATAAGAAGTCAACAAAACAAAGCAGGTGGGATATATGGGCGAAAGAAGCATAAAAATGGAAACATATTATAATACAAAGGATATTGCCAAACGCAATGCACTATTAAAGCAATTAGTATTTGACTTGCCAGATGACGGAAAGGACTTTTTTTTAAGAGCTTATAAAAAAGAGCGATATTTAGATATGCGACTTACTGCCATTCGAGGATATGCTGCCTTTGCAAGCGAAGAAGAGGTGGCAATTTTAATGAATAGGATGTTGGAAATCTTAAAAAAGATCCCCGAAAGTACTCCATATAATTATCAGGAATATGAAATCTTGCGGTCAGCTTTTTTGATGCCCTACCTGCTGGAAAAATATAATTATGACTGTTTCAAAAAATTTAATGAACAGTTAGAAAAACAGTACGATGCCATGCCCGAAGTTTTCAAAGGAATTTTTACCTGCAATGAAAAAGGTGAACATATCCAACTGGTTCTCCCAGCAGCAGTACAGAAACGGATTAGAGCTTTCCTGCGTGGGTCAAAGACATCCCTGAGTGATTCTTGAACCCACAAGCCGCTTTTATCATCATGCTCGTAATATTCAATAGAAAATAATTTCGCCCCGCTATCACTTGGTATCTATGATAACTTTTAAAGAAGCTCCTTTGAGCACAAATATATATAATCTACGGAAATTAAACAACTTTAAAGATCTAACACTAATATGTATATCTTTCTATCAAATTTTAATAGCTTTAATATCATTTCAAAATTAGCAAGTATTACTGTTAATTTACCTAATAGGCAAATGGTTAATGGAGTAATAGGTATTCATACTATGGTGCCATTTGTTAATGAAAGTGGGAGGTTATAGCTTGGAAAAAACAAACGGAAAAAAAGCGAAAAAAGACTCCTTTTTTGGGAGCCTGTTAGACATTTTAATAGACTTTTTTGAGATTTTTTATGGATTTTTCCGATTTTTATTTCGCTCGCTTTTGAAATTCTTCTAAATGTGCATATTTGGAGAGAGGCGGAAGAAGAATCCTTTCCCTCTCCTTTATTTATATTTTTCAGCCTTTCTATTTCCTTCTTAATTTGCCTTAAAGTTATACAAAGGCTTAATAATTTCTGCAATATCAATAGTCTCTGCTGTATGTTTAATTATCTCTTCCATTGGTTTATAAGCAAATGGACTTTCATCTAACGTACTATTCTTCACGGAAGTACTCCAAACTTCTTTCATGGCTGACTCAAAATCTTTTAAGCTAACGGTCTTTCTCGCTTTGGTCCTTGACATTAATCTTCCTGCGCCATGAGGAGCGGATTGGTTCCAGTCCTCGTTTCCTTTTCCAAAGGCAATAATGCTGCCATCTCTCATATTCAAAGGAATAATTACTCTTTCTCCTTTTCTAGCAGAAATAGCTCCTTTTCTTAATATCATATTTTCCATATCAATATAATTGTGAATAGTAGTAAATTGATCTAAAACTGCCCAATTCATCTTTGTAACAATAACATCAATCATGGCAAGTCGATTTAAATAAGCATATTGTTGCGCAATCTTCATATCATGCATATAGTCTTTAAATCCTTGGGACTCTAAATAAGCAAGTTCTTTGTTTATTTTTGGTATTTCCATATTTTTTAAGCTTGCTTGAATTTCAGCATGCCTCCCCTCTTCCTTCAATTTAGCAATCATTTCTTTTTTGATCCCGTCGATATTAACTAAATTATCGTAAGCAAGTGTTTGGTAATATTCTGCTACTTGTGCACCTAAGTTACGGCTTCCACTATGTATAACGATATATACACTTCCATCAGCTGCTTCATTTAACTCGATAAAGTGATTACCTCCACCTAAGGTTCCAATACTATGTTCTGCTCTTTTTTTATTTATAGGAGCTTTCACCTCATCTAAATCAATTTGTTCCCTATATGAATGAGCTTTATCTCTGATCGAGAATCCGCTTGGAATAAACTTACGAACCGTTTCATCTAGTTCATCAAAATTCAAACTTGCTCTGTCTATCTTTAATTTTGCTACCGCCATACCACAACCGATATCTACCCCTACTAAATTAGGGACAATTTTATCTTGAATAGTCATAGTCGTACCTATCGTACAGCCCACTCCCGCATGCGTGTCCGGCATAATTCTAATCTTACTGTTCTTAGCAAATTCCTGATCACATAATTCCTTAATCTGTGCTTCAGCCACTTCTTCTAATTGATCCGTAAATACTTTAGCTCTATTATATTTTCCTGTTAATTCAATCATTTGGTCACTTCCTTTTTTCAGTTTTTTTACTTATATAGCTTGTATAATCATTGACGTATAGCTCCAATCTGTTATACACTTAATATAACAGATGAAACTGGAATGGGAGGAATAAAACGAATGAATTCTATTTATATTGGGATATCTCTGCAATTATTTCTGGCAGTAATAGTTCCTATTATATTAATGGTGTATTTACAAAGAAAAAAAATGATGTCTTGGAGATCCTTACTTGTTGGTATTGTTATCTTCATTGTATTTTCGCAAATTCTTGAAAAAATCGTTCATTTCATCGTGCTTAGCCCTACTGGAACGGAGTTGAAATGGAGCAGCAATCCTTATCTTTTTGCCTTATACGGCGGCCTAGCTGCAGGTATATTTGAAGAAATTGGCCGCTATTTTGCTTTTAAAGTATGGTTGAAGAACAATCATCAATTTAATGATGGACTATCATATGGATTAGGACATGGAGGAATAGAAGCTATATTTATAGGCGGCATGTCAGCACTAAATTCTCTGCTCATCTCATCTATGATCAAAACTGGGAACTTGGAAACAATATTGGGCCCTGCTGCGACACCTGAAGCCATTAACAACATTAAAGAGCAATTTGAACAAGCTAATGTAATGCTTTTTGCATCTGGTGGTTTAGAAAGAGTCTTTGCCCTTGCACTGCACCTTGCATTATCCATATTAGTCATTTATGCAATTAGACAGCAAAAATTTATATATGTTATTTATGCGATTCTTATACACGCAGCTATCAATTTCTTCCCAGCATTATATCAGGCGGGTACTATCACCAACCTACTTGTAATGGAAGTTTTTCTAGGGATAATTGCTGTACTATCCATCCTATTTATTGTAAAAATGAAACCAAAATTCGAGAAATAAATATTAGATATTCTGCTCTCCTTTTTATGGAGAGCTTTTTACCATTGTTCACCTTCCCATTCATCCATAATTACTATATCTTCTGTTGCGGCACCTGAACTGGTAATCCCACCATTTTCATAGCTATTAAGTGGTACTACATAATTACTTTTCTTATCATATCCTTTAACCCCATAATATAGTCCTTCACCATTGTAAGAAATAAAATCTTCCTCCTGATTCTCTATCTTTATTTGTGCTGCATTCCATATGGCTCCCCATTTATCTGGCACTTTGTATATACCATATGGTTTTCCACTGATTGATACGTCTTCCTCGATTTGAATTGCTGGTTCATACCATTCACCGCTCCAGCCACTTGTAAAATGTCGGTCTCTTATTAAATAGAAAGTAAGAGTTTCTATCTTTTTTTTGGAATCAAGATTCCATAGAAAATAGGATTCTGACTGATTTCCCGCCTTTATCCTCCATATAAGCGGTTCTCCAGTGGTTGATACATAGGTTACTTCCCATTTATTATCTATCCATTCTAATAAACTATAGCCATATTGATTATCACTAGAAAGATGTGGAATGAAAATATGCTTTTCATCTAAGGCTCTTTGGTCAAAAACTCTATTTATGTTCATTTCACCAGTATCTTCAATCATTTTTCTTATACTAGTTTCATTAGGAAGATCGGATGGAGAGCTTTCGGCTTCCTTTAAGAAAAGAAAAATAAAAAAGCATATAGCAATCATGACTACAACTAGTAAATACCATACTCTTTTAAATTTCATCTAATCTGTTCCCCCTTTTAATACAGATTCAGAGGAGCGAAAATAGTACTGACCCTTTTCTGTTGAAATAAGCATCCCCTTTCCATCTCTTTCCATATAAATGGTAGATTCATAGCCAATCCCCCACTTTGGAGTCGCTCCTAAAAGAATATAGGGAAAGCGTTCCATTGTCTGATGTGGCATCTGTTCTTCCTCTTCCCATTCTTCCTCCTTAATTTCTGGAAATGATTCATAATACCATTGCTGTGTATCCATTTTCCCAATCTCCCAAGAAGACAGACTTTCTATAAACAGCTCTTTATTAAGAACTGCTTGTTTGCCTGAAGGATGAATTAATAGAATGCCAGGATTATTTAGTTCAGCTAAAAAAGTCTCTACTTTATCGGTTGGATACAACAAACTCTGTACCAGAATACTAAGCAAGGTTGTAATAAGAAAAATATAATTTCCAAAGAATCCAAGCCAAGCAAATGGTCGATACACCTTCCAACGTTCTTTCCGCTTTCCAAAAACCAATATAAGTATCCATACACCAAGTGGTAAAATAGCTATCTTTACTGGTGTTTCACTAACCATAAATGAAAAGTTAAAGCAAAATAAACCGATGTATAAAATAATGGCCATTTTCCATATAACAGGTTTTTCTGTTTGTTTTCTATACACATAACATACTGCACTGATAAGTATGCCCCAACCAATTATAGTCATCATACTTGTAATTAACGCATTGGGAATCCAATAATCAAACATATACATCTCCTATAAATCCATTGAATTAATCCTTATTTTAGCACAATTACCAAATAACAACATCTCATTTTGTAAAAAAGTGAATGATATCATAATTGTAGAAATAGGATTATATTAGATGGTTTTAAAAGCATATGGTAAGATATTTTTATATGATTGAATGGAAAATATAAGGAGTGCATGGAATGGAAAATTGGATAATAGAAACGATGGAAAATTTTGGATATACAGGTATTTTGATATTGATTATGTTTGAAAATATCTTTCCACCCATCCCTTCGGAAGTTATTTTGACCTTTGGAGGCGCTATGACTGTAAAGACTAGTATGACCATTACAGGCGTTGTCATCGTATCTACAATTGGTTCTGTACTTGGAGCTATTATTCTTTATTTTATCGGTTCCTTATTGGATATAAAAAGATTGGAAAAAATTATTGATAAATGGGGCCATATCCTTCGTTTAAAAAGAGATGATTTATATAAAGCAGATCGCTGGTTTGATAAATTTGGCTATTGGACAGTCTTCTTCTGCCGCTTTATTCCACTTATTCGAAGTTTAATTTCGCTGCCAGCAGGCATGGCAAAAATGAATTTTGGTATTTTTCTATTTTTAACAACGATAGGTACATTCACATGGAATTTCGTTCTTATTCGTATTGGAGCAACAGTTGGTGATTCATGGGAAGACATCGTTCATTATATGGACATGTACTCCAATGTAGCATACGTGATAATTGCTGTAATAGGTCTTGCTTTTATTGGACAATACATATATAAACGAGTCATTAAGCAAAAATAAAAGGTCGTGGCTGGGACAAAATAAAATATATAATGGATAAAGAAGAACAATCTCTAATTTAGTGGTGAAACCAATTCGTTCCATTACACTACAGACACTTGATGAGTCGGGGAGCAAACTAAGCCTCCTCATATAGTGAGGAGGAGGATTGGCGCTCGCCCGATGGAAAGCGAAGTGTATTCAGACAGCGGGTGATTACCACAAACCTCCATTCTTAAATTTAATTAACCCCCGAACAACTATACGAATATTTATTAGTGTGTACGTATAATTGTTCGGGGTATATTTGATTGAAAGACTTATGTCCTACCCTCTTTTTGTTCCTTTTCATTTCGGTAACAAGATTTCTATTTTCCAACTAATCTATTTTTTAATCCAAAGCGCTATCCTAAGAAGGAGTTATTTTACCACCAATTTTGAACAGAAAAGGAATAAGCGCCACTAAAATAATCCCTACTGTAAATGTGGCAATGACTAACTCATTCCATCTAATTAAATTTATGGAAAACATATGATAGATTACGAATGAATTGATTGGAAGGTTAAGTAATAAACCAGTAAGAAGTCCAGGTGCATACTTTTTCAAGAAAATAGTTGCAACAAGATGAGGAAAAATAGCATTTAATATCATTGAACCTAAAAATCCAACAAAAATCCATTTCGCTAACACTGATTCTGGCCAGTATAAAAAGCTGGTTGCAGACACATAAGCTAATATAGTTACAAAAATAACAGCAATATAGAATTCACTTGAAGTAACTGGCTTTTGAAACCTCGAAGATTGCTGAGACCATTTAGGAAGCCAAATTGCCTCTTCTATATTATGAAGTGTAATAGCAAAACAAAAAAGTAGTATATGAGAATAGTCCATATCCCTTTACTCCACCCTTAAAGTAATTTTTCCATTTATCCGGACTTAATTTTTATGTTTCCAAATAATCCGGTTTAAAGAATAGTATGCTGCGACAATTAAGAGAAAAATAAGATATACATTTACTGGATGTGTGTCGATAATTCTTCCATGTAAAAAGGCAAACAAGAAATGACAATTATCCCAAGAACGAATATCTTTACTACTATTCTTTCATCCTTCATCCATTATTCTCCACATTCTCAGATGATTATAGAAAGCACTTTGTCTTTCCTATAAATAATGGAAAGTTATAGCTTTAATCAGGCTTCTTTAAGTTTGCAGCTTGAATTATAACTGCTGTCAAACCAGTATCAGATCCTGTTTCATGCCATTCTCCTTGCTCCCAAAAGACTGCCTCCCCTTTCTTTATAAGAAGCTTCCTATTATCGGTATCTCTAACCCAGCCTTCACCCTCGACTACATGGAACAGCTGTGGAACCGGTGCTGGATGATTACCTAATATTCCTTTTGGACCAAGCGTTATTATCCCAATATTCGTAGCTTCTTCTGTTTTCATGATTTTACAATAGCTAGCAGAAACAGAATTGTATTGCTCTATGCTTTTTCCTTTACCAATTGTAATTAATTTCATTTACCATAATCCTTTCTTTTTATCGGCACAGAATAAACAGTTATTTATACGTTTTTATTTTCGTCATAAAATCCTCTATATCCTCACTAATAAGCTGTTTAAATTTTATTGTATCCTTTTTATACTTTATCGTTATATATTGATTCATTAAATTTCGCGTTAACTGAATTGCTTCTATATTTGCATAATCAAAACTTTCGATTAGTTCATTTCCAGGAATGGAGTCTGCACAGAAAATTAATCGTTTTTCTGTTGCTGCCAGCATTCCTGGACGCACTATTTTTTTATAAATAAACACTTCCAATGAGCATCTAATAGATCCTTGTATCGTTTCGTTTTTCTTTAGTTGTTGGTGCAATATTTGCAAATCTGCTATCATCATTTCTTCCTCCTTCGCCTTTTAAATTACTTTACGGCTGAAGTCGGCAAAAGATTCCTAATCTATTAACCTTAATCATTAGGATTAATGATAGCTAGAATTTGATGGTCTTTCCACTCTCCGTTTATTTTCACATTGCTTTTGGCTACTCCCTCTTTGTGAAACCCAGCCTTTTCCAGTACGCGAATCGAGCCAATATTATGGGGCATCACTCCTGCTTCTAATCGATGTAGACTAAGTGTATGGAAGGCATAATCAACTAATTTTTTCACAGCAAGAGTCATATAGCCTTTGCCGTTACTGTCTTTATCAAGAACATAACCAACAATAGCATTATGTGCCGGCTCTCGTCTTACCATATATAAATTAACACTTCCAATTAACTCATTGGACTCTTGTAGAAAAATGCCAAAATGATAATCAATGTCTTGCTTTGCATTTTCTTTCCATGTGTTAATAAGCTGCTGTTGAAAATTCAATGTATAGAACTCTTCCTTGCGAGCAATCGAATATTCCTTAAAGAAATCTCGATTTTTTAATTCGAGCTTCCATAGTCCCTCTGCATCCTTTTCCTCTAATAATCTTATGTAAATAGAATCAGTTGTTTGAACCATTTTTTATCCACCTCTCTAAATCCTATTTGTAATCATCTTTACAAATGAATACTACAAAATTTCTAGAAATAATAAATGCAATTTATCATTTGATTTTCTGCTTTTTAAACTAGGTTATAATGAATATCTTTCTAGCAAAAAAAGGTAATTGCAAAGTGACTATATTAAAGGTCTTTTTTTCTATTGGTAATAAATTTGATTGCGTAAAATTTATATTCCTATAAAAAGTTGATCTTTTCCATTTCTTCGAGACGATTGTTTTTAATCTGAAAAACATTATTTCCTTCTACAGCCATTAACCGATTGTTATAAAAATACATTCCTGTACCTTCGTCTATTCCAAAATGTTCATGGGGCTGAAACTTAATAACAGCTTTCCTTAAATGATTTTCATCCATCCATTCACTAAAATGAACAGCAATAACCGTATTTTTCAACAGCCCTAATCCTGTTTGCCACTTAAAAATTCGATCTTCATTGTCATTTGCTGAAATGATACAATGCTCCATACTAATTAGAGCTCCAGCAGAAAAACCAGCAATTGGTACTCCTGCTGAAAAGTGTTCTTTGAGAATCCTTGATAAAGTAGTCTCGACAATATACTTTGCATAATGTTCCGTATTACCACCACCGATGATAATCCCGGCACTATTCTTTAGCAGTTCAGCGGCCTCTTTCTCTGAAATAGTTGGCAAAGGGATAAATTGGAATTCTGTTATTCCATTTTCCACTAATATTTTTGTATACTTGGGCATATTTTCCTTCCAGTTTGGTCTATCGATAATTAGCAAAGAAATTTTTCCTGTTCGTACCGAGACCAGTTCGGAAAATTTTCTTGCCATTTTATATGTAAATGGCGGGCCGCCGCCAAATAAGAATAAATGTCTATCCATTATTATCCTCCCATATTCTCTGAACCGTTATTAATTGATTTCCTTTAAATATTAATTTATAAATATCAGGCATCTTTAAATTCTTCCAAAATGAATAATCATAGTCCTTTGAAAAATAATTCATGATTAAAACCATGATATTTCCATGTGTTCCGATAACAATTTTTTTATTTTCATATTGCTTTAGTATTTGAAATAAAGCTTGGACTCCTCTTTGTTGGGCTGTTATATTAGACTCTCCACCATCCCAGAAAAAGGTTTCCTCTCTCCAAACTTTTTCGATGGCAGTATTAAAATCAGGAATAGATCCTTTTGCCAATTTACGTTCTCTAAATTCGGAGATAAGCTTGATATCTGTTTGAAAATATTCTGCAATTCCTTCTATTGTCTGAATCGCTCTCTTATATGGGCTCGATAAAACGATATCGATAGCTTCCTTTTCCATTCGTTTAGCTACTTGTTTAGCATCCGAGCTGCCTTTCTCCGACAAAGGTCTGCCTCTTTCATCTTCGGAATAAATGGAGTGTGCATGCCTGACAAAATAAATCGTTGTTCTAGATTCCAAATTGTTCATCCCATCCAGCATTTTTTATTCATCTTTCAGAATAGAGTATACATTTATATCAAACGCCTTTCCATTCTGTTCATAGTACTTTCTCAAAACACCTTCATGCTGAAAGCCAAGCTTTTGAATAAGTTTATTTGATGCTTCGTTTTCTAAATAAATCATCGCTCCTACCCGATTTAAATGAAGCTCTTCTAATGCATAGGAGACAACTTTTTGGACTGCTTCAGCTGTATAACCAGAGCGCCCATATTCAGGATGGATTTCATATCCGATTTCTGCTCGTTTATGAGAAAGTACTAAATTGTTTAAACCAAGTGTACCAATAAGTCGGGTAGTCCCTTTGAGCTGCATGCCCCATCTAATTCCTCGTTGATTTTCAAAGTTATTAGAAAAATGCCCTATTAATGCTTCTACTTGCTCTATACTTGTAAATGCCTCTTGCCCATAATACTGCATGACTTCTTTATTAGAAAAATAAGCAAATAAATCCCCAGCATCCTCTTTCTCAATCTCTCTTAATAGCAATCTCTCTGTTTCTAATATTGGAAACATCCTTATTCCCCCTTTTCTCTGTTGATCTTTATTTTACCATAATTTTCTTATTATAAGGGATAGCCTTAGATTATCCTAGGGGAACTATTTTAAATATTTTCACTTCCCTTCAATTTTTTATTCTCATCCAAACATTTGGTTAAAATAGACAGAATCCAGATTATAAATCATTCTTCCTTAAAAAATGTCTGACTATCTATACATTTTATATGTAGAAAACGTTTTTCTTTTTCTTTTATTTTCCATTACAATAATTAATGCATGTTATAATAGTTGGTAAGCGATTAAAGGGAGGATAAACATTGGCGGCAATCTATTTTGTTTTTATTACGGCAATGATTTTATTGATTGTTCTTTCACTCATCTATTTTTGGTGGCGAACAGATAAATATGTGGAAAATCTCCAAGCAATTCGAAAATCATATTATGTTTTATTTTTTCTCCTTGTTTGCCTTGGAATTTTGACAAAGCAGCTGCAAATGGCTGACTGGACCATGATTTTATCATTAGCATGTGCAGCAGTGTTCATTGATATTGCGGTTTTTCAAACACCTGATATTCTTAAAATTTGGAATACTGAATTTCAACATAGTAATTATATTCGGAAAACGATTCGCAAAAATGAAGAAGTATTAGGCTACAATGCTAAAAAGGTTCAGAACTTCACTGAAGTTATTTCCAAAACAGCTGATCATTTTATGGAACGCAATCTTCCCCAGCATTGGCGTCAATATAAAGATGAATTACGGACCTATTTAAACCTATACGCAGACACATTTCAATTTCATATTGCGATTTTCCCTTTTGCGATTAGTGCAAGTGCGGAAGATTTAAAGCAAAACTTAGAATCTGCTTTTAATAGTGTAGAAATTTGCTATAATATTAGCTTTTTAGACAGAGAAGTGAAAGAAAATGTTATTCAAGATCTTCTCGCTGGAAAAAGTATCCCCTTAAAAGATCCAGAAAGTAATATAAATAATGAGGATTTAGTTAAAAATGTTTTCATCGTTGCATATTATGGGGAAAGTTACAATATGTTGATAGGTATCAGCTCCCAGTTCGTGGAAGTGGACGGAATTGACGCTTCCCACATTCTTAATTTAGCACAAATTTTCGATTGGTACATGGTTTAAGGCTCCTTTTTACCTGTTTTGTAGTATAATAATATGTAGAAAAAATGCATGAGCAAAATTTCACGATCTAAAGATTTATAGTTTTGGAGATTAATAGCTTGTGCCGGATTTTATAAAATTTTTCTATAAAGGAGGAATTGATATGGCAGAAAAAAAGAAAGCTGCAATTGCTTCCACTCCTACACCATTCAATAAACCAAAGAACCAATCAAAAAAATCAATGAATCCGAATAGGAGAAAGATGACAGTAGCAGTATCAGAAACATTTGAAGATATTCATGACATGAATAAGAAAGCATTAAACTTACTAGCTAAACGTGCCTAATGAAACAGAGTCTTTAGACAAGGAGGGGAATTTCTGCTCTAAAAAATTCCTCTCCTTGTCTAAGACTCTTCTTTTTTTCCGGTATATATTAAAATCTGTGAGATGTGCGGCTTAATATATGATAAATGGTAAATGATTGATTAAAAATAGGTTCGGAAATTCCCCACTAATTTTTTTTGAAAGCAAGCTATAGCTTTTTTGCATTATTTTATCAGACGAACAACTACCACCATTTATTGTTTATTTTCTTGCTGCTATATTTATCATCCTGTATTTCGTTTCCTGAATGTTCACTGCAGAAAAATAATAATTCAACGAGGAATGCTGCAAATAACAATTTACAAGCTAATGATTAGAAAAATTACTTGTATAAAAACACTAATTATACGGACAACCTATAAATAAAAAGTCACGAGGCTATTTTTGTATGACATTAATAAGAAAACAAAGCCAGAATCCCAATAGACGGCATATGTCTGTACCAGCCATGCATTTTTCTGTTTCCGTATACAATAAACAGGCTTTAGCTATTTTAGAAACGATTGAAAAAAGAAAAAGATGATCCTTTTCCTTCCATGGCCACTATTTTATTTTAGGTTCTTTCTTACTGTACTGCATATCTGCTTCTAAATGCTTATCCATATAGGAGTAAAATTTTTCCATTGTATCTTTTTCTTTTAAAATGCTTTGAAGCTTTTGAGGATCTTTCCTAACTACCTTATGTTTTTTTAATAGCTGAAATACATCTGGCAAAATACTGATATCTTCACTTTCTAAATGTAAAATGGATTGGTCCTTTAATTGAATAATTATATTGACATGTAAAGACGAGCCTAAAAGGTATAGGTAGACAGTAGGAACACGGTGTACATTAAATTCCACAGAGACGATGTCTTTATATCGTATTGTTCTTAAATCCCGTTTCTTTTTCCGTCTAAATAACCCGCATGGTGTAAACAGAATTCCTAAATCATTAAAGCTTGTATAATATATGGGATAAAGCTTACTTGCATAAGGAGGATATTTCTTTTCATATACCTCGATAATAACTGGTAAGACTCTGTTCTTTTTAGGTGATACAAACTCACTCCACTTCATTTCCGCTCCCTCCCAATTGTTAATTGCCTCCTTCAACCCCTTTTATCATTCGCTCTTTGATTATAATCTATTTTATTCTGTTACAATAATTATATTGCCAAGCAAATTCTTCTTTTTTAAACTCTATATTCAGCATAGTATATTCTATGTCTAAAGAAAAAGTTATAAAGATTCGTACATTAGATAATTTATTCGTTAAGTATAAGCTATTTTCCTCTATCTCCTCTGAAAATACAGCAATTTTCTACAGCATATTTTTTAGCTCTCCCCTTTTCAATCACCGTCAAAAAAAGGGGAGAAATGACAAAAATTATGAATGTTTTTGTCCCATTATCAGCAGATTTAGCTCTTCTTCTATTAATCCTAAATCTAAGCGCGCAAAAAGTGGCGTGACAGATAGTATTTCCTCAGGAAGTGTAGGCTGTAATCGCCACTCTAAATTTGTAATCCCAAGCATTGCTCTAATTTTCTGGGTGGAAAATGGGACAAAAGGTTCAAGAAGCTGGGCAAGATTGACAATCATAAATGTACAATTTGCTAATGTGATTTCACCAGCCTCCTTATCATTTTTTACTTGTTCCCACGGTTTTTGTTGATCAAAATAGCGATTTGCAGACCGAATATAAGCAAAAATTTCTTCTAACGCTTTTTTACTTTTTCCTCTTTCTATCCAATTACCTGCGCTTCGATAAACTTCGTCTGTGCTAGCAATGATTTCTTTGGAGACTTGTCTATTGGGAATCTTGCTGTTGTATGCTTTTTGAATAAACTTTAAGGTTCGATTCACAAAGTTCCCATAGGCGCCTAATAATTCACTATTATGACTATAAATAAATTCTCGCCACGAAAAGTCCGTATCTCTGGTTTCTGGAGCATTTATCGTTAAAAAATACCGAAGCGAATCAGGATCATATTTCTGCAAAATATAAGGAACCCAAACAGCCCAATTTTGACTAGTAGATAATTTCCTTTTTTCTAATGTTAAATATTCACTGGAGACAATATGGGTTGGTAGAGAATTTCTTCCCAATCCAAGTAAAATACTCGGCCAAATAACTGTATGAAATGGAATATTATCCTTTCCATGAACATAGTAAGATATTGTTTCAGAGTTCCAATAATCATCCACATGGAGACTTTTTGCTTTACAGGCCTCCATACTTGCTGTTAAGTAGCCTGCTACCGCTTCGATCCATACGTAAATTTTCTTTCCTTCAAAACCTTCTAATGGCACATCAATCCCATTAGGTAAATCTCTAGTTACTGCCCTATCTGGTAGTCCTTCTCGCAAATATCTTTTCGTTAAGGAAACTGCATTTTCATTCCAGAGCTGATTATCTTCTGCTTGTATTACATAGTTTTCTAGCTCTTTCTGAAAATTGCTAAAAGCGAAATAGAAATGTTCTGTTTTCTTAATGACTGGCTCCTCCCCACAAATTTTACAACGTTTATCTTCTAATTCTAGTGGGTCTAATATCGAAGAACAGTGATCGCATTGGTCCCCTCTGGCTCTTTGCTTGCAATAAGGACAAATTCCTTCTACAAATCTGTCTGGCAAGAACTGATTATTCTTTTGGCAGTATGCCTGCTCTACGGTTTTTTTGGATAAATACCCCTTTTGCAATAAGCTTAGAAAAATCTCTTGAACAGAAGCATGATGATGCTTTGCATCTGTTCTTGTGAAAAGATCATATGAAAAACCTAGCTTAGAAAAACACTGGGAAAATTCAGCATGATAGCGATCCGCTATTTCTTGAACGGATGTATTCTCTTGTTGGGCGCGAATAGAAATAGGTGTCCCATTACAATCACTTCCTGATACGTAAAGAACTTTTTCTCCCTTTTGCCGATAATAACGGGCTAAAATGTCCCCTGGCAATAATGCTGCCACGTGCCCTAAGTGCAAAGAGCCATTCGCATATGGCCATGCTCCTCCTATAAATATACTCATATTTACTTCCTCCTTTTATAGAATTGCTTCTTTCGTTCATTTGAAATTATTTATCCAAATAAAAAAAGCATAAAAAAACGCCCTAATCTAAAAAGATTAGGACGAGTTAACCCGTGGTACCACCTAGCTTCACAAATAGTTTACACTATTTGCCTCTATTCAGTACGTCTTTAAAAAAAGAAGAGATACTGCTGCTGTTATAACGAGTGCCTATCTCGTCGTAGTCTACTCACGGATCGTTTTCGGTACGAAGCTCCAAGGTCATTTTCAATAAGGTTCATTTGCCTCTTTTCCACCGTCAGAAGCTCTCTATAAAATCTCCCCTTATTTACTTTTCCTTTTCAACGCCTACAAATTTATTAAGACTTATTGTAATTATATCCATGCTAAATGTCAATATGTTTTGAAAAAACAGGATAATTTCTACCATCCACCCTATATGACAGCGCCTACATAAACATGCAGATCATTAGGAACGATAATGTTTCCATCTTTACTGTACTTATCGAAAAGAAACCCCAGTTCTTCTACAAATTCATCATAAAAAGGATCACCTTTTTGCGGAGAATAAGATGCAGAAAGATTTCGGCCAATAAAATGTTCTTTATTCATTTTTAATGGATTGGATACCGCATAATGTTCATATCCATTTGTGAAAAAATGCTGCAGACCTAAACGATCAATATTTATACCGCCACTAAAACCTTGGAAATTCGGACAATATCTTTTGGATATTTTAGCAGTTTCTGAATTTAATTGACTCGTATGATCACGACTATTCCAAATGAGCATCACCTGACCATTTTTCCTTAGTATACGTCTGCATTCTTTTTTAAATGCATCCGCTTCAAACCAATGAAACGCCTGTGCAACTGTAATTAAATCCACACTATTATCTGCGATTCCTGTGTTTTCGGCTGAAGCATCTAGGCAAGTTACTTGTTTGAAGTTTTCCATTCTTGCTTTAAGAATAGATCTCATATCATCATTTGGCTCTATAGCGATAATATTTGTGCCGATATTTGCAGCTAGCTCGGTAAAGATTCCTGTGCCTGCTCCAATATCTGCGATGACAAAATGATCATTTGAGCCACTATACTCGGAAATAAGCTCCTTAAAAAAACGTTTAGGATAACCTGGACGATAGTGATCATATAATGTAGACTTCCCTGAGAATTTAGCCTCTGAATTCATTGTATTCCCCCTCTTTTTAACCAGACCATTTCCTTCTGCCCTAATTAATCCTATTTCCACCATATTAAATAAATATTCCACAAATAGCATTACATTCCTGCTATTGTTTGATTAGAAACAGTCCAGCTTCCATTCAGACTTCATGCTGGACTGTAATCTTATAGATTAGGCTTTAGCAACATAACTTGCCAATGCTTTTTGGACGTCATAAATACTGTTATCTTTTTTAAACTGTTTTGAAATGGCGGGCAATTCTGCCCCAGAGATCCAAATTTTTAATTCAGCATCCAAATCAAAGTGACCTGCCGTTTCTATACTGAAACGCGAAATACTTTTATATGGTACAGACATATACTCAACTTTTTTACCTGTCAGTCCTTGCTTATCAACAAAAATTAGTCGTAAGTCTGTGAATACAATTAAATCTCTGACTAATTTATAAGCAAGCTCGATTCTTTCATTCGAACCGATTATGCTGCTTAATTCTTTTTCTAGTTCTTTCACATCTGTTTCACTTGCATTTCCCAACAACCCATTTAAAAAGCCCATTTAATCAACTCCATTTTTTGTTCATATAAAAATTTAAGATTTGTAGCTTAATTTAATTATCTACTTTCTTGCTAATGTTTGCAAAATATTCGATAATCATCTACTTGATTTTCTTTTACACCTGTAATAAAATTATTACATATGAAACATATAAAAAATGGAGACAAATTACTTCTTGTTCTTGAAGCATTATCAAACCCATACCGTTTGAAAATTATCGCTATCTTGAAAAATGAAAAGAAATATGTCAGCCAACTAGCAAGAGAGCTTGGAATCAGTAGACCGTTATTATATTTACATCTTCAAAAATTAGAAAATGCAGAATTAATTAAAGGTCATCATGAAATTTCTGAAGATGGAAAAGCAATGAAGTATTATGTGTTAATCCCTTTTTCGCTTCCTTTATCAGAGGAATTAATTGCAAACCTGGCTGATAGTGTCACGATTAAGAAAAGAAAGGAGTAAATAAAAAAATATTTTAGGGGGAACAAAATGCAAATATTTAGTATGATCAATCTCTTTATCGTAAGTATTCCTATTCTAATTGTACTTGGTTTCATATTTTATTTAGCAAGATATATGAAAAGAGCGGAAACTCGAGCAGATGAGAAGTTGAACTTAGAAAAAGAAAACATAGCTTATCAAAAAGAACAAATAGAAGCACTCCACAAATTGAAAGAAAGAATTGTGAACATCGAAAAATTGTTAAATGAGACAAATTAAAGGAGATAAACGATGAGCGTTCTTTTATTATTCTTGCCAACTTTAATTCTTTATATTTTTATTCCAGCTTTGCTGATTTTTATTCTCGTACGTTTTCTAAAAAGAAAAGAAGCACGAGCTATAGAAAGACTAAAAGTAGAAAAGGAAAGCCTTTCGATACATAAACAGCAAATGACCATTATTAATGACTTAAATAAAGAACTTTACGCGATTGAAAAAATGCTAAAAGATGTAGAATAATCTACACCATTTAGCATTTTTTTCTTTATCTTCATACATTATTCATTCAAAAAAGGGAAAAATAGTATTAAGACTAGGAAGGAATGAAGTGATGTATGAAAAGACAAACAAATTTACCATTGATAATCATGGTTATCCTCGTAATTATTATTCAACCTTTAAATGCTTTCGCCATTTCACCGAATGTTGTTATTACAAAACAATATAAAAATATTGAAGAACTAAAATATCCATCCCTTGTTAGTGCTCCTAACAACAAAGCGCAGAATAGCGTGAACAAAATCTTATTACAACATATAAAAGCATCGTATAATCAATACATAAAGTTGATGAAAGAAATGGAAAACCTAAAAAAAGATCCAATTTGCAAAGAATCAGCATCTGCCTGTCAGTTTGAATATATAACCAACTATCAAGTCAAATATAACCAAAATAATAAATTAAGCATTTTGTTTTCTGACTATCAATTTACCGGGGGAGCACATGGGAATACAGTGATAACAACCTATAATTTCGACCTCAAATCAGGAAAGCTATTAACATTAGATGACTTTCTACCTTCCAAGGAACATTATGGCAAAGTCACAACTTATGCGATAGCATATATGAAAAAACACCCAGAAATTTTTTACTCAGATGCAAAAGAATTCACCGATTTTAATGTGACAGACGAAACGGATTTCTATTTAGCAGATAACGGGATAGTGCTCATTTTCCAGCAATATGAAGTTGCCCCGTATGCTTCTGGCAATCCTTCGATATTCATCCCGGCATCTGTATTCTCTATATAAGGAATAATAATTTAAAAAGTAAAGGTGCATTATTATACATTGCTTGAAGCCGAAACAGCTTCATCTAAAAAACCGATTCTGAAAGAGTTATTTTATGCGAACTAAAATAACTCTTTCAGAATCGTATTATAATTAATGAAAAACACGAATAATCATTAGAAGATCGTATGCAGGCTTCTAATAATTATTCGTGTTCGTCTTTTTAGTGGATATTCAACTGCTATTTTCCTTTATTTTTTCTTTGTCTTTCTATTTCTGCTTGCAGGCGGCCTTCAGGAGCAAAGTCTTTTTCCCAATTTGGCGGCTTAATAATTTTACCATCTTCTTCTCTAAATCTTGGTTTACCATCTTCAAATAGCTTACCCATATTTGCTTCTTGAACAATTTGGAAGAGAGAAAATGGTTCAACACCAGCAATGACAAAACTTCCTTGATTAAAGTATTCTACATCCGTTAAAGCATCCATTTGTGCTACTAATTTATCGTCAACGGGTTTCTTTTCCGAAAGTATTTTATCAGCAGCTTTATTTAGTCCCTTTAAAAACTGCTCATATAATGCTTTAAATTTACTTTCGTCCCCTTCTGCTGTTGCATATAAAAATTCTACTAACTCTTCTCCAGTCCAAACTGCTCGATTAACAGCTGTTTTTTCTGCGATTGCAGTAGGTTCTGCAGCTACTTCATGTCCAAATGCTTCATGAAATTTTTTTACCATATGATACATTGTATTATTATCCATTATTACTCCTTCTCACAACTTTAGCCAATTCCCTCAACTAGTCCTAGCTTGGTTTAGTTAAGAATTGCTGACTTAATTAATTAATCATAGATATTGTACCATTAGATTCCCTGTTTTGCAGGGGATTCGATTAATTTTAAAAAATTTCACGGCAAAAGGCTTCTCTATCTTTTATATAACACCTTTAAAATCCTATTATAATAATCTTTTTCAAATAGTGAAAAAACACTAATTTACTACAGTTTAATAGCCTGTTATAATACTAGAGGGAAAGAGGTGTTTAATCAATGGAGATATTTAGTATTCAAGAATTAGAAAAAGTAATACGTCATGTCGAAATTGAAGGACAAGGGGGAATTTTTCAAGAAGAAACAGGGAAACAACCTAAAGATTATCCGAAGGAATTCCTTGGTCGTATCGTTAATTACATTACTGATAATCAGTTAATTAAAAAAATCCAGAAATTAACCGATGATGAAGCACTTCACTTATTTGTAAAATCAGTTTACGTTGTCTGTATTAAGGATTTACATAGCGCTGATGATATCCAGGAACAAGATCTTGTACAAAAAGTTTTTTCTGATTATTTAAAAGAAACATCGATGGCCTAATAAAATATAAATATATTTTGCAACATAACAAAGACTAGGATGGCTTCCACCCTAGTCTATTTTTTCCATTGATTTAGTACGGTACATATTACTGTATATAAGCTTTGTCGGATTTTTTTTGTATAATTTTTCATATTTCTTGTGGGCCATTAAGTTATCTTTCCAATTAGGAGGAAAGACGATTTTCTCTTTTAATTCTTGAAAAATACTCATGTTTTTCCCACCCTTATCTAGATGATAATCTTCGTATACCCGCTTCCACTCCTTCTTTAAACCTAATTTTCCTAATCCATTTTTATTTTTTAGTATCGAAAGGATTTTCCCAAAAAGAATCACACAATAGTTGTACTTCCCTCCATCTTTGCGTAAAATAAATAAATAGTTATCTATTTTTTAAAGGACAGGAAGTTAATTATGACAAAATTCGGTTGGTTTTTATCGTTGGTTGGATTTCTGGCAATCTTAAGTAGTATTCTTTATCCATTTGATGTTATTAGTAAGCAAACAGTCTTGATTCTTCTTTTTGGAGGCGCTGGAACTATGTTTGTTGGTTCAATGATTAGAAATTTATCCCTTCTTAAAAAAATTCCAAAATAACTGGAGGAAAACGGGAATACTAAGCTAATGCCCCATTTCTATCCAGTCACAAGGCTGTCTCTACAAACGGGACAGCCCTTTTCAATCAAGAGGAGGAAGGAAAATGGAAATTAGACAGCTACATTACTTCGTTGAAGTGGTGAAACAAAAAAATATGACAAAAGCCTCGGACAAGCTGCATATTTCACAGCCTGCTCTAAGTAAAGCGATCAAAAGCTTAGAAGCGGAGATTGGCTTAACCTTAATTCACCGTTCCAATAAAACCCATGAACTTACAGATGCAGGCTCAGTAGTTTATGAATATGGACAAAAAATTATTGCTCAGGTGGAAGAAATGTCATCCACCTTGCATGATATGACCAATTTAACAAGAGGAAATATTAATATTGGTCTTCCGCCGATCATTGGAAGCTTATTCTTCCCCAAAATAATCGCCGCATTTCATAAAGCATATCCAAATATCCAAATAAATATAAAAGAATATGGGGCGGCAAAAGTTGTGAAAAGTGTCGAAGAGGGTGAATTTGAAATGGGTGTCGCTGTTCTTCCTTTAGCAGATGAGGCTTTTAACGTCTTCCCTCTTGTAAAGGAAGAAATGAAATTAATAGTACCTGTATCTCATCGGCTTGCAAATAAAAAGAAGGTGCAAATGAAAGAATTAAAAGAAGAAGAATTTATTTTTTACAGTGAAGAATTCGCCTTATATGAAATTATGCGCAAAAAGTTCATTCAAGAAGGATTTGAACCAAATATTATCTTCAAAAGCTCCCAGTGGGACTTTATGGTTGAGATTGTGGCAGCGAACCTAGGAATTTCGATTCTCCCCGAATCAATATGCAATCGAGCAAATAATAATCAAGTTCGCTTTGTTGATTTAGAACCTATTACCAATTGGGAACTAGTTATCATTACGAAAAAGGATCGCTATTTATCCGTTGCTAGCAGAAGATTCATTGACTTTGTTCTTAACAATGAATAAGGTCTATATAGCTCTGCTAGCATCATTATAACTATTAGTTATATTAACTATAATTACTATGTATTTTACGAATAACCAAGTTAAGCGTATGATATTCATATACGAAACAGATGGAAGATTTCATTCCATCAAATGAATATCAGAAGGTGATCTCATTGAAGAATATAGTGATAATTGCTGGGCAAATCATATTCCTTCACGTTTTTCTTTTTATCGGGATGGGAATTAAAATGATTGTTACGATACCAATTCCTGCTTCAATGATTGGATTAATAATTCTTTTTATTGGATTAAAGCTTAAATTAGTGAAAGTGGAATGGGTAGAAAAAGGAGCAGCTTGGCTGCTTGCAGAATTGTTATTATTTTTTATTCCATCAGCTGTTGGAATTGTTAATTATAACGAAATTTTCAATATAAAAGGAATTGAAACAGTCTTACTAATCGCAATAAGCACATTTTTTGTTATGGGGGCTACGGGTTTTACTGCTGAAAAAATTTATAACAGAAAGAGACGTTTTAGCAAATGATCAAAATTATTATTCTTACCATTATGACTTATGTACTTTATCGAATAGCAAAAGCATGTTATAAAAAATATAATATGCCGCTATTTCACCCATTATTAGTTACCCCCATCTTGCTCATCTTATTTATTACTGTTTTTCATATTCCAGCAACAACTTATATGGAATCAGCTCAGCCTTTAACCCATTTATTGGGTCCAGCGACTATCGCTTTTGCTGTTCCTATTTATAAAAATTTACATTTATTGAAAAAGCATTTTTCCATTATTATCGTCAGTGTAACAACAGGCACATTGGTTGCTATCTTTTCATCCTATTTATTATCTATTTTGATTCGATTAAACAATGATTTTATTATGAGTATTTTACCGCGTTCCATAACTACCCCTATCGCTATTGTTGTTTCAGAAGAAATCGGTGGTCTGCCGACATTAACAACAATATTCGTCATTATAACAGGGGTTCTTGGAGGAATTATAGGTCCTTATGCTATAAAATGGCTGTCCCTTCGTTCTCCCATTGCAAAAGGCTTAGCGCTTGGAATGGGAGCACATGGGGTTGGAACATCAAAAGCAATGGAAATTGGTGAACAAGAAGCAACCTTCTCGACATTAGCCATGATATTAGCAGCATGGATCACTGTCCTATGGGGTACATCCTTAATTCCATTAATGCTTAGCTTGACTGTATGATTAATCGAGTTTTAGGGACAAAAAATTTTATTGGAGCTGCATTAAAAACGCAAAAATAGTGCTAGAGACATTAAACTCCTAAGGAAAGGTGAATGTCTCTAGCACTATGGAATGTTCGATAAAAATGATCAAAAGAGCTCAAACGATATGTGTTTGCATTTATGTATTTATTTGCGTTTATTTTAAGCTGGAAAATAAACGCAAATATCAAAAAAATCTCCATCAGTGGTTTGGACCATACAAGATTTATCCCACTAAATATAACCTTCAGTGGAAAAGTCTTGTGAGGTCCATCCTATTTTGGAAAATTCCTCTTTTATTTTGAATATATACTATTATTATTTACTACTTGAAGCTCTCTAGTTGTTTTTACCATGTCACTTCCGCAGATTGGGCACTTTGGTGTCTCACTGCTTTTAAAATTATCACGAATCCAACATTTACATGTGTCTGATGTACAATCCCAAACCACCACTTCTTCTTTAACAATTTCTTCATTATTTCTTCTACCAAATCCCATTGCCAAATGAAGCACCTCCAGGAAGCTAATTATTTGTTAAAACTTCGATTCCCATATTCGTTCATAAAAGTAAATCATTTACTGCTACGAACTAAATAATGAACTACAAAACGATAGTTTTAACAGGATAAAAAATAAAAAACACTTGTAAACCAGAGAAAAACATAAAAATCCCTAAACAAGTGTAAACAAAAAATATGAACAAAATCTATTATTAAATATACCATATCCTGATAAAAATGTCAAACAGTTTATTATGCCATACTTTCTACCCTCAATGCAAATATTATTTTAAAAAACTACTTTATTTTTTTTAAATCGATTAGAGAGCAATTTAGTCCTAGCAAGAATACAATTAGCTATTCCCGCTTTTATATGATATTATTTTCAGAGTGAAAACACTATAATATTGTTGCGATTTTATTGGAGGTTTATGGAGTGAACATTAAAGAATATACTGTTGAGGAAATTAAAGATCCTACCGGCATTCTTGCTGGTCAGCGCTTTGAATTTTTTCTTACTGTCGAGTTTGATGAGGAAGATGAATTAGCAGATGAAGATCATTTACAAATAAAAATCTTATTTTCAGTAGACGTAAATGGATCCCGTATATTGAATTATCATTTTTATAATAGTTTAGAAAATAAATATTTGGATTATGGTTTAGAGGATGAAGAATTAGAACAAATACAAGCATTTTGCAAGCAGCATTATTTAGAGGATTAATATTAAACCAATGCCGTTCAGATGGAATTACGCTAATAAAGCTGGAGAAAATAATCTCCAGCTTTTTTCTTTATACTTCTACCGATTTTCCATCCTCTACAATATGGTGCATTAAATGAGCCAGATAGTGAATAGGGCCAAAGTCCTCTTCCTCTTCTTCGCCTTCTTCATATTGGAGATCATTTAGGTGCAAGGCAACAAATTGATAAAAATCTTTTAGTTGAAAACTAAAGCATGCTGTTGGTTCTTCCTTTTCTTCTTCATATTGCAGAACTAAGTATGATTCTTTACCGTGTTCATCTTCAGCGTCAAAATAAATAAAGAATCCGATATTTGTATCTAATTCAAATAATTGACGTGTACCGCCACTGGTAACACGATTAAAATCGTCCTCACTTAGTTTTTGCACAATCATTTGGTCTACTCCATCTTCTACATGAAAATTCACTGTAAATTCTTTCATGGTCTGCACCTCTTTCTTTCTCTATATCACTTAACAGATCAAAACTAACTCCACTTTAAACTCAATGTGGAACACAGCTGCATGATCCGTAAGAAACAAACATCAAGGAAATTTTTTCCCGCTTGATGAAAGTATTCTATCTTATTTTATCCAAACAGTTTCCATTTAGCAAAAAAAGAGCCCCGTAGGACTCTTCCTTACATTTTATAGTTTTGTTACATTTACAGCCTGCGGCCCGCGGCTGCCTTCTTCTATATCAAAATTAACTTCTTGACCTTCGTCTAAAGTTTTGAATCCTTCTGTTTGGATTGCTGAATAATGTACAAATACATCTTCTCCGCCATCTACTTCGATAAATCCAAAGCCTTTTTCTGAATTAAACCATTTTACTTTACCTGTTGCCATTTTTTTATTGCCTCCTAGATTTAAATAACAAGGATATATCCTATCCTTCATTTACCTAGTTTCCCCAATTTATTTCTTTTAAAACGCTGAAACATTAAATTCCATTATTTTCTTCCTACTATTAGGGAGACATAGGTATAAAGTAAACTTAAAACGATTACTTACTTCTGTTACGACTTCTAGGTCTTCTATCACCAGAAGAGTTCGGGCGTTTTCTATCATAGCTGCCTCGTTCTCCCCCACGATCAGAACGACGTCTACGATTACCGCCGCCAGATCGGTTATCTTTTTTCTTTGAACGCAGTGGCTCAACAGCCGTTAATTTAACTGGTGTAGCATCTGGCTCTTTTGTAAGAAGCTTCAATGCTGCTGCAAGTAGTGTTACAGAATCTGTTTCTTCTAATAAACCTTCTGCAACTCGCTTATACTCTGCATAGTCATTTTCTTCGATTGTTTTGGCAATTTTACTAATTGTTGCTTGTTGGTTTCCAGCTAACACATCTGTTAGAGAAGGAATCGGCTTTTTCGTCATTGATTTCTTCGTCACATTTTCAATAATACGTAAATGATCAAGTTCTCTAGGAGAAACAAATGTTACAGCAAGACCTTTTTTACCAGCACGTCCTGTTCTACCGATTCGGTGAACATAGCTTTCTGGATCTTGTGGGATATCAAAGTTATAAACATGAGACACACCGCTGATGTCAAGTCCTCTAGCTGCTACATCTGTTGCTACCATAATATCAATGCTTTGTTCCTTGAAACGACGAATTACTTGGTCACGTTTACCTTGTGGAATATCACCATGAATTCCTTCTGCAGAGTATCCACGTTTAATAAGACCTTCCACCACTTCGTCCACACGTCTCTTCGTACGACCAAAGACAATAGCAAGTTCAGGTGATTGAATATCCAGCAAGCTGCATAATACATCAAATTTTTGACGTTCTTGTACTTCGATATAATGTTGCTCAATGTTTGTAACAGTCATTTCTTTCGCTTTCACTCTTACAACTTGAGGTTCAACCATAAATCTTTCAGCAAGGCTTTGAATTCTTTTCGGCATTGTTGCTGAAAACAATAACGTTTGACGAGACTCTGGAGTTTCGCTTAAGATTCTTTCAATATCATCAATGAAGCCCATGTTAAGCATTTCATCTGCCTCATCAAGAACAATCATTTTTAAATCTTGTAAACGAATTGTCTTACGCTCAATATGGTCAATTAATCGACCAGGTGTAGCCGCAATAATTTCCGGCTTCTTTTTAAGTCCGCGAATTTGGCGGTTAATGTCTTGTCCACCGTATATTGGCAGGGTACGGATTCCTTTTACTGAGCCAATACGATTTAATTCTTCTGCTACTTGGACTGCTAATTCTCTCGTTGGAGCAATAACTAGTCCTTGAACTGCTTTGCCAACCTCAATTTTTTCTAATAAAGGCACACCAAAGGCAGTTGTTTTACCAGTACCTGTTTGAGCTTGTCCAATCATGTCCTTACCTGATAATGCAATCGGAATCGCCTGCGCCTGAATTGGTGTTGGCTCTTCAAATCCCATATTTGATAATGCTTTTTCTAAACTGCTGCTTAATTTAAAATCTGAAAAAGTTGTCAATACTTTTTCCTCCTTGTTATTGTACTCCGTTGATTGATATTCCTTAGAATATAGGGCCAGAAATGTCGTAGGATAGGATCTTTATCATTTTTAAATGAATGGATCCCACTAATTTTAGCGCATGATTACTCTTATATAGACCTTAAAACACCGCCCTATTATTAGGGACATTATTTGTTTAGAAAATACCAACCTAGAGTGTATTGTTTTATTTTGTTATAAATATATACTCTCCATTTTATTTCACTTTTTTTCATTTTCCAAAACATTAAGGTAAATAGGACCAATTAAAAGCCTGCATACCATACTTTAGTGGGAAATTATGTGGTTTTTTAACGGATGAATATAATGAAGTTGATGGAGAATTTTTTATCCAAATGCTAATCTAAGCCATTGATTTTTGTTATTCTTCCTTTCAATGAAAAACAAAAGCTTTATGGGAAACATCATTAAAAAAGGTGATGCATTTTGAAAGGCATCACCTTTTTTTGTTTTCTTATTAAGCTTTAGTTACGTTAGAAGCTTGTGGTCCACGGTTACCTTCAACGATTTCAAAAGTTACGTCTTGGCCTTCTTCTAAAGTTTTGAAACCTTCTGTTTGAATTGCAGAGAAGTGAACAAATACGTCTTGACCTTCAGAAGACTCGATGAATCCAAAACCTTTTTCTGCGTTAAACCATTTTACTTTACCTGTGTTCATTGTAAAACCTCCAAAAATGTGTTACACACTAAGCACCTAATATAACTTTTAGGAATCGATACGTCATTCAACATGAAAAAGCCGTAACTGAAATGATGTAGAAGAAATCGCCTACATACATTGCAGCTACGACCACCTTATCCATAAAACATATACCGAACTTAATTGCGTTACACTTATAATATAATTTTTTTACGTTTTTGTCAATAACGTTTTCAAAACTTATAATATTACACCAATGGTAGATTTTTCCTGTTTGATTTTTTAACGTTATTCCCCGATTGCTGCTTCTGCAGAGTCAACCGTATGCTTTAACAGCATACTAATCGTAACTGGTCCAACTCCTCCTGGAACCGGGGTAATGGCAGAGGCTTTTTCTAAACAAGCTTCATAATCAACATCTCCGATATTGCCTTTATTATAGCCGGCATCCAAAATAACGGCACCTAGTTTAATCCATTCACCTTGAATAAAATTAGGTTTTCCAACAGCAGCAATCACAATGTCTGCTTGTCTGACATGATTTTCTAAATGAACCGTTCTTGAGTGGCAGGTTGTCACGGTTGCATCTTTATTTAAAAGCAATGCAGAAACAGGCTTTCCTAAAATTGGACTACGCCCTACTACTACCGCATGTTTTCCATTAACTTCTATATTATAATGCTCCATAATTTTCATTATAGCTGCTGGAGTACAGGATGGATATTTACCAAATCCTAAAGCTGTTTGCCCATATCCAAAACTAGTAACACCGTCCACGTCTTTCTCAATCTCAATTGCTTCAAATGCTTTCCGTTCATCTATATGGCTTGGAACTGGATGTTGTAAAAGAATCCCATGCACCTTTTCATCCTTATTTAATGAATGAATCGTTGCTAACAACTCTTCTGTTGTTGTTTGTTTATCTAAATGAATTTTTCTTGATTCTATGCCGAGCTTTGCACATGCATTCCCTTTCATTCGTACATACGTTGCGGATGAAGGATCATCGCCAACTAATATTGTTGCCAAGCATGGAGTAATCCCTTTTTCCTTTAAAGCACTTATTCTTCCTCTTAATTCATCTTTTACTGCATTTGCTACTACATTTCCGTCTAAAATTAATTTTTCCGACATGTATATACCTCCTGGTAAATTATAAAAAAGAAGTGCTTTTTTGCCCTTCTGCCCAGACGACCGGCTATACATATACACAGCTCCCATATGGTTATTTCCATTTATGTCGTCAGTCACTATGTATTGATAAGTTCATTTGTATCATATCATAGCTCCCTTTCAAATAAAATAATCTTCCCGTTATTTTATTTGAAAGATAGTGGAAAGTACCAGATTAGCTTTATCAAATATAAAAGGACCTTTTAAGTCTGATGATCAACTCAGATTTAAAAGGTCCCATTCATGTATTCATCGATCGAATACAATTAAGCAATGCATATATTTAAGGAAATACACTTCTATTAAAAATGGTGTAATGCCTAAAACAACGAAAGCCCTACCTCTCTTTCATCCTTACGGTTCCTAGACCGCGCCAGTGTGAATTTAGGGTGAATTGTGCAGAACACAAAAATACATTTTTGAAAAAATAATGGAAGGATTAATCCGCATTAGGAAGGATTTAAATGTGTTTTTGAAGATAAATGGAGTGTAATTGTTTTGAATGCTATTATATAGTTGTTCCGTATACTTATAAATTTCCTGTTACTTTACACAATAATTCTACAAAATTCTGTTAAACCTCAAATACATACAAGGAACATCTTATCGCAAAATTTGCTTATAGTCAACTATTAGTTTCCCTATTTTTGTAAAAACGCTTATTTTGTGGAAGGGTTAATCGATATTCTCACTATTATCAGGCACTCGTTTCCCTCCATTTCATACACTTAATTACCATATTGTAATCAATGAGCTTCCTATCCTGTTGTCTGCTCGAGGCGACCGCATGAATCACTTACGTGCGGTCGCTTCGAGCTAACCAACCTATCATTTGTTCTAAAGAATTTCATTAAATGGGAAAGCCTTATTTCCTATTAACTTTCCATTACCCTGCAAACGGAATAGTTGCTTTGTGTATTTCTTTTTCTAGTTCGGCTGTTAGGGTATTAGTTCTTTCGGTGCTCCAATCGTAATATTCTGCCATGTATTCAATTACTGCATCTTTTACTTCCTTTACTTTAGCAATATCAAATAAAAGCATTCCTGTCCGTCTTAGTAGTACATCTGTCGGAGTTATTGCATATTCATATTCCATTGCATAGTGAATCCGTGCAAGTAGGACTGGGGAAAGTTCTTCATATTTCCCGCTTAACTCCTTTGCAATTTCATAAAGAATAGGCGCATTACTGCCATATAGCCTTGCAATGTTTTCTGCTTCCTCTTTTGAAAGTCCTCCATTCATTCCCTTTGATACAACATCTTGGATATACGTAGAAAAACCTTTTGAACCACCAACATCTCCACCAGAGATTGGCATCGACTTTGTCATACATTGTTTAAATGACTTCCCCGTCTTCTCTTGCAATCTAGTGGAAACAAGATTAACAACTGTTTCAGCCATTTTACGATACCCCGTTAATTTCCCTCCAGCAATAGTAATAAGCCGACTGTCAGACTCCCAGATTTCATCCTTGCGAGAAATTTCAGAGGGATCTTTTCCATCTTCCAAAATCAATGGTCTAACTCCCGCCCAGCTTGACTCCACATCTTCTGCGGAAACGGAGATCGAAGGAAACATAAACTTAATTGCTTCTAAAAGATAATCTCTATCTTCTTTCGACATCGAAGGATGAATGGGATCTTCACTATAAAAAGTATCTGTTGTCCCAACATATGTTTTTCCATCCCGTGGAATAGCAAAAACCATTCTCTTATCTGGTGTATCAAAATAAATCGCTTGTTTTAAAGGAAATACAGATTGATCAATAACTAAATGAACCCCTTTTGTCAGCTGAAGCGCTTTACCTTTTCGGCTTCCATCAATCGTTCTTAATGTATCAACCCATGGTCCAGTTGCATTTACCACAACATTGGCATAAATAGGGTAAACCGTATTTGTGATAAGATTTCTAACTTCTACACCTTCTACTTTTCCGTTTTTATCATATAGGAAGTTCTCTACTTTCGTATAGTTAATCGCAGC
Organism: Niallia sp. FSL W8-0951; assembly: GCF_038006525.1. NCBI lineage: Bacteria > Bacillati > Bacillota > Bacilli > Caryophanales > Bacillaceae > Niallia > Niallia sp. FSL W8-0951. The sequence continues at coordinate 1,606,150 of NZ_JBBOVK010000001.1, forward strand.
TGCACCACAATCTACGGCCTTTTTCATTACCTCTACAGTCAGTCGGCTGTCATCTGTGCGATATTCCACATAATACCCTCCGCCTTTAAGACCATCTTTCTTAATTAATGGCTCTTTTGCAAGTGTTTCTTCTTTCGATAGCATTTTTCTTCGTTCCGATTTTTTTACTCCAGCTAAGAAATCATATACTCTTAGACCAATATTGGTGGAAAATTTTCCAAACGTTCCTCCTTGGTGTAACGGAAGTAACATCCATTCTGGTGTAGTTACATGTGGTCCATTTTCATACACCACTTCTCTCTCCTTCCCTACTTCTGCAACCATCTTCACTTCAAATTGCTTTAAATAGCGGAGACCACCATGGACGAGCTTTGTTGATCTGCTTGAAGTTCCTGCTGAAAAATCCTGCATTTCTACAAGAGCAACTTCCATTCCTCTAGCTGCGGCATCTAAAGCAATTCCCGCTCCTGTAATACCTCCCCCGATCACTAACACATCAAATTTATTATTCATTAACTGTTGTTGTATTTTTTCTCTACTACTTGGCTTCTTTTGCAAAGTAAAACCCTCCCTATACTTAAAAAACTTGTTAGTTTAATAATTTCCTTTCGTAATACATTCAAAACAATTTAGTTTGTACATGATCTATATACAAACAAAAAGAGACCACAAAGTTACATTACCAATAGAACGATAATGCTTTGTGGTCTCTCCATTTCTCCAGACAAAAAATATTAACTTGTGTTTATTATATCATATTAACCTAGATATTCATAGTATTTATACTATTATATTAAACTTTAAAACAGTAGGTTCCCCTTTTATTTAAAAGCCATTGTAGCCTTAACAGCTTTCTTCCATCCAGCATATAATCCTTCTCTTGTCTCTTCCTCCATTTTTGGTTCGTAGGAACGATCTAGGCTCCATTGTTCCGCAATTTCCTTTTGATCTTTCCAGAAACCAACAGCTAAACCAGCAAGATAAGCTGCTCCTAACGCAGTTGTCTCATTTATAACTGGTCTTTCCACAGGAACATTTAATATATCTCCCTGGAACTGCATAAGGAAATTGTTTCGAACGGCTCCTCCATCAGCTCGTAGTGTTTTAACTTGAATATTCGAATCAGATTCCATTGCAGCCAGAACATCTTTTGTTTGATAGGCAAGTGATTCTAGTGTTGCCCGAATAAAATGCTCTTTTGTTGTCCCTCTAGTTACTCCAAACATTGCCCCTCGCACATCACTGTCCCAGTATGGAGTTCCTAATCCAACAAACGCTGGTACAATATAAACTCCATCTGTAGAATCTACTCTGCTTGCATAGTCTTCGCTGTCTTTCGCATCTTTTATCATTCTTAAGCCATCTCTTAGCCACTGGATAGCAGATCCTGCCACAAATATACTTCCTTCAAGGGCATAATTTACTTTTCCATCTATCCCCCATGCGATTGTTGTTAACAAGCCATGGTCTGATTTTACTGCTTTTTCACCTGTGTTCATTAACATAAAGCAGCCCGTACCATAAGTATTTTTCGCCATTCCCGTTTCAAAACATGCCTGACCAAATAAAGCAGCCTGTTGATCTCCTGCCACTCCTGCAATTGGAATTCTATTTCCAAAGAAATGTCCTTCCACTGTATGAGCATATATTTCAGAAGATCCTTTTACTTCTGGGAGCATCGATTTTGGAACTGTTAATATTTCAAGTAGTTCTTCATCCCATTTTAATTCATAGATATTAAACATTAACGTACGTGAAGCATTTGTATAGTCTGTTACATGCGCTTTTCCACCAGATAATTTCCAAATTAGCCATGTATCAATTGTACCAAATAATAAATCCCCGTTTTCTGCTTTTTGTCTAGCTCCATCTACATGATCTAAAATCCACTTTACTTTGGTACCTGCAAAATAAGCATCAATTAAAAGTCCTGTTTTATCACGGAAAAGCTGATTATATCCTTGTGCTTTTAGTTCTTCACAAATTTCATTTGTTTGTCTTGATTGCCATACAATGGCATTGTATACGGGCGCCCCAGTATTTTTATCCCATACAACAGCCGTCTCCCGTTGATTGGTAATCCCAATACCTTCTATTTGTTCCGGCTTAATATCTGATTCTGATAAAACTGTTGCAATAACAGCTAAAATAGAACCCCATATTTCATTTGCATTATGTTCAACCCATCCTGGCTTCGGAAATATTTGTGTGAATTCCTTTTGGGCCACATGCACAATATCCCCTTTTTTGTTGAAAATAATCGCCCTTGAGCTTGTTGTCCCTTGATCTAATGATAATATAAATTTTTCCATGAATAAAACCTCCCATTAGTAAATGCTTATGCTACTTTTTTACCAATACTTTTACTTTCCCCTTTTGTCTTAAAAAATGCAAGTAATAATACAATGACAGTAATCGCTATTACAATCCAAAAGCTTGATAAGACAACCCCTTTAAAGATATACGTATAAAAAACGGCTGCTAGTGATCCGCCTAAAATGGGACCAACAACTGGTATCCAAGCATAACGGAAATTGGATGATCCTTTGCCGGCAATTGGTAAAACAAAATGGGCAATTCTTGGACCAAGGTCACGTGCAGGATTAATAGCATAGCCAGTTGTTCCCCCTAATGACATCCCAATTACAACAATAAGCAAGCCTACAGCAAGCGGGTTCAATCCCTCAGCAAAACTATTTGCTCCAATAAACAATAAGCCAAGCACTAACATAAACGTCCCTATCAATTCGCTTAATATATTTCCAAAGGTATGTGGAATAGCAGGACCTGTTGAAAAGACTGCTAATTTTGCTTCCGCATCCTTTGTTGCACCCCAATGCGGGAGATAGTGTAAATATACAATACATGCACCTAAAAAAGCGCCAATCATTTGTGCCAAAATATACGGCAATACTTGATTCCAAGCAAAATCACCAGTGATTGCAAGCGCGATGGTAACAGCTGGATTTAAATGGGCACCACTAATACTTCCGACAGCAAATGCTCCCATTGTAACTGCCAATCCCCAGGCAAGAGTAATCACAATCCACCCTCCACCATTAGAGAACGCTTTCTTTAAATTCGCACCAGCTACAACGCCTCCCCCAAATATAATCAAAATCATGGTACCAACAACTTCTCCCATAAACGCAGACATCAAAATCCCCCTTTTCCTTGTTTCACTCTGTTAAAATTCTGACAATGAATTATATTAAACTGCTTTACCCCTAAACTACCATCATACTAACATTTATTTTTATCATTACAGAGTGATTGTCATATAACATGCAAAAAAAGGAGAACACGACAGATTAAGCCACTAAAATTTTGGTGACTACTGCGTGTATCTCCTTTTCTCCAACACATTAAATTAACTTGTAAGGTTATTGTAAACGCTTCCTGTTGGTCTGTCAATTATTTTTATTGTTTTCACTATAAAAAAATTATTTACTTTATTTTTTGCCATAATTCTTTTTTAGAAGTAGTTATACTAGTAGCCCCTGCTTCAATTGCATTGCTTATATCCTTATCCGTGCGAATCAAACCACCTGCAAGAATGGGTACATTTAAACTCTCTTTAATTTCTTTAATCATCCAAGGCATTGTTCCTGGAAGCACTTCGATATAATCTGGATGTGTTCGTTGTACTAGTTTAACGCTTTTCGCTATTGCATGACTATCAAGGAGAAATACCCTTTGAATTGCTATCACGTTTTTCTGCTTTGCTTTTAAAATAACCGATGATTTTGTAGATATAAGTCCATATGGTTTAAATTCTTGACAGATAAACTCTGTTCCAAAATCATCACTTTTCAATCCTTGGATTAAATCAACATGATAAATCATTTTCTTATTTGCTTTTTTTGCAAGCAAGCTTATATGTTTTAACTGTGAAACATGTACCTCTAAAAATACGCCAATTTCATAATCGCTTTTTAAAAACGCTTCGAATTCCTTCATATTTGATGATGCTGGAATAATAGGTTGATTCATTTCATTTCCCCCAAAAAGTTTCATTCTTAATCTCTTCATGACCATTCAAGGCTTCCCAACATTCACTACCGTTTCGTTTTAAATTCATATAGGCGAAATGCTAATATGCAAACAGCAGAATAGGCGATACCTATTGAGTAGCCACCTACAACATCTGTTGGATAATGGACACCTAAATATACTCTGCTTGTTCCTATTAAAAGAATAAGCATACAAGCAATTATGTAAGCCATCACTTTCTTTCCAGTTGAATTAAGCAAATGTATACATAAGTACGCACATGAGCTGAAGAAAATAAGAGAACCCATAGAGTGTCCACTTGGAAAACTATAGCCTTTTTCTATTATAACAGGCAATATATCCGGACGCTCTCTTTTGAAGAACCATTTAAGAAGCGTATTTAATAATGCACCAAAACCATTAGCAGAAATAAAAAAAATGGCTAAAGCATACTTTTTCTTCCATAGTAAAAGTACTGTAATAATTAGTATCGCTGCTGCGATAAACAAAATAGACCCTAAAAAGGTTATTCGTTCAACCCATATTGTTAATTCGTCTGAAATAAATGATTGAGTAAAATGGATGATTGTATCATCAAATGAAATAATATCTGAGCTCTTTACATGTCTTGCAATAATATAAAATAGCCCGCTAAAAATCAGGATAACTGCTAACATTACACCGATATATTTTGACGTTATTCTTCTCTCCATGTAAATCCCTCGCTGTTATATTTTAGTGCTAGCTATTTCGCAGTAGCTAGCACTTTATTTTTAAGCTTCTTTGACAACTTTCTTTCTTGTGGTCTTTTTCTTTTTTTCCTCTGTTTTCTTACTAGGCTTTGTATTATCAATAGATGCTTGTAGTGCAGCCATTAAATCCATGACATTCGATTCCCTTGGTTTATCTGTGCCTGTCACTACCTCTTTGCCAGCTTTCTTTGCTTCAATCAATTCAAGAAGAGCTGTTCTGTATTCATCTGTATATTTCTCTGGTGTAAATTCAGTGGTTAATTGATCAATTAATAAAATCGCTGTTTCTAATTCTTTTTTCTCTATTTGATTTACTTCCGGAACATTTGGTACATCGTCCACCTTACGAACTTCATCAGGAAAATGAATAGTTTCCATTACGAGAGTATTTTCATAAACCCGAATAATTGCCAGCTGTTCTTTGGAGCGAATAATAATTTTCGCAATTCCCACTTTCCCTGTCTCAAGTAAGGCTTGTCTTAATAAAGCATATGCCTTATTACCACCCTCACCGGAAGACATATAATAACATTTTTCAAAGTAAATAGGATCAATCTCTTCCATCTTCACAAAATCAATAATCTCCACTGCTTTATCTTCATTCTCTTTGTGCAGATTTTTCAAATCTTCTTCATCAAGCACAACATATTTTCCTTTTGCATATTCATATGCCTTTACGATTTCTTCTGGAGCAACTTCATTTCCACAAGCAGAACATTTCTTTTCATATTTAATTGGGGCATGACAAGCCTTATGAAGTGTTCTAAGCTTGATATCTTTATCTTCTATTGCTGAATGCAGCTTAATCGGTATGCTTACTAATCCAAAACTTATATTTCCTTTCCACATTGTATGCATAATTAATCTCCAATCTTATTAGTTGAACACAATATTTCTTTTATGAAAAAAAGCAATATTCATCACTTTTTCTTCTATCTATTTATACATTGTGTCACCGTTTTTTTTTCATACTATTTAATTATTGGCAGCAGACACTGTTCATACTATGTACTTAAATAGATATACTAATAAGAGTTAGATAAATCAGGAGGATAGACAAATGCATACAGCTGCATTTTTTATTAGTAATTATTATAAAAAAACAGACTCATTTGGTGTCAGTGTCGTTGGAAACGAGAATATTATCACTGTAGGTTCTTTTCAAAAAGGCTTAAAAAAAGCAGAAAAAACAGCATTAATACAGATTATAAAAGAACATGCTATAAAGGAAGATGACGATTTATATTATTTAAATCCAGGAATTTGCGTAGAATTACAGTTTTCCTCCTTTCAACAGTATAAACTGAGCAACCCCGTTTTTATCCAATTTTTATATAATATAGATTGGAAAGACTGTACATTAGAGAAACTGGTCGCAACAGAGTCTACGCCTATTACTCATGCTGATAAACCTCTATTTCCCAACACCACGATTACGAAACTCGATTATATTTTATATTTAAAAGAGGTCAGTCCATATTTACTTCCTTTTTTAGAAAATCGCTTATTGACTACGATTCGATTTCCCCATGGTTTATTTGGAGAATCTTTTTATCAAAAACAATGTCCAGACTACGCTCCATCTTATGTACAAACATATAAGAACGACGACATAGAGTATATCATTTGCAATAACCTAGAAACGCTTATGTGGCTTGGAAATCAATTAGCGTTTGAATTTCATATACCATTTGAAACCATTTATTCTAATAGCATGCCTTCTGAAATTGTCTTTGATTTAGATCCGCCTTCTGTGGAACATTTTTATATGGCTATTAAAGCGGCAAAAGTTCTACAACAGATTTTGGAACGATTACATCTTTTATCTTTTGTGAAAATATCAGGAAATAAAGGAATTCAGGTATATTTACCACTTCCAGAAAAAACATTTACTTATGAAGAAGTACGTTTATTCACAGAATTTATTGCAAACTATATGATTGCGGAAAATCCAGAGCTTTTCACCATAGAACGATTAAAGAAAAACCGCAAAAACAGATTATACATTGACTACATCCAACATAGTGAAGGAAAAACAATTATCGCTCCCTATTCTATTCGCGGTAATAAAGGAGGATATGTTGCATGCCCAATTGAATGGGATGAATTAACGGAAGATTTACATCCTCGCCAATTTTCAATGGACGTTGTTTTACAAAGACTACAAAAAGGGATTCATTCCTTCGCTGGTTATTTTGCGGCAAAAGAAAAACAACCTTTTCGTCAAGTACTAGATGTGTTAACAAATGTCCAAAACACTGAAGGGCAGAAAAAAATCTGAATAGATGATTGCGAAAACTTTCTAATCATATCCTTGTATGCAAACATAAAGACAATAAAACGCCCAAACAAAGGAACGGAAATTTTTCTGTCTAATGTTTGGGCCTATTTCTAGAATAATTCTGGCTATGCATGTTGTTATACTAATTTGCATTCTTCAATGGGGATAGTGACAAATGACTCGATGACCGGATGCCTTAATGTTCTGCCTTCTGTCCATTCTAAAAAGGAGATTTTGACAGTAAGTGCTGGCCGCAGCCAGACTCCATCTTTCGCTTTCCTGAGATTAGCAAAAGGACTCTCATTTATAATGATTGGCTCAATCGCTTTTGAGACAGCAGCCCAGTCATTTGCGGTCAATTTACCCGAACCAGCACTTCCAATATAAACCAGCTTCCCCGACTCATCAAATAACCCAAGGTGGAGAGAATGGACCGTTTTATTTTTAAATGTTACTCCTCCCACTATAGCGATTAAATCCTGCTCTTTTTTTCGCTTAAGCCATCTGGCATCCTTTCCGCCCAGAACATAGGAACTACTAAGATCCTTGCAGACAATTCCTTCTAACTGATGTTGTTGACAAACAGCAAATAAACCTCGCATATCTGTAAAGTTTTCAACTAGACGAATATCTTTCGTCTCAGCTACTTTTTCATGCAATATTTTTTGTCTTTCCAGTAATGGTTTGTCTACCAGCCACTGTCCATCGAGGAACAGGATATCAAAAATCATATAGGTAATCGGGATTTCCTCTTGTAGCTCACTTAATCGCTCAAGTTTTCGCACTCTGTCCCGTCTCATTACTTCATAAAAGGATGGTTTCCCATCCTGTAAAGCAATGACTTCGCCGTCGAGAATACAATTTTTTGCCTGTACAAAGGAACCGGTCTTTAATAATTCAGGATATTGCTGCGTTCTTTCATTTTTCTTTCGATTAAATAATTTTGTGTCCTCTCCATCATAGTAGGAGAGAATTCTTGTTCCATCCCACTTAACTTGAGCAATCCATTGATCCCCTTTTGGAATTGCTTCTGTTAGTAGTGGTTCAAATGGCTTTATTGGTTTCATGTGCTTTTATTCCTTTTATTCTTACCATTTGCTAATAGAACAAAATTATACAAGGATCTTATCTATCTCAAACTGCAAACAAACCTCAGAATTTTAGAAATAGTAGTTGGTCTTTAGGATATTTTTTAATTTCTTCGAATAGAGATGAGATATTGCTTCCCGTCGGGCTCGCGCTGAGCCGCGGTCTGCCTTCAGTCTGCAGGGTATAAGACTGTCTCGCTAATCACGCAGGAGTCTCCCCCTTAGACTACAAGCAGCGCATAAAAATCATTTTTAACTTTTCTAAAATCATTTTGTCAACAAACTAATCTATTTTTAATTTTTTTGACGCTCTTAACCTTGCTGTTTAACTACTAATAATGCTAGAAATGAAGTTTGTCCATTTTCTAATCACTTTATCATCTATAACAAAAAGGTCAGTTTCTATTCCACATAACAGAATGTTGAATAGACCTAACCTTATCCTTCCATACTAACCAACTACTGTTCTCTCCAAATTTATTTTAAATGATTTTCGACATATTGCTTTGCTTCTTGTTGTAGTTTTTTATATTGAACAGCTTCTTCCTCGAAATATATCTTATTCGTTACGGCATAGTTTTCTATTGTATCCCATTCAAATGATACATCTGCACGATATACATAAGTAGCGTTGCCAATTAAATCAATTCGATATTGATCATTTTGATAATGTACATAGCAGCGAACTTTGCCCCCATTATTATACACATCCACATAGGTATTTTTTTCATTAAACCCATTTAGTATGGAAACAAGAGTGGAAGCAGACATAGCAGTCCCACAAGCATTTGTAAACCCTACTCCTCGTTCGTATGTACGCACATAAATACTTCCTTTTTCTAATATTGAAACAAAGCTAACATTTACACCGTCTGGAAAATACTCATTCGGACCATTCACATATTTACTTATCGTTTCTTGAATATCCGAATCAAGTATTGCCTTATCTACAAGTGTAATTAAATGCGGATTAGGTACAGCTAAAGCAGTAAATAATAAATCTTTATTTAACCCCGGAATTTTCTCATTTATTAGTGTAGTCGATTCTACCTCAAGCGGCAGATCCTTCGTCTGAAAAGATACAGGAGATATTTCTACCAAATACGTTGGGATATCCGGATAAATATCTGTTTCATTTTTCACTTCTAAATTTGCTTTCATTGTTTCAATCATCGCTTCCTCTACCTGAAGGAGTTCACAAACATATCGAGCGACACAACGAATACCATTTCCACACATCGATGCTTCGGAACCATCGGCATTAAAAACTCTCATTCTTGCATCAGCAACTTGACTAGGCATTACAAAAAGAATACCATCCGCTCCTAAAGAAGAAGCTCTATTACATAGCGTTTTAGCTATTTCTGCTCTTTCTTCTTCGGTAAACTGATAGGCGTCTGAAATTTCATCTATTATTAAAAAATCATTGCCACTTCCATGACATTTTGTAATTTTTATATTCATTTCATCGTTCCTCCAAGCTATATTTGTTTCTTATTTATTTTACTGTTCCTTTGTCTAACCTGCAATCAATTCTTCCTTGCCCCAAAAAAGAGAAAACCTTAACAGCTTTTAGTCAAGTCGTTAAGGTTATTACCATTCATCCATATAAATCATCATCTAATAGCTTCTTTGCCCATGAAATAGATTCTGCATATACTTTAAACAATTCCTTTTCTTGAATATCCAATTCTTTACAACCAAGTGCAATTCCCGACCAGTCAGCTGTTTCTGCTGCAATGACCAATTGAAGCACATCATATTGAACATTTTTCTGTCCTGATAAAGCTTGTACAATTGTCTCATCCAATGGTAGATCGGAAAGAATGGTATCCATATCCTTGTTCATAATGGTATCCATAAGAGAGAACATTCCCGTCAAAAAAAAACTTCCATATTCTATTCTTCCCGGTATAAGTTTTGCTACCGCTTCGCACATTTTAGAACGTATTAAGCAATTATGAATCACTTCTAAAGAAATTCCATTCTTCCAGTCCTTTTCCCTAACTGTAAGAATATAAATCCATTTTCGAAGTTCTCTAAGCCCAATATATACAATGGCATGTTTAATACTGGTTACTTTTTGCTTTACTCCATATCCTAGTGTGTTAATTAATTTCAATAACTTATATGATAAAGAAATATCCTGTTCAATCAATTTAGAAATACGGGTTATATCTGGATTTTCATCATGTAATAGCTCAAGGATCTTATAATATGCCGTCATATAGGTTGGCACATCATGGGAAGACATGATGACTGGTCTTGAAAAATAATAACCTTGAAAATAATGATAGCCGCTGTTTCTAGCTTGTTCATACTCCGTACTTGTCTCAAGTTTTTCAGCAATTAATTCAATGTGATGCTTTTTAGCAATCGCTTCTAATTCTGTTCGCACTTCTTTAGTCGTATGTTGAAAATCGATTTTAACCATATCTGCTAATAGCAGTAAAGAATAGGAGTATGGGTTACTTTTCTCTAAATTAAAATCATCTAAAGCCAATTTGTAGCCTAATTGTTTGAGTTCTAAACAAATATCTATAATTTTTTGACTTGGAACAACAGTTTCTAGAATCTCTATTACAATATCCCTTGGCTGAAAATATGTAGGAAGTTTAAGTTCTAATAAATTCTCAGTAAAATTAATAAAACAAGGTTTACCGTCTGATAATTTATCTATGCCAATATTAAGAAAACTGTTAATAATAACATTTGTTGTCGCCTGATCACCATTTATATTGGGGAAGGAATTAATATTATTATGTCTATATAGTAGTTCATATCCATAAACTTCTTCCATTCGATTAAATAGTGGCTGTCTCGCCACAAAAACTTCCATTTATTTACCTCCGTCAATCTTTTTGCGCTTAGTTATTGTCATTTTAATAAATTTATTAGTAGAAGGTTGTCGAACCTTGCTTGTAAGAAAATAAAATTCTTACCAGAAATGTCATCGTTAATGTTTAGGGGTCATCTAGGTTGTATTTAAAGGGAATGGAGAAAAGATTCTTTGATTCAAGGCTATATATAATCAAAATGATAGCTAATCCAGAAAAAAGAACTTTTTTACATTCTATTTTTCTAAAAGCTGAATAAAACGGGGAATTCTAAAAATACAGGGCAGTTTAAAATACCATTAAATAGAGTAAAGCTATAGAGACAAAAAGCTTATGCACAAAAACGAGTATAGTTAGACAGCTAGTAACAACTTCTGAAAAAAGAAAATGACTTTCTAATTTCAGAAGTGATTTTGCTATTAATGTGTATATTGAAGTAAAAAATTAATCAAAAATAATGAGGATATGAAATACAAAGGCAGTGATACTTCTTTCGCTTTACCTAAAGCAATCTTTAAAATTGGGTAAAGAATAAACCCAATAGCCATGCCATCTGCGATACTGTACGTAAACGGAATCATCGCAATAATAAAGAAGCTAGGAAAACTTTCACTTAAATCCTTTAAATCCAGATTTCGGATATTCTGTAGCATTAATCCTCCAATAATAATTAAAATTGGTGCAATCGCACTATCTGGAATTAATTTTATGACAGGAATAAAAAATGCTGAACAAATAAACAGAATACCTGTCGTTACAGCTGTTAAACCTGTTTTTCCACCAGCGGTCATACTTGCTGAGCTTTCAACTGTAGCTACTGTTGGACTTGTGCCAAATAAACTAGATAGAAAGACAGAAATAGAAGTAGCTCGAAAAGCTTTTTGAAATCGCTCAGATTTGTTTATAAATTGGACATGATTGTTGACCAATCCAATATTCTCAAACACAAGGACCATTGTAAGAGAAAATACGGCAATCCAAAAAGGAATCGATGCAAGTTTTTCAAAAGACAGATGACCAAACACACTTTTGTATTCTTGAAGGTGAACCGACTGGCCACTTCCTGCATTTACATTGATCAGTCCAAACATCCAAGCAATGAAAGTACCAACAATAATCGTGATCAGAAAGTTTCCCTTCACATTTCTTAAAAATAGAATAATACTTATTAAAAATGTGAGTACTGTTGCTAGTACATGTAAATCATTAAAAGATCCCAAGGCAATAATTGAATTTGTTCCTCTTTCTACTATCCCGCCTTTTTCCAATCCAATTAGCATTAAAAATAGACCTAAACCAACGCTAATCGATTCTTTTAATGAAACAGGAATAGAATCACTGACAATTCTAGCTAGTTTCGTAAAAGCAACAATCATAAAGAGAATTCCAGAAACAAACACTACTGCCAACGCTTCTTGCCAGGTTAGAGCCATTGAATTTACAATGGTATAAGAAAATAACGCATTGATACCCATACCTGGTACAAGCAAAATTGGCACATTTCCATAAAAACCCATTAAAAAACAGCCAACAACGGATGTTAAAATGGTTGCAATGATTGCTGCTTCCAATGGAATACCTGCTTCTGCTAAGATTAAGGAGTTTACTACCACGATGTATACAACAGTAAAAAAACCAATAAACCCTGCAAGCACCTCTTGTTTAATGGATGTTTGACTTTCTTTTAGCCGAAAAAATGAAAAAATATAATCTTTCATCTGATATACCTATTTAGTTGTATCCCTCTCCCTACCCGCTTCCCCTATAAAATGCAAGTAAAGCATGTCAAAGACTGACATGACTTTTAGCATTCAATAAGGTAGCCACAAGAAATTATAATAGCAGATTGCCAATGTTTTGCCAATGTTTTTTAGGAGAAAATACTCATTTTTTCCTATTTTCCTTATTGCTATTTCTTATTATTTAGTCATTTTTCCTTAAATCAGCTTATCAAAGAAAAACTTTCTGTTCTAAAACTCCATCCATATTAATGATTCGTATAAGCGAATAACTTTGTCAATATAGCATAGAGGTGAATAATTTCTTTATCAGACGCATGGTGATCAATTGACAATAGCGGCAGATTAGGATCTTGAAAACGTTTGGCCCACTCTTTTGGCATCCAGCCCTTTCTTAACTGGGCCAATTTATGACCATCTTCTTGCTCAAACTGATACTCCATTTGTCCAAAGGTTTTTTTCATTATGATTGTGTCTTCCCCATAAAGAAATTGGATCACTAATCGTTTTTCTGTCTTTATTTCTAGAATTCTGCTGATTATTTTTTTATCCTTATTTTTTATATCTATTCTATCTTTTTTTAATGTAAAAACATATTGGAGATCCCCTTGTGTATTATAAAAGCCATACGATTTTGTATAAAATCGATCGAATAAGAACGGCAAATACCAACGAATAATCGAGAATTTTTCATCTTTTATTTCTCCTATCTCTTGTCCATCTCTATCAAAAACAACCATTCTTAAGGATGGCGCAGGTAAAAAAGATAAAACCACCGTATTTGTTTTCAAAATTGATCTTGCTTGTCCCGCGGAGAAAAAATTCTCCATTTTCTCTAAACGTCGTTTATGTAAATAAAATTGACTAAAGCAAATTACACTGTATATTGCGAATGGGACTAAAAGGTAAAGAAAAATGATATTTGAATGATTAAATAGAAAGATGCCTATAAAAAGAAAGATAGGAATACAACTAATTAAACTAGCGTTCAAGGAAGATATGGCTGTATATTTATAATATTTTTCAATATTCATCATGAAGACTCCTTTATATCCATTCTTATAATGAAAGGTTAGCGCGACTGTGCACTTATCTTTCTCTTTCTTTTTATTCTATTAATTTCTAATGAAATCTATGATTAATTAGAAGAAAAATTTTAAAAGAGTCTAAACTATCATGTTACCTATTATTAAGGTTTGAATGTGGTAATATAAAAACCGAAGAAGTAGATGGTGGTTTATATGTTCATGCAGGGAAGTTGAGCTTTTTCAGCACATTGGTATGTATATGTGAGAAAAAATAAAATGCCAGCCTATTCGTTAAAAAGCGAGTCACCGAAATTGGTCGCTAATTTAAACGAATAAGCTGCCATTATAAAAAGGTTAATGATCTATATTATTTGATAAAACGAATCGTTAAAGGAATATGATAATCCTGGCCTTCATAAGCCTTAATAGCAGCAATGATTGTAAATACAAATGCCATAATTCCGATTATTGGTAAAATAATAAATCCGATTAAAAGAAACACAAGAATCCATGCTATGAAGGAATAAATGGCATAGGAAATTAAAAAGTTAAAATATTCTTTACCATGATAATCCACAAAAGGCGAATCTTTCTTCACGAGCCAGATAACTAATGGTCCGATAAAAGTAGTAAAAAAACTAGACACATAAATCAACATCGCAAAAACTCTATCATCATTTGATGATCTGTCTTTATTTAAATCCATGAAAGAAACCTCCAACTAAAATAATAATTGCTATGTTATTATATACGATTATTCTATATAAATGTTTCATTTTCTCATAATAATTGTCCAATTAATTCAAATAAGCTTTCATCCGTGACATTTATCATTCTTTCTTGCCTGTTTATATACTTTATCGGCAAGAGTTAAACCCTTTCTGCTATTGTGAATTAGTTTATCTTTCTTTACAATGATTCATTAATTTTTTACAATTTGTTTGTATTTTCCTATTTTCAATTTCACCGAAATTTTGTATGATATAGAAAAGTAATTTGTTATCATGAGATAATATTTAAAGATGGGAAGGCAAATGGTGCGCCACCGCTTTGGTTCTAGTGGGTTCGATTCCCACCCCGAAATTTTTTTTCAATTGGATTAAAAATTTCGAGGGTGGGCTTTTTCTTATGCATGAATAAGTTCTGCTCTCAAATGGAGGGATTATTGTGTTAAAAAAAAGAGATCTTGAAGAATGTCAAGCATTATATCCTTTAATGACGCATCCTGATGTCTTCCCTTTCGTGCGTCAAAAAGCTTCTTCTTATGAAGAATACCTTTTTCTTACCAAACAGACTATAGAAGCGGAAGAAAGAGGGGAACTCATTTCTAGAACGATATTAGATGAATGGCAAAATCCGATTGGAACCATAAATCTATATGATATAAACGAAAATATCGGTTTCCTCGGAACTTGGTTAGGAAAACCTTATCACGGCATGGGATACAATCAAATAGCAAAAGATTTATTTTTTGCTGAAGCATTTTTTGAGCTGAATATCGAAAGCATATTAATGCGAATTAGAAGCAATAATATCCGCTCACTAAAAGCAGCTGAAAAGCTTCCCTATGTGGTTTCTGCAAATGAAACAAGAAGTAATTTGTTACAAATTTTAAATACTTCTGGGATCCCTTATCAACTATTTGAAATTCCTAAAGATTTATTTACTCTATACACATTACGTCAAAATACGGAAGAGACGACAAATGATTGCAGAGAGGCGTAATTTAGCTCCGATAATAAAATAAGATCAGTCGATAGGAGAATAACTATCACTGATCTTATTTTATTCTTCTATAATATTGTCAGCGAATTGGATGAAAAAAACCCTCCATATATTCATCCCCGCCTCTGATTGAAAGATTATAGTAATTTATTGCTTCTTTTTATAGCTTTGATAATTCTTATTTCCACCAGAAAGATTATAGATATTCATGAATCCTAAATTACGCAGGATATTTTGGGCAGCATTTCCGGTTACACCACTATTACAATAAGTAACAGTGAGCCGATTTGGATCTAGCTCCTTGCATTTCTCTCGCAAATCGCCCAAAGGGATATTAATAGCGGTATCCACACATGACACATTAAATTGTTGTGCAGCTCGTGTATCAATAACTTGAATGGATTCCTCTTTTTCTATTCTTGCGGTTAAATCTTTTGGCGTGATTAATTGATTTTTCTTTTCAATTGCATTATGCAAAGCCATCCCAGTATACATGACAGGATCTTTTGCCGTACTAAATGGCGGCGCATATGCAAGATCAAGATGAAATAAATCTTCCGCTTTTGCATTAAATGTAATGGCTGTAACAAAAACATCTATTCTTTTATCGACACCTTCTTCCCCTACTATTTGTACACCCAATATTCTGCCTGTTTTCCGATCGGCAATTGCCTTGATTACTAATTGTTTGCCACCCAAATATTCAGCTCTAGCAGGCTTGATATTATGAAGAACTTCTATATCATAGCCTTCCTCCAATGCTTCCGTTTCGTTCATACCAGTTTGTCCAACAGCTAAGTCAAAAACACGAAGAATAGCAGTTCCTAAAATTCCTCTATGTTCTAATGATCCTCCGGTTATCACATCACCGGCTATTCTGCCCATTTTATTTGCTGTGCTTCCTAATGGCCGATATAGGGGTTTCCCGGTTATAAGGGAATAGCTCTCAGCAACATCCCCTACCGCATATACATCAGGTAAGTTAGTTTGCATCTTATTATTTACGGCAATAGCTCCAGAATGTCCTATATTTACACCGATTGACTCTGCTAACTGAACATTAGGCCGAACCCCTGTTGCTAAAATAACCAAATCTGTTTCTATAATATTTCCTGATTTTGTTTTTATTTCATTAGTAGTTATTTCACTAACTTCCTCATTCAATAGAAGGTTAACTCCTTTTTTTTCTAGATGGTCTTCTACATATGTAACAATATCTATATCCATATGTGATAATATGTGATCACTGCGTTGTACTAATGTAACATCTAACCCTCTATTTGTTAACTGTTCAGCCATCTCTAAACCAATATACCCTGCCCCTATAATCGCAGCTCTTTTTGGCTCGTTCTTTTTTATAAATCGGTCAATAGCACTTGTATGTTGAATGGTTCGAATGTGGAAAACATGATCTTTATCTGCCCCCTCCATTGCTGGAGTGTAGGGTGATGCTCCTGTTGCAAATACTAATACATCATAAATATCCTCAATTACTTCACTTGTATTCAAGTTTTTCACTTGAATCTTTCTCCGCTTTGCATCTATAGCGATAACCTCATGCCGTACAAGAATATCAACATTATATCGTTTCTTAAACCAAGCCGGATTTCTCGGTGTTAAAGTTTCTAATTCATCAACTTCTCCGCCTAAGAAATAAGGAATTCCACAACCGGAGTAAGAAATGTCATAATCTGCATTATAAAGTGTGATTTCTGCCTGCTCGTCATTTCTGCGTGCTTTTGTTGCTACTGAAGTACCTGCCGCTACTGATCCTATAATAACAATTTTCATGATCATCCTCCTATAAACAATAGTGTATTTTATAATTTATCTTTTCCTGTACTGTTACCCCATAAACGATTTTTCTAATGTCTATTAAGAAATGATTGATAGCCATAAGTATAAACCAATTAATGTAATCATAAGGGTTGGAATGGTTAAAATTATCCCTGTCTTAAAGTAGGTTCCCCATGAAATCTTTACCCCTTTTTGAGACAATACATGAAGCCATAATAAAGTAGCTAATGAACCAATCGGCGTAATTTTTGGTCCTAAATCCGAACCGATAATATTAGCATAAATTAAGCCTTCTTTTATTACTCCTGCTGCATTTGTATCCGCTATAGCTAAAGCATCAATCAAAACAGTGGGCATATTATTCATAATAGAAGAAATAACAGCCGCAAGAAATCCCATCCCTATTGTCGCAAGAAACAGTCCATGGTCGGAAGCAGTTTGAATAAGATTTGATAACAAGCCAGTTAAGCCTACATTACGAAGTCCGTAAATGACTACATACATTCCTATAGAAAAGAAAACGATTGACCACGGCGCTCCTTTTATTACATTGCTAATGGATACTGCTTTGCTTCGTCTGGCAAAAACAAGAAAAACAAGTGAAAGGCTGCCAACAACAGCGGATACCGGAATCGCAAGAAATTCACTGCCAAAATATCCAATTAGTAGAAAGGCTAAGATTATCCAAGAAAATCGGAACATTTGCGGATCCTTAATAGCTTCTGCCGGCAACTTTAGATGGTTTAAATCATACATTTCAGGAATTCTCTTGCGGAAGTAGATATATAGAACAAGCATACTTGCCAATAAGGAAAATAAATTGGGAATAATCATTCTAGAAGCATATTCAACAAATCCGATTTCAAAAAAATCTGCAGAAACAATATTTACTAAATTACTGACGACTAGAGGCAAAGAGGTTGTATCTGCAATAAACCCACTTGCCATGATAAATGGAAAAACCATTCTTTCTTCTACCTTTAATGCTCGAACCATCGACAGCACAATCGGGGTTAAAATAAGCGCTGCACCATCGTTTGCGAATAAAGCTGCCACAAGAGCACCTAAAAGGGAAACATAAAAAAACATTTTTAGCCCGCTTCCATTAGCCATTCGAGCCATATGTAGTGCTGCCCATTCAAAAAAACCTATTTCGTCTAAAATAAGGGAAATGATGATAATAGCAATAAATGCAAGTGTTGCATTCCAAACAATTCCAGTCACATCTGCAACATCATTAAAATCCACTACCCCGACTAATAAAGCGAATATTGCTCCCCCACAAGCAGACCAACCAATAGAAAGATTTTTGGGCTGCCAAATCACAAATGTTAATGTTAATAGAAAAATAATAATTGCCAAAAATGTGTGTAGCAAATTAAGACTCCCTCCATTAGTTACATATAATTTTAATCCCTTTTTATTCCAATACTGTTATATCCTCACATCCATTTGATAAAAATTGTAAAATTTCATTTATCAGTCCATAATATTTACATGTCTTGTTTAATGAATAAAAAACCCATTGACCTTTCTTTTGTTCTTTAACAATCTCTAAGTCTCTCATTTTACGGAGATGCTGACTAATAGCTGGCTGCGACATATTATATATTTCTACCAATTCACATACACAAAATGCTTTTTCGGACAACAAACTTACAATAGATAATCTTGTCTTATCTCCTAACAGTTTTAATACATCTGCTGTCTCTTTTTTAGATAATACAGGTAAAGATTGGTTTTTCTTCATCATTTTCCCCCCTTATTTATGCTACATATAAGCATATACTTATATATTTATGGGAAAGGTAACAAAAAACAAACACATTAATCAGTATTTGTTATCCTGTTATAATTAGAGAAAACTATCCTATCCTTTGAATCTTCATAATAATGGGAGTACTTTTACTTTGCAAGCCAAAAAATAAACGCGGTTGTCCCCCTCTATTTTACGAACAAATTTGAAGTTTTCGTTTTTTCTCTCCTTCAATCACCCTATTTATGGTATAATACGAAACGTTATTGTAAAGAAAGAGGACAAGCAGATGAAACAAACATATTCTATCAAACAAAAGCTATCTCAAATGATTATTATTTTATTTCCTGTACTGGTTACCCAGGTTGGTATTTTTGCATTAAGCTTTTTTGATACAACGATGTCTGGACATTATAGTCCGGTTGACTTAGCTGGAGTAGCAGTAGGCAGCTCCTTGTGGACGCCAATATATACAGGACTTAGTGGTATATTGCTTGCTTTACCTCCGATTGTCTCCCAATTAATAGGAAAAAACGAGCAAAAAGGGGTATCATTTTCTGTTATCCAAGCAGCATACTTATCTTTTAGTATGGCTATCGCCTTATTAATTATTGGTTATTTCTGTTTAGATTCGATTCTTGCAAATCTTGGCTTAGAACAGGATGTCTATAGAGTCGCATATCATTACTTAATCGCATTGAGTACCGGAATTATTCCTATTTTTCTATACTTTGTACTGCGTTCTTTTATTGATTCTCTTGGCCAGACGCAAATTACCATGTTTATAACGCTAATCGCAATACCGATTAATATTCTCTTAAATTTTGCACTAATCAATGGCATTTGGATTTTCCCCGAATTAGGCGGAGTGGGAACTGGGTATGCAACTAGTATTACTTATTGGGTAATGCTCTTTATTGCGGTTTATATCGTCCATAAAAAAAATCCTTTTGTAGCTTTTCAGTTATTTAGCCAATTTCCGGCCGTATCATGGAATAAATGGAAAGAAATATTGACAATTGGCGTCCCGATTGGTTTTTCTGTATTCTTTGAAACAAGTATTTTTAGCGCAGTCACGATTTTAATGAGCAATTATGATACCAATACAATTGCTGCCCACCAATCAGCTATTAATTTCGCTTCTCTTTTGTATATGGTTCCCCTCAGCATTTCTACTGCTTTAACCATTCTTGTTGGTTATGAAGTTGGAGCTAGACGAACAAAAGATGCTAAAGCCTATAGTTGGTTAGGTGTTGGACTTGCTGTAATCATCGCATTTATTAGCGGAATGATTCTTTTGACGTTTCGAACTAACATTGCTGGTATTTATACGAATGACTGGGAGGTTCTCCATTTAACAGCCCACTTTCTTATTTATGCGATATTCTTTCAACTATCTGATGCAATACAAGCACCAATTCAAGGAGCTTTACGAGGGTATAAAGATGTAAATGTTACCCTTATCATGAGTTTTCTATCATATTGGGTAATAGGTCTGCCTAGCGGATATCTTCTTGCCACTTACACTAACTTAGGACCCTTTGGCTATTGGATTGGACTCATTATCGGCCTTGCAACCGGTGCAATTTTCTTAACAAGCAGACTATTTAAAATTCAAAAACACAAATTTAGTGATAAACAATATGAAAATTAACACCGAACTGTGTCAATTAACGCAGTTCTTTTTTATGAGATGAAAATGAATTCCTGCCCTAAATCTCCCTTTAGGCAAATACACACTTTTGGCATATGTGAATACAATAAAAAATAAGCATATATTTGTAAGTGAGAAAGGATGAATTTCCAATGTTCCCGTGGAATTTATTCCCTTTTAATAAAGATGCCAAAAGTAGAATGGATCAAATGAATCCGCAAGATATCCAAAAGTATGTGCAAGAAATGATGGATAAACTTATGCCTGAATCTCTACAAAAAATGGAACCAGAGAAAATGTTTCAGAGCTTTTCAAAAGGAGCAAATTATCGTAACGATAATCTTAACCATGCCGAGAAATTTAATTATGTTGTTTTTGAAACACATCATCATGTCTATGTCAGAATTCCTATTCTTGATAGCAGCTGGTTAGAGCATATTAAGATTTTCTATACATCCAATCAACTTATTATACAGCATATCCCCTTATTTGAAGATAAACACACAATCACACTTCCAGCAATTGTTCGAAAAAAAGGATCTGTCGCACTTTATAAAGATGATATTTTAGAAATAAGAATTCAAAAGAATATTGATATTCACTATTCAGAGATTGATGTTACAGAAATGAATTAATAGAAAGAGGAGATTTTTATGAGTTTTGATAACTTAAAAAAAATCTATCAATTTTCAGAGAATAGTCATAAGGAAGACTACTGGAAAGATATGTTTGGATCAAATGAAAAAGCATGGTTCTCCCATCCATCTGCATCCATAAAAAATAGTGATGCGTTTCCTGCTTGCGATTTTTATCTATTCCATTCTCGATATTATATTGACATAGAGTTACCAGGAATAGATATGAATCAGCTTTCGATACATTTAAATAACAATCTTTTATGTATTGAAGGTTATTACCAAACCATTATTCCTGATTGTGCCTATCTTTTAAAAGAACGGCAAAACAAACATTTTATTAAAAATATAACAATACCCAATTATGTAAATCAAAAAGATATTGACAAGAAATATGATAATGGAATATTACAGCTTTCTTTTCCCTATAAAGAAAAGGAGGGAAAGTAACTTCCCTCCGACTAATTATCCTCTTTAAATTTACCGATAATAATTATAGAAATAATTTATCATAGCAATAAAACGGTTTGTCTTTTCCATCAAAAAATGTTGAACCAACCTTATTATATCCATTCTTCACAAATAAGTTTTGGGCCTTATCATTTAATGAATATGTATCCGTTTTTAAGTAAAAAATATCTTGTTCAATCGCATACACTTCAGCAAATGCTAGTAAGTTACTTGCAATGCCGCCTCCACGAATATCAGGATCAACAACTAAACGGTGTAAAACCATATATTCCTTATTATCATAACTCCAATCAATTTTCTCATAATTTTTACCGCCAATTCGATCTATTGTAATAGAACCAACGACTTTATCATCCATAATAGCTACAAATAGATTATTGTTTTCCATATCAGCCAGGAAGCTGGCTTCGTTTGGATATTTATGAGACCATTGATCATTACCTTCTTCTTGCATAATGACCAAAGCCTTTTTTACAATCTCCATAATAACTGGTAAATCATCTATATGTCCTTGTCTAATTTCCACAAATAATTTCTCCTATACAATAATTTATTACCTGATGTCCTATTCTTTATTTTGCTTTATATAAAAGTAGATATTCAGGAAAAATCATTATATAAATTTCTAATCAAAAATACCACTATTTTGATTAATAATAGCGCTTATTCTAGAATTTCCATTTTTCAGATAAAAATATATCCGGACACAAAAAAATACAGCCTCATCATCAATAGATTGAAGCTGTATTTTTAAAGTTGCGGAATTTATACTTTATTTACCAATAAATTGCTGCGTCCAATAATTACCATTTTCTACATAACCAACACCAATATGGGTAAATTTATTGCTTAAAATATTCGCACGATGACCTTCACTATTCATCCATGCATTTACTACTTCTTCTGGCGTTCTTTGACCTTTGGCAATATTTTCTCCGGCTGCTTTATACGTTACACCAAATTGTTTCATCATATCAAATGGGCTTCCGTATGTTGGGCTTGTGTGATCAAAATAATTATTTGCACTCATATCTTGTGACTTTGCTTTTGCAACTTTACTTAATTCATTATCTAGAGTAAGTGCTGGCAATCCATTCTTCGCTCTTTCTTTATTCGTTAAATCTACTACTTGCTTTTCAAATGCGCTCACGGAAGAACTTGCATTAGCTGAATTGCTTTTTGTAGATTCAGGGGTAGTATTTTGTTGTGTTGTATTAGATTTTGAATTTGGTTGCTGCTGTACATTACTAGTTTCTTTTGGTTTCGCTGTTTCTTTTTGTACTTCTTTCGGTTTGACTGTTTCTTTCTGTACTTCTTTTGGTTTGACTGTTTCTTTCTGTACTTCTTTTGGTTTGACTGTTTCTTTTTGTACTTCTTTTGATGTTTCCTTCTGTTTAGTAACAGGATAAAAAGCCTGTTGGTTATCCATAGATCCTATTAACTCGTTCAAAACTTTATCTATATCTATATGATAATTAGAAGATATATTATGGAAAATTTTATTTAACTGTTCTTCTGAAAGATTGTGTGCTTGATAGATTGTTTTAGCTTCTTGTGGTTGAATCGTTGAAGCCTCCGCTTTATTTGCTAGTGGAGTTGCCATCAATAATGTTGAAGCAGCTGCCACTGAAAAAATTAAATTCTTCTTTTTCATTGTTTATTTCCTCCTTGGTTATCCAAATCGAAATAGTCGTAGATTTTGTTGTTTCGACTTACAACAACATCATACCATACGTTTTTTTGTCATATTTCTGGATATTAAAACCAATAGAAAGAAATTGGAATCATTTCACATGGGTAAAAAAGGGATATATAATAGGTTAATAGCTATATCAACTAATTTATCTCCCTTTGTTTCTACAAAATATGAATGGTTATAAAATCCTTTTTTTATATTTTATAGTAACTGAACTATATTTTAGATTAAAAAACATCCTTGACAAACTTTTTTGGACTAACTTTAAATAACATTAAAGACAAACAGTTTACAAAAATTTAGGGTTTATTACAAGCTTTCAGTGTTTATTCTTACTCCTTAGAATGCATAAAAAACGGTAAATTTGGAAACCTAATATGGATTAAAATACCTTATAAAGAATGGAGTATTGATATGAACAAACCGTATTGCTGCCCCAATTGCAAAACAAATCGCAGTCGCTTTAATATTATTCAGCAAGTTCCTCAATCCGTTAAGCTAGATCCGCAAACAGGCAATGTTATAGAGGAATATTCATCTGAGAATTTATCTCCTTTTCATATGGGATATACTGGTCCAGATTATCGAATTCAATGCGCTGCTTGTGGTTTGGTTGAAGATGAAAAAACCTTTATTAAGTTTGGAGAAATGAAAGGATAATAAACGGATTTAAGCATAATGGTAAAAAATGTGGGTGGGACAAAACAAAATATATAATGGTTAAAGACGAACAATCTCTAATTTAGAGGTGAAACCAACTCGTCCCATTACGTTACAGACATTCCATTTCACACCGTTTTTAAAGATTATTTCTTTCCAGCATTTATTTCAAAAGAAACTAAATGGAGCAGCCATGATACACGTAGACTCCTATGGGAGCTGCGAGAAAGTCCAAGACCACACAGGAAAGAGGAGGCTTGGCGCTCGCCCCATGGAAAGCGAAGTGTATTCAGGCTGCGGGTGATTACCACAAACCTTCTTTCTTAAAATAAATAAAAAAACCAAACAATTATACGAATTTTTTAGTGTGTACGTATAATTGTTCGGAGTTAGATTTGGTTGAATTACTTATGTCCCACTCTCTATCTTTTACCTGAACTATTCAAACGGATGTTCCTTCACTTTTACCTTCCATCCTTCTAATGGTGAAGTCCGAACTAATACTAGATCTTTTTTTATATTTCTTGTTCTGGCATTTTTCATATATACATTACATTCAATGGTAAGAGTAACTTGCAGCGCCTGCTCATAAACTTCAGGATTAACCACACTTAAACGATTTATTTTGATATTCTCTATCATAGCTAGTTCTGAAGACCAATCTTGCTTCGTTGTAATGTATGATAAAATGGTTGCATCTTTTTCTTTTATCCCTGCGATAAAGGCTTTGACTACATCATTGGGATTCATTTGTTCTAAGTACTGTCTTAATTGACCTGCTGCTTTATAGATCATTAATTTATGAGAAAAATCCATCTTATCTGTTTTATGTGTTGTGCTCCCTAAAAAATGCACACAAAAATGTCCAGGAAAGTTATTTGCTAAGGCACCTGCTCCATGAGGCATGCCATGCATGGAAGCTGCGAACCATTGATCATTTACCATAATGAGAATCGCTCTTCTTCTCCAACTCCATTTCCCTTCATAAATACCTTTCATTATCTTTGTATCTTTTACAGTTAATGGCTGTACATCTGCATGTTGGCTGCCCGCTCTCCGTTGTACCTTAAACTGCTTACCTGTTTCAATATCTAAAATAGTAAATTTGCTATATTTTGGAATAATCTCATTAATGGCATTCCATGGTAATAATTGAATATCAAAACTAATCGGGGAAGAAATATTTTCTTCGGCTCCCATCACTAAAGGTGCCGGAGCTATAAGAATACAACAAAGAAAAAGTAATAGGAATTTTTTCTTGTTCACAATAAACCACCTTCAATATGATTTCCTATTGAAAGTTTGCCCTATTTTCTTCTCCGTACTCTGATTTATCTTCAATTGTTAAAATATCATGCTATTTATAATTGATCCAACGCTGCCCCTATCTTCTTCCAATCGACATTTTCTCCAATAAACACCATATTCAGTGGCATTTTCATGTCTTCTCTCATAAATAAAGGCATGCCGTATGAATATTGAAATAAGTCTGGATGTTTTGCTTGGTGAAATTGAACATATCCTTTTATGCGATAGATCGTATCAGGCAGCTCTCTTAAGAAATCTTCAAATTGGTCTGCTCCAATGCTCTTTTGGAATGTATAAACAAATGTACTTAAATGCAAAGAATGGATGGATGTTTTTTCGATATCCTTATAGTAATGGCTCTCCATTTGGAGTAATTTTTCAAAAGGGAATTTGGAATAAGTAGTCAGCAAACTAAAAGCATGTGGATTAATCGATTGAAGCTCAAAGCTAATTTTTGCTTTTTCAGCTTCTGTTAACTCGTCTTCTTTATTAATAATTAATATACTTGCATGCCTTGCTTGCTCTAGAATAAGTTGTTGAATTGGTGCGTTTAAAGCTGATCGCTCAAGCCACTGTCTTCCATCTATAACTGTTATGATTCCTTTGAATCGTAGACGATTGGCAAAAAGAGGAGAAAGAATCCCATCTATCGTTTCAACAGGATGAGCAGCTCCAGTTGTTTCAAAATAAATAACATCTGGTTTTTCTTCCACTAATAATGTTTGTATTTGTGCTTCCACTTCATCTTGGATCGTGCAGCATACACACCCACCAAGTAACTCTTTTAATGGAATATCACCATCTATTTCATTAGAGTCAATGGAAATCCTGCCTAATTCATTCATTAAGACAGCCACTTTTCTGCCAAGCTCTTTCTCTTTTTTTAATATTTCTTTTAATAATGTTGTTTTTCCACTACCTAAAAATCCGGAGAGGACGTATATATCTGTCTGTTTCATCTTATATCTTCCTTTATTTATAATAATTTTTGAAAAAAGAGCATGCTTACTTTTTGAAAACAGCCTAAGAAAAAGAGGATGACAATTGTCTGTCACCCTTTACCATGAAGATCTTATTTTTTCATTTCATCTTTTAATACTTCTATCGCTTTTTTCATTTGTGTATCTGATTTTTGAAGTTTTTCCCGGAGTTTATTCATTAATTCTGTTGTTGTTTCTCCGGTAATAATTCCATCTTCTTTTAATTTTTCTTTCTTTTGAAATTCTTTTGCAGCATTTTCCGTACTATCATCAAAATAGCCATTTGTATTGTCTACATCATATCCTAATGCTTTTAGCATTTCTTGCGCCGTTTTAACTTCTTCTGAATTGCTGCCTTTTTTCAATTTACTTTCTGGATTAATCATTGTTAAGCTTGCATAACTTGGAAGTTCTACTTTATAGGATGGTTCAATCCCTTTTTCATGAATCCAGCTACCATTTGGTGTCAACCACTTATCTACCGTAAATTTAATATTACTTCCATCTGTGAAACTTTTTGCTTGTTGAACGGTTCCTTTACCAAACGACTTAACGCCAACAAGTGGAACATTGGCAGATTGATTAACCGCACCAGCTAATATTTCTGAGGCACTTGCACTTCCACCATCGATTAACACAACAAGTGGAATGTCCATATTACTGCTATTTTGCGAAGTAACTTTTTCTACAGTTCCATTTTTATGTTCGATTTGATAAATAATTTCCCCATCTGGGACAAATAAACCAGCAATTTTCTTTACTTCTTCTAATAAACCGCCTGGATTATGACGTAAATCAAGGACAATACCTTTCATACCATCCTCTTGATATTTATTTAAGATATCGACTAATTCCGTTGCTGTATGCTCCGAGAAGCTTGTTATTTGGATTTTAGCAATTTTATCTTTACCCATTTCTCCATAAACAGTCTCAATCGGAATCGTATCTCTTGTAATCGTTATTTTTAACGGTTCACTTGCACCAGACCGTTCTATTTCTAATTCTACATTTGTCCCTTTTTCACCACGAATTAAAAGAACAGCTTCTGAAGAACTCATTCCTTGTAATGACTCACCATCTACTGTAAGAATTTTATCGTTCGGTTTAATTCCTGCCTTTTCAGCTGGTGATCCTTTTATTGGCGATACTACTACAATGCTATCATTTAATTGCTGAATTTCTGCTCCTATGCCTTCAAAAGAGGAAGAAATACTTTGTTGGAAGTTTGCAGCCTCTTCTTCATTCATATAATCAGAATATGGATCATCAAGTGCTGTAAACATCCCGTCAATAGCACCATTCACTAAATCTACTGAATTTAAATCCTTGTAATAGTTATCCATTAATGTATCATACGCTGTATACAGTTTATTGAATTCTTCCCTCTGATTATTTACCGTAACAGCAGGCTCATCACCAAAAGAAAAAGCAATCGTTGTAATCCCAGCAGCGGCAATGACTACTACAAATAAAAGCATGACAAAATAAAACTTCTTAATTTTTATATATCCTTGTTCGCTTTCTTGCTCTATTTCTTTTTCTGTATTATTGTTACTGTTATCCAAATACTTCACCACTTTCGTTTCCAAGAGAGTTTTACACTATGTATGCAAATAGAATACCACGTTTATTTTTACTTAATCAAATATAAGGAAATTCTTCTATTAATAGGGAACAGAAAAGGAATGATTGATGTGGTATTCCTTTTCTGCGCCCTAGCTTATATTTTTCGAACGACCTTAAAGTACTCTTCTAAGGTCCAGTCATTTTCATGAATATCTTTTGCAGATTTTTTACCTACATATCGAAAATGCCACGGTTCAAATTCATATTGTGTGATTTTCTCCTTCCCTTTCGGATAACGGAGAATAAAGCCATATAAATGAGCATTTTCCTTTAACCATTTTCCTTCTTTCGTCTCTCCGAATTCCTCTGTTAATAAGAAGTTGGCACTCTCACTTGATATATCCATTGCAAGTCCTGTTTGATGTTCACTATTTCCAGGGTACGCAACTGCTTGTACCGCCTTCTCTTTTCCAACCCGGCTAACCTCCGCATCATAGACCTCCGTTTGACGGTTGTAAGAACGATAACCAGAAACTGCATAAAGTGTAATGCCACTTTTCTTTGCACCGTTAAACATGTCCTCCAACGCTTTTGCTGCTTCTTTTCTCATATAACTTTTTTCAATATCCTGATTACCAAAGGAAAATTCAACATTTGGTCTCACTAAATCCTTTGGAGCATAGCCATCTGGTAAGCCGAATTCTTTATTAACAAGAGAAACAATATTTGTTGGATTTTGAATGATCTTTCTTCCATCAACCTCTTTTATGTCATTAAAAAAAATAGATTCAAGTGTCCAAGGTGTTTTTTCTTCCTCTGACACTGTCTCAGAAGGTTGTTGCTCCTCATCCTTGACCTGATCCTCTTTGTTAACTGGTGTTTCCACTTCTTGTTCCTTTTCAGTTTTATCCCAAAAAGAAACTTTGTCTTGTATTGATTTTAAATCTACTTTTTCACACCCTGTTAACATTGCAATCGCTAATGCTAAAGATGAGATAGCTACTGATTTCTTCATTTATGTCACCTTACATATCATTAAATTTTCTACACTACTGGATTTTATAAAGGTATGCAAAAAGCATACCTTTTTCTATTGCTAATTATTTTATTGCTGCTTCTAAAGCCACTTCAATCATTTCATTAAATGTTGTTTGTCTTTCATGTGCTGTTGTTTCTTCGCCAGTTAAGATATGATCACTTACAGTTAAAACAGAAAGGGCTTTACGATTAAATTTAGCAGCTATCGTATAAAGTGCAGCTGTCTCCATTTCTATTGCTAAGATTTGATATTTCGCCCATTTTTCCAGCTCAGAATTATCGTTATAAAACATATCTGCGGTAAAGACATTTCCTACTTTTAAAGATAGTCCTTTATCCAATCCACTATCATACGCTTTTTTCAGCAAATCAAAGTCCGCTGTTGGCGCGTAATCTACTCCTCCAAAGGTTAAACGATTCATTTGAGAATCCGTTGAAGCACTCA
This sequence comes from Niallia sp. FSL W8-0951, assembly GCF_038006525.1. NCBI lineage: Bacteria > Bacillati > Bacillota > Bacilli > Caryophanales > Bacillaceae > Niallia > Niallia sp. FSL W8-0951. Next base: position 1,635,599 of record NZ_JBBOVK010000001.1, read on the forward strand.
TTGCAAGAATGACGTCTCTTACTTTTACATCCTTTTGGATTGCACCACATGTTCCAACACGAATTAAGTTTTGGACATTATAGCTGCTAATTAACTCATTAATATAGATAGAAATAGATGGAACACCCATCCCTGTACCTTGTACACTAATTCTTTTTCCTTTATATGTCCCTGTATAACCAAACATATTACGAACTTCATTATAGCACACTGCATCTTCTAGAAAATTTTCAGCAATATATTTTGCTCTTAATGGATCCCCTGGAAGTAAGACAGTTTCTGCAATTTCCTGTTCTTTTGCACCAATATGTACACTCATTTTTATTTCCTCCAATTGACACTCATTTCATTGTTTCAATCCAAATATTACATGCTTATGAAAACTTCACTATTTGTACTATATCATATTCTAATATGCTGTAAAACATATTTAATTTTAGCATAACAAATTTTTGATGAGGTTATACTAAAATTAGTTTTCCTACACTAAGAGAGGCAAAACTAATTTTATCCTATTTTATAGGAAAATAAAGGATTCTGTCATGAGGGGGATTATAATGGGTAAAAAACATCGAAATAGGATTAATTCTCCAAAGAAGAATAATCATATACCAAAAGAGGCTATTATTGCAGAACAGGAAGCGCATGGAAAAGAATACTCTGCAACGGGACGCAAACGATAATATGACCTTTCAAGCTATTAGAGTGCTATAAAATTAGGTATAAAAAAATGGTGAGATTTCCTCACCATTTTTATTATCTTTATTCATCAAGTTCTTCGTCAATAATGCATTTGTCCAATAAATATTCAAATGTAATGTCAGCCAATTCTTCCATTTCACCTTCAGTAGGAACGAATCCCCTTTTTACTAGCTCACGAAAGAAAAACTCTGCTATTTCCTCAGTATCAATAATTACGTCGATTTCTTTCATGCTTATCGCCCCCCTTTTTTAAAGAATATATGTGACATTAAGAAAAAAATGCTTTCACAATAAAATTATCTGATAAAACAGGCTTTTTTTCAAGAAATATTATCTAGTATATAGCAAATTAATTGAAAAAATAGACATGCTTTGCATCAGGTCTACATATAGTTTAAATAAAAAAGGGAGGCATTTAATAATGAATAAAATCCAATTCGTAGTCGAAAAAATAAAAATAGATTTGAACAAGGAAAACAGTGAAATCCTCACTATTTTTCATTCCCTTTTACAAAAGCTTTTTTCCCTTCTAGTCATTAGCAGCATACCGATGTTTATCTATCTATTATTCTAGATTTTCGTTTCATTATCTTTATCAGATCTGCTGCTGACCAACTTGAGTTTTCGAAGGGTTAACTTCATAACCTGCTCATATTCGGTATCTTTAAATAAAGAATATAAAATACTGTAATCATTATAGATATCTAGCAATCCGTCAATGAGCTCTTTCTTCTCCTTACTTCTTTCTAATAATTCTTTTTCGGTCTGCTGGAAAGAGCTATTCGCCTTTTTTAACTCAATGGATTTTTGTTTTTTATCCAATATATAAAGTAGTCCTAATTTTTGTATAAATGAATCTGCACTATCTGCATCTGCTACTAGGGTTAATTCATCTTCCCCTGCTTCTAGCCATTCTCCATCACTTACTCTAGAAAGCTCATAAATTACATCTTCCCATGCATCGTTTTTATATCTCCAAATTTCTGTTCGAAACCCCATTATTTTAAAAAGATTGGATCCATATCCTTTCACTTTGACTAAATCACCAATAAAGAAGCGAAATTCAATATCAATCTTCTCTGAATCCATAATTTCACCATCATACTCAGAAAGCATTTGCAAACTGGATTCCAAATATAAACCTTCACTTTTATTTACTTCATATACATGCATATGATCCAAATATTTTACATCTATTAAATTTTTTATATACAGTAACGAATTTTTTAAAAAAATAACCCTCTTTGTCAAGAAGGGTTATATAGCTTTTTCTCATTATTTTCTTTTTTTTGTTTTTCTATCGCTTCGCAATTTTCAACTAACCTAATCAAACCTTTTAACATCAATTCGTGATTTGGTTCATTCAGTCTAATTATCTTACCTCCCAATATACCTCACCCTATAAATGGATTTTAATAATTCTTATGTTTTTCAAGATTTGTCCTATTACTCTATTTATCTCCGTATCTCTCGATTAATTCATCTAATAACTTATTCACGTAATATGTATACTTAACTTGTTTCTTCCTATTTAATATAGGTACACCAATCTCTCGACAATTATCCAAACTAATACTTGACTTATTTAATTTACTTTTATATTTATGATCTTTTATTTGATTCTCAGCATAATATTTCAGTTTCACAAATTCATTAATATGTATGAAATAAGTTTCATTATCAAAATCTCTAAAGTTCATTATGAACCCAGCAATCAATCCATCATATTTAGATGCATCTTCTAAAGCTTTAATTTGATGATTTTTTATAATCTTTTCATTAAATGAAATGCTTTTTGCTTTAGTTGATTTCAATTCAATAGGAAACAGATTAGGCTTCTTATAAATGAAAGAGTCAAAGTCATTCTTAGATACTCTTGCTCCTCTTTTTAACATCATTTGAGGTACATCTTTAATTCTGTATATGTATATACCTTGATCAACTGCCGATTGTTTTAGTTGTTCTTCAAATGATTTCCCCAAGTTTTTAGCCAAACAATCACCCTTTATTTAATTTATTTATATTTAAATTCTTTCATATGTTACGAAACTATAATCATAATCGTTTTTTTCATCTGATAGGTGTTTCTCAATGTCGATTACCTTCCACTCATTCATATCAATACTAGGAAAATATGTGTCAGCCTTATCGAATTCGTGATCAATTATAGTTACGTATAGTCTATTCGCATACTTGATAGCTTCCATATATACTTCTTGTCCGCCTATTATGTATAACTCTTGTTCATTATTGTTTAGCTTATATTCCTTTATAACATCCTCAATGGAATGGCGTATAAACGCTCCAGGAACATGAAACTTTTTATTCCTGGAAAGTATGATATTATGTCTGTTCGGTAATAGCTTGCCAATACTTAAATATGTAGTTTTCCCCATTAATATAAAGTGACCTTGTGTTAGCTGCTTGAAACGTTTTAAATCTGCTGATTGATGTGAAAGGAGTTTATTCTTATAACCAATTGCAGAGCATCTGTCCATACATACGATTAAATTAATACTCAAATTGCCACCTCTAATTTCATTTGAGAGTGTGGATGATATCCTTCTAAAGCAAAATGCTCTGGTTTAAAATCATAAAAGTTCTTAATTGAATCATCAATTATCAGATTAGGCGCAATGGTTTCTTCTCTGTTTAATATCTCCTTTGCTTGCTCTAAGTGTCTGTCATAAATATGTAAATTGTTAATATAATGATGGAACTTACCTACTTTAAATCCTGTTGATTGTGCAATCATATGTTGAAGTAAAGCATATTGAGTAACATTAATATTACCTGCAACTAGGTAATCTGAAGAACGCTGAACTAAAGTCATATTTAACCTTTCACCATCATAGTCCCACATAGTTAAGAATGCACATGGATAAAGAGTCATTCCATGTAAATCTTCATGATTATACAAGTTTGTAATCATTCTTCTACTATAAGGATCGTTTTTTAAATCGAAAATTAATCTATCAATTTGGTCAAAGTAACCTTCCTTATATTTATGTTCCTTAGCCATCTGTCTACCGTAAGCAAGACCTAGATTATTTTCTTCATTCGCCCAACTTCTCCAATACCTAACTCCATATTTTTCTTCAAGTAATTGAACATCATTGGATTTATCTTGGTATATCCATAAATCTTCTTTCAGTCCACTTTTCCAAGCAGTAGGACGTAAACCAGCAATAGGGAACTCCTTTTCTAAGTCATATTCATTTAATACTCCGAAAGTTTTATATGTATAAGCCGGAGTACCATCTGCCCATTTAGGTCTAACATTCTGACCGATATCTGATTTACCACTTAGTAATATTTTCTCTAAGTTACTTTTTAATGTTCTGTCTCCGATTGACATATTTACCTCACAATAATAAATTTTTTAAATTAAAAGGAGAGAATAACCCTCCTTCACTCTATCATTTTGTGCCTGTACTTCCATGCCCACCACGATCTTCATTATCCAATGTTTCAACTTCTTCAAACTCAACTGTTGGCATTTTCTCCATAATTCTAAACTGACAAATTCGCTCACCTTGATTGATAACAGTGTCTCTCAATGCATACGCTGGAAAGAACCATTGATCATTATTCCCTTTATAGGATTCATCAATTATTCCCATTGAGTTAGTTTCAATAATACCGAAGTGCTTAAATGTACTTGAACGAGGAACTACATGGGCTTCATACCCTTCAGGTAATTCCATTGCAATACCTAGTGGAATAAGTTTAAACTCATCTTTTTTAATTTCTACAGTTTTAGCTGCTCTTAGATCAATCCAGTCACCTTTCTCTATTTTGTTCACTTTTGGTAAATCCTTATTAAAGTATTTAATTTTAATTTTTAATGTCATATGTATAATACCCCTTTAATCTATTCTAAATTTACGTAACGTTTTCTATTTTACCACTAACTAATAGCTAGTATAACCTCTAATAAAATCCATCTTTTAATGCAATTCTCAATCAATATGTTGTTACATCATCGGAAGTAAATACTATATATAGTTTTAATTAATCAGTCAGAAAGCCATCCCCATAACTAACTGGCTGATTAAGTTTTTATTTTTCTATTTTGTATAATTTATTTTTAATAATCGTAATCTGAGTCCTTCATATCCTCAACTACTGAAAGTAAATAACCGTTTCCTACTGTTGAAAAGAAATCATGATTAGTTGTTCCAGTAGACAATCCATTAATAACAATAGGATTTACGTCATCTGCAGTGTCTGGAAATAATGGCGATAATCCTAGATTCATCAAAGCTTTGTTAGCGTTGTATCGTAAAAATACCTTCACATCTTCAGTCCATCCAACTTGATCATACAAATCTTCTGTATACTTAACTTCGTTTTCATAAAGGTCATATAATAATGTGTAAGCCCACGATTGTACCTCGTCTTTTTCTGTATTAGATAGTTTATTAAAAGCTACTTTAAATTTATATCCTATGTATGCCCCGTGGGCTGATTCATCACGAATTATAAGCTTAATTACTTCTGCTACGTTTATTAGCTTAGCTTTGCCTAGATAATATAAAGGTGTATAAAAGCCCGAATAGAATAAGAAAGATTCTAGAAAAACACTGGCTATTTTCTTTTGTAAGGGAGTCCCGTTTTTATAAACTTCATTAATAACCTTTGCCTTGTATTGCAGTTTATCATTCTCCCTAGCCCATCTAAAAATATCATCTATTTCTTTTTTTGTATTAAGTGTGCTGAATATGGAAGAGTAGCTTCTAGCATGTTCTGATTCCATAAATTGAATGTTATTCAATACTGCAATTTCATGTTGAGTTGCTGCGTCTTTTCTTAGTGCATCAATTCCATCCTCAGACTGTAATGTATCTAGAACAGTTAACCCTCCAAACACTTTTTCCACTAGCCTTTTTTCAATATCAGGTAGCTTAGTCCAATCTGACTTATCTTTTGAAACTGGCATTCTAGTTGATAACCAAAATTGCTCAGTTAGTTTTTCATAAGTGATTTTATCAAGCATATCTTCTATTGCATTCCAGTTTATAGCTTCTTTATAGACTGTCAATTCATCATCCTCCTTTTATATTGAACAATTAGTACAGAAGTTAGCACCAATTTCTTCACCATCATCTGTAAAAGTCCTAATATAATAAACTGATTTAATACCTTGTTTCCATGCATAATTACGTAGAATACTTAAATCTCTAGTTGTTTTCTTAGTAGGGTATTCACTTCCTACTTTCCATTCATACATCCCTTCAGGTAACTCTGAACGCATAAACAAAGTCATACTTAAACCTTGATCAACATGTTTTTGTGCAGTTGCATAGGTATCAATTATTTTTCGCTGATCCATATCGTATGCAGATTGATAATATTCGATTGTTTTGTCGGATAAATATGGAGCTGGATAATAAACCTTCCCCCTTTTCCCTTCAGTTCTTTCTTCAATACGTTGAGTTATTGGATGGATGGATGCCGTAGCTTCATTAACATATGAAATAGAACCAGTTGGTGCAGTCGCAAGCCTAAAACCGTTATAAAGCCCATGTTGCATTACTTTTGACTTCAATTCTTCCCAATCTTTATGTTTAGGGATAAATATATTTTTAAATAATTCTTCGACTTTTGAGTATCTAAATCCAGTTTCAGATTCATTTAAATACATATCGAAGTAGGTACCATCTGCATATTTTGATTTCTCGAACTCATAAAATTTAATTCCAGTTTCAAAAGAAATATTATTACTTTCTACCAACGTCCAGTAGTTTAGTAATTTAAAATAAGTATCAGTGAATTCTAGTGCTTCAGGCGAACCATATTGAATTTCATTTTTTGCTAAAAATCCATGCAAGTTCATTGCTCCTAAACCTACAGAATGATACATGTCATTACCGTTCTTCACACTAGGCACTACATCTATATTTGAATTATCAGTTACATAAGTTAAAGCTCTTAACATCGTCCTAACCGACTTTCCAAAATCAGGTGAGTTCATCAAATTGACAACATTAGTAGAACCCAAGTTACAGCTTATATCATTACCTAACTTTTCGAAAGTTTGATCATTATTTATTTTAGAATCTTGTTGAACTTGAAATATTTCGGTCATTTGTCTTCTATATGAATCGCTACTTCATATACGTTCTCTTATGAACTGCTGCATGTCACCATACAGATGAGACTATATCATATTCCTTGGATAAGGAATCTCTGCGTTTCGAGTACCAATCGCTTATACCCTACGTCTCTCGACTAGTCGTTAGAGATTTTCCACACATTGAGTGTTTCTTTCCTACGGGATTGTCTCAATGAGAGTTTCCCCGTTTAGCAGAGTTTGCTACATACATTGCTGTATGAAGGTGCTACCGTTAACACAAATTACTCATTAAAATATTTCCATCAACTGCATTTTCTTTATTTACTGTATCAATATTAATTATGTAAGGATACCCACTCTCATTTTGTAGGTTACTAATCTCGGTTTCTAGTTCCCTCGCCTTAATTTTAGTTTTTCTGATATTTGGGTTGTTTACCATATTTTCGTACTCTTTAGTAATATCAACATATGAAAAAGGCTTGCCATATTCTTTTTCTACATCATGTGGTGAAAATAAATACATGTATTCGTTATTCTTTATCAATTCATAATACTTGTCTGGAACAATTAGCCCTAAGGAGAGAGTCTTAATTCTAATTTTTTCGTCGGCGTTCTCTTTTCTTACTGATAGAAAGTCTACTACATCAGGATGAAACACATTCAAATACACCACACCAGCGCCATCTCGTGCCCCACTTTGATTGGCGTAAGAAAAAGCATCTTCAAATAGTTTCATAATAGGAACTACACCGTCTGCTAATCCATCAACACCTTTGATTGGATCATTATTGGCTCTAATATTACTTAATGAAATGCCTACTCCTCCGCCAAGTTTAGATAATTGTAAAGCTGAATTAATGGCTCTTCCTATTGAATTCATATCGTCGGACAGTGTCAACAAAAAGCAACTCACCATTTCACCAGCCCTAGCTTTACCTATGGAAAGGAACGTTGGGGTCGCTGCTTGATATCGTTGATTAATCATCTCATCCGCAATGTCTAAAGCTAATTGTTGATCCCCATTTCCCAATGCAAGTGCATTAAAAGCGATTCTATCTTCATATCTTTCTAGAAACCTACTTCCGTCATCAGTTTTCAAAGCGTATTGAGAATAAAATTTATATGCTCCCATGAAAGATCGAAATCTAAATTTCTTATTATAAATAGACTTGAATAATTTCTTAATGAATTTTCTCTCATACAATCCTAAGAAATCTTCTTTTATATAGTTATTTTCAATTAAATAGTCTAATTTTTCATCTAAAGTATGAAAGAATACCGTATTAGGATTCACATATTCTAAAAAATATGCTTTAACCGCTTCCTTATCTTTGTCTAATTGTATCTTTCCATCTTTAGGTATATTAACTAGATTGTTTAGTTTAAAATATGTATCCTCTTTAGTCTTCTTTTGTAGTTCTGGAGACTTCAATCAGCTTCACTTCCTTTTTAAAGTTTATTACATCCTGTTCAATACCACTAAATTCAAAAGTATATAATAGTGGGGAGTTGTATTTCTTAGAAATTTCATGAGCATTAAAACAATATTGTTTGTTATAATTCAAGCTCCCACTTCCTACCACACCTTTTAAATACTTTACGTTATTTTTATACTCTAGAAAGTCACTAATTAATTCAGTTATTTCACTATCGTATGAAGGGACTACGACTATAAAATCGTTATTCATTTTCACAAATGGGTTACTATAAGGAATTTCAGTTGAATCGAATTCAAGTTTATCTACAAAACTCCTTACGTTCCCAGTTAATGATAGAAAAGCAATTTCCATTTACTTCAACGCCTGCAATAAATCCGGTCTAAATCCTGAAAACGGTTCTATACCTTCTGCAACAACTACAGGCATTGAACTAAATCCAAGATCATTCTTAACATAATTTAAAGCTGCTTCATCCTCTTCAACATTGATAGTGTTAAAATTAACACCTTCACCTTCTAGCACTCTTTTAGTCATATCGCATTGTGGACAACCGTGTTTCGTATAAACTGTAACTTTAACCATATGGCTTTCCTACTTTCTTTATATAAGTTATTTCTTTTTCAATTCTGCTAAATCTCTCGTACCATTTATATATGTATTATCTTCTTCTGTTTCACTTAACCAATTTTCCATATTCGCATAAGCATTTGCCATAGCATTCTTATCTATTTTCTTCTTTTTGATTTCTACTTCTATGTAATCATCAATGTTGCTATCTGGTATGATATGCTGTTTTCCATCTAATCCAGTGAATATATAATCTCCCTTACTATAGTAGACTTCATGATCGAATTGGAGTATACTTCCTGGTTCTGTTGCTACCGTGACTGTTCCGACATTAGGCTTAAAAGCAACTAATTTAGACAACCGCTATTCTCCTTTTTGTAATTTATTTTTATTTATTTGTACATTTCTAATAAATCTTCGATAGTAACAGTCTTGAAGTCTTCCCCTCTACTTTGATCGTCAGCATCGAACATTTTCTCGTCAATAGTTGTAATATCCATTAGATCACCTCCTTAAAATTCATCGTACTTGTTCCATACTGTGTAGTAATTTAACAACATCCTGCATCGGGAAATACGAACACTTTTGGTTCTTCTTCATTTTTTAATTCGTAAATTATTACTTCTTTCCACTCTTTTTCTGTTATCGCTATATCTTCATCGGCTTGAATTAGTTTTTTAACATGGTCTTCATTTTCAGCGATTACCATTAATCCACCACCAGAATGATAATTAGGTGAAACTTGGTCATTGTATTGCCATATGAACATTTTCATAATTAATTCCTCCTTCAGTTTTAATTTATCTAATAAAAGGTGAGATTTATCTTGGCAATATTTCTGATAGTAAATCTATCAATTCAACCTCTTTTATATCATTGCCATCTGAATCCCTGATTTCCAATGAATGATTGATATCTAATGTATTTCCATACATAACAAATATCTCTCTCCCATTGCCAACATCCCACATTAATCCTAGAATATCGTCACCATTTTTTACAGCATATTTAAAGTTTGCTATAATATTCACCTCCCAAAATAGAGAATTTTTATTATTCTTCTAAATATAAATGCCAAGCCATTGCTTCTTCTTCCTCCAAAGATGCCCTAAAATAACTTTCAACATTTTCATTTTCACTAATAACTATGTATAAATCGCCAGTGTGGTTGTTCATTTTTACAGTTTCAATCTCATTTGTATAAACAGATTCACCTTTCCACTTAACATAAATATATTCATTGGTACCGTCTTGGTAATTAATGTCGATTGCTACAATATCTTTATGTTGCAAAAGTCTTTCAAAAGGAGAAATTTCTCCATCATGCCATGTACAAGTAAATGTAGAATGCTTATTAGCTTTTGATGAAAGTTGAAGGTATACTTCTTCTGATGTTAGATATTCTGATACGCTATTCGTGGCGCTTCTCGAAATAGACCTTTTAATATCTACAACATTGAATCTTCCTATATCCTCTCTTTTAAATTCCAACGCTTCGCAATTTTCCAATGCCAATCCTATTGATTTGATTTCTCTCATATATAACACTCCCCTCTTTTTAAGATAAAAGTATAAATTTAAAACAAATCGTAATTTTCTCCAAAGTCTTCCAAATACTCTTCAATTGAATCCTGGATATCTTCAAGAAAGTCAACGTCATCGTGGAGTTTTTCGGATAGCTCTTCTATTTGACCTTGAGCGAATTGCCATCTTCCCTCTTCTTCTAACAGTTCCAACTGATGCTTTATTACCAGTTTGTAAGCTTTTCTCAAATCCATTATAATTATCCACCTCATTTTAATTTAATTGTATTTAAAACCCTTTAATCCATTTCCCCTTCGTTAGAAATGCTCCAACTCCAGCTAATATTGATGTCATCCATAATGAATAAGTATCTAAATTCCAATCCCAATTATTTTCTTCTTCATAATATGTATGTGATTCCTCTCTTTCAATCTCACTAACATTATTCATTTCATTAAGTTGTTCTTGCTGCTTTTTTAAAACTGTAGCGTAACGTTCATCAATTCTACTCAGCTTATTTTCTAAGTTGTGATGTTTAACATAAAGATCATTCAACTCTTTGTTTATTGCTACTAACCTCATAGACATATCTACTAGTGTGATTAAGAATGCGACTATTGTAAGGATTATGAGGAATTTCAACAGCTTATTCCCCTTTTTCCTTTTCATTTTCTACTCTCCCATACTAAGATTATATTTATCTATTATTCCCTGTCTATCATATTCATCAATATCTAATTGTCTTAATTCTTTCATTAAACCATCTGAACAGTTGTTATGTGATGTAATATATAGCTTTTCTTTCTTTTTCTTATCCCATGAAATTTCAATTGTGCTTGTTTTACCTTCCATAATGCCTTCACAGATTGGACAGTTCATTTTAATTCATCCTTACTCTTAACAAAATAGGGTTCTAATTTAGTTCTAATGTGATTCTTTAATGCAGCTCTCCAATATCGATTATAACCTTCTTTATAACCACCATTCACTTTAACTGAAAAATCATATTGAACAAAAATTCCGTCATCGTCTGGAATCGGATCGTATATTTTCACTCCGTTATCCTTCAGAAATTTGCTAATGTTAATTCTTTCATTGATGATCAGTTTTCTTATGTATTCCAAATGTTTGGCATATCCAATTTTATTTTCCTTTTGTGACTTAACTATTCTACTTTCTAAATAGTTTATTGTTAAATCAATAATAATTTTGTCATGAATTGCATTTTCTATTTCTTCACTGATATTAGCCTTCAATATAATCACCCGAAGGTATTATACCACAACTGCCAGACTTTCTTCCCTCTCCATTTCTTCATCTAACTTTCTGTAAGCTATCTCTAACTCTTCCTCTGATTTTTCTAGCTCCTTTTTAAGTCGTTCAATTCGAAGTTTAATTGCAACTAATTTACTCATGTTATCTTATCCTCCTTATTGTTTAATTGTTCCAGCCAAGCGATATCGTCACGGTTGAATAAGTCATCGTCTCTACTTCCTGATGCCATTAAACTCATGATAGCCATAAAGATGATGAGTACAATACCTGAAACTAACCAGATCATTTCTCTCACCTTCTTTCTTGTTAGAGAGTTACTGTTTAGCAACTCTCTCTATCACTCAACTTGTATTTATATTGTAATTTATTTATATTTAAAAGTAAATAGTTTTCATTAATTTATTTATATTTAGTTTTAAAATTTATCAAATGGTTCGTATGTATTTTCTTCGTCCGGTAATAAATTCTTAGCTAATCTCATTTGATCTAGAAACTTATTGTACAATACTTCATATTTACGGTACTCTTCCTCAGTAATATTTTCATTTCCTTCTAATTCGCCTAATAATGCACCAACGTAGATTTCAGCATTTTCAATGTGGAAGTCGATCATATCTTTATTCATATGTATTATTTCCCCTTTAACAAATCAAATTTTTGATTATATAAATCTCTCACTATTTGTAATTCGGTAGGATTATGTAATAAGTTTATGTCAATAAGTAAGTCACGCAGCGATTGTTCAAATTCGTTATTAAATTCGTATACATGTGTTATTTGACTCTCAACAAGCCATTGATTAAGGTATTTTTCAAATTGTACTCTATATTCAATTACTCCTTCTTCACCAACTCTTTCACGTTGATCAACAATTGTACCTTTACGATTTAGTGTGTTAGCAAATACTTCATCACCTACTACAAAACCCATTACCTTCCCTTCTTTCAATTATTAGATTTTCCACCATTTACGATGTGTTTGATACTGGATTGGCATTTTTCTTTCATATTTGTACCATGTATGTAGATTATCTAAAGCGAATAGTAAGTACGAATATGTTAGAAAACCTAGTAGCATTAGGAATGTTGGCATTCGATCACTCCTTTTTTGTAATTTATTTATATAAAATTGTAGTTTTATCAGATTGGTATGCTAGATGTAGTAGCTCCGCAAATCGGAAACCACTACATCTAGTTATTATTTTTGGATTGATAATGCATACTCTGAGTTACTATCAATCACATTGATTCTTTGTTCCAGCCTAACTACATAACCTAAAAACTCAATGCTGTTTTGACTACTTAGCTTAAAAGAGTTAATTACATTCCGAATAGTTTCTTTTTGTTCTGAAGTAAGCTCATCTATTATTAACATTATTCTTAATTGAGTATTGAAAGCATCCAATAACATTTTACTAAACTCATAGGAAATCTTTTGTTCATTAATGTTGGGATAAATAGTTCTAACCCAGTTTGAAACTTTATCAGATATGGACTGATCCTCATAAACAAATTCATTCATGATTTTATCTGCCCAAGATTTAATAGTATTTTCTCTAATTCTCGTATCTGTAACAACACTGAAAGCTGAGGCAAATCTCATCAACTGGGGTATGATGTGACCATTTAAGTAATCAAATTTTTGCATAGGTTTAAGTTTACCTTCACCATAGCATTCGTATTCTATGAGATTTATTTGCAATGGTATCTTTCTTGACTTACTGAAACTTATCAATAAAGCATCAGGTATACCGCTTATCCCATTTATATTTTTATTTGTGTTTTCATCTGTCATAGTTGAAGTGGAAAACTTCCTATTATCAGTAATTAGAATAGTATTTCTTGGCTTAAACTCTTCGAATAGATTGTAGAAATTTTTATTTACTAGTGTTTCTAGCCCTCTTGATTTATGTTGCTCACTATGGAATTTTACTGTTAAAAAAGTACCCATAATATCTAGTTCATCATTATCAACATTTTCCAGAGTCTCGTCTTCTATAACCACATCCTCATGGTCGTTTTCTAAAAATGAATGGAACTCATTGGTTTTATTAACGTTAAATTCTTCGTTAAGTAAATTGATTGCTTCTTCATCTCGTATGGCTTTGGAAGCTTGAGTATATTTAATCCCCCAAGATTTACCTCCAACTGACGCAAGTATACTTAAATTGAAAGGTTTACAGTACTCTATGTTTTCCAAATTAAATGATTGAACATATAACTCGGAATTTTCCCAGGGCTTATAATCTGTTTGTTCACCGATGACACCTCTTACTCCACAATATGTAACTTTATCATGTTTCACAACAATATAAATTAGATCACCTGTTTCAGCTAGTCGCTTAGAAAATCCGACCACTTTTTCTTTGACACAAATATTATAATTATTTATCGATTTACTACAATGCAGAATTCTAACACTCATATGTATTTAACTCCCAACTTATCTTTTAATATTAGAATTCTGCACTTGCATTTCAATTTCCTTTTTATGTATTAAAAATTCTTAATCAATACTTCAGTATATTCAACATCTTTATCTGACTTATTATAAACACAATTGTTATAGTTGTTATGTAAATCATATGTATTATACTTTTCTGACCAATTAATTAAAAGCTCGTTTCTTTTTTCACCTTTATTTAGTACGTTTGTAAGTACAAATTTAATTCCTCTTTGATTTAAGTCATCTAAGAACTTCAACAAGTCCTGCTCCTCTTTTTCAGTCCAAATATTATTATAACTTGTTTCAGTCACAAGGTATGGTGGGTCGCAAAAAACCAAACTTTTATCATTTAATTTATTTACATTTAAATTTCTAAAATCATCTGCAGTAAACCTAATATTCTTATTATGTATTGTTTCTACGAATCTTAATATATTTTTAACTACATTTCCATTTAAATCTCTTTTATTAACAGCAGTATTGAAATCACCTTGTTTATTGAATTTTATCATGTTATTAAAAGCGTATAGTATTACAGTATACAAAGTAGCTGAATCCTTTCTTCCCATATTAAAGTCAGCTTTTAAGTTATAATAATTTTCTTTATTTACTTTAGCAACGCCTTTATTGCTATTAGTTCCGTAATATTCATAACCATTTCTAAATGTATTAGTTAGATTATATTCCTCTATTACACTCTCAACCTCGGATAATACTTTTTCGGGGTTAGTCGCTTTAAACCAATTTAGCACTTTTATTACATGTGGATTCACATCTAAACAATTTATCTTATCTGCATTAATATTAACGCCTACATTTGCCCCTCCAGTAAATAAATCAATGAAAGTCTCAATTTCATTAGGGAAATGAGGAAGTATCTTATCCAATAATTTATATTTACCTCCTGCATAATTTAATGGCGATTTCACTAAGTTCTTTTTATTATAATCCAAAATCATTTCTCCTTTATATTGTAATTTATTTTTATTTAAAATCCAATAAAAACCAACTTTTGTTAGAGATTGAACCTACCAATCTTTCCGTTATCGTATCTAACGGCTACACTATTAATCTAGTGACTGCTAACATCAGCATTTACTACTCATACTTACGTAATTTGTAGATACTTTTTATTTATATACCGACTTATTTCAATCTCACTGTTGTCATTTAGGATATTCATAGCTCCAACAATGTCTCTGTGTTGTTTGTAACCACACTTACACGTATAATTTCTTTTAGTAGGTTTATTCAGCGATTTACAGCTAGGGCATTTTTGAGACGTATAATATTCTTTAACTTTCATCGTCACAATCCCATATCTGTTTAATTTATTTTCCAACTGTTTAACTAACTCTCCATAATTCCATTGATTTAATTTTTGCCCTACAAATTTATTTGCTCTCTTTTTAGTATTTCTTGTAGCTGAATCTAAATCACCATAATAAACAGTAGAAACATTATTCAAGATACAATAATCTAAATACAATTTAGATATTTTATGAACGCAATCCAATATTTTATTATCATACTTCCATTTCATGTTCTTTAAAGCCTTCATATATTTCTTGTATTGTCTACTCCCCTTCTTACACTTACTCATTCTTCTATAAATGTCTGCTTGAATCTTATTTCTATGCTGTTTAACAGTTCTCATCTTACGACCTGTGATAATAAGCGCATTACCATATGAATCAATAGATGTTATAGAATGAATTTCTCCTAGATCAATAGAAGCATGATTGTTTGATTTAATTTGTATTTTCTCTGAGTGTTCTATGTATTTCATTGCTATCATTAATTCTTTTTTGTATACTAATTCAACTTCAACTATGTTTTCTGGAATTGATTTAACATATAATTTTACCGGCTTTTGTTTATGTTGTTTACCTCCCCTTTGAACAGTGGGTTTAGATAGCAATAATTTATTTCCTCTTACTTTAACAGATTGAACATCCCATCCAGTAGTATAAAATAACTTTTTTCTATGTGGGTATTTATTGTTTTCTCCATTTCCTTGTTTGGCTTTTAATGCTGAATCTCGTGCATATAAATACTTATTAATAACATGTTGGATACCTTTTGAATGTAACGGAACACACTTTTTAGTTAACTTTTGTAACTGATTTCGATCCAACCATTTTCCATTATTCTCATTCCTGTATTTTTCTGTTAATTCAATTATGTAATTCCATACCTGTGCTGATAACTTGTTACAATTTAGTAAATAATAATAATCTTTGTTTGAACAATTTATTGGAGCAATTACAGTTTTATATATTTTAATATAATCACCTCCTTTCATATGTCATTTATTAACTTTTTAATAATATTCCAATAGTGATGTTTGTAATTACCACAAGTTGAAAGATACACTTTCTCCATTTGTCTCCTTCGTCTTCTTGCTTCCCAGTTGAAGCTAATAAAATAATTAATAGAACAATAAGCCATCCGTCCATTTAACTCGCCTCAACTAATCATATATTTTCTGATTTCCTTTTCACGTTCATTTCTTATGTATCTAATTTCATCTGTTGATGGAAATAGTCCATCTTTGTTCTGAATCTGCTGTCTCAATTTATGTACACTTATTAAATTCAATTTAATTTTATTTAAATCATCCAATGTTACAGCTCCAAGTAACTTAGCAGCCTGAATATATAGCTTATTGTCACTGTTCCGTGTCTCTGGATAGTGTTCTAACACATGTAATACTAGTTGTTTAGTAGTTTTGAATTCTTGTAAAACATTCATCTTGTCACCTCAATTGTCAAATATTCTTTATATCTGAATTTGTTTATTTAGCCAACCCAGTAAACTTACAAACTCATTCACAACATCACTATGTTCTTGATCTTCTCTAATTTGATAAATAATATTTGTTAAAGACATATCTTCTGTGGCGTAATATTGATTGAGTAATTGTTCTAACTTTGTCATAGTTAGTATTCCTTTCTTTTATCTAATAGGAGAGACAAGGAACATCTCTCCTTTGCTGTGTATGTAATCAGTCTATTATTCTATTGGTCTGCCTTTATCAACATCATAATCTTCTGTTGTTTGCATTTTTAAACTTGTGCATGCACTTCTATTACTTGAAAAGTCCATAGAATGTTTTGCAAATTGTAAATCACCTATAATTAGTGTTAAAGCATTTATAGAAAGGTAATCATCGGCATCTAACATTTCTTCAAGTAGTTCTTGTGCTTTTAGAATTAATTCTATTAATTTTTTATGATGCATGTCAGTAACTTTTAAATCAGCAAAGTTAAATTCTGTAAATGATCGAAGACTAGTTGAATTATCAATTTGTTTTCGATATCCTTGAAGCAATAATTTGACTGACTTAAAATTTTTATTGATTAATTCATTTTCTACTTTTTCTAAAACTTTTGTTGATAATTCTAAATTTTTATCCATTTTATAAATCCTCCTTGACGCTTTGGTCGTCACCCTATGTTTTTTTGATTTATTCATTTGCTTCTTTTTCTAACTCATCAATATTCCGCTTTAGATAACTTGATACTTTTTTATATCCATCAGTATTCACATCTTCACTAAATCCTCTGAATTTACACCTTGCAGGGTAAACAGATTTACTTTTTGGATCATAGATTAAAGTCCAACCAAATACATGTAGAGTTGTATTAACAAACCACATTAAACCATTGTTACGGAATTCTTCCCATGTTTTATAATCAATCATATCCCTCACCTCTTATTAAATTATTTTTATTTTCAATTAAAATTCATATTTTAATTAAATTTATTAGTTCAATTCTTATTTCGTCCACTACTCTACCATCACTAATATCTTCATTTGCTAAATTGTAGATCGCTTTCCCAATTTCATTTTTCAACCTTTGAATTTCTTTTTCCTTTTTACGGAATCTATCTTCAATTTCATACGCTATTCTAATTGCCTTACCAAAAGAATCAGATGAATTCCCAATCTTGGTATCGATCGCATTTTGACCTAAATCTTCAAGTAAATCATGCAAACCTAAATCCTTTAAATCATTTTTCATTCAATGACACCTCCTATTCCCTTTAAAAGAGTTATTTTGTTGCAATTTTCTTTACCACTAAATCTCTCAAACTTACAAATACTAAAACTAGAATTATGTACACTCCTAATGAGTAACAAATTGCTGCCCCATACTTCCAAATAATTTTAAATAACTCATATTGTGAAATTACAACTTGAACAGTAAAGCCATTTGTATAGAAAGCAATCAATATTAATGGTAATTCCTGATACCACTTTAAATTTAAACTTTCATAAAGTTTGATTATCAAGAATACACCTCCTTTCTAATTAGTAATTTAATTTTATTTATTTGTCATATTAACTCCAATTAATCCGTAACCTACAATATCTTTCCACGGAGATTCAGAATCACCTTTTCCAGACGGATTGTTGAAGATCCTATTCTGTTTATCCATCACCCTTACAGTTAACAACATCTGCTTAATGAGTTCCTTTGGTATTGTGTATGTACTGTCTTCATTCTTATATCTATCCATTAACACAAGCATCATTTCATATGTAGCATCTACTGAAGATCCATATTGTTTATTCTTTTCATCTGTAAATTTACCTAACTCTGTAGCGATTATCTCAAATTTACCAAGTTGTTTATCCATATACATATCTCCCAATCTATCAAGTTCAACTTCTCTTACTCTATATTCATTCTTATGTTCGTCTACAACTAAATAATCAAATGAACCATTTGTTAGTTTTTCGATTACTGTAACTTCTTTGCCTACCGCATAAGGTAAATATCTTTTTACTTTCTCATTAATTATAAGTTTTTCTCCGACTTCATAAAGCCATATTCTCAATGTTCTCCCTTCCTTCTAATCAATAATTTCAACATTTAGTAATTGTTTTCCAAAATCCAACGCCTTGTTTAAATCCGCTATGTATAAATCTAATCGATTACCTTTTATTGCACTTCCTGTGTCTTCACAAACTCTAATACCTACATTTTCAATTTTTAATTTTGTACCTACTTTTAATTCTGGTGGACAAGATAATGTCCTTCCTTCTTGTGTAGTAGTGCCACTTGCTGTCTTACCGTATGCTGGATCACCAGGACTCTTACCAGTTGATTCCTTCCCATTTGTATACGCAGTAACTAAATATTGCTTTGAATTAGAGCTTATCGAGGGACTCTCATTCCTTTTCTTAGCTTTCTCTAACTCTTGTTCCAGTTTATCAATCTGACTATCTTGCTTTTTGAGTTTACCTTCAGCTTCTTTTAACTCAACTGTTAGTTTTTCATTTTCAGTAATCTTGTTTTTTAAATCATTCTGCAATTTAATTATATTATTACCTATAAATGATATTTGTTCATCTTTCTCTTTATTATCTTGTTGTGATTGTGCTATGTCATTCTTTAATGCTTCGGTGTCTTTTATGTATGTATATGTCATATAACCATTTGATGCAGCTAAAACTGTGATCAATCCTGTTGCAATTAGTTTTTTCTTCATAAGCGTACCTTTCGTGGATAGAAAGGCTTCATCACCATCCTCTCAAACTTACAATCTGTTAATTTATTTATATTTTAACACGACTTTCTACAAATTGGAAGTATTTTATGTAATTTATTTATATTTAATTACTTTGTGAAAAATAATGATTTTCACCCTTGATATATCAACGTTTGCAGAAGCATTTCACAAACTTTCCTCTTATTTTTACTATAAAATTTAAGTTTTATCAGATTAAGCTATTTCTTCATCCTTTTTCTTACGTTTTGTAGTCTTTTTCTTATTAGGGATACCCAAGAAATCATTTAACCTCTTTTGCGCTATTTCTATGTAATAGTTCTTATCTAAATAATCTGGTACTTCTAACTCTTTTACATCTTCATTATTTATAAAGCATTTGTCTGGTGTATTTCCGATTTTCTCAGCTACTTCTTGTTCAACACCATCTTTCATTTTCAATTTCACTTTAAACACTCCCTTTGCATTTGGATCATTAGAAGCAAACACACGTAACACTTTTTCAGGAAGTTTTTCATCACCATGTAAAGCATGAAGATATAAACGAGATACTTTTACTATCTTTTGAAATTCCCTTAACTTATTACAGTTATTAATCGTCTCTTCCACAGCTATACCTTTGGTAAAATAGTTAATTAATGCTTTATTTACAATAGGTAAGTCATAATCTAAGTTATTTAATTTTTTAACATATGCTCCTTTGGATTTGTATTTACCATTCTTGTCGATAATAATATAGTTGTTTACATCCTTCTGATATATCTTTTCAAATACTTCCCATTCTAAATCAAGTCTTGTTCTTTTTTCCCATTCTGCAGCAACTTGTTTAATAATAGATATATCTTCTTCTTTATCTACCTTCAAGAATATACCATCTGTGTTTGATTGAATTAATTTAGCATACGGTTCTACTTTTTCAATCAAATCTAATAGTAATAGCTGACCTGCTAAACATACATTATTACTCATCAACGGGTCATATAAAGGGTTATACTGATCTTTCATAGCACCATAGTTTGCATTAATTACGATTTTCATAGGTAACTGTCTAGGATCTTTTTTAGCTTTTAGTTCTAAACGTTTATCCCTAATTTCCCTAAATTTATTAGGTTCATTTACATTTCTACTTATGTATCCATATTCAATCATCAGTGAAGGATAGAGCGATGCCACATCAGCACATAAGATTATTCCTTCATCTTTATATTTAGGTAACGCTCCATGAATTCCTCCCCAAGCAAAAATGTGAGGAACTCCAGCTACATCAATTTTTAATTTCTTTTTATAATTCATATTCTCTGGATCTTTGTACCAATCGACAATTTCCTTATATTTCTCCACTTTTAATGTATCAGGAAAGCTTAAATTGAATTCATCTCCTCTATCAGGTTGCTTTTCTGCTCCAATTATAAAGGCTGATAATTGGGCTTTTGTTTTCGTGAATTGTGACATGCTTAGATTAAAAGCTTCTATTAAAGCTAATTGAGATTCAAATTCTTCAACTTTATTTTCAAAAACTTCAATTGTTTGAAGAACATCATGTTTACAATAATCAACTACTTCTTTCATTTCATCTGATGTTAGTGGTCTATTAATATCAAAAGAAACAGAGCTTTCTTTAATTCTACTTCCCATGAAACCCTCTAATTGCTTCAAACTATGAAAACCTGTACTAATGTCAAAATTATTTAGTGGAATCTTATAACCTTCTCTTACTACATTGTGACCTTTAACTCCATCAATGATAATTCGTTTATTTATGAAAGCTGGATTCATACCTAATAATATACCTTTTAATATGTACTGATCATATCCACGACTGTTATATCCAATCCAGATATCATTTTTAAACATATTATAAAACTTTCTTAACAATTCTACATCATTGATTATTACTTTCCCTTTTCTAGTATCATAATCAACTATTACCACCATCCAATCATCTTGAAAGCACTCGAAGTCATAAAATATCTTTCTGAATGTTTGCATTGATTTTCACCTCCCTCAACTAAACAAATCCTCAAAATCATCCTTCTTATTTTTCTTATCAAATGAATCAGCATTTTCCTCTAGGAATCTCTTATAAAATGGACATGTTTTTCTGTGACCACATAGAGTACTACAGTAAAATGAATTATATTTATCTATCTCAATCGGTTTCCAGTCATATTCATTATTTTTATCCTTGCTATCAATAGCTGCTATGGTTTTGATAACATGTTCTTTTAATTCATCTAACTTCTCATCTGATGCTTCATATTCAATAAAACAATCTTCTAACCAATACTTATCTTTTATTTGTTGTGGCATACAATCGATATTATTATCTTCTACAGACTTATCTAAAAGTAACTCAATTTCAAAGTCATCTAATTCTAAGTTATAAAGATCTTTTTCTAGATTAGCTCTCATTTCTTTAACCCATTTACCACGACTACACATTTTTCTTTTTATCTTTTTGTTCTTTTGTACATTACAAACATATAGATACTTGATCATAAACCACATAACTTTATCTACTTTGTAATTACTCGTAGCTTCTAGTCCTAATTTATACATTAATAACTGTCTACCAGCTTCATTTAACTTCTTTCCAGCAAACTTACTTGATGTTTTCCAATCAATAATATTAACAAACGGTTTTCCTTGATCACTTGGAGATATGCTATCGATATATCCTTGCATCCAAATCCCATCCACAACTTCAAATACAATTAGTTTTTCGAGTAACATCTTCTTGTCAATTTTATTAAAGTTATCTATAAAGTGTCCTACATCTGCTTTCCAAGAGTCTCCTATCTTTTCACTTGGAAATTTAACACCTAGTATATCTAACTCTACTAATTTGTTAAGATAACTTTCCTTAAACTTATCTATATCGCTCTCTTGTTTATAAATTTTCTCTATGTTATCGTGCAACTCAGATCCTAATAACGTATAGATATTATCAATTCCTCTGTTTTTCTTAACATATGTATTGTAATATTCGTATTCGCAATTATTAAAAGTTCCTAGTTTGGAATGAGAATATACCTTAGCTCCTGACTCATACAATTCCTCTAATTTCTCTTTAGCGTTCAATTTACCATCTCCTTATAACCAAACTGTGCATTCTTTCACCAAGTTATTTAATTTATTTTTATCTAAATCACTGGGAGCCATCTTACTACCTAAAGGCAAATATTTGTTTTTCTTATCAAACACATATCCAACATTATTTTTATAAAATTTATTACTCTTTAATTGTTTAGCAATTTCAATACTATGTTCTTCCTCTAACCCTTCATCTAACATGAGTATAATAGTTTTAGGAAAAAGACTTTTAATATGGTTAGCTTGTATTTCACTCATAAAACTTCCACCCAATGAGATCCCAACATTTAATCCCTTACTTGCTAAACTCATAGTATGTTTTTCCGATTCACCAATCATAACAATCCCTTTGTCTAAAATAGTATGATAGTTATTAACAAAGCCATACAAGGTTTTTGACTTAGGAAAAGGCACAATAGGAAACCATTTTACTTCTTCATCATTTATCACTTTTTTATTCAACCTACCCATAACTCCACAAAGATTTCCATCAAATGAATACCACGGAACTGATATTCTTCTGGTTAAACTATCATAGCCAATTTCATATTGAGTTTGAATATGAGGAAGTATACCATCCTCATAGAATAGTAAATTTGGTGCTAATTCAAATCGATTTAATAAATCACAAGAGTATGTTTCAATGTCTATTCCTTCTATGTCTCTGAGTTTTTGTATGTTTTTATAAAATCCACCAAAAGGTAATTTATATTGCTTATTATGTATTTCATGTTTAAAATCAACTAATTCTGCGATTTTCTTAATAGCTTTGGGAAAACTTAAATTTAATTTATATTGAACCAGAACTATTAAATCTCCCTTTAAATTGATTGAATAACAGGAAGAAGATAGTGTTTTTTTATTAACTTTCACTGCTGTTGGGTTAGTATGTTCGTCTAATGCACATCGATATTCTTTACCGATATCTTTTACTTTATGGAAGCCGACTTCTTCTAACACTAACTCAATGTAATCTGGATTATCAATTATGTAGTTTTTTAAAGAGAATACGTCCATTTCATATTCCTACCTTTGATGTTTAGGTGTACAATATCCGATTTCAATCCACTTATTCCACGCTCCGTCAAACTGATAAAGTAATGTAGTATCACCTTCATCATTTCTTGTTTTGTCCAGGAACACAATCATATACTTTTTATCTGGTTTTAATATTATCTCTTCTTTAATTTTGGTAAATTTCCCTTGAGCATCTTTCTTAAATCTGTATGCTTGGATATCAAACTTTTCACCATTTAATTCATCTTCCCATATTTGTCTAGTTAGTACTAACTCAGAAACAACTTCCTTAACTCCTTTAGCACCTGATAAACAAGCTGCTGTTAGATATCTCGTGTTCTCCATATAAATAGCTAATTGCATTGTTATAATTATTCCTACATCTTCTTTTTCAGCGATCTGTAAAAGTTGCTTGGATGACTCAATAAGTTCTCCTGTCATTGTTGCTGATGAAGAATCTTCGGATTTAAAAGTATCATACAAGCAGTAATTGAAACCTTGTTTAGCCATTTTTCTAATAATCTTTTTAACATCATCAATACTGTAATCATAAATTTTAGCAAACTTTAATCTACCTTTATAATGAGTGTTATAATATTCTCTTGCTTCTTGCATTTTTTCTTTTTGTTCATCGGTTAGGTTACCCATTTTTTGCTTCTTACGTGGAAGACCAAAGTAACCTAACTTTTGACTAAGTATTGTAGCCATTAGAATATGTTGCCAAGCTCTCTTATTCATCTCGTTTGCGATGATAGTTACTTTTTCACCTTGATCAAGGATAGGTAATATGTATGAATTAATACAAAAACTTGTTTTACCAGTACCTGAGAATCCTGCAAATATCTGAACATTTGATCTATGTAATCCTAGAGTATGATAGTTTAATAACGGACATGTTGCCGCATAACTGAGTCCCATTTCTTCACCTGTATCACACGCTTCTATAAAATCATCTTCAAAGTCTAAATCTTCAATTTTAACTCCTGATCCTCTATTTAAGAAAACATTGTCCAATTGATATTCATAGTAGTCATAAAGATTCTTACTAGTCATTTTTTGAAACCTTGTTAGTTCTTTGGTTACATTGAACCCCTTATCATGTAATTTCAATAACATATTACTTTTAACAAGCTCATCATAGTATCTGTCTACATTATCTTCATTTAGAATTTTCTTGATTTCGTCTACTGTTTTATAACCACCTCTTCTTGTAAATCCATTTTTCAGAACTTCTTTACCCTCAATGTAACTATAAATACTAGCATCATCAAAACTCTTATATTCCAAGTTATACATTTCTAACCCAAGAGAATAATAGAATCTACCATCTTCAGTTAATAAGTCTCTATCAGCCATAACATCCTTTTCGTAATCACCATAGAGCTCTGGATTCCTCCATAAACAAAATACAAATGAAGCTTCTATATGTTCTCTATTACTTACTAGTTCACTTGGATAGTTATCAATTTGATTCAATACAATTCACATCCATTTCATAAATCATTATCATCTAAAAAGTCTAGAATGCCATTATCAACTGGTTTAGTTTTTGGAACTATTGTTTCTATTTGGTTGATAATATTTACATCTAAATCTGTATTTTCAATTGTTATAGTTTGTTGTTTGTGATACTTCCATTGTTTATGGATATCATTAATATTCCCCTCAATAATTTTTAGAATATAACTGATCATTCCATATTCACTTGTAAAATTTTTATTATTTAACCAGTATTCTATTGTTTCTTTGTTAACTTCAAAACACTTTTGGATTACTTCATAATCATAAAACTGATTCATTGTACCAATTTTTTTTATTAAAACAGGAGGAACTATTTGTCCTTCCTCATAACCTAATACTTCTTCTGCTATAAATTTCATTAAATTGTTTCTTTTCTCTTTTTCTAAAGTGTAACTTTCATATTCTAGTTGACTACAGTAATACTTATTTTTGCCTTTATCATCAGTAACTTTATAAAAAGAATCAGTATTTCCTTTCGTCTTACATATCTGACAAGTACATTTTCTAGCCAATTTATTCACCCCTATATATTAAAAAGGGAATGTTTCCATTCCCCCATATGTAGTTATTAACCTAGTAAACTAACAATTTCTTTTAACCCTGCAGTTGGAATTGATTCAGGTTCTTTAAAAGAACTAAATCCATAGGTATCCATTACATTTTTCACTTTAGCCTTGACTTCGTCAGTAGCTTTACCAAAAGTAGATTGGATGGTTATAATGAGTTCTTCGTTTTCTTCTGTATTAATCTTATTCTTATTTGTCTCTTCCACAATCTGTTCAATTTCCTTTTCTTTCGCAACTTCTTGTTCTTTCTTAGTTACCTCAAGTGATTTTGCACCTTTTTGTTTAGCATGTGCTTTTTTAATTGCATCCTCTATCGCTTCAATAAATTGGTCTACATTCAAGTCAATCTGAGGAGTGATTTCATTAAAACGGGATTTAGAGTCAATGTTAAAGTTATCGTCTCTGAAAGTGATGATTCGACTTTCCCCAGTTACTTTACCTACAATCTTATCAGCACCGACTTTTTGTTTAATGCGTTGTTTTTCAATTGAGCGATCAATAGAAGCAACACCTAATACATGTAATTTAGTTTTAATAGCATTAAAGTATCTATTTGTTAAATTTGCTGTAAGTGTTTCATATTCTTCACCAGTGGCTACATCATTTTGGTTTTTTCGTTTTGTATGTCCTACCACAATCATTTGAACACCAACTGATTTTAACTCCCAAATCTTATCAAGAACTAATTCGATAGCTTTATCTTCACCTGCCATAAATCCACCAAATGCAGCTTTAATTGAGTTAGTTTTCTTATCAGGATAAGTCTTATTATGTAGTCTAATTACTTCTGGTTCTGCAATTCGAAATAACTCATCAATAGTGTCATACACGATAACTTTTAGATCTTTATAATCTGTTGAACGATTTTCGATAATGTCATCTGCAAACTCTTCAAATGTTTCCCAATCAGGAATATTTTCATAAATAGCATTAGGGATAGCATCTACGCCATCTTCTTTACCAATGTTAGCTAAGATATATCCATCTTCTCCTGCTAATCTCTCACAAAATTCAACAATCAACGTAGATTTACCAATACCAGATTCACCAATTAAACCAATATTGTAAGCTAAAGGATCAATTTTAATTACATTCTTTTTCCCAAATTTTCTACCCAATTCACATTTCTCCTTTTATTTTAATTTATTTTTATTCAGGGACTAAATTTATAGTCCCACTTGTTACGATTATGTTTT
The DNA here is from genome assembly GCF_038006525.1 of Niallia sp. FSL W8-0951. Lineage (NCBI taxonomy): Bacteria > Bacillati > Bacillota > Bacilli > Caryophanales > Bacillaceae > Niallia > Niallia sp. FSL W8-0951. The sequence continues at coordinate 1,662,543 of NZ_JBBOVK010000001.1, forward strand.
AATTAAGCAAACAAATCATCTAAATCTTCTAGTTGTGGAGCTTTTGATTCTTCTTTCTTTTCATCTTCTACTGGCTTACTGCTAACTAAGTTAGATTCACTGACATAAGCCAAGTCATCTACATCATAACTTGATTCTACTGCACCATCGATAAAGTTATTTACATTATCAAAAGTCTTTAACAATGGTTTTACTAATCTGTTTTCTTCTGTGGTTTCTCCCAGTACTCCACCTTTTGGAGCATAATCATCTAGCTTACCTAGACCAAATTCAATCGCTTCTCTTTGAGCAGGCGTTAGGTCTTTTTCTGTAAACTCAACTCTATCTGCACCTCTAAATACATTTACCTCCCAAGGTAAGTGGAATACTCCTTTTCCTTTTACAGAAAATTTATTTTTCAAGAAATTGAATCTTTTAACGTGCATTTCATTATTAAAATCAATTTTTCCTGCGTTAATTACGACTTGTTGTGGGAAAAACATATCTTTCTTAGCATTACTGTCATAACTTAATACGTAAGCTTCTATGTATACTTTCTTTTCTTTGTCGAAATCTTTATCATCAATAGCATCTTTAGTGAAGAATAAATCCATCGTTGCTCTTAATTTTGAAGGTGTGTCTGATGGAACGATTTCTAATGTAGTAGGTCTAAACTTTCTAAAGAATCTTCCTTTATGTTCTTGGTATTCAACATTTCCTGTTACCCTAAATTTATTATCCTTATATTTCCCAACATTTTCAGCAAAGAAAACAACCGCATCGTATTCGTGAATAAATTCATGTCTATCTGGTGCTTTTTCAGTTAGCTTAGTATGTAAGTCCATTAATTTAGCGTGTTCTTCTCCTGATAAACTTTCTTTGTACTCTAGATTTCTAATATCATAACGAATACTGTTAATCTCTTCTTTCAACTTACTATCAGTCGTAAAATCAATAACAATTTTTTTGAAGTCTGCAACCATGTCAACTGTTTCTTTTCGCAGTCGATCTTCCCAAGGAATTTCTAATTTTGTTCCATTTTCACTCTCAGTGCCTTTGCTAAATGAGTAAACCTTATTTTGTTTAGCTTTAGAGAATCCACCATACATTTCAACAAATACACCATTCGTTTTAGATTCTTGTACTGCAAAGTTTAAGCGATGCCCCTCCCATCCACTATCACTTAACTTAACATCGTGAAACTTATCCTCATTCTTTGGAATATTTAGCTCACCGATAAATTCAAATGTGTTATATAATCTAGCCATATATGTATAATTTCCTCCTTGATATCCTTTAATTTGTTTTCGTTATGTAATTTATTTATATTCGTTACGATAAAAGGCTTATTTTAAATGCTTATTCCCTTTGCTCTAACCTTATTTACTAGATAATTCGCAAGCTCCGATGCTTCTTTTTGATTTTGAACTGTAATATTATTATGTACAACTATCTGCTGCACTTTTGGTTTCTGTTCAAATAACAGTTCCCCACCTTCATTAACTATAGTTAATGCTTCATGCTCCTTTAGGACAATTTTCATTTTTCTCCTCCTTTTATTTGATATTATTTATTACAGAGTTGCCGGTGGATCAAGACCACTAACTATCAATCTAACCAACTCCTTTTCTCTACTTTTATATTATAGCAATTTATTTATGTTTAAACAATAGATATTTGTAATTTATTTATATTTAATTTCCCTTAAATCCATTAACTAAACTTGATAACCATGATCCTACTGATTCAGGATTATTGAATAAATTAACCCCTACAATAATATAAGCTGCAAACATTACAATCATCATTATAAATACAAATATGATAAATCCTATTGATACTTTTTCAATCAAAGTTTTCTTCAATTGTTACCCTCCTTTAAAATCCTCAATTTATTATGTATTTAATGTTTAATTATTAATATTTTACGAATAAACACTGTATAAGTTTTCACATAACGCATACTTATTCATTATACCTATTCACAAATTCCATCACTCATACCTTCTTCATAAGCAGCTCTATATTCTTTTTCCATTGTATCTTCATTTAGTATTTTCATTAACTCATAGACTTCTTCTTGCGATAGCCCTGCATTTTGATCTTCACGATTATATAAAAGCCAGCCAAACTTTTCTAATATTTCATAGTCACTATTAATAAGTTTCTGAATATGTATGTCCATTTTCTTACCTCCCGTATTATGCGAATACTGATACAATATTTAAGCAAGCCACTATCATTAGCATTATTGAAAGTAATTTATTCTTATCGATAAATGAGTAGATTGCAAAACCAATACACAATCCTGCTATAAATGCGTTAAAAATAGAAAGTGTATCGAACATTTTATCCCCTCCTACTTAAAATATTTTTCTAACAAATTACCTTCATTATCAATAACTATTCCGTTCAATTGACCACCAAATACGCATCCACCATCAATATTTATGTATTTATTTGCCTCGTCAATCCAAATATCATTACTTTTATCCTTATGTATCAATTGTGTAGGAGTGTGACCATAAACTATTGTCTTACCTGTCTCGTTTTTATGATTCCACCATCCTCTATTCCAGTAGAATTTATGTGTATCAGTTTTTCTCCAATCACTTAAGTACGGATCAATACCGGCATGAACAAACAATACATCTCCAAAATCATAATAATCTCTTGTATTTCTGATAAAGTTTATTTCATCTTTACGCTGCTTAATTAATTCAGCTCTTTCTACATAACTCTTGAACATTAAATGTTCATCACCAGCAAACTCCCAAGCTGTTGTATTACCGCCATTTCTAAAGAAAAGCTCACCATATTCGTGTCCAGGCTCATCTAAAAAGTTCAGCAGCATATCTTCATGATTTCCTTTTAATACAATCACTTGGTTTCCGTATAACTGTGTGAGCTTCATAGCTTCCTGAACTACTTTCAATGAATTCTTACCTCGGTCAATCATGTCTCCTAGTATTAATAGCTTTTGTGTTTCTCTATCCCAATGCTGAAGCAATTCAATAAACTGATCATATTGACCGTGAATATCACTTACTACAAATGCTTTAGTTAGTTTCAATTAATCACATCCAATTTTTATAATTTATTTCCTCATTCCATCAGACAAATACATTAGAGCTTCTCCAACCATAAACAATCCGATTCCTATCCAGCCTACAACATTAGCAAATCCATTAATTATGTATTTCATTCTTATATTGACCATTTAGCAACTAAGAAATCATCTATTGAAATTCCTTTTTCTACGAAAGATGTAAAATAGTTTTCTTTACTGAATGAATGTTCGATATTCCTAATGTACATTGTAACGACTCCGCCATCTCTTAAATATTCAATAGCTTCTTCTAAAGATACATATTTAGGAAGAATAATCCATTTTGCCTCTTTCCTCATGAAAGGTGTAAATTTAAATTCATATCCATCACGATATTTTAAGTTTGAGTCTAAGCCATCAATAATTACCTGTTTCTTTTTCTTGTTAGCTACCGGAGCATTTACACATTCTCCTATTCTTCCAATTTCTAATAGGTCAATCATTTGTCCTGTTGTTAAGTAATTAGTCATTTTTAATCCTCCTAAATATAATTAATTTTAGAATAAAATTTACACTTTATTAGAATCTACTGTTGCTATCTATAAACAACCCTCTGTCTACGAATTCGAAAAAAACTTTATTTATCCCATCTTCCTTTTTGAAATTCAAACCTAATAATCCAAGTAAATTCAATTTATCTATTCTTACGTACATTTCTCCTCCGTATCTTTCATGATGCTCTAAAGTGTATAGATTTTCTATTTTACTCTTTAAGTCATTAACCCTATGGACTTCTCTTTCTTTTAGCCAAGTTTCATCTTTCTCTGCCTCCAGTAATGTGTTATATCTATCAACTGATATCGTAACAGTCTCCACTATTTTACCTCCTTCGCTTGTAATAAAAGCCACGATTTATCAGATATCTTTTACTTCTTGTATCGATTCAATTTCATCTATTGCAATGACAAGATCACTAAAAGCAATAAATTTCCCTCCACCACTCAACATTTCATTAATAGCATCATTAAAGTTTTTATTTGTAGGAGTTTCGATATTGTATGTTCTTCCACTTTTTAAATTAATTACTATATCCATTGCATTTATCTCCTTTAAACTTCAAGTTTCAATACTAATTTAGTCTTTTTGCGTGTAATTTCCCTATGTAATCACATATTTGAAATACCTTATCTATCTCATCTTGGTCTTTAGGGAGTTCCATGTATGAAATATCATTTGCAATATCATGAAAACCTTCTTTTCTATATTTGTTCTGAACTAAATCGAAGTAGGAAAGCATATCTTCTCTTTCACCAATCTTCAACAGTACGTTGTCTCTTGAGTCATATACTGCAGCCGGAATGCTAACTTTATTATATTCTCTACCTGATCCATCTCTAATTAGAAACATGCGTATCTTCCTTTTTATATTTAATTTATTTTTTTATAGGTAATTTAATTAGCCTTTCCATATTTAAGATTGTATCTGTACTTCTTAGCATCGTTAATTTCATTCTCTTTCTCAAACCTTACTGTATTATTCCATCGATATCCACACGATGCTGGGCTTCTGTTTAGTTTCTTACCTACTTCTTCAAAAGCATTTATAGCTGTACTACCTTCTCTGATATGCCTTAATACTGTTTCTGCTAACATAATGTCTTGTTCTGCATTCCAAATACTATTCATAATATCACCTTTTATAATAAGTATTATCTTATATTTATTATCGGTAACTTTCCAAAAAGTTTAATGATGAATGAATATCACCTTATAAAAGGTCGATATTATCAGGTTACTTTCTATATATTATTAATGCAGAACCTTCTGATTGACCTTCTCCATGGGCATACTTAATGTCAATTAAATCAGCGGGTTCAATGCCTTCTTCAGCTATAAATTTATTAATATTTACATCAACATCATTATATTTCTGTTCTGGTTTACCACAGTTCTCATAGTTTCCATATACTATTTTCGTCACTAGTTTATATTCATAAAAAGATGCTTTCACTCTCTTTCCCCTCCTTAATCCCATATATAATTAGCTTTATCGTAATTTATTTTTATTTTTCATCTACTAAATAATTTATTACTGACTCCATTTCTGCAATTGTCATATCTTTAAAATTAGGACTATAACCTAAAACTTTATTTACGATAAATCGCTTTTCTTTAAGGTTATAGTTTTTCTTTTTAAATTGTTTAGCCATTTCATTTCGTATCACCGAATTCGCTTGAAAAAATCCTGCAATTAACATTATCCATCTCCCTCCTCTTTTAATATTAAACTTCAATCCATCCCCACTCTAGCTGACACAATGAGTTAAATACGTCTATTGCTACATTAGGGTCATTTGATGTAACAGTAATTCCAACTCCAGATTTATGAAATATAATTCTAACTCTTTGATCAAAGCATGTGTCATCAAAAATGAAATCAATTATTCCATCAATTTTAGCTAACTCTATTTCTTGAATATCAAGATATACACTTGAAAGCCAATCAAAAGTCTCTAACACTTTATTCTTTACTCTTTCGATATCACCGTTTGTTAGTCCATTTGGTGTTCCGAAGCTTAATTTGTTTAAAAATTCCACATTATTTCCCCCACTCATCTAATAAAAATTTACTTTTATATTGTTTGAGCTACAAAATCAATGGCTTCACAGTAGCTAATAATACTATCTGTTCTGACATAAACGTCTGACTCTGCTAATATCCATTCATCACTATTTATTTTAGTTTGAAAATCCTTCAAACCTCCCTCAATTTCAATAAAAAAACGGTTGTTTAGAGTAGTTGTAAATTCTATCTTCATAAATTTTTCCACCTTATTTAATTTATTTACTTCAACTAGAACTTATCAATCCCCATTTGAATAACTAATTAAATTATCTAATTTTTCTTCTACTATTTTTACCACTGGTAAGCCAACCTCTTGGTTAAATAGGGATAAATCTAACGCACTTGGGAATTCTTCACCACAATTTCTTATTGCTTCAGCTAATGATTCATGTACATGTACTATTCTAAATTTGTTTTCATATATGTAGTGCTCACTAATCGTTTCTAATAGCGCTTGTTTTAATGACATTTGACAACCTCCTTTTAACTTTAGATAAAGATTAGTCCAATCGTTAATTTATATGTATGTATCTATCAATAAACACTCGATGCAAGTACTCTTGGTATTCCAAACTCCCTTGAGTCTTCAATAATTTCAATTAATGAAACGTATTTCGGCTCTTTGTCATCATTTTGAAAATTCTTATTGGTTAATTCTTCATATGTTACTATCTTATCTAATTCATAATCTTCACGGTTACAAGGGTCGGAGTATTTGTTTTCAAAGTAATCTCTCGCCTGTTCTTCTGTATAGGCTAAAATGTAATGAACCTCTCCATCATCAAATTTATAAACATCTAGCTTTATGTTTTCAACTTTCGCTTCTTCTGGTGAATACATGCACACTTCTCCTTTCCTAATAAAAAGATAATTGTATTGTGACTTAATTACAGAGTAATTAGTCCTTTTGGTAATAACACTTTAAACAAACAGCAACGTCGGGAATTTCATCAGTTTTTCCAAGCACTTTTCCACATCTATTACATACAACAGAATAATTGGATTTTTTAGGATTAATTACTTGTCTCCGCTCATCTATTAATTGTTTATTACTTTTCGCCATTCTATTACTCCTTTCAACCGCTTCGTTGTTTCGTATGGTTTATTAGATAGAAATTCCAATTGCATCTAATTCAGATTCAGCATCCTCATTTGAATACTTTATAACTTTATTCAAAGGGTAACCACATTCTAATAATCTATAGTGATAAGGCGATAGATTATTCGGTATATTCCTGATATTATCTGCTTCAAATTCAGTTTCGATATAATTCCAATGTTCATGATTCATAGTATCGGCTTTATGTTCAGCTTTTTTTATAATTGCTGGGTCTTTATCATCTTTAAAGTCTCCTTCTACAACCACTTTTGTTGTAAATGTTTGAGTAATACTTAGTTCCACTTCATACTTTTTCATTCCTAATTCCTCCATTGTTTAATTTTTTATACGCTTTAGTTATCAACTCTACTCTGAACCCTCAACTCAGAGCAAATTATTTTCTTATGTATTAATTGTAATTTATTTATATTTTAATATCAACTATTATTTTAATTTATTTTTAGTTTTATATATTATAAAATGTGGTTTTTATTCCATGTCTACTTTATATTCATTAATCATAGAATTATCAGGAATATAAATTTTATATTTACTATCACCGAATGCCATATCACCAAATAATTTTCTAGCTATTTTGCTTTTTATGTGAGGATCATATGCATCTATACGTGGTGATTCATTTTCACCTTCATATACAATAGCTGAATCCACAGAGATCGAGGATACTTTTTTCCCTCCATCCTCCTTCTTAATAAAACTATAAACTTGATTACCGTCCACATTACCTGTTCCCAAGAAGAATCTTCCATTAATTGATGAATTATCTTTCAAAGCATAAATTTCAAACGAATGAGATTGAGTATATGTATATGGTAAAAACATTACTATTACGAATAAAATTACACAGTATAATAAAGATAATAAAGCTCCTCCAATAAAAGCTTCTATAATTTCATCAAAACCTCCCCAATTTATATATTCAATAATGCCGTAAATTAAGTATATCCCTATTATGACTGCCGCTCCCCAAAATAACATATTTATTACCTCCTATTATAATTTATTTATATAAAACTGATGTTTTATATAAATATTTTTCCCTCTGGATCTCCACCTAATTTCACTATTTTACCTTTGAGATTTCTAATCCTATCCTCACCAGTAGCATAACTCTTATAGAATCCAAATAATGTCTTAACTCTTTCCACTTCAATTCTATATTTTAATAAGACAATACGTTCTTCTTTACTTAACAACATCTAAACCCTCCTTATTATTGTCCGTCCTCAGATACACTATTATCATTGTTCCAAACTAAGACAAATGGGAATCTAGGATTCACTTGCTTAAAATTAGAATATTTAAATGGATGCTTCAATGACTCTTTTAGTGCAAGTTTCTTTAAAGAAGCCAATAAATGGGGATGACGTTTACTCCAGTCATAATTCTCTTCTTTAACAGACTCTCTAAACCAATCATAGCCTTTATGATATATATTTGAAGCTGCATAACTAGTTTCAATGCTATGTATTTTCGAACCTGAAATAAACGCTCTGTGTGAAGGTAAGCAAGTGTATGAAGGTACACACTTCCCATTCATGATATTAAAATATAATATTCTCATCTTGTTTCCTCCTAAAATATGTTTTTATACAAACTCTTCTCCTGTGTCAGGTAAATAAGCTTTTAGTTGCTTTGTTAATTCTACATGATTCCATTCTTTTTCTTCTTTACAAATTACATAGTAATTATTTGCTTCTCTTAATGAATCAAATTCTTTCTCTTTCACTCCTGTAATTCCGCTACAATTAACATAATAAATGCTCACTAATACGCCTCCCATTAAAATAACCGTTTTATATTTCTATGCAAGGGAATAACCCCTCACATAGTTGGCTTATCACTCTTCCACTCTCCCCATAGCTTTTCAAATTCCGGAATGATTTCATTCAATTTACTTATATTTTTCTCACCAGGGTTCATTGCTCCTTCTTCCCAACGCTGAAGTGTATATGCTGCTACTCCTAATATAGAAGCTAAATCTGCTTGAGATAATCCTTGCTGTGCCCTATATTTTCTAATGGGACTTTCTTTTTTCCATTCTGTTAATCGCTGCTTTATGCTCATTCTCCACCACTCCAATTCTTATTAGTGGTATAAGTATATGTGGTAGTGGTTGTATAGTTTCTATTTAATTAATAAACTCATCAAAGTTTTCTTCTTTACTTCTAATTAATTAATCCAACTTTCATCATTAGTCATTTCAGCAACGTATAATAAGCTGTTTACATCTAAGATCATGTCACTAATTACACTGAAATCAAAGGTTATATTATAATATTCAACCTTATACCCTTCATTCTTCCTCTTTGTAAAAGTACTTTTTGTTATTTTTCGCTTAATTCCCCAAATATTACTTTCATTTAAGTAAACTCTCTTATAATATTCTTCTATTCCTAGTTCCTTATTAAACTCGCAAATATATTTCACTTTAGATAAGTTCATGCCAATCATCCACCTTTACATCACAATTTTCACAATAATTTTCCTTAGTTTCTTTCCAGCAATACGAACATTTATTTTCAGCTTTTTCACTTTCAAGTAATTCAATTATTATCGTTTCAAATTTTATCATTGTATTATCTCCCTCATGTTTGATAATACATAGTATGACGTGGTGGTGTAAGTGGTGTTATTATTATGAAAGTTTATGTAATTTATTTTTATTAATTGACTAATTTTAACTTTATATCATCCTATTTCTCTAATAGGACTTCCTTTTCAAGTTGCTGTATGTATTTTGGTTTATAGTCTCGTATATCTTTTCCATTATCTAAAATTGACATTACTATCAACACATCTTCCACCGTTTTAGATAACGGATATCTCATTAACCAAAGTTTCAATTCATTCCATCTTCGTTCATAATTCTCTTCTAACTTTTTTTCATATAGACTTTTCCATGGCTCTGCAGCATTATCAGCTATGTATTGTGTAGTTAGTATTATATCTGTTCGAGACTTTTCTGAAATAGACTTCCCTTCATTCTCGCTAACTACATGGCACATGTGATTAGTACCTTTGGAAACTAAGTTATAATAGTTAACTATAGACATCGAATTTTTCTCCTTATCTTAATTTATTTTTAATTAAATCATGCTTTTATTTCTTTAAATATATCTAACTCGAAAGCAACCATATTCTCAGCCATTTGTGTAGCACAATCAAGGCAAATATTAGGGACTGCTGTATTAACCCATACCGCCTCGCTGCCACAAAACTTGCATTCATATGAAGTCATAGCGCTTCCCCCAGCCCCACTCCTTGAGGTTTGTATTGCCTTTGCTAATTTGTGTATGTCTAATTTCGAGTTTTCTATTTTTATATCTCGTTCCAATGTAACCATTAATTTTCTCAAATTATCTTTATTTAATTCTTTCACTTGATTCCAATTTAATTTTTTATTAAATAACTTCAATAGTACATTTTCATAAATTTCCATGTTTCCACGTTTTTTTGTTTGAATTCTATTAATGCACCAATCTTCCATTATTCAACCTCCTATTACAATAAATTCTGACTTTCATATTAATATTCAATTTCATTTTCTGATATTTTATTACCTTCCTTGTCTGTATAAATTAAATGTGCTGATACACTAGCAACATAAGGACTCTCTTCCCAATCATAGTCGATAAATTCCTCATAATCTGCAGCTATGTATACGCCATGTTTTTCTTCTAAATCTGCTAGTTCTTCTAAGAATTTTCTTAACTTTTCCCCGCTCATCTAGAGTTCTCCTTTTCTTTTAAATTCGGAATTTCATTTATTATCTAGTAAATTATGTTTCTTAGAAATGTCAGCATACGTTTCACCGTTCAGAATTCTAATAATTGAACTTCGCCCCAAGTTAAACCGTTTCGCTAATTTTAAATATGATAAGTTTTCTTCGTTACGTAATTTAAAGATTTCTAATACTTGTTCCTCCGATAATTTACGTACAAGATTATTATTACTCAACTCTCTTTTTGTTAACTTGTATTTTTCAATTATTTTCTTTGAGAAATTTGACTTCCCGTTTAGGTTGAGGTTAATAGTGCCTACTGTAACATTCAATTTTTTAGCAATTTCAGATTGGCTCAATCCTGAATTGTATAAACTAAATATGTATATGATATTCTCTTCTTTTAAGTTTGTATAAACTGGAGTTAATCCTAATTCCTTAATTTCTTTTATGTAATACTCACCTCTCAAAATATTTGAAATATGTGTTTGACGAACACCATATAATTTCCCTATTTCGCTTTGTGATTTCCCTTCTCCATATAATTTAAAAATATTAATTATATCATTCTTAGAAAAGTCACGGTTATCAAAACACTGTCTTAATTTTTTCACATCGACTTCATTGTTTCTTAAGAACTTCTCCACTTCCTTATTTTTAAGAATGTGTTTTCTTAATGTTGCCTCCGATATTTTTAATTCTTGAGAAATTAAATCTATTTCTACTCCTTCATTAATACTTTTGGAAATATACAATAACTGTTGTTTGGTAAAATAACCAAATCTTATTTGTTTCATATTTTCCACTTTAAGGTTATATCGTTCTATAATGTCTTTATATGATTCCCCTTTTAGTATTAATCTAACAGCCTCCCGAGTAACATTAAATGTATTACCTATTTCTTGTAGTGTGCTACCCTCGTTCCTCATTTGGAACATTGTTTTAACCTTATTTATTGTACTTTCTGGATACGGAAGCAATATTCTATCTTTGTATAGCTTCATATAATCTCCTCTCTATATAATTTATTTACATTAAAAACCCAAATTTATCTTAATTATCTTTCTCTAATTCACCGATTAATTGGAATATATCTGAAACATCATACCCCTCTAAATCTCCAAAACCGTTCATCTCAATTAGTAAGTCTTTCATCAAACTGTAAGCCATATGGACTTTATCATATGTTTTTTCATCAACATATCCATAATCCAACTCTATACAATCTTTTTTTCTAATATGTAATTCTTCAGTCTTTCCTTTATGTTCAGTTTTAGTATAGTAATAGCTTTCTCTTTTAGGATCTGGATAAACATCAAACACTTCTCCAACTCTATTATCGTACCACCAACCCAAACCCCCGTCTTCTTTTGATTGCTTAGTAATTACAACCTTCATCATTTCTACTCCTTTTCATATCAAATTCGCATTATATTTTAATTATATATTTTTCGTAATCCATATTTAACCACTGATATACTTTAATTTTTCTTTCTTCATTATGAATTTCTTTGTAGCTTTCGTACCATTCTTCAAAATCAATTTCACTTTTTCTAGAATTGCAACTTTTACAAGATGGTACACAGTTACTCAAGTCATTTGCACCTGTATGGTTAAAATGATCTCTATGAAAATCAGTCCATTTCAATTTACCTTTGTAGGCGTTATAATGCTCTTCAATTTTCAAACCACAATAAGCACATCTATAATTAAAGTAATTTTTACATTCTTCCCATTCTTCAGTTGATATTTCATGAATTTTATTTTGCTGTCTTTTCAAATTGTATTCTTTAATTTTATCTTTATTTTTCATTTGCCATGCTTTTAACTTACCACTATCCCTCATCTTTTTATTTGACATTCTTCTATTTTCTCTTATACTCTCTCTGGTTTTATAGTAATATCTATTTAATTCATATGTACGCTCAATATCTCTATTCTCAGAAGTTTTCTTTATGGTGCATTTCTTACAGTATGGATGCAGTCCGTCAACTTTATTACTTTTATTCGCATAATAATTATCAATAGTCTTCCATTCACAACATATGATGCAAATTTTATAGTCAATTTCATTTATAAACTTATGAGTTTCATTATATTTCTTTTCTCTTTTAACTCTTAATCTTTCAGCTTTTTCTTCCTCCGTCAATGTTCACCCTCCTTTATGCAATTTACTTTCGATAAATTACATGTTTTATTTAGCCTTCTATTGTCCCGCCCATAAAGTAATAGTATAACCCAGTCGCTTTTGCAAACTCTAAGTTTAATTCATCTTGCATTTTCGTAAATTTTATTTGAGATTCATTGGTAAAAACCCAGTCATACTCTTCTGGATAATCTCCATTTTCTTTTTCCCATTCTAAAACTTCTCTCGTTTCTAGATTATCTTCAATCCAAGTTGTAAAGGCGTCTTCCAAATAGTCAATTAAATCTCTAACAATATAATGAAACTGTCTTTCCATTTCTCCATCTTTATTCCGTCTATAAGAATTAGAAGGTTTTCTCATGTGCCCTATTGGAGAAAAGAACGGAACGCTACTTAACTTTTCTTCCCATATAACAATTTGACCATGCTCCAAGTAATCAAATCTAATGGCGAATTGATTAGCATTTACATTTAAAACTATACCTCTAAATGAACCATTTTTATGAAAACCTGATTCTAAATCAATCTTATCTTCGTAACCATTAAAACTGTGAAACCACACATCAGCCTCCACTTGGTTTTTTGTGTGCACAATTTTCCCTGGTGTCATAACCGGCAAAACAACGTCACTATTGATAATTTCATTTGTCAACACTATGTATTTTCCATCCTCTAATTGTCGGTACTTATTTTTAAGATCAATGTGCAAATTAACACTCCTCCTATAATTTATTTTTTTAAATTAAATAGAAACGATTGAATTTTTGGTTTATTAAATTGATATAAAGTGTCAACTGACCAATACGGAGCAATGATCCTTATCCCTTCATCTTCAATATACAGACTACCATTATCATCATATTTTCGATCATAGTATTCCTCATAATCTGAACCGTGGCTATTTGCTTCTTTTGCAACAATATTCGACCATGATTCATTTGCAAACTTTTCAATATCTACAACAAACTCTTTAAACTCATCAGGTGAAAACTTGTACATAAAACATTATTCTTTTTCTTTTTTACCGTTCACATTTTCAAATATGATTGCTGATTTTCTATATTTTATAACTAATCCATTATCATAAACTTTTGACTTCATAAATTTCTCACTTCCCTATAAATGAATCTTTTTATCGTGCCACTGCTTCCATTTCAATGTCCCATAACTTCTTGAGAAATAATGAATTTTTAACTAAACCCTCGCATAACTTTTCATGTTTACTACTCCATCCAATATATACTGACTTAATTAAGTTATTAAAAAGAGTAATAAAGTTATCGCAGTCTGTTTCTAATTTAGCTTCAAACCATTCACCATACCAATATTTAATTTCTTCTAAACTTTCATTACCTTTTAATTGATCCATTGCCATTAGCAATAATTGCTTGAGATTTCTTTCTTTCCTAGTCAATCCCATTAAATATTTAGGATGAATATTTAGATTTCCATATTCCTTTGTTACTCTGTCATATTCATAAATACTTAACTCACTATAATCTAAAGCTTCATAAACTAATGCCTCTTGTCTTGGAATCATCCTACTCTTTTTTATGGGACGGTTAGTTCCATTAGTATCTACCACTAACACCTCGGTTCCATCTGATATTATAAAACAATAATCCAATTGAATTCTCTCATGGTTTTTTCTTAGATAGCCTTTTTGATATACATCGTCGAGTAGCTTAGGTGGTAAGTCATCCATATTATTTTCTATGTAATTAAAAAATTCATTACTTACCTTCAATAACGGAACTTGATCCAATAATTCAACCCAATCATCTTTTCTCCATTCATGAAAGTGACAAACATTATATCCGTTTTCTTCTCCTTCAAACCAATTTACCCAAACATCATGAAAAGTCTGGATTTTCCTCACTTTTATATCCTCCCATACTTAATTTATTTTTAATAAAACTACACATTTAACGTACCTAAGTTTCGTACTATTCATTAACTACTTTGAAGTTATCGCCTAAATTTGGCACTCTTTTTCTTCCCCAAAAACTACTCACATCTATCCAACTCATATCCTTAGCGACTCTTGTAACTGTTGCTGTATTCAATTGATTAGGCACCTCACCAAAGTTTGTTTTAAACATCACTTTGTTTCCTTTTTTGACTTCAACCATTTATTCCATCTCCTTCGCAATAGTTATCTAAGGAACTCAACATTTATACTAGTTAATTCCATATAGTAAATTTATCCACCTTAATAATTTATTTTTATTTAAATTTTATCTTTAATCTCATCATAAAGTAACCAAAATCCTTCGTCTATGTAATCTCTTGCATGATCCAAATCGCACTTAGCTGCTAATTTATCACCCTTCTCAAGATTAATTAATGTTCGTTCTAAGCTCGTGATCGTTTTTCTTAATTTCTCTTCTACCAGCAAAACCGTCTATCCTCCTTTAATAAATATTATATATTAATTGTAATTTATTTATATTTAAAACACAAGTGTTATTTTTAAATTTTCTAAAATAAAACACCACGACTTCTGCAATTGATTCGTGGTGTACTTTATGCATTTTAAGCAGTAGAGTATTTATAGTTTATTTTTGACTATAGTCTATGGTATAATTACTTACGTGATTGATATATTTCACAATTTTAGTTCATTATCGTCAAGTGCCAGCTTGACGATTTTTTCATTTTCTTTATCGTCATTTGATTCCATATGATTAATAACTATTCCAATAATTTCAGCTAGAGAAAACTTATGTAGTTTTCCATCACTTGTCCACATTTGTAAATCTGCTCTCACTATGTCATCTTTATTGAGTAACTCTAAAACTTCTTCAACCTTTAATTTAGCTTCATGCACAAATCCAATTTCCATCTTCCCGACAGTTGTTATAGTGCTCATAAGTCTCCCCCATTGTGCTTTTCGTTGTTTATTCCTATCTATTTTCGATCCCCCTCCCAATAGGAACATTTGTTCTATTTATTAGTATACTATTTCTAGCGTTCATAATCAATTAATTTATTCGTCATAAAGAACTATATCTAACTATTAATACAAATATTTCTATGCTATACTGAGTTGGTACTATTTTCATATACGGGAGGCATTTCCCAATGAACCAAAATGATATTTTTGGAAAATGCCTACTTGAAGATTTACTACGTAAAGAAAGGATGACTAAGACTGATCTTGCTGTCAAAACTGGTATTGATAAAGCACAAATCAGTAAGTACATCTCAAAAGATAGAGCAATGTCATTAGCTACAGCAAGAATAATTTCGAGAGCTCTTAACTGTAAAATTGATGACTTATACGAGTGGAATATTTAAGTAGGCTAGGGCGTTAGTAAGTTTTGCATTACTTTCGCTCTAGTCCGTTGTTGTCTATATAGACAACAAAAGTTCATATAGTACTAAAAGAAGTATTCCATATACCCATTTTACAACAGCAATAAACATTTGTCTTTGTCTTTTATTGTCGAATTGAATGAATGTTTGTCGAACATATTGACAATTCAGATATTTTTTGGTCAAAGATACCAATTATTTCACTATAATTAATTGGTATCTTTTTTATGAATGACAAATAGCCCATTAAAGGGCTACTTATGCTTCAACTTCAACTTCTATATCATATAATTCTTCTATATTGTCTGCGTTCAGCCATTTGCGCAAATGAGATAAATTAATAGCGCGTTTTCCTGCACTATACCTACTTGTATTGTAATTTTCTCCAATAATTCTTTGCTGCTCTTTAGTTAGTATTCCTGAGTCTTTTGACATGAGGTATCCTTGATAGATCATTCCGGATCTGTTTAATCCAACTGGCGTTAATTTAATATCGTAGTCATTAACTTCGCTAACGAATCTAGTTAATAAAGTTGGATAACTTACAGGCTCATTATAGTCTTCTCTTGCCTTTTGAGATATGACAGGGCTCATTACATAATCGTTATTAACTAACACATAGTCTTTAATTCCACCATCTTCAGTTCTTCTTCTATCGATATTTGACTCAGTTAAAATTTTTAGATATTCGATTGTTTCATCACTTAATTTGATTTCAGCGCCATTTCTGTCTGATATAGTTACAGTTTTCTTTTCCCAATTAATATCTTTTTTCATTAAGTTTCTTATCTCACTCATTTGAGTGCCAAACACTCCATCAAAAATTAGCATAGTTAAAACTTTAGATTGTGTGCTTTCGTTTTTAATCATATCTAGTATTTCATCTTTAGTAAAATGAATTCTATTGTTTGGATCAATAAATTTTTTTATCCATTGTTTATCGTTTACATAAGGTTTGATTACGTTATCGTTATTATCTCGATACGCTTTTTCTCCTACTGCCCAAGTAAGGTACTTATTTATCCAATTGACATATTGTTTTCCCATATCATAATTAAGTGGATTTGCATTGTAGAGTGCTTTTTCAACCTCAATCAAACTAAAATTAAATAAATCTTTTTTAAGTATATGTTCAATATAACCAGTTTTTGCAAAAAAGTATCTAACTGTGTTCGCACTACCTCCTTCATAATTATTTTCTTTGATAAATTGCTCTTTGATTTCTGGGTTATATATTTGATCCAAAGTTTGCATATCATTTCTCCCCAATATTAACTTTTATATTAAATTATCTATTAATTTCTCCATATTTTCTATGCTGTTTTTAACATTTAGTTTAGAATCCACTATTTCGAATTCTTTCCAAATATCATCGTCTTTTCTGAAGTCCACTACTTCCAAAATATCTAAGACTTCATATGCTTTCATTTGTTTATTCATCATTCTACTAGCTAAAATAATGAATCCCACATACATTATTTCTTCATTTAACATACTATTTTCTTTGTTTTTACTATCTGTTTCTTCAATCAGTATATTAAAAAATTCTTTTAAATAATCCGCTACCCTATATCTATCTCCAGTTCTCTCTAAATTAAAGAAGTTTTGGATTGTATTTCTCAAAGTTGAATATTTAACAACTTCATTTAAATTTTTATTTAATTCTTTACCTCTTCCGACTTTTTCATCTAATAGAGATTCTTTTAAAAATTTATTTAAAACTTCGTCGCCTAATCCAGAGTTCATCATTTCAAGTCTTCGCTCATCTGAAATAGGAGTAGCTAAAGAATGTTGCCCTACCATTTCTTTTGCTTTATCGTCTGGATAGTTAGTTAATAAAATCGTAAATATAACTTCAGCATTCTTATCCTCAGAATATGCCATTTCAGATCCTTTTGTACGGTGGTATCCGTCTGCTATATCTAAAATAGTTCCAGGCATTACAGTTAAAGTTCTTTCTGCTGGGTCATACTTTAATTCGTTCATTCCATCATCTGCCGAAAAAACTGCAGCATTGATAATCAACTGACTTGGGTATTGTTTCCCCTTTATAATATTATTCTTAATTTGCAATACACTTTCAGGAATTACTGTTATCTCTTCAACAATTCTGCCATTTATATTTTTCTTTTGCGATTCACGTTGAATGTTAAAATTATAATGAAGTTTTCTTGAATTAGATAATCTAGCAATTTCTCTTGAGCTTAATTCAAAGTTAAATGTGTCATGATCAATCATATTTACATTTTTGAAAGTATAAGGGAACTCAATTTCTTCATCTAATTCACTAGTTCCTCTATATTGCCTTGCTCTTTTCATCTCATATTCAGAAAAGTATTTCGAAGGTTTGATGTTCTCTTCCGACGTTTCAATAAACAACTGTTCTGCTAATAAAAGTAATTCAACTTCTTTCATATTAGGTATCTCAACGTCTGGATTGTTAATTGTTTCTTGAATATTTAATAAATCGTACTTTTGCAAACCAGTTTTAATACTTTGGATAGTTTTTCTTTTTCTTTTAATTTTTTTATTTTTAATTACAGATATCAAATTTTCTTTTAATTCATGTATATTTGTAGACACATTTATCACCACTTATTCTCCTTAATATATCATTATTTTAAGTTTATTATATTTAATCAATAGTGTAAACCTTTAACATGTATTATTAGCAGTTAATTTACTTACTTTATACCATCTTCTCAATCTTTTTGTTCAATAAGTACCTTTCAGTCTCACTTAAACTCTCAATGACTTTAATTAATATTTCATGCTCAACTTTTTTATATAGTTCAGAATCAATGTCACTAATGGAACTTATTGCCCCCAAAGAATTAGAAGTTGTTTCTCCTAAATATAACGATGTGACTTTAGAGTCTGAATGTCCTAAAGCTCTTTGAACTGATACTATATCTCCGCCACTTGCCTTATATCTAAAAGTTCCACCAGCTTTACGAATAGAGTGAAACACAATATTTCTATTTGATTCTATATTTGTTTGTTGTTTGAACCTTTTAATCATATCATGAATCATACTGTTACTTATTCCATTAAACACTAAGTCTGAATCACTTTTGATGTCTAATAGCTCATTATAAAACTTCTCAGATATATCATGCCTGAATTCTTTGTTTCCTTTATCTATTCCCTTTACTATTACATGATTCTCTTTGACTTCAAAATCTGACCATTTGAGTTTTAGAATTGCTTCTTTTCTTATACATGTATCTAAAGCTAGAAGAATTAACAGTCTTTTTTCTTTGGGTTTATGCTTTTCAGTCAAGGCTAATTCTGCCCATTTCAATACTTCATCAAGTGTCAAAATACCATACGAATTTCTTTTCTCTGGTAATGTAGTAATTTCGCTGAAATAAGATAAATCATCATCAATTAACTTTTTAACTTTTAGATATTTTAACAAACTTTTAACTGCAGATACTTTCCCATTAATTGTTTTATTGCTGTATATCTCATTTTTCTGATGATAATTTATAAAATCTTCAAAATCATCAATTGTTAAATTCACATCATCTCTAGTTAAATATTTGACATCTTTGTTTTTTATAAACTGAAAGAATATCCTAATGTCAGTTTCATAAGACTTTCTAGTTCCAACACTCTTTTGTTCTTTCTTGATAAGAAAACGTTCAATCTGATCATAAACTAAATCACTATTTAATATAATCACTTGATTATTTCTTTCAGCTAACATTTACTCTTCCTCCTCTCAATGCTTCATTCTTCTTAGATTTCAGTTCTTTTATTAAATTATATAGAAAATCTATATTCTTTTGAGTTAGTTTGATGTTACCATTTGAATTACCTCTGATAACCCATTCCCCAAAATCCCCCTGAGTTAAGTCTACATCAGCACTTCTCATTATTATCTCTCCTTTAGATTATTAACAATTTATTTATATTATAAACTTATGTAATTACATTCACACAGTAATTTAATTATATTTTATCAAAGATACTTATTATTGTCTATAAAATAATTGGTATCTTTTACATGTTTCTATCTATTGACAACAAAATCTTATTAACCCATTAAATTCCTATGATACCTCTTAAACACCAATGATAACTTAATTACATTCCCTTATACTTATATACGAGGTGTTTTTATATGTATGTTTCTCCAATGTTATTACACAAATCAGAGCAACCTTTCAATGATTCTTCATATATTACTGAACTAAAATTTGATGGCATTAGACTTACACTTTCTAAGTTCAATGGTATTACTAAATTATATACTCGTCATAAAAATGAAGTAACTTCAAAGTTTCCTGAATTACTCAATTTAAACATCCCAGACAACATTGTCCTGGATGGTGAGGTGATAGTTACTAATTCTCAAGGTAAGCCAGATTTCGAAGCTATGATGGAAAAATTCATGTCTAGAAGGTCAGAATCTATAATTTCATATGTAGTATTCGATGTTATCTATTATAAAAATGAGAAAGTTACTAATCGCAGCTTACTTGAACGTAAAGAAATTCTTAATCAGATAATTAAAGTAGACACTCCTCTGCTAACTAAAACTAAATGGATAGAAAGTAATGGCATAGCTTACTTTGATTTAATTAAGCAGCAAGGGTTAGAAGGTATTGTACTGAAAAAATCTAATTCAACATATCAGATCGATAAACGTTCATACGATTGGTTGAAAGTTATAAATTATCAGTATGAAACAGTTAAGATTAGCGGATTAAGAAAAGATAAATTTGGAGTGTTACTTAGTTTTGAGGATGGGAAATACGCAGGAATATTAGAATTCATGCCTCCATCTGAACGTTCAAAGTTATATAGAATTCAGAAGGAATTGAAGATTAGAGAAGATGATAAGTTTATTTATTTATATCCTCAATTAAACCTAACTGTAAAATATAGAAACTTAACTAAAAAAGGACTATTGAGAATACCCTCTTTTCATAAATGGGCTTCTTGATAGTCCTTTAAAACTATGATTTTAACATATCTTCATCACTAATTTTGCTTACTAGTATATAAATAAGACCATCCTGATAAATGGTCTTATTCAACTTTATCTAATGTTAAATGTCCAATAACTCAAATTCCGCTTCGCCTGTATTCATTTCTTCTAATAAATCTTCTATTATGTCATTATAAGGAACAATTTTCGACTTAAAATCGTCTATATCCAGTTTCAAATTACATTCGGTATTGATTTTATCAATATTATTAAATAGATAATTTGCAATATCAACCTCATTTCCCTCAATTGAAAATAAAAGATTATCTTGATAATACCCTTTAAAGTTAAAGCGATATTCACTTCCATACCATTTGTTTTTAAATTTGCTGTATATTACAGTTCCACTATCATCTTCCTCGCATATATAAAATGTAACTTTATTAGCATTAACAGGAAATTTTGATGTATTGTATTCTAGATAGTGCTCAACTGCTTCATCAATTCCTTCAAAGTCATTCTCAATAATTTCGATGTTTTCTTCACCATTTACCAAATGGGTTACTTTTTCCACTTTAAAATTTTCCACTTGATCGCCTCCATATTTTTATCTTTATCATAGCAAAAAAACATGTGGACAACAGCGTCTATTTTTAAATTATAAGTTTTAATGTAATTAGAAGCAGTAATATCTATTCTTTCTCACCATATTAATTCCGTATTTCTGCTCAACTTCTTCGATATCAACATCATCTTGGTAGTGCATTCCGTATATTTTATCTAAATCAATTTTACCTTCATAATATTTAACTACATCCTCTATATAAGAATGTACTGGATTAGGAATCAGTGAAATATCATGGAACAACGCTGCAGTTGAATCATCGATAACCCCATCGAATTGAGCAACCTCATGCTTAGCTATATCACTTGTAAACACAATATTATTACTTCCTAATTCATTTATCTTCAATCCCATAGAGAGCATTCCTTGTGAATGTAAATTGTCCGTTTTCACCATTTCAACAGCATATGTTCTACCTATCATAAATTCATCTTCAACATACTGAATGTTAAAATAATCTTGAATAGACAAGCCATCAGTACATAAACCATATGAAAGAATATTGCTCAAACCTTGTAGCAAATCTGATCTCACCCATAAATTCGGCTTATGATTATAAATCCACTTGCATCGCTGCGCAAATTCTTCGAGTCCTCCAACATGGTCAGAATGTAAATGAGTAATTACCATATCTGTAATATCGGACTCTTTATATCCGGATTCATTTAAACTATATCTAAGCGTAGTTCCAGCATCTAGTAACAACTTCCTATCTCCTAATTCAAACACATAGTTATTGTGGTAGTGCTTTGTAAATGCTCCACCGGTACCAAGGGCTTTTATCTTAATCATCTTAATTCCTCCTAAACTGAATTTAGAAAAACTTTTTCCCTGTTAATCTTTCTGCTTGTTTGTTTATTTGATACCTCGCTATTTTCTCACCTAATTTCCTCGGCATAATCTTTTCGAAATTTAGATATGTATATTGACTCGTGATATTAGTATGATGTACACCTTTTGTCCAAACTTCCATTGATATTCTGCTAATAAAATTTCCTATATATAACGATATATCCAGTCTTTTATTGCCTCCAAACTCAATACTATAATGTTTAACATTATCTCTCAAGTTTTCTCCTCCTTGTCTTTTCTACACTTAATCATCTTCAATGACTCCTTAACAGTCTTTTCAAATTGTTTTATGTAATTTAATTTATTTCTATGTATATCTTTGAGTATATTCATGGCTTTTCATCTCCAATAATGAAAACTCCTCGCTCAAACATTTCCTTAATAGCCTTTAATTCATTGTAACGACCTAATTTATTTGTCATCCCACCACCAAAGTCTCTAAGTATTTCGTGATCTAAAGCCGCCATTCTTTTTTCAGCCCATACTATAAACTCATCAGCATTTGCTAATTTCACTTCTTAATTTCACCTCTTACCTTTTTATTTCTATTAAACTCACCTAAGGCTAATCCGAAGGCGAAAAATGTAGCCATCAATAGAATTGAACTTATATACATCATTTCTCTTTCGTTGTTAATGTAACTATAAGAATTCATTAAAATAGCTAATGCAGTCCATACTCCAACACAGAAACCTTTAAACAACGCCTTCACCTTCTTGAAATTTATTTTTATTAAAAACATTCATTTATTCTAAGTTATCTTTAACAGCTTCCCACAAAGCATCTACTAACTCATTACCCGTGTACTCAACTTCGTAACAAGTTACAAACCACTCATTAAAACCTTTATGTATACTTACATAATCTAACCAATCAATCATTTTACCAACGTCCATTTTCCTGTGATGATAATTAGCCCAATCATCTCTAGGTGCTATGTCATTAAACATTGAGTAAAACTGTTCTTCTGTGACTTCTTTTGCTTGTTTTGGAGTAACATGATATTTCATTGTTTCACCTTATTCAACGTACTTTGAGCAATCGCACCATAAAGTGTATTTTTATGTTCAGCAATTTGATTTAATCCATCTTTAAGTATGTTATATTGCTTCTTCAACTCCATTGCCATTTGATAAATACCTTCTGGTTTAGCAATAGCATACTCATGGACACCTGGTGGAAACTCAATATCACTTAAATCTTCTCTAATTTTAATTAACCAATCAGATTCTTCTTTTCTACATTTATACTCCATTTGAAGTTCTCTAATGTCTCTATCAAACTCTTTCATTGTTATGTTACGCCAACCTTTTGCTTTACGATTTATAATATTATCCAAATGACTCACTTTCTCACCTCATCTAGTGCTTTTTGCGCTGTATCGGCATAAGGAGTACCTGTTTCTTTTGCAATCTCCTCTAGAGCAGCGCTTAATAATTTATTTTCATTTTCTAACTGTGTAAGTCTTTCAATCACTGAAACGCTTATTGATTTCCCCCACATTTTCGATACATCTTGATCCATTTTTTCATTCTCCTAACCTATTAAAATTACTTTTTTATCTGTTTTCTATTATCAAAACCAATTGCTACTTTCCAGATAAACAACGCAGGGATAGTGCCTCCTAAATTCGACATCCAAACTGGAGTGCGCTTATACTTTTCACCCGAATGCCATTTAGTTTCTGAGACAGCCACAATCCACGACTTTCCTAAGAATCTAAAGGCATATGCTTTTACATTTCCTTCTGACCCTTTAATTAATTTTGTAATCACGCTAACCACCTCTCTTTAATCTTCTTTCCAATCAACTTCCCATCCCAATGAACCAATATCACATTCTATACTAGGTACGAATATTTGACCTCTTTCGTCCCAATCCGATTTGGTAATTTAACTTCATTTCGATGTTACAATTTGGATAGATATGTTTTTCTTCCACTAAATTCCCCCTATTTCAAATTTTCTAGTACATGAGTGCTTCCATCCATTAGAAGTTAATTCTCTATATACCCCTTCCCAATTGTCTTCTTCCTCTGAAATAACATTAGTCTCTATTTTACAAGAATCAGTTATTTTTACTAAGACATGTACAGTCAAATTCTCTATCCTCCTTTAAAATCGGTCTTTTATTTTATATATCAATAAATAAACCATCATCATTCATTCTTTTTAATTCTTCCTCGTATTCTTTCCATTTTTGATTATCGCACTCTTCAGAGCAAATGGCTGTTTCGAAAGATAAACTGATCTTATATGTAAACTTCTCACAATTCCAACATTTCCTTAATTCCGATCCATCAATAAGCATACCTAGACACCCTTTTCTTATAATCTATTTATGTATTAAAAGTTACTTTTTAATGAAAGTCGCAACAATCTTTATCAGCTTTCAATACAATTTCTTCAATTCTCTTATTTAGTTTACTCTCATATTCAGTTATGAATGATGTATACTCATTTCGATATTTATCTATAACTTGAGAATTTATTAAATCATAATAAACCACTAAACCATTCTCATCCATAAAATAGAAGTATTCATCTCCTAGTAGGTGATTCGTAAACTTTATCTCGTAGTTATCAAATTTAATTAAGATATCATCCATTTCTTCTTTTGAAAACCTATTTAAACTCATTTCCTAACCTCCTAATTCCTAGTATTAGGATCATTTTATCTTCAATTTATTTTTATTAATTTAGAAGTGAGATATCAATCTCACTCTTCAACTAAGATTGATATCGACTACCTCTTCTAAATCCACTTTGATTTTTCCCTCTTCGTTGGTAATATGCAATTTTTTCGTAATATTATCGAATTTATTGATGTAGCAACGAAATTCTTGTATCTTACCGTGTTTAAACACCTCAATACACACAGGCGTATAATCTTCTATTGCAATTTGCAAAACATTGTTTATCTCTTCAAGTTTTTGCTCATCAACAATCGGCTTAGTTATTTTCGTTTTACTTCTGTTATATTGATTAAACTGTTCTACATGTTCAGGTAGCATCATTCTACTCGATTCCCATCTTAAATTTGCACCTTTAGTCAATTTACTAGCCATGATAATTACCACCCTTTTTTACTTATAATGTCCGCCTATTTTCTTCGCTCTTTCAGTTGCTTGCCCTGCTTTAGTTAGTGAAGATGCTCGAAAAAGAGCAGTTCTTCCATACTTATTCCAAACTTTATCTATTGCAATATTTAGATTTTCTTTTGGCAAATAATCATTAAATAAGTCAATCTGATACTCTTCATCTTGTTGTAGATTTGTTATTGATACTCCGACACTTCTAATAGGTCGTCTATCCCAGTTATCCAAGAATAGTTTATATACACCGTTGAAGATATCTAAATCATAATTAGTCGGAAAGGTTAATGTCATCTGTCTATAAAATCCTGTTGGGAAATCAAAATCAGCACCTCTTATGCTACAAGTTATTGTCGTTCCTAAATATCCTTTAGCTCTACACCTTCTAGCAACTTCGGTACTTAATTCCAAAAGTATTATTTTAATTTCATCAGCCGTTTCATAGTCTCTTGGCAAAGTCATATGATGCCCTATTGCTTTTTGCTTAGAATGTGTTGTCACTTTAACTGGAGAATAATCTATCCCATTTGCCGTTTGCCATAATACTTCTCCGTTTATTCCCCATCTCTTCTTTAGTATCTCTAAAGGAAAATTAGCTAGTGTTCCGATTTTAAAAATACCCATTCCTTGCAAATGCTTCTCCATTCTACTTCCTACACCAAACATTTTTCCGATAGGAAGTTCCCATAGCATATGTAAATTGTCTTCCCTAATTTCAAATATTCCTTCTGGATTCTTTTTGGCGAAGTTATCACAAGCAAGTTTAGCTAAAATTTTATTTTTTCCAATTCCAATCCTTGCTCTAACTCCTGTTTCATTAAAAATAGATTCTTGTACCAATTTTGCTATTTCATATCGAGATCCAAACAGTTTTTGACTACCTGTAACATCCATAAATTGCTCGTCAATTGAAAATGGTTCGATCATATCCGTGTATCTTTCCATAATGCTACTGATTACAATTGATACATCAATGTATCTTTGCATATGAGGTTTTACAACCACTACTTCAGGACACTTTTTTATCGCTTCTCCTAATGGCTCAGCAGTTTTAATTCCAAATTTTTTTGCTAACGGACATGCTGCTAAGATTATCCCACTTCTTTTTTTCGGATCACCGGCTACAACTAACGGTTTATCCTTATATTGATTATTAGTAACTTTTTCTACTGTCGCATAAAATGATTCCATATCTACAAGGAATATCACTTTTTCTTTCATGCTTTTGTCTCCTTAAAGAACATTTGTTCTTCTTATTATATACGAATATACGTTCGATATTCAATAAAATAATTATTCCTAAATATCCCTTTTGGAAACCGTGAAAAAGTAACCTTTCTTATATTGACAAACATATGATTTAATTTAATTTCAATTTATATCCCCATATTTTTCTTTGTATAATTCAAGCTCTTTCCTAATTTTGTTAGCTAGTGTTTTCAGCCTTTCTATAGTTACTTCTCTTTCAACAATCATCTTATCCCTATGAGAAATTTGTGCTTTTAAGCTTTTAATTTCACTTCTATTCCACTCTTCTGTATCATGCCTATTTTGTTTTGTAAGTAGTACCTTATCTGCAGTTACATCTGCAATCTCATCAATTTGTTCTTTGCTCAAAGTAACATTAAAATTTAATCCTTTCATAGTTCCTCATCTCCTTCACTTTAAAACTGGTACTTTAATTTAAATTTCTTTCACAAGGATATAGTCATTTCTATTATTCTGTAATTTTAATTCCCATCTATATTTCCCTAATATATTTAAACAATCAATCAGATTCATTCCAAAATCGAAATTAGTAACCTTTCCTTTTTCATCAAGAAACCTATAAACTGTGCCGTATTCTTTATGAACTATTCCTTCTAAAACGCCGTATTTATATTTCATGAATTATCCTCCATAATATAATGTACTGTTACGATACCTTCCCTTTTCAATAACATCAGAAATCTGAGTTAACGTCCCGTATAGAAACTCATTTTCTCTTTTTAAATATGCTACTTCCGCTATCAATCTCTTCATCTTACTTTCAGCATAACAAGCTACAGCGTAAGGACTTGCAATAGAATCCTCCATCCCATGACCTTCTGCTTCCATGTCTGATTCATCAAATAAATCTCTGATATCTGCTAATTTATCTATAATAATTTCATGTTCACTTTGAAACGACATATGAACTCCTCCTCATCAACTTATATCTCTATTCATGACCCATCTATTCATACTGTAATTTAGAACTTTCCATCCATCAATTTTCAAGAGTTTTAAGCAGTCCTGATGTTTTAACCCGTACATAAATTCTCTAACTTCATCTAAATTATTTTTAAAGCTATATATTTCCCCATAGAATGAATCTAACTTGCTAAATAAAATACCTATCTCTTGTCTGACCGGTCTTATCAATACTATTCTCCTTCCTTTAAAACGAATCTTTTATAATGCTACTGCTAAATTATCCAATTATTCTCTTGTTAATTTTTATAATTTATTTATATTATATGTATAACTTATTGATAATTTGTAAATGACTTTATTATGATTCTGTCCCCATCCACTCTAACTAACACATCATCTTTCGGTCTTAATAGATTCTTACTCATTAATGTACTTGGTAGTAATAATTTATTACCCTTACCTAATTTCAACAATTTCTTCCCATGTTTATCAAATGCTACTTCTTGCGTATCAATATTTAACTTAACTCCAAACCAATCTCCATAACTTACATTCATTTCCGTTGCTATCTGCTTTGGTATTCTGAATACCACTTGATACCTTTGATCATTCATTGTAAGTTTAGCCTTACCTATTACTACACCAGATTCTATGTATTCATATATTTCTTGTAAACTTTCTTCCTTTAATCCTCTAAGTAGGCTCTCTGACCAAGATGTATTATTCTGAATTAACTTGATTAAAAACTCCTTATCTAATGTTGTTTCTACCATATCTTTTCCCCATTCTTTCTCCTTCGTTAATTTATTTATCTTTAATACAATTAAATAACTGTCCTCCTGTCTATACGAATATACTAAAAAATGAAGCAATTTCACTCACTTCACCTTTAACTTAATTATATTCTAACAATTTATTTATATTTAAGCAATAACTATTTGTATAATTTTCAATTTATTATTATGATTATGAATTCGAATATATGTAAAGTGAATGAGTATTTTATCTAGCAGTTTTATAAAGAAAAGCAGATGAATCTTTTCTGATTCTAACAACTTTTCCATTAATTTTGCTATAAGGTACATTATCTAATCTAAGATCAAGTCCTCCATGTTTATAAAAATCTATATACATTTTTTCTATTCTTCTATCGTTCAAATTAATTATATTCGACAACCCAAATACACCTCCGACTTATCTCTTAATTAAAGTTTATCATTATGAGACGGAAGTGTAAAGTGTTAATTTATTTATTTTTAAAACAAACATCAATTAGCAACCAGATACGTACTGAGTGTATGCTCTTCAGTTAAGTTGATAAACGGATCGCTCTTTATATCTCCATTGTTTTCACAGTCACATCCACTTTGCCAGCAATGTAAACAAACTCCAATACCCTTTGTTTGTTCCTTTCTAAGTGTAATTGCTAAGTAAGCTGCTTGTAATCTTGCTAATGTATATTTTTCTTTCATTTTCATTATCCCCTTTGAGTTTATTTGTATTTAGTACCGATTGTCTCTTTTCTTATTACCGGTATCTTTCGGTTAAAATACAAATGGTGTTACCCTTTAATTAGGATAACACCACAGTTTAAATCAAGAAAATATGTAATTATGAGTTCGCTTATGGACGACCGCCACCACCTGGATCTTTAACATCAGCTGTTCCAGTTGTGATTTCTAAATTAGCTTTCTTTTCCACATCTGTTGTTTTTACGACTCCAAAACCTATTGCAAGGACTACACATGTTGCTAGTAAAACTTTAGTAATTTTCTTCATTATTTTTTCACCTCCTTTCAAAAATGAAGTATTTATGCTCCTAATGCTTTCAATAAATATGGATTATTGCATACTTTCTTTAATTCGTTTAAAGGTAATTGTTTATAAAAACACTCATCTACATTATTAAAAGATTCGATTGATAAGTAGAACATGTTTTCATCTTCCAGTAATAAGCCAAGATAATAATAGTGGAATCCCTTTTGATGATCGTTTAATTCTTCCATGTTAACCTTCTCACTTAAGTTAATACCCATACTTTTATTTTTCTTAGCGTAATAAAACAGCTTATTCGCTCTATCATTATCCTCAATACAGTCTTCGAATTTATCCCATAAAATAGCTAAAAAGTTTATGCTTTTCTTTAATTCCACCTCGGATTTTTCTGTAGCACAATCCATACCTTTTAGATAACACTCTCTTGCTTTGTCATAATTAGAAAACATATATGAATTGCCTATTTGTAAATATGCTAATGATTTAATTGGGTCAAGAGAATTTTCCATAACGAATAACTTTTCTCTTAGTTGACCAATTTTATTTGTATGTAAAGTTATATCTGCTTCAATCAAAAATACTCTGGCGTAATAATTACTTCTAACATACTCATTAGATATATTTTTAATTTTCTCTTTAAGGTCATCATAAGTATTATTCATCATGTAGATGTTTCTCATATCATAATAAGCATAGAATTTAACAATCTCTGAGTAAATAGACATTTCAACTGATCCATAAGAGCGTTGACTTAAACTAGATACTACATCGGATACTCGAATATCTCCCCTTGTCAACTTAATATCCATGCCGTATACGAAAGCCCACTCTTTACTTTCTTCATTATTACATTTCTCCATGTCAAGTAATAATTCATCTCTTGCGTTTTCTAACCTATACAAAGTAAGATACTCCAGCATAAACCTTGCCGTTATTCTGTTTGGGTTCAATGTCTTAGCAAACTCTTCCATGTAAGTGAACTTTTCTTCCGGATACATTTCATGGACTACTCTTACGAATCCACCAAACTTTTCGATGTCACCATCTTCTTTTTTTAACATAGTTGTAAATTTATTAGCAGTGGCGTAACCTGCAAGTTTAGCCATTTTAGTAGCCATTCCTCTAGTAGCTTCGATATCGTTTAACATTCTTTGCTTCAAACTTTTCATCATTTCCACCCTCGTTCTTTTTAAGAATTCTAAGAATATTTTACTATATTTACCAGACTATATACAGGTACACCATTTGTTACTAAATAACTAATTCCGCACTTTTCCCTTATACTGTTTTATATGTAATTGGGCAAAAATTCTACTTTCAACCCTTTTATGATGCAATCATTCCGTTGTTTTTCTCTTAAGGGATAAGACCAATATATTTATCTCGTCCATCTCAATTCCTCTTTCAAATAATTAATCAACTTATGTAATTATTGTAATTTATTTATATTTAAACGTCAATAGTTTTTTGTTAATTTATTTATATTTAATTTTATAATTCTTTGGAGGAAATTAATCCTCCGCCCTATATCACCATATACCCTTTTTCTTAGCGTCTTTAATTCTAATTTTTATAAGTAAATTACTTAAATCTGTTTCTATTTCATCTAACTCTTCTAGTCTATACATAACAGATTCAGGCGTGTATCCTTTTTTGCTGAGCTTATCTGCAAGTTCAATCCATTTCAAATATTCTTCACCAATTTCTTCTTTTACTTCACTTACTAATCTATTAGAATGTTTAATTGGTTTTCTTTCTGTTCTACTAGCTACCGCAAAGAAATACTCAGAAATAATTTCTCTTTGTTCATCACTCATGTTAGATCCATGCATATATTCATTTCTAAATTTTATAGCTTCCACACTCATATCGACTTCAGAAAAGATACGTAAATCCTTGATGAACTTAAAATAACGTTCGTCCGATATGGTTTCTTCAAATACCTCTATCCAAAATCGAGTTTCTGCTTCAGTTTGGTATCCAGCTAATATTAATAAATCGTATTCTGAGACTTCTAATGAAGCAGAAAGTTTTTCTATTATATCTTTAGAAGGAACATGATCTCCTCTTTCAACCTTACTTAAATGAGAAAAACTAACATCTGATATTTCAGCTAGTTTTCTCAATGAAATATCTTTTTCAAGCCTAACTGATCTAATAAATTCACCTAATTTATTACTCATTTCCATCACCTGTATTAATATTATACTATTTTGTGTTAAAATACAACACATTAAAAATAATCGTGTTGACAAAATACACAGATTAATATAATCTTAAACTTATAAAGTCTTGTGTTTCGACACATGACACTAAGATTATATAAGGAGGGGAAAGAAGCATGAAGTTATATGGTGAATTTAAAGGGATTTTCTACACAAAAATGTTTAAGGATTCATTAGAAGCTATGGAAGAATTAGATGAAAATTTATTCGCCAAAGCGACTTTGCACTTTGAAACATGCACTGGTTTACAAGCTGAGTTACCTTTATTGGACATTGTTAACTTACATATCTACAATGAAGAAGAATAAAAAATCCCATAGATAGTTGCAGCTATCAAATGGGACTAGTGTAATTATTGAATGCTTATATTATATCATTAGAGTAGATGTTTATTCTACTCTTCTTTTTATGGAATAAAATGTCTCATTTATTTTCCCTTCCATCTTTCATATGTTTCTTTAGTATAATGCGTATATGAACCTCTCGGATATTGATTGTTTACAATACTAAATTGGTTTATTGCAGTGCTAATTGCTATTTTTCTAAATGGAATGTGTATTGCTTTTACACTGCTATTTTGTATCCTTTCTATTAGTGACTTCGGTAGCTTTTTCACATGACTATTCGGGTTTAGAATACTTTCATATCCTGTGTAGCAAACTATTATCGGAAGTCGATACACGTCAACCGCTTGTTCAATTTCCCAATTAAGCATTCCTCTATTAACACTCGTAAATTCAGAAACTATTAATAACATATTTTTAGATGATCTGAATCTTTCTTGTAATCTATCCTTTAAAGTATTAATCGAACTAGTATCGTACACACTATACGTTTTTTTATGACTATCGTTAAACTTAAAATCCATATTGTTTTGTCCGTCCCAACTTTGCAATAGTCCATAGAATTTCATATCGCTTTTAGTAGGATCTGTAGTTCCCATACCATTAAATGCTACATATGTGCCATTTCTATATGCCATTAGTTTCAAACTCCTTTAGTTTATAAAAATTAATAGTTTCAAGTTGGCTATTATGAATTAAGATTTTAACTTTAGAGGGTTCTCTAAACTTCACTTTACTAATTTTAAATGTCCATATTATCACATCTAATAACTCTTGGTTTGTTGCTACAAAATCTTTGTGTCTAGTAATACCTGAACCGAGTAGGGGGAGTACAACAGTTTGTCTATTGTATAAAGAATTCACTTCGTCCCAAAATTTTAATAAGCAATTAGCATACTCAGTTAACTTTAAATTAGCTTCATTTTTATCATTAAATTTTGAGAAAGAAACCAAAAAATAATCTTGATCTTTAAATATGCTTCCTAATTCATAGCGAGTGGTATTTCCACCTAAAGGACGTGTTACACCTTTATCTTTAACTTGCATTTGAAATCTCAAATCATTTCTTACTCTTCTATTAAACGATTTAATATTTTCCTTAGTAGGGTATTTTTTTAGTAAATATTGACCATGTAATGAATTAGAAGAAATAATCTCGTCATCTACTTGGGTATCAAAAAATTCATTAAACCCTATAACTTTAAAATTATCATTATCCTGATTAAAAATATCTCCTTCGGAAACTTCTAATAAAGATCCTTCTATGTTAAGAGTTATACTTTCAAGTTTTGAAGTAAATCTTACAAAGAAAATAAAATATACTACTGTTAAAAAAATCAAAGTTAATAGAATGTATAATTTATACTTTGAGTCCATATCAATAAATGATAAAATCGTAGAAATAAAAGTAATTATCACCATAGGAACTGATAGAGCTTTTTGCCAATAGCTCCACTTACTTAATAGTTGTTTAACCTTCTTATTTTTCATTATATCAATCCCTTTTCTTTCATATCGATTTCCCCTCTCAATTTAGCTATTTTTATATATAGTTTCCATAAATTCACTTACTCTGTAATATTTTACTCCATCCTTTATATCAAACTCAACACAAAGTCTAAAATATTTTCCTAATCTCATAGACTCAGTTAACTCTAACCCACTTAAATAACCTCTTATGAAGTCTTGAGCTTCATCCTCTGTATCAAATGTCTCAATAGGAAGCCGAGAATACTCAACCACGATATGAAATTTATTTATATTTTTAATGTAATTAATATTATTAATGTCCGCTAACATCTATTACTCCTCCTTAATTTCTGCTATGATTACCCTATTAACTTCAGTAGGTGATACAATGGAACAATTTGATAAAGATAAAATTTATGATTATAGTGAGTATCCTGACAAAAGTGCAGGCAGATGTGACCACTGTAACAATTCTCATTTTGAGAACTCGATAAAAAATGGTAAACTCTATAGAAAATGTCGCCAATGTGGTATGACTAAGAGTATATAATATGTATCCATAGCCCTTATTCTAGGGCTATTTCTAATTCAATTACATGAATCTCTCCAAAACACAAATTCAATTTACTTAGTAACTCTTCAAATTTACTTCTTGCTTCTTCATCTGTCTTAGCGATGACGATTTCATTTAAATCGACAATATAATCACTATCCGCATAACATTGAAATATTCTGCTCATAGAGTCTCCTTTTCTTTAATGGATTTCTACTTCATCAATTACCATTAATTCGTCTTCTACAAACTTCTCAACAAATGGATGATCATCTAGCTGCACATGAATATAAAATCGATCTCTTTTCAAAACAACACCTTTATATGCTTCAAATAAGCTATTCTCACTCGTTACTACAACTCGACTACCTTTAATCATATCCTTCCACTCCCATTAAAAAATGGTGACAACTCTATGAAGTTTTCTTCTAATTAGATAATATTATATCAATTTATTTATATTTAAACAAGTGTTAATATGGAAATTATATGAAAAAATAAAAGAGATAGCTATCTACCCCTTTACATACTCAGTAAATTTCAATCTTTTTATATCGATATTGTTTCTTGTCAAATTCACTACTACGGAAGGATTTTTCAACTGATTCTTAATAATCTCATTCTCTGCTTTTTTTAAAGTCTCTTTATCAATATTATTCAAATCGAAATATTCAATTTCTCCAAATCTACCATGATATAAAGCAATTCTATTAATTTCTATTTCTTTATATAAGTAAAGGGTATCCTCGCATCTCTTAGCGATGTTATGAAACAAGGCATAACTAAATACTTGTGCAATTTCTTTCCAATTATAACCATTCTTATTAGTTGTCTTAAAATCATAGAGAGTATTATCAATAATTATATCTGCATCTGCACCTCCAACTAATGCAGAACCTATTCCGAAAGAAGGATTTGCTATTACCGTACTACTAGGAGAAATTACGCTTCTAACTAAAAATCTTTCCTCATAAACTTTACACAGTTTAATTAAATCCATAATTACCTCTTCGTCATTATGATTTCTAATTAAATAATTCTCAATTTCTGTAGGAGGATAAGCGGATCTTTGATATAATTCCAACTTTGCAAATAAACATGCAGCAGATATTATTTCCTCAACTTCTTTTTTTCCTTTAATAAATTTAAGCATAGATGCTATTCCCTTTTTATAACTTTTATTTAATCTTCTCTTGGCTCTAGAGTTATCTTTTATAATAAATCTCTCTAAATTCTCAAGTCCTCTTTTAGCAATTAAACCGTCTAATGCTCTTTTGTTTGTGAAGTCTATATACCTATACGTCAATACTCTAGCTAAGTAGTCGAACGCCGTACCAATAATTGCACTATTTGTTGATTTAGATAGCTGATATTTTACTATCGAACTATATTCGTTGGAAAATGCTGCTTTACCTGATAACGTTTTGAAATCTACTTTCTTAGGTATAATTTCTCTAATAATTCTTTGAAATTCTTTGTCATACTCGTTTTTACCGTTCAAAACACTTTTAAGACTCATTTCATCATCTCCTATTCCCCGTCATTATACCATTATTTTCAAAATAAATAGCCCTTTTATGGGCTAAATTCTTTGGTATTGTCCTCTTCCTAACTTCTTCCAGCAATCACTTAATCTATGTATAGCAAACCATATGGACTTTTGTCTAGATGTAGTATAATAATTTTCAACTACAGGATTATAGAATCTCGATTGATTGAACATCTCAATTAGTTCCTTATTAGTCATAACCTTACTGGTTTCAATTGTTTTAGTTAACTCTTTCATAAAATCTAAAGTTGCTTGATTAAGGTTGTATTTTTCAGTCAGCATAATTCTCTCTTTTCTTTTTTTAGATTTATATCATTTCTCACACTATGAAATCCCTGTTTTAATTGTTATCTTCCCAGCCTCATAAATTATTTTTATAGATTAATAGTCTTCTTCCTCAGCGTCATTAGAGTACATTTCTTTATCAACTTGTATCCACTTAATAATATCTTTCTTGTTTTTCGGGTAAGACTTCTCTAGCTCCTTGTATTCCTCTACAAGATCATGTCCCTTTTTGGTTAATCTCGCTGGCTTCAAAGAGAAAAACGTATCCATTCTAAGTACTCTTTCAACATATCCTCCTTTTTCCAAATCAAATATAAAATTTTCAAATTCTCTCTGCTTAAAACCATAGTCTTCTGCAGTCGGTAAAGATTCACCTTTATCAATTTCTCTTAATACACTATAAATAACTCTCATAGAATATCCCTCCTTCTTTTAAATACTCCACACTTTTTTTTAAAAATATCTACTAGTATTTTACAATATATGCTAATATAATTACAAGAGCGCTCTTAGTAAATATTACCAATTTGGAGGTTATAATGAAGAATAAAAGTATAAAATTCCTTTTAGTAACCATATCTATAGTTTTTTTATGTTTCTCTTTATTACCATCAAGTATTTCCGCAAACGAAAATCAAATCCGGAGTAATACAGTTCCAGTTAGCAATCAATTAAAAATTACTTTTGGAACTATTGACAAAGAAACATCATCTTTAATCTTAGGAGAACAAATTACTCCACTCTCATTGAATGGCTATTTAGATGATTTGATATTATCAAGTGATGATATTAACGCATCTTATGAATTAGTTTCTCTTGAGCCAAGTGAATTACAAGAAATAAAAAATCTCAATCCTAAATTTAAACCAACCAATGGTTTACTATTAAACTATACTGATTTGGAAGGCAATATCCAACAAGTAAAATATTATCTATCTACTCAGTTAATAGAAGCTCCAATTAATTCTGATGTCAGTTTGTTCGCAGTAGATACAATTTTTGATATTGCTAGTTTTACTTTATCTTTAAAAGAATACAAGAAGAACAAAACTTTTTGGAATGGTTTTTGGGTAGTTGCTGATGGAGCCGCTGTTGTATTCCCAGGTATACCTGCTGTAAGTGGCGTTAAGAGAATGATAGAAGGTAGCACTACTGTACTTAAACCTGCGCTATCTAAAGGTATAAGAAAATATAGCGCTCTACAAAATATTTCTGCTCCTAAAAATTATAAAGGAAAAGGATGGGAAAGACATCATATTTTTGAAAAGAGATTTGCTAGTAAACTAGGTACAAGTAGTGGTAAAATGTTAGCTATTTTCATACCAAAATACAATTATCACTACCAAATCACTCAAAGAATGAGTAAGAAGATTCCTTGGTATACCGCTCCAGGAAAGACTAAAAAGCAAATTATACAAGCACATATTGATGCTTACGGTGAATTATGGGCAGAAAGTGGTTTTGCTGATGAATATTGGGAATTCTTATATAAATTTTCTAGGTATAAACAATATGATTAATTAATATTCTCAAGCTGACTTTAGGACTTTATTTACCCTTATAGTCAGCTTTCTCCATTTAAAAGTCTGTTTTTATAGTGAGTTTAAATCTATAGTCAATGTATTTGAAAACTTACCATCCATATATACAGCTAATACAATATAATTATCGTACTTAGCTAAAATTTCAGTACTAATGTATACAGTTAGATCATTCATCTTTTACTCCTTTTCTATGTAATTTATTTTTTCTCTCAGATGGGAATTGTTCATAAATTTGTTTACCTTCAAATATAGTCATAAAAGCATGTTCTTGTGGGTCATTCACTTTATTTTCACCTATTCGCAGCAATGCTGATTCGTAAAACTCTGCCTTTTTAGCTTGATTAATTAGCCAGTCCATAACGTTAACGTCCTTCTCGCTTAATAAAGGAGATTCTTCATTTTCGATTGCGTTAATTATATCCATTTTAAAACTAACAGCATAATCAATATTCTTGTTTTTGTGCACTAGAGTACACCTTCCCATTCATCTTGTGTACCACTTTTTAAATTAAAGATAACAATTCCATCTTTAAACGTTTTTACATTATATCCTAATTTAATTAGTTTATGACATTCGGTTGAACTTGCTAATGCATTTGATTGCATTGATCCATGACCACAACAGCAGCCTAACGTATAAATCCCTTTAACAATTAATTCTTCCATTTCTTCTCCAATACAGGAGTCAACTGGTATTCCTCCATGAGATAACACCCAACCTTTATTGAGCTTATCAAACGTTTCATTAGGAATCTTTTCTACCGGAATAATATGTACATCTTCCCAATTGGTAGTACCTTTGCACATGTATACACCCTCCTCTTTATTTGTGTCAATTATTTATAATCAAATCAATCATTTATTTAGAAAAACTTAATATCCATTTAACAATCTTATTATACCTTCTTTTGTTATATACTGGATTTCCTTCTTGAAACCAATCATTGAATTGAAAAGTATGTTTAGAACCATTACAACTCTTACATGCTGGCACACAATTAGTAATATCATTTGCTCCATCATGTTCTAAATGTTCTTTATGTAGTAATTGTCCATATAGTTCAAACGCCATTCCCTCACTGATTCCACAATACGCACAACTATTATTAAAGAAATCAAGGCACTCAAACCATTCAGTATCGGATATAGCATGTTCCTTATGCATTCTTCTTTCTAATCCGTAATTATATAATTTATTTTTATTCATTTTTTGCCATTCTTTATACTTTCCTTCTTCTCTAGCTTGAGATGCTCTCTTTCTTCTTCTAATTTTAACATTTTCTTTTGCAGCATATTTATCTGAGGAAACTTTCACTTTTTCTGGATTTGATACATACCAACCTCTAGCTCTTTTTATAGCACAGGCTTTACATTCTGGATGATAATAAGTGTATTTCCCCTTACTTTTACTTTCTTTTTCACTACTGTAATACTGAGTCAGTTCTTTTAATTCATCACATACATTGCATCTTTTGTATTCAACATCTTCAATTATAACTACCTTTCCACTTGACTTCATACTAGTCACTTTTCTCTTAGGTTCTGTTAAAGGATTGCCGTATTTATTGTAAATGCGATAATGTTTTTTACAATAACCTTTTGAAACTTGAACTTCTTTACATCCATCAACCGCACATTCTTTCATAGATAACCCCCCTTCCTATTATATATTAGATTCTAATTAATCTTCCGATTGACTCAATGCATCTTTGTTATCATTTATAGTTTCAAAGATTATTTTCTTTCTAACTTTATTTAAATCCTTCTTAACTATTTCAAAACTACACTTATCCTTACCGTACATTTCGCATGTAACCACATAATCAATAAATAATTCTTTCATATACTCTTTGCTGCCAGCCCCGTAGAAACTTCCGTTTAAATAACAATGATAAACTTCTTTCATACTAATTCACTTCCTAATCTCATTTTTTCTATAATGGTCTGATAATCGTATAGTCTCTATGATCAGTTTCTACTTCTTCAATATCATTCACATACTGTCCATCATCAATCTTTACCTTGTTAAATTGTGGCTCTTTCTGTAGTAATGCTATTAATTCATAAACTCTCATATTTACCTCTCCCTTTTTTATTAAAATGAGATTTTTAATGTAAGTTATTTTCTTATTGAGAATTACCATCCCATTAACTTATCTGTTTGATATTTATGGAGTTCCATTCTTTGATTCTTTATTTTTAATTTCATACACTCATTTTCTTTGATTAGTTGGTCAACAGTTTGTATTAGCCAAGTCTTATCATCCATAGATAAATCGTTATCCAAGTCTGTATGTTTAGCGATAATCCCTTCTAATTTTTCAGTAATACCCCTTCCTTTCTTGCCACATATTAGTTTTGAACTACGCACTAACGACTTCACATTCAGAATGGACATATTCTAAATATTCTTGACCACAGTCATTATCAATGACTAGTCTTGAATTAAATGGGTTTACATCAATATCATATAAATTACCTTTAAAAAGGACTTTGTTACCTACGTTTATTTCAATACCATGTTTATCTTTTAATTTTAATCTCACTAGTAACCATCCTTTCTATATGTCGCAGTTGTTATCTATTACACCGTTGTTTCGTACTGTGCATCAGTTATTTTTACCACAAGATATATACTTTGTAATCCATTATTGTTTGGTCTACTGCTCGTTTATCATTTTTAATTCTTTTGTATACTTCCAAAACTGCTTTATCAGTTATTCTTGGTTCTCCTAAGTCTTTTGCGACATCATTATTAAGTTCTCTGATTGCTCGACATAGTAATTTCTTCTTTTGTCTTTTATTCATTTATCTCAATATCATTAATTCTGTTTCAAGTTGTTGATTCTCTTCTTTCAGTTCTTTAACTGTATTAATGAGAGAATTTGCTTGTTCATGGAAAAACCAAGATTCAGGCATTTCTTTAATAATTGATTCAATTTCTTTTAACTCTTGTTCAGTCATTTAGCTACCTCATTTCTATTCATAATAGTTATCTACTCTTCCTTTATAATAGTTCCCACTCAGCCTGAACATTCCAATAAGAAACCATAGCTTTCTTTATCTTCTCGCCATACTTGTTACAGTAATATAATTCGCCATCACTCATGATTACGTACCAAGTAGCAAATTGATATGTTGCTTTAGCTATCTGCCCTTCCTGGATATTATCGATCATTTCATCAACCGTCATAAGTCACCTATTACATTTATTTTTATTTAAAATCAACATTTTATCCAATCGTAAAGTGTTTAAATTCTACTTTTTTAGTCAATGTACTATGCCACGTTTTATCTTCTTCGTTGCCATACTTTCCGTAATAAGTTACAGGATTAGTTGCAAGAAAACCCTCTTTCCGTTTTTCTTTAATAAAATCCATTACAACTCTGTAGCTTTTATCTTCAATATACATTTCAGTAACATCATATCTTTTTGTTTCAATATTCATATTCATCATTTCCCCTCTGTATAAAATTAGAATTTTAATTTAATAACCCCAATAACTGTTTTCTTCTTCACCTTCATAGCCATAGAGAATTCCTTTTCTATCACTATTAACAATTTTACCATCTTTCAGTTCGTAGAATTTACTTCTAGCCCATTCTTCATAGTAATACTCTATATGGTCTACAGAGTCGATAATTTCTAGTAGTACTTCACTGAAGAATTGTTGCATTTCTTGATTATAGTTTTTAAGGCTACATTGAAAAGTCCAATATCCTGTTTTCAAATCAATATTTCTTTCAAATCCATCTGTAGCTTCTTGGTTAGGAAACTTTCCTTCTTCCCAAGAATCGGGCATATAAGCAAGTGAACCTCTAGGAATAAACTCGGCTCTATCTAAACTTGCATAATTCGTTAAAAATGGAAACTTTTCCGCAAAGTCGCTCCAGTCAGCACCGTCATTAATTTCTTTAATCATTTCCCGATATTCTGGTTTTACAATACCCTTAAAGCGTAATCCCGTATACATTCCCATTTAACTCAATCTCCCTTATTTTTTAATTTATTTTCAATAAAACTTAGTTTTTAACATGATTAACTTTCTTCTTAAACCAACTAAACCCTTTGAAAAAAGGATCTTTTTGACCATTTGGATGTTTGTCACATACACCATCTATAAATATTCCTTTTGTTTTAATTAACTCACAAGTTGGACATTTTCTACTCAATTAAATAACCTCCCAAAGTATTCTTGCCTAAAAGAAAAACAAATGTGCTATAACATTGTTAATAGTCCACTTCTACAAAAACATCTCATTCTTCAAATAATTTAATTATTTTCTCATCTAGTTTGATTTCCTTCTTCTCACAAATACCAATCCCAATAAACAAACTAATCAACATTACTGGTGCAAGAAACAAAATACCCATTTAAACCAACTCCTATTATTTAATTTATTTTTATTTAAAAAGTCATAGCTTGCTCTTTAAGCGCAATAAATGTCGATGTATCTAGACCATACTCCCTATATAATCTCTGCTGTATTCGGTCAATTTTTGCATTATAACTTGATTCTAAGGTGTCAAAACTATGTGATGAATGCCAGGCTGCTTCCTGAAATTCATCTGTATAACGTCTAATAAGCAATGCATATGCTTTCATGATATAATCACCTGAATTTAATTTATTTTATAAATAGATTATATCACCATACACGCATTAATTTCAATTTATTTATATTTAAAATTAGAGTGTTATTTTATTTCTATTTTTCTTAATAACTTCTTATAATTCTCCATCAATTCTCTTTCAGACTCATCACAATATGCCTCAAAAAACTCGCTATCTTCAAATCTCTTGATTATTGATTCTAAGGTAAATACTTCATAAGATACCTCAACAACCTCCCCTTTTGAAACAAAAACCACCGAATCTTCACCATAAGTATTTAAATATTCAATAGCATCTTTTATTTCCTTGTTATATTCAGTCATATGATAAACTTCGGTCAACCCATCAAATTCTACAATCGCTGTATACATATTAATCCACCTTCTCAAATTTTTTTCTATCTAGTAATTCTTTAAAGAAATTATAAACCATACATAACACGTTCTTTTTCTCGCATCATTTCTTGGAATTCGTTAGGCATTTCATCAGCGATATTTATAATAGTTGTGATATCTTCTTTTGATAATCCTTTATCTATTCTAGAGACAACTTCATATAATTCTCTCATTAAAAAACACTTCTTAAAATATTTCTTTTATCTAACTTTATTAAGAATTTTATCTTTTGAGCAATTAGAACATTGATCAACTTCTCTTATTAAAGTATTCCCTTTTTCTAATTTGCGACAGATTTGATTAATTTGTTGCCTAGGAGTTATAGACAATACTTCTGATAGACAATCATCACAATAGTATTGTGAAGGGTTTTTAGTTATAAAATTTAATACAGATTCAATGTTACTCATAATTGATTCCCCTTTTAGTTAATAGATATAAAATACATTCAAATTGTCATTTTATTGTTTCTCTCACTCTTCATTGATGTGTAAATCAAACAAAACATCTATATATCGAAAAATAATAATTAATTAATCTTCCAATCTGATTCAACTAAATATTTGACATTCTTATATAAATTAAATTTATCAAAATAAAGCTTATAATTAATGTACATACTACGAAATATTTTAGGAATTTTTGATACAAACAAGACTGTGTTAAATAAATCTTCTAAATAGCTTATTTCTTTGTTTATAATGGAAACTGATTCATTAATAGATTCTGTATTAGAGTAA
Source organism: Niallia sp. FSL W8-0951 (assembly GCF_038006525.1). Lineage (NCBI taxonomy): Bacteria > Bacillati > Bacillota > Bacilli > Caryophanales > Bacillaceae > Niallia > Niallia sp. FSL W8-0951. Next base: position 1,705,687 of record NZ_JBBOVK010000001.1, read on the forward strand.
TTATACACTTTAGGGATTTCTATGTATTTTAATATCTTTTCCTTATATTCAATAAAGAATGTATCATCAAGCACCGAATTATATTTATCATCCTTTATCATTTCAAGGTTATACTTCGCAATAACTTTGAATAGCCCGTCTCTTGCATCCTTATATCTAGCATAATTTTTAGCTTTTATAGGATTCTTTTTAAAAACTTCTATATCTGATAAAATATATTGACTGTTAGTAATCTTGGCAAATAGTGTTCTGTGACTTCCTCCTGTAACTGTATAAAACTCATCATCATCTACAAAATAGTAAAATTTAATCTCTCTTGAATATTCCCCTGAAGTAAAAGACTCATGTAATTTACTAATTGGTTCATTCTGAATCTTGTCTAAAAATAGAAATACCGTCTTCTCTTCAATATTATGTTCTTTGTAATTATCTAGATTATCAAACCATGATACACCAACAGTACTTCTACATGTACTAATACCTTTTATCTTATCAACCGGAACTAAATAATTTGATTGTTTATTGATATAATCGTACACATCATATAAATAATCGCTACTTTTTAATTTTTCTGTTTTGAGCTTTGTTATATAATCAGGATGTATTCCTGCCTCTTCCAACAATGCTTGCAACATAGTGTAGTAGCCTCCCATCCTAATCTAGTTTATATCCAATTTCCACCGTATGGATATTCCATATTTATTCCACCTTACTTCCGCATAAAAGACTTGTTTTAACACATTACATAACATTAATATATTGGTATTTAGCTTCATCATTATTTACAATCAACATCTCATCGCCTTCATTATCTAAAACAGTGATTGAGATATTCAAATTCCCGTCATCATCCTTCCATTCACTCTGTTTAATTACTTCATACATATCTCCTTCAGTAAGTGACATTGAAATTGTGCTTATTATTTTTATCTTTTTCATTTTAAGAACCTCCTATTGTTTTAATCTGTGAGATAAATGAGCAGTTTTATTCAGAGTTGTTTAAGGTGCTTGAATTGAGGTTTATTCAACTCTTCCGCATATTCATTTTCAAGAAATTTTCTTATGTCATCAGCAGATGCGTATAGATATGTGAAAGCCGTATCTAATATAGCCTTTCTTTTTCTTATGTCCTTTTTCGTCACCCCCGTTTCTTCGCCTTCATCAACCGAACCAAGCAAATCATATAGAGTTTGAGTAAAATCTTTTAAAGCATACGTCATATGGTCAAAGTCTCTGTTTTGTGCTTCTTCAATATCTGATTCATCGAGCCTTTTCATCAGTTGAACAAATTCATTTTCCATACATTTCCCTCCCTTTCTACTTTAATTCAATATCAATACCTAATGCACAAGTTACCTTTAGAAGTGTGTCCAGTCTAGGAATAACATCCATATTCAATAATCTTGATATTACCGGCTGCTTTAGACCTGTTATTTCCTCAATTTCTTTCTGTGTAACATCCAACTCTACCATTCTCTTTCTAATCTGAACAACACAATTTTTATAAAACTCTAAATAATATTGCTCAAAGTCTTTTTTGTTTTCTTCATCTAATTTTGAAAAATCCAGTTCATTCACCTTCTTAATTACTTTCTAAATAATATTTTATAACATATAAGTTATAAACACAATAGTATTTTCCAATTAAATTCACTTTTTTTATAATTTATTTTTATTAAATACTATATAAATAGAACGCAACTCACGCCCATGAATTACGTTCTTATTGCAGATGAACTATTTTGGAGTTAGTTCTTTAATATTTTAGCTAAATAAAAGATTGCTGTCCATAGGAATTTATCCCCCTGGTCTAGTTCCAGGATCAAAGTATCTATTCATATTAACTAACCCTTCTAACATATGATGAATAATGTTTGTGTAAGAATTCAATAAATTTAGAGTTATTGAATTCTGGAATTTCATTTTCAAATACATACAATTCTACAGCATCTTCATTATCATTTAAATGTATTCTTGTTTTCTCTTTAAACTCTTTGCCTTTATAAGTAATATTTAAATTCTTTAATTCTTGTTCACTAATGTCTCCTTTTAGATGATCAAAAGTAACATGTAAGTAATTCTCATTTGCATCTAGCATTATCCAACGCTTCTTATTAGAATATGGCTTAGCATTTATTCTTCTATGTGAAAGCCTTTCTTTTTCATTAAACTTAAAGTTCACATTCGGAAAGTGTCTTTCAATAACTCTAATTAACTCTTCTCTCACTGAATATGTGTCCATATTTTTCTCCCTTTTTAGCTTTATACTACCATAAAACGGTAAAAACGGACTAAAAAATGTTTTAAAACATGGGTTTTATCCGAATCCTCTACTACAAGCTTCTAATACGCAATCTTCAGCTTGTTTATAATCTTCCTTGCTATATCTGTTCTTATATTCTTCATTAGATATAGAAGTACCATTCCACCAATCTCTAAAAATTTCTTTTGCTCCAGTGGTTGAACATTCATTTATGTAATATCGATAAGTTTTATTCATTAAAATTCTTGTCTCTTGATTGAGATTATCTAACCATTGATCATAATCTTCTTGATTATTAAATCTAAGCACTTCTATTTGATTCAAATTAACATCCTCCTATAATAAGTACTACTCTTTTACTAGTAAATTTATCCTTTACATACGAATCATTTTCTAATACAATATACCTAAGAAGAGCTCAATCCGGCATCTGAGTGGGATAAACCCAGCCGGTGCGAGAGACTCTTCTTTTTTTATTAATTTCAATCATTTCCTAAAAGTTTAGCAATATGTAAATTAGTTTTCTTACTATTCATCTACTTTTTCTCTTCAAGTTATTAATTAATTGTCATCTACTCATTATTAATAGTAAATTATCAAATTCTTTCTGACACATATTATTAGGAACAAAACGCTCTATGATTTCTGTAAAAGGCAGTAAATGGTCACGTAAGATTAGTTCCCCTTCATCCCTGTTTCTGACTGTTCCTGAAACATTATTTAGATAATCTTCTCTTGTCATATTCCAATGTGTGGGACAGTCTACTACAGTGGAGAAGCGACAATATAATCCATTTGGTTGTTTAGATATAAAGCTGCTCAAATTAACACCTCATTACCTCATAATAGTTATCTAAGCAGTTGTTTCGTATGGTTACTTAATTACTTTCATAATATCTTTGTCACTCATACCATTTTCTCTCATAAGTTTTACTTTTTTGTCACAATCACGACAACCGTATTTCACAACAAGAGAAGTTTGTTTTAAATATAAATTCTTACCTCTGCAATATGGACACTTTTTAGAAAACAATAGTTTACTTCCCTCCTTTTAATGAATAGTAGTTATCTATAACACTTTTGGGATATGTTATATTTATTACTTTGTTAACGCCTATAAATTCCCATTAATGTACTCATATGCTTCAGCTTTATTATTAAATTTCCTAGGTTGCAATGAACTTTTCTCAAGTACTAAAATATTTCCGAATTCCTTTGTACTAACTTCCAAATATCCTTCTTTTTCTAAGTATTTATACTTTGGTTTGTCCAGCAATAATTGTATTAGTTCATCGTCTTGTTTACTCTTTTTCATTTGATCACCTTCAATTAATCGTAAACCTTTCTTAACTTAATTTCTTTTAAAGTACCTTCCACCTGATCACGATTTCTACACGTTTCGTTTAGTGTTACGGTATACTTTATAAAGCGGATTCATCTTCAAGTTTCTTTTTAAAAATACATTCACCATTAATTACAGAAACGAATTCCCATCCTTCTTTACCTAATTGATCTAATTTATAAAGCTTAATCCCCTTATAATAATCATCTATAAATTCAGATTCATCAATTGACATGTATCTATATTCTTCCATAAATTCACTCCTGTATTAATAATCAATAATTATCTGATGTACTAATTAAATACCAGATTCCCTTACCATTTCTAATACCCTTTGCATACACAACTATTAACCAAAATATAATAGTATCAGAAGAGTTTATAGCATCTTCTTTTTTATTTGTCCTCAAGAATAATAATTCTCTTCTTTCTATTTCCTCCTGGTAAATCATAATCATCTAGCACATGATAGTAATTAAATCCTTCATGAAAAGGATGAAAACTGTCAGGATGATTTGTATAGCTAAAACGTAATTTATGATACTTGTCTAGCTTATAATACATAGTTCTATGAGTATCTACTTGAATGATATTGCCATTCAATAAGGCTTGTATACGTTCTTCTCTTGATGGATTACCTTCTAAAACGCTATATCTATCTTTAGTTGATTCTTTCTTAGGTTTACGCATCTAAATCATCCTTGTATTTTTCTATGTAATGATTAGAGTCTTCTGCAAAGGAATATAACTCGTTAACAAATTTACTTGCTGATTGATTTCCATTTCTTTCTGCTTCACTGACTATTCTCCATAAATCTATTGCCTCATTAATTGTTAATTTTAATTGAAAACTTTTTGTTACTAATTCACTAAATTCCATTTAATCATTCCTTTTCGTTAAATTATTTTTATTTACTTTCAATCATAGTCGCCTCTAATTGATTTTACTGCCCATCCTAGTATTAAAGCAATAATGACAATTATCATTAACAATGTTACTATACCGAAAAAGACAGGGAAATTTAAATACATGTATAACATAAATAATATGAATAACGATATATAAGATAAGTATTTTAATCCAATTAATATCTCTTTCACTCTTATTTCACTCTCCTTTTAAAGGCACTTTATATAACCTTTTCACCATTACTCTTGAATGAAAATTCACAAGAATTACATTTCCAAGTTCTTTCGTAATTTAATTTCTTTTCTTTCTTACCTCTAGATAATTTACCTTCACAATCAGGACAAATATTATTTATTACTTTTGCCTTTCTTACTCTTATTTCTTCACGCTTTTTTGATTCTCGTTCTCTTTTCTCTAATTGTTTTTTAGTCAATTTAGACTTATTAATAGCATTAGTGGCAACTATCTGTTGCAGAAGTGTAGAATAATCCATACTTCCTAATATAGAAATTTCTTTCTTTTCCAATTCATCGCACCTCTATTATAATTTATTTTTATAAAGTCATTTCCTTAACTACTACCATATAATTATCTATATCATTATTAATTTCTACTGGATACCCTACTAAGTGGTCAAATTCACCATTACCTGAACCGAATGCTCTTTCACTTTCTTGTTTAAATGCATCATATACTTCTTGTGAAATTAGTATTTTTTCTGTATCATACCCATCAGTAAGTGCACTTGTTATAGAATCATAAATTTTATCAAAAATTTCATTTATATTGATCACAACATATTCCTCCTTTATAATATCAATTTTTTTATATCGCATAAAATCGTACATTTATCATCCTTATCGTACTAAGTACAATTTAACATCAAGTAATTCTGAGAAAGTAAGGTTTCCTAAATCATCACATAAACCTATATAACGATAATTCCCATTATTAAATAACACTTTTATATCTGAACCCGCTAACATTAAGTCTATTGCTTCATGGAGATTTATTTCTTTTTCTTCTTTCTTAAATTCATCATCAAACTCCACTAATTCATTCTCATCTATTCTCCCTTCATTAAGAATCCATGGTTCCCAACCCTTATAATCACAAACTTTATCCCATAACCCTAGATTCATAATTTGTTTTACGGTTAATTCAATTTTAGCCATAGTTTATTCTCCTTTCTCTAAGTAAACATATTGCTCAATGTAATTTCTATCTTGTGAGAAAACAGGCGTTTCATGATCGACTCCCCATGTACTTCTTAAAGCCCCATTCTTTTCAAAATACTGTTTAGTAATACAAACTCCCCTCTTTTGCCAAACAGGAATATCATTCCAGTTAACACCTTTTTCTAGCATTAGTTTATCCTGCATTTGTTTACCATTTAATCCTTGTAATTGCTTATGTGGAAATTTAGCTTGCGCAACCATTGAAATACTATTCTTAGTTGCATCTTGTTGTCTCCATAAAAAGTAATTACATACTTCATCATGAGGTAATACCCACGCTCTACTATCAAATGTAGCTAATGATTTCTCTGGGTATCTTTCTCTCATCACCTCATTAAATTTAGCAGTAGCCATAGATGCCGATACGGAGACTAACTTTTGTAAGTTGTTATCAAACCATGATTGAGTTGTTAATTTATCATAGTTAGTAAGCAGTAAACTAATTTCATCTGATTGATGATAAACAATTTTACATCCCATGATATTCTTAGCTAGATACTTACAAGTTTCCCAGAAGGCATTAGTTATATCCTCATCAAATGGCTTTTTCATTCCTTTTGTATATGTATGAAAGTGCGTGCCATCAATTCTTAATACAATTGGCAATCTCTTTGGCAAATTGATTCTATAAGCATTCTCATAATCTTTCATTCTATCTCCGAACTTATCCATTTACAAATCTCCTTTTTAATTGTAATTTATTTTTTTTAAAACTGTAATTTCATTAGCTATTAATAAAATTAAACTTTCCCATTTTCTCATACTCTAAATATAATTCTAATCTTGCTTGCATTTTCATTCTTCCTCTGAATGAATCATTCTTTGCCAATATCATTGTTTCATAATCTATTTCGTGTTTATCGGCAATACTATTCATTTCTCTTCTTACTCTTTCTGCATTAATAGAACTTAATTTCTTAGCTTCATAATTATTAAATACTACCATTGTTTCATCAAATTTTGATGGCATAATTCCCCATAGTGAAAGGTCATAAGTTTCAGTTTGATAATCATACCAAAGCCAAAGCAATAGGGCTTTTTCATACTTCTCATCTTTCATCCATTCACAAAAATATTCTCTTTTATAATCCAATTAAAACACTCCTTTTATAGATTAAATTATAACTTTTTCTTTCCTTCACCTTCATGTTGTGATAGCTTATAGATTATCATATAGAAGGAGATGATATTATGAAACCAGAATATCAATTGCAAGCCCAAACAATGATAGATGTTTATAAATTCACTGAAGAATTTACAGGTGGTTACATTCTTCATCCTGACGAAAGAAAAGAAATTGAAAAGAAAGCAATAAACTTAGGTAATATGACTTGTGGACTTTTTGTAGGCAATGATGAAATTCTTAAAGATATTTTAATGGGCAATCTAAGAGAAGCTCTTAAAGATGCCACTGGTAAAACATTGAAAGTATCCCATTCAGTTAAATTAATATAAAATTATAAGAATTAGATATGTAGAGTAAATACTAAATTTGCATATCTAATTCTGAATTACTTTAAATGATTCATTTTATAATAACTATTTAGAAAACTTATCCCAAAGATAATTTGCTAATTCATCACATCTCTCTTCATCAAATTCCACGAAATCATCCATCGTCATCGTACCTACTGAGTAAGCTTCTTTAACTCTAGTTAAGTCATAAACATAAGTCCCATCTGAATCATTTAACCCAAAGAATTCCACTAATACTTCAAATAGATTCTCTTTTGTCATTTCCATTTTTACATTCTCCTCTTTAATTAAAATCCTTATTTCATCGAGACTTTTCAATATAATCTTTAAATCTAGAAATAGCTTTATCATAAGTCACAATTTTAGTAAAATATAAATCTATATTATTCCCGTTTCCTTGCAGCCCATCAAATTCATAAAAATTTTCATTGCTGTCTAATTTTCTTTCTAGATTATCAAGAGTATTTCTAATACTTTTAATTTGCTCTCTGAGTTTAATTTCTGTCTGCTCTTTTTCTGTTTCCATTATCATCAATTCGCTAATCATTTTATTCATTTACTAACACATCTCCTTTTAATTTAATGATGGATTATTTCACTAACTGTTCCAATGTCATGTAAGGTTCATTTTCTGCATATTTCATATTAACAAAGCAGCTATCATCATTCATAAATTGAAACATGATATAGGCTAATTGATCCTCATCTTCATCATAAGCAGTAAAGTATATGTTCCCTTGATCCTCTGAAATGAAAGTAATATCAGTAAAGTAATTTCCCTCTAGATAATCAGTGCAATTTTTAATATCAAGCATATTAACTTCTCCTTTATGTAAATTATTTTTATTTTCCTTGTCTTCATTTTCTTGTTACTTCTATTATAAATCGAATATACATAAGTTTCAATTGTTAATTTAATTATATTTAAAATAGTTTCTCATTAGATAAAACTTACATTTTAATAATTTTCAAACAGTAATTCAGAATCAATGTTGAAAAGTACTCAACCTATACTTATCAACATATTTTCCAAATCTTTAATATGATTTTTTAACCAATTAACTTTTTCTTCTCTTTCTTTAACATATTTGTACGCATGGTCATTACAAGAATCATCGTTACCTAGCTCTAAATTTTCAGCTTTTTCTATTTCTAAAACCTTCAAACTATTTTCAAATGATACAATTGCTTTGGTTAATAACTCATTAGTCTCTTTAATTGCAAAATTAATTCTTTTGATTTTTTCATTTTTCGTCACTTTAACCATCCCCTTCAATTATAATTTATTTATATTAAAAGATGAGATTATATCTTTTCCAATATATTCAAACTAATTTCTGTATTTTTATCTATTACAGTAGATATTTCGTGTTCATTTCTGAATACTATTTTATTTTCATTTTTCTTAAAAACTCCTGGCATTTGATACGACCAGCTATTTCCTATTCTCCCGGTTATTATCAGGTTTTTATCAAATGGAATTTGAAATATATTATCAATGGTTCCAATTTTTCTATATAACATTTCGAACAACTCCCTTATATATTAATAATTTATTTTTATTATTTCCTTCTGATATAAATATAACACACACAATTGTATGTGTAAAGCTTTTTAATAAAAATAAATTACATTTTTTATTTCTTTTTATTCTTAGCATACTCTTCCACTTCTGACTTAAGATACATTCTAATTCCATCTTTACTTATATCCAATAACTCTGTGTCAAAGTTCAATTTAATTTCATTGTAATTGTTTTGAGTGCCATACATTCCAATTAGTCTAAAGTTAGTATTATCATGTTGAGTTACTTTATTTTTAAAGTTGATCATCACTTCTACTTCTTCATCTTGATACAATCCCATTTCATACGCTTCATGTAGAGATGGTGAGTAATATAATTCATTCACTCTCTTTTGTCTTAATTCTGATTGAGTTTTGTATAATATTTCTCGTTTGCGTTTCTCTTCTGCTAATCTTTCTTCTTCTCTTCGTTTAGCTTCAAGTTCCTTGTTATATTGATTTAAGCTATACCATTTCAATGTAGAATTAATTACTCTAGGAACAGTTACCTCAAATACTTCTAACACATTAAGAGTGTTATAGTAATCAACCAATTTAGGAAACTTACTTTTTCCTTTGTAATTTATTTCTACTATAATTTCACCTTGTTCAGTTATCAATATGACATCTGCTTTAATATCTCGATCCCAGTCCATGTTGTAACGTTTACTTAATGATACATTGTTGATTACTTCTATTATCTCGACTTCGTTGTGATGATAACCTTCTGATAAATTAATAAACATTCCAGGAACAAACAGATTATTCTTCCAGTGTTTATGTACAATCGATTCTCCTGTTCCTCCACAGTTATCTGTATTCTTATGTGCTAGGTGCTTTTGATATACTTCACCATGCTTACAAATTAATTCTGCTGCACAATCGATACAGAAATATTTATTACCTTTGATTGCTTTCGTGTGATGGATGACGTTTTTATTTTCATCGTAACAATATACAGTTTTAACTTCATCTTTTCTCATTGATTAGTTACCTTCCTTTTCATTTTTATTGCCCCCTTCTATCCTTCACCCTACCTGACTGATGCTCATATGTTGTGCGGTGTAAACACCTCTTGTGAAAATTACATTTTCCCATCTGAAACAATACAGTAACCTTTTCAAGAAAGTGGACAAATTTCTTTATTATATAATAGTAGAAATGTCCACTTTGCTTTTAAACCCTTGATACAGTTGACTTCAAAGGAGGTTGATTGACGAAAAAGTAAAGCAAAGTTTGTTAAAAAATGCCCTTACTTTCAATTTATTTATATTTAAAATGTCCACTTTAAGGTGATTAAAATAAGATAATAATTATAACATCTTTACTGTTAGGTAAAGTGAAGGAGAAAGAAGACTTTCTTTCTTCAAGTTATATGAGTGGGTGAATTGTTACAGTATTTCGATTGTGCGATTATTGATAACTAAACGTGAACCAAGTAAAACTTTTACTCTTGCGTCCGAAAGGACTCTGTTCAATTTAGCAATCTTTAACCTTTCAGATATTTCAGATTTTTTGTATATCCCTTTATCTATAACGTTTAAATTTTGAATAAATAAATCTACTTGATCAGGTTTCTTATTGAGTTGTTTCTCTTCTTCTATCTGTCTACTAAATTCTAATTCTTTCATCTCACCATAATAATTAACATTTTTAATCTGTGAAAAAACAGCGTTAATTATATCTTCATTTTGTACAACTAAATTAAATTCACCTTTAGGATTAGGATTCCTTTGTATCCTTTTTAATGTTTGATACATTTCTGCTGCGATATAACCATTCTGTATACTCTTAAAGATAGCATTTTTATATTTACCTCTATACACTTGAGTTGATTTATTACCTATCTTGTCATCGGAATAATGAAGAAATTGTATTAGATAATGTTCAAGTGGTAAATTAGGTGTGCTGATTAACCAAACTTTATTGAAATCTGAAGCCCAGTTTTTACCTATCAAGTTTCCATACCAGCTAATCGCAATGGATTGATTATCATAATCTGGATCGTTTTCCTTATCGTCTTTATCTTTCCATACAGTAACATTAGGATGATTTCTTATTATTCTTTCATGTAAGTTTTCTGCCAATTCTTTATGACTAACCAATAGGATTTTATCTTCTGGTTGTTGAGTGCTAATTATCTTATCAATTAATTCGTTAAAATAGTTAGCTTTATGATTGATAACATTGGATTTAGAAGAGTTATAATTGTATACGTTGAATGTTGATTCAGTATGATCAATGATTCTAGTTTGGTCAAGTAGTTTAAATTTATTTGGATTACAAGTGTAAACTCCATCAATCTTAGCTGAAGCATCTAGTATAATGTTATTCTTCAATCCCCAATGTTTATGTGATGGATTTCTAGTTGATAAGTTACCAGAGTTATAAAGTAATATGTTCTCAAAGAAGAAAGGTATTTCGTTTATGAACTCTGCTAATACTTTCCTGTGATCTGAGTTACTTATCGTGTAATTGTCTAATGCTAAGTTTGCTTCTCTGAGAAAGTTTTTAAGTGTTGCAGGATGTAACTTAAACTTATGAGTAAATACTTTATTAGTCTGTTTCAGTGCAATTTGTTTATCTATGAAGTTTCCTAATGATTTGACTACTTTGAGATAAGTTGGTTTTAGCTCAGTTGGCAATATTTCATAAATAACAGCATCTTTTTTCTTGTTGAATGTGAATATAGGAAAGTTAACTTTTTCATCTATAATTAAAGTCTTCCTACCTTCTGCAAACGCATTTTTAATTTTTTCATTTTCACATAGTTTTATGTAACGTTGATGAGATATGAATACCATTCTCTTATCTTTAAGCTTATGCAACTTCTTTCTCCATTGACTCCAGTTTTCATGTGTGATCGCTATTGCATCATCGTGTATGTCTAATAGATTGATAAAGTCTACACTTTGAATAGAATCCTCGTTGAATTTCTTAACCACTAAATAGTTATCGTTTGGCTTGTTGAATCCTGGTAGAGATTGAATATTAAGTATCTCATTTAGCAATCTGTTTACTGTATAAGATTTACCTAATCCAGTCTCAAAGTTTAATACATTAAATACATCTTCTCCTGTCTCATATTCCATAATTACTTTGACAAGGTACTTCATTTTCTCTATGTATTGATTACCATACGTCTTGGAATACGGATCATTGAAATCTAATTGAATACTCATTTTGATTACTCCTTGACCGGTGATTAGTTTTCTTTATTCAATTGTTTGTATTCCTGTATAGCTGTGTTTAACCTATCGCTCTTAGGGAAAAGTGTGAAGAGTTTAGATGTATGTGGGTTCTGTGCTATTGTGATAAACTCTATCTTCTTACCTCTAAGGAAGTTAGATAACTCTAAGCTATAACAGAAAAAGAAATCATTCTTATTCATATGTATTGCCTCCATTATGTAATTCGTTTATATATTAATCGTCTATGTATGATAATGGATATGTAAGTATTTGCTTACGGTAGATTGATTACTCTAAGGACAGAAGTTATAAGATGTGAGGATTTGAATTGTTGATATGCTAAGTCATTAGACATCTCCTTTCTTGTTAAATCAATTGTATTAGAGTCACTTAAAAAAGAATAGAACTCTACTACTCTATAATATCACATTTACAAGAGTTTGTATAGTAGTAATTTAATTATATTTAAAGTTTTTTATTAGACAAGTATGACTAGTTGGATTATTATATGTTCTATTATATGTTCTATTATATGTATAACAAAGACATTAATCTGCGCATAACGGTTATCGTGCGACGGTGTAAAAATACACTAAACAGCTTAACTTTTATCATTTTCAAATTTAAAATTTTACAAAGTTTACCATTCACTCACCTTTTCATGCGTGCGTATTAGCTGCTGGATCAATTAAATTTAACTTACATTTATTTCCTATATCCCTATGGAATGGTTATTCTATCGGGTTTTTTGAGTAAAAATAGGCTATTTTCTACTAATAAATGGTAATATAGAGGGGGCATAGTTTACATTTTTAACCAATTATGTGACTAGACATTTACCCCTAACACTTCCATCCACACACCATAGTTATTTTTCCATTTCATCCCAATTTTCCTCATTTTCAGCTTATTTCTATCGGAAAGTCTATCGGAACATGTCGATAGAACCCTTGATACCATTGACTTTCTCTCACCTCTCATTTTCTCAATTTTACCATTTTTACACCAAAAAGTGGCTTCAGCCTTACTCTCCCAAGGGCTGAACGATACTCCACCTCGATAATCACTAATTTATCTATCGTAAACACCTCATAAACCCTTATGTATCAACACTTCATCCCCTATTTCAATCTCATATTTACCCTATCGACGATACACCTCTATCGGGGGCTTATTTTACACTAATTCGATCACTCTATTTTCCACCTGTCATATAACCTTAAATTTGACCAAATATTCTACTCGCACCATATTTCTATCTCAAAACAAGCGTTATACTCCATTTATCTATAATTTACTTCAAATTACTACCTTATCCATTTCCGATTTTCTCCATAAAAAATAGGCAGCTCATTATCTGAACCACCTAAAGTGAATTTGCTATGTAATTATTTACCTTAAAATTAAATTCTTCACTTAATTATGTAATTTAATCATATTTAACTCCTGACTAACCTCTCACCAAAATACTCATCAATGAATACAGATCCTTCTCCAATTTGACTCACATAAAGATTTTTCTTACTTCTCGTCACAGCAACATACCAGAGCCTACTTTCTTCATCTAACTTTGCCTTTTCATGGGGGAACTTCTTCTCTTCTACTCCAACTAGAAAGCAACTGTTCCACTCAAGACCTTTTGAGGAATGAACGCTCATCAACTTAACACTATTCTTCTTAGCTTTCTTACTCAAATTCGTTCCATAAACGTAATTGATAAACTCTTCCAAGTTGTCAGTCTTAACAAACCCTTTTAATATGTTCATATTTTTCAATCGTTCCTGGATTTCTTCCTCATTAGTATAAGTTTCATATATGTAGTTCTTTAATTTAAACAATTTAATTATATTATCAATCAAACTTTTAATTCCTATGTTACGTTCCTTCTGCATTCTCAACCTACTTATATTCTGTTCAAATTGATTCTTCTTTTCATAATGCCACTTAACGTCAAACTTATAATCCAAGAAATTTTCATATAAAGATAAGCTGTTCTTAGCGGATTGATCTTGCACATCTTTCAATATTGTATTCTTAAAGAATTTTAATGAATCGTTCCTTAAATTCCAAACATTTATAAAAGCTGCGTCATCTTGCAAATTATGTACCAATCTTAAATAACTCATAATAGCCAGTATCTCTTTTCTTTGGAAAAATGAATCTGTAGATGTAATATCGTAGTCAATCTCCCTTGCTCTAAGTTCATTTTCAATATGAGCAGCATGTGCATTCATACGATATAATACAGATATTTCTTTTAACTCTTCCCCTTCTTCTATTAATCTCTCAATATGGTCAACTACTTTAATGGCTTCGTCTTCTCTTGTTTGATATGTATGTAATGTAATTTCTCCATCTTCTTCTGAGTTTGCAATAGAATCCTGGTAATGATCAAAGTTTTCAAAATAAGGTCGTATGAATTCATTGGCAGAGTTTACAATATTTCTAGCTGAACGGTAATTAATATCCAAGTGAAGAATCTTAGCGTTCCAATCCTTTTGAAATTGCATCGCATACTCTAGATTTCCCGCTCTAAAGCTATAGATTGACTGGCGAATATCATACACTGCAAATATGTTCCCCTTCTTTGCTAACAATTTTAGCAACTCATTTTGTACAAGGTTTGAATCCTGATGCTCGTCAATTAGAACATATGTATAATCCGTTAAATCTGGATTCTCCTTTAATACTTTATAGCATTCTAATAAAAAATCATCGAAATCACATAGTCGTTTCTTTTTCTTAAGTTCTTCATATGTATGGTAAAACATTCTTAAAACTTCTTCTGTATAGTTTGTCTCTTTATATACAAATTCATCATTCGGCATTCTCATATAGTTCTTTTGATAAGAAATCCATGATAAAACTTCTGAAGTATTCACCTTTTGATCAATTCGTTTAAACTCATTTTCAATTTGCCAATCCTTAATTAAGTTTCTACTATTGATGTAACTCCCTGTTTTAGCTAAAATTCTTCCACATATAGCGTGAAATGTTCCTACATGGATATCATTAAATCCCATTTTTGACAATTTGTTTTTTAATTCAGTAGCAGTTTTATTGGTGAAGCTAATAGCTAGTATCTTTTCTTCATGTACATCATGGTTAACAACTAAATTCCTAACCCTTTCTAATATAATACGTGTTTTCCCACTTCCTGCCCCTGCAATTACACCAAAAGCCCCTTCTGTAACTTCAACTGCAGCTTTCTGTTGTTCATTTAGTTCAGTCAAATAATCCTCTCCTTTATATATCTTATGCTTTTAATTGTAATTTATTTATATTTAAAATACAATACTTAATTATAATTAAATTAACATACCTCTTTAGCGTTTCAATGTGCTCCATAATTGGTTTTCTATAATACCAAGGTAGATACAAGTACATATACATTTAAACCTACTAGGGAGCTTGTTAGCTGGTTTAGAATTGATTCTAAGCAAAGAGAAAACAGCAGATAAGACTTATACCTGCCGTTTTGGTTTAATAAGATACGGTTTTAAATCCACTTCATCAGAAATTCGCTTAAATATCGCATGGTTCCCATTGACCACTGGTTTAAAAATACCGACAAATTGATACTTATTTGTTTTGAACACTGGATCTTTTAGCTTCATGAATGTAATTCTATTTCTTACATAGAATTTCATATTTAATTCATTATTTTCATCCACATGTTTTTCAGTAATTTCAGTCCAGTCAGAGTTAATCAGATTCATCCATCCGTTTCTGTCAGAGAGTGTACCGTCCCCTAAATCATATGATAAATGTGGAAACCATAGCGAATACTCATCGTTTAAATTTAAGCCTCCTTGTTGGAATCCTTTATACTCTCTTCCAAGACAATTTATTATATCCACTGTTCTATCGAACGTAAAATTATCCTTAATGCTGATAATTCCATTACTTTTAGCTGATTTAGTATAGTCTTCAATTTCTTCCCAAGCTGTAATATTATTTCTTGAGGCTAAATCATTTATTAAATTTACAAGTTTATCCACTCTATTATGAATGTCATCGATTTCCTGACTTGCATCTATTCTTTCAATAATTATCTCTTTCTCTTTTACAGCTTGAAATAACTTGCCAATTTCATAAGTTCTTACTTCATCATTAAGAACATTTCCTAAGTGATATGCCTCATCCACTTCTATCCCTAAGTTTATTTGAGGAAAAAATAAATCGATTAATGCGTACTTACCATCTGCTCTTTTAACATACTGTTGAGTTACTGGTTTTATATCAAGTCTATCTAACTTAGTCCAAATTCGATTAAGAATATAGTTCTCATAATCTTTTCGCTTGGTTCGAGAAAAAGTGCGTATTAAATAGTCTCTTTTATTTTTGTTCATTTGCTTTCCCCTTTTAATATATTATATGAAAATTATACCTTATTTTTGCGACAAAAAACGTTAAGCACTTTCACTGTACATCGCTAATTCAATTTCCATAATACGTTTTCTAACTTTCTCAACAGGAGTACCATATATCTTTGTATGTTCTTCAGTTAAATGACAATTTGAGTATCTTATTCCCCTTTTTATTGGTGGAGGTAGCATTTTCACAAAAAATGGATCTAATTGCATTCCGTTAATAAAAGGCATAAATATAGATTCATATCGATTGGTTTTCATAGCTGTTTCTACTTCTATAGGTAGGAGCTGCTCTTTTAAGTCGTTATATATTTTCCAATTAGTGTTTTTAAATATGAAATTATTACAGCTGCTAGATCTCATAATATTCCAAAGCTTATCAGGTAGCTGGTTAGGATTATGAAAAAGCCAATTGATGCATAGTCTATATTTTGGACATTCCGCCATCATAGACTCAGCTAACTCTTGGAACCCGTCTGACATAAACTGATGTGGTTCATTAAATACGATTAATGTTGGATCATCAGTTTGAATGATTTTCTTTATCCAAAACACTTTCATCGTTAGTAAGTACATTAGTATTTGAACACATATGTCTCCTATATCTACTTTTTTCATTCTTAGAAGAACTATCTTTCTTTCTCTAATCCATTTTTCAATATCCATATTCTTGTTTGGTTCTTGTGCAATCATATGTTTAAAATGAGGATTACCAAGAATCATTTTAAGTCTGGTTTTGACGGTAGCAATTGCCTTATCATTTTTAGCATTTAAGAAATCATGATAATATTCTAGAGCTAATAATTCGTCTTCCTCCTTTACGATTTCATACATGCTGTTAGCAAATTGTTTAGACTTAAGACAGCAATACATATCGTAAAGATTACATTTGCACACCTTGGCTATTAAAGAACAAATTTCTTGAGATGTTGTAGTATCTTCTAATCCTAATACTTTAGTGAAATTGTCCGCTATCACATTCATCCCATTAATTCCAATTAAATTTGCTACATCCTCTAATCCAAAATACACAGGGTTATTATAGTCACCTAGATTAATGTCGATTATCCTGTCACTAGGTAAGGATTCTAATAAAGAATCACACATCCCACGACCATTTCCTTTTTCATCAATTACATCAGGTACAATAGCTCCAGCATTTATTGTGTTAGCAAATTCAACTATCATATTAATAGCAGCAGTATCTTTTCCCATACGGGGAGAGCCGGTTAGAATATTTGTATTACACAATGCATCTAAGTTATCACTTGGTAACCTTATCTCAACTTGTTTGCCTTTGTCTTCCGTATGACCAATTAAAATACCGTCCTTTTTAGTTAACATTTTATTCACAGACAATTCTTGTCTTTCATCAATACCTAAGTTAAAGTCTTTTTGTATATTTCTTTCAGGTAATTTAATAAAGTTTTTAATTTCTTTTCTGGTTAACAACATTCTTTTGTTAAAGTTCAATAAATACGTTTCGATTTTTCTAGATACAAGGTATTTTTTGTACCATTTTGCTAATTTTCCGTTCTTAATCTTACATTCAATAAGCTCATTATCTCCATTTAACTGTTTTAGGGCTAGTATTATCCCTCTTGAAATCATTTCAGATCTTCTTATACTCTCTCCTTTTACAATAACTCGTAGGCAGCAATCAAAAGCAGGGGCTCCTAATTTTGTATTACTTGATTCGGTGACTGCAACTCTCTTTGACAATCCTTCTTTTCTTCGCTTGGCTTCTTTCCACCAATCAAATTCTGCTGGCTGTATACCAAATTGAATAAATACCTCTTCGCCTTTTTTGATTGATTGAGATTGCTCTATCAATTCTCGTATAGGTTTTTCTTTCAACCTTTTATCCATCGATAAAGCTAATGCAGATGTATGCTTGAGTCTTATATCAAATGCAACCGTGGTATTTGATCTTTCTGGGATAGGATTTTCCACCTTAATTTTTGAAGCTTTATGCCATGTAAAATTCATTGTTTGTAAGGTTTCTTCTTCTATAGATTTAGGAAAAGTAACATAATTTGTGTATTCACTATTCGTAATTTTAGTTTCAAAAAATAATTTGTTTTGAGTCGGCAATGTAATACCTTCTTCACTAAACTTAAATTGACTTCCCATATAAGCTAATTCTTGAAATGTGTCTGACAAATAATCCAACAATAGAAATACTTTTTCATTTGTTGTTGATGGGGTTGGTTTCATTTTGTAGGTTACAAGTGGGGTACGCTTAATTTTTAGATTGAATTTTAGGTCAGTTTTATTAATCTTTGGCAAAGTTATTTTGGACTTTACTTTGGTTTCATCAGTTCTAATTACTTTAATAGGCACTTTCATAGGAAATGCATTCTTAATTACTTTCTTTTTTATTAATGGATCATTTAAATGCCCCAACATAATAATTTTCATAAGTCAATCACAGCCTTAATAACAGAGATCGCTTTAAGTAAAAAGTAATTATCGTTTGCTTCAACAGTGTAATAGATGCCATGAGGAAAACCGATTAAATATCCAAATATAAATCCAATAATAGTAAAGACTATTTTCTTTAGCATTATCCTCCCACCTTTACACTATCTTTGAAATTCATATTCTGGAAAGCTTCTGTTAAAACATCATTCAGCATATTACCTATTATTGCAAATAACATAACTGCTGAAGGAATTAAGAAACATCCTGCAATAACAATGACTGAAGTCAATATGACTTGTTTACCTGCGTTACGTTTAAACAAAAATGTAATTACTCCGATAAAGAGTGCCAACGTCCCACAAACCATGCTAATATCCTTGAAAACATCCCATAAGGGTTGCATACTATTCCAAATGTTCATTCCACCTGTAGTAGAAGCAAATACTCTACTTTGAGACATCATCACTCCCGAAATTCCCCATAACCACGTTGCTAACTTTTTCATCTTCTTTGCTTCTTTTTTAGTCTTTGGTAAATACTCGGATATATCTATAATTTCACGATGTATTTTTTCGTTGATTTCTTCACCGTTAATCCTTATGATCATTTTTCTTATCCTCCATTCTTTTTACATGTTTAAAACCGAAAGCCCAGTAAACAATAGTTGTAAAAAGCATACCGAAAAAAGGAATCATCATTTCACCCGCTTCAAAGAATAATTTAATTGTATTTAGGAGATATTAAAACAAGACAAAATGGAAAGGTGGAATCTAAGATGATAACTGCGACTTTAATTGGGGTTGGTTTAACGTTGATTACAATTGGATTATTACCGTTCTAAACAAGCTATCTAAAATTTTCCCTACGTCAAAAGGTTTTATCCTTCGGGAAAATTATATGATTTGCATGTTGGAAAATATGACTGTTTTTATAAATTGAGTAATAATTACCCCTCCCTCTTATTTAGGAGGGGATAGTTTTAATTTTTCTAAAACAGTCTCAGGTGTCATTCCTTCTTTTATTAGTAAATCAATAGTAGAATACCACTCGATAATTATTCTTTTACATTCTGTGCAGATACTTGGAAATTTGTTAACACCTTTATATTCTCGATTACACGATTTACATTTATGCTGATAAATTTTCATATTATCACTCCTGCTGTGGCGAATATTTTCAAATATTGCTAGAAATAAATAGATATCAACGAAGATATTTATTAAAAACATCAGTAGGATTACTTTTTGCCTTAACGCTACTACTTCTTGCTGGAATTACGCTTTTCTTTCTAGCTTTTGGCTTATACTCAACAACTTTGATTTCATTAAGAGTATTCTCTTCTTCATCTGCTAATGTATCTAATTCTTGCATTCTTGAGTTAACCCAAGGTAGACCACTAAGGATAGAAATTACTTCTCCTCTTTTCTCTTTATAGTTTCCTTCAAAAAGATCATACGGACGCTTATTTTTAAAAACATTAAATATTTCATCATAATCCATAAGTTCCATTAAGTAGTCATCTCCATTGAAAATAACTCCCGCTCTAATTACTTGATCGTATTCAATAGGAGCAAATATACTGTTAATCCATGATTCTTGTATTTTCTTAGCAAAATGATTAGTTGTTAATGCTGTCCCTGAAACATCCATAACTTTTGCTACACCTATGACTGACACTCCTTTCACCGAGAATATTTGTCGCAAATCTTTTCTATCAATCACTCCATTTTCACTGCTTTTATTTGTGTATTCTAGCAGCTTATTAATCATTGAAATGAATTCCTCGTTAGTTTTCTTATAAATGATATTTTTAGAGATAAAAGTGTTACTATTGGTTAGGACTGTATTGTTGTCAATTGGAATAACGCAAAAGTCTAAATCGGATAACTCACTAAGAGCCTCTAACGAATTTAGTTTATTATTGAGTGTTTCATTGTTGGCAGGTAAAATCGGACAAGCTACAAATGTCTTATCAGGCATCTCGTTAGATAGTATTTCTAATAATAACGAGCTCATCCCTGAACCACTTCCCCCACCTGTACCGAATGGGACTAAAATAACTTCAATTGATGGTTTGGATAAATGCTTTTTAACAAAGTTTACAGTTGACTCCCAGTTATCTCTCATTAATTGTTTTGCTAATTCTCTATCTTTACCTACTCCTTCGCTACCTAATAAAGAGTGAATCATATCTTCAGGTATATTAGTAATTGATTTTAAATCAGTTTCTGAGTAATTTATCGCTACACTAGTGTAAAAATGCTTAGCTGCTAAATCAGCAATGTTTCCTCCCGCTTGCCCAAGACCTATGAATCCAAAATACATATATTATTCCCCCTCATTTTCCAATTTGATTTGTAACGCTTCTATTCCTCTTGGTGTAACGAACATCTTAAATTCCTTTTCTTCTCTTACTATTTCAATAAATTTCATTGGTTCTAAACGATAAAGGCATTTTCTTAGTGTCGCTTCTGTGATCCTTGCATCACTGTTTAACATGTCTTCTGCAACTTTTCTTCTTTTGATTGATTTAAATTTCTCAGTTGCATTGTTCTCTGTTAAATAACTGAGCAAAAAGAAATCCTTAACTGTTAGACTGTCTACTATTTCGTAAAAATAAGTATCGGTAATTATGACGACTACCTCCTTCATCTTTAAATATTTTTGACTATCGCTAGAAATAGTTGAATATTTTCTATGATATTCGTCTATCTGATTTAGAGTATAAACTTAAAAACAAGCAGTACGCAAGAGAAAAATATAAATTTTGCTGTACTTTTATAAAAATAATTGTACTTTTCTTAATAGACTTGCTATAATCATTTTAGACAAGTATATTTTAAAGGAGGGTAGAAACAATGGGGGAACTTATAATGTTGGAATCAAAACTAAAGATAAAACTAGCAGAAGCTAATATGAGTAATACCGAACTTGCTCAAAGATTAGCTGTCAGCAAACAGACAATAACTAATTGGAAAAATGGTCATAACAATCCACCGATTGAAACAGCATTCAAAATTGCCTACATATTGAATTGTAAGGTTGATGATTTATTTGTATACATAGACGATGAAGAATAATTTGTTTCTTCCCTCATATTGTTTTAAATATAATTAAATTGACAAATACTCAATTTGTAATGTAAAATAAAGACAAGGGATATTTTTTATCTTTAAAATATAATTAAATTACATAAAAACAGGAGGTGAAATGAATGGTCAGCAAGATGAAACGACATACTTTAAGTGAGGTGATAAGTTATGTTGAGGAAATGATGCTAGAAGGATCTGCTTCTTACGAAATGGAACTCTTTTATCAGGTGTTTAAGTGGCAAGGCGAATACATAGATACAAAGAAACATAGAAAGCTAATTAATGAGATTATTAGAGAAATGAATACATATTATGGATTTTAAATATAAATAAATTAATATAGGTAATTTTATCAAGCGAAGTGAAATACCTTGTAAGTATACTACTTCCATATTACAGTCAAAGTTTTTGTGATAATTCATAGGATTATTGATCATAAAATTGATATTGAATATAAATAAATTACAAAAGGAGAGATAATTTATTTGAGTTATGAGAATGTGACCATCTGGTTCGCTAAGAATGAAGATGGTGAAATAATTACTATAAATGAAATTAATGAAAGTAATAAGCGAAACCACTTCCTATGTCCTGTTTGCGGATCAGATGTAATACCTAGAGCAATTAAATCAAAACATATGTCTCAGCATTTTGCACATTTGGATAAAGACAAGTGTAATAACGAAACAATGATCCACTGGTGGTATAAGAACAGGTTCTTAGAAAAAGGTGATAAGTTTACCGTAGTTTCTGATAAGGAGAGAGATTATGTAGTAAGTAAAGTTTTAGTCGAGCAAGAATATGAAACGAGTGAGAGAACGTATAATCCAGATGTCACAGTATTAACTGAATGCGGAAATCGAATTTTCTTTGAAATGAAATACAGTAATGACAAGGATGTTAAAGACTACATAGACATTTGGCTAGAATTGAGAGATATCGTTGTAGAAATTGATATAAAGCAATTAATGTTAAAAGAGAAAGTTCCTAAATTTAAGGCGCTATTTTATGAAGGAAAGTGTTTTAACACAAAGAGAAACGATTCTTATTATAATACAATCGGCAAACATAAAGAATATTTATATAAATATGAAAATGATGAAAAAATAAAATCGAGAATAAAACAGTTAGATTGGTTTTGGGACGATGTTATTAGGTATAAAGAAGGAAATAAGGATGCTATTGAAATGGCGATGATAATAGATACATTTAGCACTGATGACAAAGATGTTATTATGTCGCTATTAAAAAAGGCGATATGTGGAAATTTATATAGCGAATATAAAAGAATTAAGTCTCTTGATGATATAGTCAAATTTAATACTTTGGTTTCTGAAAATAATAAGATTGCGCAATTTGTAAAAAGATTAAATGACAAATATAAAAATTTTGATAATGATATCTATATTACTCTTAAACATAAAGAGCGTAAGAAAAGTAAAACATATTATAATGGATCACGAAGACACCCTTACAAAAGCTATGACGTATTTTCTCACTATGAATATTATATTGCTGTGGAATACGATTTAAGATTGATTAAAGCAATATGGTTAACAAACAGAATAAACGAATTTAGCACTGTTGAACAATTAGATAACGTCATATATAACTCACTAAACATCAAAAATAAGAAAGTTAAGAAAGAATGCATAGATTGTCATAAGGGATTTTTTATTAAATTTGCTGAATTGAAGTACTATATCAAACGTGATTTAATAATACCCAAAAGATGTAAGGAGTGTAGAAAAAAACGAAGACAACTTAAAGAAAGCGAGGAAAATAATTGATAAAACTACAACAATATCACGTATTTAAAATTACTACTTCCCGTCTTAATGAGTCTGATTGTAAAATTGATAAACTAACAGTTCATCAAGCTAGATTAAACGGAGAGTTAGTACAAATAGGTGACAATCAAGTATTTCGCTCTATTAGGCATATAAGGAATCAGAAATTAGACTCTAAAAGATTGAATGAGTTGACAAATAAAAGGAATAAATTAAAACAAGATAAAGAAATCAATGCTAATGAAATACATACTCTTCAACAAGAAATAGACAGTATTCTTTTTGTCCCTGATATAGTAAATGTCAAAGTAGACGATAAACGTACTTATAAACATATTTGTAAAAATGGAATGCAAGTCAATGGTATTACATATTTGCGTCTAAGTTCTGGCGCTGGACAATCTCGTAGAAATACTGCTTCTTTCGTCAATGTGGAAATTAAAGAAGAATTAGAAAGAAAATTAAATTGTGGATTGAAAATAGATAAAATAAACGTTGCGAAGTATAATGCTTATTTCGGTCTACATATGTCTGCTACCTACCCTGTTCGCACTCCTCGAGTTTGTTTAATACCAGATTGCGAAGAATATAAATTAATTAAAACTGTCGATTGGATTGAAGATATTACAGATGATAACGGGAAAGAAATTCGTAAAATTAGGGAGCGAGATGATTTCGAGTTCGTTCCTAACCTTTGGGATGGTCAAGGTCTTATCTCCCCTTCTTTCGCTGCTAAATGGCAAAAAGATTTAGAGTTAGACTACCTTCCTTCTCAGTTTGGCATAAGAACTGCTTTTATTAAAGGAATGCTCTGTACTTTTGATTTTCATAAGTATGCTTCTGAAATTGCTAAAACTAATAAGATATTAGATTACTACGGTAAAGAATGGGATATATCCGAGATCGATATATTACTTAGTACATCCCAATTCAAGATGTATAAATATTATTCGTCTTGGGATCAATACACTCAATTGCATGAATTACATAAACATTCATGGGGAGTTACAAAAGTAAATCCTAAAAACGATAATGAAATGAGTCTAAGTAATTATCAGTACATACAAACTCTTAATCTATCTAACGAAAAAATTGAAAAGTTAATTGAACCAACAGTCAATTGGATTAAGAATATTTGTGAAGGTGACAAATTACACTCTCTTCTCTTCCTATTAGGTAATTCCACTGAAGGCGACACTCTTTCGCATATATTTGATAGAACAAATAGTAATTTTGTGAAAGCTGTTTTATATAATGACAAGTTGTTAAACGACCCTTACATAAAGAAAAAATTATATGATGGAATAGCTACTAAAATCCAAGAGGCTAAGATTGGCAGACTATGGTGCAGAGCAAATTATCAATGCATGGTTTCCGATCCATACGGTCAAGCACAATGGGCTTTCAACCGGAAAGATGTCACAGGTCTACTTGGTGAATTTGAACACTATTCCCATTTTTGGAATGAAAGAAACGTATCGAAAGTGGATGCATGTAGAAGTCCTATGGTTGATTTTCATGAGCATAATATACTTAATTTCAAGAAAAATGAGGATACTAGAGAATGGTATAAATACATAAAATCAGGGATTGTTTATAATTGTTGGGGAACTGATACTATACGTCACAGCGATTCTGACTGGGACTATGATATTGTTTTTACAACTGATAACGAAATCATTATGAATAATATTTACCCAGATAAAAACGTTATTACGTATGATAAGGCATCTGCCCCACCTCAAAAGTTAAATGCAGCTAATTTAGTAAAAACAGACTTGAGAAGTTTCGATTCTAAAGTAGGTAGTATAACTAATTATTCAACTACATTTATTTCTATGTTGGCAAACTTTAAGGAAGATTCCGAAGAGTATCAGATACTTCTAGATAGAATTAAATTACTAAGGAGATATATTGGAGATTCTATCGATCAAGCTAAGGGGATTAAGATGAAACCATTCCCTTCTGATTGGAAGAAACGTGAATACTTATATGAAGATGATGACGAGCAAACTAAACAAGATAAATATAAGCATAATTCATTGGTTGCCAATCGGAAACCTTATTTCATGATTTATGTCTATGATAAATTACGAAACGAATATAATGAGTATAAAAAGAAATGTGAACGCACATGTAAAGAGAAATTCGGATGTAGTCTTGATCAACTCTTGAAGAAACAAGATAAATCTTCTCAAGAAATGTATTATGTATCTGATTATTATAGACGAATGCCTGTAATAAAAAACAACGCAGTTATGAATGTTCTTTGTTCGATGGTTGAGAAGATTGATTTTAAATATAAACGTCCTAAGAATACTGAGAATGCAAATGAAATGTTTGAGATTCTCTATGACAAAAGTATTCCTTTGGACATAAAGAAACTGAATCAGTTGATTGAGTTATATAAGAAATTTAAGAAGAAAAGACACTTTAAGCATAAAAACAATATTCTTAAATATATAGATTTTGAGATTGATCAAGATAACGAACATGATAAACAAGTAAATGAATTTTATGAAGGGATTAGACATGAAGCAGAATTAATATGCCCTAATCAAAGAGAGCTAGCTAACTATCTAGTTTATATTGTTTACTACCTCTACCCTTCTGAACCAAAAGAGTTTGCTTGGAGCATAGGAATAAATGGAATTTTAGAAACACTAGAATCGAAAAGTGATAAGTTAATTGAGATTCCAATGAGTGATTCTAATGGAACGGATTATTTAGGTAAAAAATATTCATTGCAAAGGGTGGTAGTTTGATTATATTTGATGAAAAAAAATATGCAGAAAACATGTTAAAGAAAGGTTTCATGACTAACCATAAGAATGTATACGAATTATTAATCTTATCAAAGTATTATTATGCTGAAGGATTACAACATGACGAGGTTAAGAGTAAAGTGGTTGAGTTTTGCGAAAAGTATGTTGACTTCTTCTCTATTGAAGAATGGTATAAGATTATTAATAAAACAGTCGACATTGCTAAAAAGAGTAAATTTACAACCGGAATTAAAGTTGAAATTACTAAAAATGAATTAGATATTATACAAAAGCTTGAAAAATTAAATGAGCAGAAATTAGCTTTTGTAATGCTTGTATTGTATAAGTTTTATGGTTATAGAAAGTTTGAAATTAGTATTGAAGACTTATATCGTCTTTGTAAATTGAATATTAACTCTAAAACTAAGTTGGAATTATTACAGTCTCTTACTTCTAAAGAGTTGATTGATATTAATATGGGTAGTAAACGTTGGGTTAAGTTTGCTGAAAAAGATGGGGATACAATTATTACTATTACAAATTTTGATGATTACATATTTGAGTATTTAAAATATATAGGCGAAGGTAAATATGGGAATTGTGAGGAATGTAGAAAAATAATTAAATTGACAAGCAACCGAAAGTCTCATTGTACAGATTGCTGGAAAATCCATCGTAATGAATACCAGAAAAAAATAATGAGAAATAAACGAAGAAAAAATGTTAGCATTTAGAAAAACGCTGAAACTATTGGTACACATAAGTTTTCAAGACTAGTAGTCTATTTTTGTATATGAAAGAAAGAAGTACAATAAAACTATCATTTTATATTTTTAAATATAAATAAATTACATTAAGGATAGGTAAATGACATCCCCTCACTTCCCTCCTATCCTGCCTTAGAAATTAAAATACTAAATAAGGGGTTTTTATCAATGGGAAACAAATATGGTGACATTCGTTGGAAATGGTTAGCTGAAAAAGGTTTTAATGTTCTATCAGATAAACATCAGTACGCTTATATGCAAAGTTTGTGGAGTCCCGTTGATATTGTTCATGGATGTTTTTGTAATAGTCCGGCAGGCACAGGAAAAACAACATTAGCTGTCTTAGCTGGTATTTATGAAGTTGAAATAGGAACATATGATAAGTTAATTTACATAAGAAATACTGTTGCAGTTCGTGATCAAGGATTCTTACCTGGAACAACAGAAGCTAAAGAATCGCCTTATATGCAACCATTAATTGATGCGATGGATTATGTCCACCCGTCCCTTTTTGAAAAGTGGTCTAATGACGAAGAAGGAATTCCGAAAGTTTATGCCATGTCTAGTTCTTACAGCAGAGGTGTAACATTTAAGAACGCATATGTAGTAATTGACGAGAGTCAAAATTTTGATTTACATGAACTACAAACCCTTTTAACAAGAGTAGATTCTACCTGTAAGGTAGTAGTGATTGGATCCACACTTCAGGTTGATAACACAAAACTTAAAAGATACGGTGGTTTAACGCCATTTGAAGTTTATATGAAACATTTTAAAGGATTTAATGTCACGTATCATAAATTAGAAACTAATTATCGTGGGGCTTTCAGTCTATTGGCTGACCAAGTGCTAGATACAGTAAATAAATTACAAGAAGTAAAATAGAAAGTGACTGTGTGGCAAAAACTACACGCTTAGACGCTCTACTCTCACATTAAAAGTAAATAAATTGCACTATATACACTTCTCCCCTTTTCACTCGATTAGGGGAATATTTTTGTTTTAAGAATTAAAAGGATATAAAAGGAGGAAGATTTACAATGGCTGCAAAAAAGAAAAATCTAGACACTAAGACAAGTAATAGAGTTGGTATTCTAAATATTAAAGATCTTACTGTGGTTGATATTGATGAAAAAGATGGTGGAGAATTCACTTATGATTTAAAGGAAATGTTGAAGCAATTTGATGGTAGAAAAGTTTCTATTGCAGTTTCATATGAAGATGAAGCTCCTGTTGTTGAGGAGGTCTAATAGATGATAGACTCCCCTATTTTACAACGTCAAGACGGTGAAAGTGATTTTGAATGGAAACTTCGCCTAATTTCAATGAAACTCGAAAGAGAAATTGATATAGATTGGGCTGAAATAAGAGACATTCTTCAATTGGACTGTCATCACGATCATTTGCGTAAAACAGCTTATGGATTATACGAGTACAAAAAATATATTGAGGAATGTAAGATTAATAATATTCAAGATGATGAGATTCTTAATGAATTAGAGTTAAAGAAAATCGAGTTACTAGAAGAACGTAAAAAACTACAAGTTGTTCGTGGGGAATATAACAAAATTGCTAGAGTAAAATCTAGAAAAGACTTGCTTTTTGAGTATGTTAGCCAAACTATTGAAAATATAGGTACTCTCCCTCCCCCACAATTTGAACTATTAGAAGTTAATAGAGAAAATAAAGCCGCTATCTTAGGTTTTGGTGACGAGCATTTTGGTAAAGAGTTTATTAGTAATAATAATGCATATAACGAACAAATCTATTTAGATAGAATGAATAAATTACTTTCAGAAACAGTTGATATAATTCGCAGAGAAGGGTTAGATGAATTAGTCGTTCTTAATGGTGCTGACTCTGTTGAAGGTATGGCGCTAAGAGTATCTCAGTTAACTGCTCTTCAATATGGATTTGTCGATCAAGTAATTAAATACTCAAGATACAAAGTTGAATGGCTTAAAGAGCTATCTAAATATGTGAAGATTAAATATATACATATCCCTAGTGCGAATCATACAGAATTACGTGTACATAATACTAGCCGTGGAGAAATGCCAAAAGAAGATGTAGAGCGCATTATTGCTACTTATATTCATGATATGCTGAAGGATAACGAAAGAATCGAAGTTCCATTATATGATGAAGGATTCGTAGATTTTGAACTATTAGGATTTAACATTATTGCTTGTCATGGTCATCAATTAAAAGGTAAAAAGAATGCAATTAAAGACTTATCAATGATGAAACGTAAATTCTTTGATTATCTATATGTATCACATTTTCATCATGGAAGCTCTTTGACGGTTGCAGAAACAAATACTAATAATGTTGAAGTTGTTCAGTTAGATTCCATTATGGGTTCTGATGAATATAGTGATTCTCTAATGACAGGCGCTAAAGCTGGAGCTAATTTATCAATATATGAAAGTGGCAAAGGTCGTTCCATCTCTTACAGCATCATTCTAAATTAAAAATAAATTACATTAGGTATGATGGTTCGTAAATAACTATCCGCTTCCTCCCTATTATGTTCGTGGAGGTAATAACATGGAAGAATATCCAAATTTAGTTTTGATACCGGATAATTCTGAAACATTGGAAGATATAATTGAAGATTTTACTGAAATGATTAGTTACAACCTTAACAAAGGTGTTTCGGTGAAAGAGTTTTTAGAATTATTTGCAGAAGAAGTTTCCTATTGGTCATTAAAACAATACTTAATTACTTCAGCTAGACAGACGTTATCTAATTTAGAAGAAGTTTGTCAGTTTGAAAATGACTCATTAGAAGACATAGATGAATAGCTTAAAATCAAGGTTTTATTTTGACTTATACATACTTTATTCCCAAGGTCGAGGAGATTAGTTTCTTCTCGGCTTTTTAATTTAATCCATTCCCAGAGAACATTTGCTGAGTATTTTTTTTTGGTGTGCTTACACCTTCTCCTCCTTTTACTGCTCGTTTAAGTGCTTTCTTGAAATGGATTAACTCTGGATTATTTTAGAAAGGAGATACAAGAATGGCTACTAAGAAAGATCCAAATAAGTATTTACGCTGTATGTCATGTGATAATGAAAAAATTAAAGAAACTAGTTTCTATAATACTAAGAATAAGCTATATGAGAAAATCGGGAAACTACCTATTTGTAAAGCTTGTTTGAAAAGTACTGTAAATTATGATGATATGGAAAGCATTTATTCGATATTAAGACAATTTGACATCATGTTTGATGTAACACATTGGGAGTCTGCCGAAAACAGTAAAACTGATACTTTTGCAACATATATGAGAATGGCTAATTCTCTTTCTAATTTCGATGGAAAAGGATGGAAACACAGTACATTTAACAACACTCCTTCATCTTCTAATACAAAAATTACTGATTCACAAGAACTTTCACAAGATGAAGTTAATGAAAATATCGATATTGAACATTTGGAATATCTAAAAGAAAAGTATGGCTATGGATATCCTGATGACGAGTATTTCTTATTTGAAAAGAAATTCAACCAATTAAAACCGAGCTTCCAGTTAGTTACTACAATGCATGAAGAATGCTTAAGGGAATATTGTGTAAACAAAGTCAAGGAAACTTTAGCTAAGGCTAGAGGAGACTTCAAAGAAGCTAAAGATTGGGCTGCAATGGCTAAAGATACTGCCGAAGCAGGTAAATTAAAACCTTCTCAAATGAGCAAAGCTGATTTATCACAAGGATTAGATGGTTTCGGACAGCTTGCGAGAATGGTCGAAGAGAAAGTTGACATTATACCAGTTTTACCCAAATTCACGTCACAGCCTAAAGATAAGCCAGATATTGTGTTATGGTGCTATATAAATTATGTTCGTGATTTAAAGGGGTTAGCAGAAGCAGATTATAAAGATATTTATGAATTTTACGAGATTAGAAGAAAAGATTACGAAAAACAAGAGTTAGATAGCGATCCTTCTATGAGGGAGGAATAACTGTGTCTAACTATAAAAATTTCCAAAATGATAATTTTAAATATACGAAATCAAGTTCTAGACTTGATGATAACCCTAACTTTAACTCCCCTGTTCAACCAAATGAATATAAAATGGACTCATTTGAAAGAAATTTAGATAAATGGGTAGAGTTTGTTCAATGGTCAAGATGGTTCCCTGATTTATGGTATGACTTAATAAAGCCTGAAAAAGGCGGAATGAGGCTAGATTTAGACCAGAGAGTGTTCCTACGTGCAATGAGTAGATTTGTTAGTACCTATGGAGTGTTCCCCCGTGGGTTTGGAAAAACTATGTTGGAATTAATGTCTATATATCACACATGTATATGGTTTCCTGATATTACAATTGCTATGTCAGCTCAAACAAAAGAGAATGCCGCATCAATTAGTGAAGAAAAACACAATGAAATAATGAAGTGGTTTCCATTGATGAAAAACGAGCTAGCTAAATCGCCTAGTTTCACAAAGGATAGCGTTGAAGTTATTTTTAAATCAGGCGGTACTTATTCAATACTAGCAAATGCTCAATCTACAAAAGGACAGCGTAAAAGAAGATTAAACGTGGAAGAATCAGCATTATTAAATAACGAATTATTCAAAGATGTATTGGAACCAGTTGTGAACGTACCAAGAAGGACTATCGGCGCTTTATCCGCCGTCAATCCATATGAATTAAATGGAATGATTAATTATTTAACAACTTCTGGATATCGTGGATCTGATGAATTTAACAGAATATTAAATATGTTGGATGAAATGGCTGATTTGAAAGGTAAAATTGTCTTAGGGGCAAGTTGGGAGCTGCCTTGTCATTTCGGACGTGGGGAAACAAGAACTCAAATTCTAGCTAAAAAGAAAGATCCTACTACTTCTGCCACTGCATTTGCCATGAACTATGAATCTAAATGGGTCGGAGCTACCGATGGAGCATTAATTAATATATCAAAGCTATTAAAAATTAGAACTTTAAAAAAAGCTGAGTTATTTTGTCCTAAAGATAAAAAAGGTAACTACGAGTTGAATGAATATATATTTGGCATTGACGTAGCACGAAGTAACTCCCAAAGTAATAATAAAACTGCTATTGTAGTTTTGAAGATAATTAGAAGTAACAATGGAGTAATTAGACAAATTCAACTAGTAAATATTATAGAACCACCAAATGGACTTAGTTTTAAAGAACAAAGTATTATAGTTAAACGGTTGTTTTATAATTACGGTGGAAATTTGGATTTATCAAAATCTAGAGTTAAAGCAATAGTTATTGATGGAAACGTAATTGGTAAAGGGTTAATTGATAGACTCTTAGAAGAAGTGACAGATACTGAAACAAATGAAGAACTTGGTTGCTTTGCTACTATCAATACTGATCAAAAACCTGATGTACCTACTGCGCCAAAAGTAATTTATGATTTAACTGCACAAGGAATAAACGGTGATATAATCCGAGCATTTATTGATTATGTTGAAACTGAAAAGTTAAAAATGTTAAAGGTGTATGATGATATTAAGAACAAATCCACCTCTACTCAAGCTGATACAGATGAAGAAAGAGCGCATATACACACTCAATATTTAATAGATGAAGTTTCGAATTTAAAACTTAAATCCACTCAAAAATCCATAACTGTTGAACAGGTTCAAAAAAAGATAGACAAAGATAGATATTCTGCATTGGCGTATGCATTATATTACATATTCCTATTTTTAGAACGGGAAGAAGTTGTTGAGTATGATTCTGATGACGAAATAGTATACTTCTAATATAAATTAAATAACAAAAAAGTTAGGAGGTGTAAGATGACTGAGCAACTTATTAAAGAAATAGATATTGAATCGGATGAATACAAAAGAGCCTTTAATGACTATTCAGAATATGTGGGTACTTATATGGAAGGATTTGTAGCAAATTTATTTTCTAATGGGATAGTAACAGAAATCGGGGCAGATAAATTAAAAGAATACTTTTCAAACCCAGATAAATTCCAAAAAGAAATTGAAGATTTAGCCCAATATTATTACATTACTACTGCAGAAACGCATCAACTATTTGAGCTAGTTGAATCTTTACCGACATTGAATTATAAATTAGACTCTTTCGATAAACCGAAAAACAACGACAAACACATATCTACTTTAAATAAGATACTACATAAAGTTAAACATAAAAAACTAACAAGAGACTTATTGAAACAGACAACTGCTGCAGGAACACTAGTCGGCATGTGGATTGGTGATAAATCAAAACCACACCCTTATATTTTTGATGAAATGAAGTATGTCTTCCCTGCGTATAGACAAAACGGCGATTGGTTATGCGTAATTGACATGGGTTGGTTTAGTGAAATGACAGATTTTAATCGCAACATTCAATTTAGAAACCTATCCCCTTTCGTGACTAAATCTGATTATGATAAATACTTAGAAAATCCTATTGATTACCAATATAAAGATTTACCTCAAGATAGAACTTTTACATTGAGAACTGGTACTTTAAAAAGAAACCAAAGTTTAGGAACTTCCTGGATTACTCCAGGATTATATGATGTTTTACATAAAAAGAAATTAAAAGATGTTGAAAGTTCTATAGCTAATAAAATTATTAATGCTGTAGCAGTATTAACTGTTGGTAGTGAAAAAAATCCTGAATATGCCAATATGAAATTAAACCCAAAACTTAAAAAGAAAATCCATTCCGGAGTTAAAGCAGCATTAGAGAAGAATCAACAAAACGGTGTTACAGTTGTAACGATACCTGAATATGCGGATTTAACCTTCCCAGATGTTAAAGCAGATGGATTGGACGGCGATAAATTTGAACATATCAACAATGATATTCAGGCTGGCTATGGTATTTCTGGAGCGATACTTAATGGTAATACAGGAAATTACTCTACTGCTAAATTGAACTTAGATACAATTTATAAGCGACTAGGCGTATTACTTGAAGATATTGAACAAGAAGTTTATCAAAAATTGTTTAATTTAGTTCTCCCTTCCTCTCAATCAGATAATTATTATCTCGTTTATGACAAAGAAACTCCGTTGACACTAAAAGAAAAATTAGATGTATTGATCAAACTTAATGATAAAGGTTGGTCTATTAAGCATGTTGTTGATCATTTGGCTGGCGTTTCATGGGAATCTTATCTTGAACAAACATTGTACGAGACTGAGGAACTTAAGTTACAAACTAAAATTAAACCTTATCAATCGACATATACAATGTCTGATAGTAACGGAGGTGCTCCTTCTGTTGACGATCCGACAAACGAAAACACTATTCAATCTAAAACTATAGATGGGAACAACTCCCCTACTTAGTTATTTTTCTCTCTTTAAGGAGGTGAGATATTGGAAAAAAAGAGAGCATTATTTGATATTAAATTAAATTCTATCCAAGATACTGATAATCCGACTAAAAAAGAAGTCGAGTTTATACTACATGATTTCGAAGTTAGTCATAATAATTCAATAATCTCAAAAGAGACTGCATTAAAGACCTTACATACTTTAAAAGATATGCCTATTGTTTGTAAATATCATCCAGTTTCAGAGAGTGGTGCAGAAGATGATGCTCTTGGCTCTCATGAACTTTATTTGGATCAAGACAGAAAATCTGGTGACACCATATTAGGATTGGATACAGTACCTATAGGAGTTTTTACTGAAGATGGTTACATATCGACTATTCTTGATGAAAATGGTCAAGAAAAAGAAGTTGTTATTGGTAAAGGAATATTATGGGCTTCTAGATTCCCCAATGTCATTGGTTTACTAAAAGAATGGAATGATAAGGGAATTGATGTAGTTTCAAGTATGGAAATTCTATATGATAGTTACTTGTTTAAAGATGGAGTTGAAGAAATTCTTTCATATGTTTATGAAGGACACTGCATTTTGAACTCTGAAGAACGTGGCGATCATCAAAAAGTCTATCCTGCTTACGACGTTTCTAAGATAACAAAATTAGTTGCTCAAGCAGTTAATCAAGAAAATATTGATAAACAATTGAACGACAAGGAGGTAAATAAAGTGGAAAAATTTAAGAAAGTGTTTGAATTATCGCATAGTGATATTCGCTCAAAATTGTACGCTAAATTAGATGCTACACTTGGTGAAAATGAAGATTCGTGGATTTCAGATGTGTACGAAACTTACTTTATTGTGAATTTATATAGTTGGTCTGAAGAAAATTCGTATGATAAACACTTTAAGTTAAACTATACAAAATCAGAAAATGATGTTGAAATTGATTTTGATTCAAAAGTGGAAGTATTTCTAACTCGGAACTGGGAAGAGATTGTTCCTGAATCCGTTCAATCTCAACTCAACGAGAAAGATCAGACTATTACTGAGTTACAAACACAAGTTAATAGTTTAACAGAAACGAAAAATGATATTGAAAACAAATTCAATAGTGCTTCTGAAAAGGTTATCAAGCTAACTACTAAAGTTTCTGAATTAGAGCCTTTCAAGACTCGATTTGAAGCAAAACAAAATGAGGAAAAACTTAATGAGAAGAAAGAATTCTACTCTAAGAAATTTGAAGCATTGAAAGCAAGTGATACATTTGCTTCAGATGAAGTTCAAGAACTATTAAGTAAATCTATCTACGAAAATGAAGATGGTAAACAAGCAATCTTACAGTTAAACAGTATTTTAGTAGATTTAGTAGTATTTGAACAAGCTAAACCAGAGGAAAATGTTATCAGAGAAGTTTCTAGTAAGAGAGAAAACCTTATTCCTGCTAGTGATGACTTTGATAGTAGATATTCTAAATAAAACAATTAAATTACAAATTGGAGGAATAAAACAATGGCAAGTCGTATTTTAAAAGCCTTAACTGAGGTAGGCACTCATACTGTTGGTAACTTAAATTCTATGAAAATCAAAACACTAGCGCATGGTGCTTTAGTTGAAGGAGCAGATATTGATAACTTCACACTTGTTGAACTTGGTTTCAATGCCGATGGAGAACGTACTGCGAAACAATTATCAGCTATTGATAAGAAGGCATACTTAATTGCTACTCCTGAAGTGAGATATTTAGGTGAAGCAATGGTTGATTTCTATAACGGGGTTGGAGAACGTGCGAGAATCGTAATTTTCGAACCAGGTTATACTCGATTTGAAACATCTGCATTCACATTAAATACTGGCGTTTCTGCTGTTGCTAAAGGACAGGTTGCTCACTTTGATCCTGCTACTAAGAAATTTATTATTTCTGAAGTTGGATCAGCTCATGAAGACTACGCAGGATCTTCTGCTAAGTTCTTAGTAGTAAATAGTGAAGATGACATGGAATACACTTTAGGTGCTGCAACTGTGCGTCTTGAAGTAATTGAAGCCTAATTAAAAAAATAACTTATAAGGAGATTTAATAATGACACTAGATAACTCTAAATTAAAAGGCTTGTTTAGCCGTGTATACAATAACAAAATGGAAGAAAAGGATTCAACTGATATTAAAGCTTATATTACTAAAGTATTCGGCGATGGTTCACAAACTCCAGATCCTTCTGCATTGCATCAATTTAACACTTTAGTTGTAGAAATGGCAGATGAAATTGCAAAACCTATGGTGACTAACCTTCTTTCTTTATTTGCTAAAGTGGAAAATCGTAATCGCGGTGATTTAGTAGAATTAAAGATTCCACAAAAGAACAAAGCTAAGGTAGTTTGGTCTGCTGTTGGTTCTGGTGTAGATTTAGTACGTGTAGAAGGTAAAAAGTCTATCGTAGCAGTTCCTGTTCACCTATCTACTGGTTTCTATTATGAGCCACTTGATTTAGTTAAGGAATCAGAAGAATATTTCCGCAAATTAATCAATGACGTTGCTAATGCAAAAGTACGTTTATTCCTTGATAAGATCAATGAACTTACTGCTACAGCTATTACAAGTGGTAAGATCCCAGGTAAAAACGTTGTAACAGGTGCTAACTTGACAATTGCACAATACAATAAAGTGGCTTCTGTACTTCAACGTTATGGTGGTCGTCCTGTATTTGTTGCAGATGCTTTATTGATTGACTATTTTGCTATGCAACAAGCTACAGATTCTACTTTGAAAAACCTTTTAACTGATGGTATTAAAGATGAATTATTAACAGCATTAAATCCAGCAACTATCGCTCGTACTACTGCGGTCAACTTGGTAAACCCATTCACTGATGCTACTAACTCTAAAGTTGAGCTTCCAGTAAATAAAGGTTACATGTTTGCCGGTGGAGTAGAACAAAAACCATTCTCTATCGTTGAGTATGGTGGATTACGTCAACAAACTGCTACAGATATTGAAGATGAAAGAGTTATGATGAAAATTACTCAAGATGTTGCAGTTAACCTATTATTTGGTGAGGCTATCGGGATTATTGAAGAGCAATCTGCAGTTACTTTATAATTTTTTATAAAAATAAATTACAAGGGGTAAGAAAAAACTTACTCCTTTCTTAGGATAATAAGGAGGATAATTTATATGACAGATAAAGTTAAATTAGGTAGATATAGAAACACATCTTATTTTGTTAGATATGATGGGGATGGATCAAATCGTCAGTATACATGGAATGGTAGTAAAAATGGTAAACCTGATGTAAAAGAAGTACCTCGTGAGGTAGTTGAATGGTTAACTATGAGTACTATTTGTTTTGACAAAGGCGAATTGGTAATTATGGATCAGAATGAAACTACAACGGAACTAAAAGATGGTATCGCAGAGATTGAAACATATGAAAATAACACTCACTCTCATGAAGAAATTAAAAAATTATTAGAAGGCAATATCAATAAAATGAAAGCATCTTTAAACAAAATTACCGTTGATTCAGAAAAACAATTTGTTCTAGAAGTTGCTGCTACACTAAAAGATGATTTAACTAAAGGTAAAATTGATTTCTTAGCTAATTGGATGAATATTGACCCTTCTCTTCTATTCGAATAAGGGGTGATGATAAATGACTTCTTATGATGAAATTTGGACTACCTTTCTAAATAATTGTAAAGTATCCGATTTAGATTTACCTCAAACGAATAAAGCAATTTATGAATCTATCAGAAATGCAGTCATGTATATGAATAACAGACTGAGAACAGACCTAATTTGCGATGATGTTAAAGAAACGCTAAATAAAGAAATAACACAAGATCACCTTTTGATTTTAGCAAACTATATTCGTTATATATTTTTAATTAACCAAAAGACATACTTTGAGAATCTTTGGCAGCCTTTCTCGAAAGATGTAGGCTTAAAAAACTTCAGCACTCAACTTAACTCTCTTAAATCATCTATTGAACTCCAAGATAAAACTATTGACCGTTTAATCATGAATACGGAGGTTGATTTCTTATGAGCAACCTTAAAGTAAAAATAATTAAAAATGACGGAACTATTGAGATTGAATCGTTGTATGCTTATTGTTCAAGAATTAGTAAGAGAAATAATTCAATCTTATATAAGTTGGAGAATTATCTAGGTAAAAGATTATTAGATGAGCCGGATTTGGTTGAATTGAGAGATATTATCCTTACTGTTAGCGCTGATGTTTCCAAGATAAGTCAACTAGTCATTTGTGGTGATGAAGATGAAGGATTATAGTAATTATCACAACATAAATACCAATGATAAAATACATCGAGACGGAATGACCTTATTAGAACATTCTCTTAATGGTTTTGAATCTTATGAAGCATTTGTAGAAAGCTATCCTACTCCTATTAGAGTATTGATTTATCAAAAATACGATTCTGATAGTGAAACTAAAAGAGTTATCGGGCATATTGCAGATATAGAACGTGGGAACATATTAAACATCAATAAGCAAGATTGGTTAGTTGTGA
The DNA here is from genome assembly GCF_038006525.1 of Niallia sp. FSL W8-0951. NCBI lineage: Bacteria > Bacillati > Bacillota > Bacilli > Caryophanales > Bacillaceae > Niallia > Niallia sp. FSL W8-0951. The sequence continues at coordinate 1,744,708 of NZ_JBBOVK010000001.1, forward strand.
CAATTCCAGAGGATAACAAAATTTATCGAAAAGCAGATATGAAGATTTGTAACTCCTTCTTCCCCGCCATTACTGATAAAACGAAAGTTTTAATGCGAGATGATCAAGGAAACGTCATTCGAGATAAGTTTGGAGATCCTGTTTATCAATGGGTTGGTGGAGAAGAATTCTTAGTACCCTGTATTGTGGAATCTAGTATAAAAGATAGAGAGAAAAATAGTCAGCTAAATCTTCCTGATGGTCGAATTGTTATAACAATGAAATATCAACCAATTTCCAATGTTAAAGATAACTCTGAGTTTATGATGTATGACAATACTTACAAAATTGTCAACGTTGATAAAACTAAGGTGATTAATGAGGTTGGATTAATGACAATTACGGCTGATATTATACCAAGTGAGGTGACTTCATAATGGGCTTATATGATGACATTCTCAGCACATTTATACATATTAGGAAAGATGAAGATTTATTAAGATTATTAACTCTAAAACCAGAGAATTTTGCTGAAGGTATTCCTGATCCCCTATCCCCCACTCTACCAAATATTATAGACAAACCACCTGAAGAATTATCTGATATTCAAAATAAGCATATTATGAAGTCAGTGAAAGTTGATGATTTGGAGCCTATAAAATTGTGCAGATTATTTATTTATCCAGGAAGAAGAACTCCTGAACGAAATAATTACGCTACTGCAGATCAAGAAATACATATTGATATACTATGTCATATTGATTATGAGAATGGAGATTTTCGTTCCTCTAGAATTACTGATAGGTTAAACGACTTACTAGTAAATGCAAAAGTTAAAGGTGTGTTTGGGAAATTAGAGTATGTTGGTGGGAATATAATATCAGGTGTACCTAGAAATTATGTTGGTTACAAGTGCGTATATGAGTTTGGAAGTTTTAGAAAATGAGTGATGATCTGAAAATATTAAAAGGCTCCCCTATTCAGTTAATCGATAATATTTTAGTTCATCCTCTCACTCTCGGAGAAATCTCTGAATTGGGTGAAGATTTATATGTTCTCTGTTTGAACGGATTATTAATGAGTAAAAACCACATACCTATTAACGAACTAAGTTATGAAGAAAGAGTTTCTCATTCCAAATTAACAGAATATCAGTTTTTCATTCAGTTACTAGAAGTAGATTTGAATATGAGAGAAATTGTGACTAATGCAATTAGAGTCTTTTTAAGGACTGATTCATTTTTCGACGAAGCAACTAGAAATTTTTATTTAATTAATAATAACAACCATCTTCCTTTGAAAGAGGAAGATTTTTTACGTTTAAGAGATGTTTTATCTAAACAGAACTTCAGAAGTGATTCTGCTGAAAATTATAAACCTGCCAATAAAAAAGCTAACGCATTACTTGAAAGATTAAACAAAGTTAAAAGTGAAATTCAAAAAAAGACTGGTAATGACAGTTTAACTTTAGCAGATACAATTTCTATTGTTGCGAGTAATAGTAAAAATATTAGTATTTTAAATGTTTGGGAGTTAACAGTTAACCAATTATATCTTGAGTATTTAAGACTAGTGCTTTGGGACAACTATCATAACGATTATATCCATCTACCTCATATGTCTGAAAAAGATAGGAAAGAAATGAAGCATTGGGTAGTTGGTAATAATAAAATTAAATTATAATGGAGGAATTATCCAATGGGTTTACAATATGGGATTAAGGAAGTATTAGACGTTAATATCGTCGACTTTAAAACAAAGAATCCTGTTGCTTTTGTTGATTATGCACAAGCAACAACTAATGAAGTTACAGGAGAAAGATTGGATTTAACTGGCGGACGTGGTAATGCTAAGCAGATGTCTTTTGATCACTCAAAAGCAGGTACTTTTACATTAACAGTTCCTTTGGTGGATTTAAATTTACTAGCACTTTTAACTGGAGAAGAGTTAGGTAAAGGTGTTGGTTCAATCTTTAAACGAGAAGTATTAAAAATAACTGAAACTGACGGAGCTCCTTCCGTTACATTATCAGAAACACCTGTTGGAAACGTAAAATTATATAAATTGAAAGGTCTACGTGACACCGGGGAAGAGTTAACAATTACTGGTGTAACAGCTAAAGAAGTGGATATTTCTACTCCTGCTGTAAATGGTGAAGAAGTTATTGCTTTCTATCAATACGCAGCCCCTGCAACTTCTAATAGAGTTAGTGTTAAATCAACTAAATTCCCTAAGACTGTGGCGATTTATGGAACAGGTTTAGCTAGAAACCAAGAAGATGATAGTGATTACCCTTGTCATGTGACAGTCTATAAGGCGAAACCTCAACAAAACATGACTTTTACTATGAGCGGTACTGAAGCTACTAATCTTGAAATTGTCTTTGATATGTATGAAGTCAAAGATGCTTCAGGTGAAGGTACTTACATTGATTATATCTTTGAAAATGACGATGAAGCTTAATATATAAATAAATTACATTGAGGATTCTTCGGAGTCCTCTTTTTTTAGGATTAAAAGGAGGAAAATAATATCATGGGTAAATCCACCGATTTGAAATTAACTAAGAAAAAAGTTAAAGAAGTACACGAAACAGAAAAGTATGAGCTTGATGACGGTTCTACTATCACATTCTATCCTCTCTTCCCTCATACAAAAATATATGAATTACATGAAGAATTGCAGAAAGTATTATCTACTAAAGATGAGAAAGTTAAAGTTACTGATAAAATTGCTTTTGCTCTTATAAATTTCTTCATTATTAAACACTTTACTCATTTTAAATCACAATTAAAAGCAACTACTTTTAATGATGTATTGGGAGAAATGAACGCACTAATTGATTTACGTGTGGATAATGATGAAAGTGCATTTGAATTTATTTTGAATGACTTATTCTCCCCTACTGAAATTAATAAGGTATATCACTATGCAGCTAAACACATTGCACAATTTGAGTACATTACTAAATTACAAGATATGGTTCAGGATGAGGTTTCTAAATTAGATTTAAAAAATGGAGAGTTGATTGAATCAGCCTTTAGACAAAAGAAACAAATACCTATGGTGTAGTTAGGATTGATATAAATGGAGTTTGATAGTATAGCAAAACTATTAAAACACGTTGAGAAGAATCATCTTAGAGACATTATGAACCATGAAATGGCTGAAATGGTCAAAGATGAGGAACAGAAAGCTATTGATAAAACAGTATATGATGCTTATAGACCAGGAACTGAAGATGGTGAACCTTGGGTTTATAAACGAAGACGTGACGATGGTGGGTTGAAATCTAGAGATAATATGAAAGTCGATGTTAAGCGTGTTGGAGACGGTATTGAATTATCTGTTGAGAACATAACTAAAGGGGCAAATGGATATGAGATAAGTGAAGGCATTGAATATGGTAAGGGATATGAATATACATCTAACCGTGACGGTACCGCTGATCAATATACCTCCCCTCGCCCATTCACTCAGGAAACAGAGAAAGAAATTTTAAGTAGAGACTTACATACGAAAACTATGAAACAGGCGCTTAAAGCTCGTGGATTAGATATTGAATAATTTATAGGAGGTGAGAAATTGGGTAAACGCGTAGAAAAAATTAAAGAAGTTACTGAAGAAGAGTGGGAAGCTTGTCATCCCTTTAATAAAAGAATTACAAATGAATTTCTTGAACAACAACATTTGTCCCCGCAGACACTTAGACAATACCAATCATCTTTAAAAATTTTCTTTAGATGGGTAAAGGACAATTGTGAAAATAAATCAATTACTGACCTAAAACCTAGAGATGCTTTACGTTATCAAAACTTTCTTATGAGTAGAGACTTATCTTCCAATGCCGTTAAATTTAAACGTTCATCTGTTTCTAGTTTATGTGGATTTATTGAATTATATTATAACGAAGATTATCCCCTATTCCGTAATATATACAATAAAAAGATTCCTAACCCACCGCGTGCTCTTAGGAATGAAAAACAACCACTAACTAAAGAAGAATTAGATTTATTGGTTGATACTTTAAAAGAACGTGAAGAATGGCAAATGGTCGCATATGTGATGTTTAGCTATGAGTCAGGATGTCGTAGAAGTGAAACAGCACAACTTCTTAAAGAAGTAGTTACTTATGACAAAGTTAAAGATAAAGATGGAAATTTCAAAGATTACTATATGACGAATTCTATCCGTTGTAAAGGTAAGGGACGTGAAGGAAACGTTAGAAAGCTTGTTATGGGTGACGCTGCTATGGAGGCAGTTAAAAAATGGTTAGAAGTCCGCGGTGAAGATGATTGTGATTTGGTATTCGTGAAGAAAACTAAAGATGGGAAAGTTGATCCCCTCTCCCCTACTGCATTTAACTATTGGTGCCATGAAATATTCAGTGAAATTGTTGGAAGGAGAGTTCACCCTCACCAACTGCGCTCGACTCGTGCCACTCACATTGTAGCGATAGATGGTAAAGATATCAAAACTGCACAAAAGGTTTTAGGACATAAATCATCTGAAACTACACAAATATATGTTATTCGTGATGATGACGATGATATTGATGATGCATTTTAATAAAAATAAATTACATATCATGTAGCACTCATCTAAATAGGTGAGTGCTTTTTGTATTGGAGATGAAAAATTGGCAAACCTTGTTTTTACTGAAGAAGATTTACTTACTTCCTATAAAACTGTCTATGATTATTATGGAAGGCAACCTTCCTATAACGAATATAGAACTTACGCTAAAGAAAATAATTTACCATCATTAGCTACAATTAAATATCGTTTTACAAATTTTATGAACATAAATAAAATATTAGGATTCCCATTAAAACCCAATAAAACAAAATACACAAAGGAATTTCTAATAAAAGAAATTAAAAGGTTTAATGATGAGTTTGGACGACCTCCAATTAGTAAAGATTTTGACATAAAAAATAGAGACTACCCATCTAGAAAATGTTTTGTAAGTAAATTCGGCTCATTTGGTAATGCACTTGTTGCTGCTGGATTTCCCTACAGGAGTATTGAAAATTTTCAAGTTAGAAACAAACCACTCCCTAAAAATATAGCATTTACGAAAAATACTATTAAGATATGCATAGAAAAATATATAGATGATTACGGTGAAATTCCTACTCTAAGTAAATTAGAAAAATTACCTGGTTATCCAATTAGAAGTGACTTTAGACGTTTATTCGGTGGATTTAATGAAGCTATAATTGAAATGGGATATAAACCGAAACATACTATCCAATATACTGATGAACAATTAGAAATATATATGAGAAAATTTGTTGATGAATTTGGAAGATCTCCAACTTTACAAGAATTCAATAACAGTGACTATCCTTCTTTTTGGTGTTACCAGAATAGATTTGGTTCATGGACTAACGCTCTAAAACATTATGGATTAGAAACATTTATAACTAATATAGAAAAATTAAAAGAAGATATAATTCAATTATGCAATGCTATTTATGAAAATGAAGGAAGAAGAATAATTACATACCAAGATATAGCGGCATCTGATGTTTGTGCTTCAATATCAACATACACAAAGCATTTTAGAGAAGATTTGGGAATGACTGTTCGAGATTTCATAAAGTCTATTGGATTTGAAGCTCCAAAATCTTCAATGGGAATGTATTATGAGTTTAAGGACGGTGAAGAAACTTTTTCTAATTTTGAGTATAAGACTTCTACATATCTACGAGAAAAAGGTTATGTGTATAATAGCTCATATTTTCGCAGTGTTAAATATAATAGATTTATTGAAGAATATACTGGAAATAAAGATTGTGATTATCTAGTCATACATAACGGTGTTAAATATTACATAGAAGTAGCTGGCATGATGGATAGGTATAAAACTAACTTAATCAATAAGATTGAAGTTACATATAATAAAAGAATGCATGAAAAGGAAATTATGCTAATCAATTCAGGCGTGAATTATTTATTCATTTACCCTAATGATTTTAAAGAAAAATCATTAGATGAAATATTCTCATTCTTACATAGTTAAAATAAACTCAATTTAGGTTGCAACTTAATAGCGTTTATTTGCTATTAACCCTATGCATACGAAGGTGGAGAAGTCGACATCTCCCCTTCTTTCTTTTTAGTCCATTTTTATATTCAATTTATGTACTAAATCCCTATGCCATTATTAATCACTAATAATGGTAATGTACAAATAGATTGTGCATACAAAAAGACACTGGACAATTCCAATGCCTTCTTGTGTTTACGATAAGTTAAAAGTGCTGTTTTATTAGATGTTTATTCGTCTTCTCTGTTATACGGGTTTTCTGATTCAGCTACCATTAATCCATTTAATTCTGTCTCTTTTGGAGCAACATATCCGTATTGTTTAGATACAGTTACAATCATATTTACATCTTCTATTTCTAACGCCTGACATATTTTTGTAATATGGGAAATGCTAATTCTGTCAACGTAACCTCTGCAGATATTACTAATCGCATTAGGTCTTAAACCTGTCATTTCTGCAAGTTCAGCTTGAGTTATATTTCTCTCTTTTAAAGTTTGTTTTAATGTGAAAATAGGTTGATAACCTAGTAATTCTTTTCTCATTTTCCACTCCCCTATAATGTCTATAATCTTATAATAACTTATATGTTTAAAAAGGTAAATTTAAAAATATCTTAATATCGTATTGACGATATATCGTTTATACGATATTATAAAAGAACAACAAAGAAACGAACATACATATGAAAATAAATATAAAGGAGAAATGAGAATGGCAATGGTGTTCGGTAAGGTTAGTTTTATAATAGGGATTAAAACCGAAAGTGACGATGAGACATTAGCATTGGAACAAGCTAACTATAAGTTTACCCCGGATATAAATAATCATTATGAGTTATTTTATGTGGATTACAAAGGTGAACGTCATAAAGTAGATATCTGTGAAATAGTTGGCGAAGGAATTTTAGATACTGTTGAAGAGTAAGAGAGAAATATTTTAATTATTACATAGAGAGAAACGGTCATGGGTATTATGGAAAGTTTAATATTTGGCAGTGGTGCAGCATACTGATCATATGCGAAGAAAGATGACGAATCCCCACTCTTCATCTCCCCTGTCCTATTTACTAATTAGAGTGATGGTTAATTTCCCAGGCAACCGCAACAACCGACAAAATGTTCTTTATTTCGAATAATTTCCTCCCCGCTATTCTCTTAATATGGTAAAATAGACAGAATGATGGGAGGTGTAAATTTAATGCAACAATTAATTAACGGTGGTATTTACAATGTGAATTATAAAGGGGCACAAAGCTCAGAATTCAGCGGAAAACACCCTTCTATTATAGTTAGAACATTAAAAGAGGATCAAATCTACCTTGTTGTACCACTTACTTCTTATACGAAAGAAAAAATGAACAAAATTAGGAAGTTTGGGTCTGGGAAAAAGTTATCATCAACTAATTCTATAGCTAGAATTGATAAGATGCAGATCATGCACAAAAGAGATATCAAAAATAGATGGTTAGTTAATGGAAAAGCTTTAAAGGTAACTCCAGAGGAATTCACTGAATTGAATAAAAAGGTATTAGAGTATATTACCTTGTCAAAACAAAAGGCTGAGAAAGAATATGATAAGTATCTAAAAGCTTATAATAACGTAAATCGTTATTTAAGGCAGTTTGTTGATGATGAAGTTACCCAAGAAAATTTCTTTGCTATTAGTACTAATAATGGCAGATCAAAAATAACTTGTAATAAGAAAGACCTATATTGGTTGACTAATAGTGATATAGTAGAAATAACTAAAAATCTTTTTGGAGTAAACGCTACTATTCAATACGATAATAATCTATTAATTATTGAATATTAGTTTGACAATCTTTTGGCAAAATGATAATATGAATTTAAGGAAGGGTAGCGATAGCATAAAACCAGCCTTGTTACATAAAAATTGAGAACTGTAGAAGGGTATTCTTTTTTGAAGTAAAACCAGCTACAATATTACGAATGAAAGAGATTAAAAGTTATTTTTAGTCTCTTTTCTCATTTTACAGGAATAATTTAATTTGTTTTTGGGTATAGATTAAATAACGGTATGGGTGGAAGGGCAGTTTTTTAACGTAAGTCCAGCCACGGTATACCTGGATTGAAACTCCACCTTTACTTGGTGGGGTTTTTTATGTTCTCTCCCCCTTCCCTATAGTTACAATTTACATGTGATGTGATATTATGGAAGTAACTATATTTACGAGGGTGATGAACTAATATGAGCAGTAAACAAAGAAATTCTATTTGGATAATATATGGTATTATATCTTGTTCGTTTTTATTTATAGATACTTGGGAACCGTTTGGTGTGATGTTGCTCATATTAGGTGGTATATTGTTGGCTTTTAGACCGTCTCGAAACAGAAATCGTAAACTTGCTGAAGAAAACATGAATAAAAACCGTATTTTAACTGAATATGACAAAGAATTTAATGCTGATCATTCTTACTCTACAATTGATGAAAAAATTGCAGTAAATGAAGAATTACAAATGTTTAAAATTTATAAGTTTGATAAAGAAAAACAGATAGTTGAAAGTAAGATTAGATTTGATCAAATTATGGACTCTGAAATCAAAATGGATAATGATACTATTTTCAAAGCATCCAGAAGTAATCAAATTGGAGGAGCTATTATTGGGGGTATGGTTGCCGGTGGAGTTGGTGCAATTATTGGTGGATCTTCCCCTACTACATCTAAAATTGAGAAAGTGAAAGCAATACAATTAAAAATTAGAATAGACGATTTTAAAAATCCTAATCTTACTTTTGATTTTCTACCCACTCCTAAGCAAATGGGTGTTAATGCATTCGAAGGATTCGATAAGAATGGCATTGAATATAAAACAGCTTATGAACGTGCAGAGTTTTGGCACAGTTTATTAGAAATAGCCATACGAAAAACAAATAATAAAGTATCTGTCTAGAGGTGTTCTGATAAGAGCATCTCTTTTTTTTATGCACTTTTTTAGAAAGGAGATGTCTTAATGTCAGATTTAAAACTTAGAATTATAGGTACTTTGAATTCTAAAGCTACTATTACCGAAGTAAATAAAGTAATATCCAAAATAGAAAAAGATTTATCAAAGATTAAACTAAATATCCAGCTTGATGATAAAGTAGTAAAGTCTCTTTCAGATTATACTAAAGCTATGGAAAACTATAAGAATATCTCTTCTCAATTGAATAGAGTTCTTAAAGAAGAAAAAACAATTACTAAAGATGTGAATGGCGTTACAAAAGAAAGGATTTCTCAACAGTTAAAAAGTGGAGAAATTATTCAAAAAGAAATAACTCGTATTAATAATAAGAATAAAGCTACTCAAAAGGAAATTGAAAATACAAATAAATTACAAGTAGCGTATGATAAACTTGGACAGAAACAAAAACAAGTTACTACTCAGACCAATAACGGTACCTCTACTTCTAATACATTCAAGAATGGATTTACTAACACAACTGTAAATTCTAATGTCAATGGTGATGTTACTTCTGTTAAAACCGTACAGAATTTAGATCAAGAGCGTAAAGCAACAGAAACTTTGATTAATAGTAAAAATAAATTAAAAGATACTCTTAGACTTTTAAACAGTGAAGGTAAAATATCTTCTGAAAGTTTATCTAGATTAAACAATGCAGTTAATAGTGCTAAGAATATCGAACAATTAAATAGACTTAAACAAAACATTGATAACGTTAATAAAGTTAGAGAAATGCAAAATAAGTTGATTTTAGCTCAACGTGAAGCAGAATTAAAAGTAAACAACTTTAAAGCTAACTCTAATTTAAACTCAATCCAAACGGCTCAGTTGAATGCTTACTTACAGTCAATAAACTCATTAACAGCTAGAACTCCTCAATTAAATCAAAGATTACGTGAAATGTCTTTAAGGTTTAATGAAATAACCTCAGAAGCAAGAAATGCAGGTGCTCAAGCTAGAACATTTGGCGAAAGAGTACAATCTGCATTTAGTTTTATTTCAGTTGGTATGCTGACTTACGGTGCATTTTATGGATTTGTTAATACTATTAAAGACATGACTAATCAAGTGGTTGAACTTGATACAAAGATGACCAATTTGCGAAGAGTCTTGGATTTGCCCGATTACAAGTTTAATGAATTGATGAAGGAATCTATTGTTTTAGGTGATCAACTCTCTAATAAAATCGGTGATATTCTTGATATGCAAGGTGCTTTCGGTAGGATGGGCTGGTCGGAAGATCAATTATCTTACATAACCAGAACAGCTCAAATCCTACAAAACGTCTCGGATTTAACTCCAGATGATACTGTCAACACTCTTACTGCAGCAATGCTCAATTTCAATATAGCTGCGGAAGATTCTGCTCAGATAGCTGATAAATTGAACGAAGTCGATTAATTGTAGTCGCCTATGTTAGTGATAGCATAGTGAAAACTCGGTGAACCTAGAAATCTAGGGTGTGTTCGGATGAACGCTAACGGTGAAACTCTAAGTCTGAAAAGATATGACAATACCGTGCCAAGCTTGGAAGGAAACTTTCTTGAAGGTGTAACGACTAGAATATACCTCCTACGTCTGTTGATATGGAGATGAAATTCGTACTATATAAGTGAAATTCTTCTATGGGAAGTGCCGAGGTGGTGATTCGATCACTACAAGAGATAGTCTAATCCCCTCTTAAAAATATGTGGAAACACAGGGTAAAAATGAACAATTACGCAGTCACTACCCTTGATTTAGCAAATTCTATTCGTAAAGCAGGTAGTACTGCATCTACTTTCAATGTAGAATTAAATGATTTAATTGGTTACACAACAGCCATTGCAAGTACTACAAGGGAAAGCGGAAATATTGTCGGTAAATGTCGAATTGCTGACATTAAATCTCTTCTGATTGACTTGGAACCCCTAACGTTTAGTCGAGGGAGACAGGGCGCAAGCGTAATTGCAGCGTGAACGACTAAGTGAAGAGACATTCTTGATAGAATGAAGCGATAGTCTGAACTTCTATGGAGACATAGAGAGTAAGGTTGAAGTGCCTTACCGCCATATAATTAACTATGGTCAGTAACCTTTATTGGTGAAAGTAACAGAGTGAACTCTTTAAAAACTATTTTTGCTAGATTAACAAATAATTCTCAAGCAATTGGTGCATTAAATGATATTGGTATTTCAATAAATGATGCTAATGGAAAACTAAAGCCAACCGGTCAAATTTTAGATGAAATTGCGGCTAAATGGAACACCCTCTCAGACGCTGAAAAACAAAACGTAGGTGTAAAAGGTGCTGGCATGTATCAACTATCGAGATTCAACGCCTTAATGAACAACTACTCGATAGCTCAAGAAGCATCTGAAACAGCTGCTAATAGCTTTGGATCTGCTATGCGTGAGCAAGAAAAATATTCAGAATCTCTACAAGCCCGTATTAACCGCCTATCTAACGCCTTTACATCTTTGGCAGTAAGTGCTGGAGATGCACTAATATCTGATACTTTAATTGTGGCTACTGAAGAATTTGGAGATTTTCTAAAAACTACTGGTGATGTAATAGATGTAATTGGAGTATTACCTATTGTAATGGGAACTGCTGGTGTCGCAACAGTATTACTAAGTAAGAATGTTCGAGGAATGTCTACTGCCCTTCTTACTGGAAATGTTTCTCTAGCTGGCACTGCAACTTCTTTATTTGGTTTGGAAGCTGGTATGTCAAGAGCAGCTATAGCTACTGCTGTATTTAAAACAGCATTACGTGGTTTAATGGTGGCAACGGGTGTAGGTGTTATATTAACTGTTTTAGGTTTTGCTATCGAAAAAATAACAAATCACTTTGCCGAAGCTAAACAAAAGCAACAAGAATATGAACAAATTCAGAATACAACGGTTGAGTCATTAACAGCTAATAAACAAGCAACTGATGAATTATTAAAGAAATATCAAGAATTAACTGAAGCTAAAAACTCAGGCAATTTTAATAGTGATAAAGAAAAAGAGTACTTACAAGTATCACAACAACTTGCTGGACTCCTCCCTTCTCTTGTTGATCATTATGACTCACAAGGAAATGCCGTCTTAAAAGTCGGAGAAGCTCTTGAACAAGAAATTGAGTATACTAAAGAACTTGTTCGTCAAAAGAAAGAACTACAACAACTCGAAGCAAAAGACAATATCCAATCTGCATTAAAATCAGCAGATAAAATAGACAGTAAAATTGATAAAAAGAATCGAGCTCTTGATCATAAAGCTGGAGTTAGCGGTGTTAATTATTCAACCAAAGATAAGAAAAAGATTGAAATTGAAATTACTGAATTAAAACGTCAATACAATGAACAACAAATGAAATTACGTGAAGAGTTGCAGAAAACTGTAGACTCTTATTTCACTGACATAACTATTGATACTTCTATTACTGCTAAAGTAAACAGTGTTATTAGTTCACTTGATGTTTCGGGTGCTTCTGCTGAAGAACTGAATACTTTTGCAACCAATGTAGCTTCTGCTATGAAGAAAATGCAAAATGCTGTAACAAATAATGATGAGAATGCCTATAAGATTGCTAAAGCTGATTTAGATGATCTACTTACTTCTTATAATGTTGCTGAAGGCGGTTCAAGAAATCTAGAATTATCCTTCCAACAAGTAAAAGACAGTATAAACGGTGTTTCGGATGCAGCTAAAGGTCAAAAAGTCATTTGGGATGAGAATGGTGAAATAGTTGGAGAAGTTTCGGGCGAATACGAAGATTTATCATCTAGACTTCAAGACGCAAAAGGTGATTTCGAAGCTATTAGAGACATCATACTTGAAACGGCAAAAGCTGGAGATTATCAAGCGGCAATAACTGCAAGTATGACGGATGCTTATACTGCCCTATCAGATGAAGTTTCACCATTGAATGATTTGCTTGAAAAAACTGCACAGGGTAAATCAATTACTTCTAATGAAGCCATGCAACTTATCGCTAAAGAAAAAGACTTGGCTTCTGCAATCAGCGTGGAAAACGGTCAAATTAAAATCAATCGAGAAGCAGTCCTTAAACTTCGTGATGCTAAAGTTGCTTCATATAAGCAAATGATCGAGGCACAAAAACGTGAAGTTCAGGCTCAGGCTGAAGGTTTAAAAACTAAACTTAAAAACTTTGGTGTTGAAGTAAAAGGCATTTTAACCGTTGCACAAGCAAATGAAGCATTGGCTAAAGCTGAGGAAGAACGTGCTCGTAAAATGGCTGGATTAAATACTGACCAGACTGGAGCTATGCATGGTTCTACTGTTGTTCAAAATCAATATGAAGGTATTACTTCTGGTATCAATGACATCAAATCAGCATATGAGGCTCTAGACCAAATGTCGGCTATTGCTTCAGCAGGATTAACTGAAGTTGGCACATCTGCTGAATCTTCCTCAGATAAAACTAGCAAAGCTAATGAAAAATCTACATATACAACTGATAAATATAAGCAGAAAATGGAAGAGTTAGGTCTTGCATTAGCTAAAGTGGATAAAATTAAAAGTGAATATCCACAGCGTTCTAAGAAATACCAGGATGCAATTAAACAGGAAATCAAACTTAAAGAACAGCAATTGAAGTTAATGAATGCTGAAGTTAATAGCCTTAACAAGCAAATTAAATCAGGAAATATAGTTGCTAAAGGTACTAAGACAACTATAAGTACCACTTCCCCTTCTACTTCCAACTATGCAAGTGGAGGAAGTACTGAAGCGTCTGTTTGGAATTTCTTTAAGTCTAAAGGTTTCTCTGATTCTGCAACTGCTGGTATTATGGGTAATTTACGTCAAGAATCTGGTTTTTCAACCACTGCAGTTAATAGATTATCAGGTGCTACTGGTATCGCTCAATGGTTAGGTGGACGTTTAAGTGGACTTAAAAACTTTGCTGGCTCTCAAGGTACTAGTTATACCAACCTTAACACTCAACTTGAATGGTTATGGAAGGAATTAAACGGTGCAGATCCCACAACTAAATCCATAATCAATAAAAATGGTGGTATGAATGCTTTCATGAATATGGGAGTTAACGATGCTGCCCTTCTATTTGAAAAAGCGTTCGAGCGTTCAGGTGGAGATGCTTTAGCAAATCGTCAAAAGTATGCCAATAGCATATATGCAAAATATGCCGGTACTACCCCTACTGGTTCAGCTAGTGCAGAAACATCTAGTGACGTAGCAGATAAAGCACAAGCTATTGACCAAGCTAAGTCTAATATATTGAGTATGCAAGAAGAAGCATTACAGATACAGCAACAAATCAATGAACTTCAAATGGAGTTAGTTAACTCTGTTCTTGCTGGAATTGACTACAAGAAAGTTGTACTCGAAGACGACCTGGCGCAAATTGACCTTGTTCAAAGTTATGAAACAGAGTCTTCTAATAAGTGGACGGATGCACAATTAAAGAAAGAAAAGCTACTTCGTAAACAGTTTGGTTATGAGCAAGAAGCTATAAAATATCTGAAAGAGCAAATCAAAAACAACAAAGCCTTAACTGAAGCACAAAAAGCTCAATTATCAGATGATTTACTTCAACGTACCCAGGATATGACTTCTCTTGAAAAGCAATTATTGGATCAGCGTCAACAAATGGCTGATTCAATTATCGATACTTACAAGCAAGCTGCGGAATCTATTAAAGACACTCGTATTAAGACTATTGATAAAATGATTGATGCTATCAATAAGAAAGATGACGATGAATCATACTCAAAAGATTTAGCTAAAAAACAAAGTGAACGACAAAAGTTATTAGATGATATTGCGAAATATTCTTTAGATGACTCATTTGCAGGTATCGCTAAAGTTAAAGAGCTGCAAGATCAATTGGCTGAAATGGATGAATCCTTAGCTGACATGCAATCCGACAGAGAAAAACAACTTAGAATCGATAATCTAAATACTCAAAAGGATTCTATTCAAGAGGAATTTGATAATCTCGTGAATGATGAACGTAAGTTTGCTAAAATGCGCTCTGACATTATCAATGGAAATGCTAGTCAGATTCAAAAGGATTTGAATAAGTATTTCACTAATATTAAAGCTAATTCTAATATTATGGGAAAGGCTATATCTAACAACCTTATAGATTTAATCAACCAAGCAAACCGATATTTAAACGGTAAAGACTATAAGCCTATTAAGATTGCTCAAGCTAAAAATGGTGGCATGACTCCGAATTGGGGGTCAGAAGGTAAAGCGATGATTGTTCATGAAGGTGAATTAATCACTGATAAACCTGATACTAAGACCTTACTTACTACTATTGAAAAATCTAAAGATTTGGCGAAAACTTTAAATGGTATGGATATTGGTAAGTCTTTAGCATCTGCAACTATGAATTTATTAACTAACTTTAAATTACCGAGTGTACCTACCCTCTCTCCATCTACTTCAACTGTAGGAGATACCTATTACAACACAATCACTTTAGAGTATAAAGGTTCAGGTACTAAAGCAGAGGCTGAAAGTTTTGGAGCAAATACAATTAATTTCATGAAAAACCAAGGTATTAAATTTAAAAAATAGGAGTCGGCGTTTGTCGACTCTTTTTCTATAGAAGTGAGGTGATATTTTTGATTAAGGAAAGTTTATATTTCATACTCAATGGGCGCAAATCAATAGATTTTAAACTAATAAATGTTAATACTTCTTCTGGATTAATGGAAGAAACAATGATGGGAACTCGCTCTATTGTAGAGCAAAAGGTAATGGGCAATCCTATCCCCTATCTTAATCGTGTAGAAAAAGAACCAATTACTCTTCCACCACTAAGTTTTTATTTTGAGGAACCATGGAACGATGAATTGATAGAAGAAATTTGTGACTGGTTGGATTTAGAACAATATGGGACTCTTGCTTTTAGCGAAAATCTAAATCGAATATTCAAAGTAATTCCTATTGAATCCCCTTCTATGATTCATAATGGCTTAAAACAAGGATATTTTACAATTACCTTTAGATGTGATTCTCCTTATACATATAGTCCTATTATTCAACCGATATTTGATTTTTCTAAGCAAGAGGAAAATACATTTGAAATATTTAATCGTGGAAGATCCGAAATTAAACCTTATATGGAGATTATAAAAATTGGTGATGGTTCAATTCGTATTACAAATTCACTAAAACCTAATTCACCATTCATTTTGAATAATCTTAAGGATAGAGAAAAAATTTCTATATATTCAAAAAATACTATCATTGAGTCCAGTTTAGGTATTGAAAGATATTCTGACTTTAATAATATTTACCTTTCTCTTCCATATGGTAAAAACCGTTTCAAAATTCATGGAAAATGTATTTTGAAGTTTCAATATGAGTATATGTACAAATCGTTAACTTTATAGAACGGAGGTGAAAATTTGCTTCAATATTATGTTGATTATGGAAAACGTCCTCGAAAGCTAAGATTGTTTTTAATGAACCCACAAGGAATGGTTGTTGGAGAATTAGAAGATTCCTATAGTAAGAAACAAACAATTCGATTCAATGATCGTAATGACATGTCTTTCATTGTGCCGTACATAATTAATATGAACGGAAAACTAAGACGGAATCCGAACATAAAAAAGTTCAACAAGCGTAATTTTATTCGTGCAGTACTTTACGATGTTCAATCCGAACAAGAAATATATCGTGAAGATTACGTGGTAGTTAGTAAAATTAAATCCGTAAACGAACGTGTTGAATTAGTTGTTAATTGCAAGAGCCGTGAATATGAGTTAAGTTGGAAAAAAATAATTGGGTATGATGTTATCTCATACACTTGTAAACAAGTAACAACCGATTGTTTAAAAGGTACTGGTTGGACTATAGGGTATATTAATCCTGAATTTAATGAAAAATATCGTAAGTTTTCTGTATCGAGTAAAACCAAACTAGAATTTCTTGTTGAAATTGCAGATACATTTAAAGCTATATTGGTGTTTGATACTATAAATTGCACGGTTAATTTTTACAAGGAAGAAGAAGTTTCTAAATATAAAGGTTTTGTAATTTCAAACGAAAATTACTTACAAAGTATTGAGGAAACCTTGGATGAAGATGATCTTATTACTAGATTAACTCTAAAAGGTGCTGATGATTTAACTGTTGTGTCCGTTAATCCGACAGGTAAAAGTTATATAGATGATTTTAGCTACTACTACGATGTTATGAGCGAAGATTTAAATGAAGCAATGAAAGCATATAATGAAAAACTAAAAAATAATAATTCTACATTGAGAGATTTGCTTTCTAAAAAGAAATCGAAACAAGAGTCTCTGACAAAAGAAAGTAACAAACTGACTATATTAAATTCTGAATTAAAAATAATTCTTGATAATATTCAATGGACAAAAGATACTGGTGGTTCATTGAAAGAATTAAATAAGCAAAGGACACAAAAGGAAACGGAAATTAGAAATGTAAAATCATCAATCAAATCTATCGAAAATGACATTAAGGATATTGATGCAAAAATCACCTCTGTTAAAGTTAGTCTGTCATATGAAGGTAATTTTACTGAGAGACAACTAAATGAACTAGAAAGTTATATTCACGAAGGCGAATGGTCTGATTCTAATATCACTGATGAAAATGATTTGATGAGTGAAGGAAGAAAATATTTAGAGGAAAACAATTCCCCTTCTATTGATATTTCAATGAATGTAGTTAATTTCTTTGAAATTGTATCTGAACAACATAACTGGGATCGTTTTGGTATCGGAGACATAATAAGAGTTGAACAAGATGATATTGGTACATATGTAGAGGTGAAAATCTTAGAATATACCATAGACTATGAATCCGATAGTTTAAATGTAAATGTTTCAAATGGTAAACGTATTGCTATAACTCCAGAAGACCAAATAGCATTAAAGTTTATTGAAGTAGATCAAATGAAGGCTGATTGGTCTTATACAAAATCAATTATTAATAAAACGGTAACTAATTTTAATACTAGAAATGATAGGAATTCTACTATGCCGGTATCCCCCACTTTCCCAATAGACTCTGTTACACATAGGTTAAATAATAATGGGTCAGTAAATATATCTGTTAGATGGGATTATCCTAATTATGATATCACTGGATTAAATGAACATGACATTGATGGTTTTGAAATCTTTTTGTATTCTAGTCCTTTGGATGAAACTTATACATTTGGCTCAACAATTGCAAAAGAAGAAAAAGAGAGAGTTTCCTACGAAACTAGAACAATATCTTTTACCAACAAGTCTCCGGTTGATTATCACACTTTAGGTATTAGAGCGTACAGGGAAGTCGATCCTGACATAAATAAAAATAGAATCATATATTCAGACATGTTGAACTTTCCAAACATGCCTTATCTACCCAGCGAGACTGTCGTAGTTAATGGATTTTTGAATGGGAAAGTTAACGGCACTACTTTTTTAACAGCAGATAAAGAACCAGAAATTGTCGAAGCGAAACAAACCGTATTTATTAATCCAACCACACAAGAAATAAAAATAGCAGATGAAAATGGAGAACTTAAAAATGTGAAATCTGGTTCATCCAGTACGTTAGATGATTATTATGCTAGTGTAGATAAATTACCTTTTACAATTCCAGTAAGAGATGAATATGGGATGATTTTTGCAGATATTTCAGGGGATGCCAAAACTCTAGATGGTTTTACTCCTCAACGATTTGCGATATTAGATGAAACTGGTAATGTACCAACAAGTAATTTAGGAAACACCCATAAATTCACAATTGGAAATTACATAGGGGATGGAACTAACAATAAACTAATTCCCCTTCCCTTCACTCCTAGTTTAGTGGAGATTTATACAACAGTTGACACAGATAATAGCCTATTTATTCCTTCCGTTTTGGGAGGTTTTTTTATGTCTACAAACAACAATCTATTCTTATCAAGTATTAGCAATGATTTGTCACTAATTTATGGACAATTAACTATCAATGGTTTTTACACAGGGAATGATGAAAATATGTATGGGAACAAATTGAATATTAAATATTACTATAAGGCTTATTACATACCACCAATCAATGAGGAGGCAGGTGAAGAAAATGAACAATTATTATGAGGAAATATACAATGACCCTATTCGATTTATGAAAAGAAAAAATACTCCTGACGATCCTTTCAAACCATTAAAAGAAGTCATAACTATATTAGATGGTAAAGCACAACTCAGAGAGATTCCGAATAAAGCTGAACGTGTAATTGTTACTGGATTTGATGTTAATTGGCAAGAACAAACTGATTCCAACTTCACCATTCTTGCAAATAATGAATTTCAAGTGGACTATTTAAATGGTTTGGTTTCATTCAATTCTTCTAACGAGGGAAAAAGTTTAACTTTCACTTATCTAGGAGAAGGAGTAATATACTTCCCTTCTACTCGTATTTATTTATTAGATGATGAATTCGGGGTATTATCGAGAAAACTAAATGATTTAGATAGATTAGACTTAGAACAAAAGAATCGAGTTGATACTCTAATTAGAGAGAATCCTCAGCCTGATGAAATTGTAGATGTACGAACTGACAGAAATGGGAAAGTATATCCTGTTGCAAGAGATAGAATAAATGCAGATCAAAAAAAGATTGAAGACGCATATATTGGAGAGAATGGTAATACATATACATCTTTAAAAAATAGGTTTGATTCTATTGATAAAGATGTAGTAGAAGTTAATGAAAAAGTGGTTTATGAAAGCCAACAAAGAATGTTACAAATTAACGAGTTAAACAATAATATCGATGACCTTGGTGTAAATATAAAAAAATATGGGGCACTGGGAGATGAAAGTATAAATTGTGCTGAAGCCTTCGAAAAAGCTTCGATTGAACATTCATCAATTTATGTTCCAGCTGGCAGGTACGTAGTAAATGGTGCTAATTTAGCTCAAAAAAACTTGCGAATCACTTTCGACCCTGACGCTGTAATAGTCACTTCTGAAAATCAAAGCGCATTTATCTATAAGGGAAGAATAACTGAGAAAATTAATATTCTCAATATCACTACTGATAAATCTCCAAAGTATCCTACAACGCCGGTCAGTGTGCTTACTGTTACGTCTACGGTGGAATATTCTGTTGGAGATGTAGTTAGGATTATCTCTGAATCTCTTATTTACACAACTGGAGCAGCAGTTAAACGAGCGGAATTTGGAATAGTTTCGTATATCGAAGGTAATAAGTTATATCTAAACACTACTTTAAGACATATTCATGACAATCAACCAAAAGTTTATAAATTAAAAGGAGACAAATTAGAATTAGTGAATGCTCAGTTTGATACGACCAATGTAATTGATAATAAAGCACCTTTTGTATCAGTTGAACATTCTGTATTTCCAACTTTTCTCAGTACAATGTCAATAAAAGGCGGCGGAGAACTTTTAAAACTTGCATCTTGCTTTATGTATAAAGTTGATAAAATGCAGGCATCCAATCTAACTAACGATCCAGCAAACGGGAATATTGGTTACGGAGTAAATGATCAAGGTTCTTATGCTGGATTGGTTTCAAACTGTACATTTACAAATGTGAGACATGGGTATACAACAACAGCTGGAGAATATGGGGATACGGCATTTGCAAGGATCAATAATTGTGAAGGTCATGGATGTACTAACGCTCCATTTGATACACATAGAGAAGCCTACAATATAGAGTTTAATGACTGTAGAAGTTTCGGTACTCTTCAGGGTGCAGATTCATTAGGAGCAGGTTTTCAATTAAGGAGTACAGATTCAGTTTTGAGAGGATGTACATCGGAATCAGATTTGTTTGGATTCTATCTTTTTCAAGAAGCCGACAATGCTCTTATAGAGAATTTTGTTGCTCGTAATACAAAATTTAGATCTGGGATGATTCAAGGTCGCGCTGGACGTAAATTAAACGTTACTTTAAGGAATTCATTCCTTAGTTCACTTGAGACAGGGAATGAAGTGTTTAAAGTCTCCTATGCTAATCTCCGTATGCTCAATGTGCGTTTTACTTTGGGAGCTTCTATAGTGGATTACTGTAGAATAATAAATGTAGATAATGGTGTAATTGAAGGTAGAATGATTGAAATGAATTGTTCTCAATATAAAGGAAATTCGTTCCGATTTGTTCACCTAGCCGATGCTGAAGCTTACTTCTATGATTTAACCCTAATTAAAGGGAATGTGTCTTACACAAACACTTTCACAGGAGATACTTCCACAGCAATAACTAAACTTAGAGCTTACAGAGTAGACGGAGATTTAGAAGCTGCGGACACTTTCGGAATAAAAGACGTCCTTGTAGACTACCCGATCGTTACATCAAACATTCAAACACAAACCATTGGGAGAGATGGTTTAACATTGTTATATGCCACTTCTTTAACTGCTAGTCCAACCATTTATGCACCGGTAGATCCGATTTTACCAGGCTTGAGTATTGGTAACTTTAGAAAAGGAGCTTTCGTAGGACAGCGTTTAGTTGTTCGTAATGTTTCGTATGATAATGATGTTGGAATTGTAAGTGGTGAATTTGTCTCAGTGCCAAATAATTTTAGAATAGGACAAAGAAGCAAAGAAGAATTTGTATGGAATGGCGGGGTTTGGGTGTGATAATAAAGGAGGTAAAATATGGCTATTATTGTAAATTATATAGTACCGCCAGGTATTAATGTTGCACCGTTACTTGGTGATCCATCAGTTACTATGATGGAAAGAAGTGAGGCTTACGAGGTTGTGCGAGGTTACGTTCAGGTACGTTCATTTAGATGGGAAAAGAACTTAATTACTTTTCAACTTGATTATAAGCGTCGTAGAGGAGAATCTACAGTGATGTCACGGCAATTTATATTTGAGCCCGATATTTCACCTGATGCTAAATCAATTCACGCTCAAATTTATGGGTACATCAAGACATTACCAGAGTTTGAAGGAGCTGAAGATGAAATAGATGAATATGAATCTATAGGAGATGGGACTGTCTAAATTATGTTCAGTTAACCATTCAAATAGAGTTGGAAAAACTATTATAAAAGACTACTTCTTTTTTCTACAACCCAAGTAGTCTTTTCGCATTTCAGCTTGCCATTGTTGTACAAGCGAGGTGATAAGTATTTATATTATAGTGAGTTAGGAGTGAAATATTTGTGACACAATCCTTAGAGTCTAAAGTAGCTGTATTAGAAAGCTCAGTAAAAGAACACGATACTCTGATTAAAAAGCAAATTGAAAAAAATGAATCGCAAATTGAGTTAAACACCATATTTAAAATGCAAGTTGACTCAAATGTTAAAATAACAGAAACTTTGAATAATATTAATAGCAATTTAACCAGTCTTAATCATGCGCAACAAGAGCTGAGAACAGATTTGGGTGAAATTAATACTAGAGTTGGTGCAATTGAACAAGCTGCAGATGAAACAACAATTAAACCTAGTAAAATATTAAAATGGGCATTTACAGGTATAGGTGCTATTATCATCACTCTAATTACATATTATTTATCAGTAAAATTCGGATTAAAATAACGAATTATTTATGTATTTATTAAATAAAAGGTGACTTTTATTGTAAGTCCCCTCCCCTATACTTTAATTTAGTAATTTTAGAGTTTTCGTTAATACGAAGACTCTTTATTTTTTTATAAGGAGGTTTGATCATGACTGTTCAAATTGGTTCTGGTTTTATGGGTGCAGAAGATATCCTTACCTCTACAGAAAATATAGAAATTGTACCTCCAACAGACGAAACATGGATAAATGTTAAATTTAGTTTTTATAAATTTAGTTTTAAAAATTATCAAGATTGTCATATAGTGATTAATGGCTCTAGACAATTTAGAGAAGCTGGGCAAGGTTTTACTTCCAATGAGGTTGATCCTAAAATATACAGTTTCAAAATAGAGGAGCCTGGAATTCAGTATATTTGGTCTGCTGCATACTAGCAAAGGAGGTGAATTTATGTCTGGTTTTTATTTAGACCCTAACAATTCAGATTCAAAAATAAAAAATATTAATAAAAAAATCGAAGGGTTTATCTCTTTAGAAATGTTTGGCGCTAAAATCGATGAGGAATCACCTGGTTATGATAGTACTGCAGCATTCATAAAAGCAATTAACTTTTTCAACGGTGGAAGTGGAAAATTAAAGCTCTCGAAAGGCACATACAACTTTTCGAGTCAGTTAAATTTAGGAGGAATAATCCTTGAAGGTTCAGGGATACAAGCCACTAAATTAAGACTTACTAAATCATTAGGCACTAATGTTCCAGCTATAATTACCAACCCTAGTACTTTACGAAGAGAATGTACCTTACGAGATTTTAGTTTAGTTGGTAAAGGCAGTTGGGTCATTGGCACTAAAAATGCTAATGGTGATGGTATACAAATTATAGGTTCACAAAAGATTGAAAATATTCGAGTTGAGCGGTTTGATAAAGGTGTAATAATAGATACCATTGGTGGTCATTGTAGTTTAGTGAACGTTAAAAGTACCAATAATTTTTACAATCTATTCATACAAAAGGATAATGGAGATAATTTTTATTTTGACTGCGATTTTACAGGAGCTCAAATGGCAAGTATTGGGGTTTCTTCTGATGCAAATATGTCCGGTGGAGGCACTATCCTTAGAACTCATGTAGGATTTGCTCCTTATGGAATATATCAGGAACAGGGAACAGCTACAAATAAAGATTTTTTAGTTGATGTATTATTTGATCACGTAAGATTCGAATCTATCGGTAATGCTGCTATATACACTGAACAGTACTCCAATATAAACGGAAATGGCATAAGTAATTCAAAATTTATTGACGTTGGTTTTTCATGGAATTCATCTTATAAAATCCAATCAAGAGTCGCAGAATCATCTGTGGTCGTGGGATACTGTCATGATGTTATAATATACGAACCAGGACTTAATCCTTTTAAAGGAAATGGTTCTAATAAAGCTTTTAAGACAGCACAAAATACTGCACGTTGGATTGGTAAATTCAATGTATCCGACTTCCCATTTACCAATTTGCTATATCCAAACGACATTACAATTAAATCTCTTAATGGAAGCACTTCGGGTAGTATGAGATTGCACCAAAGTATCACAAGTCCTGATATTAAAACATATGTAGTTAGACTATCGAACTTTAAACATGATGCAGATGCCAACCTTACCTTATCATTTGATATCCCGTTTGTAACTAACCCATATATTCTAAATCCAACCGACATCCCAATATCTGTTACTAGAAATGATATCACTATTTCTAAAATAGCTTCTGGCTTAGTTTACAATTCTAATATTATTATTCAAGGGGTTTAATTTAAAAAAAACATTGGATAATATTGGTTAGCCCATTGTATAATTATGGTATTAACCAAAGGGGTGGTATGAATTGAAAATTGTTTCTTGTGGGGACTCTATTACCCAAGGTCTAGGAGTTAGTGATCATTCGTACATTGATTTAATTGCTCAAAAATTCAACAATGTTGCTAATTTGGAAACAGAATTGTTTAATTTCGCAGGAAGTGCTATGCAAGTTAAAGAATCTGCTTATAAGCTTGAAGATATTATATCTTTAAATCCTAACTATGTATTTGTTATGCACGGGATAACTGAATCAATTGTTCGTCCTACTAATAATTCTTTGAAATTTATGCCTAAAAAATATAGAAAAATTGGTTGGTTAGACCCAAGACCGTATTTTTCTTCTAAGTTATTTAAAGGTAAGTATCAAAAAATAGAGTCTGCTCTTAGATGGAGAGTCAAGAATAAATTGATTGAATACGATGGTGGGATGCAATTGACTCCACTGGAAGACTTTAAGATTTACTTTAGTCAGTTTATTGAGGGTTTGGTTAATAATACTAAAGCAGATATTATTCTCGTATCACATTGTGGTATAGATGAACGTTATTATCCCTGCTCCCTCTCTTCTTTGGAAAAATACAAGGAATGGATTTTTGATTATTCTACTAAATTCGAGAATAGAATAAAGCTTGTAGATGTATCAATTCTTTTAAATAAATGGGACGATTATTTTTCTGATCATTTCCACCCTAATCAAAGCGGACATGAAAAAATTGCTGATTACATTTACGATACTATATCGCTTCAATCATTAGATTTAGTTACAAATTTATGAGTTCTCTAAACAAATAGAGAACTCTATTTTTTCATTAAATTATTTTGAATTTTCTTAGCAGTGATACATAGGTTTTTTCTTGTTGTTTTTGTAATATTATTGGTCTCTGTATATTTCCAATTACATATTTTCCATAAGGTAGTTTATTAAATATTATAGCTACTAGTATGGACGTAGATAGAGCTATTAAAAATATAAACATTGTAAACAGATATATATTTAAAAACGAAAGTTTGTTTATTAGAGAGCTTAGTACATTGATTAATGCAATATGTAATAAGTATATGCTAAATGAACAATTATTTATTACAAGCATTAGATAAGGTATTCTCTTCATTTTTAGAGATATGTGTACAATTAAGCAAATCATTGTTGGTGTAAATATTAGTATCCCTACTGTCTTAGAAGACGGTATTGTTAGTAACCCTGTGTATCTTAAACCCAATACAAATATTAGCGTCAATAAAGGCATTATATAAACTAACAATTTATACTTATTCAACAAAGTTTTAAAATATTGATAATGGGTGCCGCAATAATATCCCATTGTAAAATAAAATACCCATCCTACAAATGGCATCCAACTAGAATAATACCAAATATATTCTGATAGAGGGTTTGTAAAATTGAAAAAACCTAAGTAAATTAGATTAATAAGTAAAGAAATAGTTAGTACCATTGTTGGTTTATACTTCTTTAAAGTTTTATTTAATAATGCGTGAAGAATATAGAACTGGAAGATAATTACAACAAAATATCCTGTATAATCAGCTAGAAAAATATTTTTGAAAGTTTCTATTAGAATATTGGAAAACAAAAATGACATCTCATTATTTTGAATATCAATCAAAGCGTAAAAGAAAGCCATAAAAATATAAGGAATTAATAAAAATCTAAACCTTTTTATGAAGAAACCTTTTGGAACTCCATCTGAATATGATTTAGCTAGTAAAAATTCAGAAATGAAAATAAAAGTTGGTGTTCCAAAATTTAAAATGGTTCTTATAATTGCTAACACTTTTTCATCTAGTGAGCTATAGTGGTCGACGTTTTCTAATGCAAATCCAATAGAATGAATTAACACGACTGCTAAACATGAAATACTTCTCAATAAGAATATTTCGTTTATTATCTCTTTTTTCATCTTTACACCTCAACATTTCTTTATAATGTCCTATATCGTTCATTTTAAAGAACGTTTATTATATTTACAATATGTTTTTATAGAAGTGTAAGAAATAAACAATTTAATAGTTTGGCATTTAAGGAGTTTCTGAGAAATCGGAGACTCCTTTTTTATATGCAAAAAAAAAATAATTAGGAGGAATTTGTAATGACTTTTAAAATTGGAACTTGTGCTGGTCACGGTGGTTTTGGAGTAACTCCTGGAAAACGTACTCCTGATGGAGAATACGAATGGAATTTTAACGATAGGGTACTGTGTGCTTTTATATCTAAAATGAAAGAATATGAAGGCGTTGAAGTTAAACGTTATGATGATCCGACAGGTAAAACAGACGTACCATTAAAAACACGTACAGATAAAGCTAATGCTGATAAAGTGGATATTTATATCTCCTTCCACCACAACGCTAATAGTGGTAAATGGGGAAATTGGGGCGGAGTTGAAACTCATGTTCAAACTGGAATCAAAGGTCAAGCATTAGAAATGGCTCAAGCAGTTCAACCTATTCTAGTAAAAACATATGGTTTGCGTGATCGCAAAATTAAATTCTCTGATCTACATATTACTCGTGAGACTAAAATGCCTGCCATATTAATCGAAGGTGGCTTTATGGACTCTACAACTGATATCAGTAAACTTCGTAGTGATGCAGTGCTCAAAGACGTTGGAAAAGGTATTGCTGATGCTATTGCTAAATGGAAAGGTTTAAAGAAGAAAGCTACTCCTAAACCTACTACTCCTATTAAAAATACTAAACCTACTGAGGTTAAAGCTAAATCCCCTTCTATTGTTTATGAAGCTCATGTTCAAGGAATTGGATGGCAAGGTAAAGTATCCAATGGTAAAACTGCAGGTACTACAGGTCAATCTAAACGGCTAGAAGCGTTAACAGTTAAATTAGAAAACAGTGATGCTAAGATAGAAATGGAAGCTCATGTTCAAGGTTTAGGTTGGACTACTTTTAGAACTAACGGTGAGGTAGTTGGGACTATTGGAGAAAGCTTACGACTTGAAGCAGTTAAAATTAAAGCTAAAGGGCTAGATATCCAATATCGTGTTCATGTAGAAAAAGACGGTTGGACACCTTGGAAGAAAAATGGTGAAGCTGCTGGAACTACAGGTCTATCTAAACGTGTTGAAGCTATTCAGATTAAATTAGTTTAAGGTACCAATCCACT
Organism: Niallia sp. FSL W8-0951; assembly: GCF_038006525.1. NCBI lineage: Bacteria > Bacillati > Bacillota > Bacilli > Caryophanales > Bacillaceae > Niallia > Niallia sp. FSL W8-0951. The sequence goes on from NZ_JBBOVK010000001.1 coordinate 1,772,203, forward strand.
TCTGTTTGTTCAGTTGGGGATTTTTATTATTAATTCTTAGGAGGAATATGAAATGGAAGCTATTCAGCAATTATTACAAAGTCAATTTATTGAATTATTATCAACTGTGTTAGTTGCATTCGCTGGTATTATCACAACTTACGTGACTAAATTTTTAAAACAAAAAGGTTTGCTTGCTAAATTAGAACATAATAAAGGTTTAGTTAAAATCGTTGTCAATGCAGTAGAACAAGTTTCACATGAATTAAAAGGTGAAGAAAAGTTCGAAATTGCAAAAGGACAATTATTAGATCTCTTAGCATCTAAGAAAATTAAAATTAGTGAAGAAGAGTTGAATCAATTAATTGAAGCTGTAGTCAAAGAAGTTAAAGCAGCATCTAAATAACATAAGAAAACCCAGTGAGGAAATGGAGACTAACCTCACTGGATTCCTATTCTTCATGAAGTAACTCTTGGTGATAAACAGTGGTAATAATACTATTTCCATAAAAGTTAAATTTTATTAGGAATTTTTAAAGAAAGACTCACAACTTTGACACTAAATAGCAAACATATATTATTCTTTATATTCTATTTCCACAGTAAAATTTTCTCTGTTTTTCAAACCTTTTGCTGTACTATCTAACTTAGACTCATTAGAAGTGAAGTATACTTTATTTATAATCGTTTTAAGAAAGGCGTTAACTTCTATAGTATTCATATCATCAATAAAATCGATTTGATTAATAATATAATTTAATCTATTTATCTCTTCATCTCTGTTTTTAACAGAGTTCTTTTTTATTTCTAGTAACTCTATTTCGCCTTCAACTGATTTCAATTGTTCATCTATCTCATTTTTAAACTCTTCGAATTCACTCTTTGAAATTTCACCATCAGATCTCATTACTAGTAGATTTTTCTTTCTGGTATTCAACTTATTTCTGTTAGCTTTTAAAGAACTGATTCTTATTTCTAAGTTTTTAATTTCTTGATTATCATCACTTTTAAGGAGTATATCTCTTTTCTTTTCTAGTGACTTTTTTTCTCGCTTAATGTCTTCAAAAACAAGTTTTTCGATTTCATCATATTTACGTCCCCTATCAGTACATACATCAGTCACTATTTTACTACCGCATGATTTAATATAATATGTGTTGGTTTTTCCATCAGTTCGAATATATCTTCTTCTTTTACACACACTGCAATAAATTAATCCGTGCAACTTAACATGTACAGTGCCTTTTTCTCGTAAATTAAACTTTTGATCTTTAACTCTTGTTTTTTGAAGGGCTAGAAATGTCTCTTTTGAAATAATTCCCTCATGGGCATTTTCTACAAAAACTTCATCCACTACTTTACCATTAACCCTTCTCTTCATAGCGACTGTACCATAATAAACTGGATTTTTTCGCATTAGAGAAATATGAGTGGTAGTGATTGTTTTCCCTCTTTTTGTTCTCCAATTTAACTTGTCTAATTCTATTGTTATCCGATGAGCAGAATATCCCTCCAATAGTTTGTTGAAAATAAATCTAACAATCTTAGCTTCGTTTTCTTCTATTTCTAACTTTTTTTCTTTATTTTTCTTGTATCCTAATGGAACCCGATTGCTTCCTACCCATTTACCTTGACCGGCAGCCGCTAACCTTCCTCTACTCATTCTTTTCCTAATTTGTTTCCATTCGTAGTTAGCTAATAGACTAGAAAAGCTGTATAATAAATCATTGGATTCGTTATTAAAATCTATTTCTCCTGTTGGAGTTAAAATTTTTATGTCATTCATATAAAAGATTTGTTTTAATTGTTCTGCATAAACATTATCCCTAGTCAAACGATCAATATCCATGCATAAAACATAGTCGTATTCGTGGATATTTTCTAATAATTTATTCAATTCCACCCTTGTTGAATTCATTCCACTTGATACTTCTTGATATATATCATATTGCAAGTTATTGTTTTCAGCTAATTTTATTAGAGCCTCTCTATGATTATGAAGGGCTTCTACTAGTCCTTTTTGTTCTTCGTCCCTTGATAATCGTAAATATAGTGCAGCAAGCATTAGTCAATCACCTCTAAAGTCAATTATACCAACACTTCACACTTACTGTAAATAAGATTTTTTACATCCGTGATTTTTCCGACCGTTCCATATATCGTGATCACGACTGTATCACCAATTTTGAATTTTGGTTTTTTTCGATTCGCCATAATAACAAATCCTCTCTAAACAAGATTGTGTGGCACTGCTACTTATGCGTTTTTCCCCCACACTCTTGAATAGAATATTTGATCCATGAAGATGGGGGATATTAAAGGAATATTATCCTATCTTCAATTACCATGTAATTTCCATCCTTTTCCGGCTATACTTTCACTTATTTGGTACTACTATCATATGCAACAAACCACTATTCGCGCATAAAAATTCTCTATCTTCCTAATTGTGTTATTGTCACTCCTTAAACGGTTTATTCATTATATGTGTATAGGTTAAAAGGAAGAATACTTTCCAATGTTTAAGTACAAGCATCAGCTCTTCCTTTTTTTCTTCTTATTATTTAAGGAATAATTAACCTTTTAGACAGGCAACATTAAGAAGATAAAAAAACATCCAAACAAATTGTGGTTGGATGTTTTCAATAGCTATAATTCTTCTTTTCTTCTTGAAATAAATATTTCTCCCATGCCTCATCAAAAATACGCATGCTCGGAAGATAATGACCATTTAATTCTAGATAATCGCTTATTTCATCATAATCAAAACTATTTTTGGGAAAATCATGATCAAGATAAGCTTCATTCGCAAATTCGCTAATTTGATCATTTGGTTCGGGATGTCTAAACTTCATAAGAAAATGATAAAAAGATTTAGTCATGATCTCACCTTCCTTGATCGATAGATATAACGTATACTATACATAATTGAAAATAATGGTGCAAGTGATTTAGTTGAATTTAAATTCATTCAATAGTAATTGTTCGAAGAGCCTAAATTTCTTCTCATTCAAAATACAATAAAATTACTGGTTACCTTGTATTTCTGTAGGGTAATTTAATGAACAGGATATTCGTTAATTAATAAGGAGGGTAAGAAAATAGAAAAATGAAAAAAGGATTGAAATATTTTATTTACTCTCTTATTTTTATTGTCATAACCAGCATGGCATATGCATTAGTTCATTCTGAACAACCGAAAAGAAATGTTTACAAAAAAATTACGGATGGAAAACAAGTGAACTATTTAATTGTAGGCGATAGTATTGGCAGGAGTTCAGGGGCAAGCAACAATCATCGAAAATGGTTTCACCTTATGGAAAGGAGCTTAACAGAAAAATATGGAGGCTCATTTAAAAAACAGTTAGTAGTACAAAGCGGAGCCACTGCATTTGAAGGATTATATAAATTGAAAAATAGTTTATCTAAAAATATTGATTTAGTATTTATTGTATTTGGAGAAAATGATCGAAAATATATGGATGATAAGCAATTTTATTTCTTTTATCAGTCTTTATTAGAAGAGGTTGTCCTCCGTTATCCTGATGCAGAATTAATAACAATTACAGAAAGCAGTCTAGATAATGAGGACTTTGTGAACGTTATAAAACAGATATCTAAAAACTTTTATGCAACAAATATTGATATGAGAATTCCTTTTCGAGAATCTAGATTATCAACTGAACGATTAACAAATGATCTTGTACACCCAAATGACTATGGATATTATCTATATGCTCAAGAAGTCGTTAATACGCTGCAAAAAGCAATTCACGATAAAAAGAAAGTACTGACTTCTACTATACCTGTTAATGAAGTATCTAGTTTGAAGATGAAAACCAGTTATCCTATTGATTTAATCGACCCTTCTTTCCGAAAAAAAGATGGTTATTATACATCCGGTAAAATTGGCGCAAATATTGAATATCATTTTAGTGGTTCTTTTTTAGGAGTAAACGTAATCAGAAGTGAAAAGGGTGGAATGATGGATGTATTTATAGACAATAACTATGTAACTACTATTTCCACATGGTGGCCATTTAAAAAAGAAAGATCACTCTATGTCACTAGCGGTCTAAAAAATACGGATCATAAGGTTACTTTTCAAATTTCCGCACATAAATCAAGATATAATATAACCGATCAACATTTGATCCAAATATCTTCTATTATCACTAATTAGCAAAAATACTTCCTTGAAGAAAGGGGGGGATACCTATCATGGCATCCCCCTTTCTTCTATTATCTAAATAAACTTAAATACTTACCGTATCCTTTTTCTTCCAATTCTTCTTTTGGTATAAACTTCATCGCTGCTGAATTCATGCAGTATCGTAAGCCTGTAGGTTGCGGACCATCATTAAATACGTGACCAAGATGAGAATCAGCCTCCTTACTTCTCACTTCTGTGCGTATCATTCCATGACTAGTGTCTTTCTTTTCCGTTAATTCTTCTTCATCAATTGGCTTTGTAAAACTTGGCCATCCACAGCCAGCATCATATTTATCAAGGGAACTGAATAATGGTTTTCCTGAAACAATATCGACATAAATCCCATCACCAAATTCATCCCAATATTCATTACGAAATGGTGGTTCTGTTCCATTGTTTTGTGTTACTTCATATTGTATGGGTGTTAATTTTTCTTTTAGTTTGTCTTTTTCCATTACTCATCTCTCCAATTCTCTTGAATATATGCTGCACGTCCTGATCCAATATGATAACGATTATAATGTTCAGGATTCTTTCTGTAATAATCCTGGTGATAATCCTCCGCAGGATAAAAAGTAGATGCTGGAAGAATTTTTGTTACAATCGGTTTACTAAATCTACCACTTGATTCTAATTGTTGTTTAGATATTTCAGCTGCTTGCTTTTGTTCCTCACTATGGTAAAAGATTGCTGTTTGATAGGATTGACCGCGATCATAGAATTGCCCCCCTGCATCAGTTGGATCAATTTGCTGCCAATAAATACTAAGCAAATTTTCATATGAAAAAACATCTGGATCATATGTAATTTGGACTGCTTCATAATGTCCCGTCGTTTCAGAACAAACTTCTTTATAGGTTGGATTCTCTTTATGTCCTCCTGTATACCCAGAAACAACTTTGATAATCCCTGGCTCCTGATCAAAAGGCTTAACCATACACCAGAAACATCCTCCTGCAAATGTTGCCACTTTTACATTTTCCTTCACATCTATACCCCCCTAAATAACTTTCTCCTCTTTTTTATTCCCTTATCTCCATGATTTCACACTATTAGCTTAATGTTTATAAGAGAAATATGCAAAAATTAAGTCTCTAAAAGAAACGTAAATCCCCTGATTCATAAGACCAAGGGATTTTTTATAAAAACAATCAAGTAACTACTTCTTCTTAAATTGTTTATTCCTATTTTTCCATATTTTCTTTTGATCTGATTGTGCTTTTTTATCTTGTCGTCTCTCAAGAAAAGCCAGTTCTCTTAACAGCTTTTTATAGCTAAGTAATCGTTCTTCTTCGATTTTCCCATTTTCAATAGCAAGCTTTACTGCGCAGCCAATTTCCTTTTCATGCTGACAATCTCGGAATTTACAATATGCTGCAAATTCTTCTATTTCAGAAAAACTATTAGAAATACCCTCTTCACTATTCCATAATTGCAGCTCCCTCATTCCTGGAGTATCAATTAATACTGCACTATTCGGCAACAAAACCATCTCTCGATTTGTAGTAGTATGTCTTCCCTTTGCATCGGACTCTCTAATTCCTTGGACTTCCTGTTTATTGTATCCGCATAGATAATTTGTTAAAGTAGATTTCCCGACACCAGATGAACCTAATAAAGCGACTGTCTTTCCAGGAGAAAGAAATGTTTTCAACGTTTCTAATCCAATGTTATTTACAATACTTACTACTATAATAGGAATACCAAAAGCTACTGATTCTACCAAAGTGACTTTTTCACTAATATCATCTACTAAATCCGCTTTCGTTAAAACAATGACCGGACTTGCTCCACTTTCCCATGTTAAAGTTAAATAGCGTTCTATTCTTCTTATGTTTAAATCTTCATTCAATGAATTAACTAAGAAAATAGTATCAACATTGGCTGCTACTATTTGTTCTTCGGTACTATTACCTGCTACTTTTCTAGAAAATTTGCTTACTCGAGGTAATATGTTTATAATGGTTCCTTTTTCTTCAAGAATTCTCGGCGAAACAATCACCCAATCGCCAACTGCGGGTAATTCTTCTCTTGACTGTGCAGTGTATGCTAATTTTCCGGATACTTCACATAAAAGCTCACCATATTCCGTCCACACTCGATACATTCTTTTCTGTTCTAAAGAAATTCTGCCAATTATTTGATTTTCCTTTGCAACCATTTCAAACGCTTCTTTAATAGTTTCGTTAAAACCAATCTGGGTTAATTCCATGTATAGACCTCCAAATATTTGTAAATTAAAAAACCATGGTGCATACAGCCCATGGTTTCCCTACAAACATTTAGAAGTCTCCACATAAGAACTTATCGTCTATCTATAGATGACAAATACTCATTTATTGACGTAACCGTTTGGGCTGTATGCTATATGAATAAACGATTTAAAAAATGTATTGTTACTCATAAGACATCAGCCCCTTTCATTTATTAATTTTATTATATAAATATTCAATTAAATTGTAAAGCCTATTTTATTAGGCACTCTCCCTAATCTTTAGCATATTCTATTTTCAGAAGACTCTTTTCTTCATCTGTCAAGCTGGATTTACTTTTAAATCGTAATGGAAAGTAAGAGAATTATGAATATTAGGGGGAAGTTCCATGACAAGAGATCATTTTCACTCCATCCAAGAAGCTGGAATGTATAACGTATTAAGTGATTACTATAAATATACGAATCCTGAATTACATGTATATTATTATCATAAGCATCTTCAAAGCTTAACCCATGCTTTAAAGAAGGAAAGTAAGTCTGCTATTGTCTCGGACATCCAAAGGCAAAATGAATATGGGAAAGTCAGGTTTTTACAAGGCACTAATAACTTGCCTGCTGTTGATATTTACATGAATGGTATATGTCTGTTAAGAGAAGTATCCTTTAAAACGATGAGCAATGAATTAACATTGCCTGCTGGAAAATATCAACTGGATATATATGAAACTGGGAAGCAGATAGATCCATTATCCAGTCAAATATTGAATATTGATTGTAATGCATATCATACTTTTGCTCTTGCTGGCAATGAAAGAAACCTAACAATACATTCATTTCCTGAATTTCCAATTGTACCAGCAAACGAAACAAAACTACGAATTATTCAACTGGCAGAAAACCTGCCAACCATTGATATCGCGGTTCAAAAAGGAGATATCGTATTTCCATCCATTCCTTATAAAGGAGCAAGTTCTTATTTAGGATTGTTTCCAATGACTGTCTATTTAGAAGCAAGAAATACAGAAACAAAGGAAGTATTAAAGAAATTTCCTGCTCTCCAATTAGAAGCCGATAAAACATATAGTGGATTTATTGTCGAAGGAACCGATGAAAAAACTTGTGAATTATTAATTTTTTCCTGTTAGCATAAAGAGGCTATTCTCAAAATCTCCCACCAATAATCCATACATTTGGGATAGGAGACTTTTTAGAAATAGCCTTTCATTCTTACTTATTCAGTTGGCAGCAATAAATTAAATTGAATTATATTTTGTTCTAAATCAAATGTTTTCGCCTCTACTAACATTCCGTTTTTCAAGTCCATCTTAGTTAAATGAACATATATTTCTTCTTCATTTGGCTGAATATCAACCCAATCTGGAAAATTATATTGATTTTCAATGAAATTCATTACATAAGATACGGGTAACGGCAGATGACCAATACTTATTTCTTTTTGTTTTAATAATAAATCCCCATTTTCTAATGCTATTGGTTCAAAGGTTAATTTCATTTGAATATCTGTTTGAAAAATCGGCATCGTACCATATAGCTCTACTTGATCCGCTATATTTATTTCATAATGAATCGGACCATTAAGTCCTTCTTTTTCTAGAAAATGATTAATTAGCTTCGTCAAATCCTCACGATTTGTTGTAACAGCAAATGGAACTTCTTCTCCTTGCTGCTTTAATATCGGTGTCTTCTCAACTGGTTTAAATATCATTATCGCTATATAAATGATACCAAGTACAAGAACACCTGCTAATGTTAAAAATGCTAGTTTCCACTTGTTCTTAAACAACCTTTTCTCCTCAATTCTCCGTCTGCAAATTCTCCAGTATATCAGCTAGTGGCGCTGTTAACATCTTTTCATAGATGGCTTCAGCAATAAGTTGATATCCCTTGTCATTAGGATGAAAATAATCTTCATAAAGTAAATCTGATGTTGGATTTTCAAAAATATTCTCGATACTCACGAAATATGTATGCTCATATTTTGCTAATACCCTTTCACTTGTACTATTCCAATCGGCCACAATTTGATTCATTTCTTTGATATCGGAAAACATCTTGATAAATGGGTTATAGACCCCAACTACTATTACGACAGCTTTAGGATTGTATTCTCGTATACTAGCCAAAACATTATTTAGATTATCTTCATATTCGCTTAATTGTGCCTTAAAAGAATCCATTTGCAAATTGGTAATATTATTTCGTACAACTTTCATAATATCATTTCCACCAATAGTAATAATTACACCATCTGCTTTTTTAATTGACTCACTAACTTCCTCTGTTTTAATTCTTTTTAATAACTGATCGGACCTGTTGCCTCTTACCCCATAATTCAAAAAATCTGCCTTATTTACTCCTTTAGTTTCTTCAAGTAAAGTTTGCAGATATGGAATATATCCCCCTTTTCCAGTGCTGTCACCAACACCTTGTGTAAGAGAATCTCCAACAGATACTATTGCTAATTCTTTTGGTAAAAAACTGACTGGTATATCCTTTTTATTCAAAACTACCATATCTTTTTCTGTATTATAGAGTGTCTGATTGGAGCAGGAAACAAGCATTAAAAGAGAAAATAATAAAACAAGAAAGGTAAATGGTTTTTTCATCTTTTCACCTACCTTCATTTTTTATAGTATAGCATATTGAAGAGAATTCGAAATGAATTTATGCACTTATTTTTTTCCAATAAGCTCCCAATATGCATCCTAATCACTGCGAAATAAGTAAAAAATTCTCTTATTTAAACTTTTTCTTTTAGGAAACTCTAAATTCATCCATATGTAAGGAGAATTACTTTTTTTACTCATTAAGATAGAGAGGGATGAAAATTCTAAATAACGTGCCCCTTCCTTTTTCGCTTTGTACTTCAATATGTCCTTTCATCTGCTCAACCATCTGATAACAAACCATTAAACCCATCCCAGTCCCCTTTTCTTTTAACGAATAAAATGCAGTACCTAATCGGTTTATCTCTTCTTCTGTCATTCCTATTCCAGTATCCTCTATTTCAAATACCCCATATTTCTTTACTGGATAAAGGTTAATAGTTATCGTTCCTCCATTTTTCATTGCTTCAATTGCATTTTTTAAAATATTTATAAGTACTTGCTTTAATTCATTATTATTAGCTTCTAGGTATACTTGTTGAATATTCTTTTTAAAGTGAATACCTTTGCCCATCATTGCATAAGAGTGCATTAAGTCAATGACTTTATTTGCCAATGCTGCTCCATCAACCTTTTGTGATTGTTCCACATCAGGCTTTGCTAAAGATAAATAATCATTAATAATTGTTTCTGCGCGATTCATTTCCTCAATCATTAATTTAATATATGTTCTTTCTTCTTCACTCATATGTTCTTTTGCATAAAAAATTTGCAAAAAACCTTTGACGACAGTCATCGGATTTCTTATTTCATGAGCAACAGATGCAGCAAGCTGACCAACTGCATTCATTTTCTCCGCTCTTTGTAATTCCTTATTCATTTTCAAGTAATCTACAATATTATCCATTTGCATAAGTGCTTCTTCCATTGTAGTTAGTTGAAAATCCTTTGATATTGTTCCAAGCTCTTTTGCAGTATTGGTTAAACGATAGAAAAGAGACGCAAGATTAGCAACAACTTCATTATAATTTTTCATCAACCCTTGTAATTCTGAGTTCTCATTTATCTCCATTTTAACATCAAAATTCCCACCACTTATTTCATTCAAACCTACCATCATTTTGTTAATAGGGTGAAGGATTTTATTTAACCAGTTTCTTATATAAATAAACAGAAAGATAAAGCTAATTAAAAAGAAAAATATCATTTGAAGTGCGAGTTTTTTCAGAAAATAGAACTGGTCATTGAGTTTCCTTTCCATTCCAATAACGCCCACCAAATGGCCTTTTTTATCATAAATAGGAATGAAGGAACTCTTATAATGGTCTTTATTAAGTTTGTATATGCTACTGTGCTGAACTTCATGCATAGTAATTGTTCTCTTATATACAGGCATTATATTTTCTGCTAGTCTATCAACATAATGAATTCCTATTTTTTGATTTTGCTGTGAGATAACAGCTATATGATTTTGCTTCTCATTTTCTGCTAATACCGATATATAAATGCGTTCCTTTATTTCCAAAATGCTTTTATTAAAATCTGGAGAGTTGATTATATTATGAAGTAGTTGCTTAGAATCAGTCCTTTTCGATTCACCCATATGCAAGGAAACATTATCACTTAATAATGTTAAAATTTCTTCCCCATCCTTTTCAAAATATGTCTTCCACTCTTTATACTGGTAATAGAATATGAATGTTACAAAAAGCATGAGAAGAAAAAAGGGCAGAAAAAAAGAAACAACTTGATATTTATTTGCAAACGGAATAGTATTATATTTTTTTATCATACTGGCCACCTATTTCTTATATTCCTTGGTTACAAAAGACATACTATACTTGAAACTACTTCTCCCAATTACAATTGAATTATATATCGTTATTTATGTTCGTTATCTTAATTTATATGTTGATTCGACATTTTCACTTAAATTCCCTTTAATTACCCCATTTTTTTAATTCACTAATTTTAAAAAAAGAGGAGGTATGAATTGCTCTTTCCTTCTAATGAATAAGAGGATTCTACATTTATCCTCACAAAATCAAAGTGTTTCAGATATAACTTATTTAGACAGAAAAAGCCAAACAATCACAGGATGTTCCTATGATTGTTTGGCTTTTATTGTTTTTATATTCCTATAACCCACAACATTCTTTTTGTCGAGCAGCAATCTGCCTTTTGCTGAATCCTACAATAAAAGAATGATTATTCCATATAATAGCTAAACCCGATTGCCCCTGGTCCCGTATGGGTGGAAATGATAGGAGTTGTATAGTCAATATCAACTCTATTAAAACCAGTAGCCTTTTCTATTGCTTCTTTCAATTTAAGCGCAACATCTAGGCTGCCAGCGTGTGTAATGCCTACCCCTTTGATCTTTTTTCCTATGTTGTCTTCCGCAAAGGCATTAGCTAAATATTTCACTGCTTGTGAACGACTTCGTACCTTTGCTACAGGTGTATATACACCGTCCTCTAGAGTTGCAATGGGTTTAATATTTAATAAAGAACCTAGAAACGCTTTCCCTTTTCCTATTCTTCCGCCCTTCATTAAATTCTCTAATGTATCTACTACAACAAAAAGTTTCGTATGTTTTTTCACATGATTTAATCTTTGCAAAATTTCGGCTGCGTTATGCCCGTTTTTTACCATTTCTGCTGCTTCTAATACTTGAAAAGATAAACCTTTAGAAATAAATTCTGAGTCTACAACAAAGACGGTTGCCTTTGTTAATTGGCTGGCACTTTTAGCTGATTCTACTGTCCCACTCATTCCACCAGTCATATGAATGGAAATTATATCAAAGCCTTCGTCTGCAAGTTCATCATATTTTTCCACAAAAGTGCCAACAGATGGCTGGGAGGTTTTAGGTAGCTCATCTGCTGCTATCATCTTATCGATAAATTCCGCTGGTGAAATATCTACTCGATCCAAATATGATTTGTTATCAACATAAATAGATAAAGATACTACCTCAATTTCATATTTTTCTAAAATTTCTTGTGATAAATCTACCGTTGAATCTGTTACAATTTTGATTTTTTTCATTTCACACTTCCTATTAATCATTCATTTTTCAATTAAGCGCTTACTTTATTATACATTTATTTTTATTATATTCCTATGCTGCTTTGTATTTTTTTGAGCATCTATTATCCACTATACCACAAATTAAGCATTTCGTAACCTGTGAATCGCATCACAATCTCTGACGAAATAACTGAACTCAAAACGCTTTAAAAAGTAAATGCATGCTCAAAAAACCATGCGCTCAATAACAACGCGCATGGCCATATTAGATGGATTAGACCAGTAAATGGAATAAGTTAGAATCTCTATTCACTTCCGTATACGGAAATCCTTTTTTATCCATTCGTTCAATTAATTCTCTGTAATCATCCCTATTTTTCAGTTCTAAACCTACAAGTGCAGGACCACTTTCCTTATTATTCTTTTTGACGTATTCAAATCGAACAATATCGTCATCAGGTCCCAAAACATCATCTAAAAACTCTCTTAGTGCACCTGCTCTTTGCGGAAAATTAACAATAAAGTGATATAATAAACCTTCATATAATAAAGAGCGTTCTTTAATATCCTGCATGCGATCAATGTCATTATTACCACCACTAATGACAACCACAACATTTTTGCCTTTTATTTTTTCCTTATACAAGTCTAGCGCAGCAACTGGAAGAGCTCCAGCTGGTTCAGCGACTATGGCATGCTCATTATATAAAGACAAAATCGATGTACATACTTTGCCTTCAGGCACTAACACGATATCATCTACATAATCTCTGCAAATTTCAAAATTCTTTTGTCCAACACTCTTGACTGCTGCCCCATCTACAAATTTATCAATTTTATTTAATGTTACTACTTTATTTCTAATTAAGGCTTCCTTCATCGAAGGGGCACCAGCTGGTTCTACACCAATCATTTTCGTTGCTGGAGAAACGCTTTTCATGTATGTACTTAACCCTGCCATTAAGCCACCGCCACCGATACTTGCAAACACAAAATCAATCGGGACATCAATATCATTCATCATTTCGATTGCCATTGTCCCTTGACCAGCAATAACATTTTCATCATTAAATGGATGGATAAATGCTCTTTCTTCCGCTTCTGCACACGCTACTGCTTCTACATATGAATCATCGAAAGTATCCCCTATTAAAACAATTTCTACATTTTCTTTGCCAAACATTTTAACTTGTGTGACCTTTTGCTTTGGAGTTGTTGCAGGCATAAATATTTTTCCATGCACATTTAAATAACGACAAGAATAGGCCACTCCTTGTGCATGATTCCCTGCACTTGCACATACTACGCCATTTTTCATTTTCTCTTTTTCCAGCATCTTCATGGAATAAAATGCTCCTCTTAGTTTGAAGGAACGAACATGCTGTAAATCTTCCCTTTTTAGATAAATGTTGCAATCATATTTTTCGGATAACCGATAATTTTTTTGTAAGGGAGTATGGGCTACTATGTCTTTAATACCTTGGTATGCAATAATAATATCCTCCAATTGCACCCATTTTTTCATTACATTTTGTTCCATTTCCACACCCTCATTTCTAACCATTTTAATTTGTACATTATATCATGAATTATTCTTTTATCACTAACAAAATTTTAAATTTTCATTTTTTTTAAACTTTTTTGACCACGTAAAATTATCTGATTGCAGCGTATTCGGCAATTGTTTGTTTTTATGAAAGAAATCCATTACAATTAGGGGATAAGGAGTGAATAAAATTATGAATTTTTCGATTAAAGATTTCTCATTAAAAGAAGAGATTGCAAATAGTATTACCCACGGGATTGGCTTTCTTTTAAGTATACCTGCATTAGTGATGCTGATCATTAATGCTGTTGAAACAGATAACCCATGGAGAATCGTCAGTTTCTCTATTTTTGGAGCATCCATGATTATCCTATATTTATGCTCCACCCTATTGCATAGCATTACCCATGAGAAAGTGAAGGACTTTTTCGAGATACTCGATCATTCTTCTATATATCTTTTAATCGCAGGTACCTATACTCCTTTTGTTTTAGTTGCTATCCGTGGCGGGTTAGGCTGGACACTATTTGGAATCGTATGGGCTTTGGCCATTATTGGTATTGTCTTTAAATGTTATTATGTAAAAAAATATATAGTTACTTCCACCATTTTGTACGTTATTATGGGCTGGCTGATAGTAATGGCTATTGTCCCGTTATATCATGCCATTGGCACAACTGGTTTTATGCTTCTCGTAGGCGGCGGGCTTTTATATACGATCGGAAGCATCTTCTATGTCATGCAAAAGATTCCCTACTTCCACGCTATTTGGCACCTATTCGTATTAGCAGGGAGTGCTTTAATGTATTTTTGTGTGTATCTTTATGTATAGAAGCAAGTTTTTAACATTCCTTGATGTTCCGTTATGAATAAGGTGACGAAGTAATCATATCTCAGTTTGTCCACAGTCTGACCTATCAATATGATAGGTTTTTTATCTTCAAAAAAGGTTATTGCAAAAATGGCAGGAACAAATCCCTGCCACTTTGATTTAAGATAAAAACTTTTTATGGGGCAAGGATGCCTAACCATGCAAAAATAATTGAAACAATGATAATTCCCATTAACAGCCAAGTTGTCTTAATTTTTTTGCCAAGCAACCAGTAAATTAAAAAAGTAACACCAATAGGTAAGAGACTAGGCATGATTCCGTCTAAGATATCTTGTACTTTCGTCACAGCATCACCAGAACCAAATTTCAGAGGTACTTTTACAACAACCATTGTCGCAATCATTGACCCTATTGTCATTAAACCTAGTATCGCGGTGGAATTTGTAATCCTCTCCATTAGACCCGACTTTTGAATTTTATCTAATAAACCCGCTCCCAGTTCATAACCTTTCATCATTCCAAAATATCTCATTCCAAGTGCTGGGATATTGTAAATCAGTAAAAAAAGAATGGCACCCAAAAGACTTCCATTTAAGGCTAGTGATGCCCCAATTCCTGCTGCAATAATGCGAAGTGTTCCTAAGAAAATTGAATCGCCTATTCCTGACAATGGACCCATCAAACTTACTTTCACATTATTGATTGAATCGATATCAAAGTTTTTGGGATCCCTTGCTCTTTTTTCTTCCATTGCTGTTATAATACCTAGTACTAATGTTGAAAAATAAACCGTAATATTAAAAAATTCCATATGCCTTTGTAAGGCCTTTGCTCTCTCTTCTTTGTTATTTTTATATAGTTTTTCAATGATAGGAATCATAGAGGAAGCAAATCCCATATGTCCTTGTCTTACATAGTTCCATGAAATTTCAAAAGGTAAGGATCTCCAAAAGACTTTCCTTAAGTCACTTTTAGTAATTCCCATAGTTTCATCCGCTTTCCTTTCGATAGAACTATTATCAGTAACATTACTCCTATTAGAAGTCATCATCCTCTACCTCCATATCATTATTTCCGGCAGCCATCTGTTTTTCATTCGTATGAGACATAATGAAAACAATACAAACAGCTAATATAGCTACAGCAAGAACAGGCAAATTAAGATAAGCTGTTAGGATAAGACCAATGAATAAAAACGGAACAATTTTTTTATTCAAAATCATCCGAAGCAGGATAGCAAAACCAAGTGCTGGCAGAATTCCCGCTGAAATAGATAGTCCATCTTGAATGAATGTTGGGATCATATTTAAAATATTTTCCATTACACTGGATCCTAAATAGAATGAAAGCGCGGTCAAAATTGCTAAAGGAAGATACATTCCAAAAATACCACCATACCAATGCATTCTGCTTACCCCTTTAAGATCTCCTTCTGTCGCATACTTATCTGCCTTATTTGCAAATAACGGTACAATAGCGATAAAAAGAAAGTTGCGGAGCATCATAACAAGCATAGCGATCGGTAATCCTAATGCGACTGCCATCCCAGCATCTTTATGCCCAATAATAGCAAAAGCTGTACCAAGAACACTCCCTGAAACGACCTCGGGTGGAAGTGCCGCTCCAACACCGACAGCCCCCATAAACGCTAACTCCAGAGTGGCACCAATTATACATCCAGCTTCTATATCTCCTAATGCCAATCCTACAAGAGGTCCTAAAACAATCGGGCGTGTTTGTAATGTTTTTCCTGTAAAATAATCACTATATCCAAAACATGCAATGAGAAATATTAATATAACCTCTAACACTATTTGTCCCTCCTTATTAATGCTTATTTAAATAACACCCAAAAAACTAAATGCTTGCATATAAAAAAGGGCAGGAATACCCTTTTCTATATGTATTACAGTATATTTTTGGCCAAAATTTTCTTATCATTAGGAATTTGTCTTATCTCAATTTCCACATTTCGCATCAGCATTTCTTTCAGTAATTTTTCTTCCTCTGGTAAGACATTAATTGCTTTCGAAATATTTCTTGATCCTTCTTTTGCCTTTATTCCACCTAAATTAATTTGCTTTATTTCTGGAATGGCTTCTGATAACTTAGCAGCATCTTCAATAGATTCAACAACAATAAATAATTTATATTTTTCGGTTGCTCCACTTTGAATTGCTCTAATCGAATCCTCAATATTTTTTATGACTAATTTAACGTTAGCCGGTTTAGCTAACTTCATTGTTGTTTTTTTTAAGTCATTTTTCGTTAGTTCATCATTGGCAATTAAAATGCAATCTGCACCAAGCATCGACGTCCAAGAAACAGCAACTTGTCCATGTAATAATCGATGATCCACTCTTGTTAATAAGATCATAACCTTCCCTCATTTCTAAAACTCGTCATCTATATTTTGAGAATCTTCTAAGATTTTATTGCATAAACAAATAGATTCCTTGGATTCATCTATTGATTCAACAATAAGTTGTCCTATATCCTTCTCTTCATTTTGTCTTGATAACAGGGTAATTAATAATCCTAAATTAAGTCCTGATACTACGAAGACTTTCTTATCCATTCTATTAACATAGTTCATAAATTCATTGTTAACACTTCCACCAAGGAGATCGGTTACAACAATTAATTCATCTTCTGTTTTTAAGTTTTCTATAATGAAAGATATTTCCTTATTTAAGTCAAAATCTTCTGTCATATATGCGCAAAGAAAATCGACATTAGACTGATCTCCCATGATTAATTTCAAGGAACCGTATATTCCTTCTGCAAAATTGGCGTGTGAGGCTAGTAAAAATCTCCTCAAATAGACTACCTCCTTTTAAAGATGACATACTGAATTTATATAAAAATAGTTTCTAGAAAACTCCCTTAATATTGAACCTTCCACATATATCTACGGGTCATATAATCATTTTTCGTAGCATAAGATAACTGTCTTAGAAACACATTATTTAGAATAGGGGAAAATAAAATATGGTTAAAATATTCAGAAACTGAGTCTTTGATTCTATTAATTCCCAATTCTTTAGCATCAAGGACATATACTTTTTCTCCGCCATATCTCTTTAAAAACTTAATTGCTCTTTCATCCGCAGGCCGTACCCTTCCCTCAGAGGCTAATAAAAATACCGAAGTGTTTTTATCAATAGTTTCAAACGGTCCATGGAAAAATTCACAGCTATTTACAGTAGGGGAATCCTTTTGCACCATTTCCATTAGATTGCATATGGAGAATATGTATGCAGAACCCATTGCTGGACCACTTGCCATAACGTGGATACTTTGTTCGTTTTTGTTTTGTTCCGCCCAAGCTTTTGCCAGAGGGGTTGTATATTCCACAGCATCTCTATAAATAGTATCTACTATTTCAAAGGCTTCCATCGCATCATTGTATCCCTCATAATCCTCCAATAAATGCAATAGTGTGATCGCAATCTGCAAACCGAAACTGGAATTGACCCTTTCTGTTTTACTTGAATCAATCGCAATGCTCTCATATTGGATGTTATATTCACATGTCTCTGTTAATCCGGAAGGTTCGACATATAATCCAATTGTTGTAGCACCAAGTTCTTTGGCCACTTTAGCAGCCTCTATTGTTTCAGGAGTTCCTCTCATTGAGCATAGTACTGCTAATGTATCTTGACCACAAAATTTTGGCGGAGCATAAACAAATTCATTACTAGAAAACATTTGTGAGCGAACGGTTGTTGATTCTCTATCCATAAAATATTGTGCTGGATAAAAACCACCATTAGATCCACCCGCTGCAATCCAAACAACATTTTTAATTCCAACATTTTCTTTCTTCTCTAAAATCTCTACTAAAATTTCGTTAACATTCATTTTAACTATCTCCTTTTCATTTTATGATGTCCTATGATGTCTGCATAAGAACAAGTTCATATTAGCATATACTTTACTATATGTAAACATATTTTAGATATATCTGCATACAAGTTTTACAAAGGAAATGGTTTTCATTTTGTTTTTTATGAAAAATCTCTCTATTTTTAAATACAACAGAATACAAGTTTTAAAAATACCTCATTTGCACTTGTATGCATTTTTAGGTATTATATAACTAAAATTGTTAGTGAGGCATTTATATGGAAAATTTAAATATAACTAGTAGCAAACCACTTTATCACCAATTAGCGGAAACAATTAGAAAAGATATTTATGAGGGTAAATTTAAACAAGATGAGCGTATTCCTTCAGAATTCGAATTAAGTGAAATGTACGAAATAAGCAGAAGTACTGTTAGAAAAGCAATTTCACTATTAGTAGAAGAAGATTTACTTGTTAAAATTCATGGAAAAGGGACATTTGTAGCTGCCCCAATGCTTAAACAAAATAATAGAGTTTTTATGAGTTTTACTAGCAACGTAGAGACACTTGGAAAAACTTTAACAACCAAAACACAAAAAGTTTATTATCGTCAAGCTACAGAGCAGGAAATAGAATTCTTTAATTTGAAGGAACCAGAGGATATTTTAATTATCGAAAGACTCCGGATTGTGGATAATTTACCGATTGGAATTGAAACTGTATTTTTCACCCAAAAGTTTGATTCATTAAAAGATGAAAATTTGAATGGATCCCTTTATGCAGTTTTAAAAGATAAGTACAATATCCTCCCTTATACAGGCAGTAAAACAATTGAAATTTGTTATGCGACATTGGAAGAATCCAACTTATTAGATATACCTCGGGGCTCTGCTCTCATGTTGGTAAAAGATAAGGTTTATGACACACATAACAATCCCTTGCATATTTCCAAACAAGTTTTACGCGGAGATAAATTTAAATATGCAATAAAAAAAGACAATTGATTATCCTAGGGTAGGAGTTTTTAATAATTATCTTCCCAAAATCTATTCAAGTCCTTTTCTACAATTATAGATATGAATTGCAGCAATCATTTAGTTGCAGAGAAATTTTCATATACTCAGGCTTCCAGTGAATTTCTATAAATCGTCGATACATTCTGAAGCCCTGAAAGTATCACTTCTTTCATGTTGTATCAATATCTAGCAATATTTATTAAAATAAAACTGGATAAAAGTATTTTCAACCAAATAACCTCGAACAATTATACGTATATTCTAAGAAAAGTTGGTATAATTGTTCGAGGTTTTATTAATTTTAAGTAAAAAGGTTTGTGGTGATCACCAGCAATCTGAATTCACTTCGCTTACCATGGGGCGAGCTCCAAGCCTCCTCATTCCTGCGGTTCTGGACTTTCTCGGAGTTTCCAATGGAGTCTACGAGTATTCAGTCATCTCCATTTTTACCCTAACAATATTAGTTTTCTAAAAAATATACCTTAATGATCTTTAAAAACGAAGTGAAATGAAACGAATTTATATCTCCACAAAATAGAGCTAGTTCGCTTTATCTATTATATATTTTGTTTTTTCCAAGCTTCTCCATTTTATCGGTAGTTAGAATACTTATGTTCTAGTCTTTTTTTCCCTTCTCACACTCTCTCATAAACTAAAAAGGTATGCGGGTAAATATTTTGGTCATCAACTTCCCCTTTTTTTTCACTTACCAGCTTCCATTCCTGCCAATTTAATGCCGGAAAAAAGGTATCTCCTGAAAATTCATGATCAATTTGTGTTAAATACAATCTATCTGTTTTCTTAATTGTTTCTGCAAAAAGCTCCGCTCCGCCAATAATAAAAATTTCCTCAGTCTGTTTCTCTTTGCACCACTCATAAAAATCTTGAATAGAATGGAGAATCGTGCAGCCTTCACACTGATAGGCA
Organism: Niallia sp. FSL W8-0951; assembly: GCF_038006525.1. NCBI lineage: Bacteria > Bacillati > Bacillota > Bacilli > Caryophanales > Bacillaceae > Niallia > Niallia sp. FSL W8-0951. The sequence goes on from NZ_JBBOVK010000001.1 coordinate 1,792,440, forward strand.
GAATTTCTCGTTATGATGACATTTTCACGATTAGGCAAATTTCTGCCAATTGAATCCCTTGTTTTTCTACCCATTACGATTGGATGCCCAGTTGTTATTCTTTTGAAATACTTTAAATCATTCGGCAAATGCCAAGGTAATTGATTATTTACTCCTATTACATTGTTACGATCCATGGCAACAATTAAAGAAATCATACGCTTACTGCTCCTTTAATATGAGGATGGGCTTCATAATTGATAATTTCAAAATCATCAAATTCGAATGAGAAGATATCTTTTACATTTGGGTTAATTTTCAACTGTGGCAACGGCTTAGGATCTCTCGTAAGCTGCAGCTTTACTTGCTCAATATGGTTCGTATAAATATGAACGTCACCAAATGAATGCACGAATTCTCCTACCTCTAAATCACAAACTTGTGCAATCATATGTGTTAGTAAGGCGTAGGAAGCTATATTAAAAGGCACTCCTAGAAATACATCTGCTGATCGCTGATACAATTGACAAGATAATTTGCCTTCTGCTACATAAAATTGAAATAAACAATGACAAGGTGGTAATGCCATTTTCTCAATATCTCCTACATTCCAAGCACTCACTATTAGTCTTCTTGAATCAGGATTTGTTTTGATGGCATGAATTAATTCCGAAATTTGGTCAATTGTATTCCCTTCTCTTGTCGTCCACGAACGCCACTGATGACCATAAACAGGACCTAAATCCCCTTTTTCATCTGCCCATTCATTCCAAATGCGGACATTATTATCTTGTAAGTATTTCACATTAGTATCACCATTTAAAAACCAAAGTAATTCATGGATAATTGAACGTAAATGAAGCTTTTTTGTCGTAATTAAAGGAAAACCTTCGGAAAGATCGAAGCGCATTTGATATCCGAACGTACTAATGGTTCCAGTTCCTGTACGATCTTCTTTTTTTACACCATTTGTTAAAATATGTTCACATAGATCTAAATATTGTCTCATTTTTTAAACACCCTTTTTTTATTAATCAAGCTATTGAATAGAAGCGATATAATGATATGTTTTTGGAGCATACTCAAAAAGTTTTTCCTTTTCCGTTCCACCAACATAAAACATAGCAAATGTTTCGGCGAAATATTCTTCCGCATATTGTAGAAAATATTGTCTAGTTGGAAATAGTCTACTTTTTTCTTCATTCCATATTGCTTTATATCCTTCTGTTTTACTTCCATATTTTAAAATTTTATAGTCAATAGAATGGGCTAATTCATGATACTCTAAATTAACTGAACTATGACCTTTTCCCTTTTCGCTTGCGCCAATCTTCACTAGCACAACCTTGCCTCCCCCAATACCAGGTACATCATCCCATGGTTTTTGGGAGGTGTATCCTCTAGGAATAATACCAGCGAATTTCTGTGCCGTTTTATTATCTGTTAATTTACCTGTAAATAATTTCACCTTTATTCCACTAGATTGTATCTTATTTAATAGCGTAGGAGGTAACTTATTTAATCTTTCAATTATAGTAGCTGCTTCTGTTTGGTCAAACTTCGCATCAGGCAGTATAATAATATTCCCTAAATTTTCTTTTGCATCGGTGGAAAGATGTGCTTTAACAACTGTTAAATCAGACAGATTTTTTAAGTATGTTTCATTATTTGGAAGCTGTGAGTTTCCCATAAGAATACTGGTTGCTGCTATCATTCCTACTGGTGCCAATCTTTTGAGCCATCTCATCCCTCTTCCTCCCCAATAAACCGACTGCACTTTTTATCCATTACTCATTCATCGGATAAGAATATACTAATCTATTAAAATTATATCATGGGGAGTCAACGCAAAATACTAGTTAATATTGGGTAAGAATTCCTAAAAAAATCCAAAAGAATAAAACATAGAGAAATCACCGCATACTTCTATGTTCACTCTTTTGGACATATGTCAGCAAGGAGAAAAATCAAGACAAAATTTTAATAGTTTTCCTCATTAAACCTCTAAACCATAATTCCGACATAGTGCAGCAAGTCCTCCAGAAAAGCCGCTACCTATTGCGTTAAATTTCCATTCTCCGCCATGTTTATAAAGTTCGCATACAATCACAGCTGTTTCAACTGAAAAATCTTCCCCTAGATCAAATCGGAGAATCTCCATATTATTATCTTCATTTACAACGCGAACAAATGCATTTGAAACTTGTCCAAAATTTTGTCTTCTTGCTTCAGCGTCATGGATGGTTACTGCAATCCCAATTTTGCTTACATGTGCAGGGATTTTTGTGAAATCGATAATGATTTGCTCGTCATCCCCATCGCCTTCTCCTGTACGGTTATCACCTGTATGTTCCACACCGCCGCTAGGATGAATAAGATTATTATAGAAGATAAAATCCACATCATTTATCACTTTCCCATTGTCATCGGCCATAAATGCCGATGCATCTAAATCAAAGCCAGCCCCACCGTCATATTGGTTAATATCCCAGCCTAATCCAATAATTGCTCTTGTTAAGCCTGGATTTGTTTTAGTTAAATCAATTCGTTGTCCTTTAGAAAGATTAATACTCAATTTCTATTCCTCCCTCGTCAAATAATAGATGGATCCTCAAATTACTATTGCTTTACCCCTATCATGAAAACGATTTAACCAACTCTCCTAAACTACCAGCATTTGTACCTGTGCCAACAGCCGCAAACTTCCAATCCTGTCCATGTCTGTATAATTCTCCAGCTATTACACTAGTTTTCCCTGCATAATCATCTGATAAATTGTAGTGAATAAGTGATTGATTCGTCAATGGGTTAACAATTCGAATAAAGGCATTTTGAATCATTCCAAAATCTTGTCTTCTTTTTACTGCATCATAAATATTAACAACAAATATGAGTTTATGTATATGTGCAGGAACTTTACTTAAATCAACGCGGATTTGTTCATCATCTCCATCCCCGTCACCTGTTAAATTATCGCCTGAATGGATTACACTGCCATCGCGACTTTTTAAATTGCCAAAATAAATAACATCACTATTTGCTTGAACCTTTCCTTGTTCATTTACCATAATTACAGATGCATCACAGTCAATACTTGCTGCCTGTCCTCCACCAAAAAGAGAACCGAATAAGCCCCCGCCCTTATTTTGTTGAACAGGATCCCAACCAAGTCCAATTAAAATTCTGCTTAATCCTGGATTCCCTTTTGTTAAATCAACTCTCTGACCTTTTTGCAAATTAATCGCCAATATTCCCAACTCCTATGTATGATATAATTTTACTTTTTTAAAGTTTTTTATTTTAACACTAATTCACACCGATTATTTAGCTCTAAAATAACGTCTTTTAATATTTCTCTACTATCTTATGATTCTAAAGTGCAATCAAACTCCTAGTAATAAACTAGTATCTTTCCCGATTTATGTTAAGATGGATGATATATTTTCTAAGACAATTTCTCGCCTCAGAAAATATATCCATTTCAATCAATGCAGCTAAACTTTATAGAGTTTCGAAACACTTTTCTTATCAATTATTCTCATGATAATTCATAAAAAGTGATTGGAATTATCTCTCTCATTAACCTTGAAGTTTCATTTGCTTAAAGTTATTTTGTAATTCTTCTAATTTCTTTGTGCCTTCTTCTCTTAACCGCTTATTTTCTTCTTCAATTGTTTTTGTTTCTTGCATTCCTTTTATAATAATATTCCAAGATTCTTCAATCGTCTCAATCTTAATGCTGGGACTTCCTGCAAGTCTTGCAATATCGACGCTTTGCTGGGATATATTTTGCGCATTCTTGACAAGCATTTCATTTGTTCTTCTGTCCAGTTCACTCATGCTATCTGCGACTAATTTTTGTCTTTTGGCAGCAACAGCTTGGATTAGTCCATTTTTGAAAATTGGAATCGTCGTAACAAATGCCGAATTAATCTTTCCAATTAATTTTGTATTTCCTCTTTGAAGCAAACGTATTTGCGGTGCTGTTTGCAGAGCAACCATTTTGGCCATTTCTAAGTCATAAACCCGCTGATCAAGGAGCTCTATCGCATTTCTAAGGGAGTCGAGCTGCATACCCGCTAATTGATCTCCAGCAGTTGCTTTAGCTTCGATTTGCGGAAGCACTTGTGTCTTTAATTCTTCCGACTTCATTGCCCCTGCAACTGCATATTTTTCGAGCGTCAAATAATATTGATAATTTTGCTCATACATTTCATCAAGCATCGTCGTCGAATCAACCATTTCATTTTGATATTTCGATATTTCAACATATACTTTATCAATCTCTTGTCCCATAGACTGATATTTCCCAAAAAGTTTTTCCATAATCTTTTCGCTTTTTTTAAACAGTTTGCCAAAGAAACCTTTTGACGCATCTTCAAAATCTTTCTTATCAAATTTATCCATTATTCTGCCGAGCTGTTTTAATAATTCTCCGGAATCTTCCACTTTAGTAGTTCTCATATTGTTAAGAATTTTATCGGAGAATTTTGAAATTTGCGTTGCCGGCTCTTTCCCGAATTCAAGAATCTGAATTTGATCCTTTTCATCAATAGACTGGGCCAATTTTTGCACTTCTGGCTCATTTCTAAGCGCTAATTTAATTTCTGATACTTTTTCTTCTGTTAATAATTCTGCGACCTGGTTATCCGCATTGTTTATATTTGATGGTTGCATGTTCATCCATTATCTCCCTTTCTACTCTTTAAAAATCCGCCAAACAGTCCCCTTTTCAAAAAGGATGGCTCTTTATACTCCATATCAAATACAACGTCCTCGAGCCAATGGGCATCAAATAAATTGTCTTGTATAAAGTTCTCCATATCGACATGTCCAGGTGGATTATAAATAATAATATCAACACCCAATGCATTCATTAAAATTAACATTGCTGCATCTTCTCGCGTGAATACGCCGCTTTTTTCTGTTTTAAATAATACAATACTTGGTACTTCTTGAGAGTAATCAAATTTTTGAAGCATTTTTAAAAGTTCATCTGGTATAAGTAAACATTGTGAAAATAGAAAAATTGCTACATCTTCATCTGATTCATCCGATTGTTTTATAAGTACTGGTCTTGAGCATACTCTTGAAATTGCAGCAGCTATCCCTTTTTGTAAGCCGGTTGGCAGCTGTTTATAATTCCAATAATGGGCACTCATCATCTTTTCCGGATCAAGTAAACCGTTTCTTCCCAGCGCTCCGCGATAATGATATCGGTAATCGCTAATAATTGCTCTTGTAAACGGAAAATCTTTAATCAATAGCGTATCCTCTCGATTGACTATTCCGTGAATACGATCCCAGTATTCTTTGCGATTTTTACTTACACCAAATATTTTAGCAAAAATAGCAGGGATATGCACTTCTCCATTTTTCACTTCAAAGTTTGGTCGAATCATAGCAAGCTCTTTCTCCAAAAGAAAAATTTCATCATATGTAGTTTTTAGGGTAACCGAAAAGGGGATATAATCTCTAAATTGCCATGGTTTATAAAGATTGGATCCCTCATGATGCAGTATACTCTCAATTTCCTTTGACGCTCGATATGCTACAGTCGCTGTTCTTTTTCTTTCTTCTGTAGGAAAGCTTTCAGGTTCTTTCCGTTGTGGATATTGATGCTGAAAAAACAGCTCCTTATCTAGCTTTAACTTTTCTAAAATATCTGTGCCATTAGGATGAACCATTACAATATCACACCCAATGGTAAGGAGATAATAGATAAAATAGGACTGACTTTTACTTGCATCACCATACCAAAGAAACTTAGGCATATTTTCATTTAATTCGGTTTCTTCTAAGACAGGCTGTAAATGATTAATCGACCATTTTACAATATCCACTACTAATCTTCTTAAATCCTTATTTTTCAAGCCGTTTTCTTCCAATTCTGCGAAATGCTGAATTACTTTAATAAAACTTTCCCGCAATTTCCGATGAATAGCTGGAACAGAGGATTTTATCAGTACATTCTCTCCGTCAAGAAAAGCAACAAATCGATTAATGGATAAATTCTGCTCATTCATTCGATTAAATACTTTTTGAATAGATTGGAAATGCTGATTATCGATTGTCCTATCGAGTGTTTCATCTGTTAATAAGTGTAAACCAGTATTATCTTTATGTATCCAATTAAACAGCTGATTATAATATTCATCCTCGTCTAGCGATATTCCCAGTAGTTTAACGACTGCCTGCCCGAAAGTAAATATACGATTACTGGTATCATATAATGGTCTTTCTTTAATAGGCTTTAGCAAAAGTTTAAACCAGTTTTCTTCAGACAATGGAAGTATTATATTATTAATGGTATAAAAGTCTTTATTCATTTTCTCCACTTCCTAATTTTAAACCAAAGATAACTTTCTATCTTTATCATAGCATAGCTCCTTGTAAACACTAAACATTCTACTTTATATTTATTTACGAATTTTTAATAAAAAAGTTTCATTTTTTGTAGTCCGAAAAGAAATCTTTCGTAAGATTTTAAACTGTATATAAACCCACAGAATTTTAGAATTATAAGTTTGTCTATAGTATATCCTATGTATAGGGTTATTGCTTTTTGTTTCAGGGGTTCACGCTTAGCCGCGTTCTGCTTTCAGACTGCAAGGTCTCAGGCTATCCCGCTTATCCTACAGGAGTTCCCCCCTAACCACCACAAGCAGCACATAAAAATCCCATTTAATTTTACTAAATCATTTTATCGTCACACTGAAATCTTTCGTAAGATTTTTCTTTATACTCTTCAACCTGTGTTTTTAGCACCTAACCTTCTGTTTGTGCATATAATACAGTACAATAGGCGAGTAGGTGCTAACTATGAGATCATTTTTTCGAAAATACACATATCATGAAATTGAGACAGATTTAAATTATGTGCAAAATGTTCTATCTTCCAACATGTATGTTTTTATTGATTTAATCTTTATTTCTCTAATAATTAGTTTTTTTATGGCCATCTTTTTCGAATCTATCTTATTTGGGATTATTATATTTGTTTGCTGCTATTTATTCTTTGTCGCCATTTATTGTTTATTGCTCAAATTGATAAAAGATTCACCTGATGATCTATAAAATATATTTATCTTCATTCAAATCCATCTCTTTAACGACTCTAAGGCGACCGTGATTCGGTCGCCTTAGAGTCGTTAAAGAGTAAATTCTTTATAAACTTTTCTTAAGATTTCTTCTCCAGCAGACGCACCTTTATGAGCTGTGGCTTTATGAGAGTATCTACTTGATTCACCACATATTAACTCGCCATGCCTAGGAATAAACGCTGTTTGGCATATATTTAAAAAAGGTAGATCCAATAAGGAATCTCCAGCTCCAATTGTTTGCTCGATTCCTTCTCGTTCCTTTATATACTTTATTGCCTCTCCTTTACAAACAGGACTCGGCATAAAGTAAAGCTTTCTTCCTTGCAATGAGATATTCCAGCCATTTGCTGCTGCTATTTTTGCTAGTTGTATTTTTAAATCGGAGTCTATAGTGGTATTTAGCACATAATAAAAGAAAAGATTATCAGCAATTTTCAATTCTCCAGGGAGAGAATACTCTCGGAGCATTTCCAATATCTCCTCTTTTTCGATACATTCCACACCAAGCTTCCGCTTTAGCCTTTCTTCCCACTCTTTCATGATTTCTCCATTATGATGTATTCTTGCCCCGTTACTGGTTACACAGTAAGATACCGGTACATCTCTTTCAAATATAAAGATCCGCTTATATTGCTCATATGTTCTTGTTGTCACAGGAATAAATAAATAGTGGGAAGCAATCTCTTTCAATAAACCATAGCTCTCCTTTGTCATAAAAGAGACATACTTCCCATTCTTCTCTTCGACCCCAATCATCGATTGATTCCAAGGAGTTTCCATTTCTTCTAAAGCACGTTTGGAATAAATTAATGTTCGATCTAAGTCAGATGCAAATAATTTCATCCCTCTTGCACAACCTTTTTAATCAAACCGCAGCATGTATAGCTCATTTGGGGATATGGAATTATTTCTACGCCTCTTTCTTCGGCAAGCAAAACGATGTGCTGCACATAAGGACTATCCGGATCTTTCATTAAAACCTTCCATGGCACTCTTCTTAAAAGGACTCTTGTAGTTTCTCCAACGCCTGGTTTAACATAATGCGTGCTCTCAATATGAAATTCCTCCTTAATGGCTAGAACTTCTTTCATCCCTCGAAAATCAACGGATTGATCAAAGCCATTCTCATTCATTCTTTCTTCAACTTGCTTTGAATTAATATTTTGAAAAGCCTCAGTAATTTTATCTAAATAAATATTTGATACATCATATGGCTCTAATTCCTGATAATATTTAGCACCATGAAAATCATCCATTTGAATATATCTTTCATTTAGTACGGTACGGCTGACAAGTCCAGACACAGTAGAATTTAAGCAAGCACTCGGTATCAAGAAATCTTCTCTCGTACCATAGAGTGTAGTACAGTATCCTGGATCTGCCAGTACAGCTAATGTATCATCTAAGTGAACCTGATATTTATTAAAAAAACTTTCACAGGCTTTTGTTAATTCAATTGAAATAGCTCCTTTACCTGTCCATCCATCAATAAATTGGATAGCAGATCCTTTATGTGTTTTTAATATGTACTTAATGGCATTTTCATCTATCCCTCTGTCTCTGATGATCGAAATACTATAGTGCGGTAAAGAAACATGATATTTTTCTTTTAAATATCGCTTAATTAATATCCCAATAGGAGTACCAGCTCTTGCTAATGAAACTAAGACCGTTTGTTTTCCATGTTTACGATAAATCTGCTCTGCGACAACTGCGGTACTAAGTGCTACCTTATCTTTATAATCATGCAGTGTCTTCCAAAAAAGCTGTAAATACTGTTCTGGTGGATTATATTCGATTGGTAATGTTTCGCTATAATGTGCTCCACTTTGAATCTTTTTTTCTCGTTCCTCGGTGGAACCTTCTAGTATAATTCCGTTTAAATTTTTCAAAAGAAAAATGACATCTTCACTATTATAAGATCCGAATTTCACTTGCTCATTTATGTTTAAATGCATCTTTACCTCCCGCTAAAATAGACGATATTAATCTTTTTTACCTGAACTGCTTTTAATGCCGTCAGCAGCTCTTTTAAGCTATCTTCTTTCACATTTCTCTCAAAGAATAAAAATATGTCATCATATTGATTAGGCTTTACATTATATAAGAAATTTACAATCTCTTTATCTTCTGGATTTGCAAAACAATATGCTGTTTGAGCTCCATAATGCTCTTCATTATGTGGATAAATTGGACTTCTTGTAGTCGATTGATAAGATATGTCTTCCCCCATGAAGCTAGCTAACTTCATGGGTATATACATAAATTCTCCTGTTCCGACACAAAGACTAGTTCCCCTCCTCTTCTTCTTGAGCATCTTTGCAGCCTCTTTTATCCAATCATCTGTTCCTTCTTCTGTATGAATCCCAAACCTGCCAGTATCCTTTAAATATCGGAAGCTATTGCACTCACCCGCAAGATTTGAAGACGTCAATGGCACAATGCGATCTTTCACATAATTTTCTAGACTAATATATTCTATCAATGGATTCCCTTCATTTGTTACCAAACTCTCCATTTTAGGTGTAAGATTTATTTGCTCCCCAACTAATTCAAAACTACCTTTCAATAAGGAGACAGATTGCACCGTTATTTGCAGCTCTTCTTCAAGAGCTTTCATTTCTAATTGCCATTTATTAGAGCGCCAATCGAGAATGGATGCCACCGTATATTTATCTCTTGGATAGTTTCTATGGAGATCTCGGATAATATTAATCGCTGTTTTTCCAGTTGTGAGTTCATCATCAACGAGAATTATTTCCCGATTATTAGCAAGAATATCCGTTTTTACGTAACATCGATGGGAAGTGGCATGTGAATGTTCTTCTTCAAATGAAATGATTGGATCCAGCTCGTTAATCTTTTCTCTTGTGGTATGAAAAAAGGATGCTTGTTTAAAAGCCTTGAAAAAAGAGTGGCCAAGTGCAGTTGCTGTTTCGGCAAAGCCAATAATAATAGGATTGCAAACTTCTTTTTGGATAAAAGGCTTATCCAGGAAAGGCAAAGAGGAATCATGATAAATCTCCAATAATTTCTCCTTTTGCGGTGAGTGCTTTCCTGTCATAATTTCTTCATATCTCGCTGCAAGCATAAAACCTGTTAGCAGACCTTTTTTTGGTTCTATTGGCAAATGCTTTCCCAGTAGTCTACTGACAAATAAAAACGCCCGTCTTTTATTGATTCTTGCAGCCATTTTAAAAAAGTCCTCGATAGGAAGCTGAAATGGATTTTCTTTAACATAAATGTCCATCTGTAAATGATCAATGATTGGTAATGAAATTTTCTTGTTTAAGTAAGTCAATGTATGTAAATCCTTCATGGAACACCCCGTAAACCTTTGATTTTAAAATAATTTTTTGCGCCCAATATAAATGAGGCTTAATTTCATTCATTTTATTGGAGAAACTACTTTTTATAACACCAATTTCTCCATTATTGCTATCCATAATATTTAATGCATCCAAATATTCTTCATAGGAAACAACGTTTAATGCCTGAACTGGCTTTATATGGGTCGGATGAATAATCGTTTTCCCTGTTAATCCATTCGTTATATCCATCATAACTTCTCTTATTAATCCGTCCATATGTTTATCAATTAGCTGTGTTCGCATACTCATTCCTGCTTTTCCATAACGTTTTCGAAAAGGTGTCTCTCTTAATTGAGGAATTAGAAATCTTTCTTTCGTCGTAAAATACTCCCAGACTGGTCCAGAAACAACATAGGCACTATCTGCCCGTGTAAATATATTAATAATATCTGAAATACAATCTCGAATAATGGCAATATCATATATGGTTGTTTCTGGGCTTCTACGTATCCCATATAATCCACAAAAATCAGTTGCACCTATTCTAACATTTAAAATTAAGTGCTTATAATCATCAAGCACTTTTTTTATGGAGAGAAGCTCATTCATTCGCGTTTCTTTTTCAATTATTTTTTTCGTTTCCAATATCGGCATTGCATATAAACAGTATCCGAGCTTGTTATATTTTTGTAATTCCTTTAAAATAATTTCTCCTGCTTCTGCTTCAAATTTTGGTATTACAATACCTGTTAATAAAGCGATCTTATCACCAAGTATATCCATTAAACTTAAAAACTGCGCAATGGAACGGATTCTAATAAAAATCAATGGCAATTCACTCTTTATCAGGGAGCCATTTTGGATAGCATGATCAATATCGGTTAACTCTTCTACTAATTTTCTTTCTGCTAAATCGACCTCATGATCGCCAATAGAATCCTCCAGACAAATAACCATAGAGGTTAAAGCAGGATGTTTCTTTCTCAATAAGTCCTGATAAATATTAGGTCTAGTTGCAGGCATATACAATGTCGAAGCAAGTGCGTAGGATAATACTTCTTTCTCCGAAGTGCTAAACACCTCTTCTGGTAATTTGAAGAAAAGACGTTCCAATTGTTTTTCATTTAAGTCAGAGAATAATTTCATTTCCTTTGCTCCATTCCAGTATTTTCATTCCATTTATATACTATTCTGAAAATTCACAAATAAATAGTTTTGTTTGAAAGAGGATAATTATTACTATTTTACTATAAAATTCATTTTTTGAGTATTATTTCGTTATGAATGGCTTTAGCTGCATCCATAAGGTTTTTATAGAGGTTTTCGGGAAGGGTTACAGCAAAGAAGTTTTCTTATTAATAAAATAGAGGATATCCCTAGTACTAACTATTGACAGAAACTAGAAATATCCTCAAAAATTATTAAGCCTCGCCTTGTTGTTCTGCTTTCTTTTTATTTTTAAAGTGAATAACGAAAGTTGCTCCAAATGCTATTACTAACAATCCGAAGAAATAAATATGTTCGATGTGAATATCAAAAACGCCTAATAGCATCTTAACTGCGATAATCAAGATTAGAATATAAGCAGTTGCTTCCAGCTCTGGAATTTTATCAATTAATTTAAGGAAAACACCCGCTACACCACGCATCATAAGCACACCAAGAATACCACCCAGTAATAATACCCACACTTGGTTACTGACACCAAATGCTGCTAAAACACTATCCACTGAAAAGGCAATATCCATTAATTCAACAGAAATTACCGTTCCCCAAAATAATCCGAATGTGCGAATAAGAATTCCATTTTTGTTGATTCCTTTATTCTCTTCTTCTCCGTCTTCTGGTTGATTCGCAGCTTTTTTACGATCCACGAAGTACTTAATAGAGAGATAGGCCAAATAGGCCGCTCCTAGTATTTTCACCCATGAGAATTCGATTAAATAAACACCAATACCGATAGCTATAAAGCGGAATATGTATGCACCTAGTAACCCGTAAAACAACGCCTTTCTTCTTTGTTCTGGTGGTAAATGCTTAACCATCACGGCAAGAACTAATGCATTATCCGCTGATAACAAGCCTTCCAATATTACAAGTGTTCCAATATAGCCCCAGCTGACTGGGTCTGTTAGTACCTCACCCCACATTTGCCAGTTAAAAAACTGCGCATATGTATCTATAATCGTCTCAAATATCCCCATGAAAAAAGGTTCCTCCTAAAATATGCTTATAAAGTCTTAGCCAATTTGCAGACCAAAGTCTGTTGCTAATGCAGCTAAACCACCTTGGTAACCACTGCCAATAGCACTAAATTTCCATTCATTATTATGACGATATAGTTCCCCAACAACTAACGCTGTTTCAATAGAGAAATCCTCTCCTAAATCGTAACGAATCAATTCCTCATTAGATTCTTCGTTAACAATACGTACAAATGAATTAGAAACTTGTCCGAAATTTTGATTCCTTGCTTCTCCATCATGAATGGTAATCGTAAAAGTAACACGTTGAATATTAGCTGGAATACTTTTTAAATCTACGATAATTTGTTCATCGTCTCCTTCGCCTGCGCCTGTACGATTATCTCCGGAATGAACAATCGCACCATTTCCACCTGATGGATTATTGTAAAATACAAAGTCAGCATCATTTGTTACTTTTCCATTTTCGCCAAGTAAGAATACAGAAGCATCTAAATCAAAATCAGTTCCGCCATCATACTTATTTAAATCCCAGCCTAAACCAATAATTACTTTTGATAAACCAGGATTGCCTTTTGTTAAATCTACTTTTTGTCCTTTGGATAAACTAATTGCCATAATCTTTCTACCTCCAAGTTTTTTCAGTATAGTTCCTTTACGTAATCATAGATAAAAAAGTTTCAATTTCCCCTTTTTAGCTCATCCACTTTGGCGGAGTATTTTTATCCCAGTAAATTTCTCCAAGTGCATAATGAGTTTGGAATTGATCATGATACGTGTGGTAATGGAAGTTAAAATAATAACCTTCCTGTGGGGGACGATCCCTTCTTACATGAAATCGGATAATATCCTCGTTATCTCTCGTAATATGAAATATCCGTTCACTTGTACCTGCAGCAGGAAATTCAGTTACTGTTAAATAACTTAACTCTTCTTCTGGAAAAATATGCGTTACTTCATTAATTGCTTTTTCCATATTTGGAAGAACAACTAAACGAAATTCATCTTCAATTACTGGTTTAATTTTTGGCCCGAATTTTAAATAGCTTTGTGCTTCTGCTTCCTTCATCATATTGCTGATAAAATCTGCTCTTGAGAAATTTCCCTCAGTACTATCAACAAATATCGCTTCATCTTCGATACTTTCTCTAGCAAATGGTACTTCTCGCTCATCAATTGGTTTCTTATCATTATTATTATTATTTAAAAAGGTTGCTGGTGATGGTGAAACAAGACCAAACGTTAAAATAGAAACAAATACGACCAGGCTTTTACGAAGCCAATTAGGCATTTATTACACCTCGCTTTCCGCATCCTGATGTTAATATATGAAAAAATATTTATAGAATAAGTATATATTATTTACTAGCTAATCTTCTACTATTATCCTTATCATAGAGGTTATTTTTTTATTATTCTTTTTTTAACCAGATTCCATAATGGAATTTAGCTGTTTTACGCTTCACCTGTTCAAATTGAAATTGGTTAAATCTGCTGCTCCTAAAATGATCTTTCCATACGACTCTTTCTTTCGCCACTCGCTTTGCTTGATTGATTAATTCTACCGACACTTCTTCATAAAGTGCTAGTTGTTTTAACGGGTTGATTCCAGCTGATGAAATAGTTTCCTCAAACATAGGATCAAAATATACGCAATCTATACTATTGTCTTCTTTTCGAGCAAGTGCCTCTAATGCGTTAATATGCTTGACTGTAACCCTTCGCATTGCCTCATCAACAGCGGCATTACTCGTCTCCCATTCTTTCAAACCTACTTTTACAAGAAAAGCAATCACTTGATTCGCTTCTAATCCTTCCACTTTTCCGCTACTGCCCACGACATAACTTGCAACAATACTATCTGAAGCAAGTCCTAAAGTACAATCTAAGAAACTCTTTCCCTTTGTTAAATTGGTTGCGTCAATAAAAGGATCATTTTCCTTATTCATCAGCCTTTTTATTCGAAAGACTGCTGAATTTGGGTGAAAAAAGAAAGGCTCCTCTCCATTTAACGAACAGAACTCAAATCTATTTTTCCCAATTATCAGAATATCTGATTGATATTGCTCTTTTAAGTGCTGAATAGATACTTTTTCTCTCCTGACATATCTGCAGTTGAAGTCTTTGGCAATTCTATCTGCGAGAATTTGCATGTCCTTATTTGTCCTACCGGCAGTTGTTACAATCATATTTTTTCTCCTACTTCTATGTAATACTATATTCAATACGAATCATGTTAAGATTAGGTCATCATTATAAAATAGATAAATTTAAATTATCTATCGACGAATATAAACCCTATACAAAAAACCTAAAAAAGAAAGTCCATGAGAAAAAAGGTAACCCTTTATTCTCATGAACCAAGTTTTTAGCAATATTGTTCAAAAGCTGATACAAGATTTTCCATAATTGCTTCCATTGAATTTCCTTCAATATCGTAGCGATGAATAAAATGAACAACTTTATTATCTTTGATTAATGCCATGGACGGAGAAGAAGGCTCAATATCCCCGAAAAATTCGCGCATTTTTGCTGTTGCCTCTTTATCTTGGCCAGCAAATACTGTTACTAGTTGATCTGGCTTTTTTTCAGATGCAAGCACTGCCTGCGTTGCTGCTGGTCTTGCTAAACCTGCAGCACAACCACAAACAGAATTAACCACTACTAAAGAAGTACCTTTGTTTGTTTCAATAAATTGTTCCACAGCGTCTTCTGTCAGCAATTCTTCAAAGCCTGCTTGGGTTAATTCTGCTCTCATCGGTTTTACCACTTGTTTCATATACTCATCATATGCCATTGACATAAGTAATCCCTCCATAATATACGTATATTCTATTCCTAAATATACATTAGAAATGTTTTTCGTACAATCTTTAGCATTAGGAAAATATAGTTACAGCTTATTTTCGCGCTTCGGTCATTTGTTTCCAAACAGAACCTTTTGCTTCTTCTCCTAGTTCAATTCGCTCAATTGCTAGTTTTATTTGTAAGCTCACTTCAAATTCTGGATCATCCTCATGAGCCTTAAGTGCAGCCAATGCTCTCTCATCTCCAACTTCATACAAGAACATAGCGGCTCTCCATCGAACAATCTTGCTTTTATCATCTAATGCATGGATCATTTCTTCCATTGCTTCTGGAAACCCTAAGTCGGATAAGCAATCTCCTGCAGTACGCCGCACTGTTACCGTTTTATCCTTTAATGCTTTATATAAGGAAGGAAGAACAGCTGTATCTTCAATCATTCCAAGATAGACAGTCGCAAGTCTGCGGATAGATGGTTTTTCATCATCTAATGCTTTCGTTAGTACAGGAATATCATCTACTGTAGGATCTTCGCTTTGTTCCAGCTTTTGATATCTAACTTTCCAATCTGGATTCTCTAAATCTGCAAATGACAGCCTTGTTCGCACTCGTACCGGTTTTTCATTTGCTTCAGTTTGCGGATTTTTTGCATGCTCAATAATCGCATTAATTCGCTCTTGTGGATATGCTGCAACAAGTTCTTCCACCATTACATGCCCAATTTCCTCAAAGTCACCGTAGCGCACGCCGAAATCTTTCCATTTACGAGTCATTACTACATTATCTTCAGGTGTACGAACTTCTGATACTGCTTGAATAAAAGAATCAGGTAAACCGAACCTTCTTTCTTCAGTGCCATCCGATAATTTAATTTGCATGGGAATCCCTTTATACATTTGAACTTGAACATTTATCTCTCCATAATGTTCATTTATCTCTTTTGACTCCTCTGTAGCCTCGTCCTCCCCAAAGACATTCCGCACTTTTGAAAGTAATTCTTTCCAATCATAGCGGGCATTTCTTTCAACCGCTAGAAAATCAGCTACATGGTAAACCCCTTTAATCCCTTCAATGGAAAGGATATTTTGAATTAATTCAGGTGCTTCCGCTGAATTATCAACCTTATAATTATTACTTTTTCCCATTGGCAGCTCTTGGTCTAAATTAATTTTCATCGTATTAGGACTTGGTGTTGGCTCTATAGAAATAATTCTCATTTTCCATCCCCCTCTTTTTCAACATTTATCTTATCACGCTTAATGCTATATCGAAAATAAACAGCTTTTCTACGAATTATCAGCGATTTCAGATAAATAGCTCCAGCGTTCAATTAGGTGTTCTAATTGGTTATTTAATTGTTCTTGCTCTTTCATTAACTCAGCTGCTTTTTCGAAGTCACTGCCAGTCTCGGCTAATTCTGTTTCTATTTTAGCTAATCTTTCTTCGACTTTTTCGATATTCTCATCAATGGTTGCCCATTCCCTTTGTTCATTATAGCTTAGTCTTACTTTTTTCTCTTTTACTTCCTTTTTAGCAAGTGGTATTTCTGTTTTATCTTTTATTTGTTGATCTTCTTTTCTCTCCACCTCTAAATATTCACTGTAATTGCCATAATAGGTGTCGATAACACCATTTCCTTTTAAAATCAACAGTTGTTCAGCAACCTTATCGAGAAAATAGCGATCATGGGATACGGTAATAACCACACCATTAAAATCTTCTAAATAATCTTCCAGAACCATTAATGTTTGTGTATCTAAATCATTTGTCGGCTCATCTAATAAGAGTACATTTGGTTCTCCCATTAGTATTTTCAACAAATAAAGTCTTCTTCTTTCCCCACCAGATAGCTTCCCAATAATCGTTCCATGGGTATGAAGAGGAAATAAGAATCTTTCCAGCATTTGGGCAGCTGTAATGACTTTTCCATCGGAGGCTTCTATAACTTCAGCCGTTTCTTTTAGAAATTCAATCATTCTTTTAGATGTATCCATATCTTCATTTTCTTGCGTATAGTAAGCCACTTTTACTGTTTGACCAATGATTCTTTCGCCAGAATCAAGGGGTGCCTTGCCTGCTAAAATATTTAAGAAAGTTGATTTACCAGTCCCGTTTTTACCAATTATTCCAATTCTATCCCCTGGTTTTACAAGCAAATTATAATTATTTAAGATTATTTTATCGTGGAAACGTTTGTTTGCCCCCAGCAATTCAAAGACTTGCTTACCTAATCGACTACCTTTCAAGGAGATATCTAATTTATCTTTAGCTTTAACATTAGCTAATTTATCATCTAATGCGTCAAAACGCTGAATTCTGGCTTTTTGTTTAGTAGAACGCGCTTTTGCCCCTCTTCTAATCCATTCTAATTCTCTTCTAAATAAATTCTTTTGCTTATCAAGAGTAGCTGCTTCATTTTCTTCCCTGATAGCTTTGGCCTGTAAAAAGTCACCGTAATTGCCTTTATAGCTATACAAATTGCCCCCATCTAATTCAAACATTCTGTTTGTGACACGATCTAAGAAATAGCGGTCATGCGTTACTAATAATAGTGCTCCTGTGTACCTGCTTAAATAATCTTCCAGCCATTTAACTGCCTCAAAATCAAGATGATTTGTCGGTTCATCTAAAATAAGCAAATCTGGTTCTTGAATCAGAACTTGTGCTAAAGCAACCCGTTTTTTTTGCCCGCCTGACAATTCGCCAATCTTCTTATTAAAATTAGTAATACCTAACTTCATTAATACCGTCTTTGCATTTGTATGAACTTCCCAGCCATTTAAAGCATCCATTCTTTTTTGTAAATCAAATAATTTTTCATGAAGCTTATTGTTCTCAGGATCATGGTTGATTTCCATTATCATTGCTTCATAATCTTTAACTAATGCTAAAACCGGTGCATCACCAGCATATACTTGGTTTAATACGGTAAGATCTGGATTTAATTCTGGACTTTGGGCAGAATAGGCTATACGAAAATCCTTGGGTGCTATGATATCTCCTTCGTCTGGAATATCTATTCCTGCAACAATTTTTAATAAGGATGATTTCCCAGTTCCATTGATGCCAATTAAACCTACCCGTTCTTTTTCACTTATTGAAAAAGAGATGTTTTCAAATAACTTTTTCTCTCCATATGTCTTTGTTACATTTTCAATTGAAATACTCTTCATTTTGTACATTCCATTCTTTATAAAATTCTTTTAGAAAGCTTTCCATAAATTGATGCCTTTCCACGGCCATTTTTTTAGCACTGTCTGTATGTAAATGGTCTTTAATTTTCAATAGTTTTTCATAGAAATGGTGAATAGAAGATGAGTTGTTTTTTCGATATTCTTCTTCTGTCATCTTTTCCCTTACTGCTATATGTGGATCATAGATAGGACTTCCTATACTTCCTCCATAAGCAAAAGTACGAGCGATGCCAAGTGCTCCAATCGCATCTAATCGATCAGCATCTTGGACTATTTTTGCCTCCAGGCCATTGGGAGTTATCCCATTTCCTCCTTTAAAGCCAACTGTTTCGATGATAGCTTTAATCTGTTCCTTCTCTTGATTCGCAATTGGAATCTGCATTAGTATATTTGCTAATCTCCGTTGCCCTTCGCTTTTTGATTTATTTAATTTTTCATCTGAAATGTCATGCAATAACGCAGATAGTTCAATAGTATGAGAATACCCAATTCCTTCTTTTTCTGAAAGTAATAAGGCTATTTTACGTACTCTATCTACATGATACCAATCGTGACCACTAGCATCATTCTCCATCTCTTGCTTTATTATATTTTCTACTTTCGTAATAAGCTTCATTTATTCTCACATCCAGCAATCTATTATGTCCATATTGTATCATGAAAAGTAGTTTTTCGAATATGAAAGAACAATCAATATAAATATGAAAGCCGGAGTAGAAAATAAAACTATTCTACACCGGCTTTCGTTTAATTATTCATTTCCTATTTCTTACTTAAAAAGGGCTTTATTTTTGGAAATACCTTCAATGCTGTTCGATAAAATACGTCTTCATGGTAAGTTTCTGGAATGAGCTTTTTTATAAACTCTATATATGGTTCAAATGGGGCTAGCGGCCAATCTGTCCCAAAAAGCAATTTATCATATGATTGGGCAAAAACTAATGCATGGCGTAAATGATCGAGAAAAATCCCTTCATGTGCTTCTTCCAGTTCTTTTTTTGTTCCAACGATTAAACCAGATAAATCGGCATATACATTCGAATTTTTATAAATAATTTCCGCACCAGTCAATGTCCAAGGATCACCGAAATGTGCCATCATAAAATTCACATTACGATGTTTCACAGCCACTTCATCAATTGCTAGAGGATGACTATATTTTAAGTATCCTCTTTCAGAGTATGTATCTCCAGTATGGAACACAACTGGTAATTGATACTTTTCTGCTAGTCGATAAACAGGTTCATATACTTCATCATAGGCATAAAAAGGGTAGTAGCCTAAATAAATTTTTATTCCCACAACATGTGGCTTTTGAATCTCCTGCTCTAATCGTTCTTGTGCCGATAAATCCATATCATATGGATTTATCCCAGCACAGCAGACGACATTGTCTGGAACCAATAAGTCCAAATCTAATCCCATTGGAGTCTGGGCCTTATAATCAGGAAAGCCCATCTCCGGCGTTTCTGTAACCCCCATCCCAATCGCAAGGACAATATCAGCCTTCCTCATCTCTTCTTTCAAGCCATTATAACTATAATCTACAAAGGAAAGATCTCGAGCTGTCTCTTTAAACGATCCAATATTTGAGTAGTGTATATGGGCATCAATTATTTTCATCTACGTATTCCCTTTCTGAAAATGCTATTTGCCTTACCTTATTAACTAAAGAAGACTGTAATTCCCCCTCGGTAAACAGAAGATAGGTTGGTTCTGTAAATAAGCGGTTCTCTGTTCTTCTGCACTTAGCATAGGAAATCAACTGTATCACATCTTTATTACTATAAAAATCTATACCTTTTGATTTATCACTTGCAATATAATAACACTTTTCTTGCTCTAGCGATAAATAGGAATGACCCTTTATATTAACTTCTTGCTCTTCTGAAGCAACCATATATTGTTTCGTACTCACCTTGTTATCCTGAATATGGAGAACAGCTTTTTCCTCCTCATTGCAAGTGATAAATAGGTTTGTATGCCATTCTTCTTCTGCCATACGTCTGCCTGCATCATCGATTATTTCTATAAATGTAATGAGCAAAGGAATCCCTGGCATTGTAAGGAAATATTGTTCATACTTTAACCCCTTCCATTTCTCATGATGCCTTATCGTTGTTACCAGCTTCACACCAGTCCATTCGTTATGATGGATATCTTTTAGACTAGTAAATGCACAAGCTGTCTCTTCCTTTAAGAGAGAAAATACATTTAAATCTGGCGGACCGTTTTTTATACCTCCACACCACGGATTCCACCAACTTTTTGCGATAGGCTTAGGAAAAGCATGCTCCAACCATTCCTTCCCATTTACTACTAAAGAATAGACGCCTGGATAGTAAGCAGGAGAAGCTTTAAAAGATACTATTCCATTCGAAACATGGTATACGGTAACTCCTTCTTCTATTTTCACTTCTGTTGTCATGTTCTTTCTGCTTGGCACAAAAAATAAATCATCGTTATCTATTATTTTTGCCGGCAAAGAAATGGTTGTTTTCACTGTGTTTAGCCCTAATTGAAGATCCCTTTGAGGCTGAATTTGGTAGATTTCTGATGCCCCCGTATCAATTCTCTGTGAATCTCCCTGTCTTTCATTCATTGTTATGGTCATTTCACCTTGTATTGCTTGATTACTATAATTCTTTATTCGTACTTTTAAGTCATTATCTCTATCTATAATGAGATTTGCCTCATTAAATTCAACCTTAAATCCTGGGGTAACAGTACTTGCGTGCTCTCTCTGTAACCCTTCTGCTGCTAACTCCCATTGCTGCCAATTACGATAGGCACCGATATTTACACTAATGGGCGAAAAAGCAACGGATTCATTTTTTCCGAGTATGCTTGTCGCCTCTACATGCACCTTCCAATTATCCATTTTGATGCGGGCCTCTTTAGCCCATGCAACACCGAATGGGGTAGAGTTTGGAGAAGTAAAATACCAATTCCCCGTTATATCCTTTGAATTTAATTCAAAAGGTTGTACTAGGTTCCATTCATTAAAGGAAACAACTTCCCCATTTAAAGGGAAATAGAGATTCTGCCATATGTCAAAAAATGTTTCCTGTACACTGATTTCTTTTTCTTCCAAACTATTATTAGTAATTGTTATCCAACGTTTAATCAACCCTTCTGCAAAGAGCTGATTTGTTAACATAATATCCAGATACGGAAAAGCATTAGACTTAAAGAATAGCTCTAGTTTAATACTGTTTCCAGTCTTTTCTGTACGAACTTTATATGGCTTTTGTTTAGACAGCTCATTGGAATAAGGCTTTCCAATAGACGGTGCAAAAAGAGCAAAGTCTGTATGAGCAATTTCTGTCGTAAGATCTATTTTGCTTACGGTAAGTTGATGTGGACCATTATAAACCTGCCAACTCTTTTCTTGTTCTACTACAAACTGTTCGCCAATCCCTTTTAAGGCAAGCGCAATTTCCTTTTCAAATGTTAAAATCCCCTGCTCATTCTCCACAATTTCTCCTATGATTTTTTCTTTAAAACTGCCGCAGCTCTTCACTTGAACCGGAATTCGAATCCACTTCTTCGCTTTTTTAGCCAGTGCGAATGAATACTTATCCCCTTCAAAATATAAGTGGCCATTTTTGGGAATGGTGAAATATCCATTAATATCTTTTTCTAAATTATTACTAATCTCTAAATCTAAGTAAGTCTTCATTCCATTCGCTAAAATGGCCTCTATTTCCTTTCCCTCTATAGAAATAGGCGCTTGCGGGAAAACCCCCAGTTGTAAGCTTGTTTCTAATCCATTAATTCTAACTGTAACCTTTAATGCTGGAAAGGTCTTTCCATCTACAGGTTCTTCTCCTTTTTTAATCGTAAAGGGAGAAGAAATCGCTATTTCTTGATTACCCTTTATCTCTTGAGAACTTTGAAAACTGCATTGAATTCTGCCCTGATTATCTGCCAATGCTTCTAAGGAAAGCGGGTTTGCTGTTTTATTTTTCATCTTTAAATAGACCTTATGCTCTATTTCTTCTATACATTTATGATTGTCCATTGTTAATTCAATCTGAAAATCCTTTGTTTCCAAAGAGCAGATTCCTCTACTTGTTTTTTCAAATTTTACAACAACAGTCTCTGTTTCTTTTTGCCAAATATATTCATAATGTGTAAAACCTCTTTTAAGCATCCCATCTGGCTTTATTTCAAGATTTCTTTTTAAATCTGCATACCAATCCATGTTCTTTAAATAATGATTCATTACTTCATCATTTCGGACAGTTGGGATAAAATTCATAAGATGAGTATATTGGTCATTATCCTCCCAAAAAAAACCGCAGCGTTTATATAATGGAACTGCCTTAAGATTACCTGCCCAAGTATATAAATCAAGTCTTGGCCATTTTAATTCTGTCGCTGCATTGAGGGCATGCAGTAAAAGCAGCTTACCAATTTTCTTGCCATGATAATCTGGACGAACATTTAATAAAGGAACATACAAGGCCCCTGCATCTTCTTTATAAACAGAAAAACCACAGTACCCTACTACTTCTTCTCCTATAACAGCTAAGAATGTATCAATATTATCTGAGCTTTGCTGTTGATCGCGTACTTGTTCTTCTGTTTTTCCTGTTCCTCCCCAAGAATCTTTACTTTTTGTCCACATGTCGGCCACTTTACCAGCAAGACCATCATGGTAGCTTACTATTTTAATTGCCTCTGAACCCTTGATTATCTTTTCCACTAAGAACCCTCTTTCCTCTTATTTTCCATTTTTGTTTGCATTGTTACTTCTTTATTTGTATTCATCCTAACTCCTCCTTTCTTTATTGTAGGAATGTTTTTCCAATATTCCTATTCTATCGTATTATTATTGAGAATTTTTGTAAAGATACCATAATAATAATTTTTCTAATAATTATGTATATCCAACAAAACTAGACAAAGCTCGTCAAAGGATTTTTTTTTCTTTTCGCGAAAATTATAAAGACAAGGGTTTTAAACGTCCTTCTTGCCATTGGTCTGTTTCGATTATTTTATAATGAGGGGTGTGTAGAATGTTAAGCGTACAATCAAAAGAACTTACGATTAAGGAAGAAAACAGCAAATTATTAAGTGTGAAGGAAGCTGCAGAATATATTAATGAAGGTCCTGGAGTTGTTCGAAATTGGTTAAGAGAATTGAAAACACTCATACCAGTTATTATTGGCGAAAATGGCTACCGATATTTCGATCAAAAAAGCTTAGACATTTTAGTAAAAGTTAAACAAATGCGTAATGAAAAACAAATGTCTTTAAGACAAATTGAAGATGAGCTGACAAGCCCTTTACCCTCTATCCCCATTGCCGCTGAAGCTACGGAAAAAATTCTTCAAGATTTACAAACAATCAAAGAAGAATTAGAACTTCAAAAAAATTTCAATCAAGTATTAGTACAGCAACTAAAAAAGCAGCAAGAGCATATCGAATTTCAACAAGAACATATTGCCAGTCAAGAAAGAAAAATAACTTTATTAGAAAATCCAATTGTTCTAAAAGAAAAAGAGGAACAATACTATGCTAAATCTAGAAAAAAGAAGCTGGCCGATCTCAATGAGCGGGAAACAAAGGAGAAAAAAAGTGGATTTATCCGCCTCTTTTCTTATCGTTAATCGTTCCTTATCATAAAAAATAAGGATCTTCAGCCCTTTAGTGAAAGGGTGTTCGTTCACTAAAAGCAGAAGATCCCTATTTTTTTCTGTTATCGGATGAGCTTTTCAATATCCGCTTTTATCTCACTAGGACTTGTACTTGGTGCATAGCGGTCCACGACATTTCCATTTCGATCAATAAGAAACTTCGTAAAATTCCACTTGATTGCTTTCACACCTAATGTACCTGGTGCTTCTTTTGTTAAATATTGATAAAGAGGATCTGCCTCTTTTCCATTCACATCAATTTTAGCAAACATCGGAAAAGTCACACCGTAATTCATTTCACAGAATGATTTTATTTCTTCATTCGTTCCCGGATCTTGACTCATAAATTGATTACTTGGAAAACCTAGAACAACAAACCCCTCCTCTTTAAACTTTTGATACAATTCTTGCAGCTCTTTAAATTGAGGAGTAAAACCACATTTACTTGCAGTATTCACAATTAATATGATATTCCCTTTAAAATCGCTTAATGCCTGCATTTTTCCATCCATCGTTTTTACTTTAAAATCGTAAATGCTCATTTTACAATCTCCTTATACAGTTAATAATGAATCAATCGATTGAAGGGCAGCTAAAGTTTTTTCCATAAATTCCATCATCGTAATCATATCATCTATCTGTTCTTCTGTGATTAAACGATTAAAATCAATCGTAATATGATTCAGTATCGTTTGCTCCGCCTCAAGTGGCTGATAGCTGATTTCTTGCCTAATCTTCAAGTCTTTTCCCCATATATCTTCCACTAATTGCTGTAATAGTGGATAAAGAGTTTTGTCTTGCTTATGGCGTAAAAAAAGATGAATATAAACGGTAGCACCAATCCATTTTTCTTTTTTTACACTTTCTAATAGTTCCGCCGATAAATTTTGTAAATCAGCGGATAATTCAAACATTAGCTTAGCATTTTGTTGATTTTTCAATCGAAAAGTAATGGTATAATTTCTTGATAGCTTACTACTATTAAATACATCATTTCGATCTAAGACAATAATATCGCCATCTAAATCTTTATCATATATTAAGCCTTCCATTACTGTTCTCATATTTTCAAACGCAGTGGGATCAAACATCCTTTGTTCTCCTTTTTCCTAAATACAACCGTATTTTAAAACAATCCAACTGCTTTACCGTCTTCATCAACGTCCATGTTTAAAGCAGCAGGAGTTTTCGGTAACCCTGGCATTGTCATGACTTCACCAGTGAGTGCTACAAGGAAGCCTGCCCCAATAGATGGCTTGAATTCACGAATTGTAATCGAAAATCCTTCTGGTCTGCCAATTAATGATGGATCATCCGATAAAGAATATTGTGTCTTCGCCATACAAATAGGAAGATGTCCCCAACCATATTTTTCAAAGTCGGCAATCTGTTTCTTTGCTTTAGAAGAATATTCTACCCTATTCGCACCATAAATTTTTGTTGCAATCGCATGCACTTTCTCTTCTATCGTAGTATTAAGCGAATATAAATGTTGAAAACTTTGTTCTTTCTTTTCGAGAATCGCTAAAACCTTTTGAGCAAGCTCTATACCGCCATTTCCACCTTTTTCCCAAACCTCTGTTAAAGCAACGGGAATCTGTGCTTGTTCACAAAGCTCTTTTAACACGCTAATTTCTAATTCAGTATCTGTTACGAATTTATTAATAGCTACAACAAAAGGTAAACCGAATTCTTTAATACTGTCCACATGCTTTTGTAAATTAGCGAAACCTGCTCGCAGCGCTTCTATATTTTCAACCCCAAGCTCCTTCTTTGCTACTCCTCCATGCATTTTTAAGGCACGAATTGTCGCAACTATCACGACGATTTCCGGATCTATCTCTTTATTTCTAGCCTTAATATTTAAAAATTTCTCTGCTCCTAAATCCGCACCAAATCCAGCTTCTGTGACAACATAATCTCCTAATTTGGCAGCAGCAGCAGTTGCTATGACACTATTGCAGCCATGGGCAATATTGGCAAACGGACCGCCATGAATAATCGCTGGAGAATGCTCGATTGTTTGAACCAAGTTTGGTTTAATTGCGTCTTTTAGTAGTAATGTAAGCGCACCTTCTACTTTCAAATCTCCCACGGTTACAGGTTCCCTGTCTACATTATACGCAACGACCATTCGAGCTAATCGAACTTTTAAATCCTTAATATCTGCAGCCAGACATAATACAGCCATAATTTCAGAAGCAACCGTAATGTCAAAGCCATCCTCTCTCGGAACTCCTTGTAATGGACCACCTAAACCAATCACTACTTTTCGCAGCGCACGATCGTTTAGATCAACTGCTCTTTTCCAGACTATACGGCGCTGATCAATACGACATTCATTCCCTTGATGTATATGATTATCTACTAAAGCTGCCAGCGCATTATTTGCTGTTGTAATGGCATGAAGATCTCCAGTAAAATGCAGATTAATATCCTCCATAGGTAATACCTGTGCTTTACCGCCCCCTGCAGCCCCTCCTTTTATGCCCATTGTTGGACCTAAAGATGGTTCTCTCATTGCTATGACGGTTTTTCTCTGTAATTTATTCAACGCATCCCCTAATCCAACTGTAACAGTTGATTTGCCTTCGCCAGCAGGAGTTGGATTAATAGCCGTCACAAGGATAAGTTTACCTGATTTATTCTTTTTCAACTTATTTAAGGTAGATGCTGTGATTTTCGCTTTATATTTTCCATATAATTCAAGATCATCTTCTGATAAACCAAGCCTCTCAGCAATATGTATTATTGGTTTCATAACTGCTTGTTGAGCAATTTCGATGTCAGATTTCATTTACGTCTATACCTCCATGATTATCCTCTGCTAATTTCGGTCTTCCTTTTAACATTGTACATTAAATGAGACGTGATACATACACGTTTCGACAAAATCATTATCTTACAAACATACTTATTATGTATCCACTAATCCTTTTTAACATTTCTTCCTTCCAAAAGATTATATAATATCTTTCAAAAATTCAAAACATTATGATTGCGACATATTCAAATCAAACTTATAATAAGCTATGATATTGATGGGAGAAAGTAATAACTAATTTATCGTTTAAAACCGATTGTTATGAAAAAAATGCAGTAAGCACCACTGACATTACTGAAAAGACGATTATAACTTTAGGAGGAGACATACCTTTATGCCTATTAGAATTCCTCAACTTTTGCCAGCACGAGAAATACTGGAAGATGAAAATATATTTGTAATGGAAGAAGGGCGTGCAAGAACCCAGGATATTCGACCATTAAACATATTAATATTAAACTTAATGCCTCAAAAAGAAAAAACGGAGGTGCAAATATTGCGATTGCTTGGTAACACTCCTTTGCAGGTCAATATCTCCTTTTTAAGAACAGCATCGTATGAATCAAAGAATACAAGTTCCTATCATTTAGAACAATTTTATCGCGATTTTGCAGCAATAAAAACAAATAAATACGATGGAATGATTATTACAGGGGCCCCTGTTGAATTAATGAGTTTTGAAGAAGTAGATTATTGGGATGAGTTAACCCAAATAATGGAATGGTCGAAAACAAATGTGACATCTACTTTACATATTTGCTGGGGTGCACAAGCAGCTTTATTTCACCATTTTGGGATTAATAAGTATGAACTGGATCAAAAGTGTTATGGAATTTATTCCCACCATGTATTAAATCCGTCAGATAAATTAATGCGTGGTTTTGATGACAGCTATTTAGCTCCACATTCAAGATATACTAATGTATCAAGTGAAGAAATCAATGCACACCCAAACCTTGAGCTGCTGTCTGCCTCTGATGAAGCTGGCGCCTTTATTATTAGTGGAAATAAAGGCAAACAAATCATGGTTACTGGTCACTTAGAGTATGATGCTAGCACACTTGCTGAAGAATACAAACGAGATAAAGAAAAAGGTTTAAACATTCATCTGCCTCTTGGATATTTTCCCGAGAATAATCCGAGTAAAAAGCCATTAAATAGCTGGCGATCCCATGCTCATTTACTATTTTCGAACTGGCTGAATTATTATGTCTATCAAGAAACACCTTATGAGTGGAAATAAAAATGCACCAAGTAAAAAAGACTGGCACATAAGATTCAAACCCAAACGAAGATTATCGTTTGGGTTTTTTAATGATAGACTATTTAGCTGTTATTTCCTCCATTATTCGAAAAATAAACTTCTTCATATGGCTGAATAACCACAAAGCCCTCTCCGGAAAATTTCATTTGAATAGATTCTCCGCTGCCTCTCCCAAAAAACGATTTAAGAGTTATGTCTGTTACAAATTCTGGTTGTAGACTTCCCGACCAAGCAACTGTCGCATTAGGATCTGTGAATACCGGGTTATTTGGAGTAACTCTTAACGTTAATGGTTCGTAATGTGACGTAATGGCGACGATGCCACTTCCTGACAGGTTGATATTAAATAAGCCGCC
This sequence comes from Niallia sp. FSL W8-0951, assembly GCF_038006525.1. Lineage (NCBI taxonomy): Bacteria > Bacillati > Bacillota > Bacilli > Caryophanales > Bacillaceae > Niallia > Niallia sp. FSL W8-0951. Next base: position 1,821,125 of record NZ_JBBOVK010000001.1, read on the forward strand.
AGATAGCATCCCGGCAATTCTTTTCATTAACTTAATATCCCATTTGATAGACGGCTCAAATGCCAGTAAATCATTTCCATTTACAAAGATAGAATCACCATTTAAACGGAGAATGGATATTTTCTTTCCTTGGTCAGCTAAGTAAAGTTTCCCCGTTCCTTCTGCTTTCATTAAGGAAGCACCTTCACCAGTTAACGCTTTTTTAAACATTTTACCTATTCCATGTTCCAAAATACCTTCGCGGGTAAAACGAATGTTTCCTCGATAAGAAACCATACTTCCTGCTTTCGCCCAAATTTTATTTGTTAAATTAATTTCAAGCATTCTTTCAGTTTCTAGTTCGAAAACTCCTTCATTTTTATCTTGCTGCTCTGTCTTAGCTAAAAATTCCTCTAAGTCATATCTCCCCATTTTCTCACCTCTTCTAAAATTGTTAATTTAAGGATATCATTTAGCTAGTTGCATGAAAATAAAAATATAGGGTAAGGTTAAATATATTTTCTTCTATAATCTATCACTGCAGCCGGCAATTCATGATAATTTTAAACGTGTTTGTATATACTATTTTATATACATTAATTGGTAAGAAAAAAATCATATGTGATTACGAAGGAAAGGGGCTAATTATGGAAAAAATTGTTGCAGTAGAGCGAAATTATATGGGAGACATTATTAGTTTTAAAACATCTAATGGTAGAGTAATTTCCTATCGAAAAGCTTTGCTTGATATCGAAACTGGGGTAATTGATGGAGTAGATGTTGTGGAAAATGAAAGAGAGCAAGAAGATTTATCCTACTCGATAATAGATAACTTTGACAATTATCCACCTATTTTTTAACAGTTTCTTAAAAAATCAAGGGCAATTCTCTGTAGGCGTTTATTCTGCTTTATTAAAGCACACACCTAGAGAAAATTGCCCTTCCTTTATTCGATCGAATCGTTTTTTTGTTGGATTATTTTTAACTCTTCTACATGTTGTGGATTTTCTTCAAAAAATTGCACTAAATCCCCAATACGATCAATAGAGTCCCAGCTTAAATGGTGTTCTATTCCTTCCACATCATTATAAATATTTTCTTCTTTAACCCCAATAATTCGTAATAATTGCTCTAAAAGCTCATGTCTATACACTAATCGTTTACCGATTTTCTTTCCTTTTGGGGTCAAAACCAAGCCTCTATATTTTTCATAAACAAGATATTCATCCTTATCCAATTTCTGAACCATTTTTGTTACAGAGGAGGGATGGACAGATAGGCCTTCGGCGATATCTGATACTCGTGCATATCCTTTATCTTCTATTAGGTTGTAAATGCGCTCAATGTAGTCTTCCATACTAGGTGTCGGCAATTCAACCCCTCCTTTACCAGGATTACTCCTTTTTTCTATTCTATTCCATCATGCTTGTCTACGTTATATGTATGTAAATACCTGTTCAAACAAAAAATTCGCCTCTTTATAGAGGGAATAAGCGTTTTAAGGATAAGCTAGTTAAACTAGGATGGTATAAAAGTGTTTCTTAAGCATTTTACTATAAAAAAAATAAGGAAACAAGATTCTTTCTAACACAACCTTCTAAAAAGACTGTTTCCTTATGTAAAATTCCAATGTGCTATACCCTTCTATTTTAGCACTGTTGCAAATTTGTAGCAAAATCTATTCGGGAAATTCCATTTTCCAACTAAAATACTCGTTATCCTGATTCTTCTCATATTTCATGATAGCATCAAATTTATTTCCTTTTTTGCTAATTAATCCTTTAACTGGTGCTTTCCCATTCTTGAGTAGTGCTTTAACCATCGTTTTCGTCGGCTTCTTCTTCATGGTCGCAAGAAATTTATCATTTTTCCAAATGACATATTTACAGCCATTTTTCCAGTTACTGCAGCCAAACCCCTTTTTTCCTTCTATAACAGCATGACCACAAAGGGGACATTTTCCCAATACTTCTGTTTTGGCCTTAGCATATGTAACTTCTTGGATAATGATATCTTCTTCCTTCTTTATTGTTTCCACCGCGTTTGTTGTGAAGCTGCTAATTATTTGCAAAAATTGTTGTTTACTAAATTGTCCTTTTTCAATATCATAAAGTGCTTTTTCAAGTCTTCCTGTGAAATCTAAGTTAAACAAATCTTTAATCGGAAAAATTTCGACCATTCTTCTTCCTAACTCCGTACAAACTAAGCTTTTATTTTTTGCTTCTATATAACCGATATCTTTGAGTTTTTTGATCGTTTCAGCGCGAGTAGCTGGCGTCCCAATGCTAAATCCGCTTAAAATGGATAATACATCTTCCTCTGTATCCGCATCAAAATTTTTTCCGCAAGTTTCCATCAGCCGAAGCAGTGTCTTTTCCGTATGTTCCTTTGGCGGCTGTGTAGTATGGGTGCTAGTGGCTGCTTTTTGTGTAAAAACCTCTTCTTGCAAGTTTACTAACGGAAGCATAACATCTTTCGATTGTATATTCTCAATCTTTTTCCAACCCTCTACTAATTGAACTTTTCCTTTTGTTACAAAGCTACCTTTTAATTCCACATGATTCATGCTTGTGATGATTCTTGTCTCTTCTACCTCAGCAACAGGCATAAATTGCATTAATAACCGATTTTTTATCGCTACATATACTTGTTCTTCCTCTTGGCTTAATTTTTTTGGGAGGACATAAGTAGGAATAATCGCACTGTGGCTTTCCACTTTTTTATTATCAAAAATCCGTTTGGATGGAACAAATTTCACTTCATTTTTAAATGGTAAATCTGCTGCGAGGAGATTTACCACTTTTTGTGTTTTTGCAATTAGACTTTCTTCCAGGGCAATACTCGCTGTTCTTGGGTACGTGATATACTTCTTTTCATAAAGACTTTGCGCAACTTTTAATACTTTATCGGCCGTCCATCCCTTATATTTGCTAGTTATATAGCCTTGAAGATTAGAAAGATTAAACAAAAAAGGCGGATATTCCTTTTTCTTTTGCACTTTCTTATCTGTTACAATTGCTGTTTTGCCTTTAATCTGTTCTTCTATTTCTTTCAAATATAGTTCTTCTTTAAACTTTTCTTCTTTTTTTTCAGTATAAGTACCTATATAACTGCTTCCGTTTTCTGTCATAAACGTTGCCTGCAGTTTATAATAATTTTCTGGAACGAAATTTTCGATTTCTTTATCACGATCATAAATGATTTTAAGAGTTGGCAATAAAACTCTTCCAATATTTAATGCCTTCCCTTTGCCTTTTTGATATTTCAAAGTTGCCACAGAGGTTAAATTAATACCAATTAACCAATCGGCCCATTGTCTGCTGACACCAGCATCTTGAAGAGGACGTAACTCTTTATTAGAGCGAAGATTATTTAATCCATTCAATACTTCATTAGGTGTCCATTCATTCAGCAATAGGCGGTAAACTTCTTTTTCCGTTTTTAAATTATAAATAATACTATCTCCAATGAGTTGTCCTTCTCGATCATAGTCACATGCAGATATAATGGAATCTACATCTTGTCTTTTTATTAATCTATGAATAATTTTCAGTTGTTTTTCTGCTCCACGGTCAGGTTTGTCTCTATCTTTCGGATCAGACTTTACTTTGTATTGAAATTTTGGAGGGATAAATGGAAAATTTTCTAATTTCCATGTAGACATTTTTTCATCATAATCTTTTGCATCATTTAACTGCAATAAATGGCCAAAAGCCCATGTAACAATATAGCCATTTCCTTCAAAATAACCATCTTGTCTGTTTTTTATTTTTAAAGCATCTGCAATGTTTTTCGATACAGATGGTTTTTCTGCCAATATTAATTTCATCTATATCACCTTTTTTCATAACTTACGTTCCTTGTTATTTTATACAAAATAATATTATAATCGCAAAAAAGATAATTGTATAGAAAGGGGAAAAGCTGTAGAAATGCAACTAGAGGATATTGAGGTATTTTCAATTAACTTATAAGATTACTATATTTTTGCTACTGATTTAACCATACAAAAAGGGGGTTCCTTCCATACTAAATAGACGGAGAACATGGCCTCCGTCTTTCCTATAGTAACTAATATGCCACCTTCAGGGATTTTTTAATTTGTAAATACTGTTCTAATTCTTTTAAAACAAAAAAGACATGCGCCTGTTCTTCAAATGAATCCCAGTCATCAGGCAGTTTATCATGCTTGATCAGCTCTTCTACTCTTTGCAGTTTACTCAAAAATAATACGGCTGTATTTCCTGAATGGACACATAAACTAAGTTCTTCCAGAAAGTCTGCCACAAGCTCTCGTTGATTATCTAATGTCTCTACAGATAAAATCCGATCAAAAAGCCTTGATATGATCTCTAATTGCTTTTCTCGAATTGTGAAGTAATGATAATAATAATTCTCTTTTCGAGTAAAATGATTTTCAACATCACGATAGGCGACTGATTTTGCACATTGTACAATATCAGATGCACGCTTTAATTTTGAAGCATACTCTTCTGTGATTTCATTTGTCCGCAAGTAAACAACCATATCCATCAATAATGCTTTAAAATAGTACTCTATATCTTTTTGATGAACTTTCATTTCCTTATCTAGACTAGGCATATAGCTATTAACAAGTAATGCTGCTCCTATTCCAATTACGATTAATCCCCATTCATTAAGAACAACGTCCCAAGTCATATGGTTGGTGGAATATATATGGAGGATAATAACAGTACTTGTTACAACCCCTTCATTTACCTTAAGTAAGACAGTGGTTGGGATAAATAATAGCAATAATAAACCAATGATATACGGTTCATATGCCATACCCTCAAAGAAAACATAGGAAAATGGAATGGCAAGTATACATGCGATAAAACGTGAAAATGCACTATGCAAAGACTTTTTCTTCGAGTTTTGAACACAAAGTATGGTTATAATTGCTGAAGATACATAGAAATCTAAGTGAAAAAACTGGGCGATAGTTATTCCTATACTTACCGCAACTGCTGTTTTAAAAGTTCGATAACCAATTTTATATTTTTTCAGATTTCGCAAAGCTCTATGCATTCGCATCATCAATCACAACCAGTAACTAATAAATCATCCTGTAAAGAAGCTAACCTCGTATTTATTGCAATTTTATCACCAGCTTTTACTAAAAGTTGCACCACAGATCCACTAAATGGAACACTGACATCTTTTATTTCTCCTGCTAATGTTCTAATAGTCAAAATAGGTTCCCACTCATAGAAATAAGCTTTTTCCTTCATTAGAATCTCACTAACAGTTCCTTCAAATGGACTAAGGATCATCTGGTCTTCTCTGGAAATTTCATAATACGGACTTTGACTGCTCTTTACAATCGTTTCAATCATTTTAATAAATCTTCCCTTTTATTTATTTTTTACTTTTCTTGTTTTGGGTTTATTTCATAAAAATAAACTCAGTTATATAATAGTAATCATGTTAATAAAAACACATTTCCCCCTATAATTCAATGATTTCAAGAATAATTTTTGCTTTTTTTCACAGGAAATTTTTGCTTAACAAACTCCTTTTAAAAGCCTGTCAGAATTGAACTCCGCAAGTACAACAATGAAAGCGCGCACAGTTTTAAAAAAATAATTTTTCTCGTCATATAAAAAAACTAGCTGTCAGCTAGTTTACATAAAGTACTTCTTAATTTTGCTGTCTGTTTGGATATACCAATTTTCTTTTTCAATTATGTTTGATACAGTTAAAATAAGAGATGGGATTTTTTCTACAATGAATACGATTAACCCGATTTTTTTTACCAAAATGACAAACGACTCCCCATGTGAAAAGCTAGGCAGCACACTCCCTAATTGAAGAATACTTTTTACTAACGCTTCCTTACTGTCTTCCTCGAGAACAATATTTGGGGTAAATCGCAAAATCCAATTTTCCTTTTCAATTGAAAATCGATACATTAAGCCACCCTCTTATTCTAATTCCTAAAAAAAAAACAAAACTGCTATTTCATCATATGTGGAAAATCATTATTTATGTAACATTGTAGTTTGGGTAAAGACCTCTTTCAGATCCCTCCTCTTTTTCTCATCCAAGTATCATATTATCATCCATTTATTTTGAATCACACCATATTTAATTCTTCTATGTATTCGTTTTCTTTTTATTCACTTTATAAGAAAACCCTTCCAAAAATTTAATTAAGTTTTCCGAAAAAACGCTTAGAAACCTTGACTACATATGGGTAATCGTGTATATTATAGACATCATTTAACAAAATTCAGAATAATTATTTTCTATTATTATTTTGTTCTATGAAAATATTTATTTTATAGGCACAATTCATGTGTCTTGAAAGGCTTAGGAGGAAATTTATTATGCAAAACGGTAAAGTAAAATGGTTCAATAACGAAAAAGGATTTGGCTTCATCGAAGTTGAAGGCGGAGATGACGTATTCGTACATTTCACTGCTATTCAAGGCGAAGGTTTTAAATCATTAGAAGAAGGACAAGAAGTTTCTTTCGAAATCGTTGAAGGAAACCGTGGACCTCAAGCTGCTAATGTTGTTAAACTATAATTAATAATAGTATTCAGGGGATTTTTCAAGGAGTTTTCTTCTTGAAAAATCCCCTTTTATTTTTTGCTTATGGAAAAAGTGACCCCATCACTTTGAACTGGATAGTTTTTCCCCGTATTCCCTTAGCTTATTTCCCACCGTACATTGCGAAATACAAAAGCGGTGAGCTCTCCTTTTACCATACTCTACTTTGTTTTGGCGATATAAAAAACAATCTTTACAATAATCTTGCATTAATTCATCTGCTTCTTTCATCAGTTCTTTTCTTTGCAAGCTCCACCACTCCTTTCTACTTACTTGCCGATTAGAGCAATTGCATTTTGCTATAGATACGTTTCCCTTCTAATGCTTGAGTTGCCAGTTTATCTGCTTCCTTATTGTCGTTTCTGCCAATTGAAGTATAAACCATACTTAAATGTAAAGTTTTGATTTTCGATTCTATCCGATCGAGCCAATTATTTAAATCTTCTTCATAGCATGGCCACTCGCCTTCTAATTGTTTCAATACTACTTGAGAATCCCCCTTCACTTCACAAGTAACACCCTTGACTTCCAATTCTTCTAAAAGATTTAATGCGTGGAAAAGAGCAGCATATTCAGCTTCATTATTGGAGAGGATATCATGAAATAATTCATTTGCCCTAACTCTAAATTTTTTCTTTCCTTGATGAAAGAAAAGTACGGCGCCAATCCCCGCCGTTTTCGTTTCTTTATGGTAACCTCCATCAAAATAAATCGTAAAGTCATGTGGCTCTTCTTCTAATTCTTCATTTAGCTTTCGTAATTCTTTTAATGTCCAGCTTGTGCCTTTTTCATCATAAAAAAGAATATCTGCTACATCATTGCGTTTTTCCAACTCATCCCCTGCTTCGAGAGCCATACTTGATTGAATCCAATCTGATGTAAAGTAGATAAAATCTTTCTTTTTCTTCATTTGAAATTTATATTCTAATTTGTATTTCATTACGGAACAACCTTTCTACATATAGAATGACGTCAATAAGGGCCGGACTATTCTTATTGTCCGTTAATGGAGGGGAAAATAAACTATTCTGCTAAAAGATATCAAAAATTCACCTAACTATACGGTTTTTATAAAGATTGATTAAGGAGCTCAAGAACCTTTTTGTTTTCTCCCCAGCTGTATGATCTCTCACTTTCTCCCATCTCCGTAAAAAATAGCTTATCAATTAGAACTTCACAGTATGTCATCTACTGAAACTATTGCAAAAACAACGGACTTTTAGAAACCAATCTTTTCATTTATAATATTTTACATCCTATTTCTTATTTATTTTTCATTTCCTATCCTGATGGAAACTTCTCACACCTAATAAGTCGATATAAGTTTAATGATATATATACAATTTATACAATTAGTATGAAAGTAAAATAGTCACAGATCGTACATAATCATTGCTTAATCATATCAAATTTTTTGGAGGTAGCAAAATGATTGAAGTTTATATAGATGGTGCTAGTGCTGGAAATCCTGGTCCAAGTGGTGCCGGTGTCTTCATAAAAGGCCATGGTTCTGCGGATAAATATTCATTTCCTCTTGGTTCAATGAGTAATCATGAAGCGGAATACTATGCATTGATTAAAGCATTAGAAATCTGCATCCATAATAATTATCTTACCGTAAGTTTTCGTACTGATTCGGAACTAGTAAGTCGTGCAGTGGAAAAGGAATTTGCGAAAAACAAAAAATTTGCTCCGCTTTTAGAGCAAGCTTTAAAGCTTATCAGTCAATTAGAATTATTCTTTATTAAATGGATTCCAAGTAATGAGAATAAAACAGCAGACGAATTAGCAAGAATTGCCATTAGAAAAAATAAATAAGGAAGTTTTCATCCTTTCTGTTTTAAGCCTTCCCATCAAAAGCAATAAAATATACATTTCTTTCAAACGGGATTTTTTTAGAAAATAGTGATTTAATCATATAATAAAACCCAATAATTAGCGGATAAAAAAGAGGTTGGCACCAAGTAAAGGCTTGGTAAAACAATCGTTAATAAAACTAGTAAGTAGAGCTGCGATTATATATTTGGTTATTTATGTTTTCCCTAAAGTTAGTTAAGTAACCGCATATGATTAATGAAACAGCATTTAGACTATTCAGGTGCAGGATTACAGCTGCAAACGCGAAGGTTATTTAGGATGTAGGATGCGATATGCAACAACCTTTTGGAATGCCTTAAAAAGAGCAAAAACCCATGCGATTATACGAATTTTCTAATAGCTTTCTCGTATAATCGCTCGGGTTATCTGATAACTGGATCGAAATATCCTCTTTTCTGGATGGAAAATAATATCCCTCTTTTTCTAGAGGGGAAATAAGTGATTTCTTTTTATAAAGCCGATTACTTCTTTTTTTGTTTTCAATTCGTTGTCGTTAAACATCTCGAGTAAGGAAACGAAAAAACTGCCATCAAATTTTTTTTGTATTTTTAAAGTACATTCAATTGCAGTTATGACAAGTTCATCTGTAGCATTTGTATATGCTTTACCAAAATAAATAAAACCTATCACATCTTCACCAAAGGAAAAGCCTTTACTTTCTAAAAAGAGCAAAAATTCCTCTACCGTTTTCAAACTTAACGTACATTCCCCTCTATCCTTTTACCTATATGTTACTTTATATCACGACAATTTTCTAGCTTTTTCAACATTTTTCCGTCTCTTTCCAAACGTTTGTCACCTATTTTTCTTATTCTAGTTATACAATTAAAAAGGCTAGAGAACATAAGAACTTTATTTCTCTAGCCTTTCGTTTACCACCGCAGTAATGAACGTTTCTTTTTTGTAAATAAATGTCCAAGAAAACCAACTAGTACCCCTAATAAAGCTCCTCCTAACACCTCTTGAGGCTGGTGGCCAAGCATTTCTTTCAGTTTTTTTGGCTGCTGCTCCTTAAAGGCGATATTTTTGTCTTTATTAATTTTATCGACTAACTCGCCTAAATCATTTACTTTTAATGTTAATTCACCTGTTTGTCTTCTAATCCCTTGTGCATCATACATAACAATTAAGCCAAAAATTAAAGACAAAGCAAAATCAATTGTTGGTAAACCACGCTTTAATGCTATAAATGTTGTAAGAGAAGATACGCCTGCCGAATGAGAGCTTGGCATACCGCCTGTTTGAAAAAACAAGCCTTTATCCCACTTCTTTGTTTTTAAAAATTGTATAGGTATCTTTAGAAACTGTGCCAACCCAATACTAATTAAAGCAACATAAATGCCCTTATTCATCGTCATCACCTCTTTTAAATAGTCTCTTTCTTTATGGATGATATTATTCTTGGTTGTTCATACTATGAATGAATTTTTATTTCCACAACTAGTTGATGAGGTGAATATAATGAGTAAAAACCATGGAAACAGAGGAAAAACAGCTGGAGGAGTAAATCCACAAGGCTACGGTCAAGACGCCGATATAACTCCATCTCCAAAAAGTAAATTGGAAAATGCAGCGAAAAAGAAAAATACAAAATAATGATATTCCAGTAACCTCGCTATGAGGATGGGGCTGTATTAAAGCCTCATCCAGCTTCTCTTATTCTTTTCCCCCTTCTTACAAATTTATATAGACATAGAACAAAGGAACAGAAAAAGTTATGCTGTAAAAATGTAAATGTCTAGTTTCCCTTTAAAAAACAAAACGAATAAAAAAAGATTATACGAAACATTCCATTAACATTCCGCCTAATCTTTTGGGTTAATCTGTTATTAAAATAAAGTAAGTGCTTCTTTCTTTTCTACGTAATGATGAAATCTTTTAAACTCTAGCTCTTCGAATTTTTTTACTGCACTTTCTGGATTGATATTTAGATAACTTTCTTCTAACAAACAGCTCACTGGTACGTCACATTTAATTTCTGCTAATTGCCTACTTAAATGGAGAATTTCAAGATCCGCTTCAATCTTTGTTCGTTGTCCCTTTGTAAGAAGGGATAAATTAGCTAGAATTCCTTCGATATTCTCATGAACTTGCAGCAGCTTCAATGCTGTTTTTTCGCCAATGCCTTTTACTCCTGGGTAATTGTCGCTTGTATCGCCCATTAAGCCTTTTAAATCAATCATTTGTTTTGGCGTTATTCCTTTTTCTTCTTGAAAACTAGAAGGTGTATAAAGCATATAATTACCATAGCCTTTCTTTAATAGAGCTACGGAAATATGGTCATCTAATAATTGAAGGATATCCTGATCTCCTGTAAGAATAATGACATTTGCTTCCCCTTTCATTTGCTTTGCGATCGTTCCTATACAATCATCTGCTTCAAATCCTGCTACACCTATATTCGGTACATTAAAACTTTCGACAACTTCCTTTACTAAATCAAATTGTGGAATGAGTTCAACTGGGGCTTCCGAACGATTCGCTTTATACGAAGGATACATTTCTGTGCGAAATGTTGTACTCCCCATATCCCAGCAAACCGCCACATGAGAGGGATTAAAATGTTCAATCGCTGTGAAAAAGTGTTTTACAAAACCATGAATCGCATTTGTTGGAATTCCTTTTGTATTGACCATAAATTGACCTGTTACTGCTGTAGCAAAAAATGCACGAAATAATAGCGCCATTCCATCTACTAACATTAGGTTTGCCTGTTTCTCCTTGTTCAAAATGCATCTCTCCTTTATATCCATTAGTTCATTATAACAGAATCTCCAAAAATTGTGGCTGGTAGCTTTTTCTTTTTCTATTACTTACTTAAAAGAATAAATATCCGCTTAAGTATATTGACAATATTTTGTTATTGTTTTATAGTTGATTACACAACTAATCAACCAATCAACAATATAAGGAAGGGGCAGATCGTGAAAGCTGTTTTTGATGACTCAAAACCTATTTTCCAGCAAATTTCAGATATGATTGCAAATGAAATCGTCGAAGGTGAGTTGTTAGAAGGTGACCAAATTCCATCCACCACCGAAATTTCTAAATTTTATCAAGTGAATCGTGCAACGGTACAAAAAGGGCTTGCTGCATTAGTGGAAGCTGGATATGTATATAAGCAGCGCGGAGTTGGAATGTTTGTTTCTAAAGATGCTAAGCAAAAGTTACTTGAAAAGCGAAAAGAAGAATTCTACAACGATTATTTAAAACCAATGTTTGAGGAAGCAAAGCGTCTTGAATTAAAAAAAGAAGAATTATTAAAAATAATTAAGGAGGATTATAAGCATGATTAAACTCGAAAATGTCTCTTTTTCATATGGAAATACGCCTGCTCTGCGGAATGTAAGTATAGAGGAAACAGAACCAATCATCATGGGGCTCTGGGGTCGAAATGGTTCTGGTAAAACAACGTTTATGAAACTTTTAGCGGGTATGGAGAATATTGATGCTGGAAGAATCAATGTAAGTGGGATTACCCCATATAATAATACAGAAACAATGCACAATATCACTTATATACAAGAAAATCATCCATTCTCTATTCTTTGGAATGTCGAAGATGCCTTATATTTCGGTCCATTATTTAATAAAAACTGGGATGCAGATTTAGCCGAACAGCTGGTTTCTCTTTTCGAACTTCCACGAAAAAAGAAAATCAAGAATTTTTCTAAAGGAATGCAAACGATGTTACAAATCATCCTTGGGTTAGCTAGTAAATCACCTGTAACGATCATGGACGAACCTACAAATGGACTGGATGCTCATATGAGAAAACAGTTCTATAACGCACTTTTAAATACGTATGAAGAAGATCCACGTTTAATCATTTTATCGACACATCATATTGATGAAATGGAAGCATTGTGTGAAAAAATTGCCGTCATTAACGAGCAGACAATCGTACGATATGAGGAAACAGAAGAATTAAAGAGTCGTGGGATTCATTTATCTGGATTAGCTTCAGCAATCGAGCCTTTAATAGAAGGATATCCCATTTTAGAGAAAAGAAAACTCGGAAAACAAATGACTGTGATGATGGACGACGTCTATTCGGACAACTGGATATCCAAAGCAAAAGATGCAGGTGTTACTATAGAAAAAGCTAAATTACAGGATTATCTTGTTAACTATACAACAAGAAAAGAGGGACAAAAAATATGAATACTTTTACAGGACCATTCCGATTAATGATGCGCGAAATGAGCATGACATTTTATATCAACGTTTTTATTACTTTTGCTCTGTTTGTTTTTTATAATGTTCTAGGATATATGGGTGTAGCAGAATCTGGTTCCTTTATCTTGTTCGGTCCCCTATTTGTCGTTTTTCTTTTATACCCATTTATTAATTTTAGTGGTTATCAATATATCCTTTCATTAGGAGGGACGAGAAAGCAGTTTGTATTAGCTTTCTATCTTTCCGCAGTCATTTATAGTGTTTTGGGTGGAGTAATTCTTAATTTATTCTATTTTTTCACTACCCTATTAACAAGCAGCAATTATCTTTTTCATTTCGCAAAATTCATCCATACCACGAACTGGCTTATTTATTTTTGGATAGATTTTTCTTGGATTTTCTTTTTATTTAGTTTAGGAATGATAGCAAAGACAGTTTGGTTTAATTATGGCACAGCATTTTTACTCGCTGTATCTACAATACTGCTAATAATCGGAACAATTGCCGTAGTTTTTGGTGACATGAGCTCTTTAATAACTACATTTTTGGAGCATCATTTAAAATTTGTTACCATCTTATTTGGATTATCAATCGTTTTTCTTTTATTATCTTATTCCCTAATGAAAAATGCGCCTTTAGAAAAAGGGGGACGGTTGAATTTCAAACAATATAAACAAAATAATTTAGTCATTCATAGGTAAGTACACTATAGATAAATAATAGAATATAAATATTGAGGACAGCCTCTAAAAAACTAGCGAGAGCATTCGGATCCGCCGCAAGGAAATAAAGCCAAACAATCACTTAAAAGTTTGAATGTTTGGCTCTATTTTTGTTCATTTCCCGTATTCATCAAAAGATAGTCTTATTCTCCATATTTTTCAAAGGGAATTTTCCTCTTTCAAGTCAATTGGCGAACAGGTTTCAATTTCATTTTCTTCATAAGAAATCCAATCACTAAAGCTGCCTGGATAAAGCTTGACCTTATCTAGTCCAGCCATTTTTAAGGAAATATAATTAGGAGTAGCAGTAATGCCAGAACCACAATAGACAATATATTCTTTATTCGCATCTAGAGAAGAGAATCTATTCTTTTGCTCCCTTTCTGTTAAAAAGAAGCCGTTCTCTATCCCTTCTGTCCATACAAAGTTTATTGCTCCTGGGATATGTCCCTTTTTTTTATCAATTGGCTCTATTTCTCCTGTATACCTTTTATGCTCTCTAGAGTCAATCAATATCTTATCTTGGTCTTTTGTTTTTACTAGTGCTAAAACCTCCTCATAAGTGGCAATCATATGAGACTGAATAAGAGGAGAAAAATTACTCTTTGAAAATGCAGGGACTTCTTGTGAGGTCGGATAGTCCTTCTTTAGCCATTCCTTATAGCCACCATCTAAAATATATGTTTTCGAATGACCTATATAGTTCATTAACCACCAAAGTCTTCCGGAAAATGCCCCTTCTCCATTATCATAGGCGATGACTGTTGTATCTTTACCAACCCCTATATTTTCTAACTTATGAACAAACTCTTCTATGGCTGGCAATGGATGCCGTCCCCCATGATTACTGATTGGATCGGAAAGATCCTTTTCCAGATGAAAATAAACACTATTTGGGATATGACTTTTTTTATACCATTCTGAACCTGCATCAGGATTCTTTAAATCACAGCGACAATCAATCACTCTAATCGCATCCTGATCTATGTTTTTATTTAACCAATCAACACTTTTTACAAATTCCATCATTATTCCTCCACTACTGTTCTCATTTCTAGTTCGTTTGCTGCGCAAACTCTGTTTGTGTTGATTCTTTAATAATCCACTCTAGTTTTTCAATATTTTCATGTTCAGTTAATAACGCTGTTTTTCCATCATAATATTCGGCTACTTGTTCTTTTAGATTAACAAGAAGTATATCAAAATGTTGTGCAAATAATTCTTTATAAATAGCAAAAAAGGAGTTAATTTGTTCTTTTATATATATGTTACCATGCTCATCAACCAATTGTTCCATTTCTACTCCCATATTCTTTCGTTCATTCTTTTCAAAAAAACTCTTCGGATTTTTGTAATATTTCATGCCAATTTTATTAAGGATAGTATCTAATTCTTTAAAAGGGGCATGGAAAGTTATATTAGATTCTAACTCTCTTTCTATTTCTTCTTGTAAACGAATTTCTTCATTAATAGACTGAATCAAATGCCGAACTTCCTCATAACCTTCTATTCTTTGTTTATAAAAGAGTTGATCTAGTCTTAGGTTTACTGCTCGTAACTCTTGTTCAAATTCAAAATTCAATTGAATGAGAAACGAAGTAGTCGCAAGCGATAATTCCCTTTTCTTATTGTCTCCTCGTAAGATTGATGGATGATAAGCTTCCTTCATTAATTCATGAAAACGAAACATCACTCTTTGCTTTAAATAAAACAATTGTTCCTCTACTTCCATTTTGAATTTTGCCAGTGTATCCTGGAAATCTTTATTTTCTATTTGAGATAGAATGATCCGTTTTTCCTCCTTCAATCTCGATAACTCTTGTTCTGCTACTTCTTTTTTCGCAAAAGTTGATTCTACCAATTTTTTTAATAAATCTATTGTTTCCACGTAATCTTTCTGAGCAGATTGAAGCATCATGGACAGCCACTCATGTTCGATAAAGTCATACATTTGCTCTTCTGCTTTTTTCATCCACTTTCCATAAACATCATGCTTATAATAGAGACTAGAAACAGGAAGAATTCTTGGCGAACGTATCCCGTATAATTGCAATTGTTCTTGTAGATACTCCTCTACTGCTGCTTGCTCTTCTTCATTCTTTGCTAAATCAATTGCATTAATGACAAAGAATATTTTATCTTTTTCAAAAGCATCCTTTAATCGTCCAAGCTGCATTAAAAACGCGCGGTCTGCTTTGGAAAATGCATGATTATAGTAGCTGACATAAAAAATACAATCCGCTTTTTTCATAAATTCAAAGCTTAATTCCGTATGTCTGCTGTTAATGGAGTCTCCTCCTGGAGTATCAACAAGTGTTATTCCTTTTCTCGTAATCTTACAATCAAAATAAACATCAATGGATGCCACAAAACAAGAGGTCTCTTCTATTGCCACATAATTTGCAAGTTCTTCTAATTCAATGTTGATCTCACTGCCTAAATAATGACGATGGTCAGAATACCCTTTTAGGAAAGCTTGAAGATAGCGAAATTCATTGGCATATCTCTCCATTGGATTAGCCGCGAGCGTGTTTATTATCTTTTGTGCAGCTTCTAAAGAACTTGCCTCTTCCTTCACTAGCTGTAAATAGTCATTTATTTCTCTAAGCATTTCTGACTCTGACTTCCATTTAACAATAACTGTTTTATGTGGATGTTCGTCATCAATTGGTAATATTCTGTTTATTGTAGCAGTTGTTGGGTTTGGTGACACAGGCAAAATGGGATAATCAAGTAATGCATTGGCAAATGAAGATTTTCCAGCACTAAAAGCTCCAAATAAGCATATAGTATATGTTCGATTTTCAATAATGGCAGCTTTATGGAATAAATTTTTCGCTATATGCGCAAATCCCTTTACTTGTTGTAGCTTGCTGCTTAAAAAACGCAGCTGTTTTAATAATAAATCTGTATCCATTTCCTTACTTTCGATTTGTTTTTGAACTTCAGCAGGTTTTATATTCTTTTGTACGGTTTTTGTTTTAGGAGAGGATAGTGACCGATAAGTTATCTCTTCCTCGTTAGTTTCAAGTAACCTTCGCAAAATGCTCGCATCCACGTTTTGTATTTCACAAAGATGTTCAAGCTCTTCTTTCCACTCTTGCCATTTGGTCTCCATCTCCTCTTTTTTCATCTTACAGTTTACAAACTCTTGCCATTTCTTCTCTTCTTTTAAAAGATTTTCTTTTTCTTTCTGTAATTGCTGCTGTCGTTGTTCTTTCCATTGATTAAAGAGTTGGGTGATTTCTTTTCTGAAAGACTGCTTCAAATCATTTTCAACTGTTTCACAATAGACTAGAACATAATTTTCGGAAAGCTGTGCCTCTTTATTTACTAACGCTTTTAATGTCTGGGTACTTAAAATAGATGTAAGTCCTTTAATTTGCGAAAAGAACTCTGCCTTACCCTGTTTCTCAAAAAACTGAGATA
Organism: Niallia sp. FSL W8-0951; assembly: GCF_038006525.1. Taxonomy (NCBI): domain Bacteria; kingdom Bacillati; phylum Bacillota; class Bacilli; order Caryophanales; family Bacillaceae; genus Niallia; species Niallia sp. FSL W8-0951. The sequence goes on from NZ_JBBOVK010000001.1 coordinate 1,837,890, forward strand.
ATGGTGTTATTAATTGAATTTGAACAAGCTTTTCCAATTCTATGTAAAAAGTTGAAAGTCTATCTTCTCTTTCCCTTTGCGTTTTGCTTTTACTGCCAAATAGGCCAATTTTAAAATTTTTCTGTTCTGATTCTAGATATAATTTAGCTAGTTCCCGAAGATTATATGGCATGATATAGGCATTCTTAATAATCGAATGCCACTCATTTTCTAATGACATCACTGTTTTATTTTCATCCTCATCCATTGTTTGGATGGCTTTTTTGGTTGTCTCTAAGGTTGCTTCTAAAGAATGATACTCGTCTTCTGTTAATTCTAATAATTGGTCCTCGAAGGGAGCGATTATTTCAGCATTCTTTGTTTCTATAAAGGAAATATGATCTTTATATAGCTTTTGAAAGGATTCTTCCAGAGAGTAAGGCAGTATTAATTCTTGTTCTTCCATTTTTCTCATAATATAGTTCTTTAATTCTTTCAATCCTTGATAGAAAGAATTCGTTTCGATTAAGGTGGTAAAGAATATTTTCTCTGGCTTTATCCCATAAGATAAAAAAGAATCATATACACTTTGCTTAAAATCTGCAAACGAAATTTCTGCTTCTCGATGTTTATCCATCTGATTAACAATTAACACAAATTTCTTACCTGACTCCACAAGCTGCTTTGTAAAGTCAAAGTTGATTTCCGACTGAACATGATTATAATCAACTACATAAAAAATAATATCTGCAAGATGAATACTAGATTCCGTTGCTAATTGATGAGCTTGATCTGTACTATCTATTCCTGGGGTATCCATTAAAATAGCATTTTTTATTAGCAGCTCCGTATCTAATTGAACCTCTAATTCTTTTATATTTTCCACTCTTTCTGCTGCCTGTAAAACTGTTTTGATATCAAGCACTTCTTTGTAAACATCTGCTTGATTAGAATGGTATAAAACTTTCAGCTGCTTGCCACCCTTTTTTACTCGGATTATATTGGCTGTTGTGGGAATAGGACTTGTTGGTAAAACTGTTGTACCAACTAGGTTATTAATCATGCTTGATTTCCCGGCAGAATAATGTCCACAAAAAGTTGCAATAAATTCTTGTCTTGTCGCTTTTTTAATAAGCTCTTGTAATCTTTGCGCAGTTTGTTGATCATCATATGCCAAAAAATATTGGTAAAATGCTGCCCATTTATGTAATGTGTCTATATTCGTTGAAAGCATGATATACTCCTTTTCATCTATGTATTTCTTTTATTTTAACTATTTTCCACATAACAATAAAGTAAAATAAACTGAAAGTTGAAAGCGAAGACAAAATAAACTTGGTCCATTTTCCTTATTATTCGAGGACTTCTGATACTTTTGACGTTAAGATAAGAAAATATTTTTCGATTATTATTGTTTAAATAAAAATAAAAAACTGTTTCTCCTTTTCAGCACTCCTACAAGCAGGTAAAAAGTGCTGAAATGAAAAAACAGTATACAATCCTTTTATATTAGTTATTTCTATTATTTCGTAGCTTTTATAGTATTATGTAAAACGTATTTCATAACAAATAAATAACTGATAAGTGTCAAACCAATTGGAAAAGCAATCATTCGTTACACCCCTATCTTTTTAGCTGAGAATAATTCTCTATCTCAATTAAATAATATCACTATTGAAAATCATTTTCAATAAGAAAAAAGTTATTCAATTTTTAGTATTTTTTCCCAAAAGACCTGATATATCAACAAAAATAGGAAATATGTACCATGAAAAACAACCTATTTACCGAAAAAAATATAAACAAAATAGGTCTAATTTATGATAAGATATTTTTATCATACGGATGGGGGAATAGTAAGTGACATTAACAAAAAGTACTACTGAAATTTTAAACGCAACTATAGAAGCTGTAAAAGGTGTTATTCCCTGCGAACAACAAATTGAGAAGCCAAGTTTAACTGTATCACCATTTATTTTACAATCTTTAGGGGTTTTAATAGGATTAACAGGTGATTTCCGTGGTCGAATTATTATCGACGGAAATGAACAGGTTTTTGGTAAGATTGGCGAATCCATGTATGGAATGTTCTTGGAAGGGCCAATGCTGGAATCTTTCTCTGGGGAATTAGGTAATATGCTTGCTGGAAATTTATCTACATTTGTATCTCAAAGTGGAATTGAAATGGATATTACACCGCCTACTGTTTTAGCAGGTCAAACGAAGCTGTCAGGGTTTGATAAGGCTCTAACCCTGCCGATTTCACTTCAAAATATTGGTCAATTAAACATAGTGCTAATTTTAGAGAATTAAAGGATTGTTTCAAGAATCTTTTAGCTTGCAGAATTTTTTTGTCTCATAACTAGTTTGTTATTTTCCATATGATGATCACTCTTATTGCATATTATCATAGAACAAACGAAAAAAAGCAGAATAAACATTTTCTTCTGCTTTTTTTACTGTTTACTTACTATCCGTATGGCTTTGTACTTCTATTTTTATTAGATTCTCCGCTTTATGCCCGCAGCATTTACATATTGTCTTTTCTTTATAGATAGTCAGGCAGTAGCTACAATAATAATTTACCATATAAATCACACCCACTTCTTCATAAACATATATTAGTATATTTATCATTTGTGGAATATGTGCGGAAACGAGAGAAGTTTAACCGTTTTGCTTATATTCTGGTTTATTGAGAGCTACTTTTATAAAAAACATGCCCCAAAAGTTAAGTTATATTATCACGATTGAGGAATATATTTATTACAGATCTAGTTGATAAACATCACTATACTTTTTGTATAAATAATCAATTAAATATTGGGCGTTTAATCCTTCCCCTGTTACATCCTTTAATATTTCGAGCGGTTTTTTCATTTTCCCAAAACGATGAATTTTTTCATTCAGCCACTCTTTAACAGGAAGCAAGTTACCCTGCTCTAATAAAGCATCAAAATCAGGTATATCTTTTTCCATCACTTGCTTTAGTTGGGCAGCATACATATAGCCTAGAGCATAGGATGGAAAATATCCAAAGCTTCCCCCTGCCCAATGCACATCTTGGAGTACTCCTTCTCCATCATTTTCAGGAACTACCCCTAAATAAGATTGATACTTTTCATTCCATATCGCCGGCAAATCCTTCACTTCGAAATCACCATCAAATAAGCCTTTCTCAATTTCGTAACGAATCATAATATGTAATGGATATGTTAGCTCATCTGCTTCAATTCTAATCAATGACGGCTTGGATTCATTAATAGCTCGATAAAAGTCTTCGACACTCACATCATCAAATTGACCATTAGCAAATGATTTCAAAGCTTCATAATTATGCTTCCAGAACGCAAGATTTCTTCCCACAAAATTTTCATAAAATAGTGATTGGGATTCATGAATACCCATTGAGGTACCTGTGCATAATGGTGTTCCGATAAGCTCTTTCGAAATATTTTGTTCATACAGTGCATGACCTGCTTCATGGATTGTTCCAAAAACCGCCACTCTAAAGTCAGATTCATCATATTTAGTTGTAATTCGAACATCGCCAGGATTGATTCCAGTCGCAAATGGATGCACCGTTTTATCTAAACGTCCAGCGTCAAAATCGTATCCTACTTGTTTTAATACATCAAGACTAAATGCCTCTTGACTTTTTGCTGGAAATGTCTGATATAAAAAATCAGTAGTCGGGGGATTTTTTGAAGCCGCAATTTTATGAACTAACGGTATAATTTTATCTTTTACATCTAAAAATACTTCATCTAAAACAGCAACTGTCATACCAGGCTCATACATATCTAATAAAACATCATATTTATTTTCTTTATGTCCCCAATATTCAATGAATCGTTTATTCATCTCTACTAATTTTTCTAAATAAGGCTGAAACAAGGAAAAGTCCGCTTTTTCTTTCGCTTCTTCCCATACACTTTCCGCTTTTGATTGGAGCATCACATATTCTTTATGTTCCTCTGCAGGAATTTTTTTATTGCGATCAAATTCCTTTTTCATTTCTTCAACTGTCTTTCTTGTAATTGGTGATAATTGAGCTTGGATACTTTCCTCAGAAAGGACAGTAAGATAGGACTCTAGCTCTTCAGAAGTTGATAATTCAAATAATTCAGAGGATAGGACACCGATTACTTCTGTTCGTTGGTCTACTCCCTTTTTTGGGGCACCTGTACGTAAGTCCCAGTAAATTAGAGCAAGTGCTTCATTGTAAGCCCCTATCTTCTTCACATAATTTATAAATTGTTCTTCCATTTCTTTTTGATTAATAGACAATATACTCTCCCCTTTTCTTATCTGTATGATTTTATCTTAACATATTGTTTGGAGTTGAGACATAAGTAATCCAAGCAAATATAAAACCGAACAATTAGATGAATGTGCCTTGAAAACCTTGTATAATTGTATACTTTTTCTTCCTAATAAAGAAGATTTGTAGTTATCCCTTGCAGAATCGGCCCATCCTATAAAAGAATGAACATACAAAAAAACTCATAAGATTATTCATGCATTGTTCGATAACAACTTAGAATTTCTTATGAGCCTTTTTATTATTGAACCAATTACATTGCTGTTACTGGTAAAGCCTCTATTACAGCATTCTTTACTAGGCCTGCTACATTTGCATCCATACATATATGAATCGTACCTTTATCTTCATGTGTACGGATTAAGCGACCAACACCTTGACGCAGCCTTAAAACCATATATGGCAAATCAACTTCTAGAAAAGGATTTTCTACATTTTCACGCTTACTTTTATAAACCGGATCATTTGGAGGGAATGGCAAAGAATAGATAAATACGTTTTCTAATGATCTTCCAGGTACATCTAGTCCTTCCCATAGATTTACTGCACAAAGGATTGAATTTTCCTCATTTTGAAATTTTGAAACAAGGGTACTAATTTCTCTTTCCCCCTCAAAGTATATCGGTAAGGAAAATTCCTTTGGCAGATTGTCCTTAAACCTAGCTAAATCTTCTTTACTATTGAAAAGAACAAGAGATCGACCTTCTGCTTTTATTAACTCTTCATAACAATATGCTTGTTTTTCTGTGTCTTCATTCTGATTGAATGACTTAATATATACAGCCATATTCTCTTCATAATCAAACGGAGAATCAACAGAAAACGATAAATAATCAGCTGCGCCAATACTTTTGGCCATATATTCAAAGGATTTATTCTCAGATAATGTTGCCGAAGAGAAGATAATCGGTTTTTGTTGACTAAATACTTCTTCTTGCATAATATCTTGAACAAGTCTTGGCATAATAACAAGCGTTCTTTCCCCGTTATTTTCCTCAAACCAGGTTATTCCATTCATTTCCTTTAAAAATAGACCTAACGAATGAGAAATCTGCTCTAAATACTCTTCTACCACTTTTAAGTCATACTCATTGATAACATACATTTCACTTTCAAAGACAAGCTCTTCTTCTAGCTCAGAAATATAGCCTGCCAATTTTTTACCTGCTTGGATTACTCGATCTGTTTTTTTGATTTCCTGTTTATCTGAACCTTCTGTTTTATAGGATGCATCTGTTAGTTCTCTAAAAAACTGTTCATTTTGATAAATAGTTTCCTCAATAATATTTAGGGTTTTCTCACGTACATCGTTTGCCATTAAACGTGTTAATAGATTTTCTAAGTTTTGCTCTGTCAATCTGTATGTTAATGCACTTTGGGCAGCATATTCTAATAAATGTCCTTCATCAAAAACAACACAAGCACTATCAGGTAATAAAGGAAGCTGTCCTTCTCTTTTTCTAGCTTCTTTTGTCCAAATATGTTCCATATAAAAATCATGGGAACAGATGATTAAATCTTTAGCATTACGATAATAATCTCGATGTAATGTCTGCCCACAGCGATGGCGTTTATCACAAGTAAAACAATCTTGCATGGAATCCCATGCTACCCCTTCCCAATCCTTATCATTTAAATCTGGATAATCTTTTCTGTCTCCATATGGTGAAAAAGATTGTAATGATCCTGTTCCGTGCACAAAATCTGGAAGGCTGTCATAAATTGTATTATACGTATCTTCCAATGTAATTTTTTGATCCAGTTTAGTTAAGCATAAATATTGGTTTCGTGATTTAGCTAAACGAACATCAATGTTTAATCCAAGCGCCTGCTCTAACTTTGCAATATCGCCTTCTTTTTTTACTAGCTGTTCAATTAACGTCTCATCTGAACAAGCAATAATGGCAGGCTTGTTTACATAACGGGCATAACAAATGCTATATAATAAATAGACAAAGGTCTTTCCAGTTCCTACTCCAGCCTCTGCAAAAATTGTTTTCTTTTCCTTAAACGCTTTTTCTAATTGATAAGCCATATATACTTGCTCATCTCGTAGTTCATAACCTGCTTCTGGAAGAATGTCATAAAAGACATCGCCAATCCACTCTCCCAGCTTCTCATAAAATGATTCTGTTTTTGATACTTCAAATGGCATGCTATTTTGCATGTAAACCCCTCCGACCTACGAATTATGCTGCTTGTCTTTAATCTTTATCTATTTAATAAGCAATGAATAATTTACTTAATTTTTTCATGACGAACCTTAATCATAGTCAATTTGACTGCAATATTCAAGTGAAAAGAGGGTTGCCTCCAAAAGAATCAGGCACCCTCTCTTACATCATTTCATTATTAATTATTTTGGAATATCTTCGTCCTGCTTTTTCTTATCCTCTATCTCTTGATAAGGAATAAGTCATGGCCTGCTGAACCATTTGTTGTGCTGCTGATAATTGCTGTAAAACAGCTTGATCAGCAATACCTTCTTCTTCTATTAGATTTACCGAAGAATTTAACGCACCGATTATTTTTGTATAATCTATATTACTATCTTTCATAAAACTTCCCTCCAGAAAATTACGTATAGAATAAATATATACTGTTACTCAAAAAATATACTTATTTATAAGATGTAACTTTCTAAAAAGCAGACTTTATGTGTTAGTCTCTTTTTCGCTTGCCCCAGTATTGATAATAATCTGTTCGAATGAATCCGTTAAATAGTTTGCGTTTTTTCGTCGCTTTTCTGCCATAATGTGTTTCAAACTCTTCATCACTTGTAAGCATATAAATAGACCATGTTTCAAGTGGTGCAAATGCTTGTCCCATTTCCTGATACATTTTTTGAACAGACGGTTTATCTCCTAACCGCTCTCCATATGGCGGATTGCCTACAATAACACCATTATCTTTCATTGTGGTAAAATCTTTTACTTGCATTTGCTTAAAGGTAATAAGGTCTCCCAGTCCTGCTTCAAAAGCATTTTCTTGCGCTATTTGAATCATCCGATGATCGATATCAGTTCCAATGATTTCAAGTGGTTGATCATAATTTGCGTTTTCTTCTGCTTCTTGACGTACCTCTTCCCATACTTCATTTGGCATCCAATCCCATGTTTCCGAGATAAAATCACGATTAAAGCCTGGTGCGATATTTTGCCCGATTAAAGCTGCTTCAATTGGAATGGTACCAGATCCACAAAAAGGATCTACAAAAGGTCGATCCGCTGTCCAATTAGTTAATAAAATTAAAGCAGCAGCAAGTGTCTCTTTCAAAGGTGCTTCCCCTTGTCCTGCGCGATACCCCCTTTTATGGAGTCCTTGTCCTGAAGTATCAATCGTTAATGTAACAATATCCTTCAAAATAGCAACTTCAATCTTAAATAACGCGCCGTTTTCCTCTAGCCAACCTGTTTTCTTATAATGAGTGCTTATCCGATTAACAATCGCCTTTTTAACTATTGCTTGACAATCTGACACACTGAAAAGCTTTGATTTGACAGATTTACCTGAAACCGGGAATTGTGCATTTACTGGAAGATATTCTTCCCATTTTATCGCTTTTGTTTTTTCAAAAAGTTCATCAAAGGTTGTTGCTTTAAATTCAGCAACTTTAATCTTTACACGATCAGCAGTACGAAGCCACATATTGCTTCTTGCAATTGCCTTTTCGTCGCCTTTAAATAAAACTTTACCATTATCCACCGAACATTCATAGCCTAGCTCTCTTACCTCTTTTGCAACTATTGCTTCAAGTCCCATTGCTGCAGTAGCTATTAAGTCAAAATTTCTCATAACGACTCCTTTATCATCATTTTAGCTGTATTTTCTTATGTATCATTATTGCTTGTTCTATAGCTTCAAATTAGTATGTATATTCCATATAAAAAGGATGACCAGATTATATGAATGACATACTGATTAGAAAAAAATTCTCCCAGCATATCAGACACAAATCTACGTGTCACCCTTTGTCATGTTATTATCATTATAATCAATATCACGCTCTATAAGCCATGTTCTGTTCCTTTGTACTCATGCGACTTTTCATCTCGTACTAAGGCGGTAATCATCTATCTACAGAAAATAATTTCTGTCCTTCTCTTCCGTTCATTTCCTCAGAGAAAGTTCCCCTACCATAATTTGGGTTTCTCGCTCGTGGGGTTTACCTCGTTCCACCCTTGTCATTTCTGACAAAGCTACGTCACTGTGGCACTTTCAAAGTATTCATACCATATCCGAAGACTTAGGTATTTTCCCTGCCGTCAGCATAAAGATGCTGCCCTAGCTTATTTTTTGACTAGGCACGAACACTACAAGCATCTCAGCTTGTGCGAGCATGGACTTTCCTCTACAAACAAGGTTTGCAGCGATTACCAAAGCGTTTTATTGATACAATAGCTATTATAGTTGTTTTACCTATCTAATGCAATGGTTATTATAGGAAATTATTAGCTTTTCAACTATAATACTGCATAGAAAGTTTAAAAACATTAATCATATAACTTACTTCCAAATACATGCTTTTCTAAATTAGATAACCTTTTTAAAATATCAAAGTTTGTAGTTCCGGCTGTCGTTGGAGCAGGCTGTCTACGACTAGCTTCCTCTGCCAGCTTCTTTAAACGTAAATTCTCTTGCTGCAGTTCTTCAATTTCTTGGTGAAGGGTTTCATAATCTTTAATAATTAAATCTAAAAACTTATCAACTTCTTCTGGTTTATAGCCCCTTACACCTGTTTTAAATTCTTTTTCTAAAATATCTTTTGCTGTTAATTTCATTTTATCTGATAGCATTTATCGCTCACCTCAGTCGATTACCATTTATCTCAATTATTTTTTCAAAGAAACGCCATTTTGTCAATAAATCTATTAATACTCGTCCTGAAACCTTGCTTCTTCTACAATATCTTGGAGATCTGAAAATTGAATTTTGCGAATTTCATATGAGTTTTGCTCCTGATACTTTTGTGCTAGCTCATATAAGTACTTAGGACTGCCAGGGTTCTCTTCATCATAAAAAAGCAGTAACACATCACTTTTTGTTAGTAAAAAAATATTCTTATCTTTTAATTGCTGGGGACTTTCATAGGGCTTCTTCGAAACAGAATCAACAAAATCAGCTTGCAAGATTATTTCTTCATACCATTCTTGATTAGCCTCTTTCCAATTCTGTTCCTGTTCAAGGAAAGGTGTAATCACCCCTAGTTTTAAGTCTGGATATTCTTCCATCTGCAAATCGTATACTACTTCTGCAGCCCATAGCTCTGTTCCAAGCTGGCCACTTATTAATACCCACTCGAGTCCTTCTTCGAGCAGTGCTTGCAAGTTCTTTCTAATCGCTATCTTTATGTATTCGGCTGCTAATTCGTCTCGCTTAAATATTCCAATTTCGAAAGGCTTATAGCCAGAAATGACGGCTATTTTCATAATAATCTAAGGAACTCCTTCACAATTACAGTAGTTATATAAAATATATCATAAATATATTATCCCATAAAGAATTTATATTTTTTTAGCCAAAGATTGCTGTTTCGCAGCCAGTCTATCATTACAGATTCATTATATGATAAGTATTTGATAAAATGAATGAAAATAATCTACCCAATAAATTTCCACACATTTTTATATAAACATAAACGAGTTTGCAGCAATGCCTCGTGTTCTCATTAGTGTGCAACTTAAGGAAAATGATTCCGTTGTATAGCAAATAACACAATATAATAATACGAGACCCGAAATGACAAAGAGGACTAGAATGAAAACATTCTGGTCCTCTTTGTCTACAAACTACAAGAAACTTAAAAAGCACCTTGTGTTTTTTCCTTATCGTTTTCTGAATGGAAATCCACCAGGCATTCCAGACATACCAGCTTGACCTGGGAAGAATTGACCAGTTGCTGTAAATGGAGTTCCTCCCATTTGAGGAACAGCAGGTGCAGTTGGGAATGGAGCTGGAGCAGGACCCATATTAGCTTGAGTATTAGTTACTACTGTCTCACTAGATTGAGTATGCGGGAAGAAATGTTGGTGCTCGTAGTTCACATGATTTACAGTAGTAGTGTGAGTTGGGTGAATATGCGGCACAATATTATTTGTAAAAGTGTTATTCACGCAACATTTTGTCGGATGAACTACTGCAGGTAAAATATGATTAGGTTTACAATGCATAAGAAAATCTCCTCTCAAATAATTTAGTTATCTTACAGTAACAACTTATGTTGAAAGAGATAATCTTGTACTAATACAAACACCTATTTTGTCATGTTTTTTAAAGCTTTGTTTATCGATGCAAAAAATTGTATAAAAGAAAAGCGTAAAAGCTGTCTTTTAGTGTTGAAAACAAGATGATGGTTAAACAAACAAGCACAAAAAATAAACACATAACTACTTTATACAATTCGTTCACTCCATTAGTATTTCATTTAGACTGTTTATCATTCTATGAAAAATACTTCTTTTCCCTATCTTCTTTCAAGAGAATATTATTTCACTTAATGAATACATTCCTATTTTAATAGGGAACGAGAGTACATACAACTAGGTGATTAATGGAATTATTGATTTCATTTAATCGTATGCAGTTTTCTAACTAGACGTTCGTGCCTTTTTTGAAGTTCTTGTTCCATCTTCCCTAATGTTTCTTGTTTATAAAGTAGATTTTGCGCTTTTTTTGTGAATTGTAATGCTCTTTGAGGATTTTTCTCTTTATGTTCAGCGAATTTTGCTAGTTCAATTAATGATTGAATAACCATGACCTGATTCGACTTCCCTGTATATGTTTCCGCAATTTTTTGCCACAAACCAAGAGCATCCTCAAACTTCTTCTCTCTTTTATACTCCTTAGCTAATAAAAAAGCTGCTTCTAAAAGCTCTTCTTTATTCTGCTCCTTAATACTCTCTAAGTTTTGCTTGGCAACATTTGTTTGCCCGATAATTGCGTACCATTTCCCTACCTCTAAAGTCTCTCTTGCACTGATTTTTTGATCTTTTCTTAACAATTGACTGCTTAGATGGGTGTACAAGGTAATTAAAGAAAGAATATCTATTTCATTATGCTTTAAGATGCCAAGCATTCCTTCAGGATTTTTTCTTTCTACAAAATCAAAGTAAATCATTGGAGCAAGAAACCCAGGAATGTCATTCTCCCGCTTTACCCCGAGAATTTCTTCTTCCACTATAGATAATTTTGTTCTTTCTAAACGATGCTTCCACATACGGCGGGAAGCGTGGTACAAATCAAAGTGACCAAATTCAGGAAGCTTTGGTACATGCTCCTTAATTAACGTATGTCTTGTTTTCACTTGCGGCCAATCAAAGGCCTTGCCGTTATAGGTTACGAGAGTTGTATAGTCTACATTCTCTAAAAAACTATTAAATAAAGGCACTTCTGCTCCAGGATGTGGCAATACATGCTGTTTTAAAACGATCTCCTCTTGTTGTAGCTGAGCATAACCAAGAATAAAAATAGTATTGCCTGCACCGCCTCCAAGTCCTGTTGTTTCTGTATCAAAAAAGAATAAATCCTTGGTCTGATGTCCTTTTGCAGAAAGGGGATGATCATAGCTTACCTTATTCCATTCATCAACCACCCCACAAAAATCTCGAAATGTATAGTTCCCGTGTTTATAATCGAGAGGATAGCGCACTTCTCGAATTAAGCAGTATTCACTATCCAACCAATAAGGCAAGACATTTTCCTGTTCCCACTCCTTCATAAAGGGGATTGTCCCCTTTTTTGCTTCGAGATTTTTCACAAGTATGGTCTGCTCTTCTTTTTTTAGATGTGTCTTCATTCTGTTCAATTTATTTTTAATAGACATTTTAATCCCCTTATATGGAAATCTCACTATTCTCTAAAAGCGAGAGAATTTTCACTACATCTCTTTTACTGTTATGCGCATGGCTCTCTGTCCCTATGCAGGAAGGACAGCCATATTCACAGGAACAATTTTTCACCATTTTTTTTGCTTCTTTTAATACGGCAGGCATTTCTTCATATATCTTCTTACTTAAACCAATCCCGCCAGGATATTGGTCATAGAAGAAGATTGTTGCTTTTTCATTATGTTCTGCTTTTACTTGTGGGACTACATGCAAATCTTGTGGATCTGCCATGACAAGTAATGGGGCAATATGCTTTAATGCATGAGCAGCCCCTAATAGACCCTGTTCTGTTTGCTCTTGTTCCCATACCAAATCACTTGGCTGAAAAGATATCCATGCTGCATTTGTATGGAGCTCCTCTTCTGGCAGAGTAATCGGGCCAGAGCCAATATTTTCATGGGTTTCAAATTTTATTTTTTTAAAAATAGTGCTCATTGCAACAATGCTGACATCACCAAATCCGGTTTCTGCTTTTAGATAGTTGCTTTTATTATCTTCTTCTAACACTTTTAAGGATACCGCTAAATTTGCATCTGTATAATAATCAACACTTACCTCGCGGACATATGCTTTCTTTTCTTCCCAATCAAGCTTTTCTACTTGATATTGTATTCCTTGATGCATATAAATTGCTTCTTCATGCAATAATGTCATCGCTGAAAAGCGATCGCTTTCGCCAATTACTCTGCTTTTACTTACATCCGAAATATCAATAATAACGATATTTTCTTGAGAAGCAGAACGGAGACTAATATTATGAGCTGGAAAAGAATCATTCATCCAATACCATTTATCCCCATTTTGAAAAAGAATGCGCTCTTCTGTTAAAAATTCAAGTATTTCGGTAATCTCACAATTGCCAAAAGTATCCCCTTCTTTAAAAGGAAGTTCGTAAGCTGCACATTTCATATGATCAATGAGAATAATAAGATTATCAGGATTTATTCTCGCCGTTTCTGGATTTCTGCTAAAGAAATAATCTGGATTTGCCACCATATACTGATCTAGAGGACTTGAGCTAGCGACCATAATAACAAGGGATTCATCATGCCTGCGGCCTGCTCTTCCTGCTTGCTGCCACGAACTTGCAATTGTACCAGGGTATCCAGTCATGACACAAGCTTGAAGTTGTCCAATGTCCACTCCTAGCTCTAACGCATTTGTACTGACCACACCATAAATATTGCCTTGACGTAATCCCTGTTCAATTTCTCTTCTTTCTGTTGGCAAATAGCCGCCTCGATAGCCGCGGATGGATTTAGGTCCAAGCTGAAATTTGACAAGTTCCTGTAAGTACGTAAGCAATATCTCTACTCGTACACGGCTTTTGGCAAAAATAATCGTTTGAATTTTATTTTTCAACAATTCTCCTGCTAATTGGCGTACTTCTAAAGTAGCACTTCTCCTTATATTCAAAGGGATATTCACAATAGGAGGATTATAAAAAACAAAATGTTTCTTTCCACTTGGAGCACCATTGTTATTTATTAATTGGACACGTTGTTCTGTTAAGTTTTCCGCTAATTCTTTTGGATTTGCAATCGTAGCAGATGTACATATAAAAATAGGATTGCTGCCATAAAATGCACAAATCCGCTTTAATCTACGGATTACATTGGCTACATGACTCCCGAATACACCTCTGTATATATGGAGCTCATCGATAATGACGTACTTAAGATTTTCAAATAGAGATACCCATTTTGTATGATGGGGCAAAATGGCAGAATGAAGCATATCTGGATTGGTAATAACAATATGGCCAGCTTTTCGAACTTTCTGCCGAATAGAAGCAGGTGTATCTCCATCATATGTATAACTATTTATTTGTAGTTCTGCACTTTCAATTAATTCATTCAATTCGCTTTTCTGATCCTGTGCAAGTGCCTTTGTAGGAAACATATATAATGCTCGGGCGTTTTTGTCCTCGGCAATCGACTGGATGACAGGCAGATTGTAGCAAAGCGTTTTACCTGATGCTGTTGGGGTGACAGCAACGATGCTTTTCCCTTCTCGAATTGCCTGATACGAGGAATGTTGATGTGTATATAACCGGGTGACCCCGCGCTTTTGCAAAGCATCTTTTAAATTAGGAATTAAATCATCTGGAAGCGGAACGGTAACAGCCTCTTTCGCTTCAATTGTATGCCAAAAAGAAATTCTCTCTTTATATTCATCTTTTGTTTTTAAATCCTTTATAATTTCTTGAAGATTTTTACGTACTTTCATTTTGTTTCACCTCTAATACATCTATTTTATCGAATAGACGTTCGATTTGAAAGAGATTTTAACAAGAAAAAAACAGCCATTATTTACTATTTGACGAAATAAAGGAATGAATCGCATTTGCCAGCTTCTCTGGTGCTTCCTGCATACTCATATGCCCTGTTTCTAATTGCACTTCTGAGACATTCCTATTTGAAGCAGAAGTAACGCGATCTAAGGAAACCACTTTATCCTTCGTTCCCTTTATAAGTAAAACAGGAATCTTCGCCTGTTCAACTACACCATTTCTATCTGGTCTTTTTCTCATTGCTGCTTGTGTCTCCATCGCCGCAATTCCATCGGTTTGATAGCCAATTTTTTTTGCTTTTTCTACTTCATCAGGTAAATTCATTAGTGACTCATCTGCGAATAAATTAGGAATTAACCCATTGACAAACTCTTTTATTCCAAAATTTTGGATTTTACGAATAGCATTTAATCGGCCTTCTTTCCCTTCTTCTGTATCAGAATAGGCAGTGGAATGTACTAAGCCAAAGCCTTTTAAATGCTCTGCAAAAAGTTCAGCAAAGGCCAATGTTACATAGCCCCCAAGTGAATGACCAAACATATATACTTTTTCTATCTCTAATTTTTTTAACAGCCTATTTATGTCCTTTGCTAAGTCTTCTATCTCAAATGGTTCACCGCTATAGGTAGAGCTGCCGTGTCCTCTTAGATCTACTGCTATTACATGATACTTTTCAGAAAGGAGTGGAATGATATACTCCCAATAATCGACACTGCCACAAAAACCATGAATTAATACAACGGTTTCTCCGTTTCCTTCTTCTATATAGGATAGTTGTTCATTGTCAACTACAATATGATTCATCTTTAAAAACTTCCTTTCTTTCTTTTTCCTTTAATATATCACTTTTTTTCTATATGGATGAACGAAACATCCTCTGACTATATAGAATTTCAAAAAATTTACACCCAAACACCAATTCAAGCTATTGGGCATAGGATAGTAGAAAAAGTATATCCATTTTTAAAGCAAAAAAGAAATACTTAAAGCTTTCATTCATATTTTAAGTGTAAGGAGTGAATTTATTATGTCATCCAATTTCCCAATGGATCCAAACAAAAAAGAAAAAACACCGCAGCCATTAAATGGGTTCATGCGTTCTATGAATCAGTTTTTTCAGGAAAAGCCAGTGAAAAACTTTCTGCAGCAAATGGATGAATTTTTTAGTAACCCATTTCCCAATATGGCTTTTCCACTGAGTGTAAATGAAACAGAAGGTGCTACGATTATTAAGGCAGAGCTGCCTGGAGTTAATAAAGAACAAATTCAATTGGACATCTATGATCATTATTTAACTATCAGTATTAATCATCAGGAAATTTTAACAGAGGAAAATTCGCAGACTAAAACATTTCATACAAGTAAAACGTATAAAAGAAACAGCCGAAGCATTGCATTTCCTCATCCAATTGATGAAAGAAAAGTAACGGCATCTTATCAAAATGGATTGCTTACGATTAAAGTCCCTAAACAAAAAGGAAAAAAAATTATGATTGAAGATCGAGACTAATCCATAAATTCAGAAAGAGTAAATTCTCCTTTCTCTGCACATATTAATAGTGGGTGTTAAAAGAATATCCTCTCCTTCCATACGGTAGAAGGAGAGATCCTTTTTCTATCCCTTCTATTTCTTTCTAATCTTACTTCCTGAGGTGATATGATGAGTTATAGAGATCAGTTAGATTCTCATTCTGCGCTTTTTCATCACAATTGGACGAGACCTAAACGTTCTAAATCCCAAGTAAATGGGCATACGCAAATGTCTCAGAATAATATCATTCTAAGAAGTAATGCAAAAGCACACCGCTGGTAGTAGAGAAAAAGAAATGGAGGCTGTCGCATGACAGCCTCTGCTTATTGCTTCCTAAAGGTATGTTACACCTTAAAGATTCCCCCGACTCCTTTTACCAATCCTGTTACTTGATTCATTGCATTCATCATCATTCCTGCAGTATCCATCATTTTATTAAAATCTAAAGAACCATCTTGTGATTTAAAAGAATTCATAATGCTTTTCATATTTCCTTGTTTTTTCGGAATAAAGGACTGCTTTGGATATGGATTCATAAAGCCTTGACTTTGATTCATATAATTGGGTGTGTATTGGTTCAGTTCACTGTTCTCCATATAATGAAGTGGATTTTGGAATATATCTTGTGTATTGTTTTTATAAGCATTTTGCGGGTGGTAATAATTCGATTGGTTATTTTGATAATTCGGCTGCATTGGTGGCATGTTGTAAAAATTTTGTCCATTCATGCCTGCTCCATTCCACTGTCCTTGATTTATATATGGATGATATAGTCTGTTATCAGATGACACAGGATGCGTATAAGCGGTCTGATAAGGTGGCATGTTCCAGCTTTGTTGATTAGATGCTTTATTCATGAAATTCTATCCTCCCACGTTAAAGATATCCTTATCTACTATATGATAATAACGCCTATACTGTGCATTGATGTACCAATAATTTGACCTCTATGTTATCTCAGAAGGAACAGGAATTTAAATTTAACAAAAAAGCAAAAAAAAAAAGAGAAATTTCATCTCCCTTTTACTAATCCTTATTTCGTTTCATTTTTTAACGCATCCAGTAATGTTTGCAGTATATATTTTACAGATTTCGCTGAATCAAGAAAGCGTTTTTTACTTGTTTGCGTAAAAAATGCCTGAATGGAAATAATTTCAATATGATCAGCGGCTGTATTTATTTGGATCTTATTCAAATAATCAGGCTTAGATTTCTGCACCCACTCTGTCGCCATTTCCTTCCATTTATCATTAAGCTCTTTAATCTGATTGGCAAAAGGTCGGACAATCTCATAAAAATCCTTATCAACTCCTGATTCCTTCACTTTATAAAACGTATCTAATGCATACTCTACTGCTTCTAGAAGCTTAGTTGTATATTCCATCAATTGATGATTTTCCGTCAATTTTGCCACTCCATTTTTACCTATTATCGTTAATGATTTTATTTTAACGATTTACTTTGCCAAGTTCAAGTAAAGAGGCATTTGTTGTCGCGGACCATCTGTATGAATAGTTAATTTACTGGCTGCCATTTTTTTCTCCATAGTAGTGATTCCTCTTTCTATGTCATTTAAAGAAGTAATATGCTCCTTCACAAGATGCATGTTTTGATTAAAGGAATTTAAAAGCATTGCATCCAATGTATCTAATTCCTCTTGGATTTCCTCTAACAGATTCAATAACTTTTCTTTTGTATAAGCATTTTCCATGCAAATCCCTCCAGGCTATTTTGATATATACTCTTTCTTTTTTTTTAGCAACTATCCTGCATCGTTGACAAAACTAGAAGAGATTCGGCAAAGAAAGTACATATTCTTATTACTGGTTTAAATTTCGACAAGATTAAGCAAATATTAGGTTAACCATTTGTTTTTCTGACGAATAAGCGCATGTAATTGCTGCTGTTTTTTCAGATACCAATCAGTAATATGAAAAGGTTCTTTCTGTTCCTTCAGGATGCGCCACTTTTTCTTGATATTCTTTTTAAACCAATCATTTCTTAATATATATTGATGCCTCACTACTGGATAAGCAGCTCGTAAAATAGGTGTCGTATTGGTTAAATTTGGGTATATGTATTTTTCATAATCACTCCTCGAACCTGTATGTTCTATTTTTCTTGCAAAATCATAAAACTCTTGATATAAATTAGGTTTAAATAAAAGACTTGCTAAAGTATTGCCAAGCTTAATCCGTTCGCTTAGTGATGTGAAGTTAGAAACGCTTGCCCCATAAAGTGTTCCTTGCAAAGTTGGAAAAAGGACTGCGTTAAAATGGAAAAAATCTTGAAAAAGATATGGAAGATAATGAAAAACATGATGCTTAATTGTTGTGTTTTCTATGACAGGCTGTTGAATAACATTTTGTTCATTAATAATTAAGCTATTCATTAATCTTTTCTTATTTTTATTCTCCCAATAGAAATTCCATTCTTCTTCCATAAAAGAGGAAACTTGAAAAAATTTTAATAAATGAAACATTGGCAAGTTTTTTTTCGTCGAATATTCATAGAGTAATAATTGGGGGTATGCATCATGAAAGATCAGCCAATTAGCTTTCTCGTAAGTTAAGAATATTTGCTGTCTTTTTTCTTGACTAACTACTTGTGGGAGCCAAGTTCCATTCAAATCGCACATATTCCAGCCTGCATTTCGGGAAACCTGACTCGCAAGAAACGCCCATTGTATTTCTTTATGTTTGTTATAATAGTGGAGATATGCTTTCGTTCTCGAAATATTGTCAAAGTTGCACTTATCGGTAATTAGTCTTATTCTATTAATAAGTTTTTCTTCTTCCAATGAAGAAAAATATGATTTTTTACCTATCAAATTGTTCACCTCTTATGA
The DNA here is from genome assembly GCF_038006525.1 of Niallia sp. FSL W8-0951. Taxonomy (NCBI): domain Bacteria; kingdom Bacillati; phylum Bacillota; class Bacilli; order Caryophanales; family Bacillaceae; genus Niallia; species Niallia sp. FSL W8-0951. The sequence continues at coordinate 1,856,751 of NZ_JBBOVK010000001.1, forward strand.
ACGCTTTATGGTATTATTGTTTGTTGATTGCAATAAGTTATACTTTGAAAGAATCTTTGTGAGGTGAAAAAATGAAGATTCATTATCCAAATGGGAAAAGGTACACTCCTTTAAAAAACGTACATACCAAGCCGCCCCAAAAGGTAAATTATAGTAATCGAGGTATGACACTAGAGGATGATCTGAACGAAACCAATAAATACTATTTAGAATTTGGAAAGGCAGTCATACATAAAAAGCCGACGCCTGTTCAAATAGTCCAAGTCGATTACCCTAAAAGAAGTGCTGCTGTAATAAAAGAAGCCTATTTTAAACAAGCTTCCACTACAGACTATAATGGTGTTTATCGAGGTAAATATATTGACTTTGAAGCGAAAGAAACGAAGCATACAACTTCCTTTCCGCTGAATAACTTCCATGAACACCAAATCAAGCATATGCGGTTGGTATGTGAGCAACAAGGAATTTGCTTTGTCATTATCTCCTTTTCTGAAACTAATGAAATATTCTATTTAGATGCAGAAAAACTATTTGTATTTTGGGAAAGAATGATAAATGGGGGAAGAAAATCGATTACAAAACAAGAATTAGCAAGCAATGGTCATTCCATCAGCCTAGGTTACCGACCTCGAATTGACTATATAAAAGTAATCGATACTATTTATGATTTTAACTAATTCCTTTTGTTTTTAGAAAGAAAGGTAGGAATAATTATGACAGATAAATATCAAACGCGAGAGGAGCGCCGTAAACAACTTGAAGCCTCTAAGAAAAAAGCTCCTAAAAAAGCAAAGAAAAAAAGCGGCAAGAATTTGTTTAAGCGCGTTCTGCTTATTTTATTAACAATCGGCATTATCGGCATTATTGCCGGTGGTGTGACCTTTGCTATTATGGTAAAAGACGCACCTGAATTAAATCCAGAGACATTAAAGGATCCTATTTCTTCTACTATCTATGACAAAAACAATGATGAAATAGCCAAAGTAGGTGCCGTAAACCGAGACTATGTAAACTATGAAGATATTCCTGATTTAGTGAAAGATGCGTTTATCGCAACCGAGGATTCGCGATTTTTTAAGCATCATGGAATTGATCCTATTCGCCTAGGCGGAGCTGTTATTGCAAACTTCCGAGATGGGTTTGGTTCTGAAGGAGCAAGTACGATTACACAACAAGTAGTGAAAAACTTCTTCTTTAACCAGCCGCAAAAAACATTAAGCCGAAAAGCACAAGAAGCATGGCTGGCTCTTGAATTAGAACGGAAATACTCAAAAGAAGAAATATTTGAAATGTATGTCAATAAAATCTTTATGTCTGAAAATATGAGCGGCGTGAAAACCGCAGCCAGAGTCTATTTTGATAAAAGCTTAGATGAATTAACCTTACCTGAGGCTGCCCTCTTAGCAGGAATGCCACAGGCGCCAAATGCGTATAATCCGTTTAATAATCCGGAAAGAGCAGAGAAAAGACGTAATATCGTCTTATCTTTAATGCACCAGCATGGCTATATTTCTAAAGCGGAAATGGAAAAAGCTCAAAAGACTTCTGTGGAAGATACATTAGTGGCAAAAGAAAAACGTAAATCAAATGACTTGCCATTTGATCCATTTATAAAACAAGTTATTGCCGAAATTGAGAAAAAATATCCGGATGTTAATGTATTTACAGATGGATTAGAAATTTATACAACAATGGATCAGAAAGCTCAGGAATATGTGGAAAAATTAATGTATGAAGGAGAAATCGTTCCTTTCCCTGACAAAGATTTCCAAGCTGGAATTACATTGTTGGATACAAAAACAGGCGGTATTTTAGCACTTGGCGGAGATCGTGATCCTGAAGTAAAGCTAGGCACAAACTATGCAACAGATATGAAGCGCCAGCCAGGATCAACAGCTAAGCCAATCTTAGATTATGGTCCAGCAATTGAACATTTAAAATGGGGTACTTATCAAACAATCGTAGATGAACGCAGTACCTATTCAGACGGAACACCGATAAGCAACTGGGATAACAGCTATAAAGGCTCTATGACTATGCGAAAAGCGTTAGAAATGTCAAGAAATATCCCTGCTCTTAAAGCATTCCAAGCTGTTGGTGCTGAAAATGCTAAAGAATTTGCCGTGAATCTTGGTATCCCGCTTGAGGAAGCATATGAATCATATGCAATCGGAGCGTTTGAAGCTAGCACACTAGAAATGGCTGGAGCTTATAGCGCCTTTGGTAATGAAGGAGTATATAATGCACCTCATGCTGTGCGATCCTTTAAATTAAAAGATGGTACAAAGATAAATATGGAACCTAAATCAAAAGTTGTCATGCAGGATTATACAGCATTCCTTATATCTGATATGCTAAAAGGCGTTCTTACAAGCAGCGATGGAACAGGAAAACTTGCAAATATTCCTGGATTGCCTGTTGCTGGTAAAACAGGAACAACCAACTATTCACAAGAAGAACGAACTAAATGGGGCATAACGAATTCTAAAAGTGTTCCTGACGCCTGGTTCGCTGGTTACACAACGAATTTCACCATGGCTGTATGGACCGGATATACGGAACGAAAAAATCCACTCACGCCTGGTGCTAATCAGAAAGTTGCCCAACAAATTTTCAAAGCTGTCATGGGACATATTTCTGAAGGGGTAGAAACAGCGGATTTCAAGAAACCAGATAGTGTGGAAACCGTTAAAATTGAGAAAGGAACCTATCCGGCGCGGTTAGCAAGTTCCTATACACCAAGTAGTCAAATACTGACCGAATATGCGGTAAAAGGAAATATTCTTAATGAGGTATCACAGAAATATAATAAACCAGATGCACCAAATGGAGTAAAAGCTAGTTATAATGAAAACAGTGATGAAATTGACTTATCTTGGAATTATGGCAAAAAAGATGGCATTAAATTTGATGTCAGCGTCAGTGTAGATGGTGGAGCTAGTGAGCAATTAACTGTCACTTCTGACACAAGTTTAAAAATCGCTAAACCTACTCCTGGCAGCACCTATAACTTCGCCGTAAAAGCAATTAAAGGTGATCAAGAAAGTGATCCTGCGTCTGCTAGTATTACTGTACCAGAAAAAATTGAGGAACAGCCGCCAGAGGAACCGAATGAGACAATAGATGACGAGGATAAGCAAGACGATCCTAACGGCGAAGATTCTGAGGACAATCAAGATAATGGCGACAATGATGACTCAGACAATGGGGATGAAAATCACAACGATCAAGATAACAACAATGGCAATAACAATGGTAATAATGGCGAGAACAACAATGGCAATAACAATAACAATAACAATAATGATAATAACAATACTGGTAACAATAATACTGGACAAAATAATCATCCTAATAGTAATGAACCTAACCAGAACCAGAACCAGAACCGTAATAGAGAACAAAATCAAAATGATTCTCAATAAAACGAACTTCCAACAGCGGGGACTTCCCTCCCCCTGTTAAATAATTAGTTAAATTAACCTGACCTCTTTTATTAATGAATAAAAAACCCAACCAATTATACAAAGTTATCACCTCCGTATAATTGGTTGGGGTTTTTTTGATAGAACATTTATGTTCCAGCTTTTTCTACTATTTAATTGCTTCTCTTTAATCTTACTAATTTAATCGCAAACTGTTTTTCTAATTCTTTATATAGCTCATCCAGCTGTTTAAAGGAATGATAACCATTTAATCTTTTTAATATAAACTGAAGTCGATCTTCTAAATTGAAAGGTTTTACTTCTAAACTAGGATCTACTAAACCATTTTTAAATGTGACCGGTTTTTCGTTAACCCAATATAAACATTCTAAAAAGTATTCCACTCCAATCGTTAGTCCTTGTTGAAGCCTATTAGAATCTCTTTCTTTCACAAATAATTGTATTTCCTGTTTAAGCTGTCTCCACTTATCAAAAACCAATTTTACACACTCAGAAAAGTTTGCTTTGTTCCATGGCTGATAAACTACCTTATTATGATAGTAATTAGCCTCATGCAAAAAAGCTGGCATTAGTTCAAAGCTATCCGGAGCGATACTAGGAAATTGCTTTACAGCTGGGAACGGTCCATATATAAGCTCAGGTGGTGCATCTAATTGATTGTTAGCCATTAGACTATCCCCTTCGTCTTCATTCTCTTTTTCCCTTCTCGGCACAATGCTAGTAGTGGACAAGCCTCGCATTGCGGGTTTTGAGCTTTACAGTGATATCTTCCAAAAAAGATCATACGATGATGCGTTACAGACCATTCCTCTTTGGGAACTTTTTTCATAAGTGTTTTCTCTACTTCTAAAACGGAGTCTTTCCAACGACAAAAACCTAATCGCTTACTAACTCTCTCCACATGTGTATCAACAGCAATAGCGGGAATATTATAAGCGACAGAAACAACGACATTAGCCGTTTTTCTTCCGACACCAGGTAAATTAATCAGTTCATCCCGATCCATTGGTATTTCCCCATTATATTTGTCTAAAACCATTTGGCATAGTTTTTGAATATTTTTGGCTTTATTTCGATATAAGCCGATCGAACGAATATCATTCTGTAATTCTTCTAAGGGAACACTCAAATAATCTTCTGGTGTTTTATATTTTTGAAATAAATTTTTTGTTACCTTATTAACAAGGGCATCGGTACACTGGGCAGATAATGATACGGCAATCACTAATTCAAACGGATTAGAATGAACTAATTCACAATGCGCTTCTGGAAACATCTCTCCCATCGTATCTAGACAATATCTAATTTCATCTTTTTTTAACATGTGATCCTCCGAAATGAATATACTTACTCTCTATAAAAAAAAGGGTCATCCTAAGAATAGTAAGACTAACATCTATCTACCTAAGAAATCTTTCTATTTGATAGATGTTTTAATGAAAGTCTAAACGTTATTCTAGTGACAATCCTAGCTTTCAATGTTGCTTTTTTACACAAGTATGCTACTTTTTATCCTATATTAGGAAGAACAATTAGTACTCAGGAGGAAAGAAAAAAGGAGCCTCCTGCTTATTTTTGCCTATACATCCTTCTTCTCCATCAAAAGATTATTGATCCAACCAATTATAAAATGGCACAGTCTTGTTGTTAGAAGATTCTTCTGATTGTTCTGCTTTATAACCAACAGATTGATGCTGTCTAAACTTTTTCCCATGGCTCTTTGCTTGCTCGATTGTCTTAATTCCGTTCTTTTTCCATTCAAACAAGATTCGGTCAATATAACGAAAATTTAATTTACCTGAAATCACAGCTTCCCTAAGCGCTGCTTTTATAATTACTATTTCATGCTGATCGTCGTCAACCCACATATTTAACGTTTCAATTTCAAAAGGAGACAATGGTCTTCCAAATTCTCTTTCAAAACAAGTATATAAATCTGATTCTTCTTTTTCTATTAAAGCTTCTTCTTCTTTTTTATTATTTAGGAGAAATTGCTCAATTAATTTATTCCAAAGAGGCTCTAATGAATATCTCTCAAATCGGATTCCAGTATCACTATTTCCATCTAATATGTCGATAAAGCCTTTGCGGATAAGTTGACTCAATAATTCATGACATTCATTAATATCTATCGTCATTTGCGCAGCTATTTCTGCAGGGGTCGGAAAATCCTTCCCTCGTTCTAAGTAATAATGTACTTGCAGTAAAAGAACTAATTCTTTTTCATCTATTTTTAAATGTTTGTAATGTGTTAGAAGTGTGGAAGGAATATTTACATTCCCTTCTTGCAGCCATTTTAAAAAAATTGTTTTATTCATAAGGACACCTCTAATTAAGTATATCATGTTGGCAATAAGCATGTAATAATGAAAATCACCCAAACCTAGCAATAGTTAACAAAAAGAAGAAGGGAGAAAACAAGGAATGTTATCAAAGATGAAAACCTCACACTGTGTATTCGCTGTGAGGTCTTCCTCCTAAACTTTCCGTATTTTCTACCCTTGTTGATTAAGGATATAGACGATTTAATAATCTTGGGAATGGAATCGTTTCACGAACATGCTCCACTCCTGTAATCCAAGCAACTGTTCTTTCTAATCCAAGACCAAAACCAGAATGAGGTACTGAACCATATTCTCTTAGTTCTAGATACCATTTGTATGTTTCTGGATCTAGCTGATGCTCTTCTACACGTTTATTTAATAGATCCATATCATGGATACGCTCAGAACCACCAATAATTTCACCATAGCCTTCTGGAGCAATTAAATCTGCGCAAAGGACAACATCTTCTCTTTCAGGGTCTGGCTGCATATAGAAAGGTTTAATTTTAGTTGGATAATGTGTGATAAACACAGGCTTATCAAAACTTTCCGCAATCGCTGTTTCATGCGGAGACCCAAAGTCATCTCCCCATTCGATATCATCAAAGCCTTTTTCATGTAAGAATGTGATTGCATCGTCATAGCTTATTCTAGGGAAAGGAGCAGTGATTTTCTCTAATTTAGAAACATCTCTTCCTAAAGTGTTAAGCTCAAGCTGACAATTTTTCAACACAGATTGAACAACATATGATACGTATTGTTCTTGAACTTCTAAATTCTCATCAAACTCTACAAATGCCATTTCAGGCTCAATCATCCAAAACTCGATTAAATGACGACGAGTTTTAGATTTTTCGGCACGGAATGTAGGGCCAAATGAAAACACCTTTCCTAAAGCCATTGCAGCTGCTTCCATATAAAGTTGTCCACTTTGTGACAGATAAGCATCTTCCTCAAAATACTTAGTTGCAAATAGTTCTGTTGTACCCTCAGGAGCACTTCCTGTCAGAATTGGTGGATCGACTTTTACAAAGCCGTTTTCATTAAAAAATTCATATGTTGCACGAATTATTTCATTTCTTACTTTCATTACTGCATGCTGGCGCTTAGAACGTAACCATAAATGACGATTATCCATCAAGAACTCTGTTCCATGTTCTTTTGGCGTTATCGGGTAATCTGTTGAAGTATGAATCAATTCAATATTTGTTACTAATAACTCATACCCAAACGGAGAACGTTCATCCTTTTGAACAGTACCAGTAACATATACAGATGATTCTTGAGTAATTGATTTAGCTGTTTGGAAAACTTCCTCTGCTACGTCACTTTTGACAATAACTCCTTGTACAAATCCTGATCCGTCGCGAAGTTGTAAAAAGGCAATTTTTCCGCTAGAACGCTTGTTGGCAATCCACGCGCCTACTTTAACCTCTTTATCAACATATTTTGGTAACTCGGCAATAGTTGCTTTAATCACGATTAACTCCTCCAAAAACAAATAAATATATGTACTTAAATAGATACTTCGGTACACCCTATAGAAAAATAAATGGGATTAACGACCGATTGTTTCTACTCTTAGTAGCAGATTTAATAGAAATCATTCTACACCATAAAAAAATATTCTACCAAAACATTATACCTTTACATCTGCAGACAATCAACACTATCGATCACCTTCCAAGATAATATTAGCGTATACAACGACTTTTCTTTTATTTAATCCTACTCCGGTCAATTTCTCTTCAAAAATAAATAACAGAAAAAGAAAGAATGCCCTAAAAGAAATAGTATCTTTGTGGGCATACTCTACTAATAAAACTTTACTTGTTAACGACGATTTTTTTTTCGACAAATTGCTCCATTCGCGTTACTGCTGCTTCTAGTTTTTCAAGTGATGTTGCATAAGATAGTCGGATGTAGCTATCTGCTCCAAATCCTGAACCTGGAACAACTGCTACTAATGCCTCTTCTAATAAAGCTGTTGAAAACTCATCTACAGACTTAAATCCAGTTAATTCTACAGCCTTTTGCACATTAGGGAAAAGATAAAACGCTCCTTGGGGTTTTAGACATGAAAACCCAGGAATATTATTTAATTTTTCATGAATAATATCTAAGCGCTTATTAAATGCTTGACGCATTTCTTCGACTGAATCTTGCGGGCCTGCATATGCTTCTATCGTTGCATACTGAGATGGTGTCGTCGGGTTAGAAGTACTGTGACTCGCTAGATTTGTCATCGCTGTAATAATTTCTTTAGAACCCGCTGCATAGCCAATTCTCCAGCCAGTCATGGAGTGAGATTTTGAAACCCCATTGATAATAATAGTGGCTTTCTTCAGCTCAGGGGATAAAGAAGCAATTGATACATGCTTGTTATCTCCATAAACTAACTTTTCATAAATTTCATCAGATATAATTAAAATATTATGTTCTAGACAAATCTCCCCAATTGCTTTTAATTCTTCTTCTGTATAGATCATTCCAGTTGGATTACTTGGTGAATTGATAATGATTGCTTTCGTTTTGGAAGTAATAGCCTCTTTTAATTGTTCTGGGGTAATCTTAAATTCATTTGATTCATAACCTTTAATAAAAACAGGCTCTCCTTCTGCCAGCTTCACTTGTTCTGGATAACTAACCCAATAAGGCGTAGGGATAATAACTTCGTCCCCTTTGTCCAAAATTACTTGGAACAAAGTATATAATCCATGTTTTGCTCCATTTGTGACGATAATCTGATTTGTTTCATAATCCAGCTGTTGATCTCGCTTTAACTTTGCCGCAATTTCCTTTTTTAATGCTTGTAAACCTGATGCTGGAGTGTATTTTGTATGTCCTTCATTCATGCTTCTAACTGCAGCGTCAATAATATTTTGAGGAGTGTTAAAATCAGGCTCTCCAGCTCCTAAACCGATCACATCATGACCATCTGCTTTTAAACTAGCTGCTTTTGCAGTAATGGCCAAAGTTGTTGATGGAGTTAATGCATTCACTCTTTGTGCTAACTGAATTTTCATTGTTATTTACCACTCCTATTGGTTAATAATTTTCAATTGTTAAAAGAATTTCTCCTGTTTCAAAGTCTATCCAATGATAGTTTATGGAGTCTTTATTTGTATGAGAATAGATCTCCCATACCGGTATGCCATCATACATTCCTAAACGCACATGATTGACTTTTTCTGGCGTCTGCTTCGATAATAATATATTAAGCGCTTCTTGTTTGGTCAGCCCATCTTTTTTCAATTTCTCGGTAACTTTATGGGTTTTTTCATTAATCCAAACAATAATATCCTTATTATCATCGTTTTTACCTTCTAAAATATAATAGGCTTCCTTGCCATTATATAATTGAAAGTTGTCGACTTCTTTCAAATCGACTTCTTTCTTAGCAATATCTTCCGCTACTTCCCTTGCAGATTTAACAGGCTTCATCGCTTGAACATATGTATTAATACTTACAGCTAGTCCAATAAGAACAACAACGACAATTATCCAAATCCATTTCTTCATTTTTCATCACTTCTTTAATACAATATTTTATACATAGGTTATTATAACAGGATTTATAAACAGAAAGAAATAATAATACTAATAATCAGTAGTTTTTTCTAGAAATGACCAGCCTGCATCCACTTCCTTTTCTATTTTTTAACAGAAATTCTGTTCTTTTAAAAGTTGATGTGTATGCAAGCTGCATTAATAAGATAACAGAAGGGTTATCTACTTCTACTTCAGCCACTTTTCAATAAACTCGACCATTTCGGCATTATTTTGCTGCTTAATTGGTACAGCAGGGATAGACTTTAAAAATGTTTCCCCATAAGAAGTGGAAACAATGCGCCGATCAAATACAATTATAAATCCTTTATCTTCTTCTGTACGAACTAATCTTCCGAATCCTTGTTTAAATCGCAAAACTGCCTCTGGAAGACTATTTTCTAAAAACGGATTTCCGCCCTCTTTCTTAATGCGTTCATTTTTCGCTTCTGTTAAAGGATCTTCTGGTGAAGAAAAGGGAAGTCTAACAATAATTAGGCAGGTTAAGTCCTCTCCTGGAATATCAATGCCTTCCCAAAAACTATTTGTTCCCAATAATATCGCCTTATCGTATCGTTGAAAATTACGTGTTAATCTCATTCGGCTTCCATTAGTAATTCCTTGGGCCAAAATAGCATATTCTTCTAGACAGCCACTTTCTTTCATGTAATCATATGTCTTTTTCAGCATATCATTTGCTGTGAAAAGAATAAGCATTCTCCCTTTTGTAGCTTGCGCGATATTAATGATTTGTTCGCCAATAGTCGATACATACTCATTTAATGAGACTGTATTCACTTCGGGTACATCTGTTGGAATAAGCAGCTGTACTTGTTTCTCATACTTAAATGGGGAATCAATTTGAACCTCTAACTGGTTTTTCCCTAGCCCTAAAACTTTCAAATAGTAATCAAATGAATTATTTACAGTTATAGTTGCGGAGGTAAAAACAATACTTTGTTTCTGATTAAAAAAACGATTCTGTAAAGGTTCTGCAACAGAAGATGGCTGTGTATACAAAACAGCATTATTAGGAAAACTTTTCTTATCTGCTTCCAACCAGGCTATATTGTCTCCTTCACGCAAAAACATCTCTCGCAAATGATTAATATATATTTGCCAGTCATTTAATATCGATTCAATTCGTTCAACTACAAGCATTTGCGAAGAGCTAAATTTTCTATTTTGCTCTTTTAATCGAAGCACTTTCTCTCCAAGCGCGTTTCTTCCATCCTTCCATAGAAAAACCATTCTCTCTGCAACGCTTTTGACTGCATTCCAATCTCCTGTTTCGGTTTTCTTTAAACGGTAGCTGCCTTTTCCTTCTTTACTTGACTGATTTGTTTTTTTCACATAACGTAGAACAGCACGAAACAGTTCATCTAATTCTACATGTAACGATAAAATAAATTGATTGAATTCCACTTTTTCCGTTAGAGATAAATCACCTAGCAAATGTTCTAAATGATACATAAGCTGCTTTTGATCTGTCGTCCCAATCGCATTGATACTTAATCGTACGGCTACATATGAAAAGCGGAAACCAAAATGCTTAGTAGCTGTTTTTTCAAAATGATGGCCCTCATCGATAATGGCATAATGATAAGATGGAAGCAAATGTTGATCTGCTGTTAGATCTTTTACAAGCAAAGCATGATTCGTAATAATCATATTAGCCTTTTGAGCAGCATTCCGGGTTCTCCGATAAAAATCCTTCTGGGCCCATTCTTTTGAAATTGGTAATGAAAAATTTCCGTCATTTTTTATTTTTTCCCAATAATTTATTCCACCGCTTGTTAAATTTAATTCATCTTTATCTCCCGTTTCGGTTTCGGTTAACCACACTAAAATCTGCATTTTTGTTAAAACAATATCATAGTTATCCTCTTGCTCCTTTAGAGATATTTCAAATTTATCTAAACTAATATAGTGATTTCTGCCTTTTAAAAGCGTATAAGTAATAGGAAACGGAAGAATTCTTTTAAGCAAAGGCAAGTCTTTATGAAACAGTTGTTCCTGTAACTGAGTTGTAAATGTACTAATAATAACTTGCTCTTTATTCTCTATCGAAAAATAAGCTGCTGGCACTAAATAACCAAGAGACTTTCCGACACCGGTACCAGCTTCAATAAGCCCATGCTGATTACTTGTTAGTGCTTGATGAACGGCATTCATCATTTCTAGCTGTCCTTCTCTTTTTTGATAAAAAGACAAAGTATCTTTCATTCGTTTTTCAACATTATTTACATCAAAAGAAACGGTATAATCTTTACTTTGGCTACTAATCAAATTATTAGGTAATCTTTTAAGTGTTAATCCACGATATACTTCCCAGCTTTCAGGTATATACTCAACTTTTGATTGTTTCTCTTGAAGTAATGTTTGTAAATAAATATCTAAATCGCTTTTTAGCGATGAACTTAGAAATTCTAATTGCTTTGTCGTAACTTGAGGCAGTGCATTCAGTTTCTTTAGCAATAAAAGCAATAGTTCTGCTGTCACATAAGCATCACTATCAGCCTGATGTGGTCTTGTATGGACAATCCCTTCCTGTGCGGCAAGGTCTGTTAATTTATAACTGTCTGCTGTAGGGTATAAAATCCTTGCTAGTTCGACTGTATCAAGGATAGGGCCATAAAATTGTCTACAACCTGCCTGTTCTAGCTCTTCATTTAAAAAAGATAAATCAAATAAAACATTATGTGCAACAAAATAAGCATCTTCTAATAAATGAACAATTTTGTCTGCTATTTCTTCGAAAATTGGTGCTGATTCCACCATTTCATCTGTGATTCCAGTTAATTCTTCAATAAACGGAGTTATCGGCTGAAGAGGATTAAGTAAGGAAGAGTACTCCTCAACAATCTTCCCATTCTCTATAACCACCGCTGCAAACTGTATGATTCGATCCCCTTTTCTCGGAGAATTACCGTTTGTCTCCAAATCAACTACTACAAATTTGTTACTCATTACGTCCACCTCAAACTTTCAGTCAATCAAACGGTATCATAAAAATGAAAAAAGGGAAAGATGTTCCTGCTTTATGTAATGATTCTTTTATTGTGCTTTTTTTTCGTTACTTTTACACTTTAGAGAAAAATAAACGAAAAAAAGGTTGGAACATAAATATTCCAACCAAATAGAAATCCGAATCATATACGTACATATTAAGCAATATTTATATAATTATTTTGGTTTTAAGTTTTTTCTGTTGTTATAGCACTGTTTTCTCTGGTTCTTGCTGAAGAATAGTTGTAATACGATTGTTTTCATCCATAATCGCTACTTTAGGCTTATGCTGGGTAAGCTCTTCATTTGAAACATAACAATAAGAAATGATAATAACAATATCTCCTACTTGAACTAATCTTGCGGCTGCACCGTTTAAACAAATCGCCCCAGTTCCTCTTTCACCAGGGATAATATATGTTTCTAATCTTGCACCATTATTGTTATTTACAATTTGAACTTTTTCATTCGCTACCATTCCAACCGCATCTAAAATATCTTCATCAATTGTAATACTGCCAACATAATTTAAGTTTGCTTCTGTTACAGTAGCTCGATGGATTTTTCCGTTCATCATTATCCGAAACATAAGGATAACCCTCCATTATAGTCATATGTTTATCTAGATGCATTGTCTAATTCAAAAATTATATTGTCTATTAGCCTTGCTTTACTAAATTGGACTGCAATCGCAATAATAATCTTCCCATTTAGCTCCTTTAATGTCTCTAATTGGGGATAGGATAATATCTCAAAGTAGTCAACCTTGCCGCTTGACTCTCTTTCAATGAAAGCAATAATAGAATTTTTTAATGTTTCTCTATCTGCAGTTCCTTTTATTAATTCACTTCTAGCTATACTAAGAGCTTTATATAAAATACCTGCCTCTTGCCTTTCGGTTGGCGTAAGGCGAACATTTCTAGAACTCTTTGCTAAGCCATCTTCTTCTCTTACCGTATTAACCGCAACTAGATTAATAGGAAAATGAAAATCTTCTATTAATCCATCTACCACTGCGACTTGCTGTGCATCTTTTTTACCAAAATAAACATTCGTAGGCTGAACTAAATGAAATAACTTCGTTAATACAGTTGCTACTCCATCAAAATGACCAGGTCTTGACTTACCACATAAACAGTTCGTGCGTTTTTCCACTTTAACAGTCACAGACATTTGCTCTGGATACATTTCTTCCACAGATGGATGAAATAAATAATCTACTCCTTCTTCCATTGCCACTTGTTTATCATGTTCAAAATCTTTTGGATAGGAGGCAAAATCTTCATTTGGCCCAAATTGCAGTGGATTGACAAATACACTCATAATAACAATTTCATTTTGTTCTCTTGCAGCTTTAAGCAGTGCTCGATGTCCTTCATGTAGATACCCCATTGTCGGCACAAAGCCAATGGTTACTTGATTCTTTTGTAACGAAGTAGTTATATCCTGTAATTGCTTCGGATCTGTGAGGATATTCATTGGGTGTTTCCTCCATATAAGCTTTTTATTTCTTCCGCTTTCATCTGAAAGCTATGCTTCATTTCTGGAAAAGCCCCCATTTTCACTTCAGAAATATATTGATCGATTGCAAGAGAAATAGCTTCATTGACATTTGCATATTGTTTTACAAATTTTGCAACTCGATCCACACCATATGTGATCAAATCGTGATAAACAAGAACTTGCCCATCTGTTTCACTTCCAGCTCCGATACCGATTGTAGGAATATCCAGTCTCTTACTCACCTCTTTAGCAACTTGCATCGGCACACACTCCAATACTATCGCAAAAGCTCCTGCCGCTTGGCATTTTAATGCATTATCCATAAGCCGCTTCGCTTCATCCGAACTTTTTCCTTGTACTTTATAACCACCTAATACACCTACTGACTGAGGGGTTAAACCTAAGTGCGCCATCACTGGAATACCGGCATTTGTTAAATAGTTGATTTGTTCAATTACATCGTCTGCGCCTTCCAGTTTTACTGCATTTGCACCTGTTTCTTGGATCAAGCTTGCTGCATTTAATAAAGTATCGCGACGAGATAAATGATAGCTCATAAACGGCATATCAATGACGATAAACGTATCTTCAGCACCGCGTTTAACCGCTTTTCCATGATGAATCATATCATCCATTGTTACTGGAACGGTAGAATTATATCCAAGTACAACCATTCCCAAGGAATCCCCTACCAATATTAAATCTGTTCCTGCTTGTTCAACTAATTTAGCAGAAGGGTAATCATATGCGGTGAGCATCGTAATTTTTTCACCCTTCTGCTTCATTTTGATAAAATCAGTTGTTGCTTTCACTAAGTTTTCCTCCTTTTAAATAGGAAGAGGGAATGGCTTTAAACGAAAAAAAAACCTTCTACAAAGCATAGAAGGATTGTTTTATATGTCTATTTTCATCCCTCTGTCCTTGTCCAATTGTGGATCTAGGCAGATTAAATTATGGTTTATGCACATTCAAACAAACTGGTGCAGTTCATTAAGATACTGCCCGACAAAAGCATTATAACAAATATTTCTCTATCCTGACTATGGGCAAATTACGTTTCCAACAAAATATCCGCAGAGTAAATCGAATGCATAACACCTTGCTCATCTTCAAGTAGCAAAACACCATCTTCTGTAATACCCTTTGCAAGTCCCGCTATGCTTCCATTCAGCGTATTAGCCGTCACTTTTTGTCCTAGACTCACCGAATAGCTTTCCCACAGAAGCTTGATTGGATAAAAACCTTTCTCTAAATAAAGCTGATATAATTTTTCCAGCTGCAGCATGATTCCTTGGATAAGTTCTGCCCGATCCCAGCTCTTTTGTGTTTCTAGATAAATAGAAGTGGCACTTGATTGGAGATCTTTCTCAAAGTCCTCAAGCTGCTGATTCACATTAATTCCTATTCCGATGATCAACGAATGAACTCTATCACTATCTGCTTGCATTTCTGTTAAGATGCCTGTTAGTTTTTTTCCATGCAATAAAAGATCATTTGGCCATTTAATATCTGCTTGCACCCCAGTTACTTCATGAATTCCTTGGACGACTGCAACAGCTGTCAGCAATGTCAGCTGCGGCGCTCTCATTATCGGTATGTTCGGTTTTAAAATAAGACTCATCCATATTCCCTTATATTTAGGTGATTGCCATTTTCTTTCTAACCGTCCTCTGCCCCCTAATTGCTCTTCTGCTATCACTAATGTTCCCTCTTCTGCTCCCTCCAGCGCAAGTTTCTGGGCAATAGTTTGAGTAGAATCCACCGAGTCTTCAAAATGAATATTTCTTCCCATGTACTTCGTATTTAAGCCAAAAAAAATTTTATCCGGCACTATTTTTTCTGGTGAACTGATAATTCGATAGCCTTTTTTGCGGACAGCTTCTAATATAAAGCCATCTTTTCGCAATGACTCAATATGTTTCCAAATGGCTGTTCGCGAACACCCTAAAAGTTCTGCTAGCGATTCACCAGATAAATATTGATCAGGGTTATTAGTAAAGGCTTCAATTAATCCTTTTCTTATATCTGATGACATTGTTTCAGCCACTCCTTTATTAATTGCTTGTCATTAGAAAGCTTTTCTTCTACGACATTCCTTTCCACTAAGGAGAGAACATCTTTTATCCACGGACCAGGTTTTTTTTCTGTCCAGCTTAATAGATCGTTTCCGCCAATTTTAAGTTCTTCCATTGATTTAATCGGCAGCTTCTCATACCTTTCTTCTAGATGAACAATATCTATGTTTACCTCGTTATTTTTTAAAAGTTGATACATTTTTTCCACACTAACCGCAACAGATAATGTAGCAAAATACAGCGCCTGATTAGACCAATTAGTCATCTGTTCTCTTTGCAGCATCCAATATATTAGCTTTTGAATAGTCTTTATTTGCTTGACCGATAACTTCCATGCTCGCAAAAACAATTCTATCTGGTGCTTCTCCTTCCTTCCTAGACATAAAAGTAAAACAGCCCATTTTTCTAGCAATTCAAGCTTGGTCAGCGGTAATTTTGCGAATTTAGAAATCCCTTTTTCTTCTGAGGATAGCATCGGTAAAATTTGATACATCTTAGTTTCTACCATAATTTCTAAAGCTTCCAAACACCATGGACCATGTAATAGTTTTTCAAATTCAGCGGTTATTCTCTCTACCGCTATTTTTGAAAGCAGCTGTCGATTATTTCTAATGCCATTCAGCGTTTCTGTCTCTAGGTGGAAGCCTAAAGTACTCACAAACCGAATTCCTCTCATTATTCTTAACGCGTCTTCTTGAAAACGTTCGTTCGGATTGCCAACTGTTTTAATTTCTTTCTTTTCTAAGGATTCTTTCCCATTGAAATAATCGATGACATGGCCGTTTTTATCCATTGCCATTGCATTAATGGTGAAATCACGGCGTTTTAGATCTTCTTTTAGCTCTCGTACAAAATATACTTGCTCTGGTCTGCGGTAATCTCGATATGTGGATTCTGTTCGAAAAGTTGTTATTTCATATGTATGTTGATCCCATATTACCATCACGGTTCCATGGGCAATCCCCACATCAATAGTGTGAGGAAAGATCGATTTAATTTCTTCCGGCGTTGCGGAAGAAGCGATATCGATATCATGAATTTGCTTATTTAATAAATGGTCGCGAACTGCTCCTCCTACAAAATATGCTTCATAACCCGCTTCCTCGATTTTATTAATAATCGGGAGAGCTTCTTTAAACGGATTTATCATTCATTTCACCAGTTTCTAAAATAGATTTATAAATCTCTATATATTGGTCAACGATGATATCGGCCTTAAAATAATCTCGTACTCTCGAAATCGAACGCTGTGAAAATTGGGCATGCTTTTTTTCATCCGTTAACAGCTTGATCGAATGCTCAGCAATATCTTCTATATCTCCAAGTTCACAAATATAGCCTGTCTCATTTGGAACAATTACCTCGGGAATACCGCCGACATTTGTTCCTATGACGGGAACCCCGCACGCCATCGCTTCTAATGCCACTAAACCGAAGCTTTCTTTTTCCGAAAGAAGCAGCATGAGATCACTTAAAGAATAGAGCTCCTCCAAATTCTCTTGTTTGCCAAGGAATAATACCTTTTGTCTTAATTGGAGCTCATCCACTAATTTGGTCACCTTCGACATTTCCGGTCCATCACCAACAAGCAATAGTTTTGCTGGAATCTGATTTGCGATTTGTTTGAATGCTTGTACAACATCCGTAACTCTTTTCACTCCTCTAAAATTAGAGACATGAATAACAACTTTTTCTGTATCGGAAATTGCCAGTTCTTTTTTCAAATGACTTGCGTCGACTTTACGATAAATTCGCTCATCAATAAAATTATAAACAGGGAGTATTTCTTTGTTTGGCTCAATTACTTCATGAGTTTGTGCGATTAATGAATTAGAAACTGCTGTTACTAGATCTGATTTTTCAATTCCAAAACGTATTCCCGCTGCAAGTGATGGATCATATCCTAGTACTGTTATATCCGTGCCATGAAGCGTTGTAACTATTTTGACGTCCCTGTTGCTCATCTGTTTTGCTAATATAGCACAAACAGCGTGTGGGATTGCATAGTGAACATGCAGCAAGTCTAACTCTTCTCGATTAATGACTTCTGCCATTTTGCTGCTTAATGCTAAATCGTATGGCGGATATTGAAAAACAGCATATTGATTTACTTCCACTTGATGGTAATAAATATTCGGATACATTTTATTTAAACGAAAAGGAATACTGGAAGAAATAAAGTGAATTTCGTGTCCTCTCTCAGCCAGCATCTTTCCTAATTCTGTTGCAATAACCCCTGATCCGCCAACTGTTGGATAACAGGTAATGCCGATTTTTAATTTTTTCATTTGTCTCCACCTAATAAATCTTGATTTAATAATATTGGCTTAGATTTTATAAATCCTTCTGCATAAATCACACCAACTTCTTTGCCAAACAGTTTTTCTCTTGCTTCTATTGTGTCAATATAACCATTTGTTAATGGGGTTTCCACACTGTTTTCGCCTTTAACAAATTGACTTTGATAACAATTTAGACTAGCTTGCTTTTGCTCCATATAATCGCTAATATCAATAACAAAATCAGGTTTATGAAAACCATTTATCATATAATAGTATTGATTCTGTACTTTATGTGCTGATGTATTTCCAACCCGATAGTTTTTTATACCTGCTGAAAAGACTGCTTCCTTCACAATTCTGGTGCAATTTCCATGATCCGGATGTCTATCTTCCCAATAAGGGGAAAACACTAACTTTGGTTTGTATGTACGAATCACTTCCACTACTTTTTTTATAGCATTTTCTTCTAGATATAAACCTCGATCAGGAATCTGCAATGTAATCCTTTCAGCAATCCCCAAGACTTCTCCTGCCTTTTCCGCTTCTTGTTTACGTCTTTGTACTGTGCCATTTGAAGAAAGATTACTTTCTGTTAAATCACAAATTATAATCTTTCTCCCCTGTGCGGCATATTTTGCAATGGTTGCACCCATGCCGATTTCTACATCATCGGCATGAGCACCAAAAGCGAGTATATCTATTTCATCAGTTATCATTGAGTTTTTCTGTGAATTTTTTTGCCACTGGTTCTGTCTTTCCATGAACTATCTTTCTCCAATCTATGTCACCTTGCTCGAGTCCTCGAATTAATACTTCTCCAGTTCCCATATTTGTTGCTAGAGGAACAGAATAAACATCACATAAACGGATTAATGCTGTAACATCAGGTTCATGAGGCTGTGCTGTTAAAGGATCTCTAAAGAAAAAAACCATATCCATATCATTATTAGCAATATACGAGCCAATTTCTTGATCACCGCCGAGTGGTCCTGAATGAAAACGATGTACATCTAACCCTGTTGCTTCTTGAATTCTACCACCTGTTGTTCCAGTTGCGTATAAAGTATGCTTTGCAAATATATTTTTATAAGCAACAACAAAAGCAACCATGTCATTTTTCTTTTTATCATGAGCAATTAAAGCAATGTTCATCCTAATTCCACTCCTACTCCATAATATTTTCTAAACCGTATATCAATACATTTACCTTTAATACCTCTTCTACTGCAAATTTAACACCTGACATAAAGGAAGCCCGATTATAAGAATCATGTCTAATGGTTAATGACTCTCCATCTGATCCGAACATAACCTGTTGATGGGCAATTAAGCCTGGCAGACGTGTAGAGTGTATTCTCATTCCATCAAAATCTGCGCCTCTTGCTCCTGGAATGGTCTCTTTTTCGTCTGGATGACCTTGTTTCTTGCTTTCTCTTACTTCCGCAATAAGCTCGGCTGTTTTTACAGCAGTTCCAGATGGTGCATCCAGTTTTTGATCATGATGCATTTCCATAATTTCCACATCTGCAAAATAGCGTGCAGCCATTTTAGAGAATTTCATCATTAACACAGCACCCAAAGCAAAATTTGGCGCAATGATACAGCCGCGATTCATTTCTTCACATAATTTTTCTAATTCGGCTAAGTTTTCTTTAGTAAATCCGGTTGTTCCTACTACTGGTCTAACGCCATAGCTTAAAGCTGTTTTAGCATGATGCATCCCGAACTCAGGCGTTGTTAAATCAATAAGTACATCCGGCTTTTCTGTTTGTAGACATGTTTCTATATCCGTATATACTGGTACATCATAAGAAGCAAAGCCTTCTATCTCTTTTAAGCTTTTCCCCTCATTCTTATGATCTAAAACTGCAACAAGTTCAAAATTCTCTGTTCTTCCCATTAAATAAACTGCTTCTTTTCCCATTCTGCCTCTAGGTCCTGCGATTACGATTTTTACTTTATTCAATGTCCTAACTCCTTAGTATGTATTTTGTCTTTATTGATCTTTTCTTGTCCAACGATCTTTATCTCGTGTATTAAATTTATGCATAACACGATTATGCGCTTCTTCTAAATCGATATTAAGTGAATTGGCTAAACAAGTTAACACGAACAGCATATCCCCCATTTCATCCGTAATTTCTTTCTCTGTTTCCGTTTCTTTTTTTGGTTTCTCCCCATAGTAATGGTTTACTTCTCTAGCCAGCTCTCCTAACTCTTCTGTCAGACGGGCAAGCATAGCCAGCGGACTGAAATAACCTTCTTTAAATTGTCCTATGTATTCATCTACTTCTCTTTGTATGTCTTTCACCGTTTTTTCCTGATTCAATATAAGCACCTCTAGTCAATAAGTAATCTTATCCAATTCCATGTTAGCTAATCTAAACCATTTTTACAAACATTTTTGACGATATTGATATAAGTACCTAAAAATGCTTGTCTTTATTTACCTAACATTATTTTTTCTTGCTTATCTGCTAGATTGCCCAACTGCATGTGATTCGATATAATGGATACGCTAATAATAATAATGCATTTTGTCTAAGAAAGAAGGCGAGTCGATGTTTAAAAGTATTAAAGTTAAAAATATCTTGTTCATCCTTTTAGGATCTGCGATATTTTCCTTCGGTATTGTTCATTTCAATATGCAGAACAATTTAGCAGAAGGCGGTTTTACTGGTATTACGCTTTTATTATATGCATTATGGAATTGGGATCCTTCCATCACAAATTTACTGCTAAATATCCCTTTATTTTTTATTGGATGGAAGTTATTAGGAAGAAATGTTTTTATTTACACGATTATTGGAACCGTAGCAGTGTCTATTTTCCTCTGGTTTTTTCAGCTTCCAAAGATCGAGTTACATATTCCCCTCACTGAAGATTTGACTCTAGCTGCTTTATTTGCAGGAACATTCATTGGTGTCGGCTTAGGTATTATTTTCCGCTATGGAGGGACAACTGGCGGAGTTGATATTATAGCTAGATTAGGGTTTAAGTATTTCGGATGGAGTATGGGAAAAACCATGTTCTTTTTTGACTTTTGTGTCATTACGCTTTCGTTGATCACCTATCTATCATACAGAGAAGCAATGTATACATTGGTTGCTGTTTTTGTTGGGGCAAGAGTAATCGACTTTATTCAAGAAGGCGCATATGCAGCTAGAGGAGCAATGATCATTTCTGACGATAACGAAAAAATCGCTAATAAGATAATGAGTGGAATGGATCGTGGTGTTACTGTATTAAAAGGACATGGTTCTTTTACTAAACAAGATCGCGAAGTACTTTATTGTGTTGTCGCAAAAACAGAAATTGTTCGTTTAAAAAGCATCATTACAAGCATAGATCCACATGCATTTGTATCGGTTAGTGTCGTCCATGACGTAATGGGTGAAGGTTTCACTTTAGATGAATATAAACAGCCTCTCGAGAAATAAACTAAAAAATTGTATTCACTTTGCATTTAATGAAAGAAAATACTCGCAACGATGAATACAATTTTTTTGTTCTTACTATTGACTTAATAATCATTGCCAAAAATAGAATGATAGATCTCTCCTATTATCCCTTTCATTTGATGTACACCTAAATCAGTATTTGTCATAATTATCGCGCCTTTTTTTAATAATGGGTAAGCTACAAGCATGCTCTGAAACCCAATCCCCCATCCTAATGAAGAAATTTCCACCTCGTTATTAGAACTATCTAAAAACACGCTCAGTCCGATCCAATTTTTGTTCCCTTGCGGACTGATTATATCCTTAGCATTTTTTCTCGATAATCCTAATTGACTTCTACCTTCCAAAGCATTCATTAATTCCAATACTAAAATCGCTAAATCAGCGGGAGTAGTCCAAATACCACAGGCTGCTGGATAAGGATAAAAGGGGTAGTTTCCGTAGACAATCTGTCCTTTTTTATCATGACCAGAAGAAATATTTTCGACACCTCTTATATCAATACAGCTCTGATTCATATGTAAAGGCTGAAAGAGAAATTCTTTTAATACTATGTGAAAAGATTTCTGCAAAGTATCTTCAATCAGTTGTTGAATAATGCAAAAGCCAGCGTCCGAGTAATGAAATGCACTCATTGGTTCACAACTAATCTGTATTTTCTGCCGATTGAATACGGAAGTTCCTTCTAATATGTCTATCATAGGAGGAACCTCCTCGTTTTCTTTCCATTCACTAAAACTACCTTCTGGGTCAATAATACCTGATTGGTGACTCAAAAGATCTCTTAAAGTTACTTTTTTGCCTTTTATCTGTTTATTTGCTGTTAAATGCCAGGAGCTAAGTTTAACATTAACATCTTCATCTAAATCAAGCAGTCCAGTCTCTACTAGCTTTAAAACCAGCATAGCTGTCACAAACTTGCTTATAGAAGCAGAATGGAAGCGTGTCTGTTCATTAATTTTATCCGTTTCACCTGATTCCTTCATGCCATACTGTTTGATACAACTAAGTTTTCCATCTTGTATTACCGCTATGCTTAAACCAGCTATCTTATAATGATTCATTCGTTCTTTTACATTTAGATTTGTTAGTGCCATCCCAACTCCTCCTATTTTCTTTTAGGGCAATTATAGCATAAAAAAACGAACGTACGATCTATTTAGATTATAATTATCTCAAAGCCGAAGCTTCTCTCGCCGTCTATAAGAAATGATATTCTAGCTATTACCTTATTTTAAAGAGGAATGAATTTCACTAACCCGCTTATCCGTCGGCAGTAAATATGTCAATATTCCTAATAGCGGCAGCAGGCTACAAATAATCATAATTGCTTGCAAACTAAATGCGTCTCCAATAACACCAAAGATTACTCCACCAAGTGCCCCCATTCCAAATGCTAACCCTACAATTAAGCCAGACACAAGGCCAATCATACCTGGAAGCAGCTCTTGTGCATAAACAACGGTCACACTGAAACTAGACTGTAAAATAAAGCCGATGATAAATAATATAGGTCCTATTAGCCAAAACGGCATATGTGGGAGCAGTATAGCAAACGGTGCAGATCCGATTAAAGAAAAGAGAAGAATCGTTCTTTTCCCAAAGCGGTCTGCCAATGGTCCACCAAGAAAAGTCCCAATTACACCAGCAAGTAAAAACACAAAAACGAATATTTGCGCATTTTCAATACTTAAGCCAAACTTCTCTATTAAATAAAAGT
The DNA here is from genome assembly GCF_038006525.1 of Niallia sp. FSL W8-0951. Classification (NCBI taxonomy): domain Bacteria; kingdom Bacillati; phylum Bacillota; class Bacilli; order Caryophanales; family Bacillaceae; genus Niallia; species Niallia sp. FSL W8-0951. Next base: position 1,880,120 of record NZ_JBBOVK010000001.1, read on the forward strand.
GAAGGAAATTACTCATTCCCGCTCCATACCACGAACGTGCAAATACAAGGAAAATTAATAAACATATTGCCAGAATAATTTCTTTATTAACAACAAATTCCCGCTTTCCTTGTTGTTTCCTTTGTGGATTTCTAATATACAATTCTCTCTTATACCAAGTTGATACTTGAAATAATACAATCATGCCAATTGTAGCTAGAAGAGTAAACCAAATGGTTCCGAATTGACCTGTTCGTACAAAAATAAAAGCAGTAAATACAGGTGCTAATGACTGACCTGCATTTCCGCCCACTTGATAAATTGATTGGGCAAGCCCGCGTTTCGCTCCGGCTGCCATATAAGAAACACGAGATCCTTCTGGATGGAAGATAGCGGAACCAAATCCAATAAATAAAACGGATAATAAGACCAAGTAAAAATTTGGAGCGAGAGAAAGGCCCAGCATTCCGATTAAGCTTGAGAACATTGCAATCGGCAATAAATATGGTGCTGGCCTTTTATCTGCCAAAACACCAAACACAGGTTGTAAAATAGAGGATGTAATGTTTAATGCAAAGGCAATCCAACCAATTTGTGTATAATTTAATTCCATTGACTTTTGGATAACAGGAAATAAGGCAGGCACAACCGATTGCATACAATCATTCAAAAAATGTCCAAGACTTATCGCAAATAAAATCCGATAAATAGTCATCTCCTGCCGCTTTTTCCCTTGTACATATTCAGCAGTTTGCAAAAAAACCCTTCTTTCTTTTGTTTTCTTTTATGTAAATGGCATTGTTTATTATACACCTAGCATCTTTTAAAATCTATAATTTTCTAAAAACTCAAAATTCAAAGAACTTGATTCATCAAGATATTTCTCTCCCATAAAAAGTTCCGTGTAATACCACAAATCTTCTTTTTTGATGGAGAAAAAACCCAACCAATGATACGAAAGGCTTTCGTATCATTGGTTGGGTTTAGTTTCGACTGGATAAATTAAAGCCCAGCTTATTTTTAATTTCTATTCATCTCTTAACATTCCTGTATAAATCAACAGCAAACGAACTAGTTCGAGAACAGCAACTGCTGCCGCTGCCACATATGTTAATGCTGCTGCATTCAACACTTTTTTCGTTTCTCTTTCCTCATCGTTTCTTATAATCCCTAATGACACAACTTGATCCATCGCACGGTTAGATGCGTTAAATTCCACTGGAAGTGTAACAAATTGAAACAATACGCCGGCCGCCATTAAGATGATACCTAATAACATCATCTCTGGAAGTCTTGCAAACATTCCAATTAAGATAAATATCCACGATGCATTGCTTCCAAAATTAGCAACTGGAACTAATGTAGAACGAAAACGTAAGAAAGAGTATTCTTGCTGATCTTGGATAGCATGACCAACTTCATGTGCTGCAATAGCAGCAGCTGCTACTGAATGCCCATGATAGTTATCAGTAGATAAACGGACAACTTTAGAACGGGGATCATAATGGTCAGACAATACCCCTCTTGTTTCCTCGACAGATACATCATAAAGCCCATTAGAATCTAATATTCTTCTCGCTACCTCTCTACCGGACATATGGGAGGAAGAAGCTACTTTGGAATATTTTTTGTATGCACTCTTCACCTTCATTTGTGCCCAAATAGGGATGAGAATTATTAGAATAAAATATATAAAAATCATGTTTTTCCCCCTATTATTTCTTGTAGTATATTTTTATTGTAAGCAGGAAAAACACCAAAGTCAAATATTATCCCTTTTTTGTTTTTCTTTTTTCCGCTTTATCCCCGAGATATTTCCGCCAGCCAACGTAGGATAAAGTAAGGATAATAATACTTCCGGTCGAAATAATTACCCACCATAAAGAGGGATCTGCCTCATCTTCATAGAGTTGATTAAAAACATCCTGCAATTCACTTTCTAATTGGGTTACTTCCTCCAAATCGCCTTGTTGATTAAAAACTTGTAATCGATACGTATTCATAAACTCTACAAGGGAGTTTAATTCTTGAAATTGTGCGGCGGAAACATCCAGCTTAAGACTTGGATAAATAATTTGATATAACGATAGAAAAGAATCTAACTTTTCATCAAATTTTTCCTTATCATCTAAAAGGATAGCATCCTTCATCTCTCGATAGGTTGACATAACAGGTTCTTCCATCTGTGTCCATAAAGGTTGTTCACCTGATGAAACAGCATCAACCGCCAATCGAAATTTCGTTACCGAATTTATCCGTTCGTCATTTTTAATTGATTGATTAGTGATTGCCTCTACCGCTTCATCATGTGTACCAGTTAAAATCCTCCGTTCATCTACTGTAAATGGACTTCCATTTACACTAACTGAGCTAAACTGGTTCGAAAAATAATCAAGAATTTTTTTTGCATCCTCATAACGTTCTGATCGTACAAGCTGTAATACCTCATCTGAAAGCGTATCTAGTTCATCCAATTCCTTTGCAGGCGTTTTTTGGTCTGCATATACAGAAAAAGAAATAGGCAAAAGTAAAATCAATATCATTAACAACATAACCAATTTAGCCTTCATTCTTGTCCCTCCTCTATCTACTATTAAAAATGTATGATGAGTTGGACAAGGTTAGACTAAAAAAAATGCAATTCTATTGAATCCTCCATTGTAATTCCTCGCTCTTTTTATAGGCATAATAGGCAATCGATAGACTTAAAACACTGAGCCAGAAAGTAAAGTAGCCGATATTTGCCATATATTGATCTAATACACTATATTTAGGCATCATTTTAAACACATAATCTATCACATCATTATGCAATGTCCAAATCGCTACGAGAATAATATGCCCCCATTTAAAACGATAAAAAGGAATATATAATAATCCTTGAATGGCCATTGCCCCATGTGAAATAATGAGCATCCATGAATCAATGCCAATTTTTCCTGTTTCAAAATAAACAAGGAAGTTCATAACTACTGCCCATATACCATATTTAAATAATGTTACTACTGCCAGCGCTTCCATTAGCGGCCAGTTTTTTCTCCATAAAAACGCGATCAATACTAGCACAAAAAAAAGGCTTGCCGTTGGACTATCAGGTACAAACAATAAAAATTTCGCCGGTGTTTCCGCCAACTGATATCTATACCAATAATAGCCATAAACCGTTCCGAAGAGGTTAATAGCGAGTAATAGTCCAATAAAAGATCGATTACTTAATATCATGTAAATGCTTCTCACACTTTTTCTCCTTTTTCTATCTTTATCGTCCTATTTTACCATAGTTTATAAAGTATCGGAAAATCTATCGATATTAAAATAATCCCGCAAAGTCTATTATCAGCTTTACGGGACTAACTGCTTTTTCATTTATTTTGAAAGAACTTCAATTGATTTGTTAAGGTAATAAACATCTCTTTATCGCCATTGTCTAATGCCTCATCAATTAATTGGAGAAGTTTTTCTTTTTGGAATTTTTCTATACTCTTCACTAAAAATTGTTCTGCAATCATTTTATCTTTTTCGGTAATTTGCAGTTTTTTCGGCATAAATGGATTTTCAACTAACACAGCTGCATATTGATGAACTTGATTCGATGCATAAAAATTAAGCTGAATATAAATATCTTCATCACGATTAAGGCGGATATCATGAAAAGACTTTTCTGCATCTGTAGTCATCACATTTTCTTTATAAAATCTAAAAGGTACTTCATCTACACAATGCGTGGACATAATTAAACCTCTTGGACATTTCTCTGCATTTTCAACAAAATGGACTTTTTCCATCAATTGATCATGACTCATTAAATAATTTAAAATCCATACACATTCCCGTCTCTTCAATTGATAGTGATTCAAAAACCAACGAATGAAGTCTTTTTTCTCGTTGACAGATACAGGGGTTTTCATTTTGTAATTCCCTCCTCTGCTTGCAACAAATTTTTACTATCCAACCTGTTTTACCTGCGTCTAAGGAAATGACAATTCTCTTTGCACTTGATAAGCCTTTTGACAACGTTATTATTAAATCTGGTTCATCCAATAACTTTATTCGTTATCCGTAAGGCGTTGTAATATTTCAATATACTCTTCATTACTTGGATCTGTTTGTAAAAGCATATTAAAAATTTCGGCAGCATCCTTTCTTTTTCCTTCTTCTAAAAGAAAATATCCATAATCATATAGAAAATCTGGAAGTTCTTTAAAGAAAGTATATGCTAATTGATATTTGTTTAATGCCTCTGAATATTTTTCGATTCCATGAAATGCTTTAGCAGCATCCCAATGTAATTGAGGTTCTTCTATTTCTTGGTTATCCATCATCTCAATTAACTCTAGGACATCATCAAATCGATCTTGTGTTAAAAATAATTTATTTAATAAAAGAACTGCTTCTGTGTATTCAGGATCTATTGCAAGCGCTTCTCTAAAATGTTCCTCAGCCTTTTGCTCGTCACCACGTTTTAAAGCCAATTTACCACCATATAAGTACAAATCTTTATTAAACTCATCTTGCTTAATTCCCTCGATAACTGTATTATACGCTTCATTCAGCATTTCTTCCTGCTCATAGCTGCGAGCTAAATAGAGATATAAGGAATGATAAGAAGGATCTAGTGCTTTTACCTCTTCAAACCGATTTATAGCAATTGTATATAATCCTGCTTGCGATGCAGTCAAAGCAAGATTAAAGAGCGTATTAATCTCGACTTTTTCCTCGAGCGCTTTTTCATAATAAGGAATAGCATCTTCAAATGCTCCCCCAGCACTTAGATTATCTGCAATTCTCCCATTTATATTTACGCCAGCGATATTTTCCTCTTTCGGTAACACCTTTTGGTAGGACTTAATCGCCTCGGTAATTTTTCCTTGTTCTGCATATAATTCACCTAACGCAAAATCGATAATTACTTCATCTGGTAAAATTTTTTGCGCTTCTTTTAGTTTTTGTTCGCTAACCTCATATAACCCATCCATTTGATAGAGATCAGCAAGCAATAGCAAAGCTTGAGGAAATGAAGGATCATTCGGGTTTAATTGTTCTAAATAAGAAATCGCGGCTTCTTCATTGCCTATTTCCATTTCTACTTCCGCAGCAAGAACAAGTAATTCCCCTTCTTCTGGGTAAGCTTCCAGTAAAACTAAGAATAAATCTTTAGCTTCCTCCAAAAAGCCTAACTGAAATAATTCTTCACCCAGCACAAACCTTTCTTCATTATTTCCCGATTTTAATACATCCTGGTAATATTTTAATGCTTTGTCTTGTTGACCGTCCTCTAATAAAGAAATAATTTCATTAACTCTTTCCATATAATAATCCTCTCTAATCCCCTTCTATACTGTCAGGAAGGAAGGTACTTTTACTTCCAGTAATTCACCAAATCCAGGGCGGTAAAACACTTTATCCCCCGCTCGAATACATTTGCCTTTGTGTATGGTCATTTGTATTCTATCATAATGATAATGAAACAAATCATTTTCTTCAATATTTATGATTGAATCATCCATAGCAAATAAATTATATGTTACTTCTCCACCTTGATACACATTCCCTTTAAATGGATATATCCCCATTTTCACTAAATCATGATAATCTATTGCTATTCCTTCATTTATCTCATGGGGAATAGAGGGTATTTTAACATCTCTCATTAAGATTGACCACATATTTTGTGCTATTTTCTTTTCTTGTGGATCTTTCGTTAAAAAAATCGGAACTAATGGAGCGTTATAGGGGAACAGGGCTTCTTTTATCCATCCCCAAGGTACTTGGTATAACGCTTTTATATCTTCTACCTCGATAAATATAACAGGGATTTTTTCTCTTTTGCATCCTCGTATAAAACTTGGTGATAGCAGTTTTAAAGGAATTTTCACTCCAGCAACATAATCAATCGCACAGTTTAACAAAGGATTCTTCATTTTTTTCACTTGTAACGGCAATTCCCTTTCTCTGTTAACCTCTAAATAAAACAGCAAGGTTGTACACCCTTTTTTAATTAAATTTTCTTCAATGTATTGTTTTTGTTGAGTATAGGAAAGAATTCGCGTGACGTGATTATCAAGCATAACTGTGGTGGGAGTCATCATATAAGGGGAACCATCCATTCGCATATATTGATAAGAGTGAAATGTATCTCTCATCAATTCCACCCTGTTATCCTCAATTAGAATGGAGGTCTTTTTTACTCGCTGCCTCTTTAATAAATGTATATTTTCGATGATATACTGCATCCTAAATCACCACCTAGTCTTTTTAAGACAAGCTATGATTTAAAGTTTGCAAATATTCCTCCTGCATGATTTTAATCTTATTTATCGTCAGGAAAAAAATCGCCGATAAACATAATATGTTCATCGACGTCCTCTGTTATTATCCATTTGATAATGCATTGAGATGCTCGAAAAACGAAGGATAAGATACTGAAATTGCCTTAGCATTTTGAAGGATAAGTTCTCCTTCACAAATCTGTGCAGCAATCGCCAGCATCATACCGATACGATGATCTCCATGAGAATCCACTTTCGTTCCGATAAGCTTCTTCCCTCCCCGGATAATCATCCCATCCTCCGTTGCTTGTATATCCGCACCTAATTTCTTTAACTCGGTTACTACTGTATCAATTCTATTCGTTTCCTTCACCTTAAGCTCATGAGCATCCTTTATAACCGTTTCCCCTTCAGCCTGGGTAGCTAATAAAGCAATAATTGGAATTTCATCAATTAACTTCGGAATAATCTCGCCCTCAATCGTTGTTCCCTTTAAATCACTTGTAGACACGGTAATCGTTCCTGTAGGTTCAAATACATCGGTATCATTTTTATGAATCTCCATGCATGCTCCCATATTATGAAGAACATCTAGTATACCAGTCCTAGTAGGATTAAGACCGACATTATTTAATGAAATTTTACTGTTAGGAACGATGCAGCCAGCTACAAGGAAGAAGGCTGCAGAAGAAATATCACCTGGGACATGAATATCAGTTCCAGAAAGCTTTTGAGCACCTTCTACAAAAATCTCCTTGTCTTTTCTGCTAATTTCGCCTCCAAATCGCTGGATCATTCTTTCGGTATGATCTCTAGTAGGTACGGGCTCTATTATTTTTGTAACTCCATCTGCATTCAGACCTGCAAATAAAATGGCTGATTTAACTTGAGCACTTGCTACTGGTAATCGATAGGTAATACTCTGTAAATTACCGCCTCGAACGGATAAAGGAGTATATTTTCCGTCTTCCCTGCCATCAATTTTTGCCCCCATTTCTCTTAGAGGAGCAACAACTCTTGTCATTGGCCGTTTGCCAATGGATGAATCACCAATTAGCGTACTATGAAATGGTAAACCGGATAATATTCCTGTTAGCAAGCGGATAGTTGTCCCTGAGTTCCCAACATCCAAAATATCTTTTGGCTCTTGTAATGCCTCCATTCCTTTTCCGTGTATTACCACTTCTTTTTCATTTTGTTCTATTAGTACACCTAGCTTCCGGAAACAAGCGATAGTACTTAAGCAGTCATCGCCTAATAGAAAATTTGTAACCGTTGTTTTCCCATTTGCTATCGATCCAAACATAATCGAGCGGTGAGAAATTGATTTGTCACCAGGGACTGCAATTTCTCCTTTTAAGCCTCGATTTTTTGTATTAAGTGTGATTAAGTCCAATAGCTTCACATCCTTCTATCCTATCGTAGTATCATAATTAGAATAGGCAGCGATACACTTCTGTGCTCTTATTCTATCTTCTTCGGTTTGAAAACTAATTGCCAGAATCCCGAATATCTCTTCTCTGGTTTCCATTATTCTAATATTCGTTATACTTATTTTTTCTTGAGCTAAATAACCTGTAATCTCAGATATAACCCCTGGATAATCCGGTACATCCACATATAAATCATAAAAAGCTGGGATTGCCCCTTTTTGATCTTGGGGCAAACCATCTCTTACCTTTTTCGCTCGGGAAAAATAGTCATATAATTCTTCGGCACGTTCATTTTCAATGAGAGTAAGGACTCTGTCCATTTCTTTTTTCCATTCATTCATTAACTCAATTAACACGTTTTTATTATGTATTAATATATCCCGCCACATAGAAGGGCTGCTAGAAGCGATTCTTGTAATGTCTCTAAATCCTCCGGCTGCTAACCTAGTTACTAGTTTATGCTTTTCACTAATCTGATCTGCTTGATGTACAAGTGATGCAGCAACTATATGCGGCATATGACTGATAGCCCCAGCTAACAAATCATGCTCTTCAGGAGAAATAACAAGAAATTTCGCATTTGTGCCTTGTAACCATTTTAATAAACACTGAACATGCTGATCCTCAATTTTTTCATGGGGAGTTAATAAATAAAAAGCATTTTCAAAAAGAAGTACTTTTGATGCTGAAACACCACTTTTATGGGAGCCAGCCATTGGATGTCCCCCAATAAAAGTAACGTTTTTATCTAATAGTACTTGTGACTTTTTTGTAATAACAGACTTAGTGCTTCCAACATCTGTGATTATAACTTTTTCTTTCAATTCTATTTTAGAAAGTATTTCGATGATTTTTTCTGTTTCTTTAACTGGTGTAGAAAGAATAATCAAATCAGCAGTTTTTGCACCTTCTTCAATCGTTGTTGAAAGATTATCAATAACCCCCATCATACTGGCTAATTTCAAATTATCCACGGAAATATCAAAACCTGTAATGATGCTTTCTGGGTGTTCTTTTTTTATACATAAAGCTAACGATCCACCTATAAGTCCTAAACCTATTATGAAGACGCGACCGTTCATTCTATCACCGCCTTCTATTCCCAATTGTTATTGCGCCACTTTCTTTTCAGCAAGAAACTGTTTCATTGCTTCAATCAAACCATCGTTTTCTTCTTTTGAGCCTATTGTAATTCGAACAGAGGTTGGATAATTCAATGGAACACCTGAACGGACAATATACCCTTTACTCATTAAGTATTGAAATACTTCATCCCCATCTATTTTGAAATCAACTAGCACAAAATTTGTTTGTGATGGGAAGTAGGATAAATTATTTTCCTCACAGAAACGATATAACTGTTCAAGACCTTCTCTATTTTTCTGACGACAAGATTCCACAAACTCTTGATCCTTTAGGGCTTCTTCTGTTGCAATCTGCCCTAATGTATTAACATTAAATGGTTCCCTTACCGGATCTAATGTGTTTAATAAGCTAGCATTGGCAACACCATATCCTACACGGAAACTTGCAAGACCATATATCTTTGAAAATGTTCGTAAAACGATTAGATTATTAAACTGTCGTGTAAGCGAAATAGCTTCATAATAATCTTCCGCCACTACATACTCGTAATACGCTTCATCAAGTACTACAAGCACATCCTCTGGAACTTTTTCTAGAAAAGCAAGTAAGTCCTTCTCAGGAATATATGTACCGGTTGGATTATTGGGACTGCATAGCCAGACAACACTAGTATTATCATCAATAGCTTTAAGCATTGCAGGCAGATCATGTTCTGCTTTTTCTGTTAGAGGAACTTCTCGAACCTCTGCTCCATCAACGACTGCATTATGCTTATATTGCCCGAATGTATGACTAGCCATTACCGTATTTAAGCCTGGTCTTAACAAGGCTCTAGATATCATTAAAATAATTTCATCTGAACCATTTCCTAATACTAGCTCTTCTGGTTTAACCTTTAAAAACTCAGCTAATGCATAGCGGAGGTTTGTTGCATATCCATCGGGATACAATGCATAAGAGCCATCGACTTTTTTTAAAGCCTCTAATACTTTTGGAGAACTCCCAAATGGATTCTCATTAGACGCAAGCTTAACAATATGATCGAGATTAAATTGTTTTTTCACTTCTTCTATCGTTCTACCAGGTTGGTAAGCTTTCAACCCTAAAAGCTGCTGTTTCCATTTCATTATATTCACCTCAAGTTTATTGTTTTGTTAAATCTGGTCTTAATTGAATCGCTTTTTCTAAATAAGTATGCTGTATTTCATCCTGCGGCAGCTCCGTGTTCCAATGCATCATAATCCGAATACACTTTTCTAATGCAAAAGGAACAGCTATTTCTTTCATACACATAACTGGAACATATGTCCAATCTTCTTGCATACGAATAATTTTAGCTGGGAAAGCAGCATTTATATCATCTGTAACCGACAAAAATACGGATGCTACATCACATGCCTTTATCTTATTTGCGTTTATCATCTCTTTAAAAAGTCTTTCTGTCGCAGAGAGAATTTCTGCTTCGATATTGTTTTTAACCGTTATTGCTCCTCTAACGCCTCTAATCATCTACTTCCCACCTTTAAATAACCCTAATTCTTCTCTAATTACCTCTTCAGTCACTTCTACTAGAACAGGAAAACCTATTTCTTTCAAAAGGACAAAACGTATTGTTCCATTTATAGATTTCTTATCCTGTCTCATTCGATCAATTAAACGTTCTATTTCCAGATCACTTGGAATATCACAAGTATATCCTAGCTGTTTAAGCCACTTTATATACTCCTCCATCGAAAATACTATGTCGTATTCTCGTTTGCTTAATCTTAACGCAAATATCATTCCAATCACGACAGCTTCTCCATGAGTAAATTTTCCATACCCCATCTCTGCCTCAATTGCATGCCCTAATGTATGCCCAAAATTCAAAAAGGCGCGTACGCTTGTTTCTCTTTCATCTTTTTCAACAATCGCTTGTTTAACAAGAATACCTTTCTCAAGAATTTCAGACCAATAAGCTATTTTTACTTGTGATAAATCACTTATCTTGCTATGTAGTTCTTGATAAAAGGTTATATCACTAATTAACGCATGCTTGATTACCTCTCCAAACCCAGATCGAAGTTCTTGAAGCGGCAGCGTAGATAGAAACGTTGTATCATAAAAAACAGCTTCTGGCTGATTAAAAACACCAATCATGTTTTTACCCAAAGGATGGTTTATAGCCGCTTTCCCGCCAACCGCACTATCATGAGCTAAAATAGTGGTTGGGATTTGAATAAAAGGAATTCCTCTCATAAAGGAAGCAGCTACATAGCCTGCTAAATCACCGACCGCTCCGCCACCTAATGCTAATACTAGCGATTTACGATCAAGGTGCTGTTCTAGCATATAGGTCAAACAAGCATAAAAAACATCGAAAGTTTTTGCCTTTTCTCCTGCTGGCACTATATAGCTAATGACAGGAAAGGAGGAAAGTTTCTTTTCTACCGTTTTCAGGTGCAACTTTTCAACTGACTCATCTGTAATAATTAAAACTTTTGTTACATCAACAAATTCCTTTTGCAGGAATGCCGAAAGCCCATCAATAACACGTTCTCCGATCCATACATCATATTGTTTCGACGTTGTTTGAATGGAAACAGTCTGCATTAGAATTCCCTCGCGTGTCTATTGTGCTCAGCAATATTAGCTGCAAGCCCTTCAAATCGATCAGCATAAAATTGATCGACAATAGCTGCAGCAAGCTCCCAAGCAACAGCATGCTCTGCTACTACGGATGCTGCTGGAACTGCACAACTATCACTGCGTTCAATGCTTGCTGTAAATTCTTCTTTTGTATCGATATCTACACTCTTTAATGGTTTATATAGGGTAGGAATTGGCTTCATAACGCCTCTTACAACAATTGGCATACCATTTGTCATTCCACCTTCTAAGCCGCCTAGACGGTTTGTTCTGCGAGAATAACCTTTTTCTTGATCCCATATGATCTCATCATGGACTTCACTTCCTGGCTTTCTAGCAGCTTCAAATCCTATCCCAATTTCTACTCCCTTAAATGCATTTATACTCATGATTGCAGCAGCAAGCTTCGCATCTAATTTACGGTCATAGTGTACATAACTTCCCACACCAATCGGCATACCTTCCACAATTACTTCTACTACACCGCCAATGGAATCGCCATTTGCTTTCGCTTCATCAATGGCATGCATCATTTTTAAGCCTGCTTCTTCATCTAAACAGCGAACAGGAGAATTTTCCGTAATTTCCTTAAGTTTTTCAATCGACTCATAATTAGTTATATTTGATTTTATACCACCAATTTCGACAACATGTGAGGCAACTTTAATCCCTAGTAAGTCAAGGAGCTTTTTCGCCACCGCCCCTGCTGCTACACGAACTGTCGTTTCACGGGCAGAAGATCTCTCTAATACATTTCTCATATCACGATGACCATATTTAATGGCGCCATTTAAATCTGCATGTCCTGGACGTGGACGACTTATTTTTCGTTTGATTTCGTTTGCTTCCGCTTCATCAATTGGATCCTGTCCCATAACTTTGGTCCAATGCTTCCAATCATTATTTTCTACAATCAATGAAACCGGTGAACCTAACGTATAGCCATGTCTAATACCGCCGCCAATTTCAACGGTATCGGTTTCTATTTGCATTCTTCTTCCTCTGCCATGCCCCTTTTGCCTTCTAGCTAACTCCTTATTTATATCTTCAGCTAATAAAGGCATTCCAGCCGGAAGTCCTTCGATAATTGTAATTAATTTGGGACCATGTGACTCCCCAGATGTTAAATATCTCATAATGAATCCTTTCTCCCTTCAACGCTTTAAAGTGATTATGTTCCAATATAACATACCAATCCTGTTATGAATAGTGAAAATCTAAAAATCCTCGTAAAATATTACCACGTGATTATCCTATCCATAAGAAAAATAGCAATCATGTAAACAATGGCAAAACAACAATAATTTTTGCCATGTTGTTTTGCCATTAACTTATATTTTCCGATAAAAAAAAGTATCTGCTGTCTCAAATCCATATTTAGCAGGTGTAAAAATTTGCTCCGTACTCCCCACAAAGAAAATCCCACCAGGTCTTAATGCTTGAGAAAATTTATGGTAAAGTAAATCTTTTGCATCCTCTGTAAAATAGATGAGAACATTTCTACATACAATTAAATCAAATGGTCCGCCAAACGAATCCGATAATAAGTTTTGCTTCTTAAATGTTACATTTCTTTTTACTTCCTCTTTTATTTTGAACATTGCACCATCTTTCTCAAAATATTTATCCTTCTGAGCGATTGGTACTTCGTTTAATGCTCGTTCTAAATAAACCCCCTTCTTGGCCCTGTCTAAGGCGTTAATATCAATATCGGTCGCAAGAATTTGAAAGTCTCTCCATTTCATTTCATTAGAAAGAAGCATAGATAAAGTGTACGGCTCCTCTCCTGTTGAGCAAGCTGCACTCCAAACCTTTAATTGTGCTTTTGATTGTAGAAGAGATGGTAAGATTTTTTTCTCCAGTACTTCCCAGCGTTTATAATTACGGTAAAACTCAGAAACATTAATTGTCATTCGATCTAATAGCTCGTCCAATAAATGTTTATCCTTATGTATCGCTTTAAAATAATCTTCAAAAGAAGTAAAACCTCTTTTTTCATAAAGAGAAGTCAACCTTCTTTTCATTTGTGCTTCTTTGTATAAAGACAAATCTATTCCAGATAATCTGTAAAAATTCTTTATAAACTCTTGAAAATCCTTCTCCATTTAAAATTCCTCACAAGTATAATAAAATCAACTACTTTTTAAGTATATACGATTTTCCCACAAAACGGCCAAATTTTATTCCGATTATTCATATAATTACTAGAAAAGCGGAAGCGACTGGTTATCGGTGTACAAACTGGAGGGCACTGACTGAGATAAAGGAAACACGATGAACGTTAGTGAATCGATGTTGACTTATCGTAGGGAAGCGGCCGAAGTTTGCTAGACGATAGGAGCTGGAGCCATACATTGAAAAGCGGAAGCGACTGGTTATTGGCGTACATACTCCACGGTACCCAGTTTCTTAGTTTGATCGTTCAAATAAAATAGCTGCCCTGCATAGGACAGCTAAGTAAGCTATATTAGTAAATCCAACCATCTAATAGTTTCTTATACTCTACTAACTCTTCTTCTTTAAAGAATAGCGCAATTTCCCTTTGGGCACTTTCAAAACCATCAGATCCATGGATAATATTTTTATGTTTTACTACCCCAAAATCTCCACGTACCGTACCAGGCAAAGCTTCCAAAGGATCCGTTTTTCCCATCATCATTCTAGCCTTTGCAATGACTTCCTCTCCTTGCCAAACCATTGCAAAAACAGGACCTGAAGTAATAAAATCTACTAATTGAGTAAAAAACGGCTTGCCTTTGTGTTCTGCATAATGTTGTTCCGCTAAATTTTCTGTAATATGAATAAGCTTTGCACCAACAAGTTGAAAACCTTTCTCTTCAAAACGGGTTACTATTTTCCCAATTAAATTTCTTTGTACCCCATCTGGCTTTACCATTAGAAATGTTCTTTCCATAAGCTCACTCCTACCATATGTATTAGACTAGTAACATGGTCATTCATGAAAAACTTACCACAAAAATCCAATTTATGCAAAAGAAATTTAAAAACGCTTTCATGAAAAAAAGGTTCAAAAGGTTTGCTTATTCCTTTAAAATTTGCGCTTCCCTAAATATTTAGCGATATTATTAAGTGCAGATTTTGCTTTTCCATTTGGCAAATCACGAATAGTTTGCAAAGCCTTTTTTAAATACAAATCACTAACCTGCAAGGAACGATCGATAGCATCTGTATTTTTGATCATGGAGATAATTTCCATTAACTCTATCTTGGACATTCTCTCATGAACAGTTATCACTTTATCGCGCACTTTTTCTTGTTCCATCGCGAATAAAACAGGCAAGGTAATATTTCCTTGAAGTAAATCTCCACCAGCAGGTTTTCCTAATTCTTCTTCCGTACCAACAAAATCGAGAACATCATCTATAATTTGATAGGACATTCCAACATAATAGCCAAATCGATATAACTTTTGTTGATACTCTTCCTCTACATCAGAAACAATGGCCCCAACTAATGAGCTTGCCGATATTAATAAAGCCGTTTTCCGCTTAATTCGTCGAAAATAATCCCTTATATTTTGATCAAATCGGTATTTATCTTTTATTTGCTGAATTTCACCGATACATACTTCCACTATCGTATTAGCAAGGACTTTGTGAGCAGCAGGCTTATCTATCTCACTCATAATTTCTATTGACCTAGCAAAAATATAATCCCCTGTATACATGGCAACTTTATTATCCCATTTTGCTTTAATCGTTGGTTGCCCTCTCCTTAAATCGGAGTCATCTATAACATCATCATGAACTAAAGATGCCATATGAATTAATTCTAATGAAATAGCAGCCTTTTTTATAATTTGAATATCATAGTTACCAAACTGTCCAGCAAGCAATACGAATATCGGACGTATTCTTTTGCCGCCTGCTTGCAATAAATGTAACGATGATTCTCTTAAAATGGAAGAGTTCGCCTGTACCGTTTCTTCCAAAGCTTTCTCAATCTTATCTATATCCGAATTCAAAAATGAGTACATCATTTTTAATTTCACTAACTACTCACCCAACTTGTATCGATATTTTGAAATAATTATCCAGCATAAAAATGCTTATGTATAAATTTAATCCTATTTATGAAAAAAGAGTCTAAATACATGGCCAAGAATACAGGATTAAAATGTAGTCCCCCATCAAAATCCAAATATTGCTCTTTGGATTTTGATTTAGACTCTCCCCTATGATTGCATAATTATTTATAACCTAAATGAACCGCAGCAACACCACCAAAATAAGGCTTATATGTCACTTTTTTTAGTCCAGCTTCTTGAAACATCTCAGCTAGTTCTTTCATACCTGGAAAATCACGTGCCGATTCCTGAAGCCATGAATATTCCTTATAGCTTTTCGCAAATAATTTCCCGAAAACCGGCATAATGTAGCGAAAATAGAAATAGTATCCCTGTCTAAAGATTGGCATTGTCGGCTGGGACGTTTCTAAACAAACTACCAATCCACCTGGTTTTACAACTCTTCGCATTTCTTTTAAAACAGTTAAATAATCTGGAACATTTCGCAATCCAAAGCCAATTGTCACAAAATCAAACTGATTATCAGGAAACGGCAATTCCATAGCATTCCCATGAATAAGCTCAATATTATCATATTCCGCTGTCTTTTGTTTGCCGATACTCAGCATATTCTCACTAAAATCAAGTCCAACTACTTTACCGTTTGGTCCAACTTGCTCTGCTAAGCTAATTGTCCAATCAGCTGTTCCACAGCATACATCTAAACATGCTGCTCCTTTAGGAACATTCATTCTCTTCATCGTGTCTTTTCGCCATAGTTTATGCTGCTGAAAGCTAATGACTGAATTCATTTTATCGTAATTACCATAAATCTTTTCAAATACATTATGTACCTTTTCTTCTTTAGACTGTTGCTCCTGCATTTTTAATTACCCTTCCTCTACGTACAATTGTTGTTTATTTAAAGCATTTAATAATTGATAGGTATTTTCTCTAAACACCGTTTGTAATTCAGGAAGATTTTCTAGCATCTCTTCTAGTCGTGAACTTGTCTCTTTTAGATATTTATCTAATACGGTAGCTTTATCACTTATAGATAATAAATGGTTTTTATTCTCATACTTATAAAATGTTTCGACGACAATTGATCTTTGTGTGCTGTCATATAATTCTTGTTCTTTGCGTATTCGATAAAGAAACAAGTATTCCTCTATAAGTGAGTTCCATCGATCTAATTGATAAAAGTCCACAAGCTTTTTAATTAATGCTCCCTCAATATTTTTCAGACTTTCTATTACCTGCTCTATTGTTTTATCATTCTGTTGATAAAAGAATATTTTATTCTCATTTACCTCTTTAATTCCTTCTGCTAGGATTTTAAGCATTTTAAAGTCTTCGATTTCCGCTAATATTTTATAATATTGCCCACTATATAAATCCCCTGCTAATACTGTTAACTGTCGATTTCTTTCGTTCCCTTTATGCATCTTTTCATTTGTAACAAGCTCATGGGTATCAAGGGCAATTTGTATAAGTGTAATAGTTGCTGCATATGTAATTATTTCTTGCTTTTTTATATTTGCCTCTAAAAGGACAGATATAATTAGTAATATCTTATGTTCATCTATAACTGGATTTGGTATATGTTTTTGCAAATAATGATTCGAAGTTCGCTCAATCACTCTTTTTTTTACACTTTCTATTAATTCCTGCATAACCATAACATCACCCTTGTTCCCCATTTATTCCTGGTTTTCTATAATTTTGTTTCTCGCATCTACTTTTAATTAAGACAAGTGAAACCATCTCTCGAAAGATTGTCTATCTATCTTAGAACTACAAATTAACAAAGTAAACTTTTTTAAAAAGCCACTTTCCATTTCTATCACATATTCTAATTATTATATCACAAGAAAAAGTAAAGGGATACAATTGGCACTTAGTAAAGGTTCTGCTTTATCTTTTCCGAATTAACTGAACATAATTCAGTTTTGTTACTCTGCACCATGAAAAAACAACAGAAAAAAACCGCGATAATTTTCGCGGTTTTAGTGAAATACTATTATTGTATGTAATTATTTCACTGCGTCTTTAAGTGCTTTACCTGGTTTAAAAGCAGGAACTTTACTTGCTGCGATTTCAATTTCTTCACCAGTTTGTGGGTTACGACCTTTACGAGCCGCACGCTCACGTACTTCAAAGTTACCGAAACCGATAAGTTGTACTTTATCACCATCTTTTAAAGCATTCAAAATTGTATCGAAAACAGCGTCAACTGCTTTAGTAGCGTCCTTTTTTGATAGTTCACTTGCTTCAGCAACTGCATTGATTAATTCTGTCTTGTTCATGCCTTTCACCTCCTCCCGAGTGTTTCAAATAAAAGCTAAAAATTAGTTTCATATCTTTATTTGTAAACAAATTAACGGAATTATATACGTCCTACTGAATTTTTTCTTAATTGAGACCAATTGGTTTCTACTAAAAAGAAATGCCAGTATGAAAAGCCTTAAGCTTTTAATAAAGATTAAGAAACCTTTTATAACGCTAATTCCTTTAAAAGATTATCATAATCATTTCTGCATATCAAGAAATTTTATATATTGATAGCAATATTTTCTTATTTTGAAATAAAAGCGTAACATTAAAACCATATTTTTACCAATTCCATCCATAATTTGAGCGGAAATGGAACTATTCTCCCGTTGTACCAACAATGTAATAAACGCGTATATTTATAATAAAAGAAAAGCCTTTTTATTCATTCATCAAAAAAAGAACTCTAGAATAGAGTCCTTACAAAATAATTGCTATGAGTCCACCAGAGCCCTCGTTAATAATTCTTTCTAATGTTTCTTTCAGTTTATAACGTGCATTTTCTGGCATTAAGGACAATTTTGCTTGTATTCCTTCCCGGACGATGGAACTTAAACTTCTTCCGAAAATATCTGAATTCC
This sequence comes from Niallia sp. FSL W8-0951, assembly GCF_038006525.1. Lineage (NCBI taxonomy): Bacteria > Bacillati > Bacillota > Bacilli > Caryophanales > Bacillaceae > Niallia > Niallia sp. FSL W8-0951. Next base: position 1,898,457 of record NZ_JBBOVK010000001.1, read on the forward strand.
AGATGGATAACGGATCATCTTCAAAATCTTGCATTAAGTATCTTACTAATTCCTCACTTTGCTTTTCTGATCCAATGATTGGTGCAAATTCACTTTCTACATCCACTTTAATCATATGGATAGATGGCGCAACGGCTTTTAATCTAACCCCAAATCTAGAGCCTTGACGAATGATTTCCGGTTCATCTAAACTCATATCCACTAATGATGGAGCTGCGATGCCATACCCAGTTTGTTTCACCATTTTTAAAGCATCTGAGATTTGATCATATTCTGTTTTAGCATGTGCAAAATCTTGCATTAATTCTAGTAGGTGGTCTTTTCCTCTAATCTCCACTCCTACAATTTCTTTGAGGATATCATCATATAATTCATCTGGGGCAAACAAATCAATTTCTGCGATACCTTGCCCCATTTCTATACCTGCAAGACCAGCATTTTCAATGAATTCATATTCACTAAATTGCGAAACTACTCTATCCACATCTCTTAATCTCTTAATGTCTTTAACCGTTTCTTTTACTGCTTCTTGATAATTATCTCTTAACCAATGATTTTCTCTTAATACCATTACCCAGCTTGGTAAGTTTACGTTTACCTCTAAAACTGGAAACTCGAATAGCGCTTCACGCATAACATTTAACACGTCTGCTTCGCGCATACTTTCTACACTCATGGCGATAACTGGAATATCATATTTTTCGGAAAGCTCTTGTTTTAGAGCATCCGTATTAGGATGATATGGCTGAGCACTATTTATAATCATAATAAATGGTTTACCAACCTCTTTTAACTCTTCAATTACTCTATTCTCGGCTTCTAGGTAGTTACTTCTTGGAATATCACCAATCGTACCATCCGTTGTAATAACGACTCCAATTGTACTGTGTTCTTGAATAACCTTTCTTGTTCCTATTTCAGCAGCTTCATGAAATGGAATAGGCTCTTCATACCATGGTGTATTGATCATTCTAGGGCCGTTTTCATCCTCATAACCTTGTGCTCCCGGCACAGTATAGCCGACACAATCTACAAGCCTGATATTCACTTCTAATCCTTCATCTACTTTAATAGAGGCCGCTTGATTTGGAACGAACTTTGGTTCTGTTGTCATAATTGTTTTTCCTGCTGCACTTTGTGGAAGCTCATCCTTAGTCCGAGCTCTATCACCTTCATTGTCCATGTTTGGGATAACAACCAATTCCATGAATTTTTTTATAAAAGTTGATTTTCCGGTACGTACTGCTCCTACTACACCTAAGTAAATATCACCGCCCGTTCTTTCGGCAATATCTTTAAAAATATTTACCTTTTCCAAGTGATCCCCTCCTGAACTTTTCCTAGTACATGGGATAGAATTATCCATTTAATACTATTAGACAATATATATTTATGATGTTGTCCTATCTCTTTATGCCTTATTTTTTATTTTCTCCCCCTTTTTTTTGCTAGTTTTTATTTTAAAGTAATAAGACCTTTGTTTATGAACGTAAAAATGATGCCCATCCATACGTTTTATTTTTATGAAACTAGCATGAATTCATTTATAAGCTATATTAATCCCATTTTTTCTGTGTATGAATAAATAAAACCTTCTCTTCAATATATACAAGAAGAGAAGGGATATGACACTTTTTGTTCACAATCATCTATAAAAAACTAGAAAAGAGGAACTGATTATCGGCCAGTCTATTAAACTTGCCAATCTGTTGCAATGACATATATCGTTCAAATGCAGCAAAGCGGCGAAAAACAAAAAAAATCAAAGTAAGAAGTAGGGGAAACTTCTCACTTTGATTTCCATTGACTATTTAACCCAAACCCTGTTCATTCCACTAGGTTGCTTCAAAGCATTTTATGTTATTACATACATTTTCGAACCATTAAAACGCCTAAATTTCCATAAAAAGATTTCGTTCATTCTCCTTTCATAAGAAAGGATTTACAAAGTACACATCTTTTCCTTATTCTATGTACTGAGAAGCAAGAATGTTTATTAAATCTTCCATTTCATTCGTTTTTCCTCTGGCCATTAGGCTTTCGACTGCTTCTTTCGCATCTTTTCCATTGAATAAAATTTCGAATAATGCATTTGTGATAGGCATCGTAACATCGTATTTTTCGGAAAGCTGATGAGCTGCTTTCGTTGTTCGGATTCCTTCTACAACCATTCCCATTTGCTCCAGCACTTCTTCTAGTGCATGACCTTTTCCAAGCATATTACCTGCTCGCCAGTTTCTGGAATGAACACTTGTACAAGTAACAATTAAATCTCCAATCCCGGTCAAACCAGCAAAAGTAAGTGGATTTGCTCCCATTCTTGTACCTAGTCTTGCCATCTCAGCAAGTCCTCTTGTAATTAATGCGGCCTTAGCATTGTCACCAAAACCTAATCCATCTGCAATCCCTGCACACACCGCAATAATATTTTTCAATGCCCCGCCAATTTCTACACCAATAAGATCCGGATTTGTGTACACTCGAAAATTATGATTGATAAATAAATCTTGTACCAGTTCAGCTTCCTTCATATTTTTAGAAGATACTGTAACAGTCGTCGGATGACGTAAGCTTACTTCCTCCGCATGGCTAGGTCCAGAGAGTACAACAATACTCTTTCGGATGCTTTCAGGTATCTCTTCCTCCATTATTTCAGAAATTCTAAGTAATGTACCGGGTTCAATTCCTTTACTTACATGGACGAACGTTTTTGGTTCGTTAATATACGGGAGTAATTGAGGAATTACCTCACGCATCGCTTTTGTTGGTACAGCTAAAACAATGATATCCACATCATGAACACTCTCTTCTAACGAAGTGGTGCCTTTTACTTCATTGGGTAAGGTAATTCCAGGCAAATATTTACTGTTTTGATGTAAATTATTTATCTCTGCAATATTTTTCTCATCTTTTCCCCAAATATGAATAGTATGACCATTGTCGCCAAGTACTAATGATAGTGCTGTCCCCCAGCTTCCAGCACCAATCATTGCTACGGATTTTTTATCTTTCATCCTTTCCACCTCTTTTATTTTCTTTCTCTTGCAAATATTTTAATCGGTGTTCCTTCAAAACCAAAGGCATCTCTAATCCGATTTTCTAAAAATCGCTCATAAGAAAAGTGAAGCAATTCTGGATCATTTACAAAAACAACAAAAGTAGGCGGTCCAACCGCAACTTGGGTAGTATAGTATATTTTTAACCTTTTTCCTTTATCTGTTGGAGTTGGATTCATCGCAACCGCATCCATTATAACATCATTTAACACACTTGTTTCCACTCGGCGTGTATGATTTTCACTGGCAACTTTAATCATCGGAATTAAAGTATGAATACGTTTTTTCGTTTTCGCAGATAAGAATACAATTGGTGCATAATCTAAGAATAAGAAATGCTCCCTTATATTTTGTTCAAAGGTTTTCATTGTTTTTTCATCTTTTTCTACTGCATCCCATTTATTTACGACAATAATAACTGCTCTTCCTGCCTCGTGAGCATAACCAGCAATTTTTTTATCTTGTTCAATAATTCCTTCTTCCCCATCAATAACTACTAAAACAACATCCGATCTTTCAATTGCTCGCAATGCTCTAAGTACACTGTATTTTTCTGTAGACTCATATACTTTTCCTTTTTTTCTCATTCCAGCTGTATCGATAATCACGAATTCTTCGCCATTAACCGTTACTTGGGAATCAATTGCATCACGAGTCGTTCCTGCAACATTACTTACGATTACGCGCTCTTCGCCTAGCATTGCATTCACTAATGAAGATTTTCCTACATTTGGTCGTCCAATAAGCGAAAATTTAATGACATCATCATCATAATCCTTTGTATCACGTTTAGGAAAATGCTTTGCAGCTTCATCCAATAAATCTCCAAGTCCTAATCCATGTGAACCAGAGATCGGAAACGGTTCTCCAAAGCCTAATGAATAAAAATCATAAATTTGCTCTCTCATATCTGGATTATCTACTTTGTTAACAGCTAGCACAACAGGCTTTTTCGCTTTATACAAAATCTTCGCCACTTCTTCATCTGCGGAAGTAACACCTTCCCGACCGTTTGTTATAAAAATAATAACATCTGCTTCCTCTATTGCGATTTCTGCCTGCATACGTATTTGGTCTAAAAATGGTTCATCTCCAATATCAATACCTCCTGTATCAATAAGGTTAAAATCATGATTTAACCATTCTGCCGAGCTATAGATACGATCTCTCGTTACTCCTGGTATATCTTCTACAATAGAAATACGTTCTCCTACTATCCGATTAAAGATAGTAGATTTCCCAACATTCGGTCGTCCAACTATCGCAATAACTGGTTTCGCCATCGCTATCATCCCTTCATATACATAATCATTCTATCCATGCAGCATGATTCCTTAGCATAAACATCTCAAGGTAATCACGATGTTAAAGAACATTCTTAGATTATTTATTTCTTTTATGAACGTAAGCACTAAAGCTTTTTGTACTTTCCGTTTTTATAGCTTCGTTTTAAAAACGTCTTAAAAACTGATTCAAAACGAAACCAATAATCGATTGCTCAAGTAATACCCTTTAACAAAAATAGTAAAATAGGGACTAACCCTTAAACTGAGAGGCAGACCCCTAACTAAAATAGTTTATCAAACAGATGTTAACCTAGCAACATAAAACTATATTTCTTTTGTATAAGCTTACTTTTTGATACTTCTCTTATGAGAATTAATGTCTTACAATAATAAAAACTTCCTCGCTGATTTTATGGGCAATCCCATCTAATATCGCTTCTAAATTTGTCGCTACGGTTTCTAATTCCTTTGTATCTTGGCAATAAAATACACCGCTCCCTGGAGCAACTTTATTTGGATTAGTTGTTATGGAGGCTAAAATGTATTTCTCTATAGTCATTCTAACTCATCCTCCCTTTCTTCACGCTTACTTGGCATGCGAATCGCATTTTCTAGAGTTGGAACTGCACCAATGATGCGAATAGCTTTTTTTTCATTATGTATTTGGGGTAACACAAAAACAGCTACTCTCCCATCTTCAAGGTCTCTTTTTGCCAGAGGCACTAGCGCAGGTGTTCCGGAGTCACGGTATACCCCAAGAGCTGTTGTAACATCATATAAAATAGCTTGTCTTTGCCCTAAATTTGCAATGGTGGTTCTCGCGTTAAAATTCTTAGGTGTGAGAATAAATCCCATTCCATATTTCAACACTTCTTTCTGTCGCTCCGGTAACCCAATATTCATAATGTAAATAGTATCAATATGTAAACCAGCCCCTTTAAACGTAGGTTGAACATATTCTATATCCACTATATCCTTTAATTGACCACCAGACATTAGTTTCTTCGATATGACTACCGAAATAATCGCTGCAAGTATTCCTGTCCATATATTGAAAACAATATATCCAAACGTGCTGACTAATCCTGCAAACATTACTAAATAATTTCTACTTTCAAAAGCAATCGCGATTCCTTCAATATATGTTTTTCCTCTTGGTACCATTTCAAAACTATCTAGTTCTGTTAATGTATTTCTCTCCATATTTCTAACTTCTCGAAATTGAGACGCTGCAACAGTAAGAAATGTTACTGCCGTAAAATCCTTGTTTAATATCGATGGTATTGCAACCGAACCTAAACCTGCTGCAATAAAACCTAACGCTATATGAATGATTTTTCCATGCAAATAAGTCGGGTATTGTCTATAATCCGTGCGCAGCATAAACATCCTTAACAATGTTCCAACAATCACTCCAAATAAAATTGGATAAACGAAATTGCTCATAAGTTTTTTTGTCTCTCCTTTTCAAGCAAAAATACATAATTTTCCCATCTTGCAAGTGTTATTTTTAAGTAATAAAGTGAAATCAGTCCTAGCAAACCAAGTGTTAAAAAGTCGAAAAAGGCCATTGATCCAATGGAATAATCCATCTGATAGTTTCTTATAAGGAAGCTTAAAACCATCTCCCCATTAATACTTCCAATCAGCAAAACAAGTATTTGGCAAAATATATTTTTATGTAACAAGATAAGGAATGTAAATAATATACTTGTTTTCAGCCACACACCTGGAATAAATACCCAAACAGGATCAATAATGGCCATTAACTCATATGTAACATAAGCTAACATCATAAAAAAAGATGAAATAATCGTATAAATACAGTTCTTCCACCGCAAAGTACCTGTATAAAAAAAAGACATTATTAACACAATCAGGAGCAAAATAGAGCAACTTATTCCTTGCCATTCCCAACGGTAAGGACTTAAAATAATTGCTGTTAATATGTAAATAGAATATTTCGTTCGGCTTGGGTTATTTTTGTCCATAAAAAACGTTGTTATTATCCAGATACACCATGTACAAAATAAAAAGATTGATCCTTCCACATCCTCACTCTCCTCTATTTTTCCATTATGTCTCGGAACTATGTAATTTAAACGAAAAAGTTAGAAGAGCGCATAGTGACTATTCTGTAAATTTTTTTCAGGAAATTTTTTCATTAAGTAGTTTTCTGCCTTCGGAAGAATAATAAAAAGAACTTCTATGAAAGAAAAGAAGGAGAACATCCATTTTATAATGGAAATAAAAAAGCAGGAGGCATTGTAAATGGGTAAAGATAGACAGGAAAAAAAATTAAAAAATAGTAAAAGAGTAGAATCTGATCGTGATCAAGCACTTCATTATAATGGTTCCACTCGGTTACAAAGTCCAGAAGAAGGAAGATTACTTAACGATAATAAGTAAAATACAAAAGAGGTGGCCAAAATGGCCACCTCTTGATTCCATAACATTAATTTTTTAATTTTTTCAATTGCTCTCCAATCATATCACCTAATTGGAAACCTTTTGATTCCTCAGGAAGTTCATACACTTCTTCTTCGTCTATTTCTTTTTCTGTTAATTCTTTAATACTTAAAGAAAGACGTTGTTCTTCTTCATTCACATCTAAAACCTTTACTTGGACTTTCTGTCCTTCTTTTAATACTTCGTGAGGTGTTCCAATATGCTTATGGGCAATTTGAGATATATGAACAAGACCTTCAACCCCTGGGAACACTTCAACAAAAGCTCCATAGGAAACAATACGTTTTACAGTTCCATCTAGAACGCTACCTTTTTCAGCGCGCTCTGCAATGTCTGCCCACGGTCCTGGCTGTGTTTCTTTAATAGATAAAGAGATACGATCATTATTACGATCAACACTTAATACTTTCACCTTTACTTCTTGTCCTTCTTGAACTACATCTGTCGGACTAGAAATATGATCATGAGATAATTGAGAAATATGAACTAATCCATCAATACCGCCTAAATCAACAAAAGCACCAAAATCTGTAATTCTTTGAACGGTACCTGTTAGTGTTTCGCCAACTTCAATTGAGTCAAGGAGGTTTTGTTTTTGTTTATTTTTCTCTTCCTCAACAACTGCACGATGGGATAAAATAAGGCGACTCTTGTCTTTTTCCAATTCTACAATTTTAAAAGAAATGGTCTTACCTTTATAATCAGAAAAATCTTCTACATAATGAGCTTCTACTAAGGAGGCAGGTACAAAGCCTCTGACACCAAGATCAACCACAAGTCCGCCTTTTACCACGTCTTTTACTTCTGCTTCAAACACTTCGCCAGAATTAAACTTCTCTTCAAGCTGATCCCATGCTTTTTCCGCATCCACTTTTCTTTTTGACAAAACGAGAGCATCTTCTTCCACTTTAATTACTTCTAATTCAAGTTTGTCTCCTTCAGATACTACGTCACTCGCTTTTTCAATGTGCAGGCTAGATAATTCACTTATTGGTATGATCCCATCGAGTTTACTGTCGCTGATTGCAACAATTACCTGTTTCTCTTCCACTTTCGTAATCTGACCACTTACTACGTCTCCGACAGTATAATTATTTACAACTACATCATTTAATTCCTCAGACATATGTACTCCTCCTTCAACTCTATAGTGCCTGAACATTCTAGAAAAATGTTCAGGCAACCGAAAATAAATTAATCATCCTTACGATTTATAAGAAACCTTCTCTTTAAAGTTCTTACAAACTTCTTTTTTTGTCAAGTAAGAAACACTAGACTAGTTTGAAAGATTAAGTGATTTTTTGCTTTCGTTTTCATTAATTGCTTATTTTTTCTCTAGTTAACCCCATGATTTTTTCGACTACCTCATTTATGGATAAGGAAGTAGTATCCAACTCAATTGCATCGTCCGCTTTCTTCAATGGTGCAATTTCACGTTCTGAGTCTAATTTATCTCTTGCAGCAATTTCTTGTTTTAATTGTTCTAAATCTGATTGGTATCCTTTTGACACATTCTCTTTATGTCTTCTAATTGCTCTTTCATCAACAGAAGCTAAAAGGAAGACCTTTACTTCAGCGGTTGGAATAACATGGGTTCCAATATCTCTACCATCCATTACCACCCCACCGTTTACAGCAAACATTTGTTGTCTTCTTACCATTTCTTCCCTCACAAGCTTATGTTTAGAAACAATGGAAACAGAGTTTGTTACTTCACTTGAACGAATTTCCTTTGTGACATCATGGTTATCTAAAAAGATTAGCTGTCCATGTTCCCCTGGGAAAAGCTCAATAACTGTTTCATTTAACATATTTATTAAACTTTTTTCATCTTCTAAATTTAAATGATGATTAATTGCTTTAAAGGTTAATGCTCTATACATAGCACCTGTGTCAATATAAATGTATCCTAATTGTTCCGCAACAATCTTTGCAACAGTACTTTTCCCTGCTGCTGCAGGTCCATCAATTGCAATGCTAATTTTCTTTTCCATAAATCCTCCTGAACTACTGGCTCAAAAATACCAATTAACTTATTAAAAATTCTCCTATTCTATTTCTCCTCTAAAAGGAATCGGAAACCTTAGCTAGTCCTATTCATAAAAGAGAACATTATTATAATAGGGAGAGCAAGTTTTGCTTTTATGGCTTCACTTTCTTTTATTTTAACATATTCTTTCGACTTTTTATCATTAAATCCTTTTCTTTTATCTATCTCTTTGGATAGGAAGTTTAAGAAAAATCATCCTTATCTTCCAAAGGTCTCAAGAAAGGAGACAAAATTAGAATCCATTACACCCTCATATTGAGTGATTGTTCTTATTTCCGGTATAAAGTCCCAAGTATGAAGCATTTGGCCTATAATAAAAAAGGCAATTTGAAGACCAATAATCTTTATTAAAATTCTTTCAACCGTTTTCACTCCATGCAACTCCTTTTCCTACTTTTCTTATACACAAAAGCTAGAGTCATTTAAAATTTAGATTATAGGAATAGTATCGGAGTAAATGCATGCCTTTATTCAAATTTCAAGCCCTTTCTTTTTTAGCGAAAGTTGACGGTCAAAGCTGAATCTCAGCATCGACTGACGATCAACTGGATCGACGTCCAAAAATTCAATAGCCATTTTATAGTTCTGTTCGTTGTATTCGAAGATTTTTTTTATTTCCGCAGATAAATGTAAATAATTATACTCACCATTTTGTAAAGGTAAGACTACCGAAACTTTAATTTTACTATTTTGCTGCAGATTTATATGTTTAGGAACTATTACTGCAGCCCCGCCTGCACTAAAATCCAACGAAACAGTTGTAAATGGTTCGACAGTATTCTCTTTCTTGAAAGGATGGATAGCCATATCAACACTTGTTTCAATTCTTACAAATTGTCGTCGCTGAATCTTAATCATTTGATCATCAGAAGGAAGCGAAAGGATTAACAGTGGAACATTATTCTCTTTTTTCCTACCGATAACTTCTGAATGAAATAAATAAGCGATACCTTCGTTTGTTACAAAGTTAATCCTTAACTGTGCTCCATTCATGAGAAAAACAAGCTTATTTGTTTCAAGGTGAATTGGATATTCAATACTGATTGATTTCTCCTCGACTCCTAAAATACGACTTTTATACTGTTCTACTTTTGTTTCGCCATGAATCGGTTCAATTACTAACGTATCTCCAATTGAAATCACTTTATCTCACACTTTCCTTCTTAATTATATAAATATCTTAATGCTAGACAACCTAATTTTTCCATATATAAATCGTTTAGAAAATTACCTTCCTAGACTTAAAGTCCTAATAATCAATTTGGTAAATTATATCAAAATACCTACTTTTATGTATCATTATTACATGAACGTTTTATATTTGGCAATACCGTCCCTTCCCTTATCACTTCAATCATTCCGCTTTTATTTACTAATAATTAAAAAAGCTGTCAACATCCTTTTATAAAAGTTTGTTGACAGCGACTTTCTAATTACACAACTTCTTCATATACAGGTTCAGCATTTTTTAACTTCTCTACCTTCTCTTCCACTCCATTATCGGCATTTATATAAATTCGATAAGTGTCCTCACCTAATGTCCCGATAAATTCATAACATAATACTTCTTTATTCAAGTCATTTAAGATGATTGCCAATCCATCATCCATTATTTTTACTTGTTTATTAATTTTCTTGCGTGCATCTTGTTTGGAAATAACCGGATCTTTTATTTCTCTTTCTTTATTTGCTATTAAATAATCCTCTGCTGCAAAACCAATGATATTTCCATTATCCAAGGCAACTTTCATTTTGACACTATCTGGGTAAATTTTCACCCCATCTATTTCGGTGACAAAATTAAACACACCAATATTCTCATACTGCATACTTTCGAATAACGCTAGATTTTTAAATTTATGTTCTTTTAAAAATTTAACTGCTTGATTACTTGCTTCATTTAGACTTATTTTATCTTTCTTGACTTCTCGTGAGACAATTGACCATATTGGATATCCTCCTTTTTTCGTGATATCCATACTAGCTTCTACATTTGTTCCCTTTTCTTTAAGAGAAACACTATAAAAACCGTAGTTTGATCCTTTGCCACTTTCTGTGACTTTTACATCAACAGGATTTTTAAAATCTGCAAATTCTTTTGCGATTTCCTTTGCTTCTTTTTCTGTAATTATCTTCCCTTTTAAATTTTTAAAGTTTTCATCTTTCTTTTCCATGTTTACATTTGTCACACCAAAGCTCGTTTCCTGATAACCTTCTACTTTATCTTCAACCGTTTTTAAACCGTCAATAATGGTATTATCTAATTGTTTATCGGTAGCTAATGCCATCTCAACATCCATCCAGCGAAGATTTTTTTCCAGTACTAAGTGCTGCACGTTTCGTAATTCATCTTGAATGTCTGCTGCATCTTTATACAGCTTTGTTAATGTTTTTGATTCCTCTTCCGATAAAGGTTCTTTATTTAAATCTCTTACCGCTGTCCGATAACTAAAATCACCGATTTTCGCTAGAAACTCTTCTGTTTTATTAAATGGTAGTAATGTCAATGGTAGTTGACCTACATCGGAATGGGCTTCCGAAGTAATTCGCCATACTTCTGCCAATGCAGGAGACAGAGATTGTTGTGAATTCATTGCTAAAGTTGTCCCAATTTGATCATGAAGCAAATCTACTTGATAGGTTAAATCATGAAAAGCTCTCTGGTAGTTATTCTCTGCGTTTAATAATACAGCATTTTTCTCTTTATGTTCCTGATAGCCCCAAAAGGCCACCCCTGCGACTCCGAGTGTTAATACTCCTATTAATATTCCTCTTAACATTGTCTCACCCCACTATTTACAGAATATATGCTTACCTATTTGTTTAATTTGTGGTCGACCCCAGATCCATCCACTTGTTGCTGTATCTGGATTAAAGTAATATAACGCATGTCCTGTAGGATCCCACCCATTTATTGCATCTAAAACTGCCTCTTTTGCTTGTTCATTAGGCGTTAACCATATCTGTCCGTCAGCAACTGCTGTAAATGCACGCGGCTCAAAGATTACCCCTGATACAGTATTGGGAAATGATGCACTATTAACTCTGTTTAAAATTACTGCTGCAACAGCCACTTGTCCTACATATGGCTCCCCTCTTGCTTCACCATATACAGCATTCGCCATTATTTGAATATCATTTTGCGAAAAACCATTTGGAACATTTGCTGCAGTAGGTTTTTTTCCAGTTGTATTTTCTCCGCCATTTGTATTAGCAGTATTCTTTGGCGCATTATTGTTGTTAGTAGTACCTTGATTACTACTTTTATTAGTTGTATCGTTGTTGCTAGATGCATTATTTTGTTTAGCTGTTTGACTGTTATTATTTGTTTTCTTTTGTACTGTTTCGTTTTGCTTTTTTGCAGTGTTTTTGTTCGAAGAAGGCATTTTTTGCTTTTCTAAATCTACTCCTCCATAATGGGAGAACTTTTTCCCGCGATTTATCTGTTCCTTGACAAATTGCTCATTGTATTTCGTTGCACTTGCTAACTTATTCTTCGTTTTCGTACCGGCTAATCCATCTATCGGCAAACCATATTCATATTGAAAATTTCTTAACGCCCAATAGGTTTGCCAACCAAATACCCCATCAATCTTCCCATTATAATATCCTACATATTGAAGTCTTGATTGCAATTCAATAACATCATCTCCTACCGCTCCATGCTGAATAACCTGATTGGAAAAAGCATGTACTTTTTGTTCAGCATAAGGAAATACTAGTAGTCCTGACATAACAAAAAGGATGATTGATATTTTTGTGAGTAAAAACTTTTTATTCATGCTTATTACCCCCATAACTAATTACTATTAACATTAACTGTATTTTTTGTAGCAATTGGATTTTTATACAAAAAAAAAGTAGAGTGAATGACTTCACTCTACTTTTTTACATACTAGATACTTCAAATACTTATTCCAAAGAGGATTTTAACCATTCCCCTTTCATTGTGGTAAATATTCCCTTTACCTTATTCCTATTATGTCCCTGTCATTCTTCGAATATGTCCGCTGCTTAATTCTCTAGCACTTTTCACCTTTCTAAGGCCTAACCACCATAAATAAAACATAAAAGGAGTGATGAAGATCAGCCAATTTTTCTCTAGAGATACAATATAATCGTATATAGCGTGAAGCAGAAAAGGAACAAGCAAGGAATAGACAAGCCATTTCCCTCTAGGCACAATAAATTTACCTTTTCCAAAATAATAACCCATAATAACCCCAAAAAGGGCATGACTGGATACAGGAAGCAAGGCTCTCCCGATTGCATACTCCAGTCCATTTGCCACTAAATACAAAATATTTTCCATAGTAGCAAATCCTAAGGACACGGCAACCCCATAGACTATCCCGTCATAAGGCTCATCGAAATCGGCATGCTTCACCGCTGTATAAAAAACAATAAACCATTTAAAAAATTCTTCCAGTAAGCTCGTAGTAAGCAAGGAACTCCAAATTCCCTCTGGAATGACATGCTCTGCTTGAAAAACATATTGGATAAACATTATGGGAAACACAAGAAGTGCCCCTGTAATAAAAGACCGCATGACAAGTGATATTGGCTCGGAACCGTATTGGTCTTTTAAATAAAAATAGCTTAATAATGCTAAACCTGGTGCAATTCCGGCTGAAAAAATCGCCAACATTTTATTTCCCCTTTTCCCTTATATAAGAGTTGCACGGTCTCATTTATTTTTTTCTTGTATGGCTTTTGCGATCTGCACACCATGAAATCTACCATTTTCAATAAAGATTTCATTCGCATTATTTCCAGCAGCAATTACCCCAGCAATAAATATTCCTTCCACATTTGTTTCCATGGTTTCCGAATCAAATACAGGTCTTCCTGTTTCTTTCTCAATTTCTATCCCCATTTTTTTCAAAAATGCATGATCAGGATGATATCCGGTCATTGCAAAAACAAAGTCATTTTTTATTTCATGAAGATTTCCATTTACTTCATACAGAAGAGATCCCTCTTTTATTTCGACAACATTTGCCTGAAATTCCATTTTAATTATTCCTTTGCGGACTAAAGACTCGAATTCAGGTAAAATCCACGGTTTGATACTAGTGGAATATTCGTTCCCTCTATACAAAACGGTTACCCTTGCACCAGCTTTGACTAGCTCAATCGCAGCATCCACACTTGAATTTTTCCCGCCAATTACCGCTACATCATGATTGAAATAAGGGTGTGCCTCTTTAAAATAATGCATTACTTTATCCATGTCTTCGCCTGGAACGTTCATATAATTGGGATTATCGTAATAACCAGTAGCAACAATAACGTAAGGAGCGATATACTCCTCTTTTTTTGTTTTTACAAGAAACTCCTGTCCCTCTGTTCTATTGACGTCTAATACTTCTTCATACGCATGGATACGAAGATCTTTTCTTTTTACCACTTCGCGATAATAAACTAATGCTTGATTCCGATTGGGCTTATATTGTTCTGTTAAAAAGGCGACATCCCCAATCTCCAGTTTTTCACTTGTACTGAAAAAGGTTTGATGAGTTGGATAACCATGTATGGCATTTACAACATTCCCTTTTTCAATGATTAACGGATTTATATTTATTGCCTTTAAGGCGATCCCTGCTGCTAAACCACAGGGACCAGCACCAATGATAATTGCTTCTTCTCGTTTCAACATAGTCACTCCTAACATTTTACAAAAAGGTTAGCCTCTTCTAACAAAATCCTTTCTTTTCTATTATGCATTTATTTTAGCTAATAGATGATTCATAACAGAAAAGGCGTACCTCTAAAAAGGTCCAATATAAAAAATCCCCTACCTATAAGGATAGGAGATTTTTGTAAAATCAGCAATAGATTTAATCAAATTTATATCCAACCGCGGAATCTAGATGCTTCCGCCATTTTTCTAACCCCCACCATATATGCTGCCAACCTCATATCAACTCGACGTATTTCGGCAGTATCATAGATGTTTTTAAAGGACTTACTCATTACTTTTTCCAGTCTTTCTTCCACTTCTTCCTCTGTCCAATAATACCCTTGATTATTTTGTACCCACTCAAAATAAGAAACAGTTACTCCTCCAGCTGAAGCTAAAACATCCGGAACTAATAAAATTCCTCTTTCTGTTAAAATGCGAGTAGCTTCTAATGTAGTTGGTCCGTTCGCTGCTTCCACCACAATACTTGCTTTAATATTATCTGCATTATGTTCTGTGATTTGATTTTCTATCGCAGCAGGCACTAAAATATCGCACTCCAACTCCAATAGTTCTTTATTTGAGATGGTATTATTAAATAAGTTTGTAACAGTGCCAAAACTATCTCGTCTATCTAGTAAGTAGTCAATATCTAATCCTTCTGGATCATGTAAAGCACCATACGCATCCGAAATACCAATGACCTTCGCTCCAGCATCATGCATAAATTTAGCCAAAAAGCTGCCCGCATTCCCAAAACCTTGGACGACGACACGTGCTCCTTCTATCTCTATGCCTCTTCTTTTTGCTGCTTCGCGTATACAGATAGTAACACCTTTAGCCGTAGCAGTTTCTCTTCCTTGTGAACCACCTAATACAAGTGGTTTGCCTGTGATAAATCCAGGGGAGTTAAATTCATCAATTCGGCTATACTCGTCCATCATCCATGCCATAATCTGTGAATTTGTAAAAACATCTGGAGCTGGAATATCTTTAGTTGGTCCAACAATTTGGCTGATTGCTCGTACATAGCCCCGGCTTAATCTTTCCAATTCACGAAAAGACATATCACGTGGATCACAGATAATGCCTCCTTTTCCGCCACCATAAGGAAGATCAACGATTCCACATTTTAAACTCATCCAAATAGAGAGTGCTTTCACTTCTGTTTCCGTAACATTAGGATGAAAACGAATTCCCCCTTTTGTTGGTCCCACGGCATCATTATGTTGAGCGCGGTAGCCTGTGAAGATTTTTACAGTCCCATCATCCATTCGCACTGGTATTTTGACTGTCATCATTCGAATCGGCTCTTTTAATAATTCATAAACTTCATCTGAATATCCAAGTTTATTCAAAGCTTTATGAATTACTGTTTGTGTTGATTTCAAAACATCGTGTTGCTCTTCTACATGATTCTTCTCATTAGATTTGTTGGCTACCATTAATAAATCCTCCTAAAAAACTACTTGTAGTTATCCACTGCAGTTCTTCTTTATAAGAATAATTATTTAGCTTCAATAGAATGCAAAACATAAATACAAAATTAGTTGCTAATTCAAAGCATAGTATACACTTTTACTTACATTATGCAAGATCATTTATTTACTTATTTAGATTTAAACGAATCCCTTCCTTCAGAAGGCTTTCATTCCATAATATATTCTTTTTTTACTGTGATAAACTGTTTTTTCCTCATTGCTAGTATCAGTATATTCAATTAAACGATTCTTTGTCCTACCTCACCCTCATTTAATTATCATTATTTCCTTTTCTTCTACACTTTCCCATACAGCTTTTCCCTGAGGCTAAACAAAAATTTAGTGGTAAAATACTATTATGTATCTTCCCCATTTCATTTTAACACTTTCAACAAGTTTTACCAATCATCAACTTAGAAATTTTTATGTACAAAATCCCCTTTAAACACACAAAAAAAGATAGATAATTCCAAACTCCGTCGAAGTTCCTATATCCCCGTTATCTGAGATTAACTTCAAAAATTGGAATTGTTCTATCTTAAAAATAGCTGGTTAAAAAAAATGCACTAATGTTTCAATAGCATTATCTTTTTTGATGACATTCCCATATTCTTCAATTATATATATACTCTTTAAACTCACTTCTCCAAATTCACTTAGAATAGCAATAATTTGTTCTTCTTTAAATGAAGAAATATCGACAAAGCATAAATAATACCTTTCATTTAAATTATATAAAGAACCACCCTTAAAATTGTTTTGCTCTAACTGTTTTACCGCATCTATTACATATTCTATATCTGTAAACTCATATAATATATCCACTGTTTCTTCTACCGTTACTTGCATCTCTAAAAAGCCCTCTGATAATAATTCTTCCTTATCCAATTCAGTTTCAGTTATTGTTAAGATCATTACCATTCCTTGGGCTTTCATGGAAAATATCTCAACAGCTACCGATCCGTGTATCTCCATATCAAATATGTCATTTGCTTCTTCTAACATTTCATGAAAAAAATACTGCCACTTTATCGAGTCTTTCCATATATCTTCCTTGGTCAATCCACGTTCATACAAATCATCTGTGGTCAGATGGATTTTAATTCTGTTACTATTCAATCTCTCCAAACGCATGACTACGCCTCCTGCCTGCTCCTTGAAAAAACTCTTAATTTAGTTTATGAATGAAAGCAGGAATCGGTGAGTAATATTACAAAGTGGAGGATGATATATATAAGAGCCAACCGATTCAAAAAAGAAATATTGGTCAAATCGTAATAATGCTTTAAATTTAATTGTCCATTTGTTTATGTTGAATCTTGATAATATGAGTTTCTGGATGTGCGCCGAGCCTTAATGGAATACTTGTCGTGCCATATCCATTACTGACAAATATAGTAGTATTTCCAACCACTTTCGTTCCTCCTAATTCGTATGGACCAAATCCCAAAATTCGAATTTGGCCACCATGGGTATGACCACTTAACACTAAGGAAATCTGTTCCTTCTCTTCCATCTTTTCCACTATTTTCGGATTGTGACTGACTAATATTTTAAAATCACTATTCCCCACTTGCTCTAACGCTTTTTCTAAATCATCATATTCTAATGAATAATCTTCAATACCGAGCAAGGACCAGCTTTCCCCATCTGCAGATTGAAAAGTTATTGCTTTATTATTCAATAAAATAATATCTTCATCTAGTAATAAAGTCTCCAAAACATCTCGGTCTATCTCGTAGTCATTATTTCCCCAGACAAAATAAACAGGACCGATTTTTTTTAACTTCCGCAAATTTTCGCGTGTCTTCTCTAACTTAACTCCCTTCTCTAAAAGATCTCCGCCTATAATGACTATCTCAGCTACATCCACCGCCTCATTAATAACGGAATCATCAATTGATCTTCTATGGATATCTGAAATAAAGAAAAGGGTGATTTCACGGAAGGAAGCAGGGAAATTTGGAAAATAAAACATCTCATATTTAACATGATTTTCATTTGCAATTTTTCTCATATGTAAAATTAAAGCAATCCCTGCCGAAACAAGTAAAACAAATCCAACTAGTACATATATCATAAAGTCCCCCTAACTTCCCCATCTTACAAAGGATGATGTTTATATTTTAATACACCTCTTACACTTAATACCATTTTTAAGAAAATTTTTCTCTATTCACTCCCCATCTATATAGCTCCTAATGATAAGTAATTTACTCAAGAATTTCTGCTTCTCTTTTTCCTTCCCTTCAGTTATTCATACTTAAACCAAAACGAATTTGCTACTTTATTAAAAGCAAGCATGTAACTAAATCTTTCAACATAAGATGTAAAGTAAATTAAAAAAAGGAGGGAAATCTATGTCTTCATTTTACAGAGAATATCAGCCTTATATCAGTCCATTTGATCCTTGCCCACCCATAAAAACAAAAGTTTTTTCCACACCGCCTAATTTATTTTTAGGTTTTCAGCCACCAAATCTGCCCCAATTTAGTCCAATGGAAGCATTAAAAGCAGGAACATTATGGAAAGCATTCTATGACCCATATTTCAGTCCATATGAAAAAACGAAAAGGGAGTGAAAAGACAATGAAGCAGTTGCCACCAGAATATTATCAATTATTAGAGCAGCTTCAAGCTGTAGACTTTGTATTAGTTGAACTTACTTTATATTTAGATACTCATCATTATGATCAAGATGCCATAAATCAATTTAACCATTATGTAAAAGAAAGAGAAAAATTCAAAAAAATATATGAAAATAATTTTGGGCCCTTATTACAATTTGGAAATAGCCCATCTGGTTCTCCATGGGATTGGGATGCTGCTCCTTGGCCTTGGCAAGTATAAGAAGATATGTTTCTAAATAATTTTGCGATAAAGGAGAATGAAAAGATATGTGGATATACGAGAAAAAATTACAGTATCCCGTTAAAGTAAGTACTTGTAATCCTATGCTTGCTAGATTTTTAATTGAGCAATATGGAGGAGCAGACGGAGAACTAGCAGCAGCATTAAGATACTTAAATCAGCGGTATTCCATACCTGATCGGGTTATTGGATTATTAACAGATATAGGAACAGAAGAATTTGCTCATTTAGAAATGATCGCGACTATGATCTATAAACTGACAAAGGATGCCACTCCAGATCAGCTAAAAGCTGCTGGACTTGGTGACCATTATGTCAATCACGACCACGCCTTATTCTACCATGATGCTGCTGGAAATCCTTGGACGGCAACATACATACAAGCTAAAGGAGATCCAATCGCAGATCTGTATGAAGATATAGCAGCGGAAGAAAAGGCAAGAGCTACTTATCAATGGATTATTAATATGAGTGATGACCCAGATTTAAATGATAGCCTTCGTTTTCTAAGAGAAAGAGAAATCGTCCACTCGCAACGATTTAGAGAAGCAGTAGAAATTATCAAAGAAGATCGTGCCCAACGAAAGATATTTTAGTATTCGCTTTATATAAATACAGTGCAGGGCTCCAAGTTTTCCATCCAAAGAGAAATCGCAACCTTAATATAGAAATGCTAACCATATTACGTATGATTGTTTCAGCTTTTCCGATAATCACTCGCAGACTGAATACCCTTCTCTCTGCATGGGCTGAGAGCCAATTCTCCTCATCTCTGCGTTTCTGCGGGTGACTTTGTTGCAAGCTCCCATACGAGTCTACGTGTATTTTAGTCTGCTTTGTTTTTACCCTAACTACTTATAGATATAAAGCAGATATTTAAATAAGTAACAGGATATGTAATCTTCCACCTAACTAATTGTCACTTTGCTTGATGGAATAAATTGATATCATATGAATCTTTGATTGTATTATATATTTCATGCCGAACGTTCCAAGTCTCACTATTTCCGAATAAATCTTTGCTTTTGTCAATAAATTCACAGCGTAAGTCATGGTATTCCTTTTCCGCTTTATCTCTTTTTTGTCTCAACACATTCATATACCCAAATGCACCAATCAATAGAAATAAGAGATATAAATTTTCACTCTCTTTTACATATACGGAAAACATGACTGCAAATGAATGTGAATATGGTATAGCTATGTGTTTATATAACCAAATAAAATAACAGAATGAGGCAAAGATAGTAAACCACATAATAAGCAAATGTCGATTTTTTAATTTATCATATTTTTTCTTTTTCTCAATGATTTTTATGAGAACCTTTTTCGTCGTACCATCCAAATCATACCTTTCAGGGAAGATTGATCGTTCCAAAGTCACTTCCTCCTTTATATAGCACATTAAGTCTGATTTACCAATAGCGTTGTAATGTATAAACAACAATTTCAACATCTTTACTTAACTATATGTGGAGGAAGGACAAGTTAGAATAAGTTATTATGGTTCAATGATAATTTTCAGCGTTTGCCCTAATTGCACCTGATCTGTTGTCATATTATTAGCTGCTTTAATTTTCCCCATACCATCTCCATTTGGATAATATTTTAAAGCTATTCGATATAAATTTTCACCCTTTGCTACTGTATGGTACACAATTTTTTCATTAGGATTTGTTTGACTAGGATTCTTTTCTTTTTCTTTTTGCTTCTGCTCCTTATCTATCTTTTTCTCTGAATGTTGCTTTTGTTCTTTTTGTTCTTTTTGTTCTTTTTGTTTCTCTGCTTCCTTTTCCTTTTCTTCAGCCTTTTCTTCAGCTTTTTCTTTCAAATTATCTTCAGGAATTTCTTCTTCTTTTTTCACTGTTGAATTACTTACAATTACGAGTTCATCTTGATTATTGTCACTATCGTCAGGTGTTGTTTTATTATTAGGTGAGTACCCTTTTTGAATATTTACATTTTCAAATAATCCTGAAGTATTCTCGGTTGATAAAAGATTGGAAATATCTTTCCCATTTAATACTAATAATACAGCTACTGGTAATAAAATAAATAAAAATGCTAACAAGCTAATAATTGGTATCTTTAATTTTTTCTTCTTATTCTTGTGAACAGTACTTCTTGATGGGAGGGAAGAGTCTTGTCTTTCCTCTGTTACTGGTACTTCTTCTTCACTTGTCACTTTCTTTAATCTTTGTTTTTGTAATTGTGCCTGAACTCTATATGGATCCTCTTTCTTCATAAACATCCCATCCTTACAATTCCCCAAAATCCCCTAACAAAAAGGAGCGGTTATTCCATGACATTCCCCTTGATGTACTTAACTCGTTTGAAATAACTTGAACCGAATAATACAACCGAGTAAGAAATCAATAAGAAAATGCATAATCACTGTCACCCAGAGATTTTCTGTTACTTCAAATAAGACACCGATAACGAAACTTACCAAAATGACATTCATAAATAAAAAAGGATTAAATAAATAGCGGTAATGCATCATAGCAAAAAGGAGACAGCTTAGCAGCAGCCCTAAATTCGTTTGGATTACTCCTCTAAATAGTATTTCTTCGCAAAATGCTACCATTAATGCGATGAATGCAATATGAAAAGGATTCCTATTTTCAAAGACTCGCTTATTCACACCACCATCATCGTGGTAATGTTTAGAAAATCGTATCATCAAGAAAATATCTATTCCTGTTATTGCTAATCCTGCTATCAAACCAATGATAAAATCTGTCTGTTCATACTTAAATACTGTTGTTAATGGAGGGTTCGATTGAAAAACAAAAATATACAGTATGAAAGTGATGATAAGGAGAAGAAACTGTGTTATATATACATTTTTTATTAAGTCTCGGTCTGACAATTGATTAATTATGGCCGTATATTTTGCTTTATTCATTTATATATCCTACTTTACTATATTTAAAATAAATGCCAGCTGATTCTTCCAATCCACTAGTACCTCGTCATCCTCCATGCTTTTTTTATGAAAGAAATTAGATAAATCTATTCCGCATCTATCACAGCAATTTTCATTTTCTTTGCTTTCGTACTTTTCTCCGAAATACTCTAATATATACCTTCTCCGGCAAGATATAGAATGTAGCCATTCCATTAGATCTTGCACTTTTCGTCTTTTTTCATTTACCCGATTTTCTCTAAAATTGTTATATAAATCTAGAGAATGCAATAGCTCGGAGACCGTTTTATTATTCGGTTCAATATAAGACTCCAACACGCGCCATTGGGTCTCGGTAAAGAGCATTTCTAATTGATAGCCTTCTTTTTTCTGCCATGCTTCAAATGAAGGGAAATTTTTTAAGCGTGCTTTCCATTTATTAATTTGTAATTCGTCCGCCAATTCCGATTCAATCAACTGATAAGCAATCCACTCATCTCCTGGAGTATACAAGATGATGGATACACTCGGTTTGCCATCTCTACCAGCTCTGCCTATTTCCTGAAGATAGGATTCTAATTGTGTGGGCAGGTGATAGTGAATAATAAAGCGAATATCCTCTTTATTTATTCCCATTCCAAAGGCACTTGTTGCACATATAACATCTAATTGTCCTGCTAGGAATTGCTGTTGAACAAGAATACGATCTTCTTGCGTCATGCCGCCATGGTATGCCATTATTCGTTTGGAAGATTTTTCTTTCAAAAACGCTACTGTTTGTTCAGCTAGCTTTTTGCTAGAGAAATACACAATGCCTTGTCCATCAAGCCTTTGAATATATTCTAAAAGCTTATCCATTTTTCCTTGAACGTGTGAGACTTCCTCTAGATTTATAGCAATATTTGCTCGATCGACAGAATAAATGATTTCTTCAACCATTTCTAAATGTAAAGACTTTATGATATCCTCACGAACCGCTTCTGTTGCGGTTGCTGTTAGAGCTAATGTTAAGGGATTATTTATTTTTTGTCGAATCTCCCCTAATTTTTGATAATCCGGTCGAAAATCGTATCCCCACTGGGAAATACAATGTGCTTCATCTATAACGAATAGACTAATTTTCATTTTTTGCAGCTGATCTATGATATGTGGCAATGAAATCATTTCTGGGGATATAAAGATATACTTATATTGCTGAATTTGCCGTAATACTTTATTCTTTTCTGCTGGGTTCAAAAAGGAATTTAAAGCAACGACTCTTTTTTCCCCTTTCATTTTCATTTGCTCCACTTGATCCTGCATTAGTGACAAGAGAGGAGAAATAATAATTACTGTTCCCTCCATAAGCCTGCCAGCTAATTGATAACATAGAGACTTTCCTGTCCCCGTTGGCAGCATCGCTAATGTGTGCCTCTTGTTAAGAATGGATTCTATCGTTTCTTTTTGCCCACCTCGAAAGGCACTTAACTGATAGTAGTTTTTTAAGATTGCTTCTAAATTCATGAAAAATCACCGTATCCTGCCATCACTGCACGTATCTCAAAGTAAGAAACATCTGCTAACTGCTGCTTTATCACCTTTAAAGATTTAGAAGGCGATTTTTCCATACATGCTTTGATTTTTGATATATTCTCGCTGCTCACTAAATTATCTATAGGAAAGTTAGGCACATTCAATAGTATTTCAATAATATGATCTTCAATTGTGCTTTGTTTTAAATTTCTCACACGAACAATTTGCTCGATACTTAACCCCTTTTGGATTAAATTAAATGTTTTAGCCGTTGACTCTGTCAGGGTAAATGGTTTCTTACTTTCTTTAATCATTTGACTTAACAGTGGAAACTCCCCCTTATTAGATAGAATTTTCTCTATCATGTAATGAAGAATAGCAAGGAAAGATAGCTGATAATAGTATGGATCTAGTTCCAATTCTATTGCTGCTTGCTCTGAAGTTAGACCTATTCTATCACTTCCGGTAAGTCGGATAATAAGAATGAGCGGATCTAATTCACTCTCTTCCAGACAGTCAACTATTTCCTGATAGAGATAGCGATTCATTTCACTTCTATCTATAGACGACATAGTATGTAAGGTATTCTTCAACCATAGTTGTGCTGCAGGGTTTCTTTGTATCGGCATATAATGATTACTTTTTTTCGATAAGTGAGAAGTAACTTGTACAAATAATGAAAGTCTTTGCCAATATGGCCCAGTTAATGAATGATATCTCCAGCCTTTTAAATCTTTTGGAAATGGATTATCCTTCAATAATACTTCTAATTCTAGCTTTCTATCGTTTTTAACTAAATAATGATTTTCTCCAGTTTTTTCTAGCCATTCTTCCTTATATAAGGTATAAATTATTTGATCCAGTTGCTCTCTTGTTAATAAAGGGAATGCCTGAAATAAAGAGGTCAGCTGAAAGATATGAATATCTTGGATGGTTTGTGATGACTTTTTTCCATTTAATATATGAAGAATAGAGTAAATAGTTCTTTCTCCATTCATTTTATATAGACAGTTTAAAATGATTATTTTAATAAAGGACATATTTTCCTCTTCCTTCAGTTTGACAAATTTTGTTGAAATTTGTTTGTAACATTTCTTATATTTTACCATGAATTTTATTTTTTAGTGTACTTTGATCACATATCCTTCACATATTTTTCAATAAAAAGGGCTTTAAATATAATGGAAAGCGTTTGAGTTTTTGACTATTTTAAGGAAGGTAGTCCTTACTTTCTACTTTTTATCTTTCTTTTATATTGAAAAGTTAAAGATTCAGTCTTACAATAAGATAATAGTAAGGAGTATGCTAGTCATGTATATACTCCGTATGAATAACACTGGAGGTTTTTTTACTCATGGCAAAATATACAATTGTTGATAAAGACACATGTATTGCATGTGGAGCTTGCGGAGCAGCGGCACCTGATATTTATGACTACGATGACGAAGGGATTGCTTTCGTTATGTTAGATGATAATCAAGGAACAGTGGAAGTACCTGAAGTATTATTAGATGATATGTTAGATGCTTTTGAAGGTTGTCCGACAGATTCGATTAAAGTGAGCGACGAATCCTTTGATGGAGATCCTCTTAAATTCGAATAGCGCTCTTTATCATACACAGAACAGAAAGGGATAATGATTCCTTTCTGTTCTTTTTATTTAAACTGTTTCAGACTGTAGACAAACTCCTTGAAATTTGAGGTTTTGCCTATGGTCTTTTTTGTGACCTTTTTTAATAAGGTGTTGATTTCCGCTACAGGGGTTCGCTTTCCATGGGGCGAGCGCCGAGCCACTTCGTCGCATACGCTCCTGCAGGGTCTCGGACTTTCTCGCATCTTCCCTAGGAGTCTCCCCCCTTCCGCTCCAATCAACCTGGTTTCATCAAGTTAGTCTAGAATTTTAACTGCTCTGGTTTAAAATATAGATATTTTTTAGAGGTGAAATCATGCTTTCCAAAACATTCTTCTATTCAAAGAGGTCAAAGTAGAAATGATTGCTTTAGATCAACTTGTTCCACCAAATCACTTAGTTACCAAAAACTCATTCAAAGACATGCATGGGAAAAGTATGTGGAAGAAGCAGATCACCTTCGACATAAACAAGTTATCAAAAAAATTTATGCCAAGCGAAAAGAAACGATTGAACGTGTTTTCGCAGATGCAAAAGAAAATGGCCAACTGGACTTGGGTGAGCCCGGTAACAGCTTAAGAAGAGCATAAAGAATAGATCAAAATACAATAAAATAACAAAAAAAAGACCATAAATTACAAAAGGGGATCAGAATGAAAACATTCTGATCCCCTTTTGTCGACAAACTGAACAATTCAGATAGACACTGAACTGTTTTTTGATTAAACATTCCTAGAAGGGATTTGTTTATTAATCCATACACCCATTTTTGAGAATACTAATGCAAAAATGATAGAAATAATTACTCCTTTTAACAAATTGAATGGAATAATAGCTGAAAGAACCGTTTGTTTTAATAAAGTTGTATCAGTCGGTATTTTCATTAATGTATTATAGAATGGCAGCATAATAAAGTAATTAAACAAACTTAATAATCCCGTCATTATGATAATACTAAGGGCTAAGCCGATAGCCATTCCTTTTTTGGATTTAATCGCATTATACATAAAATAAGTCGGTAAGATGAAAGAAATTCCAGCGATAAAATTCGCGAAATGACCAACAGGAATTCCAGTATCACTTCCGGTTATTAAATAATCTAATATATTTTTAATCAACTCAACTAATATTCCAGCCCCTGGTCCTAAAATAAGTGCGGCAACTAATGCTGGAATATCGCTAAAATCAACTTTTAAATAACTTGGAAATGGTGGGATTGGAAATTTAAGCATCATTAGCACATAGGCTAAACTACTCATCATCCCAATTAAAACATACTTTCTTACATTCATTTTTTTCTTCATTTTTTTCTCTCCTTCTAATTAGGATCCATCTACCTAAGAAGAAAGATTCAGCAATTTTTTAGGAATGCGCCAAATAAAAACCCTCAAGCTCTAGAGACTTGAGGGAGTAATTAAAGGTACGCAAACTCAATAAACGTTCTTAACAGATAATTTGAACGATTGCAGAACCTCCATCTTCTCCCATCCAGACTTTACTGTCGGTTTTGGAATTTCACCAAATCAACCTACCGTAGTAGGGTCACGGACTTTGAGTACAAACTCATCACCGTCGGTCGGGAATTTCACCCTGCCCCGAAGATAGACCAATATTAATTTGTTTTATTACATAAGTTATTATACCCTAAGGAATAAATATTTGTGAAGAAGTTTGCTTATAATTTCAAATTTTGTTCATAAATTCACAAATATATGCCATTTAAACTCAAAAAGAGTTCACAAAATACTATTATATTTATTCCTTAAAAAAATAGTATCTTGTGAACTCTTTTCGCGGTTTTTCCTCCATAAAAGCGAAATTCTGTATCTTTCCATATATAGCTTCTATGTATAATCCTCGCTTGTTTCTCCTAAAAGATACTTACTACTTTTTAAATAAATACTTGCTTTTTTATAGGGTATTGTTGATAGTTCCGAGTTATTCTCTTCTATATTAATTTCCATTTCCTTAATACTTCTCCTTATGTATTCTTCTTCTAACTTCTTTTCTTCCTCGTGAACTAAGTTCGAATGTGGTGTGTGGGTAAGGTTTTCGGATGGCTCTGTTATGACAGCCTCACTCTCTTCCTCCACAGCTATTTTCACAGTCTGCCCTACCTCTACATCTCCTAAAACTAAAATTGGATTAATAGCATTTTCTTTTGCAACAGTCCACTCTTTATTATGTATTTCAAAATGTAAATGAACGCCAGAAGACTGTCCTGTATTGCCCATTTCACCAATTACTTCACCCTTTTTCACCAATTGCTTTTCCTTTACGAATCGTTTATTCAAATGAGCATAGACCGTTTCAAGATCATTTTTATGTTTAACAAAAACAACATTTCCATAAGATTGGGAATAATAAGATCTGGTTACAATTCCTTCATCAACTGCATAAACGTCCTCTCCCAAATCGCCTGCAATATCTATTCCTTTATGTGTACCATTTCTAGTATTAAAGGTATCCGTGATTATTCCTTCACTTGGCCATGTCCATGTTTTTGTTCGTTCCGCTAAGGAGAAAGACTGTGCTTGAGAATGCTTCCCTCCTAAAAACAATAAACTAATGAACAAAAGCATGATAGCAGCAATAAGTATTCTCCTAATATAGTCTCCCATTTGGTATCCTCCTATTCTGTCCGTGTTCAACAGCCTATTTATGACCGTTTTCAGTTGAATACTACCTATTCTCTTTTGGTTGTAAAGTATTGTATCAATGGTTTATAAAGAACTCTTCAAGAAGAGAAGGTTTCTTTAAAAAAGTACTTAACGCGCTATCCTATTCACTTATCTGCATTCTATGTAAGTTTTAACCGCCTGCAAAGATAGAAAAATTACTTGCAGGCAAGTTTCTATCTGTCCCTATCCAATCTTCTCTTTCAACTTATGAGTACATGTTAATGGTTAGAACTATAGAATGCATAGAGAAAAATGCATATCTATTTTTTATGTATGTGCCAATAGCTGATTTTAATTGGAAAAGAGACACGATATATTGTCTACATTCTTTCTGATTTTATTCTAAGGTAATAAAAAACTTCCATAAAAAAGGAATTTTACGATGAAGTCTAAGGAGGAGATTAACGTAAAAAAGAACAAAGCCATTAGCAGACCGCATATTGGATTTTCGATATTTTCTTTTTTATGTATAGATGACTATGGATATTCATACATAATTAATCAAAAAAAGATGCCTTCTTTCTGTAATTCTTATTGGAAACTAATTTGTAAATTTATGTTAAAACAAAATAGATGATAAGGAATTGTCCTTAACTATACTAACAAAAAGGAAAAAATTGTCTTTTAGGGAGTTAGGCATAAAAATAGTCAATTAATACTAGTAGTAACAAAGCTATTTAAAGGAGAGTTCTGTGTGAAAAAGAATATACAAAGGAGAAGTGGAAGCTTAACAGTTGTGAGTGTGACCGCTGGAGGAGTAGCGGGATGGGTAGTTAATACTAATTTAAGTATTATTAGCGATACTGACATGACTCATTTATATGGAATATCCATTTTTCAGGAGTTATTGTCGGTCTATTGTGGGATATAGCTGATAAGTTAAATAAAGATTATGCATCTCTATTTATATATCAGTTATCTTAAATTTCAATCATTTACTATTATAATTTTGTAGAGTGAAATGACAAAGCGGATCGGAGCTCGCCCAATGGAAAGCGAAGTATATTCAGTCTGCAGGTGATGAAAAAAAGCATTCTTTCTTAAATGAATAAAACCCAGAACAATTATACGAATTTTTTAGGATATACGTATAATTGTTCGGAGTTATATTTGTTGAAATACTTATGTCCCAACCCATCTTAATATGTTTTTTCTCTATATAAAGTGCTAAAGCACGTAAAATGAACTATTGTAATATTATCTCTAATATAACTTCACTAATACAAAAAAATTCTCTTTTATTATTGCTCAATATCAACTTTATTGGCGGCAACCGGAACATCTAATTCTTTCGTTAGCTCAAATCCACCTACTTCTTTAACATTGGTATTCTCAAACTTTACTGTAGAATATTTAAAATCTTTTGCTGTTAATAAAATGGACTCAATTGCATGTAATGTTTTTTGATCTTCTTCCATTTTACTTTCATTAGATAAATGAACAACTAATTCTCCCTTGCTCTCGTCTTTTGAAACCTTATCAATATCAATAGTATCAGGGATGGAAGCTGACAAACCATGTGTGTCTATATTATTTTCCATGGCATCAAAAGCATTTTCAATCGTATCATATGGCTTTTCCCAAGGCACATATAATGGTTGATCATCTTGTTCATCATTCTCTAAAAGAAAATATGCTCTATTCTCTAACGGTTTATACTCAATACTTGTTTCTTCGCGATTTCCTAGTACTGCTCCTAGTTTACCGTCTGTATAAAACTCCATTTTCTTGGCGCCAATGGTTTGTAGTTGCTGCTGAACCATTGTATTAAAAAAGTCTTCGGAATGAGAACCAAAATTTGAAATTCCCTGTTTCACATTTACTTCGATGTAATCATCTTTTAAATCATATGCAAACATCTCTGGACTAATTGGGAAATAGCTGCTTAACTGTTTGTTGACGCCGATTACTTTCTTCACGTTTTCCACATACAAATCAAATCTAGACAGCTTATTTGGATTTTCCACTAAAATGCTGACAGGAACAATGACTTGGACATTTTTATCTGGTATTGGGTACGTTAATAATTCTTGCTTTCCTACCTCATCCTCGTAAATAGCCGATGGGATGAGTGAAGTAGTGAGCCTTTCTCCTTGTTCATCTGTCATGTCATAATTTTCACTTTCAGCGGTTTCAGCTATATCATAGCTTTTATTTTTCATTTCAGCAGAATTATCAGCCATCTTGCTTTCACGCTTAAAAGAGTCCTCTCTATTACTATCAAAGAAGCTTTGACTAATAATGAACAGGAGCATAAGCGTACATACGGTCGCCAGTACGGGCATTATTCTTCGCGATTTCCGTTCGCTCTTCTTTTTCATTTGGATTGTACGATAGATAAATTCTGGACTTCTCTCATCTTTTATATATGGCATCTGTTTAAGCACCAGTTTTATTTTGTCATCATTCCACTTTTGTTTCGGCATAAGAATCCTCCTTTCCATCATACTCTTCTAAAAAGTTGCGCAGTGCTTTTAAGGCACGGTGCTGGGTTGTTTTCACCTTGCTTTCTGTCCATCCTAGTGCTTTGGCTGTTTCCGCAATAGATAATTCTTGAATATACCGAAACACAATAACCATTCGTTGGTCTACTGTACAATATTGTAAGGCATGATAAACACCTTTTACTTCTTCTGCTTGCAAGGTGATTTCTTCTGGCAGAAATCCTTCTGCTTTTACTTGCTGTTTCGACCAGTCGAATTTATCCATAATACGGTCTTTCCAATTTTTTTGTTTGCGAAAGTGGTCAATTGCGACATTTCTTGCAATACTAAATAACCAGGTTTTCTCAGAGCTTTTCCCCTCAAAGCGATGATAAGATTTAAGTACACGAATATAGACCTCTTGCATTAAATCTTCGGCCGTTTCTTTATGGTTTACCATATAAAATAAAAATTGAAAAACGTCATGATGATACTTATTATAGATTTCATCAAAAACGGAGTTCATCTCATTCCCTCCCCCGTTCACTATATTAGTCGTAAGTTTAACTTATTTAGTTTCACTACTTATATGTAATTATTCTAATTTCCTTTATCCCATTAGTACGTAAACACAAGAAAAGATGCCCTGAAAAGTTTGACCTCACAAGTTATATCTGTATGTAATAATTTCATACATACAAAATGGAAAAATAGCTTGCAGGGTCAAATACTTTTTTAGACACCCCATACGTTCTATTATGTTAAATTGTTTCTTGTGAATCAAGAAGAATCGCCACATTCTCTAATTTTCTTCTTTATTTCGAGGTAAAAAGATAAAAAATGTCGTTCCTCGACCATATTTACTATAAACAGATATATCTCCCCCATGGGAATCAATAATATTTTTGACAATAGCTAATCCCAAGCCTGTCCCAGCATTACCTCTTGTTCTAGCTTTATCTGCTTTATAAAAGCGCTCGAAGACATATGGTAAATCTTCCTCTGGAATTCCAGAACCGGTATCCTCTACTTCTAGATACACTCCATAATCATCCGATCTGCCTCTTAAAAAAACTGTTCCACCACTTGGTGTATGGCGCATACTATTATCCATTATATTGGTTAGAACTTGTTCGATACGATCTGGATCAAGTTCGTACTCCCCAATATCCTCCGATATAGAGACAGTAAAGGTGATTTCTTTTTCTTTAGCGATGGCATTAAACTTTCTCGCTACCCGATTAATATATGGGTATAGATCAATTGTTTCCTTCCTTAATTCAAGATAACCTGTTTCCATTCTGGCTAAATCTAAAAATTCATTGACTAAACGACCCATACGTAATGATTCATCATAAATAATTCGAGCCATCTCTCTCTTTTCTTCCTCTGACTCAGCAATATTATCGACAATCGCTTCACTGTATCCTTGTAACATACTTATAGGTGTTCTTAATTCGTGAGAAATATTGGCTATAAAATCGATCCGTAGCTTGTCTAATTTACGTTCCTCTGTCATGTCGCGAATGACGACAATCGCTCCTCTAATATCCTTCTTATCATATAAAGGGCTGACAATCATTACCCAGTTTCTTCCCTGTAAAGTGATTTCATCTATTTGTTCATTACCAGTATGAACAGCAAGCTGGAACAATTTACGTAATTCTTCTGGGATTTGTGCTTGCATATCACTTAATTCGCCTTTTTCATAATACCAATGCTGCAAAAATTTCTCAGCAGGAGGATTCGTAAGCAATAAACTACCATTTCGATTAAGGGTTAGCACTCCGTCTGCCATTCCACTTAGTATATTATCTAACTGCTCCTTTTCTTGACTTAAGGCGTTCATATTAAAATTTAACCTTTTCGCCATTTCATTAAATGCGATGGAAAGTTCGCCAATTTCATCCTGTGCCATAATGGGAACCTTAGCTGCAAAATTACCTTGGGCAACTTCAAATGCAGCTTCTCTCATCTTCCTTAACGGAGCAGTAATCCTTGTTAGTAGGAAAAAAGCAAAAATCGTTGTTAGAATAATCGCAATAACAGCTGCTAACACAATAAATTTGGCGGTAGATTGTTTAGATTCATTCATCGATTGTAAGGACTGATAAATAAAAACAGCTCCATCCTCTCCATTCACATGGAGAGGGGATCCGACAATCGCTACTTGTTCAGGTGTATTGTCTTTATTGTTTAATTCTGTCCTTACAACTGCTGTCTTATTGCTTGTCATCACCTTGTTTAAGTCTTCATTGCCCTGTATGAAAGAATAAGAAAGTTCTTGCAAGCCACTCTCTGGATAATAATACACTTGATCTGGAGAGGAAACGATGACAGCTCCTGTTGAATGATCAAGTAGTTCTCCTACAATTTCCAAACCTATTTGATTATTATGCTCTTTCATTATTTCCGATATTTTTGTGGCGGTATTTGTTAATTCTGTTTCCGTCTGCTCGGTATAATACTGCTCAAAATACTCAAGAAGCATAATTGTTAGAATCGTTAATACAACGGAGACCAACAATAAAAAAGTAATCCAAAGCTTAAATACTACACTCCGCCAAAACTTCATCCATTGTTAACCTCAAACTTATATCCTACTCCCCAAACTGTTACAATCATGCTTGCTGCTTCTTCTGATACACGGTTTAACTTTTCTCTTAATCGTTTAACATGTGTATCAACCGTTCTTAAATCACCGAAAAATTCATAATGCCATACTTCTTTTAAGAGTAATTCTCTATCGAATACTTTATCTGGTGACTTAGCTAAGAAATATAGCAGTTCATATTCTTTTGGAGTTAAACTTACCTCTTTCCCACTAGCCAATACGCGGTGTGCATCATGATCAATAGTCAATGCTGGAAAGATGATGACATCTTTTGAAGAACTATCGCTTTGCTCAAAAGTCGTTTTGGTAGAGCGGCGTAATAAAGCTTTTACTCGCAGAACAACCTCTCTTGGACTAAATGGCTTTACGATATAGTCGTCTGTTCCGACTTCAAATCCTTGAACTCTATTTACTTCTTCTCCCTTGGCTGTAAGCATAATTACTGGAGTAGTCTTCTTTTCTCTTAGCTCCTTGCATACCTCCATACCATCTTTACCAGGCATCATTAGATCGAGTAAGATAACATCATAATCTGTGTTTAATGCCTTAGAAAGAGCGCTCATTCCGTCTTCCGCTTCTTCCACAATAAACTCTTCTCTTTCTAAGTACATCTTTAGAAGACGTCTAATTCTTTCTTCGTCATCTACCACTAGGATTTTTATTTCTTTCTCCATCGTTCATACCCTCCTAACAAAAATACACGAAACGATTATCTTTTTTATTGTTTCGTTAGCTGCATGTATAAATAAATGCCATGTCTATTTGTAATAGCTATTTATCTTATCGTTTATTATTTATACTGCATTTCTCCAATAACATTGTAATTTATATAAATGATTTATCTAATCTTCCACAATTATTATAGCATTATTATCATGTAGATATTGTTATCATCCATTGCAATATGTGAAACTTTTATGAACATTTTTGTGTAATTTCTGTCGTATTAAGTAGGTAAACATTGTTATGCAATACAAGGATATAGACGCTGGAGAATACGAAAATATATACAGTTTATCCTTTTTTCTTTTGCGCTTCTGCTCTTAGTAATTTCACTTCATGTGCAGTTAATTCACGAGCATCTCCAGGCTGCAAGCCATTTAAATTTAGGAATGAATATCTTTCCCTTTTTAATTTCATTACAGGTGTTCCAATCGCTTCAAACATTCTTCTGACTTGGCGGTTTCTTCCTTCGTGAATCTTCAGTTCGACAATACTTGTTCCTTTTTTCTTATCAACAGAGAGAATTTTCGCCTTGGCAGGGGCTGTTTTTCCATCCTCTAGCATAATCCCTCTTTCGAGTTGCTTTACTTTCTCACGAGCAGGGATGCCTTTGACTTTTGCAACATATACCTTCTCAATTTCTCCTTTTGGATGCATCATAAGGTTTGCAAATTCCCCGTCATTTGTTAAAAGAATGATACCTGAAGTATCATAGTCTAATCGTCCTATAGGATAAATTCTTGCTTCAATCTCAGAAAAATAATCCGTTACAACTTTTCTTCCTTTATCATCATTGACACTAGAAATTACCCCTCTTGGTTTATAAAGGATAAAATAAACTGGTTCTTCCCTCTCAACAGGAATTCCACTTACCTCAATTTTATCATTAGAACCTACTTTCACACCTAGTTCTTTCACTGTTTTCCCATTAACTTTTACTTTTCCGTCAAGAATTAATTCCTCTGCTTTTCTTCTTGATGCAATTCCAGCGTGTGCAATTACTTTTTGTAGTCTTTCCATCTAAATCACCTCATCCAATTTCTCAACAGTAAAAAATGATTGATCATATTACAAAATATTTTATAAGCGTTTATTTTTTATCCTATTATGAAAATAGACTAATTTCAAAACCTTGATCGTTCTTTTTTTGCCATTCCTATGAATTATGACATAAATGGACGAAATTTCAAAGAAATCTTTAAAATTAGGGATCTACTCATTAAATAAGAATTTTTATATAGTTGGTTGTTATTTTTTCTCATTAACCTTAACAATCTTTTAGAACTCTCATAGAAAGAGAAAGAATCTGCCATACAACAAAAAAATGCCTTAGGAAAAGTTCCAATACCCAAACTTTCCCTAAGACATTTTATGATTATTTACCAAACATTAAAGTTACAACTACAATTGCAGCAATAAATCCAATAAGATCCGCTAGTAATCCAACTTTCAAGGCATCCCCCATTTTCTTTATCCCTACTGCCCCAAAATAAACGGTCAATACATAAAGAGTGGTATCGGTGCTTCCTTGTATGACAGATGCAAGCCTGCCGATAAAGGAATCTGGACCATATGTTGCGATTAAATCACTTGTCATTCCCAATGCTGCATTTCCTGATATTGGTCTTATAATTGCTAATGGTGCTACTTCGGAGGGAACGCCGATAAAGTCTAATACAGGCTTAAGAAAACTCATAAAAAATTCTAATGCCCCAGATGCGCGAAAAATGGAGATAGAAACAAGCATTCCAACTAAATAGGGAATGATGGAGAACGCAATTTGTATTCCTTCTTTTCCACCTTCAACAAAGCTTTCATATGTTGGAACCTTTTTAAATGTTCCATACAGTAAAATAAACCCGATGAGGGAAGGAATCATCCACAATGAAATTAAAGATACTATCTCCATCACTCATCACCCTTTTCTCATTCTCTTATGGTAAAAATAGCGATCAATTAAAATCCCGCCTATACAGGAGAAAATGGTTGCAATAATTGTTGGGCCTACTATATCTGTCGGAGAAGCAGAATGGTAATTCATTCTGATAGCAATAACTGTTGTCGGAATTAAAGTAATACATGACGTATTTAAGGCAAGAAAAGTAATCATACTGTTACTTGCTGAATTCTTGCCCCCATTCAATCTTTTCAATTCTTCCATTGCTTTAATCCCTAGAGGTGTTGCAGCATTACCTAACCCAAATATATTAGCAATCATATTCGATAATATATACCCCATTGCTGGGTGGTTTTTTGGAACCTCGGGAAAAAGCTTTGCTACTATTGGTCTAAATAGATTTGTAAGCTTTTGAAGTAACCCAGCCTGTTCTGCTATTTTCATCATCCCCAGCCAAAAAACCAAAACACTTATAAGCCCAATACATATTGTTACCGCTTCTTTTGCTCCAGAAAAAATCGCTTTATTTACTTCATCCATCGTTCCATTAACTGCTGCAAAAACAATTCCTATAATAGCTAGCGCTGCCCAAATATAATTAACCATGCTTGCCAACCCCAGTCATTGCTGTAAACATATTCTTAAAATAATCTAGAAAGCTTTTTGATTCTTTTGCCTTAGTGTTTTTAAAATGAATAGGAACACTATCTACAAGTTTACTATCTAAATATATTTTTGCTTCTCCTACTATTTCAGGTACTTCCTCCTGATTTTTTTCCCATTCTTTCTTCACCTTTGTCAAACTATACTCAACCTTAAATAAATCTTCTTCTTTCTCTGTCACTGGGTATTCTAAATCAGACTTTATATATACTTTATTTTTATAAAATTTATTTTTAACTGTTTTTATTTTCCCTTCCTCAAGTACCTGCACTTTTTTATATGTTTTAAACGCGGTTTCAAACATATTAATATGATCATCCCAGTCATCCGGATCATTTAACGTTACTGCTATATATTCTACTCCATCCTTTTCCGCTGTACTGACCAATGTTCTTTTTGCTCTCTTTGTATACCCTGTTTTTCCTCCTGTTGAATGTTCATATAGACTTGTTAAAAGTTTGTTTTTGTTCCTCCAGACCCGATCCCACTCATTGTTTGTACTTTCCGAACGATAGCTTTTTGTCCCAGCAATTTTTTTATATGTATCATTATTCATTGCGTAACGGGTAAGCAGTGCCATATCGTAAGCTGTAGAATAATGGTCTTCATGATCATCAAGTCCATGGGGATTAGCAAAATGAGTGTTTTTCATGCCGATTTCTTCTGCTTTTTGATTCATTAAATAGACGAAGCCATCTAGACTTCCACCAACAGTTTCAGCAATAGCAACTGCGGCATCATTTCCTGAGCGAAGCATCAATCCATATACAAGATCTTCAAGCTTAATTTTTTCCCCTTCCTGTAAGTAGATAGATGATCCTTCCGTTCTAATTGCATTACTACTAACAGTCACTGTATCCTCTAATTTTCCAGACTCCACCGCAAGGAGCGCGGTCATTATTTTTGTTATACTAGCAATCCTTCTTTTTGTATGTGCGTCCTTTTCAAAAATAACTCGTCCAGAATCTTGTTCCATTAATATCGCACTTTGTGCACTTACATACATTTGTGCACTGCTTTTTTGGGGAATAGCGAGAAACAGAATGGAGGTAATGATTGTAAGAATAATAAGTTTACGTAATTTCATTTAACACAACCTCGTCTCCTTTAATGGTTTGTACAAGTTTATGAAAAAAAAGACAAGCATATGACTAATAAATAGAGCTTCCTAGCAAATAAAATATGCAGTCCTAAAAGGGACTGCATATTTTATAGCATATATCTCTGTTATTTTTAAATTATAGTTATGACTTCCCTTTAATAGGGGCGCCATTTCAATTCACTTGCTTTTAAAAATCGATTTTCAACATCTTTCCAATTAACAATGTTCCACCAATTATCTACATAATCGCCTCTATTGTTTTTGTATTGCAAATAGTATGCATGTTCCCAAACATCAAGTACTAATAATGGAATGGTGTCCCACTGGGTTAACAGCATATGTCGTTCGGATTGAAGAACTTCTAGGCGCCTTGCTCTTGGAGACCATACTAAAAGCGCCCAACCAACACCTTCCACCGCTTTTGCTGCTTCTGAAAAGTGATTTTTAAAAGCATTAAAACTACCAAAATAGCTCCTTATTTCCTCCATTAATGCACCTTTGGGCTTGCCTCCACCATTAGGGCTCATATTATTCCAAAAAATTGTATGGAGATAATGTCCTGAACCATGAAATGCCAGCTCTCTAGACCAATGTTTCACAAGGGCAAAATCATTATTTTTTCTTGCCTCTTTTAGTTTCTCTTCTGCCTTATTCAGTCCTGTCACATAGGATTGATGATGCTTTTGATGATGGAGCTCCATAATCTCCTTTGAAATATAAGGTTCTAGGGCATCATAAGCATATGCTAACTGCGGCAATTGATGCTCTCCTGCTGCAATTGTCGGCTCCTTTATAAATATTGTTCCAAGCTGTTGTCTTTGGGCAAAATAGCTTTCCATTTGTTCATGAAGCTCTTCTGCT
This sequence comes from Niallia sp. FSL W8-0951, assembly GCF_038006525.1. Taxonomy (NCBI): domain Bacteria; kingdom Bacillati; phylum Bacillota; class Bacilli; order Caryophanales; family Bacillaceae; genus Niallia; species Niallia sp. FSL W8-0951. The sequence goes on from NZ_JBBOVK010000001.1 coordinate 1,936,367, forward strand.
TCATGCTGAATTCTAATTAATTCCTCTGTTTCAATTGGTTTTCTTTGAACACCTTCCATTAACTGCGAAAATTTATCAAGCCTTTTCCAAATACTCTCTTCCTTTTGAACTTCTTCCGATTCTAATAACTGCTTTAATTCCTGGTTCCAAATTAACACATTTCTAACATATTCATTATAACTACTCATCTATGTGCCAACTCCATTTCCTCCATTATCGTTCTTATAAAAGGTATGATAAAAGGATGAGCATCATGTCTTTAAATTACCTCTTTACTGATCTTGTTGGATGTACTCTATGGTAGTTTTTCTTAAATGCGTGGAATTTGGACACAATTATTCGAGCAAAAGATAAACCTTCTTTTTTAAAATAATAAAAAAGTATCTAAGCCACTGCCTAGATACTCCTTTTTTATTCTTCTATTTGCTGAAACGATTCAAAAAACAAATCAGCCTCTTCTTGATTAAACTCTTCTTCCTTTTCTGTCAATGGAGGTAATTCCCCAATATTCTTTAATCCGAAGTGATCCAAGAATTCTTTGGTTGTTCCATATAGAATGGCTCTTCCCGCTCCCTCTGCTCTACCCACTTCTTTAATGAGCGCTTTTGCTGAAAGCGTATGAAGAGGTCTTTCCGTTTTCACCCCTCTAATTTCCTCAATTTCTGCACGTGTAATCGGCTGCTTATATGCAATGATTGCCAATGTTTCAAGAGCTGCCTGTGATAAGGTAGATGCATGTGGGGATTCCACTAACTTTTTTAGATAATCCGAATGCTCTTTCTTTGTGGCAAATTGATACGTACCAGCGATTTCAATAATAGAAATTCCTCTTGTTTTATCCTTACGATAATTTTTTATTAGCTCATCTATTAATTGTTCTACTTCTAATTGCTCCATATCTAAAACATGCATTAATTGCTTGATCGTTAATCCTTCATCTCCCGCGGCAAAGAGAAGACTTTCAACGATTGCTTTCCAATCATTCACTTTCAATCTGTTATTCAACTTCCTTTCCCATTACAAAAATATCTGCAAAGTTTCCTTCTTGTTCTACAAATATTTGTCGACGCTTTAAAAGTTCTAAAATTGCCAAAAAAGTCACGACAATATGTGATTTTGTGGCGACTGGAAAAAGGTCTTCAAAAGATGTTCTCTCTCTTCTAGTTCTTAAAAACCCGACAATTTCTTCCATTCGACTTTCTATTGGAATTTCTTGCCGCGTGATTTTTGTTGCTAACGGTGACTGTAACTTTTTACGTTTTAGCAATTTTTGAAAGGCAGCAAGCATATCATATAAAGAAACATCTAACTCTTGTTTGATGCTTTCTTCATTACTTACGTTAAAATCTGATAAATCACTTGGAGGTCTCGTAAATATAAGCCCTCTTTCCAATTCCATCTCTTTTAGATCATCTGCAGCCTCTTTAAATTTACGATATTCTACTAACCTCTCAATTAGCTCTTCTCGCGAATCTTCTTCCGGCTCATACATTAAATCGTCATCTAATAACTCTTCTTCATGCTTTGGTAAAAGCATTTTACTCTTAATCGCTAAAAGAGTTGCTGCCATCACCAAAAATTCACTCGCTACGTCTAATTGTAACACTTGCATGGCATGAACATAATCTAAATATTGTTCGGTAATTTCTGCGACGTTAATATCATAAATATCAATTTCCAATTTATTGATTAAATGAAGAAGTAAATCTAATGGTCCTTCAAAACTATCAATTTTCACATTATATTGCATTATTCTCACCAAAATCCTAATAGAATCCCTTTAACTTAATAATGATAGTATTAATATAAACGAAACACAATAGTTATCCAACAGAAAAATCACCATTTCCCTAATTTTAAGTCTTATCGTTACATTTTTTATCATTTATCGATATAATAACAGACATGTAATGGATCCTTTAACCCCATTTTAATTTCAGTAAAGAATAAGGAGATAATAATGTATCCAAATGAATATATAGAGTTTCTTGTACATTTTCATTGCGATCAAGATTATTTTGAGTGTCATGAAATTTTAGAGGAATATTGGAAAAAAGTCGATAGTGGCAATAAAGATTCTATTTGGGTAGGATTTATTCTCTTAGCAGTATCTGCCTATCATCATCGCCGAAAAAATTTTAAAGGAGCAGAAAAAACGCTTATAAAAAGTATGCAGTTATTAGAAAAGAAGCAGGAAATAATTAAGAAATTAGGTCTCGATGCCTCAAAATTACTTCTTTTATTAAAGCTACAAGAAAAGCATATTAAACAGCATCATGCCTTCTGTACCTATCATTTACCATTTACAGACCCTAACTTAGAAATGAACTGTATCGAATCAGCACATATAAAGGGACTGAAATGGAAAAATAGTGAGCCCGTTCCTTTTGAAATCATTCATCGTCATATAAGCCGAGATAGAAGTATGGTTATAAAGGAACGAGAAAACGCACTGCTTCTAAGAAAACAAAAGGATAAGCACCTTTAATAGTGCCGTCCTTATCACAAAAGAGGTGTTTTCTTAAAGAACCAATTCAATGGATTCTTCCTAGAAAACACCTCTTTTTTATTTATCTACTTGAACACCATCGTTACACTTAGATAAAAAATTGACAATTAATTCATTTGATTTTAATGTACGGTTCGGATAAAGACCTTTAACAGCTTGAACCATAGCTTTTCCAACACCTTGATGGCGATGAGATGGATTAACAGTTATATGCTGGATGGTAATGGAAGATTCATCTTCAAAGATAACGCCTATTAAGCCAATAATATCTTCCTCTTCCTTCCATAAAAATAATTGCCAATTTTCTTCCGACTCATATTGTTTAATTGTTTGTTGTAATACTTTTAAATCTTTTTCTGCAGGCATAAAAGAAAGCAATCCCATTGCAATCTTTTCAAATGCCTTTTTATATCGAATAATCATTAATATCCCTCATTATTTTTAAAACATATTCACTAACAGTTTTCCCATCAAAAATAAGATTCAATCAATCTCCTGATGTTAAATTAAAAATTTTTCATCTGTACGAAACTGAAACGAATTTTTACCATCCTCTTCCTTTTTGTAAGAATCATTTAGGACCGCCCCAAAAATATGATAAATGTTATTGGTTCTATCATACATAAATTAGCGGTATTCTTCAATGAAAATCTTTTAAGCATAAGGATTCATTCTATCCATGCCAAATTACCCTTATAGAGATAATACTATTTATCCAAGTCTTTCTTCCGTATACATCTTTGAAGAGAATTTTTTGAGGACTTCTAAAATTCTGCTTGTCCCTCCTCGTCTTCATTTCTAAATAGCTAGCCACTAAATATTTTAAACATTTATTACTATTACCGTTCCCTTTACTAGCTTTACTTCTTAATATTCCTGCCCGTTGATTGCTTTCTTGTTAGCCCGAACAAAGCAACTCTGAATTCTATACATAAAGATATTGAGAAAATAACTATCTAGCTTCTAAAAGGAAAAAACCTTTACTTTCCAATCTAAATCAAATTATTTACCACTTTAAATTTATTTAATACTATATAAAATATGCATATATATGTTAAAAAGCTACACAAAAACTTCATTTTTTCAGGAGTTACGGTGAATAATAAAGGGAAAGAAGACAATAAAACTAAAATAAGAAACTTATTGTAGTTGAATTACGTCTATTAGATGTAGTTATTTTAGATCACGGAAATTTATGCTATTTTATCAAATATGGATAGCGCTACTTTTCACCTAGTTCTGCAGAAGGAAAACAGGAGGTAAACGAATGAAAAAAAATAAATGGATATGGATGGTTCTAGCTTTCTTACTATTAATACCGATTCCAGCTTATGCTGATGTAGCAGTTGGGGACATGATTGTTACACTTGGTGAAAACTTAACAGCCGAACAAAAACAGCTTTTATTAACTGAAATGAAAGCACCTGAAGATGCAGAAATTATTACTGTTTCTAATAAAGAAGAGCATCAATATTTAGGAAAGTACATTTCAAAATCGTTAATTGGTACTAGAGCAATCTCTTCTTCGGCCATTACAATCGGGGACAAAGGTACTGGAATTCAAGTTACTACCAAAAATATTAATTGGGTCACGGACGAAATGTATATTAATGCCTTGATTACTGCCGGGGTAAAGGATGCAAAAATTTATATTACTGCGCCTATTGAAGTTTCTGGTACAGCTGCATTAACAGGAATTATTAAAGCATACGAAGTCTCTACAGATACTGTTATCCCAGAAGACGTAAAGCAAGCTGCCAATGAAGAGATGGTGGAGACAGCTAATTTAGGGGAAGATATTGGCCAAGAGGAAGCCACTGCTTTAATGGCTAAAGTGAAGGAGCAAATAGCAGAGCAAAAACCAAAAACAGTTGAAGAAATACAAACAATTATTCAAGATTCTGCTAAAGAATTAAATATCAGTTTAACGGATGAACAGCTTCAAAGTCTTATTTCCTTCTTTAATAAATTAAAAGAACTTAATATTGACTGGAATCAAGTTGGAAATCAGCTGAGTGAAGCAAAGGATAAATTAACGGGCTATTTAGAAAGCGAAGAAGGAAAAGGATTTTTAGCAAAGATTAAAGAAGTCTTTACAAGTATTGTTGAAGCAATCAAATCTTTCTTCTCTTAACTATTATTTACTCAAGTAAAAAAGGGAGTCTTAGCGACTCCCTTTTTTAGCTTTATTTTTTTAATGAAGCTGTTTCTTTTAATGGCAAGTCTAAGCGTAATAAATCTTCAAATGATTCTCTCTTCACTACCACTCTTGCTTCTCCATTTTCCACGAACACAACAGGTGGTCTTGGGATTCGATTATAATTGTTTGCCATCGAATATCCGTATGCTCCTGTACAGAATACAGCAAGTACATCATGATCGCCTGCTTTAGGTAAAGGAAGGTCCCAAATAAGCATATCTCCTGATTCACAGCATTTTCCTGCAATGGAAACTGTTTCATCTGGGGCTTGCAGCGGTTTATTTGCCAGCACTGCTTCATATTTGGCCTGATATAAAGCAGGACGAATATTATCGCTCATTCCTCCATCAATTGCTAAATATTTTCTAACATTCGGTACTTCCTTTCGTGAACCGATTTTATATAAAGTCGTTCCTGCATCCCCTACAAGAGATCTGCCTGGCTCAATCCAAATTTCCGGCATTTGCATTTCTAAGTTGTTTACTTGTTCTTTTACTTCCTTGATAATTACTTCTACATACTCAGCTGGCTGAATAGGCTGGTCTTCCTCGGTATAACGAATACCAAATCCACCACCTAAATTTAATACTTTTGATTCAAAATGATGATTGGCTTTCCATTCTGATAAATGTGCCATTATTTTTTGGGCAGCGAGAACAAAACCTGTTGTATCAAAAATCTGAGACCCAATATGACAATGAAGGCCTAGTACCTCTATGAACGGCGATTTAATCGCTTCTAACAACGCTTTTTCTGCTTGTCCATTTTGTAAATCAAACCCAAATTTAGAATCTTCTTGACCAGTTAAAATATAATCATGAGTATGTGCCTCAATTCCAGGCGTCACTCTTAGTAAGATCGACATTTTCCTATTTTTTTCTTCACATAGTTGAGTAAGCATTTCAAGCTCATAAAAATTATCGACAACAATGCAGCCAATCTGTTCGTCAATTGCCATCAATAGTTCTTCTTTACTTTTATTATTCCCATGAAAATGAATTCTTTCTACAGGGAAATCTGCAGCAATTGCAGTATATAACTCACCACCGGAAACTACATCTAATGATAAGCCTTCTTCGTTTGCTAGTTGAACCATTGCTATAGTAGAAAAAGCTTTGCTTGCATAAGCCACTTGCGCTTTTACTCCAAGCTGATCAAAAGTCTCCTTAAAACCTTTCGCCCTTTCTCTAATTAATTCAACATCATATACATAAACAGGTGTTCCAAATTTTTCGACTAATTCCAGTGTATCGACTCCACCTATTTCAAGATGACCTGCATCGTTCACTTTTGAAGTTCCGTAATAGTGCATGGATTCCCCTCTATTCTTCTATAAAATTATATCTCCTATTAAAAACAGACAGTCTACTTAACGAAGAACTTGTCTGTGTGTGAAACATATAAATATCATCATAATTAACATTAGTCTCACTGTGATAAACTTGTGAAAGGAGCGCTAATGAAAGTTTCACTTTATTAATAACTCTGTTTAATTATCCAAATGTACCATAAATTCAGCCAATTCTCAAGTGGCTGTTCAGCTAATTTAACAAAGGAGCGGACAGATTATTCCCTCTATTAATAAGAAGTAATCTGTCCGCATAAATATACTTTTACTACCTCTTAAATCGATCCTGTGGATGCAAATGACTTGGTCTAATTTTATTTCCTGGAACAGCACGGCGAATGATAATTTGGGCCAAAGCTATTGGATGAAAAGGAATAAATGGCCATAGATAAGGCACATTTAATGTTGTTGTTCGAATTAAGAATAGAAGATACAGGGTCATTCCAATAACAAAGCCAGGAGTATGAAAAATAGCTACAACGATTAACAAGACAAGCCGAACAATTTTGTTAGCGATCCCAAGTTCATAACTAGGTGTAGCAAAGTTACCAATTGCAGCAACTGATACATACAGAATAACTTCTGGAACAAATAGTCCTACATCAATCGCAATTTGGCCAATGAGAACAGCTGCTATCAATCCCATTGCGGTTGACAATGGTGTTGGTGTATGAATGGCCGCAATCCTTAAAAATTCAAGCCCGAGATCTGCAATGAAAATCTGTACAACAATTGGAATGTTTGTTGTTTCATTTGGTCCGATAAAAGCAAGCCTTTCTGGCAGCAGGGATGGCTCCAGCACAGCTAAAAACCAAAATGGCAGGAAAAAGATAGAGGCGATAATCCCTAAAAACCGAACCCATCTCACAAAGGTTCCAACCATAGGTGATTGTCTATATTCCTCTGCATGCTGCAAATGATGAAAAAAAGTAGCTGGTGTTATAATGACACTTGGAGATGTATCGACATAGATAATGACATGGCCTTCTAATAAATGAGTTGCAGCTACATCTGCTCGTTCCGTATATCTTACGAGAGGATAAGGATTATAGCCTTGCTTTAATAAAAACTCTTCAATCGTTTTATCAGCCATTGTTAGTCCATCTGTTTTTAAGTTTTTCATTTCCTTTTTTACAATTTCAATTAAATCAGGATCCGCCACTCCATCAATATACCCTACGGCAATATCGGTTTTAGAACGCTCTCCCACTCTCATAATTTCAAAGCGTAATCGTTCATCTCTAATTCTTCTTCTTGTGATGGCAGTGTTTACGATAATATTCTCAACAAACCCATCACGTGAACCTCTGACTACCTTTTCCGTATCGGGTTCTTCTGGCATTCTTCCTGGATAACTTCGCACATCAATAATAAGACCATGATCATAACCTTCAATAACAACTGCTACTAATCCAGACAGAACTTGGTCGACTAATTCATCCATTTTTTCAATAACTTGTACACTTTGGTGGACCAATTGATTCTGAATAATATCAAATGTATCTCTTGCTTGTGATTTACGATCCGCATCATTTAAAAATAGTAGCTGCTCCAATAATTCTGCAATCAACACACTATCGCATAATCCATTTACATAATATAAATTAACTTCTTTTCGCATTACTTTAAATTTTCGAACACCCAGATCGAAGCTAGTTCCAAGCCCGACCCGATCCTTCATATACTTTTCGATTTTATCTAGTTCTTCGTATATTTGGATCTTCTTTTCTGTCTTGCTGCTCATAAAAACCACTTCTTTCTAAAATATATTCTACTGCTTTCCGTGTAATCGGGGCGCCTTTTTCATAAGAGTCCTTTTTCCCCATCTTCCCAATGTCCCCAATACCAACAACAAGGGGAAGATTTAATTCATCTAGAATATACACAGTATCTCCATTAACTCTTCCTAACTCCATTTCTGGAATTCCATATTTGTCAACACCATATGGCGTCAATTCACCATCTTGGTCGATGGCAACATCTATTTTTGTCCATTCCTCTCGTCTTGTTCTGCTTGCTACTGCAAGTACTCCCAAGACTTCTAAATCAGGATGAGTAGCTATGTACTTTAGTGCATTCTCGCCATTTCCTTCTCCCACAAAGCCGCTATCATCAAACATGACTAAGACTGGATCATTTTTTGCTTGCTTAATAAAAGATAATATTTCCTCTCCGCTATGATTACTTGGATTACCGAAGGAGGTAGAAATACATCTTCCCCCAATCTCCTTTGCAACCATTTCAACAGCTCTTCTGGCATATTCATCTCCATCTGTTATAAGGATTACCTTTCTCCTATTTTCCATTTCCCATACTTCCTTTCTGTCTCCATTACATTCAGCCTCAAGGAATAAAATATACCCAATGAAATAAGGAGCCAAAGATCTTACCAAATACAAGAGCCATCATTAATACCAATAACTTGTCATCAATTCCAATTCGCTTTGCTAAAAGGGGGAATACATCCAGCACTTCTGTTAATGCTGCTGCTATCATCCCAATATAAATTCCTCCAGCAATGCCCATTATGATAAGCAGAAATGATGGTAAGGAAAAACTAGGTTCTCTCAAAAAAGCAAGTGTCCCAGAAACAGCTCCTAAAACAGCAGCCCATTCATATGCATAAATCTTACTAAATGTTTTTGTTAGCTGTGTCAGTCTTGGGATAATACCGAATACGGTTAAAAAGGCAACGTAACCAGCCCCAACGGTTATTCCCCACGCTAAACCGACAAAGATTACAAATAAGATATTAATGATCATCTAGTTTTTTTATGCTTTCTTTATTTTCATGCATAATCATGTACTGATCTAAGGACTGCTGATAATTGAATACTTCCACTTCTAATGGACTAGGCTCTTCATTAAGGCGTTTCTTAAACACATGGTTGAAAAAAATGACCATTCCAAGACCTAATCCTACAGAATAAGGAATCTGAAAAATTAATGGTTTTTCAATCTCCTTCCCTGTAATCATTTTATAAACTCTCTGATGAACAGATTGCATGCTTACATCTTCATGAAAGTTCATAATCGTTAATCCAGAACCAATAAAAAGTAATAGCCAAACCAAGATAAATAACGGAAGTGTCACTTTTCTCTTCTTAAAAACAACCTCAATGATCGTTTGAGCTGGTCCAATTAGTTGGATTTCAACTTCTTTATGGATTTTTTTAATTTCACGAATAACTAGCGTACTATCAATAATGATTATATTCTTATCTTGTTCTGTAATATGGTATAGACATACATCCTTTAGTGTAGACAGCAATTCATCTGTTGCAATTATTTGTGCAAGGTCTTTCAGAAATATCCGTTCATTTGACTTTTTTTGAATGCGATGTCTCATTCTGATATATATTGTCTCTGCCATTTTTTCACGTCCTAACACGTTGTTTTCACCATGACTGTAGTATTCGATTATCATGATAAAATTATGAAAGTCTGTTAAATGGTAATTTTTTCACTTTTTATATAAAAACAAAATAGCCGCTAATCCACGATGCGGACTTGCGGCTATTTCCTTTAAAGATCCATTTGCTCTTTCATTTGTATTAATATTTTTTTCTCCAGCCTAGAAACTTGAACTTGAGAAATCCCTAGCCTCGTTGCTACTTCGGATTGAGTCTGATCTTTATAATATCGTAAATAAACAATCAGACGCTCTCGTTCATCAAGCTCCCTAATAGCTTCCTGTAAAGCAATCTTATCAAACCATTTTCCTTCATTACCATCATCTATTTGATCCAGTAATGTAATGGGATCGCCATCATTTTCATAAACAGTTTCATGAATCGAGGATGGCGCTCTTGCAGCTTCTTGTGCGAGAACGATATCTTCTGGAGGTATCTCTAAAAACTCGGAAAGTTCCCCGACTGTTGGTGTTCTGCCATATTGCTTCGATAACTCGTCCTTCGCCTTTCGAATTTTATTACTTAATTCTTTTAACGATCTACTAACCTTTACCGTCCCATCATCACGGATAAATCGTTGAATTTCTCCGATAATCATTGGTACTGCATAGGTAGAAAATTTTACATCATAGCTTAAATCAAATTTATCAACTGATTTTAATAGCCCGATACATCCTATTTGAAATAAATCATCAGGATCATATCCCCTATTTAAAAATCTTTGCACGACTGACCAAACAAGACGCATATTTTTCTGAACGATAGTATCTCTTGCTGATTGATCTCCATCTTGGCTTCGCTTTATTAAGTCCTTGACTTCATGGTCTTTTAGATACGTTTCCTTATTATCTTTCTTTACCTCCACATCCATAGACGATTCTCCTTAATTGCTTAGCATTTTGCTTTTCATTAAATGCTTACGCAGACGAATCTCTGTTCCGCTATCTGGACTTGACTGAATTTCGATTTCATCCATAAAATTTTCCATGATGGTAAATCCCATACCAGATCGTTCAAGCTCTGGTTTTGTCGTAAATAATGGCTGTCTTGCTTCCTCTACATCGAAAATTCCTTTCCCTTCATCTCTGATGGTTAAATCAATGTATGAATCTTCTAATATAACAGAAATATAAACAATTCCATTCGGATCATTTTCATAACCGTGGATAATGCAGTTAGTCACTGCTTCTGAAACAACTGTTTTAATTTCCGTTAATTCATCCATTGTTGGATCTAACTGTGTAATAAATGCAGCAACCGTTACACGTGCAAATGATTCATTCTGGCTGAGTGCGCTAAATTGAATGTGCATTTCGTTTCTCATCTTAAGCTACCCCCAATCGTTGTAGGGCAAATTCTTCATTTGTTTCCAGCTTCATAATTTTAAACATGCCAGACATATCAAATAAACGCTGAACGCTTGGGGAGATAGCACAAATGACCATTTCTCCTCCAAGCTGTTTAATTTGCTTATATCTTCCCAATATAACTCCTAAGCCAGAACTATCCATAAACGTTAAATGTTCAAGATTTAACACGATATGACGAATACTATAGCTCTCGATTGCAGTTGTTGCTTTTGTCCGTAATTCTTCTGCATAGTGATGATCCAATTCCCCAGATAGGCGTATACAAAGTACATTATTTTTTATTTCCAACTCAATATTAAGACTCACTAGAATAGCCTCCTTATTTGGTTTAAAGAAACTATTCTAGGTTTTCATGCAATTTCCTTCTCCACAGACAAAACTAGTGTTCTTTCGCTAAAAACAGAAGGAATATAAATGAATTCGACAAAAGAAATAAAACTATTCTGTTTTTGTAAACATTCCTGCAGAGCGTTTAAATAATGTCCACCATTTTGCTGATTTCACTTCTTTTTGTGCTACCAACGGACTTGTCACAAGGGTTTTCCCGTCTTTTTTATAGGATATTTTTCCAATTTCCTGCCCTTTTTCAATTGGAGCTTTTAATTTTTTATTCATCGTAATTTCCTTCTCTAATTTATCGATTTGCTCCCCTTTTTTCGTTAAGATAGAAATTGGTTCGCTCGTAACGGCTGTCACTTCTTTCTCTGATCCTTTGCTTACTTTTACTTTACCAATCGCTTCTTCTCGTTTATGCAAAGGATGTGTTTCATATTGACTAAATGCATAATCCAGCATTTTTGTTACTTGAGCATTTCTTTCTTTCGAGGTTGGCGCACCGAAAACAACTGCAATTACACGCATTCCATTTTTCATAGCAGTTGCGGTTAAACAATATTTTGCTTCAGCTGTAAATCCTGTTTTTAATCCGTCCACGCCTGGATAAAACTTAACAAGACGGTTTGTGTTAACTAGCCAAAACTTCTTATCAGTATCTTCTCTTAAATAATCTTCATATGTGCCAGTAAATTTCGTTATATCTTCATATTTAAGCAATTCCTTTGCCATTAATGCCATATCTTTTGCAGAACTGTAATGATCTGTTACTGGAAGTCCTGTCACATTTTGAAACTTGGTGCTTTCTAAGCCTAATTCTTTTGCTTTTTCGTTCATTAATTGAACAAACTCTTCTTCAGATCCTGCTAATCTTTCCGCAACTGCTACAGCTGCATCATTTCCAGATCCAATGGCAATTCCTTTTAACATTTGCTCGGTTGTCATCTCTTCCCCAGGTTCAAGGAAAATTTGTGAGCCTCCCATAGATGCCGCATGCTCACTTGTACGTATTTTCTCATCTAACTTTAATTTTCCTTGATCAATTGCTTCCATGATCAGAAGCATCGTCATTATTTTTGTCATACTGGCAGGAGGAAGTTTTTCCTCGCTGTTTTTTTCATACATAATAGTTCCTGTATCTCGATCAATTAAAATGGCTGATTTTACATTTTCAACTAATTCTTGCTTTTTCTCAGCAGCTAAAGTGCCCGGTGCCAAAATTGATGTCATAAAACAGGTAATGATTAACAATGATATGATGCGTTTCATCTATTGACCCTCCATTCTATATAGCATCCATTTTTTCCAAAAAAAACAAGTTTATACAGCCAATGAAGAATATTCATGAAATAATTTGAATAGCACTAAAGGAAGATAGAATGTTTCATGCATTTCATAGGTATCGTTAGGCTAGTTTACTGATCTAGGTTATAATGAATAGAGTTCAAAGGAGGATAACAATTGATTCATTTAAAGACACCTGAGCAAATTGAAAAAATAAGAAAAGCAGGAGAAATTCTTGCTGATTGTCATAAAGAAATTAAAAAGTTAATCAAACCAGGCATTACTACGGAAGAAATCGATGCATTTGCGGAAAACTTTATTTTACAAAGAGGAGCCACTCCAGAACAAAAGGGCTATCACGGTTATCCTTTTGCAACTTGTGCATCTATTAATGATGTAATCTGTCATGGTTTTCCTTCCAAAAGCCCCTTAAAAGATGGAGATATTGTTACGATAGATATGGTAGTAAACTTAGATGGATGGCTTGCTGATTCCGCCTGGTCTTATGCGGTTGGGAATATCTCCGAAGAGGCAAAAAACTTATTAAAAACAACCGAAGAGGCATTATACATAGGGATAGAACAAGCGGTCATTGGAAACAAAGTAGGAGATATCTCCCATGCCATTCAAACGTTCGCTGAAGCAAAAGGTTATGGGGTAGTGCGAGATTTTGTAGGACATGCGATTGGCAGAGAAATGCACGAACTCCCACAAATCCCTCACTATGGTCCTCCACACGTTGGGACACCTCTTAAAGAGGGGATGGTTATTACCATTGAACCAATGCTAAATATCGGTATGTATCATGCCAAGGTTGATTTGGATGGATGGACAGCACGAACTGTTGATGGCAGCCTTTCTGCGCAATATGAACATACCTTAGCCATTACAGCTAATGGACCAGTAATCTTAACGAAACAATAAGGGGAAACACCCAATGGCAGATTGCAAGCCATTGGGTGTCTTTTTGTTGTCCTGAAAATATTCATATATTAAATACAAAAAAATGAACTTTTTAAACGATAAAATACTCTTATAAGCGAGAGGTGAAGACATGAATGATGAACAACTTGTACAGAAGGCAAAAAAGCGGAATAAAAAAGCCTTGCTTCAATTAGTGATGCAGCAAAAAGACGATTATTATCGTCTAGCATATTCCTATATGGGGAATTCTCATGATGCGATGGATGCAATGGAAGAAATGATCATCATCTTATATGAGAAAATTGCTCAGCTCGAAAAAATTGAATCTTTCTATAGCTGGAGTAAAACTATCTTAGTGAATATTTGTAAGGGGAAATTAAAAAAGAAACGTAGAGAAATAGTTATGGATGACTTAGAGCAGCACAATCTTTTACATACAACCGATCCCTATAAATATTCAGTGGAAACACTAGACATTGTACAATTATTAACAAAATTAACCCCAGTCCAAGCGGAAGCAATCAAGCTAAAGTACTTTCACGATTTCGATAATGAGACGATTGCCAGCATCATGAAAGTATCTACCGGCACAGTAAAATCCAGAATACACAATGGCTTAAAACGATTAAAGAAGATGTATGGAGGGGAAGATAAGTGGAATCTTTAGAGGATAAACTACTAGAGGAAAAAAAGAAAATCGCAGAAATAACAGCTCCGCCAGAATTAGAACAGCGACTAAGCAAAGCACTTTTTGATAAAAAAACAAACTCTCCTAACCTAAAGAGATGGTTTCTCTTTTCTGCTGCTGCAATAATTCTATTAATTTTTATGACGTATCAATCAAGTGCATTGGCTTATTACGGCAAAAAACTGTTAGGATTCGATACCATTATGAATCAATCCTTAAAAGATTTAAATGACAAAGGATTTGGGCAAAATATTGAGAAGTCTTATCTATTAGAAAATGGTACTATATTAACAATCAATGGACTTATGTCCGATGAAAATAGATTGGTTGTTTATATTACATTAGAAAATGATAAAGGCTTGCCAGATGATCTAGATCACATTTTTTCACCAAGGAACATTACTGGCTTTTTTACAAATGCAAAAATGAATAGCTCTGTTTTTGAAAAAAATGATGACAAAACAAAAATCACGGGAATATTAAATTTTGATCCCATTAATGCTTTTTCGAAAAAGCTCCAGCTGCACTATGTTTACTGGAAAGATGATGAAACAATGGAAGGTACAACTGATATCTCCTTTCCCTATAATCATAAGGAAGCATTACAAACAAAAATGAAGCAATCTATCAATAAAAAATGGAATGTAGATAAAGGTACTATTCATTTTAAAAGAATCACAGCTACTCCTACTCAAACGGTTATAGAAGGCACGTTTCATGTCGACAATTATGACCGGCTCAATCATGGTTTTAATGGAGTAGAGCTAGTCGCAAATGGTCAGCCTCTCTCCCAAGAAGGCTATACTACTTCTTCATCCATTAACAAAAACAATACATTTTCGATTGAATATGATGGCCTTCCAGAAGATATCCATTCACTCGAAATTCTCATGAAAGACTTTATCGGTTATAAATCGATAAATAAATCCATTGCGCTTACAGGAAAAGAAGAAAATAGAGTAATACCATTAGAGAATGATGAAGTAACTATAAAGAACATCCAGTTAAATGATATGCTATCAATAAGTATCTCCTCGAGTGATTCTGTTTTATTAGATAAAGTAAGTATTATCAATGAAGAGCAAGAAAGAATTCCTTTAAAAACAACAACCAATCACCAGTTGATAACTAACAAGGATGGAACAATTAATAATGAGCGATCATTGCTATTTGACACAAAATCTCGGCCGCTGGAACTGCATATTGGCGGATTGCATTATGTGAAAGAATACAATAAAACTTTAGCTATTCCTCTTCAATAAAGAAAGCAAAAGACTCACAAATGATCAGCTATTAGCTTCAATCGTGAGTCTTTTCTTCTTATTCTGTAATTATTTCATAAATTAGCGTAGGAGCTTTTACTTCATTTGGTGAAAGCTTAATATTTTCATCCAATTTTTTTATTACATCGTCTACTTCTTCCGTATTGCTATAAATCGTAACGAGTGATTCGCCAGCCTCCACTTTATCTCCTATTTTCTTGCGTAAAACTAAGCCTACCGCCAGATCAATTTCTGAGTCTTTTGTTGCTCGGCCAGCTCCTAATAACATAGCAGCAGTCCCAATGCTGTCAGCTGTTATTTCTGCGACATAGCCTGATTCTTTTGCTGGAAGCTCCGTAATAAATTTAGCTTTAGGTAATAAATCTGTTTGATCCACAACAGAAGCATCTCCACCTTGGGAACTTAAGAAAATTTTAAACGTTTCGAGCGCTTTGCCATTATCTATTACCTCTTGCAGCATTTCTCTCGCTCTATCCGTTGATTCTGCCTTTCCAGCTAAATAGACCATATGACTCCCTAAAGTTAAACATAGTTCCGTCAAATCTTCTGGTCCATGCCCCTTTAATGTATCAATTGCCTCTTTTACTTCTAGTGCATTTCCGATTGCATATCCTAAAGGCTGACTCATATCAGAAATAACAGCCATTGTTTTCCTGCCCACATTATTCCCTATTTGCACCATTGCTTCAGCAAGCTCTCTAGATGCATCCAATGTTTTCATAAATGCTCCAGCACCTGTTTTCACATCTAAGCAAATGGCATCTGCACCTGCTGCAATTTTCTTACTCATGATACTGCTGGCAATCAATGGAATACTGTTAACAGTCGCGGTTACATCTCGTAAAGCATATAACTTCTTATCAGCAGGAGTGAGGTTCCCACTTTGTCCAATAACCGCTAATTTATTCTTATTTACTAGGTCAATAAACTCCTCTTTTTCTATTTCCACATGGAAACCTTTTACTGATTCTAATTTATCGATGGTTCCACCAGTATGACCGAGTCCTCTTCCACTCATTTTCGCCACTGGAACACCTACTGATGCCACTAATGGTCCCAATACTAATGTGGTAGTATCGCCAACTCCCCCAGTTGAATGTTTATCCACTTTAATTCCTTCAATGGCAGATAAATCAATGACATCTCCTGAATGAACCATTGCCATTGTTAATTCAGCACGTTCAGCTGCTGTCATATCTTGAAAAAACACAGCCATACTAAATGCACTCATTTGATAATCAGGAATCGTTCCATCTGTATAGCCTTTAATAATAAAAGAGATTTCTTCTTTGGATAATTCTAAACCGTTCCTTTTCTTCTCAATTAAATCGACCATTCTGAATGCCATAATTTGAATTCTCCTTCATATGTATGGAATTTTTTTCTTTAAAATTGCAAAAATTCAAGTCAAATTACTGCTTTTTTTAATTTTTTTATTTATGTAAACGGTGTAAAAATATATCTGTCTAAAGAGTTACCGGTAAATCAGTAACTCTTTAGGATGAAAACTTCATTATGCACCTATATGTTTAATTAGCTCTTTCACATATTGCAGGAAATTTGCTTTTACCTTTTCTGTTGTTTCGATTACTTCTTCATGATTCAGTGGTTGATCTAGAATACCTGCAGCCATATTAGAAATACAAGAAATCCCTAATACTTTCAGACCTGCATGACGAGCGACTATTACTTCCGGAACAGTCGACATCCCCACTGCATCGCCGCCTAATACGCGAAGCATTCTTACTTCTGCTGGCGTTTCATATGATGGACCTGTGTTTCCCACATAGACACCCTCCTGAATACTCAGTCCAATACTGCTTGCGACCTTGCGTGCTGTATCACGCAGATTTCTGCAATATGCTTCTGACATATCAGGGAATCTCACCCCTAACTTACTGTCATTTGGTCCGATTAATGGATTGGTGCCCATATTATTAATATGATCAGAGATTAGCATTAAATCACCAGGTGCAAAGTTTTCATTCACCCCGCCTGCAGCATTGGTTACAATTAATTTTTCTACTCCTAATTCCTTCATAACGCGAACT
Organism: Niallia sp. FSL W8-0951; assembly: GCF_038006525.1. Taxonomy (NCBI): domain Bacteria; kingdom Bacillati; phylum Bacillota; class Bacilli; order Caryophanales; family Bacillaceae; genus Niallia; species Niallia sp. FSL W8-0951. The sequence goes on from NZ_JBBOVK010000001.1 coordinate 1,953,770, forward strand.
GGGAAAGTTACTTTATCAAATGTATACCCTTCATAAAAGTGGAAACGACCTTGCATTGCTACCACTTCGATTCCCTTAATTGTACCGAATACAAGTTGTCCAGCGTGACCTTCTACTGTTGATACCGGAAATTCTGGAATTTCTTCATAAGGTATTTTTACTGGATTTTCGATTTCCCCTGCAAGAACGCCTAAGCCTGAGCCTAGAATTAAACCAATTTTAGGTGTTTTCGCATATTTTTGTTTTAAAAAATCAGCTGATTGCTTAATCATCGTATAATTCATTTTTTATTCCCCTTATATTAAGTCATTTAAGAAGCTTGTGCCATGCTTTGGCATCTTTACGCTGAAATTATCTGCTACTGTTGCTCCAATATCAGCAAACGTTTTACGTAGCGGCAGCTCTTTCGGTTCCTTTAATGATTTGCTATATACTAATAATGGTACATACTCTCTTGTGTGATCTGTTCCATGATGGATCGGATCATTTCCATGATCAGCGGTAATGATTAATAAATCATCTTCCTTCAGTAATTCCAATACTTCTGGCAGTCTAGCATCATACTCTTCTAATGCCTTTCCATAGCCAATTGGGTCTCTTCTATGTCCAAATAAAGCATCAAAATCTACTAAATTTAAGAAGCTTAAACCTGTAAAATCCATTTTTAGTGTGTCAACTAGTTTGTCCATCCCATCCATATTGGAGACGGTTCTCAATGATTTTGTCACACCTTCTCCATCATAAATATCAGAGATTTTTCCAATAGCAATACTCTCAATTTGATTATCTTTCAATTCATTCATTACAGTTCGATCAAATGGCTTTAGAGCATAGTCATGACGATTTGCAGTACGTTTAAAGTCGCCTGGCTCGCCAATAAATGGTCTAGCAATAATACGACCAACCATATATTTCTCATCGAGTGTCAATTCTCTTGCTAATTCACAAATACGATACAATTCATCTAAAGGAACAATGTCTTCATGTGCAGCAATTTGCAGCACAGAATCTGCTGATGTGTAGACGATTAAAGCACCAGTCTTCATATGCTCTTCGCCTAGCTCATCTAGAATTTCTGTTCCACTAGCTGGTTTATTTCCAATGATCTTGCGTCCAGATTTTTCTTCGATTTCATTTAATAGTTCATCTGGGAATCCTTCCGGGAATACACGGAATGGTGTCGCAATGTTTAGACCCATTATCTCCCAGTGTCCAGTCATGGTATCTTTTCCGTTTGATGCTTCTTGCATTTTTGTATAATAAGCAATTGGAGTATCAGCCCGCTCAACACCAGCAATTTCCTCAATATTACTAAGACCTAATTTCGCCATGTTCGGCATATGAAGACCATTCATTCTTTGAGCAATATGCCCTAATGTATGTGCTCCTTCATCATTAAATTTTTTCGCATCAGGTGCCTCGCCAATCCCTACAGAATCCATTACAATTAGGAAAACACGATTATATTTATATGTAGACATCTTTTTCCTCCTTTTACCATTTCATTTAACCCTATTTTGTCCTACTATATGTATCTTTATTAACCATAAAAATTATAGCATAATCGTCAGAAGTCTGACATCTTTTTCAAAATTGTTATCTTTCACTTTGGAAAAATAAAAATTGTTTTCTATTTTCTTCTTCATTATACCTTTTTTCATATAAAAAGAAAAAAGAACACTGTTCGAAGTTGACTAACCTAAATCAATGAACACCATAAAACACCTTCGAACGGTACACTTAAACAAAGTACTAACTCAAAGATGTTATATCACTGCACCATATTGCTAGGTCAGTCTAATTGTTTATATCTCTATGGTTTTATATAATTTATTCCTGTGTTAGAGGTGGAAGAGTTACAACTAACTCGCCTTTAGGGGGTAAACAGAAATGATGTCCTCACCAAATTTTTAAAATTCTCTTCTTCTACTTCCATTTTACCAAGCAGAATAAGTCTGCTAAATATGGAATTTCTTTATCTGGATATATTTCTATAAACTCATCTGACCTTGTAATCGATAAAATCACTATTCTCTAATTCTGTTCCAAGTTTACTTGACACGATGAAGGCAGGAGTTGGCTCTAAAAGGTTAGCTCCTATCCATCCTTCAAATTCATAATGTAAATATTTTATCTGTTCTGATATCCCCTCTCTTCTGTGCAATTTCTTCTTCTATTCCCTAAATGGTATATTCCCCATGGTCACCTGATACTTTTGGTTTTAAAAAATATAAATCATTCATTCCTTCCTACCACAATCTTATCTTTTCACTAGCGGATTAAATATTTACCATTTTAAAACCAATAGCGAATATTTTACGACCGTCTCTAGTAAAAATACAACTATAAGTTAATTTTCTTAAGCAATGAAGTAGTACCATCATGGAGTATTGATTTTATATTTGGATTTTGTGAGAAGTACGATAAATAGGCGACATGACATTTTATATGGCAGGGGTAGTTGTTGAAAAAACTAACGAGAACGACAAAGCTCGTGGCGATAAACAATGCGTAACGTAAAGTGTGTTGTTTTAAGCTATGAATTTCAGTAAAAAGTAATATCCAATAACGTCCAAAGTTAAGATTTCTAAAAAAAAACAAAAACACCTAATTCCTAATAAGAATCAAGTGTATAGTTAATTCTGTAACATACTTCTGAATATTACTGAACTGGTCCCATAAATTCAGTAATAATAAGAATATGTTCCTTTAGTTTGACTTTTTTTAGATTCTCTACTTTTTCTGCTCCACCTAAACCTAATAGCGGTGTATAACCGAAGCACTCATCATAATCCAACTCACTATATTGTTTAAGGGCTTCAGGATAAGGTTGCCAAGACAAGTCTTCATCTTTAAATTCCAAATCATTAATATTTTGAAAGAAAAATTCAAATGTAAACATAATTGTCTTTACCACACCATACCTGTAATTAATTAGTCTAACATATCCATCTGACCAAATAACTAGGTCACCCATACCTGTAGCAAACAACACAACTGAATCCTTGTATCTTTGACTAGTCTCTCCCAAAATCTCTTTAAATTCCTCTGGATTTACACTTTTAAAATACCCTTGCATAAATGTACCAAATCCATAATTACTCCATAAATCTATAATTTCATTTGGTACCAGTTGCCTATATTTCTCAATGATTTCACTCGGAACTTTATTATGCAATTTAAAATCTTTTAAGTATTTTTCCATTTATACTCCTCCCACTAATGTGTTAATTTCACATTCAAATAAGTATTTTTTAGTTGTTCTGGTGTCATACTTTTTGCTAATTCCTTGATTTGTTCATCAACAATATCAATTCTATACCGCCATTGACTACCTATTGATGAATTTATTCTCTTATCTCCCAAACCTCCTATTACTTCTGCCTTTCCTCCTGCTATCTGGTCTGGGTTGTGAAGTGCAGCTTGAGTATCTAACCACTCCTTAGCTTGTTTCTTAGCTTTCGATAACGTTAATCCTTCTCTTTGTAGTTCATTTATCTTTTGTACATAAGCTTCTTCTCTAGCTGCTTGTTGTGCAGCGTTACCTTCAATTGCACGCCCTTGTTCAATATACTTCTCACGATTTTTTAAATACTCATCAACTGTTAGTTCATTCATTCCTTTTTCTTGGTCTTTTAATTGTCTTGTAAACTCTTCAGGATCATGTTTTACATTTCTATTAAAGTTCACTTCAATTTTTTTTATTCTAGGTACATCATCTAAGTGCTTTACATTACCCGTACCCTTAGTAGTTCCCTTCCCTTCCACTTTCCTCAAAGAGACCGGAACGATTGAATCCATCCGATTTTCTATCGTGGCTCTGCTCCACACATTGATAGGAGCCTGATTCGCTGTACTTAGTTGGAAGGACGGATTGGGCATAAAGGTTTGTCTAAAGAAGTGGGTGACTTCTTGGACATATTGCTTTCCACTATTTTTTATGCCATTAGGCCATAGGCTGTTCTCTTTCTTGCTTCCATCGATCCGTTGGAGCGATTCTGTTGTTTTTTGTGTAATGGCTGAACGGATTCCGTTGGCTTTATTTTTACTTTTTTCTCCTTTTAACAGCTTTAGGTATTTTGTTGGCCGACATATGGGAGGAAGGAAGTGGCTGCACTTCCCGATACATACATAATCCCTTCTTTTTCGGCGGTGTCTGTTATAGACTGCGCCATCAATTCAAGGACGATTGTAGGATCGTTTTATAACTACATTTCGAATGCTTTCCAGCTGTTGTTTATTATATCTACTTCGTTCTCTTTCTTCCTGTAAGCCCACCCTGTCTATTTCAAATGCTTCGTCATTCAATTTGGCGCCGCTAATTCCTTCCTCTCTAAAAATATAATCAAGTTCAGGCCTTGTTCTTTACAAAACGCTTAATTTTCATCTTCTTGATATTTCAAGCTATATCCATCTCTTGCCTTACCTTGAGTTGAGACTCGTATATACCCAACAATGTTCAACTTTTCACCCTCCCGTTACATAAATTTTAATTTTCGTAACGCTTTTTAGCGAATAGCGAGTATTATACGACCGTCTCTTGTAAAAATACAACCCAATTTTTGTCTGGCCCTGTTGCTATACTAGTAACCTTCTTACGTAACCTACCTTTTATCGCCACGAGCTTTGTCACTCGTTAGTTTGTCAACCATTCCATATCATAACTACCCCTGCTATGTAAAATGTCATCTCGCCCATTTCTCTTTCTTATTCAGTCCCGCCAAGTATTAAAACGATACTCCTTGATGGTACAACCATCATGAGCTTTCGATTTTCATGTAAATCATTTTCTTTTTGTCTCACTCAAAAATCCTCACTTTCTTTTTACTAGATTTATGTATCTGTATCGTTTAGCACTACGAGCTTTGTCATTGTTGTCTTTAGTTTGTGGTTTTGTAGTATAATAAGTCCTCTTTGCATGTAAAAATGTAGTCTCACCTATTTATCTTATTATTTTCACAAACACAGTATTAAAACAAATGCCTTGATGGTATAACCATCATGAATTATGAATTTTCATTAGCATTTTTCATGTAGACCAAAGCTTAAATTTCTCACAAAAAACAAAAAGCACCTGTTGCCTATTAGACAATCAAGTGCTTAAAGTAAATTAAATAAGTGTTACTAACTTACGGGCATTATATCAAGGTTTAGATACTACCAACAAGTATCTATTCTGTTAACATATTTAAAAATTCTTCAAAGCTATTACTTACAATATATGTTATAGGATTTAAATCTGAAGACTCTTCATGATTCCAAACGCATACAATAGGCTCTTCAACATTGTTACGATAGTCTAAGCAAACAAAGTCACCTGCAAATAAAACAGCTATTGGTAGCAGTTCAGTACCTACTAAATTTTCATCAAAAACAATTCTTTCGTCTAGTTGTGTTCTAACTACTCCTATATCGTAATACTCATCATCTCTTTCACCGGTTATTTTTAAAATACATAAAAACCTATCAATCGCATAAATATGGCTATTACACTTAAAACTATCCTTTATAGGAGTACCACCATTATATTTTTTTATAAATTCTTTATACGTCTCTGGTAAATTTATTCTCCACTTACCTTCCTTTTCAGAAAGCAAAGTATCGTCCGGCAAGGGATAAATTATTGAACCATCCTTAAATTCCATTACTATACCTCCTCAATATTATTATCTTGGAGCGTCGGCCCACATACCTTTTGTCCTTCCACTACTATGAGGTGTAATATTATGAATTCCAAAGGGGACTAGCTCCATTTTACCAGGAACCTCCGTATGATGCCACGTCATCCCTTTTCTTGTACCACCAATTTGTTCGTCTAACCACTTAAACTGTTCTTTATCCGATAACTTCCAAAATCTCTCTGGTAGCTGAACAGTCTCTTCTACAATACCTGCACTTGCAAAGTCGGCAAATCCATACCTCATACCATCTGCTTTTGTAACCTTTATTTCAGGAATATGTCCTTTTTCTATAGCCATTTCTTTTATCTTTCTTTTTTGAGCAGAAGACAAGCTATCTCCACTCGGAATAGTATCATCCCAAGACCAAGGTTTGTTTAAATCAACATGTTCTTTATATACTTTTGCATAGTCTTCAATGACTTCATCAAATTTCTTGTTACCATTTATAAAATCATCAATATTTCTTAAATTAGTTTCACTAACTCCCTTATCTTTAACCGTACCCTTAGGAATATCTAAATAAGTACTTAATAAAAGGATGGCAGTCTATTCAACCACCACCCAAACTGATTAACTTGCCTTCGTTTCAGGCATTCTTAGCAGAATATAAGCCGTTTTATTTTTCATCATACCATAGACAATTCTGACTAATCTCCTCATAATACAGAGAAGGGCTTGTGACTTGGATTTCCCTTCACTTTGCTTTTGATTATAGTAAGCATAAAACACAGGATTACGAGGAATTTTACTCCCCTTACTTACTTGAACTTGTTGAACAGCTAGGTTGTAAAAAACATCATACAGCTTTCGGTTGCCTTGTTTTGTTTTCTTCATCGTTTCCTTACCGCCCGAACCCATCTTAATAGGGGCTACGCCTGAATACCTTGCTAGTTTATCAGAATTGGTGAAACGATGAATATCACCGATTTCTGCAATTAAAGCGGAGGCAGTCACCGTATCAATCCCTGGCATGGTTTCAAGCTGCATACCTAACTTTTGAATGGTTACCTTTAACTCTGTATCCATCTTCTTAATCTCCTGTTTGGTATAGCTGATATTTCTAACCATGCTTTGAATGATAAAATCTCTAGATGTCTGATATTCTCTTTTTACTTCACCATCAGCTTGAACAAATAATAATATCTTTTCTGCTTTTCTAGTTGAACAAGCGTTGTTACTTGCTTCTAGTAAGAATGTTCGTAAGCCTTCCATTGTTACCCCCTTCAAATGAGAAGGCGAAGGATAGCTTTCCCAAAAGGCTAAAGCTGTTTTTCCATCTACTTCTGAAAAGAAATCCTTATAGCTTGGGTAATGATAGTTTAATTGAATGTGGAGTTGATTTTTTAATGCTGTTTGTGCTTTTATTATAGCGTTTCTTCTGCCTACAAGTTGACCGATTACCCAATGAATGTCAGATGGTGAAGTGTCAGGTAAATGAGGTAGCTGTCGGATTAAAACATTTGCTACACATTGAGCGTCCCAACTATCATTCTTTTGGGTCATCGCATAGCTGTTACGTTCGGAGTTGGATAGAGAGGAATTAACAAATTTCACGAAATATCCTTGTTCTATCAGATATAACGCTACATCCCTGCCATAGCCGCCCACATCTTCTAATCCAAATACAGGGGTCAAGCCTTCTGTAAGATACCTATTCACATATTCTAGTAAGCTAGGAAAGGCGGTTGGGTTGGTTTGTTTTGAATGGTCTTTTCTCCTAACTTCTCAAACCAACAATCCACTATCACCGCTGTATGTTGGAACTTGTGTAAATCTAATCCAATATAAATATGCTTATCTCTTTTCATCAGAAAACTTCACCCCTATATTAGAATGGAACGATTAAAGTAAGACAGAGAATGTCGGCAACCTTAGGTCGAGCGTTAGTCTCTAGGGACTCGCAAGGGTACGAAAGCCTATCCATTCTCTATCTGTTAACCGTTATAAAATGGCTTGATGTTTGCCATCTGCTATTATTTCACCATAGTGGTATAACCCACTATAAAAGGCTTTTCTATCTAAAATCCTTTTGACTTGGACTTTAGTAAACAACTTTTCTTGTTTTGTTCGATGACCTTCCTCATTCAGATGTTCCGCTAGGTGAGTTAATGACCATGAAGGATACTGCTCCTTTAAGTCAAACACTCGTTGTACGGTTTTGGCTTGTCTATCATCTATGACAAGGATTTTCTTGCCTTTTTCCACTTTGTAGCCTAATGCGACATTTCCACCTGCATAGCCGCCCTGTTGGGCTTTCTTATTCCGCCCTCTCCCTAGCTTTAAAGAGATTTCTAATCGTTGATATTGGTCTAATAACTCCATTAAACCATTGATTAAAAAATCGCTAGGGTCTTTCTTATGGATACTGTATTGCGGTTGTTCAATACTCCGGATGTCTACTCCATACTTTTTCAATTCCCGATGAACCAACACTTTCACAATGTCTGACCGCCATAAACGGCTTGTATTCAGTGTGACAACATAATCCACCTTTTTTTGATGGGTGAGATACTCCAACATCTCCTGAAAGCCTAATCTGTCCACTTCTAACGCTTCTTCGTCTACTTTAGCCCCACTGATACCCTCGTCCTTAAACAAGCGTAAAAGCGTATATCCTTGAGCCTGACAGTATGCCTTTATTTCATCTTTTTGGTAAGCAAGGCTGTATCCATCCCTTGCTTGACCTTGTGTAGATACTCGAATATATCCGATAACTTTCATGGTATTTTCCCCCTCCGTTACGCAAATTAGGATTAACGTAACGCTTAGCCGCTATATTTAATATAAATTTATTGTATGCAGCTTTAGCGATACAATCAACCCCTTTACCGATACAAATTTATTGTGTATCTTAAAAGTAACATGAATAAGAGGAAGGGAAGTACCATGCCTATTACAATCAAGCTAAAGGAAATCCTAAAAGAACGTGACCTTTCACAACGTGAATTAGCACGTATGACAGGGCTGCGGCCTAATACTATCAGTCACCTTTGTTCAGAAAACGTAGATAGGGTATATCTATCAACATTAGAAACAGTATGCAAAGTGTTAGACATCGACATTCAGGAATTAATCGAGGTGGAGTAGTCTTCTTACTATAGTCATCGTTCTATGTACGTAAAAGTTGCGAAAAAATTTAAAAGGCAGTGAGAAAGCGAAGGTAAGGTTTTGAACAATTGAAATGGTGGTAGCTGATGATATTATGGTTATTTGCTTAATAAAATAAAGAGTAGATAGGGCATACGTTTTATAAGTGTTGTACGTACTAAAGGATTTATTAAAACATTATATAGGGCTTACATGTATTATCTCCTTTTCTCTAAATAAATCGGAATTGTTCGACACTGGGTAGCCCCGCATAAAAAAAGAAACCTTGAAGTAAATAGCCCTTCAAGGTTCTACAAAGAGTATTCTAAATACAATTATTTTTCTTCTTTATATGCTAATGCAATCTCCACTACTTCCTCTGGTAATAAATCCTCATCGTTCCAAAAAAATAAGTCACTGGGAGCAGGGTGAGGAACATTTTCTTCTAAGATTTCTATATATTCACTTACCTCTTCATCAGATAGCATAGGATTATATATTTTATTTACTAGTTCAACTAGTTCTTTAACGGTTAGTTTCTGATACATAATTGTGTACTTATCCTTGTTGAGATATTTGACACTAAATAAAATTCTATCTCTTCAGTCTCAAATTCCCTATTAATTCTTGGATATTCTCAGCAATATGCTCAAATGTCCCTCTTTCAAAATCTTCTAATTGTATTATTCCATTATTGTTCTCAATAACCACCAACAAACCATTCCCTTCAATCCCAATAGGTATCTTCTTTAAACTATCCCCATGATTTTCTTTATATCCTTTCAGTGACTCTCGGAATGAACTTATCTCGCTATTCGGTAGCACAGGCTCTAATGCAATATAGTGTTCCTGATAAAATCCATCTAAATCTGCAAACCAATATGAGTTAAAATATTCAACTATTGATTTATGCAATTTTATATCAAATTCATCTTCTAAACTTGTAAAGTCCTGTGAAACAGTCCTTTCTACAGGTTTCCATGAGATATATTCTTCCTCATCAACTTCTCCATCATAAATTATTAGGTTATCTTCACTACTAATTGGTGTTTTAAATAAAAAATCTAAACCTTCATTAGCTATCTCTTTTCTCATTTGAAAGTATATCTGCATTGCTTCTTTTATTGACAAAGTTATCACCCTTTACTTATTTAAAAATTTTTCAAGTAATTCAGCATACTCACTGTCATTTCCCCAAACACCTGCAGCTTTTTCCGCATTATGTATACCACCTGTTCCTGGGTGTAGCTTGGAAGGCACTGCAACTGCTTGACCACCCCCACCTACATGATGATGGATTAATTTATCATTATATAATTCCTTTATATCATATTGAGGGAAGTGTTCTCTAAATGTTTTATCATTTATCGGAGAGAAACCCAATTGAATTTTTTGTTTATTTGCTTTACTTAAACTTTCTGGATGTTTATTCATTATTTCTTTCCAATAAAAGTCTTTATCACGTAACCAGCCTTCTGAATTGGTTCCTGCTTTACCCTTGCCCACATAAGGCATTTCTACTGTAATTCTTGAGTCTGCAGTATATTTTTCTTCTAATTTTTTTAAATCAGCATTCCTATAAGTTCTTATAGGATGATTAGCATTATCTATACCCTTAGTAGTCTCCTTCCCTTCCACTTTCCTCAAAGAGGCTGGAACGATTGAATCCATCCGATTTTCTATTGTGGCTCTGCTCCACACATTGATAGGAGCCTGATTCGCTGTACTTAGTTGGAAGGACGGATTGGGCATAAAGTTTTGTCTAAAGAAGTGGGTAACTTCTTGGACATATTGTTTTCCACTATTTTTTATGCCATTAGGCCATAGGCTGTTCTCTTTCTTGCTTCCATCGATTCGTTGGAGCGATTTTGTTGTTTTTTGTGAAATGGCTGAACGGATTTCGTTGGCTTTATTTTTACTTTTTTCTCCTTTTAACAGCTTTAGGTATTTTGCTTGGCCGACATATGGGAGGAAGGAAGTGGCTGCACTTCCCGATACATACATGATCCCTTCTTTTTCGGCGGTGTCTGTTATAGACTGCGCCATCGATTCAAGGACGATTACGGGATCGTGTATAACCGCATCGAGCGTTTCTGTAGCACTCTCTATCCTTTTCGTAGAAGCTTTTTTTAGAAAATCCGGCTCTATAGAATCTGGAATTATTCCTGATGCGGCCACGATTCCAGCATCGATCACAAGCGTAATAAGGCCTTTGGCTATCTCATAAATCGCTACTGCGAGCCCTTTTACAAAATCCCAAGCTCCCTCTGCTGTTACAGAAATCACATCGCTTACCTTTTCAGAGAAGGTTGTATAACGATCCTTGACCTGAGAGGCCTTGTTTGCATATTCATCATCTGTATTTTCATACTTTTTTACTTTTGACTCATAGAGATCCCACAGCTCTTCCATTTTATTTTTTAGCTTGGATTGAACAGATTCCATATCATTTCGAATGCTTTCCAGCTGTTGTTTATTATATCTGCTTCGCTCTTTTTCTTCCGGATCTGTATCGTCAAACAGACTAAATAGAAGGCTGGGGGACCGATACGTTTCCTGAATGGCGCGGCTAAGTCTATAGGTTACTCCCCATTCAATCTGGGTGAGATTTCCCCAAATATCGTTCCGATCGACTCTCATCATGCTGTTTCTGGAAATAGGGGTAATATAGGCAGTGGTATCAGCCACATAGTTTTCAAACAATGTTAATAAATCCTCTATTTGCGTCTGGTAGCTATTAATCGTTTTCTTGGATTCCTGCATAAGATCTTCCCAGGCTTCCAGACTCTTTCCCGCGTTCCTCTCTGTATAGCCAGCTATCGTATGGAGAGAAGTGTGCATCTGATGAAGGGCCCGCTTATATGTATGAAGCTGTTCAATAATCTGATCCAGAATCCCATAGTTAATTTTTAAGTCCCGTTTCATGACTGGCCGCTCCGAATGTCCTTGCTGATTTCTTCGTCTGCCTTTGTCATTTCTTCCAATATGCTTTTACCGGCTGTATAGACAGCATGCATATTTTTTACTAACTCTTTATTTACATCATTATTCATATGATCCAGAATAGCATCTACTTTATCAATGAAATCAGAATGAAAGTTTTTCAGCTGATTTCTTGTGCCCGTACGAAAGGTGTCTGTGTAACTACTAAACTCATCGATACTGGATTGCAGGGTTTGTAAAGTAGCCTGTAACTCACGGATATCCATCTTTATCTGTGCGGTTCCCAATGGTAAACTCCTCTCTCCTATTTTCTCATCTAAAAGGAACGGATTCAATAGCGACAATCAGTCGATTCAGTTCTATAATCATTTCTTCTATTTTTTCCCGCATCTCTTCTTCCACAGAGGCATTTTCTAAGTCCATTTGCTCAAAATTTTTCTGTATGCCCTCTTTGGCATCTTCCAAAAAAGAGATCATATTTGATACTAAGCTAGAGGAAAAGCCTGACGTATAGTTTGCCATTATCTTTCACCAGCTCTTTCCATTTCCACTTGTAACGATTGCATGTCCTGTGCGGAAAACTCAATCGATGTCATCTTTTTTTCTACAACTAGCTCTTCTTTCATAAGCAGTTCAAATGCTTCTTCCCTCTCATCTTTAAAACCCATATGTATGACATTTGTAATCAAAGGCTCTGTGAAATAAAGGATGGCATCTTTCTTCATTTCTCCTACAGGATAAACCACACCGCCGTACGGAAAAAACGTTTGATAACCTGTTGGAACGGTATAACGCTTGGTGATGACAATTTTGGCTGCTGAAGAAGTTTGCTGTTCTGGCAGAAAGTAAAGCGGATTCAGTTCCACAACTGACCCTAATGGCAGCACTTCTCTCATTATTTCTATGCAGGAAGTAACGAAGGGGAAGAAAAGATGGTCCTGTAAACGATAATGGGACTGTCTAAACTGAATCACATGCTCCTTATCCTCTTTTCTATAATAAATGGCCTCCTGGTTAGTGCTCTTTATATCATAGGAACGGAGCCCTTGCTTATAAGCAAAATAGAGTTCCCGAAAGACGAGCTCGTCCTCCAAATATAAGTCAGCAAACGCATGGATTGCCGCACGATATTTCCCCTTTGATTCATCGGATAAAGAAACCATGAGCTGAGCTATTTTTTTCATTGCCAACGCCTTTAACTGTTTTCTATCATTCAAATGGCTCCCTCCCTGCCATGTAAATATTTTACATACATATATTATAAATGAGGGAATTGGAAATGATAAGGTTAAAAATAGCTAAATACCAAAGACTTACTTATATTCCTTTATTTTCCTAAATACCCCTTCATTCAAATGCTGTCTACTAATAATTTTGAAGCCGGAAAGACTGACTCAATCAAAGGCTAATTTTGCTTTTTCCTACTAAATTTTCTAAATCAGATTCTATCCTCCTTAGTATATTTTTTGAAATCCTGCAATCCTTGAGCCTTATAAGGATGAAATGGATTTAATATTTTATTGCTTTTATAAATGTGAAAGTTAAATAACGAAAAAGGAGTTTTCTTAATGAGGATTTATTGAAAGAATACTTAGAATTGAGGACTTTTAGAAAGATACAAATACTTAAAGGATTCTTATCCGAATAAACAAAATATATGGAAATGGATCCGAGTAAAAAACTATATTTGAATGAAGCTGATGAGGAAGAGTACATTTAATTACAACAAAAATAGCCCCAAGACTTCAATTTATCCAGGAGCTATCCGTAAACTATACTTTTCCTGCTACTGTTTTATAAGTTTGCTGACAGTGTCTTTTTCTCCTTACTATTTACCCTTTTAAACAAAAACTATCTCCCGCCCACTAGGCACGAGGATGAAATTGACTATATACATCTTTCAATCTAGTTTTTGTTACATGGGTGTATATTTGAGTTGTTGAGATATCAGCATGACCGAGCATTTCCTGCACCGCTCTTAAATCAGCACCATTTTCTAATAAATGAGTTGCAAACGAATGTCTTAATGTGTGCGGTGTTATTTCTTTTTCAATATGGGCTTCCTTCCCTAAACGCTTTAAAATTTTCCAAAAGCCTTGTCTTGTTAATCGATTGCCATGGTGATTTAGAAACAAGGAATGCTCCGTGGATTTCTTTTGGTTTAAAAATGTTGGTCTCCCTTGATGCAAATAATCCTTCAATGCCCTCGTAGCTGCTCCGCCAATAGGGATGATTCTTTCTTTGTTCCCTTTTCCGATACAGCGGATAAACCCCATTGTAAGATGAACATCATCCATATTTAAATTGATCAACTCACTCACACGGATTCCTGTTGCATAGAGAAGCTCAAGCATCGCTTTATCTCTGAGTCCATAATGGTCATTTTTATGAGGAAAATCAAGCAGTGCTTCTACTTCCTCCATGGATAGAACTTTAGGCAATGTTCTTTCTGCCTGCGGTGTTTCAATATGTACAGTTGGATCCTCTTCAAGCACACGATCCCGGAATAAAAATTGATGAAATGCACGAATAGATGCTATATGTCGTGCGATTGTTTTAGAGGACTTTCCTTGGTCCTTTAAAAAACCTAAAAAGCGAATAATGTGGGAACGCTGTATTTCTTTGAGATTACATTGTTCTACATTTTTCATATATTTTATATAGCTTTTTAAGTCTCTTTCATATGATACAAGTGTATTACTCGCTAAACCCTTTTCCACTAATAAATAATGTATAAAATCTTTTAATTGATCTTCCATAGGACTATTCCCCATTTAAGTAAAACAGGAATATTCGATCCCTCCATGAATATTTTTCTGTTTCCAGACTATTATCTGCATTCACCTTGATGGCAGAACCTGATGGCTCATCATAGCGATGTAGTTGTTGATATTCTTGATTAAACCAAACGATTGCATAATAAAAAAGAATCGTACATCCTGTAAATAGGAGAAATACTTTTAGTGTATTTATAATTGCTTTTGTCCATCTCATCCAAAATCCCTCCATAACTTCTATAATACAAGCTATGCCAGATTGGACATTTAATATACCTAATGGACCTATTATTCTTATTATAATAGAAATAAATATTATTTAAAGCGTTAAATTCCCCCTTCGTTTTCATTTGATATCCTATGAATATGTGATAAAGGTAACATTCCTTCTTTGAATTAGTAAATAACAAAAATAAAAAACCTTCTCAACTGAAAAGGTTTATTCTGCGGATGAAACATCCTCGTTTTTTTCCGTGCAACGATGACAAATACCATGAAATGTTAGACGATGATCTTTAATTTTAAAATTCCAGTCACGCTCTACTAATTTCTCTACATCTCCTAGTAAATCTTCTTGAATTTCATCCACTGCTCCACATTCAATACATACTAAATGGTGATGAAAGTGGGCTGCACCTTCTTGTCTCAAATCATACCTAGAAACACCGTCACCAAAATTTATTTTATCAACAATTTTCAATTCCGTAAGTAGTTCAAGTGTGCGATATACGGTTGCCAATCCAATTTCAGGAGATTTCTCTTTAACGAGTAAGTAAACATCTTCTGCACTGAGATGGTCTTCTTCATTTTCTAATAATACTCGAACTGTTGCTTCCCTTTGGGGAGTTAATTTATAGCTCGAAGAATGCAACAGCTTTTTTATTCTATCTATTCTACTTTCCATTCCGAAAGTCCCTCCCTAGCCACTGTCCATCTCATTATAACAGAAGTAGGAAAAGAATCCTAATAAAAATTATTATAAATAACAATTAATAATAATTATTAATTTACAATGACTATCAACGATAATGAATGAAGCAGCACCCCTCTATTAAAAAGGGATAGTAATAATAATAGATTGTACCATATTAATGACAGCTTTCATTAATAATGGCGAAATATATGCCTCTACTGCAGCAGCAATGCCGATTACTATAAAGGCCATTATTAGAAGAATAGTATATCTAGCAAACAGCGGCAGCATTGGTTCTCCCTTTTTCTTCATAAACTGCTGGCGAATCATTTTAAAAGAGAATGCTACTGATAGTGTAGCAGAAATTATAAAAATTGGAATAACAATTAGATTTTGCGGCAGAACCGACACAAATGATAGTAGAAATCCATGCCATCCCATTTGATTTACTAAAAAGCCAACTGTGAAACCAACTACCATTCCTTTAATAAATAGTAGAATTAAAATAATAGGCAATCCTATGATCGAAATACCTAACAGCCAAATAAAACCAATATACTTACTATTATGCGAAAAGCTTTGAAAAAACAAATCTTTGCTGTCCGCTACTTGTCCATTCGAAACCTGTCCAAAAAACTGTGTTAAATAATAATAGAGATCTTCCTTTTGGGAGAGAGACAAACTATTCACTACAATTGCACCAAAAATAACCCCCATTAAAAACAATACAATGATAAATAAGTAAATTGAGGAATGATCGCGTATATGATTCACTAGGATATTCTGATATTTTTTCTTTTTCATTGCCTTTCCTCCCGCCAAGTCTGTTAGTTAATGTTTATGCAAAAAAAAAGGGCATATGACTATAAATCTATTATTAATAGAAATGAAAAAATAATCAGATTATTATATTATTGATTATAGAGATAGATAGATTAACAAATTGAGGTGAGTGTTTTGAAACCAGTATTAATCGATTTACCAGAAACGATCGAAACAGAAAGGCTAGTCATACGCCCCTGTATGCCAGGAGATGGCAAAGATGTATATGAAAGCATTCAGCGGTCAAAAGAAGACTTTAAACCTTGGATGAGTTTTGCCAATCAGGAGGAAACACTAGAAGAAGTGGAAGCAGGCGTACGAGAATCATATGCCAAATATATTTTAAGAGAAGATATTCGATTACATATTTATTTAAAAGCAACAAATGAATTTATTGGATCAACCGGTCTACATTCAATCGATTGGAAAGTCCGCGTGTTTGAAATTGGCTATTGGTGTGATTCAGCTCATACAGGAAAAGGCTATATTACCGAAAGTACAAAAGCATTAATAAAGTTCGCACAAAGTACTCTTGAGGCTAATCGTATTGAGATACGAGTAGATTCCACCAACATGAAAAGCCGTGCTATCCCAGAAAAACTCGGCTTCTCATTAGATGGAATTTTGAAAAATGAGACACTAAGTGCCGATACAGAAGAATTAAGAGATATTTGTCTTTATTCTTTGACATAATGAAGAAATCCCACAAATGATTATGTGGGATTTTTGATATTACTTATCTACTCTGACCTTGCCGTATTTGCCGCCCCCGCCAACTTGCAAGTCTACCATTCCCGTTCTTGCTGCAACAATATAATCTGCCACTTTCTTTGGCACAATCTCCACTAGTTTTTCATAGGGGGCTTCATGAATGATTTGCATTTCAGTTGAAAAATAATCGAGTAATTTTTGCAGCGTTTTTTTTCCTAATCCAGGTATATATTCTAACGGTATTTGATGAATATACGGAGGTCTACTAGGTGCACTGGCTGCATCTTTTAAATCGCTAATCCTTGCTGCCACCCCTTTTACCCATTTATGACTTCCGCATTCTGTGCAGATCCCTGTCGTTTCCGAGAATGGAGCATAGCATTTCATGCAAACTGTTTCGTGATATTTACCTAATTTCGGATCTAATCCATAATTGGCAATGATTTTTCTACCGTCTTCTTGATGAAGTACTTTTGCAAATTCAGCAAAAGAAGCGTCCTCCATTTCCATGACCTGATATTCCCGAGCCATTTTTTCTAAAGAATGAGCATCAGAATTGGTTATAAATGAAAAAGAATGTAATTCTGCGATTTGGTCTGCCATCTCGGTATCAGAACTCAAACCAAGCTCAATCCCATCAATCATTTTCTCGTCAAAAACTTCTTTAAAGGAACGATTAACTCCGCTACCATATAAACTTTTAAACGGTGTGAAGACATGGGCAGGAACGAATAGTCCATTTAATTCCTTTACTTTATACTGTAATTCTTTTCCACTGATATAAAGGCGCTGCGAGCTTAATGTTACATTTTTCATATGGTGAGAAATCCAATTAGAAAATTCCCTCATTTTAGCCAACGTCGGTAGATAGCATAGCACATGAATAGGACCCTTACAGAAAGAATCATATATTTCGAGCTCTGAGCCAAGAATAATCGTGATTTCTTCCATTCTCACCCCACCATCGGCTAATTCCAGCATCTTCCCTTGTGCTATTAACTCCTCCATTTCCAATATTACCTCAGGAGAATGGCAATCAATGATCCCAATCATATCAAGACCTTTTTGCTTACTGGCATATTCTATGATTGCCGTTAAAGTTAAGTTTCTTGATGCTGTTATTTTTACCGGTTTCCCGCTCTTTGTTCTACCAATATGGATATGTAAATCAGTGTAATACGAATTCATTTTTACTCCTTTAAATTTGCAATTTGTAAATATTGTACCCCAAAAATCGTTTTAGCATCAAAAATACGCTTTTCTTTGATAAATTCCAATGCCTCATCTAGTGAAATTTCTAATACATTCACAAACTCATCTTCATCAAGTCCTGCTGCATTTTCTTTTTGCTTTAATCCTTTTGCCACATATACATGAATAATTTCATCAGCAAATCCTGGGGAAGTATAGAATGAGCTTACCAATTCTAGAGATTCACATTCATATCCCGTCTCTTCTTCTAACTCTCTTCTAGCACAAAGAGCTGGTTCTTCGCCTTTTTCTAATTTCCCAGCAGGAATCTCCACAATTACTTTTTCAAGCGGCTTTCTATATTGTTCTACCATAACTAGTTTATTATCATCCGTTATCGCTATTACAGCAACCGCGCCTGGATGCTTTACAAGTTCTCGCGTGGACGTTTTCCCATTCGGCAATTCGACCTCATCCACTTGAACTTGAATGATTCTCCCACTATAAATATGCTCTGTTTTTAATGTTTTTTCTTCCAATGTACTCATTTGACACACTCCTGTTCTATTAAGCCAAAGCTCTGACATATAGATTATTATACTTCATTTCTGTTCAATGGAAAGGATTGGGGGAAGCTTTTGAAAGTATATATCCAGGAAAAAGGAATTATTTTATCAGGAAAGGCTTGGGAAATCCGCTATATTCTTAAAAAATACCAAACGGAATTTACTTATGTAAAAGATTGGATAAACGCAAATGCTGACAGCTCTCAAAAATAAGCCATATTCTTTGTGAATAAACAGCATCTTTCGTACAATAAGAGATATCTTTAATGGAGAGGTGTTCAATTTTGCAAAAGTCTCAATTAGGCAATTCTAACTTATTTGTTTCCAAATTAGGTCTAGGCTGTATGAGTCTCGGTACCGAAGAAAAAACTGCTTTCCCAATTTTAGAAGCAGCACTTGAAGAAGGAATTAATTATTTTGACACAGCGGATCTATATGATCAAGGGAAAAATGAGCAATTGCTCGGTCAGTTTTTCAAGAATAATCGCGAAGATGTCATTCTTGCTACAAAGGTAGGCAATAAGTGGGAAGAAGGACAAGAAGGCTGGGTTTGGGATGCAAGTAAAGCCTATATTAAAGAACAAGTAAAACAAAGCCTAAAGCGCCTTGGCACAGATTATATTGATTTATATCAGCTGCACGGAGGCACGATGGAAGATCCAATAGAGGAAACGATTGAGGCATTTGAAGAATTAAAAGAAGAAGGATTTATTCATTATTATGGTATTTCCTCCATTCGTCCCAATGTCATTCGCGAATATGTGAAACGTTCTTCAATTGTTTCTGTCATGATGCAATACAGCATTTTGGACAGACGTCCTGAGGAAGAAGCACTGCCATTACTTGCCGAAAACAATATTAGTGTTGTCACTCGCGGACCGGTTGCAAAAGGTCTTTTAAGTCCTAAATATCGCGAAAAACTATCGGAGAAAGGCTATTTAGATTATTCTCGAGAAGAATTGACAGAAGTATTACAAACACTGGAACAGAAATTCTTAGATAATCGTACACTTACAGAGGCTGCCGTGCAATATAATTTAGCTCATCCCGCCGTCGCTAGCATCATTGCAGGAGCAAGCTCAGCAGAACAGCTTCGCGCTAACGCAAAAGCAGTTAACAGTGCCCCTCTATCTGCGGATGAACTAGCATTCATTAAAAAAATTTCCAAAGCATCTGTTTATGAAGCACATCGTTAATAGGATAAGTGTTTTTTCGGAGCTTGTTCCCCGAATGGTTCATGGAATTTTCTATGAACCATTTTTATGATGGATGAATGCTGATATTACTCACTGTTTTTGAAAAGGTGGGGCTCATCTTGGTTATGAACGCTAGTTTTGAGCTCTGTCTCTTGAATAATGGTTTTCATCTTGCCTATGAACACCTTTTTTCTACTCTATCTATTGAATAGTTGTTTTCATCTCGAATATGAACACCTTTTTTGGGCTCTATCTATTGAATAGTTGTTTTCATCTCAAATATGAACACCTTTTTTGGGCTCTATCTATTGAATAGTTGTTTTCATCTTGCTTATGAACACCTTTTTTTGAGCTCTGTCTCTTGAAAAGCGGTGTTCATCTTGGTTATGAACGATGATTTTAACACCAATATATTATTCTTATCGAAATAACACCTTAACTAAATAGTAGAAACGAGGAATCACTTTGAAATACATAGAATTTGGTATAGGCAACAAATGGCTTATACGAACAGAAACAGAATTACAAGATGGAACAGAGTTTGAGGAAAAAGGAATAAAGAGACCTATTAAATTTCAATCATTATATACTAGAATTTGGGTTGGAAAAACAGTGCTTATTATCGACTCAAAAGAAGGATTTAAAAAAGCTACTAAAAATAGAAAATCCTTCAAATTAATACTTGGAATAAAAAGCCTCTAAAAGTTTATTTAACCTTCCTTAATCTCCAAAAGGAAAAGCTCTCTCCAATCGCGAATATAATATCGTAGTTAAAAAGCTACTACTATTCTTGTTTAAAGGGGTTTTTCGATTGAATCAAGCATTATTAATTATTGATGTACAACAAGAGCTGGTTGAAGGAAATGCGGAAACAAAAGGAGTCTATAACAAACAAGGTTTATTAGAAACAATCAATTTAGTAATAAAGAAAGCTATTGAATCAGGGATAGAGATCATTTTTGTAAGAGATAAAGATGTTGCAGGAGGAAAAGGACCTGGATTTGACATTCACTCCGATATAAATGTCCCTCGCGAAGTTAAAATCTTTGATAAATATGCAACCAATGCGTTCTATGGAACAGGTTTATTAGAGTATCTACAGGAAAAAGAAATGCACCATCTTGTTATTATGGGTTGCGAAACTCCTTATTGTATTGATACAGCGGTCCGAACAGCAACGGTTAATCATATGGATGTCACGCTAGTTGGGGATGGCCATTCCACAACTGATTCTTCTATCCTTTCTGCCGAGACCATTATAAAACATCACAATACAATATTACATGGCCATTATAATGTCGATCATTTTTCCATAGTTCGCAATTCTGCCGAGGATTTGTTTACACCTACTCATGATACATATCGATAATTTTCCCGCAAGAATAATCTAAAATTCCTAAACAAAAGTCATCTTAAAAATGGCTTTTGTTTAGCTAATTTCATTAATCACTCCCGATCTCCCAAGCACTTCTCAGTAAACCAATACCCTCTTCCATTTCTGTGTCTGTTAATCCCCCATACCCTAAAATTACTTTTGGATTACCTGTATAGCGTTTCTCAAAGTAATACAAGGAAAGCGGATATACCTTAACTCCAAAGATCAATGCCTTTTCTATTAATTGTGTTTCTGTCCACTCAGTATGAACTTCTAAAACAATATGAAGGCCAGCATTTTCTCCAATCACTTTTACAAATCCACCTAAATGATGTTGAATCGTTTGCAGTAATACTTGGCGCTTCTTTCGATATAATGTTCTCATTTTATTTAAATGACTATTCCAATGGCCCTCTTTAATAAAACGATATAAAGTGTCTTGGTGCATGCGAGAAACAGTCTGTTTATACACGGTAAAATGCTTCCTATATGTAGAATATAAAGATTTCGGGAGGACAGCAAAGCTTATGCGCAGAGATGGAATTAAGGATTTTGAGAAGGTTCCTAGATAAATAATCCGATTGTTCTTATCTAGTCCTTGAAGTGCCGGAATCGGCTTTCCTTTATAGCGATACTCCCCATCATAATCATCTTCTATTATATAACCTCCGTTTTTTTCTGCCCATTTAAGCAATTCTAATCGACGTGTAATAGGCATAATCATTCCATAAGGAAACTGATGAGAAGGCGTTACATAAGCAATATTTGCTTTACTCTCATTCAATTGCGAAACATTCATGCCATTGTCATCAACCGAAATTGGTAAAACTTTAATCCCCATATCTTGAAAAACTACTCTAATTCGATGATAGCCCGGATTTTCAAGGGCGTATGTTTTATCCCTTCCGATCAATAAACCAATTAACCCAATTAGCATTTGCGTACCTGCACCTAGAATAATGTGGTCGGGATGACAGTTTACGCCTCTTGTCGCATATAAGTGTTTAGCAATCTGCTCTCTTAAATTAAATTCCCCTTGTGGATCTCCATTCGAAAACCAGAAGTTTTGGTCTTCATATATCGATTGCATAGAAAGTTTTCTCCAAGTAGTATAGGGAAAATAGCTACTATCGACATTTCCTGAATTAAAGTCTATTTTCACAGGCTTTGCCTGTTCCACCTTTTGCTTTTCCTTATTCTCTTCAGTATCGAGCCAGCTACGAAATTCTTCATCAATAGTTAATACAAATAATCCTTTTCGCGGAATACTTTCCACATATCCTTCTGCACAAAGTTGATCATAGGCCGATTGGACTGTGTTTAAACTAATTTGCAAATGTTCCGCCAGCTTTCTTTTCGATGGCAATTTTTCATTCGGTGAAATATGTTTATTCATAATTTCTTGTTTAATAAAATCCGCTAACTGCATATAAAGGGGCTTTCCACTATCCTTCTGTAAAATTGGTGTTAATTCTAGCATTAGTATCCACTCCTCCCCTTCAGCTGATACCTTTAAAAAGAACAATTCTGGCACTTTAGATTATACCAGATTGCCATTACATTAGAGATAGAAAGGGAGGATTGGATATGTTAAATGACCAATTACTTATTAAAGAATTAACTTCTGAAGCAGAATGGGAAAAAGCTTTTCCTGTTATGAAACAATTGAGAACGCAATTAAATTTGGATACTTATCTTACATTAGTGTCAGAGTCTGTTCAAAAAGAAGACTACCGTTTGATTGCACTTTATAATCAGAATGAAATTGTCGCCCTTTGTGGGTTTATGCCTATGATAACCTTGTATAACGGCAAATTCATCTGGGTATGCGAATTAATTACAGACAGCAAGCATCGGTCGAAAGGATATGGAAAGGTATTATTAAACTATGTTCATGAGTGGGCTGTCGCTAATGACTATCCTATCGTGTCTTTATCCTCTGGTTTACAGCGAATCGATGCCCATCGCTTTTATGAAGAGAAAATGGAATATGATAAAGTAAGCTATGTTTATCTGAAAAAAATCTAATGGAAAGTAAAAGAGACATTTGCTGCTTAAGGAAATGTCTCTTTTATCGTTACTTGAAAAATACTCGTAAAAAACCCCCTTTTTCTTCATAACTACCTTCATTTATAACTTTTAACATCATCAGGACTTTCTAGCTTTTTTTTCCATTTTAAACATATAATGATATATTAAACTAGTAGAAGGGAGAATGATAATTATGAAAAAAATTTGGAATTTAGAAGATGACTATTATACATTAGATGCAATCACCCAAGAAGATATTGATTTTGCTGAAAAGTGCTTATTATGCAAATTACCTGAGGAATATATAAACCATTTAAAAATTAGAAATGGCGGTTCGCTAATAGACGATGCTCTACCAGTTAAATTTCAAAATTCTTGGGCAGATGATCATATTCCAGTCCCTTTTTTATACGGTATAAAAAAAGGCGAAGGTATACTTCAAACAAAAGAATTATTAAAAGAATGGGGAATTGAGGAAGACAGTTTTGTAATTATTAGTGGAGATGGTCACTATTGGATTGTTCTTGACTATAGAACTAGTAAAACGGAACCGAAAATAACATTTATTGATACTGATTTTGATTTAATAGAAGTTGTTTTTAATTCATATACCGAAATGATAGATTCTTTATATATACATGAATATGAAGATGAGGACTTTGAACAATATGAGGATGAAATTTCATTAGAAAACGCAAAAAATTTAATCCAAAGCAATGATTCTGAGGAAATAATATATGGAATATCTTTATGGGTAGGACAAATGGAGGAAATAGAGTCTTTAATTAAAATACTATTTGATTTTATTAAACTTAATAAAGATTCAGATGTTGTCTATAATTCTTTTGAAGAACTAACTAATTTAGTAGTTAATGACATGATAAGTAACAAAGATCTTGCAAAGAATACCGCTCAAAGATTATTAGCTGAAATGGAGAAACAGAATGATTCTGATCTGGATCCATTTAAGTATTTAGTAAAACAACATTTCAATTAAAAGTAATTACACCATCATTTCTATAAACAGAAAGCAAAAGTAAAAAGGCCGAATTCGACATATTGTAAATTCCGCCCTTTTACTTTTGAGTAATGACATCATTTAGAGTACAAAGTGATGAAAAAAACAATAAAAAAACTGATCATCAAACTCTTACGATTCTATCACTTTTACATAAGCACCTTTCTTCGCTTTTTGCAAAGCTGCATGATTCATCCCTTGAATTTTTTGCGAAAGGCTTGAAGCACTTATTAGTTTATTTCGGCAGAAAATTAATGGGTCAATAAGTCGAACCTTATTCTTTAAATGGATATCAAAATCCTCTTCATCTTCGATTACTTTCACACTGGGATGGAGCTTATTCCATAGCATTTGGAGCTCCACATTCTTGGCTGTACTTATTTTATGAATTAACTCCTTATCCTCCCCTAAAAAATCGGAAAATTGTATGATGCTATGAGCTAAAGCTGCTTTTAAAACTTTTGTTAACTGGTCATATCCATAAATATTTAATGGATGCATGAAAAAATCGATGACCTCTTTGTAATAGGTTTCAACAAACCATTCTGCCGAATCGACATGTTGTAAACACATTTTCCCTTCAACTATTACAACATTTTCTAAAAATCCCTCTACTTCCTTTAACGATATTTTTCCATATGTATACATATCCCGTAATGTATAGTCCACACGATCGGCACATAATTTTGGTGCAGGCTGCTCCAAAATCGTCCATTTAGAATCGTCTCCGATTATTTTCTCATAGTCATAATGATATTTTTCTAAGATTATCGGTATTTCAGAATCTTTTATCACAGAAAGAAATATTTCCTCATGATAATTCTCATTCTGTTTATCTAAGACAAAGTCAATAATATGGGAAAAGGCAGTATGAGACACATCATGCAATAAACCAGCAATTTGTTCCTCTATCGAACCTCCAAGCTTTCGGATTAAAAGCATAACCCCAATTGAATGCTCATAGCGCGTTACATTCCAGTTTTCATTTACTAAATAACTTGCTCCTCCTTGATGAATTCCTTTTAATCGCTGGATTGGCTTACTTTCTATTAATTCTATTAAAACTTTTTCTATCTCAAAATTCCCGTACAGTTTATCAGATATTAGCAAAATTATTCTCCCTTTTATTCAATGTAAAAATACAACTTTTTTTAAAAAATTACATACACTTCCAATAATTGTATAGTAAAGTATACATATAAAGTTTTATCTTGTCATGTTTTCAAAAAATGAATTTATGAAAAGCAAATCTGAAAGGAGTATGAATGTGCATCAGAATATCAGAGAAAACCAAAGTAATAAAAGCAGCCTTTTAGGTGTACTGTCGATTCTTTTTCCTATTGTCCTTGGACTATTGATTCTTAATTTTTTTACAGACATCATTCCGTTGGAGAAGATTCAAGGGTTACCTGTTCTTATGCCGCTCTTTTTGTGTCCATTTGGAGCAGTCATCGGCTTTTTAGGGTATAAACGGAATAGAGATACCCTATCACTAGTAGGTATAATTGCCAATGTAGTATTGTTTTTGTTCCCTATTTTTTACCACATACTAGGAACGCTTATAATGGGTGTTTAATATAAATTTATGAAAACCACTTGAAGTTTAGTGGTTTTCATCTACTTTTTTGTTCAGCCTCCCCTACTAACCTTTCTTTTCATATTGAAATTTAGATAAAGGAGAGAAATATTAGTAAACTTATAAAAAGACAAAACACTTTCAAATTAAAAAAGTATAAATTTGGAACTGTCTGGTTTAATAAATTAATTGGTATAAGGAAGCTTTCTAATTATTTTAACAGCCTCTCCATTTGTTTTTTCTGTACTTTAGCTAATGCTAATAAGGGGAATTGATCCCGCTTTAATTGTTCTATAATGCCGTTCGCTTCTTTCCATGCTAGGTTATACTGTTGTTTCGTGATTGAATTTTCTTTATATGCATTTTCCAGCTCCTCTTCATCCAGTAAATAAATTTGGTTAGATGGAAGCATTACAATATCTAAAAACAAATCATCCATCCAAGGAACATTTTTCTCTATTCCAATTTCCAGACAAATATCAATATACCACTGCACAATATCACCATTTGCATTAAACATAGTAGTGACAGAATGATGTTTATATAAGGGAAACTGATGAAGCCACATATAGCCATCTTCAAGGATACACACAGCTTTCTGATCATACCTTTTTGTTACTGACTCCACTACCTTTATTGAATGAAAGAGCGCCAAATATCCTGTAAACTCTTCCGTCTTCATAAACGTTTGAGCATATTGCTTTTCTATTATCCGTTTCCAGTTTTTATGATTACCAAATTTTCTTTTTACCGGTATACACACCCATCCTAATCAACATGATATCTGAAACCACCCTGTCTCTTTCGGAAAATCATCTCTACTTAACGGTCTCCCTAATATTAACTGGCGATAGGAAGTAATGGTGCCGTCATGTGAAACAATATAGATTTTCTCTTTTTTTAAATGTCTACAATTTGCTAAAAATTCTTCCGCCTGTCTTGTAAATTCACTATCTATAACAGTATTAAATCCGTTCTCCCATAATGACTCAGGGGGATTGTCGTCTAGTTCAAAGACAGGAAAAATATCTAGTATTTTCTCCTTTTCCATCATTAGATCACAAGGCAAGGTTTGTTTATTCGTTAAGAGAGGGAACATCCTTGGAGAAACATAAGGAGTTACTATTTTTTTACAATCGACTCCATCAGTCCATAGCATAGCTGTTTCCAATGTCCTTACTAAGGGGCTAATAAACACAATATCCTGAGTGGTTAAAGGCAAACGTTCCTTTAGCTTATTAGCTTGATCCCTCCCCTTTTTTGTGAGAGAAGGATTTCTTTTTTGTAAACTAGCAGGAAGGTTAAGTGTGTGTTCTCCCTCTCCATGTCGTATAAATATTAAGTCCATCTTATCCACTCATCCTTATTTTTGATTTCCTTTAACCAAGCAATAAGTTTCTCTACCATTTCGGGTGTAAATGCATGATTCACTTTTTCAAAAATTCCCCACTCCACATTGGTTCTTCCCTTCTCCTGGCTAAGATACTTATAATAATTTTCTTGACTCTCGATTGGAATTATCGTATCACTATCTCCATGCATAAGAAGAACTGGTGATAGACTCCTCGTTGTGTTTATTGGATCGTATTTCTTTAATAACTTCTCTTCTTCTTGAGACATCTCTTCTCTATCATCTCGTATACGAAATAATTTTTCTGTAAGGAGGAAGGAACCCGAGCCATTGATGTTTGCCAAGCCACTTATGTCAGGCTCTTTCGCAAAAATACCATTTGCTATAAATCCCCCCATTGAATTGCCTATTAATATGATACTGTTTTTCTTTATTCCTACTACGCCTAAAAAATCATTGAATTCATCAATAGTATGGAAAATAGTATCCCAAAAGTACTGCTGAGTAATGTTGTAATCAAAGTGATCTTCTAAAGGAAATCTTTCATCGTGATATAGGATGTCAGGAATTAATACGCCATACCCTTCTTGAGCAACTTCTTCGGCCAACTCTATGTATCCCTTCGCTGTTCCACCCCAACCATGATATAAGATTACAATTTTGTCTTTATTTTGAATATTTTTCGTAGATTGATAAAACTTCCATTCACCGATTATTTTTCTTTCCACTGTTGTCCCTGCCTTTTTCTGCTGATACTTAAATGAATCTCTTTGCTTTCCCGTATTCTATCAGCGCCTGATAAGGATCACCTTTTAATCCTAGAACCTGACAAAAAGCTGGCTCTGTTTTATAGCCTTGTTTCTTTCGTATAAGTACTTCTTCTTTTACGGATGGATTTATCCTTAAAACGGCGTGTTCAATTATCATATGGAGATACGCATATTGCTGCTTAACCGGGATAGGCTGACCAAACAATTCAAATTCAAAGCCATCAAAATAGAAATTTGCTTTTATTACTTCCACTTCTCTAATCATTAATCTTTTTAGGCGAAAATGATTCATTTTTCCAAAATAATCGATGACAATCTGGCTAAAAATTTCAAATTCGTAGACTTCCATTATAATATCTAAGTCGGAAGACTCTATATCCACTCCAATTGGAATGGTTCCGCAAAGAATTGGCTTATAAGAATGTAAAATTTCATTTATTTTTAATTTCTTCAATGCTAAATATGCTTGCTGCTGTTTAGCACTACCTCCCTGTAAATAATCTGGCGTATCAAATAGTATCCAGTCCATCGTTAATAAATCTCCTTTATAGCATGGAGTACGACTGGGTGTAGAGAAGATAAGGAAGGTTTGTCTATTATTGTCAACGATAAACTTTTTAAGAAATTTTTGCAATTCGCTACCAAGAACCAATAATTTTCTTCCTCTAATTCATTCTTATCTTTCTCTAACTCCTTCCTCCTATTTTTTATCCAAGATTCCAACACTTCCTTCTCTAAACCGTTATCTGCCATTTGTACAATGGGAATAATCATGCGTTCTTCTTCATCATGAATATAGACACTCTCCGACTGATAGATTTTACCCAAAATCGCCTTCACTATTTCTGGATAATTACTTTGCTTCATTTTTTTATTTTTGACAAGTTCATCGAAAGCATCTGCTGCATGTGCAACACTATGGGCCCATCCTTTTTCTCTAACATATCCCCTCACATCTTTTTCAAGATGTACATAGCTAATCAACTTATCCTTCACTTCAAGGATCTTTGCCCTTGATAAGAAATCATCGCGATTATCTTGATAAAGTATAAGTGCTATTAATAAAGAGGTGAAAGAACGAGTGAAAACAGAATCTGTATTCTTTTCGCCAATTCCTTTAAATAAAAATTGATCACTTATACAAATATCTAATATTTCAATTAATAGATCGTTATCTAGTTTGGATTCCAATATAAACTGACAAAATGTTTGATAAATCAAGTTATCTCTTAACTCGCTATCAGGGGAGCCAATATGTTTAAGCATGGACAGGATGACTTTCTGTTTTGTTTTTTCATCCGATGTTATTTCATCCAATTTATCATTTCCTAAGAAGTACTTTAACTCTTGTTCCTTCATTGCAATTATATTTTCTATTAAATTCAAATTCTCACTCCTATCAAAAACTAGGGAAGTATAATCCATTTTCATTTCTTTACTTTATGCATGACAAACTGTGAGTTGCTTTTTTTAAACTCATTCTTGTTGTAAAAGGAAATTAAATCTTCCTCACAAAATAAACTGATAACATCAATATTAGATAATTCATCTACCATTTTAGCAATTAGCTTTATGCCAATTCCTTTCCGATTAAAGGAGCTGGAAATAACAACATCCTCTATATACGCTCTAAAAATCCCATCCGATATTGCTCTTGCAAACCCAATGAGCTTGTTCTTTTCCCATGCACCTACAGAAGGCTTGCGAGGTGATAGAACTATATAAAAATGCAGGATGGTGGAAGGAAAGAACGGAGCAGGATATAGAAAAAATGTTATCCCAAACATTTAATTGGTTTCTCTTGCGATGTTCGTATTTCTATTTTCATGTCGTCTGCCTACCTATTTTTTATTTGTCAACTTTGTCAGCCAAAACAATTTCCAAAATACAAATTCATACCAGTCAACCTGTTATGATGCTTTTTTAGCATAAGCTTTTTAAGATCAAAACTCGGTTCGCTCCCCTTCAAAATTATACCATTAAACCTCAAAATATGATTAAATTTCCAAAACCAAAAAAGCAAAGTGACCTTCGATAAAAAAGGTCACTTTTTCTAAGATGAATGCTTTCTAGCAAAATATTCTTGCACTTTTTTAGCTACGACATTAGGTTTTACATCCATAACGGTTAAATCATCTATGTCTACCCACATAGGCAAATAAGTGCCACGATCTCGATTAGAATTAGTAAACTCTTCACCTTGCCCTGATCCAATCGTTCCATGAATGATATCAGCTAGAAAAAAATACTGAGTTCCTTGCTTCTCTAATTCTACAAGGCATTCTTTTAGTTCGACAGTTACCCCTAACTCCTCGAATGCTTCCCGTTTAGCTGCTTGCTCAGGGCGTTTCATCTGCTTCAATTCCTCCGCCAGGAAAAACAAAATAAACGGAATTATCTCTTACTCTTTTAATTAAACAAAATTTGTTCCCTTGGCTAATAACAACAGAACCCCTATTTCTCAATGTATTAACTCTCCCTTATTTTTACCATTCGGATTTTCCTCGCTAGCAATAACAATTAATTTTCCAATCACAAATTTATCATTCTGTTCTTCAATAAAATTCTATCATTTCGGCAATTTTGATTAAATCTCTTACATCTTTTACACCCGAGATAGTATATTGGTATCTATCTGTTTTTAGTATTAATTTTGGCTTTTTCTCCATATCTACTAAAACAGCCTCTTGATTATTAATCGTGATCTCGTATTCTTTTTTCACCACACTATTTATTCCGTTTCCTCGCATATTATTAGGCTTTTTTTCTGAATGGATAGAAAAATATTGGCCATTCTTTAACGGATAATCAACATTAACTAGAATGGAACGCTTTTCTTTTCTCGCACTTATTTTTGGTTCACCGACAACTACAATGGAAGATAAATTTTTAGTATTTAGGTTATATGGTAATATCGCTTCCTCTGATAGATAAACAGTTGTTTTATTTTCGATTTTATTCTGCTCTTCAACTGTAAAAACTACTCTTTCATCTTGATCCGCTTCCATATCGAAAGCTGCATTTTTTGCTGCCCCTTTTTCAAATGGGAGTGATTCCATTTCCATTTGAGTGAAAAGAAAGAGAATCACTGCCGCTCCTATAATTGCCACAAAAGGGAATGGTTGAAGTGCATTTTTCGTTTTCCGATTATTCTTCATCTGCTCCTTCAGCTTTAAATGCAAAGCATCTTTTCGTTCTTTATTCCAATATATATCAGCTTCTAAGTCCCTCAATTCTGCATCTAGTTGTTCCTTATATAATTTTTCCATTTAATTCTCCCTCCTTTTTTAATTCTTTCTCCAAAGCTCTCATGGCTCGAAATAAGGTCGACTTCACTTTAGCCTCTGACCATCCTAAAATCCCTGCCGTTTCTTCAATAGAGAATTCTTTTAATTTTCTTAGAATAATGATTTCTCGATAAGTTGATTTCAAGGTACTTAACGCCTTGTAAATTTCTAATGATTGTTCTCTGATCTGCAGCATCTCTTCAGGTAATGGATTCTCATCTTTTTTAAATAAAAAAGCTTCTTTTAGCAGTATTACCGGCTTCTTTTTTCTAATCATATCGACGGTGAGATTATGAGCAATCCGATACAGCCACGTTTTTTCACTTGCATCCCTTTTAAATGTTTCCAAGTGGATAAAAGCTTTCAAAAAAGTATCGTTTGTTAAATCTTCTGCCTGCTGATAATCTTGAATCATGATGAAAATATATTTAAAAATAGCTTCTCCAAACTTTTCATACCATTCTAAGATGATTTTATCTTTCTCATTTTCCACCATTTCCCCTCCTTTATTAAAAATTCTATGTATAGACGGATAGAGTTCTAAAAAGTTTTACTTTTTTTAAATATTTTCAAAAATAAAAAGTGGATTCCTGCAAAGAGGTCCACTTTCGGTAATTCTCTGTTTATATAAATTCCTTCATTCTTTTCATCGCAGAATGAACTGTAAGCCGGTGATAAGCGACTAATTTATTCATAAAAATCACTCCATAAACACCATATGGAGTTGGCGACAGCTTTAATAATTCTTCACGTGTTTGGAGATGGTGAATTTCTGCCTTTATTTGTAATTTACTAGCTGCTTCTATTACATTATCGATGGCTATATCGATATAGGGGCATTGCGCTGTGCGGAGAATGGTTAATTGGTTGTTATGAAGTGTCAGTCGTTCTTCCCAATCATTCGGAAAATATGGATTTGCTGCTTCATTTATTTTGTAGACTAATAACTCGAATCCATAGGGAGCATCTTCTAGTTCAGTGAAATCTTTTTTTAAGAAAACTTCCTTGCTTGGCGTCCAAGAGGTTGTTGGATTTGTTACCACGATAACGCCATCCTTTTTATGATTTTTTGCATCTTGAATTACCTTTTCAATTAGCTGAGTTGCATAGCCTTTACCCGTTATATTTACCCATAGACAATGGATGACATAGTAATTTTCCCCATATACTACTCTGGAGGAATGTTCTATGGGTGTATATTCAATAAAACCGGCCAGCTTGTCATTCTCCATTAGTTGAATATATTTCAATCCTTGTCCAAATTGATCTATTAACCATGCTTTTTTTGCTTGATAGCCTGTTGACTTCTGTTTGCTTCTTAAACAATAGCAGCCATTTGCTTGTATATTTTCTGCGGTTAATTCAATCAGCTCTATTTTATTCAAAATGTTTCTCCACTCCCCATCGCAAAATGTTCACTCATTTCTGCCAAAACTTCGAATTATAGAAACTATGGAAAAAACTATAATAATAGGATATCGCCTTTCCTTACACAAACGATATCCTATTATTTTATTTCACTTTTATTTTTGTTGCTTGACTCTTATTCTTTGCCTTATCTTGTGCATATATCAATAAGTTTGTATTTTTCTTTTGTTTTTTGATTGTCATTTTAAAGGAACCTTTTGCATCAGCTGTTGTTTTTTGCACGAATTTCTTTCCATTATAAATAGTAATAGTTGCGTTCGCTTCTGCTTTTCCAGCAATAAGTGTCGTCTTCGATGTTACATTTGTCGTAATCTTTGGCTTTGCTGGAGGAGTCTTGTCGATAACTTTTATTGCTTTGGATGTACTATTCCCAGCTGCGTCTATTATCTTAATTACTAATTTGGTTCCTGCCTTTTGTTTTGAAATCTTTATTTGGAAACGACCATCTTTTTGTACTGTACTTTTTCCTAGTTCCTTTTTACCTGCCAGTACTACAACTTTTGCATTTACTTCTCCTTTTCCTGATACAGTTGTCGACTTATCTGTAACTTCCTTAATTTGAGGTTCGTTTGGAGGTGTTTTATCGATATTTTTTATGGTTATAGACTTAACCTGTTTATTTCCTCCCAAATCTACAACAGTAAAGGTATATGTTCCATTCTTTTTCACCATGTACTTTACGTTTTCATTATTCACTTTCTTCCCATCAGGTAGCTGGATATACCGAATTCCAAAATTATCCTTTGCGGTTATTTGGAGTTCTATATCTCGGTTTGTTGGTTTCTTAGTTTTTTGTGTAATAGTAATACTCGGCTTTATTGTATCTGTAACTTTTTGGCTAAACTCGCGTACAGAATCATAGAGATTCCTACTACCAGAACTTTTCGCATATACTTTAAATTGAAAAGTTCCAGTACCTGCTGGCTGCCATTCTAGCTTATTATTCCTACTATAACTTTGTATTTTTTTCCAATTATTCCCGTCTTTTATATAAAACTCATATAGAGGATTGCTTCCTCCCGTAGTTCCTCCAATAAATGTATACATCTTGGGTGCTTGTGAACTATCTTTTTCCAGAAACACCTCTGACACTGGTTCAACAATCGTTCCAAATGTTATGACAATATCACGATCCAAGCTTTTGCCTGCATAACCGCTAATAGCATTTTTATTTATCGTTAATTTATATTTTTTTCCCTTTGTTAATAATTCTGGGAGTATATGCAAATAATTATCATCAGACTCTATTTGAATAGGAATCTTCTTATCCCCCTCCATAAGAGTTATTCCATTTCTATCCTTCCATCTAATCCCCTGATTAAAAAAGAATAAAAGTTCAGAATCGATTTCCAGATTACTATTATCTTGTCTTAAACTTGCCCACACGTCATTTTTAACATCATAAAACAATGAATCCGTTAATTCAAAGGAAGACGGCTCAGTGTTTTTCATATACTCTACATAGTTATTTCCGTTCTCATCTTCATAGATAGCAATTAATCCATTTTGATAAAAGAGAGAATGAACAAAATAATCTTCTTTTAATGAATAGTAATAATCGGCAGATCCATAGCCATAAACATCTATTCCCCCAAAACTACTAGCTATATAAGTTCTTCTTCCAGAATCATCAAAGGCAATGTCATTAAAAGTTTCATATTCATTATTTTCCTCATCATAGGCCATCCTAAATTCAAAATCGAAAGTCATATCCTCTTCTTGTACAGTTGATAAACGAAATACAACCCCATTCATATTGTACATATATTGTCCGTCTGGGCTTATAACCATTTCCGAGCTTAAATGATAGTCTCCGTGATATGGGGAGTCATAATGGTCTACAATCTTGCCATTATCAATTAGATAGGCATAGGCATCTATTGGACTTATTGCTGAGTCCAATGTATAAAGACGGTGTAACTTTTCATTGTAGGAAATACTAGATTCCATGTAAATGGATGTATTATCATCGCCAGCATCTTCTGCTACTTCTTTTTTCGAATTTAAGGAATAAACCTTAATAGTTTCCCATTGATTAGAACCAGGAGTTATATAAAGGTAGCCATTCTGATCGATCGCAATATCCCATGGATCTGTGGATATTGGAAAGGTATCTAATAAAGTAAAACTTCCGGCATCCACTTCTGCAATGGCTCCTTTTAAGCCCTTTTCCGTATAATATGAATGTTTCATTAAATGCTGAGTCACATAGACTTTGTCCTTGTATACTTCCACTTTTTCTGCTGGGTATTTAAGATTTATCTTTTTTATTTCTCCCGTTAGATAATTTACTCTATGCAAAATAGGCTTACCTGTTTCTACCATATAAATATATGGGCGATTTGGATCAATCACTGCATCATCTGCTTGGAAATTAATCGATATCGCATTTGAAGCTGCCTTTATTTTGCTGTTAGAACCATAAGGAACAAATAATGATAACAGCAGTATAATAGCTATAAATAAATGCACTTTTTTTCGCAAAAAACTCTCCCCCTGTAAGTCTCTCTATAATCGTTGTTTAGTTTCATTAATTTTATACTTAATATAAAAGACAATTGAAATTCAAGCTTTCAATTATTTTTAAATCTTTTTTTGCTGATTTTAAACGACATTAATTCTCCTTTCTTCTTTTTTATCGGTAATCTTCTTCCATATTTTATCTTTTTCCCGTCCTCAACATTTTATATAAATAGTCATCTAAAAAGTTAATGCCTTAAGCATAAAATGGTGGTAAAAAATATAAACAGGAGTAGTCAAAATATCTCTACACCCGATGTGATAGATCCCCTTCTAATACAATCCTGCCCATATCACCGTTGATTTCTATAACAGTAAGACTAGTATCATGAATAAAAGGTGGTTCCCAGATTTTCTCCATTGGCAGCTCTTTAAAAATTGCTAGTAATAACTTTATCACCACGGAGTGCGTTACAAGCAGAACATTACCCGAAGCATAATTTTCTTTCACTATATTTAATGCTTGTTTAACCCTCTTTTCCACTGCAAAAAAATCTTCGCCATCGCTGGATTTGTAACGATGAGGGGCATTCCAAAAGAAAGGGCAAATGCTTCTGGATAGCTGTCTTTCAAATATTCTGCTTTCTTTCCTTCCCATTTTCCCATATTAATTTCTTTTAAATGATCATCGAAAATAATCGGAATCTGCCTATCTCCTTTTATAAGGTTTGCTGTTGCGACCGTTCTTTTACTAGGGCTTGTATAGATTGCAGCAAATTCTATCTCTTTCAATCTTTCACCCAATAATACTGCATTCTTTTTTCCTTTTTCCGTTAAGTCTGAATCACTCCATCCTTGCATTCTTTTTTCTATATTCCACTGTGTTTCTCCATGTCTTGTTATGTAAAGGGTTAGCATTTCTAGATCTCCTAATCTACCATTTCTGAACAACAAAATGGTTTTTATTCCTTTTACCGATGAAGTTTCCATAAAACCCTTTTTCAATAGTGAACATAAGGATAGGGGGCGCCCCTTCCTAGCTTGTAATCTCCCTTATTAAATAATTTCCGTTTCAGAAATATTCAGTATTTGAAATGAATAATGATATTTTACTATATTTTTAGATTCGACCATTTACCTTAGCGGTTTGCCATGAACAATATGCCAATGAAGATGTTTGGAGTCTTGATACTTGCCAAGATTGGTGATAACTCTGCATGCACCATGTTCCTTTGTCACGGTAGCAGCTACTTGCTTTACAACGCCCAAAAGCTCCAATAGTAAATGATTATCTCCTTCTTCTAATGCAATAAGAGAAGCGATGTGTTTTTTGGGAATTGCTACTATATGAACTGGATAAAAGGGTTTTGTATGATAATATGCTAACACATTTTCAGTTTCCATCACTTTTCTAACCTTTGTTTTTCCACTAAGAACTTCGTCACAATAAAAATCTTCTGACATCTTTTTTCCTCCATTTCCTTTTTAAACACTGTCTATGGTCTTTTCTCCCATGGTTCCACTACACCTACTACTTTTCTCTTCCAATTATTTTTTATGGCATCAATCACCCCAGCTGAAATCTCTTTATGTGTAAGCCATCTGGAGACGCTATTCTCCACAATAAATCCTAATTGAATCTGATGATAGCTGCAATTAGGGGGAATCGTTAGTTCCTTCTTTATTTTGGACAAATCCGAGCTGCTCCCAGTAATGTGAAACAAACGCCAATTCTGTCTGCTTTCGGAAAGTTCGTCCTTTACTATATTCAAAGCATTTTTTCCTATCGAATGAACCCATGCTACAACCAAATCAATTGGTCCATTCTGTTGTATAGACCATTCTAATTTCTCCCTAAACGCAGTGTGATTTGTATAATCAACCAGTAAGGGGGTTATTTTCGTTTTATCGTCCAGGTTATCTATTAAACTATTTATTGGGGCAGCTTTTCTGCCAACAATAGATAATCTGCAATCCTCTTGCTCAGCCAGCCATCCAGACACATCAAAAAGCATTCCTGTGCCTCCAATAATTAAGGCATGCTTCATATTTTGCTCCTCCTTATAAATAAGCCTTTAACCAATCAGTTTTCATGTCTTGCTTACTACCCAAAACGCTCCTAAAATTTCCTAATAATTCCTCTTATCTTATTACTTTAACAAACTTAACCCGTTTATTTAAAGTAAAATCAGTGATATTCTATAAATAAGTTAAAAACTATGGGGGGAAAGACTTGAAGATTTTGAATTTTGGTTCTTTAAATATTGATAAAGTATATTCGGTTCCTCACTTTGTTTCTGCTGGCGAAACTTTATCTTCTACGAATTATGAAGAATTTCCGGGCGGAAAAGGATTAAATCAATCAATTGCACTTGCTAAAGCTGGAGCACAAGTATACCACGGAGGGAATATTGGAAAAGACGGCTTATTTTTAAAAGAAGTATTAGCGGAAGCAAATGTAAATGTTGATTGGATTTGTGAGAATGGGAACACAACTGGCCACGCCATTATTCAAGTCTCTGCTAGTGGTGAAAACTGTATTCTTTTATTAGGCGGAGCAAATAAAGAAATAACGATCAATCATATTAACCAAGTTTTAGCGAATTTTTCCCAGAACGATTTACTGTTATTGCAAAATGAAATAAACGATTTAGCATACATAGTGGAAACTGCACACAAAAGAGGATTAAAGATTGCTCTTAATCCATCACCTATCGATGAGACAATTACCAACCTAGATTTTTCAAAAATTGATTACTTAATATTAAATGAAATAGAAGCAAAAGCCATTACGAATGAACATACAAATGACAAGATTTTTCAAAAGCTTTTATCCTTAAACAAGCAGCTAAAAGTCGTCTTAACATTGGGCAATGAAGGCGTAATTTATAAAGATAGTTTAGAAGAACATAGACAAGCCGCTTTTAAAGTAGATGCAGTTGATACAACCGCTGCTGGCGATACCTTTTTAGGATACTTTTTAAGTCAAGTTTCCCAGCAGGCGGAAATAAAACATGCCTTGCAAATGGCTGCAAAAGCTGCTGCAATTGCTGTAACACGGAAAGGGGCCTCCTCTTCTATTCCAAATTTGCAAGAAGTAATGACGTTCACAAAGAAATAGAAGATAAAAAAGTGAGAATTTAAGTAGTGATTCTCTCTTTTTTATGGAATCACAATCATCAAACGGAATATATATATTGCATTTAGCAATATATATTAGTTATAATGTAATATATACATTCCATCAATAAGGAGGATTGCCTTGAAGAACCATATTAAAATTGCAAGAATTCAAGCAGATTTAACCCAGCAGCAATTAGCAGATAAGATTGGCGTTACTCGTCAAACAATCAGTCTTATTGAAAAAGGAAAATACAATCCTACTTTAAAACTTTGTCTTGAGCTCTGTTATTCCCTCAACAGAACATTAGATGAATTATTTTGGGTAGACAAGGAGGAAGAAAAGTGAAAAAAATAAAAGATGAACGTCTAATTATGAAAAACTTACAAAATATTAAAGTAGCCTATATCATTCAAACGCTTGGTATTATTGGCATATTAGGCTATGACCTTATTACAAAAGGCTTAGTTGGAATGAGAGACAATCCGTTATGGTATGTATTTATTATTACTAGCATCATTTCAGCCTATCTATCAATGAATATAAGCGTCGATCATGAAAACAGCAAAAAGGACCCTAAAAAGGGACTATCTCTTTCTATTACTATTGTCACTCTGCTTTCCGTGCTTATTGGAATTCTAATAATCCTCTCTGATAGAGAGCGTATCTTAAATGGTGTTCTTATTGGCGGAATAGTATTTATATGCGGGATCATACCTGTACTTTATACTTATTATTTACGGAATAAAAAAGGAAGAGATTTGGATGATGAGGATGAAGTTTAACTCTCTTACTGACATTTATTTTAGCCTGCTGGATTAATCTACCACTTTCGCTTATAATTATTGTAGTGTAATACTAGAATCATAGCATTAATAAATGTTAG
This sequence comes from Niallia sp. FSL W8-0951, assembly GCF_038006525.1. Classification (NCBI taxonomy): domain Bacteria; kingdom Bacillati; phylum Bacillota; class Bacilli; order Caryophanales; family Bacillaceae; genus Niallia; species Niallia sp. FSL W8-0951. The sequence goes on from NZ_JBBOVK010000001.1 coordinate 1,992,960, forward strand.
AAAAAGGTGTAATATGAATAATTTTTTTAGCAGGCTAACCCTTTTTTATATATTATTTTTTTCCTCCTAACTGGAATAGCTTTTTATTTTATCTATAAAGATTTTACTACCACTTTTCCCTTTTATTTTATCATTGGATATATCATATTCCTATTTTGTTTTATATTTTACTTACTATGGATGGCAGTATTCACGTGGAAGAAAAACTTTAGCTGGTCTTTATTGGCAAAGAAGGTATCGCAATGTATTTGCCTGTTTCTCTTATTCAGCTTAGTTAATTATCTATTTTCTTATTTTTTTCATCCGAATCAGAAGACTTTTGCATTTTCTTTTACCTCTCTTGGCTTAGCAATAGGTCTTACGTTTCTAGATATTCCTTATTTTCAAGGTAAAAGTAAAAAATAAAGCGACAAAATTACATGATTTACTATGGCTTAAATCCCATAGTGAATCATGTATTTTTCTGCTTCCTGCGCTGCTGTTATTTTTCGAGCTAGATCAATAAGCTGCCCTGATTTTTTAGACGCAACGATATCTAAAAAAAATGGTAACGATTCAGGAGGAATAAGTGTTATTCCGTAATAGGCTAAACCTTTAGCCGGTCGTTCAGATGTTGGAAGTATGTTTTCATCATCGCTAATGGTTTTATCAGCTCTTGTATAAAATCATCATTTACAGGTATACAATCATAAATATCTGGAGTGTAATGATTATATACATACTGTTTATTGAAATTTTCAATGATTCCAAATTCGTGGGTAATAGTCAAGCTCTTCATCCTTTCAAATAAAGCCTGCCAATTTAAGTTAAATTTTAACAAAAGAAAGATGAGCATACTATATTTTTTAGGATATTCTAAAGTTTGCTGCAATGATCTGGAGCTTCCCTTTAAAAATACGTACATAGCTCCATTTTATAGGCGAAACAAATCTGCTGTTTCTCTAGATACCTCTGCAAGAATACCATCTTTCCGCTTTAACAATTGTTGTAATGCTTTTTGAACAAACCCTTTTTCAAACGTTTCAATGGGTTGAGGTAATTCTTCTTGATCCAAAATATAATACATTTGATTAGGTTTAACGACAATATCAATAATTAAATCTTCATAGATAACCATATCATTTTGAAACCAATTTTTTCTCACAATATTGAAATACGCTCCTAAATATTTTCCAGTTGCATCTCGCCAAAAGTATAAATTATATGGCTGATCCAACCAATAATAAGCAAACGTATAGGTCCCTTTCGGAATAACTAGTTTTTGTTTGCCTTTCCTCATTTCAAATGACTTTTCCACTTGATGCAAGAGAGTGATTTTCCTTTTATCCGATTGAAGAAGTTTGCATTGATATTCTTCTATGGTAGAATCATAGCGAATTTTCCGTTCGACTATGTTTTCTCTATCCTTTAATTGCAAGTTTACCACTCTATCATCTCCAAATTCGATTCAACTTTACTCTTTTTTCCCTATCTTATAGGCAAAACAAACATTTATACAGATCAAATCCACAGAATATTCAGCTCAAATATTCTTATCCTGATACATTCTCACTAAATGTCTTTGTAAACATGCTAAAATAAGAATTACTAATTAATTAAAATCGAAGGAGGAGAGTAAATGTATGTAAAAGTATATGAATATCATATACCAACCGATAAAATCAAAGAATATTTCTGTATTCAAGAGAAAGCAAGCAACATCTATCGCAAGTATATCGATTCAACAACAACCTATTTACAAAGTAATGATGATCCGACAAAATGGCTGGAAATCACGACCTATCAGAGTGAACAAGACTATCATGCCAATATTGCTTTAATCAATGAACAAACGGAAATTGCTGCGTTATTTCAAGAATTCCAAGCTTTGCTTCACCCCAAAAATAGTCAAATAAAAGAAAAAAATTTCACCAAAATAACAGAAATAAAGTAATTATTAAAAAAGGATACCTTAATCGATATCCTTTTCTTCTTACTTAAAATCCTTCCAATTCATCGCATTTTCATTTAACAGTTCTTCAAAACTTTTATTTTTTTCTCTTTGTCGACGTTCTTCTCTTTTTCTTTCTTCTTCTGCTTTTTGCTTGGCCTCTTCTTGTTGTTTTAGTTCTTGCTTTTTATTTTTCAGTTGATCTGCTAACTGTTCATTTAGAAGATCCCCTAATGTAACAGGCTTATCCTCCTGTTTTGTTTTTTGTACATGTCTCCGCTGCTTTGCCATCTGAATCCCCCTCCTTCTTTGGATTTTACAGTGCAAGTTCTATTGTTTCTTCTAATTCGACTTCTACATTCCCTTTAATTGCTCTTGTAATCATGCAGCTTTCTTCCGCTTTATGGGCAAGTTTTGCTGCAAGCTTTATGTCTTTTTCAGCAGCCTCTTTTTTGAGCACAATCTTCGGGCGATGAATAATTTTCTGGTAAGTAAATACACCGTTTGTGACATCAACTACTGCTTCTGATTCTAATGTTAAGCTTTCCTTCTCAAGTCGACTTCTTTCCATCATTGCAGCAAGTGTAATAATAAAGCAAGTTGCTGCTGCTCCGAGAAGCATTTCATCTGGATTAGTACCGACACCAGGTCCTTCCATTTCTTTTGGAATCGATATTTTTGTTTTTAAATTGCCACTTTCGATTGTCCCAATATCATTTCGATATCCTGGCCAATCCGCTTTTAAATAAAAATGATGTTCTGCCATAATTCACCCTTCTTTTTACTATGCTGTATGTATAATAACATATTTTTTTACTCAAGTTATATTAGAGAATTGGATACGAAGACGATTGCAAGTATCTTCACTTCTATAAAAAAGAGGGGAAGCATGATGACTCAGAAACGCGACAAAGGCTACAGTCAAGCTGGTAAGCCTAATGCAGATACTGTCAAACAAATAATTGCCGCAGAAGAATTAGAAAAGGCCATCCATCCAACAAACAGACAAAATTCTAAACAGTAGTCCAAGCCACACCACACCTTCTAAGAAGGTGTGGCTTTTCTCTCTCCCAGCTATCTTTATCTGTAACCATTTATTTCATTTTGCATAAAATTTTTTATCATAACAGCCATCTGTATAAGTCTAATTTTTGATAATTAAAGAAGTTGTCCATTTTGTTTCTTTCTAAAGAAATGATACACTCAAATTAGTTTCTGCTAAATTTTTCAACTTACTGGAGGAATCGGTTTGAGAAAGCTGTTTCGTTATTTGTTTTCTGTGTTATTATTTATTACTTCCATTGGTTTATACTGTTCCAATCGATTAATGTATATGAAGAAAAAAGACAATGACTTTATTGTAAATAGAGAAAAAGAAGCTGGCAGATTAGACCCTGTTTCTTATGAAAATTTAACTAAACAAGAAATTACCATTCCTTCTCCTTATGGTTATGATTTAAAAGCAATCCTAGTAGAGCCTTTTGATACGAAGAAATATGTCATCATTTCCCATGGAGTCACGGAAAATAAAACGAGTTCGATTAAATATATGAACTTATTTTTAGAAAGAGGCTTCAATGGTATTATTTACGATCATCGCAGACATGGAGAGTCGGGCGGGAAAAATACAAGCTTTGGCTATTACGAAAAATTTGACTTAAAGCAAATTGTTGATTGGCTTAAACAAGAAAAAGGAAAAGATATTCTTTTAGGGATTCATGGTGAATCGATGGGTGCAGCAACAATGATTCTTTATGCTGGCGGAATCGAGGATGGCGCCGATTTCTATATTGCGGATTGTCCATTTTCCGATTTCAAGGAGCTTTTAGATTATGTCATCAAACAGGAAATAAAACTACCTGGAAAAATCTTTATTCCTATCGCTAATTTATTTTTACGTGCCAGAGCTCGCTATTCCATTAAAGATATTTCTCCTATCTCTGTCATTGATAAAATAAAAAGTCCGATGTTATTTATCCATAGCAAGAAAGATGATTTTATCTTGCCAGAAATGACGCAAAAACTTTTCGATAAAAAGAAAGGTCCTAAAAAATTATTTTTTGCTGTTAATGGTACACATGCTCAAAGCTATAATGAGAACAAAGAGGCTTATGAAAAAGCCGTTGATGATTTTTTAAAGGAATATGTGCAAAGTTAAAATTTAAGGCTTAACAACATTAATTCTACTATATAATAATGTATTCAGATAAAGCCATCGAAACGATGGCTTTTCTTATAATTCTTTATTATAAGATCGCCTTCTTGAAAAGCTCATATTGCCCCTTCGTAAAAGAGAAACTATACACATTCATTATAATAATTATTATTTCATTATTTTTAAAAATTTCTTTACATCCCCTAGAAGGTTTGATATGGTAAATAACATTAAAATGCCATAAACAAATACATGCGATGAAGAGAAGAGTACAATCATGCAATTCTTCAAAGAGAGCTCCAGTTGGTGGAAAGGAGTAGGAATAATGGTTGGAAGCAAGCCTCTGAGCGGCACATCGGATCCATATAGGTGATGGTGTGACAGGTGCTCCTGTTATCGAGCTAGGGTATACGTATGGACTTCATACCGTACCTACAAAGGATAATATGGTAACATATTGTCAAACTGGGGTGGCACCACGGCGCGCAGCAACTCGTCCTCAAGACTAAAATCTTGGGGGTGAGTTTTTTTATTATCCAATTTTACATTTTTAAGGAGGAAATAAATTGCGTATAAACAAGTTAGTGAAGTCGTGGAAATACCCTTCTATCTTATTATCAAGCATTGGTGTTTCCAGTATTGGAGAATGGGTCTATTTTATAGCACTAAATTTAATCGTTCTTGATAGGATGGGAGTACTTGCTGTTTCGGGGTTGTATATACTTAGGGCTCTATCTGCATTTTTTACAAACTTTTGGTCCGGTAGTTTAATAGACCGATTGAATAAAAAACATCTGATGGTTTTGCTGAATATATTCCAAGCAGTGTTCATTGCCTTATTGCCTTCCCTAGCATCTCTTTCTGCCATTTATACACTCGTTTTTTTTATTAATGTAGCTAGTTCCATGTATGAACAAACGTCAGTACCGTACATTACCAAGTTAATTCCTCCAGATCAAAGAAAAAGGTTTAATTCACTTCGAAGCTTAATTGATTCTGGAGCATTTGTGATAGGGCCTGCCATAGCGGGAATGCTATTTATGATTGGCACACCTAATTTTGCCATCTATAGTAATGCAATAGCCCTTTTCATTTCAGCTCTTATCACACTTATTATGCCAAATATTGAAAAAAATGATTTTATTGAAACAGAAGATAAAAAAATAACTTTAAAGATTTTAAAACAAGATTGGAGATTAGTTGTCGATTTTAGCCGGAACCACCTGTATATTATCATTATTTATTTACTCTTTAGTACAGTGATGGTTTTGGCAACTGCTGTAGATTCACTGGAAGCAGCGTTTTCGAGAGAAGTGCTTCTATTGTCAGAGAGAGATTATGGATTTCTGGTGAGTATTGCTGGTGCGGGGATAATTGTTGGCGCACTAGTAAATATCATAATTGTTAAAAAGGTTGCTACCTCTTGGCTGATTGGTCTTGGATCCTTAATGGTATCGATCGGATATCTGATTTATGCATTTTCTGCTAATTTTTTGATAGCAGCAATTGGTTTTTTTATCCTTTCCTTTTCTATGGCTTTTCTTAACACCGGATTTAACACATTTTATCAAAATAATATTCCCGTACATATAATGGGAAGGATTGGTAGTGTGTACAGATGCATTGAAGCCTTTTTTATCATTATTTCGACCATACTTTTTGGGATAATGGCTGAAATGATTTCCATTAAGTCTGTTATCATATTAGGAAGCACCATTATGTTTGCAGTAACAATTATATTATTTATCTTTAATACACAGCCTTCGAAAGCAGCGTTTTATACAGAGGAATAATACTAAATATACATACTCGTTAGTGCTTTTCCTTATAATTAGATCTTGAATATGACAAAAATACAAAAGTCCTTGAGAATAGGATTTCTCTCAAGGACTTTTGCCATCAATCTAAACTAATTTTTTTATTCCATTAACTATAAGAATAAGGGTAATCCTATTTGTCTGCATATCCAGCATTATTATATCCAACATAAGTAAAGGACAGCAAAATGAAAGAAACAGGAGAAAATACTGCTAAAATAATAATTACAACCTTTCTTCCATATCTCTATGTTTATCAATAATTAGTATAATGTTCGTTTTATTATACATTTTGAAACATACGCTCTCTTTAAAAGCGAGTATCATATGTTCAGGATCTTACAGCAAAAGCCGAACTAAATCAAAAGTGTTTCTGCAGCTTTGATTTAGAGAACAAATACATTGTCATACCAAATAACATTCCACCTAAAAGCCAGATTAATACGTTCCACCACTCAAGGTTTAATTCGCCTGTTGACAAATATGGAAATACATATTCCATCAAAATTAACATACTTAAGCCCCATTGAATGCCAGCTAGGAACGACGATTTTTTCAATTGCTTTCTCTTTTCTTCGTACTCTTCTATAGAAGCACAATCCGTTTCATCAAGCTGTTTCTTTCTTATTTTTATAAGTGTCAGAATTGCATAAATCATATTAATAATGAAAAGCGATGGAGTTGCAAATGAAAGTGTATGATGAATTGTGTCGATAATGAGACTCATAATCATTAATAGTGTGGTCAAATACCACAGCATAATTCCAGAAAAGGCTAATTCTTTATGGATTTCATAGAGCTGGTATTCATCTCGATCATCATAAACCCCTATAAAACGATTAAGTATCTTATTCCTCATTAGTATTATCCTCCCAAAATAGTGTATTAAGGTCTGTGTTAAGCTCCTTGGCTAAGGAAATACATAAAGACAAAGAGGGATTATATTTATCATTCTCAATTAAATTAATGGTCTGTCTTGCTACTCCTACTTTCTTGGCGAGTTCAATTTGGGTTAAGCTGCAATGTTTCCTATACTCTTTGACCTTGTTCAAGTTAGACATCCTTTCACGAAGACCTGTAAGTACATTATATATGACGTTTTAAATAAGTGTCAATTATACATGACATTTTTTCATAGACTAGTTATCCCAACTAAAAACTGCACCTAATGAAGGTACAGTTTTATTTTACAAACTTGTTCCATCTTCTACACAATAAACAGGTTAGAACCTCATTAATAACTGGAACTTTTGAAAAAAGCAAGCCGCAATCAATTAATTGTTATCAAGAGATTTAAAACTATAACTTTATCAAATTTAATCAAGTTATTCTCTCATTCCTTTCATTAGGTCTAATCTTGTCGCTAATTTTGCGGGAATTAAGACTGCTCCTAAACCAATCAAAGGTGATAAGAAAAATAATCCCAACAGAAGTTTTGGTAATACTGCAAATGTATTGGCATCTAAGCCTTGAATGAAGCAATATGCCGATAAAGTGGATAATCCAATCGCTAATACACCAGCTGTTGTTGTTAGTAATGCGCCTTCCATTAGTAATAATGAAAGTAACCTTTTCTTAGTACTCCCCAATACTCGCAACATACTAAGTTCTTTCAATCTTTCTTTAATACTGCTGGCAGTACTGTTCATTAACCCAATAACAGTAAATATAATAATCATGGCTACTGCCAAGTAAAGAAGGAATACTCGTTGAAGGAACTGCTGCTCCAACTCTGTCAACTCTTCAGCACGGCTATAGAGAATTGTATTAGAATATGCAGGATCCTGTAATAAGGCTTGAATCGACTTAACTTTTTCTTTCTTATCTCCGTGAAGAATGTTCATTTCTACCTGGTAAAGTGTGTCAATCCCAAACATTGCCTTCATATTTTCTCTAGTTGTAAAAAAATGATAGTCAGCATCCCCTATATGCTCTGTATCAGTAATAATTCCTTCTACTACAAACTCTTTTTCATCTAACTCATTAAAATCCTCTGACACATTCACTATAATAGTATCTCCTATATTAAATCCATACTCATCAGCCGTTTGTTCTGTTAGCATAACACCATTTTCACTCATCTCTTCTGGAGTTGATAAACCATCAGTCTTAATACTACCAGAATCAAAACTATGTTGAAGGTCTGTTCCACTAATGCCTAATACTACTTCAGACAATTCCCTTTTATTTGGAGGAAGATTTTCTATTAAGAATACCACTTCATTCGTATAGTAAAATGCTTCTAGATCAGGATCTTTCTCCACCTTTTCATAGAAAGAGTACGGAAATCCTTCTGCTAATTCTGAAGCAACGGAAATTACTCTCAAATCGTTTGGATTGTTCTCTTTTATCATATCAGTCGTTTCATCTTTTATAGTTGTTAAAATAACCATTCCAATTACCGTAATGACAATACCAATTGTAAAAATGGCTGAAAGCTGTACATTCCTGTTTAATTGCCTTAATAAATTTCGAGCGGCTAATAGAAATTCTACTGGTATCCTAATAAACTTAGCAATCCAATCTAACAATTTAACACTGAAAGCAAACATAAGCGGTATACTCGTAAACGCACAAACAATGAATAACACTCCGTTTATCACAAACATTGATTTGCTCTGTATGAAGTAAACATTTATCAAATAGGCAACAGCAGTAACCAAGCTAATAGCTATACTTATTACGGTGTATCTTTTGGATAAAGCCTGAACTTTGGTTGAACCACGATAAGCAACTACCGGCGGTGCTAAACTTGCTTGATAAGCAGGAACAAGTGAAGAAAATAAAATGACAAGGCTAAATATTCCTAAATTCATTAACAAGTCAGACCATGGGAAGATAATCACACCATGCCCGACATTCATCCTATCTATAAACAAATCGAGTGCTCCTACAGGAAGCAAAATCCCAATAATTAATCCTGCGACTAAAGATATGAATCCTAATATCAAGGATTCAATCAGTACAAGACAGTAGATATGCTTTCTTTCAAAACCTAATATTCTTAATGTCGCCAATTCCTTTTGCTTCTCTTGAACTGACATACGCATCGTACTAATGATAATTAAAGCACTAACTAAATAAATAGCAATGTTAAGGCCTTGTATAACTGGACCAATCCCGCCGATATTTTCTCGCTCCTTATCGATTTCACTGCGTGAGTCGATAAAAAAATCTGGATTTATTTGACGTAATTGATTAATGACCATTTGCTTATTTTCATGATTATCCAATTGGATAATCACTGCCGTCGTATGATTCTCATTAGAAGTTGCTTCTTGAAGCCATTCATAATCAAAAATAGCCATATTACTTAGTGCTTGATTATCTACAGTAAATCCAGATATAGTCACTTCTTTCGTACCATTAGGAGGGAATTTCATTTTCACAGTTGAGCCTATTTCTAATTGATGTTGTTTCGCATATTGGGAAGAAACCAATACTTCCTCTTTTTGGGGAAATGCACCTTTTGCTAGTGAGACAACAGGATATTCAAATGCTAATTCTTCATTCTCAAAACCTGCATATATTGGTTCCCCCAACATATTCATTTCCGACTCTTTGTCTAAATATGGATATAGAAAGCGAGTAGTTTTCTCAACTGATTCTAGATTTTCCATTTCTTCTATTTCACCTGCTGAAACAGATTTCTCTGCCGTCTGATATCCTACTACTAAATCATAGTCTCCATATTGTTCCTTAATTGCTATTTCATTGGATGCTTCAATACTAGCAATTAATACTTGTATAGCAATAATTAAGGCAACACCTAATGTCACACCAATAATCAAAAAAAGATGTCTCGTTTTATGGAATAACAAGAATTTCCCTGCTGCTTTACATAATTGCTTCATACACCTAAACCCTCTACTTTCGAGGAGATAATTCTTATTTTCTCCTGACATTCTAGATTCGTGTTAGCTAATGAAAGCACATCCGCAATTTTCCCATCACTCATAAAAACTACACGATCTGCATAGGCAGCAACAGTTGGATCATGTGTTACCAGCACGATAGTATGATGTAAGATATGACTGAATCTTTGCAGGATTGCCATCATTTCTTTTGATGTTTTTGAATCAAGACTTCCTGTAGGTTCATCTGCTAGAATCAAGTCTGGTTCATTTATTAGTGCTCTGGCAATTGCTACCCTTTGTTGCTGACCACCTGACAACAGCGTTGGTTTAGAATGGATAAATGAGCCTAATCCGACTAATTGTAATATATCAATGGCTTTTTTCTCTATGTCTCCTTTTTTGTGTTGCTTTAGCATTCCTGGCAAGGTAACATTCTCTAATACTGATAACACAGGGATCAAATGGAAAAATTGAAAAATAAACCCTATTTTTTCACTTCGTAAGCGTGTCAATTGATAATCGGTATATCCTTTTATATTTTCACCACTTATAAGAACCTCCCCTTCATCGTAAGTGTCCAGCCCAGATATCATATTTAACAATGTCGATTTTCCTGAACCACTTGTTCCCATTATTGCAACAAATTCCCCCTTTTCAACCTCTAAATTTATTTGCTCAAGAGCTCTTATTTCACTTAAACCATGTCCATATTTTTTTGATAGTCTGTTGACTTCTAGAACTTTCATTGTGAATCCCTCCTTCATTCCCATTATAATTAGGCAATATAAAGGCAGGATCAGAGATTTATCAAGATTCTATCAAGAAACATTCATTTACTATCAAAATAAAATAGTTACCTGCGTTTACTCGAAAAAAAAGAATCGACAATGGATGGATAGTTCTTTCCATTGTCGATTCTTTTTTGTTTAGGAAGTATATTATGCTGAACCATTAATAGGGATCCGTACAATCACTTTTGCTCCTTTTTTCTTATCATTAGTCGCTTTAATAATCCCTTCATGTTTTTGAATGATTACATGTGTAATGGTTAACCCTAGTCCCATCCTTTGATTTGGACCACTTCTTGCAGATTCTCCTCTATATAATGGTTTAAATACATAATCCAATTCACTTTCAACGAAACCTTCTCCATTATCTACAATTACGGTCTCTACATAACCTTTATCCTCTTTTATTATAACCTCGATTGTTCCATTTTCTGGGCTGTGGCGGATGCTATTAGCCAATATATTTTCAAAAGCTCTTTTCAGCAATGAAAAGTCACCACTAATTTGCTTATTCGTTACATTATTTACTTCAACAATTATATTTTTTTGAGCCAAGCTATAATACAACAGTTCTTTCACGTCAGATATTATATCTAGCATAGTGAAAGTGGTTATTTTTTCCAGCTTAATTTGTCCTTCAATTTTAGAATAATCAGCCAATGATGAAACTAATTCATTCAAATGATCAGCTTGTTTCAAACACATTTCAACATATTGTATTTTCTTTTTTTCTTTCGTAATAATGCCTTTCTGTAATCCTTCCAAGAAACCTCTTAACGAAAAAATAGGTGTTCTCAAATCATGAACAATAGAAGAAACAAATAGTTTTCTTTCCTCCTCCAACTGTTTATTTTTCTGCTTTGCTAATTCAAGTTTATGCGCCATCTTCATAAAAGCTTCTGTACTATTGTTCACTTCTTTAATTCTGGAAGCTGGCAAAGTAACATGATAATTTTCATTAGAGATTTGTTGAGAAGAACGATTAAGAGCATACAATGGCTTAATCAAATTTTTATGAAAGAAGATGATAATCAAACCAGCAACAATTGTAATTATCCCAGTTAATATTGCGAGATCATAATTTGGATGGTTATTAATCACTGCCTGATCCGATATTGGGTAACTAATATATACAGAAGCTATTAGTGAATCTTCAGCATATATATTATATTGATCAAAACCACCAAAATCATATTGTTCATATCTTACGCCTGTTGTTTGATCATCCTTTTTATCAATTAATGCATTTCTGGATTCTACTATTCCTTTTGTATAGGTTATTTCCCCTGCTCGATTGATTATAAATAATTCTACATTATCTTCCTCCGCTTTATGGATTAACTGCTCTCGCCAATCTTCTTCAAAGAATACTCTTCCATCCATATCCAAAACATTTTTCTCTATCCACTCGTTCCTCTCATAGGTTATATCATCAAATTGAGAGTGGTTATCTATCACTTTATGGAAAATTAACTTTGTTATTGATACTGGAACAAAAAAAATGACGAGAAAGCTAATAAAAATCAATAACTTAAAACTTATTTTATGCATATTTACGTTATCATCCTTTTTGTAATAGATAACCAACTGATCTAATCGTTTTTATTTCCGGAATAGAAGAAAAAACAGCTAGTTTTTCCCTTAAATTAGCAACATGAACGCGGACACTGTGATACCCTGTAAATTCATCATGCCAAATTCTTGCAATTATTTGTTCATAGGATAATACAATTCCTTCATTCTCCATAAAATATTCTAATAAATTAAACTCAATGGCTGTAAGGTCCACTTCTTGTGTACCAACTGTTACTGACCTTGTGTTTTTGTTTAATATTAGATTGCCGATGGAAAGTATCTTTTTTTCCCCTGAGCCACGATCTCTTGTAAGACTCATTCTTCTTTCAACAGCTTTAATCCTAGCTACTATTTCACTAGGACTAGCGGATTTAACAATATAATCATCTGCTCCAAGTGTAAGACCTCTAATTTTATCAGTATCTGTTTCATATGCACTTAAAAATAGAATAGGGATATCAGATTCTTTGCGAATGTTTTTACAAAAACTAAAGCCATCCATCCCTGGCATCATAACGTCTAGAAGAATACAATCTATTTTTGTTTGATGTAATATATCACTCGCTTCATTCGTATTTTTTGCACTATAGACTTGATAGTTTTCTATTTCAAGAAAATCTGTCATCAATAGGATGATTTCCTCATGATCATCCACGATTAAAATGTTGTTGAAAGTCAATTCAGCCACTCCTCCATCTATCAACAGATCACCGTCCATTAATTTCCATATTTACCGATTATAATTTGAGTCTATATTTTGCTATAGTGATTGTCAATGCAATGTTTATAAAAGTAGGATGATCCTTTGCACCACTCAATTCCTATTAAATTTAGATGGTATTAATCTTTCAGATACTTTTTTTGCTGACCATATAAATACAACAACCTGCCAACTTAACATCATTAACCATCTGAGAAAATATCCTGCACCTCAAAAGTTAGTATTATCCACTTACTGGTTATTTACAAATACTAAACTACAATCATTTTCAAATGATTGTAGTTTAGTATTTGTAGTTCCTTTTCTCCCTACCTGGGGATTCTTCTTAAAAAAAGGAAATAAGTAACTTATAGCCATTATTGTGCAAAATTATAGATCTTCATTCTTTATTCAACTTCTTTAATATATAAGTACAATAGTTAGAATTATTGATATATTTTAAACTAATGACTACCCATAATAGTGATTGCTCTCTCTTCCACCTCTGAATTTATCAACAAGGAGAAATTTTTTATATTCATTCTAGCTAACTTCTAAATTCCCTTCTACATCAACCACAATTGTGTGATGCTGCGAGGTGATAATTTCCAGAGGGAATACAGCTGAAATTTTATTAGAGAAGAACCATTCTCTTCCTGGTTTATTAAGGATTAAGAAGATGCCTTTTGATTTATCTCCCATAAAGTTGATGGATGTTAGATCTAAAGGTTTATTATCCCGTTCATTAATTCCCACTTCCATCAATCTTTTCCCTGCGGCTGCTACATCACTGACCGTTACCCCTATCTCACTGATGTTTATAACACTTTCAATAGAAAAAGGAGCCTCATCTTGTTCGGAAATAGAGTTCCTTGAAATAAACTCTACTATATTTCCAGAAGGATCATAAAAATAGAGAGAATGAGCTTGGAAATTGGAAAAATACACTTCATCTTCTCCCTCATCATTAATATTTAAGGCAACCCTTTCTTTTACCCACGACTTTGCTTCTGCAAATTTATTAGCAAAAATGTTAAAAGCAAAGTGGTAATATGGATTCCCCAATACATTTTCTGATGTAAATTTCAATTTGCTTGAACCAGCTTTAATGCAAAAGCTATGACTATCTTCCTTAATCAATGGAAATCCAAGAGTCTCTACATAAAAACTCTTCATTTTTTTGATATTATTCGTTTGCAGAGTTAACAGTTTTACTTCCATTATCTATATCCCCTCTTTCGTTAATATTTCTAATACTCCGTTAATTCTAATATATATCATCCTTAGTAGTCTAAAGTATTGCTTGATGGAGTTACTTCCATTTCATTCACGAGAAATCTCCCTTTCTTAAAGAATCACATCCATCCCGCTATTTGAGGATTGTTTTCAAGCATAGCCAAAACCTTTAGAAGAGATAATATCTGTATCTTTAATTATTACCACACTCCCTCTAACTCCCTTTTGATCATTTCTCATCCCATTGATATAATTTCTTACCCGTTTTAGTTTAATGTAAGTAGATTGTTCCATACTTCCCCAATTAGAATATTAATTTCTATCCTTCTCTTTATATATATTCTCTTACAATTTATGCGTGGGATGTCAAAGGAAATAAGAAATGGTTCGGTAGAGCTTTTAGTAATTGACGGACAAACAATGTATCATTACTCGCTGTTATAAATTTTGTATCGATATTTTTAATCTTGTCATTTGGTGTGAAATAGAAATGAATTCGTTTTATTTCATCGGAAATTAGATAATTTATAATGGTTTCCAATTCCACTTCTTTTCTACTGATGACATCATAAATATGAAGTTGCTCATCTTCCTTCTTAAAGAGAACGATTACGTCTTCCTCTTCGATATAAAAAATTGCGTCGTTAAATACTTGGAGAAAATAAAACATTAATAGTTGCTCGTTATTTTCGACAGCTAATTTGGTTGAAATAGATGTCCGTTTCTTTGCAAATTCCTTCATCAGTAGCAAATCACTTAGATTTTCTATATCTAATTGGCGTATGGTCTTGGTTGGCACCGTTTGTTTTTTTAAATCAGCTATACAAAGAGAAAAGCTGCTTTCTTGTACTTTTTCAAATCCAAACTTTGGATAAAAGTTCAAAACGGTTTCATTCGCAAATAAGTAGATAAAGTCTATTTCATTTTCATGCTTTTCAATGATATGGTTCAGCAATTTTTTAGAAAGACCTTGATTACGAAACTCAGGATGTGTCATTACTGTACCAACTTGAATAGCTTTATATTCAATCCCGTTACACACAACGGTCATTTTGTTGATAGAGGCATTTGCTATTACTTGTTCCCTATAGATAAACGAATAACATATATAGTTATCATTCCAGCAACCATTTTCATCCCATTTACTAAAGTCTATTCCAAATACCTTTTGAGCTAATTCATTAAAGCTTTCTTTATATGTTTCGATATGTTTATAGTCACTTATTAGTTGATATTTTGCCATCCTCCGCTTCCCCCCAATATAATCTAATAAAAGAATCTTAGCATTCTCATTAAATTATATTTTGCTAAATCTGTAAGATACACCTAATATTTAACTCATAAATAAAAATAAGCCAACGCGACACTTAAAAACGCATTGGCTTATTTTAACTATTATTCTTTTTTTCTTTTAATACTATTCTTTGAATACTCTTGACAGATAAATAATACCTTGCACTTAATATATTCATATCAGTACCAGCTAGATAATCATTATATATATTCTTATTTCTTTCCTTCAATTCTTGCCTTGTACTTGTGTTAGTCCCCCAGCTTTTCTTATTACTTTCATTCCTTGGTATATAGATACATTCACCATCGATATATTTTTGAACCTCCTTCAACAGTTCAGAAGGTAAAAGTTCCATTGCGTTTTTATAGCTCATTTTGCACTCCTAATAATTTTTTTCGTTTTATTAGAAATAAGCAAAAGCTACATTATGCATTTTACATAGCCTTTGCTATGCAGTAAAAATATACTTTCTCAACTCATATCCTCCCTTTCAGTAACGAACCCTCATTATTCTTAATTAAATCATACCATAATATAGGAAAATAAAAGAAGTTAACATAAGAATTTTCTGTATATTACTAAATAAATTAGAGTGTCTCCTTTAATTTATGAATCTTTGAGTGGGATATTAAATACACATCACCAAAAATGTCCACTTTATCTTCCTTTACTCGTACAACACAATCTTTATTCGATGCATAAATGTCTATTTCCTCTGATAAAGAAGATAGTTCCTTTTGAACCAATGCAAGGTTATTTTCTAGATCGAAATGAGACAGAACCGAAAAATTGCCAAGACTAATTCCATCATAAACAGTGCTTATTTCCACTTCATAGCCAAAGTGTTCAGAGCATAACCATTTTGCGGACATATTGATCGCACCAGCGCTTGCCCCCATTACAACAGCCTTGCTTTTTCGTATCAAATCCGACAGTTCATATTCCTTCAAAAAACTATTTAAATTAAGTGTATCTCCACCCAATAAGAATATAACTGAAGCATTTTCGATTAGAGCATGCGCATCTTTTTTCTGAACACTATAATTAATTAAATGATATGTATCAAACATAATGCCAGCCTGGTCAAGCCAAGATCGTTCTGTAGCCCCCTTCTCTTGAGCACAAAGAGGATTCGAGCTGATCATTACAAGCGATTTTCTATCAGTTATATCCTCCTGCAATATTCTTCCTAGCTTCTCTGGGAAAAAATTGTTAAACCAACCTAAATAATAGTGAGTTTTCATAGCTACCCCTCCTCAAATTTATTTTATCGTGACAAAAACTATCCAGCTTTCTCCAAATGTTACGACTTTCCTTCAAACTATGATTAATTTTACAATATATTAATTTAGAAGATACTGCCGAAAGGATAACGATCTTTAAATACGCATAATACTATACGATATTCCTTTGAACCCATAAAAAAGTTTTTGTTATAACCTCTTAGATCAAATTCTAAATCTATCATTCTTTCATTTCTTTTGAATAAAACCCCGAACCGTTATACGAAATTTTGACTACCATTTCCGTATAAGGGTTTGGGGTTATATTTGTTGTATACTCTATTCGTATACTAAATGAAATGAACTGCCATACATTTTAAGCAATTCTCTATGAAATTTTATATTTTAAATTGCTTTATCTTATCTTGTAAATCAGAAGCTAATTGTGCTAATGATGTAGAAGAAGCTGCTATTTCTTGCATGGATGCAACCTGCTCTTCGGTTGCAGCAGATACGTTTTCTGTACTAGCTGCTGCTTCACTTGCCATTGAATTCACTTCCAAAATCGAACCACTAATCGTATTAGTATGTTCTTTTAATTGATCAAGCGATTGACTTACTTCCTCTACTAATTTAACTAGTTCTTGCACAGATTGTTCGATTCTATGGAATGATTCTCCTGCATCTTGAACAATTGTTAATCCTGTATCTACATCATTTGCAGCAGTTGTCATCGATAAAGAAGTATTCTTAGAATCAATTTGTATTTGGCTGATAAGATTAGTAATTTGCTCAGCCGATCCTGCTGTTTGTTCCGCTAATTTCCTTACCTCATCCGCTACAACAGCAAAACCTTTTCCTTGTTCCCCAGCTCTTGCCGCTTCGATAGCTGCATTTAATGCTAGTAGATTGGTTTGGGAAGAAATGTCCGATATTACCATAGTAATATCTCCTATTTGATTTATTCTAGTTTCTAATGTAGCTATTGATTCAGCAAGTGTCACCACATTATTATTAATGGATTTCATTTGTGTCGTTACTTCTGAAATACGTTTTGCACCTTCAAGCGATACATCCGCTGTCTGCTCTGCTGTTTCAGCCACTTTTTTTGCACGCACTGTTATATGGCCAGTCGTTTCATTTACATTACGGATGCCAGCTGTACTTGATTCCATCAATCTCATTTGGGTTTCAGAACCTTCTGCAAGCTGCTGGATTGTTTCTGAAATATGTTCACTTGCTTTACTGCTTTCTTCTGAACTGGAGCTCAATTGTTCCGATGATGAAGCGAGATGATGGGACGTTTCCGATAACATTTCAATAAGCCCCTTCATTCCATCCGCCATCCTATTATAACTATCAGATAAAGAACCTACTTCATCCTTCGCCTGATAACTTGATCTTGCAGAGAAATCTCCTTGTCCTCCTCTTTCCATTAAAGCCTGTAGACGTTTAATTGGGTTGACAATCATTGCGGATATATAGAGACCTAATAATACAGCAAGTATTACAGCAACAAATATAACTCCCCAAGAAATATATAGCATTGTCTTATAATACTTGTTATTTTCATTTGATATCTGTTCTGCATTTTCCTCATTTGCTGTTTGGAGTTCATCCAATTGACTGTTAATAATATTTCTCTTCGATTCAAGGTTTTTCGTATAAAGATTATAGGCTGAGTCATTAAAATTATTGTTTGCTAATGATATCACTTCATCTTGAATACTACTAAAGCCTGTATAGGCATCTTTAAAAATTTTATATTCATCCGCTTCTTTTTTGGAAAGCGAAATAGCATCTAACTTTTTGACATATTTATCCGATTCTTCCGAATTCCTTTTAATAGTCTCTAATAACTCTTCATTTCTCTTTTTATCCTCTGTTATCATTAGCTCTATAACTAAGCTGTCGTTTGTGCGGCGATAGTTTTGGATCTTTGCTATGTAAGTATTAGGTATTAAATTTTCTTCATACATTTCTTTAGAACTTTTCGCCATCTCCTTTATACCATATATTCCAAATAATCCGATCAGCACTAGTCCAATAGTACTAAACATAATGATAATCAATATTTTTTTAGAAATATTGATATTTTGTAAAAATTTCATTAAAGCTACCTCTTTTCATTGATCTAATCCTTATATCATATCGACATATATCGACGATACTTTAGCTTAAAAAACAAAAAACTTCGAAGGGCGAAACTGTTTAGGATTATTAGGAAAAAATATAGTACAAAAGGCTTGAATAAAATACAAAAAAGCGAATTTTGCTACATCTATCATTAAAGATAGTTTTCCTAGCAAAATTCGCTTTTTTCTTTTTTTACCAGTGTTCTTTGATAAATACATCTCTTCCTGACTTTTCTCTATCCTCTTTATAATGCTGCTTATTCTTCTTATGGTAATCTTGATGATAGTCTTCTGCTGGATAGAAGATGGCAGCTGGTTCAATTAATGTAACAATTGGCTTTTTAAATTTTCCGCTTGCTGCCATAGCTTGTTTTGATTTCTCTGCAAGTTCTTTTTGCTTATCATTATGATAAAAAATCGCTGTTCGATACTGTGGCCCGCGATCATGGAATTGACCATCTGGATCTGTCGGATCAATTTGCTGCCAATATAACTCTAATAAACGTTCATAGGGAAAGATTTCAGGATCAAAAGTGATTTCCACTACTTCAAAATGTCCTGTCGTTCCTGTTTTCACCTGTTCATAAGTTGGGTTTTCTACATGCCCCCCGCTATAACCTGAAACAATGCCGCCAATACCTGGCTGTTCTTCAAATGGGGATACCATACACCAGAAACATCCACCTGCAAAAGTTGCTTTTTCCATTTATCTCATCTCCCTATAGGTTTGGCCTTATCGTTTATTTTATCAAAAATTAGTGATAATCCTTTTATTAGATAAAAATTAGTATATAATACTTTGAACAAAGATACTATTTTTTTATACTTAAAAGAAAAACTACTTATTAATAGGGAAAGATAAGATGAATACATTACTCATAAAAAAAATGATTCAGAAATCACTTAAACAATATCATATGGAACCCAATTCACTCCCTCTCCATGAATATGAACGATTAGCAGTCCACATCATCGCTTTAAAAAAACAACATCCTGCCCATGAACTTTATGATCTAGTTCAAGATGTTGTTTATAGTTACATTACGAATACACTTTAGCTAATTCTATTTTTTATTTAGAATCCCGCCAACGAGCTTATCTGCAATTCCCGGAAATAGATTATAAAGAACACTTCCCCAATTCATCCACAAAGGTAAATTTAACTCACGTTTTGGATGTAGCATTAATTTTATTATTTTTTCAGCAACTGTATCAGCTGAAAGCATAAATTTCTGCACATTCTTCACATAATTCCCCGTTTTGTCAGCTGTATGAAAAAAATTTGTCTCGATTGGTCCTGGATTTACAGCAGAGATTTTTATATTTGAATTGGCTACTTCCAGTCGGAGACTATTTGTAAATCCTAGAACAGCATGTTTACTCGCAGCATAGGCACTTGATTTGGCTGTAGCGAGTTTCCCTGCCTGGGAGGCGACATTAATGATATGCCCGCCATTATTTTGCAGCATCGAAGGCAATACCTCTTTGGTACAAGCGATAAGCCCCATTACATTTACTTGAAACATTCGATTAACGTCTTCCATCTTTGCTTCATGAACCATATCAAAGATGCCAAATCCTGCATTATTGAGCAAAATATCAATAAAATCAACCTCTTGATATATCTTAGCAAAGACTTCCTTTACTTGCTCCGGATTGCTTACATCTAAAGTAAAATAAATAGCTTGTCCGGGAAACTGATTATTTATTTTCTTGCAAATAGCAGCGAGCTTATCTTCTGAACGAGCAAGAAGGATGGGACGAGCCCCCAAACGAGCAGCTTTTATAGCAATTTTTTCTCCTATGCCAGATGATGCACCTGTAATTACAATGTTCTTTCCATTTAATCCCTTCATTATCCACCTCAAAAAGCACAAGCATGATGTAAAAATGCCCATTTACTTATTTCCTAAATAATCATCATTATATTGATATATTATATCGATTAAAACCTACTTTTCTCTTTCTTAGCCTTAATAAAGACAAGATTCCTTTCTCATTTTCACATAGAAGGTTCAAAATAACAACATAGACTTCACTCTTCTTTTTGTAAACAAACAAAATAACGTCTCATATTCTTAGGAATTCCTTTCATCTTAAACACCCCTGAATAAACAAGGTGACGAATCCGATATTCAAGAAAATCGGGATCCATATAAAGATGCTCTTCCTCTATCGTTTTCCAAATAAGCTGACTAGTCTTGATATAATCTAATTTTTCCTTTTCACTCATTCGTTTCAGTACTTCAACAATCGTTTGATCAAAATAATCCAAATCCACCGATACAATCGCTTGGTTTTCCCATATCCTTAAAAGTTCATCAGCATTGGCTATCGATTGCCACTCAGTTGCTAATCCTTCTCTTTGATTAGTTGTTACCATATAGCTGCTATCAATATGGTCTAATATAGATTGTAATAATTCGTTTTTTATTTCTGCTGTATGAATCATTGACTTTTCATTTGGTGCAATTTTTTTAAGGACTTCTGTTGTATCGATAAGATAAAGAGGATTAGATCTTTTTTTAAATATAAACATGAAAAATCTTAATGCTAGCTGTTCTTCGATGTTATTCCCATACCATATATATACTTGTCTTTTATCATCAATGTCATCTAAACTATTCATTTTATTCTGTAGTGCAGTTATGTATGGATTTTTCTCCTCGAATTCTCGATTAATATTATTATAAATCCATTCAGACCGTTCCTTTTGACCATTATGTACATCCAGTTGACGTAATGGTCCAAACATAAAGGATCCATCTAAGCCGATCACTTCGACATTCTCTTGAAGATTAACAGCTAATCTACCTGCAATATATTGGGATGCGACAAGATGAATAGCTTTTTTATGTTTCACGTTTTTTCTCTTCTGTTGTTTTTTTATCGCTTTGTTGACGCACGTAACTATTTCTTTTAAACTTTCTTCATCCCAAAATAATCCTAGACCTTGCACTGCTTCACTATTTTCATGTTCAAAGTTTTGAAATTCTTGTCTATTTATAATTTTATAAAGAGCAGAATGCTTAGTTTTTTTTAAGTCCTCTAATGTAATGTATGTGTATGACTCTATTTTGTAGCAATAGATAAGATTATCATCTATCAAGAAATATAGATAAGAACCATTTATTCTACTCTCCATTACGAATCTCCCTTTTTTGTAAAATTCTAAATTTAATTATACAATCAATGAACTAATTTTCCCACTACTCTATTTTTCTATTGACAGACAAGCCTTTCTTCTTGCATAATCAAATAAATTTATCATAGGAATGCGATGATTAAGATTAGTAAATGATAATGGCTTGCTAGAGAGTGAAGTTCTATGGCTGCAAAACTTCATCAAGATTCATTTCATTGAACCTACTTAGGAGTAGTTAGGCAAACCTAAACGTCAACCGTCGTTACCGGAAAAGAGTTGTATAATCACGCGCATGTGCAGATTATAATTGAACTAAGGTGGTACCACGGAAAAAACCTTTCGTCCTTTCATTATGACGAGAGGTTTTCTTATTTCCATACAACGATTTTATAGGAGGAATAAAAATGAAGAAAATTGCTATTATTGGTGCTGGTTCTATGAGCGAAGCGTTAATTTCTGGGATTGTTTCTAGTAAATTGCAGGAGAGTACAGAAATTACCGTCACAAACCGAGGGAATGTAGAAAGACTAATTGAACTACAAAATCGCTATGGTGTTGACTACTCTTTCGATTTAAAAAAATTAGTTGGAGAAGCTGATGCCATTATTCTCGCAATGAAACCGAAAGATGTAAAAGAAGCTACTGTACAATGGAAAAATTATATCACAAAAGAAACACTGCTCATTTCTGTTCTTGCTGGCGTAAATATGGACAGTCTGCAACGGCTGATCGGACTGGAAGTTCCCATTGCGCGTGCTATGCCCAATACTTCGGCAACAGTCGGGAAATCAGCAACAGGTATTGCCTTCAACTCCTTTGTAGAAGAACCACAAAAAACTTTCGTCCTTGACATATTTGAAACAGTTGGATTCGTTACATTTGTTCATGAAGAACAATTAGATGCTGTAACCGGTCTTTCTGGTAGCGGCCCAGCTTATATCTATTATTTAGTGGAAGCGATGGAAAAAGGAGCTGTAAAAATCGGACTAAATCGGGAAGTAGCTAATGAGTTGATAGTGCAGACAATCCTCGGCGCAGCAGAAATGATCGCATCGTCCTCCAAGAGTGCTCTTGAGCTCCGCAAGAATGTAACTAGTCCTGGTGGCACAACAGAAGCAGGAATAAACATTCTTGAGCAATATGATGTTCAGAAGGCATTCATTTCGTGTATGGAAGAGGCAGCGGCCCAATCAAAAAGGATGGGAAAAGCACTTACAGAAGAACTTAAACTGTCTAAATAACGTTATTTAAAAATAGAAAGGATGTTGTGTGCTTTTTTGCCAACATCCTTTTTAGCTTATATCTCGTATTCTGAAAAATCTTCTGCCATATATGTATTGGGAAAGATGGCTCTCGCTTCCTGCAACAATTGTTCTGTTAATGCTTGATCATATCTAGCACTAATATGTGTTAGAATGAGACAGTCTACATTTGCCCTTTTAGCTGTTTTTGCAGCTTGTACCGTTGTAGAATGATAGTATTCCGTTGCTATGGAACTTTCTTTTTCCGAGAAGGTTGCTTCATGAACCAATATTTTTGCCTCTTTTGCCAAAACCTCAGCAGAAGCACAAGTTCTAGTATCTCCTAAAATAGTGACAATTCTCCCTTTAATATTCGGGCCAAGAAAGGTTTTGCTGCCTATGACAGTACCGTCATCAAGGATGAGGTCTTCTCCCTCTTTAATTTTTTTATAAATAGGGCCAGGCATTATTCCATATTGTTTTAATTTAGCTGTATCTAATTTTCCAGGTCGATCCTTTTCTATAATCCGATAGCCATAACTTGTAACACCATGCTCAAGTATTTTTGCTTCTACGATAAAATCATGTTCTTCCAAAATAATACCTTCATCGATTTCTATAATATTTAGCGCATACTTTAAAAAAGTTTTGCTGACAGCAAGGCTGATCTGTACATATTCCTTAATTCCTTTCGGTCCATATATCGTTAGTGGTGTCTCTCCTCCTTGGAAAGATCGACTGGAGAGAAAACCTGGTAAACCATATAGATGGTCTCCATGCAAATGGGTAATAAAAATTTTATCAATTCTTCTTGGTTTAATATTGGTATGTAAAATCTGGTGCTGCGTTGCTTCTCCGCAATCAAACAGCCAAATACTCCCCTTCTCTTCTAAAAGCTTTAAAGCAACCGCTGTTACATTTCTTGATTTTGCCGGAATACCTGCACCTGTTCCTAAAAATTGCAACTTCATAATAAGCTTGCTAATCCCCTTTCGTTTTCTTCCTGTCATGAAATCCACTGTATAAATAAAAGCGTATCATTAAATACTAAATTAGAATAGATGAATTAAGTATACTTTACTAATGCCTGTTTATCCAAATCCCTAAATCTTTTAACTAGTAACTTTTGCTAATATATTGTAATATCATGTTGGATGAATGAAAAATTTCTGCTGTAAATACAAATAGTAAAAATATTTGCAAAAATTACAAACAAATTTGTTGCTATCTCCTTAAGAAAAAGATAAAATTTTATAACTGTATAGGTACATGTATTATTTAAGAGAAAATGCACCTTTGTAAAACAGCAATTTAATAATTTTCATACATATATAAATGAAATGAGGTACAAGAAAGTGAATGAAAAACAAACATCAAATGCACTTATTATGATCTTCGGGGCAACAGGAGATTTAGCCAATAGAAAACTTTTCCCCTCTCTTTATCGATTGTATAAAAAAGGAAAATTAGCAAATTTTGCGGTTGTAGGCGTTGGGAGAAGAACATTAACACAAGAACAGTTTAAGCAAAATGTTGTTAATTCTGTTTCTGAAGCAATTGCAAGTTCTAAAAATGATGATCTTGAGACATTCGCTTCTTATTTCTGCTATCATTCACATGATGTTACAGATTCAAGTTCTTATGTAGAGCTAAAAAACATTGCTGATGAATTAGATGTAAAACATAGTTTAAATGGTAATCGTGTATTCTACTTAGCAATGGCACCTGAATTCTTTGGTCCTATCGCGATTCATTTAAAGCAGGATGGACTAACAGAAGTAAAAGGGTACAAACGTCTAATTATCGAAAAACCATTTGGTCATGATTTAGAATCAGCCAAAGAACTAAATGAACAAATTCGTACTGCCTTTTCTGAAGATGAAGTATATCGAATTGACCACTATTTAGGAAAAGCGATGGTTCAAAATATCGAAACAATCCGTTTTTCCAATGCAATTTTTGAAAATCTATGGAATAACCGCTATATCAGTAACATTCAGATTACTTCAAGTGAAGTATTAGGCGTGGAAGAACGTGGAAGATATTATGAAACAAGCGGGGCACTTCGTGATATGGTCCAAAACCATATGCTGCAAATGGTTGCACTACTTGCAATGGAACCTCCAATTAAACTTACACCAGATGAGATTCGCTCAGAAAAAGTGAAAGTTTTCCGTGCTATGCGTTCTGTTGAAGTAGATGAAGTTGATAAATACTTTGTAAGAGGACAATATGGAAAAGGACTTGTGGAAGATGTTGAGGTACCGAGCTACCGCGAAGAACAAATGGTAGACCCTAACTCCAACACAGAAACTTTTGTCGCTGGGAAAGTAATGATTGATAACTTCCGTTGGGCTGGTGTTCCATTCTATATCCGTACTGGTAAAAGATTAGAAAGTAAATCAACAAAAATAGTGGTACAATTTAAAGATATTCCAATGAATTTATATAATCGTCCAAATCAAGAAATTACACCAAATCTTCTTGTTATTCATATTCAGCCTGAAGAAGGAATTACTTTACATTTAAACGCTAAAAAAGCAGGACAGAATATGGAAGCAACACCAATCAAGCTAAGCTATGCTAATACTGGTATTGCAGGAATCAATACGCCAGAAGCATATGAAAAGCTAATTGACGATAGCTTGCATGGAGACGCTACTAACTTTACTCATTGGGATGAAGTGGCATTATCTTGGAGCTATGTGGATAAAATTTCCCAAGCATGGGAACAAACACCTGCTACTCAATTCCCTAATTATGCTTCTGGTACAATGGGACCAAAAGAAGCAGATGAATTATTAGAAAAAGATGGTTTCTTCTGGTGGCCAGTTAATCAATTTGAAGTAGATGTTTGCTAACTCACCCTTCAAGTGACTGTCTAAAAAAACGTGAATCTTATTGTATTCACGTTTTTTCTTTCCCTAAATTATGATTTCAATCTAAGGAGTTTCTCATGAAAAAAATCAAATTAATCCTATCTGTCATTCTCGTATTCCTTTTATATAATTTACTCGTCTTCTACTTAGGATGGAATGGTTATGCATGGCTTGATTCCTTCAAACTATTAACCTATCCATCCATATATATTGGAGCAGTTATTCTTTTCTCCTATGCATATATTATCAGCCATTTCCTTAAGTCCATTACCATATTTAAAATACTTGGCGCGTATTGGCTTGCCATTTTTGAATATGGTATCTTACTGTTCCCACTAGCTAATTTAGGATGGCTTTTATTAAACCAATTTATTCCGTCTGAAGATGCCACCAAAATAGTAGGAAGCGCTGCTGCAGCAATTCTTCTATTTTTACTTATTTACGGAACATTTAACGCTTACTCTCCTGTGATTAGAACTTATAAACTCGCAGTAGCTAAAAAACAAGCGAAAAGAGACTCTCTGAGGATTGCTATGGCTTCTGATATGCACTTTGGCACTTTATCAGGTAAAAGTCATCTAAACCGTCTCGTAACGAAAATAAACGGCTTACAACCAGATTTAATTTTACTGCCTGGAGATATCATTGATGATGATCCTATTCCTTTTTTGAAAAAGAATATGGGAGAGCAATTAAAGCTATTACAAGCTCCTTTAGGCATTTATGGGGTATTAGGTAATCATGAATATTACGGCAAAATGATTCCAACCTTTCTAGAAGAAATGAACCGAATCGGTATTCGCATCTTAATGGATGAAAAAGTAACTATTGATGAAACCATTCGATTAATCGGTCGTAAAGATAAAACGGACCAAAAGAGACTTTCCATTCCTAGCCTTCTTGAGAGTGAAAGTAACCATCTACCAATTATGATGATGGATCACCAGCCAGATGAACTGGAAGCAGCAATGAATGATGGGATTGATGTTATTCTATCCGGTCATACACATCGTGGTCAAATGGCACCAAACCATTTAATTACCAAACGAGTTTTTGAATTAGATTGGGGCTACAAGAAAAAGAAGCAGCTTCATGCAATTGTTTCCTCTGGATTTGGATTCTGGGGACCGCCCATTAGAATTGGCAGCAGATCGGAAATTGTTTATATTGAAATAACGTTCAAAGGGTAAATTGCTTTACTTTTAAGTTATTTATTTTTGTGAAAAAATAGTTTGCTAGATAAATGTGCTGCTTGCTATAGCAGCATATTTTTTTGCCTTCTCGTTGTAATTTGTTTGTAGATTTTGTAGTTGTTTAAATTCTTTGGATACGTAAAATTTATGTATGAAGGTCACTTTACTGCCTTTTTCTTTTTTGGTTGGTTCTAAAATGGCTGATGAACGCCTTTTTTCTGCTTTTCTCTCTTCATTGTGGTCTTCATTCAACCTATGAACACCTCTTTTCTTCCTCCTTCTCTTATTTTTGGCTTTCATCCATCTTGTGAACACCTCTTTTCCTCTGCACTCTCTTATTTTTGGTGTTCATTCAAACTCCATCCTCTCCTTCAAAAAAAAGCACACTACATATAAAATCGTAGTGTGCTTTTTATCGCCATTCTTATTTTTCCATCCAGTTCGTATGGAAGATTCCTTCTTTATCAAGACGCTCATATGTGTGAGCACCGAAGTAGTCACGCTGCGCTTGTAGTAAATTTGCTGGTAAAGTTGCTGTACGGTAGCTATCAAAGTATGATAATGCGGCTGCAAAGCTTGGTACAGGAATACCGTTTAAGACAGCACCAGAGATTACTTCACGTAATGCTGATTGGTAGTTTTCAGTGATTTCACTGAAATATGGATCCAATAGAAGGTTCTTCAATTCTGGATCACGATCATATGCATCTTTAATTTTTTGTAAGAATTGAGCACGAATAATACAACCACCGCGGAAAATCATAGCGATTTCGCCATAGTTTAAGTTCCAATCGTATTCTTCAGATGCTTCTCTCATTTGCGCAAAACCTTGGGCATAAGAAACAATTTTGCTCAAGTATAGAGCTTTACGTACAGATTCGATAAATGCTGCTTTATCTCCTGTGAAAGGTTTAATTTCTGGGCCTGAAAGTACTTTGCTTGCTTTTACGCGTTCGTCTTTCATTGCAGAAATGAAACGAGCAAATACGGATTCTGTAATCATTGGAAGTGGTACACCTAAGTCTAGAGCACTTTGGCTTGTCCATTTACCAGTTCCTTTTTGACCAGCAGTATCTAAGATTAGATCTACTAAAGGTTTACCAGTTTCTTCGTCAACTTTTGTAAAGATATCTGCAGTGATTTCAATTAGGTAACTGTCTAGCTCCCCTTTATTCCACTCTGCAAATACTTCATGAAGTTCTTGTGCTTCTAAGCCTAAAACATGCTTCATGATGAAGTATGCTTCACAGATTAATTGCATATCTCCATATTCGATTCCATTATGCACCATTTTTACATAGTGACCGGCACCATCTGGACCGATATAAGTAGTACAAGGCTCATCGTTAACTTTTGCAGAAATATCTCGGAAAATTGGAGCAACTAATTCGTATGCTTCTTTTTGGCCACCAGGCATAATAGAAGGTCCTTTTAATGCTCCTTCTTCACCGCCAGAAACACCTGTACCGATGAAGTGAATACCAAGTTCACTAAGCTCTTTATTACGTCTTTGTGTATCTTTAAAGAATGTGTTACCGCCATCGATGACAATATCGCCTTTATCTAATAAAGGTTTTAATTGCTCGATTGTTGCGTCTGTAGCTGGACCAGCTTTAACCATTAACATGATTTTACGTGGAACTTCTAAAGATTGTACAAATTCTTCTAATGTATATGTTCCAACAATATTCTTGCCTTCTGATTCTTTAAGCATTTCTTCTGTTTTTTCTTTTGAACGGTTGAAAACGGAAACAGTATAGCCTCTGCTTTCGATATTCATAGCAAGGTTTTTACCCATAACCGCTAAACCGATTACACCAAATTGCTGTTTTGTCATTTTTTCCTAACGTCCCTTCTAAACTATGTATCCTTATAGTAGAATTCACTTAACTTTAGCAAGATTTTTTAAGTTATGCAACTAAAATGCAACTACTTTTCTTGATTATTTCAAAAAATTTTTTTCGTCACATATAACTTAACTAAAATTTCTTTCCTTGCAAAAAATCTTTATTGAAACTAGTTTTGGTACCAATGTCTTCTTCTTTTTTTGAAATATTATTTCTTTCTGATGCTGGCTCAATAATAGAAGCGCCATATTTTTCTTTCAGCTTATCTATTGCTGTCCATAATGGTTCTTTCGCTGCTTCTTTTTCAAAGGAAAAGAGATCAAGTTGTTTTACTACAATATTATTGTCGATTAAATCTCCTGCTGTTATACCTAATAAACGAACAGGATTTCCATCCCATGCTGTCGTAAAAATCTCTTTGCTTATCTGAAGTATCTCTTCCTCTGATTTTATTGGATTTGCTAATTTTTTGCTCTTGGAATAGTTTTTTCTGTTTCCATAGCGAATGGTTACAGATAAATGATTAGCATGTACATGTTTTCTTTTCATTCTTGTAGCCACTTTATTCGCTAGGGAGGCCAATACTTGAAATAATTCCTGCTGATTCTTGACATCGCGCGGCAATGTTGTCGAATTGCCAATACTTTTAAATTCATTGGCAGCTTCTGGATCTACTGGCCGATTATCTTCTCCGTTGGCTTTCTCCTTTAAGCGAATTCCATTGATGCCAAGTGTTGCTTTGATTGGAATAGACTGAGCCATCGCTAAATCTTTAATGGTTTCTATGCCAATTGCTCTTAGTTTTCCCCCTGTTTTTTTTCCTATACCATGCATTTCTTCTACTTGCATCGGCCAAAGTACTTTAGGAATATCCCGCTTTCTTAAAACCGTGATTCCCATCGGCTTTTTTAAATCTGAAGCTGTTTTGGCAAGAAATTTATTAGGGGCAATCCCGATACTGCATGGTAAGTCTAACCGTTCAAAAATTCGTTTCTGAATCGTTCTTGCAATATATATCGGTGTTCCTAACTCATGGCAATGTGTAATATCTACATATCCTTCATCAATGGAAACAGGCTCGACAATATCGGAAAATTCATGAAGAATTTGAAACATTGCAAGAGATGCTGTTCGATAACGATCAAAATTTGGAGGCAAAACAATTAAATCCGGACATTTTTTCTTCGCTTCCCATAAAGGCATGGTTGTTTTTACGCCAAATTTTCTTGCTTCATAGCTGCAAGTGACAATAATACCTCTGCGTTCTTTTTCATTTCCCGCAATTGCCAATGGCTTCCCCTTTAACTGTGGATCATAAGCCATTTCAACAGATGCATAAAAACTATTCATATCTACATGTAAAATAACTCGTCCCTTTTTCGGATAAAATTCTTTCATTTTGCTTTCACCAATTCTTTATGATCATTTATAGTCACTTCTATTCTTATTCCTCTGCTTTTAGCAGAAATCTTACTGCTTACGCAGGCTGATTTTTCATATAGTCTTTAATTTCTTTTACACCTTCAAGTGTTTCTAATAAAATAGTTGGATCAAGCATTAACACCAAGCGATTTTCTAAATTAAGAACACCTGTTATATATTCTGTTTTCTGATAAGCAGAAATGCCGACTTCTTTTATTACTTCGTCTTTTATATCAAGAATTTCTTTTGCATCATTTACAATCATCGCAAACGAGATATCTTCTGTTCGCGCAACAATTAATTTATTATTTTCATTTTCTTCTGTTTTTTGATTATATAAAACCATCTGCAAATCAATGACAGGGATAAGCTCATCTCTTACTTTTCTTATTCCTCTTACAAAGGATGGCAATTGAGGAACAGGAGTAATCTGCTCTTCCTTTTCAATCGATATAACATAAGAAACATCTACGGAATATTCTCCATTTGCTACTTTAAATATAACAACCTTCTTTTCTTCCATTTATATTCCCCCAAGATTCTATTTTTACAGTAGTATTTACCTATACAATATTTTCCTCTGTTTTCTAGATAAATGCAAGTAAAAATAGAAACATTTGTTTGATTTATACTAAAAAGAGTGCTTCCCTAAAGGAAGCACCCCGACTCCGTCATATAATTATTGACCAGTTACTTCTTCTATAATAGCAAGTACCATTTCAGCCAATTTATTTAATTCTTCGATCGGCATTTTTTCATTTGTTGTATGAATCTCTTCATAGCCTACCGCTAAGTTAACTGTTGGGATACCAAAACCACAGATAACGTTGGCATCACTTCCACCACCGCTTTGTTGCAGTTCACAGCTTCTGCCAATTTTTGCAGCCGCTTTTTTCGCTACTTCTACAACATGGTCACCTTCGCCAAATTTAAAGCCTGGATACATAACATCCACTTCGACAATTGCTTGTCCGCCCATTTCACTAGCTGCCGATTCAAACGCTTCCTTCATTTTCGCTACTTGTGCAAGCATTTTATCTTCTACTAATGAACGTGCTTCTGCAAGGATATCTACATGATCACACACGATATTTGTTTGTTTTCCACCAGCAAAACTGCCAATATTAGCCGTTGTTTCTTTATCGATACGACCTAAAGGCATTTTTGCAATCGCTTTTGATGCAATAGTAATAGCGGAAACTCCTTTTTCAGGTGCCACACCAGCATGAGCCGTTTTTCCTAGAATCGTTGCTTTAACTTTTGCTTGTGTCGGTGCTGCCACAACGATATTTCCTACCTTCCCATCACTATCTAATGCATAACCATATTTCGCTTGGATTAATTTTGGATCAAGTGCTTTTGCGCCTAATAATCCAGATTCTTCACCAACTGTAATGATAAATTGAATCGTTCCATGAGAAATATTATTTTCTTTGATTACTGTAAGTATTTCAAGCATAACGGATAAACCAGTTTTATCATCTGCGCCAAGTATTGTTGTGCCATCTGTTACTATGTATCCATCTTTAATGGATGGTTTTACGCCAACTCCTGGAACTACTGTATCCATATGAGAGGTAAAGTAAATAGGATCCACGTTCTCTTTCGTTGCTGGAAGTGTACAAATTAAATTTCCTGCACCATGACCAGTAATAGCTGTAGTATCATCCTCTATCACTTCTAAGCCTAATTCTTCAAATTTCTTTTTTAGTACAATGCTGATTTCTTTTTCATATTTTGTTTCCGAATCAATTTGTACCAGTTCTAAAAACTGATTTAATAAACGTTCTTGATTGATCATTTTTCGTTCCTCCAAAAATTAGTGACATTATTAGTATACGCCTATAAAAAAAGAACATCAAATAAAATTCACGAGGGGGAAATCTCATTTTTCTTCTTATAAAAATAGAAAAGTTTCCTCAAGCAAATATTCCATCTATTTATAGTTGTACCATTCTGCTATTCTTAGTAAAATAGACAATAAGAATGGTTAAGACATGGAGGATACTATGAAGAAAAAGAAAAATAGATTACAAAAGATTGTTGTATATTTAATGATCTTTGTTATGCTTGCATCTACCCTGTTGATTGGAATTGGAATGTTATTTTAATTTAAGCTTATTTTCCATAAGAAAGCGAAGAAGGATAAAACTTCTTCGCTTTTATTCAATGGCCCCATATTCCTTTGCTAGCTCTTGAAAACCTTTATCTGAATTGGTAATCAACACTTTTGTTCCTAAAGGAATGAAATCATAAATAGATTCTATTGCCTCATTTTGCATACGGACACAGCCTTGTGACACGTATTTCCCGATACTTCCTGGATTGTTTGTTCCATGAATTCCGTACATTCTTCCATCTGTGTTATTTGCATCAAAACCAATCCATCTTGTCCCTAATGGATTATTCTCATCTCCCCCCACAATATCTTTTTTTCGATAATAGGGATTTGCGGCTTTAACTGTTATCGTAAATAAACCCTCTGGCGTTAAATCTTCTTTTTTACCGGTCGAAACACTTATCGTTGTCTGCACTCGATTTTCATCTATCAAGGTTAATTGATTCGTTTTTTTATTAATAATGAGAAAAGGATCTCCTGGCAATGGATTTATCCCTAATGGCCAAACGGGGGAAATTGTTAAGAGAATAGACAAAACTAGTTTTAACATCCAATCACACTCTCTTTTTTTCTTAGTTTGTGTGATTATTGTATTTTTATACGGAATAGAAAGTTCTTTTATCAAAAAAACAGGTTTCTTGATCTTATCGACTAAGAAACCTGTTTAACATTTTTATAGCATTTTCTCCAAAAACTCTTTGGCGCGGTCTGTTTTAGGATTGGTAAAGAACTCAGCTGGTGGAGCATCTTCCACTACAACTCCACCATCTAGGAATAGAACTCTATTTGCCGCTTCTCTGGCAAAGCCCATTTCATGTGTCACAATAAGCATGGTAATTCCGGTGTTTGCAAGTGACTTCATTACCTCAAGCACTTCTTTCACCATTTCAGGATCCAATGCTGACGTTGGTTCATCAAATAGGATTACTTCTGGATTCATCGCAAGGGCACGTGCGATTGCCACTCTTTGCTTTTGTCCGCCTGATAAACGGCTAGGATATACATTCGCTTTATCAGCAAGACCAACTTTAGCTAGAAGCTCCTGCCCCATTTTTTCCGCTTCGCTCTTGTTTAGTCCCTTTACTTTGATCGGTGCATATGTCACGTTTTGCAAAACCGTTTTGTGTGGGAAAAGATGAAAATGTTGAAATACCATCCCAACGTTTTCTCTTATTTTTTTTATATTTGTATTTTTATCTGTAATATCCGTACCATCAATTATTACTTTTCCTTTGGTAGGTACTTCAAGTAAGTTAATACAGCGCAGAAATGTAGACTTTCCTGACCCAGAAGGACCGATAATCGTCACTACTTCGCCTTTTTCTACTTGTGTATTTATCCCTTTTAAAACGTGAAGCGAGCCATAGGATTTATGCAGATTTTCAACATTAATCACTTCTTCTCATTCTCCTTTCAACTACTTTTGCCAATGTTGTCAGTATCATTACTAGAACGTAATAAATAAGACCGGCAAGAATCATCGGCTCCAAGTATGCATATTTTTCTCCGCCCATTATATAGGCTCTACGCATAATATCTGTTACACCAATAACAGTAACAACCGCTGACTCTTTTGTTAAGGAAACAGCTTCATTGATTAATGCTGGAAAAATGTTCTTTAAAGCCTGGGGCAAAATTAAATCGAACATCGCTTGCCTAGGGGAAACACCAAGCGCCATAGCAGCTTCTTTCTGGCCACGATCTACTGCTAAAATTCCAGCGCGAATAATTTCCGAAATATAAGCAGCTGAATTTAAGCCAAAGGAAAGAATGGCTGCAACAGCTGGCTCAATTTGGATACCAGTTAATTGCGGTACCCCAAAATAAATAATCATTAATTGCAGAACAAGGGGCGTTCCTCTAAAAACTGATGTATAAATAGCAGCAATCCAGCTAAGGACTGGCAGCTTACTAAGTTTAAATATCGAAAGTATAATTCCTAATACAAAACCAATTATTCCAGCCACCACAACAATTTGCAAAGTCACAGTGATTCCCTTTAACAAATATGGGAGAGAGGGAATAAATTGTTGGAAATCTAAGCCCATTACTATCTCAATCCTTTCTAAAAAAACGGAGGTGTTTTTATCTATTATATAGCTTAAAAAACAAGAAAATGTTTAGGGCATATTCTGCCCTAAACTATCCCCCGCAATTACCTTATCTTAGTTACCAAACCATTTTACAACTAACTTATCAATTTCGCCGCTGTCTTTCATTTTCTTTAATTCAGCATTGAACTTTTCTGTTAAGTCGCTGCCTTTTGGAAATGCAATAGCCGAACCAGCGTCTTCATTTGCTTCCTTCGCTGGGAAAGATGTTAATGTATCCTCTTTATTTAAATAACCTTTTGCAACAACATCCTCAATAATTGCTGCATCAAAACGACCTGCTTTAATTTCTTGAATTAATTGAGGAATACGGTCACGGTTCTCTACTGTAACTTTTACTGTTTTAGCGATTTCTTTTGCTGCATCTTCTTGAATAGATCCTAGTTGTACTCCAACCTTTTTACCATCAAGATCTTGAACAGTTTTAATATTGCTATCTTTTGTCGTTACAACTAAGTCTTTTGCTGTGAAATATATATCGCTGAAGTCAACATTTTCTGCTCTTTCCGGTGTTGGAGACATACCGGATAATACTAAATCTACTTTGCCAGATTGTAAAGCAGAAATTAATCCGCTAAAATCCATATCCTTCACTTGGATTTGGTAACCTAACTTTTCGCTTAATGCTTTGGCTAAATCAATATCAAAACCAATAATCTCATCACTTTTTGCAGTATCAATATATTCAAATGGTGCATAATCCGCTGATGTTCCCATCACTAGTACTTTTTTATCAGCTGATCCGCTTCCGCTGTTTGCACCTTTTTCATCAGTAGAAGTACCACATGCACTTAAAATGACTACTATAGACAACAGCATTAATGCTAATAATTTTTTCATCTTAAAATCCCCCTATAGTTACTTATGCTTTTATTCTCTTTTAATATTAGTAGTTTGTCGCAAATTATAAGATAGTCTTTTAATTTATATTCATGCAACAATATGAATTTTAACACATACTAATAATTATTCAATACAATTTATACAAATTCACCAAATGAAATACTATTCTGAAAAAATAAAATTTTCAAACAAAAGGTTGTATTTGATAAATTAGGACGAAAACTTTATCTAATATAGGTTTGAATCTCTTTTTTTCTTGCTGTAAAATCATTTGAACCTCTATTTCCATAAAAAAAACACCCCTTAAGTCAAATTTCACTTTAACTTTCAGGGTGCATGCAAGCTTATTTTACTTCTGTGCAATATTCTTCGAATGCATTTTGTAGTTTTTCTACCACTTGCATAGGATCATGTCCTTCGATTTCATGGCGTTCTACCATCTTAACAAGTTCGCCGTCTTTCATTAATGCAAAAGACGGAGAGGAAGGAGGAAAACCTGTAAAATAAGAACGTGCTTGTTCTGTGGCTTCTTTATCTTGTCCTGCAAATACAGTTACTAATTGATCTGGTCTTTTTTTATAATGTAAGGAGTAACCTGCAGCTGGTCTTGCAATTCCACCTGCACATCCACATACAGAATTAACCATCACTAAAGTGGTGCCTTTTTTGGATAAAGCTTCATCTACAGCTTCTTTTGTTGTAAGTTCTTCGTAACCAGCCTCTACTATTTCTTGGCGTGCTTGACGGACAACATCATTCATGAATAAATTAAAATCAATGTTCATCGTTTCGCTCCTTTTATGAAATATCTTCTTTTTACATTATTATAAAAAAAGTATTCATTTTCAATTTATTTGTTTGCAAAACTTCTTTATTCATTACACTCTTTAATAAATTGGCGTTGTTTCCTCTGACGTTGTCTCTAATATTTCCTTGATTCTCTGTAGGAATCTTCCACATACAAGACCATCTAATACACGGTGATCGAGAGACATACATAAATTCACCATATCAGAGATGGCAATCATATTATCTTTAATAACTGGTCTCTTCACAATTGATTCCACTTGAAGAATCGCTGCTTGAGGATGATTGATAATTCCCATTGACTGAATGGAGCCAAATGATCCGGTATTATTGACAGTAAATGTGCCGCCTTGCATTTCATCAACTGTAAGCTTGCCTGTTCTCGCTTTATTTGCAAGTTCTATTATCTCTCTGGCAATTCCTTTTATCGACTTTTCATCCGCATTTTTGATAACTGGGACAAACAGTGCATCTTCTGTTGCAACGGCAATGGAGATATTAATCTCTTTTTTCTGGATAATATTATCGCCTGCCCAAGTCGAATTAATTTGCGGAAATTCTTTTAATGCACGAGCAACTGCCTTAACAAAGAAAGCAAAGAATGTTAAGTTATAGCCTTCTTCTTTCTTAAAGGAGTCTTTCACTTTATTTCTATATTGAACCAGTTTAGTAACGTCGACTTCAATCATTGTCCAAGCATGAGGAATCTCATGTTTACTCTTTACCATATTGTTAGCAATTGCTTTTCTTAATCCCGTAATTGGAAACTCCTTATCCCCTGCACTTGCTGGCACATTATGTACAATTGTTTCTCGTTGAGGAGTATGATCAACTGTTCCATTAACAGAGCCTTTTGCTTCTGTTTGAACTTGGGGAACTCCTTCTTGTATTGCTTTTTGAACATCTTTTCTAGTAATTCTTCCACCTGCACCTGTTCCAGCTAAAAGCGTTAAGTCAATTCCCGCTTCTTGAGAAAGACGTAAAACAGCTGGCGAATATCTTGCCTTTTGACTTGGAGCAGCATCAGTTAGGGGGGCTTCAGTTTTTTCTTTCGATTCTGCTTTTGCTTCTTTCTCTACCTGCGTATTGTCCCCTTCTACTTCAATGGTACAAATTACTTCCCCTACTTCAAGTGTCTGCCCCTCTTCTGCAAGAAGTTCTTTAATGGTTCCCGAAAAAGAAGATGGAATTTCTGCATTTACTTTATCGGTCATTACTTCTGCAAGAGGATCGTATTTATTTACGACATCCCCTACAGCAACAATCCAATTACTAATCGTTCCTTCTGTTACACTTTCACCTAATTTAGGCATTGTTATCTTTTCAATCGGCATTGTTTTTCCCTCCTTGTTGTACGACTTAGAATTCTGCGAGCTTGCGCATTTCTGTTTCGACTTTTTCTGGTGTTACCAAGAAGAATTTTTCCATTGTTGGTGCATATGGCATTGCCGGAACATCTTCAGCCGCTAGACGCATAATTGGTGCATCTAAATCAAATAAACAATTTTCTGCAATAATTGCTGCAACTTCACTAATAACACTACCTTCTTTGTTATCCTCTGTTACTAGCAGTACCTTGCCTGTCTTAGAAGCGGCTTCAATAATAGCCTCTTTATCGAGTGGATAAACTGTACGCAAATCTAAAATATGTGCAGAAATGCCATCCTCTGCTAACTTTTCAGCAGCCTGCAAGGCAAAATGAACACATAAACCATATGTGATGACTGTTATATCTTCGCCCTCACGCTTTACATCTGCTTTACCAATTGGTAACACATAATCTTCTTCTGGAACAAAACCTTTAATTAATCGATAAGCACGCTTATGTTCAAAGAATAATACCGGATCAGGGTCTTGAATTGCAGCTTTTAACAGCCCTTTGACATCATATGGTGTAGAAGGCATAACAATTTTTAGTCCTGGTGTATTAGCAAACATAGCTTCTACAGATTGAGAATGATAAAGCGCACCATGAATACCGCCGCCATATGGAGCACGAATAACAATTGGACATGTCCAGTCATTGTTAGATCGATATCTTATTTTTGCTGCTTCTGAAACAATTTGATTGACAGCAGGCATTATAAAATCAGCAAATTGCATTTCGGCAATTGGTTTTAAGCCATACATCGCAGCTCCAATTCCTACCCCAGCTATCGCCGACTCCGCTAAAGGCGCATCTATTACCCGCTCTGCTCCAAATTGATCATACAAACCTGTTGTCGCTTTAAATACTCCACCTTTTACTCCTACATCCTCTCCAAGAATAAATACTTTGTCATCCTTCTCCATTTCTTCACGAATGGCTTGAGTTACTGCATCTATATAGGATATTACTGGCATCTTTCTGTTTCCCCCTTAATTCCCGTATACATATTTCAATGTATCTTCTGGTTGTGCATATGGTGCTTTTTCTGCATAATCCGTTGCTTCATTGATCACATCTGCCAATTTCTTATTTAACTCTTGATCCATTTCTTCTGTTAGTATTCCTGTAGAAAGCAAATACGCTTTAAAAGTGAATAATGGATCTTTTGCTTTAGCCTCTGTGACTTCTTCGCGCGCACGATAGCTGCTGTCGTCATCGTCAGAAGAATGAGGAGTTAAACGATAAGAAATCGTTTCAATTAAAGTCGGCCCTTCGCCTCTTCTTGCTCTATCAACCGCCTCTTTCGTCACTCGATACACTTCAATTGGATCGTTTCCATCTACAGTGTATCCCGGCATGCCATAACCAATTGCACGGTCAGAAACATTTGCACATCCTAATTGCTTTTCAATTGGAACGGAAATCGCATATTTATTATTTTCACAAAGAAAAATAACAGGCAGCTTATGCACACCAGCGAAGTTGGCCCCTTCATGGAAGTCTCCCTGATTAGAAGAACCCTCTCCAAAGCTGACAAAGGTTACGAAATCCTTCTTTTCTATCTTCCCAGCTAAAGCAACTCCCACTGCATGAGGTACTTGAGTCGTTACTGGTGATGAACCTGTAACGATTCTATTTTTCTTCTGACCAAAATGTCCTGGCATTTGTCTTCCGCCTGAGTTAGGGTCTTCTGCTTTCGCAAAGCCTGATAACATAATTTCCTTCGGTGTCATTCCAAAGGTTAATACAACACCCAGATCACGATAATATGGCAGCATATAGTCCTTTTCCCGGTCAAACGCAAAGGCTGCTCCTACCTGGGCTGCTTCCTGGCCTTGACATGAGATAACAAAAGGAATTTTTCCTGCTCTATTTAACAACCACATTCTTTCATCAATTCTTCGTGCGAGGAGCATCTGCTCATACATTTCTAATACTTGATCATCCGTTAATCCCGCCTCTAAATGGCGATTATGAACCATTGTCATACTATTACCTCCTAATTGATTCATGTTTGTTCCCCCTATTTAGCTAGACATTATTTTTTGATTTCTTTATTAACCATGAATGGCTTCCCCTTCAACAGCAAGGGCTGCTTCTCCAATTGCCTCTGTCAGTGTTGGATGGGGATGAATCGTATTCCCAATTTCCCAGGCTGTTGCGTCTAGCACTTTGGCAAGAGCTGCTTCGCCAATAAGATCTGTTGCATGGGCACCTATAATATGCACACCCAATAAATCATCGGTTTCTTGATCAGTAATTATTTTGACAAAACCATCTTGTTCTCCAAAAATAAGCGCTTTTCCAATCGCTTTAAAGGAGAATTTGCCTTTTTTTATCTTATACCCAAGCTCAATTGCTTCTTCTTCTGTGTATCCGACACTGGAAATCTCAGGACTTGTATAAATGCATTTGGAAACTGTTTTATAATCCAGTGGATGTGGTTTTTCACCGGCTATATGCTCCACTGCGATTATCCCTTCATGGGAGGCAACATGTGCGAGCTGTAATCCTCCTATACAATCACCAATTGCGTAAATATGCGATTCTTTCGTTTGATAGTATTCATTTGTTTGAATTTGATTTTGAACAACCGCAATGTCGGTATTTTCAAGACCAATTCCTTCTACATTTGCTATGCGGCCTACAGATACTAGCAGTTTTTCCCCTTCAAATGACTTGGCCTCACCATTTTTTTCTGCTTGAATGATTACTTTATCCACATTCTTCTGCAAAGTTTCTGGAAGTACTTTAGCACCTGTTACAATCTGAATTCCCTTTTTCTTGAGGATTCTTTGTAATTCTTTACTAATTTCCTTATCTTCTGTTGGCACCAATCGGTCACTATATTCTAAAATAGTTACTTTAACATCAAAATCAGCAAGCATAGAGGCCCATTCAACCCCTATTACTCCACCGCCAACGATTATAATGGACGAAGGAAGTTTTTCCATTTGCAGCGCTTCCTCTGAACTAATGACAGTCGAACCATCAATCTCTAGACCAGGTAAGCTTTTTGGCCGAGACCCTGTTGCAATGATTACAT
Source organism: Niallia sp. FSL W8-0951 (assembly GCF_038006525.1). Taxonomy (NCBI): domain Bacteria; kingdom Bacillati; phylum Bacillota; class Bacilli; order Caryophanales; family Bacillaceae; genus Niallia; species Niallia sp. FSL W8-0951. The sequence goes on from NZ_JBBOVK010000001.1 coordinate 2,033,692, forward strand.
GTTTCGGAATCAGCATTTCGTTTTCTTCTCCATTATTCATTTCAACCGAAATAGTACCTGGCATGGGGGAAAAAATGGATGGGCCCATTATTCTTCCATTGCCTTCATAAACATCAATTTTTCCTTTTTTCATTAAATACTGAACACCGCTGTAAAGCTGGTTAATAATGGTGGATTTTCTTTCTTGCACCCGATTGAAATCTAATCTTATATCCGAGGTGATAATCCCAAATTCCTCGCTTTTTTTCGCCGTTGCATAAACCTCTGCACTTCTTAATAACGCTTTACTTGGAATACAGCCATTATGTAAACACGTTCCACCTAATTTGCCTTTTTCAACCACCGCTGTCTTTAAACCTAATTGAGAAGCACGAATCGCTGCAACATAACCACCCGTTCCTCCTCCTAAAATGACAAGATCATACTCTTTAGCCATCTACCTTCACTCCTCTCTTTCTCCATATTCTTTTGGTCTCTCTTCCTTACGTAATACTCTTAACACACCTTCTGCCAAAGATTGCCGTTCGTTTTCACCTGGATATATCATTATATCTGCAATCCAATTAACACGTTCCATAATTAATTTTACAAAATGGTTACTAAAGGCTAGTTCACCTGTTAAGATAATGGCATCTACTTTGCCAAAAAGCACGGTGCTCGCACTGCCAATTTCCTTAGCAATTTGATAAGCTAACGCCTCATAAATAAGAATATTGGGATTATCTCGTTTACCAAGCTCTTCCTCTATATCAAAAGAACCTTCAGGCGCTTTACTAAGGTAGGATTTTACTCCAGAATGATACAATAATTGATGCTTCATTTCTTCATATGTAAATTTACCTGAATAGCATAAATCAACTAAATCACCATGAGGTAAAGTACCACACCGCTCCAAACTAAATGGCCCTTCCCCATTTAAGCCATTATTTACATCTATCACTTTTCCATTTGCATGTGCACCGATTGTAATTCCATCTCCAAGATGGGCAATAATCAAATGTGCTTCTTCATATTTTTTGCCTAACTCCATCGCTGCTCGTCTTCCCGTTGCTTTATGATTGAGTGCATGAAAAACACTTTTTCTTGTAATGCTCGGATATCCAGAAATCTTTGCAATATCGTCCATTTCATCGACAACAACTGGATCAACTATATAGGAAGGAATCTCTAAATGTTCAGCAATTTCATAAGCGATAAGTGCTCCTAAATTGGAAGGGTGTTCTCCTCTTGTTTGGGCAAACAGCTCCTCCTGCATAGCAGCGTTTATCGAATAAGTTCCACCATCAATTGGTTTAAGGAGCCCACCTCTTCCACAAACAGCTGCCAATTTGGAAAGGTTTATTCCTTTATTCACCAAATAAGACAAAATCTCATCTGATCGATACTTATATTGAGCAACAATCGAAGAGAATTCTAGCAATTTATTGTATTCATGATGTAAATCGTCTACAATAATCGGCACTTCATTTTCATATAACGCGATTTCGGTTACTGCTGCCCGTGGGTTTATGACCAATATACGATATTTCCTCATTTTAATAAGCCCCTAAGAAAGAATTAATTTAAATGATACTTATCCAATTTATAGTATAAATTGCGGACTGACAGCCCCAATGTTTTAGCTGTTAGTGTTTTATTTCCATCTAGCTTTCTCAATGTCTGTTCGATTATAACTTTCTCGTATTTCTCTACCAGGACAGATAATGGTTGATTTTCTATATTAGCATCCTCTTGAAATTCCGCTTGTTGTTTTTTTATTACTTGCGGAAGCGCGAGATGCTCTAGTTTAAGCACGGAATCTTCTTCCCTAGCTTGTATCACTGAAAGCTGGAGGATTGCCTTTAATTCAAGGATATTCCTTGTATAACCATAATTTTTCAAAGCTTTTTGTGCTTCTGGGTCAATCTCTGTTATCCATCTTCCGTTTTCTTTGTTCAACTCGATAAGAAAATGTTTCGCTAACAGATAAATATCCTCTTTGCGTTCCCTTAAAGGTGGTAAGTATATATTTGATTTCATTAATTCATCATAAAGTTCTTCTAAAAAGTCCCCTGCCATTAATGCTTTTTCTAGCTTAATAGGGGAGGAAACAATCAAGCGGAAGGATGGCTTCTTCTCTTCCTGTGCTAATTCCTTCAGTCTATTTAATAGAGAGGTTTGTTCTGCCATCGATAAACAGGTAATATTTTCAAGATATACGGTTCCTTTTGATAAAGAATTCATTGTACTTAAAAATGCTCGTAATTGTTCTCGATTCTTCTGCGGATAAATCCGTTTAAATAGATGAAACTTATTTTCGCTCCAATTATGAATGGCATTAGCAAGCATAAATTTACCAGTTCCCTCTTCTCCGCGGATAAATATAACCTGTTTACTCCCTGCCGCCAACTTTGCCTGTTCAATAGCGAAGTTCATGGATGGAGACTGATATATAAAATCATCAAACTGAAAGCTCTGTTCTAATCCTCGGATAATGGCTTTTGTCTGTTGAAGTTCTTTTTTTAATTGAGCCGTTTCTGTTTCATTATGAAGAATCTGCAAACAGCCCTTTAATTTCCCATCCACCATAATAGGTGTACTTTTTACCGTTAAACATAAGGTGTCTGTCTGAATGGTTATTTCTGCATCTCTTCTTGTTTGAATGACTTCTTCTCTATTTTTTCTCATTAATTGATGGTTATTTTGCTGATCAAGGAGAACAGCCAATTCTTTATATGACGAATTTTGCATAACAATATGGCCAAATTCATCTACTACAAGATAGGCTTCTGCACTTTTTTGCAAAAGCAATGTTAACAGCATTTGAAGGCTATCTTTATCAATCCATTGTCTTTTTTGGCTTTCTTCTTGTAAAACCGCTACAGCACCAATTACATTATTATCTTTTCCTATTAGCGGATAACGGGAAATAAGAAGATAATCCGCTTCAGAAATAGCAAACTTTTTCTGCTCTTCTATTCTTTTCGTATGTAATACTCTCATCATCCCACTGTTAGGGATAACGGATAAAATATGCTGATCTATTTGAAGCGGATATTGGTTCTGCATCAAACTTTGCGCACTTTTATTGAAATAAGAGATAACGCCGCGATCATCTATTATAATTATGCCTTCCTTTATTTCATCAAAAAGCGTATAAGAGGTTGACTGTATCATTCGATCAATCATTCGCACACTTCCCATCTGTCTATCCGTGCAATATATTTCATATCTATACTATACCTACTCCCTAAAAAATATGCAATTTTTTTCCCGTTTTCTTTTATTTCTGAAAAGTAAAAAGGTTATGTCTGTTTTAACATTTTGAGATCGCTAACATGTTAAGGAGAAGTATTCAAATAGTTGCTTAAGAATTCTTTTTTCGCAAAAAAAGGTTTTCCGCCTCTTCTCTAAACTAGAGATTACAGCAGAAAACCCATTATATTATGATTGTGTCAGGACAGTTCGTGCAATAATTGGCTCATCTGTAATAATGGCAGATATTCCAGCATCCATTAATGCTTGCATCGTTTTCGGATTATTTACCGTATATGCCCTAACTTTAATATTATTTTCTTCTGAAGATTTTATTATCTCTCGATTTATCCGTTTATAATTAGGGTGAAATCCTTTGGCATTTATAGCATTGGCATAAATCCAAGGCTGATAAATTCCATCAGACAATAAAGGGGCCGTTTCAATTTCTGGAGCGATGCGATAAGTATGTACGAGACTATAATGATTAAAGGAGGAGAAAATAATTCTTTTTTCAAAACCGTATTTGCGGATGAGAGCAATTGTTTTCTCTTCCATTCCTTCATAAGCAATCTTGTTATTCTTCATTTCAATATTGCAGATTATGTCATTATCTTGCATCCAATCAAACAATTCGATTAAAGTGGGAATAGGCTCATTCTCGACTTGCTTAAATCGATGTCCTGCATTAAATGATCTTAACTCTTTATAATTGAATGCTTGCACATAGCCAGAAGCATTCGTTGTTCGATCTACCTTTTCATCATGGATGATGACTATTTCCCCATCCTTAGACATTTGAATATCAATTTCAATCCCATCAGCCTCTGCCTTTTCTGCCTCGATAAAAGCCATCATTGTATTCTCTGGATAATGTGCCGAAAAACCTCGGTGTGCAAATATTTTCGTCATAACAAATCACTTCCTTATGTAGAACTTCATTATATATGGCCATTTATGTAATGTTTTTGGTCAGATGAAAAAAACAGGCCCTAACCTAAGTCAGAGCCTGTATTACTTTTGTTAAATTAGTTTTTTACTACGTTAGCAGCTTGAGGTCCGCGTTGACCTTCTTCTATGTCAAAACTTACTTCTTGACCTTCGTCTAAAGTTTTGAAACCTTCAGTTTGAATAGCGCTGAAATGTACGAATACATCTTGTCCTTCTTCTGTTTCGATGAATCCAAAACCTTTTTCTGCGTTAAACCATTTTACTTTACCTGTAGCCATTTCTTGTTTCCTCCTATGTGCTTTATGCACAAATGTATTACTATCCTTGCTCGTAGTAAAAAATAAAGAAATATGTATTTCTCAACTATTTTCTAAAGAACAAAAATAAGTCTCCTTAATAGTAACAGGTTAATCTGCAGAAAGCAAATCTTTGAACGATTATTTTTCAATTTTTTAAAATAAATTCCTTATTTTGGATTACTCAGTTAAATAATCGCGGTAATATAACTCAACAAAGACTAGTTTAGCTAACAATAACGGAATATTAATAGATGTGCCTACCCTACTAATTAACTTACTTCCATGGACTTTTTTGTCTGTAAGTTTTCATCCACCAATGTTGGGGAGTGAGATTTCTCCTTTAAATGCGAAACTGATTTCGTATTTCTACTTTTGGATGAGTAGTATTTTTCTTTCTTATAATTTCCTTCATGAAATCATTAAAAGCGATTGTCTCCATTATAATCTCTCCTTTAAAGTAACCCCGATTCAAAATGGAATCCGGCTGATTTCTAATAGTTACTTTTATAATTATAAGTTGACATCTTCTTTTGTTAAGTTTCCATATTAACATTTAAAACACACTTTATCCTTAGTATTTTTTACGTTATTTTCAAAATAAAAGAGGGTCAGACATAAGTATTTCAACCCAATATAACCCCGAACAATTACACGTACATATTAGTGATATGCTCCCCTATAGGTAGACAGATTAAAAAATAAAAATCTGGTTACTTGTAGGGGAGTATTTTTATGCCTAGAAAATCTTATTCTGTAGAAGAGAAATATCAAATAGTGAAAGCTTTAGGGGAAGTAAATTCGTCACTCCAAGTTTCATCGATTTATAAGGTGCACTTTTCTACCGTTTTGGAATGGAAATATAAATTTGATACATTCGGTTTAGAAGGACTAAAAGAGACTTCTTCCTGGAAAAAGTATTCTAAAGAACTAAAGTTATCCGCTATTCAAGATTATGCCTCTGGAAATTACTCGATTCGTGAAATTACGAGAATGTATGAAATATCAGATCCATCTGTCCTTAGAAGGTGGATTAAGAAGTATAATAGTCATAGTGAAATAAAAGATACGTCACAAGGAAGGACGAGCTCTATGACTAAGGGAAGAAAAACGACTTGGGAAGAACGAATACAAATTGTGCTAGATTGTTTAGGGAACAAAAAAGACTATCAAGAAGCAGCTAATACTCATCAGGTTTCTTATCAACAAATCTATCAATGGGTTAAGAAGTATGAAGATGGCGGAGTAGATGCATTGAAAGATAGGCGTGGTTCTACGAAAGAGGAATCCGAGCTAACTCAAGAGGAGAAAATAACTCTTCAAATGAAGAAGTTAGAAAGAGAAAATGAGCGATTACGTGCAGAAAACTTATTTTTAAAAAAGTTAGAGGAGATCGAAAGGAGGCAAAAATAAGTCAAATCCAATCGGAGGATAAGTATATCGCTATTCAAGAGATCCATCAGGAAGAGAATATAAGCATTCAATTACTGAGTGAAATAGCGGGAATTGCACGATCCGCCTATTATAAGTGGCTTCATCGCGTTCCTTCTTCTCAAGAGCTATTGAATGAGAAAATCATGAAAGAGATGAAAATTCTCCATGAAAAAGTGGAGGGCATCTTCGGTTATCGCCAAATGACCCTTCACATGAATAGACAGTTTAAAGAAAGATTGAATCATAAAAGAATTTATCGACTAATGAAAGTGGTTGGCTTACGCTCGATCATTCGTATCAAGAAAAAACGTTATAAACGCTCCGTTCCCCAACAAGTGGCAGAGAATATCTTAAATCGGGAATTTACCGCAACAAAACCAAATGAAAAGTGGGTGACGGATGTGACAGAATTTAAGTATGGTTCATCAAAGAAGGCATATTTAAGTGCCATTCGGGATCTTTATGATGGATCCATTGTTAGCTATGTTTTAGGACATTCGAATAATAATGAACTTGTATTCCAAACGCTTGATCAAGCAACCGTACTTTTATTGGAGGAAGAACATCCAATTATCCATAGTGATCGAGGGTATCAGTATACTTCAAAAGGTTTTAAGCTTAAAGTAGACGAGGCAGAGATAACACACAGTATGTCACGAGTTGGAAAGTGTATTGATAATGGTCCAATGGAGTCTTTTTGGGGGACACTGAAATGCGAAAAGTATTATTTACACAAATATAAGACCTTTGAGGAACTTTCTCTTGCGATAGATGACTATATCCAATTTTATAATAACAATAGATATCAAAAACGATTAAACGGCCTTAGCCCTATGGAATACAGAGTTAAAGCCGCTTAGATCTTTTTTATTATTTCCACTGTCTACTTGACAGGGGGCAGTTCATAGAAAATATTCCTATAATTGTTCGGGGTTTTTATGTATTTTAAGAAAAAAGATTTGTGGTAATCACCCGCAGACTGAATACACTTCGCTTTCCATGGGGCGAGCGCCAAGCCTCCTCGTTCCTGCGGGGTCTTGGACTTTCTCGCAGCTCCCATAGGAGTCTACGTGTATTCAGTCTGCTCTATTTTTTCCTAGTAATTGTAGTTTGCTTAAAAACTAAATAAGCTTTAAAAAAGGAGTGAAATGGAACGGAGGATACTCGACTCCTGCGGGAAGCAGAGCAAAGCCTAAGACCCCACAGGCTTTAACCGAGGAGACTTAGGTTGCTCCCCCGCGCATCGTGTGTCTGTAGTGTAAAGGAACGAATTGGTTTCACCACTGAATTAGAGATTATTCGTCTTTATCCAATATATATTTTGTTTTGTCCCACCCTCTTTTTATGAAAATTAACTATCTTTATAGAATTTAAAGAATAATAATTTGGTTCCTTCACTAAGATTCATTCTCTTTTTTAGTCCACTTTTTAATAATTCCATGATATACACTTAGGAAAAAGTAGTAAATGCAAAGAATAATTGCTACTTTAGATGGAGTACTATGATATGGTCTATCATCAAACATCCTATATAGTAAACAAAAGAATAAACAAAATTCTTTATAAACATACTAATCTCCTCAGCCCCTTTATTTCAAATGTGATATTTAGCTACACATTGCGTGTGAAATATACTAGAGTAACAGCCATTGATAGCGCATTATTTTTAACACCCATTTTTAATATTCTTTTAGCTATCTTTTTATAATTTCCATCCTTAGCATATTGAACCAAAGTTGTAATAGCTGCAATTGATAAAGTATCCCTATAATTATCCTTTATTTTTTTCAAATACAACCATCAATTTTATCTCGCTTATTTTGACTTGGATACCAAGAAAGAGTTCTACTAATTGAAAACGTACTAATTAAATCTGAAGATTTTGTGACTTCTTCATTAGATATATCTAAACTCTCTTTCTTTAGTTGCTCAATATTTCAGCCATTCCAAATGTCTCATCATACTTTTCAAAATTAATATGTGAAACATAGGAAAAATACTCCAAATCTTTTCACTTTCATATACATTCTGAACTATCCTAATTGAATATATTACTACTATATAATAAATTGGGGTTTTTTAGGAATTAATACATCTCTCTTTAACAACCACTGTATACTTACCACATCTTGTAAATACTTAATGTAATTTCTAATATGACTTGATTTGGCCTTACTTGCATCATCAATCTTAAACTCGTTTTATAAGTACATTGCGAAGAGTTAAAGTGTTTGTTCTTAACTCGCGAGGGTTTTCTTGGATAAATGTTTAGAATCGCAATACAACATAAAAGAATCGATTTGATAGTCCATTTCGCTCATACTCAAAAGAAAAAGCACCTCCTAAATTATCGAGTTTAATACAAACTCAATAAACTAAGAGATGCTTTTATAAATTGCTATTTAAAATATTGTTAGTTGGTCAGTAAAGTTATCGGCTACATCACTTGTGACAAGTTGTAAACAATTTACCGTTTCTCTAAAACCCTCTCCTACCAACAGCCCTAACCCTCTCAAGAAGCCTTATGTTCCAGCCTTAATTTATCTGCCACAATCGCAATAAATTCTGAGTTAGTCGGTTTTGCTTTGGACATGCTGACAGTGTAGCCGAATAGGGATGAGATGGAGTCGATGTTGCCTCTGCTCCATGCCACTTCAATGGCATGACGGATTGCCCGCTCGACTCGGCTTGCTGTTGTATTAAATTTCTTTGCGATATCTGGATACAATACTTTTGTAATGGATCCTAATAATTCGATATCATTATAAACCATGGAAATGGCTTCGCGTAAATAGAGGTATCCTTTAATATGGGCAGGAACTCCAATCTCGTGAATAATACTTGTAATGCTTGCGTCCAAATTCTTCGTTTTTGGTTCTTGTGTTTTGAAAGAAGAAGAAGATTTTCTGACAAATCCGGTTGTTTTGCCACTTACTTGGCGAATATGGCTTGCTAAATACTCCATATCAAACGGTTTTAAAATAAAATAAGAGGCACCTAATTCAACCGCTTTTTTTGTAACATCTTCTTGACCAAAGGCAGTTAACATAATCACGTTAGGCATAGGTTTATTCATTTGACGCATTCTTTCTAATACGGCTAAACCATCTAAATGAGGCATGATAATGTCTAGCACCATCACATCTGGTTCAAGCTGCTCCACTAGTTCTAAACACTCCTGGCCGTTATGCGCTACACCAATTACTTCCATGTCGTCCTGAGCATCTATATACTCTTCCAATAATCCTACCAGTTCACGATTGTCATCAACAATGCATACTTTTATTTTCTTCAACGATTGTTTCCTCCCTCAATCCAAATGTCTCTAATTTTATCTATATTTTTATTCTAAAGGACATTTTCGACAAAGCAACCAAAAATCCTTTGATTTTATAAAAAAAACTTAAAAAATAGGAAAAACCCTATTAATTCTCTCATTTTCTCACGTTTTCGACTGATTTCGATACATTTCATTTTTTTGTCGAAAAATCTTTATGGCTATATTATACACAACACTAGGCTATAGCAAAAGCAATCAAGTTACTTATCTTCCATATAGCCAAACACTTCTTTATTTGGAAGAAAAAATTATGACTTTTTTATGAATATTTTCTTGTTGGGATACAACTTTATACGGTATTATTAAAGTTGGACAAAAAAACGTCTAGTTTTTTTGTTTTTACCTTTATCTGCATAAAAAAGATAAAGGTTGCACAAATTTATTAAGTATTTGTGTTTTCATTTTCCCAAAGTATAGAAAGGATTTTTTTATGGAGAACGTCACTAAGGAAAACAACACTTATAAAATACTATGGAAGCTAACGAGACCGCATACGTTAACAGCTTCTTTTGTACCAGTTTCCATTGGTACGGTATTATCTTTCCCTCATGCCTCAACAAACTGGGGTTTATTTTTTGCCATGATGTTTGCTTGTTTGATTATTCAAATCGCAACCAACTTATTTAATGAGTACTATGATTATGTAAGAGGAATTGATACTGCTGATTCAGTAGGAATAGGCGGAGCAATTGTTCATCATGGGATGAAGCCAAAATTAGTTTTAAATATGGCGATCAGCCTATATATACTTGCACTACTTTTAGGTATTTATATTTGTTCTAATACTTCTTGGTGGATTGCATTAGTCGGCTTACTCGGTATGGCGATTGGCTATTTATATACAGGAGGCCCGCTTCCAATAGCTTATACACCTTTTGGAGAAGTGTTTTCTGGTATATGTATGGGATGTATCTTCATCCTTATCTCTTTCTTTATCCAAACAGGTCACATTAGCCAAGAAAGCATCCTTATTTCTGTTCCAATCGCTATTCTTATTGGTGCGATTAATTTATCGAATAACATTAGAGATATTGAAGAGGATACATTAGGCGGCAGAAAAACGATTGCTATACTTATCGGCTTTAACAAAGCGGTTAACCTACTTGCGGCATTATTTATCTTATCCTACCTCTGGATTATAATTTTCGTTGCTCTCGGTTTCTTTAGTCCTTGGTTATTAATCGTACTGCTTAGTTTCAAAAAACCATTAGATGCCATTAAGGGCTTCAAAGGAGATCGAAGCCAAACACCGATTGCCATGAAAAACACTGGTTTAACAAACACCATGTTTGGATTGTTTATCACAGTTGGTTATTTGTTAGATTTTATCATGCAAAATATGTAGTAGTATAATGTCTCATGTAAAAGGATTGTCGATTCATCCTTTTACATGAGACATTTTAATTTTTATGAAGCTTTTTGCCCTTTTTCATATATATCGATTCCTGCCTCATTTAACATCCATTCAATGTGAACTCCATATCCGCTTGTCGGATCATTTACAAATACATGGGTTACAGCACCAATGACCTTACCATCTTGAATAATTGGACTTCCGCTCATTCCTTGAACGATACCGCCTGTTTTGCTTAATAATTCTTTATCTGTCACTTTGATGACTAGCCCTTTTGTTGCAGGATACTTTTGAGGTACAGAGCTTACTACTTCTATATCAAATAGCTTCACCTGATCATTATCCACAACTGTTAAAATTTGCGCTGGTCCTTCTTTCACTTGGTCTGATAACGTAATCGGCATCGGCTTATCCATTATTCCATTTTTAATTTGTTTATTTAATACACCAAATATTCCAAAAGGACTATTTGTTTTGATATCCCCGATTATTTCTTTATCTTCTGAAAATCTCGCTAATTTTTCACCAGGATTTCCGTTACTTCCTTTTTCAATACTTGTTACAGTAGATCTTAGTACTTCTCCATCATCCACAACGATTGGTTTTTTTGTATCCATATCTGAGATTACATGTCCTAAAGCTCCATATTTCATGGAATCTGGGTGATAGAAAGTCATTGTTCCAATCCCAGCTGCTGAATCCCTTATATAAAGCCCTAATTTAAATATGTTATCCCCTTTTTCCTTTAAGGGCATTAACTTTGTTTTAAACTCCTCTTTCTCTCTTTTTACAACCAACTCTAAAGGTTTGTTTCCTTCGCCTGCTTTTTGAACAAAAGGTGCTACATCTGCCATTTTTTCTATTTTCATTCCATTTATTTCGACTATCATATCGCCAACTTTTATCCCGGCCTTTTCACCAGGTGATTGCTTTCCTTCTTCTGTATTTACCTGATGGTGCCCAACCACCAGTACGCCAACAGTATTTAGTTTCACCCCAATGGACTGACCACCGGGAATTACTTTAAAGTCTTTAAGAACATTCACATCCACTTTTTTTATTGGAAAACCTGCAAGTTCAAGCATCATCTCATCTTTCCCACTAACTTTTCCTTGCAAGGAAAATTTCCCTTTTTCTTGACTTAATGCAACAACCGAATCTTCGTCTGCCACATTTGCTGTCACAGAAATCGCCTCACTATTGTTGATCTCCATTGATTGTCCTTCAAACAATGTAATGCTTTTTGGGATATGAAGATATTCTTGAAATGATTGATTACATACTAAAGATATTAATGAAACAAGGAGAATCCCACCAATTATTTTTCTAAGGATATCACTTTTCAATTCACTTCACTCTCCTCGCTTCTTTTCACCACTACTTCTCCGGCTACATTTATAAGTTTGCCTGTAACAGCATCATTTATAACTGTTAAAAATTTTAAATACCTACCCATAATGGATATTCCTTGCAATTAGTTTCCCACGCACCATTAAAATAGACAACTCTTCATAAGAATAAAATAAACCTCTGCACATATACAGAGGTTTTACGTGTCTATATTTTATTCTTAGCTTTTTGCGCTAATTTTAACAGTTCTTTTGCATGTTTTTTTGTTAATTCCGTAATTTCCGCTCCTGAAATCATTCGTCCGATCTCTTTTACCTTATCTTGCTGCACTAATGGTGTGACAGACGTAGATGTGCGGCCATCCTCAATTTTTTTTGCGATAAATAAATGGGTATCTGCCATTGCTGCCACCTGCGGCAGATGGGAAATACAGAGCACTTGAGAATCAACCGACACATGGTGGATTTTTTCAGCGATTGCTTGTGCTACTCTTCCACTCACCCCAGTATCTACCTCATCAAATATGATGGATGTCACCCCTTGATGCTTAGAGAAAATGCTTTTTAAAGCAAGCATCATTCTGGAAAGCTCTCCACCGGACACAATTTTGGATAGTGGTTTTAACGGTTCTCCAGGATTTGTAGAAATGTAAAATTCCACTTCATCTATCCCTTTTTTCGTAACATTGTTCTCATCAGCATGAATTCTTACTTCAAAAACAGTCTTTTCCATGTAGAGCTCTTTTAATTCTTGATGAATACTATCTGTCAGACGAAGAGCTGCTCTCTTTCTTAAGGCAGTCAATTCCTTTGCTTCCACTAAAAGATCTTTTTTAAGAGAAGCTAACTCCTTTTCCAATAAATCGATATGGGTTTCTTTATTTTGTAATGTTTCTAATTCCTCCTCTATTTTCGCAGCATACACTAGGATCTCTGCTACTGTTTTTCCATATTTGCGTTTTAAGGTATTGATTTCATTTAGTCTTGTTTCAATCTCATTTAACCTTTCGGGGTCATATTCTAGGTAATCTAAAGCGCTTCTCATCTGTCTAGCAATATCCTCTAAAATATAATAGCTATTGGAGACAGACTCAGCCATATCCTTGTATTCAGTGTCTAAGCTTGCAGCTTCCTCCATATTCCCCATGACCTCACCAAGCCAATCCAGCCCTTTCTGTTCTCCCCTAAGAGCAGTATAGCCTGTTTGTATGCTATCATAAATTTTCTCGAAATTGCTTAATTTCTTCCTTTCTTCTAACAGCTCATCATCTTCATTAATTTTCAAATGAGCACTTTCAATTTCATTAAACTGAAATTGTAATAAATCAAGTCTTTGAGCCATTTGCTGTTCATTTTCTGTTAAATTCATTAGTTTCTTTTGAGTTTGTGTATAAGAGCGATAAATTTCTTCATATTCTTCTAAAACAGGAGCTAATTCTCCCATTGCAAAAGTATCCAGCAACTGTAAGTGCTTCGTTTCATCCATTAATTCTTGATGTTCATGCTGACCATGAATATCAATTAAAGTGGAACCTATTTCTCTTAATACAGCGATCGTGATAAGCTTGCCATTTATCCGGCATACACTCTTACCAGATAAAGCTATATCTCTTCTTAATACAATAGCACCCTCATCTATATCGATACCAAACTCATTCATTTTTTGAAAACAAGGATGACCGTCTTCTATATAAAATAGCCCTTCTATTTCTGCTTTTTCTTCTCCATGGCGAACAAATTCCGCCGAACCGCGTCCTCCAACTAATAAATTGATCGCATCAATAATGATAGACTTTCCTGCACCTGTTTCACCAGTTAATACGGTCAGTCCCTTTTTAAATGATATGGATAGACTTTCAATGATTGCAAAATTTTTAATCGATAATTCACTTAGCAATTAATGTCCCCCCAAATTAAAGCATATCAAGAAAACGATCACTAATTTTCTTGCCATCATCTGCAGTGCGACAAATAATTAGACAAGTATCATCTCCACAAATCGTTCCTAATATTTCATCCCAATCAAGATTATCAATTAATGCCCCGATCGCTTGTGCATTCCCTGGCAGTGATTTTAGGACAAGCAAATTTTCAGCTGAATCGATTTTCACAAAGGAATCCATTAACATTCTTTTTAATTTTTGTAATGGATTAAAGCGCTGATCAGCTGGTAAGCTATATTTATATCTGCCATCCTGAAGTGGCACTTTCACTAAATGCAGCTCTTTAATATCTCTTGATACAGTAGCTTGTGTTACATTATATCCAGCACTTTTCAGTTCATCTACTAATTCGTCTTGTGTTTCGATATCATTATTCGTAATGATTTCTCTTATTTTTATATGCCTCTGGCCCTTATTCATATATTCCATCCTTTATCATTGGTTATCATTTTTATTCCATATGTATCACTTTTTATTAAAAGTATTTGTTCCTTATCATACGTTCATTCGATTTTTTTAGACAATCTTCCTTTTATCTATTTTACCGTGTTTGTTCGTCTTTTTACAAGAACAAAGAAAACAAATTACATCTCCGCTCTATCTTTATTCATGATAGACAAACCAAAAAGGGTCAGCCTGCATGGAGAACCTTTCTATTAGCATCCCACGTTACTAATAGTTCTCTTGCTGCAGTCAAACCCTTTTACATAGCTTATTCTTCCGTTTCTTTTTTTGCTTTCAATTCGGAATGTGCCGCTTCTACCGTCTCTTTTATTTGAAAATAATGCGTTTTTTCCTCTGCACGCTCATCCCAATAGAGGTGGAGTAAAAATTCAATATTTCCATCTCCGCCTGTAATTGGTGAAAATGATAGGTTTTTAACAATATATCCTTCTTCTATAGAAAAAGCTATAATTTTCTCTAAAACGGACTCATGGACTTTACGGTCTCTAACAATCCCTTTTTTCCCAACTTGTTCTCTTCCAGCTTCAAATTGCGGCTTCACTAAAGCAATAACATCACTGCCGGATACTAATAGTGTCTTTAAAACTGGTAAAATTAGCTTTAGCGAAATAAAAGAAACATCAATTGAAGCAATATTCGGCATCTCACCTTTTAAATCGACAGGAGTTACATAACGAAAGTTGGTTCTTTCCATGACAATCACACGTTCATCTTGTCTAAGCTTCCACGCTAATTGATTATAGCCTACATCTAAGGCATAAGATTGTTTTGCACCATTTTGCAGGGCACAATCCGTAAATCCTCCTGTCGAGGAGCCAATATCAAGTAAGACTTTATCTTTCATATCGACATCAAATATTTTAAGTGCCTTTTCAAGCTTTAAGCCACCTCTTGACACATATTGAAGTGTCTTTCCTTTAACAGATAACTTAGAATCTGTATTTATTTTTTCACCGGGTTTATCTAGTCTATTCTCTTCACAGTAGACAATCCCAGCCATTACAGCTCTTTTTGCCTTTTCCCTTGTTTCGAATAAACCTTGCTCAACTAATAATACATCAATTCTTTCTTTCTTCATGAATGCTCTAAGCCCTCTTTTGTTTTTTTCTAGCAATGGCTGAAATTCTTTTTACAACTTCCTCTTTTGTTAAATTTATTTCTTCTAATAATGAATTTACATCTCCATGTTCAATAAATTCATCTGGAATTCCCATGCGATCTATTACATTTGCTCCATAACCATGGTCATGGGCATATTCGATACAATAACTTCCAAATCCGCCTTGCAGTACTGCTTCTTCAATCGTTAAAATTGGTATTTGCTTTTTCAATAAGTCAGAAAGCATTTTCTCGTCTAACGGCTTAATGAATCTCGCATTTACCACTTTAACATGAATCCCTTGTAATTCAAGCTGGCTGGCTGCTTCCATTGCCATTTCAATCGTTGTTCCAAATGTAAGAATTGCAGCATCAGAACCTTCTCTTAATACTTCCCATGTACCAATTGGAATCGTCTTTAATGTAGAATCAAGCTCCACACCAATCCCATTTCCCCGCGGAAATCTCATCGCAATTGGGCCATCATTGTACTGGATAGCCGTATTTACCATGTGCTGCCCTTCATTTTCATCCTTTGGCATCATTAAAACCAAGTTTGGCATATGACGTAAAAACGCAATATCATAAATACCTTGATGGGTTTCTCCATCTGCTCCTACTAAGCCGGCACGATCGATGCCAATAAAGACATTTAATTTCTGGCGGCAAACATCATGAAGCATTTGATCATATGCTCTTTGTAAAAATGTCGAATAAATGGCTAAAAACGGCTTCATTTTTTGTGTGGCAAGTCCAGCTGCTAATGTTACAGCATGCTGTTCCGCTATCCCGACATCAAGCATTCGACTAGGAAATTCTTTTGCAAATGATTCCAATTTTGAACCAACTGGCATGGCAGGAGTAACAGCAACGATTCGCTCGTCTTTTCTTGCCAACTTTAACACTGTATCACTCACTAGTTTACTCCATGCAGGTGCAGTGATAGCAGGTTTTACAAAATCTCCTGTCTCAATCTTATAAGGACCTGTTCCATGCCATGTACCGATTTTATCCTTTTCAGCTGGAGAAAATCCTTTGCCTTTTTTCGTAATGACATGCAGTAAAACTGGGCCAGATGTTTTCTTTGCATAGTTTAACTGTTCAAATAAGTCGTTATAATCATGACCATCTACTGGACCTAAATACGTAAAACCTAACTCTTCGAAAAAAACACCGGAAACTAACAAATATTTAAGACTATCTTTAATTCTTTCAGCAGTTGCAGCCATCTTGCCACCTACGGCAGGAATTTTCTTTAAGAGCATTTCTAGTTCATCTTTTACCCATTGATACTTCCCAGCAGTTCTTAATCTGCCTAATACTTGGTGAAGAGCACCAACATTTGGAGCAATCGACATTTCATTATCATTCAAGATAACAATCATGTTTTTCTTTTCATCGCCAATATGATTTAGTGCCTCGAGAGCCATACCCCCTGTTAAAGCTCCATCCCCAATAATAGGAATGATGTAGGAATCTTCCTTTTTTAAATCTCTTGCAACAGCCATACCCATTGCAGCAGATAAGGAAGTAGAGCTATGACCTGTTTCCCATACGTCGTGCTCACTTTCATTCATTTTTGGAAAACCACTTAAGCCTTTGTATTGTCTAAGCGTATCGAAATCCTTAGCACGGCCAGTTAATATTTTATGAACATAAGATTGGTGACCTACATCCCAAAGAAATTTATCCTTTGGGCTATCAAAACATTTATGAAGAGCAATGGTTAATTCCACCACTCCTAAGTTCGGACCAATATGGCCGCCAGTTTGAGAAAGTCTATTAATTAAAAAGTGACGGATATCTTCACTAAGGATATTCAGTTCCTCGTTCGATAATCCTTTTAAAAATGCTGGATTTTCTATTGACATTAAATCCATTTGTAACAACTCACTTTCATTCAGTATATAACCAATAAAGCGATGAAAACCACTCATTAATTGGTATATCTTCCTTCCGTTTAACCATTTCTTTTTGTCAAGATTGTATTATATATTAGAATACCTTATTTTTATCAAAAAACCTAATTTATTCGTATTATTAAATATGTATTATACCATTCCTTCACTGATAATAGTAGTAATTCTACATAGTTAGCACACAGAGGACTTTCCGTGCTTAAAAGAAGGATGCCTCAAAGCGGAGCATCACTAGCGCATTTTACAAATTTATCTTTTGAAAAAGCTCTAGTGATGTCAAATATTGAGACACCCTGATATGTGTTATTCGTTATTCTAAATTTTCCTTATATATATTTCGCTTAGTTTTATTATATACCATCTATAAAAAGCTTTTAAACCGTTTAAAGAGGATATTTTAATTATTTCTATAGGCAATTAAATCTGTAATTTCTTCTAATAGAAAGCGATCAAAATTTAAACCGGCTAGAAGACCTTTAGCCTGTTTAATATGCAGATCCAATTCTCTTTTTGCTCCATCCATAGTTAATATTTTCGGATAGGTGCTTTTGTGGTTATCCATATCGCTGCCAATTGGCTTTCCAATCACTTCTTCATCCCCTTCCAAATCGAGAATGTCATCTCTAATTTGGAAGGCTAAGCCTAGATGATAAGCAAAACGTTTTAATGTTTCTAACTCCGCGTCAGCAGCATCTGCTAATATTGCGCCAATTAAAATACTTACTTCTATTAGCTTTCCTGTTTTATGTAGATGTATATGTTCAAGATCTTTTTGATTTAACGTCTTGCTTTCCCCTTCAATATCGGCAATTTGTCCACCTACCATCCCTTCTGCTCCAGCTGCTTTTGCTAAAAAGCCAATACTAGTAAGAATCTTTTCAGATGGAATATTTTGTTTTGTCATATATGTCATCATTTGAAAACTATATGTAAGAAGTGCATCTCCTGCTAGAATAGCTGTCGCTTCTCCGTAAACTTTATGATTCGTCGGTAAGCCTCTTCGCAGGTCATCATCATCCATACTTGGTAAATCATCATGAATCAAAGAATACGTATGAATCATTTCAATGGCAGCTGCTGGCAGCAAACCTTCAAGTGGATCTTTTCCAAATGCTTGCAGGGTAGCAAATAAAAGCAGCGGCCGGATTCTCTTCCCCCCTGCATTTAGGGAATAGAGCATAGAATCTTTTAAACTGGAAGGAGCATTAAGCTTTTCGACATTTTTCTTTAGTTCTTTTTCCAGTACTTCTTTATAGTTTTTTGTAAATGCTGACAAAGAAATTTTATTCAAGTGTTATTCCTCCTCAGCGATGGAAAAAGGTTGTTTTTTGCCGTTTTCTAGCACTACTTCCGCTAATTGTTCTTCGACATTTTTTAATTTTTCATGACAGTATTTAGAAAGCTCCATTCCTTTTTTATACGTGTTGATAGCCTCTTCTAATGGAACATCTCCTTCTTCTAGTTTTTTAACGATTCGTTCTAATTCTTCCATAGCTTCTTCAAAGGTTGGCTTATTTTCTCGATTAGTTGCCATGTTTATCTCTCCTTTATCTCCATAATTTCTGCCTCTACCGTACCATCAGCCAAGTTTAATTCAATATGCTCCTTAGGCTTAACTTGCTTTATACTAGCTATTAATTTCCCATTTTGATCATATGCTACATTGTAGCCTCTTTCCATTATTTTCAACGGACTTAATGCATCCATCTTTCCTATTGTCGAAAGAAAAGACTGCTTTTTTGCTTGAAGAATAAGCTCCGTATTACGAATCATGTTTTTTTGTAAATTAGCCAAATCTTGTTGGGCCTTCATCACATATTGATGCGGGTGATTCCTTACTAGCTGCTTTTTTATTAATTGATGCTGATTATTCTTTTGCTCAAAAACTCTTTGAACATTACGTATTAATAATTCTGTCTGTTTGTCTAATTGCTCCATTTTTTGATCGTATAAAACTTTAGGATAACGAAAAGCATAGGAACGTTTAATTCTATTTAAACGTAACTTTTGCAATTCTACTTTTTCATTTATCCCTCTTATTAAACGGCTTTGTCTAGACAAAATCCTTTCCACCAGCTCATCGATATGAGGAACAGCGAGCTCTGCTGCACCAGTTGGTGTCGGTGCCCGCATATCTGCAACGAAATCTGCAATGGTAAAGTCTGTCTCATGACCGACAGCAGAAATAATGGGAATTCTGGAAGTGTAAATGGCTCTAGCAACGATTTCTTCGTTAAAAGCCCATAATTCTTCAATGGAACCGCCACCCCTGCCTACTATGAGGACATCAATT
Source organism: Niallia sp. FSL W8-0951 (assembly GCF_038006525.1). Classification (NCBI taxonomy): domain Bacteria; kingdom Bacillati; phylum Bacillota; class Bacilli; order Caryophanales; family Bacillaceae; genus Niallia; species Niallia sp. FSL W8-0951. The sequence continues at coordinate 2,053,368 of NZ_JBBOVK010000001.1, forward strand.
GCAGGAGACTCCTGTTCATTCGCCTGTTGAATCGCCTTTACAATAGAAGGAGCCGCTGTTTCACCTTGTACTAACGCGGGGTAAATCTGGATGTTAGCAATCGGATAGCGTCTTTTAATGGTTGTAATAATGTCTCTAATTGCAGCGCCAGTCGGTGAGGTAATAACACCAATTGTTTTCGGATATTTAGGAATTGTCTGTTTATGGTCTGCAAGAAACAATCCTTCTTGTTCCAATTTAGCTTTCAACTGCTCATAAGCTAGATAGAGCTGACCAATTCCATCTGGCTGCATATCAACCACATACATTTGATATTGACCGCTTGATTCGTATACGGTAATACTTGCTTTAATCAGCACCTTCATCCCATTTTCAGGCGTAAACTTCATTTGCTGATTATTCCGGGCAAACATAACTGCTAAAATTCTGGCTTTTTCATCTTTTAAGGTGAAATACATATGCCCACTTGAATGCTGCTTAAAATTGGATATTTCTCCTTTTACCATGACTTGCTGTAAATGAGGATCTGCATCAAATTTTCTTTTTATGTATTTCGTCAAAGCATGTACTGTTAAATACCGTGATTCCATTTATAAAAACTCCTTATACAGGATGGAAAAAGGGGTGTAGTATCATACACCACATCCCTTAATCATTCATGTTTATAGGTTATAGAAGGAAACAATTTAGGATGATAACAAATCTTATTTGCCGATATTGCATAAAAGATTTACATTGTCCACTAATCAGCTTTTTTCATCAAACCAACGTTTCTCTTAATATTACTGATTTTCTTTTATCTTAGATAATAATCCATTAACAAATCTACCAGATTGATCATCACCATAAAGTTTGGCAATCTCCACTGCTTCATCAATCGCAACATTTACAGGTACATCATCTGCTTGTCCATAAATCATTTCATATGTGGCTAGACGTAGAATGTTTCGGTCTACATTTGCAATTCTTTCTAGCGTCCAATTTTCTAAATATTGCTTTATCGTTTCATCAATAGAAACTTGATTATTTAATACCCCATCCACTAATTTTGTAAGGTAGGGATCAGATTTTTCTCCTTCTAATACATGCTCTATTGCTGTTTCTTTGTCTATATCACTAATATCAATTTGAAATAGTGCCTGTAAGGCCTTTTCTCTGGCAGTTCTTCTCTTCATTATTTAAGCTCCTTTAAAATCCTTCCATAGGTTTAAGACAACCTATTTATCTATGCTACATGAATAATAGCATAAATAAAAACAAAACTCTATCTTACGAGAAAAAAACCTATAATTAGTTTACTATTCTGGTCATTCTCACAAAAACAAAGGCTGTCCAGAAAAAACTTATAGAAACTAAGAGGAAGACCTATTAGTTTCTATTTTATTCTTTCCTGTTCAGCCTTTGTTATTTAAAGTCATTCTATGCTAATTTTTAGGAAGTATTATTCCTTACATTTCTTGCTGTAATTCAGGTTCTTGTTTTGCTGTTTCGAACTGAACACCAACAATATGAATATTTACTTCCTCTGTTTCCAACCCAGTCATATTGATTAATGTTTGACGAATATTATCTTGAATCTGCTGAGCAACATGCGGAATAGATACACCAAAATTCATTACGCAAAATACTTCTACTTTTATTCCTTCTTCACTGAGGTCGACTTTTATCCCTTTGTTATGGAGCTTTTTTCCGAACTTTTCCACGACGCCAGTTGCAAAATTGCTTCTCATTTGAGCTACACCTTCTACTTCAGAAGCAGCAATACTTGCGATAACCTCAATTACTTCAGGAGCAATTTCTACTTTTCCTAGACCAGTATACTCTTGGTTCATTTCTAAACTTGTTGTTTCGCTCATTACCTATTCCTCCTTTTAATCTTCTGATTTCATTAAATCATACATTTCTAAAAACTTTGTGTTGAAGTTGCCTGCCACAAACTTTTCATGATTAAGGAGATTTAAGTGAAACGGAATCGTAGTATCGACACCTTCGATTACAAATTCACTCAGTGCTCGTTTCATGCGGGAAATAGCTTCTTGTCTAGTAGATCCATAGGCAATCACTTTCGCAATCATACTATCATAGTACGGTGGGATCGTGTAACCAGGATAAGCAGCTGAATCAATACGTACTCCTAAACCACCTGGCGGTAAATACATCTTAATTTTCCCTGGTGAAGGCATGAAATTTTTCGCAGGATTTTCTGCATTGATACGGCATTCAATTGCCCAGCCAGTAAATGTAACATCCTTTTGATTATGTTCAAGAGGTTTACCTGATGCAACTAGTATTTGTTCTTTAATTAAATCAATACCTGTTACCATTTCTGTTACTGGGTGTTCTACTTGAATACGCGTATTCATTTCCATGAAGTAAAATGCTTGATTCTGATAATCAAAGATAAATTCAACAGTTCCTGCACCTGTATAATTTACTGCAGCTGCAGCTTTTACAGCAGCATCTCCCATTTTCGCCCGCATTTCTTCGGTTAATACTGGAGATGGTGTTTCTTCCAACAGCTTTTGTAATCTTCGCTGAATCGAGCAATCTCTTTCGCCTAAGTGAATGACATTCCCATAATTATCAGCAAGCACTTGTACCTCTACATGGCGGAAGTCCTCGATATATTTTTCTAAATAAACACCTGCATTACCAAATGCCGTTAATGCTTCTTGCTGGGTAATGTTAATCCCCTTAATCAACTCTTCTTCCGTTTTGGCTACACGGATACCTTTACCGCCGCCACCAGCTGTAGCTTTAATAATTACTGGATATCCTATTTCTTTTGCAAGTTCCATTCCCTCTTCTACATCTTTAATAATGCCTTGGGAACCAGGTACGATTGGCACACCAGCCTGTCGCATTGTTTCTCTTGCAACATCTTTTGTCCCCATTTTATTAATAGCCTCTGGACTAGGTCCTACAAACGTGATTTTGCAATCTCTGCAAAGTTCCGCAAAATCAGCATTCTCTGCTAAAAAACCATATCCAGGATGGATAGCATCACATCCTGTTAAAGTTGCTACACTAATTATGTTTGTAAAGTTTAAATAACTGTCTTTTGAAGCTTTCGGTCCAACACAATATGCTTCATCTGCAATTTGGACATGTAAAGCCTCACGATCAGCTTCTGAGTATATAGCTACCGTTTGAATATCCAGCTCACGACAAGCTCTGATGATACGAACAGCTATTTCTCCTCTATTTGCGATTAATAGTTTTTTTATCATGGATTAACCCCTCTTTGTTACGCCTTTACTAGGAATAATGGTTCCCCGTACTCAACAAGTTCTCCATCTTTTACAAGGATTTCTACAATTTCGCCATCTACTTCTGCTGTAATTTCGTTAAATAATTTCATCGCTTCTACGATACAAACAACAGAATCCTTTGTAACCTTATCCCCCACTTTTACAAATGCAGGAGAGTCTGGAGAGGCTGATTGATAAAAAGTTCCTACCATTGGAGAAGTAATTTTATGTAAGTTATCATCACTTGATTTTGCAGGTGTGTCTGCAACTACACTTTCCACTGCTACTTCTTTTGTTGCTTTTACTTCTTCTGGTTGAAATGTTTTTGTCACAACTGGAGCTTGTGCTGCTATTTCCACCATGTTCTTTTTAATTTCAACTTTCACGCCATCTTGTTCATATAAAAAATTGCTAATAGTCGATTCATCTATTAATTTTATTAGTTCTTTAATTTCTGAAATCTTTAACATATAATTGCACCCCTTAAAACATTCTATTAGGACTAGATACTAATATCATACGATAAGACCTTATGATAATTCAATAAGCATCTTTAAAACATGACTTTTTTGCTACTAAATCTTTTTCCATATTTTTCTCAGAAAGTTAAATCTGTAGGAAATCATCTCTCTTTCTCCCTACTTATCATACCACTATCTTTATAAAATAACTAATCAAAGCTGACCAATTAATCCGAAATCGCTTACTATTATATTTACTTTAAAAAGAGCAAAAATTAATTATCGTGAGGAGGAATGAATAGCAGAAGTTTTTCTCTAATAACCATTATTTTAAAATTCCATGCTTATTCCTTTAAAGAGGCTGCTGCTCTTCGTACGCTTTACCGAATTTACTCTTGAATAGTGATAAGATTATGTTAGAGGAAATAGGTATTCTTCTTCCTGCTGCTTTTAGTTATTTAAAAAACTGTAGTCACTTTCTAGCAGTGATCTACAGTTTTAAACGTACTATTCGCTTTTCCCCTCTTCTTGTCCTTGCTGCTTCACAGCTCTATTTATTTCGGATCAATTTTTACCGCAACATTTGCATTTGGTGCATCCATATTTTTGCGGACTAGCTGAACGATTTCATTGGCAGCATCTGCAGAAAGTTCTTCTGCTTTCACTGTTACTTTTACTGTGCCATCATCAGCAGTCTGAACAAGTACATCTTCATAGTTTTCTGCTTTAATAAGGCTTTCCATTATCTTTTCATTATCTGTCATTTCTTGTAGTTCGTTGATTTTTTCAGTTGCTTCATTTTTTTCTTCTGCAGTTTTATCTTTAGATCCTTGAATAGTTACTAACTCTTCTTTCATTTTGTCACGTTGTTCCATTAGATCTAGGCGCATTTGTTCAAAAACTGCTTCAGAATCAGTAGTAGTAACCGTGCTTTCTCCTTTGCTATCTTTCGCTGCTTCTTCTGCATCATTGCTTTTCCCTTTATTATTATCCTCTGTTGCTGCAAATTCATTTACACGGGATTCCGGTGAAGTAATATAGTATACCGATAACACCACTACCAAGCTTAACATTGTTAACAACCATACCGTTTGCTTTTTTAATAACATCTATTCTTCCCCCTTAGTTTTGTTTAGGTTGTACAGAAACTCTATGACTAGGAACATCCAGCGCCCGAGTAACTGCTTCTACAATCATCGTTTTTACTTTTATATCTCCAGCTCCTTTTGCAACAACGAGAACTCCTGCAATTTTAGGTTTCATCGTCTCCACTACAAGCGGAACTTGTTTATCCCCATTCGGTACTAATACAACTGTTTCTTCATTCGATGTTTCTTCCACATTTCGATTCCCTCCCTGAGTATCCTTTTCTTCTGTTTTCTGGATCGTTTGGGATTGGTTTTTTTCATATACTTTCTTTTCTGATCCTTCTATATTTACATAGACAATAGCGTCTTTAACCCCTGCTATCGCTGATATGGCTTCTTTAATTTCTTTTTTATATTGTTCTTCATAATCAGCAATGGTTAAATTACTACTATTGGCTTTTTGCCCAAATGTCTCTTCCGCCTCTTCAGAAGATGCTTCATTATTATAAGCAGCGACTTCTTGAGCTTTATTGTCTTTAAAGAACATATTGCTTAACAGCATAATGGCTGCTCCAAATAGTACAACGATGACAATATAAGTGGTTTTCCCCTGTTTTTTTTCGTTTCCGTCGCTTGACAGAACATTTTTCAACCAGCTTAATGGCCCTTTGTCCTTTTTATCCATTTTTCCCCTCCTCCCCTCCTTCGTACATAATTACAATTGCATCATTTCGCACTTCCCACTTTTCAGAAAGAAAGGAAATAATACTTTCTGTGTCCATTTGCTTTGTTTCCTTTTTATCAAGAAGAGGTTGCTGTGTATCAATTCGAACAGGGTTTACAGCTTCCACAACATTATTGGGATCCTGGCTTTCCTTCATATGAATAACCATTTCAGTTAGATTTGCAGGAAAGCCACCCTCTTTTTCTTTGTCAATTGATAATTGAATTGAATTAATCTCCATTCCGTAATTTGCTATCAACTCCTCATTTGCATCCTCTTTTAATTGGACAGCCATTTTATTTAATGTATATTCATCAAGTGAGGCTTGTATTTCTCTTTTTTTTAATTCAATGGAATTATTCATATTTTTTTGTTCAGGTTCACCCATGGCACTAGCTGAAAACACTGCTTCAAAGTCACTGGATATCAGCTTAAATACAGGTGTTAAAATGACGGTTATTAACAGCAGGCCTGCGACCATCTTTGCATATTTCTGAAAGGTAGAGTTAGGCAGTAGCATATCTACGACCGTTGCTAACAAAATAAATAGAATAATATTTGTAACCCATTCTGTAATAAAATTCATTCTTTCGCCCCCTTTTTACCTAACCATCATCGTTAGATTACTAGCAACAATGATCACTGTAATGCTTAGAAAAAACATCAGGGATACAATCGCAAGTGCCGCAAAGACATAAATGACACTTTTACTAATAACATCCAAACATTTAATAACAGGCCCGCCGCCAATTGGCTGTAGAATCGCTGCTGCAAATTTATAGATAAAAGAAATCATTAAAATTTTTATGGCTGGAAAAGCTACGAGAAGAAGGAGAATAACTACTCCTGCGATTCCAACCGTGTTTTTTAATAATAACGAAGCATTAATGACTGTATCTGTTGCATCGGTAAACATTCGTCCAATCACCGGGATGAAATTACCAGTTACAAACTTAGCTGTTTTGATTGTAATTCCATCCGTGATTGCAGAAGATGCTCCTTGCACAGAAATTACTCCTAGGAAGATAGTTAAGAAAATCCCTAGAATCCCAATACTAATATTACGCAGCAAATTAGCTAGCTGAGTAACTTTATATTGTTCGGACAAACTGCTGACAACATGAAGCAGCGTTGATAAGAATAATAGAGGCAGCACAATATATTCAATTAACATACCGCTTGTATTCATCAAAAATAATATAACCGGATGGAAGAATGCAGCAGATATGGCACCGCCAGAGGCTGCCATAAGCGCCAGCAATAGCGGGACAAAGGCTAATATAAAATGAGTCATATTCGAAATAGCATCACTGGCATAAGTGATAGCGACATGGAAGCTATTTAATGCCAGAATAATTAAAACCATAAAGACAATCGCATATGCCACCTTACTGATGGAGCTTTTCTCAAATGAATTCTGAAGCATTTGAAGCATGACACTAAAAATAGTCAGTAGAATTAACGAACCTAATAATTTGCCATTTACAATAATCTCGTGGAAAGCAAATTGAAGCATTCCATGGAAGAACCCTTGTAAATCAAAGTTTTTATTCCCTGTCATAAAATCATATAGACTGCCTTTTTGACTTTCTGGGAGAAAACCACCATACTCTGTTTTAATGGAATCCCAAAAAGTTGTTAATTCATTGAGATCCAGAGATTCTAGTTGAGATTCAACTAATTTTGTCGGATCCATTCCTTCTTCCTTTATTTCTTCTGCTTCTTGAGAGTCTGGTGATTCATGAGGTGAGGCTTGTACAATCGGTTGATATAGAAAAAAGAGAGCTGCCATAACGAGTAGGACGACTTTCAGCTTTGTTTTCAATTTTTTCACCTCGAAATAAGCGGTTTCCTAAGTTAATTGGGAATCATATTTAAAATAGTTTCAACTAAGACGGTTAAGATCGGAACAGCCATTGCCAATATTAATATCTTCCCTGCTAGTTCAATCTTGGATGCGATCGATCCTTGTCCCGCATCTTTTGTAATTTGCACAGCAAATTCTGCAATATAGGCAATACCAATTATTTTTAGAATCGTTTCGACATAAACGGTATTTACATTTGCATTCAATGCGATTCTTTCCACCATTTGGATGATTGCAGCTATTTGGTCTACAAGAAAAAGAAAGATGGCACAGCCGACAAAAACAACTAATAAAAAGGCGATATTTGGCTTTTGTTCTTTTACAACGAGTGCTAAAAATGTGGAAACAAGTGCAATTCCAACTATTTGAAGAATTTCAATGATGATATCCTCCTTTACCCTTGGAATAAAAATACTGCTTTGATTTTCTGGAATAAGTCATTTACAATATTCGCTACCATAAATAGAATGTAAATAAATCCAAATAATGTAACCCACTGTGCATATTCTTTTTTGCCGACTTGGTCGAGGATTGTGTGTAAAAAAGCAACAACGATTCCAACACCAGCGATTTTGAATATAATATCGACCTCTAAACCCATAAAAGTCTCCTCCTAAACTACATCAATAAAATGACAATCAGCAGACCCGAAAGAAATCCTAAGCTCCTTATCATTTTTTCATATTTCCCTTGTATTTCCCTTGCTTCCTCTTCTTCTCTTTCCAGATGGGTAAGTGTTAACATAATCTGCTTCTGCTGGGAAAAACGATCATGTCTTCCTAATGTTTCTCCAAATTGTTTCATAATTTCTAATTCTGAATCCTTCATCGCTGTTTTTTTCCAAATCTCATGCAAAGAGGCTGTCCATGCCTCTTTCACTGTTGTATCCTCTTTAAGCAGGCGTTCTGCAAAGCTCGCAAAAAAGGAACGTAATGGTTCACTTAATTGTTCAGCTAATCGTCTACTCGCTTCATGCAAAGGGGTATGTCCATACATAATCTCCGCCTCTAAAGATTGCAGAGCAGATTTTAAAGCGCGAATTTGCATTGGTCTTTGACTTAATAGCTTGGAAAATTCCATTCCACCCCAGCTTGTAGAAGCAAGGATCAAGATTGCACCAATTATTTTAATCATTTATTTCACCTTCATTTCATCCATCAATAACTGGCCTTGTCCATTTTTTATCGCTGTCACAGTCCCAGGACCTTTCCTTCTATTTAATTCAATATAACGTTCGAATATGCCCATTTTTATCATGCTAGAAAGCATTGGTCGTTTTTTTACTTCTTCCAAGCTTGAACCATGTGTAGTCATTATTAATTGAATACCTGCATTCACTGCTTCTAGTATTGCTTCTTCATCCTCTTTCCGACCAACCTCATCCACTATGAGGACATCTGGACTCATGGAGCGAATCATCATCATCATTCCTTCTGCTTTTGGACAAGCATCCAGTACATCTACACGGGGACCAAATGTCATTTGTGGAATACCATCCAAGCATCCGGCAATTTCAGACCGCTCATCCACAATTCCTACTTTAGCTGGTTTTAACAAAGAATTTTCCGTATCAGAAGAAATTAATCTAGCAATATCCCTCAATAAAGTCGTTTTCCCGGTCTGTGGAGGGCCAATAATCATCGTATGACGCCATTTCCCTTTATCATATAAATAAGGAATAAATGGATTAGCAATGCCAATTTGCTCCTTTGCAATTCGAATATTAAAAGATGCTACATCCCTTATTGCCTTAACTTTGCTATCTTGTAAAATGACCTTGCCTGCTAGTCCAATCCGATGTCCACCTTGAATAGTGATATATCCTCTTTTCAATTCTTCTTCCATTGTATAGACCGAATACTGACTGATTTTATTCAATAATTGGTTCCCATCTTCTTTCGAAACAATAAATGGAAAAAAGATAGAACGTCCATTTATAAATACTTCTAAAGGTCTACCTATGCGAACTCGAATCTCTTCCATCCCTAATCTTTCTGATGGAGGGATTGTGAGAATATGATTTTCGATTGCTTTAGGCAAAAAAGAATAGATAGTATTCACAATAGTTCCTCCTTAATGAAATTTCCTAGTTTAAATTGGCTGCTTTGTAATGACATATATAGGATGACTTATTAAAATGTATGCTTGTCTTCTTTTTTTATGTCATCTCTTCATTAATTCAGTTTTTTTTCAGAAAAAAAGTGACATTTAGTTACAAGTGGTTAAAAATTTGTTTTTTTTCAAATGCTATATAGGATTAAAAGCAAAAAATAAAGGAGGGGAAAAGACTTGAAAAGACTACTTATCGCCTTTCTTTCCATTAGTTTAGGGTTCTTTCTTTCCATGCAAACAATGGTAGAAAAGCCTGCTTTTAGCAAGGAACAACAGAAAAAACCAAAAAATGTTATTTTGCTCATCGGTGATGGTATGGGCATTGGACAAATGGAGATTGCTCGATTATTTGAACATGGAGTAAATGGAAGACTTTTTCTAGAAACACTTCCCTATACTGCCATAGTTCATACTTCATCTAGCAATAATCGGGTAACAGACTCTGCTGCTGGAGGAACAGCCCTTGCAATAGGAAGGAAAACAAATAATGGAATGATAGGTATTACACCAGAAGGAAAAAATGTAGATAGTATTTTAGACAAATTTAAAAAGGATGGTAAAAAAACGGCCATCATCACGACAAATTCTGTTACAGATGCAACACCTGCCAGCTTTACCGCAAGCGTCAATAATAGATGGGCAGACCAGGAGGAAATTGCTATACAACAATTGAATAATAAGGTGGATATTATCATGGGAGGAGGCAAAAAGTACTTTACTCATAAGGATAAACGAGGAATTGATCTTATCGGTGCTTATAAAAAAGCTGGATATGATTTTCTAACAACCGCTGAGGAATTAGAAAAAACGAATGCCCAAAAATGGCTTGGATTATTCGGTGATGCTCATTTGAATTTTCAACTTGATAGAAGTCATATCAAAACAACTGAACCAACATTGGAAGAAATGACGAAAAAGGCATTAGACGTGCTATCAAGTGAACAAAAAGGATTTTTTGCAATGATTGAAGGAGGTCGAATAGATCACGCCTCTCATGCTTCTGATATAACTGGTATATGGAAAGAAACAGTTGCATTTGATGAAGTGGTTAAGTACTGTGTGGAATGGGCGAATAAAAGAAACGATACATTGGTTGTTGTTGCAGCAGATCACGAAACAATGGGCATATCTGCTACAGAAGCGTTAGATATTAGTGGTTTAAAAAAGGTTTCAGCGTCCCCTCATTATATGGCTCAGCAATTAATAAAGAAAAAAACAAAAAATGGCTATACGACAAAAAGCATAAAGAAAGTTTTTAAAGACTATGCTGGAATAGACCTCAGGAAAGATGAGCTGCTTCAGCTGCAAATAAATCCGAAAGTAAATAACGGACAAGTATATCGAGAACAACAAATGGACTGGAAAATTGGCACTATTATCGCGAACCATTATCATGCAGGCATAGTACATCCACTCACCCAGCAGCTTAGTTCAACAGGCGGCCATACAAGCAATATGATTGTTGTATTTGCAGTTGGGACAGGAGCAGAAGAATTTCATGGTGTTTTAGATAACACCGATATCCCCAGAAAAATTGCTGAGATTATGGGATATGCCTTCTAAGAAATAAAAAGGGAAAGTCCAACCAATTATAACCACTTCGTCATATGCTATCATGAGGTGATATGATATGTTTTCTAAACCAACTTCCGTGACATATATATCAAACGAATTTCGTGCAACTGGTAAAAACATGCACTTTGGGATAGATTTTGCCCACAATGGCATCAATGCAATTAAAGCTTGTGCTGACGGGATTGTCAGCAGATCCTATTACTCGGCAAGTTACGGAGAATGCATTATGATTCTTCATAAAATATCTGGACAAGAATATGAAACAGTGTATGCGCATTTGAAAAGAGGATCTCGAAAAGTGAAGGTTGGCGATTATGTAAAAAAAGGACAAGTTATTGGCATTATGGGAAGTACAGGAGAATCAACAGGTCAGCATTTGCACTTTGAATTACACATTGGTCGTTGGAATATCAATAAATCTAACGCAGTTAATCCATTACCATATTTTGAATTAGATTCTAATACAATCCCTTCACATAATACAGAATATATTGTGAAAAAAGGGGATACCCTGTATCAAATTAGCAGAAAATTTAAGACAACGATTAAAGTTCTACGTGCTTTTAACCAGATAGAAAACCAAGATATCATCAAAGTCGGACAAAAAATCAAAATACCTTCCCAAAAGGCTGTCTATTATGTGGTCAAAAAAGGAGATACAGTCAGCCGAATAGCAAAAAATTTTCATACAAGTGCAGGAAAAATAAAGGAATGGAATCAATTGAAAAATGTAGACAAAATTTACCCTGGCCAAAAACTAAGAGTAGGATAAATTATATTTATCCTACTCTTAGACTGTAGACAAACTCTTATTTTTTGGAAATAAAAGACTGAGTTGGGTTTATTTATTAACTTCTTTGAAACAGGGTGTTGCTTTCCGCTATTTAATCGACACACCATTTTCTAAAATAAGCTGTTTATACCAATAATAGCTTTCTTTCGGTATCCTTCTTAAATCCTTTTCTTCATGCTCCGTTCTATTTACATAAACAAAACCGTAACGTTTTTTATATCCATTCAACCAACTTAACAGATCAGTAAAAGACCATGCGCAATATCCGATAATGTCCACTCCATCTGTTATTGCTTTTTTCATTTCTAATATATGATTCTTTAAATAATCAATACGGTAATAATCCTTTATTTGTCCATTCTCAGCAATTGTATCAATAGCACCTAAGCCATTTTCTGTAATAAAAATTGGTAAATCATATCTTGCTTGAACTCTTCTTAATGCTATTCGAAAACCAATTGGATCTATTTCCCATCCCCAATCTGTCTTTTGCAAATATGGATTTTCGACTGCATTAAACATCGGAATCTCTGGAGTAACTGCTTGACCGCTTTTAGGCTGCATTAAATATGGATCAGTTCCTAAAAATTCTTTTTCACAATCCTTGTCAGAAAGCTCCAATCGATTCTGCTGTGCTGTGCCACCATGGTAATAATTAATACCTAAAAAGTCTGGTTTAGCAGATTTTAATAAAATTTCATCTTCTTCCAAAACCGTGGGAGCAATTCCAAGTCTCGCTAGTTGTTTCCTCACAAACCTTGGATAAGTCCCTTTACAATATACATCTAGCCACCAATCATTGTTAAAGGACTCGCCATTTTCTGCTGCCAATACATTAGCTGGATCTGCATTTAAAGGGTACATCGGTCCATATCCAAAACTTGGTCCGATCTTTCCATTCGGCACTAATTCATGAAATAACTTAATTGCTTCCGCATTTGCAAGATTAATAATATGATTGGCTTCATACATTCTTTTTAAATCGGTAACTCCAGGTGGATGTATGGCCCATCGGTAACCAAGTGTGGTGAAAACATTTTGTTCATTCATGGATACCCAATAAGTAACCTTTTTTCCCAATCTACGATATAACACTTCACAATATTTTTTAAAAGCTTTAATTGTTTCTCGAGACTCCCAGCCATTAAAGCGATCCTGTAATGATTGTGGTAAATCCCAGTGATAAAGAGTGATAACCGGCTCAATTTTATTAGCCAATAACTCATCTACTAATCTTTCATAAAATAATAAGCCTGCTTCATTCACACGACCGTCACCATCTGGAATTACTCTGCTCCAAGAAACGCTAAAGCGATATGCCCTTAAACCCATTTCTGCCATCAATCTCACATCATCCTTATATAAATGATAATGATCGACGGCTACATCTCCAGTTGTTCCTTCATATGTTTTTCCTTTTATTTTGGAGAAAGTATCCCAGATAGAAGGCCCTTTCCCATCAACATTCCAAGCACCTTCAATTTGGTACGCAGCTGATGCAGCACCCCATAGAAAATCGGCTGGAAAGTCATCTAGTTGTTTATGGTACATAACTTCTGTCCCTCCTTTTCCTTAACCCTTCTACTCGTTTAGCCAAGTGTCCATTTTTGTTTGGATGAAACAATCCGGGTGGAATTATTCTCTACTTTCACTTCTGGAGCTGGAGGAATATCCGTTACTCCATGTAAAATAATTTCATATTTATTTATGCCAGTAACCTCTATTTCATACTGCCCGTGCTTTTTCGATAACATGACATTCGCTTGTTTTTCTCCATCTTTGCTATATATCGCAGCTGAAAGGAGTTGGTTTTCATGTAAATCATATACGTGAATCTTCGGCTTTTCCGTATAATCATATACTGCATGTTCCCTGCAGCTTCCTTCGATAATAATGCTATTTGGGCGGACCAATAACGGCAGCGTAAAATAATCATACGATTGCTCATACCAATGACCACCCTCATATAATTCTCCTGTTAAATAATTGGTCCAAACTCCTTTTGTCTCTGGTACATAAAAATTAACTTTCCCGTCTTCTCTAAAAATTGGTGCTACTAATAGATGATCTCCGAGCATGTATTGACGATCTAAAGTATGAGTAGAAATATCATGTGGGAACTCTAAAACCATTGGTCTCATCATAGGTATCCCTTTTTCTGCAGTATATACAGATTGAGCAATTAAATATGGCATTAAACTCAGTTTCAATTTTGTAAAGGTGCGTGTAACCTCCACTGCCTCTTCTCCATACATCCAAGGCACTTTATACTCCCAGCTTCCGTGATAGCGGCTATGGGAAGATAATAGGCCAAACTGCGTCCATCTTTTATAAATATCTGGCGTTGCTCCTGCCTCAAATCCTGAGATATCATGACTCCAATAACCAAAACCGCCAAGGCCAAAAGATAACCCTGCCCGAAGTGTTTCAGCCATTGATGGATAATCAGAAGTACTATCCCCACCCCAATGTACTGGAAACTTTTGCGAACCAACGGATGCAGACCTGGCAAAGACTACGGCTTCTTCTTTGCCGCGCACCTCTACTAAAAGGTTATAAACTACTTCGTTATACAAATAGGCATAGTAATTATGCATTCTTTCCGGATCAGATCCGTCATAATAAACGCAATCTATTGGAATACGTTCGCCAAAATCTGTCTTAAAAGAGTCGACTCCCATATCAAGCAAAGAGGTTAACTGGGACTGATACCACTTTACTGCTGCAGGATTAGTAAAATCCACAATTGCCATTCCTGCTTGCCACTTATCCCATTGCCAAATATCACCATTAGCTTTTGTTAAGAAGTAGCCTTTTTCCATTCCTTCATCAAATAAAGGTGACTTTTGGCCAATATACGGATTAATCCAAACACAGATTTTTAATCCTTTTGCTTTTAACCTCGCTAACATCTTTTCAGGTTCTGGAAAGATATCTTGATCCCAAGTAAAATTGCACCATTCATATTCTTTCATCCATAAACAATCAAAATGAAAAACTTCTAAAGGAATATCATGCTCTGCCATTCCATCTACAAAAGAAGTAACTGTTTTTTCATCATAATCTGTTAAAAAGGAAGTACTTAACCAAAGACCAAAGGACCATGCGGGCGGCATTGATGGTTTCCCTGTCAAGTCAGTATAATTTTCTAATACTTGCTTTAGATTTCCGCCCCCAATTACATAATATTCCATCATTTCACCAGGTACGCTAAATTGCACCTTCGACACCTTTTCACTTCCAATTTCAAAACTAGCTTTCCCTGGAGTATTCACAAATACACCATACCCATTGCTGCTTACATAGAATGGAATATTTTTATATGCCTGTTCCGTACCAGTCCCTCCGTCTGCATTCCAAATATCGACTGTTTGCCCGTTTTTCACAAAATTAGTAAACCGTTCTCCTAAGCCATAAATGTTTTCTCCTACACCAATAGACAATTGTTCACTGATATGGGAATCTCCCTGTGGATCTTTAATATATCCTTTACTTCTTGGATTGCTTTCTGTAAGGATTCGTCCCTTATATTTAAAAGTTATCGTAAAGGTTTCTCCCTTTGTCACAACGGCACTTAAATCCCCAGCAACAAAAGAATATGCAGATTCCGATTCTGAAATATCTGGAACAATTTCTTTTTTATTGATCACAAAACACGGCTCAAGTTTTTTTGTTCCTTTATAATGGTACATTCTGACACCGATTATATCTGGATGTGGAGTGAATAGTTCAATGGTCATCATCCCGCCATCTAATGTTGACCCTTTATGATTTATATAGGAAAAAGGAGCATATAAAGTTAAGATATTTTTTGATTGTCTTGTCGAATACACATGTGTAGCATAATTCACTTCAAAACCGTCTTTAACTAACCATCCGCCGTTAAGAAATTTCATTTCTTTCACACTCCCCTTGCTTTAAATGGTTTTCTACTAAAATATAAGCCCCCCATAAACCCGAATCATTATAATGCTTACAAATTTCAACAGGTATCATGAAATCTTGCCAGTAAGGTATCGAGTTTAATGCCTCGTTTATATAAGGATATAGTGCAGGATTTTGACTTATGCCGCCACCAATTAGAACCTTCTCGGGATTGAAAATAACGACAGAATTAAATATCGCTACCGCAACGTACTTACTCCACTCTCTAATTATCGCTTCTACCTTGTAATCATTTATTAGAGAAAATATTTCTTCACCAGTTATTTCCACTTCAGGCGGAAGTCTATATTTTTCTTTATAAAGGCTGATAAGTGCACTTGTGGATGCTAACTCATGAAGTGTTTTATTCGGAAATCTCCCATAATCTGTTAGCATCATACCTAATTCACCAGCTCGATAAGAGTGACCCTTCATTGTTTGATTCTGATAGTAAATCGCACCGCCTACTCCCGTCCCAAGCGTTAAGAGAATAAAATCATTATTATCAATTGCTGCACCATTATACTTTTCTGCTATAGCGGCACAATTCGCATCATTTTCTATATAGATTGGACAATCCATTGTTAATCTTCTCTTTACTTCATTTACTATATTTACTCCATTTATAGAAGTAATTGCGCCTGCAAGAATAGGAACTCCATTTACTGTATCAATAAACCCTGGAAAGCTTATACCTATTCCTTTAATAGATGCTAACAGGCTCAATTCTTCTATTTTTGCAGCCAAACTAGATAGAAAACTATCTTTGTCAACCTTATCTGTTTTGAATTTTCCTTTTTGAACAATGTGAGAGTCTTCGATCAATCCATATTTCACATATGTTCCACCTACATCAAAACTTATGACAGCCATTACCAATCTCCCCTTAAAGGGATGAAACAGTAGAAAGATAGGAAAAACTATTCTGCTTTGTTCCAACAGAGTCGTTTAAAGAAGAAATAGTTTTTATTTCCTCAGATGTTTCACCCATAAAAGTAAATCTTTAATTCTCCCATAACTTCATGCGATCTTTTACTAATCCAGTCATATCCGAACTAGCTTTATCAATCCCCATCTCTTTTAATTTTGTTTGCATTTCTGACCATTTCTGTTCAAACTCACTTGGAGGGGAAATGATAATATCAGTAATTGCTTGTGTCGTGTAGTCGTCTGCCTTTTGTTGAATCACTGTCAAATCACTGCTTGCTGGAATAGCTATTTCAAAAGCACGACCGTGCTTTGTCTGTCCTAATTCATCTGGGGATGGGAAGAAGTCTGCCCACACTTCATGACCATAACTACTTATAACCTCTTTTTCTTCCTCAGTGTAATTCGACATGGCTAATTCTTTCGTATCAGACCTTGATATTGGTTGCCCAGTGGAATCAACTGCTCCTGTTCCCCATTGTGGAAACGGGTAAATATAGTTCCCGACTCCTGTTTTAAGGGAATAATTAGGATCTGTTTGCGATTCTTTAATATCGGTAGCAACACGTTTTCCATCCTTGATTTCATAGTTTTCTCCTTCAATCCCCCAGTTAACTAAGATTTGTGCTTCTTCTGACGCCATCCAGTCTAAAAATTCAAAAGCCTTTTCTTGTTGTTTACTTGTAGAGGAAATGGAAACACCAATCGTACCTGTATATCCATAGTCTTTTGTATCTGGCTGTAAAATACCTTCTTCCAATGTCACAGGAAGTGGTGCGTAAGTTCTCCACGACTGGCCGTCTGCTTTAAGGGCCGCAATTCCATCATTTATATCCCAGTTTTGATCCGCTAAACCTATGACACGACCCGAAGATATTTTTGCGATATATGTGTCATATTTTTGAGTAAAACTCTCTGGATCTACTAATCCTTCATCATACATATGGTTGAGCCATTTAAAGTACTCTTTTACTTTCTCATCTTGGAATTTATATCTTGTCTCGCCTGTACTTTCATCCACCAGCCATTGCCCATCATCTTGATATCCAGATGCATATCCTGCTGGGTTTCCTACTGTAATGAGCCATCTCCAGTCACTACCTAATAAAGATAAGCCAATCGTATCTTGTCCATTGATTTGCGGATACTTTTCTTTATAAGCTTTTAAAGCATTCTCGTAATCTTCTAAAGTTTTAATCTCTGGATAGCCTAATTCTTTTAATACTTCTAATTGTATTTTAAATGTTCCGCTAGGATTTAATACTGTATTCGTCATGCCGCCTGTACCCACATGGTAAATCTGCGGATCTTCTGTATTGTTCTTTAGGCGGACTAGTTGATCACCATACAGAGCTTTCAAATTTCCCCCCTTGTCTTCAATCAGTTCATCTAATGGGATAACAGCTCCAGCATCAATTAATTTATTAAGATCGCCTTTGCCAAAAATTAAGTCAGGATAATCGCCGCTTGCAATCATTAAAGGAACTGCTTGTGTATCGCCACCAACCGGATGAGAAATTTCTAACTTTACCCCTGTTTTTTTGGTAATTTCTTTAGCAACTGGATTATCAAATTTGTCATCCTTCGTTAAATCCGCACTAAAAAACGTTAGGGTTGTAATGTCTCCATCTTGCTCTTTTTCTGAATCAACAGCATTATTACAAGCTGCAAGTAACAGACTTGCCGAAAACACCGAACCTGCCATTATCATTTTCTTCCATTTCATTAAAAATCCCTCCTAATAATAAGCAAAATAGGCTAACCTAGCTGATTAATTTTTCACTGCTCCTAATGTTAATCCTGAAACAAAATATTTTTGCAGAAATGGATATACTAGTAATATAGGTACAGTAGCAATAATAGTGATTGCCATTTTAATAGATTCTGGAGTAGTTTTTCCTGCATTTAATTGCTCCATAGCTGAATTACTGACATTTCCCGTTGATTGTGCACTAGCATTGTCTAAAATCTTCATTAATTCATATTGTAGTGTTGTTAGATTAACATTCCCCCTCGCATATAAATAGGTATCGAACCAGCTATTCCATTGACCAACAGCGATAAAAAGAGCTATTGTAGCAATCGCTGGAATGCATAACGGCATAATAATCTTGTAAAATATAACAAAATCATTTGCTCCGTCTATTTTTGCTGATTCTTCCAGTGCATCTGGTAAACTATCAATAAAGGATCTTATAACGATTACATTAAAAGCACTTAGTAATGCTGGAATAATATAAACAGCAAAACTGTTAATCAATCCTAAATTGCGAATTAAAATATATCCAGGGATTAGCCCGCCGCTGACATACATCGTAACGATCAGCAATGTTGTAAGATGTTTTCGAAAGATGAAGTCTTTTCGGCTAATGACATAAGCCATGACACATGTACATAAGACTCCTGCAATAGTACCAATGACTGTTCTTAAAACAGAATTGGTAAAGGATAACAGCAGTTGATCATTATTGCTGAAGATTTCTATATAGTTTGCAAAAGTAAATTCCCTTGGCAAAATGTGCAAACCACCTTTAGCTGTATCCACTGAATCATTTAATGAAATAGCTAGAACATTTAAAAATGGATAGAGTGTGGCGATAATGATGATGATCATTATTGCTCCAATGACTACATCAAAGCCAGTAGGTCGATTTATGCTCTTTTTCTTCCTGAATAAATTTTTCATATTAGCCTCCTTACATAAGTCCGCCATTCCCTGATTTTTTGGCAATATTATTAAATATAAAGATAAGAATAATACTAACGACTGATTTAAAAATTCCTATTGCTGTACCATAGGAATATCTAAACATACCAATACCGTAATCAAGAGCATACTTGTCCAGTACAAGCGCTTTATCTGCTACGATATTATTTCCAAGCAGCATTTGTTTTTCAAATCCGATATTAATAAGGTTGCCAATACTCAAAATTAATAGTATAAGGATAATAGGTTTGATAGATGGAAGTGTAATGTGGATCATTTGTTTAAACCGACTTGCTCCATCTACCCAAGCTGCTTCATACATTTCTTTATCGATACTCACCATTGCTGCGAGATAAATAATTGCATTCCATCCCATTTCTTTCCAAACGTCAGAGAATGTGACAATATACCAAAACTTATTGGGATCACTCATAAATTGTATTGGGCTATCAATAATATGGAGGGACAATAATAATTCATTCAATGCTCCATTAGTTGAAAGCATGGTAGTTACAATGTTTGCTACAATTACCCACGATACAAAATGCGGAAGGTATGATACGGTCTGTGTAAACTTCTTAAATCTTGTGAACCGGAGCTCATTTAATAAGAGAGCCAGAGCAATTGAACTTGCGGTTCCAAAAACAATCCCTAACCCACCCATTCCCAAAGTATTAATTAATGCCCGATAAAACAATTCGTCCTCAAACAGTGCTTTAAAGTGCTTAAGTCCAACCCATGGGGATCCTAGAACTCCTAATGCAGGCTTATAATCTTGAAAAGCCATTATCCATCCAAAAAGAGGTACATAACAAAATACGATAAGCCAAATTACCAAGGGTAGTGCCATCATGATAAGTACTTTTTGATCTTTCAGCTTTTTCCAGGTGATCTTTTTCTCCTTTTGGGGCTTTTTTTCTTGCTTAACAAGAGGTGCTATCTCCATCTCTCCCCACTCCCTAACTAAAGTAACTTCTTTATAGATAAAGTATAATTGGTTACGCTTTCATTTTTAATAGTAATTCTTAGTGTAGTAAGTAGTAAAAAATAGTGTTTTGAAAGCGTTTAATCTATTGATATATACTTTCAAACAGTAATAAACCAAAAGTGCTCATGATTGAATGAGCACTTTGATAACAGGCAAATTTCTCTTCTAGAAGTACTACTTCAAATTTGCCTCTTGGATATATTTCTAAGCTGCCCTATATAAAGGAATTCAGCCATCTAATTATTCGATTAATCAAATTCATTTACTTGCTTAAGCATCGTTACTAATTGGTCTTTTTTGATAACAAAATCAATATTGCCATTTTCTTTAATAGCGAACATACTATCATTAGTTTTCAATGGATAAAATTCTAGTTTTCGACTATGTTCGCTTCCGTCAGATGTAAAATCGTACGTCATTTTCAAATAAGGGTTATTTTCTAATGCCTCTCCTTTATATTCCTCATTTGCAGATAGTACAGCAATATATTGATATAAATTTCGAAAGTCTGCTTCGTCTATATTTCTATTATTTAATTGAAAGGAAGAAATAATTTTATCTGACTTACTATTAAGTCGATGGAAAGCAGTAATCTGCTCTGATTGTTTGCCTTCAATTGTCCACTTGTTCAAAGCATCTGCCATAATAAGGCACAGAAACTTATCGATAATAGAAAAAGGGTGATTTACTAAATTTTCAATTTGCCCTTTTGGAACGAAAAAAAGCTTTTTTTCTTTATTAACGGTCGCATAGTATTGATTATTTTCATCCTTTAGCAATTGTAAAGTATATTCCTTACCCTCTTCTTGAATAATAATCTCCTTCCAATTGGTCAGCTTACTTTGATCGATTTCTTTTAATGGATCTGATACTTTTAAATGTGTAAGTGTAGACAAGATTTCATCCATTTTTTTGTATTCCACTGAATAATCGTGTGAATAATAGTCATGAAGAAACCATCCACTTATAAAGGGTGCTTTTTCGACCGATGAATAAGTAGTTTGTTTACTCAAGGAATAGTGAGCTTGCTTTCCTCGAAATTCAATCTTTTTTATCTGATCTGCTTCTAGTGGAAATGCCTTCCTTTCTGAAAAAATTATCGGTGAGTAGAATTTCACAAGGTTTGGAACATAAGAAAGCTGATAAGTTTGGTTTTGTCTCACTAAATAATATTGATTTTTCTTTTTATATAACTTCATTTGTGATTGATCTGCTGCCACCTCGATTAATAAATCCATTTCCTTCTGCTCTTTCACTTTATCTCCTCTCATACTTGATAAAGCTAGAACAAATTGATTTGCCATATCATCTTGGAAAGTCTGTTCCTTTACAGTCCAATAACTTCCTTCTTTGCTTAGTTTTATCGAACTGTCCTGTTGTTTAATACGCAGCTCACTTGCCTGCTCGATGTTTTTTAAGCTTATGCTGCTTTTTATAGGCGAAGCATGTTCTTTTTCTTGATTGCAGCTTGCCATCAGAAACATTACTAGAGGGATAAAAATATATAGATAGTTTTTTGGACTGATTTTCATTTTTTTAACTCCTTCTCTAGCCGATACAGCACCGGATTTGTATAATACATTAAAATAAAGCCGAACAGGCTAAAAGCAAATAAAAAGGATACAGCGGGGACATAGTAAAAAAAGACAACTAGAATAACAGAAGTGGATAAGTGTAAGAATGCTTTTCCTGGAAATCGCAACAATATAAACGGTCCTGCTTTTAATAATGTTTTCATATTACTTTCAAATCTGCTTAATACACTAAGACCAATACTTGTGGTGATAAAGACAATTGCTAAAAGAATAGCAACTACACAAGCCAGTATTAAATTATTTTTTTGTAGCATATAAAAAAAATCAACAAATAAGATTAAAAGGATGGTTAACTGTATAAACCAATAAATAAAACTGAGTTTAAAATTTGTTTTATAATCCATGAAAAAATCTTTTACCGGAGTGATACTTCCTTCTCTTAACAATCGGCCGTTAGTGGAGAAAAGGGCAGTGAGACTTGCTCCCATAGGAAGAAGCGATATATAAAACAGCATAATATTTTCTAGGGAAAATGGAAAAAGCAATAAAGCAGTAAAGAATAATATGTTACTGAATACAAAACATAGATTCAAAAGAAAGAAAGTGGATATGTAATTTAGAGTTTGATAAAGCTTCCTACTATTCATCGCTTCACCCATTACCTTGTAATTTTCGGTATTCATTTGGTGACATGCCACAATGTCGCTTAAACTTTTTATAAAAATAGTCCAAATTAGCATAACCTGTTCTTTCTGCAATCTCATAAATCATTAAATTAGAATCTTTTAGTAGTTGTTTTGCTTTGCCCATCCGTATTTCATCTAGATATTGAGAGTAGCTTTTTCCAGTTTCTTTTTTGAATTTTTTGCCGATGTAAGCGTTGTTATAATTAAAGTGCTCTGATATAATTTTAAGATTTAAATCTTCCTTATAGTGTTTTTGTGTATATCTTTCTATTTCTTGGATAGTATTAATTCTATTAAAGCTTTCATTCACAATTTGCTGCAACACTCGATAACTATTTTCCATTTCCTTCATTAACTGTTCCATCGTTCTACTTCTTGCGATACTCTTTTCAGCAGTATTTACCACTTCCTGCAAGCGCTCTCTATCTGTTGGATTAATAGTATCTATCACGTTATTTACAACACTTTGGAACTCCTTACTGACATTCCATTTGATTTCATTTTCATGTAGTGAATGATAACGGAAGTTTTCCTTATATTTAAAAAGAGAATTTGCAAGATCTCCATCATACAAAATATCCTTTAACAGCTGCTCTGTTATATTTCCTGTAAAATGAGTTTTGGCTTGTAAACTTTTTATTCTTTCATTTGAAATAAGACCTAAGTTAGCATAAGAAAAGGTAATATCTTTTAACTTTCTTATCTCTTTATATAGCTGTTTCAAAGGGCTGCTTTTATTTTGCCATGAAGACTGAAGTATAACTTCCCCTTCTTGACTAGCTATAGACAGCAGTTCCCTTTCCAAGGTATTTAAATCAAAATCATCTAAAATTAGTGTCAATATATACGTATAATCATCGTGTGTTAATAAATAACAAAGAACGTTTTTATTCTCCCTTATTCTTGTCTGAAATTCCCTTGCTATGGATTGGTTTGAAAAACGTATTAAACAAGCCAACCTATATTCTTGTGTACAGGGTGTAAAATCCCCTTCAAAAATATTTTTCCTTAGAACATTGTAGATATCATTATTCGTCTCTTTCTGTTTATCTACTTTTTTGCGTATCCCTAACAATATATCTGTTAATTCATCTTCATCTATTGGTTTTAACAAATAAGATACTGTTCCTAAGCGAATGGCTTTTTGAGCGTAAGTAAATTCTGAATATCCTGATAGAATAATAGAATAAAAAGTTTCTCCTCTTTTTTGGGCAGTCTGTATCATTTCTAACCCGTCCATCTCAGGCATTCGTATATCTGTTATTACTAAATCAGGCTGGTATTCTTTAATTAGTTTTATTCCTTCTTTCCCATTTTGGGCAGAACCAACAATTTCAAATCCATATTCCTGCCAATCAATAATATAAGGCAGCCCCTCTCTAATTACCGGCTCGTCATCAACAATTAGTACTTTTTTCATTATTTACGCCCCCTATGCTTTTATTGGGATGGTAACTTTTACAATCGTTCCCTTCCCTTCTGTACTAGTTATTGTTAGTCCGTATTTTTTTCCATACATTCTTTTTATTCTTTCATTCACATTATTCAAGCCAATACGGTTTCCTATTTTCTCTTTATGTAATATTTGTTGAATTTCGATTAATTTTTCTTTCGGTATGCCTTTGCCATCATCTTGAATAAAAATATGAATAGCTTCTTCCATTTGCACAATATTTATTAGAATAAGCCCACTTTCTACTTTTTCTTCAATCCCATGCACAAATGCATTTTCAACAATAGGCTGCAAGATAAGGGGAAGAATATGATATTGTGCTGTATTTACATCTGATGTAATTTCATATCTTATTCTATTTCCGAAGCGAAGCTGCTGAATTCGCAGATATAGCAGTAAAAAATCAATTTCCTCACTTAATTTCACATATTTCTGCTGATTATTTTCAAGGGATCTTCTTAAAAGTTTGCTTAAAATTTTTACACTTTCTGATACTTCTTTATCCTTATTCTTTAATGCTCTCATCCTTATCATTTCTAATGTATTATAAAGAAAATGTGGATTAATTTGGCTCGCCAATAATTTAAATTCCGATTCCTTCTGCTGCAGCTGCCAGTTTTTTTCTTGTAATTGATGCTGATAATTTTTATGTAATAATTCTCTTAAGCTTTCCATTGTTGTATAGAGCTGATTATAGATATCTCTTATTTCATCATTGCCATCAATCGTTATCGGAATATCAAAATCACCGTTTGCCACTTTATGCATAGAATCTTTTAATTGTAATATCCTTCTATCCATGGAACTCGTATATCTTTTAATAACAAATAATACTAGTAACATAACAAGACCGATAATTGTATAGCTCTTTATCATTATTTTATTTACTTCGTTCAATATTTCTTGATTATTCATTACTGTCACTACTTGAAAATGATTCGTAATGGACTTAGGCAAATCTAACATCTGCCCATAAAATATAAATGGTTTTGTGTCTTTCATTTCAATGGAATAAGTATCCCCAACATTTATTGGATGATTTTTCATTTTGTTTTGCAATTGTTTTGTTAAGTATTTTTTTGGTGTATGGTTCGTATATTGAAAATTCGTTAGCTTTTTGTCTAATAGTAATGCGTTATCAATTGTTGCTGAATTTAATATATCCATTAACAATAACTCATCTACATAAATGGCAAGAACACCAAGAAACTGATTTTCCAAGTTATATACGCTTCTGACTAATGCCAAAAAAGGTTTCTCTGTTACTGGATCTACTAAATTGTACCAATAAATCTTTCCTTTTCCCTGTAGAGCCATTTCATACCACTCCGTCTCTTTTATTTGTTCATCTGCAAAAACGAAGTTCGAATTGGTCATAAATGATTTATTATCCACAAAAAATCGAATATTGGCTAAATTACTATGATACCTAAGAAAATAATCAAATAAAGTGAATTCATTATACCCTTCAATCATTTCCTTAGGATTGGCATACCTTTTTGTTACTAGCTCTTCCAAGCCTTCATCCTGATATATCCAATCTGATATTTGGATAATGGAAGTGAAATTATCTTCTAACCCCTTCCTTACTCTTTCGGTTTCAACCAGTATATCTCTTTCTCGAGACTCGATCATATCCTGCCTTATATTTATTGTTAAATAAATACCTACAATAAATATTGGGATAACTACACTTAAGAACATTAGCATCAATCTTTTTTTTATAGGTATAAATTTACTATGCATCTTTTATCGCCTCTTTACTTAGACAACACTATTTTTTAGGAGAAGACGATATCCATGTCTTATTCGTTATGGGACTGCACATCACAACTTATAGCAAGAACTAATCAAATACTTATCTTTTTTCCAATGTATCAAAAGTACAAGTCCAAGTATATTGCCACTTACTTTTGTTTATCAGTTTTTGATCTGAGGTCTCTTTTTTCACATCATAATGATTACCCAAATTCACATTTGGAAAGCGATTTTCCCGTTTTTCTAAAATGACCGAAACATTGCCCTTTTCTAAATCCCATTCTAATGCTTGAACATAAAGATTATCAGGTAAATAGATACCAGTAGCCTTTCCTCTGCTTAAAAAGTATGGGACCGTCTTTAAGATGGTGACACTATCATCATGTTCCGGGTAGATTAGGCAATCATGAATTACTTTCGGCAAAGAACCATTTGCATCTACATTAAATATATTTTTATTGCGATAATGGGCAGTCGCCAATGAATCCATAAATGCATTTTCCAACACAAGTGCTTCCAACGATTCTGTTACTTCTTTTGTTTGCTCTAAACTTATCGCACACATTGCTGCATGCATTCTCCCATGGGAAGACGTTGTATCGCCTTCCAAATTATTTAACCAAGAATCCATTCGTTTTCGAAAAGCTATTTTTGCTGATTCCCATAATTCCGGTGTATCTTGATTAATCTCTTTTGTTTGGAACAGTGGATACAGATTGGAAAAATGACGATGATTGTCATTCTCTACTGTACTTGGATCTAGCCATTCCGCTATACCACCATCCTCTAACAAACGGTAAGGTGGAATTTGTTCATATAATTGTTTATAAATCTTTGCCACTTCGTCACCCAATTGGGTTTTCGCCTCAATATAGTACTTTATCACACTCTTAACAATCGCAATATCCATTGTTGTATTGTCTCCCATTCCATTTTCAGCTGAATAGCTTGGGGACAAGCGAAGTTTTCCTTCTTTACACTGCGCAAAGTCTAAATAAAATGCCAGCACTTCTTCATAAAAAGGGATGCATTCATGTTTCAAAAAAGCTGCATCTTTTGTATAATGCCAATATTCATAATAAAAATAAGCGAGCCATCCGGCCCCTGATATCCAAAAAATGAGCGGCCATTCTTCATTCCAATGAACATGTTTTGCTGTAGTACTGGCATGTACAGGTACCAAAAATCCATGACAACCATAATAGGATTGCGCATTTTCTCTAAAATCTGGGTAATACTGTTTTAATCGTTCAAAAAAGCTGCGATATTCTGTAAAATAGCCACTGCTTGCTAATGATGAAATAGCCAACTGGACATTTGTATCAAATGTATAATCACCACTCCAAGCAGGATGTAAGGTTCCCGACCATATTCCCTGCAATGTTGGAATTCCATTTGCCATTGATTGAATGACATATCGTGATGCTTGATAAAAAAGCTGCATAAATACTGGTGTTATTTGTTTTCGAGTTCGCATTTCTGAGAGAACTTCTTCAAGATAAATAGTTTCTTGTTCATCCGTTAATAACAGTTTGACAGCGTTAAATTTTTTAGAAAAACACTTTTTGTGTTCTATAATTGCCTTTTCATAACAATGGACTTGTCTTTCCTCTTTGACTTTTTCGACGTATTGGATTGTAAAATAGATGGTGGTAGAATCATGAAACATCAGGCTATCTCTTTGAGGGATGATTCTCCCATCAGCGGAATCTATAGACCAGATTACATCATAGCCTGTTTGATCTTGATATCTATGTTCCCATTTTAACTGATCATTCGCTGCGACAGTTATCTTCTCTTTCATTTTCATTTCTTTCCAATTAACTGGAATAACGCTTCCAGTTAACGGTTTTTCACTTTTAATTTTACCAAAAATACAATTTTCCTTTTTGGAGGCAAATAAGGTTTCTTCTACCTTGCCTCCTATTGAAGAATTATAAGTTACTTGTATCATTCCATTTTGAAAATCAATGATCCGCTGATAATTTTCTATTGAATCTTGCTTAATCTCTATAAGGAACCTAGCAGCTGGTATAAAAGGATCACTCATCGTTAAACCCTCATAGCCTTGTTCTTGGGCTTTCTCATAAAAATAACTAATTCCTTCCCTATAGCCTTGCTTATCTATAATGGAGCGAAGTTCTTCTAGATGGGGAGCTAAATATGGCAGCTTTTGCATTTGATTATCTTTTAGAAATAGGTCTTGTACTGTAAAATCCAAATAAGTGACACTTGGAGTTCCATATAGAACTAGCCCCATTTTTCCATTTCCAATTAATAGGCCATCTTCCCAACGATCAGCGATGGAACGATTAATTAATTTTGTCATCATTAACTCTCCCCTTTCTTTTAAATAAGTTATTTCGATGATTTATAATGAACATGAACTTTTCACCATTTTTCTTACGCAGCATTGTTTCTAACCCTCTGGTAGATGATATTGCGAGATCTATAGTCCATCTAACACTAGCTCAAGTAAAACTCCCTTCCCCTAATTCCTAGCATTGTATCTACATAAAACGCTTGTCCCTTACCTAAATAATGTTTGATTACAACAGATGTATATGGATAGAATTTTCCCTCTCCATAGGTCGCGAATACTTTTTCCCTTCGGAATAAATAATATTACACTGCGCTCTGCAGTTGCTTGATTAATCATTTGCAAAATTCAACTGATAGTTTTTTTGTCGGAAGTGCATGAAATTCCTCTAAAATATGATTGCGCTTACATATTTTAATAATAACAATTATGCCATTAAAAATAGCTGTAAATATTAGTTATAAAAATAGAAAAATTAGTGGTTTCTAAAAAACAATTAAAATAAAAAAGAAGGAAACCAATGGTTTCCTTCTTTTTTGCCGCATTTGCCGCTTTGATGTATGGAGTTTCAAAACCTGCTCCACCAGGTGGGTGTTCGCAAAAGCTCTCATCATATGTCCTAATGACAAATGGCATTAGGCCTGCTGATCCTGCTTTAATATAGAACTCCCTAATTATCGATAAAGGTTGAAACTTCATACGATAACGTACAACGCAGCTTCTATGTTTTTATCATACATGATTAAGGAAAGAAAAGCAAATGGAAAATAAAGTATATTTTCCGATTTCCCTGCCTAATTATGCGCGTGAAACGTAACTTGCTTCAGATGTATTAATGATTAAACGGTCACCTTGGTTAACGAAGAAAGGAACTTGAACCGTTAGCCCTGTTTCCATTACAGCTGGTTTAGTACCACCAGAAGCAGTATCTCCTTTAATACCCGGTTCTGTTTCGGTAACTTCTAATTCAACTGTATTTGGCAGTTCTACCCCTAATGTTTCTGATTGGTACATCATAATATGGACTTCCATATTTTCTTTTAAGAATTTCAATTCATATTCAATAACAGCTTCAGGAAGTTCAATTTGGTCATAAGATTCTACATCCATGAATACATGCTGGTCACCATTTGCGTATAAATATTGCATTTTACGGTTATCAATTTGTGCTTTCGCTACTTTTTCCCCAGCTCTAAAAGTTTTTTCTTGAACAGCACCTGTACGTAAATTCTTTAATTTTGAACGAACAAAAGCTGCACCCTTACCAGGTTTAACGTGTTGGAAATCCAGTACGCGCCAAATTCCTCCGTCTACCTCAATTGTTAAACCTGTTTTAAAATCGTTTACTGATATCATGCAGTAATCCTCCTATAAAATAATCAATTCTTTCGTTGAATGGGTTAAAGCTTCATTATGATCTTCGGTTATAATTGTATCATCTTCAATACGCACTCCACCTAGACCTGGAATATAAATTCCTGGCTCTACTGTTACTACCATACCTGGTTCTAATGGAGCATTATTTCGGAAGGATAGATTCGGTCCTTCATGGACTTCTAACCCTATTCCATGACCTGTTGTATGTCCAAAATACTCTCCATATCCTTTTTCAGTTATGTAATCACGAGTAAGTGCATCTGCTTCGACACCAGTCATACCTGGTTTAATGCCTTCCATACCCTTAAGTTGAGCTGTTAAAACAATATCATAGATTTCTTTTAATTTCTCATCTGGGTTACCGACAGCGATTGTTCTCGTAATATCAGATACATATCCATTATAATACGCACCATAGTCTAATGTAATGAAGTCACCAGCTTCAATCACTTTATCGGATGCTACCCCATGCGGCAATGCAGATCTTTTTCCTGATGCAACAATAGTATCAAAGGAAGATGAAGTGGCGCCTAATTTTCTCATAAAAAACTCTAATTCATTCGAAACTTCCAATTCTGTTTTCCCGACCTTGATGAAATCAAGAATATGGGTGAAAGCAGCGTCAGCAATCTTAGCAGCTTCCTTTAATATCTTAATCTCTTCATTTGTCTTAATCAAGCGTAACTTTTCAATTATTCCTGAAACAGGCACTAATTCACCTTTTACTACTGTTTCTAACTCCTTAAACTGAGTAAATGTTGTATAATCTTGTTCGAATGCCAATTTCTTGATTCCTAATTTCTCTGCTTGAGTAGCAACCTCTTGTAGAATCGCTCCTTTATGCTGCACGATTTCAAAGCCAATACACTGATTACCAGCTTGCTCTACATAACGAAAATCTGTAATGAATAACGCTTTTTCCCCACTGATTAAGACTGCTCCAGCGGAACCTGTAAAATTACTTACATAGCGTCTATTATAAGTGCTTGTTATTAAAATGCCATCTGCCCCAACCTCTGTCAGCGCTTCTCTTATTCTCTTTAGTTTCTCCATTAAAATCCTCTCCCTTAGTTTATACATTTCCTAGAGGCTCGTGGTTCAGCCTTCCCAATTCTAGACAAGGTAAAAATCTGAATGATGAAAAAAGTACACTCATGTTAATTATTTTAACATAAATACAGGTAGAATACAGGCGAAATTGTATGTAAACAGAGATTTTAGTTACCCTAACTAGCTGACCAAAAAACACAATCTTAGGAAACTGAAAATTAGAGTCTGTTTACCCCTTTTCAAATATACTATTGGCTTAGTCCCCTTCTCTCCCTGTCATATTCGTAACTGCTTTTTTGTCCTTCCATTTTTTTAACTGAATTTCACTTTCTTCATAAGAGATTGAGGTTCCAACAAAAACTCCATATAAAATATACAAACATACCGAAGAAATGATTGTATCTCTTTTTAATTCCAAAAAAGGCGCCATACTTGGAAAAATGGGATTTAAAATAATAAAAACACAAACAAACAAGGCAATACCATACCCCATGCCTATGTAAATGGTTTTAAATTTTCTTAAGATAAGGTAATAGGCAAACGCTGCTCCAGTGGAGAAAAAACCAATGGCAATGAAGCTAATTACCGTTCCCAGCCATCCATATTTCCAGCTTCCAATCGCCCAAGGTTCTAAAATAAAATTAGGGCGTAATTCGGTAAAATTAAAAATATATCCTATGTAACCGATAAGCGTCCAGAATATTCCACCAAACATTCCTGTCCAAATTACTAAAGAAATAAAAGACATTGGCCTGCCTTTTTCATGTGAATCATGTTGATTATCCATCCTATCCACCTCCGAATAATAGTATGTCCCATTCCTTTTCTTTCCTTGCAAAATATCTGATTAACATCATTTAGAAGAAAGTATTATGGAAGAAAAGAATGTCCTGCTAGTGGTTTTTTGAATTTTTTAGTAATATAGTAATAGGGGAATTTACAACCTTCATATTCTTCCCTTTAATAGGAAGCTTGTTGTTTTCACCTAATTTATCCTGAGGTTGGTGTAATTATACATGTCAAGTGAACAAAAACCATTATACGGAGGCCAGGCTGTTGTAGAAGGTGTCATGTTTGGTGGAAAACATCATTATGTCACCGCGATTAGACGAAAAGATCAGTCTGTAGATTACTTTCATCTTCCAAGAACGTATAATGATAAACTTACAAAATTAAAAAAAATCCCGTTTTTAAGAGGGCTTATTGCCATTATTGAATCGAGCGGAAATGGAACAAAACATTTAAATTTTTCAACAGATCGGTTTGATTTAGATCCTTCTGAAGATTATAAATTAGAAGAACAAGAACCTTCTAAATTATCGATGATTTTAGGAGTCGCTGTTCTGGGAGTCCTATCCTTTCTATTCGGAAAATTCATTTTCACGCTTATTCCAACTTTTTTAGCAGCTTTATTTATGCCGATTATTTCTGGTCATGTTGCCCAAATATTGTTAGAAAGCTTGTTTAAACTAATTCTTTTACTTGGGTATATTTACTTTGTGTCCCTCACTCCCATTATAAAACGAGTATTTCAGTATCATGGAGCTGAACACAAAGTAATTAATGCATATGAAAATGGGAAAGATTTGACTGTGCAAAATGTGCAAGCAGCTTCTAGATTACATTATCGTTGTGGATCAAGCTTTATCCTTTTCACCGTAATAGTTGGTTTATTCCTTTATCTATTCTTCTATCCAGAAAATCTGTTAGAAAGAGTATTAATCCGAATTGCTTTAATTCCAGTAGTTATCGGGATTTCATTTGAAGTACTTCAAATTACGAATAAATTAAGAGACGTTCCTGTGTTAAAATATCTTGGTTTGCCAGGTCTATGGCTGCAATTATTAACGACAAAAGAACCAAGCGATGATCAAGTAGAAATAGCAATACTTTCCTTTAATGAATTAAAAAGACGCGAGGAAGAAACAGAAGCACAATTATCAAGACAATGATTGAATAAATAGAAACAATGGGTATTATCTTTTAAAAGGGATTACCCCTTTTTTAATGGTTCATATCATTTCGATGCGAAAAATCTTTTTTCTGAAAACTTTTTCAAGTGAACAATTTAACCCTTTTTGAATAAACTTTTCTTATTAATAGTTTAAAAGTTAGAAAAAATGCTTATCATGCTTTTAGGGAGGTGGCTTTTTTGAAGAACCGATTTTCACTTATCTTATTTGGAAGTATCATTTTCCTTGCTTTCATCGGTCTATCTGTAAATTTAATTAAAAATCCTAGTGGATTTTTTCTAAACATTGTTGTGATGGTCGCTGTTGGTGCCATTATATGGTTCATTTATCGCCATTTCAGTACATCTAGCCCACAAAAAAAAGAGCAAAAAGCTTTTCTAAAAGCTGCAAAGCAATCAAAAAAAAGGCTACAGACAAGGGACAGATCATCTTCTGGACAACAACAATCAACAAAAACCTCTTCCATAAAAGCCAATAAGCATAAAAGAAGTAAGAGTACTGCTCATTTGACTGTTATTGAAGGCAAGAAGAGCAAAAAGAAGAATCGAGCTTCCTTATAAGGGCTCGATTCCTTTTTTAATATTCTTATCATTAGCGATACACCTCATAAGAGAAACAATTTAATAAGCCCATGATTTAAAAAATTTAATGGCACAATCTCTCCCTAGTTGTATGAGCTTCGCTTGATCCTCTTTCGTAAGCGCAAATTCTGTTGCTAAAACACCTTCAGTTGGTACAAATATGATATTTTTCTCATGCTTTCGCGAAATATATCTCGAATCGTGAGCATCTTTCATTGTTTCAAACATGGCTGCGAATAAATCAATGGCATTTGTGATTTTATGTTTTGGATGCTCCTTGATATTATGACTTAACTTTATCCCTAATATCGGTCGTGTTTTTAATACATTTTCTTGATCAAATAACCACATTGGGAAATTACTTAATACACCGCCATCGACAATCACATTTTTATTTGCCTTACTGCCGATTATCACTGGTTCAAAAAAATAAGGAAGACTACAGCTCATTCGAATAGCCTTTGCAATGGAAAATGTCTGAGGATTGATGCCGTATTTCGGTAGATCATCTGGCAGAATCATTAATACGCCATTTGTAATATCTGAAGCGATAAAACGTAATGTTTGAGGAGGAATATCCGCAAAAGTTCTTAATCCTTTTGCAGCTAATTTCTCTTCTATCCATTTTTCTAATTCCTCTCCTTTATATAGACCTAATTTCCAATAGAGAAAGAACCATTTTGCAAGAGGAAAGGGGATAAATAACTTTCTTTCATCCAAAAACATATTCAAATCTAAATCTTCAAGAAGCTGGGCTATCTCTCTGCTTGTATAGCCTGCAGCAATTAGGGCTGCAACAATGGAACCTGCACTAGTTCCTGCTAGTCTAGCAAATTTAAAGCCACGCTGTTCAACTACCTCATAGGCGCCAACTAATGCCAGCCCCTTAATTCCTCCGCCAGAAAATACCCCGTCTATATACATTTAATCACTCCTTTTAAAAGCAGTTAAGGCGAAAGATATAGATGGAATCCCTACACCTCCCTACCTCAAATTTAGTATTACGAAGTGAAAAATAGTACAGAAGACAAGTTAAAAGTTCATGCTTTTATCAGCATCTCTTTAGCTCCACTAAAAATTGCTGTATGCAGTTAGGCATTTGTATCAAGCAAATTAGTGCAGGAACACATAAACTATTTTGAAAGCAGAAAAATCTAGGCACTTTTCCTTGCAAACAAGATAGTAAAAAGAGGTAGTATGTTTAGAGGTTAGGTGTTAAAAGAAGCGAAAAAGAAAAGAGGAGGAATCATTATGCAAAATCACTACATTGATGCAAATGATGTGAGGAGAATTCGCCCTGGCTTTGGTTTTGGAAGACCTGGCTTTGGTTTCGGAAGACCTGGTTTTGGCTTCGGAAGACCTGGCTTTGGCTTTGGAAGACCTGGGTTCGGACTTGGACTGGGATTACTTGGCGGGTTAGCAACAGGCGCGTTACTTGCTCCAGCTCTATATGGAGGATACGGTTATCCACCTTATGGTTATGGGTATCCACCGTACAGTTATGGGTATGGTTATCCACCTTATGGATTTTATTAAAACTAGTTGTTCCCAGTAGTGTATGTATGGTCCTGACAATGTAAATCATAACTAAATCATATAAACATTTGCAAATTTAATGAAAAGAAGAATTAAATATTGCAATCTTGCAATCAAAATACCTAAACAATAATATGTAAATGCCATTACATTATTGTTTAGGTATTTATTCGCGGCCAATATACATACTTCTGAAGTACTTTTACTAAGCTTTCGCTATTTCATATCATGTGATTTCATTTTATCTAATTCTTTTCTTCTTTTTTCGTGCAGATACTTTCTTCCGCCATTCCATTCTGCAAGAAGAAATAAACTTCCTAATAATAGAATAAGGATGTATGCAATAAAACTTTCGATTCGATCTGTTGCCAGCATCCATGTAACAAAGCCAATATAAAGTAAAGGTAAAACTGCTCCCCAGTAAATACTGTTTCTAGTTGAAAAGAAGAACTGAACAGCCAGAATACCAGCAGTAATAAAAACGCCATAAAAATCTATATCCATTATGTCTCATTCCTTTCTTTTTTATATTTTTCAATAATTAATTTTGCATCTTCCACACTTATACGATCATCAATTGACAGGCCTTTGATAAATTTAATAAACTCTTCGTTTTCCACGACATCATTCATTTTGATTTTATCTATTAAACGATCAAGTTTAAGTCTAACTGTTGGATAGGAAACCTCATAGATTTTGGCAATTTCTTTTAATGATCCTGAAGTTAGAATAAACTTCTTGATAAATTCTAGATCTTCAATTTCTAAGGTTAAAATCCAGTTTGGCACATCTTTTATATCCACACAACCTCACTCCTTTCTATTTATCACAAAATTAGTTTAACATATTTTTTAATAAAGTAAAATAAAATATTAATTTTATTAAAAATATTTTATATCTACACTTTAATTTTTATGATAATTTAGTTAAAAATTTTAGAATTTTATTTAAGAATGAAAGAAGTTATTACTTTAAATCAAAAGAATTCCTTTTATGTCTACTTCTTTCTATTACTCTCTCTACCAATAATTAGGGTGCAGTTCACGTATGCGACGAAGCGGCTCGGCGCTCGCCCCATGGAAAGCGAACCCCTGTAGCGGAAATCAATACCCCATTAGAAGAGGTCATAAAAAAAGACCATAGACAAAACCTCAAATTTCAAGGAGTTTGTCTATGGTCTGAGAGGCTGTACATTTCACAGCCTTCTTTTACATGTAAAACAGTTTTGGGATTAATCGTTTCGTTATTAATCACATTTTGCATCCCCTCATCTATCCATCTGAGAAGAATTTGTTTCCCCATCAAATACTGTCACTATAACACCATCTATATTGTTGCCTGATAGCTCATAGTGAAG
The DNA here is from genome assembly GCF_038006525.1 of Niallia sp. FSL W8-0951. Classification (NCBI taxonomy): domain Bacteria; kingdom Bacillati; phylum Bacillota; class Bacilli; order Caryophanales; family Bacillaceae; genus Niallia; species Niallia sp. FSL W8-0951. Next base: position 2,089,411 of record NZ_JBBOVK010000001.1, read on the forward strand.
ATTGTCTGGTACATGAATATCCGTAGTTTTTGCGAGCGGATAATAAGAGACATCATATTTTTTCTCATTTAGCGTAATCGAAATGTTTCTTTCTTCTTTTAAATAAGCTAAGTATTCTTCTAAAACTAAATCCTTTTCCGCCATAATTGCACTATGCGGCAATCCAACATAGCGAATGTGCCAAGGTTCATATTGAATTCCAGTAACTTCTGTTTTATCCTTGGGATAACGTAATATAAAGCCATATCTCCAAGCGTTATTCTCTAACCATTTACCTTCAGGTGCTGCCTCCATCTTCATTTGTGTAGACCCTACATCAAGTGATAAACCTAAATTATGTTCGCTATAGCCTGCCGGCAAAGCATAGTCTGCCCCCATCTCATGATACAGAACATTTTGCTCCTCAAAGTCTCGAAAGCCACTACTGATTAGAAAATGATCAACCCCTTCCTTTTTAGCGGCAGCTATCATCTCTGAGAATTTATGGAGTACCTCCTTAGACAATTTAATATCATTATCAAACAGTACAAATCCCTGTGTCCATTCTTTATGCCTGAATAACTCGACAATATCTGACTTTATACTCTCTTGATGAACCGGAAATTCATTATTAATCAAGAGCAAATTTCCTTGAAAGACCATTTCTCTTGAAATCTTTATCTTTCGTAAACCCTCATCGTTAGCGCGATTTTCTAAATATCCACTGTTTTTTTGAATCACTATTTTATCTGAAAGAGGAGATTCTTTATAGACAAAGAAAAAAAACACACCTATTAATAATAACAATAAACATCCCCACTTCTTCATTTTAAAATCCTCCTTATTCTTATAAATAATAGAATAGGGACAACTTTTTAAAAAAAGAGTAGGGTAAAGTTTAAATTTTTCTTAAATTCTTTATAAAATTTCAATTGGAGCATTTTCCTGCGGTAAACGTACTTCAAACACAGTACGTATCAAATTACTTTCAGCTTTTATCTTGCCATTATGCTGCTCCACAATATTCTTTGCAATGAATAAACCAAGGCCTGTGCTGTTTTCTTGCTGAGTTCGTGCTTTATCACCTGTATAAAACATATCAAAAAGAAAAGGGTGTTCTTCAGCCGGAATACTATCTCCATAATTTACAACCTGAACAACTACTACATCTTCTTCAACAAAACCATTAATGTCCACATACTGGCCATCATATCCATATCGAATAGCATTAGTTAAAAGATTTTCAAATACACGAGCTAATAACTCTCCATCTCCCCAAATAAGTAAATTAGGCTTAATGTTTATTCGAGCAATTAAATCATTTTTCTCAAAAATTGGATATAACTCTTCTTTTAATTGAAGAAGTAAATCACTTATATTAATTTCCTTCTTATCAATTGGCAGCATGCCATAGTTCATTCTAGTAATTTCGAATAATTCATCAATCAATCTTTCTAAACGCTGGGATTTAGTATAAGCAATCGTTAAAAAATGCCTTAGTTGTTCTTTAGTCAACTTCTCATTCTTCAGGATTAAGTCTAAATAACCTAAAATAGAAGTTAAGGGAGTACGCAAATCATGAGCCAAATTTACAACTAACTGTTCCTTACTACTTTCTGAAAAGTCGCCTCTTTGTATGGCCTCTTCTAATTTCTCGCTAGCCCGATTAATTGCTTGTCCAATATCTCCAAATTCATCATTTGAGTGGATTATTACTTTATGTTTAAAGTTCCCATGAGAAAGATAATGAATTCCATTGGATATATCCTTGAAATAATTTGAATAAGGCTTTGTGAGTATATAAAAAAACAATAAGGACAGGCAGAAAAATAGTATAAAAAAGAAGGCAAAATCTCCAATACTTTTGATGAATTGACGAAGCAGTACTAGTGAATCACCATATTGAACCATCGTATGATAGTAAAGTTGTAACACTTTATAAATGAAATAAGTGATGATACCTGTCAGAAACATACTGGCAGCAAATAATGCAGTTATTCTAGTACGAAAACTGCGCATAAATTTAGCCATTGAAGGCATACCCCACTCCCCATACAGTTTTGATAATCTTATTTTTCCGCTTATCTTCTCCAAGCTTTTTCCTCAATGTGCGTATATGCACCATCACCGTATTAGCTCCTTCAAAATATGCATCCCCCCATACTTTTTGAAAGATATTTTCAACACTATAAACTTTCTTCGGATGACTAGCTAACAAATGTAAAATATCAAACTCTTTCGGAGTCAGTTCAATCGTTTCTCCATGAAGCAACACAGTACGTTGCTCAAGTGAAATGACTATTTCACCAAATTCCAAGATTGTTTTATTAGTGTTTGCGATTGGATTATTCAGCTTCATAAATCGTCGTAATTGAGCATTCACACGTGCCACTAATTCAATGGGAATAAATGGCTTTGTCATATAATCATCTGCTCCAATCACTAATCCATGGACTTTATCAAAATCAGAAGTCTTTGCACTCAAAAAAATGATAGGCATATTATACTGTTCCCGAATCAGGCGAGTTACTTCATATCCATCCATTATCGGCATCATTATGTCTAAAATCACCAAATCAATGGACCGAGTCTGGATAGCTAATATTGCATCTTGGCCATTAAGCACTTTCACACAATTGTAACCTTCTTTTTCTAGATGGATTGCAACCAGATCAGCAATCTCTTCCTCATCATCTGCAATTAAAATCGAAATAGTTTTCATCTGTTTCACTCCTTTAAGAAGTTTCATCGCTTTAATAGCAAAACTCCAAGCTTCAAAAATGTTTAGGAGGAATATCTTTTTCAATATATCCTCTCCGAGTTCTATTCATTACTATAAGCTGTTATACTACTTTTACGCAACTTCTCCTGTCCCTATTTAGTATCACATAAATTCATTCTCAACTTTCAGCTATAAAAAAACCTCTTCATTAATATTAAGAAGAGGTTTTTTGGGGGGATGTTTTCAATTCAGCCATTTTTCTATACCTAATATTTATTAAAGTCCACATTTTAATTGTGTGTTGCAATTCGTACAAGTATTACAGCCACCAATTTCTTCGACGACGCCTTGTCTGCATACAGGACAAGTATCGCCTATCTCTGACCCAATCGTTACGTTTGTTGATTGCAATTCATTTATTGTATCAACAAGTACAACATGTGTTTTTTCCTGTTTTTGTAGTAGTATATCTTCGAATGTATTCTCTTCTGCCTTTAATGTAAGCACTTGACTGTCACGTGAACCATCAACATATACCGTACCACCCTTAGCGCCGCCACGGTATAATCTCTCATATACTTTCTGAACTTGCTCTACACTATAACCTTTTGGCGCATTTACCGTTTTACTAATAGAGCTGTCAATCCATCGTTGAATGATGCATTGTACATCAGCATGAGCCTCAGGTTCCAAATCCATTGCAGCAACGAACCAATTGGGAAGATTATCTGGATCTGCCTCTGGATGTGCATCTAAATATTCTTGAACAATATCTGCTTTTACTTCGATAAATTTTCCAAGTCTCCCGCTGCGGAAGTAAGAGAAGGAAAAGTATGGTTCCAGACCAGTTGATACCCCAACCATTGTACCTGTGCTTCCGGTTGGTGCAACAGTTAGTAAATGGGAATTACGGATACCATATTGAAGAATATTGTCTCTAATATCCTTAGGCATTTTTTTCATGTAGCCAGTATGAATAAAAGCATTGCGTAATCCCGCTTCTCCCTCTTCTGTTTCTGCTTGTAAGAATGGGAAGCTGCCTTTTTCTTTTGCCAAGTCAATCGATGTTCTGTATGCAGTTGTTGCAATCGTTTCAAATACTTTATCTACTAAAACATTTCCTTCTTCACTGCCATATTCTGTTTCACAGTATATGAGTAAATCATGAAGACCCATTACTCCAAGTCCAACACGACGCTCTCCTAGAGCCTGGTCTTTATTTTCTTCCAAGAAGTAAGGTGTGGCATCAATAACATTATCCTGCAATCTTACGCCTACTTCTACTGTTTTCTTAAGCTTCTCAAAATTAACAGTCTTGTTTTCTTTATCTGCCATTTCTGCAAGATTAACAGCAGCAAGGTTACATACACTATATGGTGCCAGCGGCTGCTCACCACATGGGTTTGTCGCGACAACTTTTTGACCGTAGCTAGTTGCGTTTGTCATTTCATTTGCATTATCAATATAGAAGATACCGGGCTCTGCAGAATAAGTTGCACAGATATTAATTAGGTTCCATAATTCCTTTGCCTTCATTTTACGATAAATACGAACTCTATTTCCCTTTGCCTCCCACTCTCTTACATCACCAACTTTATGCCATTCTTCATTATAATGCTGCATTTGCTCCTTATCGTAACTTTCTACATCTGGGAAACGAAGTGCATATTCTTCATCCTTCTCCACCGCTTCCATAAATTCCTTTGTTAAGCAGACAGAAATATTTGCGCCAGTTAAAAATTCTGTCTGATGAACAGAATATGTCCCTCCGATTGAAAGCTTTTCTTCTGCATCCCTGAAAATTTCCTCGTTAAAACCACCTTGGCCAGGGATATTCTTATAATTTAGAATGCCTCGATACATGGCACGCTCTTTGTCCGTTAATGGCGTAAATTTTAATTTATCTTGTGCATATTTTTTAATGGTTTGGTCTTGTGTATTATCGATCAAGAACCGTAAAATGCGAGGATTTTGCATTTTCGAAATAATGAATTCAATAATATCTGGATGCCAGTCAGCTAGCATAATCATTTGAGCACCACGACGAGATCCCCCTTGCTCTACTAAATGGGTTAATTTTGCAATATCATCCAACCAAGAAACAGAACCTGAAGATTTTCCATTAACTCCTTTTGCTAATGTATTCCGCGGTCTTAATGTAGATCCATTTGTTCCTACACCGCCTCCACGACTCATGATTTCCATAACCTGCTTACGATGCTCGGAAATACCTTCTCTTGAATCTGGAACAAAAGGCATTACATAGCAATTGAAATATGTAACATCCGTTCCTGCACCTGCTCCATATAACACACGACCAGCCGGGATGAAGTTCAAATTAACAAGCTCCTGGTAAAACTTTTCGAACCATTCTTTTCTTTTCTCTTCCGTCTTTTCTACTGACGCTAGACCAGTTGCATTACGCTTAGCGATTTGCTCATAATATATCTCCAATGGTTTTTCAATAACATCTAAAGAACGAATGACAACTCCTGTTTCTGCTTCTTTTCCTTCCAGCACACCACGATAATCTTCTTCTACTAACACTGTTGCTGTGTTTAAGACATGATCAATTTCTTGAATAAATCCAAGTCCTCTTGCTGGAAACTTAGGGTCCTCTTTAATAGTTAAAACCACAAAATCACCAGCAGTTAATGTAATTTTCTCTGTATCTTTATACGTATAACGATCAAGCATTACTAGTCGAGAAACGCCTTTATGTGTTAGCTTCATATCTGGAGTAATTGGATAGACCTCCGGAAATAAAGCAATATCCTTATTCAGTTTCTCAACATTTAATTTAATACCCCGACTTAACATTGTAGACATACGGACAACTCCTTCACTCATATAAAAATGCTATCTAATTGATGAAAAATTTCTTTTATACTTAAATAAGAAACTCCCATCCATAACCATGGTTAATTGAACCATACATCCCTTTCCAAACAGTTGATATCTATCCTTCTCTCCTTTATAGAAGTTTAAGAGTGGGATAAATCTATCAATAGGTGTCTAGTATTGCAATAACCTTAATCTATCACACCAAAACAGCGAAATCAATATATAGTATATAAACAAACATAAAACATCTATATATTGTGTGTGGATAGAGTGTTAACCAATTTGTCAAATGATAAAATAAGTAAATTTTAAAGAAAAGTTAAGAGAAATGAAGAAAACTGGTTATTTAAAAGATTTTCAACTTCTTTTGCACTTGCAGCATACAAAAAAGCATAAGCCATTGGTATAGAGCGCTTAATCGATTGAGATAATAGCTCAAAATATTTTTACATAAACATTTGTCTACAAAAGAAAAACACGAAATTCCATTAATAAAAGAATTTCGTGTTTAAGGATGTTATCGTCTAAAGTTCCATTCATCTTTTTCATATTTTTCTTTGGCGATTTTTTCAACATATCCTAATTCTTCATCTGTTAGTTGATAGTTTTCTAATTGAATATTTAACCCTACTTCAAAACCTTTTTTAAAGGCCTCTTTCGCCATTTCGATGGTAATATTTCTTGTGGTTAACTCATTAATTGCCACCGCTTTACTCTTAAATGCTTTTTGCATTCTCTCTTTGACACGTTCATTTGGATACTTAAATAAACGGAATAATTTATCCTCATCTAAATCAAGTAAAATGGAACCATGCTGCAAAATTACACCTTGCTGTCTTGTCTGTGCACTTCCGGCAACTTTTCTGCCTTCCACAACTAATTCATACCAACTGGGAGCATCAAAGCATACTGCGGATCTTGGGCTTTTTAAATTATTTCGCTGCTCTTCTGTTTTCGGCACTGCAAAATAAGCATCCAAACCTAAAAAATGAAAACCTTTTAAAATACCTTCTGAAATTACACGATATGCTTCTGTAACTGTTTTAGGGATATTAGGATGTTCTTCTGACACAATAACACTGTATGTTAATTCGTGTTCATGCAGTACACCTCTTCCGCCTGTCGGTCTTCTAACAAATCCAAGTCCCAATTCTTTCACTGCATCTAAATCAATTTCTTTCTCTACCTTCTGAAAATATCCAATAGATAAAGTAGCAGGATTCCAGCCATAAAAACGGATAACCGGCGGAAAAACTCCTTTAGAATGCCATTCTAATAAAGCTTCGTCTAATGCCATATTAAAAGAAGGAGAATGATTGCCTGAATCAATAAATCTCCATGTTTCTTTTACCATGATGAACCCTCTTTTTCTATGTATGATGTATTCCTAAATCCTTACTAAGGATATCAAAATATCAGATTATTTAAAAGTAACTTGCATGAGAAAAGTGGTATTCTATGAAACTTTAGAAGACTCATGTAAGTATTTACTTTACTACTATACCAGTTGATAGATATAATAGAGATAGTGCAAGTAATTGAAAGGAGAAATGAGAATTGACAATGATTTATACTCTTCTCATCATTTTAGTCGCATTCCTTGTATATTCATTAGTGATGTGGCTGTATCAACGCCGAATTGTTAAAACTGTGAGCCAAGATGAATTCCGTCAAGGCTACAGAAAAGCACAATTAATTGATGTACGTGAACCCAACGAATATGAGGCAGGACATGTACTTGGCGCAAGAAATATTCCACTATCACAGCTAAAGATGAGAAAAAGTGAAATCCGTCCTGATAAACCAGTATACCTATACTGTCAAAATGGGATGAGAAGCGGGAGAGCAGCTCAATTTCTATATCGTAAAGGGTACAAAGATTTAACCCAATTAGAAGGCGGATTTAAAAAGTGGACAGGGAAAATTAAAGCAAAAAAATAATAATGCTCTTATAGGAATTATTATATAGAAGAAAGCTGATGCCAATTTACATGGACATCAGCTTTTTTATTACTTAAATATAAATAGCTTCATAGCACTGACGAATTACTTTGTATAGCGCAGAACAGGTTTTCTCGCTGCTAATGTTTCGTCCAAGCGACCGATTACCGTTGTATGTGGAGCCTCCTGAACGATTTCCGGTGTTTCTTCTGCCTCTTTTGCAATTTGAATCATTGCATCGATAAAGCTGTCTAATGTCTCTTTTGACTCGGTCTCAGTCGGCTCGATCATTATACACTCCTCTACATTAAGCGGGAAATAGATAGTAGGTGGATGATAGCCAAAATCCAGCAGCCTTTTGGCTATATCAAGTGTTCTCACACCTAGTTTCTTCTGCCGTCTTCCGCTTAACACAAATTCATGTTTACAATGACGATCAAATGGCAAATCGTAATGTTCAGCCAATCGACGCATCATGTAGTTTGCATTTAATACAGCATTTTCTGTGACCGCTTTTAAGCCATCTGGCCCCATAGAACGGATATACGTGTAAGCACGGACATTAATCCCAAAATTACCATAGAACGGCTTCACTCTGCCAATCGATTGAGGTCTATTGTAATCTAATACAAATTCTTCCCCTACTTTGGTCAATACTGGCTTTGGCAAGAATGGAATCAAATCAGCTTTCACTCCTACCGGTCCTGAACCCGGTCCACCGCCGCCATGCGGTCCTGTAAATGTCTTATGCAAATTTAGATGAACAACATCAAAACCCATATCTCCAGGTCTTGCTTTAGAAAGAACAGCGTTTAGATTGGCGCCATCATAATATAATTTTCCACCGGCATTATGGACTATTTCCGCCATTTCTAGAATATTTTCTTCGAATAGACCTAAAGTATTAGGATTTGTTAACATTAATGCTGCAGTATCCTCTCCTACTACACGTTTTAAATCAACTAGATCAACAAGTCCATGTTCATTTGATTTAACCGTTATTGTTTCTAAGCCAGCAACGGTTGCCGAAGCAGGATTGGTTCCGTGCGCAGAATCGGGAACAATTACCTTTGTACGATGCATATCTCCATTTGCTTCATGGTATGCTCTAATCAACATTAACCCAGTCCACTCGCCATGTGCACCTGCAGCTGGCTGCAAGGTTACTTCATCCATCCCTGTGATTTCAACAAGATGCTGTTGTAAATCATACATTAACTCAAGAGCCCCTTGTACAGATGACGCTTCTTGGAGCGGATGAATATGGGCATACCCATTGAATCTTGCCACATTTTCATTTATTTTCGGATTATATTTCATCGTACACGAACCTAGTGGGTAAAAACCAGAATCCAAGCCATGATTTCGTTTGGACAATGCAGTATAATGACGCATAATATCTAATTCAGAGACCTCTGGTAATTCTGGATTTTCTTCTCTGATATAATCATTTGGCAGTAATTGTGTAAGATCTACTGCCGGAATATCCATTTCTGGCAAACTATAGCCAATTCTGCCTGGTGTACTGCTTTCAAAGATAAGAGGTTGATTTTGATTAGACATGATAATCCTCCATTTCTGCAACGAATTCATCTATTTCTTCTTTTGTACGCAATTCGGTTACTGCAATGAGCATATGATTTTCTAATTGTTTGAAGTCTCTTCCTAAATCATAGCCACCAATTATACCTTTTTCTAATAATGCTCGGTTTACTGCCGAAATAGAGGAATTACATTTAATAATAAACTCATTAAAGGAGGGTCCTTCATACACTATTTCAAATCCAGCTTCCTTTAATTTGGTTTTAGCATAATGGGCTTTCTGTATATTAGCAATCGCCATTTCTTTCACGCCATGTTTTCCAAGTGCAGTCATAGCAACGGAAGCAGCTAATGCATTAAGTGCTTGGTTCGAGCAAATATTAGAAGTTGCCTTGTCACGGCGAATATGTTGTTCTCGCGCCTGCAGTGTTAACACAAAACCTCTTTGACCATTGTCATCTACAGTTTGCCCTACTAAACGCCCAGGCACTTTACGCATTAATTTTGACGTTACAGCAAAATAACCACAGTGTGGACCTCCAAAGCCCATTGGAATTCCAAAAGGCTGCGCATCCCCCACGACAATATCTGCATTAAATTTTCCTGGGGGAGTCAGCGCCCCTAAAGCTAATGGATTACTAGATACAACAAATAATGATTTATGAGCATGAATAATTGCTTCTAAATCCTTAAGCGGCTCTACTCTCCCAAAAAAGTTCGGATATTGGATCATCACAGCTGCAACTGTATCATCTACCATTTCCTCTAATGCTTCTATATCTGTTATTCCCTCATTATGCGGAATCTCGATAACCTCAATATACTGTCCCTTTGCATAGGTTTTCACTACTTCTTTTGCCTCAGGATGGACAGCACTCGAGAGAAGAATTTTCTTCCGTTTCGTCGTACCTGCACTTAACATTCCTGCTTCTGCTAATGCCGTTGCCCCATCGTACATAGAAGAGTTTGCTACGTCCATTCCCGTCAGTTCACATATCATTGTCTGAAATTCGAAAATAGCCTGTAATTCCCCTTGAGAAATTTCTGGTTGATATGGAGTATAGGCTGTATAAAATTCAGATCGTGATAAAACATGATCGACAATAACAGGCGAATAGTGATCATAAACTCCTGCACCTAAAAAAGAAACATTCGCTTTTGCATCAGCATTCTTTTGGGCAAGTTTTGTTAATTCTTTCAATAAAGCTGATTCACTTTTTGCCGGTTTAATCGAATAGTTTCCTTGAAAACGCACTTTTTCTGGTATATCTGAAAATAAATCTTCTACTGAACTTACCCCTATTGCCGCTAACATTTCCTTTTGATCCTGTTCCGTCATCGGTAAATAACGATGCTTCATTCGTTTTTCCCCCAGTCATTAGCCCATTTGATTTATTTGTAGAAAAAAAGATTAAAAATTATTTTCGTTTATAAAAAGGAATTTTAGTTACTTTTGCCTTTAAATACTTTCCTCTAATTTCGACTTCTACTTCTGTATCTATTGCTGCATAATCACTTTGAATTAATGCAAGACCAATGTTTTTCTTTAAGGTTGGTGATTGTGTACCCGTAGTTACTTCTCCAATACATAATCCGTTTGCATATACCTTATAGCCATGTCTTGGTATTCCTCTATCTACCATTTCGATACCGGCTAACTTTCTAATCGGTCCTTCTTCTTTTTGCTTCATTAAAGCTTCTTTTCCAATAAAGTCTGCTTCTTTATTTACTTTAACCGCAAATCCAATCCCGGCTTCCAATGGAGAGATATCAGCGGATAATTCTTGCCCATACAAGGCAAGTGCTGCTTCAAAGCGCAAAGTATCCCTTGCCCCTAATCCACACGGAAGTACGCCTAACGGCTCTCCTGCTGTCAATATTTCACTCCATAAGTCAATAGCATCTTCACTTTGACAATAAATTTCAAATCCATCTTCACCTGTGTAGCCAGTACGGGATAAAAGAACTTCTTTACCTGCTACATTCACCTGGTTCTGAAAGTGAAAATATTTTATTGAAGCATAATCAATAGAAGGGTTTATTTTTCTTAGCACTTCTTCTGCCAATGGACCTTGCAGTGCTAATTGAGCAATATCTTGAGATAAATTCGTTAAGAGTACATCCCCACTTGCATGCTTTTGTAACCATTCGAAATCCTTTTCGATATTGGATGCATTTACAACTAATAAATAGTGATGCTCTGCTAGCTTATATGTTAATAAATCATCTACAGTCCCACCATTTTCATAGCACATTGCTGAATATTGAGCAGCACCAATATTGATTTTTCCAATATCATTTGTAAGCATTTTTTGCAGAAATGCTAAACTATCGTTCCCTTTAACTTCGATTTCCCCCATATGGGAAACATCAAATAAGCCTGCTTTTGTACGAACTGCCTCGTGCTCCTGTTTTATGCCAGAAAATTGTACAGGTAAATCCCAGCCTCCGAAATCGATTGTCTTTCCGCCATACTGTTTATACACTTCGTATAACGGTGTTTGCTTTAATAAAGTCAATGAACAGCACTCCATTCCCCTATGTATTAGACATTCTCATTTATTGCATATCATAAAATGGCAGCAAAAAAAGACAGAAACCCCCCTTTTAAAAAAGTAAGGGCTCTGTCCTTGCACCTGAAAGTTTACCGATAATGTCGGCTGTCCCCTTTGGTGGCTTACACATTTACTTGTAAGCACTCTCCAGAGCTGCGTCCAAATAGAGTTCTTTTGCCTGAGAGATTCACAAATAATATTGCTTGCTCCTTCGGCGCTACAAACGTAGTCTCTCCCCTATTTCTCATCCGCGATTCATAAAATTTTCTCCATTGGTCATACTAAATACTACCAGAAATAAAGTTTGTTTATGTAATTAGCAAAATACGATTAATATTTATTTTTTCTCATTTAATGTTCATGTTTTGTCCCAATATAAATAAATTGTGACAAAATTAAAAACTTTTTTACCCTTTTATCCTAACATCCGAATGAAAAGGTGGCAATAAGTTTTTATGTTTACTAGCTTTCTTTTTTTATTTCTCATATACATAACATTTTAGCTTTACCAGAGGAAACATTAGAAAGGATGAATAAACGATGACACTCCAAATCAATTTTGATGATTCGTGGAATGATCAGCTATTAAAGCGAATTTCAGATGATGGTCCATGGGCCAATTGGGAACTATATAAGCTAGCAGTAGAAGTGGAACAACATAATATCATACCAGAATTCGAAGGTCTCCAAGCCCCTAAATACCTATCAGACCTTTCTCCATTGCCTCACCAGCTGGAGGTTGCGAAAAAAGTAATAGAAGATATGAATGGAAAAGCTATTTTGGCAGATGAAGTTGGTCTTGGTAAAACGATTGAAGCAGGATTGATACTAAAAGAATACATGATTCGTGGTTTAGTAAAAAAGGTGCTGATTTTAGTTCCTGCCTCTCTTGTCACACAATGGGCTTATGAGTTAAATAGTAAATTTTATATTCCCGCAATGGTTCAGCGCAAAAGTTATGTCTGGGAGCAATGCGACATTGTCGTGTCTTCTATTGATACAGCAAAAAGACAGCCGCATCGTGATATTATAAACAATCTGGACTATGATTTGGTGATTATTGACGAGGCGCATAAACTCAAAAATAATAAAACAAAAAACTATGAGTTTGTCCAAAATTTAAAAAAGAAATTTTGTTTGCTATTAACAGCTACTCCTATCCAAAATAGAATTAGCGAAATTTTTAATTTAGTATCTTTATTAAAGCCAGGTCATCTAGGAAGCGAATCATCTTTCTATGAAAAATATAAAAAAGATGCTCGCTCCATTGATGATGATGAAAATCTAAAAGCATTGGTCAATAAAGTCATGATTAGAAACAGACGCCATGATACAGGGATTGAATGGACCAAACGAATTGTTGAAGCCGTTCCTATTGAATTTACAAAAGAAGAAAGAGCATTGTATGAAGGACTGGCAGATTTAAAAACTGAAACCAATCTTTCTAGCAACATCGAAAATCCCCGCAGTCCATTTTCGATGATTACATTACAAAGAGAGGCGTGTTCCAGCAGAGAAGCAGTGTATTATACACTGCAAAACATGGTGAAGAAAGTGGAAAATCCAACACCACAATTCCAACAAAGAATACAAGAACTGGTAAAAAAGGTAGAAGCGGTTCAGCAAAATTCAAAAGCAAACAAGGCACTAGAGCTTATTAAGAAAATTAATGATAAAGTAATCATCTTTACCGAATATAGGGCTACACAACTTTATTTACAATGGTTTTTGAAGCAGCACGGTATTACATCTGTTCCATTTCGCGGTGGATTTAAACGCGGCAAAAAGGATTGGATGCGAGATCTCTTCCAGAATCATGCACAAGTATTAATTGCCACAGAGGCCGGCGGCGAAGGAATCAACCTCCAATTTTGTCATCATATTATAAACTTTGATTTACCATGGAATCCAATGAGATTGGAGCAAAGAATTGGCCGGATTCATCGGCTTGGTCAAAAAGAAGATGTGAAGATTTATAATTTTGCCGTAAAAGACACAGTGGAAGATCATATTTTAAAATTACTTTATGAAAAAATCCATCTTTTTGAAAAAGTTATTGGCGAGCTAGATGATATTTTGACGAAATTGGATTTTGGCAATATGGATGATTATATGATTGATATTTTCTCCCACTCTAAATCAGAAGGAGAAATGAAAATAAAAATGGATAATTTAACAAGCATGATTGAATTCGCACAAAGTATGAAGGAGGATGAGCCATATGAAGCAGCAGGAAATTCATCAATTTCTTGAACGATTTTTTGTCGCAAATGATTGTGAGATAGTGGAGAATAAACCTGGTTATCTAACTGTCCAATTAACAATTGAAATGGACAAGGAGTTAATGAATCGACCTTTTTATTGGCATTATCTTGAAAAGACTGGCGGCGTTCCGAATCCTGCCAGTCTAACCCTCATTACTGATCCAAAGCTGGCACCAGAGGATTTGAAGGGCGAACTGATCCACTTTGGGTCTCCCCGTCTTCATCAACTTTTTGCTTCTGCAAAAAATTTATCAAAGTATATTCGTTTATATGAAAATAAGATAGCATATGGAAAGCAGCAAACCCCTTTACAACCGTGGCTTGCTCTTAATGTGAAAATTTCCTATCAATGTGACAGAAAACGAGACGTATTTCAATCGATTGGACTGCAGCTCATCAATGGCCAAATAGCAACAGATTTCCAGGCAAAAGTGGAGAAAATGAACCTTTCTGCCAAAATTCCTGATTATGCATTTACGCTCTCTCCCTTAATCATGCCGAAAAGTGGGATAACAAGAATTGAGAATATGATAAAACAATCTTTATTAGCAGAAGAGCATTTATGGGCAGAAGAAGCGAAGCAAAGGTGGAAAAAGGATTTAGAATTGCTAGAGCATTTTTATGAGGATATGGAAGAAGAACAAGAAACTTTGGAAACGGAAAGGTTAGCCCTGCAGGAACAATATGAGCCAAAGATTAATATTTCGATTATTAATGGCGGGCTCTTCTATTTGGCTTCAGAAGCTGTTTCGTAAAGATCAGCTTTATTAAAAAAGGAGTAAATTGCTGTCATAAGCAGCATCTACTCCTTTCCAAACCTATCTCTTTACATTTCTACGCTTGATACTGAATAAAATTAAATAAGGTAAAATCCCAAACCACCTCAGCATGAAAGGTTCTTTCAGTCCTTTTCTTTCCGCTCTTAATTTTTTTCTTTCTTCTTTGGGCTGATCCATGTACTGGACAAATGTTTGGGTTAAATACTTCACATAATCATTGGTATTCATCTAATCACCTACTCTAGCATTTGTACTAGGATAGCCCTATCGTTTGTTTTTTATTCATTCAACCCATTTCGTCATTTTATTCTGCTCTATATCAAAGTAACTTATCGCATAAATCGGCTTTACCCCACCTTGCATCTTTAATTGATAATCGATTTTAAAAGTAGTACGCGAATTTTTTTCAATTGTATAAAAGACATTACCATGTAAAAAATTCTTTGTACCTGAAAGGTCAGGATTCTCTTTTGTTGAAAGGTCTAGCTCGATTTCTTTTAAGGAAGACAAAAAATAATATTCTTGAATATTGCTATTTTTGACTCCTGAATCTATCCCCTTCTTATTTACATAAATTCCATATAGTATAAATAAAAAATGGATAAAAAGGATATATACACATAAAGATAATGGGTAAATAAATCCTTTATTGTTCTTAATCAATTCCCATCACTCCAAAAAGGTAAGATAAGATCTTATACTAGTCTCTTTTGCCATACCAAATCGGTCAACTACCTTAACCCGAAATCCGTTCTTCTGCATAATAAATTCTACCTTGTTAATGGCTTGTAATGCTACCTCATGCCCTGTTGAATCTACTCGCCTTCTAACACTGCTTCCATATTTTTCATAAGTAACAACCCTGCCATCCACATAGAGTACCAATTTATTGTTTGAAACAGAAATTCCTTGTGACATTTTTGTTTCTTTTTTTAATTCAAGAATGAACACTTCCCACTCCATTTCTTGTAATTCTTTTTCCGAAAACTGCTTGTCAAGCATAAGTCGCAAAGGAGTTAACAGGAGAGTAAGAATAATCGTGAAAATAAAAAAGGAAAGAAGCATTTCTGCCAACACATAGCCCTTATTATTATTATGAAGTATTAATTTGTTCATTCTTTCCACACTTCACAGATTTTTTTGTTTTTCTGAAATACATCCTTATATTGCAAACAGACAATACTATCTTTTTCCCAGACAATCGAGTAGCTTGTTCCTTCTTTTTCAATCGTCGTATTCCCTCTCTCCACTTCCTCTAATTTAAGCTCTATTAAATGGTTATAAAACAATTCATTTACTAGCCTGCTATCCGCGGAATCTTCTAGCTGTTTTAACACATGGATATAAACCGGCATCCATGTTAGCGCTATTAACAGCCATATCGTAAAGGACAATAAATAATCCGGCAGCATAAAGCCATTACAATTTAGTCGCATAAAATCGTCCTTTCCCTATTAAAACGGTTAATTTATAGGGTTGTTTACCAATTCTAAATTCATATGTGCCAAATTTCGAAAAATTACCATTCGAATTAATGTTAAAAGAAAGTGTCGCGTTAGTAGAAAATATAACATCATCTGCATAATAACGTTCCACAATATTCCCAGTATCAGCATCAGCACGCATGTAGTAATAATGTAAAGTTGGATATATCCTCACTTGAATGGGGATTTGATTTTCTAGCGCAAACGCTTGGGCATAATAAAGATCACCTTCCAATTGCGCTAAGAAGTGAGTTTCTTTAAGAGAAGTTTGTTGGGAAGTAACAAGGAATATGGATAGAGAGGAAAGAACAACTAGTAAAGACATGGCAACAAGCATTTCCATTAACGTAAAGCCTCTTTGATTATTTATCATGGATTTTCTGAACCTGATGTCGTAATTACTCCATTTTTAATATTTAACTCCTTGCCATTGGGACATTTTTTTTGGTCTGCTGTTATATAATTTTCCTCTTCTAGTTTAGCAAGATTCTCTGGATATGCTTTATGCTCTATATAGTAAGATTGAACCTCTGCTTGTACCATCTTTGTTAATGCTTCACACCCAGTATTATTGATTTTGGAATTATGCTTGGTTATATTGGGAATGGTGATAATTAATAATATGGAAATAACTACCAAAACAATCATCATTTCAATTAGGGTAAATCCTTGCTCATTCTTCATTTTTTTTCTCCTTTCAAAAGCCGTCCAGTAATTGAAACATTGGCATTAACACAGATAAATAAATAGAAATTATTAGAATTCCAACAGCTGTATACAATGTAGGTTGAAGGACTTTTAATGTTTTTTGTAAATTTTCTTCTATTTGTGTTAAGCAATAGTTACCGAAATAATAGAATTCCTGATCAAGCTTTCCATTTTCCTGGCCGTGCTGAATAATTTGTAATAGCTCTTTTTCCAAAAAATCAAAGGAAGCAAAAGCTTGTTCAAGTCGCACTCCTTTTTTTAACTGTGAAATAGTGATTTGGCCTATTTTGGAATATAGTTTTTGCTCCTTATTTTCAAGAAAAAATTGCATACACTCATAAATCGAAAAACCACTTGATAATAAATAACTTAACTGTACGGATACTAGATAGGAAAAATAATAGTAGAGAAGCGCGGAAATAAAACATAGGGATAAGAAAACAAGAAGAAATGGAATAATGTGACCAATAAATTGGAGAAACAGGAGAAAGAAATTCTTGTTAATATTCATCGTTAAAAAGATAGAATTAAACTTCGGGATGAGGATACTTTGAACAAAGAAAAATAAAACAAAGGTAAAACACAAAAGAAAAAGAGGATAAGTAAGGATTTTTTTTAATTTTTTTATCGTATCTTGCTTATTCTGAATCATTCTACTTGCATCTTGAAAAGCACTAGCAAATCCGCCATGCTTTTCAGCAAAGTAAACAAAACTTATCACTTGATAATCAAAATTGAATCTTACTAGATTCTCAAAAAACGACTCTCCTCCTTTTAAAGAACCGTAACACGCATTAATATCTTCCAATCGACGATCAGGCATATAGTAACGAGAAGACTGGACTGCCTCCGCCATCGAATAACCTCTATCCAGCAGCTCACCAATACACTTTAAAAATTTCGCTTGTTCTATATTAGACCATGCATGATTATTCTTCATCATAAATCCACCGTTCATATTCTCCTTTCTTTATATAACCTAGCGCTATCCCTTTGGAAATAATATCTCCTAGTGATTTATAGTTCGCTCTCTGATATTCTCTTCGGTTATAGAGAATATCAGAAATCATCCTGCCTGTTATCATTTCAAACACGGTTGATCGTTTTAAGCGGTTATCTAAACGGTAACAGTTAGGAGAACAATCTTGATCACAAAATGGACACACCATTTCAACTAGTCTTTGAGCAGTAATAGCAATTAAGGTTTGTTCAATTTCAGTCTCCTTAATACCAAATTCTAGCAGTCGATGAATCGCACCTTTCGCATCCCTCGTATGCATTGTGCTCAATACTAAATGACCTGTTAAACTCGCCCTTATTGCAATATGAGCGGTTTCTTTATCGCGGATTTCTCCAACCATAATAATATCTGGATCATGGCGAAGAATTGCTTTTAAGCCAGTGGAATACGTAATACCTGCTTTCTCATTGACTTGAACTTGCAAAACGTTTTCCTGCGTTTTTTCAATGGGATCTTCTAAACTAATTACATTTCGCTGATAAAGATGAGCATTTTCATTTAGGAGAGAGTAGAGTGTTGTTGTTTTCCCTGATCCAGTTGGACCGGTCAGAATTATTAATCCGTGTGCGTGCTTTAGCAAGGAGATTAATTTACGAGAAATATTTGGAAATAAAGAGATGTGATAGATTGGAAGCATATTTTGGTCGGAAAGTATACGAATTACTAAACTCTCATGAGGGTGAGATGGTAAGGTTGAAAGTCGTAAGCCAATATACTGACCTTTGACTGTTGTGGAAATGGATCCATTTTGCGGTTTTCTTCTTTCGCCAATATCCATAGAAGCTGTAAATTTAAAATGAGAGATCAACTTGTCACATTCATTTGCTGAAATTACTAAGTAATTAATTAAATGATTGGCAATTCTAAATTGGAGAACAGATTCCTTCTGTTTTGGGGTTATGTGAATATCAGTAGCATTCTGTTCTACTGCTTCACATATAATACGATTTGCTAGAGCTTCAATCGATAACACTTATATTTAACACCACCTTTATATTTTTCAAATATGTATTTCGACAAAAAAGGGTAAATTCCTTCTTTCTTTTTAATTTTTTTGCTAAATTTAATGTCAGAATATACTTATACAATAGTATTGTCCTTTTCCATCACTACATTGACTAACAATCTTTCCAAGAAGTTCAACAAATCTGTATAAAATGCCAGCTCCTATCCATACTATAGATGTCAACTATTTTGGGCTATAGCCAAGTGGTAAGGCAACGGACTTTGACTCCGTCATTCGTTGGTTCGAATCCAGCTAGCCCAGTAGAGACCCGTGTTCTGGGTCTTTTTTTGTAAAAAAGCCTCGAGTAGATCGAGGCTTTACCTTTTATTATACATTCATATCATCATGCCGAATCTGTGACTTTTCGATTTGGATGGTTGTATGTTCCATATTAAATTTAGCTTTCAGACGATCAATCGCGACCTGTAGAATTACTTGACTATCACTCTTATCATCAATTAATAAATGGCAGCTTAGTGAATCCAATCCAGAAGTGATTGTCCATATATGCAAGTCATGAACATCGATAACTCCAGCGATTCCTTCCAACTCCTTTTTTACCTCTTCTTTATTAATAGTGGTTGGTGTTCCTTCCATTAAAATATGGATGGACGTTTTTATTACTCCCCAGCCGCTTTTCAAAATTAATAGCGCAACTACAACAGATATGATTGGATCAGCAATATACCACTTAAAGAAAATCATGAGGCAGCCTGCAATTATTGCGCCAACAGAGCCCAATGCGTCACCTAGAATGTGTAAATAAGCACTTCGCAAATTAACATTGCCCTTTACATCGCCTTTTCTCAATAATGCTAGGGCACTGATCATATTCGCTAATAGTCCAATTACAGCTATTATCATCATCGTTCCACTTGAGACAGCAGGTGGTTGGGAAAATCGTTCGATTGCCTCTAATATGATAAAAAAGGCGATAACAAACAATGTAACACCATTAAATAAGGCAGCTAAAATTTCAAAACGATAATAGCCGTAGGTTTTACTCGAAGAGGCAGGTCGTGTGGCGAACCAGATTGCTAGAAAGCTTAAAAAAAGAGAACTTGCATCACTTAGCATATGACCTGAATCTGACAATAAAGCAAGACTATTTGTAAGTAAACCACCAAAAAACTCTAACAGCATAATACCAGTTGTTATGATTAACGCTATAAGTAAGCCCTTTTTATTTCCTTCTCTTATTTCTTCGAAACCATGATGATGTCCATGATGACTATGGTCGTGCCCATGAGAATGTCCCATCTTTTCTTCCTCCTGTTTCTAAAAAATGATATTTGCTTGCTTTTTACATGTTTCTCCGTAAATGTTGATAGATATATGCTGCATCATCCCCAACTCCTTGAAGCAGACTGGAAGCTCTATTTGTTTGCCATGGTAATCCTAAAAAATACAATCCAGCAATATTCGTTATTCCCTTCTTATGAATAGGATTTCCGTTTACATTTATTACTTGTGGAATATTAATCCAACTATAATCATGATAAAAACCGGTAGCCCAGATAACAGTGTTAACTTTTAGTCTGCGTTTATCTATAAACTCAAAAGTATCATCGACAATTCTTTCTGTGCGAGGAAATACTGTTATTGCTCCACTTTTTATTTTTGCTCTTAATTCAAATCCAAAAACTGGGTCTGGTTTCTTCCTTAGCCATTGACCTATTTTGGAATAGGTACTTGCTTTATATATTTTCATTTTCTCAAATAACCAGAAAATACTCTTATTCCCTATATTTTGTGGTAAAAAACGAATTTTATGACCTACTGATAGGTATACCAAATATTTGTCTGAAAGCTCCGCTGCAACTTGCGCCCCTGAATTCCCGGCTCCTACAATTAAAACCGGTCCTTCTTTAATTTGTTTCGGATTATGATATTGCGATGTATGAAGCTGGACTACATTTTCAGATAAACTAGAAGCAAACGAAGGTATCAATGGTTTTTGAAAGGGACCAGTAGCAATAATCACTTTTTTAGCTGCTAATACACCCTCATTAGTAACTACCTTAAAGCCTTCCTTTGTCTTTGATAGTTCCTTTACCTCTGTATTTAATTGAACTGGCAGCGAAAACGTGGTCGCATAATCAAATAAATAGTCTGCTATTTCATTTTTTGTGGGATAGCCATCCAAATCCCCATACAGCGGAAATCCAGAAAGAGAACTGTAAAAACGTGGAGTAAACAAAGTTAATGAATCATATCTCTTTCTCCAGCTTTCACCTATAGATGTTTCTTTTTCTACTATGAGAAAAGATAAGCCGCTTTTCTTTAAAAAGTAACCCATCGCAAGCCCGGCTTGCCCGCCGCCAATTATTATTACATCGTAACTCATAACAACCGTCCTCCATTATATGAATATATGTTCATATATTCATTATAATCTAATTAATAAATCTGTCAATAAAAATTAACAATAAGTTCCACTTCTCTTTTAATAATCTATTTAAAACGTTGCTCATGCTTCAAATAGTGAATATGTACAATTTATGAACAAAACATTTGTGAAGTTGTGAACATTTTATAAACTTATCGTTTTAACCATGTTTATGGTAGATTGCTATATTATAATAAAGAAAATTAGTCCTCAGGAGGAACATTTAATATGGAAAATACACTAAAAGTTACAAATGTCTTATCAGATCCAACTCGTTTCTATATTTATCAGTACATTACAAAACGTCATCAAGATGTCACTGTTCAAGAAATAGCGGATGAATTTTCCATCCATCCAAATGTAGCTCGCTTGCATTTATCTAAGTTAGAAGATGTAAGAATGCTACACTCGGAAACAAAAAAAACAGGTAAAGGTGGTCGCCCCAGCAGACTATATCGTTTATCAGATGAAGTTATTCAATTTAGCTTTCCTTTTCGAGATTATCATTTATTAAGCAGCATTTTATTGAAAACGCTTGAAAGTCTTGGAGCAGAGGGAAGCAAAGCACTTTATGAAACAGGAAAAACATTTGGCAAAGAGATGATGGAGCAGGAGATTGCACGTATTACAAACAACACAGCACTATTATCGAATGAGGATAAAATACGTTTATTACAAAATGCTAGTTTAATGACCGGACAGTTACCTGCATTGGAATGGAATGATGATCAAACCTCTTTATATTTTGAAATTTATAACTGTCCATTTAAAGAAGTAGCTGTAGAACATAAGAATAAAGTTTGTACCATGCACCAATCCTTCTTTACAGGAATGTTCGAAGCTTTGTTTAAAGATGTTCAGTTAATCGAGAAACAAAATATTATTACTGGTTGTGATCAATGCGCTTATAAAACGATCGTGCAATAAAAAAAGAGAAGGAGCCCCTTCTCTTTTTTCTCATTTAAAAGCCATTAATATATGGATTATGGTCCATTTCATGCTCAATCGTCGTTTTTCTGCCATGACCGGAAAGCACTAATGTGTCTTCAGGTAAATTCAATAACTTCTCATGGATACTAGTTAGCAATGTTCTTTGATTCCCGCCAGCTAAATCTGTTCGGCCGATACTTTCATAGAAAAGGGCATCGCCTACAAATGCCCAATTCTCCTTTTCAAAATAAAACGTAACACTGCCTGGAGAATGCCCTGGTGTCTCCATCACTTGAAAGGTAAAATCACCGATTGTCATGCTTGGATTTTCATCTAAGAAATGCTCAGCAGGTCTTGTTACAATCGGATTCGGCAGCCTAAATGCTTCACTGCCGTTTAATTTCGGATTAATTAGCCATTCTTCCTCTTTGCTATGTACATATACGGGAATACTATACTCTGTCCGAACATCTTCCACTGCACCAATATGGTCAAAGTGAGCATGTGTTAACAGAATTGCTATAGGAGATAATCCTAACTCCTGAATTATCTTTATTAACTTTTCTCCATTTGCCCCAGGATCTATCACCAAACAATCCTTGTTTTCATTCCATATTAAATAACAATTTGTCTGGATTGGTCCTAAAGGAATTTGTTTATACTCCATCCCATAACCCCTCCTATCTACTCTCTAATTGACTTACAACACGTTCTACTTTATCTTCCATTTTTCTACTAATATCCCGTCTATCATCAATTCGGATATTTGTACAAACACGAACAAGCCCTTTTTCAAAAGGAACTTCATGCATAGCTTGGATTACTTCAAATAAAACAGGAAGCTCTCCCTCAATAATTGTATTCATCGGCGTTAATTGGAACCGAATTTGCCCTTTTTCCTCATAACCCATAAGCACTTTTTGTATATCTGCTACATATGCACTTACACTTGGTGTTTGTGTTCCTACTGGTATAACTGTTACATCTACAATTGCCATTAACTATATTCTCCTTTCAACCGTATATTTAACCATATATAAGACAAAGATACTTGATTATGTTCCATGATTATGATGGCATATTTTTATGCCATCATCAACTATTGTGAATAGTGGTAGAAAATAAGGAGCTAATTTCGCCCGTTTCCATATCCAGCATATTTTCATAATAATAACCAAATAGACAATATTTTCCATCACTCGAAATTTGGATAGGCTGATCCTCTAATTCCATTTCCGTATCTATCTTTTTGCTTTCACCTGTTTCCATATTTATTTCAACAAGATTAAAGCCATCTTGATAAGTTTCCGCATTACCACTATTTTTGGGAACAAAAGTAAGAAATTTATTCTCATAAAAAGTATAGTTTGGTACTAACCAATTGGAAAATTTAGATAATCTAGGTAAGCGGACACTTCCTTGCTTCTTTAATTCAGAATCATAAAAGGTATAAATGGCTTCCTCTTCTTTAGATGAACCGGCCAGAGTAAGGAGATAACCATTTTTCTCTTCTATAAAATAAATATCAGGTACGTCCCATTCTTTTTCTTCTTTTGTTTCCAAATTGAAAATTTTAAGAGGAGCGTAAAAGGAAGGGGAGCTTTGGTCCCACTCTAAATACATTACTTTTTCCTTTGATTGCCATTGGGGAAAGGGCGTAGACACAGGAAAATCACTTAATTCATTTTCTTGAATATCCAATACAGATACTTTACTTTCCCAATCCTTGGTGAAAGTAGTAATTAATAGTTCATTTTCACTATAAGGATTCCACGCAAAATCTGTTTCATAGCTTTGCAATTTTCTAGTAAGCACTTCATTTCCCTTCATATCAATGATATGAATTTCTCCTTCTTCATCAGAAAGAGCATTGTATATTAAAAGTTGATTTTTATTGAGTATCACATTTGACAATTCTGTTACCGATTCATATAAAGGAATATGCTTTCCAGTATAGATGTTATAAGTGTAAATTTTATTAACACCCTCTACTTTCGCCGAATAACAAATTGTATCATTCTTTATCCAGCCATATACTTGCTCAAAATCTCCTTCAACTGGACTAATAGGAGGAAGCATCGTGTTGTTATTGATATTTTTGTCCTTCGCTTCATTTTCACTGGCTGAATTATTCTGTCTTGGTACACAGCCAGACAGAATAAGTGTGAAAAAAGTGAAGAGAAGAACTATTCCTAGTGTGTTTCTCTTACCTAATGGAAACATTTTTCACACTCCTATACTACTTTTCATGTTTTATTTACTCTATAGAATAGTAACATAAAAAAGCCGATTTTTTCGGCTTTTTTTCAAATACGCTTTGATATTTTACTAAAATGAGAAATATTCCTCCATAATAGGTGCTTATTTACACTCCATACATTTCATCTACTGTAAATCTACAAATATAAAGACGCTAAGAAAATCGTTGATGTGTCATGATAGATTTCAGTAAATTGAGATAGAGGAAGAGGATTTATCCCTTTTCCCAACTCTAATGTAAATCCTGGCTTTCTAAATTCTTGAATAAACCAATCTTTATAACCAGCATGACTATCTACATTTTGAATGGCTTTATATCCACTCACTCTATAAAATTCATTTGCTATCGTTTGCGATTCTGCTGGCTCTAGCCCTTCATAGCCCCAATAAAATTCTTTTCCTTGCGTATGCAATGCTATTAAACAGTCAAAATTCTCTTTATGCGCAAGCTTCGCCATCACTTGAGCCTCAGGTTCAGACAATGGCGTGTCTCCCGGATAATCTCTTGGTGCTGGCGATTTTGGTTCTTTCCTTTCCTTTTCAATTTCCCAATTTGCCGGAAATTGATTATTCAAATCAACCCCACGGATATTTGCCTTCCAGCTAGTGAAATCAGTGCTTCCACCATTTATCGAGAATAATTTCTCCTTCTCTTCTTCTGGAGGACCATTTAAGACCAAATTAACTCCATCTGGATTGACCATCGGTACAATGGATAAGTCAACAGACTGATATAATGGCATTGTATGAACACGATGAATATTTGTCCCATTCGTTAAAGATAATAAAAAATCATTCAAAAACACCATTAAAATCGGCGTAGTAATCCATTCATTGGCATGGAATGATGCATTTATATGAACCTTTTTTGTACCTTTTCCTATTCTAATTTCCTCAATATTATGTCCTAATACACTTTTACCAATACTCTTCACTTGAATGAATGGAAAAATTTTCTTTAATCTAGTTAGATCGACTTGCAAGGAATGATAATCATACTTTTTCTTTCCCTGTACTATTCTTCCAATAATGCGATTTGGAATATAAATTTCATCGCCTACTTGAAGATTATTCGGATTTACATGTTGGTTTATTAATAAAATACTATCCACTGAAATATTTCTTACTCCTGCCAATTTCCACAGAGTTTCTCCCTGCTTTATCTTATGAACCTGTAATTCAAATCCAGGTATTTGGATAGTTTCTGAAGCTGCTAATTTATTCGGATTAACATGAGGATTACTGTCTAAAATAAGATTCAAGGGAACCATAAAAAGCTGACTATAGTACCAAAGTGTATCTCCTGGTCTCAATTTAATCTCCATATGCCCACTCCTCTCCCTATATATATATGAACCGCACTAAAAAACATTACTTATGGTACTTTTTCTTATTCATAAAAAAAGCTTTGTGACAAAGTAGGTATTTCTACATTTATCACAAAGCTCCATCATTCTACTCTTTTTTATTCGCTTCTTCCACTATCTCAAGCATCCCTTTTTCTTTATCATAGAACCGCAATAAGTCTCCATAAATAATACTATCAGAATACTGCAATTCTAAATTCGCCTGCTCTATATAAGGCTCACACCCGTCTCCATTGACTGCTTCTCCAGTTGCTCGATCATAACAAACTTCTTTCGTATACACATAATCATTTGTGATAAAGCTGCCATCTCGTAAGACAACAAACGGATCCTTGTTATCAGAGAAAAGATCAGATCCAAATTGAATATCATTTTTTGTCTCGATCCCGAGCAAATGAAGAAGAGTCGGCTTGATATCCACTTGACCAGATACTGTTGACAATGTTTTCCCTTCCATTCCTGGAATATGGATAACAAAAGGCACTCTTTGTAATTGAGTGCTTACAAAAGGAGTCACTTCTTCTCCTAATAACTCACTCATTGCTTTATTATGATTTTCCGAAATGCCATTATGATCTCCATACAGTACAATAATGCTATTTTCATAGAGACCTTCTTCTTTTAGTTTCTCAATAAAATTTTTCAATGCTTCATCCTGATAACGGACAGTAGGAATATAATTATTCAGTGTTTTACTGCCGGTTGTTAATGGCTCGATAAATTTGTCTTCCTCTTCTAACTCAAAAGGAAAATGATTTGTCAGCGTAATAAATTTACTATAAAAAGGCTGCGGCATTTCTTTTAAATGAGCGATTGATTGCTCGAAGAAGTCAATATCCTTCAGCCCCCAGCCAACAGAGTTTTCCTCATTCACCTCATAATCATTAATCTCATAAAATCGTTGGTATCCTATACTTTGGTACATAATATCACGATTCCAGAAACTCTTATTATTTGCATGTAAGGAAGCTGTGTAATATCCATTTTCATTTAAAATTTCAGGAGTTGCCTGATATTCATTTCCAGAATGAGTAAAGAAAACAGCCCCTCTACTTAATGGATACAATGAATTTTCCACAATGAATTCCGAATCTGAAGTTTTACCTTGTCCAGTTTGGTGGTAGAAATTTTCAAAATAGAAGCTCTGTTTAATAAAATCATTTAAAAATGGTGAAATTTCTTCGCCATTAACTTCTCGATTGATTGTAAACGACTGAGTAGACTCTAGACTAACCATGATTACATTTTTACCTTTAGCAATACCAAACATGTCCTTATTTGGTTCTGTATAATTTGCCTGATTATAATTAACCATATCTGTTAATTCACTGCCATCTGCAAATGCTCTTTGTGCAGAAGTCTTTGTTTGCAGAAAAATATCATAAAGTTGATAATTATATGTTCCAATATTTTTCACTAAAAGCTCTCTATCAAATGTTCGAGTTAACAATTGCGTTCTTTGCGTTTCTGCTAAACTTAGATTAAAAAAAGCTAAGCTTATCGTAAGTAAATAGAAAATACTCTTGTGAACTCTTGTGTATTTCGGAATTTTTACAAAGGCTGGTTTCTTTTTCATAATGACAATAAGCAAAATAATATCAACAAAGAAAAGAATATCCGTAACATGGATTAACTCTCTAATACTACTTCCTAAATCACTCATATTACTTGTTTGAAATAAAAGCGGCAGAGTTAAAAAATCTGTATAAACTCGATAAAAAACCACATTTGCGTACAAAACAAACGAGAGAATCAAACTTGAAATTAATATATATCTCTTTTGATTTTTTTCTGAGAAAAACATGGATATTCCTAGTATAAATAATATGGAACTTAAAGGATTAATGATTAATATGAATTGTTGAATCCAATTTTCAATTTTAATATCAAAGCTTGTAATATAGGCAATATTTGTTTTAATCCATAGTAAAACTGTTGCAATCGTTATAAGTGATAGCTTTGACCACTCCAATTTTTTCTTAAACAATGGTGAATCCTCCTAACTATTGATCAAACAAAATCTCGAAAATTATCACTTTACACATTTTACAATATTTTTATTATATAAAGCTAATCTTTATGAAATTTTAATCTAATTTTCATCTTTGTGTATTATTATAATAGCTTACTCTTTTTTAAACGTCCAATCAGACGAAAAGTTTCAGAAATTTTATCGTAATTATTCCTATCATTTAAAATAGCTAAAAAAAATCTCCTTCCAAACGGAAGAAGATTTTTTTCATTCTTAATAATCCTATCTATTTGTACCTAGCTCGATTAACTTTTAGCCAACCACGCAGCACCAATTACCCCTGCTGTATTTCCAAGAGTCGCAACATCAATGACAGTTGACTCTGCTACACTTTTAAAGGAAAATTTCATAAAATTCTCTTTTACAGGATCTAACAGGACATCTCCAGCTTTTGATACTCCTCCACCTATGACAATTTTCTCAGGATTTAACGTATTAGCAATATTTGCTAATACTAGCCCTAAATGAAATGCAACAAATTGAACGATTTCATTAGCTAATTCGTCCCCTCCTTTAGCTGCATCGAACACATCTTTTGCTGTAATCGCCCCTTCTTGATCTAGTAACGAATGAAGCTCGCTTAATGTATGTCTTTCCGCTAATCTTTCTTTCGTTAAACGAACAATTCCCGTTGCAGATGCAATCGTTTCTAAACAGCCAGTTTTCCCACAGTTACAAGGAGCTCCATTTTCCACAATTGCAGTTAGATGACCTATTTCACCAGCAGCTCCTTTAACGCCTTGCACAATATCTCCATTAATAATAACGCCTCCGCCAACACCAGTCCCCAGTGTTACGCAAACTAAATCCTTTGCTCCTTCTCCAGCTCCCTTCCACATTTCACCTAAAGCAGCACAGTTAGCATCATTATCAATCGTTACTGGCAATCCTAAATCTGCTTCAAGGCGAGCCTTTAAAGGAAAATTATCGGGCCAGCCTAAATTTACCGTATTAAAAATAATTCCTGTTTCATAATCAAAAGGACCTGGCGCACCCATTCCTGCACCTAAAACATCCTCTTTCGAATGACCTAATTCCTTCAATTTAGCATCAATGGATTTTGCAATATCAGATGTTATATTTTTCCCTTCCTCAGAATTATCTGTCGGGATTTCCCAATGATCAATTAAATCGCCATTTAAAGATAAAAAAGCAATTTTCACCGTTGTTCCGCCTAAATCTATTCCAGCTACCCATTTTTCTTGCATCACACATTCCCCCGATTTCTCTTATCCTCTAAGTATTGTATTTCTTGATTAAGCAGTCGCATAGCAGAATCGAATTCTTGTTCTTTTATTAATTGAGATTGATATAATTCTTTAATTTCGGATTTCATTAATTGTAAATCGCCTACTCGATCTCCAACATAAATGATTGTCCCGTACTTTTTTAAAAACTGCTGCACGTCATAAATTGTTTGCATGGTACCCCTCGATTTCATTCTTTTTCTATCCACTGCAAAGGTTTGCATAAAGTGATAAATTAATCGTTTTCAAATTAAGTATAAAGGATACGGACTGTTTCCTCAACAGCAGATTCTTTTCCCTTATTAGGAAAGTAAATATATGTTTAAAGCTAGAAAACAAAAGATATTCCCTCCTCTTTCTTCTTTTATCATAATTTTCTTTTCCATACATATATTTAAAGAAGTATAGATGAGACAGGCTCATATTTTGAGCATACTTAACATGGAGCGGTGAAAATAATGAAAAAAGATTTTATTCGTTTAAGTCTTTCTCTTATTATCCTTATTTCTATTTTCTATATTTTTCAACAAAAGCAGATTGCTAAGGAGAGTATCACCTATTTTCCGATTGATCCTACTGTCACTTTTCCGAAAGCAAACACAACTCTTACTTTTAGTAAAAAAAGATTTGATGAATACAGTATTCTTTGGGAGAGCCATTCATCCATTAATAAGGTCGCATATTTACGGCAGGATATGAGCTTATTGTATGCAAATGGAAAACTAATAAACACAATGGGAGAATGGAAACAAAACACTTTGGAGCTTTCAGGAAAAAAAACAATCGTGGAAAGAGAAAGTAACTTTTTACAAGCAATAACTTTTCATTATGCGGAAATACACGATAGTAGTGAAAGAATTTTCAGTTCACAAAAAACTTCCACGGACAACTTATATATTATTAACTCCAAGTTTGAAAATGCTCCCCTAACTTTTCATACTGCCAGCAACTTAACAGAAAAGGATTGGGCAAAGACCTTAGAGAAAGAAGCATTAAACAATGTAGAGTATGCTTATCTTCAAGTATTAAAAAAATTCCATATTTCACCTGAGCAATATCATACAAAACTATTACTTACAGACTTAATCAACTATAACGATGCACCTCTCCCGAACTTTTCAAAAGAACAAAGCGCAAAAATAATTGGACAACTAACAGAGGGGCTCTATAAAAATTATTTTCTTGGCGTTATAAAAGAAGATGGAACCATTGCTGATCCCATCGGTAGTTCTATTCCTGTATTATTAATTAATGATAACCATCTTCTTATCTTATTTACAACAGTAGATGGTGAGTCAATTGTTTTAAGACAACAAATATCTACTCTTTAATTTTATCCCATAATAGAAGATATTTAGAATTGTTTTCGTCCAAATTTATCGCTGATTGTAAATACTTCCTTGCTTCTTCCAAGTTCTTATTATATATACTTACAACCGCTAAATTATAATATGCTTCATGAAATTCTGGATTTATCGCGATTGTTTTTTGCAGGTTCTTCTCTGCATCATTTAGATTACTCTTCTTAAGTTGAATATAAGAAAGTAAAAAGTAGTAATCTTCATTATTCTTTGGTTCCAGTTTCTCCAAAGCCAATTCAGCCTGATGAAATTTCTCATCATGGATATAATCATGGATCAGCATATAGGCTGATTGTTCTTGTCTTTGCAATACATCTTGATGGAATGAATAAAGGACACCTATTCCCAAAAGCAGTATAGTAACAAAGGCGGCACCAAGCTGGATTTTCCAGTTTTTTTTCTTTGGAAAATGAACAATCGCTGTGGCTAAGAAGCCGCCTATCAAACCACCAATATGTCCTGCATTATCGATTCCTTGTATAGTAAAACCAAAAATAAGATTGATAATTATGATGATAATGACATTCCAGCCCATTACACGAAAAAATAGCTGGGGAAAGCGCCACGCAAAATAAAGAAGTGCACCAAAACAGCCAAAAATCGCGCCGCTTGCACCAGCCGATAAAGACGGACTTAATAAATAACTAGCAAATACCCCACTAAACCCAGCAAATAAATAAATAAACATAAATCGGCTCGATCCAAAAATCCGCTCAATTAATGGTCCAACATAATATAGAGCAATGGAATTCATAAGTAAATGCAAAATACCAATATGTAAAAAAACAGGTGTTACAAATCGCCACCATTCCCCATTGGCAATTAAATAATTTACTTTTGCTCCCCATCTAATTAACGTTTCACTGTTTGTACTTCCGCCACTTAATTCCATTAAGAAAAATACAATCACTTGAATAGCAATGAAAAAATACGTGATACATGGTTTTCCAAAATTAAATAACTGTCTTTCTTTTTTTTCATTTTGTCTTAAGCGTGTAAAGATAGCATCTTTATATTTTTGAATATGCGTTTCTCGCTCTGCTTCCGTTTCTGGCATACCTTGTAATTCTGCTATTTTATACTCTCCTATTTCCCAGTCTTGGACGGATCGATCAAGAAGAACTGTTTCAATTTGTATTTTTTTATTTGGGCTTAAAAATACTGGATTGATAATATGTTCATATGAATCTACAGGCGGATAAGCAGATATATAAATGCTCACCACCCTAAGGGAACGACTATGCAGCGAACTTCTTATCCTTTCAGCATTTAACGCTGTCCTTTCTATATCCCTGCTTAACCAATTACTCCAGTTAATATCGATTTGAAATAAGCGAATAACGGGAGATTTTGATTTATTCTCTTGAGCCTCTAGCCATATTTCTTGTTGATCTTCTGATAAGTAGATAATTTTATACTGATATTCATTTACTAGTATATGGATGATTCTCCAATACTTATAATGTTCTAGCTCCATCTGTTCTCTCCCTACTCTCCGAACATCCTGAAAGGTAATGACACTATATTCTTCAAGTTCTTAAAAATAGTTGCTTTTTAAGGAAATACGATTTCTATGTAACAACACTATATATGTTTCTTTTTTCCTTCATTTCATTTAAATGTCACAAAATCCATCTTTCATTTTAGCTTATTTTATGTATTTTATAAATGAAAGTGACATTCGACAAGCATATCGCTTGAAGATATGAACGTTATTATTTGTTATTACCTTTTTAAAAAGATTAAAAACACATTTGGTAAAAGGAAAAAAGGATAGAACAAAGTAACCAATTGGTACCATTATGTTGCGGACACTCTGTGTATACCTTCTCCCTTTTTGGGATCTATTTATCATATTTTCAAAAAATCCAATTAAAGATATTTGATATATGAACAAAATCTTGATATTATCCATTTGAGAACGAACGTTCGAATAGATATTAAGATAGCAATTATTTAGCACTATGTCAAAGGATATCAACCAATTACCGTATACAAAAAGCGGAAAGTCTTACTGTATCAAATAAAAATCTTTAAAATTTAACTATGAGGTCTTTTATAATATGTATGTAACGATTGCAGATTTTATTAGAGAATGGAAGCGGGAGGCAGAGAGCTGACTCAAAAGATTTTAGAAGGTTTAACCGATGATTCTTTACAGCAAAAAGTCTCCCCTGAAGGTCGTACATTAGGAAGACCGGAATATTTAGCTCAAATTCGGGCAGAAAATAAATGAACTAGATAATGCAAAAAATATTCCTGCTGCAGCTAAAGAA
The DNA here is from genome assembly GCF_038006525.1 of Niallia sp. FSL W8-0951. Classification (NCBI taxonomy): domain Bacteria; kingdom Bacillati; phylum Bacillota; class Bacilli; order Caryophanales; family Bacillaceae; genus Niallia; species Niallia sp. FSL W8-0951. Next base: position 2,122,117 of record NZ_JBBOVK010000001.1, read on the forward strand.
ATAACCGATACATTTAAACTTCTCAGTTCTACTGCAATCAAAGTGATAGAAGAACAATGGACAGACGAATCCTTGAAGGAAGTGCAATCAGCCTTTGGCAGAGAAGAAACAAATGCTCAAATTTTAATGGGGCTCATTAAGCATATTGTTCATCACCGTGGACAACAAGTTACAATTCTGATGCAGCAAGAGTCAAACCATTTGGAGTTTATGGACCATCAAAGGAAGGTTGGATTCTTGTAGGACTAGACAAAGACAATCCACCACTTTAACAGTTCAAGAAGATATCCTTGTAATACTAAATGTACACCTTGGCATAGATTAGCAAGACAGCTGAGTTTCGGCAGTCTAAAAGCAGAGCATAGGATTAACATGACTTGTGTATTCAAGCTTACAGTAGCTGTCCCTTACACTTTTAGAAGCCAATAAGCCAAACAATTACGTTACTTCTTGTAATTGTTCGGCCTTATTTTTGTGCAGGCTACTTATTCCCAGCTCATTTAAACGCTATTTTCCGTCGCATCTGTTCTTTTTTATTCATTGATAAATCGTATTTTGCGATCGTCCAAAAACAGAGTTCATTGTCATTCTTTTTACACTTGGAATATTCATTAATATTCTAACTGCATATTTACGAATAAATGGACTTCTTAATACCGTATTAATGACACGATACCGTTTTTGAAATAAATAATATCCACCTAAAACAATTAGTAAAATGGAGAATACTTTTGACATTTTTGAAATCCCTCCTACTAACTAGTTTGGTAATAATATTATTTTTTATCCGTGTAAACGAATGAAAATGTTAATGTATTGACGTGATTAAAATTATTACAAAAAGAAAAGTATATATATCAACGCAGCTAAGAAGCCGGAAAGAACATTTACCATATCATTATTAAAAAGTGCAAAACCCTTTATTTTCACTAAGTTAGTGTGACATTCTACTTTTGATTCAACTATTCGACCACAAACAGGACATATATATTCCACTTGTACAAAGGCACCTAAAAGAGTATCCACGATATTACCTAAGAATCCAAATACAAGGATGACAAAAAAACTACCAAACTCCAAAGCAAATAAGAAATTCGCTGTTAACGCTATTAAGAGTGATCCAGCAAATGCAGCAATTGTTCCTAGGACACTGACTGCTCCAGATGTTCCAGTGGCCGCTTGTTTAAACGTTCGAACAGAGATTGGCTTTTTCTTGCTTAAGGATCCAATCTCTGATGCCCATGTATCCGAGTTGGCAGCTGCAAGAAGTATGGCGAATACACTAATCCAAACTGATTCTTTTGCAAAATAATAGATGATACCAACAATTGCTGCAAAACCTCCATTTGCCATAACTTGCCATGCATCTCGTTGTGACCCTTTTTTGGTTTTGTCCTCCATCGCCTGTTTAGTTTTGCTTTTATATTTTGAAAGCATACTAGAAGAAACAAAAAATACTCCTAGAACTACTAATCCTTTAGAGCCAAATCCTAGCGCAATTCCGCTCCCAACAAAAAAAGCCGCAATTGCGCCACTCATCGTTAATGATCTGCGTTTATATGCCAAATAAGAGACAAATAAAATGACTACTGCATACATCATACTACTCATTTGCGTAAATAATTCCTTCATTTGTAATTATTTTCTGAACAGCTAAATCATGATTCTCAACGGGAATTTGCTGCTGTATTTGCATAGAAAATGCTAGTGATATTGTTTGTCCATCATAATTTTGCAAAAAGCGGTCATAATAACCGCCCCCAAATCCTAATCTATATCCTTTTGGCGAAAAAGCTAATCCAGGAACAAGAAGTAAATCAATTAGTTTAGAATCTGTTGGTTTCGTTTTTTCTATAACTGGTTCAAACAGGTTACTATAAACCGATTCAAGTTGATTAAATTGCTCTAATTCGCGAAAAATCATTTGTCTAGATGCAGGGATGCACTTGGGAACACTTACTTTTTTACCTAATTGCCAAGCTGTACGAATAATTTGGTATGTATCCACCTCAGGAAATTTGGAAATGGTAATCCCTATATGACTAGCAGAAATAAAGGAAGCATCATTATATAATTGGGAAGCTATTTGGTAGGACATATGCTCATATTGTGGTTTATTGATTGATTGGAGTAGTTTTATCATATCTGATCGGAATTGTTTTTTTTCCTGCATTTTATGTACACCTTCCTTACATTTTCGTTATAAATATGAAAAAAACAGAAGGGATATCCCCCTTCTGCTTATTTTGTTTCACGATGAACTGTAGTACGTTTTTCTCTTGAGCAATATTTTTTTAGCTCAAGACGATCTGGATTATTTCGTTTATTTTTTTTAGAAATGTAGTTACGATCACCACATTCAGTGCAAGCTAACGTAATGTTTACACGCATGTTTATTTCCCTCCAAACTATAGGTTGCTAGTTCGTGCATACGACTTTTATATGATAACATCTTTTGTTAGGAAATGCTAGTACTTGTTTTCATTAGAATATGATTCATATCTAAAATATCCTTTTTTTCTGTCCCCATAATGGACCAAGCCCGACTAATACCAATTGATTGAGGCATTACCTCCATATTTAAAGAAAAAATACTTACACTGGAGCCTTTTGCCATAGGCTGATATTTGAGGGTACCATTTTGATTATTGCTCCAAATATGATCAGTGTGCACATTCCAGAGAGGTTGTACGGTTCTCTGTTCCATGCAGCTTGAATTATGTTCTCCATTTACTAAATATAGCTGTTCCTCAATGGAATGATAGATGACGTTTTCCGTAGGTGATACAAAAGAAAGATGATTATGAAAAGCTTTTGGAAAATAATTCAAAACTAAAACTTTCATTTTTTTCGGTTCTTGAGAGTGATTTCTGACGAAAATCTCATTGTATTGAATTTTTGAGTGCTTGTGTATTTGTTTTACATGAACGGAAATAGAATGTTCTGGTATTAATTTTTCATAACCATTTTGAATCCAATACGTTTTTCCATCAACCCAGATTCCAGGAGTTGTCGTTATTTTTTTTACTAATAACTTTCTTTGAACACTTTGATAGTCTTTTTGTAAATTGGCCTCAATTTTCATTCTTCCTTCACCTACTCTAATATTTTTAATTAGAAATGGATTCCTTCACCTTTGCCTGTACAATCAATTCATCAAAAATTCTTTTTGTCTCTTCGCCAATTCGATTCCAGCTAAAAAGCTGGCTAACTAATATTTGCCCTTTCTTACCAATTTTTTTACCCACGGCTGGATTTTCTACTAAATACTCGATATTCTTTACTAAGTTTTCTGCATTATTTGGTTCCATATATAGTCCTGTTTCTCTATCCTTAATGATTCCTTTTAAGCCGCCTGTCTGGGATACAATTGTTGGAATAGCGAAAACAAGGGATTCTAATGCTACGATTCCAAAAGGCTCATAGGAACTTGGTATAACAACTATATCTGCTAGTGCATAGAGTGCATTCTTCTGTTCTTCCTGCAAATAGCCTATTAAGTGAACACTTTCTGCTAATTGATGTCTTTCAATAAATTGTTGATATTCATCATACATTGGACCGATTCCAGCAATAACAAAACATAGATCATTTCGCTTTTTATGCAACTTTCTTGCTGCTTCTAATAAAGTTCCAAAGCCTTTTTCTTTTACCAATCTCCCCATAGCAAAAACCACTTTTTTGTTGTCCTTTGAAAAATTTTCAACCGGAGCAGCCGATATGGCTCCCTTCTTCAAGATTTCTACTCCATTGGGAATGATATTAATTTTCGTTTGTTCTACTTCAAAAATTGTCATTAACTCATTCTGCATATATTCGCTGCACACAATTAAAGAATCAGCTGTGTCCATTAACTGGCTTTCTTTCCTATGGATAAATTTCTGCATTTCTGTATAGATACCACCGTTTCTTCCATGCTCTGTTGCATGTATAGTGGCTATTAAAGGAACATTTAATTGATTCTTTAAAGAAATAGCAGCTGCACCTACTAACCAATCATGTGCCTGCACTAATTCAAATGTTGTGTTCTTTCCTATTTCTATTGCTTTATCCCACATTGCTAAATTTAAGCCGCCAATCCAGTGAATAAAGTTTTGATCTTTACTATAAATTGGCTTGACCCGATAAACAAATAATCCAGCCTTTTCTTCTACGTCTTCGGGATTTTTATTCATCTCTTGTGCTGTAACAAGATGAACTTCATAGCCATTTTTTATTAAGCTATTTGTTAACCCAACTACATGAGCACCAAGACCACCAACTATATTGGGCGGATACTCCCAAGATAAGATTAAAACACTCTTCTTGTTTGTCGGTTCCTTTTGAGACCGAACCGGTTTATGGATCTGTATCGTTGTATTTAAAATTGGATATTTACTTTCTCTTAAGGAAAGCCAGTCTTTATCGATTGGTCCTTTCCAATAACCGTTTAATTTGTTTGCCGCCTCTAGATGGTTTGTTACTTCTTCACTTGTCCAATTATTATCTTGATAAAGGAGAGCGCTTAATAACAACCATTCCTTTTCCATCTGCTTCTGTACTCTATGAGTTGCTGGCGGTAAAGAAATTTGTCTCCATTCATGAAGCTCTCTTTCCAAAAATGCTAAAGCAGCATAGGAAGAACGATGTTTAACAACCTCTTCTCTCCCTCTGCGCTCTAAGAAGGAAGCACAGAGATGGACACAATCCATTCCTTGACTGAATTGCTTTATATATGTTTCAGGCGTAATATGAACCATATAGCCTTCATCATTTAAATAACGAATACTTTTATTCAACTCGTCTTGTATCTTTACATAATCAGCTAAATCAATTGGGAAAGTTAAAATGGACTCATTTATGTAAGAAGGATAGGATTCTAGCAAATCTAAGATCCATTTATCCCATACTTGTTTTGTTGCTTTCTCCTCTTTAAAAAGTTGATACAGCTTTTCTTCCACAGGAAAGAACACAATATTATGTGGTGATTTAACCGCAATACCTGTATCACTCGGTAAAGGATCACTATGATCGATTGTCCTACTATTTAGATAGCTATAAGAAAAGTTCTCTTTTTTCAAATATAAATCTAAACCAGGTGAAAAATTCCCTTCTGGAAACCAAAATCCTGTCGGCCGGTAGTCTAAATAATCATCTATAATGGATAAACCTAACTCTATTTGTAATTGAATACCTGTACTTGTCGATACATTTGATAAAGGCGAAAAGGAAGCGGGACATGCCAGCAATTCGATCCGCTTTTCTTGGAGAAGCGATTTAAGAACCTTTAATAGATTTGTTTCTTTATCTATCCAGAAAGAATACAATTCATCATCGGGATAGTATTTTTCTAAAAATTCTGTTATTTCTTCTCGAAATGACTGCGCATCAAGTTGTTCGAGATAAATTGGCGGAACAACAATTTGAATGGTATATGGAAGTTGATTCTTTTCCGTTTCGAAAAGAAACTTGATAAAGTTAATAGTCTGCGCATATAATTCCTTTTTCTTCTGTTTATCTTTTGAAAAATAGTTCATAAAAGGAATCTTATTAATTACAATCAATTGAAAATAGGAACCATTCATTTCTTTTTCACATCCTCTTGCTCTTCTAATTCATAATAGCTATAGGTGCTTACGTGTTCAATCCAATTTGGGACAGAAACATCCCCATTCTCCCACTCCTGTAAATCCTTTGCTAATTGGCCTGTTTGGTTATGTGCAGTTCTCGGTGTATGCAAAGGATTTGACTGTAATATCGGTAAAAAGGATTGATACACATCAAGAACCCCAATTTCGAAACAAAAACTTCTATTGGGTGATAAGTCTTGTAACACAACTGATTCTTGCCTATTTTCAACAGGCAGAATGCGAGAATTATGCGCATTTCTTCCATTATAGATAATGCTAGTTATATCATTAATCTTTACTGCTAGCGAACAAGTTTCCGGATCAATATCATAATAAGTTGAAATTAACTGCCATTTTCCTTCGGGAATTCTCCAAAATACTAATGCAGTGTCTTCCGATGTTAACCAAGCTTCCATCCCATTTTTCTTTACTAATAAATCCACGCTTGTCCAAAAACTTTCCGTTATATATGATTCCTGCTTTTGCATTTGGATTACATTCTTTTGCTCCTCGGCTTGTCCAGCATTCCCATGATGTTCTTGTTCCTTCACATATTTTTTCCATTGGTATTGTACTTTTCCTACAGTTGAATTTAGTTCGATGGCAATTTTCCGGAAAGACAGTCCTTTACGTCTTAAATTTACAATTTGTTCAATCAATAGAAATTGCACCTCTTTCTAAATTTTATTTATCCAATGTCATTTAATTTCTGTGGTGTATGATCGCAATTTACTAGTATATGCATACAAGATTCCATTTAGTTCGCTATTTATATTTATTATGTTACCACTGAATGGGCATTGCCACAACGAACAGATTTTGTCGGAATATGCTTAAACTTACGTACGTTTATTGTAATAATGCAAAAAAATTTTTTTTGCATTTTTCCATTAGCTAGTACAACATCGATTCGACATATGTTTTTAAAAATTCAAGATGAATTACGACATATTCTTAACTGTTTCGCAGATCTATTCGAATATTGTCATCCACAATCTTGATTTAATAGGAATTACCGATAGATAATGATAAAATATCTTTAGCTTGCATTGTTCTTCTTTAGGTCTCTTATTATTTATATCATTTGAAATGAAGATTTTATTCTGAGGTGAATTATGTTAATTGTAATGTTAGTAATTATAGGAATTTCTTTATTCCTTCTTATTCTGTCTCTTTTCCTTCGTGATCCCATTAAAGATTTACGAGAGGAAATAGATCAGCTTTCCATTCAACAAGTACAAGAGCTATACAAAATAAAAAAGAAATTAAAACTATTAGAAGAAGAGTTAATGATCGGTGAGGAAGATTTTTCTTTAAAGCCATCTTCTACCCTAAAAAACCCATCCGCAATGGAAATGGATAAACCACAGCCCATTCACGCTATTATTAAAAACCAAGTCTGGACCCTTGCAGCAAGCGGAGTACCGATTGAGCAGATTGCCAATCAATCTTCCTTATCTATCACTCAAGTTCAGCAAATTATAAAGGAAAGGGTCGAAAAGTAACTAAATGAAAAAGTATAGTTTACGTTCATTTGCCATCGGAATGCTCCTTTCAGCAAGCATTATTGGTAGTTTTTATTACTATCTCGAACAAAAAAGTCAAGAACATGCAACGATTAGTGTATCTGAAGCAACATCCTATCTACAAAAAAAGGGTTTTACTGTGTTAGCAGAGGTCGAATATAAGAATTTACAAAAGCAAATAGCAGAGAAGAAACAAGAACAAGCAAAATCAGCAGCAAAAGAAAAGAAGCAGGAAGAGCCAAAAGAAGAACAACACGAGAACATTGCCTATACGTTAAAAGTTAAAAGTGGTATGAGCATCTCTCAAATTGCTGAGTTATTATATAAAGAAAAAATCGTCAAAGATCAAGAAGAGTTTGAAACATACTTAATTGATAATGGCTACCATACAAAAATTCAAGTCGGCAGCTTTCCTTTAACTAGTGACATGAGTCATAAAAAAATTGCCGAAACTCTTACGAAATAAACGAGCTGGAACATAATTAAATAAGTGATCTAAAAGGTCGAACAATCCTTATTTAGCTATTAAGTATAAATGAAGCACACTAACTAGTTAAAAGCTATGAAATAATGAAACCCCAAATATTATAGAGATGTTGTAAGTATCTCCGTATAATATTTGGGGTGAAATCCTATGTTCCAGTCTTTTTTTATTTACCAATCATATTGTCTGCCTTTAACTAAATAGAAAATATTCTCAGCTATATTAGTTGTATGGTCTGCTGCTCTTTCTAAATAACGACAAACAAATGTCAATTGCGAAATTTGCTGTAAATACTCAGGTTTATTTTTACTAATTTCTAAAAGCTCCACAAACGCTTGTTTATTTAAACCATCTACCTCATCATCCATCTCCGCGATTTTTCGAGCTAGTTTTGTGTCTTCTTTATTATAAGCAGTTAAGGATAAGCGCAGCATTTCATTAGTAATCTCTAACATTTTTTTTACATGAATGATTGGTTTCACTAAGTCTTGATTCCCAATTCGAATAGTAGCTTTTGCAATATTAACGGCAAAATCTGCGATTCTTTCAATATCGGTTGCAATCTTAATTCCAACAATTATACGTCTTAAATCAATTGCTACAGGTGCCTGCTTCGCAATTAATAGAATAGCAAAGTCATTTATTTCTTCATACAAATTATCAGCCTTTACATCATCATCAATAATTTCTAAAGCCATTTCTATATTTTGTGTTTCAAGTGCTTCTAACGATCTTTCAAGTGCTTGAATCGAAAATTCACCAAGCTCTGTCAGTTTCTCTTGCAGTTCCTTAAGCCCTGCTTCAAATTTCTCTCTAACTGGCATAGTAAGATCTCCTTTTTTTGAATTCAGCTTAAATAATTATCCAAATCTACCTGTAATATAATCTTCTGTTCTTTTATCCTTTGGATTAGAGAATATTTTATCGGTTACATCAAACTCTATTACTTCTCCATTTAAGAAGAATGCTGTTTTATCAGAAATACGTGCTGCTTGCTGCATATTATGTGTAACAATAATAATGCTGTAGTTTTCTTTTAGTTCTTGAACTAACTCTTCCACTTTTAATGTCGAAATTGGATCAAGTGCAGAGGTTGGCTCATCCATAAGAATAACGTCTGGTTCAATCGCAAGACATCTTGCAATGCAAAGGCGCTGTTGCTGTCCACCAGAAAGTCCATATGCATTTTGGTGTAATCTATCTTTTACTTCATCCCAAATTGCCGCTCCTCTTAAACTTTTCTCCACAATCTCATTTAAAATTTTCTTATCTCGTATCCCATGAATTTTTGGTCCATATGCTACATTTTCATAAATAGATTTTGGAAATGGATTTGGTTTTTGAAAAACCATTCCGACTTTTGTTCTTAATTCTTCCACTCCATAGTCTTTATCAAAAATATTTCTGCCACGATAATTAATTTCACCTGATGTTTTTACACTTGGCACTAATTCAATCATCCGATTTAAAGTTTTGATATATGTCGATTTACCGCAGCCTGATGGTCCAATAATAGAAGTTACTTCGTTTTCGATTATGTCTAAATCTATATTTTTCAGCGCATGGTTATCCCCGTACCATAAATTAAGCTGATTTGTTTTATAAACAGAGTTTTTCACTCTACCGTCTGTAGCATTCATTTCTACTGCTTTCTTAATTTTATCTGCAAAGACTGTACTCATTTGAAGTTCCCCCTATACGTTTAATAACGTTTTTGAAATTTATTTCGAATCAATACTGCAATAGAATTCATTAAAATCAATAAAACTAAAAGAACAATTATTCCTGCTGCTGCAAGACTCTGAAACTCTTCTTGCGGTCTTCCGGTCCAGTTATAGATTTGCATTGGCAGCACTGTAAACATATCAAAAACAGTTCTCGGCAAGAATGCTAGGAATAAAGGTAAACCTAATACTACTAGTGGAGCAGTTTCGCCAATTGCCCGTGAAAGTGCCAATATCCCTCCAGTTAAAATACCTGGTATAGCTGCAGGCATGACTACTCTGACAATTGTCTGCCATTTCGTTGCTCCCATACCAAGGGAGGCTTCTCTTAATTCCCTAGGAACGGATCGGATAGCTTCCTGAGATGCAACGATAATGATTGGCAATACTAATAAGCTCATTGTTAACCCTGCCGCAAGGACACTTGTTCCAAGTGATAAAGCACGAACAAAGAGTGTCAATCCTAATAGACCAAAAACAATGGATGGTACACCTGCAAGATTCGATATATTAATCTGGATAAAATTCGTGAATTTATTTTTACTTGCGTATTCTTCTAAATATATCGCCGTGCCCACTCCAATTAAAAGTGATACAGGTGCAACTACTGCCATAAGCCAAACTGTTCCTATCAATGCGGTATAGACGCCTGCATTTTCAGGTTTACGGGAAGGCAGGCTTGTTAAAAACTGAAAATCTAAATAGCCAATTCCTTGAGTCAATACTCGATAAAAAAGGACACCCAGAACAATTAAACCAAATAAAGTTGCGCTAAAGAATAATCCTTTCATTATGACGTTTTTCATTAATCTTGGTTTCATTCGCTTAATAACTTCTGAATGGTTTACTAACTTCATCTTAATATTCCTCCCTAAAACGACGAGAAATGTACTGAGCAAGCAGATTCATCAAGAAAGTGAATAGGAATAAGGTAAATCCAACCGCATAAATGCTGTAATAAATCGTTGTTCCATATCCTGCATCTCCTTGACTTACTTGAACAATATAGGCTGTCATAGTTTGTATAGATTCTGTTACATTGAAGCTTAGATTAGGTGTACTGCCTCCTGCAACTGCGACAATCATTGTTTCCCCAATCGCTCTTGATAAAGCTAATACAATGGAAGAAACAATTCCAGAAACTGCTGCAGGCAAGACTACCTTTAAAGCAACTTCAAATTTAGTAGAACCCATTGCTAATGCTCCTTCCCGCATTGCCCTTGGAACGGCACTCATTGCATCTTCTGATAGAGAAGCAATCATTGGCGTAATCATAATCCCAATAACAATTCCTGGACTTAAAGCATTAAACATTTCTAAAGAAGGAATAATGGATCTAAGTAATGGCGTTATAAATGTTAAAGCGAAAAACCCGTAGACAATTGTAGGAATACCAGCAAGTACTTCTAAAATTGGCTTAATTATTCTTCTTGTTCTATCACTCGCGTATTCACTTAAAAAAATGGCAGATGCTAACCCTATCGGCACAGCAACAATCCCAGCAATCAGCGTTACTTTTAATGTCCCAGACACAAGTGACATGATTCCAAAAGAACCTGGATCAGAAAATGGATACCATGATTTACTTGTTAAGAACTCTTTTATATTTACTCTTTCGAAAAAAGTAAATGTTTCAATTACTAATGTAAATAGGATACCGAGCGTCGTTAATACCGAAAAGATTGCAGTAATCAATAATACTTTAGGCATAATTTTTTCTAACATCTTACTTAGATTATTTTTCTGTTTTTTTTCAGCAATTAACTCTTGTACAGATCTTGCATTCACATTTGTCGTTTGTTTAATCATGCTTTAAGTCCCCCTTAATCCAACAGCAAGACGGAAAGCTAAGTACAAAGCTTTCCATCAAAACTTATTACTTAAGTCCTTCGATTAATTCTAAATCTTTTTTGTATTCCTCATCTGGCAATTTTACATAGCCTACGTCTTCTGATAAATCAGCCGCATTTTCAATTATGAATTCTACAAAATCAGCTACTTCTTCTTTTTTCACCGATTCATTTTTTACATAAGTGAATAATGGTCTTGATAATGGAGAATACTCGCCGCTTTCAACCGTTTCATTTGTTGGTTCAACTGGGCCGTTCCCTCCGTCTATTGGTACTACTTTCAATTTATCTTTGTTTTCAGCATAGTAAGCATAACCAAAGTATCCAATTGCGTTTTTATCGCCTGTTACCCCTTGTACTAAAATATTATCGTCTTCTGATAATGTCGCTGCTTTAGCAATTGGCTGATCTTCTAAAATTACTTCATCAAAATAATCGAAAGTTCCAGAATCAGTTCCTGGAGAATAATATTTAATTTCTTCTTCTGGCCATCCTTCACGGATATCAGACCATTTTTTGGTTGTACCATCTTCAAGCCAGATTTTCTTTAATTCATCTAGAGTTAAGTGGTCAACCCATGTGTTATCCTTATTCACCACAACAGATAAACCGTCATATGCTAATCTTAATTCTGTATAGTCAATTCCTTTTGATTCTAACTCGGATTTTTCTTCATCCTTAATTGGACGGGATGCATTACTGAAATCTGTTTCCCCTGCGATAAATGCTTTGAAGCCGCCACCTGTACCAGATGATGCTACAGAAACTTTCACGTTGGGCTGCTCTGCTTGGTATTCTTCAACGATTGCTTCCATAATTGGATATACAGTGGATGATCCGTCTAATTTGATTTGACCTGATAATTGTTCAGATCCTTTATCTTTTGATGAATCAGATGACTTTGATGGACTAGCGTCGTTATTTCCACCACACGCTGATAATGCTAACATTGTTCCAATCATTGCTGTCAATCCTACTGTTTTAAGGCTCTTCATTTTTTCTCTTTACCCCCTAAGGATGCTTGTTTTGTTTACAAGATAACTATAAGACTTTAGTATTAACTTGGTTTTAACTATTTGTAAATCAATGTAAACACATTGTAAATTTAGAAGGTTTTCGTACTCTTTTTCAAATAAAAAAAGGACAAAACTAGTAAATGCTAGTTTTGTCCTTTTTGATCCTATTATTTGTCTTTTTTCTCTTCTTTTTGTCTTTCTTTTTTCAAATCAAAATACGCATCCAAAACGCGTTCTCCAATTTTCTTATTGGCACCATTATCCACACTTCCTTGGTATGCCCAAGGAACCATTACAGCCATGGCAACTTCTGGATTATCGGAAGGTGCGTAGCTGATTAAACTTAAATTCATAACTTGCGGCGGTTCTTTTCCATAATCACTGCGAGAAGGTCCATCGTAAAATGCCTCTGCTGTCCCTGTTTTTGCTGCAGGTGAATAATCCTTTCCACCTAGATTAGAATAAGCAGTACCTTTTGGAGTTTGTGCCACCATTTTAAATCCTTGCTGTACCCGTTTGATCCATTCAGGTTTGACATCAACCTTATTTAATACTTTTGGTTTAACTGTTTCTACTACCGGTCCAAGTGTACTGTCATCCGCCACTGGTTCGCGGATCTCTTTTACAATATGTGGTTCCATTCTGTTTCCGCCATTAGCAATGGTGGAAACATATTGGGCAAGCTGCATATTGGAATACGTATCATATTGTCCAATGGATAAATCCAGTAAGAAACCTGGCAGTGTGTCTTGTCCTTTAAAGCCAACTTGCTCATTCGGCAAATCAATACCAGTACGGATTCCAAGTCCATATTGGGCAAATTCATTTCTCACTAACGAGAAGTCAGCTAATGAAACAGATAGTGGTTTACCGTATACATAGTTAGCACCAGCCATGTTCATTACCGTTCTAAACATATAAACATTGGATGAGCGTTGTAAAGCGGTAAGATCGTTGATTGGTCCCATTGTCGTCCACGATTTTTTGATGGTATTTCCAATTTTCACAGGTGTATCATTCCATACTGTCCCAGGAGAAATCGCTCCTGTTTTATAACCAGTTAAAACAGTTGCACCTTTTACAACAGAACCTACGTTGTAAGTAGTTGTAATATTACCAAGTGCATCATCTTGAACTTCTATTTTACCTGTTTTATCATTTTTCACTAGTCGTTTCCCTGCCATGGACAGGACATCCCCTGTATTGGGATTCATTAAAACAACATAGGCACGATCAAGTAATTTCGTTCCCGCAAATGTTTTTGCTTTTTTTAATTCTTCCTCAATGATTTTTTCTATTTTTAATTGAAGCTCCATATCAATTGATAGTACCAAATCATTGCCACGTTTTCCTTCTGTAATGACTTCGGTACTAACAATATTACCTTTTTTGTCTGTTTTATTGCGGATTTTCTCTTTTTGCCCTTTAAGAACATCCTCATATTGAAGTTCTAAGTAACTGGTACCGACCCGATCATTTCTGCTATATCCTCGGGAAACATAATAATCTAATTTCTCTGCTGGCAGTCCTCTTTCAGCGGAGCTCACATTCCCTAAAACAGATTTCAGGGTATCCCCAAATGCATAGGATCTCTCCCAATCTGTTGTCGTATCGACACCAGGTAAGGCTTCTAAATTCTCACTAACTACAGCAAATTCTTCGTCGCTTACCTCTTTATTTTTGACCATTTGCGGTGTTAGTTTATAACCGCTGATAAACTCACGATAGATAGCTAGCACTTCTAAATCATGATTAGTAAGTGTTTTTATATCCTCCGCGGTAATCCGATCCAGCTGCAACTGATACACTTGCTTATTGTATTCTTCTTGATCTGGATACTTCTCAGCTAAAGCTTTTTTTTCCTTTTCAGTGACTTTCTTTTCCGCTTCTTTTTTATTTTTTATAATCCAATAGTCTTTTTTCTCGCGCTCCGTCACCTTTTTCGTATCTTTTATAATATATTTTGAAAGTAATTCAGCGGTTTTGAGCATATCTTCTTGTTTCGCACCAGAATTCGTATAAGTAATTGCTTTTTCTGCTACATTATCTACTATCACTTTTCCTGTTGCATCATACATTTTGCCACGTGGTACAGAGGTATTTACTGTAACATCTTCTGTTTTCTCTAATTCTCTTTTATAATCTTCACCATAAACAATCTGCACAAAGCCTAGGCGCAGAATCAATGCTGAAAATAATAAAAAGACAAAAAAGAAAATAATGTTAAGACGTACAGGTATCGTTTTTTTCTTTTTCTTTTTTCCCAACGTTTAATCACACTTTCCTTCGATATTCTTTTTCTATTGTAATAGAAAATCGTAGATTATTCTATTAATAACTAATTGGAATAATATGCTAGGATTGTTGAATGTATCAAATCTTGCTATAAGTTGCTCTGTTATTCATTAATATGGGAGGAAATACATCTATATATCCACCTTTCTTTTATCCAAAAAAAACCAAAAACACTATCTAAAAGGCAGCAATGTACATACCCATAGATAGTGTTTTTTATTTAAGAAACTCTTAATCTATTCTTTTTCTTTCTTTAATTCAAAATATTTATCCATAACACGTTTTCCGATAGTTAAGTTTGGTGATGGTCCATTGTTGGTTGTGTACACCCAAGGAACCATGACAGCCATGGCAACCTCTGGGTTTTCGGAAGGCGCATAGGTGATTAAGCTTACATTCATTACTTGGGGCGGTTCTCCATCTCTATTTTTTCTTAATGGTCCATCATAAAAGGCCTCAGCCGTGCCAGTTTTTCCCGCTGGACTATAAGAAGAACCCGCGAAAGCTTTAGCTCCTGTACCACTTGTCATAACAAGACGAAATCCTCTATGAATTTGCTCCATCCATCCAGGCTTCAATTCCAACTTATTTAATACTTTTGGTTGAATTTCTTGAACAATCGGTCCTAACTTCCCTTCTTCCTTAGAAGTTTCACGTATTTCTTTCACTAAGTGTGGCTGAATACGATACCCTCCATTAGCAATTGTTGAAACATATTGGGCTAACTGCATGTTCGTATACGTATCATATTGTCCAATCGACAAGAACATTAGGTTTGCTGGCTGGTTTGGATCCACTACTCCTCTCAACCCAGCCGTTTCATTTGGTAAATCAATTCCAGTCCGAATACCTAACCCAAATTCTGAAAAGGAATTCCTGATTTTAGGATATGCTTCCAAATCAATGTTTAATGGCTGCATATAACCATAATGCCCTTTCCCAATCTTAATAGCTGTTTTAGCCATATAGACGTTAGATGACTCTTTTAACGCTGTTAAATCATTGATCATGCCCATTGGTTTCCATGATTTAAAAGGAGGCGATCCTTTAATTTGCATGGTTGCATCTAGTATGGGAGCTCCCGGAGAAATAACCCCTTCCTTATATCCTGTCAATACCATTGCACCTTTGACAACGGAGCCAACATTATAAGAAGTAGTAATATTACCTAACGCAAAATCCTGCACAACTTGCTTGCCTGTTTTCTCATCTTTGCCTAACTGCTTTCCGGCCATCGTTAATACTTCACCCGTATGAGGATCAATTAATACGACAAATGCTCTATCTAAATATTGAGTGCCAGCATAGCCATATTTCGTCTTTTTCAGCTCTTCTTCAATAATTTTTTCTACTTCTAGCTGTAATTTCATATCAATTGTCAATACTAAGTCATTACCGGCAGCTCCATTGGCAATCACTTCCGAATTAACTATTTCATCTTTTTTATCTTTCATAAACTTAACTTTCTTCTTTTGTCCTTTTAAAATATCTTCATATTGCTTTTCTAAATAGCTAAGTCCGACTCTATCGTTCATGCTATAACCTTTTGCTATATAGCTGTCTTTTTCTTCTGCAGGAACCCCTCTTTGTGAAGTACTGACATTCCCTAATACGGTTTTTAATGTCGACCCAAAATCATATTTTCTGTCCCAGTCCCGAACTGTATCGACACCTGGCAGTTTGTCCAAATTTTCGCTGATTACAGCGATTTCCTTATCGGTAACCCCCTCATTTTTAACAATATGTGGTGTATAGTAATATCCGCTTTGAAATTCCCGATAAATAGCTAATGTTTCCATATCTAGATCTGTAAGTGTGTTTAAATCCTTTTCTGTTATCCGCTCACGCAAAAGCTCATCATATGCTTTTTGGTATTCTTTATTGTCATTCTTATATTGTTCTTGTAGTTTCTCATTTTCTTTTTTGGGTATTTTCTTCTTTGCTTCTTTCGGATGAATAAGAATCCAGTAATCTTTTTTATCTCTTTCTGATATCTTTTTAAGATCTTTTTCACTGTCCATCTTAATAATTTTTGCTAATTCTTCGGCGGTATCCCGCATTTCATTCGGTTTATATTTTTTCCAATTCGTATAGGTAATCGCATTTTTACCGACATTACTTACAATGCTTTCTCCCGTTCGATCATAGATTTCTCCTCTTGGGACAGATGTGCTGATGATAATGTCCTCTTTCTTCTCGACTTGCTTTTTATATTCATCTCCATAAACAATCTGAACAAATCCTAATCTTAAAATAAGTGCTGAAAACAATAAAAATACCGTAAAGAATATAATGTTAACTCTTAAAGGTATTGGATTTCTCTTTTTTTTCTTTTTTTCCCCCACGATCGATTCCACCTTTTCCTCCAAAACTTTCCTATTTTCTATTTTAAAGGAAATTTACAAAGATTACTATATGATTATTTTATATTTAACTGAATACTCTTTTCTTCACCTTATTAATAAAGCAAAAAAGGATCTGTAGATATGACAAATCCTTTTTTGCTTTATGCTGTTTTCCACCTAATCTTTCGAGCAAAGAAATAGATCACAGAATGTCCACTTCCTAGTATAAATAACAGTATCGGGATTACTTTATTTGGATTGAATACACTGACGCCAATGATAAAAAGAAGAACCGATAAAAGTCTTCCCAGATTGAGAAACAATTCCCTCACTACTATATATTCTATTCTCATTTCTCCTGCTTTCCAGCCTTTTCCGATAACATCAAAGGTCAAGCTGGTGTAAGGTACTAAAATTAATGGGTAAGCAATAGCTATTATACCTGCATAAATCAATAATTTCGTATAAGAAAAGTCAAAAACAATAATAAACATCGATAAGAACAACATTATTCCTCCAATTAAAATGGACTTATTCCGATTCTTATTTTTGACTGTCCTTGAAACAATATAATAGGCAATAAAGGAAATTCCTGAATTGATCAACCCAAATTTTCCTAAAGCTAATTCACTATCTGTTGCTATATAAACAAAGACAGTTATCATAAATGCAAAGACACCTTCTCGTAACCCTTGGAAAAAATGAGCATTCGTAATCAATTTCCAGTTATAATTATGTTTTCGCTCTTTGACAATTCTTTTAAAAAAATATTTACCTTCTGCTGGCCGTCTTTTTAGAAAGAAACTTGAAACAACCGCGAGAAGAAAAAGACCAAGAGACATTCCAAAAACAATCATATACCCTGTAGACTTCGTGAGCTGGGAGATAATATATCCTGCAATCATTGGTCCAATCATACCAGCAACAGAATTTAACAATCCCAAAAAACCATTAAAGAAATCTCTCGTTTCTGGTTCTGTTACTTCAAAAGTTAAGACATTATAGGCTAACCAATAAAATCCGTTGCCAATTCCAAGAATGGCCCCTAGTACTAACAGAAACGATGATGCTTTGTCTCCTATCAGTAATACTGTTAAATAGAATATGGTAAGAAAAGCTACTCCAATTCGAAATACAATAACTCGGTCAATTTTCTTCGCCCATCTGCCAGCAAGTGTAAAGGTAAATAGTTGCAACAAAATGATAGCAAGATTATATAAGCCTAAATCTCTAAATTCACCTGATTGTTTCCATAGAAACACGTTAACGAAAGTATTAGAAAGTGCTACACTAAGTGAGTACAGCCCTCCTGTAACCAACAAAATTTTCAAATCTTTTGTCAGCTCTACATCACCTATTAATTTTCCTATTTTCATCATAGAAACTCCCCTTTGTTCTAGAGTAGTTTCTAACAAAACAAATTTCGTTATGCATTATATATAAAAACTAACAATTATGAAAATAAGACCAAATTATGATTGATAAAATGGAACAATAAAAAAAACCTGTAAGCAATATATGCTCACAGGTTTTTGCATTTCTATTTCTTATTTTGCAGCAGCAAAACGTTTTGCTACTTCATCCCAATTAATAACATTAAAGAATGCACTAATATATTCAGGACGACGGTTTTGGTAATTTAAGTAGTAAGCATGTTCCCAAACATCTAATCCTAAAACAGGTGTTTTACCTTCCATTAATGGATTATCTTGATTTGGTGTGCTAGTAACTTCTAATTCACCGTTGTTCACAACTAGCCAAGCCCAACCAGAACCAAATCGAGTTGTAGCAGCTTTTGAGAATTCTTCTTTAAAGTTTTCAAAGCTTCCAAACTTGCTGTCGATAGCAGCAGCTAAATCACCAGTTGGTTGACCGCCACCATTTGGAGAAATTACTTCCCAGAATAATGAATGGTTAGCATGACCGCCACCATTGTTACGAACTGCAGTGCGAGCAGCTTCTGGAACTGCATCAAGATTAGATACAAGCTCTTCCACTGTTTTAGAAAGTAATTCATCATTTCCTTCTAATGCATTGTTTAAATTTGTTACATAAGTATTGTGATGTTTCGTATGGTGAATGTTCATCGTTTCTTTATCAATGTGTGGTTCTAATGCATCATAAGCATAAGGTAATTGTGGTAATGAATATGCCATGTCTAATTCCTCCTAATATTTTATGTATTATGTTCTTCCCTCTAATAGTTTGCCCTATTCCGACAATTATTATATGAGAAGCCTTTAACAATACCTTATCAAATAAAGTGCTTACTTTCAATCAATTTGCTTGAAAAGATTCCCTTTTTAAAGTACCCATTTGTTATCATTTTAAAACGTCTCAATAAAAGAATCTAAAGTTCTAATACCAAATGTTTTTTTCCTTTAACTATCAGTAAGGAGAAAAGCATTTTATTTCTTTATATATATTAACTATCTCTCTTCGATTCCTTAAGTAAAAATGCTTTGTATTCTCTTGTGATTAACATCACCCTTAAGTATTACCTATTTATAAATATACTACTAAGATTCTCCTAGAATAAGTTCGTTAAATTGTCATTTTTTCATTTTCGCCCAATGCATCAGCATTCCTGATATTCCTAAAAATTATTATACTTTCTACAATTCCATTATATTCCATTTTGAGATTGACAAATATTTCACAATGTTTTTTAATCAAGAAAAGAGGCTTTTTAAGGAGTGCTTTCCTATGAATGAAGTGCAGCTATCATTATATAGTTTACTCATACAACATTTTTTTGAGATTGAAAAAATAGAACATATAAAAAAAGGGACTTTACTTTTCCAAGAAAAAGACCATGTCCAAAAGATATATATATTATTAAATGGAACCATTTCACTTGGAAGAGTACACGAAAAAGGAAAAGAATTCGTCATTAAAATCCTTCATGATGAGGAGTTATTAGTGGAATACCAATTATTTAAACATTCTCCTAAATACTATTTTTTTGCGAAAAGTATGACTGATTGTGATGTCCTTGCTATTGACCGAACAGAATTTGAACAATTAGCATTAAAAGACCCCGTCTTATTAACTTCTATTACGAGTTGGTTAAGTACAGGCTATCTAAAAGCACATATGAAATGCCAGGATCTTATTATGAATGGAAAAAAAGGGGGGCTTTACAGTATTTTAATCCGATTATGTCATTCCTTTGGGATAAAAAATAATGAAGGCATTTTGATTGATATCCCTATCACTCATCAAGAATTAGCAAACTTAACTTTTGGGACACGAGAAGTGATTCAACGCATATTAAAAGATTTAAGAGAAAGGGAAGTAATAGACTATAGTAACCAAAAAATCACCGTGAAAAACCTTGCCTATTTAAAAAGAGCAGTTGATTGTCAAAATTGTCCAGTCGATATTTGTGGACTTAATTAAAAGAAGCTGGCACACACTTACTTTAAGCAAATAGTAACCCGAACAATTATTCTGAAATGGCAATGCTTTCGAATAATCGTTCAGGTTGTTTTATCAATTTCAGAAAGAAGGTCTGTGGATTTCAGCTTATACCCTGTTTTATATTTTAATGAGGAAATAAATAATCATGATTGCTTGGATAATTCCTTTTGTTACTACACTACTTAGGAATCCTATTAATGAACCTACTCCAATTTTCAAGGCATTCTTCCAATTTGTCTTACTTACAACGAGCTCAGCTAGGACTGCCCCAATAAATGGACCAAGAAGAATTCCGAGCACAGGAATAACAAAAGGACCTATAAGTAATCCAATTGTACTTCCCCAGATACCAGCCTTTGTCCCTCCAAATTTCTTTACTCCAATCCAATTAGATACGGAATCGGCAAAGAATAATAAGATAACAAACATCCCTTGGATAATCCAAAATAGGATACTAAGTTCTTCGAAAGAAAAGAACAGACCATATAAAAGATAACCGGCTAGTATAAAGATCACGCTTGGAATGATTGGATAAATCAATCCAATAAACGCAATAATGAATAATACACTGATAATTGTCCAATAAATAATATCCATACCGATCCTCTTTTCTTCTTATTTATCTATTATGTTACCCATTCATCTTGTTTACCACACTTTTTTCTGCAAATCAAATGCTCGGACTTGTATCTATCGGTTGTAAAAAGATACAATAGGAATGAAACTTTTGAAGGATGTGTAAGAATGAATATTTTTAAGCAGTTTTATCGAAGCCTCTATTCTCCAAAAGATATAGCAAGCTTCCGTTTTCAAGGTATCGGAAAAACCATTATTTATTTGTTGCTTTTGACGATTATTGCATCACTACCTAATTTATATTATTTAAATAAGGGAATAAATGAAGCAATACATACGTTTAGTGTAACCATGGAGGACGAAGTACCTTCTTTTACAATAAGTGATAATATCCTACATACAGATAATGATGAAGAACCTACTATTATTGAAAAGCCGGATTTAACAATCATTGTCGATTCCTCAGGAACTTATGATCACGCGAAGGTTAGTTCCTATGGAAATACAGTTGCCCTTTTAAAGAATGAATTCGTAATAGTAACTTCTGGACAAGCTCAAACATTTGCATATTCCTCATTCGGTAACTTTACAATGACAAGTGAGGAGCTCATTGACTTTATCCAAGGAATGGATTCATTATCCTATGTGTTTATTATTATATTAGTTGTTATTTACATTCTGTTCATGCTTCTCTATAAAGCATTACAAACTCTTGTGCTTTCTATGTTTGGAAGCTTTTTCGCGAGAATATTCGGCAAAGGATTGACTTATGCACAATGCTGGAAAATCACTGTCTACAGTATCACTATTCCAGTAATTTTCTTTGCTATTATGGATTGTTTACAGACAGTTGTTCCTAATGGCTACTTATTAAATTGGTTTATTAGTTTATTCCTTGTCTGCTTAGCTATTAAAGAAATACAAACAGAAAAGCCACTGCAACCATAAAGAAAAATACTCTTGGTATTTTAGAAATAAAGCCAAACAATCATAAACGCTTCGTGCGATTGTTTGGCTTTTTCATTTATAAAGTGGAATTGTCTACATTAAGCTACAATTGCGGTTTAATCATCAGTTTATCTATTTAATTCACTCCCATCCTCAGGAGCAGTTTTTTCCTCCATCTTAATATTCTCTTCTAAAGCGGCTACTAACGTTGCTAATCTAGCGCTTATCTCGGCATTTACGCGAATACTCTCTTGCTGTATTTCTCCTATCCTTTTCATTTCATCGGAACTAGCAAGTGTTTGTTGACTAATCGATGTAACATGAAGTGTACTATGTTCCATTTTAGGAAAAAAAGCTTGGAGTTCATTTAATAAATGATGGTTATCTTTTAGCCCAAAAATAACAAGAGAAATTCCCTCCAATAACTGATCAATTGAAACTGTTGCTGTTTGAACTAAATCCGCACTTTTCGTGAAGTTCATTTGAATATCTTCTAAATCAGATGATGACTTTTGAATAATTTGATCCATATCGAGCGTAAATGATTTAATATCCTCAGCGGATTTAGATGATAAAACAGCTAGTTTTCTTACTTCATTAGCTACTACGGCAAATCCCTTTCCTTGGATGCCTGCTCGAGCCGCTTCTAATGTGGCATTCAAAGCTAAAAGCTTGGTTTGTTCAGCCAGCCCTTTAATATCTTCTACTACCTTTTTAATCGATAAAGCATGGTTATTTAATAAATCATTATTGCTATATATCACTTTCACTTTGTCTTGCAGTACATGTTGGCTGGCAAACAAATTATTCATATTTTCTTCGCCATGAATGGCAGCAAGATTCATTTCTTCCGTATGCTCCTTTATTTTCTGGCTGCTTTTTTCAATTTGCTCGCTTAATGCCTTCATTTCTTGAAAAACACTGATATTATGTTCGGAGCTAATAGCTGTCTGCTCAGCTCCATTTTTCACCGTATTTATCATTTCCGTGAGGTTTTCTCCACTATCAATCATCTGCACAGCTTCTGTATGTAATATATCGTTTGTTTTAGATAAATGAACACTTGTTGCTTGCATCTCAGATAGGACATGCTTTAACCGCTTAATCAATAAATTGTAACTGTTTATAAGCGAATTTATTTCTGGTATCGAGTTTTTAATGGATGTTACCTCTGTTAAATGGCCATTTCTGGCAATCCGCATGATTTCCCGTAATTTCAATAAGGGACTTACCATCGTTTTAACAAAAAAACGAATAACAATTGCAATAACAATAATACTCAATGCCGAAAACAGTAATAAACTATTTTTTAATTGCTTTACATTATGCAGGTATTCTTCTTGTGGAACTGCTAATAAATATATCCCCTTCAATTCTTGAATTTGCTGAAAGGCAACGGTATATGTTTGTCCATTCCATTTCGTTTCCAATACTCCCGATTCTAAATCAGTTACCTTTTGAATGAAGGAGTCCTCCCACGTAAAATTGGATGTTTGACTTACTTTAAAAGGCTTGACTTCCTTTTCTGTGAGTACAAAAAAAGAGGCATTTAAACCTTCTTGGGCAAAACTAGCATCTTGATCTCTAATTATTTGTTCCATTTTTGTTTGGAACTTTTCTTCTTGGCCAACATACATTAACATCGTATTTTGTGCCATTACGTAAATAGTATTTGCCTCTTTTTCTAATCTTTCATGCATCATCTTAATAGTCATTTTGGTAGAACTATTAATAGAAATAAATGTCAAGATTAAGATAGTAATAATAAATAACGGTAAGATAAACAGAAATAACCGATTTTGAATAGAAAGCTTTTCGTTTTCTTTTTTCCTGTCCTTGATTTTATTCATCTCCTCGTCCCCCCTACTCAAACATTTTCACAAATATTTGTTAAGGACATGTAAAGGCAAAGTAATTTAATGTTAATTTTTATGACTTTTTACCTATATCCACCTTCCTAGCATTTTCATTGGTTCTAACCAATAGTGGACAAGCATATAATTTCCTATAATCAGTTTAGGGGGATTTACGATGAAAAGGTTTTTTATTACCTTTGCAGTTCTAGTTACCATATATGTCATCTATATTGATTTAAACGAAGGCACACTCTCCTCCCAAAAAGAACAAGAACCTACAATAGAGACACAGGGCACTCCTCAAGATTCGTCCTTATCCTTTGAGCAAAAAGTAAAATCTGGTGACACCGTTCTTTCAATTGTTGAACAATATTCAACTGGCGGTTTATCCGTTAGTCTTGAGACAGTAGTGAATGACTTTCAAAAATTAAATGATGGATTAAAACCGGAAGATATTCAAATTGGCCAAACCTATCTATTTCCGATTTATAAATAGCATAAAAGAGAACTTCCAAAAATAATCTAATTTGAGGAAGTTTTTTTGTTTTAACCAACAAGTTCATTTTTACCTATCCTAGAAGTATTCCCAGTAAAAAGCTAAGTATTTTTCAGCAAGTTTCTTGTCAATTTCAATGTTTCATTGATACAATAGGTAAGGATATCAAGAATTAAATAAAAAGCTAAATTATTTTGGCTTGTCCAATATAAAAGGAGCGAATCACCATTGAGTGAAATTATACATCGTACAAAAACCCGACCAATAAAAGTAGGTAATATTACTATTGGGGGAAGTAATGAATTATTTATCCAAAGTATGACCACAACTAAAACACATGATGTGGAAGCTACTGTAGCCCAAATTAAACGCTTAGAAGAAGCTGGCTGTCAAGTCGTGCGCGTAGCATGTCCAGATGAACGTGCGGCAAATGCTATCAGTGAAATTAAAAAGCAAATAAATATACCACTAGTCGTGGATATCCATTTCGATTATCGTTTAGCTTTAAAAGCAATTGAAGGCGGAGCAGATAAAATCCGAATCAATCCAGGTAATATTGGGAAAAGAGAAAAAGTGGAAGCTGTTGTAAAAGCGGCAAAAGCGAAAGGAATTCCTATCCGAATTGGGGTTAATGCCGGCTCGCTAGAAAAGAAAATCTTGGAGAAATACGGATATCCAACAGCAGACGGCATGGTTGAAAGTGCCCTGCATCATATCAAAATACTAGAAGACCTTGATTTTCATGATATCATTGTTTCCATGAAAGCTTCTGATGTTAACTTAGCAATAGAAGCATATGAAAAGGCAGCAAAGGCTTTTGACTACCCACTACATTTAGGAATAACAGAATCTGGTACGTTATTTGCTGGTACTGTAAAGAGCGCGGCTGGGTTAGGTGCTATTTTAAGCAAAGGCATCGGTAATACTTTACGTATTTCCTTAAGTGCTGATCCAGTTGAAGAAGTAAAAGTTGCTAGAGAACTGTTAAAGTCATTTGGACTTTCCTCTAATGCTGCAACATTAATTTCTTGCCCAACATGCGGCCGTATTGAAATTGATCTTATCAGTATTGCAAACGAAGTAGAGGATTATATCTCTACTATAAAGGCACCTATTAAGGTAGCTGTGCTAGGCTGTGCAGTAAATGGACCAGGAGAAGCAAGAGAAGCGGATATCGGCATTGCTGGAGCTCGTGGAGAGGGCCTACTTTTCCGTAAAGGCAAAATAGTCCGCAAGGTTCCAGAAGATACGATGGTCGAAGAATTAAAGAAAGAAATCGATGCAATTGCAGCCGAATACTTTGCAAAAAAAGCTGCAGAAGAAAAAGAGATGGATACTATCAGTGTCCAGCCATAACTTTAGGAAAATCTAACCTCAAATAAGAGGTTAGATTTTTTAATTGCTTCTTGCTAAAAGAATGGAGCAATAAAAATTCCAATGATAATGGAGATAGCACCTAGTGCAATAGCCCATGTTCCTAATGAACTTGCTCCTTTGCTTCTTGCGACGAAACCTAATACTATCCCAACAATCCCTAAAATGATAGGCATTACAAATAATGATAGGATAGAAATTACTAACGCCGCAATACCAACCCCTTTACCGCCTACTACTCCTCTGTCCCCCTCTACATCAGAGGTGACAGGGCGTGTATCAGCAGAGGTCATCGGAGGTGTAGCATTATAAGTCATTGGAGGTGTTATTTCTGCTGATGTTTCTTCCAAATAATCTACAGGTGATTTAGTTCGCTCTCTATCCTGAAAATCGTGACTATATCCTTCATTGCTATTTTGATCTGCCATGATAATCCCTCGCTTTCTTTCATAGGAGCATTTATTATCATCACCAAGTTTTTGATTCTTATGTCTGTTAAAGTTTTACATGATTTTTCTCTTCCTTCTTTTCCTTATCTTTATAATTTGGTAAGCTAGAGAGGAACAACAGTGGAAAAGGAGCACAAAATGAAGAAATTGCGTTTTGGAATCGATATTGATGGAACAGTAACCAGCCCAGCTGCATTTGTTCCTTTTTTAAATGAAAGCTTTCAATTAAATATTACGCTAGAAGATGTTGTACAGTATGAATTTTACCCTCTTGTAAATGTATCTAATGAGGAATTTGACAAATGGTTTATCGAAAACGAGGCAAGAATTTATGCAGCCTCTCCTCTTGCAGAGGGTGCAAATATTGTTCTCCAAGAATGGGCTGAACAACATGAACTTATCTTTATTAGTGCTAGAGGCGAAGGAATGCTTGAATTGACAAAAGAATGGTTTCTTAATCAAGGTATCAGTTTTAACCATATCGAGTTAATTGGTTCCCATCATAAAATAGCGGCCGCCCAAAAAAATAAGGTTGATATTTTCTTTGAAGATAAGCATGATAATGCAGTGATGCTCCATGAAGAATTAGGGATACCAGTTATTCTTTTTGACACACCTTATAATCGGAAACCGATTCCTAAGGGTGTTAAACGCGTAACTTCTTGGAGTGAAGCAAAAAAATGGGTAGATGAATGGGCTAAGTCTTCTGTTAAATAACTCCTTTATTCGTTGCAAGATACTATCTCTATAAAAAAACGAAGCGATATCTTATGATATGCTTCGTTTTTTTAATTTCTGCACTCTGGGCATTTCCCGTAAATCTCAAATTTATGACCAGATACATCGTATCCTTTCAAGCTTTCTGATAGCTCTTCCATTGGGCAAGTAATAATTTCTTTTGTTTTTCCACAATCTAAACAAATAAAATGATGATGGTGGTGCTGGTGCGAACAAGTAAAACGAAAATGCTTCTCTCCATTTAATTCCGTCATTTCAAAAATATCCAATTCTTCAAATAAGGATAAATTACGATAAATTGTATCAAAACTAAGACCAGGATAATCATCCTTTAGCGATTCCAGAACATCCTTAGCTGTTAAATATTTATTCTCATTAGAAAATAGTGCCAATATATCTTCTCTTTTATCGGTATGTTTATACCCTTTTTCCTTCAGAATATCAAGTGCAGTTTGTACATTCATTTCTCCACCTCATCTCTTACACTTTTTTAAAATAATTTCATTGAATAATGAGGAAGAAAAACATAATACTCTCTAAATATTCATTTCCCCAATATACAAATATAAATCTATAGTAATCATTACGATTTATTTACAATAAATGATTCAAAATCAGTATACAAGAACGATTGATTGTTGTAAAGATATCTCATCCAGATAAGTTTGCCAAAGAAATCAAAAAAAGTTAGCACATTTTTGTTATTCGCCACATATGTTAGAATGGGGAGTGATGACATGAAAATTTTTGAAAACATAATCAATCATAAAATTAACAACATAACCTCTACTGAATTATTGAAATACAGTAAGCAATTCAAAATTAAAATTACAAATGAAGAAGCAGTAAAGCTTGCTAATCATCTTAACGGCCGAAAGGTAAATATTTTTAAGCCTAATGAACGTGCACAATTAATTAGAGAGGTAGCTAAATTAACAAGTCCTGCGACAGCAAAAGAACTAAATGATTTATTTAATTTATTTGCCGAACAGTAATATCTACTTAATGGAAATAAAAAACGCTCAGATGAGCGTTTTTTTAACTTTCTAGGATTTCTTGCAATAAGTTTTCATTAAAGGTTTTATTTTTAATCATTTCAATTTCATGTTTATATGGCGCTTTTTTATTTGTTTTATCGATACCGACATACGGTGTTTCCAATATCTTTGGAACATCCGCTAACTCTGGATGATGAACAATTTTCATTAAGGCATCAAAGCCAATTTGCCCGTACCCTATATTCTCATGTCTATCTTTTCTTGCACCAACGATATTTTTGCTATCATTAATATGCAATACCTTTAATTTATCTATTCCAACGATTCGATTGAATTCCTCTAAAACCCCATCGAAATCCTCGACAATATTGTAACCAGCATCATGTGTATGACATGTATCAAAGCATACAGATAATTTATCATTATGTGTAACGCCTTCCATAATCATCGCTAGTTCTTCAAATGTACGACCGCATTCAGAGCCCTTTCCAGCCATTGTTTCAAGAGCAATCTGTAAGTTTTCATTTCCTGTAAGTACTTCATTCAAGCCTTCAATAATCTTTTTAATCCCTACATCCGCACCAGCACCTACATGAGCACCGGGATGTAACACGATTTGTTTTGCTCCTAGCGCTTCTGTTCTTTCGATTTCACTGCGTAAGAAATTTACACCCAATTCAAAGGTTGCCGGGTTCGTAGTATTAGCAATATTAATAATGTACGGTGCATGTACAATAATATCGCCAATTCCATTTTGCTCCATATGAAGCTGTCCTGCAGCAATATTTAAATCTTCTATTTTTTTTCTTCTCGTATTTTGGGGTGCGCCTGTGTAGACCATAAAAGTATTTGCCCCATAGGAGGCTGCTTCTTCACTTGCGCCTAATAACATCTTTTTCCCGCTCATTGATACATGTGAACCTATTTTCAGCAATTCAATCTCTCCTCTTTCCCTATTTTCTTCTACTCTTAATACGCTTTTCTCTCTTTTTAATTGTTTCTACTTGCTGCTGCATTTTCTTCTTATAGCCCGGTTTCACTTTTTTCGGTTTTTTGACAAGGGATTTTGCCTTTAAATCAATTTCATCTACTTGTTTTTTGCGGTTTTTTCGACGATTGCGATCATCTAATTCAATCCACTCACCCTTTTTTAGATCCATATGCTTAAATTCAACGCCAAGTTTTTCTAATTGATTAAGCTTGTCCTCATCGGAAGGCTCATAAATCGTTAATGCTATACCTGAATAACCAGCTCTGGCCGTTCTACCAACACGGTGTACATAAAAATCTAAGTCTGACGGAAGCTCATAGTTGATAACATGACTGATTCCTTTAATATCTATTCCTCTTGCTGCTAGGTCTGTTGCCACAATATATTGAAACTCTAAATCAAGAATTTGTTTCATTACTTTTTTACGTTCACGAGGTGTTAAGCCACCATGAATTCTAGCAACTTTAAGACCTTTACTTGATAAACCATTTGCAACTTCATCACACATCTGTTTTGTATTTGTAAATACAATAGCAAGATAAGGATTAAAGCTTACTAATGCCTCATATACCGTTGTAATTTTATCTCGATGTCTAGAAGGAATTAACACATGTTCAATTTTTGCTGCCGTTAACTGCTTTGGCTCAATATGAATAAAGGTTGGATTTTCTAAATATTTCTTTAAGAAAGGTTTTAATTTCTCAGGTATTGTTGCTGAGAAAACAAACATACTTAAATCCTTAGGCATTTTTGCAGCAATTTGATCCACATCTTCAATAAAGCCCATATCTAGCATCAGATCTGCTTCATCGACAATAAGGATTTTTGCTGTATGCACAAATAATGCTTGCTCGTTGACAAGATCATTAATTCTACCTGGCGTTCCAACAACAATTTGTGGCTGCGTTTTTAATTTTTCAATCGAACGTTGTTTATCCGTTCCCCCAATAAATAATCGCGAAGAAATCGGCTGATCAGAATGCTTCGTAATTTTCTGTATTTCTTGGTAAATTTGATTAGCCAATTCTCTGGTCGGCGCTGTAATAACTGCTTGCACTGCTTGCTTTTCCGGATTGACTTTTTCAATGATTGGCAAAACATAAGAATGCGTTTTGCCTGTCCCTGTTTGTGACTGACCAATGGCGCTTTCCCCTTTTAAGATAAGTGGAATGACCTTCTGCTGAATTTCTGTCGGTTCATAAAAACCTAATTCATCAATTGCATCTATAATAAATGGTTTTAATTCATATTGGTTAAATAGATTATTACTCATATAAAAACTCCTTATTAGCCAGATAAATGAGTGTGCACAGATTTGACATTTACCTATAGCTCTTTTGTCCATCATTTAATTATAATAAAAAATCGCTTAAAAGGCTATAACGTGCGCCCTTTTTATTTTTACCAATGTATTTTACTCTATTTCTAGCTTTTATCTTTCTTTTGCTAGCTATCCAGATTTTCTGTTAAAACCTAAACATATTAGTATCTGTTGCATATTCTATAAAGTAGTATAAGTGAAAGGAGGCGTTTTAAATATGATGCCACCAAGACAGCGTGGACCGTTTCAAGGACCGCCAATGGGCGGAAGAATGCCAGGAATGAGAGGTCCTTCAAATTTTCCTGGCGGACCGATGGGGAGAGGTACAATGCCTAGCAGAGGAAATGGCGGAGGCGGAGGACTATTATCAAGATTACTTGGAGGAGGCAATAATGCTGCTGGGGCAGCTACGAATGCTGGAGCAAGAAGTGCCGCTTCTGGAGGCGGTGGATTGCTAAAAACGTTAACTAACCCTTCCTCCATTAATGGATTTTTGGCTAATTCTCAAAAATTCCTTAATACCGCAAGCCAAATCGGTCCCATGATTAACCAATATGGACCAATGGTGAAAAACATCCCTGCGATATGGAAAATGTATAGAGGACTAACAAGTTCAAATAAGGAGACAGAAGAGACAGAAGTAACGGAGCAAAAGACAAGTAAGGAAATAAATAAAAAAACTACTAGCAAACCACAAACTAAGAAAAAAATTAAAAATCCCGAAACAGATCATCATGATTTGGAAACAGAAACAGAATCATTACCAGAAAAAACTACTGGTGCCTCAAAACCAAAACTTTATGTATAAATTCGGCTGGCCATAACTAGCAAAACCATTCAGTATATTTGAATTGGATCGGTTTTTGCTTCAGTTGGTCAGTATTTTTTTATCCTTTTTTGGCTAACTTATTTTCCAGACACTTATGCTTTGTAAACCTCTCTTATGTTATATATAATAAACATGTTATATTATAAAGGAAATAATAGTATCTATAACTTAATATATTTGTTATATAGTAGGATCATGCAGGAGGAATCGGAGAATGAAAGTTATTAAAATTGCACCACGAGGTTATTGCTACGGTGTTGTTGATGCTATGGTAATTGCTCGAAATGCTGCTTTAGATAAAACATTACCTCGCCCCATCTACATTCTGGGGATGATTGTTCATAATAAACATGTAACAGATGCATTTGAAGAGGAAGGTATTATCACATTAGATGGAGAAAATAGAAAAGAAATATTAGATAAAGTTGATTCAGGAACAATCATTTTCACTGCCCATGGTGTATCACCAGAAGTCCGCAGAATAGCGAAAGAAAAAGGGTTAGTAACATTGGATGCAACCTGTCCAGATGTAACCAAAACTCATGATTTAATTAGCGAAAAGGTTAAAGAAGGTTATTACATCATTTATATAGGAAAAAAAGGCCATCCGGAACCAGAAGGAGCTGTTGGTGTCGCTCCACACGCCGTCTCACTAGTAGAGACACTTGAGGACCTTAGCGGCTTAGAAATTAACCATGAGAAAATCCTTGTAACAAACCAAACAACGATGAGTCAATGGGATGTAGCTGATTTAATGGAAAGCATTAAAGAAAAATTTCCACAAGCTGAATTTCATAAAGAAATCTGCTTAGCAACTCAAGTTAGACAAGAAGCTGTTGCTAAACAAGCAGGTGAAGCAGATGTATTAATTGTGGTTGGCGACCCTAAGAGCAATAACTCTAACCGATTAGCACAAGTTTCCGAAGAAATTGCCCATACTACTGCTTATCGCATAGCAGACATCTCAGAACTCAAGCTAGAATGGTTGAAAGGAGCGAGCAGTGTGGCAGTGACTGCTGGTGCATCCACTCCGACTCCTATTACGAAAGAGGTAATAAATTTTCTAGACCAATACGATCCAGAAGACGAGAAAACATGGCAATTTGAAAAGAAAGTTCCTTTAAATAAGATTTTGCCGAAAGTTAAGGCAAAATAATGTATAGAACAAGCGCTCTCTTCTTTAAATGGAGTGCTTGTTTTTATTTTGGTACATTCTCTCTTTATGAACGCTTGTTTTCTTCCTTCACTGGTAATTTCGGCGTTCACCCCTTTTATGAACACCACTTTGCTCTCTTCCCTCTCCGATTTCGGCGTTCATTCCTTTCATGAACGCCATTTTGCTCTCTTCCCTCTTCGGTTTCGGTGTTCATCCCTTTCATGAACACCGCTTTACTCTTTTCTCTCTCTAACTTCGGCGTTCAACTCCTTTTTCAGCGTTCCCCCTTGAAAAACGCCTCTTGTATACTTTCTTTACAAAGAAAAAAGCAGACATTCCCTTGGTCTCCCTCCAAAAGTTTGTCCGCTTTTTACCTTGAATCTAGATTATACAAATGTAAAAGGATCGGTGTGAGTTAAGGAAGGGAAAATTTCCACATCATATCCTTTCTCATCACACATCCTCTTTAAAACTTTTGTTACACCATTCTTCATCACTTTTTCAACATTGTGTCCTGGATCAATAATATTTAGTCCCGCTGCTTGGGCATCATGGGCAACATGATAATACATATCCCCTGTAATATAGACATCTGCCCCTTTCATTAAAGCATGTGAATAATACTTATTGCCATCTCCACCTAATACTGCTACTTTTTTAACTCGAGAATCTAAATTCCCCACTACACGTACTCCATTTACATCAAGGACTTTTTTGACATGGTCAGCAAATTCTCCCAGTGTTGTCTCTTCTACTCTTCCAATACGCCCTAATCCTAACTGCTCTCCTTTTATCTGTAAATCATAAATATCATAAGCCACTTCCTCATATGGATGGGCCTTTACCATTGCTCTTACTATTTTCTTTTCTTTCGAAGCAAGATAAACCGATTCTATCTTGACTTCTTCTACTTGCTCCAGCTTATTAACACTTCCTATATAGGGAACAGCTCCTTCCAATGGCTGAAATTCTCCAATTCCTTCCGTCGAAAAAACGCAGTGACTATAATTCCCTATTGATCCTGCGCCTGCATCGCCAATCGCCTTTTTCACTTGTTCTACATGTTCTTTCGGGACATATACTACTAATTTCTTTAATTTTTCTTCATAAGTAGGAACTAAAACTTCCGCATCCTGAATGCCTAGAGCGTCACTTAAAAGGTCATTTACCCCGCCTTTTGCAACATCAAGATTCGTATGAGCAGCATATACAGCAATATCATTCTTAATTAATTTATGCATTAATTTTCCTGCAGGATTGTCCATTGTTATTTTAGAAAGAGAGCGAAAAATAGGAGGATGGTGAGCAATGATTAAATCCACCTTTTTAGATATTGCTTCTTCGACTACCTCATCGAGAACGTCTAGAGCAATCATAACACGTTGTACTGGCCTACTTAAGTCTCCCACCTGCAGCCCGATTTTATCTCCTTCCATTGCATAAACTTTAGGGGAAAATTGTTCAAATAAAGATATTATTTCATAACCATTAATATTCTTCATTGTTTATCACCTCATCCACTAATTTTATCTTATTCTGTAGTTCGGTCCGTTTCTGCGTATTTTCCACTGAGTCAGGTGCAGATTCTAACTGATCAAGAATTCTTTGCCAGTTCTTTTTCTCAAGCTTCCATTTTTTAACGAATGCTGCATCTTTTTCTTTCATTAAAAATGGTCCAAATAATAAGGCTCTTTCTTCGGATAAAGATGGAGATTCCCCTTTTTCCGCTACTAGAACCTCGTATATTTTCCCATCCTCTTCTAAAATTTCTTCTGCCACTAAAGTCCAGTTATTTTTTAATAGCCACTCGCGAATTGAAAATGCACTAATATTGGGCTGGAGGACTAATCTCTGCACAGATTGTAATTTATCTTTTCCATTTTCCAAAATGGATGTAATTAATGCCCCTCCCATTCCTGCAATGGTAATACAATCTACTTCATTTTCTCCAATTACTTCTAAACCATTTCCTTTGCGTACAGATATTTTCGAAGTTAAACCTTCTTGTTTTACTTGTTTAATCGCTGATTGATATGGTCCTTCCACCACCTCACCTGCAATGGCAGACTGAACCTCTTTTCTTTTTACCATATAACATGGCAAATAAGCATGGTCTGAACCAATATCCGCAAATTTTGAATTTCTAGGTATGTATTTAGCAACGGTTTCTAATCGTTTTGATAATCTATCTGTATTCATTATATCCCCCACATTTCAAGTTCTAGTTAAACATATACTTGGATACAACAAGTATGACTAATAAAGAGGCTCCAATATAAGCAGAAATCGTAAAATATAGCAGTTTATACCTTTTACCGCACATATACCAAAATAAACAATTAAGAAATAAAATGATATATAAAAATATTATTTCATTTACAAAAAAGTATAAAACAAATGCTACACTAAATAAAAGAAAAATAATAGCAGCAACAGTGGCTGGGATATCTACATTTAACTGTTTTTTATTATACAAAAAAATACCGACAAAACAAAAAATCAGAAAAATTAGTGAAATAGCCATTTGCAAAATAAAAGACAATTCAGTAAAATATAATAAAAATATAGTTATTGGGATGAAAGAAAAAAATAGTAAAGAAGAAAGTAAGAAACCCCTTCTTTTTTTACTAATTGTATTTTCCTCTACCCCATTACCTTCAGTATATAGGGTAAGTAAATAATCACAATAATGTTCTGGAAGCATTTTATTTTCTTTCCAATAAGCGATTTCCTTAACAATAATCGTTTTTCGCTGATCTTGCATTTTTAAGTATCACTTCCTGTAGTTTAAATTAAGTAAACCAAGAAAAAATAAAACCTTAAAAAAAAGAAATAGCCACTTCTTACAGGAAGTAAACTATTTCTTTATAGGATCGTACTTGAAGACCACTTAAACCTTTGGCAACTTATTCTAAGAAATCTTTTAATCGTTTGCTTCTGCTTGGGTGTCTTAACTTTCTTAATGCTTTTGCTTCAATTTGACGAATACGCTCACGTGTAACACCAAATACTTTACCAACTTCTTCTAGTGTACGTGTACGACCATCGTCTAGTCCAAAACGCAATCTTAACACATTTTCTTCTCTATCTGTTAGTGTATCTAATACATCTTCTAATTGCTCTTTAAGCAATTCATATGCAGCATGCTCTGAAGGAGATGTAGCATCTTGGTCCTCAATAAAATCGCCTAAATGGGAATCGTCTTCTTCACCAATCGGTGTTTCTAAGGAAACTGGCTCTTGAGCAATTTTTAATATCTCTCTTACCTTATCTGGTGATAAATCCATATCTTCTCCAATTTCTTCTGGAGATGGTTCGCGGCCAAGATCCTGTAGTAATTGACGTTGAACACGTATCAATTTATTAATGGTTTCCACCATATGAACAGGAATACGGATTGTTCTTGCCTGGTCGGCAATTGCACGCGTAATTGCTTGACGAATCCACCATGTTGCATACGTACTAAATTTAAATCCTTTTTCATAATCAAATTTTTCAACAGCTTTAATTAAGCCCATGTTACCTTCTTGGATTAAATCAAGGAATTGCATTCCACGGCCAACATAGCGTTTGGCAATACTTACAACTAAACGTAAATTAGCTTCTGCTAAACGACGTTTTGCTTCTTCGTCACCTTGTAAAATACGTTTTGCTAGGTTTATTTCTTCTTCTGCTGAAAGCAAATCAACTCTTCCGATTTCTTTCAAATACATACGAACTGGATCATTTATTTTTACACCTGGGGGAACACTTAAGTCATTTAAATCGAATTCTTCCTCCCCTTTAGCGAGTTCTTGGACATTTGGAGCTTCTTCTTCTCCATCACCAATTAATTCGACTCCCTGATCACCTAAAAATTCATAAAACTCATCCATCTGGTGTGAATCTAATTCAAAACTAGATAATTTCTCCGCAATATCATCATATGCGAGCACACCTGTTTTCTTACCTACTTCTGTTAATTGTTCCTTTACCTGATCAAGGGTTAGTTCCGTTTCAATCTCTTTTGAACGGGCAGACTTTTCAGCCATATGTCCCCCTCCTTCCAAAAAATCAAGACAATAATATACCTATTTTAACGTTTTTTCTAATAATAGAACTTCCATGCCAATTTGTGCAGCTTTTATATAGTCATTTTGACGTTCTGCTTCTTTAAGCATTTGTTTTTTTTCCTTTATTTCAAGCAGTTTTTCATAATTAGTAACTTGTTTCATATAATCACTAATTTCTAATTCACTTACCTCTTCATTCACTTCCATCATTTCGATCTCGGCTACAATCCGCTGCAAATCTGGATCATCAATAAAATTCATAAATGAACTTGTATCAGTGCCTAGACCCTTTTCATAAAAAGCAAGGAGATAAGTAAAAATTGCTTGATGTTCATCAATATTAAATGCTCTTCCCTGTAATGAGCTTTGCACTTTGTAGGCAATATCCTCACTTTTAAACATATGTGCAAGCAGTCTTTTTTCTGCAGTATGATATGCGGGTAATAATCCGGCTGCTCTTTTTTTTACTGTATATTGTTTTACAGGAACAACCGTTTTTTCATCAACATATTCATTTGGACTTGATTGTTCCATCTGCATTTCCTGCTGCTTTAATGCCTCTAAAGATAGCGAAAATTCATCCGCCAATTGTCTTAAATAGAGGTCTTTTTCAACCGCCTTATCCAGTTTAGCAATTTCTCCTATTACTTCTTCTATATAGGCGAGTTTATCTCCTTCATTTTGAAGATTTTTCCCTCTTCGATAGTACAGCATTTTAAATCCCATAAAAGGAATACTTCCATGAAGAATTTCCTGCTGTAGTTTATCTTCCCCAAATTTGTTCACATAATCATCAGGGTCCATTCCATCTGGTAACATTACTACTTTAACAACACAATTAGCCTTAGTAAGAAGCTGTCCTGCACGAAAGGCCGCTTCTATCCCTGCTGAATCAGAATCATAACAAATCGTTATATTTCGCGCGTTTCTTTTTAGAATTGCGATATGCTCTTCCGTTAAGGACGTACCCATTGTCGCAACACTATTTTCCACTCCCGCTCTATTAGCAGCTATAACATCTGCAAACCCTTCAAATAAAACAGCTTGTTGTAGCTTCCTTATAATCGGCCTTGCTTTATGAAAATTGTAAAGTGTATTGCTTTTATTAAAAATTGGTGTTTCGGGACTGTTAAGATATTTGGGATTATTATCCCCTAATGCACGTCCCGAAAACGCAATTGTGTTACCATTTCGATCACTGATTGGGAAGATGATCCGATCGCGGAAACGATCAAAATATTTTTCATCCCTCTCACTTTTTACAATCAAACCAGCTTTTTCTAGTAGTGAAACATCGAATTTACGTTTCCCTAAAAACTTCACAGCTAAATCCCAAGAGTTTAATGTATAGCCTATTTGGAACTTTTCAATAATAGGTAATGTAAAGCCCCTATTAGTTAAATATTCCAATGCGTGCTGACCATCCTTTGTATTTACGAGCAAATGATGGTAGAATTTAGATAATAATTCATGTGCATCAATCATTTGCTGTAAATCATTGGGGATAGCTGGTTTTTTTTCCAATTCATTGATTTCAATTCCTAAATCAATGCTTGCTCTGTCTGCAAGACTTGTAGCTACTTCTACAAAAGAAGTGCCTTCTAAATCCATTAGAAAGGTAAATACATTTCCACCTGCATGACAGCCAAAGCAATGGAATATCTGCTTATCTGGCGATACAGTAAAAGAAGGTGTTTTTTCGCCGTGAAAAGGACAAAGACCGATGAAATTGCGCCCTTGTCTTGTAAGGGATACATGTTCTCCAATGATCTCTACAATATCAGTTGCCTGTTTAATTTCATTAAGTTTTTCTTCAGGAATGCGCGCCACCATTTTCTAACACATCTCCCTACTTATTGCCTACTTTAATGAATTATTCGACGTGTCCAGTCGAATCTCCTTCATTTTTCGACAAAATCCTTATAAAATTTCTTCTAAATTTTTGTCGATCCTCCTCTGTAAATGGTTTAGGCCCTTTTCCATATACCCCTTTTCGCCTTGCTTTAGCAGATAAATAACGCATATCTAATGCAGTATTTATCGTTTCTTCCTCATAGATTACTCCTCTAGGTGAAAGAACAGTAACTTGCTTTAGCAATAAAGTGGAGGCCAAGCCAATATCTTGAGTCACGACAATATCCTGTTTCTTGGTAGCATTCATAATAAATAAATCAACAGCTTCTTTATCACTATCCACATATTTCCATTTTTGTCCGTCATTCTCCCGCTTCATATGGGCGTAGGAAGCAACGAACTGTAATTCATAATGATAATAAGAAGCTATTTCGACAATATCTTCTTTTACAGGACAGGAATCAGCATCAACATAAATCATGTGTTTTCCTAATGTACTATTAATTCTACATCACTCCACATATTCCTTCTTCCTAAATTATTTTTTCACGAAAGAAGTAATGTCGAAAATTTTTTTATCCCTTCCCTTGACTTCTCACAATAAATAGTTTATTCGTAATAAGCCAAGTCTAAACCTAAAACATGATACTTTTTTATCACAATTTTTTATTATAGTATAAATCAGCTTGAAATTCCATCTTTTTTTATCTATAATTATTCCTTTTAGATCATACTAGAACAAAAAATAAAATATAAGGAACTTTTCTGTTGGATAATAAGTACAAAACAGCCATAATGAAAAACTTGATTCTACTTTGGAGAACCAAGTCTTTACCACTTATTTTTATAAGAAAAAACTAATTATCTGCATTATACTTAGAGCGATAATATAAATTGTGTATAATATTTGCTGTTTCTTCCACTGCTTTATTCGTAACATCGATAACCGGGCAGCCGATGCGATTTACGATATCATCAAAATAGGTTAATTCTTCTTTTATTCTTTCAATTTGCGCATAGCTTGCTTGATCACTTAAACCCAGAGAAATAAGGCGCTCTTTTCTAATATTGTTTAATTTCGTCGGGCTTATTTTTAAGCCAAAGCATTTACTTGCTGGAACTTGAAAAAGTTCTTTTGGCGGATCAACCTCTGGCACGATTGGAACATTTGCCACTTTCACTCTTTTATGTGCCAAAAATTGCGATAAAGGTGTTTTGGATGTTCGTGATACACCAATTAAGATAATATCTGCCTTTTCTAACCCTCTTGGATCCCTGCCATCATCATATTTCACAGCAAATTCTATTGCTTCTACTTTTTTAAAATAATCTTCATCAAGTTTGCGGACAAGCCCTGGTTCATATAAAGGCGTCTTTCCCCATAAAACTTGGAATTGATCGATAATCGGACCAATTATATCACAGGCGTATACGCCTTCTTGGCGAGCCAATTCACTCATATAATTGCGAACTTCTGGTTTAACAAGCGTATAAGCAATCATCCCATGTTCCATTTTAGCTTGCATAACTACTTCATGTATATTCGATTTATCTTCCACAAACGGGAATCTTTTAATTAATACATTTACGTTATGTCCAGAAAATTGGCTAATTGCTGCTTTTGTTACTAGTTCAGCTGTTTCACCAACTGAATCAGATACAACATAGATAATTTGTCTTTCAGTCATTATGTTCCTCCACAATTCCTTTACGATTGTTAGACAAGTCTACAAACGCCCTAGTAATATTTGTTTTCGAAACTCTTCCTATTACAAGAAGACCATTTTCATTTTTTTCTACAACTGGAAGTGCATCTATTTCGTGATCCATTAACTTGCAGCCAACATCTACTAAAATCTCTTCTTTAAAG
The DNA here is from genome assembly GCF_038006525.1 of Niallia sp. FSL W8-0951. Lineage (NCBI taxonomy): Bacteria > Bacillati > Bacillota > Bacilli > Caryophanales > Bacillaceae > Niallia > Niallia sp. FSL W8-0951. The sequence continues at coordinate 2,161,897 of NZ_JBBOVK010000001.1, forward strand.
CAATATGTGACATTCGGCATTCTTGTCATAATAATCGCGACAGGCAAAGAGTTTAACTCTTGTTTACCAATGCTTGCTCGTAATAGATCTTTGCGGGAAACAACTCCAGTTAATGTGGAAGCTTCATCAATAACAAAAATAGTTCCAACATCTTCTGTGAACATAATGACAATGGCATCATAGACAGAGGAATTCTCGTGAACAACTACTGGATGTGAATAATAATCTTTCACAAGAATATTACGGATATTATCAATTACTAGCCGCTCTGAGTTCTTGCCTGTATAGAAGTAGCCTACACGTGGTCTTGCATCTAAAAATCCAGCCATTGTTAATATCGCTAAATCTGGTCGAAGTGTAGCTCTTGTTAAGTTTAATTTATCCGCAATATGCTCGCCCGTTATCGGCCCATTTTCTTTTACAATTTCAATAATTTTTTCTTGACGTTTATTCAGTTCGATTTCCTATTCACCACCTTCATTTAGGTAACGATATCTACTAACTATTATATACGAAATAGCCAGAATCAAAAGAAAAAGAATCTAAAGATAACTCTTTTGCTACAACCATATTTAACATTCAAGTACATATTCATTATGCCTAATCATAACAAAAGGAAACTAGGTAGGGGAATCCCCTGCCTAGCTTTTTGTTAAACTATCTAGTTACTACTTCACAATTATTTCATTTACACTTGCGAAACCTTTAATATATGCAGCAATTTCCGCCATTAGATTTAAGCGATTTTCTTTAATCTTCTCATTATCAGCCATTACCATGGTGTGGTCAAAATATGCAGAGATTGCTTCTTGTAAAGAGAACAATAACTCAAAATACTCTTTTTCTTCCACTTTGGTATTAATTTTTTCTTTAACCGCTGTAAAACGATTATATAGATCACTTTCATATTCATTTTCAAACAAGCTAGAATCAACCGCTGAAACGGTTACTGCCTTATTAGAAATATTGATAATTCGACTTAATGCTTCTATCCCTTCCTTGAAATTAGCATCATCTTTGTGAAGTTCAAGAACTTTTGCCTTTCTTAAAACACTTGCAGCCCCACCAATTTTTTCTGCCAACACTGCATCAATCATATCATAGCGGATGCCCTGTTCTTGTAAAATATATTTCACACGTAATTTGAAGAATGACAGCACTGAATCAACTAATTCTTGCCCGGAAACTTTTGACACATTCTCTATAGCCTGTATCGCCAGTTCAACCAATTGCTCAATTGGAATATTCCAGTTTTTATCTATTAGGGTCTGAACAATTCCAGTTGCCTGTCTTCTTAATGCGTAAGGATCTTGTGAACCAGTTGGTACTAATCCAATACTAAAGAACGAAACAATTGTATCCAGTTTCTCTGCTAGCGCAAGTACTGCCCCCACATTACTTGGTGCTGTTTCGTCATCTGCATGACGCGGCATATAATGCTCATTAATAGCGTTCGCTACTGATGCCTTTTCTCCCTTTTGAATAGCATATCGTTCTCCCATTAATCCTTGCAGCTCGGGGAATTCATAAACCATATTTGTTACAAGGTCAAACTTAGCAATTTGCGCAGCTCTGTCGACATCTTGTTTTTCTTCAGAAGTTAACTGTAATTCGTCGGCTAACTTATAAGCAAGTAAGCGAACACGAGCTACTTTTTCTGCTAAAGTACCAATTTCTTCATGATATACGATTGCTTCTAGTTTTTTTAGAAGATCGTCTATCGCTAACTTTTGATCTTCTTTGTAGAAGAAGGCTGCATCAGCAAGTCTAGCTCTTAATACTTTCTCATTTCCCCTTGCAACTTTGTCAAGATGTTGATGGTCCCCGTTCCGAACAGTTACAAAATAAGGCAACAACTTTCCTTCCTTAGACTTAACTGGGAAATAGCGTTGATGTTCTTTCATGCTTGTAATTAATACTTCGGTTGGTAACTCTAAATATGACTCATCAAAAGTACCATACAAAGCAGTTGGGTATTCAACTAAATTAGTAACTTCCTCTAATAAATCTTCATCAATTGGAATAATCCAATTGTTTTCTTCTTCTAATTTTTTTATTTGCGAAACGATAGCTTCTTTTCGTTCTGCTGCATTAACCATCACATATTGAGCCAACATTTTCTTCTCATAATCAGAAGGGTTTTGAAAGACGATTTCTCCACCTAAAAAACGATGACCACGTGACTGATTAGACGTTTCTACATTAGTAATAGAGAATGGAATAATTTCTTCTCCAAATAAGGCAATAAGCCATTTAATTGGACGAATATATCGTAATTCATTATTGGACCAACGCATATTTTTCGGGAATGTTAAGCTTAGAATTAACTCTTTTAATTCTGATAATAATTCACTTGTCTGTTTCCCTTTAATAAATTTTTTTACATGAGCGTATTCCACACCATTTATCTCTTTAAAATAGATGTCTTCTACTGTTAAGCCTTGCCCTCTTGTGAATCCCGCAGCTGCTTTAGACCATTCGCCAGCTTCGTTTAATGCAATACGTTTAGCAGGGCCTTTTGCTTCTTCTTCCATATCTTGTTGCGATTCATCTAAATCAGTAACAAGAAGGGCCAATCTGCGCGGGGAAGAAAAAGCCTGAACAGAAACATAACCCAATTGTTTCTCCGCAAGCCAAGCCTCCATTTTCTCTTTTAATGATTGGATACTAGCAGAGATAAAACGAGCTGGCATTTCTTCTAAACCAATTTCCAATAATAAGTCTCTTTTATTCATGACTTTTTCCCTCCTTACTTTTTAAAATTGGGAATCCTAATTTTTCTCTTTCTTCGTAGAAAGTTTTTGCCACTTTACGTGCTAAATTTCTGCATCTTCCAATATAACCAGTTCTTTCTGTAACAGAAATAGCCCCTTTAGCATCCAATAGGTTGAAAACGTGAGAGCATTTTAATACATAGTCATAGGCAGGGTGTACTAGCCCTTCGTCCATTTGTCTATGCGCCTCTTTTTCATAGATAGAGAATAGGTTAAACAGCATATCGGTATCAGACGTTTCAAATGTATATTTACTATGTTCAAATTCTGGTTGATAAAAAATATCTTTGATTGTGAACCCATCTGTCCACTCTAAATCAAAAACATTTTCTTTATCTTGAATATAGGAAGCCAATCGCTCAATTCCATAAGTTATTTCAACCGATACTGGCTTACATTCAATACCGCCAACTTGTTGAAAATACGTAAATTGAGTAATTTCCATTCCATCAAGCCATACTTCCCATCCAAGACCTGCGCAGCCTAGAGAAGGATTTTCCCAGTTATCCTCTACAAAGCGAATATCATGCTCTAACGGATTAATCCCTAGTGCTCTTAGAGAATCTAAATATAATTCTTGAATATTGTCAGGAGAAGGCTTCATGATTACTTGAAATTGATGATGCTGATATAAACGGTTTGGATTTTCTCCATATCTTCCATCTGCCGGTCTTCTAGATGGCTCTACATAAGCCACATTCCACGGCTCAGGACCAATCGCTCTTAAAAAAGTATAAGGACTCATCGTCCCCGCACCTTTTTCTACATCATATGCCTGCATTAGGATACAACCATAGTCAGACCAATGTTTTTGCAATGTTAAAATCATGTTTTGAATATTCATTGCTTTCCTACACCTCCGAATTTATAAAACGTATATTCAGCATAGATTTATGTAGAGTATGTTCTCGTAAGGAACACAAAAAACTCTCGTCCCTATGCCAAATATTGCTTGACATAGGGACGAGAGTTAACCCGCGGTTCCACCCTATTTGCTGTAAGATACAGCCACTTTCATACGCAGTTGCTCCAAGAACGCCTTCCTTAATGCTCATGAACTTGGCTTCCACTATCCCAAGCTCGCTTTTCATGAGGTGAATTAAGTACTACTTTCTTTTCAATGCAACACTCTTATTTACATGAATAATAACGAAAAAAATATTAGTTGTCAACCTTGCTTCGATTTATTCTCGAAGAAGATTCACTCTTCATTCAATTACTTTTATGTAAAGGAATCCCCTAAGTTTTTCATTGATTGAATAAATTTTTTAGATTTCAAATACAACCCAGAATACTCTTCATAATAAGCATCAATAATCATACTTAGCTCTTTCTTAGTTGAATCTTTGACAGAGATACTACCTAGACGGGAAATATCCATATAATAAAAAATCCGAAGTAGCTTTACCGTAGCCTGCGAGATTTTATAATGATACGGGTCCTTGTCCAAGCATTGATGACAGATTAATCCACCTTCTCGGATAGAAAACGAAAAATGCCCCTCTGTCGCCCCGCAAAAAACACAGCGATCTAGTATTGGATATAATCCTAAGCTGTTTAACATTTTTAGTTCATAGATATTTACTAATATTTCCGGATCGTATTCTTCATTCATGTAATTTAACGTTTGATATAATAATTCAAAATGAAAAGGATTTGGCTTTTTTTCATCCGTACATTTATCTGTAAGCTCTACTATATAGCTAGCGTATGCAGTAAGAAAAATATCTTCTTTCAATGAACGCATACTCGATATAATATCCCCTTGCTGTAAAAGCCCTAATCCACTACTTCGCTGGACGAGAAAATATCCATAGACAAAAGGCTGGGTTACAGCAGAAAGCCTGCTGTTTGGCTTTTTTGCACCTCTAGCCATTACCCCAACCTTTCCCCATTCTCTTGTATACAACGTTACTATTTTATTGGATTCACCGTAATCGATGGATCTAATTACAATCCCTTCACACTTTTCGAGCATCACCATTCACCATCCCCTACTATAAGGACAGTAACTATGAAATGGGATAATCAAGTTCCGCTAGTTCCTCTTCTTGCATTCCTGGTATTTCATGATTATGCTTTTCTAATTCTTTAAAGAGTAGATAAGTATCAATGTTACCTGTTTGGGAAAAAACTTTCCAGGTAAAGTCTAACATGTAAAACCCCACCTTTCGATTTTTAACTAGCTGTTTACAACCTTAATCTTATCATAGCCTGTCTTTATAAAATCATGAGACGAAAATATTGCTAATTGATTGCATGTATAATTTTCAAATAACCGAATGCCTTCTAGTTTAATCCGTTTTCCTATTGCTGCAATAAAGGGAACAACAGGATTCCATTTTTTCTTATGGCAGCCTTTAAAGCTGTTCCGTTCTAATTATTAATATTCGTCTTCTCTAAACCCAAAATCACGCAATTGTGTCATTTTATTGCGCCAATCTTTTTGTACTTTCACCCATAATTCCAAATAGACTTTATTTCCAAGAAGATTTTCAATATCCGTTCTTGCTCTTTTTCCGATTTCTTTCAGCATACTACCTTGTTTACCGATAATTATCCCTTTTTGAGAATCTCGTTCAACGATAATAGTGGCCATTACGTTAATGACATCGTTTGATTTTCTCTCCATCTTTTCAATTACTACTGCAAGGGAGTGAGGAATTTCCTCTCTTGTTAGGTGCAGTGCTTTTTCCCTTATTAACTCAGAAACAATAAAGCGTTCAGGATGGTCTGTCACTTGATCAGCTGGATAAAATTGCGGTCCTTCTGGTAAATACTTTTTGATTTGTGTTAATAATGTTTCGACATTATTTCCTTCTAGAGCAGAGATTGGGACAATTTCTTTAAATGGATACTTCTCTTTATATGATTCAATAATGGCAAATAATTGATCTGGGTGAATCGTATCAATTTTATTAATCACTAAAAATATTGGTGTTTTTACAGACTGAAATTTCTCAAGAATGAATTCTTCCCCTTTACCAAAGCCTTCTTCAGCGTTAACCATAAAAAGGATTAGATCCACTTCTTTCAGTGTATTTTGCGCTACCTTCATCATAAAATCGCCAAGTCTATGTTTCGGTTTATGAATTCCAGGTGTATCAATGAAAATAAGCTGTGCATCATCTGTTGTAAGTACACCTTGAACTTTATTTCTTGTAGTCTGTGGCTTGTCGCTCATAATCGCAATCTTTTGGCCTATTACACGGTTCAAAAAGGTTGATTTTCCAACATTAGGTCTTCCTATAATGGAGATAAATCCTGATTTGTGTTCTGTTTGATTATTAATGTTCATTTAAATCCTCCGGTGAAAATGCTCCTGGCAATAACTCTGCCACAGTTAATGTTTGTACGTCGCCTTTTAAATTCGTTAATATTACTTCCATGTCTTTTGGACAAAGTTCAGAAATTACTTGTCTGCAAGCACCACATGGAGAAACTGGTCCCTCTGTATCTGCCACAACAACAAGCTTCTTGAAAGTAGTATCACCTTCTGACACAGCTTTAAATAATGCCGTTCGTTCTGCACAATTCGTCATACTGTACGCTGCGTTTTCAATGTTACAACCGTGATAAACGATACCCTTTTCCGAAAGCAGAGCTGCTCCTACCTTAAATTTTGAATAAGGTACATACGCTTTATCACGTGCAAGTTTTGCTTCTTCCATTAGAAGTTCCTTTTTCATACAAATCCCTCTTTTCTTTAAGCAGCTTTTCATGCTATTTCAAGTTCACTTTTGGCTATATCACAAGCCGAAAAGGTTCTTGTTTAGCCAAATACTTTCCCCTTTAGCGCTAAGATTTATTTTAAAATAATTTTCATTTTAGTGAGTATCTCTTTTTAGTAAGCCCTATTCTCGCCTTACACATTATTTTAAAGAATAAATGGAACGTTTTCAAACTTCAGTAACACTTAATATGATGTTAAATGTACTGTCTTAAAATTATATACTAATTTGGAAGCACAATAAAGAGAAAGAAGTAGGGAGTTATTAATGAACGTAGAAAACCCAAAAATAAAAAACTACCTTTTAAAAATTAAATCTTCAACAAATAACTATTTGTTGAAGATTTAATTTTTATCAGATAGCTTTTATTCTCTAACCTATTATAGCGCTCCAGATTTTCGGGATAAAGATGATTCCGCCAATCACAATCGAAAGAATTGCTGCGACAAAAACAGCACCAGCAGCTATGTCCTTTGCCTCTTTTGCCAATGGATGATATTCACTAGTAACAAGATCCACCACACGTTCTATTGCCGTATTTATCAGTTCTAGGCTAATTACTAATCCAATACAAAAAGCAATTAACATCCATTCCTGTTTAGACAAATCATTTAAAAGGCCCAATACAATAACAAGAATGGTAATAACCAAATGAATTTTTACATTTCTTTCTTGTTTAATAGCAGTTAGTATTCCCAATATCGCTAAACGGAAGGAGGATAATTGACTGTTCTTTCGAATTCTTTTATCTTTGTAATCCGAACTCATCTAAAATATCCTTTTGAAGAGTAAACATCACTTTTTCATCTTCTTCTGTCATATGGTCATATCCTAGTAAGTGCAAAAAGCCATGAACAGATAAAAATCCAAGTTCTCTCATATAAGAATGACCATAATCATTAGCCTGTTCCTCCGCTTTATCGATAGAAATGACAATATCTCCTAACATTCTAGGAAGTCCCTCTCCAACCAATTCCAATTCGCCTTCTCCTAATTCCTCTAGCGCAAAAGAAATAACATCTGTCGGTTGATCCTTTTCTCTATATTCTTTATTTATTTGTTTAATTTGTTCATTATGAACGAAGGTAATGGAAAGCTCAATTTCTCCTTGGAGATTTAGTTTACCGGCCGCAAATTGTAAAAGTTTCTCGATTTTCGCAATCTCACTTTCCTTCACTTTTTCTGTTTCATCAATAAAATCAATTTCTAAATTCATATTCGACTTCCTTTACTTTTTCATTTCTGGATATTCGATTCGTGAATGAAAAATTCCTTTTAACGTTTCACTTAATGTATTTCGAACAATATCTAATTCCTTTAATGTTAAATCACATTCATCCAATTGTCCATCTTGCAAACGGTCAGAAATAATATTCTTAATTAAAGAGTCAATTTGCTCGGTGGTTGGTGCATTTAAACTTCTTACAGCAGCTTCTACACTATCCGCAATTCCTATAATTGCTACCTCACGCGTTTGGGCTTTTGGGCCTGGGTAGCGGTAATCACTTTCTTTTACCTCTCCCCCTTTTTCCTTTGCCTTAAAATAAAAATATTTTAAGAGGGAGGTTCCATGATGCTGTTCAGCAATATCGACGATTTCTTTCGGTAATTTATATTTTCTTAATAACTCAGCTCCATCTGTTGCGTGGGCAATAATGATATTTTTACTGGCCTGGGGAGGAATACGGTCATGTGGATTTCCCATATTCATTTGATTTTCAATAAAAAAATGCGGCCTTTTTGTTTTCCCGATATCATGATAATAACAACCAACTCTTGCCAATAACCCATTGGCGCCAATCGCTTCACATGCTGATTCCGCTAAATTAGCAACCATCACACTATGATGATACGTACCAGGTGCCTCAGTTAAGATTTTACGTAATAATGGATGGTTAGGATTAGAGAGCTCAATTAACTTAATGGTAGAAAGCACCCCAAACCCGGTTTCAAGGAAAGGCAAGAAACCGATTGTTAAAACAGCTGAACTTATTCCGGAAATAACGGCCAGTAAAAGGAATACACCATATTCTTTTGCACCATAATGTCCGTTTTGTAAATATAAAATCGCTAATATCGTAACAATATTTATAAAAGAAATAAAGAATCCTGCATAAAGAATATTGGTCCGCTGATTTCTTTTATATAAAAATAAAATACTGGCTAAACCACTTGCAATAATATATATACCCATTCCTACATTAAAAGTTCCAGCAACTCCTTCATTAAACATAATCATTCCACAAACCGCAAGAATAATCGTTACTAATAAAGCAGATTTTTCTTCCATTAATATCTTAATTAACATAACCGCCATAGCAGCTGGAAATATATAGCCAATCTCTGTGTATTCAAACTGTTGGAAGGCGCTTATTGTTTTCATTAATACAATCGTTACACTAATTATAAGAAAGAACATTAAATAGAACTGGATATTATTCTCCTTCTCTTTCGATGTTCTTTTAAGTGTATAAAAATAAAGTGCCGCTAGCATCGTCAAGATGATTAAACCTAAACCAATAAATGGCTGAATGGAATTATCGCTATCTAATAATCCAACAAGTTCAAGTTGTCTATGTATCTCTCTACTTATCAGTTGGCCTTCTTCCACAAGAACTTGGCCTTGAAGTACTCTTATTGGCTCCACACCATCAACAGCTTGCTGACGCATTTCTTCTGTCGCAGTAGGATCGTAGAACTCATTTTGAATGATTGCAAATCTTCCTAAATCGATACTTGCACTCTTTAAATCAGAAGTTAAACCATCGTTTACCTTTAAGATATCCTCCACTCTTTTTTTGGCATTCTCCACCTCATCTGAAGGAATCTTACCATTCATTACTGTATGTATAGCTGTTACCGTAATATCTTTTGCGATTTCTAACTGATCTTCCGAATAAGGAATAAGCGATTTTAAAGAGCGGTCCATAATTTCATTCGTTACTTCATTTGTCAGCTTGCCTTTTAGTAATTCAAGCTTCTCGTCAACGGATGGCTCTTTTATTGATTGTTTATTCTTATCTTCCTCTTCTGCTTTCTTTCTTTTTTCTTCCATTTGTTTCTCTACTTCGTTATTTACTTCTGTTACAGAATCAAATATAGAAGATATTAAATCTACACGATTCTGAGCAATTTCTTTATTAACAACATAGACATCCTGTACTTGATTTTTTGCTTCTTCCTTCTTTTTCTCTGTACTCTCTTTATCTTCCACTGTTATGGGTGACCTTATAGTCTGATCCGCTACAGAAAATAACTGTACATTTAATTTTTCCGGCTTTACGTTTCCATAGAGTGTAAAGAATAAAATGACACCAAGTAAAATAAAGAGAATTATTTTAAAAAAGGTAATATTCATTAGTTTTATTAAATTATTACGCATTCTCTGCCAAACGTTCATATTTACCTCCTATTTCAAAAAAATAGGTTCAGTTGATTATTCTATCATCTTAAACCTATTTTTTAATCCTTAACCTATCTAGATGTAAATTCTCCTTCTGAAAGCTGATTTTCAAGCACTTGTCACTTTCCTCAATAGATCAGTAAAACCACCAATAATTAAAAACAAAAAAATCTGATGATATGTAAAATGATAACAGTTTTTTCGATCGTTTTCATCCTTTTTCGAATATTTCATGTATCCGGAACGTATCCAATCCAATATAGAAAGAAGGACAATATCCTTAAGCTCAAATAAACTTAAGATATTGTCCTTCTTTCTTTTACATAACTTGCTTTCCATACGCATGAATAATTTTTCCGACTAATGGATGTCTCACTACATCGCTTTCTTCTAAATGAACAAAGCCGATCCCATTTACGTTTTGCAGAATTTGTTCTGCAACTACTAATCCTGATTTCACGCCCTTTGGCAGATCTATTTGTGTTTTATCCCCTGTAACCACCATCTTGGATCCAAAACCAAGTCTTGTTAAAAACATTTTCATCTGGGCATGAGTTGTATTCTGTGCTTCGTCTAATATTACAAAAGCATCATCCAGTGTTCTCCCGCGCATATAGGCAAGTGGAGCTACTTCAATCGTATTTCTTTCAATCAAACGAGCAGTATGCTCCATACCAAGCACATCATGCAATGCATCATATAACGGGCGTAAATATGGATCTACTTTTTCTTTCAAATCCCCTGGCAAAAAACCTAAACTTTCCCCCGCTTCCACTGCAGGTCTTGTTAAAATAATTCTATTTACTTTCCCGCTCTTTAAAGCATTTACCGCCATCACAACGGCTAAATAAGTCTTACCTGTTCCTGCAGGCCCAATCCCAAAAACTAGATCATTTCTTCTAATAGTGCGTATATACTCACTTTGGCCGATCGTTTTTACTCTAATTGATTTTCCTTTAATCGTTTTCGCTATTTCTTCATCGTATAGTGACCCAAAATATTCAAGCGTTCCTTTCTTTGCCAGTGAGATCGCATATACCACATCTCGTTGACTGATGGAAACACCCTTTCGGATTACTTGTAAAAGTTTATCAACAATATCCCCAACGAGCTCTATTGAATCAGGATTCTCAGAAGAAACAAGCAGCGTTTCTCCTCTCGTTACGATGTTACAATCTAATTCTTTTTCAAGCACTTGCAGATTGCTATCTCCATTACCAAGTAAAGCAATTGCTTCGTTTGGATCTTTCAACTTTACATTCATCGTTTTTAAATCTTCTGTCATTCTGTATCTCCTTGAGTTAGAGGTTGTGCTTTCGCAATGTTTTCTATTGTTGTAAAAGCTATATTTAATTTAACTTTACCATTCTTTATATCTTGTTGTAAAATTTTTTCCTCCTTAATTTTCCCATCTTCACCAATTCGTTTCATAATATCCTTTCTCGCATCCTCCTTCCCCTTCTCGATAGCATCCTTCTCACTATATCCTCTTATTACAATCTCTTTTTCCCGATATGTTTTATTTACAATCTTAATTGGCAATTCCCATTTAAAGAACTTAACGTTTGACTCATTCTCCTCTTCCTCATATTCCTTATACTCTATTTTGCCAAATCCCCATACAGGAATACTCCACTTACCAAGCTTCATATAAATTTTTTGCTTTTCCGCTCCATTAAATACTTGGAAAGTTGTTTCCAAAGGAACAGTCACTTTTGTCGTATACCACACTTCTCCCCATACTTTCCCTTTAGCAGATACACTCTTCACACGATCTTCATTTCCTATTTTGCCTGCAACTAACAATTGTCCTTTTCTCACAACCTCATTGATGGCATAGCGTTTTGTACCAGATTCCACAAAATCTGTTACAATTGTCGCTTTCTTCGTTGCTATTAAATTTTGCGGGCCCGCTTCTTTCTTTTTCTTCGGCTCGTTTTTTTCAACCACCTGGAAATGATAAGTTGTCCCTTTTAACTCCACACCAATCCATGTAATCGCATCAATATTATTTGTTAATTCTGCCTGAATTTCATCTAATTCCTTCGCAAAAAACTGCGATTTACCAATTTTTATGTCCATCTTATCCAGCTGCTTACGAATTTGATATTCAGTCGCAGGATTTGCTCCCTTGATTTCTATTCCCCAGACCATATTAGATAAAGTGAGAACTAGTCCTAAAAAAAGGAATAATCCGAGTACAAAACCGCTATTTTTCCACATTCTTTTATATAGAAACGGAGCTCCAGCTCGGCGCTGAAACTCTATTTTTATACCGCTTCCTCTAACTAAATGACGAAGAGAATGGATATTCTTTAGACTAATCTGAAAGGTTACAGCTTGCGGTCCGTGCTTCTTTACGTTCCAAACAGACATACCATTTTTTAATAACTTATTTAAAAACCTTTCTAAACCTTTGCCTGTTGCTTTCACTGTAATAATCCCTGTTAAATATTCTATCCAATGATTTTTCATAATTTCCTCCCAAATCATTCATTTATGTATAAAACTTGATCTATTTTCCCTTCTAATAATATTTCCTCTGGTAAAATTGTCTTAATAACAAACCCTTTTCCTTTAATCAACAGCTGCCCTTGTTTTAAAAGCAATCGCAATTCTTTATCTGAAAAGGTTATTAACCCTCGGTGGTTCTCTACATAAATATGTATTTGTCCAATCATTGTAATTCTAGGTAAGTCCATCATGACATCTTGAGGAAGTTCTAAGTTTTTTATCATCCAGTTCCGCAAGTTGTGTCCCCATTTTTTAGCCATAAAAAAAGAACCCCCTTTCCTCTCTTTTATGAGATTCTCTGTATAGACAGTACGCTTTCTTACACTTACTATCATCATATTCACGGAGTCCTACATTATGCTAAGAAAAACTTTTACGACACGCATTCGTGGAGATTTTCTTTAAATATCCTTTTATACAAAAAAAGAGCTATTATCTAGCAAATCACTTCTCCAAAGAGAAATAACGCTTGATAATAACTCTCTATGTTTTTATTTTCTGCTTGTTACGCTGTGTTGCATAGAAGCTCGATGTGGATTTCTTGAACGAGGCGAAGCTAATACTTCCGAAAACACTACCGCCTGAACAATATTATCCTTTGTAAATAAGCCTTCAGATTCTTCCAGAGGTTGATTCTTATTTATAATTGGTCCTTGAACGACTCGATTTCGTTGTTTTTCCATCATATTAATCTTCTTTTGTAAACTTGCATTTTCCCTTTGCAGCCTTTCCAGCTCAGAAAGTGGTTTTTCAACCTGCTGCTTTCTCGGCTCCTTATGCTTAACTACTGGTGGAATAACCGTCTGCTCTCTCACCTCTTGAGGCATTACAGGCTTAGACTTGGGAACCTGTTGTCTTGTTGGCTTAGGCGCTTGTTTATTTTTATCATTTTCAAAAATTACTTTGAAGAGAAAAGCTAAAACCCCGATTATTATTGGAACAATTTCCAAATCTTTTCCCTCCCTTTCTTAAAGTTTACTCATTATCACCTTTATTTTTCTGGTCATCTGTTAATTTACCGATCGAGCCTCTCATTTCTGTATCAGCCGTGATATTTTGTAAATTCATATAGTCCATTACTCCAATATTGCCTGAACGCAACGCATCAGACATAGCCATAGGAACTTCCGCTTCTGCTTCGACAACCTTCGCACGCATTTCTTGAACTTTTGCTTTCATCTCTTGTTCTTGGGCAACAGCCATCGCTCTACGCTCTTCCGCTTTTGCTTGAGCGATTTTCTTATCTGCTTCTGCTTGCTCTGTTTGTAATTCAGCGCCAATGTTTTTACCGATATCTACATCCGCAATATCAATCGATAGAATTTCAAAAGCTGTACCAGCATCTAACCCTTTAGCTAAAACTGTTTGAGAAATCATATCTGGATTTTCTAATACTTTTTTATGATTATCAGAAGAACCAATTGTCGAAACAATCCCTTCCCCAACTCTGGCTACGACTGTTTCTTCTCCAGCTCCCCCTACTAGTCTCTCAATATTGGCACGCACTGTAATTCTTGCTTTTGCTTTTACTTCAATACCATCCATCGCTACACCAGCAATAAAAGGTGTCTCAATTACTTTAGGATTTACACTCATTTGCACTGCTTCTAATACATCACGTCCTGCTAAATCAATTGCAGCACATCTTTCAAATGATAGCTCAATATTGGCACGATGGGCAGCAATCAGCGCATTTACTACCCTATCAACATTACCACCAGCAAGATAATGACTTTCTAATTGATTGATTGTTACATTTAATCCCGCTTTATGGGCTTTAATCAACGGATTTACAACACGACTTGGTATAACCCTTCTTAAACGCATCCCTACTAATGTGAAAATGCTAATTCTCACTCCTGCTGCTAAAGCAGAAATCCAGAGCATTACTGGCACAAATGTTAATAGCACCCCTAATAAAATAATTGCCAATACTACAACAATAATCCAAAATATTTCAAATCCGCCTACTAGCATTACTCATCCTCCTTTTGTATATCTATCGTTAGTATTTCCCTTACAACAATTCTTGAACCTTCTGCTTTTACTACTTTTACTTTCTTGCCCTTATCAATAAAACTTCCATCACTCACCACATCGATTCTTTCATCCTCAATAAGTATGACTCCGGCAGGACGTAAGGCAGTTAAGGTAACTCCTGTTTTCTCCATCAAATCATTGCGGTTCTGATTAGAAACATACCCACTTTCTGTATTGGTTGAGTCTGTTAAAATTATTTTTTTAAAGAATTTCATTTTTCTACCAAACACCTTTACTAATAAGATAGATGCTATAATGGAAACCCCTATTGCGATTGCTAGACTTATCCCGATGACCGCAATATCTCCACTTGCAAGAAACATGCTAGCAATGACAGAAACAATCCCAATTGCTCCAGCTATTCCACCGACGACAAAGAACTCCAGTATAATCAAAAGGATTCCAATCACAAAGAGAATGAGACTTTCGTATCCCGCAAGTCCTGCAACTAGATGCCCATAGAAAAAGAGCAATAAAGCAGAAATTCCCGCTATTCCCGGCAGTCCAAACCCAGGTGAATATAATTCGATGATTAATCCCAAACTTCCAATTGATAATAATATAGGAATGATAATAGGATTTGTTACAAACCTTGCAATTTTCACTGCAAAGCTTTCATCAACCTTTTCTATCTTTGCGTTCTGTATCCCTAAATGATCTAGCACATCCTCTAAACTATTTACCGTACCATTGGAATAGTTTATTTCTTCTGCTTCAGATGAAGTTAAAGTTAAAAACTTGCCAGCTTCCTTCATACCTGGAATGGAAATAGATTTATCTGCCATCGCCATTGCATAAAGTGGATCTCTTCCTGTTTTTTCTGCTGCCCCTTTCATGGCAGAAATCCAGTAAGACTGAGCCTTTTCATCTGCTGCATTCCCTTGTCCGTCTATCACCCCAGAGGATCCTATTCTGCCTCCCTCCACCATATAGATTTCATCGGTATTTAATGCAATATAGGAACCAGCAGAAATGGCATCTTGGTTAATAAAAGTAACCGTTTTTATGTCAGTTTCTGCAATTCTCTTTCCTATTTCAATAGCAGCAGATATATCTCCACCAGGTGTATGCATATCAAAGACTATCGCACTAGCCTGATTTTCTTCTGCTTCGGTAATTGCCCGATCTACAAACTGACTTAAACCTTTTTCAACCGTATCCTTTATTGGCACTACATATACTTTTTCTTCATTATTAGCGTAAATGATACTAGGAATGAAGGATAGAAAAAAAATAAAAAGAAGAGGGATCAACAATATTTTCTTTTGTCTTCTCAAATTTTCCCTCCTTTCCAAATGGTAATAGAAAAATGTTATGGCTATGTATACGTTTAACTAAATAAAAAGTTTCATTTTTTTTAATTTTTATTTAATTAATAATTTCTATCGTTTAAATCGAGAAAAACAAAGGACAAAATATGGTCCTGCAAAGGAAATTAACAGATCTAACTATATTTAATAAAAATCATCTAATTTTATTATATGTTATATTAGAAATGGATAAAACAGAAAATCTTTTAACTATGTAAAAAGGCTGCAGATATAATCTGCAGCCTTTAAAACATAAACTTATTTATGAAAGGTGTTGTTGTACAAGTTTATTTACTAGTGAACCGTCTGCTTTTCCTTTTACTTTAGGCATTAAAGCAGCCATCACTTTTCCCATTTCTTTCTTTGAAGAAGCTCCAGTATCAGCGATTGCTTGTTTCACAATCTCTGCTAGCTCCTCTTCTGAAAGTTGTTCTGGCATATATATTTCAACATGTTTTAACTCCGCACGTATTTTGTCAACAAGATCTTCACGACCTGCTTTCTCAAACTCATGGAGGGAGTCTTTGCGTTGTTTTACTTCGCGAGAAAGGACAGATAACTCGTCTTCTTCAGAAAGATCTCTACCAAGCTTAATACTTTCATTCTGAATGGCAGCCTTAATCATTCGAATTACAACTAGTTTATCTTTTTCTTTGTTTTTCATCGCTTGCTTCATATCATTATTTAAGCGTTCGAGAAGACTCAATTTTGCTACACCCTCTCTTAGAACTTACGTTTTCTTGCTGCTTCTGATTTTTTCTTACGTTTCACACTTGGTTTCTCGTAGAATTCGCGCTTTCTAGCTTCCTGCAAAGTACCAGTTTTTGATACTGAACGTTTGAAGCGACGAAGAGCATCTTCAAGCGATTCGTTTTTACGAACGACGGTTTTAGACATTCTCTTTCCCTCCCTCCGAACACAACACACTAACATCAACATGGTTTCCATGTACCTTGACATTATAATATATCAAAGTTACAAGGTCAACTGTATTTGACCTTGTTAGACAAATTGTTTTAAAAAAACGTAAAAAAAAGGTGTTTTATACAAGGAATTAGCCTTTTTCTCCCTCCGATCCCTTCTCTTTTTGTATTTTTCCCTCTAGTCATGTTTTTAAACACCCTGTCAAATCTAGTATAAGAAGCTAGTTTTGTCATCATTAATTAGCTAAAAATGACATGTCCACCTTCTTTATTTCATATAGTTCTAATAAGGAGGAAGCCTAGAATGATTTATCTTATACTTTTTATTATCCTTATCCTTTTATTTATTTATGGGATGACTCTCTTACGGACAGGTTTATTTAATTTATCTTCTCAATCATTAAAAAACTCGCTCGAAAAATTAACAGATAAGCCATGGAAGGGGTTAATTGTTTCCATCATTATTACAGCACTTCTTCAAAGCAGCGCTGCCGTTATGGTTTTAACGATTGGACTAATTTCAGCAAGAGTCTTAACCTTTCCTCAATCTATCGGGATTATTTTAGGAACAAATATCGGAACCACCTTCACAACTGAATTTATTACGTTTAACATGAATAATTATCTACTTCCGCTTGCCATCCTAGGTGTGCTCTTGATCATCATTAACAAATATCAATTAAGAAGTATCGGCTTCATTTTATTCGGTATGTCGATTGTCTTTACAACAATGCGAGGTTTTAAATATTTTGCTGGGATGATGGAACATCATCCTGCTCTAAATTCGTTTTTCCTTTCATTAGCAGACCGTCCTTTCATCGCCCTTGTAGTCGGCATTATTATAACTGCCCTAATCCAATCAAGTACAGCGACAATTGGTATTATAATGGGCTTTTTATCAGCAGGATTGCTTCCGATTGAAATTGCTATAGCCATTATGTTGGGATCTAATATTGGTTCCTGTATAACTTCTTTTTTAGCATCAATAGGAACAGAAAAAAGTGCAAAACTTTGTGCTTATGCCCATATTTGGTTAAATATTGGAGGGGTCATTTTGTTTTATCCGTTTATCAATGATTTAGCTGCTATTGTCAAAAATATGACAGCAGAAATGGATGTTCAATTAGCTCATGCAAGCCTGTTATTTAATGTTCTATCTTCGCTCCTAGTTCTCCCCTTTGCGGAGCGCTTTGGCAAATTGATTATGCGATTACACAGCTGATGGATTGGGGTGAAATGCTATAAAAGGCTGCAAACATGGATATATGTCTGCAGCCCTTTTTTACATAACCTTCAATAAATCATATTGTGATTGATATAAATGATAATACAATCCTTTTTGTGCCATTAACTCATCATGTGTGCCTTTTTCTGCAACTCTCCCACCATCCACATAAAATATTTGACTACTATTTTTAATTGTTGATAGACGATGGGCAATGATGAAGGATGTCCTTCCTTTTAACAATTCAGTAATTCCTTCTTGGAGAAGTTCTTCCGTCTTTGTATCAATGCTGCTGGTTGCCTCGTCTAATATCAATATTTTAGGATTAGCCAAGAGGGCTCTTGCGAAAGATATTAACTGCCTTTGTCCCGCTGATAAAGTACTACCTCTTTCTTCTACAACAGTATGATATCCATCCTTTAAGTCTTTTATAAAGTCATGTGCTCTAACAATTTTAGCTGCGGTAATCACTTCTTCTTCCGTTGCATCTAGCTTCCCATAGCGAATATTATCTAGAATGGTTCCAGAAAATACAAAGGTATCTTGAAGCATCACACCCATTTGCGACCGTAAAGATTTTAATGTTACATCTCTTACATCAATCCCATCAATTTTGACACTGCCTTCATTTACATCATAAAACCTACTTAACAAATTTATAATAGTAGATTTACCTGCACCTGTGGGGCCGACTAAGGCGATACTCTGACCTGCATTAATATGAAAACTGACATCACTAAGTATGTTTTTCCCTTCTTCATAACGGAAGGTAACTCGTTCAAAGGTGACATTCCCTTTAATCGTTGGCATTGGGATTGCTTTTGGCTGATCCTTAATATCTGGTTCAACATCCAGAGTTTCAAAAATACGTTCCAAATAAGCAGAAGCAGTGATAAGCGCATTATAGAAGTTCCCCATATTAATAACTGGGTTCCAGAAATTATTGACATAGCCAATAAACGCTACAAGTGTACCTGTACTAACATCTACCCCAATTTGCCGTATTCCTACGAAGTAAATTAAACTTGTTGTTAAAACAGAGATATTTTGAACACCTGGCCATAGAAGAAACTGGATTGAAACTGCCTTAAGCCAAGATGTTCGGGTTTCATTGCTTACTTCATCAAAAATTTCAAAATTCTCTTCTTCCCTTGCAAAGGATTGCGTAATTTTTATGCCGGCAATACTTTCATGAATATAGGCATTCATATTAGATTGTTTATTGCTTAACACTTGATACGCTTTTCTCTGCATATTTTTGATTACCCATACTAATACTCCTAAAATCGGCAGAAGTGCTAAACTATATAATGTTAGTTTTGCGTCGATGGCAAACATAAACATTAACGTTATAATTACACTGATGATATCAGAGATCAGGTTTATCAGCCCATTACTTAATAGATCACTTAATGTATTTATATAATTAACGACTCTGATTAAGATTTTCCCATGAGGGCGATTATCAAAATAGGAAAAGGGCAGCTTCTGTAAGTGCTGAAAAATATCTAAACGCATATCCTTTAGAATATTTTGACCAATCTGAGTAATCCATTGAATGCGATACCGCATACATATACCAATTACAAATAGAGAAAGAACAAATAAAATACTAATCCCGATTAATAATGGAATATTTTTATCTGGGATAATTTCATCAATTGCTATTTTTGTAAAAAACGGACCGAGCATTCCTGCCACGTTGGCTGTTAAGATGATTAGCAATGTAATAAACAATGCCTTCTTATAAGGTTTAATATAAGCACCGATTCGTTTATAGTGACTCCAGTTAAATTCGGTCTCTAATTCTTCGTCGACATTAAATTTATTACGGGCCAATGGCTGCTCCTCCTTCTTCCTGCTCTACTAATCCTAATTGTCTTCTATACACATCGTAATACATCCCTTTTTTCGCAACAAGTTCTGTATGCGTCCCTTGTTCTTTCACTTCCCCTTTATCAAGAACTAAAATAAAGTCTGCATCCCTTACAGATGAAATACGGTGTGCAATTATGAAGGTTGTTTTATCTTGTGTCAACTGATTTAATTCCTTTTGGATTTTACTTTCTGTTTCCATATCTACAGCTGATGTTGTATCATCCAATATCAAGATAGATGGATCCTTCGCTAATGCTCTTGCTAAGGAGATCCTTTGCTTTTGACCACCAGATAATCCCACTCCGCGCTCTCCTACGATTGTATCGTATCCCTCCGGCATTTTAACGATAAAGTTATGGGCGTCGGCAATTGCTGCCACGCGTTGAATTTGCTCCATGTTTAAATATGGTTTTCCAAAGGAGATATTTTCCTCAATAGTATTTGAAAATAAAAAAATGTCTTGCATAACCATCGAAATTTGATCGCGAAGCTTCCTCACTGGCCATTCTTTTGCATTTATTTGATCAATTAATACTTCTCCTTCTGTTGGATCATAGAATCTTGCAATTAAATTAACAAGCGTTGATTTACCAGATCCAGTTTCCCCTAAAATCCCAACAGTTTGCCCCGGTCGGACGGTAAAGGATACATTTTTTAAGATAGGGGTTTCAGGGTCATCGGAAAACGCAAAAGAGACATCTTTAAACGTTACATATCCAGCAATTTTCTTGCCTTTCTTTTTGTCTTCTACCATAATTTGTGGTTCCGTTATTAATAAATTTCTAATTTTTACACAAGATGCATTAAATCGCTGTACATCATTTATCAACCATCCACTCATGCGCATTGGCATATTTAAGAGCCACATAAACCCGTTAAATGCAACCAAGTCACCTATGGACATGTTCCCCTGAATCACAAATAAGCCACCTAATAATAAAGTAATAACAGCTAATACTCCGGCAAATCCGTCCAGCCATGGTAAATACTTTTTAGAAACATTAGCAGAATCAAGGTTACGTTTTCGATAATCATCATTAAAATGATTAAACTTTTCGATTTCATACTCTTCCCGGGAAAATGCCTTAACTACTCGGTTGCCGCTAATATTTTCTTCCACCATGGAATTCAGTCTGGAAAAACTTTCACGGATTTCTAGAAATACTGGATGAGCTGCTTTGGACATTTTTTGTGTAAAAATAAAGATAAACGGTGTAACAGCGAGTAATGCTAACGTTAATTTCCAATCAATGTTCATCATTACGATAATGGCAACGACAAACCAGATAACACATTCAGCGATATTATAGCAGACCCATGAAACGAAATGGCGTATAGCGTCCATATCACCTGTCATTCTCGCCATAATATCTCCTACTCTATTATGATTAAAAAAGTCAAAATCAAGCTCTTGAAGCTTTTTATACATATCTTGTCTTATATCAAACTGTGCGTCTTGACCAACATGTTCGTATAACATTTGGTAGATGTATCGAGTAACGGTTCTGATCAGTGTCGCTCCTATCATCGCTAGTAAAATGGGTACTAAGAGTTGGACTTGATTATTCTCAATGACTTCATCAATCAATCTTCCGCTTAAAATAGGAATAATCACTACAAAGAAAGAATTTGCTAATAAAATCAAGGATGCAACAATTACTTTTTTCTTATTCTTCTTTACGTAACTCCAAATCCATTGGTAATTATTCAATAGGAATCTACACTCTTTCTTTTTTTAATTTGTTTACTTCCAAAATAATATTTCAAAAGATAGCTAAATATACTTTTAAATAAACTTTCAGAGGAGGAGATTTTTATTCCTCCTTAATGATGGATATTTACCTTTAACTGGCTTGGTAAAATTTTTTCACTAAGTAAAATCAATAATATCTCTTAAAACATGTAAGGGCGTGTATACAAGGTTTATATTCATTTTCACTTTCTCTCCCATCCTTGGCATTGTTCTCCAATTATTACAACCAGGCTGCAAATGACTTAATCTTAATCCTCCTTTTTAGCCATGAATGAACGCAATAAATGTGAACGGTTACCATTTTATATTGTTATGCAACATACTATAATAAGAAAAGAGAAAACCTTTTCTTATCACAGATTAATTTTAGTCACGAAGGTTTGACGTAACTAGTACTTAAATTGTATAATTATGGACAAAATTTGACTTGAAAGGAGTACATTGAATGTTATACTATCAATCAAATTACTTTGGACAAAATGGAGATTTTGATCGTATATCAGCATTCAATCCTACCAACCTTCCTCATTTTCATCGCAGCTTGGAACTGGTGATGGTTGATGAAGGCACACTGGAGCTTACCATACAAGATAAATCTTATACTCTCCACGAAGGAGAAAACGCTCTCATTCTTTCGAATCAAATACATAGTTTACAAAGTAATCAGAAAAATCACTCCTGGATTTATGTCTTTTCTCCAGAATTGGTTAATCAATTTTATCAGCTTAGTAAAAACAAAGACTTAATTCATCCAATATTCCAGTTACAGGCTGCCACAAGAGAGATGATAAAGGAGATATTCTTCAACAATAATAGTTCGCTGTTTGCCAAAAAAGGGGTTCTGTACTTAATTTGTGCGGAATTGCTAAATCAAACTTCTTTCAAAGAGGAAACGCGGAGAGATGATTATTTATTACATGATTTACTCAACTATATCCAAAATCATTTTACCGAGGAACTTTCCTTAAAAGATTTATCACAAAAATTTGGATACGATTATTCCTACCTATCAAGATTTTTCACAAAAATACTGCATATACCATTTGTTGATTTTGTAAATGGGCATCGTGTAACGTTAGCCTCTCAATTATTAAAAACAACGGATAGTAAAATTACCGAAATTGCCGATATGGTTGGCTATCGAAACATTCGCAGCTTTAATCGAAACTTCGAAAAAATCATGAACACTACCCCGAGTAATTATCGAAAAATTTATATGGAAAGTTATTAATAAACGCAGCGTTAGATTGACAAAAAAAACCTTAGAACACCTATTTGTTTTCTAAGGTTTTTTTAAAGGATATATTAATAATCACTATTGCTTGTCAAACCATTCACGATTGCAACTCCAGAACTTGCTCCGATTCTAGTAGCTCCAGCAGCAATCATTTTCTCCGTGTCTTCACTGCTGCGTACACCTCCAGAAGCTTTCACACCTATATCTGGTCCAACCGTTTTTCTCATTAATGTAATGTCCTCAACAGTTGCTCCGCCTGTTGAGAAACCTGTTGATGTTTTTACATAGTCAGCTCCTGCTTCTACTGCTAATTTACAAGCAATTTCTTTTTCCTCATTTGTTAGGAGACTAGTTTCAATAATTACTTTCGATAATGCTTTACCTTTTGCCGCATCCACTACCGCTTTAATATCTTCTTTAACTAAATCATAATTTTTATCCTTTAAAGCACCAATATTAATAACCATATCTACTTCTGTTGCCCCATTTTTAATGGCATCTTCTGTTTCAAATGCTTTTGTTGCTGAAGTAGATGCTCCTAAAGGGAAACCGATCACTGTACATACCTTTACCTCTGTTCTATTAAGCAATTCACTTGCAGCTTTGACCCATGTTGGATTTACGCAGACAGAAGCAAATGTGTATTGCTTAGCTTCTTCACAAAGAGTCACAATTTGTTCTTTCGTCGCATCAGCTTTTAATAAAGTGTGATCAATCATTTTAGCAATGTTCATTAAGATTCTCCTTTGATATATGTACTAATTAAAAATATATGCCAAGCTCTTTGAACGAACAAAGAGCTTCCATATTAAAGTTATTAAAATTAATTTTATAAAACAAAAAGGAAACAATTGTAGCTGGCTAAACTTAAGAAACAATCGCAGCTTGATCTTCTACTTCCTCTAAAACACGGACAAATTGTCCTTCATTTACAGGGTAGCCTGCTTTCGTTATTTTGACTTTCACAATTTTCCCAACCATTTCTTCTGTTGCTGGGAAAACTACTTTTAAATAATTGTCTGTATATCCAACATAAAGCTTTCCATTGCCATCTTCTTTGTAGACTTCCTCTGGAATAACTTCTACTACCTCGCCTTCATAGTTAGACGCATATTCCTTTGCTAATTGATCAGAAAGCGAAATTAAACGATGTACTCGTTCGTTCTTTACATCTTCCTCAATTTGGTTATCCATTCGCGCAGCAGGTGTTCCTGTCCGTTTTGAATATGGGAACACATGCAATTCAGAGAATTTATGTTCTTTAATAAAATCATAAGTTTCCATAAACTCTTCTTCTGTCTCTCCTGGGAAACCAACGATTACATCAGAGGTAATGGCCAATCCTGGCAAGGCTTCTTTTAATCTTGTAATTCTTTCGGCAAAGAATTCCATTGTATATTTTCTTCTCATTCTTTTTAAAACAGTATCCGATCCAGATTGAATCGGGATATGAAGATGATTTACAATTATTTTTGATTTATCTAAGACTTCAATCACTTCATCTGTTATTTGGCTTGCTTCGATAGAAGAAATACGAAGGCGCTTTAGACCCTTTACCTGGGATTCTAAATCACGCAGTAAATTAGCTAAGTTATAATCCTTCATATCTGAGCCATATCCACCTGTGTGAATTCCTGTTAATACAATTTCTTTATAACCAGCATTCACTAATTGCTGTGCTTGCTTAATAACCTCTTGCGGATCTCTTGAGCGCATCAATCCCCGTGCCCATGGAATAATACAGAATGTACAAAAATTATTGCATCCTTCTTGGATTTTTAAGGAAGCTCTTGTTCTATCCGTAAAAGCAGGGACATCCATTTCTTCGTACACACGATTTTTCATAATGTTTCCAACAGCATTTATTGGTTGTCTTTCTTCTTTATACTGCGTAATATACTCTAGCATTTTCACGCGATCCTGTGTACCAACTACAATATCAACTCCAGGAATAGCCATAATTTCTGCTGGAGAAGTTTGGGCATAACACCCTGTAACACAAATAACTGCATCTGGATTTTTACGAACTGCACGACGAATTACTTGGCGGCTCTTTTTATCTCCTGTATTTGTAACGGTACATGTATTAATAACATATACATCAGATATATTTTCATATTCTACACGTTCATAGCCTTGTTGTTTAAACAACTGCCAGATCGCTTCGGTTTCATAATGGTTTACTTTACATCCTAAAGTGTGAAAAGCAACTGTTGGCATTTTTATCACTCCATCAATTCAAAATGATAAGATACAGCAGACAATAGGTATAATGGTGCAGTCTCTGTTCTTAATATTCTTGGACCAAGTCCGCATGTCACAAAACCATGCTCTTTTAATAATGCTACTTCTGATTCAGTCAGGCCACCTTCTGGGCCGAATACCGCAAGGATAGATTGTCCTTTTGTCATCGATTCCAAGCTTTTCGTTAACACAGACGATTCGCCTTCTCTTGCCTCTTCTTCATAGGCTATTAATTTTACATTATAACCTTCTGAAAGTTTTATCAACTCTTTTATACTAATTGGAGAACTTACTTCTGGTATCATGGTTCGGTGGGATTGTTCTGCTGCTTCTTTTGCAATTTTATTCCAGCGAACTAGTTTTTTTCCACCCTTTTTCTCATCCCATTTAACGACTGAGCGAGCTGCGATGAAAGGGATAAACTTAAAAGCGCCTAATTCTGTTCCTTTTTGGATAATCCATTCCAGCTTATCCCCTTTTGGCAGTCCGCTCACAATAGAAACCGAAATAGGTAATTCTATTTCTCCTTCTAACCATTGTACCACTTTTGCAATGACTTCGTTTTCGGAAATTTTTTCTATTCTGCACCGTGCTGCCTGCTGAAGACTGTTGACACAATATATTTCATCGTCAATATCCATTCGCATCACACGTACAATATGATGATAATCGTCCTCTTGAATAAAAAATGTATCCTCTTCGTTTTTAGCAAAATAACGCTGCAATCGAATTCCTACTTTCTTTTAAGCAATAGAGAAGGAAGAATCGTAAGACGAAACTTCCCTTTTTCCTTTTGAATATACGCTTACTCTTATAGCTTGTTGCTGTGAAAGTTTTTCTTCTATTAACTCTTTTTCTGAGCGGTAATGCTTACCCAATCTTCCATTTGTACTGTTTCTATTATTTCTAGGCCTGATGCGATAATAGCATCCTTTACTTCTTCTTTTTTCTGAAGAATGATGCCAGAAGCAATAAAGAAACCATCTTTTTGAAGTAAACGATAAACATCATCTGTAAAACGAACAATTACCTCTGCCAAAATATTTGCAACAATGACCTCTGCCTGTTCCTCTATACCACTTAAAAGATTATTTTGACGGACAGATGTTTTCTCATGAACTTTGTTTAATTTAATATTTAATTTAGCAGAACGGACAGCCACTTCATCCAGATCTAAAGCAAGCACAGATTTAGCTCCCAGCATGGCTGCTGCAATACTTAGCACACCAGATCCTGTACCAACATCGATAACCACATCGTCTTTTTTTACTATTCTTTCCAAAGCCTGTATACATAATACAGTTGTCGGATGTGTTCCTGTACCGAAAGCCATCCCTGGATCCAATTCGATGATTAATTCATCCGTATGGACTGGTGTATAATCCTCCCAGGTAGGTACAATCGTAAATTTCTCAGATATTTTAACAGGATGATAGTATTTCTTCCAAGCTGTTGCCCATTCTTCTTCATTTACTTCCATAATGGAAACTTTATTTAATCCAATATCAATATTAAACAGTACTAAATTATTGATATTTTCTTTAATTGCCTCTACTGTTTCACCAAGAAAACTATTGATTGGTAAATACGCTTTAACTAGAACGCCTTCTTCTGGATAATCATCAGGATTTAGTTGGTAGATTTCGCCGAATTGGTCTTCTCTTTCTTTAATTAATTCAAAGGGATCTTCAATAACTACCCCACTAGCACCTGCTTCATGCAAAATATTTGAAATAGGTTCAATCGCTTCATTTGTCGTATGAATTGTGATTTCTGACCATTTCATTTCTACCAACTCCTTTTTGATTATTCACCTTTAAATGCTTTTTTTACCTTAGAGAAAAAACTGTCCTCTTCTTCTCCACGAGGAGTATCTCCAGATACTTCAGCAAATTCCTGTAATAGTTGTTTTTGTTTATCAGATAATTTTGTAGGTGTAATTAAGCGAATGATTACATGCTGGTCACCTTGGCCATATCCACGTACATTTGGAATCCCTTTGCCTTTAAGGCGGAATTTTGTTCCAGTCTGTGTTCCCGCAGGTACTTTCAATTTCACTTTGCCATGAATAGTAGGTACTTCCACTTCATCACCTAGTGCAGCCTGAACAAAAGTAATCGGCATTTCACAGTATACATCTTCTCCATCACGCTCGAAGAAGTCATGTCTTCTTATGTGGAACACAACATATAAATCACCTGCTGGCCCGCCGTTTATACCAGGTTCTCCTTGCCCAGAGACTCTTAATTGTTGACCATCATCGATACCTGCTGGAATTTTAACACTAATTTTACGACGTTTTTTCACTTTTCCAGTTCCGCCACAAGTTGAACATTTATGCTTAATCTCTTTACCAGTTCCATTACAGTAATTACATGTTCTTCTATTCACAATACGACCAAATGGTGTATTTTGCTCCACATTCAATTGTCCAGTACCACTACAATGCTTACATGTAACTGGCTTAGTCCCTGGTTTTGCTCCCGTGCCATTACATGTTTCACAATTTTCTTCTCTTGGTATTTCAATTTCCGTTTCTTTCCCAAATGCTGCTTCTTCAAATGATAGTGTCATCGTATATTGTAAATCAGCCCCTTGACGAGGAGCATTCGGATCTCTTCTTCTTGATCCTCCACCACCAAAGAAAGTGCTGAAAATATCTTCAAAACCACCGAAACCACCGAAGTCTCCGCCGCCGCCGAAGCCTTGATTAGGATCTGTATGGCCAAACTGATCATAGTGCGCTCTTTTTTGATCGTCACTCAGTACTTCATAGGCCTCTTTCACTTCTTTAAACTTTTCATTCGCATCAGCTTCTTTATTGATATCTGGATGATACTTTTTTGATAGCTTACGATACGCTTTTTTTATTTCATCCTTAGAAGCCCCTTTACTGACTCCAAGGACTTCATAGTAATCCCGTTTATCCATAATTGATTACCACTCCCCGATTCTTTTCACATAGATGCTATTGTATCATTTTGCTTTTCTAAAGTACAATAGTTTATTGCTATCTTTCCTAATTATCGCTAAAAAACTTCTGATTGAAAAGAAAAGTCAAAGTCAAGATAACCTGACTTTGACTTTTCACTAAACGTAATTGGTTTTATTTCTTTTATTTATCGTCTTTTACTTCTTCAAACTCTGCATCTACTACGTTGTCATCTTTATCGGATGCACCGCCGTCTGCACCTTGAGCCGCTTGTGCTGCTTGTGCTGCTTCTTCATATAATTTCATAGAAAGAGCTTGAACGATTTCTTGAAGAGCGTCTTTTTTCGCACGAATTTCTTCTAATTCGTTTTTCTCGATAGCCGCTTTTAAAGCATCTTTTGCTTCATTTGCTTTTGCAACTTCACTTTCGTCCACTTTACCTTCTAAGTCTTTTAATGTTTTTTCAGTAGTGAAAACTAATTGATCTGCTTCATTTCTTAGTTCCACTTCTTCTTTACGCTTTTTATCAGCTTCAGCATTTTCTTCTGCTTCTCTTACCATTTTATCGATTTCTTCATCTGATAAGCCTGTAGAAGATTTAATTGTAATTGTTTGTTCTTTATTTGTACCAAGATCCTTCGCACGAACATTTACGATACCATTTTTATCGATATCAAATGAAACTTCGATTTGCGGAATTCCACGTGGTGCTGGTGGAATATCAGCTAATTGGAAGCGGCCTAATGTTTTGTTATCCGCAGCCATTGGGCGTTCCCCTTGAAGCACATGAATATCTACAGCTGTTTGGTTATCAGCAGCAGTTGAGAATACTTGTGATTTAGAAGTAGGGATGGTTGTATTACGTTCGATTAACTTCGTAAATACTCCACCCATTGTTTCAATTCCTAATGATAGTGGTGTTACGTCTAAAAGCACAACGTCTTTTACATCACCAGTAATAACGCCACCTTGGATAGCTGCACCCATTGCAACAACTTCATCAGGATTTACTCCTCTATGCGGCTCTTTACCGATTTCTTTTTTAATTGCTTCTTGAACAGCAGGGATACGAGTTGATCCACCTACAAGGATAACTTTGTCAATTTCAGATGCATTTAGACCAGCATCTTTAAGTGCTTGACGAGTTGGTCCCATTGTACGTTCTACTAATGAAGCAGAAATTTCTTCGAATTTAGCACGAGATAAAGTTACTTCTAAGTGAAGTGGTCCAGCTTCTCCAGCTGTGATAAATGGTAAAGAAATTTGTGTAGAAGCTACACCAGAAAGATCTTTTTTAGCCTTCTCTGCAGCATCTTTTAAACGTTGTAGAGCCATTTTATCTTTGCTTAAATCGATGCCATTTTCTTTTTTAAATTGGTCTACTAAATAATCGATAATTACTTGGTCAAAATCATCTCCACCAAGACGGTTATCACCAGCAGTAGATTTTACTTCAAATACGCCGTCTCCTAGTTCAAGGATAGATACGTCAAAAGTACCTCCACCTAGGTCATATACTAAGATAGTTTGATCTTCGTCTGTTTTATCTAAACCATATGCTAATGCTGCAGCTGTTGGTTCGTTAATAATACGTTCAACTTCTAAACCAGCAATTTTACCAGCATCTTTCGTAGCTTGGCGTTCTGCATCATTAAAGTATGCAGGCACTGTTATAACTGCTTTCGTTACTTTTTCTCCTAAGTATTCTTCTGCATAACCTTTTAGGTATTGAAGAATAATCGCAGAAACTTCTTGTGGAGAGTAGTTTTTGCCTTCTACTTCTACTTTATAATCCGTACCCATATGACGTTTAATAGACATAATAGTGTTTGGGTTTGTAATAGATTGACGTTTTGCAACTTCCCCTACTTGGCGTTCTCCATTTTTGAATGCTACTACAGATGGAGATGTTCTATTACCTTCTGGATTTGGGATAACTTTTGGTTCTCCACCTTCAAGTACAGCAACACAAGAGTTTGTTGTACCTAAATCAATTCCAATAATTTTACTCATGGAAATTTCCCTCCTATTTTTTAATATGTAACGCTTATTGGCTTACTTTCACCATTGCAGGTCTAATGACTCTGTCTTTAAGCTTATACCCTTTTTGGAACTCATCCACCACAATGTTTGAATCCGTTCCTTCTACTTCTTCTTGCATTACTGCTTGATGAAGATGTGGATCAAATTCTTTTCCAACTGCTTCGATAGCCTCTACACCTTCTTTTTTGAGAGCTTCAAGGATTCCGCGATAAACCATTTCAACACCTGTGTATAAACTTTGTGTTTGTTCATCTACTGCCTCAATTTTTAATGCTCTTTCCAAATTATCGATGCTTGGTAATAAGTCCATGACAAGACTTTGCGCTCTGTATGTTTGAGCCGCTTCCATATCGAGCCTTGATCTGCGGCGTGAATTATCAAAATCAGCCTGCAGGCGAAGATAGCGATTAGATTCTTCTTCTAATTTAGCTTCTAGCTCTGCAATTTTTTCATTAGCAGCCTTTAATTCTTCAGCTACATTTTCCTCATTGGAAGGAGACGCTTCTACCTCTTCGAAAACTTCTTCAACTGTTTCTTCGACTTTAACGTCTTCTTGTGCTGCTTGTTGTTCCATCTCTGCATTGTTCGTTGCTTTTTCTTCTGCCAACTTGTTCACCTCCCTTAAAGGATTAATTACATAAAACGGTGCAGATTGGCAAATAGAAATTCACCAATCTTAAATTTACTAACTTTAGTCCTTCATTACACACTTTTAAATATTCCACAGAAGTTACTTTTGATACAAATTAGTGAGTACTTTTGTCAGGTCATTCGATAATATATTTAATAAGCTCACAACTCGTGAATATTCCATTCTTGTTGGGCCAAGAATGGCAATCGATCCAATTTGCTCATTCCCAATCCGATAAGAAGCAGAGATAATGCTGCAATTTTCCATTGCTGTATTATTATTTTCTCTTCCGATTTTAATACTAATATCGGATGAGTTATTACGAATGAGCTCAGGTATTCCATCCTCTTTTTCAATCATATTCAACAAATTTCTTATTTTCGTAATATCATGAAATTCAGGCTGTCTTAAAATATTTGTCTTGCCACCAAAAAATAACTTTTCATGGGTATCGATTTTCACGGTTTCGGAAAGAGAGTTGATAAAATACTCATAATTGCTAATATGCTGTTTCAATAAGGTAGCAACTTCCTTATAGATTTTATTATGAAGCTTATCAATCGGCACACCCGTTAACCGGTCATTTAAGATATTTACTAGTTTTTCTATTTCCCCTGCGTGAATAGAATCTGGCAAGTGAAACATTCTGTTTTCCACATGTCCTGAGTCTGTCACAATAATAGCAATGGCCGTATGGTTGTTTAAAGGAACAATTTGAATTTTCTTCAATTTATTTTCTTTAACGGCAGGCCCAAGGACAATAGTAGTATAATTTGTTAAATCAGACAATATTTTAGCAGATTTTTGCACAATATTTTCTAATTCATATATTTTTTCTGCAAACAGTGAGTTAATTCTCAATATTTCTGAACGCTTTAATTTCTGTGGTGATAAAAGATGATCAACATAAAAACGATAACCCTTCTCTGAAGGAACGCGCCCAGAAGAAGAGTGGGTTTTTTCGATAAAACCAGATTCCTCTAAATCTGCCATCTCATTGCGAATGGTGGCGGAGCTAAATGTAATGTTTTCTTTCTTTGATAAGCTCCTTGAGCCTACTGGTTGTGCTGTTGAAATAAAATCATCAATAATCACCTGTAATATTAATAATTGACGATCAGTTAACACATTAATCACCTCTGTTAGCACTCTTTATTAACGAGTGCTAAATCTATATATAAAGTAGCAAAAACAAAGGGGCTGTGTCAATAATTTGAACCTTATTTCTATAAGAAATTTTTCCCTTCTCGCATACTACTTCCTGACAAACCAAGATTATGATTATTCAAGAACTCCAATAAAGGATTGAAACACTTCATTCCCTAAAAATCTGCCTTTATGTGTTAATTTTAAATAATCACTTTCTATTTCAATAAGCTCTCTGCTTATTAGTTCGTTTATTTCCTTGTCAAATAGCTCTAATACATTTTTATTATATTTTTGTTCAAATGAAGATAAACTTACTCCTTTATTTTCCCTTAAGCCAAGGAATAATTCCTCTTCCATTTGTTCTATAGCGGTTACCTTATGTTCATGCATGATCGGAAACTCACCTTGTTCTAAAGGCTGCATGTATTTCTTTAAAGGTCCATAATTAGAATAGCGATTCCCATGTACATAACCATGGGATCCAGCGCCAAACCCAAAGTACTCTTCATTATTCCAGTATGTGAGATTATGCCGACTTTCGAATCCAGGCTTCGCAAAATTACTAATTTCATATTGTTGAAAACCATGTCTTGCCATTTCTTCCATTAAGACGCTGTACATACCTGCTTCCACATCTTCTCCGGGTGTAGGTAGTTTCCCTTTTCTCATTAAGTTATAAAAGACCGTTTTAGGCTCTATAATTAGAGAATATCCTGAATAATGCTGAATATCTAATGTAAATGCTGTTTTTAATGTTTCTTGAAAATCTTCTAACGTTTGACCTGGTAAACTATAAATTAAGTCAACACTGATATTATTAAAACCAATTTTTTTAGCTGCTTCAATGGATGAAAACACATCTTCCGCTTTATGCGTTCTGCCAATTCTCTTTAGCAGCTCATTATTAAAAGATTGTACTCCAAAGCTAAGGCGGTTCACGCCTCCTTCATACAAAGCTTTTAATTTATCTTCTGTTAAATCACCAGGATTGGCTTCAAACGTATATTCTTGCTGCGGGCGAAGCTTAAGTTCTTTATTCACCATTCCACAAAGTCTTTCTAATTGGGATGCAGATAAGCTTGTTGGTGTACCTCCTCCGACAAAAATCGTTGACAGTTCTTGTTGTCCATATTTTTCAATGGTTAGCTTCATTTCTTTCTCTAGAGAGTCTAAGTATTCATCAACTGGCTGTCCTTTTAAAAATACTTTATTAAAATCACAATAGTGACAAATATGTTCACAAAATGGAATATGGATATATGCTGCTTGTATCAATTTTTCACAACCTTTAAATTAATTAAACTATCTTAACTAACAAGTTTTTTCCTATTTGTTTCAATTAAAATAAGAAAAGAGGTCGATACCTACCTGGCACCTACCCCTTTACTTATAGCAGTCCATGTTGCGATTAGCAAGTTTCTTGCATAATGACCATGCAATGCTTTTATTGTCATTTTTACTTTTTCGTATTATTGTCATCCATACGTAATACAGCCATAAACGCTTCTTGCGGTACTTCAACCGAACCAACTTGTTTCATTCGTTTTTTCCCTTCTTTTTGCTTCTCTAACAATTTACGTTTACGAGAAATATCCCCACCATAACATTTAGCCAATACATTCTTGCGCATCGCCTTAATGGTAGAACGAGCAACAATCTTTTGCCCTATCGCAGCTTGGATCGGCACTTCAAATTGCTGACGCGGAATAAGCTCTTTTAATTTCTCTACAATAACTTTTCCTCTTTCATAAGCAAAATCCTTATGAACGATGAAGCTAAGTGCATCTACTTGTTCTGAATTTAACAGAATATCCATTTTCACCAACGTCGATGTTTTATAGCCAATAAGTTCATAATCAAATGACGCATATCCCCTTGTATTTGATTTTAATTGGTCAAAGAAATCATAAACAATCTCCGACAAAGGAATTTCATACGTAATTTTAACGCGAGTCTCATCCATATATTGCATATCGATGAAGACACCTCTCTTCTGCTGGCATAATTCCATAATTGCTCCAACATATTCATTCGGTGCCATCATCGTTGCTTTTACATATGGTTCTTCAATTCTGTCGATTTTTTGAGGATCTGGCATTGCTGATGGATTATCTACTTTTATTTCTGTTCCATCTGTCAAAATAACATCATAAATAACACTTGGAGCAGTAGTAATTAGGTCAATTTTAAATTCGCGCTCGATACGTTCTTGAATAATTTCCATATGAAGCAAACCAAGGAAACCACAACGAAAACCAAATCCTAATGCTTGAGATGTCTCTGGTTCAAATTGTAATGCAGAATCATTAAGCTCTAATTTTTCCAATGCTTCACGCAAATCATTAAATTTTGCACTATCTATTGGATATAAACCACAATAAACCATTGGATTTAGCTTACGATAGCCAGGCAGCGCTTCTGTTGCACCGTTCTTCGCATTAGTGATGGTATCACCTACTCGCGTATCGCCAACATTTTTAATTGCTGCAGTTAAAAAACCTACGTCTCCAACAGATAAATGATCAGTATTAACTGCTTTTGGTGTAAATACACCTACTTCAATAACCTCAAATTCTTTTCCTGTTGCCATCATTTTGATTTTATCACCAGGTTTAACTGTTCCATCCACTACACGTATATAAGTGACAACGCCACGATAAGCATCATATAAACTATCAAAAATAAGTGCCTTTAATGGTGCTTCTGGATCCCCTTGTGGTGCTGGAACCTTTTCTACGACTTGTTCTAGTATATCTTCTATCCCAATACCAGCCTTCGCAGAAGCCAGCACAGCTTCAGAAGCATCTAATCCTATAACATCTTCAATTTCATTTCTAACCCTTTCAGGATCAGCACTTGGCAGGTCAATTTTATTAATAACCGGAACAATTTCCAAATCATTATCAATCGCTAAATAAACATTAGCTAATGTTTGTGCTTCAATTCCTTGAGCGGCATCCACTACTAATACAGCTCCTTCACAAGCAGCCAAGCTTCGAGATACTTCATATGTAAAATCCACATGTCCCGGTGTGTCAATGAGATGTAGTGTATAAATTTCGCCATCTTTTGCTTGATATTTTAATTGGACGGAATTTAGTTTAATCGTAATTCCGCGTTCTCTTTCTAAATCCATTGAATCTAAAAGCTGATCTTTCATCTCACGTGCTGTAAGTGCATTTGTTTTTTCTAATATTCTATCAGCGAGAGTTGATTTCCCATGATCTATATGTGCAATAATAGAAAAATTTCTAATTTTTGATTGTCTCTTTAACATCTCTTCTCTGTTCATTTAGTTCACTCCTACAATAATCGCGCATGTACACTATTTTTGATTATAGCAGTGTGAAGAATAAGATTCAACGAAAAGTAAAATGATTTACTAAACAGTCTTTTATTTTTCTTTTTCTTCCATTATATCTGCAACAAGATTGACTCCTTTTTCTGCTACAGAAGATATCGTATCTGCTACTCCTTTTCCGATGCTAGACAATAAATTAAAAGCTTTCATTTCCTCTAATTGCTGTTTCTTTTCATCCAGATCGTGACTAGTGATATTTTGTCCAAGGACAGACGCTTCTAAATTTCCATCCTCTTTATTTATAGCTACAGCACTTTGGAATCCCTCATCTTCATATCCTTTCATTTTGTGAATCCTACTATTTGCTTGCTGCATACCAAATAATACACAAATAAACATCAACAAAACAATTCCGACAGCACTTAATGTATATAGTTTCAACTTGATCAATCTCCTTTAGTATCAGTACCAAGTTTGTATTTTCCAAATCTACCATCCCTAGTAACTCTATTGAAAATATATGAAGTAACTAGGAATGGTAGAACCCTTTTAGTAAATTTAGTGGGTATTATACCCTACATTCTCTTGATTTATCGCTGAATGAAGTGCGGCATTTAAACCATTTGCAAGCAAATTCGCCATATCTTCTATAAAAACATCGACCTCTTTAGGTGTGACCATTAAGTTATGACCAATTGGTGATAACACTTCATAGATTAACTTTCTCTTTTCTTCCTCAGGCAATGTTCCAACAATACCTAGAAATGTCTTACGATGCTGCTCTTCTGGTAAATCTTCATCCGTTAATTTTCTTTTTTCACCAAAGGTCAACCCAGCTGGAGCCAATGCTCTCGATGGTTTATTTCCTTCTTTTAACTCCTTACCAAAATGCTTTAATATATAATCAATTGTGTCACTTGTAATAGACACTGCATCTACGACAGTTGGAACACCGATAGCAATCACTGGTCTTCCTAACGTTTCTTTACTTAGTTCCTTCCGTTTATTTCCTACACCAGAACCAGGATGGATACCTGTATCGGAAACTTGAATCGTCGAATTCACACGATCAATGGAACGGGATGCAAGAGCATCAATAACAATTACAAAATCAGGATTTGTTTTCTCGACAACCCCTTTTATAATGTCACTTGTTTCAATTCCTGTTAATCCCATTACACCTGGGGCTAAGCTTGATACCGGTCGATAGCCCTCTTCTACACTTTCTGGCTGTAATTCATATAAATGTCTTGTTACAAGTATATTCTCACAAACCTGTGGCCCCAATGCGTCAGGTGTAACATTCCAGTTCCCTAGACCAACTAATAAACAAGATGCATCCTCTTTTATATCGCTCTGCTTTAAAAATTGAGAAAACTCTTTTGCAAATACTTGCTCTACTTTTTCTTGCAATTTCGTATCTTGCTGTCTAATACCTAACACTTCTATCGTTAAATATTTTCCTTGTTTTTTCCCGATTAGTTCTTCTCCCTTTTCGGTGACCTCCACATAGGACATCTTAATACCATTCTCTTCTTTCTCCTTGATGATTACCCCATCTAGATGTGACTGATCTTGTTCATTTTGAACAAGTCCTTGATTATGTAAAGCTAAATCTTTTGCTTCAATTGCCAAATCTGTTCGTACTGAATACATGCTTAAATCAAGTTTTTCCTCCATTGTTATCCCCTTCCAATCCAAAGAATCATTTTATTATTACTAGCATTGCCTTTCTCTCAAAAAAAATTCATATTGTGCAATTTGACTGGAGGTATTGCATTATTAGTCCTCGTTTGATAAAATATCACTTGTTCTTTAAGTTTTTTAGGAATGTATATATCGAGTTTAAATAATGAACTTGATGCTTCGTTTTAGGAGGTGAACGTAAATGCCAAATATTAAATCTGCTATTAAACGTGTGAAAACTAGTGAAGCTCGTAACGCTCAAAACACTACAGTTAAATCTGCAATGCGTACTGCTGTTAAAAAGACTGAAGCTGCTATTGCTCTTAATGATACAACTGCTGCAAATGAAAGTTTTGTAGAAGCTGCTAGTAAGTTAGACAAAGCTGCTGCTAAAGGTCTTATTCATAAAAATGCTGCTGCTCGTAAAAAATCTCGTTTAGCTAAAAGAAAAAATGCTTTAAACGCATAATGAGTAAAAAAGACTATCTTCCTGATAGTCTTTTTTTATTTATAAAGCTTGGGCAGAATTATACAGAGAAAAACCTGAACAATTCCATACAATTGTTCAGGTTAAAAAGTTTATCGTAACCACACTCAAGACACCTATAGGAACGCAGAGGCAGTCCGACCTCATTTAGATTGTTTTAGATCGCCTTTATACTCCACGTCCTATTTGAAAGAGAATCATTTCTATGACCATGCTTTTAGGCATTGCTCCCGTTTTTAATTGATAATCACCTTCTGCAAATAGACGGATACACTTTGTTAATTCCTCTTCTGTAAATCGATTAGCTTGTCCTGCTGCCAATTTAACTCGGAATGGATGAACTTTTAAAACACTAGCAATTTGCTGTTGTCCATATCCTTTTTGCGCAAGTCCTTTTACTTGATAAATTAAACGAAATTGATTCGTAATGATAGAAAGAATCTTTAATGGTTCTTCATTTTGTTTTAATAAATCATAATATATCCGCAAGGCTTCATCTATTTTTTTAGAGATCACTTTATCGACAAGGGAAAAAATATTTTGCTCAAGCGATTTGGCAACTAATTCTTCCACAATCTCTTTCGTAATTAACTTTGAATCTTGGACGTATAAAGCCATCTTATCAATTTCAGTTGTCAAAAGAGACAAATTAGTTCCAGCGAGACTTAAAATAGTGTCAAGTCCATCTTCATTTATCTCTACATGATTATATGCGGCACGTTGTTTTAACCATTTCTTTAGTTCTTGTTCATTTAATTTTTTCGCTTCTAAAATAGATGCAGCTGTTTTTAGTTGTTTGGTTATCTTCTTTCTCTCATCTAATTTTTCGTAACTTCCTATAAAAATCATAATTGTAAACGGAGATGGTTCTTTTAAATATTCCTCTAGTTTTTTTACATTATGTTCCACTTTGGACTTAGATTTTTCAGCAGTTAAGAAAAAAGGATTATTTAATACAACAACCTTTCTTTCGCCAAAAAAGGGGATTGTTTCCGCATCCTCTATCACGACTTCTATTGGTGTTTCCTCCAAATCATATGTAGATAAATTAAAATCCTCATCTTCTTCGTTTAATAATGATTGCAATAATAAATATTTTGTTTCATTTATTAGAAAAGACTCAAGCCCATATAATAGATAGACAAAAGAAAAATCTCTATTTTTTATTTTTTTCCATAATTCTTCGATCATTTCTTCTCCCCATTCCCTAAAAAAACCATTGCTCCTTATTTTCCAACAAAACAATCCCTAATCAATTATTATATACGAAATTCCTAACAGTTGTCCTTCTTTTCGAAAATTTACATACAGAAAGAAGATCCTTTCGACATCATCTCTCTTGTTAACGAAATTCTTTCCTAAAGCTTTGGTATAAGCTCTAGGAAGATTTACTAGCAGCAATGAAATGATTATCTTAAGGACCTTCCTTCAATCTATAATTAACGTTACACATTAAGGCCTAGGATACTTAATGTGTAACGGTGCAATTATATTAATAGTGTACTCCAATGGCTAGATTCTATTTGTGTCAACTCTTGACAACAAAGGAAAATCAGTACGATTCATGTCCATATAGGTAAGTATTTTTTATTCCAATCGGATAGGTATTTAGATGACATTTTTCCATTATTATAGCCATTCACTATTGCTATATTCTATGGAATTCGCAATTCAAATGTGCCACCTTTTTCCGAAAAATAAAAAGAAATCCCCCCATTTTCATCTGTTCTGAATACTTTCACCTG
Organism: Niallia sp. FSL W8-0951; assembly: GCF_038006525.1. Classification (NCBI taxonomy): domain Bacteria; kingdom Bacillati; phylum Bacillota; class Bacilli; order Caryophanales; family Bacillaceae; genus Niallia; species Niallia sp. FSL W8-0951. The sequence continues at coordinate 2,200,903 of NZ_JBBOVK010000001.1, forward strand.
ATAATCCTCTAAAATAGTGAGCACATCCAGACTGGGATGATGATACCTATTATTTATCCCAACTGATATAACAGCAATTTTCGGTTTAAGTCGCTCCATAAATTCACTTGTTGAAGAAGTTTTACTACCATGATGTCCCACCTTTAAAACGTCTATTTCTCTTAAATCCGGATATTTGTTCATAAGTGCTAGTTCTCCTTCTTTTTCTAAATCTCCGGTAAATAGCCATGTAATGCCAGCGATCTTAGCAAAAAGGACAATCGAACTATTATTTTTTGTTAAATTCTCCTTCTCTATTGGTGCCAAAACCATAAAAGACTCCTTCCCTGTACTCCACTTCTGTCCTGCTTGTATAAAACGAATGGGGATTTGTTTCTTTTCCACTAATTTTAATAAGTGTTCTTCTTCTATAGACCAATCTCCTTTCACATTGGGATACATTATTTCTTTTACATGTAATTGTTCGATAATAGCAGTACTTCCGCCTATATGGTCTAAATCACCATGGGTTAAAATTAATTTATCAATTGTACGAATCCCTTTACTTTTTAAAAAGGGGACAACTGTCTTGGCTCCCACTTCATATGGGTCTTTCCTTTTTTGCCAATCTTCTTTCGGGAAATTGACAGTACCACCGGTGTCTATTAAATAAGTTCCTTTATTAAATGGCAGCTGAATAAGAATGCTGTCCCCTTGCCCAACATCAATAAAAGTGATTTCTCCTTTTGACGGATAGACATTGTTTATAAATTGAACACTCATAAGCAAAAGTGGAAGACAATATAACCACCTTCTTAAATTCTTCGCCAAATTCTCGTATAAATAAAAGAATATGGGCAGGCTGAGACTATAAGCGCATAAAAAAAATAAGGATGGCCTTCCCAATATAATGGTACTAAATGGAAAACTCGATAATTTCAACACCAGCTTATCAGATAACAGGATGATAAAATCTAATGGGAAAGAAAAAAAAGAAATAAATGGTGGAAATATAAAGGATAGGACATAGAGAACAAGTAAGTACGGCAAAATAATAACCGTATAAAAAGGGATAAAAATAAGATTTGCCAGTAAGGATAAGGTCGGAATTTCAAAAAAGTAGTATAGAATAACAGGGATAACAGCATATTCAGAAATAAATGTCAGGAAGAAATACATTTTAATGGTTGAGGAATGATATTCTTTAATAAGTGAGGATGATACAATGAGAAAAAAACAGACGATAAAAGATAATAAAAATCCAACGTTAAATAACATTCTTGGTTGAATCAATAAATATACGGTAAATACTATACTAATTATATCGATCATCGGCAAAGGAGAGGAAGTATAAAATTTATTAATGGCTAAGAGGATAAAAGCAGTAAATACAGCTCTAATTACGGATGGGCTGAGCCCGGTTAAAACTGCATATATTGGTAAAAGCAGCAGAAGAATAGTACTAGCCCTTTCTCTCGTTAAACCAACTCGTATTAGTAAAAAATAAATGATACCTATTAAAACAACGACATGGGAACCAGAAATAGCTAATAGATGAATAATGCCTATACGTTGAAACGCATCTTGCAAATCTTCCTCCATCATACTACGATCACCAAAAATTAAAGCTTCTGCAATTGGAATAGTTGTTTCTGAAAAATGATTTTCAATCCAAATAGTCCCTTTTTCTCTTAGCTGCTTTAATGATAGAATAATATTTCTTTCTGTCACACAGCTGCTTAAATCCAAATTTTCCACTGATACTAGCCAATAAATCGAAGTATTTTCCAGGTATTGCTGATAATTAAAGCCATTTTCATTTCGCTGTGAAGAGGGAAGTGATAAAGATCCCCTAATAGCGCACGTCTTTCCTATCACCCTCTTCGTTTTTAAAATAGCTTTTTCTGCTTTCGTTTCTATTTTGTAGGAAAGCAGCAGTTTTTCCTCTGTTCGTTTTTCCCTACCTACTACCCGCCACCTATCTCCATCTATCTCAGCTGGTTCTATAAAAGTAACGAAAAAAGAGGAAGTATCCTCCTTTATTTTCGAGCTATTCCCATGATAATCATAACTTCCTCGAACAACGAACAAAAAAAATGTACACAGCAGAAAAGCAGCTAATTTCCAACTTCCTTTCTTCATTAGAAGTAGCCATCCTATAAATAGAAAATAGAGGATATAGACCATTAACTGTTGTGTATAGGCACATAATAAGCCGAATAAAGCTGATACTGCGAAGTACAATAACTTTGTTTGAATCATAAATCGCTCCTCACGAGACAGCTGTAGACCGGCAGTAGAGAGGTTTTATTAAATAGACGTCTTTGTGGTTGGTATAATGGAGAATAATTCTGCCGCTCTTTTTTCCAAAGCCTCTATCTCTACAGAATCTGCATTATTTTCTTTTAATTGTTTTACAAGCGCTTCTACCAATGCCTTTTTCTCCTCTTTGTTCTCAAGCTCTTTTCTTTCCACCTGTACTGTTTCAATATTAGCCTGTTCAAACAACTCTAGCGCATATGGATGATTTTTATAATCCAATTCGTAATAAACTGTTTTAATACCTGCTTGTACAATTGCCTTACAGCATTGAAGACAAGGAAAATGAGTAACATATATATCCGCCCCAGCAGTTGGAACGCCAAATTTAGCACATTGTAAGATAGCATTCATTTCCGCATGGATTGTTCTCACACAATGGTTGTCAATTACATAGCAGCCTTCATCTATACAATGAACACCACCAGCTATACTGCCATTGTACCCCCCGGCAATTATCCGTTTATCTCGAACTATCGTTGCCCCTACTGCCAATCTTGTACATGTACTTCTTAAAGCCAGTAATTCGCTTTGTGCCATAAAATACTCATTCCATGAAATTCTTTCCACTTTCACTTTCACTCCCATAAATAAACCGAATTGAGAAAAACACTATTACTTTTCATTCCTCATTAAGTTTATCGAGAACTATGTCACCAGTCAATTACGAAAAGGATGCTCATGGCGCTTAAATCAATATATTGCTTTGAATATGTATCCCTAATCTACAAGAGATTTATTTTATCGAAATAAAGGATTCTAATTTTTCATATGTTTTCTCTCCAATTCCACTTATGTTTTTTAAATCCTCTTTTGTAGAAAACCCTCCATTCTGTTCACGATACTCCACAATGGCAGCTGCTTTAGATGGACCCACTCCTGGTAACTCAAGCAATTCTGTTTCACTTGCTTTATTAATATTTACTGTTCCTTCATTCGAAGGGACGGCAGTCTCGTTACCAACTGCATTCCCATTAGCTGCTTCCCCTTCTTCTCCTATATAAGGAACATAGATAATCATTTCATCTGTCACTTTCATTGCAAAATTCACTGCGTTTTTTTCACCATCTTTCAAAATTCCGCCTGCCTTTTCAATCATATCATTCACTCGTTCTCCGTCATTCGCTTCATACACACCTGGATTCTTAACCGCACCTTTTACATCTACCAGCATTACCGTAACAGGAGGGTCTTCCTCCGATGCTTCTTCTGGCTTCTCCTCTATGTTTCTTTCAGCAAACAAGTTTTCTTGGGGAATTTGTTCTTCTTCATTACTCGAGATAAAAATAGGGTAAAACCGATATAGCAATAAAAGTACGATACCACCTATACAAAAGAAAATCATTTTCTTATTTTTACGAAGCCAGTCCATGATAACTAATCATCCTTTCAGGTATATTTTGAAATGCTGCGACATATCGTTATATGAGAAAACGCTCAATATAAGGGGGGGATGGAAGATTGAAAATTGGAATGATTGGTACAGGAAATATGGGGAAAATACTAATAGAATCAATGATTGACGGAAAAGCTGTTTCCCCCGAAGACTTATTTATTTTCAATCGAACAAGAAACAAAGCTTTAGAAATTAAGGAAGAGTATCCTACCATAAATATATGCGATAGTGACATGGAAATAGCAAAAAAAGCAGAGCTTATCTTTTTATGTGTAAAGCCACATGATATGTATGAGGTAGCCCATACTATTTCTCCCGTTTTAACAGAAGAAAAATGCGTTATTTCGATTACTAGTCCAATAAGCCCTGACCAGCTTGATTCTTTATTTAGGTGCTCTGTTGCTCGCATTATCCCAAGCATTACAAATAGAGCATTGGCAGGCGTTTCTTTGTTTTCCTTTGGAAGCAATTGTACGGAAGAGTGGAAAAAACACTTAGAAAGTTTGTATGAAAAATTTTCGACACCATTAGAAATTGAAGATGACATTACGAGGGCTGCCTCTGATATAGTAAGTTGCGGACCAGCTTTTTTCAGCTATCTTACCCAAAGATTTATAGAAGGCGCAGTGGATGAAACAGAAATTGATACAGAAACGGCAACAAAATTAGCTAGTGAAATGCTTATTGGCTTAGGAGAATTATTAAAGAAGGGCTATTACACTTTACCTACATTACAGGAAAAGGTATGTGTAAAGGGCGGGATTACAGGCGAAGGAATAAATGTTTTGGAACGTCAATTAGGAGATACTTTTAATCAATTATTTCAAGCAACACAGGCAAAATATGAGGATGATAAACAATCCCTTAAAAATCTTGTCACAGGACATAAAAATATATAATGCTCCTCCTTACTTTCGACTCTATCCATTCGAATTCCTTCTCCCATTTCAATTTTTTCAAAAGAAATTTCAAAAGGCTGCTATCAGAATAGGAAAAAGGGAAATGATCCACCCAAGGACCATTTCCCTTTTTTACGTTATCGCCATAAAAAGACAATATGTAGGAAGGATGTTTCCAAGCATTTACTTGCAAAATACTAACCTGCTTCACAATGAGGAAACATCTCATTTTTTCTTACAATAAAAGAAAATTCTCTCTGCCTTTTCATCTAGTGTATCTTGAGAAAAATCTGCTGTAACTTTCAATAAAGTAAACCCTGTTTGTTCGAGCCATTTCGAATACTGTTCAACAGAATAAGTTCGTTGAAAATGGAGTTCATCATAACGACGATACAAACCTGAGGCTTCATCCAATTCAAAGAAACTTAAATCATGTTCGACGCTATTAGGATATTCTCCTTCATAGCATTGCCATATAAGGCTTAAATCCTCATCATTGACTGTATAGGTTTGATTGATAAATAATTGATTCATTTTATATAAGGAATGTACATCAAATATAAATAAGCCTTTTTCATCTAAATGGGCATAAACACTTTTAAAAGTGTTTATGACTTCTTCTTCCGTTCTTAAATAATTGATGGAATCACAGCAAATACAAATAAGATCGAAAACAGGTAAGCCCTCTAGCTGAGACATATCTTGTTCTATATAAAATACTGATTCTCCTGCTTCCATCGTCTTCGCTTGAGCAACACTCAGCATATCCTCCGATAAATCAACCCCAGTTACATTATAACCAGTCTGGGCCAGCCTAATCGATAACTCTCCTGTTCCACAGGCTAGGTCTAAAAGGTTTGCTCCATTAACTTTATAATCATCTGCTGCCTTTTTGATAAGCTGTATCCACTTTTCATAAGGTACATCATTCATTAATCGATCATAAAGATAGGCAAACTGCTCATAACTCATTGACTGATCACACTTTCCACATTTTCCACTGGTGCATCTCCCCAAAGACGTTCTAAATTGTAATAGGTTCTTTCATCCCGGTGAAAGACATGGACAATAATATCTCCTAAATCAACTAAAATCCATTTTGCCTCATTATAACCTTCAAAACGTTTAACCGTAACTCCAAGTTCACCAGACTTTTCTTTAATTTCATTCGCAATAGCCTGTACTTGCTTGTCAGAATTACCATGACAGATTACGAAATAATCAGCAACAAGAGATATACCTTTCATATTTAGGGCAACAATATTCTCTGCTCTTTTGTCATCAGCTGCCTTTACAGCAGTCCATAATAAAGTACGTTCATCCATTCAATCAACCTCCATTTTTATACAATAACTGTTATATGTTTCAAAGCTTAAAGGAAATACAGCTCGATTATTCCGAATAAGAAACATAATCGTGTTTTTCACCGCTTGCAAAAAGGCTCTCTCCAAACTCACTTCGGCCAATTCTCTTACTTCATCTACTCCTGGAAAAGCTCGGCCAGGTTCAATATAATCGGCTAAATAGACTATTTTTTCTAGCATACTCATTTCAGGTCTTCCTGATGTATGGTATCTAATAGCATCTAATATTTCTCTATCTTTTATTCCGACTTCTTTCTCAACTAAAAAGGCACCGACTGGAGCATGCCAAAGTTCAAAATGAAATAACAAAAGATTAGGATCCATATTTTGCTGTATGATAATCTTTTTCATTTCCTCCTTTGGGCGGAATTTTGCGTAATCGTGAAAAATCGCTGCTATTTCAGCCTTTTTAGCATCTCCACCATACTTATTCGCTAACTTAATTGCTGTTTCCATTACACCGATTGTATGAATATAACGCTTTTCCGTTATTTGTTCTTTTACTATTTGTAATGCTTCTTCACGATTCATATAGACGATTCTCCTCAATATATCTCTTTACTTCATCTCTGACTAAAAAGGAAATGGTTTCCCCTTCCTTAACTCTTTCACGAATTAAGCTCGAAGAAATATTTATATCAGGAACCTTTACATACTGCACTGGGTATTCCGTTTCTAGTTGATATTTTGGGCGGTTTACACTTATGAATTGTACGATTTCCATAAGTTCTTGAATTTTATACCATTTTGGCAAATATTCTACCATATCGGCTCCAATTATAAAATAAAAATCATTGTTTGGGTAAGCCTCATTTAAAAGCTTCATTGTATCATACGTATACGATTTTCCCTCTCTGTCTAATTCCATCGTTTCGATGCGAAAAGAGGAAGTAGATTCTATCGATAATTGTAACATTTCTACTCGTTGAGTATTTGTTACTGTCCCTGTTTTTATTTTATGTGGAGGTTCTTGATTTGGCATAAACCATATTTCATCTAATTTTTTTGCGTGCAGTACTTCATTTGCTATAATTAGATGCCCTATATGAGGAGGATCAAACGTCCCTCCTAATATTCCAACTTTTTTCAAAAAAATCGCCTCTTCTACCGACTTATGATGGTAAATTTATCGTTTTATTTTCTTTTGATTCTTTATATAATACAATTGTATTTCCTATAATTTGAACTAGCTCACTTTTTGTTCCGTTTACTAACTCACTTGCTACCGTATCTTTATCTTCATCACAGTTTTGCAAAATACTTATCTTTAATAGCTCTCTTACCTCTAAAGCTTCACTTATTTGTTTAATCATATTGTCATTAACGCCACCTTTTCCTACTTGGAATATAGGGCTTAAATGGTGTGCCTTTGCTCGTAAAAACCTTTTTTGTTTACCTCTTAACATGATGATCCTCCTAATTGTGTTAAAACATTTTGTCTCATTCTAGCTGTATCTGGGAAAATTCCTTGCCATTTCTCAAATGCTAAAGCTCCTTGATATACAAACATATCAATCCCATTTTGGGTTATAGCGCCCTTGGCTTTTGCATCTTTTAATATTTTTGTTTCTAATGGATTATAGATAATATCACTAACGAATGTGCCCTTCTTCAAATTGCTTACTTGAATAGGCGAAGCATCTATCTTTGGTGACATTCCAATGGAAGTTGTTTGGATGATAAGTTCATATTCCTCAAGATTTTTTTCCACTGAAGCAACTTCCAGTATATTAGTTACGACTGGAAAAGGACAGGCTTCTTTCAGCCTTTCTGCATTTGAAAGCGTACGATTACAAATATCTATTTGGTGTACTCCATAATTAGCTAATGAAAAATAGATCGCTCTTGCGGCACCACCACTACCAATAATCAATGTTTTTTTCTGCTTCAAGTCGGTAAGCTGGTCTAATAGACTTCTTAAATACCCATCTCCATCCGTATTATACCCAACCCACTTTCCATTTTTACAAACCACCGTATTAACAGCGCCAATTGCTTCACTCAATGGGTCTAGTTCGTCCAAAAAGGGAATGATTGCTTGTTTATGGGGGACGGTCACATTAAAGCCATCTATATTACTATCCCTCAAACTTTTTAGTCCCATTTCGAGCATCTCTGTTTTAATATGCATTTTTTTCATTTCAGCATCGAAACCATAGAAATGAAAAAGGTCATTATGCATAACAGGTGACATCGAATGTTGAATTGGATCACCAATTACTGCATAGTTCTTCATAAATAGCCGCTCTCCTTTTCCCCTTGCTTTATTGCAAAACAGATTATATTAATGATTTACGCAACAAGGCATGTACCCCTTTAGGCACATAAACAGAAACTTGAATATTCGGTTCATTCATCGTTATCCAGCCTAATCCGGAAAACACAATATCTGTTTTTGGTTCTTTTATAGAAAAATCATGCCTTACCAACTCAGGAAAAGCATCCAAATGCTCTCTTTTAGGAGGTGTCAATAATTCACCCGCATGTTTTTTATACAGCTCGTCTGCTTTTTCCAACTTCGTCCGATGGATTGTTATTTCATTAGAGAAATAGCATACAAAGCTACTGCGCTCGCCTTTTACAAAATCAAATCGAGCCAGGCCGCCAAAGAATAACGTTTGTTGATCGTTTAATTGAAAAATTCTTGATTTTATTTCTTTTTTTGGCGTAATAATTTTTAAATCCTTTTTATCTACAAAATGAGCCATTTGATGGTGATTAATAATTCCAGGGGTATCCACTAGATATTTACCATCCGACAATGGAATTTCAATAATGTCTAGCGTTGTACCAGGAAAATGTGATGTAGTAATTACATTTTCTTCTCCAGATACCTCTTTTAGAATTCGGTTAATAAAAGTAGATTTTCCTACGTTTGTGCAGCCCACTACATAAACATCTTTTCCGTTGCGATGATATTCAATAGCATCCAGTACTTCTTTAATATTCTTTCCTTTTTCTGCACTGACAAGGTATACATCCTCTGGTCTTAATCCTAAATCCTTCGCTTCTTTTTTCATCCAATTGATAACCTTCTGATGTTTCACTGATTTTGGTAAAAGATCTACTTTATTTCCTATTAGTATAACTTTATTGTTCCCAGTAAAACGATGAAGGCCAGGTAGCCAGCTTCCATTGAAATCAAAAATATCTACTATTTTTACAATTAAGCTGTCACTTTTCCCTATTTCATTTAGAATCTTTAAAAAATCATCATCTGTTAAAGAAACATCTTGTACTTCGTTATAATGCTTTAAACGGAAACATCTTTGACAAATAACCTCATCTTTTTCTAATGAAGAAGAAGGTGCATAGCCTAATTCATTCTTGTTCTCTGTCTGAATAACTACTCCACAGCCGATACAATGTATTCTTTCTGTCACGTATTAATCCTCCCAAGTTAATTTTCCGTTTCTACGAAACCAATTTAAAATTCTTCTTTCGATTCTACGATTAATTCTGGTCATAAACCCATCTGTTTGCGCAACAGGCACGACTAAAATGGTATGAAACCCACTACGATTCCCACCTAGAACATCTGTTAATAATTGGTCCCCAATTACAACTGCTTCTTCTTTTTTTATATTCATTTGCATGATAGCTTTTTTAAAAGCACGGCCAAGCGGCTTTCTAGCAGCAAAAATAAAAGGAATATGCAACGGGTCAGAAAATGACTTTACTCTTGCTTCTTTATTATTGGAAACAATTGTGACTTTAATGTCATTTCTCTTCATTTCTGCAAACCATTCAATTATTTGTGGAGTCGCAAGCGGGCGATCCCATTCTACTAACGTATTATCTAAGTCTGTTATGATGCCTTTTATTCCTTTTTTCTTTAAATCATCTGGGGAAATTTCAAATATATTTTTAACAAACTGATTTGGCAAAAATTGATTTAACACTAAAAAACACCTCTTAACTCTTTCATTTCTATAGTTTAACCAGTATGTCTTCCTATTGTTATGGTAACCATTTTTGCGATAGAAGAAAATAATATTATACCGTTTTTCTTCTTAAAGAAGATACCATATTCTTGCTTTTTTTAATAATAGCAAAATAATTTTCGACAAAATACGCATTTTTCAACATATGTGGATAACATTATACACATAATACCCATTGATTTACATATAGTCCACATAGTTCTCAACAAAATAATCACAGGTTATCCACTGAGCGCTGTGGATAAACGAACAGTTGTTCTCTATGTTTATTTTTGTTAAAGTAAGGATACAATATAATATCCAAAAAACTTCCAAGATTAATTTACTAAAAAAGAAGATTAAAAGTGTTTTCTACATAGCAAATTTTTTACATAGACAAGCTCGTTTTCTGATAAACATTGTCGATTGATCCATCTTGTATGCACTTTTTAATCAGCAAATTTTTTTAAAACCTTATTTCAACACTGAAAACAACTACATTTATATATGTTTTCTATGAAAATCTTCTCATTATATTCGAATGGAGGTGTTTCTGGCATGCGAAAACTGTCAGATGAATTATTGATTGAGTCCTATCATAAAGCAAGGGAATTAAATTTAAGCCCTGAATTTATTCGTCTCATCGAAACAGAGATTCACCGACGTTCTTTAAGCAACAAGATAAAAGTCTCCTCTTAAACCAATAGTAATAATTATACATTCCATTTGAAAACAGCCTTAAAAAGGCTGTTTTTCTTTTAAACTATTAAATTTGTATCATTACGCTTTGCGAAGCTCTCCAATAACCTCTCCTATTTTAACCGGATATGGAATGGAATGAAAGCCTTTCTGTTTAAATGTATTTTTTTCAAATAGCAACACAACAGTTGAGCCAAATGAAAAATAGGCAATTTCCTCTCCTTGAACTACGCGGTCTTTCTTATGATTTAGGACGATAGAGTTAATAAACATGGCACCAACCTTCACAATACAAATCCCGTTTCCTTCCTCTGTCTTTAATTCCGTTATAGAACGATAATTTTTGGAGAGGGTAGATTTGCCCCACTTTAAACCATATTTATTAACAGGATACGATTTATTTCCAAGTGTCCAACGATTTGTTACGGTACCTGTGGCAGGACAATGAATACGATGATAATGACTTGGGCTTAAATAAAATATTAAATAAGTTCCACCAATATACTTATCCACTGTTTTTTCATCCCCAAGCATTTCATGAATAGAATACGTTTTTCCTTTAACTAAAATAGAGCAATCTTCTCTTACTTCTCCAATATCCTCAATCACAGCATCAACAGGACTAATTATTTCTCCATGATCAGCATGAATATTTCGGCAGTTAGCTTTTAATTTTCTAATAAAAAATTCATGCAAGGATCCGTATTCCTTTAGTTGTTTGTCCATTTCCTCTATATTTATTTTATAAACTTTTGCAAAGGAAGGAATTATATATCGGCTCCATCTAGAATAAGCAAATTTCTTAATCAAATAGGAACTCCATCTTCCATTTGTCAGTTCAATACAAAATCGATAAATTGTTTCTTTCAATGAAGCAATCCTCCAATAAATAAAAATTTTTCTTTACGAATAATCATATACTAATTAGAATTATATATGATTATATAAAAAAATAGTTGTATGAAATGCAATTCATTTCATACTAGGAGTGAATCTAATGTTTTTACATGGAGTTTTAGAACAAACCATCAAGAAAATTAAAACTCAACTCGCTAATGTGTTAACTTTAACAAATATTTCATTAGGTGCTTTTGCAATTATCTATAGTTTAAAGGGACATCTCCAATTAAGTCTACTGCTTATTTTTATCGCTGCATTAGCAGATAGACTGGATGGAATGACTGCCAGAAAATTCAATATCGAATCAGAGCTTGGCAAACAGCTTGATTCTATGAGTGATATCATTTCATTTGGGGTAGCACCGGCATTATTAGTGTACCAAGGTATTTTATTTGAGTTGGGAGCACCAGGATCTTTCTTTACAGTCCTTTATATTGTGTGTGGCGCTTTTCGATTAGCTCGATTTAACATTACGGAAAGTCATGGTTTTTTTACAGGCCTGCCGATAACTGCAGCTGGCTGTATTTTAACCTTTAGCTGTCTATTTTTCACTTTTATACCGAGCCATATTTATTTATTTCTTATGCTTATTCTTTCCATTCTGATGATTGGAAGTTTCAAATGGAGAAAAATCTAAGCATTTACTAAAGCTATTCATCAAAAAATTAAGACCTCCTACACACCAGCAGCTTTTGGTATGTAGGAGGTCTTTTATCTACATTTTTCCTTTTAAACGAATGCCTGTAATTCTATTCCTTACTGTATCCTTTGAAAAATCAGATTAAAAGCTCTTTCATTCATTCGTTAACGCTAAAAATTCTTCTACATCCTTAATACAAAGATCTATGGCACTATTCCAGAAATCCTCTTTTGTTAAATCAATTTGAAGGTGCTTAAATGCCAATTCTTCTACTGTCATGCTTGCTGTATCTCTTAATAGGGCAATGTATTTCTCTTCATAGCCTTTTCCTTCATCCAATGCTTTTGCATAGATTCCAAGTGAAAATAGAAAACCAAATGTATAAGGGAAATTATAAAAAGGTACACCTGTAATATAAAAATGCAATTTTGAGCCCCAGAAAGAAGGATGATATTCATCTAAAGCGTCCCCATATGCTTCTTTTTGTGCGTTAAGCATTAACATATTTAATTGCTCTTTTGAAATTAATCCATTTTGACGTTCTTCATAAAATCTTGTTTCAAAAAGAAAACGAGCATGAATATTCATTAACAATGCTATAGATCGCTGAATTTTATCTTCTAATAAGACCAGCTTTTCATCCTCTGATGATGCAGCCTTTAATGCTGCATCTGATACTATCATTTCCGCAAATGTAGACGCTGTTTCTGCCACATTCATTGCATAATTTCTATTTAATGTGTGCATATCCCGCATAGCGTATGTATGAAAACCGTGGCCCAATTCATGGGCTAAAGTTGAAACATTTGACGGCGTACCAGAATACGTCATAAAAATGCGTGACTGAGCACTTTCAGGGAAATAGGTGTGAAAGCCCCCTGGCCTTTTCCCTTTTCTATCTTCTGCTTCAATCCATCTCTCTTCGAACGCTTTCTTTGCGAATCCTGACATTTCCGTACCAAATTGCTCGAAATGTTTAATAATAAATTCGGCACCTTCTTGGTAAGACATTTTTGTTTCTATTTTACCAAGAGGAGCATCCAGATCATACCAGCTTAATTTTTCTAATCCTAACAATTTAGCTTTTCTATTTAAAAATTGTACAAATGGCTGTTTTTTCTTTGAAATTGCATTCCACATTGCCTGCAATGTTTCTTCTTGCATCCGATTAATCGCTAACGGTTCTTTTAAGAAATTAGTCCAGCCTCTCATCCCATAAACATTTAATCGGAAACCAGCTAAATGGTTTAATGTTTTGGCAAGAATTTCCCCATTTGCGTCCCATGCTTTTTCCCATTCTCTAAACACCTTTTTTCTAACTGCGCGTTCAGGATTTGAAAATTTATTGGCAGCTTGTCCAACGGAGAGATTTTCTTCATCAAAAGGAATCTGAATTTTCCCAACGACGGTATCATACATTTGGCCCCAGCCATAATAGCCATCAACACTTAATTTATTTATCAATGTTTCTTCTTCTTCAGATAATTTTTCTTTAGCAGCCGCTCTTCTTTCTGACAGCACAAAATAAAGTTCTTCTAGATTATTTCCTTTAAATAAGGAATCCCATTCCATATCACTATATAAGGATAATTTCCCATCAAGAACCGTTAACACATTTTGAAACACAGCACTTAATTCAGTTACTCTACCTCTTAATGTACTTGCTCCTTTATCCTCCATATTCTGCGCCTCTAAACAGCTGACAAAAGCACCTGCTTGTCTTACTTTTTTTGCGACAACTTCAAACTGATTCACAATTTGCTGCAAAGAATCTTTGTCCGTCTCCTGTAATGGCTCATACTTATGTACATATGCTGATAATTTTTCGATTTCATCCATTGACATAGCTAAATGCTCTCTAAACTCTTGAGAATTACTTCCTCCAGGAAATAAACCCTCTAAATCCCATGTAGCTTGATATTCTTCTATCTTCACTTTTCTCCACTCCTTTCACTGCTACTACTATGTCATTATAGTTTGACTATCGAAATATTTCCATTCTTTCTGTAAAAATAGTAAAATATTTCTGATAACAAAAGAAAAAGCATCGTTATCTTAAAAAGATACATGATGCTAGAGTCGATATGAAGCAGCTTGCTTGTATTGTCCATTATTTCATCAGCAATCACTATATTTACTATTCCAACATCTAAATTTTTTTTCTATTTCCCTTAGCGATAAAAACTACCAAATGCCCAAAAACCCCAAAATAAAATGATAACAATAAAAAGAATGATTAAAAATGCGTACCAGAAACCACCATATACACCGCCATAAGCAGGATAAGGGGCACCATAGCCAAATGGTGCAGGTCCCATTCCACCAAGCGGAACAGCTGCTGGTACTTGGTTTGGGTATCCATAACCAGCCATTTATTCTCCTCCTCTCTTTCTATAAAATATTCTTAATTTGTTGTGAATGTTTTAGGCAATTGTCCCGTTTCTAACTTTTTCCTATATATCCACTAATTATTTAAAAATGTTATTTCTCTTTCTAAGGAGATATAAACGTATGAAATCCAGCTTCCTTCGCTTTTTCTGCTAAACGCTCCGCATTCGTTCTATTACTAAATGCACCGATTTGTACTTTAAACAGATTGTTTTGAAATAAAATAGCTGTATCAAATCCCTTTTCAGCTGCTTCCATTGCTTTTTTTTCTGCGTTTTCCTTTTCCTTAAATGCTCCAATTTGTACACGATAGATTGGTGATTGACTTTTCTTCTTCTGCAGAGAAAAGGCCGTTTCTAATCCTTGGACATGCCCTCTTGCAATCTTCGTAATAAAATTACTATCTTTTAGCTGATTCGCATCTGCTACTGTATCAATGAACCCATTTTCTGTTAACAAAGCAGGCATGATTGTTTCTCTTAATACGTGAAAATTTGCTTTTTTCTTTCCTCTATCATTAAATCCTGTCTCATCTATAACTACCTTATGAATATCATTCTGATAAGTGGTCGTAGGTGCGCCAACTCCCGGATAAATATAACTTTCGAAGCCATTACCCCCACCAGCATTTACATGAATAGAAAGATAAAAATCAGCATTCCAGTTATTGGCAGTTTTCACTCTTGCGGGTAAACTTACAGTTGAATCATTATTGCGACTCATCCGAATTTCCACATCTTCATATTCATTCAGAAGAAAACTTCTAACCTGTCGGGCAATACTTAAGGTAATATTTTTTTCTTGCAGCCCATTTCCAACTGCACCAGAATCTGAACCACCATGACCAGGATCGATAAAAATTTTAACCATGCTTTTCACCACCTTTCTAATAGTATAGATAGGTGGTGAAAATTCGCTTGTTTAAAAGCCTATATATCGAATGTTAGATCTACCCCTATTATCTCCGGGAAACTGCTTGCATAATAGGCAGAGCTGAAAAGATAGATAATTTTTCTCTCTTGATTTACTTCTTTTATGAAAAGATAATACTCTCTCTTTCTGTATTCTCGATAAATTTCACCTCATGAATGGAATCATTTTCATCACAATAATATATGGACTTACTGATAATGGAATTCTCATCTTCTCCAAAACTAAAAAACACGATAAATTTAACCATTCCTTTTTGCAGACCTTCTATGTCGATGCTGTCATTTTCAGCAGTAAATTGATATGGTGTTTTTAAACCCAAGTCAAATCTCCAAACTTCATTGTTATATAATTCCCCACTTACTACTTCATGCTTCATCGTTAAATAGGAGTTGATATCAGCTTTTTTTTGCATACTTCTTACCGTATCTTTTAGCTCAGAAATGGAAATTTCGGCACCCTCTTGATATGCAACACCCTGCAAATCATCTATATTAGGAATGGGCCAGAAATTGTTAATAAAGGATATCAATAATGTAATGAATAGTATATGTCTCATAAACACAGGTCTTCAACCCCTTCGATAAACTTTAATCTTTTCTGCTTTGCAGCATCTTTATATTTCATGTATATTACAAATGTTATAAAACATTTACAAGAAGTGAAAATTTTTGTGAGACATTTTTTGCATTCTAAGTTTGTTAATGTTCCCTTCTCATTATAAAAAAAGGAAGGCCTGTACCTTTCTAACGATATGATTTACCCACTCCAAAAATGATTAAATTTTCCAATTATGCAGTCATTCCCCCTTTTCTTATTCGCATACTTCTAAAGGACATGCATACAATGTATGGAAGGAGGAGAGACAAAATGAAAAAGATCTCTTTAATATCCATTATCATTCTATTGGGTTTTATTGCTTACATAGAAACACCAACCGCAAAAATTAACAAAAATAATGTTCTCTTTTACGGAGCTATAAAGGAAGAGCAAGAAGTTAGCAGTAATGGAGATGAAATATTTGGAGCTCCGGATCTTGAATATAAATTAGAAGAAACAAAAGAAGAAGATGGGTTTATAGTGGAAGTTTACCGTGAATATGAAATTTATAAAAATCGGCAAGGCGAAGTTGTAAAAACGGTAGCAACCGACAATACAGAATCCCTTCATTACGCAAAATATAAAAGATAGAAAAAGCCGCTTAGTCAACCTTAAAAAACTAAGCGACTAAGCTGCTCTTCTATCCTTTAAATACGTTATCGATGTGTCTATATAAAACGATTTCCTCATAAGAATGCAAATCTATAGAACATCCTTATGTAAAGTTTTTATTCATTTTTCCGCTTTTTTTCCTTTTCTGCTCGATAAAATTCATGGAACATTTTCATTAATGCTCTTTTCTCTATTCTTGAAACATAGCTTCTTGAAATCCCTAATTCTTTTGCAATTTCTCGTTGCGTCTTTTCCTTCTTTAAATCTAGACCAAACCTGCCGATGATTACTTCTTTTTCTCTTTCATCTAAAACATCAATATATTCCTTTACTTTCTCAAGCTCCATATTCAACTGAATCGTATTGACAACATCTTCCGATTCTGATTTTAGAACATCAATAAGACTAATTTCATTCCCCTCTTTATCCTGACCAATTGGATCATGCAGGGAAACATCCTTTTTGGTTTTTTTCAAAGCTCTCAGGTGCATAAGGATTTCGTTCTTGATTACAATAGGGTACTACATTAAAAGATTTGTATATTTATAGTCTCACTGTCTACAACAATTACTTCTTTAATTACCCTTCTCAATATTTCTTGTTTATGTTCAAAAGAAAATTCGTTTTTCTTATTCTTCATAAACATATTGATCGCAGATTCCAAGGCAACCACACTTGGTTCTTTACCTGCAGCTACTTCATTTTCATTTAACATTTCGTTATACTTATCTTGTAACTTCTTTTCTTTTATTTGAAGATTTCTTATTTGTTCTTTGATTTCTTCCAGATCCATATCATCATCTTCACTTAGGCTGACAAGTTGGAATAAACGCTTGCGGCCCTTTTTAGCTTTTTCTATTTCTGCTAAGACATATTCCATTTCTTCTTTTAAATAGGTCTTTTCATCTTGTTCTCTAAATTCAGCAATTTTCTTTGGATCACTGAGTAAATCCACTATAGTGTCCCATACATACTTATTTAATTTGTTTTCACTTATCTGTTTACCGCATCCCTTTGATTTTGAACCAGCATAGTTTTTACGACATGTGTAAATAAAAAAATCTTTACCGTGTGATTTCGTTTTTTTACCTGTCATAGTTCCTCCGCAACGATCACATCTTACTAGACCAGATAATAAATACTGATGAAAGCTAACTTTTGTTTGGCGTCTTCTCCCCTGCTCTAATAGGGACTGGGCATATTCAAATTGTTCTAGTGAAATAATTGCAGGTATCTCCGTTTTTAACCATTCTTCTTCCGGCCTGATTTTTCCATATTCCACTTTTTCCCCTGCTTGTTTTTTTACATAATTACCAACCGTATCATATTTGTTTTGATAATAATTACCTGTGTATGCTTCATTCATCAATATTTGACGGACTACTTGCCGATGCCAGACCTTTGCACCACGTTTTGTTGGAATACTTATATCTGTTAGGTGTAGAGCAATACCATTTATCCCCTGAAATTTACTGTTAGGATTGGTGTAATAGTCAAAGATCATTTTGACCACTTTTGCTTCTTCTTCATTTATTTCGTATGTTTCTTTCTCTTTATTATAATGGTAGCCATATAAATGATTGTTTTTAACAACCTTGCCAGACTTGGCTTTTCGATATCTTCCTGTCATAGTATTATGTTTAATCTTAGCTTTATCAAATTCAGAAAAGGCACCCCTAACTTGGAAATACAATTGTCCTTCAGCGTCGTTTTTGTAATCACTTCTGACAAACTGCAACTCTACGTTATTCTTCTGCAGTGTCTCCGTAATCATTAGCTGTACTAATAACTTTCTAGATAACCTGTCAGGATCATAACATATCACTTTATGAATAAGTCCATTTTCAATATCGTCTTGTAATCTAGTCAAAGCAGGTCTATTCATTATTTCGCCAGTTATTCCTTCATCAACGTATTTTAGGTATTCTTCATTTCCAGCTAATTGAATGCACTCTTCAATCTGGCCGTTTATGCTGAATCCCTTTAATTGTTCCTCTGTCGACACCCTTGCGTAAATTCCTATCAAGTTTATTTTGCTCCTCTCTATATTTCTTTACAATATAATGATAGCAATCTTGGATAACTTTGTCAGTATTAGGACCTTCGATAATGTTGACCTTCATGTTGTCATCACCTCATTAATCTATATGAGGTGAGAGCTTGTATTTATTAGTTATAAAAAAATGCCTATTAAAGGTATCTAGATTGCTTTACCTACATCAGCCAATAAAGATAGAAATAAGGGGAAGATTTATGGATACATACCCTAGACTACAATTCATCATAATTTTATACCTAACTATTTGACCAAATATTTCATAAAGGATTTTATTCAATAAATATAGAAATATAGACATGGGTGATTATATGTGGAAATGTTCATATAGAAAAAAACTTCTTTTAGCTCGTCTATTAAATTGTAAAGTTGATGACTTTTATAAATGGATGGAATCTTGACTTATAATCATGTCTATTTTTGTCGAATGTATAGAAAAATCATCTTATTTTTTCTAAGATGACATAATCAAGGAGGTTATATAATTGGGGTTATTTTCAAAAAAATCAAAAGATGATAAAGAAAAGGTAATAAACAAATTAGATTTAAGGCTTATTTCAGGCGCTTCTCTCATATTGAATAAGAAAAATGCTAGTAATGACCAGTACGTCTGCTTTAGACAACTAGAAAACGGTATTACTAAAGTATATTTATTACTTAATAAAAGTAAAGCAAAAAAGTATTACGTAACTAATGTAGAATGGAACTTTCAAGAAGGACGAAGTGGTGGAAAAATTGCTGGTGGTGCTCTGGTTGGAACCTTAGTAGCTGGACCACTTGGAACCATTGCTGGTGCAGGAATGGGGAGTGGAAAAAAAGATCAATCAGTTGCCCAAGTTACACTATATGATATAGACGAGAAAAGAGAATTAACAATAGCTGTTAAATGTACCGTTGATGAATACTCTATACTATCAAGCATGATAAGTATTCGTCATTCTGAAAAACAGCAAAAAATAGATGCAGCAAGTGAAATTCGTAAATTCAAAGAATTACTAGATGATGGAATTATTTCAGCAGAAGAGTTTGAAGACAAGAAGAAACAACTATTGGATTTATAAAAAGAAGCCCTTCTCAAACGAGTCGGGTCTTTTCTATCATTTTCCTTTTGTCTAGTTTTGTCGAATCTATAGTATTATTTTCTCTGTAAATGTAAAATACTGTTGCTAGATAGATAAATACAGGAAATTAGGGGGAAGTCAACTTGGCTAAGAAAGAGAAAGTAAAAAAACCATTTTATAAAAAGTGGTGGGTTTGGTTATTAGCGGTCATCATTATCGGTTCCTTAGCAAATATGGGCGAAGATTCTGATCAAACCGCTCCAACTACAGACGAAAAGACAAGTGAAGAAGTAGCTTCAACAAATGATAGTAGTGAAAAAGCTGGAAAAGAAGAAGCTGAGAAGAAAGCAGCCGAAAAAAAGGCTGCAACTGAGGAAGCCGAAAAGAAAAAAGCTGAAGAAGAGAAAAAAGCCAAAGAGGAAGAAGAAAAGAAAGCTAAAGAAGAAGCAGAAAAGGCAAAAGCTGAAGCTGAGAAGAAAGCTGAAGAAGAAGCAGCAGAGAAGAAAGCTGCGGCCGCTGGAGTTGAAGGTGCTAATGCTTTAAGTGCTGCTAGAGGATATATCGACTACACTTCTTTCAGTCATAAAGGACTTGCTGATCAATTATCATTTGAAGGCTATTCACAAGACTCAATTAACTATGCTATGGAAATAATGGACACGGAAGTAGATTGGAACGAACAAGCAGAGCTGACAGCACAAAGCTATCTGGATTACACAAGTTTTTCACAGTCTGGACTTGTTGACCAACTAGTATTTGATGGATTTACTAATGAACAGGCACAGCACGGAGCAGACTTTGCATTTCAATAATAATAGTAATCCCCACTTACAAAGAGCGGGGATTTTTTTTGTGCATCGTTTATAAAGTTCCAATGACTAAGTCAAATGGTTTTTCAAAAAGGCTTATGCATGCAATAATTCCCACTTCTCTTTTTTGAAGGAAGCAGCTAAGATGGAATCAACTTTAAAGATACGTGGCTGTTTCTTCGCTAAGCAATATGCCTTTATATATGTTTCGGTTACTCTATTTACTAAAATTGATCTTTGAGACACTGAATTATCTTTCTTAATATAGATAATTTCAATTGGTTTACCTTCCACAAATGCTCTTTCTAGTTGCTTTATCATCATAAACTACCTCCCTTTTGGATATATTATATACGAACATTCGTTCGAAAACAATATTGAAACCGAACAATTGTTCTTATATAATTATCCTATCGAAAAGGAGTTGGGGATATGTTAAAAGACCGGGGTACTAAAAAGTGGGTAGCGATGATGCTGCCTGAACATGTAGCAGGAGTAAAAGAAGTTATTGAGAGCCAAAATAAGATTGAACAGCCTGTTTTAGATGAGGATAAATTGAATGATATAGACATACTAATACATGAAGGCATGGAATATAATCAACTGCTTAAATTTAGCCTTTTTAACAACGGTTATATAGATACTTTGATTGGCCGTACTGTTTATATTGACTACCTTAATAACCAGCTGCGTATTCAAGACGAGAAAGATTATATACATTACATCTCTTTTAGAAAACTTGTGGACGTAGAAAAAGCATAAATGGAGCATATGTTATGAGTAGACTTAATGATAAAGAAAGAGACATTTTTGAGAATGCTATATATTTACCAATGCTGTTAACCGTGCTTGATCGTGACTTTAAGGTAGCTGAGACTGCACCATTTAAACTCAATCAAGTCTATCTAAACTTAATTGAACATACAATGAAAAAAGTGCAAAAGGATATGCGAGACAATAATACAAAGATGTATAAACGAAACTGGAAACTGGTCAAAGGTGAAAGTGACGAAGCATTTACGGAATACAATTTCTATTTTGATGGCTATCATGAAGTACATCGTTATTTCAACCACAATCTAAGGAATAACACAGAAAAGTTACTTAATTATTACTTCTTCCATCGGCATGCAGATTAGTGATCTAGTGGAAACCATTTTGGGTGCTTAGCTATTATTTCTTTTAAAGTTCCAGAGTCGATTGTTTTTCTATAACAACCGCATTGTTGGTGTGTTAG
Source organism: Niallia sp. FSL W8-0951 (assembly GCF_038006525.1). NCBI lineage: Bacteria > Bacillati > Bacillota > Bacilli > Caryophanales > Bacillaceae > Niallia > Niallia sp. FSL W8-0951. The sequence goes on from NZ_JBBOVK010000001.1 coordinate 2,222,715, forward strand.
GGTATGTACTGTATCTACATATATTTTTTCGTTCAACAAAATATTCCTATTGCAAATTGTGCAGCGGATTTGATTATTATATATAAAATGGCTTTTAGATAGTCTTATAACACTCATACTTCGCTCCCTTCTTTTATTAGGATGGATTCTTTTTTATAATCCGTTTTTCCTTGTAGTTCACAAAATGGACAAAATAAATAACTTTTTATGAAGTTGGCAATTAATATGAATAACCTCATTGCTAAGTTTTTTTATATTTACAACACAATTATTTAGAATCTTTCTTTTTCAACTTGAATTTCCACTTTATTTTTAAAATCTCAAAATAACTAATTGGAGTATTAGTAACAGGGGAATAAAAATTAGAACGGAATACTTTTCTCTCCGTTGTAAATACTGCCAGCCTTACATAAGTATTAGGCTCAATGTAATCTTCAAATAAAGGAAGGAATTCTTTTACAGTTGCATTTGGTAAAATATCTCTAAATGATTCATCTTGATTTGGATTATCTATTTCATTTATCCATAAGATTCTTCTAATAAATTTATTAAATTTGTATTCCTCTATGTATATTTTCGTTATAAAAGTTGTTTTTACAGAATGATTAATGACAATAAATTCATTTGCATATTCTTTGCCTGCACCAATACTACTTGGTGCTAGGATCACTTTTATATTCAGATTTTCCTTTTCTCTCTTTCCTATCAGACTATTAAACAAAGCTATAAGTGCGTTAATAATTGGTCCTAAAAAGCCCATTGTCTCATTCATCTCCTTCCATCTAAATTCCACCTAATCTTGTCGTAATTATTGAAGCTATATAGGTCTTCTTACTTTCCTGAAATACAAAAACCCTGCTTTATGGCAGCATGGTTTTTGTAAGTTATCATGGTTATTATGCCCTAAATTTAAAACAATTTACTCTAAGTTAAAGGACCAACTATACCGTCCATAGTTTACCCCTTATCTTCTGAATTTTTTGATAACTGCTAACTTTCTACTTCCAGAGATACCGTCATATCCTTTAAATTCTATCATCTTAAAGAAGGATTCATTTTTGGGAAAATAAATTCTGCTAAGTTCACAAGTAGTATTAAAAAAGACCCTTTTAATAAAAAAGAAGTCTTTTTATCTTTATTATGCTGGATTCATTTCATTGATCAGTTTAATTAATTCTAGTGCTGCAGTACTTGCTTGTACGACAGATGGTAACCAACCAAATATTCTTTTTGCTCGTGATTGATCCCCATTTTCAATAACTGTTCTTAATTTCTCAGCGTTTTCCATAGCATCTTCTACTTCTTCTTGAGGACCTTTTTTTATTTCTTCTATAAGTTTATTTATTAATACATCTAACTCCTCGTTATCCTTCCCGTTTTCATAATTGTTTATAGTTTGATGACTTTCACCATCACCAGTAGTAATGTTCAGATTTTTATTTGTTCCACCAGAAATATTTACACTTCTATTATCCATATAAATATATACACCTTTCCCTTCATCTTTTAGCAAACCTAATTCAACCAAATCCGAAATCATTAACTGCTTTGAATGTCTTATGTTAAGATAAGTTCCCTTGTCTTCACTCTGGTCTTGAAATTGCCCTTTTTTTTTATAGCATTTTCTATAAAATCATCTGTAAATGAGAAAACCAATAATAAGTTATGCGCTTCAAATTCATTTTGACCACAAAAACAATCAAACAATTCACCCTCTATAGGTTCTTCGAGCAAAAAGGTATCGCATTTATGATTATCTGGACATAAAACAATCTTCTTGGGAATTAATTCATATCCGCTTTTTGACATAAGATATCGATATATTTCTTCGTAAAAAGAGTAATCTAATCCTACAGCATTTAATATGTTTTCTACGGTGAATTCATCTATAGAAGGTTCATTAGTAGCCCATTTATATAGTACATCATATATTTCAAAAATTGGTATTGACATAATGAACCCCCTTTAATTTTAATTTTTCGCTACTGCCGTTTCTTTTATATTAATACTTCCATTATTAACCTTTACTAAAGCTTCTAAAACATGATCAAACACTACTTCAGGGACTTGTTTAGTAAATTTAAAATAACCAGATTGAATATTAACTTCAAAAGTAGCTTCGATTGTTATGCCAGTAACATTATCTACATAAGAAAAAAAGCATGTTTCATCCATTGTTTGATCTGTCGGAAGACCTATATCCTGAATAGCTTTATTTATTGTGTGAAAAGTCTTATCATTTGAAAGGTTGACACCCTTTTTCCCATTAAATTTTAAACTTCCTACTGTTGATGGCATTGCGATATGTCTTGAAGCAACACCAGCAGATAATATAGTACATAACTCTACCGCATTGTCTTTTGTTAGTTTAGGTACAGGGAACCATTTAAAAGGTGTAGCAAAGCCCATAATTTTCATTACATGTTCCGAATACTTTTTCACTTCAGTGCTTGGGCACCTTAACTGGATTATTTCATCTTGTCCAAAGTGGATGACTACAGATCTAAAAGACGCATAAAAGTCAGGTATGGTTCCATAACCAGATCTTCTCATAAAGCTTTTTCTCTCTACAAATTTCAAGTACACCGCAGAACCATCTTGCTTTATTGCACATATTTTAATGTTAGAATCTAATTCTGGTTGCCATTGTGTATTTATATTCTCTTTTGTTATCAAATTTTCCTTTATTAACGTTGAAATAAATAACTCTGGTGTTTTTGATTTATCTGGAAAATTAGATTCTGGTTTACATATTGTCATATAAGGACTCGTAAATTTAAATTGTTCATTTAGATAATTGAGTTTTTCTTTTTGGTTTTTTTCTATTAATCCATCAATCACTACTTCTCTATCTTTACCAGAAAATACAACTTTGTTAGCTTTTGCTAATTGGTTAATATATAATTTCGGTACATTAGGATAATTACTCAAACAAAAAACCTACCCCTCTAATTCTTATTAGCGGGCTCTAGTCTAGACATTTTCAATCAAAATATGTTACTATTAAGTTATCAGAGAATATACTAGAGCTCTAGCACGTACTGCCAGTACGTGTTTTTTTGTTTATATTTGTCTAATTTTAATTTTATGTATTACCTTTATAATCTTTTATTGTTGTTTTCTAGTTTATTTGTTTATGCTATTAATATAAAGATTATATATTATTATCCTACTATTTAAAAGGATACAACCCCAAAAAAATGTTAAAAAAATATATACTAAGCCCTACTCCATAGAGCAGGGCACCAATATTAATATTCATCAATTACAAAACTGACAATCTCATCAAACATTATGTATTCTGTTCTTGATTTGATATTCCCAGTTGTTACATTTAATTTAAATTCATAATATGGCTTACCTTCTCCTTTTTTATCTAACCAAGCTATGAAATTATTAATCTCAGTTCTAGATAAGTCATATTCATGCAAGTCACCAGTAGTGGTAGTTAATTTAAGGATACCTTTATTACCTTCTACTTCTGCTTCTTTAACTGTCACTTCAGCTGTTGCTTTTAGATTACTACCATCAGTAGTTTCTGCTGTAATAGTGACCTTCCCGGGACTTTTTCCAATTACATTTCCATTATCATCTACAGTCGCAATTTCAGGATTACTACTTGACCATTTAATGGTTTTATTAGTTGCATTTTCAGGTTCTATAGTGACTACTAATGATTTACTTGATCCAACATTCAATTCTAATGCAGATTCAACAAGACCTATAGAATCAATTAATTTTTGACCCGGTTCAAGTAGTATACCATCTTTATTAATATCAATAGCATCTAAATCATAAAAATTTGAAGTTCCCGAGTTTGGATTACTTATAACTACAGTATGTACAGTATCGGTCATACCTGTCTTTTCATAAAGTAAAGTTTTATTTAGCTTTGAACCCCTTGGGTTATATTTCTCTGTAACTCCATCAATAGTAACATTAACAACAGTTGTTCTATTTGTATCCTTAAAACCTACTATTCTAATATCTGTTCCCTTAAAAGAAAATGTTATTTTCGTACCAGCTGAACTAGAGAACTTTCCTGATCCTCCAGAATTATAAGTCCCCTTATCAATATTCCATGTTCCTGTATATATAAAGGCTTTATTTGTTTCTTCGTATCTAGTCCAACCTTCTTCTGGTTCCGTTAATTGTTGTCCAATAGTTGCAGCTTCAACTTTATTAGTTTTAATCTGATAAACAGAAAAACTTGATAAAATAACTGTAAATGTTGCTATAAGTAAAAATAACTTCTTTTTCATTTCTTACCTCCAATAATGTATGTAAATTTGACCATTTCTAGTATAATATTACTATTACCATTTTAACTATTCAATGGATTTTGGGAATGTTTTTCTAAAAGTCAAAAATGCCCCACTCAAATGAGCAGGGCTGTGTGAGATAATCATGCTGTATAACTATTTTATATCCATCCGCATTATTTTATGCAATTTTAATTTGAATTGCTTCGATGCGTTTACTTTGGCCTGTTGTTCCAGCAACTGTTCCATTTTTCTTCCATGCTGTCCAACCGTCTTTTTCTACGTGAACTCTATATTGAATATCTAACCCTTTAGCTTTTATTTTAACTGCTTCTAACCGTAAACTCTCTCCGATGGTTCCAATTACTTCTCCATCTGTTCTAAGATTGGTCCAACCAATTTTTTGTACATGTCCTTCCATTTCCAATTCTGCAGAAGTATTTTCTAATTTAACCGTCAAGGCTTCTAATCTCTTGGATTGTCCAGTTGTTCCAGCTGTTTGACCATCTTTTTTCTTACCTTGCCAGCCAATTCCTTGTACATGCGCTTCGTATACAACAGAAGGCTTCGCTGGTGTTTTAGATGGAGATATCACTGTTTTTGCTGGATTATTAGTTCCCTTTTTTATTAGATTAAAAGCTTTAGTTAATCCCACAACATGACCGCGTGCAATTGCATCTAAGACCGTATCTTGTTTTAGTAAATCAGCATCTGCCTTTGTATCGATAAATAAATTTTCAGAAAGTGCAGCTGACATATTGCTTTCACGTAGTACATGGAAATTAGCTGATTTTGCGCCGCGATTTTTTACCCCATATGCTTTTAATTCTGCCATTACTGCATCGTGAATTGCTGCTTGAATTTTACCTGTGGTGCTTGTAGTTGACAAGGCATTATATCGATAATCCTCATATCCAGTACCCCCACCAGCATTAATATGAACAGATAGAAAAAAGTCTGCTCCCCATGCATTAGCTGCATCTGTACGCCGTTTCAGGGTAAGGGAAGAATCACCAGTGCGACTCATTTTCACACTAACATTTTGGTAATTACCTAGTAACGCTTGGATTTTTTTTGCAATTTTTAATGTTAATTCTTTCTCTTTTAATCCATATCCCACGGCTCCCGGGTCAGTACCACCATGTCCTGCATCAATAAAAATTTTTACCATTTTTCCTTCACACTCCAAATAATTTTATAAAAGAAAAAGAGCAGCCGTAAAGCCACTCTTACTTACCGTTCACTTTTTCTTTAAGTACTGCAATGATATTTCCTAATGGACCCAGTGGAACGCCAATCTTTCCTGCGTTTTCTGTAATACTTATAAATTCAATTGCAATGTATGCCCATGCTGCTCCTTCTCCACCAGCTGCAGTTCCGTTCAAAGATATTTCAATAAGATATAATAGACCAATTAAAATAAGGACAATCAACTTTTTTATAAAGCCTCTTGTCCCCTTTGCGCTATTTAATTCTTTATTAACAAACGCACAAAATATTCCGGTCACATAATCAGCAAGCATTACTACCAACAGTACTGACACCGCTAGACCAAAACTCCCCACCATTACTGACCAAATTCCCCCAATTACACCTATCGCAATACTTAATCCATGTTGTTTTTCCATTTTCCCCTTATCCTTTCATAGCATAATAAAAAGCATCGTTTGATGACTTTTAGCCAATATATAGTTTTAACTAAAACAACTTACTCATTTTTCGTTTCTAAATCATGGACTCACCTCCTTAAAAGGGCATAAAAAAGAGCCCCCATAATAAGGACTCTTTAAACCTATAAATTTATTAATCTTCGCTAACGATTTCGGATATTTCAGATTCTACTTCTACTGGATTCTTAATACTACCTATTTCATCAGATAATACCCCAGAAGAATTATCTCCCCATCCATATACTTTTCCACTTTCACCTAATGCAATTACAAAATTTTGTCCAACAGATATATCTGTAACTTTTTCTGGAAGATTTATTTTTTCTTTTTTAGACAATGTCCTTTTACTTGTATCACCTAAACCTAGTTGACCATAGCTATTTTCTCCCCATGCATAAACTTCACCATTTGAAGTTAGTTTGTAGAAAGATTTTTCACTTGTATATAGTTTATTTGTACTCTTTTCGGGTTGCTCGGGTTGCTCAACTTTTGGATTTATCACTTTATCATAAATTTCTATTTGATCTAAATCACCTTTAAAATAATGAGTTAAAGATGGCGTAACACCAATAAATAAATTATAAGTTTGATTATTTTTTTCCTCTGCTATACTATCTGAAGTTGCTACAAGTTTGTTATCTACATATAACCTTGCATTTCCTGTTCCAATTTTCCCATCCCAACTAAATAAAATTTCATGCCATTTATTATCAAATATATTTTCGGAAGAAGTTGTTTTTAAACGCGGAAACAATTTTCCCCATCCATTGCTCGTCCCATCAACATATAGATATCCACCTTCTAGATTAGTAATTCCAACTTGAAATCCATATTGTTCTGTACCCTGACTTACGTTTGATAAAAGTACCTCAAATTCTTGTTTTGGTATTCCATCCCTCTTAAACATAAATTTAATACTTTTTTCACCCACAGGAATCACCTTTTTATTAAATTCTAAATAATTATTTGTTCCGTTAAAACTTCTAGCTTTTCCATTCCAACCATCAACCAAAGTAGCACCTTTAGCTGTGCCATTAAAAGTTCCTGTTGAGTCAGTAACGGTTGTTCCATTATCATTATCAAAATTATACTCTGCAATAGGACTTGGATTCTCTGTTGTTGCTGAGATATGAGAAGACCCTTCTGTGAATATAAAAGAAACTACTAATACAAATACCAAAAATAAAGACACAATCTTTCTCAAAATATTTCCCCACTTTCAATATGTAATTATTCCCAAGTAGATTAACATTTTAAAGATAGATTGTCTAGAACTTTAAGACCAATACTTTTAACCTAAAAAATATGTAAATAATGTATTAATCACAAAAAAGACTCCTCCTTGTGGAAGCATCTTTAAATATATTTATTAATGCTATTAATTCCAGAAAATTATATGCTTCTAAAATAATAAAATTTTCGTTACCTTTATCTTTATCTTTCTTTTGCTTTTGTTTTTTTCTTTTTAATAAATCATTTATAAATGTTACTTTCATAAATATCACCTCTACAAGTTATATTACATACCTATTGGTTTGGTATCCCTCGTTTTCATTTTAGCTATATTTTGCTCCAATTGTTGTTTTACTATTTCCACATATCCCTTCCAGACATAATAAAAAAGCCTATTCGGCTTCTGTTCCTACAATAGATTCGATTACCTTTTCTTTGACTTTAGCTTGCAAACCACTGATGTCATTCGCGATTGGAGTGTATTCCTCGAATGTTAAAGGAATATATCCATTTAAATTGATTGTTTGGTGCTCATGTGTTGCAAAAAAGTTAACATTAACCCCACTGACTGTTCCTTTGTTGTATGCAATATTTACGCTGGTTACTTCAATTGTAATCATTATTTATTTTCCTCCTTGTTCTCATCGCTATTTTCAAAGACTTCATAAAGATAATCATAGACTTCTGCATCTTTCCCGCTGACTTCTCCGTCATAACCTAATAAGATTTCTTTCACTGTTTTTAAATAACCAGTGGCATCGCCTCCTTCAATGACAAAAAGTTCATCAAATAATTCTTTTTGTTGTTCTTTGAATCCTTTTACATCTTTTACATCAAATGAACCATCTTCTTTTTTATTCGGGTTTCCTTCCTCATCTGTGCCTGCGTACTCTTTTAGCAATTCTTGTTCTTCTTCCACAACTTGTTTCCACTTTTCTTGCATAGCTTTAACAAAGCGAGAACGATGTCGAGATTGTTTTCCTTTCAGTGTTAAGTTATATAAAAATTCTACTGCTGCGGGTAAATAAGATACTTTGATTGATATTTTCATGACTTTTCCTCCATAATAAAAAGCTGACCGAATTTTACGATCAGCTTTGCTTTTAATTTTTTTATGCTGCATAAACAGCTTTTTCTAATTCTTCTACTCTGCGTTTTAAAACAAAGTTTTCAACTTCTAATGCTTTATATTTTTTATCCAACTCTTGAATACCTAGCCATGCTAAACTGCTCATCATGTACTGTTCAACCCCATCTCCATCGATAACACATGATGGAGTGTTATAGTTCTCACCAATAACCAGACCAGTTCTGATTCTATCCTTCCCAACTTCTACCTCGGAACGTAATCGATAATCGTAAATCGTGGCGCTATTGATAACATCTAACGCACTATCAGTATGTGGTCTAATATCCTGCTTATATTTAGCAAGGGAAGCAGTGGGAAAACCAGACGCTCGCACAGGAACATAAGAATCTGTGGTATTTGCAGCTGTTGCCCTTACTTCTCCAGTTGCGCTTGGTTTAATATAAATATTTATCCCGGAAACTAAATTGTTATATTGTATTGTATTAGCAAATACCTGTCTAGTTCTAAAATCAAGATAAGTATCTGTGGTATTTTCCCTCGTAACTCTTAATTCTCCGCTTCCGGCAGGTTTGATATACATATTTCCGCCATCAACACCACTATTATTTTGAAGGGTGTTTGAGAAAACTTGTCTTGCTCTTATATCAACATAGTTTTCCGTAGTGTTTGCAGCTGTAAATCTCACTTCACCAGTTGCTGACGGTTTAATATAGATATTCACGCCGCTAAAATCGTTATTATATTGAATAGTATTAACAAGCGCTTGTCTTGCCCTCATATCACCATCAACGAATAATACATTATCACTATTTCCAGCACGAGTTAATGTGATTCCTTGGGTTGCTTCAATCCTCATGCTCTGACCCGAGAATATGTGCATACCCAAACCTTGCACACCCGAAGTTAATGTTTCATCAGCGAAGAAATCTATGAATCTAGCGCCGTTTTTGTCGGAAGAACCAGAATGAATTGCCCGCTGTGTTGTTATTCCTTTATCGGTCAGCATGGTTGCTCTACCACCCGCAGAATCTACCCTTTCCACTCCATTTGATTTTTTGCTAGTTATACCCACCCGAACGACACCGTTGTATGAGTCAAAAGTAGAAATATACGTGGCGGTACTGGACGTTCCGAATGTTCTAGTGAATGTTCCAGTAGACGAAACGTTACCACCTTTTATTTCAGTTGTATCTCCACCCGATACGGAACGAATTGTAACCCCGCTTAAGGTTCCTGTTTTAATGTTGCTGGCATTAAGATTTACAACACTTACTTTCGCAGCATCCAGTGTGCCTGCAGTTATTTTTCCTGCATCAATTGATGTGATATTAGCATTTCCTACTTTGAAGGTTCCGTTGACTGTTACATTTCCATCAAGAACTAATTTTTTACCTTGTATAAGAACCCCACTTGTATCAATGTTTATCTGATTAATAATATCATTTTTTGTAACTCTTAGATTAATTGCATCAGATAGTTGAGTTATTTGGGACTCAGCTGTAACAATTCTTCCTAATGCTCCGCTATTAATACCAGTGAACCTATTTCCGCTTGGTAATTCTGCATCAGTTTTAAATCCTTGGTTAGATAAATATTCTATTTTATCCAAAGTTCCAGACTCATTAAATGGCTGAAAATAAAACTGTTCATAAGTAGACCTTATTTTAACGTAATATTCTACAACAACTCCGCTAGAATTATTAGTAGTGCATATAGCTAAAAAGTCAGAGCTAGATAAAAAGTTAGAATTAGATAAAGATAAATCTACAAAAGTTGCTATACCTAATTCATTTTGCTGTTTATGTCTCAAAAATAATGATGCGAATTTACCTCTTGAAGATCCATCTGCTCCACCTGTAATGTCGAATGATATTTCTCCATGTTGGTATCTTCTAGCAACTCTAGTTCTTGCAAACAATGTCCACTTACCACTATTATTTTCTTGAGTACTACTAGTTGTATAGCCTAGCCTGCTTACTTTTTTATCAACTTCGCTTGATAAGCTTGAAATGGTACTAGTTAAACTGTTATTAGTTTGAGTTAACTGACTTTGTGTAGCAAATTTATTATTTGCGTCTGTTGTGCTAATCTTTGTATCTACAACGCCAGCTAATTGGGTAACGGTTGATTTATCCGCCTTATTAGACACTGTAGTTTGAACACCACTTAGAGTTTGTGATATAGAAGAAATACTTCCTTCAGCATTTGTTATTCTGCTCGCTAAACTGCTTGCAGTTTGTTGTAAAGAACTTATATTTCCTTCTGAAGTACCAACCCTTGTTATAATACCGCTAACTGTTTGTTCGATTGTACTGAATTGAGTTTGAATTGCTATTTCATTTGTAGCATCAGACACATTTATATCATCAACATAAACAGTACCTTCATTAACTGAAACAGGAAAAGTAATTGATATACCAGTTACATCCGATGGAAGAGTTATAGTGCGTTCTCTCTTTGTCCAACTAGTAAAAACACCACCTAACTGTAAATCTGAAATTAAACTTCCATCTATCCTTGCAATTCGAATCTTAAAGTTGCCCGTATCAAATGTAGTACCGGAAACCATCTTTACCCACCAAGAAAGTTTTAGGATAGTTCCTTTTGCAACAGGGTACTTTAGTGCAAGATTTTTTGGTCTATAATACCCATTACCCTTTGTTACCTTTAAGCATTTTGTTCCTTCGTGTAAATCTGATTCAACAAAAGAGCAATTAGATGGTAAGTCCCAAGCTTCATTTTCAAAACTTGGATCGGGTATCAAATTATTAGAGTTTGACAATATACCAGCTACACTAGAAACTATACTATCTGCCTTAATATCAAGACTAGCCACATTACTTTTAAAGGTATTTATCTCACCATTTAAGCCAGTTATGCTTGACTCTGTGGAAGAAACACGATTAGAAATGCCGTTGATACTTAAATCAATCTGAGACATCTTGCTTGTATAAGTAGACGTATCAACTTTTCCCTTCAAAGAAGAATCAACTTGAGCTTTCGTATAAACATCTTCCGCCTTAGCCATTAGGGAAATTTGTCCAGACATAGATGTAATATTACTCTCTGCATTTGTTACACGCCCTGTCAGCTTGTCTACACTTGTCTTGGTCGCTCTTAACTCTATTTTTTCATCTAATGCAGTAATGGCTGTTTGCTGTTCCGATACAACTCCATCTAAATTAGATAGCGTTCTAATTGTTGTAGTTAAAGAATTATTAATCGTATCCACATTTTGTTCAATGGTGGTTATCTTACCGCCTGCTTCTGCTAAATCATCACTTATTGACTCTACTTCTGTCTCTAAAGAACTAGCTTTATTTAAAGCATTCTGTGCATTTTGCTTAGCTGTATTAGCCACATTAACCGCATCAACTGCTATGCCATTAACAGCACTTGCCGTATCTAATGCATCTTGTGCTTTATCAAATGAAATTTGGGCATCTTCAATAGCTTTTTGTGCATTTTCGGTTGCCTCGTTTGCTCTGTTAAAAGCATCCTCTGCTCGTTCTGTTGCTTCTGCTGCCTCTTCTTTCGCGACATTAACATCCATATCCACGATTAGTTGCCATTGTTCTCCATTCCATCGATACGTTTGTGTATACTCTCCATCAATGACCTTAAACCACAAATCTCCCTCAATAAATTCACCTGTGGGCTCTACTGCACTGTAATAGTTTTTATTTTTCCCATTAGCTGAGTCGATTACTTTAGTAGCTTTATCCCAAATGCCAGAGCGATCATTGATTTTGCGTTCTAGCTGGTCAATACGATTATCTATCTCCGTGTCATATAAATTAATAAACTGACCAAGTTCTACTTTTCCGGAATGGTCTGGGTCCGCAACATCATATTCAAAGGATATCACTCTTTCTTCTGCTTCAATTGGTTTGGCAAAAGAACGGTCTATAGCTACTGTAATATCTCCTAAACGAACTTTCTCATGTTCATATCCAGTCAGTTCTTCCATCAAAAAAACATCCATCTCATAATTATCGAGTGGATGCTTTTGTTCTTGAAGTGCGTTCCAGGTTTCTAATAATAATTGTGCTGGGTCTTCCTGTTCACTGGATTCGAAAATTCCGAATCGATGGCGAGTGGTACCGTCTTTATTTGGACGGCCATAAATACTTAAAGCTTCCGGATCGCCAACCCATTCTTGTCCCAGCGGTTTGTCAGCAGGATCTCCTTTAGCTTTTTTCCATTCTACGTCTGCAAAAGAGATTTTACGGGAAAAACCGCCAGTAGCATTTCCTTCTTCATCTTCCAATTCTAAAGATGCACCTCGACCATACAAAGCAGTTTTAGGATAGGATTGCACTTGGTGCCGGATGCTTAAGATATCCTTATCCATTTCCCATCGTTTACCCGTATTGGTTCCACGCATGGTTAAAATATCAATATATCTGGCTACAATTCTATTACCTTGTATTTCCACTCTATCGCGGATTTCTCCACCCCAGGTATTTACGATTTTCTCGATAGCTTCTGTTACACTTATATAATAAAAGTTTGTAGAGTTTAATCCGAAATCTTCGGCAGTTTGTCCGACTTGCCATCGTACTCCATTTAATGCTCTCGTAAGTGCATCTCGTAAAGTTGTATTAAACGGTCTTACATCTGTGATAATCTCGTCGTTTAGCTCAAGCATAGCAGGCTCACAAATGGCGTGTATCTCTGGTCCAGATTCTCCATCAATTCGTTCAGGTTCTTTAATTACAAATAGTCTAAATGCTCCGTCTTTATCTATAAAAGCTACTTGGTTTTCAGCTATGATATATTTTGAATCTTCATGTGCTCCGTCTGCCATGAACTCAAATGTTGATCCTTGATTAAGCATTTCCTTAAATGGTGCATCCCAAAACGCACATGCATCTTCTGCTTCATTCGATAAAATAGCAAGCAAATTGTCTGCAGGATCAAATATTAATAAATTGGACATAGGTTTCCTCCTTTCTTAACTTTTAGAAAACCTTATATATGGTAAAATACTCCTATCTTGTATGATAGGAGGTGAAAAAATATGTCTAAATTAGACCCGAAACCGGAGAAAAATAGATTATACACATGGGAAGACTTAAATGATTATCTTCAATTGCATTTCAAAAGCCCGGGAAGCTTTGTACCTACCATTGATGTACGTCAGTATTCTATGACAAAAGAAGAAATTATTTCTGAAGCAGAAACACAAGGTTATAAAGTATCCCAACCTAGAGAACACATTCTAAAATTCGAATAAGTTTTACCCAGTCACTAATTGATGGTTAGTGACTGGGATTTGAAATAAATTGCGATAGAATACTTTCAAGCCTTGTTTTTTCTTTTCTCAGTTCCTTTACTTCTCCCTGTAAACATTCTACTTTACTTTCTAATGACAAATTCAATTGTTCTACCACCGATATTTTCTTTTCTAATTCTTTAATTCTCTTTTCTAACATATCATAACCACCTCGGGGTATAAGTTATTGTTGTGGCAGCTACACCAGCAGGAGTAACCGTCAATTTATTTTCTCCTGGTCTCAATTCAAACCAGTTACTACTAAAATCTAAGCTTGTCATTCTTACGGTATAGTTAATCGTGATTTTTCTTTTCTTGAAATCGATTTTTAACTTATCACCAGCCACAAATGCCCATATGACTCTAACAAACTTCCCATCCTCATTTTGAACGCGAAACTCATTTGCTGGTGCTGTAAATTCAATATTAAATACTGGTGTGCAGGATGCTGTTCCTTCGTTAATAATTGTTGTCAATGCTACTGTTTTCTCTTGACCATATTTTAATGGATCAGGACAAAGAAAAGGTAGGGTTCCCCTACCTCTAAAAACAATCTCATCCCAATCCGGATTCCCATTCATTAAACCATAATAAGTTTTGTCTGGTTCATCAGAAAAAATAATTGGTGATGGTTCTGAAACATATAAAACACTATTTAAGGCATCTATTATTTTTCTCGTATGACTTAATCCCCTACTTGTCAACACAAAATCAACAGGTATCTGCCTTTCTATTAATCTTCTCTTTAAAAAATAACTACCAGGGGAATTGGGTTTAGATTGGCCGATAACTTCTTGATTAATAGGACCTCTTCCACCAACTTGTCTGACTCTAATAGGGAGAATATGTCCATTAAAAGTAATATTAAAACTCAATATGAAACACCCCCACTAAAATTTCTTTTATCTCTTTTTTTGTTATTACTTTGTTGAGAAGAAATATATTCAATCAATCCTCTGGCTTGATATCCTCCAATATTTATCACAGCTTCAACCTTCTGAGCAATGTTTGATTTAGTATCAGAATTAGAAGAATTATTTACCGTAGCACTTCTAACACGATTTCTTGCAGATAATTGATTGTTTAGCCCAATACCGTTAATACCTAATGCACCTTCTGCAGTAAACTTAGGAATAGATAGCATATTCTTCATCGATTTTTCAACTCTGGATGCATCTGCATCTATTCCGACAGCTACACCCGCAGGAATCCATTTACCGATTTCATCTCTCATAACTCTTGATGGAGAATGTATACCTAGAACGCTAGAAGCCCAATCTGTAATTTTTCCACCAAGTGAGCTAATTTTATCCTTAACCCATCCAAATCCATTTCCTATCCCTTCCACAATGCCTGAGACTATATCTTCACCGATTGAAACCATCTTAGAAATAGTGCCTTTTATTCCATCAACAACTTTTCCTGTTATTTCTTTTCCTTTGTCCTTGATTTTTGAAAGCTTATCACCTATCGCTTTTGCTAATTTTATAATCAAGTCTGCTCCTGCTTTTAGCAAAGTACCTATAATACTTAAGATTCCTTGTACAAGCATTTTCAAGATTTTTACTCCTGCTGACAAAATCTGTGGTAGATTTTTTATAATTGCACCGGCTAAAGTAATGATTAATTTTAAGGCACAGGCAATTAATGCTGGTATCAGCTGAACAATTCCTTGAATAAGAGCATTTAGAATTTTTATACCAGCTGCAATAATCTGTGGCAAAGCTTTTATCAAAGCAGTTGCAAGAGTAATAATTAAGGTTAGTGCAGTTTCAATAAGCATCGGAAGAATTGACAAGATTCCATCAATCAAGGCCATCAGTAATTCAATTCCAGCTGATAGTATTTGCGGTAAATTGTCTAGAAGAGCCGTTGCTAAAGATATAATAATCGTTAGGGCTGCTGTTAGTAATGCAGGTAAGGCAGCAGTCAATCCGCCAATCAGTGCATTCAGAATATCAATCCCGGCTGATAAAATCATTGGCAAATTATCAACCAAAATCCCTAATAAAGAAGTGATAATTAAAATTGCTGTATTGATAACCTCAGGAAGTACAGTTAAAATACCTTCCAGTAAATTAGTAAGAATTGTTATACCAACACTAATGATTGTTGGCAAATATTGAGCGATCGTATCGACTAGTAAAGTCACTAGGGAAATATATGAGTTAATCATAATGGGCAAATATTGAACTAATCCATTTGCTATTGCTGTAATGATTTGTAGACCAACTTGAATAATCATTGGTAGATATGTTGTTATCGCTTCATTAAAAAAATTCATTAATTGCTCTGCGATAGCGACAAGTTTTGGAATACTTTGAGCAATCCCTTCCATCAATTTAACAATTAAATCGGCTCCGATTTTGATAAATTGTGGAATTAAGACTAGTGCCGTATCTAGGATTCCCATAAGCATTTTGCCAATATCTTTTAACGCATTATTTATTCCTTCTGCTGAAAAACCGCCCATTTTAAGGAGTGTAGCAGCAAACGTTATAGCTAAAGAAATTACTATTCCAAGTGGGCCTGTAACCCCTATGAACCCAAGAGCTAGTCTACTAAGGAAAGGAACAAGAGTTAATAAAACGTTCGTAATATTTTCAAAAGATAATTTCAATGCATTTAAAACCGCTTGGCCTACAGCACTATTGGCAAAATAATCAAAGAATGACGAAATAGCATCTCCTGCAATAGCCAGACCTGCAGAAATTGCGCTTATAGCTTTTACACCAACAGATCCTAACCAAGCAAAGCCAGCAATTAGTTTATCTGCTGACCAATTACCGAATGCTTGGAGTCCTGGCATTATGGAACCTAAGGCCGTTTTAATCCCTTCTAATGATTTTTCGTATATATCAGTTATAAAGGACCATGTTTTTTGTACTCCATTCCGGAAAGTTTCATTCGTTTTATATAAATTGACCAGCATTACCGCTAATCCACCAAGAGCTGCAACCAATGCAACAACTGGATTGGTTGCTATAGCAGTTCCTAACGCTGTAAAGGCACCTACTAACATACCGATTAATTTAGTCATTCCCATATAAGTGCTAAATATCGCAAGGGCAGTTACTACTCCTAGTAAAGCAGGGGATAGTAATTTCAAAGCGTCTACCATCCGTCTTAAACCATTAGCGAAAGTTTCACTACCAGTTACACGAGCAACAGCTTTAAAAGCATTTGTTAGTCCTTTTAAGGCATTGATAATATCGCCTTTTAATACGTCTGCAACGTTGGCCATTATTTTAACAATTGCTGTTCGCATATTACCGAATGAACCAGAAATTGTGTCTCCTGCTGTTTTGGCTAATCCAGCCATAGCAGCAGTACTTCCTGCAATACCGTCCGTTCCATTCTGGATACCATCAACAAGCATATCGATTGCATCGTTTGATTCTAGCAAACCTTTAGATGTGTCTTTCTTAATATCAGCTACTGATTGGTTGGTTTGGTTAGCGAGCATTTGCCATGCTGGTATCCCAGCATCTACTAATCTATTAATATCATCTGCGTAAACCGTCCCAGCTGATTGCATGGAAGCTATAGCGCTTGTAATTTGGTCTATAGATTGAGCGCCATCACCAACTCCATAGGCAGCATCTGCGATGGACTTGAAAACAGGTTTTACCTTTTCAGCTTTCATCCCTGCAGCCACCATTTTCTTTGCTCCAAGGGCAACATCATTTAACGCTATTGGTGTGCCGTCAATTGCATCAACCAAGTCGTTCATAACCAACTTCGCATCTTCTGCGGAGCCTGTTAGAACCGTTAATGATTTAGTTGCGGTATCTATCGTATCTACACGACTAATAGCCCGCCCCATTAAATTCATTAAACCAGTAATTCCAGTTATTGTTGCTGCCATTTTCAGCATGCTTTTCAACGGACTTTCGACAGAGCGATCTAAAGAGGAAAATTCCTGTCTCATACGACTGATTGAGTTACTTGCTGAACTCCTCATACGGCTGAACGCGTTAGAAAAACCGCTTGTCATCCGAGAAGTTATACTACTAGTTGCTGATCGCAAACCAGTAAACATCGAACGAAATGGATTAGCTCGGGTAAATGTATTACGGATTGAGTTGGCTGCAGCAGAAAAAGTATCACTAATGCTTGTTCGTATTTGTCCTAGACTAGTACGTATTTGTCTCATGTTATTACGAAAAGTTTGTGGAAAGTTACTTCCTACACGGTTAAAGTCACGGTCTATATCTCGTATCTGACCAGATACGTCTGAATCATCAAGGGATATCTCAATAACAACTGATCCATCTGCTGCCATCTACTCACCCCTCTCAGCCATCTTTTGTTTGATGTAAGCTTGCTTCTCCGCTAAATCCATTGCCTCAAACTCAATTTCTTCTTGGGATTTCTTTAATGCATATAGTTTTTTAAGTTGCGTAAGATTGCTTTTCTCTTCAGCAGTCATGTGTTTATTTGGCTTACGTTGTCTAATATCAATAACCCGCTTAAACATCGTGTCATCACTTAATGAAGCTAGCAGTGCGTTAAATTCAAACCAATGTAATGTACCTTGTTCTTTGAAAAGATTGATGTTGTAGTCATATAAAAAAGACGCATAGATATACTGTGCGTCTTCTTCTAGGCTATATAGTTTTTTATCATCCTCATCTTCATCAATGACATTACCAGCAAGGTCTCGTTTGATCTCTTGCTTTTTACCTTGAAGGATGACCGTTTCCATAATGAGTGTATATAGTTCAACCATTTGTTCGTCAGGCAATTCATGACCATCGATTAAAAGTAAATCCAATATAACAATTACCTTGAACAAATCATCAATGGTATCATCCTTTAGTACATCAAACACTAAAAGTACATTATCAAAAGCTAAATTTAATTTGTAAGTAACCCCATCATAATCTATCGAATTCTGTAATTTTCGAGCAAGGGAAAACATTGCCCTCACCTACTTACTTTTTTAGATTTGCTACATAATTATCTTTTTGTTCTCGTCTTGTACGTTTTTCGTACTCGACCATTACACCATTTGCAACATCGATAAAGCTATTAGAGAGCAAAGTCACATCAGGATACTTGTTATAAATCTTATCAAATGAACCTTCCCCGAATAATGGATCATAGATGCTTTTTAAAATAGATTTGGTTTCTTCAATCGCTTTAGCAAATGATTCTTTATCTTTTACCTCACCGATATCTGTATTTCGATTTTCAAATTCTTCGATTAATCCCATTAGCTTTTCTTTACCAGCATCTGAGATATCTACATTAAAATCAAATTCCCCGAATCTCACGGGGATAATGGATTGGTTACTTAAATTAATATTAATAGACATATGTTACCTCCTAATTATTCTTCTGTAGTTGTTTGTGTTCCTGTTTCACCAGGCTTTGTATCAGTTGGAAGACCTTTAAACGTAACTGTAAATTCAAACGTTGCACGAGCATTCGCATCTCCACCATGAGGAGTGATATCTTGTAATGTTGCAGGACCTTCAATTACACGTCCATCCGGCTCTGTTACTTGAAAATACACTTCTCTACCTTGACCAAGCGTAAATAATTTGTTTCTAATTAGTTCTTGCGCTGGATCGTCAGCATATTTACGGTTACCACTGAATGCATAAGATGAAGTTAATCCAGTAGTTTCTGTTTCTGTTCCGCCTGCTCCATCATAATAGCTGTATTCTTCCGTAGATTCCTCATTTGATGGATCAACAGTAGAGATACCTGCAGCTAATGGTAATAGTTCTTCTTTTGTTTCACCGATTTTATAGGTAGTCAAATAGTTTAAATGAAATGGCATTGTTAATCCCCCTTGTAAACTAGTAAATTTGCGCTTAGTTGCGCTGTGAAAATGTAATACTTATCATCCTTCATAAGAAGGTTTGGGCTTGTTTGAATGTCTATTCCTTCAAACTCATATGAATTGTTTTCACTAGGTATAGACTTTCTATCTTTTAAAAAATCAACAATCAATTGACATGTATTTAGTGCTGTTAATTGTTGTTCATGCTTTGTACTGATTTGGAAGGCGTATCCTTGGCTATATGATCCATCCATGTAGTATTGATAAGTTCTCGATGGTAAAGTTGTCACTGCAATGCTATTTCCGGTCCCAAGAATAGGAGATAGCACCGTTGAGTAATACTTTTGGGCATCTAATAAATAAACTAATCTTTCTAAAAAATCCATTGTCATAGGTTATCTTCCATTTCTTTTTGTGCAAGTCTAGTCCAGTCATCTCCATATGCTGCTTTAGCACGTTCATGCCATAGACCACCCGCTTTAGGATTCTTATCCAAAGAAAAGTTATATTGCGGGTTATAGTATAGATTTCTTGCGTATGGGGTTGACCATTGCAATATTCCTTGTCCAATAATAGAACCACGTATAGAAGAATCACGTAAATTCCATGTATCTGCTGGGATAAATTCGTTATCATCTTTTAAAATCTGAGTATCCAGTGCGTATTGAGTTCTTTCTTTTGCTCTTGATATTTGTCTAGCTATACCGCTTAGATTAGTTCGTACTCTAATCCTTGTCATATCAAACTCACCTCATAATGGTGGGGCGTATCTGGATCTAATGCATAAAGGCTTTCGCATTCAATCACTCGGTAATCTTTCTTTTTAAATCTAACTTTAGACTTTTCTTTCAAACGCTTAAAGTTAGGTGTGTTTACCGCGTCTAAAAAGACTACTCCAAGCGTTTGGACTTCTTCTCCATTACCATCCCTTCGCAACTTGCTAGATGGTTGCACCAACACATAAGAGATGGTCTCAGTTGGTGCAAATTCTTCACCAAAGGAGCCATCTTTTACAAATTCTTCATATTCAATTGTATGGATCAATAATTTCTTTGGTATTGGAGGTATATTCACTTTTTACACCTCTTTAAACTCTAGGATTATTTAAGCTAATTGTTCTCGATTCCGTCTTCTGGTTCTTCCAGTCTCATCTATGAATCTTCGCATATTAGCCTGTCGTTCTCTTACTTTTTGCTTGGCCATTTGTACACCTACATCATCACCCATAGCACTTAAGACATTTAATTGCTTTTTAGCATGTCGAATTTGCCTTTCTAGATATCTCTGTTGTTGAGACAATTTATAAGCTTCATCATTCTCTTCTTTATTGATTTCAATCTCTCTTTTAACAGAAACTCCCTCAATAAATGGATACTTTACATGGCCGCAATTGATGCCAAATAAACCAGCTATATGTTTTTCATAGCTAGTTTCACTGAATGGCGGGTATTTTTTACTTTTCCCACTCCTAGAATATATCTTTCCTTGGTAAGGAGCACAGAGTGGCCTTGCTCCCATATGTGCTGAGACTTCAATCAAATCAACACCATATTCATCCATTCGATTATCCTGTATGGTGTTAGAAACTCTATTACTTATGGATCTCACGACTGTATTTATATAAGCTTCAGGAGTCCATTCCTTATTTGCTTTATCTATTAAAGCAGGAACGCCATCTTCTGCCCATTCACTAACCGTCTCTCTTAACGCTTTTTGAGGTGTAATAGTACCTGTTAATACTTTCCCTACTGTTTTATTCAAAACGTCTTTATACTGTTGTTTTGACTGTTCTAGCATGGTTGTATTAACCATGTTAAATTTATCTATTGCTTGTTGCTGATAACTTAATAATATAGGCTGAATTGTAGATCTGGGTTCTGTTGGTGGCTTGATAATAGCTCCTTGTCTCACCGCTTTTTGTAAATCCTTATCAACTTGATTAACAGCAGCATATCCAATCTCTTGAAGTAGCTTAGTTATCTCATCGATTGCTAATCCACTATATTTAGCTATAGTGATGATGTTTTGTTGTGATAAGGCTTCTAATTG
This sequence comes from Niallia sp. FSL W8-0951, assembly GCF_038006525.1. NCBI lineage: Bacteria > Bacillati > Bacillota > Bacilli > Caryophanales > Bacillaceae > Niallia > Niallia sp. FSL W8-0951. Next base: position 2,244,091 of record NZ_JBBOVK010000001.1, read on the forward strand.
AGATAGTTGATATTCTGCCCACTTCTCAATAGAATCTTGTTTTAACAGCCTTTTTCTTTTTTTTAGTTGTCTCGCAAAATTAATTAATATTTGTTCCTCAATAGCAAGATAAATTTCTGTAACTGAATTTGATAACTCTTGCTGTTTTTCAGGATTCATATTGTTTTCAACCGCCTAAATGCGTTTAATTCACTAGTATATGAAGTAAGTAAATTATCCGCACTATTAGTTGTTCCTTGATTCTGGCCACTATTTTTCGTAGTTGAAAACTTCCCTACAGTAAAAGAATTGAATGAATCATCTGTTATACTTTGAACTACTTCCTCATTTGGATGATTTATTTTGAATAAGTCTATAGCAATAGATGCCCAAGTAAACAATAATCCCTCTGGAACCACTTTAAGATTACAATAGTTTCTTATTTTCCATTCTGCTTGTTCGATATAATCCATGATTAAATCATCTAGAGACTCATCATCAAGTTTTAGTCGTCGCTTAATAATTTCAAGGACTTTATTTCTCATCGATAAGCCCTTCTTTTAAAAATGAATCATAATCAGACTTCTTAATCTCTATTTTTTGTCCTTTTTTAAATCGTTCTGTATTATATTTGATATTCTCTTTAAGTTTCACTTTAACTGTTTCTTCTACTTCTGATTGATTATTCTCTTCAAGATTTGCTGATTCCTCAGCTTTCTTTTTTTCTTCGTCTTCTCTTACCTTTTTATCTTCCGCAGTTTCTTTTTTAGCCATTTTCATTATCTCCTTTCAAATAAAATAGGAAAGGGATACCCCTCTCCTTAGTTAACTTTTGCAATAAAGATGTTATCGATCGTTTCAAAGCTTGGCAGTGAAATCATAGATACAATTGTTTCAACGTTTACTGGATGCGGTTCTTTGATTGTAGTAATGGCAACCCCAGTGTTAATGATTGAAACGTCAGCAGTAGATTGGCCAGTCATTAGATCGGATTCTTCTGGAGTTGTACCAAAATACGTGCTACCAAGATTACCATCTGGAACCAAAGTAAAATGATCATCTGGATAAAATAAGCTAGTGGATCCATCTTGCAATGCGAATTTTTTGTTATAAACAGCAACAGATAATCCTAGTTTTTCAGATAAATAGCTTCTAAGCATTGCATCTGTCATGATGATATTTTGCCCACCAATAGGGTTCATATCTAAGCGAATAGACTTGTTCTTCATCAAGTAATTCCAAGTTTTACGAGTACAAATAGCATTCGTAGGACGGACACCTGTATCATCTTCTACTTTGTCCTGCCATTCAATGATGTCGTTTACTGGATCAGAACCTGTGTAATCACTCCAAACCGCACTACCTGTTAATGTTTCTTTATGTTCAGAAGACATTTTATAATCGTAATCGTAACTTAAGCGATTTGCTGTGATTGCAATTTTACCAGTTGAAAGTAATTGCATGATCATTCTCTCTGGCTGAACCATTGCCCCATTTACTAAGTTCGTAACATCATCGTAAATGTTATTGATTAAAGGCATAATCATGCTATCTAAATTAGATGCTGAAAGACGATTTAATTCTTGACGATCTTTTTCACCAATTCTCATTGCTTCACGGAAAAAAGGCATTTCCGTTTGGATTTTGTCGAATCCAATTCGATCTCTTAAAGTCGCCTTAGAATCGAAGGCAGAAGGCATTAAAGCAACCGGCAATCCTTTAGAACCTTTAATCCAACTCAAATCTAATCCAAGTTGTTTCTTAGCTGGGAAAAGCGTTGCTCCTAAATAAGGGATAGTATTAGATGGATTAGCTTGATAATATGTTGCGATATTTGGAGCATTTACTAAATCAAAAATTGTTGGCATATATATTCATTCCTCTCTTATTTCAAAAATGTAATTTGTTTTAATGCTGCTTGTTCTTCTGCAGAAGGTGCTGCAGGTAATTTATCGATTGCTACAAACCCATGAATAAGTACTGCTCCAGGCGCTGGACCATGAGTTACATCTACATCATTAAATAGAACACCCTCTGCATTAGATTCACCCTCTGTCGTTGTAGCTTTAACTGCATTAGCTGCTTCGTCTGCTAAGAAACCTCCACCTACAATCGTTCCTGCAGGTACAATTTTCTTACCGTCAGAATTTGCTGTAACACCTGTGTCACTCACAGTTACAGCAACATTCACGTAATGATCTGGAAACTTTAGAATTTCTTTTTTATTTGTATAAGATGTAGTTACAAATTTACTCATCTATATTTCCTCCTTACTTAAAATAAGATTTTCTAGCTTCTTCAAGAGAAGCATTATTTTGTTTATTAGCTTCCGCAGCCTTTTGACCATAGTTGACCACATTAGGATTAGTGCTACCGCTACCTGGTGTATTTCCTTTTAATCTTTCTGTTACAGCAGCATCAACTGCTTCACGAAAAGCTTTTTCAAAAGTATCAACATTTCCTTTTGTTTTGTCAGCATCATCAGCAAGTAAAAGGTCAGCAAATGTAATAGGCAACTTCTTCTCATTCAGAATGTTGATTGTCTCAAGCTTAAGTTCCTTTTGTTGAATGGCCCTTTCTCTATCCTCAATCTCTTTTTTCTGTTTATCAAGAAGTGCTTGCTCCTTCTCTGCAGCAGTCATTTTAGCAAGTTTCTCTGCCTCTGCTTTCTCTGATTCTAACTTTTGCTTATAATCAGCTTCCCACTTTGCTTGGGCTGTTTTTAAAGCATCTGTGACCCTCTTATCGGATTCGCTCTGTAGTATCTTTTTTAATTCTTCTTCTGATTTAGGAAGTTCGATTGTTCCTTTTCCGTCATCAGGATTGAGATTATTTTGCCCTTGCCCAGTACCAGTATCTGTTCCTTGAGTCCCTCCAACATCTCCTGCTCCACCAGTATCTGGTGACATTAATGGTACTCCAACTAATTTACCGCCAATTTTTACAAACATCTTTATATCCTCCTAATGCCCCTTACAGTTCGCGCCTGTAAGTTGCAGAAATTTGTGCAAAATAAAAAGCCGTTATTAAACGACTCGCCAATCTTCCGCCAACATATCAATTTGTGAAGCTGCCCATCCAACGACTATTGAACCATCAGCTGATTGCATATCAATGTGGGAATTGATTTTAACTTTATCCGCAGTAGCCCTATTCATTCCAACATGTTTTAAAGCTTCGTTCCGTAAATTAGGTACTGAAATTTCATTACCTTGAACTAGATAAATGAACATCCCTTTACCATTCCAACCTGAACGAGCAACTTTTTCACCCTTTTTTAATTTATCAAGAGCTTGACTAAAATTCATCTTCCTCCCTCCAATCTATTAAATAATTTTAGTTGCACCGTCATAAATTTCTCCTATTGTACGCTTTCCATCTTCTTGAATACGATTAATCTCTGCATCCACATCATCAATAAATGGCAACAGACCAAGTTTTGTCTTTTGACTAACAGTACTACCTAAATCTTGTACCATCTCTACTAATTCAATAAGGTTCTTAGGGATATTTCGATGAAATTTAAGATTTATTTTATTGTAATCATAATTGGCGCCTTTTTTATTTAAAAAGTTAGTAATCAATCTAAGGCGCTTAATTAAGGGGCTTTTAAATTTACGCTCTTTAATTGCGGCTATTTGCTCTAAACCCCATAACTTATATTTCATTGCCTCACCAGATACATTTCCAGCAAACTTTTCATCTGTAAGATCAGGTACTTGGCTAATTCGATGAATATCATTCTGCAATCGATTTTTATAATTTTCCGTTGCAGCATCGTTGACCTCTTTAATTAGCCATCCGGCATCTCCTTCTTGCGGAACAATAATAACCCTATTTTTCTTCATTTCTTTTACGTCATCCCATTCAGTGGCATCCATTCCCACAAGTTTTAAATAGGCATCTGTAAAGTACTCAAAATCATTTGAAGTGTCTGATTGAGATTTATTGTAATCGTCAATTAGAGAAAGAACTACTTCGAAATCACCCATCATTTCATTATTATTAATGTACTCATTAATTGGCACTTCTCCGAAATGATGTTCTTTTCTTTCTACTTCTGTTAGTTTATTTGAGGTTGACTCATAATAAATGATTTCATCAGACGTATAAACCTCTGCTTTATTCGTTTTGTCACCAGTTGATATATCTTCACTTGTGTAATGTCTAATTGCGAAAAGTAACCTCTCTTGAATGTCATCTGTATAAACAGGGATAACTGATTTATTATCAATTTCCTTAAATCGGACATTAGCTTCTTCATCTGCATAAATAAGTTCATAAGCTCTTCCAGCCTTACTCATGGTTTTAGCAAGTTCAAAGTTGATATCTTCTTCCGAATTATCATCCAAGATTTCAAATACTTTATTGATAAATTCTTTCTCGTCACTCTCGTAAGTAACTGGAATGCCCATAAAATAGCCAGTAGCATTGTCAGTAATAAGCTTTGCATAGTTAATTACCAACTTATTATTCGGCTTATCTCCATCTATAGGACGATCAAGAATATCATGTTCGCCTTTATAATACTTTTCTAGCTTTAAAAGACGTTCATTTTCTTTTCCACTATCCCACATAGCGAGTATATTTGTAATAAGATCTTCTGTGATTCCAACAGCTTTATTAACTCTTATTTTCAGCAAGTAATCACCTCCTATAAACCAAATGATTTTTTATCCATGGTACTAAGTTTATTTCTATTAAACAGAATCGTATTTACAAAATATCTGTCACCATCCATCTGGTGATCATTCTGTTTAACTGGTTTATCTTCTCCACGATCAGCTGCTTTTTCATCCCAAATATAAGAGGAAAACTCACGAAATGTTTCCTTGCAGCAATCGTTGTATTTGATCATTAAATTATTTAAAGCACTCGCCATATTACGTATACCGTCTAATACATCATTTTTGGCTTTAATTACTTTAAATCCATTCTTTTTAAGCAGAGCAATAAAACTAGCAGCAGACGGATCCACGATAACCCCTCTAAAATTACTGATATCTGCAACAAATTCCTTTAAATCATCAAGATATTCTTGGTCTGTCTTTTGTTTGCTCTTTTGACGGCCATCATAATGATATTCCTTTGTCTTATACCAGACATCACCACAAAGACCCCACAAACCAAAAGTTGTCGGGTTCTGAGTACCGTAGTCAATGCTGACATAGTACTTGGAGTATTTTCTTGTTTCAGTTGCAACAACATGTTTTTCCTTATCGAACATGTCAAAAATAATACCTTCTGCAAGTACCCATAAACCAAGAATAAAGCGCTGATAGAATATACCTTTATACATCCTCTTATAGCGCTCTTTCGTCTTGTGAGTAAGTGAAAGATTATCATCCATTGTAAAATGGATATGAACCATGTTCTTTTCTTTCAATTGGTCTAGATACTCAACTTTAAACCAATGAAATGGACCAGCTGGGTTGCAGTTAAACCAAAATTTCGCTCCGTCAACAGAACAACGAGCAGTCGCTTGGTTAACGAAAGATTGTGGCATTAAAGCTACTTCATCGAAGAACATCCCAGCAAGCGTAATACCCTGTATAAGATCCTGTGAGCCTTCATCTTTACCACCAAAAATATAAAAGTAATTTGTTTTACCTTTATAAGTAATAGTCATGAAGTTATCTGCTCTGTGGTCCTTAACTTTATATCCTCTAGCCTTTAGCATCCTTTTTAATGGAGTTATCACGTTACGACGAAAAGAGCCTATCGTTTTACCCGACATACCCAAATTACATTCATGAAATGTATCCATCGCCCACATAACATAAGATAAAGACATAACAACTGTTTTACCAGCACGAACAGAACCATCACAAATGATTCCATCTTTATCTTTCATCGGCGAATCTTTTCTCCACCAGGTAAGTACTTGTTTCTGCTTTATAGAAAAAGGCTTGAATTTAAAAGGCGCAGGTTTCTTTTTCTTTGGTGCTCTTGTTAAAAAGGAAAACTCTTTAACTGTCTTCTTCGGTTGAGTCACTACCATCTGACCACACCTCCGAAGTAACTGCATTTAGAGCATCTTCAAATCCATCATCTTCATATTCATCCTCGTCCTCTTTACCATGAAGTTTAAAGTGAGCAATCTTAAGCTTCTCTTCCTCAATCTTCCGTTTAAACTCATCAGGGAATAGATCAAAGTATTTCGATAGCTTGTCTAATGCCCATTTTCTATCCTCTAACTTAATAGAAACACCATCACGGCCTTGTTTTACTTCTGTAATAAGTGTTCCATCTACTACATTAGAATGCTTGAAATCTACAAAGTTTACTTCTTGCATTAATTGATTATCATGCTCATCTTTAACAGGCCCAAACGCTCCGATAACTGGCTCTTCTCTTTGGCCAAAAGTGAGATAATCTGTAATGTCAGAAAAGGCTATCTTAATGTACTTATTTAGCACATCCATAGCATCTATAAATAACTCACCTGTCATTGTTTGCTTAATTCGTTTGATTTCCTCACGAACTCTAACATTTCCTAACAAGCGCGGACCTTGTACATGAGCAGTTGCTGGAGAATACCCCGCATTGATTGCTGCCTGTGTCGCATTAAAAGTTCTCACATAAAAAAGACAAAACATGCTTTGTTTATCAGTTAATCCGCTCTCTTCTGAGAAGTCATCAAGTGATAATTCTGGAGCATATTCCTCAACTGAAGTAGCTGCATCTCTTATCTTATTGGTTGCAACCTTTTGTTTTTGGGTTGCATCCTTTTTAGCTTTGGTTGCTTCTTTTTTTGGTGCACCTCTCGACCATCCTTCTCTGCTTTTTCTGCTCTTTAATGTACCGAGTTTGATATCATGTTTTTCGGCCAGTGCTTTCAATGTAATGTTTGTTGTTTCAAACTCATTTCTGATTTCTTCCCAATTCATTTTACATTCACCTGCCACCTCCGATAATTGTTTTTAAACAAAATAAAAAGCACCCGTACGGATGCTTTTTTTCATATAATTTTCATTACACCAGACGGATACTTATATTTAAGGATTTCAATGGCTTGATCTATAACCATTTCTTTATCATATCCCTCTCTAAATATAGCTCTTTCCTGGTGTTTCTGATAAAATACAGAAACTCTAAATTTTTGTGTATGGTAATCCAACAAAAAGATATTAACTTGAATTTCTAAACCATCATATTTGATTTTTCTTTCTTCATGTAATTCCACTTTTTATCTCTCCTTTTAGTACTTATTTCGACAGAAGGAGAGATATTCCTGCATAAAGTAAGTAAAATAACCCAAAAATCCAAACTTTTTATTAGGTAATAATACCTTTTTTTAATTTATTTGAAGGTTTTATAGTTATTTAGTCGAATGCTATTATTACTAAAAAAATTGGAGGGATTATATGCAAAAAATTTGGGATTTTATTACGTCCATTACACAGAATAAAACAAATTTTATTTTCTCATTAGTTTTTAGCAGCATTTCCAGTTATTTTGCATTTTTATATAATGCTGCATTACCAAAACCTGAAACGCCATTTGAATTGATGAAATACTACTTCATTTCACCTGGAGGTTACTTACTAAATACAGGTTTAAACTTATTAAGTTTAATTTCTTGGTTATTAGTTGGTATCTCTTTAATTTACTTTGCTACACACAATAGAAACTACTATAATAATTGGTTTTTAGTTCTTTCTGGTTTAATGGGTATAGGATTTATCGTTGCTGCAGCATACTTTTTCTCATATTTTATTTTACTTTTATTTTCATTTATTTTGCTTTTGATCATCGTATGGGTTGTAGTTTGGGCTTTAAGTGATTCTAAATCTTATAGATAAAAATTAGGGGAAGCAGTTAATAAGCTGCTTCCCCGTCCTGCCTTCCATTTTACACTGCCGATTTTTCACCATGCAAAAGTTTGGAAAAAGTCGTATTTGTGCCGATTTGCGCCTTTATGTCAGCTCTTAATTTATCAACAGAATCTCTAGAAATTTCTAAATGTACCGCTATTTGCTGCCTAGTCATTCCACTAAGCATACAATCATAAACAATTTTCAGTATTTCCTTATCTAGAAAATCCCCAGCACTTTCAATGGCGAACACTTTTCGTTGATATTCTTGCAATCTCATTATTTGCTTCTGTTCTCGAATATCTATATCCCTCAATTCTGCTTGGCTTTTGCCAGAACTTCCATGAGGTAATGTTGCTTCAACCCCATATTGAGCCACTCCCCAAGATCGCATAGGTACAGATTTCCCATAAATAATTCTTTGTAACCTTTCAATTTCTCTTTTCATCATTCGGTAATCTCTAATTAATTCTGCAATATTTATCTCCATTCACCATTACCCCCTTTGTCTTAATGCCCCATTACGTCTTCTATATGTAGGCTTTCTCATACCCATTAGCTCTTCTAAGTCTCTATGTGAAAGCCCTTCTTCCTTTTTTGTAACTAATTTTTTCTTAGGTGATTGAGTCTTAAGATTTTGTTTTTCCCATTCTTTAAGCTGTATTTTTAATGGCGGATTCATCTTTATCACCTCATTTAGATAAATAAAAAAGGACACCAAACGAAACGGTGTTAACCGCTTGTTCAGTGTCCTCCAGTTGGCTGGTAGAACTTATTCATTTTCAATAAAGTTAGTTATTATTTCTTTAGGTATTTCATTTTTGCTATTAGTAAATTCTTTATATATAGATTCTATAAGCTTTTTAATCGCATAAGAATTTTCATGCTCTTCAACTTCTAAAAGATTTTGAATATCTTCAATACTTATATACTCATAAAAGTCTTTATTCCAAGTCCAACTCCAATTCATAATTTCTGTAGCTATTTCATAAGTGAATGCATCTGATAAAATAATCCATAAGCCGCACTTTTTCTGTATTTTTACTATTTTAATTAATAGATCCTCATCAGAGCTAATTATACTTTTCAAAATAGATCTTGAGTAATCAAGAAACCAAAAAAATACTCTTAACATATGATTATTAGTTGTATCCTGTTTCCCATTAAAAAAAGAAATTGAATAATCATATTTTATCTTTGCGTTTATTAAGTAAGAATTTCCATATTTTATTTTTGTAAAAATTTCTCTTAATAAAGATGTTCCGTCTATTGTTTTCTCTACATCATGCTCTTTTCTAAAACGAGTCTCTGTTTCAATAAACAACATTATTTCATTTAAAAATGGAGAAATGAATTCTTGAAAAATTTCTTTATTATTTTTTTTACGTTCTCTACAACTAGTTAAAGCGTGAGCTAATAATTGCGCTACTACAGCACCTATAAAAGCAGAAAACAAAGGTAAAAACGTTATCAAAACTCTTCCCCCTCATCAAACTTAACCCGCTTCACCTTCCCCTGATGAGTTACAATCTTTGTCTCTCCATGTTCAGGTAGCCTAGTAAGTTTAGCTCGTCCATCACACACAACAATGGCAAAGCTTCCTTTTTGTTCCATTATATCAACTTCTAGGCGCATTGTACTAGTATTAATCTCTAATTCTTTAAGCCTCATGAGGATCACTTCCCTAAATTTATTTATCTGTTATTCTTGTTTGTTAGGCAATCCTGTAGTTTATATTTTCTCCCCTTGACTTTGTAATCTTATTTAATTCCCATCACAACATAACCTTCTTGTTGTGCATAATCAGTAATATAGGTAATCTTCCTATCTAGTACTCTACCTGTAAACTTGGCTTCAGAAGGAATGTATTCTTGAAGTAGCAATACATCTCCGACCTTATAATTACGGTCATTTTTTCTTATCTCAAAGCTTTTGGTTCCTTTTGAAACCGAATCGAAATATTCCGGTTGTATTTTTAAATGATGTATTACCATTTCCCTTCACCCTTCCTTTAGTGAATCAATTAGTACTTCATCTTTACACTTATCAATATACTCGCGGTATTTATGGTCTTTTTTTTCTACAACTTTTTGTAAATCATGATACGCAAAGTGTTTCTGTCCGTTTGTCGGCAATCTTCTTATCGCCCATAATGCAATAGTGATTAGTTCATCTATTTGTTTATCTTTGTCCAATATTTCACCCTTCCTTTCTGCGGATAAGTTTCGAATTAAAAAGATTAGTCAATGATCTCCCAATATCTATTGGAAATCCCGTAAATAAAAATATCTTCTCCATTAATTTTCACTTCATATGCTTTTCCGTTAGGATAATCGTCTACTCCTTTAATAACGCCAATGTCATTTGGTTTTATAATTGTCGGTGGAATTGATTCGTCTTCTATATCTCTAACGTTCATTATTTTTATTGCTTTAATCTTTTTTCCTATCAATATGACACCCTCTTTCATACTCTTACGCTTGAATTTTAAAGGTGGTTCGCCAGTACCCTTACAATTCTGACAAACCTTATTCCCAATCATCCCATGTCCATTGCACATCAAGCATACTGTCATATCTAACAGGCTTGTTATGCTCATAAAGGATCACTCCTAAAATAACGATTCTTGAAAACTTCCTTGTACTGCTGCAATCGGATTTATCCATAAAACTTCTTGTCTTTTTGCTCCTGCTTCGGCAGATACTTTCATAGTTACTCTTCGCCAATGAATTAAGCGTTCATCATAAACCTGATGTGCATATCCCGAAAGAATAACTGGACCAGGATGTTGGTCTAATATATCTAACAACTCAATATGATCTTCTATTGTCATTTCGTGTTTATAGTGTCTTTTAGTTCGAGTTTCCAATATATAAGGAGGATCTGCATAAATGAGAACTTCTTTTCTCTGATACCTTTCAAGCAACTTTACAGCTGGTTGATGCTCAATTTGTGCTTCCTTTAAACGTTTAGCAACTATTATTATTTTTTCAGGAAGTTTACTCCATTCTTTTGCTACATCTGGACCATTTGAAGAAATAAGACTTCTCCATCCTGTTCTATCACTTGTTTTAGCTCCTATCGCTTGCCAGCACCTAACTAGGAATCTTCTTGCATCTTCGAGTTCATTTCCTGTCTCAAATTCATAGGAGGAATAATATTCTTCTCTTGAAAAAGGTGTCCATTCAATAAGTTTGGCTAACTTTTCCGGATTATCTCTTATGACTTTAAAAAGATTAACCACACTGCTATCCATATCATTTATTGTTTCAATACTTGATTTTGGTTTATTAAAAAACACTGCTCCGGATCCAAAGAAAGGTTCCAAGTATGTCTTATGTTCAGGCATATGGCTAATTATCCAGCTGGCCATACTCCATTTCGAACCTGGATAATGTAAAATTCTTGGTATCACCATTTTTACTCCTTTCTAACCCACATAAATTACTAAACTTCTTCAAATTCACATTTTGTATAACTAGATTCTTTTATTCCTCTCATTGCTACTAGTGATGGTGATCCGTAATGAACCTAGTAAACTTAATAATTCTTATATTATTTGAATAAAATAAAGGAAATTTTATCTCTTTAGCTAATAATTAAATAACGATTAATTTTAGGAGGTCTTATAATGGGTAAATTCACACCACATGTTGCAACCTTGGAAATTCCGGTTTCGAATCTAAAAAAATCACTAGATTGGTATTTAGCTATCTTTGACTTAAAAGTTCATTATCAAGATAGTGTTACTGCTATGCTTACATTTGAATCTAAAGGAGTACCAACAATCTACTTGGTCGAAACAGAAGAATTAAACAAACTATCATTCAAAAATACAATTACAGAAAACGTACATAGCATAATCGACTTCTTCACTCCTTCATTAGCCGAGTTTCATAGTTGGCTTAAAGAGCAAGACGTACTTGTCGGTACATTAAATATTGATCCCAACCACGGCTATGGAGGTTTTAGTTTTCAAGATCCTGACGGAAATTTACTTGGTGCAACAAATGTTTTGCATCCTGGGCAATAAATAAACTGCTTATCATATTAGAATTTCATATTATTTCTTTATCCTCTGTATTTTCCAAAGCATATCAAGTGGTAAAATCACTTGATATGCCTCCATCATTAAATATGTGTTTCTATCTTTACCATAGGTAATCCCAGATTTTTTCTATTTTCATTGATGCGTTCTAACCCAACCTCGCAATATTCTTTCTGTAATTCAAACCCTATCCATCTTCTATTTGTATTGTCACAAGCTACCGCCGTTGTAAATCCGCCCATACAATTATCCAAAACTATTTCCCCTTCATCTGTGTATGTTTTAACGATGTACTCAAAAAGCGACAAAGGTTTTTGAGTGGGATGAAAGGTTTTACTATCTCTTGGAAAATCCAAAACGCTCTTAGGAAAGTTTTTGTATCTTACATAATGTGATTTTGTTAATGTTGCATTTCGTTCGCCTAGAACTTTCATTTTAGGACTTTTTTTCACTTTCTTAGCCTGTATTGGTATTAAGCCCTGCGGATGATACGTTGGTAATTTTTTATAAAATACACATACATTTTCATGATTTTTCAATGGCATTCGGTTTGCATTTGGAAATCCTGTTATATGATTCCCTTTCTTCCAAATCCATTCGTATCGAAACCACTTCATATTTGATGCAATTAACGCTGTAGTAAACGGTTGACTCGCTGTAAGAACAATAGCACCATTTTCTTTAATAACCCTTTTGTATTGTTCCCAAAGTGGTTCAAACGGAATAATGCTATCCCAATTACATTGTGTCGTTCCGTAAGGAAGATCACATAGAATAAGATCGATTGAATTATCAGGAATAGACTTCATTCCTTCTAAGCAATCCATTTGATAAATAGTGTTTTCTTTTAAACTCATTTTCTTTTCTCCTCTCAAAGATGTATAATAGGTATTACCCGAACACCTGTTCTATCTTTGAGAGACTTTTAAAGTCTCTTATTCTATTAATCCCTCTTCTTTTAATCAAATAGGGATAACTGTTCATATCCATTTATAACTGGTTCTGTGACAACTATTTGCTCCTTCTCACTAAACTCTTGGTTATAAGTGTCTAGTACTTCCTCCATCTCTCCAAACCAATGGAGTGGAAAACATCCTCTAAAACCTTCGAATTGTCCGTTTTCGTATTGATCATAGAAGTAGCAGCTATCCACCAAATTAATCTTTAATTTCTGTTCTGGATACTCTACTTTCAAACGAATAAAATACTCTTTTAGCTCCGTTCCTCTATATCCTGGCTTCCTCCATACCAGCTGTGCTTTATAGACCTTCTCTTTGTCATAATCACTTACCAAACATGGTCCTTTCGGTTCTGCTGGCCATTCTTCTTTAATCTTTTTTATGATTTGAAAATACCTTGATTGGTAACACCCCTTATGCGCTTTACTATCTGGGAATACCGATACATAAAAGTAGTTAGGACCATTAGGAAATAAAAAGTATGTTTGGCCCTCTATTAGTACTGTTGTATTGGCAGTATCCACGCATATTCCTTGGATCATTTCACTTGTATTCATAACTTTTACCTCTTGGATATAGCACCCCATGTTTCTTGCTATATGGATTTTCCTTACGTACTTCTTGTTTGCCTAATCCTTCCTCGTATACTGTTAGGACTTGTAATATTTCGCGATCGAGACTGACTGCTTTTGTTACTACGACTCTTCTTGCCACTAACAGCACCCTTTCTTAGTTTTTTTAGTTTATCTAGCTCAATAAAGCCCAATGATTCCTCATAAGCCAGCACCTTTAGTGGAATATCGAACTTATATTCATAAATCTTTTTCTTAAGCAAAAACTCCTTCGTTTCTGCTCCTTTGATGTCGATTACTTCCACTGATCCATCCAAGTTATGAATCTCAAAATCTGCTACATATTCAATCTTTCGGACTTTCGTTCCATCTGGTTTGGTATATGCTTCTTGAAGAAGGAATCTAGGTTGGCATTTAAAAGACTTGATTTGTTTTGCTTGTAATAGCCATTTGAGCTGCAAGTAATACGTAGCTTCGGCTTGGCTGTCAAAGGTGATATTATCTACCACTGTCTTTTTATTGCCATACTTATTTCTTGCCATATATGTGCTCCTTTCAGGCTCACTTCAATGCTCTTATACGTTCTTGTAGTGCGATTCTTCGTTTTTCTAATTCGTCAGAATCCATTTGCTGCTCTTCGTGAGAATTTTCGCTGTCCCAATACTCTGGTATTTTTTCTTTTCGTATAGGAGCAAAGCCTTTCCTTTGGCTAGCTTGTTGCTGACGATTAGCCTCAAATTGTTCTTGCTCTTTTTGGACATCCTCAGCAGTTCGTATTCCTTTTTTAGACCAGCTGTTTAAGATAGACCTGGCATAAGGATACTTGGCGCCATTCTCTGAAGCTTTACGGAATGCTAAGCAAATTACCTCTTCTTGTAGACCATCTTTGTCTATAAAGCTATTTATCTCCTGAATCTGTATTGGAGAAGGTTGTCCACTAAAGCAGATCATGTATTCATCAAAATAATTTGAACGCTTAGTAACAGCAGCTGTATTTGTTTCGTTTGGTTTAGTTTCTTTTCTTTTATTTAATGCGGAACTATCTCCGGCACTACCTACGGAACTACCCTCGGCACTAACCCCGGCACTATCTGCGGAATTTATTTCCGTAGGTTTATTTTCTTCGGAACTATCCGCGGAATTATTTTCCGTAGAGTAGAAGGAAATGACTCTATATATTGGAGCCCTTCCTCCTTTTCTAGAAATAAAATCAATTCTATTCTTTTGCTTCAATTCGTTTCTTACTTTTCGAAGGGTACGATCGGTTAAACCTGTCTTAACGCATAACACCGATTCGGCTACCGTAAATGTTTCTGCCCATGCAGCCTTATTATTTATGTGCATCAATGCATACCATAAATTAATTGCTGATGGTGACAGTTCATTTATTTCGAGCCAATCATAGAATGCGTTAAGCTCTTTTATGTAGTTCATGCTGTTTAACCCCTCCTATCTCCTATAACATATCGCAAAACCATCTCTAACAGATTTCACAACATAATCTGGATAATGTCGCATATACAGTAGGACAAGTGTCTTTAAATGGTCCCTATCCTGCGCTTCTTTAAACAGTCTTTCTGGCAAGAGCACACGATAAGGAACTTTATTACCTATCATTCAAAATCAATACTTCCTTGATCAAAACTAGGCTTTTCTTCTTTTGATTCATTATCTATTTCATAATCAATAATGTTTGCATTATCATCTATTGTTGATTCTTCTACTTCATCTGTTATATCCTTTAATTCACGTTCTTCATTTTCGTCTTCTGAAACAGCCTTCTGCATTTCAACAGAAAGAATTCCCCATTTACTTAGCATATTTCTCACTACCGTTTTCATGGCCATTGCATCATAATCAGACTTCCATACGTTATTCATAGCCTTCTTATCCTTCATCTTATTGTGCTTAATACGATGAGCTTCTACTTCATCTCTTGTCCAATAGACTGTCTTTTCGAAGCCGTTTGTTAGTTTAAAAAATCCGCAATAACCGATTACTTTTTCACTAGCCTTTCCGTCTAGGTCTAGCTCCAGTTCCTCCGTAATTCTGTTCCAACGCTTTAACTCACCTTCATATATAGGACTAACGTTAATATTCTTATATTGACCTGTTCTAAGGGCCAATTGGATATAGCCTTTGTATCCTAATTGAAACTGTGCTGCTTTCACTCCTTTTTTTGAGTCGTAGAAAGGAACAATCCATGCATAACCGAGGTTCTTGTCCACTGGTAAGTCTAATGATGCAGCAACCATTGCACTCGAGATAATAGACATTGGTTCTGCAGCTTGTAGACCTGGATCTCCGTTATATAAGTTCAAAATAGAAGCCATAAACTGTGGTGCTTTTTTTGAAAGAACTTGTTCAAATTTCTTTTGCATGGTCGGTGTATTTAGCAAGGATTTCAACCCTAAATTTTGTGCTGATACTTGCTGTGGTGTTCCACTTTGTTTATTTGCTAACTGGTTCTTTAGCGCTTGATTAGTAGCCATTATTTAGCCTCCTTCACTGCGAATTTACGGAAGGAAGAAGGCTTCAACACATTCTTATAAACATCTGGGTACTTCTCTTTAAGTGTCTTAGTATCCACTCTGTTTTGAACTTGATTCTTCCAAGAAACGATGTAGCTATCAACTATACCTGTTTCAGCATCTTTTAACTCTGCTTTAATTTTATTTTCAATTTCTGTCTTAGCAGTTTTAACTAACTTTTCATCTGATTTAATCTTTTCGTATTGTTCAAGTAAAGATTTAAAATCTGTTGGAAGAATGATTTCTTTATCTTTCTCCGCTTTATCGTATTTTTCTTTTAAATACTGTTCAGCTGCACTTGAACCATCTAGTTCTGGTGGATTACCTTGCTGTACGTGGTGCTCCCAAAAATGCTTTTCTGCTTCAAAAATCATATTGATAAGTTCTTCATCACGCTCTATTTCTTTCCATATGAACTTGTTACCGCCAACTAAAACAGCAATGTATCCTTTTTCTTTTCCAGTTACTCCAAGATAGTGTTGGACCTGAACTAGATAAGTTGCTGGAATTTCATCTGCTTCCCACTCCTTAGCAAGATATGCTGAAGCTGTTTTACATTCTAAAATGGCGGATTCTCCAACAACCATGCGATCTAAGTTAGCCATAATATATGGATAATCTGAATGACTGTACATATAGTTGGAGCGACGTACCTTCTTCTCTGTTCTTTTTTCAAACTCTTTAGCAACCACATTTTCCATTTCATTTCCCCAGTAAATTGCCTCGTTACTGATTTCAGCTGGCTCAACTTGTCCAGTTTTTTCAAGCCATAATTCAAATGCAGTACGATATTTATTTAGTCCTAAGATTATCCCTGCATCACTTCCGCCTATACCTTTTGTTCTTGCTAATAACCAATCATGCCGAGACATTTCTTTCGTGGGAATTGCATTTTCATTAATTGCCATTAAACATTCCTCCAACATTGATTTTTTTATAGATTCTGTTTACTATAGAAGTAAGTGTTTTAATACATGTGCTTTACTTAAGCCCACTCTGCCAAGTGGGCTTTTATTCTGCTGTTTTGAAGATAAAACCAAACTCTTCATTCAAGTATCTCTGCAAATTACTTTGCAGAATGGTCTCTCCGTTATATTCAGCCACTGAATCCCCTTCAATAATTTCATCACCGTAATAATCTAATCCAGCATGTTCTATTTCTTCTTCCAATTCTGCTGGGTAACCAAGTTGATTGATTTGTGTAATTAGTGGATGTTCTAGCAATCTAATTCCTCCTTTCTATAACGTTATCAAAGATCAATGTGGTGCTTATTCACACCATGACAAACAGGAAAGTATCTTCAAATGAGGGGGATATTTGAATTTCCTGTTCATCATGGCAGGAACAAGAGTTCTTGCCACACTGTTTTAACAGTGATAAAATAAAGCTAATCTATTGTTTGAGATTGTGCAGTTAGTTAAGTTGCCGCTTAGCTAGCTGCTTTTTCTTTTTGTAAATCATAGATTTTCTTACGATATTGAAACTCTATATCAAGTAATAAAGCTGGATTAGCTTTCATTTCTCTACAAAGTTTACTTACTTCCCTAGCCTTCATTAATTTGCTTGCAGATAAGATAAATTTCATCTTGTTTCCCTCCTTATATTTTCATTACAATCGCAGATAGAATACCTTGGCTTTTTAATCTTTCCGTTACTTCAACTAGTTTTTCCCGGTCCACTTTTCGTTGCTCCATTCTCTTTAGTTCACGTACCGACTTTATATAATCAATTGCATATCTTTCTGCTTTCTTTAAATCTCCGAGCATTAATGCATGTTCACTTATACTAAGGCATGCCATAGCTGCTCTATGCTCTGCTATTACTTTTTTCTTGTCCTGCTCCAAGAATTGATTGATTTCCATAATTACCTCCCTGCACGTTCCTGGAAAAATGTTTCTTTTCTAATCGTTTCAAACTGTGATACAGACGGAATGATGACTCTATCGGCAATCGCTTCTTGAATCCAGTTCTTTACGAGGATTTCGTAATCTAGATCCCAATTTATTCGAAGTGCAGCTAGTACACAGTCAGATGCTTGTTGCACGTCTAGAACTTCTTCCGCATATTTAAGCATGTCATGCCTCATAGATTCTGAAATTGGATCGTTGTATCTTAGTTGTTTACTCATATGTAGCAATTTCTTAGCTGCTTCAATCGCACCAGTAGCTTGTTGAATAAAATTAGTTAATTGATTAGGAATTGATTGCAGAAGCCATGGATCTACTGGCGGTAATGCTAGTCCGTATATATGCTTGATTTTTTTCAATGCCGTATAATCTTTTAGAATGGAGCACCATTCTTGGGCAATTTCAAAGGGAACTTGCGATGTTCCTTGCTCCATTCTTGTTAATCTTTCAACTGTAATTCCAAGGGCTTCGGCCATATACTTTTTCGTGCGTTGTTCCTCTTGACGTGCCCGCTCTCTTGAAATTCTTAAGATATCTCCTATCGCTGAAGGAGAGTAAAGTCTTGTTTTGCTCAAAGTGTTCGCCACTCTGTTCGCCTCCATCTATTTAGTTTTCAAGAATACAATATTAATAGGTTAAGATACTTTTCTAGGTATCCAATTTTCGATATAGCGTAAAGCTGCCTGTAATTCTTTTCGTTTTACATCTTTATAACTAGCAACGCCAAAACGATCCTTTATTTCTCGGTAAAGTTCTCTAAATAATTTTGGCCGCAATTGAGGGTCATCACAGACTTCATATACTTTGGTTGCCACACCTTTTTGAAGTCTTCGTTGCTCTCCATAATCTAAGGTTATTTGTTCGTCTACTTTCTGATCTACTTGACTAATTAATTTTCGAATTTCATGTTGTTCTTTAATTATGGACTCATGTCCCTCAACCAAATCTGCTGTAGTTCGTAATACAGTCACAAGCGCTTGGTCCTTGGATAGTGGAACAACATTTTCCTGAATGGTATAGTACTCATCAACTAACATTTCATATGCATCCCATGCCCGATCTGTATTGAGTGACTTTGCATGGAGCCATGCCCCTTTTTCAGTCCATAGATAAAGTTTGTTTACTCTGTTTAACGATTCATCAAATTGATGATTCCTTTTAAATTCTTTTAAATCTGTTCCTTCTAAAAGGAAGTAATGTTTCTCTGCCTTGTATCTGCTGATATTACGCCCGAAATTATTATTAATAATTCTTGGTTCAGTTCCATAAGCTTCAGCTAATTGAGCAGTAGTTAAAACTCTTTTTCCATTTAGAATAGTCGGTACTAATCGATTCATTACATAGCCTCCTTGTTAGTTTTTAAGGATTCCTTTTTTAGTTTATCGCTGATAATTCGGTAAATTATTTTGTGGGCTTCCCTCTCTGCTAATTTATAATTGGGGCCCTTTATGACTGTTACTTTCACTTTGGTACCACCTTTCTTTATTGGCTGAAATGTTTTAATTTGTTCTATCTTTTATTCAAGTATCACTACCTTTTAGCAAAATACACATTTCGTGACATTAATCTTCAAAAAAAATTATCCAGTCGAAATCTAAAGCTTGAGAGATTTTTTTGGCTACAGTCACTGATGCATTTCTATCTCCCGACTCTATCATTGCATAAGTTGATCTTGCTATTTCGGCTTGTTTAGCAACCTCAGATTGAGTTAAGTCTTTCTTAATTCTTAAATCAATTAACCACTGTCTCATAAACCGCCTCCTCTCTTTGTGTCACATATTGTGTAATTAAAATATACTACACATTTCGTGACTTGTAAATATCAAATTACACATTTTGAAGAAAAACTTTTCAAGTCACATTTTGTGACGTTATAATAAAATAAAAGTATGGAAGGGAAAGGAAAATACATGCTTGGTAAAAGGCTCGAATCATTAAGAAAAAAGGCCAAATTAAGACAAGAAGATGTTGCTAAAATTATTGGTGTAGGTAGAACCACATACGCAATGTATGAACAAGGAAATCGTCAACCTGATTATGATACCTTATTAAAAATATCTAATTTTTTCGAGGTAACTACCGATTATCTAATTTCAGGACATAATAATATAACTATTGCAGGTCAGCAGATTAACCTTACTGAAGAAGAATATAAAATTTTCGAAGAACTGAAGAAACACCCTATCCTTTTCCATGACCTTGCTAAAGATCCAGAAAAGAAAATAAAAGAACTCATCAGATTACAGAAAGCTAGAGATATGTTTCTAAAAGAAGATGATGATGAGAAAAAGGGATATGGATTTGGAGAACTAGATGATGAATAACACGATTACTTGTAATCGTGTATATTTTTAACATCCATATGGTAATTAAGCACTAATTTTGGATTTATAGGAAGATAGGTCTATATACTTGTCTTTTCAAAATACTCCTTCAACTTCCTTCCAAAATTAATTGAAATCTATGAAAACATCTACTATAGGAGTTAGATAATGCAACAAATCAAGACAACCACAGATAGATGGGAGAAAAAAGCAAACCTAGTCCTTTCACATTTTAACTACCAGCAACCAGATGAAATTGATATGTACGATATTTGCTGGCGATATGGAGTCAATATCAAACCATTAGACGTTAACTTCTTTGACCCTAATTTTGATTATGAGTCTATCAAACATCTAAAATCCTACGCTATTCCTGACACTGTGGGTAGACGCGGCACCATCTTCATTCGGCCAGAGCTTGACCCTATTGAAAAAAGAATTCTTCTTGCAGAAGAATTTTGTCATTGCTATTCCCACTATTCTTCACAGCTATTAACTGATGAGTATATTCGCAACAAACAAGAACACCAGGCTAAACGAATGGCTGCCTATCTGCTTATGCCTAATAAATTTTTAAAGGCACTATATAAAACCGCCATCAATGAACCAATTCTTATTTCTGACATTGCGGATCACTTCCTTGTGACAGAGGAATTTGCACACTATCGGTTAGAGTTGATTTATAAACATAAGGTGGATGGGTTTGTTCAGATTAAGGAGCGATTGTGGAGTTTGGAGATGTTTTAATTAATCAAAGACTAATTAAAGATTAAAAAATGACTTATTATTACATTATTATGGGAGGTGATATCTTAAGCAAATTAATATATAACTGGTAAATTTTATATGCTATAATGCTATAAGATTATTTATATATTATAAAGGAGGTGGCGGGGTGTTCACTATTAAATATAGAAAGTTAAATACAGATCATTCAATAGTGGATTTTGAAAAATTCATTTATGATGCTATAAAAAGATCTACTAAGAACGAAGGTTTTAATATCCTCGAGAACTCAGATGATTTTTTTCGTATTTACTATTATAAAAAACTCCCTTCAGCCGACTTTCTTTATAATAATAGAACTGAAAAAATGATTATAGAAAACACTCAAAAATTATATGAATCTGAACTATATTTTTCAAAGATTAAGTATGATATTAGAATCACTGGAACAAGAAATTCAAGCAGACTTTTAGAAGAGTACATAGATACATACAGTAATCTATCTATCACTAATAATCCAATTAGTCTTGAATCAATTTATAGAAAATTTAACCAATACAATTACTCAATTAAAAAGTTAAGCTATAAAAATGTGAATTTTATTCAAACAAAGTTACCTTCACTAACCTTAGAGTTTTCAACAAATCAAGATGCATTAAACATGATTAAAAAATTAAAATCATCACCTTCTGAGCTTCAATTATGCATTGACTTTAAAGAAGATGAAGTTGCCTTTATAAATTTTAATCTTAAAAAAGGTGACGCAACTATTGATATGGATAAGTATAGAGAGATTGATTATGAAAATGTGAAAGAATCATTAAATAACCTTAAGGAGTAATAGTATGTCAGAAGAACAACAATATCAAGGGGATCGCTGGACAACACAGTCTCTAAATATACTTTCTCGTTTAGGATGGAAACAGATTGGAGACTCAAACTTTGATATTCCATGTACAAATAGAAGTGCACATAAAACAGGGGATACTAATAGAAAGAACCCCCATGGTGTAGATTTATTGTTTACTTATTTTGACCCATATAAAAATAAAGATATAGGTATCATTGTTGAATCGAAGCATAGAAAATGGAGTGGAATAACTGCGAGTACATTGCAACAATTTGTCGATCAAGTTTTCATGACAACAGAGTGTGCTGACCAAAATGCCGAGTTGAAGGCACTAGGAAGTAATAGTATTGATACAGGTTTACTGATGATTTGGTGTAATGAACCAACATTATATGACGAAGAAAAATTTAGAGAATACTTAACAAGTTTAACAGTTAAAACAAGAAAAAAGCCAATCACCATCCATATTGCCTGTAATACCGAAATATTAAAATGGTGCTCTATATTGGAAAAACAAAAAGAACTATCCAATATATATACTGATTTTGCATTTTTTTATCCAAGTGATTATTATAGTGGCGGAAAAAGTATGCCCTACCGTAAAGAGCACTTAACTCTTATTCAATTATTCTCTAAATATATTTTTGCTAAAAGTAATTATCAAGAAAGAAATAGACTAGGAACTTTAAATAAAATTGTACACCATGTGTTTTTCTTTGCGGAGCCGACAAAAGATGAATTAGAATTCTTATATTCAGGTTTTGATAGGCTTCAGTTTGAAGATGCTGAAAAATTAATAATTCATTTTTATGGAGAACAAACAAAATATAGAAACCATATAGAAATGTTTATTCGGGATAAAAATCAATATTACGAAGAAAAGGGACATTATTTGCGTATAGAAGCTGATTATCTAACAGTTCTAAAAGATGTTCCTGAAAATTATTCCTTTTCGCGAGGTATATAAAATATGAAAATAAAGAACTATCCCTATAGATCACACTTAAGACGAGTACTAAACAAGCATGTAACTACAAGAGACGTAAAATCATTTTTAAAAGAAAAAGGAATTTTGGTACATGCATTCAGAAAAGAAGATCTTTCTAGGATTGGTGCAGATTATTATTATTCAATGGCTAATATTGTTGATTTAAAAGAAAAAATTGATAGTCCAACAAATTATAAAAAAACTAGTAGGATTAATATTCCTACCAATCAAGTAGATGAATTGAAATCTACTCTTACTAGTCTTACAGGACAAAAACTAGATAATGATGAGGATACTCGAGTTACAGTATTATCAAATCCCGATGGGACTTGGATGTTTGAAATTGATTATACAGAATACAAACCAAGCTTAATTAACTTATTAGATGTTACTAATAGAAAAATCACTGTAAATGTCAATGAGCAGGGTGAAAGTACTAGTCTAGATTTTAGTTTACTAACTCCCCATGACTATAAAAAAGTTACAGAAGTTATTAAGCAGGTTCATAAAAACTCGGATGATTTTTCCTTTAATTTTTCCGAAATAAGCTTATCAAATTTGACAAAGAAAAAAAGAATATCTCTTTTTGATAATTTTTTTAATTATAAGCATGAATCATGGAGCTTAGTGGAGATTACGAAATTAAAGGTAAAAAGAGATAAAAATGATGAAGAAGAGACTGACATTAGTAAAGATCAACTTGCAGGAATAAATTCCGCTTTATTAGATGGTAAGAATCTAATTGAAAATAACTTTGTTAAAAGTACACTCAAAAATGGTTTTTACTTTTCAATGGCAACTATGAAATTTGAGAACCAGAGTACGCCAGAATTTATTGAGCTGGTTATTGATTTTAAATCAAGACCAGAAAGATGCGAGACTAATATTGTTTCAAGTGGATTTTATGAAGAAGATGGCCTTGGGATCCGAACGATTAAAAACCTATTTGATACTGAAACTCAAAATAATATAACTTTTAATTTTAAAAATACACTTTATCAAATATATGTAGAATTACTTAATTCTGAAGATGTACCTGAAGAACCAGAAATAAATATTTCTGCTGAGGAAATTGAGCTTTTAAATGAAGAAATTCAAAGTAATAAAAATGAAGCTGCTATTGCGGTAAATAATAACATTCATCTCGAATCAAATAAAAAGGAACAATAAGTTCCTTTTTATTTCTCTTATTCTCATCCCGAACCTCGCACTCCCCTACTGTAATAAAGTTTTCATTCTCAATACATCGGGCAGCATAAGTAGCTAATTTTGTTCCTTTTCCTTCAGAAAAGCTTTCTATCCCTTTTATTAGTCCAATGGTTCCAATCGAAATTAGATCCTCAGAATCTTCACCTGTATTTTCGAATTTTTTTACAATATGAGCAACTAAGCGTAAATTATGCTCTATTAACATATTTCTTGCATGCGAATCTCCTTCAGCCATCAATCGTAAATATTTTTTTTCATCACTCGCTGATAATGGTTGGGGAAATGCATTATTCTTTACATAGGACACAAGAAAAACTAATTCTTTGAGTAAAGCCCCAATTGACAATAAGATTCCAGACATTTTTCCACCTCCACATTCAAGGACATTTGCCTATACTTCATTACTATGTGAAAAGAGAGTAGGTTTTGCACGTCCAAACGACAATAAACTTTGGAAAATATATTTTATTTTGGTTTATAGTCTGCATATAGTGGGTATCAGCAGGAAATACCTTTCTACGATAAAAAGGCAGGCTGTAAAGGTGCTATTTGCTGCTAGTAATTCACAGGCTGAACATAGAAGATCTCCTTGTTCGATACGAAGCTATGCATTATTTTCCATTTATTATTAAAATCTTATTAAATTCTCTTTATTACCTTGTATAATACATATATTAATAACTTTTTTTCTATTACTCGGGGGTGGACCAAATGGATACGAAATATTTAGATTTGCTTACAGAAAAATATGATTCGGAAGAAAAAGTAGTAACAGAAATCATTAATCTGGACGCAATATTAAATCTTCCTAAGGGAACGGAGCATTTTGTCAGCGATTTGCATGGTGAGTTTCACGCTTTTCAACATGTGTTAAGAAATGGTTCAGGAAATGTGAAAGAAAAAATTCGCGATTTATTTAAAGAAGAGCTTTCCAGTGCTGAAATCGATGAATTCGCCACTTTGGTTTATTATCCAGAAGAAAAATTGAAAAGAGTAGTGAATTCATTTGTTCATACAAAAGAACTGGATCAATGGTATGCGGATACAATTGAACGAATGATTCGCTTAGTTTCTTATGCATCCTCCAAGTATACCAATTCAAAAGTTCGAAAAGCATTACCACAACAGTTTGTTTATATTATTGAAGAATTATTATATGAAAAAAATGAATTAAATAATAAAACAGATTATTATTCAAGCATTATTAACAGAATTATTACACTGGGACAAGCTAATAAACTAATTATCGGACTTTCCTATACTATTCAAAGACTGGTTGTCGATCATTTGCATGTTGTTGGTGATATATACGACCGGGGGCCATACCCTGATAAAATCATCGATACATTAATGGATTATCATTCCGTGGATATTCAATGGGGGAATCATGATGTTCTATGGATTGGTGCATATGCAGGATCTAAAGTCTGTCTTGCTAATATTATTCGGATATGTGCTAGATATGATAATTTAGATATTATCGAGGATGCCTATGGGATAAATTTACGTCCGCTCTTAAACTTAGCAAATAAGTATTATAAAGATAATAAAGCTTTTCGTCCAAAAATGAATGCCAAAGAAAATACAGACGAAAATATTTTACAAATCACAAAAATTCATCAAGCTATTTCTATTATTCAATTTAAACTTGAAATGCCTATTATTAAAAGACGACCTGATTTTCAAATGCACCACCGCCTGCTTCTAGAAAAAATCGATTATGAGAATAATACCATTGATTTAAATGGCAGAATTTATTCACTAGAAAATACCTGTTTTAATACAATCGATCCGAAAGATCCATCTCTCCTCTTAGAAGAAGAGGAGCAAGTAATCAATAAATTGCTTTTTTCGATTCAACATTCTGAGAAACTAGCAAAACATATTCATTTTCTTATAAATAAGGGGAGTTTATATTTAAGATATAATAGCAATTTATTAATCCATGGTTGTATTCCATTAAATGAAGATGGAACAATGAAATCGATGTGTATTGACGGGAAAGATTATCGAGGAAAAGAATTATTTGATCTTTTTGAATATTATTTGCGTTATAGCTTTAATCATCCTGAAATAACCGATGACTTTGCAACAGATTTAGTTTGGTATTTATGGACTGGGGAAAATTCCTCGTTATTTGGCAAAAAAGATATGACTACATTTGAACGATATTTTATTAAAGAAAAAGAAACACATAAAGAAAAAAAGAATCCTTACTACTCCTTACGGGAAAACGAAGAGGTATGCCGCCATATTTTGGAGGAATTTGATTTAAATCCTGATCAGGGGCATATTATAAATGGTCATACACCTGTTGCGGAAATTAATGGAGAAAACCCAATTAAAGCGAATGGAAAAATGATTGTGATAGATGGAGGATTTTCCAAAGCCTATCAATCCAAAACAGGAATTGCCGGTTACACCTTATTATATAATTCCTATGGCATGCAATTGGTTGCCCATAAGCGCTTTACTTCAAAAGAAGATGTGTTAGAAAATGGTACCGATGTCTTATCGGTAAAAAGAGTAGTAGACAGAGAATTAAAACGAAAAAAGGTACTTGAAACAAATGTAGGGCAAAAATTACTAGAGCAAATGAATGATTTAAATCGATTATTAGAGTATCGCTATTTAAAAAAATAAGAAAAGAACAAGTAGTGTGGCTTTCTATTTCCCACTGCTTGTTCTTTTCGGTATTCTTCTTTCTGGTGAACTTCTGTTTTGTGAACTTGTTACATTACATTTCTTTTCCTACGTTAGTCTGTATCTTTATCCGCCCATAAGATTGATTGTCGACTCTGTAAAATAATTAAAAACATTTTTATCCACCTCTCCTTAATTTATATTTTTTCTATTTTTCTTAGAAACGTATTATTGAATATTGTTTTCTTCTATTTTCTTCCATGATTTCTTCAATCATTTGCTGATGAGTAATTTCTTCTGCTGTCATCTTTTTGGGATGAACGGTAATGGTAAAAAACAGCATATTTATTATCATAGTTATTACCTCCTATTATTATTAGTAATGGAAATTCGAAAAATATCCAGAACGAATTTGCTTTGTTTTCGTTTCTTCGAATATTTGCTCGATTTTTTGTAAATGATTTTGTTCTTCTTCCGTCGGTCTTTTCCTATTTATAGTTATGGTAAT
Source organism: Niallia sp. FSL W8-0951 (assembly GCF_038006525.1). Lineage (NCBI taxonomy): Bacteria > Bacillati > Bacillota > Bacilli > Caryophanales > Bacillaceae > Niallia > Niallia sp. FSL W8-0951. The sequence continues at coordinate 2,271,153 of NZ_JBBOVK010000001.1, forward strand.
AAAGAAAATATTTAAGGTCATGTCTTCACCTCCTAAACGTGAATGTTTTACAACCTATAGCCCATTTCATGTAGTTTTCTGCGATTTTCTTCTATTCTCTTTTCCATTTCAATTTCTTGTAAAAATTCTGCATTTGTATATTGCTTTTTCTTAAACGTAACTGTTAAAAAAATTAGATTTAATGTCATCTTTTTTACTCCTAACTTTAAATTTTTCCATAAATGGAATTTTTTTCTTGTTAGTGCACAAAAAAACCGCAAATAGACTGATCTGCGGCTTAAAAAGGGCATAATAAAACCGCAGGACACGATTACCCTGCGGTTGGATATTTTTAGTTAAATGAAAACTAAGATAAATAATCCCATTCCGAAGCGGTTGAATTCGTGTACGTTAAATATTCAATTAGTACTACATTGTTTAATTCTGGTAAAATTCTGATCATTTTATTCAACCTCCTTCGATTTTTTTGTTCTCACATTGGTAATTATATCCTCGAATGCCAATCTTGTAAACCTTTTTTTGAAAAAATGGATATTCCACTCGCTTTTTTAGGGTTTTTTGTTATTTCTGCCTGCTGTTCAAATGGAAGAAATAATGTGTTTCATTGTGCAGTATGTTCACAAGGCTTCGAGCCAAAAACTTGAGGAAGTATCTGATTGCAAGCGGAATTTTTGTAGAATGAGGACAAGGAAAACACGTTCTATTTTTGCTGGTAGCAACATTCAAATTTGTCTTTTTCAAGTTCTTTTTTTGGGTCTTATCTCCTGTTCTTAGAAAATGGAAAATTCATGGTATGGAATTTTTATTATAAAGAAAATTATATTCAATCATAATCTCTCCAGCTTTTCCCTTTCCAAACCAAGCTGATAAAGAAAAATTATAAAAGTCAAAAAGCCTTTGGTTCTTAAAGAATATTAATTCAAAATAGCGCTTAAATATTATCATAATTGTATTTGTAATTATTTTTGTCATCATTATTTTTTTAGCTATGGCAAAACAGTAAAAGATAATTCAAAAATATACCTCAAAAATTTTTAGTTAGAATAAGCCGATTCTCCCTAAAAGAAATCGGCTTATGATATTGGAATCTGGATGAGCATACGTTTTTTGATTCAAGCTGCATCAAGGTATTGGCACTTAATAAGTGGATCCATTTATATCATTATCTTTTTTCTCGAAACAGAGATTCACAGTTCTACCATTAGACCGGGTTCTATGTTGTGTATGTGCTGGTACATTAAAAATTTCACCAGGTAGTAATTTAATAGTCTTATTGTTTTCTAAGTCGATTATGAGTTCTCCCTCTAGAACCATAAATAATTCGTCAGTGTCATGTTCATGCCAATGAAATTCACCATCAATTACAGCAATTCTCAAAACATGATCATTGATTTCAGCTACTATAAAATTCTTATAATCTGTTATATCAGTAACTAAATTTAATAAATTAATCTTTTGCAATAAACTTTCCATGTGAATCATCTCTCTTCAAAATTAAATTTTTAGAACTTTAATAATCTCATCAGCTGAACAGCCTTTAAACAAAATTTTATGGGTAATTTATATGTTAAAGGTGGAAGAATATTTTACTAGATATATTTCTTTTAAAACAACCTGCCTATGCAGATAAAAATAAAATGAAAAGTAAATAATCTTGTTATTCTTTTTGTTTACTTTTCCATATGCGAAAAAATAATATTCCCCAACCAATCATGATTAATAAATTAAAAATTTTGAGCCATAAGCTAGAGGTTGGTAATAACATTCCCCAAATAAAATAAACTAACATCATAATAAGTAATATAGCAACTAAAATTTGATTCTTTTTACTCATAATAGGCACATCACTTTATATATATTAAAAAAACTACCAAAACAAAAGTTTTAGAGATTTCACTTAACTGGTGAGGTCTTTTTTATACAAAAAAATAAGGCACAATGCCTTATTCTTCTTCATAAGGTTTATGTTTGATTTCAATGGTACGTTGGTCATCGAAACCAACTACAGGATGTAGATTATAAGATGTGTGTTCAAAATCTACATGAGAATTAGAAACTGTAAAGATAGTAATTGTTTCATTATCTGAGTCAACAACTGAGTATTTAAATTCATTGGCTAAATCTTTGAATAAGGAATATTCTTCGTGGATTGTTACAACCCAATTATAACCTATTGTAAATTGTTTTGTTTTCATAAATACCTCCAAATATGGTCATTTATACCTTTTATTGTAAGTGATTTGGTGAAGTTTGGCAATTAGAAGATTTACTATTTGGTATCTTTTTTATTATGTTTTTTATTATTTTAAAGTAAACTGAAATCATTGGTTGGTCATGGTGATTAGTCTTATTACCAGAAATTAATGCTGTGTCTCATGCATTAGAATTTAAGCCTAAGTTAAAAGAAATGATGTTAGGGGGACGACAAGGTATGTTAACTATTTTTAATGAAAAAAAACAAGAATAATGATAAATTCGAAAAAAGTTGCAATGTATTATAAAAAAACTAGTTGGATGTTGTAATTACTGGCAGCTAATGTATCAGATTTGGTAATAAACAGACAATCATTAATTTAAATTTTCCTAATAATAAAATTAAAATTAAAAAAGCCCTTGCTTTTGACGTAACGTCAAGTGTTAAAGTTCAATATGAAAGGGAGTGATAACAAATGTCAATGGAGAAAAATTACTCTATTGGAGAATTTGCAAAGCTAACTGGAGTCACTGAACGAACACTGCGTCACTATGATCAGATGGAGCTATTGAAACCTTCTGGATACACAGAACATGGACATCGGATCTATAACAACAATTCCATCGCCCAGCTTCAAAAAATATTAATACTAAAGTTTTTGGATTTGTCACTTGGAGAAATTTCAGAATATCTTAAGCAACCGGAGCAAAATTTAGCAATGACACTGGTCAATCAGGCACAGATGCTGGAAGAAAAGCGAAAACAGATTGAAACGGTTTTACAAGCCATTACCCGCGTTCAAAGTATCGTTTCCGGACCCGAACCCATCAATCACGATTCGTTGCTTGTACTCATTCATGCTTTGAAAAATGAGGAGGCTCGAAATCGTTGGATTAGTGAACATTCGTCCGATTCGGTGCATAATAAGCTACACTCGCATACGGTGCAACTTGAATTAGAAAAGGAAATGGCCACATGGACTGGTAAAATGAAACGATTTATTCAAGAAGGAAAGGCACCTAATGATACTAACGTTCTTGCACACATCGAAGAGATGATATCTGTTATGAAACCTAAAGTAGAACCACTATTAGATGATGTAGCGAGAAAACAGCTCGAAAATAATGAAGGTTCTTTTGAGGAGCCAAATCCTTACTTATTTCCTAGTGCTTTTAACAAAGAAGAAGAGATGTTTATAGGAAAGGCTATGGATGAATTGATTCGCAGTAAGGTATATCTTAATCGGCAAGATAATAGTAATTGATTACGTTCATCAAATTTTCTCCAGCAAGGAGATAAAGGCAATTTATTGTTTAGTCTTTAATTTTAACCCTGTACTTCGATAAAAGCTCGAAGTACAGGGGAAGATATTTTTATTTTGCTCGTGTTTTTAATCGAATTCCTCTTCCTTTCCCTCTAAGGGCAAGGATTTTGGGCGGTCGCATGTACTTTTCATCAGATAATGCTGACCATTATCTGATGAATCATGGAATCCATACATTGCTTCTAAAACGTGATAGGCTAAATCACTATTTGCGCGATATTTTCCACCTTCAATAATTGCTCTGGCCATGTCAGCAACGCCTAGACCTCTATTATTTTGGGTATATCCATAAGTAAGAGGAACTTCTTTAAATTCTTTTTCGTCCCGTTTTCTTATTTTCACAGGACCGCTGAAAGTGTTAGGGTCAGGAACAAGTAATGTACCTTCACTTCCATAGACTTCAATAGGAGGTAATGATGTACCGCCGAAGGCATCGAAGCTTGTTGTAATGCTTCCAATTACACCTGAAGCGAAATCAATCACTCCTGAAATATGCGTAGGTATTGATACTTTTAATTTTGTGCCTGCTTTTGGTGTGCTAAGTATCGTTCTTTCTGGATAACTAATGCGAGTGGAACCAGAAATTCGTTTAATCGGTCCTAATAGAGCCACTAATGCTGTTAAGTAATACGGTCCCATATCAAACATAGGACCGCCGCCAGTATCATAATAAAAGGCAGGGTCTGGATGCCAATGCTCATGACCACGGCCAATCATAAAGGCAGATGCACCAATTGGTACTCCTATTTCTCCTTGCTCAATCAGATTAACAGCAGTTTGAATACCAGCACCTAAGAAGGTATCTGGCGCGCTACCAACGAGAAGATTATGCTTTTTAGCAGCTTCTAAAATTAGTTGTCCTTCCTCGCGTGTCACAGCAAGTGGCTTTTCTGTATAGACATGTTTACCGGCCTCTAATGCCTGGATGCTTACGGAGGCATGCGCTTTAGGAATTGTTAAGTTTATCACTAGTTCTATCTCTGGATCCGAGAGTAGTTCTGCAACGGAATAGGCCAATGGTATACCGAATTTTTCGGCTTGAGAACGGGCACGCTCTGTATCTAAATCTGCACAAGCCACAAGCTCGAGATAAGGAAGCTTCGGGCAGTTTTCCATATAAATGGAACTGATATTTCCACAACCAATGATGCCAATTTTAAGTTTTCTCATAAGAAATCCTCCGCTTCATTATGTTTCTTATAATATTTGCTGTATCCTTCCTTATTGACTGTCCCCCATACCTGTATAGTTACGTACGTTTTCATAACTAGAAGCCGTGTCTACATTTTCAATACGTTTTTTTCCTTCAGAGGCCCATAGAAATCCGCGGCGCATAATGAGTGAAACTTCTGGCATAGCAACGATATTAGCTTGATGCCCTAATGAATTATAAAACACATTTCCCAAGCCCCAGCGTTTGGTCCAAACTACAGGCATATCTACTGCTTTATTGGCAGAGTGTGGTCCATGAATAACCGGGAAGCGGGTGGTAGCGAGCACTTCAACGGCAGGATCGTAATGAAGATAATATTGCTCACTAGTAACTTTAAAATCCGAGAGCCCCTCTAATAGTGGACTAGAAGTATGTTTTATATTGACCATGTACTCTACGCCATCATTTCCAGGATGGGCAACCCAATTACCGCCAGTCATAAATTGCCAGTCAACATTATTACGAAAGGAATCACACATTCCACCATGGCATCCAGCTAGACCAACACCAGAAGCTACTGCTTCAGAAATATTTAAGATATACTTTTTTTCAATTTCTCCCATTGTCCAGTGGGGAACAATTAGATCTAACCCTTTTAATTTTTCTTTGTCTGCGTAGGAGTCTAATGAATTAGATACTTCTACTTGGAAGTTCTCTTCTTCGAGGATTCTTTTAAAAATTTCTGCTATCTGTTCAGGCTGATGACCATCCCAGCCACCCCAAACGATTAATGCATTTTTTTTCATAGTATAAGCAACTCCCTTAACTTTTTTTAAACGTCAGAAATTCGTATCCATTGACGATTTTGAATGGATAAATCAACGGCTTCTAAGACTTCCTGGCACTTTACACCATCACGGAAGTTCGGAACAGGCTGTCGATCTTGCCGGAAGGATTCCATAAGTTCAACCATCTCGTGAATAAATGTATGCTCATAGCCAATCGTATGCCCTGGCGGCCACCAATTTTCAGCAAAGGCGTGCGAAGGGTCAGTTGCTAATACACGGCGAAATCCTTGCACATCCTCCTTATCATCTGTGAAATACACTTGTAGCTCATTCATCCGTTCAAAATCGAAGATAACGCTTCCTTTACTTCCGTTGATTTCAAAAGAATTTGTACAGCGATGCCCTGTAGCAAAACGGGTAGCTTCAAAGCTTCCTAAAGCACCGTTCGCAAAACGAGCCAAAAATAGTGTCACGTCATCTACAGTCACTTCAGCTTTTTTATCACTATCACTACCTTTTGCTGATAAGCCCATCATCTGTGAAGGAATTGGCCGTTCTTTTATAAAGGTCTCATTCATACCGATAACTTCTGTAATATCTCCGATTAAATAGTGAGACAGATCTATGAGATGCGCTCCAAGATCCCCATGAGAACCGGAACCAGCAATTTCCTTTTGAAGTCTCCAGGCTAGAGGGAAATTGGGATCTACAAGCCAATCCTGTAAAAACCAAGCACGGAAATGATAGATCTCTCCAAGACGTCCTTCTTCTATAAGTTTCTTAGCGAGCATAACAGCAGGGGCAAAGCGATAGTTAAATCCAACCATATGTTTGATACCAGCAGATTCCACTAAATCAAGCATTTCACGTGAGTCTTCCAATGTAAGCGCTAACGGTTTTTCACAAAAAACATGCTTGCCGGCCTTAGCAGCGGCAATAGTAATTTCTTTATGTACATTACTAGGTGCGTTTATATCGATTAAATCAATGTCATCTCGTTCTAGGAGGCTCTGCCAGTCGGTTGTATATTCCTCCCAGCCAAATTGTTTGGCTGCAACTGTCACACCATTTTGATCTCGTCCACAAATAACCTTCATTTCAGGATGAACAGTATTTGGGAAAAAGAGTGGAAGATCCCGATAAGCATGACTGTGTGCTTTACCCATAAATTTATAGCCGACCATTCCAATTCGAAGTTTTTCCATAGCGTGTCTCCTTTTCATATAATAAAATAACGATGTTACCAATAAATCTATCATCAATAGGTTTGACACAACAAGTAAAAACTTATATAATCCTAGACAAAATTTAGTATTCACTAAAGGATGGTTTTTTCGTATGTTAATATATGAAGCACACCATTTTAATTTAATAGCAAACTATCAAACGGTTGATTTAAACTTTCCAAGTCATCTGCACCGTTGCTTTGAAGTATTATTCCTCCTTGAGGGAGAAATGGAAGTTATTATTAGTCAAAAAAATTATCATGTGAGGGCTGGACAATTTTTATTAATATTGCCTTATGAAATTCATTCATTTATTACAAAATCTCATTCTCGTGCTAATATTTGTGTCTTTTCGCCTGAATATGTCCCCACTTTTTATAAGATGATAGAAAATAGTTCCCTGAAAAATCCGATTTTTAACCTATCATTGGCAGCCAATACCCTGTTCACTAAGGCGCTTTTTACCGATAATGCAAATCTTCTTGAACAAAAAGCATCTCTTTATCTGTTATTATCTGAGCTAATGGAACAAACAAGCTTAATTCAAGGAGAAAAGCAAGATCAAGATTTATTACATAAATTATTAACTTACATCCAGAATCATTTTACCGAAGCCATTTCTTTAAAAAATATCGCTAGTAACTTGGGGTACAATTATAATTACTTATCGAAATATTTCAACAACAATGTTAATATGTCTTTTGTTGATTTTTTAAACGGAACAAGAGTGAATCATGCATCCTATCTTTTAATTTATTCAGAGAAAAATATCTCGGAGATAGCTTTTTTATGTGGTTATGAAAGTATACGTTCATTCAATCGAAACTTTCTAAAGATAAAACAATGTACACCAAAGGAGTATCGAGAAAGGCACCCTCGGCCGTTTAGTGATCTGGATCCTTTTCTTACTATCTGATTTCTAAATCAAGGTTTTGGAAAATGGGACTTTTAGTTTGTATGCACCCAATTTTTGCATCCACCGCAAGGAGTTTTGGATCTGCTTAAGTATAAATGAACTTGGAAAAGAATAAGACTGTCCACTTTTGCGGACAGTCTTATTTTTAAACAGTTGATGAAGAGGAAGAATAGTCTTTCCATTCGGCTATATAGAAGGGAATAAAGGACAATAAAAAAGAAGCTCGCGGCATCCACTAAGTTTATTTCCTTTGCATAGAACTTATGGCAGCTCGGTTCTTCTGGTATTTAATCTATTACTTTAAAATATTTGAAACAATTACAACGATAATTATAACAGAGAGAATAAGTATGGCTGTCCTTTTGTTGTCTTTCATTTAAACACCTCTTATAAAATAACAAGTATTATAAATTTCATATAGATAACCATTAACTATATTCGCTATTCTTCCCCAGAAGACTTATATATATCCAATTGCGTTAATCCATCTTGAATCAACGAACCTGGTTACTTTACATGTAATGCTGCAAATAATTTTACTGATAAGATAGGAGATTAATTTTTTAAATTATCCAGTATAATATTTATTACTTCTGCTGCTTGTAATGTACCATCAATAACAAAGTCTGCATCAGGTTTAATTGTTTCAAGCATATTTAGATAACCACGCCTACCTCTAGAAGTGTAATTTTTCATCTCCGATAAAATATCCTCCGTTGAGCTATTGCAAAAATCTCTAGTTACTCTCCGTGCCAATGCAATGTCTAATGGAGTATCAATAAATATGGAGAAATCAATGAATTTACTTACTTGACTATGTTTATAAGAAAATGGAAAGTCTAAGATTATATAATCAAGCGATTCCGTTAATAAAACTTGTAAGTCCTTTATTAAAGGACTTACATCCCAATCATTAGCGTCTCCTCCATTATCTACCCAGTTAATAATATCATCTGGACCATTGAAATTATATTCATCAAAGAACAGTATCTTTGAATTATGTAATTTCTGATTTAATAGCTTGGTTATTGTTGTTTTTCCTCCTCCAGATACAGCAGAAATGGCAATAACAAATGGTGTTTTTTCTTTTATCATATCGGCCTCCATTCACTTTAATAATATATTTATTCTTTATTAATCCAAATTTTCCCTACTTGTGCTAATCTGCCCTGTTTATTATATAAGAATATTTTCCACACAACACTAGAGGAACTGCTTTAATTGATCAATAAGCGCAGTTATATAGGGATAACCTAATAGTTAGTAAACAAAGCCTATGACTTTCTTAATAAAGGCCTTAAATAGTCAAATTTTCAGACTACTAAGTACAAGCCATTACTTCATATAGATTAATGAGGTGATGACAACTTGAAGATCAACATTATCGAAGGTCCTAATACGAATAAAGTTATCCAAGATTGCTATCATTATATTGTAAAGAAATAAAGAGAGGAGCAAAATAACCTTGATAGGGATTTACGCAAGGGTGTCGACAGAGGAACAATTAAAGGGGTTCAGCATCTCAAGTCTCTTTTCATTGACCAGCAAACACTCTTTTACCTTTTTTCTCGGTCTCTCTTCCTTCCGTGCACTGATCTCGTTTCTCTGTTACCTTCTTCCTCTTCCTTTCAAGCGCAGATCGTGATAACAACAAACATCATAAAGCAATCTTTAAACAAATAAAAAACCCAAACAATTATACGAAGTTTCCACAGCCACTTCCTATAAGTTCGGGTGTTGCTTTAGCTGGCATCTCATTGTCTAACATCCTTTTCCTCTCCATCACGATTCTTTCCATTTATCCAAAAGTTTTTTTAATTTCTTCGCTTTGGCAAAGAATAAAATCGAGACACTTAAGAAGACAATCGAAGTAATAAGCATGCCCTCATTATAACCTGTTACCTTATCCATTTTAGGAATAATTACTCCTATATAAAAAAATGCTCCAACAGCTAGCAAAACGGTGCCAAATTGCTGATAATCAGATATCTTATCTGTTAAAATTTTTATCTTTTTCTCCATTTCTTCCCCTACTTTCTACTAAACTATATAATTACCATAACATAGGAATAGTAGAATAAGCTTTATGAAATCAATAGCTAAATTGTGATATTATGGAAATATTATTGTTCTCCATCACGATTCATCCATAAAAAAGAGATTTACAAATAGGTTTACTATCCGTAAATCTCTTGTCAATCATTATTGTAATGCCTGTTTTAGATCTTCCATTAAATCTTCTACATCTTCTAATCCAACGGAAATTCTCACAAGACCATCTGTTATCCCTAGCTCTGCTCTTCTTTCAGCAGGAATGGAGGCATGTGTCATTCTTGCTGGAACTGAGATTAAGCTTTCTACAGCCCCTAAACTTTCTGCAAGTGTAAAATACTTCACTTTATCTAACAGCTTATCAGCATTTTCGGCACTTCCCACATCAAAACTTACCATTCCTCCAAAACCAAGTGCTTGTTTCTTGCTAATTTCATGGTTTGGATGTGCAGGCAGTCCTGGATAATATACTTTTGTAATGGCTGGATGTTTTTCTAGAAATGCAACGATTTGTCTTGTATTACTTTCATGCTCTTCCATTCGAATTCCTAGTGTTTTCATCCCTCTTATTAATAGCCAAGAATCATGGGGTCCTAACACACCTCCTGTTGAATTTTGCACAAAATGAAGCTCTTCTCCTAATTTTTCGTCCTTTACAACAACAAGGCCGGATACCACATCACTATGACCACCAAGATACTTTGTGGCACTATGAAGGACAATATCCGCTCCCAATGTTAATGGCGTTTGCCAATAAGGAGTAGAAAAAGTATTATCAACAAGCGTTAATAATCCATTTTCTTTTGCGACTCGTGAAACGGCTTCAATATCTGTGATTTTTAATAAGGGATTCGTTGGTGTTTCAATATACAAAGCTACTGTATTTTCTTTTATAGCCTCTTGAATATTGTTAATATCACTTGTATCAATAAAGGTTGCCTCTATTCCAAACTTATTTAGAACCTTTGTCATCACACGGAAGGTTCCTCCATATACATCGTCTGTTAAGAGGATATGATCCCCCTTCTTAAATAGCATCATAACCGCAGTAATTGCCGCCATACCAGAACTAAATGCAAAGCCCCTTGTACCTTCTTCTAAATCCTTGATAAGCTCTTCTAATGCATGGCGAGTAGGGTTTCCAGTTCTAGAGTATTCAAAGCCTTTATGATTGCCAATTCCGTCTTGTTTATAAGTGCTTACTTGATAAATCGGAACGTTGACTGCTCCTGTGTGCGGGTCTCCAGGAATTCCACCATGTATTAATTTTGTTTTTCTTTTCATTTAAATCCCTCCATCAAATATTTTTTTGCTCATATAACGATCACTTGAGTCTGGAAAAACTACAACGATATTACTGCCACTTTCTGCTCTCTGCGCTTCCTGTACAGCGGCATATAAAGCGGCTCCAGAGGAACTTCCTACAAGCAAACCTTCTTTTTGAGCTGCAAGCTTCACATACTCAAATGCATCTAAATCAGAAACGGTATAAATTTGGTCAAAATAGCGGGTATCCATATAGGCTGGTATGAATTCCATCCCAATTCCTTCCGTTTTATGTGGTCCACTTTTCCCGCCATTTAAAATAGAGCCTTCTGGTTCTACTACTACCGCTTTGACAGCTGGATTTTGTTCTTTTAAATAGCGGGCTGTTCCCATAAAAGTACCGCCTGTGCCAGCACCAGCAACAAATATGTCAACCTGATGATTTAATTGCTCCCATATTTCTGGCCCCAGTGTTTTATAATAAGTATTTGGATTTGCTTCATTTTCAAATTGTCCTGGTACATAAGCATTAGGTATGTTCCGCTGCAACTCTCTCGCTTTTTCAATTGCCCCTTGCATGCCTAAGGAAGTAGGCGTATGAATTATCTCCGCCCCTAATGCCTTCATAATTTCCTGCTTTTCGATACTAAATTTTTCAGGCACACAAACTATTACCTTTATTCCTGTATTTAATGCGGCAAGAGCTAGCCCAATACCTGTATTACCGGCAGTAGGCTCGATAATGGTTCCACCTTTAGTAAGCTTTCCACTCTTTATCGCTTCTTGAATTAATTCATAACCCAGTCTATCTTTTATGCTTCCACCCGGATTACAAAATTCTAATTTCGCATATAAATGAACATTTTTAGGTAATGAAAAATGAGTCAATTCAAGCATTGGTGTATGACCTATTAACTCATGTACATTTCGATAAACATTCAAACTCCACACCTCCCACTTATTTTTCCCCTATATAACAAGTTTCTTCCTAACAAAAAAATTCTTTAAACTTATTATTCACAGTTGTTTACTCGCATTTAAAAAGAAAGAAAGGAAGGGTTTCCCCTTCTGTCCTTCTTTATATTCTTTCAACTATTCCTAATACGAGATTTGCTGAATGAACAGCCGCCTTTTCTAAATATTGGTCAAAAGATAAATGGGATTCCTTCCCAGCAATATCAGATAAAGAGCGAATAATAACAAATGGAATATTATGTTGATAAGCAACCTGAGCGATTGCAGCTGCTTCCATTTCAACAGCTTGAAGATTCTCAAATTTTGATTTAATAAAGGCTGCCTTTTCTGGTTGATTGATAAAAGAGTCACCAGTTGTAATTAAACCTGTCACTACAGAATGATTGCCAATTTCCTTTGCACTTTGTTCTGCTGCGGCAATTAACCTTTCATTCGCCTTAAAGCTTGCTGGCATTTGTGGAACTTGGCCGTATTCATAACCAAAAATAGTGGCATCTACGTCATGATGACGTACTTCATTCGAAATAACAACGTCTCCAACTTCAAGTGTTGGATTTAATCCTCCTGCTGAACCCGTATTGATTAAATAGTCTGGTTTAAATGTTTGCAATAGAATTGTTGTACTCATTGCTGCATTCACTTTTCCTATGCCGGAACGAAGTAAAACAACCTCTTTCCCAAATAATTCACCTTCAATAAACTGAAATCCAACGATTGTCTGTTCTTTTTTATTTGCTATTTTTGCACGTAATAAAGTTACTTCTTCTTCCATTGCACCGATTATTGCGATTTTCAATTCACTTACCTCTTTCGCTTATTTTTTCCCCTTCCATCATCCATACAAAGTCGTTCATCTTCTCAAAATATGTGGAAAAACCGTTCTTCTCTAAAATTTCAGTTAGAATGGGAATTGTTGTATAATACTCTCTTTGCAAGTCTTCTGCTAAATGATGCTGCTCTTTCTCCTTGGCATTCTTAATTGCCTCATTGTACGCATCTTTAGTGACATACATGGTATCTGCAAACACTATTTTACCACCTAAAGGGAGGAGATTACTATACTGTTTAACCGCTTCTTCTTTTTCTTGATCGGTTAAGTGATGAAAAGCATAAGTACTTACAAAGGTATCTGGTTGATGATCTAGCTTAAAGTGAAGAAAATCCCCATCTATTATTGTTGCTTTTGTATTAATTTTCTCCAGCGCCAACTTCCTCATCGCAGGCGATGGTTCTATGGCAGTAACCGTTAAACCCTTCTCAATCAGTTTAACAGTTAGATTTCCTGTACCTGGCCCAAATTCAACAACATGCCCTGTGGCGCGTTCTGCCACCATTTTTAATATATAATCGTACTTATGAAAAACAGCTTCGTATTCTTTATTGTTAGTGAGACTGTCATCGTAAGAATCCGCCCATTGTTCAAAAATCTCAAGAAACTCTTTTCCCATAGCATTGCACCCCTGTTATCTTAAATATATAATTCCTATAAGTATACTATGGTTATAAATATTTCTTGTTCTTAATTTATCATATCTTTCTTTTTGTAATCAAGATGTTAAAAATAGTAAGTTTATTCCCTATTTTCAATCTTTTATCAGACTGTTTTTATGTATTATTATTATTCCATTGTCTCCTTATGTTATGATATTTTTACTATTAGGAAGAAAGGAAGTTTTAAGCATGAATATCCAATTAGAAATGATAGAAGATAAGGTAGAGTTTTTTGAAGGAGAGAGTCTAAAAGCAATCGAGAAAAAAATCAATGAACAAGTAGAAGTCAATAAAGCTATATTGCTATCAGTACACTCTGTCGCCCATCAAGTTACTTTACTAGAGAATGGTCGGCCTTATTACACAGCCGTTGTCCATTTTAAAATGAAAAAGCAGTTTTAAACAAAAAAAAGAACTGGAGCTTTATTCTCCAGTTCGAGTTTAACGAATATTTAAGTCTTTTATTTCTTCTACCTTCGTTGGTTTCCAGCCACTTCCATCTACCCATTCTATATATACTCTATATTTTTCAGATTTATCTTTAGATGATACTGTTCCAATAGACTTCTGAGGATCATGATTGTTATTACCAAGGAACCAAACAGTCATATTCCCGCTATCTAAGCCGGTTGCATAAGATAATGCTTTAATTTGTTCGTTCCAGTCTACCCCTTCTGAATAAGTAGCTACATGCTCTCCTGTTTGGGATGTTCCAACAGGCTGCCAGGAAGTATTCTCAATCGTTTTAATAACATTCGAGTCACTGCCGCCTTCTGTGACAATTTCCTCCCCATCAGATTCTTTTTCCTCTTCTGAAGTAGTGTTCTCCTCTTTATTATCTGATTCAGTCGTCGAAGCAGCTGTTTCATGCTCATCCGATACTTCTTGTCCTGATTTCGGTTCGTTTGCTTTATTTTTAGCTGTATTTTTTTCATCATTTGTATGAAAAATAGAATACGATACGAATACAATTAGTATAATCACAGCAACGATTAATCCATTTAAAATAAGATTCGTTTTCTTTCTTTTGGAACGTTGTGCGTATCTTGTTTTACCTTCATTATTTATTTCATTACTCAAGGTGTTTCTCCTCCTATTTCCTTTCCATTTCCTCTTTATATAAGTTGATTTAACTCTTACTTTTCTTCTTTCACTGTACATATTTTAACATGGCAGTACACTTTTAGAAAAGCAGGAACCCTATCGGAGTATTAGGAGGCTGCATTTTTCTGCTTTTTATCGATTCCTTTAACCACCTCTGCAAATAGTTGATTGACCCCGCCTTCATCTGAATAAACATCTAAATTCACTGTTACTAAGGCATATTTAGGCTTCTCATAAGGAAAATAACCTGCAAACCATTTATTATGTAACTGCTTCTCCTCTTTATATACGCCAGTTTCTGCGGTTCCAGATTTTCCAGCAACTTTATAGGGTAGCTCTTGAAACCATCTGCCAGTTCCTTTATTGTTTGTAACAACTTCTCTTAGTAATTTTTGGAGTCTTGAGGCGGTATAAGGAGATATTTTTTCTCCATCTAACTCTTGCTTATCAAAGGAGTAAAAGGTTGTGCCATTTTTGTATTGAATATCTGAAACAACTCTGACACTTTCCTTTTCTCCTCCTCTAGCAATAGTCGCCATCATATTTGCCACTTCTAATGGTGTAACCCGTACCTCATGCTGTCCGATTCCCGTTAATGCAACATAGTTCTTATCCCTTTTCGCTTCCTCATTCAAAAAAACTCTTCCCATTTCTTCGCCACTAAACTGTTTAAAATCAGTAGAATGAAAAACACTGCCTCGCCACCCCACTAGACTAGTCAACGATAATTTAGCTGCATATTCCTCGATTAAATTCTCATCTATATCACTTAACTCCTTCGCTATTGTCCCAAAAGTATTGTTACAACTAACCGCAAAGCTTTCTGTAAAGTTTAACATCCCATGCTGATATGTTAAATCTTCTTCGCCATTGATCTTCTTGCTACAATCATATTGCTTATTGTTATCATCTAATTTATGATCGATTGCAGCTGCTGCAATAACTGTTTTAAAGACAGAGCCGACAATCTGCTGTTTTAGCATATAGTTATTAACTCCGTCTGTCTGATAAGGATCTGCTGCATTTATCTTCGGCCTAGAAACCATTGCAGCAACCGAATTATCCTCTAGATCTAACAGAACTAATCCACCCTTCTTTATGCCTTGCTCATCTACCAAGTCTTCTGCCATCTGCTGTAAATCCGTGTCTATGGTGGTGCGTACATTTACAGGATAAAAGGGATTTGCTGGTTCCACATATTTAACATTTAAGCCAAAGAGTGGTCCTCCTTTTGCATCCACATGATAGACAAGCTTCGATTCGCCATCAGGCAAAAGAAATTCATCAAAGCTTCTTTCTAAGCCTGTTAATCCAATTAATGTTGAACCCCCCAGCTTTCTATCAGGATATCGCTTTCCTAATTGCTCTTCATTTTGACCAGTGATTCCTAGCAGTTGTTCAGCGATAGTATTATTGATATGAAACTTTTTCTCTGCTGCAAAAACACCTGGAATCTTCAGTTGATTGATAGCAGACATCTGCCTGCTTGTTAATTCCAATGGTTCCTTTCCTCCAAAGACTACCGGATCTTTTGCATCGATTATGCTATTCTTTACATTGTATTCACTTGTCCCAATAATATCCGCTACTTTTTTGCTATCCCAATCCATTTTATTTAAAAAAGGAAATAATATTAAAACTGCTTTTGTCTGATGTGTAAGTGAATTTCCATGTTTATCAAGAAAGGTTCCACGACCATTATCCAAAAGCATTTCTTGTGATCTTTGTTTTACACTTGCTTCCACCAAATTAATATTATGCTTGGTAAAATGATTTGTCTCTATTAACTGCACTTGTATTAGCCTTCCTAGCAATATACATAAAGCAAATAAAAAAAGGATACCGATGCCAACTATTCTTTTTCTCCACATAAATAAAACACCTCATCAAGAGTGTTGACGAGGTGTCTCATTTATAAACAAGTCAGTGATAACTTTTTATTCGGTTATCCATTCCATTAAATTACTTATTTAATTGTAACGATTTGTACATTCATTTCTCCACCTGGAGTTTGTACAATTACTTTATCGCCAACTTTTTTGCCAATTAAGCTTTTAGCAATTGGAGAATCGTTTGAAATCTTCCCTTCGAATGGGTCTGCTTCCGCACTACCAACGATTGTATATGTTTCTTCTTCACCGTCTGGAAGCTCGACGAATGTAACAGAACTACCAAGGGAAACCGTGTCGCGATCCAGCTCATCTTCCGAGATAATTTTCGCATTTCGAATCATATTTTCGATCGTAGTGATACGTCCCTCCACAAAGGCTTGTTCTTCCTTTGCAGAATCATACTCTGAGTTTTCGGATAAGTCACCGAAACTACGTGCAATTTTAATACGTTCTACAACTTCTTTACGTTTAACTGTTTTTAACTGTTCTAGTTCCTGTTCTAATTTTTCTTTACCTGCTAATGTCATTGGAAATTCTTTTTCGATTGCCAAAATCTTCACTCCTTCAAGTATGGGATTAATGAATAGCCATGAAGCTATTTGTAAACCCCCTAATAATTATGTATTTAAAGATAACAGCACGACAACTTAGAAATGGACGCGCTTTTTTTTCTAATAGAATGAGTTTAATACGGATTGAAGAAAAAAGAAAGCATTTTCTATTAGATTGTCTGTAATGATTTAACATTTTTTCACTAATTAGTGATTTTTGTTAAATTAACAATAGGTTATAAATAATCAAATATCATTACAGAAAGCTTCTTTTACTCATCCCGTTATTTTACCCCATTGGTTTCTTACATAATCCATATTTGGAAAAATAGGCTGTCTATAATGGAACAGCCTATCTTTCAGAAATTTTGCATGAATACTATCTATTGTTTCATAAAAGTGATTTTTGTTCAAGAATTGTTTGAATTTTAGTAACCATAAGATCAATGGCGACGTGATTATGACCGCCCTCTGGAATTATAATATCTGCATATCTTTTTGTTGGTTCAATAAATTGATTATGCATGGGACGAACTACATTAACATATTGTTCGATTACAGAGTCAATCGTTCTACCTCTTTCTTTGATATCCCTCATTAATCTTCTGATAATGCGTAAATCTGCATCTGTATCAACAAATAACTTCATATCCATTAAATCACGAAGACCTTCATCCTCCAGTATGAGGATACCTTCCACAATGATTACATCCTTAGGTTCAACTAAGATCGTTTCATCAGAGCGAGTATGCATAGCATAATTATATACTGGCTTTTCCACCGCTTCATAATCTAATAATTTTTGAATATGATCAATTAATAATTCTGTATCAAATGCTAATGGATGGTCATAATTTGTTTTTAATCTTTCCTCAAATGGTAAATGAGATTGATCTTTATAGTAATAATCCTGTTCGATCATTAAAATCGAATGTCCTTTAAAATGGTCAAATATAGCTTTGGTCACACTTGTTTTTCCAGATCCGGAGCCACCTGCGACACCAATAACTACTGGTTTCGGCTGCATGCTGATTAAAGCTCCTTTCGCATCATATTATTTGGATAAACAGGGTGGTCCACTTTAAATTTAACAATTTGTAAGGGATGTCTTGCAGCATCGATTTCCTTCCCGTCTGCATCCCAAATTTTATCAACAACCATTGTAAAATTATCAATTTCTGGACCAAAAAACTCCACTTCCTGCCCCTGTTTGAAGAAGTTTCTTTGTTGTAATGTTACTATTTTTGTCTCTTCATTATAATCGAGCACTAAACCAGCAAAGTCAAAAGTGGTCTTTTTGCTATGATTTCCAAACATTTGCTCTTTATACCCTGGCTGACCTTCAAAGAAGGCAGGTGCTGTATCTCGATTTGCACATTTATCTAGTTCTCTCAGCCATTCCTCTTGAATGACAAAATGATCTGGATCTGCACAATAGGCATCAATCACTTTTCGGTATACACTAACAACTGTAGCAATATAATGAATGGATTTCATTCTACCTTCAATTTTTAAACTGTCTATGCCTAGTTCAATCATACGTGGAATAGATTCGATAAGCTTTAAATCTTTTGGACTCATCGCAAAAGGAGCATCACCTTCAGAGAATAAAGGCTTTTCCTCCGCACCATCTAGCTTGTACAAATCATAATCCCAGCGACATGACTGACAACAGCCGCCGCGGTTAGAATCTCGAGCAGTCATATGATTACTCAATGTACAACGACCAGAATATGCGATACACATTGCGCCATGAATGAACGTTTCGATTTCAATATCTACTTTTTCTTTCATTTCTTTTATCTCTTCTGCACTTGTTTCACGAGCAAGCACAACCCGTTCTAATCCTTCTTCCTTCCAATACTGAACTGCCTTCCAGTTAGAAAGAGATTGCTGTGTACTTAAATGTACTTCTATTTCAGGTGCTACTCTACGGCATGTCTCGATAATTAATGGGTCTGCCACAATAATTCCATGTACACCTGCTGACTTTAAGCCCATTAAGTAATCTTCTAAACCGTCAATATTTTCATTATGTGCAAATATATTGGTAGTAACATATATTTTGGCTTGATATTTCTTAGCAAACTCCACTCCCTCTTTCATTTCTTCAAAAGTGAAGTTTCCAGCATTCGAACGAAGTCCATATTCTTGTCCACCAATAAAGACAGCATCTGCACCGTATGTAACAGCAATTTTTAATTTCTCTAAATTACCAGCAGGCGCTAGCAGTTCCGGTTTCTTTACAATTACTCTTTTTCCATCTCTTATTTCAGAAATAGGATCCTTAACTAATGTCATTTTCCCTTCTCCTCCACTTGTTTAGTAAACCGTTTCTTTAAAGAAAAATCCTGTATCCAATGGTCTATTAGGTGGTTGAATTTTTTCTATCTCAGCAAGTAAATGATCTTTTTCTTCTTCATATCGATCTGGATCATTTAAATACAAAGTCATTGCTTGATGATATAGTCCAGTAACAGCAAGAATATAGCTTGGTTCTTTCAAAAGACCGTCGATTTTAAATGAATCAATGCCAGCATCCAATAGGTCTGAAAGCTCATCAATGATACAAATGTCATTTGGACTCATAATATGTGTCCCATTTTCATCCTGAAAAATCGGGTATTTGTTTTCTCTTTCTTTATCATGCAAGAAGAAGTTCTTATCTGATTTGCTTGCTTCCAATTCTACTTCTTTCCCTTGATATTGAAAGTAATGTTCTAGTAAAGTACGTTTTGATTGAAACATCGTTGTCATTCCATGAACTTGGATTTCAATCTCCACTTCTGCATTTTCTTTCGTCTCAATGATGGCATCCATGCTAATTTCTCTTGCAAGGACCGCTCTTTTTGCACCTTTTCGTCCCCAATAATTACACGTGTACCAGTTTGTCCCTGTTGTTTCTGTATTCCAATGCAGTTTCATATTTGGTGCAACTTCTCTGGCAAGCATTAAAACAGCTGGATCCCCATAATATATTGCATCCGCATTTACAGACACTAAAAACCGAAGATATTCTGTTACATCTTCAATTTTATCATTATGAAAAATTGCATTTACAGCCACATATACTTTTTTCTCTCTTTGGTGTGCGATTTCAATTGCCTTTTTTACATCATCCCGATTAAATTCACCGGCTAATCTCAAACCAAATTTTTGTTCACCAATAACAAAAGCATCTGCCCCATTATCAATAAGCGGCTCTATATCGTTTATACTGGTTGGCGTTACTAGTAATTCCGGTTTTTTCATTCTTATCCCCTCTTTTTACTAATTGCAATACCGTCTCCCACAGGCAAGATTGCTGTGTGATAATCCTGATTTCCCATAAGCCATTGATTATAATTTCTTATTTTACGTACTAATTGACGAAGGTTTCTACTATCTATCTCTTCTGCTGCCACTAAACCATGAAACAATATATTATCTGTATACACGATTCCGTCATTCGATAAAAACGGACTGTAAAGATCGAAAAACTTTTGATACTGTCCCTTTGCAGCATCGATAAAGATAGCATCAAACGGCCCATATTGCTGAACTATAGAACCTAATTCAAGGGCATCACCTTGTAATAGGACAATTTGTGCTTCAAGCTTTAACTTTTCGACATTTTCCTTCGCTACTAAATACCTTTGTTCATCTCTTTCCAACGTAACTATTTGAGACGATGGTAATGCTTCCGCCATTCTTATTGCCGAATATCCTATCGCCGTGCCTACTTCTAATATTTTTTTAGGCTGCTGAATTCGTAGTAATTGTAATAATGTTTCAATCCCTATTAACTCCATAATGGGAACTTCATTTTGTTTCGCATATTGTTCCATTTCACTTATCTGGTTATTTCTTTCTGGAATTAAATTTTCAATATACTCCAGGATTTGTTTATTTTGCAAGGATGAGTCCCTCCTAATTAATCCATAAAGCCCTATCCTTTTGTCTTCTACCTAAAAATAGTTAGCTTCTTATTAAGAACCTAACACATCAAAAAAGTGTATATAATTTGGGTATTTCATTAAAGGTATACTCAAAAACACTTGTACCATTTTATCATAAAATATAGTAGAATGCTAATAAATCTTCAGATATCAATAGCAATCTACATAAAAGATGACAATTTTCCGAACAATATAACGTAATTTTAAAAAAAGACTACAGTCCAAACATCTTTTTGTTTGACTGTAGTTTTTTGGTGAAGAATGTTAGTCATTCGTAATATATTTTGCTTTCAATTCATTATGTTCATTAAGCGATTTAGAAAAGTACACTTTTCCATCTTTCGAAGCTAAGAAATAGAGATAATCTGTATCATCCGGATGCAGTGCTGCTTCCATAGAAACAGTTCCTGCATTGGCAATTGGTCCAGGTGGTAAGCCTACATTTTGATAGGTATTATAAGGCGAATCTACCTCTAGATCTTTATAATAAACTCTATCCTTATGCTCACCTAATGCATAAAGTACCGTCGGGTCTGTTTGCAATGGCATCCCTTGTTCGATACGATTATAGAACACACTGGCAATTTTCTTTCTATCCACATTTTTGGTTGCTTCTTCTTCAATTAACGAAGACATTGTTAAAAATTGATGGACGGTTAATTTATCTCGTTCAATTTCCGTTTCATATGCTTTTACTACACTTTCTGTTTTATCAAGCATAACGGAAATAATCGCTTCCAATGTTGGCTTTTCTTCATAATAAGAATAAGTAGCAGGAAATAAATAGCCTTCTAGCGGATATTTGATATTTTTCGCCCAAATTTCTGTTGTTAGTAAATCTGGATATTTGGCCATTAACCCTTTGATAAACGCTTCATCGTTTAATTGTTTCCAAATCTCTTCTTCCTTTTGATTTGTTTTCTTCGCGATAATAGCGGAAATTTCTTTTAATTGTCTTCCTTCAGGTATTGTCATGGTAAAGACAGGTTCTTGCATAATTTTTCCGGTTTTCAAGCTGTCAATAATCTCTTGAATCGACATAGATGGATTCATATGATATTCTCCAGCCATGAAGTTCGACTCATTTTTAAATTTCACATAATATTTAAACACCTTTGCATTTTTTACGAGCCCCTTATCTTCCAGTAATTGAGAAATAGTGCTCACGCCAGAACCGATCGGAACTTCCACTACAATATCTTTATCACTATCTGGATTAACTGGTTTTAATGCTGATTTTATGTAAAAATAACCAGACGTCCCTACCACTGCTACAATCATAATTAATACTAAGGCAACAATGACCACGACTCTTCTGACTAATTTGGCTTCTTGTTGTCTCTGATTTAAATTAGCTATAAATAACTCCTTCTTACTATTTATTGTATTGTTCTCGTCTTTATTATTCGTCAATCTTTTCCCTCCTTGACACTCACCACTCAAACATTTTTTACATATCTCGACCTATTATACTATATTTTGCTAAGGAAGTTGTAGCTTTAAGTGAAATTTACATGCTACTCAAAGCTGGGACTAGAAGTGCACAAAAAAATAAAAAAGAGCCCAAAAGGACTCTTTTTTCATCTATCTGTTATTACTCTTCTTCTTGTTCAGCAAGGAATGTATTTAACATTTCTTCGACTAAATCCCATTCTTCTTCTGTTTCAATTGGAGAAAGTTCACCATCGCCTGTTTCTTCATTTGGAATGAAGGAAGATGCGTGGATATCGATTTCTTCATCATCGCTTTCATCTCCAAGAGGATAATATAATACATATGATTTTCCAAATTCATCTGATTCAAATGTAAATAGAATCTCACATAATTGTTCATTTCCTTGTTCATCTACAACTGTAATTGTATTAGTCTCGCCGTGTTCCATATTTCCACCTCATTATTTTTGACTGTCTAAATATCCTTGCAAAATGATAGATGCAGCCATTTTATCGATTACTTTTTTACGTTTTTTTCTACTAACATCTGCTTCCAATAGAATTCTTTCGGCAGCCATCGTTGTTAGTCGTTCATCCCAAAAAACAACCGGCAGTTCAAATCGTTCTTCTAAAAGCTGCCCGTACATTTGACTAGCTTCTCCACGAAAGCCTATGCTGCCATTCATATTTTTAGGAAGTCCAACCACTATTTTACCTATATCATACTCAACAATCAAGGACGCAATACGTTCAAGCCCAAATTGTTCTTTCTCTTCATCAATTTTAATTGTTTCAATTCCTTGTGCTGTCCATCCTAAAGCATCACTAACAGCAACTCCTACTGTTTTTGAGCCAACATCTAAGCCCATTAATCGCATAAGTCTATTCCTCTCGTTGCTGTTTTAAATAAAACTTTACAAGTTCCTCAATAATTTCATCACGTTCTAATTTTCGGATGATATTGCGTGCATCCATGTGACGGGGAATATAAGCAGGATCCCCAGAAAGTAAATAACCAACAATTTGATTAATTGGATTATAGCCTTTTTCTTGCAATGCATCGTATACTTGATAAAGTACTTCTTTTACATCATGTTCATATGGTTCTTCTGGAAAATTGAATCTCATTGTTTTATCAAATGAGCTCATTTTGAACACCCCATTTCCTTTTCGAACAATTTCTGTTAAGAGTTATCTACATTTTACACTACTTGTCCTTAATATCAAACGGATTTTACATATTCTTGTACAAATTCTAATGCTTCATTTAATTTAGAAGGATCTTTACCGCCTGCTTGAGCCATATCTGGACGGCCGCCTCCGCCGCCTCCACAAATGGAAGCTACTTCTTTTACTATCTTTCCTGCGTGGAAACCTTTATCCATTAAATCTTTGGTTACACCTGCAATAATATTTACTTTTCCTTCATTGACACTTCCAAGTACTAATACGACAGAATCTATTTTTTGTTTTAATTCATCTGCCATTGTACGAAGATTATTCATATCTACATTTGGGATAGAAGCTGCTAATACTGGGACTTCATTGACTAATTTTACTTGATCAACAAGATTTCCTGCTTCAATATTGCTTAGTTTTGCAGCAAGTGATTCATTTTCCCGTTGTAATTGCTTTACTTCTGTAAGAAGACTGTCAACGCGAGTAGCAACATCTTTGGGACTTGTTTTTAATTTATTCGCCGCTTCTTTTAATAAGTGAATTTGATCTGTCAGTTGTTGGTATGCTGCTTGTCCAGTTACTGCTTCAATACGTCTTGTTCCTGCACCAATTCCAGCTTCCGAAACAATTTTAAATAAACCAATTGCTGAAGTATTATCAACATGACAGCCGCCGCATAATTCTAAGCTATACTCACCAACTTGAACAACACGTACTACTTTTCCATATTTCTCACCAAATAAAGCCATTGCACCCATTGCTTTCGCTTCTTCGATATCTTTGTAATCAATTTGGACTGCTATACTTTCCCATATTTTTTCGTTAACGATGCGTTCAATCTCATCTAATTCCTCTGCAGTAATTTGCCCAAAATGAGAAAAATCAAAACGTAAACGATCTGGTTGTACAAGAGATCCTGCCTGATTAACATGTGTTCCTAGAACGTCTTTTAATGCCTGATGCAATAAATGAGTTGCTGTATGGTTCTTTACTATTTTGGAACGATTTTTACTATCCACTTTAGCTGCTAATCGATCATTTAACCTAACAGCTCCTGTTTCAATTATTCCTTTGTGTAAATTTTGACCATTTGGCGCTTTCTGAACGTCTTCCACCCTAATTGTTACATGATCGGTTTTTAACATTCCTTTGTCAGCAATTTGACCACCGCTTTCAGCATAGAATGGCGTTTTATCTAATATAAACTGGATTTCATCGCCTGCTTCTGCACTCTCTACTTCTAGACCATTTTTTAATAAAGCCACGATTTGCGCTTCAGTTGACCACTGGTCATAACCAATAAATTCACTTTCTACTTTAATATTGCCTAACACTCCACTTTGAACTTGCATGCTGTCAACTTCTTGACGTGCTTTGCGGGCCCGATCCCGCTGACTTTCCATTTCTTTTTCAAAACCTTCATGATCAATTGCCAGACCTTGCTCCTCTGCATATTCCTCTGTAAGTTCAACTGGGAATCCATATGTATCGTACAAACGGAAAATATCTTCTCCAGCAATAACTCCATTGTCTTTTGCTTTCTCCATTACTTCTGAAAGAATTGCAAGACCTTCATTTAATGTTTCATGGAATCGTTCTTCTTCACTTTTCATTACTTTTTGAATGAATTCTGTCTTTTCTTTTACAGTTGGATAATAATCAACCATAATTTCTGCAACTACTGGAACTAATTCAAACATAAATGGTCTGTTAATATTAATTTTCTTTGCATAACGAACTGCTCTGCGCAATAAACGTCGTAATACATAGCCTCTACCTTCATTTGATGGCAGAGCTCCGTCTCCTATCGCAAAAGCAACTGTACGTATATGGTCTGCGATTACTTTAAATGCTTCATCGCTTAAAGAATCCTTTCCATACTCGGCATCTGCCAATTGTTCAGTCGCACGAATAATCGGCATAAATAAATCTGTATCAAAGTTTGTTGGAACATTTTGAACAACAGACGCCATACGCTCCAAGCCCATACCTGTATCAATATTCTTCTTTGGCAGTGGTGTATAAGTGCCGTCTGGATTATGGTTAAATTCAGAGAAAACAAGGTTCCATACTTCTAAGTAACGATCATTTTCTCCACCTGGATACAATTCTGGATCGTTGATATCATTTCCATATTCTGGACCACGGTCATAGAATATTTCTGTATTAGGGCCACTTGGACCTTCACCTATGTCCCAGAAATTACCTTCTAAGCGAATGATGCGATTCTCCGGTATGCCAATTTTATCTCTCCATAAAACATATGCTTCTTCATCCTCAGGATGGATGGTTACAGAAAGCTTCTCTTTATCAAAGCCAATCCATTTTTCATCTGTCAAGAACTCCCAAGCCCATTCGATTGCTTCTTCTTTAAAATAATTCCCAATCGAAAAGTTACCAAGCATTTCAAAGAAAGTATGGTGACGCGCTGTTTTGCCCACATTTTCAATATCGTTAGTGCGAATTGATTTTTGTGCATTTGTTATTCTAGGGTTTTCAGGAATAACACGACCATCAAAATATTTTTTTAAAGTAGCTACACCACTATTAATCCATAATAATGACGGATCATCATGAGGGACTAAAGAGGCACTTGGCTCAATCGCATGCCCTTTGCCCTGAAAAAATTCTAAAAATTTGCTTCTTATTTCTGCACCAGTTAAGTTTTTCATCACATATCCTCCTATTTTTTCTTATGTATTTGCTACAACCACTAAAGTTTACCGTTTTAAGGCATAAAAAAAACTCCCATCCCTGGACAGGGACGAAAGTATTGCTCGCGGTACCACCCTGATTATGGATAAAAATATATAAAAATAATAAAAAATAATATCCATCTCTCAATATTCCTTAACGCGGAAAACGGCAGTGATTAGCTGCATTCAAGAATTAGCTTTCAATTATCCTTCACCTAGAACTCCTTTCAGCCAAAGGGAATTCCTCTCTTTAGAGTGGTCTATAATCTACTTATTTCTCTCACCATTTTATCGATATATGCTTCATTCGAATTATACTGATTATTAGGCAGTATTGTCAATATTGGTCTATTTATATACGTTTCATTTCTCGTTCTTTTTTTCCAAAATGGGTTTTCATATGAATGATGGCCACTTTTACAATTGATAATAAAGGAACTGCTACAATCATTCCAATCATCCCGCCTATCTCTTCTCCTAGCAATAGCGCAAACATAATAAACAGAGGATGCATATGAGTGCTTTTCCCTACTATATATGGCGATAATATATTTCCTTCGAGAAATTGCAGAATAATAATGATAATCACGACAATAATAATCATTTTCACAGAAACAGTACTTGCTACAATTAATGCTGGAACAGCTCCGATTACCGGTCCAAAGTATGGAATGACATTAGTTATTCCTATGATCATTCCTAATACAAGGGCAAATTTCATATGAAATATCAGAAAAAGAATCATAGAAATAACTCCAATAATTGTACAAACTAATAATTGTCCTCTTATATAGCTGCCTAATGATTCATTTACATCCTCTAAAAATAAGCGAGCACTATTGCGCCATTTATTAGGAATTAATCCATTAAAGCCTTTTCTTACCGCATTTATATCCTTTAACATATAAAAAGAGATAAAGGGAATAAGCATAATTATAATCGAATAATTGACAATCCCCATGGCCCCATTAATTACTTTATTCAAAAGGGATTCCATTTTCCTTTCAAATATGTCAATTCCACGGTCAACTTTATCCTGTAGATTGAGCGGCCAAGACTCCATTTTATTTTGAATCGAATCAATTAAATCTTTATATCGCTCTGCAAGTTTTGGAGCACTAACTGTCAGCTCTTCCAGCTGATCAATAAGAATTGGGATACCTTTATAGATTGCATATCCAATCCCGCCAAAAAATAAAATATAAATAAATGCAACAGACAATCCTCTATGTAAACCTTTTTTATGTAATAATTCTACTATTGGATGAAGTAAGTACGTAAAAAACGCACCAATAATAAAAGGAGTTATAACCTTTGTTATAAGACTTAAAATGGGTAACCATATCGGCGATAGTTTTATAAAAATAAATAAAACAATAAAAAGTAATAAGGTAAATCCTAATCGATAATACCATTTTATTCTTATATCCATTTCCTTTCCTCCCTCCTTAATGTATTGTGAGAGATAATAGGAATTTTTATGCATTTTTTATCTAGTTCTCCATTTCAAATAAACTATCTGTGTAATCGACTTATGTTTGTTTCCGTCACATAGTGGCTGCTGCACAATGGAAAGCCTGCTTGACTATAATTTCAAAACATAATAATAAAATGAAAAAGCCCAAGCGCTGATACGAAATTTTTTTGAGTTCTTCGTATCAGTGCTTGGGTTAAAATAGGGCAGGAATTCTTTTCCAGCCTTATCTTCTGACTCACCATTAAAACATCTTCATTACTTTTCTCTGCACTCTTTTCAGTTGTTTTTGACTTATCATATTATTTTTTTGCATATAGCTAAGTGCCACTACACTAGCTCCAATAGCTATTGCTGTATTTATCGCTTTACCCATTACTTTGCACCCCTTTTATATGGAAGTGAGCGCCAAGATTACACAAAGACAAACTTAGCTTAATCGACGCTCATCTTCGTCAAATAAGTCGTCTAAAGAACTTAAGCTTCCATCTTCTTCTACTTGATGTGTATGAATAATCCCTTTCGTAAGCGATAATTCAATAAAGCAATTCCAGCAGTAATATTGATTGATTCCAATTTTCCCAATATCTTTGCTCTGACAATTTGGACATTTGAGCATAGGAAACACCTCATCTTTATTCGTTTCATGAAATATTCCACTTAACATGAAATTTCCAGGTAAGTATTCCCATTATGCTCTATATCCCGTCCAAATATACCAGTGTTTTTAGGAGTTGGCTGTTTTTATTGGCAAGTTAGAATCCAACTGGATTTTTTCGAAGAAGATAGCATTACTATTTTTCACCTAGAACTTAAAAACATGTAGTACAAACATTGGCAAAAAAAATCCCCTAATATGGGGATTTCTCTTTTAAAAATAGAGATTTTCTTAAAAAGTTTGTACCTAAGTAATTTAGGATTCGGATGCTTCCATAAAATCATATGGGGTGATATTTTCCATTCCGATCATTGGATCGATTTGATTGATTTTACCTTCATACAATAAATCAAATGACTTCTCTTTTGTCATTTCCATCGTCTCGTCTGGTTGATATACATCAGCAAATGCCTCTTTGATCTTTTCTTTTAAGGTTGTTTGCCGGTTTAGTTCATCATTTCGGCTGACACCTAATTCCATTGCTTCCAGTTCTCCACATAGAATCAAAAATTGTTTACTTCTAGTTATTCCGGTGTAAATTAAATTTCTTCTTAACATGCGATAATAACTTTTAACAACGGGCATGATGACGATTGGAAACTCACTGCCTTGCGATTTATGGACAGAACAGCAATATGCCAGCGTAATTTGATTTAAATCCTGTCTCGTATAGGTTGCTTCTATTCCATCAAACGAAACAATAACCATGTCTTGCTTTTCCGTATTTTCCTTCGCATAAAAAATCGATACAATCTCACCCATATCACCATTAAAAACATTGCTTTCTGGCTGATTGACGAGTTGAAGGACTTTATCACCGATCCGGTATGTAACCTCTCCAAATTTCAGCTCTTTTCTGGTGCCATCGGGATTAGGATTTAATATTTCTTGTAAGATAGCATTTAAGCGGTCAATTCCTGCTGGTCCTCTATACATCGGGGCCAATACTTGAATATCCATTGGCGCGAAGCCTTTGTTTTTCGCATTCAAAACAATTTTTTCAATTGCCTGCGGAATTTGACTGGAAGAGCACTTTATAAAAGATCGATCCCCTTGGGGCACAAGAAGATTAGCCGGCAGCTGGCCCTTTTTCATTTCATGTGCCAGCTCGATTATCGATGATCCTTCGGCTTGTCGATAAATATCTTTCAACTTAACCGTAGGAATACATGCTGAATCAAGCAGATCTTTTAATACTTGGCCCGGCCCTACTGATGGCAGCTGGTCTTCATCTCCGACAATAATTACTTGAATATGTTCAGGCAAAGCCTTAAATAATTGATGGGCTAGCCAAATATCAACCATCGATGTTTCATCGACGATGAGGATTTTCCCCTCCAAAGGTTGATCCTCATCCCGTTCAAATGTTCCAGTGCCATTCCAGCCCAGCAATCGATGAATAGTAACTGCTGGTAAACCTGTCGATTCCGCCATTCGTTTAGCCGCTCGGCCAGTTGGCGCCGCAAGAATAAACGGATAGGGTTCATCGTTTTTATAATCATTAGGATCTAAAGAACAACCGTGCAATTCACCATATAATTCAACAATTCCCTTTATGACAGTTGTTTTACCCGTTCCGGGACCACCTGTCAATATTAGCATCGGGGACATAAGCGCTGTTTGAATCGCCTCTCGTTGAGAGGGAGCATATTGAACACCGATACGGTCCTCTAAGTTTCCTAACGCCAGCAGAAATTCCGATTCTGGAAATTGGTCTTTATATTCAGATTGCTCCATTACTCGCTTTATATTTCGTACAAGTCCTTTTTCTGAAAAAAACAAAGAAGGTAAATATATTTTTTTATCCTCAACTATAATTTTTCCTTCTTCCTCTAGCTGAATAACCTGATCTGCTATTTGCGAAAATTCTATCTCCTCTTTTTGATTTTCTTCAAGCAGCGCTTTTACTTTTTCTAGTAAAAATTCCGCATGGAGATAGACATGGCCTTCCTGATTACTGCTCAGCTCTAAAATATACAAACAGCCAGCCTTTAATCGATCTGGATGATTCCCAGTAATTCCAATCTGAGATCCAAGGTCATCTGCTTTTCCAAAACCGATTCCTTCAATATCCTCCACTAATTTATATGGATTTGTCTGGACTATTTCTAGCGTATTTTCTTTATATACCTGATAAATTTTCATCGACAATTGCGGACCAAACCCATATTGATTTAGTGAAACCATCGCTTGCTCTAACCCTTGATTTTTCATTAATGTATCATAGAGGATTTTCGCTTTATCTGATGCAAGTTTGGGCACTGTCTCTAAAATCGATGGCTGATTCATGATTTTAGAGATTGCTTCTTCTCCTAAAGTATCCACAATATTCTCTGCTGTTTTTTCCCCAATCCCTTTAAATAAGTTGCTCGATAAATAAGCAATAACACCTTGCTTTGTTTGTGGCATTTCTTTTCGAAAGGAAGTCGCCTGCAGCTGTAAACCGAATCTTGGATGCTCTTTAAAATCACCAAAGTAAGTATACGTCTCTTCTTCGTTCATCTTTGGTAAATAGCCAGTAATTACCGCTTCTTTATCGTCATAATCATGATTCGTTTCATCAACTCGTATTCTTATCACGGAGTAAAGATTCTGTTCATTGTGAAAAATGGTAACAAGATGCCGTCCCTTTACATACTTTTTTTCATTTTCAAAAAGATCCAAAGAGTTCTGCTCGTTCAACTGAATTCCTCCTTTCTTCCTTTATATTTCATGTCTCTTTCCCTTACTTTTCTTCGATAATTTGCTTTCCGTAACCAGCAAGAAGATGATCTGGCTGAATTTCCAGCGCCTTATTGAACATTTCAACTGCTTTCGCTGTTTTTTCTTTAAAACCATAGGCAACCCCTAAATTGTAATAAGCATCTGCATGAGTGGCATCTAATGCTATACAGGATTGAAATTGTGTGATTGCTTCTTCAATATATTCATTCTGTGCCAAACAGAGCCCTAGCTGAAAGAATGCCTCCGCATCTTGACTATTAAGTTCCACTGCTCTTTGAAAATAAGGAATTGCCAGTTTCCCTTTATCTAATCCAACATAAGTAAGTCCAAGCATAAAGAAATTATCACTTGTTTCGAGGCCCTTTTCTAATGCTAGTTCAAACATATTCTTTGCGGATTCTAAATTTTCTTTTTCATAATAAACGGTCCCTGCACTATAATAGGCTGCTGCCGTTGTATCATCTATTTCAATCGCCTTTTGGTAGAAAGATAATGCCCTTGTATCATCTCCTAAAGCTGATAAAACATTGCCAAAATTAACATAAGAAACAGCATTGTTCGGATTCTTCTCAATCTCTTCCATAAAAAACTTTGCTGCTTCTTCCCATTTACCTTCTTGCATATATTGTATTCCTAATTGACTATTATCCATCTTAAAACACTCCATTTCTTATTGGTAGTATAGCATATTTTCTAATCAAAAAATGAGAAAAGCAACTAGCAAATCCTCTTATTACAGGAGAATTGCTAGCTGCTTTTTGCCATATGTAAAAACTGTCGACTAATTAATGTTAGTCGACAGTTCATCCTTAACCTACATATGTTAATCTTTCATTATCACGGAACACTTTATCAATCGTTCCTCCGCCTAAGCATTCTTCTCCTTGATAGAATACAACTGCTTGTCCTGGCGTTACCGCACGAATTGGTTCGTGGAAGATAACTTTGACTGTATTTTCATCGATAACCTCTACCGTCACTTTATTATCTGGTTGACGGTAACGGAATTTAGCTGTGCATTCAAATGATGTACCAATGCGATCTTTTGATACCCAGCTAACATTGGTCGCAATAATGCTGTCAGAATAAAGCAATTCGTGGTGGAAGCCTTGTCCAACAAATAAGACATTTCGTTTTAAATCTTTGCCTATAACAAACCAAGGTTCTCCACTTCCGCCGATGCCAAGACCATGTCTTTGACCGATTGTATAATACATAAGTCCATCATGACGGCCAATTACTTCTCCATTCATTGTTTCCATATTTCCTTTTTGCGCAGGAAGATATCCGCTTAAGAATTCTTTGAAATTACGCTCTCCAATGAAACAGATACCTGTGCTGTCTTTTTTGGTTGCCGTTGCTAGATTTGCTTTAGCAGCAAGTTCGCGAACCTTTGATTTTTCCATACCGCCAATAGGGAACATTACTTTGCTTAATTGTTCTTCTGTTAGTTGATTTAAAAAATATGTTTGGTCTTTATTATCATCTTTCCCTCTAAGCATGCGCACTTGACCATCTTCTCTGACTACTTGTGCATAGTGCCCTGTTGCAAGATAATCAGCTCCAAGACTCATTGCATGCTCTAAGAAAGCTTTAAATTTAATTTCTTTATTACACATTACATCGGGATTAGGTGTTCTCCCCGCTTTATATTCATCAAGAAAATAAGTGAACACTTTATCCCAGTATTGTTTTTCAAAGTTCACCGCATAATAAGGAATCTCTAACTGATTGCAGACACGAATGACATCTTCATAATCCTCTGTTGCAGTGCAGACACCGAATTCGTCTGTATCGTCCCAGTTTTTCATGAATATACCGATAACATCATAGCCTTGTTCTTTTAAAAGTAGTGCAGCAACTGATGAGTCAACTCCACCAGACATTCCTACTACTACACGGGTATCTTTTGGTGCTTTTTCCATTTTCCATTTCCCCCTTAGCCCTTCCCTTTACATGGAAGGGAAGGTTATCATTTTGTCAGACGGTTAATGATTTTGACTAACTCATGACCGACCTTTTCTATTTGTTGTTCCGTATTATTTAATCCAAAGCTAAATCGAATGGAATTTTTTGTTCTTTCCGATTCTTTGCCAAACATGCTTACTAACACATGAGAAGGTTCGATTGATCCAGCAGTACATGCAGAACCACTAGAAGCAGCAATACCCGCTAAGTCAAGATTAACTAACATTGCTTCCACATTTGTACCGGGAAAGCTTAAGTTTAAAACATGTGGCAAGGTATTATCAACTAATCCGTTTTGCTTAAAAGAAATATTATTATCTTTTAAGATACCTGTAAGGATTTCTTTATATTTTTTAAACTGCTCTTTCTTTTGCAATCTATCCTGTTGAGAAATTTCTACTGCTAGCTGAAAGCCTGCTAAAGAAGGAACGTTCTCAGTGCCAGCTCTTCTTTTTTTCTCTTGTTCTCCACCAAATAATTGAGGATTTAGTTTAATGCCGTTTTTAACATATAAAAACCCTATTCCTTTAGGACCATTAATCTTATGAGAAGAAACAGATAAAAGGTCGATGTGCTGTTCTTTTACATCAATATCTTCTAAACCGTAGGCTTGTACCGCATCTGTATGGAAGACAGCAGGATGATTTTTTAACAATAAGCCAATTTCTTTTATCGGTTGAATCGCACCCACTTCATTATTGCCATACATAATCGTAACAAGAATTGTATCTTCTCTTAATGCTGATTTGAATTCATTCAAATCTATTAGTCCGTATTCATTTACAGAAAGATAAGTAACCTCGTAGCCCTTTTTCTCTAATTCTTGGCAAGCATGTAATACGGCATGGTGTTCAATTTCCGTTGTGATAATATGTTTTCCTTTTGCTTCTTTTCCTTCTGCAATTCCAAAGATAGCGTAATTATCTGCCTCTGTACCACCGCTAGTAAAAATAATTTCATTTTCGTGAGCACCTATACTAGAAGCAGCTACTGCTCTAGCCTTATCCAATATATTTCTTGCCTGTCTTCCATAGGCATGAATACTTGAAGGATTGCCAAATTGATCTTTCATGACTTCATACATTCTATCGATTACTTTTGGATGCATGGGTGAAGTTGCCGCATGATCCACATAAATATGTTCCAAGTTATTCACCTACAATTAATTAGTTGTGATCATTTCAGTTTTCTATTTTTGCCCAATACTTAAAAAAAATCATACAAAGAGCTTTCTACACACTTGATTGCTATTATACGGAAACAGCCATCATTTTTCTAAAATGCAGCTTCTTAAATATAAAACATATAACCATCTGTGCTATCATCTTCTTGATGGTTAGCTAGGTCTTCAATTGTGGTTGAATCTAATACATCTTTTACGGCATCTCTGATTTTCATCCATAGAGCTTTCTTGGCTGGTTCTTCATCTTCGATTCCCTCGACAGGGCTAATAGGCCCTTCTAATATACGAATAATGTCTCCAGCGGTAATTTTATTAGGTTCATCGCCTAATACATATCCACCATACGCTCCACGAATACTGCGCACATAACCAGCATTACGCAATGGAGCAACTAATTGTTCCAAATAATGCTCTGATAAATTATTGGTTTGAGCAATTGATTTTAATGAAATCGGTCCCTCTCCGTGCTTCTTTGCTAATTCCATCATAATAGTTAATCCATATCTTCCTTTAGTAGATATCTTCATTATTTTGCCTCCCGCTCCATATTATGTTGGTGAATATTATTCACCGTTCTTTTATTTCGGTCCAATATATAGTTCGTCCATTTAGTACACTGTGGGATACTCCATCCCGCAACTCTTCCTATTAAAGCAGCATAGATAATCGTTCCCCATGATACAGGTCCACCAAGTATCCATCCTACTATTAAAACAATTGCCTCCATCAATAATCTCGTTCTTGCAATACTCCCGCCAAATTTTTCTGATAAGACTATCATAAGACTATCTCTCGGTCCTGCACCAAGTTTCGCAGAAATATAGAATCCCATTCCATAGCCCATTATAATCAATCCAATTAAAAACATAATCCATTTTTGATAAAGGGTCGCAGGGGTATTCATAAAGGGAAGAAGTAGAAAAATATCAATAAATACTCCTACTAACACCATATTTAATAAAGCACCAAAAGGAGGAAGTTTTTTTGAAAGGATGGCAGCTATCAATAGGATTAAAAAACCAACTATTATTGCCCAGCTGCCGATGGTCAGACCAAACTGAATATGCAATCCAATATTCAAGACATCCCATGGGGCTGAACCTAAATTTGCTGTAATAACTAACACAATGCCTAATGACATAATCAAAAGCCCTATAATAAAAATAAAAAGTCGTTGAACTGGTTTATCTTGGCCTATTAATGATTTCATCTGGTGCCCCTTTTGCTATCCCTATCGTAAGTGTTTTTTCAGTATAATTGCCATTAAGCATTATAGCATAATTACTTTTATAATTGTTGCAGTAAAGAACTGATATTCATTCTTTATCCAGTATAATTAGTTTATATCCTATCTATTCAATAGGATATCATATTTTTTCGTTTTCGCTAAACTTGCTTTTTTTATTGCTGTATATAGAAGCATCTCTAGATTAAAAAGAAAGAATTCCTCCTTTAGCAAAAGAAGAAATCCCTTCAATCTATTGTTTTTCTTCCATTAATTTGACTGTCGATAAAGCCATAATTTTTATCCCATGCAGTAGGCTTTCTAACTGAAAATACATGTCCGGATGATGTAATCCGGGCTGTAAATCTGTGCCTAAGCCAATCATCGTTGTTTGCAGTTGTTCCTTTACTTTCGCATAATAATGAAAATCTTCTCCACCAGGTGTTACTGGAGGCTTTACAAGCCCTTTCTCTCCTAGTATTTCTTTAATACTCTTAGCTACTATTTCTTCCATCGATTTATTTGGTCTTGCTGCTGGCATGTCGGATAGTAGTTCTAATTCTACTCGAGCTCCATTCGCTTCACCTGCTAGTTTCACTTGGCTTTCAAGTCTGGAAATCAATTGTTCCATCGCTTCATTGGTTTGGGCACGAACATCAATGCCAAACTCCGCATAATCGGGAATAATATTAAAATTCTTTCCTCCCGCCTGGGCAAAAGTCATTTTCGCGGAGGCAGGTATAATCGGATTTAGTGGAATAGAACGAATAGCCATATTAATAGCTGTAAGACTGTCGATTACATTTATCCCTAAATGCGGTCTTGCGGCATGTGACTGCATTCCATACAGTTTTCCTTTAAAGCTTGCCGCTGCTCCATGGTAAATTGCAGGAGAACATTCTCCAAATCTCATTTCTTGAATTGGTCGTACATGTAAGCCTAATAAATAATCAACATCATCTAAAAGCCCTTTATTAATAAAGGAAATTGCACCTGCACCAGTCTCTTCAGCTGGCTGGAACAGGCACTTAATTCTCCCCTTTGGTTCTTGGCCTAATTCCTTCAGACATCTTAAAGTAAAAAGCAAAATCGTCGTGTGTGCATCATGACCACATGAATGATTGGCCTTCCATTCTCCCTTCACTTGCTGCCATAACGCATCCATATCTGCTCGAAGCCCTATAACAGGATTATTTTCTTTCCCCCATACCCCAACGATCCCAGTTTGATCATCGAATAATTGATAGGGAATAGATAATTTCTCCAATTCATTTTTTATAAATTTCGTCGTTTCAACTTCTTCCCAGCTTATTTCTGCATTATTATGAAGAAACTGGTACATAGCTATTATCTGTTCCTTTTTCCTGTCTACCCAGCTGTCTATTTGTTCGTGCATTTTTCCCCTCCTCGTATATGTAATTCGTAATTCAAATGGCTTCATTCATTCTCTTTGTTTAAGCTTACAATATAATAATTCACTGGTTCATTTGTCTTTTGAAAGCTGTGAATGATATATCCCCTTACAAACAATTGGGTAAAGACATTTCTATGCATTATACGCCACGTTTCGGCTGCAGCAAAATCTATTTCTTTTATTGTATGTATATCTTTAGGAACAGGAACCTTATAGGTATTCGCTTTTATGGATAGGACATCAAAAGATAAAGGAATAGGGATTTCTCCCCTTGTTTCCCAAGTAACAAGGGAGTGAATTTGCTCCCCTTCCGGATGACGATTATCCGATCGTTTCCCAATGTCCCACTCTAACAATAACCTGTCTGAAGGAAGACCGCCGTTTAATTCATCCTCCATGTCTCCATAATGATTAGAATAATATGTTTTCACTACCCCTCCTAGTTTCGCTATATTTAGATTGGCATTCCGTGATTCTAGCGGGTCAAAAGTCCAGATAATTTTCGTATAGCCACGTTCCAAGGCCATTTCCTTTTGTTTTTCTTTCATTTTAAAGCCCAAACCAGCATTTCTATCCTCTTCCTTCACTGCCATCATATGGGACACTAAATAGATTTCCTTTTGATGAAAACCAGGGAAACTGTAGCAAAAGCCCACTAGTTCCTCTTTCAAAAAAGCCCCTATAATTATTCCTCCATTTTGAATGGAGGCAACTAAAAATGGAAATGGAGTAGTATTCGTCCTGCCCCAAATTGAATTTTGAAGGGAAACTACCAGTTGGATTTCAGCTTTTTCGGTTACTTCTCTTATTATATAAGGATCCACTGTCTTTGTTCCCCCTTATTAAATAAATGGATTAGCATATACCTTCTTAGAAATTAAATGTTGATTAATCACTGTTTCGTTTAAGTCGAACCCAATGCCGGCTCCTTTTGGTACTTCTATTTTTCCTGGCGTAGACAATGTGACTTCTGGACAAATAATATCTTTTTTCCAGTATCGATTCGATGCAGATGTATCCCCAGCAATAGTAAATGCCGGAAGGGAGGTTATCGCGATATTATGCGCTCTTCCGATTCCGCCTTCCAGCATGCCGCCGCACCATACAGGAATATCGTGTTTTTTACATACATCATGTATTTTCTTTGCTTCCGTCAAACCGCCGACACGGCCAATTTTAATATTTATTATCTTACAGCTTCCTAATTCAATCGCTTTTCGAGCATCTTCTACAGAATGAATACTTTCATCCAAACATATAGGTGTTGCGAGCTCACTTTGCAAAATAGAATGGTCAATAATATCATCATATGCTAATGGCTGTTCAATCATCATCAACTTAAGTGGATCTAATTCTTTGATTCGCTCAATATCTGCTAATGTATAGGCAGAATTCGCATCTGCCATTAGCGGGATGTCATAGCCAAAGGTTTGTCTTATTTTTGCTAAAGGCTCTAAGTCATAGCCAGGTTTAATTTTCACTTTTATCTTTTTATAGCCCTCGTTCAAAAAGCGTTCCACTTTTGTTAAAAGCATATCAGTAGTTGGTTCGATTCCAATACTTACCCCTACATCAATCGACGTTTGAACACCTCCAAGCGCTTTTGAAAGAGAAATACCTTGCTGCTTACTATATAAATCCCATATTGCTCCTTCTAAAGCAGCTTTTGCCATATTATTTCTTCTGATTGGAGCGAATCTTTTTGTAACTTCATCTGGATGCGTTATCTCGTCTTTTAACAAGAGGGGAATCAAAAACTCGTTTAGCATATAGATAACAGTTCCAGTTGTTTCCTCACTATAAGTAGGATCAGGTAAAGCGACAGACTCTCCATACCCAATGTGCTCTCCACTATATATTTTAATGATAAGAAAATCCTTTTCTAACAGTTCGCCAAAACTTGTCTTAAACGGACTAACCAGGGGCATTTTTACATGTTGGACTTCGATTTTATCAATTTTCACCATTTCACGTCCTTCTCGTCTAGTATCTTTCTTCTATTTTAATAGTAATTTGGATTATTGGTAGAAATTTATTTAAAAAATCGAAATATCTACTAAAAATTTTTTAACATAAATGAAGTGGGACAAACAAAATATATAATAAATTAAGTCGAACAATCTCTAATTTAGTAGCGAAACCAACTCGTTCCATCATTTTTTTAAAGAATATATAATTATTAGGAAATACAAAGCAGCTTGAATACACGGAGACTCCTATGGGAGATTCGAGAAATCCCAAGCCCTGCTGGAAGCTTGGCACTCGCCCCATGGAAAGCGAAGTGTATTCAGGCTGCGGAACCTTTTTTCTAAAATTAATAAAACCCCGAACAATTATACGAACTTCTCTTAGTATGTACGTATAATTACGCGGGGTTATTTGGTTGAGAATTCTTATGTTTTAGCCATTTTATTGATAACATATTTTCCTGGTGTTATTCCTTCATGCTGCTTAAAAATCCTAATAAAAGTATTCACATTTTTACAGCCAACCATTTCGCCAACCTCGGATACCATATATTTACCTGATTCCAATAAAATTTTTGATTTTTCTACCTTTAATTGATTTACATAATTTTTAAACGAGGATTTTAAATGATCTTTAATCAACTTGCTAACATAGGATTCACTTAATTGAAAATGATCTGCTACTTCCCCTAAAGATAGATCGCTTGTGTAATTTTCTTGAATATAACGAAGAACATTTTCTACAGTGGAAAGTTTAATGGAATGTTTTTCTTCTAAAAGTAACATTAACTCATTGAATATATCGATGAAGGTGTTCTTTAGTATCTCGATATCTGTACTGTTTAAATGAAAGAATAGAGCTTTATTATCCTTTAAAAAATCGCTAAAAGACAGATTACATTTATTCAAGATTCTCTTTATCGTATTGATGAGAGCATTTCGAAAATCATAAATATTATAGATATCCATGCTTTCTTCTCTAAAATTTGTTTCAACTATCTCATTTATCAACTTCTTGGCATACTTCAGCTCTCTTTTCTGCATAAAATTTATTAAAATGCTTTCCGTTTCTACACTATAGGAATAATCCTTCCCAGATGATAATGGAATATGGCTGCTGCATAGAGATTTTGTATCAATAAAAGAATATTTCTGTTCCATAAGTTGAAAGGAAGTTTTAAATATTTTTGGTAATTCTATTAACGATGAAAAGGCTTGCGAGAGGGTAAAAACGATTTCTACTCCTAATTCTTGCTCTATCCTCCCAATCATTCGATGTAAAACATCTAAAATTAGGTGCTGATTTTTTTCTGCAAAAAACAAACAAAAATGTTTATAATCAATGGGAAAAGAAATAAATTTTTGATTGGTTTCTTTTTCATTAAATAAAGCTAATACTTTTTTTCTTAATGTTAAAATATTCCCTTCACTTAAATTGGATTCCCATTCAGAAATCCCCTGCATGGATATAATCACAAGAATTCCACCCTGACAGAATGGATCTAATTGGAGGAGTTTCAACCTTCTCTCCATATTTTGCTTATCATAATTTTCATAAATAATGTTTTTGAGAAAGTTTTCTTGCAAATCAACTAATGAGCTTTGTTGGAGCTGTACTAAGTTTTGATTGGTTTTATTGATAGTATGAATTTTAGAGATAATATAGTCCAACTCATTTTTTATATAACTGTCCGAACTATTCTTTTCCTCTCCACTTTTAATATTTTTGATAATTTCTTCAATGGGTGAATAAGATTTTCTGCTTAAGGTGGTAGTTAGAACAAAACCTAACAAAAGGAGCACAAATAAAATTACTCCGATACTTGTAAGGGTATGAATGGGTAATCCAATTCCTGTATGTACATTCGTTATATATAAATAATGAATAGTTGGTATCGCATTGGAACGTTTTTGATAGCCATTGTATTGATTAACCGAACGATAAACAATTTGATTTTCATGGGTTTTTTTCACCGGTAAAAAACTAGCAAGTACGTTTTCTCCCTTTATGGTAGTAGAGGCTAAGGCAGACTTATTAACAATCGCAAGAATACTATTCGTATCTGGTAAATTGCTCGTTAATAAGTCCTTTTTCTCCCACACAATGAAAAAATAGAGATATTGCTTTTCCTGCTGATAATAGATTTTATTGACAATAACCAGTTTATCTTTGGCGTCATAACACTGTAAATCATTGTTTCCTTTTGAATCCATAAAAGCTTCTAATTCTGTGAAATTTTCATCCATGTGAATAAATTTCATATAGTCTTTAAACAAAAAATAACCATCTGAACTAGTTACATCTGTCCCATAATCTTTTAAAACAGCAAGATTAAAACCTAACTGATCATTTGAAAAATGATTGCCTGTTAACTCATTAAACAATTTACTATATATACTATAATTAAACTGATTTTCCTTTAAAAATTCTGCAATAACATCTTGCTGGGATAACAGCTTGACTACATTTAAGGAAACATCTAGGCGATAGTCAATTATATTACTTTCTCTTTCCAAAAACATTTCATTTAATTTATTTATTTCTAGCCGATTTTGGGAATATTCTTGCGAGATTGTCACAAATAAAATAATAGAAGTATAGATAATGATAACCACGGAGAATGATAGAAATAATTTCTTAAAAATAGTTTTCCGAAACATAATATCCCCCTCTTTTTGTTATTATTCCAATTATATTTTCTAAGTTATAATAAAAAACAATATTTAGAAGAGGTATGTAAACTTATGGTATAAAGATGATTAATAGGTGGGAATAAGCCTTCCACCTATTAACCGCTAAAAAAATGATTAGCTTTATACAATACGTATTGTTTTTATTTCATAGGGACTTAACTCCAATGTAATATTTCCCTCTATATCCACAGGAGGTTCCATGTCTTTCTCCAGCAAATTTGTTTCATTCCATTGTCGACAATCAAATAATGGTTCTAAAGTTAGCACTCTATTACTTCCTAGGTGGTCATGCACTCGTAATATAATCCCTTGACCATTTTCCGCCGCTTTAACAGCATCGATGTATACGCTTTCTTCTGTATGCCATTTAAATAGTCTCCGATTCACTTGATTCCCTTTTAATATAGATAATGGCTGATTTAGAGCCCAAGCTTCTTCAACCGTTCTTCCATCTACGAAATCTCCTGTATGTGGTAGAAGACTATACGTAAATTCATGCATTCCTATATCAGCTGATGGGTCTGGATATATTCCCCCTTTTAATAAGGTAATTCTCATTGTTTGGTCTTTTATATCATGGCCGTACTTACAGTCATTAAGTATACTGACTCCATAGTCCCTTTGTGAATAGTCCACCCACTGGTGTGCTACTGTCTCGAATTTCGCCAGATCCCAGCTGGTATTCCAATGTGTAGGTCGCTGGACATTGCCATATTGAATATCATACGTTGCGACAGTATTGCGAATATCGACATCAAATCCTGCTTTCAGTAATTGTTCCCTTTCTTTCCAATCTGCCTTTGTAATAAAATCTATTCGACGTGAATGTTTATAAACCTGCATATATTGAATAATTCTCGAAGTACCAAATGAATAAACAAATTCAACCTTTGCGTATAGGTTGTTTTGTTCTTTAATGGTAATCGATTCTGCGGCTAACTCGTTATACTTTTCTTGATAAAATATGTCGATATCCCATGCATTAAAGTTCATTGGTTTATCTTCAAATAATTGAAGCCTGTTCCCAAAGCCATTTTCTTTAAGTACCTCGCGATGATACTGTTTATCATAAATGCTAATTAACTGTCCTTTCTCATTCCAGCGAATTAGATAATTATTCGTGTCTATACCGCTTTCTACTGCTTTTACAAAAGGAGCTTCCACTCTTTTTACTTCCATCGGCTCAAATTTCAGAATACAAGTTCCGAAAGCTGGAATAGTCGGTGTCTGGACAAGATATCCTTCTTCACACGGCACTGCTTCCAATTCTTCTCCAGAATCCGTTAAAAATTTGCCAGATTCCTTTTTATCAATTGTTACTAATTCCTTTCTCACCCAGCCAGCCGAGTTAAAGACAGTCCATTGATTTATTGCTGCATCATCTAACCGTGCTAAGAGTTGGGTAGAGCTTTCCATCGCTTCTTCTATCTCTACCTTATGATCTTGATAAACTTCTTTTATAGATGAACCAGGGATAATATCATGAAATTGATTACGCAATAACACTTCCCATATGTTCGTTATTTCTTCCTTTGGATAATGAATTCCTTTTGATACTTGTACAGCTGTATACAAAATTTCTAGTTCTCTTAAAGTTAACTCTAATCTGCGATTCATTTTTTTGACAAAGGCTTGAGATGTATAGGTTCCTCGATGATATTCTAAATATAATTCCCCATCCCATGTATGAACGTAATTATCTGCAGAATCAATAGTGTCATGAAGCTGTTGAAAAAATTCATCCGCACGCCCTGTTTTCACATGTGGAAGACCCGGGATTTTATCCATACGACGGCGATTTTCTAACATATCTCTTGTGACTCCACCGCCACCGTCTCCATACCCATACGATATAAGCAGTTGTTTATTTACATCTTTATTCCGATAAGCTTTATAGCTGCCTAACACTGTTTCTGGTTCCAACTGTCCATTATACGTATAAAACCAGCGAGATGCCCATTGATTATCTACTAAGTCTTTTCCTGGTTCTGGTGTAGTAATAAAATGGGTTAACACCTCTGATCCATCTATCCCCCGCCAGACAAAAGTATCATGTGGCATCCGGTTGTATTGATTCCAGCTTATTTTTGTCGTCATAAATGTATCTATCCCACTCTTTTTTAAAATCTGAGGCAATGCCCATGAATAACCAAAAACATCTGGCAGCCATAGATAGTGGACATCTTTATGGAATTCTTTTTTTATAAATTGTGTTCCATGGAGAATTTGCCGAGTTAGTGATTCGCCAGATGGTATATTACAATCAGCTTCCAGCCACATAGCACCATCTATTTCCCAACGGCCCTCTTCTATTCTATTTTTTATTTGTTCATAGATCTCCGGATAATCTTCTTTTATATATTGATAGAGTTGGGGCTGAGTTTGTAAAAAGATATAGTCTGGATATTGCTTCATTAACTGTAGAACAGTCGAAAAACTACGTGCGGCTTTCTCTCTTGTATGCTTCAGTCTCCATAACCAAGCGACATCAATATGGGTATGACCAATCGCGGTGATTGTCACTAACTCGCGCTTTTCTAAAGCGTCTATTCCTTTTTGCAAATTATCATTAGCTAAATTTATACTTTTATAAAAAGCAGGACTCCCTGGATAGGACCAGTCGATATATTTCATGGTTTTTTCTAATAAAGGCAAAAGTTCATATCGTTTTGGGTCATCCTCTTTTAATTGTTTAATCGTTTTTAAAATACAATCTGCAGTAAAATATAAATCATCACATTCTTCATTTAAAATTGCATATTCGGCCACCTTAAATGTATGTGATTGGATTTGCTCAGGTCCACCACCTTCCAATCCGGACCATAATTTCAAGGAAAGTGTTACTTCCTTTCCATAATATTCAGGGTCAAGAAAGACTTCTTTATGATTAGAGTCAACGCCTTGGTATGGGTGGCCGTCCACAAAAAGCAAGGATTCAAATCCGGAATTATAGCCGCCGCCTGTTCGACCAAAATCCAATAGTAAGACTATTCTTCCATCTGATTTAGGAACTTTAAACGTTGTTTGAATCCATAAATAATAGTCCCTTCCTTCCCAAATATCGCCTAACGAAAAGTCTTGCCACTCAGTCGAATTACTAGGTGGATATTTCTCGGCTCCTTCTATGCTTTCTTTTGCTTTCCAATTGTTAAGACTTTTTCTTTCCATGTAACGGTAAGGATTTAATTCTTTCATTCTATTTTCTAATTTTTCGATTGTATAAAACATAGCACCCTATCCTTTCGTAGCTCCACCTAAACTGAAGCCCTTTGACATGAAATTTTGTGAAATTGTATACAAAATAACAACAGGCAGTGTATACATTACTGAAAATGCTGCCAACCTGCCGTAATTAACCATTCCAAAGTTACCGAAAAATTGAAAGATCGTTACAGAAGCCGGCAGCTTTTCTGGACTTTGAATGAGGATATAAGGAACAAAATAATTTCCCCAGCTGCCTGTAAAAGTAAAGATAGCAACTGTGAATATTCCGGGAAGCATTAAG
Source organism: Niallia sp. FSL W8-0951 (assembly GCF_038006525.1). NCBI lineage: Bacteria > Bacillati > Bacillota > Bacilli > Caryophanales > Bacillaceae > Niallia > Niallia sp. FSL W8-0951. The sequence goes on from NZ_JBBOVK010000001.1 coordinate 2,316,143, forward strand.
GGAGCAACAATTTTTTTTATTCCTTGAAAGATAGATGCTCCATCGACCCAGGCTGATTCTTCTAAATCCAAGGGAATAGAATCCATAAAATTCTTCATCATCCAAATACCATATGGCAAGGAAGAAGCTGTTAAAAAAAGCGTCATCGCTATCAAGGAATCTTGAAATTTCAAATAAAGAAATAACTGAAACACCGGTACAATAACGGCTGTCATTGGTAAGGAAGTCATGAACAAAATGGTCATCATAAAACTATTTTTATATTTTAATGTATACCTAGACAATGGATAAGCAGCCAGCACACATAAAATCACAACCAACAATGCCTGTGAAGTCGATATTCCTATTCCAATAAAAAACGAACGCAAAATCGCAGCTTCAGATAATATTGACTTAAAGTTGTCTAAGGTTATCTTTTCTGGCATCTTCAGTGCCTGAATTGCCCCTGGATCCACTGATGCAAATAGCATCCATAATAACGGCAGCAAAAACAAAATTGCCAGAATAGACAAGATTAAATAATGAATAAGTTTTTCCACTCTATATCCTTTTTGAACCAACTCACTTCACCTACACTTTCACTTTCAAGGTTTTCATATATATGAAGCTGGCAATTGCACCCAATACTAATAACACAAAGGAAATCGCTGTCCCATAGCCTAACTGATAACTGACAAATGCCTGTTTATACATAAATACAGGAAGCGTTGCTGTACTTACCCCTGGACCTCCTCCAGTCATTGTATAAATTAAAGCAAATACTCCAAGTGTTTGCAGCGTAACTAACATCATATTTGTGGCGATTGTTCCTTTTACCATAGGGATGGTGATATAGCGAATAACCTGAAATCGACTGGCACCATCCATAATGGCTGCTTCTTCCACATCTTTTGGAATATCGTCTAAAGCTGCTTGAAATACCATCATGGAGAAAGCAGTTCCTCTCCACATATTCGCAATCACAACACTCACCATTGGGAAAGTAAATAACCAGGCAATCGGTTTAATATCAAAAAGACTCAACAGCCAATTAGCAGTTCCGCTTTCACCAAGAAATGCCACCCAGCAAAATGCTACCACAACTTCTGGAGTTACCCAGGCGGCAATTATGATTAAACCAACAATTCTTCTAAATGTTTTATTTTTCTCTTTCATTAAAAAGGCGATCAAAAAGCCAAAGAAACATTGTCCGAGCACCGCTGAGAAAAAAACAAAAACAATTGTATTCCACACACTGACACGGAAGTCGGGATCTTGAAACATCCGGGTAAAGTTTTCAAATCCTACAAACCTTAGCTGACTAGCTTCTGCACCAGTCAGAGCTAAGTTTGTAAATGAAAAAAGTAATGTTAATAGCATCGGTCCAATGAAAAATATCAATAATAAAAGCCAGGTCGGAGCGAGAAAAATAGCTGCCTTAACATGATCCGACTGTCCTTTTCGTTTTGGCTTTTTTCCTAATACTGCTTCCAATTTCATCCCACCTTTAAAAAGGTTATCACTATAACAACAGGTGATGACCATACAAGGAATAGGGAGTAAATTTCCCTGCTGGTCAAGTGTTCAGCCTTTTGTACAGTTATTTAACTACGTTTTCTTCGCCGACAATCCTGATTACATTGTTTGCATAATCCTCGGCAGCTTGTTTTGGTGTCTTGCTACCAGTTGCGACTGCCTCCACCATCGTTTGTATTTCTACGGAAACATTCGGATATTTGTCATTAGCAGGACGGAAATGAGCATTCTTCAAATACTCCGTTGCTTCCGAAATGAAATTTTGTTCTTTATAGGCGGGAACTTCCGCTGAATCATCACGTACTGTTAAGTTTCCTTCTGCAACAGCGCGAGCTGCCTGCTGTTCTTTCCCACCTAAAGCTTGGATAACCTTCCATGAAGCATCTGGATTTTTTGCTTTAGATGGAATTGCCCATGTCCATCCTCCAGACATAGTCGTAGTGCCAGGCTCTTGTCCATTTTGAGTCGGCATGGCCGCAAAACCAAATCGTTCCGTGACATTATCCATTGGAACTGCTCCTATTTCTGTATAATTACCTGTATTCCAAAATCCATCTAATATAATTCCTGCTTCATCATTTGGGAACTTTTCTTGGAATAAAACGGAACTATAGTTGCTGTTAATGGCAATAGATAGAGGCGGTCCTAATTTTTTCTGATTATATACTAGATCAATAAATTGTAAGGATTCTTCTATTCCTTTTGTATTCACATGCCATTTCTTTGTATCAGCATCAAATAACACATCGTCTGTCCCGTAGAGCAGCATTTCAAAAGTCTGCATCGATACGGATTCCCCGTTTGCTTTAGCTACTCCCATAGAAAGAGGAATAACATCCTTAGCTGAATCTTTTATTTTTTCAGCAGCTTCTATAATCTCATCCCAGTTTTTAGGCTGCCAGTCTTCCGGCAGACCAGCTTTTTTGAAAACATTTTTGTTATACCATAACCCGCGAGAATCAGATGTTCCTGGAATGGCATATAATTTCCCATCTTCTCCAATCGAACCTGACTTTAAATTTTCTGTATAATATTGCCATTGATCCCAATCACGCACATAATCATCAAGTGGTAAGAGATAGCCTGCATTCGCATCTGAATTTAACATAAAGGAGTCTTCTGCAACCACATCAGGTGCTGTACTTTCTGATTGCATCGATAAAGCCACTTTAGAAAAATAATCCCCCTCACTAGCTGTAATCGGCGATAAAACTATTTTTATGTCTGGGTTTTCTTTTTCAAATTCTGGGATAAACGTGTTTGTTAAATATTTTTTTAATTTATCATGCTCTCCTACATCTCTCCATGTAATTTTAATCTGGGTTTTTCCATCAACCTTCCCATCATCAGATGTTGAATTACTTTCGCTTGAACAACCAATTAATAAAAACGGAATACATAAAAGAAGCAAAAATACTTTTTTAATCGACTTTTTCATTTTTTCAACCCCTTGTTTTTAATTATTCGTTAGTGAAATAACCGCTCACTAAAATGTAAGCACTTTCAATTTAATCTTTAGACGCCTCTTTTTCAATCTATAAAATAAAGGAAAGTCAGTATTTTTCTTAGATAATTGAAAAAATGAAGATTATAACAAAAAATATAGATTGGCGGAAACGATATTTATCTGCCATCTCTTGAAAATGTTTGTTTAGAAATTTTAAAAAAACCTTAAAAAAGAAGCCTAGTTAAATGACTGCCTTACCATTCGTGCGTGTCATTTAACTAGACTCCATTATATAAGTCTATGCTTATTTATTTTTTTTAAATCCTTTAAGCTTATCATATATTGCCCCCAGCTTCTTCTCCTCACCAGCTTCAGTTGGATGATAATACTGAGTTCCTTTAAGTTTTTCCGGGAAATATTCTTGATCAACCCATCCACCAAACGTTCCAATTGGATAGTCATGCGGATAAATATACCCAACATGTCCTAACTTCTTGCTTCCTTCATAATGACCATCCCTTAAATGCATAGGGATATCCCCGACTCTGCCATTGCGGACATCTGCTATGGCGGCATCTAATGCTTTATAGGCTGCGTTCGATTTAGAGGATAAACACATTTCCACTACCGCTACAGATAAAGGAATTCGCGCTTCTGGTAAACCAAGTCGCTCACTCGCCGTCACTGCTGCTAAAACATTATTGCCGACAGATGTATTGGCAAGGCCAACATCTTCATAGGCAATGACTAACAATCTCCTATTTACGGCAACTAAATCTCCTGTTTCTAATAAATGAGCGAGATAATATAAGGCGGCATCTACATCACTACCTCGGATACTTTTCTGCAGACTAGATAATAAATTATAGAAATGCGAGCCTTTTTTATCGCCAAAAACACCGACCTTTTCAATCATTTGGTCAATGGTATCATCCTTGATAATAAAAACGTCGTCCTCTTTATCAGATGAATAGACAATAGACTCTAGAAGAGTTAATGATTTTCTTGCATCTCCATTAGTGCCTTTTGCAATTTTTGCAATTTGTTCCTTTGAAATTTGAATGGACAGATTCGCAAGCCCTTTTTCATCTTGTAATGCTCGATGCAATAATTCTTCAATATCATCATCCGTTAATCTTTTTAACTGCTTGATTTGTCCACATCTACTGCGAATCGCAGGATTTACATCATGGTAGGGATTTTCCGTAGTAGCACCTATTAAAACAATATCCCCTCTCTCCACATGAGGAAGTAAATAATCCTGCTGCGCTTTATTAAAACGATGAATTTCATCTAAAAAAAGAATGACTTTCCCTGTCAATCTTGCTTCATCCACTACCGCTTCCACATCCTTCTTTCCTGATGTAGTCGCATTTAGTGCAATAAAAGGTAATTTTGTTGTACCAGCAATAGCAAAGGCAATCGAGGTTTTCCCAATGCCAGGCTCTCCATACAATAACATCGATGGAACATGACCATTTTTAATCATTTTATATAAACTGGTTGTTTTTCCGATAATATCCTTTTGCCCGACTACTTCATCAAGATTCGTCGGGCGCATTCGATAAGCAAGTGGTTCCCCGTTCATTTATACACCTTCTTGTTTAACTTCTTACATCCATTATAACGTAAAGATAGGAAAGAAGAAAAATAGAATGAAGTCCATAAAAGACCTCATTCTATGATTACGCCGCAACATCTCTCTTCCTAAACACCCAAAAAGCTAAGCCGATGAATACGACAAAATAAATAACGAGCATAGTAATCGAGAAAGACAAAGTCATGCCGCTCACTAAAGGAGTTCCTTCCAAATATTGTGTTAAATCAGTGTTAGCAAATAATAAATATTTCGCCCAATCAAACCAGTTCGCTAATAATAAAGTGACTGTATTACCCATAAACATTAAGAAAATCGATATCCCAATTGCGAGTGAACTATTCCGGAAAACGGAAGAAATCATAAATGCCATTGTAGTGAGCATAAATAAACTGATCGAATTTAATCCATAATAGCTTATTAAATGCATGAGAATGCTTTGTTCCTTCACTACCCCATTGGAATAAAATAAATATGGATACACTTCTTTCGGCAGTCCAAACAGAATGGCACCTAATATAAAAGAAAAGGCAAAGATGATAAAAATAGTTAAAAACCCGAAAAGTAATACCGTTAAATATTTTGATAATAGAATCTTTATTCTGCTTAATGGACGAATAAGGAGAAGTTTTATCGTTCCCCAATTAAACTCGTTTGCTACGATTCCAGCTGCAATAATAATTGTAAATAAGCCTGCAAGACTAAGAAGTTGGATACTATCAGCAACAAAATCCCATGCAGAGTATTCTACATTTGTACTAAAATTATGTGTAATTCTATACTCGTTTATAGCTATTTTTTTTGTATAATAATTCCTTGTTTCTTCAGGAAGGTGTTCATCTTCCAGCTGTTCATTATAGCGCTTATTTTCTAATTCAAGTCCATGTTTCCAGTTCTCATTATCAGGGACAGAAAATCCACTTGATTGATATTTATTAAAAGCACCAAGCAATAAAACAGCAATTAATAAGAGCACGATCATTACTAATGTTGCTGGACGTTTCCATATCTTCATCCATTCATTTCTTATTAGCTGCATTAATTCAGATCCTTCCTGTGGTTAGTCAATTCTAAAAATCGATCTTCTAATGTTTTCGATACTTCTTTTATGCCAAAAATCTGAACGTCCTGTAAAGCAAGTGCTTTTATTATTCCAGGTATTTGTTCTTTTGTTACCGTAATATGAATTCCCTGCTCTTTTGGCATAACTTGCACTTCCGGCATCATTCCATGTATATGACTTATGGCTTTATCAACAGGATGAAGCTCCATTTCAAATACTTGCTCTACTGCAACAAAGTCCTTTACTAACTGGACATCGACCAGTTTACCTTCTTGAATAATGCCGATGCGATCACACATCATTTCCATCTCTGATAACAAGTGACTGGAAACAATAACTGCCATGTTTCTCTCTCTAGCTAGCATTCTTAAATGGTCTCTTATCTCTCTTATCCCTGCAGGATCTAATCCATTCGTTGGCTCATCTAAGATTAATACTTTAGGATCATGCAAAAGGCTTTGCGCAAGGCCTAAACGTTGTCGCATTCCAAGTGAATAAGTGCGAACTTTATCATGAATTCGATCTTTTAAACCAACTAATTCAACTGTCTCCATTATTTTTTGCTTTGATATACCTTTCACCATTCGAGCATAGTGCAGAAGATTTTCATACCCACTCAAAAATTTGTACATTTCCGGGTTCTCTACAATGGCTCCAACATGCTGGATTGCTTTCTCAAACTGATCGCGAACACTCTCCTTGCAAATAGTGATATCCCCATCACTCATATTAATGAGACCAACAATCATCCGGATCGTTGTTGTTTTCCCTGCACCATTTGGACCAAGAAAACCAAATACTTCTCCTGCTTCTACTTGGAAACTCAACGAATCAATTATTTTTCTTCCTTTGATTATTTTTGAGACATTTTTTAATTCCACTACGGATGTCACTATTTTTTACCAGCCTTTCATTTGTTTATATTTGCCTTCATCCACTCGATAATGGATTGACCTTTTTCTTCCCTTAAATCCTCTACTGAAAGATTGGCGATTACATTCCCATTATTTAAAACAACTATATTATCTAAAATGGATTCAACCTCTACTATCTCATGTGTTGCTATCACAACGGTCTGTTTTTCAAAATCAATATAGTTTAATAATCCTTTAACGATTGATTCCCGCACCAGTGGATCTAAACCTGAAAAAGGTTCATCGAGTAATAAAATTGGCGCTGACCGAGCTAAACAAAGAACAAGCTTCAGTCTTCCTCTGTTTCCCTTCGAAAGATTCTTTATTTTTTTATGTTGCTCTAACTGCATAAATTCTAGTAATTCTTGCGCTTTGCCAAGCTGAAAATCATGAAACTGCGAGGCTGTAAATCGTATCATTTCTTGAATAGTAAAAGATTCATAAAAACGGTCTAGCTCCGTTAAATATGAAACATCCTCTGCAATTCTACGCGTAGCATTTTTTCCATTGACTAACACCTTGCCATTAGTCGGCTGGACAAGACCAGCAATCATTTTCAACGTGGTTGATTTTCCACTTCCATTTGTACCAAGAAGACCATAAATTTTTCCCTCTTCTAAGGTTAAATTTACATTTTCCACTGCATACTCTCTACCATATCTTTTGGTTACATTGCGAAATTGTATCATTTACTTTTCACCCTTCTTCTCTTGAAGATAGATTTCTAATAACTGAACCATTTCTTCTTTTTTGATTCCTAGCTCTTGCATATTACGAATAAACTGTTCCAGTAAATCATGTTGAAGCTTTGTTCTTAGCTCCTCTATAATATCTTCTGATTCGGTTATAAATGTACCCTGACCTCTTCTCGTTTCCACAATCTTCATCCTTTCCAATTCACCGTACGTCCGTTGAATCGTATTTGGATTTACTCCAGATGCAATAGCCATTTCTCGAACAGATGGCAACTTATCTCCTGGCATCCGTTCATAGCGTGCAATTTGCTGTGTAATTTTTTCTACGATCTGCATGTAAATTGGTCTGGATGATTCAAATTCATCTCCCATGGTAATCTACACCTCCACTTTCTTTTCCAATAACCAAGAAGCTATTAGAAATAAGAAGAAGAGTGTTAGAATATATCCGCATAATGAAAAAATAGATATCTCTGTTGTTTCTATAGAAGCCTTAAAAAAATCCCGACGTGCTTCAAAAGCAAGTGTATTGTCTACAGAAATTACTGATTTCCTTTTAAGAGCATCAATAACCGGGATTCTATTAAACCAGTAGACAGCAATATTCCAAATATTCCAAAGAAGGATTAAAACGACCCAGCGTATTTTATTCAACCATACGATTTTTTTCATGCTGTGATAAAGTGTCCATGAGAAAAAGACCCAGCTGCTGAGGTATATGGATATTCCTAATAGGATTAAACACATAAAAAATAAATTTGTTTGATTGAAAGCTAGTTTCAATTCTCCAACATACATACTAATCACTGCCACACTAAACATTAAAAACAATGATATTATCGAATACAGGATTCCTGTAATCCATTTTGATAAAAGGAGTTTTATGCTGCTGTTTGGATTATGAAGCCATAATTGTGTTTTCCCTTCTATATTCAAAGAAGTTAATAAAAAAGATGGAAGATAAAACACATGCGCAAAACAGAAAGTGATGGCAAAAATTGCGACCAACATAATTGTTTTGTAATAACTAGATAGTACAATAGACGTTATCAATCCCAAACTGACAATAATAATACTCGTGTACAGAAAAGGAAGACCAAGCTTTAAATCTTTTTTTAATAGCCCATTAAACGAATTCACTTAAACCACCTCATTGTATTAGTGTATTATCTACATAGTACACTAATACTCCGATACTAGTCAATAGGCTTCGGCTCTTTTTCTCACCATTTAGATGAACGAAAAGTCACCATAATCTCCATGTAAAAAAACAAAACAATTATACGTAGCTTTTCATAGCATTTTCGTATAATTGTTTTGGTTTAAAGGAAGCTAGACACTTATGTTCCAATCTCTTTTCAATCCAGAAACATTTACCGCCATTTTATGGTATTATTTCTCATCTTTTACACGTGTGATTTTTATCTCTTTTAGCAACTCTTTTACGACATGGCTAGCCATTATTAACCCAGCCACTGAAGGAACAAACGCATTAGAAGAAGGAGGCATTTTCGCCTTTCGAATTGGCGCATTATCTTTTCCGACCACTTTACGAACATCTTCACGAATTACAATGGGACTTTCATCTGAAAATACGACGTTAATCCCTTTTCTAATTCCTTCTTTACGAAGTCTTGTACGAATAACTTTTGCAATTGGATCTGTGTGTGTTTTACTAATATCTGCAATTTGGAAACGAGTAGGATCCATTTTATTTGCAGCGCCCATGCTTGAAATGATTGGAATATTTCGGTTTAAACACTCTTTCATTAAGTGAATTTTATAAGCAATCGTATCAGATGCATCTATGACAAAATCTAAGCCATAAGCAAAAATTTCTTCATACGTTTCTTCGGTATAAAACATTTTCAATGCAATTACTTCACAGTCTGGATTAATATCTGCAATACGTTCTTTCATAATATCTACTTTAGGACGGCCAACTGTAGATAATAATGCAATTACCTGTCTATTGACATTCGTAATATCCACATCATCCTTATCAATTAAGATTAATTTTCCTACGCCTGAACGAGCTAACGCTTCTGCAGCAAAGGAACCAACGCCTCCGATTCCTAGAACAGCAACCGTACTGTTTTTCATTGTCTCTAGCCCTTCTTTGCCAATGGCTAGCTCATTTCTCGAAAATTGATGCAACATCTGTTTTCAACTCCATTTAATTTTTCCTACCAGCTAATTATGTTTACATATTCCCTTATCAGGAATTCTCATTCTGAAAGAATAAAATTATTACTTAAGAAATATAACATAAATTTTTATCAGCTACCACTACCCTTTCCTTGTTTCCCGATAAGAATTAAATTTTTTCTATTGAATGATAGGTATAAATTTTGCAAGTACTAAAAGAGAGAGTTGGAACAAAATATGTAATAAGTAAAGAGAATCAATCTCATAGCTAAACCTCATGGGCTAGCCAGTTGGAAAGCGATGCGTATTTAGCTCCAGAAAAGAATCACAAAACGTCTTTTTCGACATAAAAAAACGAACAATCATACGAAATATTGTTGATATCTCCGCATAATTGTTCGGGTCTATATTTGGTGGAATACTTCTATTCCAGTCTCTTAATCATTATTTATTCAGTTGCAAAGATAAATGTAAATCTGTTAATTGGTTTTCACTTACTTCACTTGGAGCATTTGTCAAAAGACAGCTTGCACTTGCTGTTTTAGGAAATGCAATTGTATCACGAAGATTCGTGCGCCCAGATAGCAGCATAATTAAGCGATCTAAACCAATTGCAATTCCTCCATGTGGTGGAGTTCCATATTCAAACGCTTCTAATAAGAAACCAAATTGAGCATAAGCCTCTTCCTTAGTAAATCCTAATAAGCTAAACATTTTTTCTTGGATTTCTTTTTCAAATATACGTAGAGAACCACCGCCTAGCTCATAACCATTTAACACAATGTCATAAGCTTGTGCTTTCACTGCTTCAGGATTCGTATCCAATAATTCTAAATCCGCTCTTTGAGGCATTGTGAATGGATGATGTGCTGCATAAAAACGGCCTTCTTCTTCGTCATATTCAAATAACGGCCAATCTGTCACCCATAAGAAATTGAATTTACTTTGATCAATTAAATCTAGCTCTTTTGCTAATTTTAAACGCAGTGCTCCTAATGCATCGGCAACGACATTCTTTTTATCAGCTACGAATAAAAGCAGGTCTCCTGCTTCAATATTTAACGCTTGCTCAAAGCCTTTTTGCTCTGTCTCGGAAATAAACTTAGAAATAGGCCCTTTTAAGCCGTCTTCTTCAGCTTTTAACCAAGCAAGACCTTTTGCTCCATACACTTTTACAAACTCTGTCAATGCATCAATATCTTTACGAGAATAGTTTCCACTTGCATTCTTTACATTTATTGCTTTTACTTGACCGCCTGTTTCAACTGCTGAAGCAAATACTTTAAAGCTAGATTCTTTCACTATTTCAGAAAGGTCAACTAATTCCATCTCAAAACGAGTATCTGGTTTGTCTGATCCATATCTACTCATTGCTTCATCATAAGGCATTCTTGGAAATGGGAGCGTCACATCGATATTCTTAACTTCTTTCATGATTTTTGCCATCATTGCTTCCATCATGTTCATAATATCTTCCTGACTCATAAAGCTTGTTTCCAAATCAAGCTGTGTGAATTCTGGCTGTCGATCTGCACGTAAATCTTCATCACGGAAACAACGAGCAATCTGATAGTATCTCTCTACTCCACCGACCATTAATAATTGCTTGAAAATTTGCGGTGACTGAGGCAATGCATAGAATTCACCTGGATGAACTCGGCTAGGTACTAAATAATCTCTTGCCCCTTCTGGCGTACTTTTTGTTAAGATTGGTGTTTCAATATCCAAAAACCCTTCACTATCAAGAAAATCTCTCATCACTTTTGTGACTTGATGACGCATTTTTAAGGTTTCAAACATAACAGGTCTTCTAACATCTAAATAGCGATATTTTAAACGTACATCTTCTGTAACATCCGTTTGATCAGAAATAACGAATGGAGGAGTTTTTGCTTCATTAATGATTTTAATTTCATCGGCGATTATTTCAATTTTTCCTGTTTTAAGGTTTTCATTGACTGTACCTTCTTGGCGCGCAACTACTTTTCCTTTTATATCTAATACAAATTCATTTCTTACCTTATCAGCGATTTCGATGGCCTCTTTATTTATCTCTGGATTAAATACTACCTGAACGATACCTGTACGGTCACGTAAATCAATGAAAATCAGCCCGCCTAGATCACGTCTTTTTTGCACCCATCCTTTTAAAACAATACTCTCACCAATCGATTTTTCTGTTACTTCACCACAAAAATATGTTCTTCCAAACATGAAGTATCCTCCCTATAATCAACATTTGTGTATTCACATTTTTATCTTCCTAACGACTCATTCAGATGCTTTCTTTGCTTTCCTATTAAAAACAAAGAAAACATCCTTGCTTAGAATGAGCCAAAGTCTTTTAGCGCACTTACAAGCTCTGTAAGCGGAATTTCTTTTTGTTCTCCTGTTTCTAACTGTTTTAAATTAATTTTGTTGTTTTGCAATTCATTTTCTCCTAAAACAGCGACATATTTAGCGTGAAGACGATCAGCTGCTTTAAATTGGGCCTTTACTTTGCGATCAAGATAATCTCTTTCAGCAGAGAAACCAGCCTGTCTAAGTTCATTTACTAATCCTACCGTGTAATCCTTTGCTTCTTCTCCTAATGAAACTAAATAGCAATCCACCTTCTTTTCAATAGGTAGTTCGATTTTTTCCGCTTCAAGGGCAGAAAGTAATCGTTCTAGACTCATAGCAAAGCCGATTCCAGGAGCTTCAGGGCCGCCTAATTCTTCTGTTAAGCCATTGTATCTGCCTCCACCACATAATGTAGTAATGGCGCCAAATCCTTCAGCTTCACTCATTATTTCAAAAGCTGTGTGGTTATAGTAATCCAAACCTCTAACTAAATTAGAGTCAACAACAAAGGGAATGTTTAAAGCCGTTAAATATTTTTGTACCTTTTCAAAGTATGCTTTTGACTCTTCGTTTAAGTACTCTAGGATGGATGGTGCAGACTTCATTAATGGATGTTCATGATCCTTTTTGCAATCTAAGATTCTCATTGGGTTTTTCTCTAATCTTGTTTGGCAATCATGACAAAATTCCCCGATGCTCGGTTTAAAGTGTGCAATTAGCGCTTCACGGTGAGCTTGTCTACTTTCTTTATCACCTAAACTGTTAACAACTACCTTTAACTTTGATAATCCCATTGTTTGATAAACGGAATAAGCAAGTGCAATCACTTCCGCATCAATAGCAGGATCTTTACTCCCAATTGCTTCCACACCAAACTGGACAAATTGACGGAAACGTCCAGCTTGTGGTCTCTCATACCGGAACATTTGCCCTAAATAAAAGAGCTTAATTGGCTGAGATGCATATCCATGCATTTTATTCTCCACAAATGAACGAACAACCGCCGCTGTTCCCTCTGGTCTTAATGTTAAGCTTCTTTTTCCTCGATCCTCAAAAGTATACATTTCCTTTGTAACAATATCCGTTGTGTCCCCAACACTTCGTAAAAATAGTTCTGTATGTTCAAATATAGGAGTGCGGATTTCGCTATATTGATATCGATCACAAAGTTGTTTAATTTTCCCTTCAATATACTGCCACTTTTCTACAGTCCCTGGCAAAATATCTTGGGTTCCTCTTGGAATATTAATATGCATTTTATGTATCCTCCCTGCTATTAGAAAAGCGTCTGATATCCGCGCTTTATTTGTAATATTTCAAATAAAAAAATCTCGTCCCTTGCATCCATCTGAATACAAGGGACGAGATTTTTCCCGTGGTACCACCCTAATTGAAGATTTTCTTAAATCTTCCACTTTGCAGTTAACGCCTGCGCACGTTTCTACCTACTAATGAAGAATATTTTCAGAAGAAAGCCTCCCTGAGTGTTCTTTCTCTAAGTCATCATGTAGAAATGCTTGCAGCCTTTATGACATTTCCTCTCTGTTCATGTGTCTCTTAGATACTCTTCTCGATCAATGGCTTTACTAGATTATTTATTATTATTTAATTAATAATAAATAGGAAAGATTGTATTGTCAATAGGATATGAAAATGATTTCCCGCTCTATTATAATTTTCCTAGTTGTTTCTTTAGCTTTTTTACTTCCCCTAATGAAAGTCCGAATTCAGAAGCTAGCTCAATCGCATTTGAATTTCCTTCTCTTTGAATAAAATCGTGAAAATCGACGCCTAGTAATTTGGAATCAATTTCACTAGTTGATGAACTTTTTTCACCAAATCTCATGCATTTCACCCTTTTTTCTGTTATTTATTTATAGTATTACCATGAGAGGCTAAAAAATTTCATCAAAAAATAGTTTCTTGTCTAAATTTGATTACAAAAAATAAGAATAGCATAAAGGAATATACCTTCAAAAAGTAGAATCTTATTGTATGTGAAATTATACTAGTCAGCTTTAGACAATTACGGAAGGAGTGCAGCTTGTTTGAAGAATATAAGATGGATGCTATTACTTTTAGTCAGCATCTTCTTCATTCCTACACAGTATCAACTTGTATCAGCAGAAAATCAATCAACTGTTCAAGCTAATATGGTCATAAACGTTAGAGAAAATCCAGGGCTTGATCAAAATGTTATTGGGAAAATGGAGATAGGAAAAGCATATCCTTTAATAAAGGAAGAAAATGATTGGATTGAAATTCAATATACTCCCTCTTCTACTGGATGGGTAGCCGCCTATTTAGTAACAAAAAACGGACAAAGTACAAATGACGGCCCAATGGAAAAAGAAGAAGAAACAATTACTTCCCATTCAAACAAAGCCACGATTACAGAGAATGGTCTTCGCTTAAGAAAAGGACCAGGTACAAATTATCAAGTGATTACCACTTTAGGTGAAGGAATTGAAGTCACCATCCTTTCCACAAATAACGATTGGTATCAAATCAGTACAGATTTAGGGTCTGGATGGGTTCACAATGATTATCTCCTGTTTGAAGATTCTTCTATTCATACAGAAACAGGAGTACAAGAAAAGCCTAAACAGGAAATAGCTACTGTTACAGAAGATCAGATTAATCTTCGCAGTAATCCATCTACTAGTGCAGAAATCATCGGAAAAATCAGCATTGGCACTGTAATTACTATAATAGCAGAAGAATCTAATTGGGCAAAAATTCAATACTCTGGTAATATCGGCTGGGTTCATAAAGATCTTTTAAAGAGCAGCGATATAGAAAGCAGAAAAGGAAAAACAATCGATAAGAAAGTTAAACTTCTCTACGATAGAACAAATATTAGAAGCGATGCAACCGTCAATTCAAAAATCTTGCTTGTCGCAGATAGCGGCGAAACCTTTCAAGCAGTAGAAATAATTGATGATTGGTATAAAATTAAACTTGCAGACGGCGAATTTGGATATATTGCGGAATGGCTGGTTGAAGATTCAGCATCAAATGATCCCCAAATTACCAATACTACAGCTACAAATGATTTAAAGGGAAAAACAATCGTTTTGGATCCTGGGCACGGCGGAAAGGATAGTGGCACAATAGGCTTTGTCGGAACACTTGAAAAGACATTAAATCTTCGTACCGCTAAGTTACTTGCTAATAAACTAGAAGCCTCTGGAGCAAAGGTAATCCTAACTAGAAAAAACGATCTATTTATTCCGTTACAAACAAGGGTCGATATAAGCCATTTCTATCATGCAGATGCTTTTATCAGCCTCCATTATGACAGCATCAGTGATCGTTCCGTAAATGGTGTTACAAGCTATTACTACACATCAAATCAGAAAAAATTAGCTACCAGCATACATAAAAGTATCATTGAAGCAACAGATCGAAAGGATAGAGGCGTTAGACAAAATTCATATGTCGTCCTTAAGCAAAATAGACAACCTGCCTCTCTGTTAGAATTGGGATATCTAAGTAGTCCTGCTGAAGAACAAACGTTACTTTCTAACAAGTATCAAGAGACCATTACTACAGCTATCTATAATGGCTTAGAGAATTATTTTAGTTATTAAGCCTGTTAAATGAATGGTCATATAAGAAGCAAATAAAAGCCAAACAATCATCTGAGCTTTCGTGATTGTTTGGCTTTATTTCTATCCAGATTACTTATGGTCTAACCTTTTTTAATTGTATAGGAAGCATTCATTTAACATTATTTACTATCTAATATTAATGTTACCGGTCCATCGTTTATTAGCTGGACATCCATCATCGCACCAAAAATACCTGTTTCAACAGTTAGACCATGGCTGCGTAAAAGTTTATTGAATTGATCATATAACACCTTTGCCTGCTCTGGTTTAGCGGCATCCATAAAGTTAGGTCTTCTTCCTTTACGTGTATCTCCATATAGGGTAAACTGGGAAATCGATAAAACGGCTCCCTCCCTATCTAAAATACTTTGATTCATTTTCCCATTCTCGTCTTCAAAAACACGAAGATGGGCAATTTTATCTGCAAGGTATTTAGCCTCTTCCAATGTATCGCTATGTGTAATACCTACAAGAAGAACGAATCCTTTCTCAATAGCGCCAACTATCTCTCCGTCTACTTCTACTTTTGCTTCTCTTGATCTTTGTAATACTACACGCACATTTAAGACTCCTTAGTTCATTATTCTTCGTACAGAATAGACATCTGGAATTTGTTTGATTCGATCAACAACTTTTTGAAGATGATTGACATTTAGAATCATAATACTCATGTTAATCGTCGCAACTTTATTACGGTCAGACTTACCAGATACGGCCGATATATTTGTTTTCGATTCATTAACTGCCTGGAGAACCTCATTTAATAAACCTCTTCTGTCATAGCCGCTTATTTCAATTTCAACATTATATTCTTTGCGGTTATTTAAATTCGTTTCCCATTCAACAGGAATTAGTCGTGCCTTCGCATCATCTGTGTCAATATTTGTACAGTCTGCCCGATGAACGGAAACGCCTCTTCCTTTTGTAATAAAGCCAACTATGTCATCACCTGGAACAGGATTACAGCAGCGAGATAAACGGATTAATAGGTTATCAATTCCCGTTACTCGAACACCAGAAGCGCTCCTTTTATTATTGGAAAAAGACTTTAATTCCGCAACTGCATTTGAAATAGTTGAAATCTGTTCTGCATCTCTTTTCTTCCGCCATTTTTCTGTTAACCTATTGGCCACTTGGAGTGCTGTAATTCCATTGTAGCCTACAGCCGCATACATATCTTCTTCTGTCATAAAATTAAATTTTTCAATTACTGCCTTCACATTTTCGGGTGTAAGAATTTCTTTCAAATCAAATTCCATATTACGAATTTCTTTTTCAACTAATTCTTTCCCTTTTTCGACATTTTCTTCTCTACGTTGTTTTTTGAAAAATTGTCTAATTTTATTTTTTGCTTGGGATGTTTGAGCTATTTTTAACCAATCTTGACTTGGTCCATACGAATGTTTACTCGTATGAATTTCAACAATATCGCCTGTTTTTAACTTGTAATCAAGGGTGACCATCTTGCCATTCACTTTTGCTCCAATCGTTTTATTTCCAATTTCTGAATGGATACGATAAGCAAAATCAATTGGTACAGAGCCAGAAGGTAACTCAAACACGTCTCCCTTTGGTGTAAAAACAAAAACCATATCTGAAAATAAATCAATTTTCAGACTTTCCATAAACTCTTCGGCATTCACGAAATCATCTTGGAATTCTAATATTTCTCTAAACCATGTTAATTTTTCTTCCAATGAGGATCCTTCATTTACAGATTTTCCTTCTTTGTATGCCCAATGAGCTGCAATCCCGTATTCAGCAATTCGATGCATGTCTTGTGTACGAATTTGCACTTCTAAAGGATCGCCCTTAGGACCGATAACAGTTGTATGGAGAGACTGATACATATTAGCCTTTGGCATCGCAATATAGTCTTTAAAGCGCCCAGGCATTGGTTTCCATCTTGTGTGTATAATCCCTAGTATGGCATAGCAATCTTTAATACTGTTGACGACAATTCTTACTGCTAATAAGTCATATATTTCATTAAACTGTTTATTCTGTAAAACCATTTTGCGATATATGCTGTATATATGCTTTGGTCTTCCGGAAATATCTGCTTGAATTTTTACTTCTGCCGTTCCTTCACGAATTTCAGTAACTACTTCATCTAGGTATTGTTCTCTTTCTGCTCTTTTCTTTTTCATTAAATTTACGATACGATAATATTGCTGTGGATTCATATAGCGTAATGCAGTATCTTCTAGTTCCCATTTAATAGTAGAGATTCCTAGACGATGAGCAAGTGGGGCAAAAATCTCCAATGTTTCATTTGAAATACGACGCTGCTTTTCTGCAGGTAAATGCTTCAATGTTCTCATATTATGAAGTCTGTCTGCTAATTTAATTAGGATAACACGAATGTCCTGCGCCATCGCTACAAACATTTTACGATGATTTTCTGCTTGTTGTTCTTCATGTGATTTATATTTAATTTTACCGAGCTTCGTTACACCGTCAACGAGCATGGCCACTTCACTGTTAAATGCTTTACTTATATCTTGTAAAGTAATTTCCGTGTCTTCAACAACGTCATGGAGAAAACCTGCTGCTACTGTTGCTGGATCCATTTCTAAATCAGCCAAAATTCCTGCTACTTGGATTGGATGAATAATATATGGTTCCCCAGATTTTCTATATTGTTCACGATGAGCCTCTCTTGCATAGTCATAAGCTTTTTCAATAAAAGCTACGTGCTCTTCGTTTAAATATCCTCTAGTCTTATCGATGACTTGTTCGGCGGTTAATACTTGATCGTTCGCCATGTAATCACCTTTCATATTACAATTATATTATTAAAATTTAGCATATTTTAGACATTCTTTCTATCCTACTACTTTTATGCAAGATTACAAAAAAGAATAAAATTTATTTTAGAATGATTATTACTATTATCGAAAAAAAAAGGGAGATTGTAAAGGGATTGGAAGTAAATTTTATACGGAAAGAAAGAAAAATGTCGAATGAAGGCGATTTCTACCTATTCCTAGTAATTTTTTCTTTCTTTTCTTTTCGATTATGAAAAAGAGCGCTTAATCAGCGCCCTTTTTTCATGTATGTGGATTAATATTCCATTAAAGTTAAAATATCATATCCGTCTAAATTTTTACGTCCTTCAAGATAAGACAATTCAATTAAAAATGCAATACCAGCAACAATCCCGCCAAGTTCTTCGACTAATTTAATTGTCGCCTCAATTGTACCGCCTGTCGCTAATAAATCATCTGTGATTAAAACACGTTGACCTGGTTTAATCGCATCTTTATGGATTGTTAATACGTCTTTTCCATATTCCAATCCATATTCTACTTTAATCGTTTCTCTCGGTAATTTTCCTTCTTTACGAACTGGAGCAAAGCCAACTCCAAGCGAATAAGCAACAGGACAGCCAATGATAAAGCCTCTTGCTTCTGGTCCTACAACAAGATCAATTTCTTTTTCTTTTGCATACGTTACAATTTGATCTGTTGCATATCTATATGCATCACCATTATCCATTAATGTTGTTATATCCTTGAATCTGATCCCTTCTTTTGGCCAATCTTCAACGATCGTAACATATTGTTTTAAATCCATTCTTTTACTTCCTCCTCATTATTGACGGATTTCTTTAGAATAAGATCAAACCAATTTTTAAGTTGTTCATAAGATGAATAAATTAATTCATTTTCCAGCTCAAATTGCGCTTGTTTTTGTTGAAAAGAGATAGATTCTGTTAAATCTCTTTTTGGAACATTCTTATTCAGTGAAATAAATCCATCCTTCATTGTAACAAAATTTAATTCAAAAAACACCTTTGACATAAAATCTACCGTTTCTTTACTCCAGCCTTTTCTTCTAGCAAGCTCTCCACCGAATTTTTGGAGGTGAAAATTCCCCTGTTTTGCTAAAAAAGCATAGAACCATTTAAAGTGATCACGAGTTGGCATTGTACTAAAGAAGTCACTTTGTTGTTTATAAAAAACAGCATATATTCTTTCAGGGGCATTGTTAGTTAACAATGTTTTTAGCATATCCAAACTAGGGGGATAATCTGCCAGTACCATAGCATTATTCATTGATTCTAGGAATGCTGCTTGCTCTATTGATTCAATTACCTGATAAGAGACTTGTTCATCCATATCCTTAGGAACAGAATCTTGATGAAAAAAAATCCACTGGGCATTTTTAGGCACTACTTCGTATAATTGATTCACTTTTCTTAAACTTCGATAGTCAAACAGCTGCCAATGAGCAACCTCCATATCTTGAATAAAGATTTGCGGTTTTTTACGATTATTCCATTCGTTTATCGAAAGCTCCCCTAATACAGAAACTTTTGCACTTGGAGAGATATGATCACATAGGTCTCCAATTCCAAATCCTATTCCATCTAATTCAAAATCATTATCTTTTAATATAATCTTTAAATGGTTTTGATTGGAACCTATTTTCCGCATATTGTCGATTTCTAGATCACAGAAGGTTAATTTTGGCTTGGGATTGTCGACTCCAAATGGGGCGAGCATTTGCATTTCCTCTATTGATTTAATAGATATATCACTAATTGAAAAACTGCCATCCACCTTTGTTAATGGAATGAGATTTTCTTCTGTTAATTGTTCAAAAGCTAATCTATTTAAACTATCTCTAAGAACTTCTACATCTTCTATTTTTAAAGACATTCCTGCAGCCATTGGATGCCCACCAAAATGAGGTAGAATATCTCTACACGTCGATAGATTTTTATATAAATCAAATCCCTCAATACTGCGAGCAGATCCTTTTGCTATTCCCTTTTCCTTGTCATAACTTAATACAATCGTTGGTCGATAGTACTTTTCTACCAATCTAGAAGCAACTATCCCAACTACACCGGGGTTCCAGCCTTCTTTCCCTACAATTAGAACACGATTTTCATTTAATGGATAGAGCTCGTCCACTTGTTCCATCGCTTCCAATGTTATCTGATTTACAATCGCTTGTCTTTCCTTATTCGTTTCTTCCATTTCTAATGCTAGTTCTTTTGCAATCTCTGAATCATCCGTTAATAATAAGTCAACAGCCGGATCCGCATTTCCTAATCTGCCAATAGCATTAATTCGCGGAGCAAGCATAAACCCGATTGTTTCTTCATTAATCGTATTTTTGTCGATATTCATTTGACGATATAATGCATTTAAACCGATATTATCCGTTTCTTGCAGTGCCTTAATTCCTTTTTTCGCAAGAAGGCGATTTTCTCCTGTTAAAGAGACAAGATCAGCGATTGTTCCAATTGCCGCAAATGGCAATAAATGATGGGGAACTTTTCCGTAAAGAGCGTGAGATAACTTGAAAGAAACGCCTACCCCTGCTAAATCACGGAACGGATATCCGCTGCCTTCTATCTTCGGATGAATAATCGCAAGTGCCTCTGGCAATATTGGTCCAGGCTCATGGTGATCGGTAATGATTAAGTCTATTTCTAATTCCTTTGCCACTTCCGCTTCATGAACAGCAGCAATACCCGTATCGACTGTAATAATCAATTGAACACCAATGCTTTTAGCATAGCGAAAAGCCCTCTCATTAGGGCCATATCCTTCGGTAAATCGGTTTGGAATATAAAATTGTACATTGGCTCCAAGATCCTCTAATGTTTTCATCATAACGGTCGTGCTAGTTACTCCATCGGCATCATAATCTCCGAATATAAGAATTAATTCCTTGTTAGTAATTGCCTTTTGTATTCGATCTACGGCTATATCCATTCCTAAAAGCAGGAAAGGATCATGAAAATCATTATTATCATCAAATAAAAAGGCTTTTGCTTCCTCTGGTGTATGGTAACCTCTTTTCAATAAAAGTGAGGCAACAATTGGTGCTAGTTTTAACTCTTCTGCTAATAGTAAAATATTTTCTTTATTTGAAGTTTCTTCTTGTATCCATCTTTTTTTGGAACGTAACATTCAATCACCTCAATCTAACTATTATACAAGTTAAAAGAAGTCCTTTCAATGCAAGAAGAATGGAAAAACATGTGGTTGTTTTTATAATTACTTTTTAATATTAAAAAAATTGTTCAATTATCATTCCAAATAACTAAATAGACAAAAAAGATGTCTGAGAAGAAATTAATCGAAGTAAACACTTCCAACGAATTTCTCCTTGCAGACATCCCTTTTTATTTTAGATCTGTTAGAACCTTTTCCTTCTCTTTTTTATCATCCGATTTTTGTTCTAATGCCTTTTTTTCTTTTTCCAATGTTTTAATTTTACGCTGCAATGAATAAATACGAATAATTCCAGCAGAGCCAATGATTAATCCACCAAGAAGAACAGAAATTAATATAACTAAAATAAGCGGCCATTCCCCTTCTCCAAATAAGTAATTAACGGAAACCGGTTCGACATTAATAACTGCAAAGACCGCAACGATTAAAGCAAAAATAATTCCCCAAAGCATATTCCATTGAAATTTCATTTACTTCCCTCCCTTTGTATTTTTTGGTTCTATTATTTCCTATTTTCCATCTTTCCACTATCATAAACAAGGATTTTTTTAGCAAATATACAAAAACCCGCTCCTTTAGGAGACAGGCTTTTGTTTTGTCTTATACTTGTGGCTCGTCTGAAATTGGACGTTTTTCTTTATACGTAATTAAGACACCTTTTCTCTTTAATTCTCTCTTCTTCCAGACATACCAAAGCTGGGATGCAATAAAGATAGAAGAATAGGCACCGCCAATTAAACCAATTAGTAACGCTAAAGAGAAGTTTGTGATTGCACTGCTTCCAAATATTAATAAAGCCACTACACAAATCACAACCGTTATTACAGTGTTTATCGAACGTGCAAATGTCTGTCTAATACTTCTGTTGATAATATCTTTAATTTCTTGTGGTGTTTTGATTCGCTTCTTCTTCGCTAAATTTTCTCTTATACGATCAAAGGTAACAATCGTATCATTAATCGAGTAACCGACAATCGTCAACACAGCAGCGATAAAGGTAATATCTACTTCTAGTCGTGTGAGACTGAAAATCACGACAATAAAGAAAGCATCATGCAGTAATGCTAATACAGCTGCAAGACCCATATATACTTCAAAGCGAATTGCCACATAAATAATGATTCCGATGGAGGCAAAAATTATCGCTTTAAAGGCATTTTTAGCTAGTTCTTTCCCAACAGTTGGTGATACACTGCTGACGTTCGGATCATGCCCATACGTTTTATTAAACTCTGACTTTATCGTATTAATTTTAGCTCGACTTAAATCACCCTTAATACGAATAGCAGCAGTATCTTGCTTGTCACCTGAAATTACGATATCGTCTGCTTTTACATTCAGCTTATCTAAGTGATCTTCAATTTCAGCAGTTGTTAATGCTTTATCTGCCATAACTTCTATACGAGATCCACTTGCAAAATCAATTCCAAGATTAAGCTTGAATATAAACATAATCACAATTCCCGCCACAATTAAAACACTAGAAATTGTGAAAAATACATTTTTATATTTTACAAAATCAAGACGATCAAATTTGGTTGGCAATGTTAAAGTATCGTAATTTTCGCTAATATGTTTAATGTCTTTACGATTGACTCCAAACCACGTAATTTTTTTATCAAACAATTTACTTTTCACTAGTAAACCGAGTAATAATCTAGAACCATATACAGCAGTAATAAAACTTACTAATATACTAACAATTAAGAGTGTAGCAAACCCTTTTACTGAACTTGTCCCATAAATAAATAGAACAATCGAAGCTATAATGGTAGTTAAATTTGCATCAAAAATGGTTCCGATGGAGTTTTTATTACCTGCTTGAAAAGCAGCTCGCAGCGACTTTCCTACCCTCAGTTCATCCTTAATTCTTTCATAGGTAATGATATTAGCATCTACGGCCATTCCAACACCGAGAATAAGTGCCGCAATTCCTGGAAGTGTTAATACCCCTTTCATTAAATCAAGAACCAACAGATTTAAATAAACATAGATGGACAATGTAATGATAGCAACTAATCCAGGCAGACGGTAATAGAGAAGCATAAATAAAAATACTAGGCCTACACCAATGATACCCGCATATACTGTATCTTTTAACGCTTGATCTCCAAACTGTGCGCCAACACTTGTCGAATATTCTTCCGTCAATTTAACCGGCAATGCACCAGCATTTAATAATTCAGCTAATCTGGTCGCCTCATCTACTGTAAAATTACCAGTTATAGATACAGTATCCGAATTAATCACTTCACTTACCATCGGTGCAGATAAGAATTTTGGTTCTTCTTTCGCTGCTTCCGCATTATAAGAATCCCCTTCTTCAAAGTCTAACCAGATGACTAACGGACTACCTAAAACTGATTGTGTTATTTCTTTAAACTTATTTGCATCTTTTAGTTTTAAAGAAACACTAGGTTTTCCATACTGGTCAAATTCTTGACTTGCTCCTCCCTGCACTAAATCAGAGCCATCTAGTAATTTCTTATCTTGAATATCTCTGAATGTTAGGTTAGCTTCAGTTGAAAGCATTTCTCTTGCTTCATTTTGATCTGTTATACCAGCAAGCTGCACTCTTATTCGGTCTTTTCCCTCTATTTGAATAACAGGCTCGCTTACTCCTAAAACATTTATCCTTTTATCTAAAGCTTGAGCTGTGCTTTTTAAAGCGGCTTCATCAATTTTCGCTTTCCCCTTTTCCAGTGGTTCTACTTTATAAAGAACTTCAAATCCACCTTGAAGGTCTAATCCAAGCTTAATATTGTCCAAAATTTTATTTGTTGTTCCTCCCATTAATCCTGCCGCCAAGACAATGATTAACAAAAAAGCAACAATTCTACTGCGTTTAACCATTATGTATTAATCCTCCTCATGAAATACAAAGCAGAAACTTCCTCAACTAATACTAGCCATATTCATTGTTATTTATCAAAAATGATGTCCTCTTTTAATATGAACCTTGCAATCAGCTGTTATTCTATTTCTGCGGCTCACTTCTTTCCAGTAATTAAACTAACAATTTCTTCTATAACTTAGAATAAACTCATTATGGAACAGTTTATCATGACTGTCAATTTGTATAGAAAAATATACTAGTAAAGTTATTCTAATTGTCACATAAAGTTAACGACTTGTCTTTTATTACCACCATCTCCAAACCATCATCAACTATAAAAAAGAATAATGGAAGAATTTCTGATTAATAAAACTCCTTTACTTCAGTAATTCTTTTTTTTCTTCTTCTGATAAGACAGAGAATAGATCTGCCGTTTTATATGCCTCGATAGTGGCAAAGTTCATATAGTCTACTACCTTAACATTCAGTATATCCTGTACAAGCTCCGAAATTCTGATATCTTGAGCGGGCTTTCTCCATTTTTTATTCGTTAAAAATGCCCATAGCTCGTCTTCCTTAATAGTCTCATAGCCAAGTAAGTGAAACTCTTCTAACTTGCTGTTTAATACAGGTTTAACTTGTGAACGATATTGGTCATATATGTGTGTTGATGTTGACGACATTCCTATTCACTCCATTACAGTCATTTTATCTTACTTTTAAACATGGGAGCTATCTCCTTTTACTTCTATACCTCCATAATGCTAAGCAAACCATTTTACCTAGAAAAAAATATGATTCCTTTTTCATACTAACAATAAAATATCGTCTCTTCCTTACAACAAACTTACTTTTATAAAAAAACCTTGTCATGCTTTGTCCACTCTGTTGCATATAGATAATTGTATAGTATTATTCGCTATTTGAGAAGGCAGGTAATAGAATGTCTAAGTTTTTAAAAGGAACAATGATTTTACTTATAGCAGGATTTATTACTAGAGTTCTTGGATTTATAAATCGAATTGTTATCGCACGATTTATCGGAGATGATGGTGTTGGACTCTACATGATGGTTTACCCGACAATGATATTAGTTGTAACCATCACTCAGCTTGGACTGCCTGTAGCAATCTCTAAGAATGTAGCCGAAGCCGAAGCCGAAGGGAATTTACGAAAAGTAAAGAGCATCTTAATCGTTTCCTTAAGTACAACTTTAGGTCTAACAGTGATCTTTACTCCAGCTTTATTTCTTTTAGCACCCTATCTTTCTCAAACCCTATTTACAGATGAAAGAACTCTTTTACCACTTCTTGCGATTACGCCAATTATCCCAATAATCGCTGTTTCATCTGTTTTGAGAGGGTATTTTCAAGGCAGACAAAATATGAAGCCAGCTGCAATTTCTCAAGTGATTGAACAAATCGTTCGGATTGCGTTAATTGCGACTTTAACAAAAGCCTTTCTGCCTCTTGGAGTCGAATATGCTGCTGCAGGGGCAATGCTCGCTTCTGTTCTTGGAGAACTAGCGTCTTTATTCTATTTACTAGCATCATTTAAATGGAAAAAAAAATTTCATTTACGGAAAAAATTCTTCCACTATGTACATAATGGAAAAAATACTTTCCAAGAACTAATGACAATTGCTTTACCAACAACAGGAAGCCGAATGATTGGCAGCATCGCTTGGTTTATTGAACCCATTGTTGTAGCACATAGCTTATCATTAGCTGGTCTTACTGCTATCAATGCAACAAAACAATATGGAGTATTAACTGGTTTTGCACTCCCACTCTTAATGCTGCCATCCTTCTTTACTCAATCATTATCAACATCTCTTGTGCCTGCTATTAGTGAAGCAAAAGCTAATAATCAACTAAAGCTAATCGAACATTTATTACAGCAAGCACTTAAATTCACCTTTATGACAGGTGGA
The DNA here is from genome assembly GCF_038006525.1 of Niallia sp. FSL W8-0951. Taxonomy (NCBI): domain Bacteria; kingdom Bacillati; phylum Bacillota; class Bacilli; order Caryophanales; family Bacillaceae; genus Niallia; species Niallia sp. FSL W8-0951. The sequence continues at coordinate 2,342,226 of NZ_JBBOVK010000001.1, forward strand.
CTTGCCATTGTAGTCCTATATGTGTTGGCTGAGCCTTTAATGACCGTTATGTACGGAAGCACGCGAGGCACTTCCTTTATTCAGCTAATGGCACCGTTCTTTATTCTTAATTATTACCAAGGTCCACTTCAGGCTACTTTGCAAGCCTTAAATTTTGCGAGAGCAGCAATGATTAACAGCTTTATCGGAGCAGCCGTTAAAACAGCATTAATTTTTATTCTTGCAAGTCGACCAGAGTTTGGAATTTTCGGAGTAGCTATTGCCTTAATTGTTGGGTTTGTTTTAGTAACGATCCTTCATTTTGCTACAATATTAAAAACAATTAGTTTCTCGATTATTGTGAAAGATTATATAAAAATGCTGCTTGTTATTTTGCTGACTGCTTATCTTGGCTCTCTTTTAGTCAAAACAATAACGTTCCCTTCCATTCTGATACAAATCATCAGTATTACTAGTATAATCTGTATCTTTTATATCATATTGCTTTTTCTTTTCCGTTTAATGAACAAAAAAGATTTAGCAAAAATCCCTTGGATTGGTCCATTTTTTTCTTAAAACTTTTTCAACTGTAGCAACCAATGAGAATTCCGCTTCTCACTGGTTGCTTTTTTACTGAAAGATTTCACTGTTGTTCTTTCTTTAATGATCAATCACATCAATATAAAATTCACCGTCTTGATAACTGCAAAAGGAGATGTTTTTTATATTAACATATCCTTTATCTTTTAATTGCTGTCTTAACCATAGATTAGTTTTTCCTATTCTCTCTAGGTTGCTCTCTTGAATAATTCCATCCATAATTAATGGAATAGTAATAGATGACTTATTTTCTTCTTTTTCAAATACAGAAAGTTTACCTGATGTTTCTAATATGGCAAACTCTACATCTGCAATATTGCGGATATTTTTTTCTCTAAGCTGAATTAATAAGTCATCATAATTATAGCGCTGGCTTCTCATTGCTTTTTCGTCAATCTTACCATTTTTGATAATTAATGTTGGTTCTCCCTCAATAAAATCACGCATTTTTTTGCTTTTTAAAGAAAAGAACGCTAGAAGCACTTGAATGGCTAGTAGGATAAACATTGGGAATAGCGTTGGTAAAATGGGATCCTTATAATCTTCTATAGCAACAACAGCAATTTCTGCGATCATAATGAATACAACAAGATCTAATATGCTTAATTCCCCTATTTCCCTTTTTCCCATCATTCGAAAAATAAGAACGATTAAAAAGTAGATCAAAATCGTTCTAAACAAAATGATCAAATACTGGTCCACATTATCTCCTCCGATCAAATATGTTCTCTTTTAATCTGCTCCATACGATAAAAATAATACAGAAAAGCAGCAGTATAAGGATGAGAGAAAAATGTGTTTTTAAATATTTTTTAATTCTATTTTCTTCCTTCCCGAATATGCTTGTACTAGAGAACTTTTATAGAAAACTTTAAATGTTTTGGAAAGGAGAGGTTTACAATCGAAGAGAGTAAACATGTTGGCAGTTCTGTTTTATACGGTCTAATTGCCATTTTCATTATGTTAATAGCAAGCAGTTTGTTCTTTTCCCTATTATTAAGATTTACATCTATTCAAGAATCATCCCTGCGATATATTATTACAGCCGTATCCTTTATAACTTTATTTGCAGGTGGTTTTATTTCCGGAGGGAAAGGTAAGGAAAGAGGTTGGTTTCTTGGGGGACTCACAGGGTTCATCTATTCCATCATCATTTTTTTATTTTCCTTTCTAGGCTCTGACCAACTATTTACGATAGAACAAACCATTTATCATGTATGTTATACCCTTATTTGTATGATGGGAGGTATTTTGGGGGTAAATCTTTCCAAAAAATAAATAACCAAAAATCCTTCGATAAAATACAAAAGTGCAATCTTATTTTTTAAGACTGCACTTTTTTTACTTATTGTTCTGTTTTTTCTAATGTTGGACTAGCTACTGCAGCAGAGGATTCTACTACTTCACGAATTGCATTACGATCAAATGTCAGGCGTGAGCCATCTTTTGATTTTAATACAACCGTTCCTTCATCAATTGCATCGATTGTAGCATGCATGCCGCCAATCGTGACAATCTTGTCCCCTTTTTTTAAGCTACTTTGCATATCACGCACAGCTCTTTGACGCTTTTGCTGTGGACGAATTAGCAAGAAATAGAATAGTACAAACATTAAAATAAACGGTAGTAAACCAGCTAAATTTCCCATCTATATTTCCCCTCCTTTCAAATTCTCTATTAAAAGTTTTTAGCGTTGGGTTTATTAAAACCATAACGTTCGAAAAACTCTTCTTTAAAATCTCCTAAACGGTCGTTTCTGATTGCGTCTCGGACATTCTCCATTAAGTTTAACAGAAAATATAGATTATGGTAAGATGTAAGCCTTATTCCGAATGTTTCGTCACATCGAATAAGGTGACGAATATATGCCCGGCTATAATTTTTACAAGTATAGCAATCACACTCAGGATCCAATGGTCCAAAATCTCTAGCATATTTAGCGTTTTTCACAACAAGACGGCCCTCACTTGTCATCACCGTACCATTTCTTGCTATTCTGGTTGGTAACACACAGTCAAACATATCAATCCCACGAATTGCACCATCGATTAATGAATCTGGTGAACCTACTCCCATTAAATAACGCGGTTTATTATCTGGCATTAATGGCGTTGTAAATTCAAGGACACGATTCATCACATCCTTAGGTTCCCCAACTGATAATCCACCGACTGCATAGCCAGGTAAATCTAAAGAAACTAAGTCTCTTGCACTTTGTTTGCGAAGCTCTTCGTATTCTCCACCTTGAATAATACCAAATAAACCTTGATCCTCTGGACGTTTATGTGCCTTTAGGCAGCGTTCTGCCCAACGAGAAGTTCGTTCCACTGATTTCTTCATATAATCGTATTCTGCTGGGTAGGGCGGACACTCGTCAAATGCCATCATAATATCTGACCCTAGGGCATTTTGTATTTCCATTGCTTTTTCTGGGGAAAGGAATAATTTATCCCCATTTAAGTGGTTGCGAAAATGTACGCCTTCTTCTTCGATTTTGCGGAAATCACTTAAACTAAAGACTTGAAATCCGCCCGAGTCCGTCAATATCGCTTTATCCCAATTCATGAATTTATGAAGCCCGCCTGCTTCTTTCACAATGTCATGACCTGGTCTTAACCATAAATGATAGGTATTACTTAAAATGATATTTGCTCCCATCGTTTTTAAATCTTCTGGTGCCATTGTTTTTACTGTTGCTAACGTTCCAACTGGCATAAAAGCCGGCGTTTCAAAAGATCCATGGGGCGTATGGACAATCCCCAATCTGGCGCCTGTTTGCTTACAAGTTTTTATGAATTCATAACGTATTGCTGTCAAATTTATTTTCTCCTTCATATAAAGTGAATCTTTCTCAGATTCATGATTAATTTTCCGTTTTTAATGAAAAAATATCTAGTAACTAAAAAACAGTAGAATCGACTATATTATTCTAAAGAATATTACTGCGAAACTCAAGCAATTGATAACCTATCATGATGATCGATTACTTATTGTATAAACATTGCATCGCCAAAACTAAAGAAGCGGTATCTTTCTTTGACTGCTGTTTCATACGCATGAAGAATGTTCTCTCTTCCTGCCAGTGCGCTTACTAGCATAATTAACGTCGATTTAGGCAAATGGAAATTCGTAATCATGCCATCAATTCCTTTAAATTCATATCCAGGGTAAATAAAGATACTTGTCCATCCACTACTTTCTACAAATTCACCATTATTGGCAGAGGCAATTGTTTCAAGCGTTCTAGTTGAGGTTGTACCTACAGAAATTATTCGTCCGCCTTGACCTCTTACACTATTTAATAAGGCAGCTGTTTCCTTATTAAGCTGATAAAACTCCGCATGCATTTCATGTTTATCTACATCCTCAACGTTTACTGGTCGGAAGGTGCCAAGACCAACATGCAGAGTAATAAAGGCAATATGTACACCCTTTTTCTTTAGTGCATCTAACAATTCTGTTGTAAAATGGAGCCCAGCTGTTGGAGCTGCCGCAGAACCCCTTTCCTTCGCGTAAACAGTTTGATAACGATCTTGGTCGTCTAGTTTTTCTTTAATATAGGGAGGCAGCGGCATCTCGCCAAGCTGATCCAAGATTTCGTAAAAAATGCCCTCATATTGAAAATCAAGAATACGCCCACCGTGTTCCAACTCTTTTACACAAACTGCTTTTAGTGTTCCATCTCCAAAGGAAATAACGGTACCTTCTTTGACTCTTTTGGCTGGCTTGACAAGTGTTTCCCACTTGTCATCTTTTTGCTGCTTCAGCAATAAAACTTCAATATGTGCTCCAGTATCTTCTTTTTCACCATGTAATCTAGCTGGCAATACCCTTGTATCATTTAATACAAAACAATCTCCAGGATTAATATACTCATATATATCTTTAAACTTGCGATGTTCTAAATCGCCAGTTTCTTTATTAACGATCATGAGTCTGCTGCTTGTACGATCCTCTAAAGGCGTCTGCGCAATTAATTCTTCTGGTAAATAAAAATCAAATAAATCTACTTTCATATCTGTCCACCTATTCTCTTTTATACAATCTTTTTTAGCGAAATTTCCCGATAAAATAAAAAACTAAAGATAAAATGATACTAATCACAATACAAGTTGTAATTGGAAAATAAAAAGTTGAATGCTCTTTTTTAATCAAAATGTCACCAGGAAGTTTTCCAATCGGCACAAACTGCATTACTAATCCAATAAGAAATACAATCACACCAATAGTCATTATATACTTAGGAATATCATTCATTATTTTCGTCCTTCATACCGCTTATTCTTTTCTATTATTTAAATGTTTCCATCAATCCAATTTTATATTTAAATGTTCATAAACAAGATGTGTGACGCTTCTCCCTCTAGGAGTGCGCTGCAAGAAACCAATCTGCAGTAAATATGGTTCATAGACATCTTCAATCGTATGTGCTTCTTCCCCAATTGTTGCAGCAATGGTTTCTAATCCTACTGGTCCACCTTTAAATTTATAAATCATTCCTAGTAATAATTTATGGTCAATATGATCTAACCCTAAACGGTCCACTTGCAAAAGTTCAAGGGAATGGTCTGCCAATTCTTTCGTAATCATTCCATCACCCTTTACTTGTGCAAAATCCCGCACTCTTCGTAAAAGGCGATTCGCAATTCGAGGTGTACCTCTTGATCGTCTAGCAATTTCCCATGCTGCAAGGTCCTCTATTCCAATTTGAAGTACATCTGCTGTTCGGGAAACAATATCTTTGAGTTGATCTACCTCATAATATTCCAATCTAGACAGAACCCCAAAACGATCTCTTAACGGTGCAGAAACGGAACCCGCTCTAGTAGTCGCACCAACAAGAGTGAATGGAGGTAAATCTAGGCGAACTGATCGAGCACTGGGACCTTTGCCTATTACAATGTCTAAACAGTAATCTTCCATGGCAGGATATAAGACCTCTTCTATAGCTCGCGGCAAACGATGTATTTCATCAATAAATAACACATCCCCAGGCTCTAAGGCAGTTAAAATTGCTGCTAAATCACCTGGCCTTTCGATTGCTGGACCAGCAGTTGTACGAATATTAACTCCCATTTCATTCGCAATAATCGTTGCAAGTGTTGTTTTCCCTAAACCAGGGGGACCATATAATAATACGTGATCAAGAGCCTCTTCTCTATATTTAGCCGCTTCGATAAACACTTTTAAATTTTCTTTTACTTTATCTTGCCCAATATATTCCTGTAATTGAATGGGTCGAAGACTTTTTTCAAATGATAAATCTTGTGTATCTGCTTCACTTGAAATAATTCGATCATCCATAACATTCACTCCTTTCTTCTAGATAATCGTTTATCCACATTTATCTTTTTAAAAGAAGCTTCAATGCCAATTTGATATAACCATCTGTTGATAACTGTTCCTTCTTTAAATGTGGGATAATTTTTTTGACTTCTTTCTCCGAATATCCAAGTGCGGTTAAAGCAAGCATCGCTTCATCCATTGCTGAATCACTTTCTGCTTTCGCTACATGCCTTTCTACTGTAAATAAATCCGGGGAGAAATCTGGCATAAACTCTGCTAGTTTCCCTTTCAAATCCAAAATCATTTGTCTTGCTGTTTTCTTGCCAACACCAGGGAACTTCACAAGGAATGCTTCATCTTCCGCTTCAATAGCGGATATTACTTGGCTCGGTTCTCCAGATGCAAGAATAGCCAATGCTCCCTTAGGTCCGATTCCTGAAACGTTAAGGAGCTTGGTAAATAAAGCTTTTTCATCTTGCGAACGAAAACCGTATAAGCTAATATTATCTTCTCTAACATAATGGTATGTATATACAGTAATCTTACTACCAGAAAAGGCAGAAAACGAAAATGGATTAGGTGTTTTAATCTGATAACCAATCTCATTATTTTCCACTACGATGTATTCTGGTCCAACAAATTCTACATTCCCTTTTATATATTCGTACAAATTATATTCTCTCCCTTATAAAGAAAACTTCCAAAAGTAGGGCTCCGTGCCCCTTAAGTGTGGGATAAATCCTAGCCCTTATTTTATCATACTATTTTGTAGAACTGCTATTATAGATGATTTTCATAATATTCTCGCAAAAAAAAGTGAGCAGATTCGACACGTTTACTGTGTTTCCTCTGTTCACTGATAATTCCTTAATTAGTAGTTTCAATTGTTGTTAAGTTTTTAAAGGTTTCAAGTACTTTTACATAACGATCTCTTGATTTAATCGGAATACCTTTTTGTAAATCTTCATGTTGTTTCGACTCCAGCTTCTTTAAATCAAGCTGGAAAAAGGACTGAATAATGTTCTCTTCAGCCGGTTTTCCATTATAAATGGTTAAAATCCCTTCTTCATTAATGCCAAAATAACCATTTGTTTTCAACAATGGAGATATATCATCAACTTCTTGTTTAAAAACAAGCTCCCTGCTTGTCATATCTACCAGCTGCCATTTATCATACTTTGACCAGAAATCTTCCATCGACCATACTGTCTCTTCTATTGTTTCTTCACTCACTTCTCCGTCTAAATAAATCCTTTGCAATACGACTTCCAATTTTTTAGGATTCTCATTTTGAGAGACACCGCTTCCAGTCTTTCCATATACTTGTCCGTTTGATAAAAAGACAGTAAGAATACTGACAAGAAAAACAGTTGAAAATAAAAGGAATCTGGTTTTCATTATAACCACCTCTTCACATTACTCACAACAGCAGCCTTATTTCCAAGGAAATAAGGTACTGTCAATCTACAGTTTGGTTTTAAACAACCTTACTCTCTATTATTCTCACCATAAAAAATAATTTCATTCCTAATTTTTAGCAATCTTATATTAGAGGGTTCTCTCATAGCGTATCGTAGTAACTCTCTCCAGGTGGAATCATAATGAATCCTATTTCAATAGTTCGTTTTTCTGTTTTAGGGCATGTTTTATATTAACCATCGCTAATCTAATCCCCTCTATAAACGACACTTGAGCATGCCATCCAAGATGGACTTGTGCCTTCTTTGTTGAAATTCTACTTTTCTCTCCTTTTTTCAAACCCACGCGAGGAAGAGAATCTTCATTTATCAATGACTGAATAATAGAGACAACTTCTTTCATTGAATATTTTTCCATCGGACAAATATTAAAAATTTCATTCGTGCCTTTATTTAAACTAGAAATAAAGGCTTTAACAGCATCACTAATATGTAAAAAATGTTTCTTATCTTCTCCGTCTTTAAAACAAATAGACGGACGATTTTCCAACACATTTTTGATTGTTGTTTCCACTATACTTTCGTTCTGCTTCTGGAAGGAATATTCTCCATATAAAATAGGAAATCGTAAAATCGTATAAGAGAGACCATATAATGTATGATAATGTTGTATATATTTCTCCACTATCTTTTTCGATAATCCTTCAAATAGCACGGGTTGTAAAGCCATATCCTCTGTGATCACATCTTCCAAGTCCCCATAAACTGCTATGGTAGACGGAAAAATAATTTTTCCTACTTTAGCTTCCACACATGCCTCCAGTACTTCAAGCGTACGAGCAATATTCTTCTCTGAATGTTCAAAGGAATCTTTCATTTTGTTAGACATAATTGGCTCATTTGATAAGTCAATTACACAATCGATTTGATACTTTTCCATTAAATCTGCTAATTCCATCTTGTTCAAGAAAGTGTTTACTTGATGATGAACTAGAGAGGACAGGATGCTATTTTCTTTTTTCCGATCAGCTACTATGTAACAAACTTGCTTGTTTGAAAGTTCTTGCATTAGAGCATGTCTAATTTTATTCTCTTGTCCACCTACGATTAGCACTCTCACTATATATCCCTCCGCCATTTTCGGCTTTTAACTAACATTTTATAAGTTCTTTATAACGAATATATTTTTCATTATAAAGTATATCTCTTTTCTCCTGTAATTTCAATAACTAATTCATTATATAGAACGATTTTTTCTATTATAATCATGCTTTTCTTCTTGTATATTTGGGGGAATTTCGTCTATCACTTTTAAAATGTTTCTAATAAAGAACGAATGGACTAAAAACTAACCCCAAGTGGTTATACCACTCAAAGTTAGTTTTTTTTTATTATCTATTGTCTCTAGCTGGATTTAAATCCTGAAAAATATTTTCAATATTATGGTTAATCGTTTGCCGCGGCTGACCATTTCGAATCGAACGATTTATATCTTCTATACTGTTAAATATTCCTCTATCTGTGATGATTGAAATGTCTCTTCCGTTTAGTGAATCATTTAGTTTGTCTTTTACCTGCGCTTTTGTTTTGGCCACATTCTTTGTATTTTCCACTTCCAATGCAACTAAAACGTTCTCTCCATAAACAAGCGTACGTGCATTTTTTACATTATCCATTTTAGTAACTCGATCGGATATTTTTTCAGCTAATTCTGTGTCATAAGATACTCTTTCATTCTGATCATTTATATTTACGTTATCACGATTGTTGTGATTATTTACATTTCTTACGTTTGTTCTGTTTCTATTGTTTACATTCCGAACATTGGATCCATTTGTATTTCCTTCATCCCCAAAAGTATGGTCCATCATTTCTGTAATTGGTCCATCATTATCGGCATTCCCAACGCCATTGTTTCCTTCATGCTGTTCATTTGAATAATATCCAATTGGCCTAGTATTATTAAGGCGGTTTCGATCAGCAGTTTGATCCTCATTTACACCACAACCTGTTAATCCAAAAGACAATGTCAACAGAACTGGAGCAACTAGTTTAACTTTACGCATAGTAGAATTCTCCCCTTCATGTAAAACTTGAGCAATTTCCTTGCTCTCTTTTATCTTCTACTGTTCGGAAAGAAACATACTGTAAAGTCTAGCCAGTCTTTTTTTATGTCTTATGTTCCTACAAGTTGTTGCAGTTTTTGATAAAATTTCTTCCTTTTGTGAAACTGATTGGTTGTTAATAATTGTACTTGTTCTAACAAGTAGGCATTATCTACATCTTTATTTCTGATTATTCTATTCCATTCCCTCAGAATATCTGTCGGATATATTAAAGCCATTAAAAACCATTTATCTTTAAAAAGATCGGCGTAGCCTTGCATACTTTGTAAATCTTGTATAGACCATCCTATATCAGGAAGAATGCGATTAGCAAATTGTAAATAGTCTGCAATTCGTGGACCAATACTAATTAAATCAAAATCAATTAAGTATAATTCATTATTCCTAACACGTAAGAAATTATGATGAGCAACATCCCCATGCAGGATTACGTTTGGGTTTGTATCCAAATAGTCTATTTTGTTTTTTATTGAACCAAATGAATAATCAGCCCATTCCATTATTTCCTTTACTATGTCTTTTTTTACATATTGCTCAATAATTGGTATATTCATTCGATATTCTTCTAGTCTGTGTTCAAATTTTTTCATTAAATGAAAAGTTGGCAAGATATACTTATATATTTCTACCAGTCGCTCTGTAACCGAATAATAATGTTCCAATAATTGAAGTGCTTCCCGTCTATTCCGCTTACTATGATATGAAAAAGAATCTTTATGTGGGGGAAGATATTCAATCAGCCCATACACTTTATTATCGATAACAATTGGCTCCTCTTCGAACTCATAAAATTGATATGTCTGTGTAAAACCTTCTTGTTTAAGAGCTCTTGTAAAAGCAACTTGAACTTTGAGTTTTTGATAACTAGTAAAACCTTTTAAAATTATCCAATATTGCTTCGTTTTTATTAGGTATACATCATTTCTAATCCTGCTTAATTCGATGATTTGGAACGGTATTTTTTTTTCTAATAAAGAAAGGAGACGATAATAAAAAGTATCGTCCCCTCTATGAAAAAAATCATAGATCACTGCTTTCATCCTCTTGGTATCTTGGCATTCCAAATGGAGTACCTTGATTCATGCCATATGGATTCATAAATGGCGGCTGCCCAATAGTAGGATTATAAGGAGGTGTGAATACTGGAGCATTCCCTCCCGGTCCATAAGCAGGTGATGCCACTTCTGAAGTAATCGGCCCTTCATAAGATGGCGCCTCTTGAACTGGACCATTATTTTCCGTTGAATAGGAGTTTGGCGTATTTCCAACAGCATCTTGAGGATAAGGAGATTGATTTATTGAAGATTGATTATATCCGGTCGGATAGCTTCCCATTTCCGGACCAAATCCTTGTGGCATTCCTCCCATTTCCATTCCTGGATTGAACATCCCCGCCATTGGATGACCTCCTAATTCTGGGCTAAACCCTTGCGGTATTCCTCTCATATCCATTCCTGGATTGAATCCCCCCGTCATTGGATAGCCTCCCATTTCCGGACCAAATCCTTGCGGCATTCCTCCCATTCCTGGATTAAATCCTCCGCCCATTGGATGGCCTCCCATTTCCGGACCAAATCCTTGCGGCATTCCTCCCATTCCTGGATTAAATCCTCCGCCCATTGGATAGCCTCCCATTTCTGGTCCTAATCCTTGCGGCATTCCTCCCATTCCTGGATTAAATCCTCCGCCCATTGGATGGCCTCCCATTTCCGGACCGAATCCTTGCGGCATTCCTCCCATTCCTGGATTAAATCCTCCGCCCATTGGATGGCCTCCCATTTCCGGACTAAATCCTTGCGGTATTCCTCCTTTTCCAGAAACGGCTCCTTGCATCATTCCCTCTACTTGAAAATTGCTTGCTGGAGGGAATGATGGACCACCACAACCACAATCCTCTTTAACAGGAAGTGTAATGGTCGGATGAACTGCTGTGTGGGTAGGGGCATTTGCTTTATGCGCTGCACCTGCTACATGGGAAAAAGGTTCTTCTACTTTATGATGAAGATTCTCCTTAGGCAGCTGACTATACTGAACCCATGGTTTTTGATTATTTTGCTGTGGTGCATGATTAACATGGGAAGGTGTCTGATTGATAAAAGCAGAATAGGACGAAGAAGACTCTTCCCAATGGTGTTTTTCTGTATATTCTACTCCAGGAAATGTTGGATAAACTTGGGATCCTATTTGTTCAACCGGAACTCCTTCTGGCGGGCAAACCCCTGGAGGAAAACCGCTTCCTGGCATCATTGGCGATACTTCATAACAATAAGGCTGATAAGGGACAATTGGTGGACATACATCTTTTTGAATTGGTTCTTGATTTGGTAAAACTGGTGCAAGTTTTGGTGGTACAGGTTTTGTCGGTGCTGGTTTTACTGGTGCCGGCTTTACTGGTGCCGGTTTCACTGGTGCTGGTTTTACTGGTGCTGGTTTTTCTTTCATTTCGACATCAATATCTACATCAACATTAGTCATATTCATGGAATAATAATTCGTAACATCAATTTCCGGAATGATTGGAGTAGGCATTTTTGGTGTAAAAGGTTTCTCCTTTGGTACTTCTTTTTTAGGTATTTCTTTTTTTGGTGTTTCTTTTACTGGCATTTCTTTTTTCGGTGCTTCTTTCACAATTGGTTCCATTGTAATCGGCATTTCTTTTTTTGTTCCCATTTGAGGAGCTTCTTTCTTTATACTTCCTCCTAAAGTAGGAACTTTAATTTTCATGCCAGGCATAATCATATCTGTATTAGTCAATTGGGAATTTAACGACTTTAACTCTTCGAAATTCACCCCATATTTTTTGGCAATTTCCCAAAGAGTATCCCCTTTCTGAACAATATGGATCTTCACTATAGATTCCCTCCTATGCATATGTCCATATAGTCTATGTTCACACGGCAAAATGGTTATCATTCTATTCAAAAATCTATGCGTTTTTTTTTAAAATATGTGTTCTAGTCGTACAAAGATTGCTCAGATCTTTGTCCTTCTTTTCGCCAATTAATTTATTCGTTTCCTATGAAAAATAATTTGGTTTATTCATTTAGATATTCTTTTGGTAAAATAGAATGAAGGAAAAATAAATACTGAGTTCTGCCTTTCAAGCAAAACAGGGAGCTGCCACTATTTTTCAAATAAAATACCAATAAATTTGTGTTAATGACTTTACCGTAGATAGCAGATAAAAAAAGGTAATTTTTTAATCAGAGTAACTGCAACAAAAGGAGAGATTGGATGACTGAATCAAAAAAAATGCTTGGTGAAGAAAGAAGGGCTTATATTCTTACTTTACTAAAAGAGAAAAATCGACCTTATACTGGCAGTGAACTTTCAAAATTGACAAATGTTAGTAGACAAATAATTGTTGGAGATATTACACTGCTAAAGGCGAAAAACGAACCAATTTTGGCAACTAGTCAAGGCTATTTATATTTACAAGAATCAAAACCGATGCTCTACGAAAGAATTATTGCGTGTAATCATCCACCAGAAAAAACGGAGGAAGAGTTAAATATCCTTGTTGATAATGGAGTAACGGTTAAGGATGTCACAATTGAACATCCAGTATACGGCGATTTGACGGCTTCTATCCTCGTCTCTAATCGAAAAGAAGTGAAACAATTTATGAAGAAAATTAAGCATACAAATGCTGCTTATTTATCTGAATTAACGGCAGGTATTCATCTGCATACCATTACCGCACCATCCCTTGATACATTACTAGAGGCAGAAGAAGCTTTACGAAAGGCAGATTTTTTAATGGAAGAAGAAGCTTAAGGTAAATGACAAAAATCACTAAGACTTTAATCGTCATTAGTGATTTTTTTGCATTCTTCGTATAGTGGTTCTATCTATTCCGTCATGTAATAAGGATAACTCCCCAGTATCTTTACTTCACAGCCTATTGCCTCTAATTCTGCAATAGCGCCTGGTATTAATACGTCATCCATTTTTCTATCTAAGTCAATAAGAAAGAAATAATTCCCTAATCCAGTTTTTGTTGGCCTTGATTCAATTTTCACTAAGTTTAGTTTTCTCCATGCAAAGGCAGACAATACTTGATGGAGAGCACCAGAACGATCGGCAGGCAAAGTGACCATAAGACTTGTTTTATGACCAACCAGATGACTTGTTGCTGCTGAATAATGTACAGGATTTTTCGATAAAATGAGAAAACGGGTATGATTATTCATTGAATCATGAATATTATGTTTTACAATCTTCAGACCATATTCTTCAGCTGTTAGCAAATTTCCAATAGCTGCCCCGTTGATATGCGGATTTTCTTTAACAAACTGTGCTGCTGCTGCTGTTGACGTCATATACTCACAAGCAATCCCGTTTAATTCTGTATGTAGAAACTTATGGCATTGAGCAATTGCATGGGAATGACTATAGACTACTTCTATTTCTCTCCATTTGTCTTCCCGGAATGGATGAACCATTATATGTTGTTTTATCGGAACCGTCACTTCCCCATGAATAGGTAAAAATACTTCATGGATTAAATAATCTAATGTAATGTTGACCGATCCTTCTAATGTGTTCTCAACCGGAACTAAAGCAACATCCACTTTATCTGCCATCACAGCATCGAGGCAATTGGGAATGGTTAGAAAAGGAACGGATTCCACCCCAGGAAATTGCTGATTTACCGCCATATTTGTAAATGTTGCTTTTGGACCTAAGTAGCCTACTTTCACTTCTTTCTCCTCCAAAAAAATTATTTATTCTGAATTTAACCTTTATAAAAAGAAGATTGACTGAAAAAGCCATCTTCCTAATAACAACAGGATTTCCTTATAAATAAATGACTTTTTATGCGCCCGTACTCAGAACGTCCACTTTCTCCACAAATTCAAGCATACGCAATCGCTCTAACAACATATCAATGGATATTTCCATTTCTGCGGTATTTAACGACAGTGTTACATTGGCTCTTCCTTGCAGTGGAATCGTTTGATGAATTGTCAGTACATTGCATCCAGCAGAAGCAACAACACTTAGCAATTTAGATAAGGTTCCCGATCGATCTTCAATATAAAAGAATAACGTAATCAATCTTTCTTTCACTATTGTGTGGAAAGGAAAGATGGTATCACGATATTTATAAAATGCACTTCGGCTTAAATCTACCTTTTTTACTGCCTCATGGACAGACTCTGCTTTTCCTCTTTCTAAGAGCTCTTTGGCATCTAAGGTTTTGCGCATTGCCTCTGACAGTACATCTTCTCTTACTATAAAAAATTTATGATCTATTTTACTTTGTTTCATCTGCTCACCCCTATAAGGTATAACGGATACTAATTATGTATGATAGAAATAACTCTGGTTTAACAACTAGACTTTTTCGAATTAGTCATTATTTTCTATTTCGTATGAAAAACTGCCCTCTCGTATTATTCAGCTTTGACGAGAGGGAAGATCTTTCATCTTTTTTTAAACCATGTTTTCTTAGTCAATGAATTCAAATTCATATTCCATTAACTTTACAGTATCTCCATCTTTAGCGCCTCGCTGACGTAATGCTTCATCGATGCCCATGCCGCGCATTTGACGAGAGAATCTGCGAACAGACTCATCACGGGAGAAATCTGTCATCTTAAATAGTTTTTCAATACCTTCACCTGAAAGAACAAAGCTGCCATCTGGATCTCTTGTAATATAGAATTGACGCTCATCTACTTCATGTTTATAAACAACGCGGTGAATACCTGCTTCCTCTTCTACTTCCTCTAATGGGAACTCAGGAGTATTCTCTAATTTATCCGCAATCGCAAAAAGAAGTTCACGCAGACCTGATCTAGTTAAAGCGGACACTGGGAAAATTGGATAGTCCTCCTCCAATTTTTCTTTAAATACTTTTAGGTTTTCTTCTGCATCTGGCATGTCCATTTTATTAGCAACAATAATTTGCGGTCTTTCTAATAAACGCATATTGTATTCCTGCAGCTCGTTATTAATCGTAACATAGTCCTCATATGGGTCTCTGCCTTCAATAGCAGCCATATCAATCACATGGACAATAACTCTTGTACGTTCAATGTGACGAAGAAACTGATGACCTAATCCGATACCCGAATGTGCTCCTTCAATTAGCCCTGGCAAATCAGCCATAACAAAACTTCTATTATCTTCCGTTTCCACCATTCCTAAATTAGGGGCGATTGTTGTAAAATGATAGTCAGCTATTTTAGGTTTCGCAGCAGATACAACAGACAGTAATGTAGATTTACCAACACTCGGAAATCCTACTAAACCAACATCTGCTAATACCTTTAACTCCAGAGTAACATCTCTTTCCTGACCTGGTTCCCCATTTTCCGATAATTCTGGGGCAGGGTTAGATGGACTTGCAAAACGAGAATTTCCTCTTCCTCCACGGCCGCCACGTGCAATTACAGCTTGTTGGCCATGCTCAGTTAAATCTGCAATAACTTCCTTTGTATTCGCATCGGCAACGATTGTACCCGGCGGAACCTTGACAATCATATCTTTTGCATTGCGACCGTGCTGATTTTTTGACATCCCATGCTCTCCACGTGGTGCTTTGAAATGTCGTTGATATCGGAAATCCATTAAAGTACGCAGACCTTCTTCTACTTGGAATATTACGTCTGCACCTTTTCCTCCATCTCCACCAGCTGGGCCACCTTTTGGGACAAACTTTTCTCGGCGAAAAGCTACCATACCATTTCCGCCATCTCCGCCCTTCACATAAATCTTAACCTGATCCACAAACATAAATTTATTTCCTCCTATTAAGAAAAACATAAGCAGCTTATTTGTCTAATAGTAACAAGGATTAATCCTTATGAAAGGAGGGTTGCTCTCCTCACTAGAAGGACCAATTATTTTATTCCTACAAACATTTGCAGCTATTTTTTCTAAAAATCACAATTTCCTTTTATGCTATTCAAACAAGTCCTTCTTATTATTTACCTGTTTGCTCTCTATCCATCCAAACTTCAAATAGGAGCTCGTCCTTGCTCATTTCAATATTTTCCAATTTCAAATAAGAAAAAGGTTGATGAAGAAATTGAAACATGGATTCACTATCTAGCAGCTCTCCGTTAAAATCAACATACAAACGAAATCCTTCCACCATTGAATGAATGGAAATGTATAGATGATTATCTGCAAAGGGTTTGCTATATTGATTTAACGTTTGGAAAAATAAGGTTGTCCATTCGGTAAGTATTTCATCTTCTGTCCCGCGACATTTTTCTTCGGCCAACACTTCATATTCCAATCGAAAATAATAATTTTCCCAGTTTGCAATTAATAATTTTGTAGCAAATTGTGGAATATTTAGATTAGATAACTTAGCTTCTTGTTTTGTCTCTGTAATAATATCATTAATAATTTCTTTTACTCGATCCGGTTTATTTAAATCCAAATTTCCTTTTATCAATTGAATTTTATTTAGCCAATCATGGCGAACATGTCTTAAAAACTCTATCGTATTCCAGTCTTTATTCATTCTTGTACTCCTACAAAGGTTATTAAGTCTTAGAAGACTGTTTTAAGTAAGTATAACAAAAAATGTATCATCAATGAACAAAAACGATATCTCCATCACGGTAGCCACTAAATTATATCCACTTGAACTTTAGGTTTTCATAATGAATAAGGACAAAAAATTCCCGTTTCCTAAAAGGTCTATCCAATTTATACACCAAGTTATTTTGGATTGATTTGATAAAGAAATGTTGAAAGCGAAGTGTATGAAGACTGTGGTAATAACAAACTATATACATAAGAGGCAACCTTTATTCTTGATTGCATACGAAAAAGCAATTGATTTCTCTCTTTTTTCAACACTTAGACAAAAAGCCCCTCCTGCTTTTTGTCTAAGTGTTGAAATCATCCTCCACCTAATCTGGTCACAACATACATCTTAATCAAAAAATTTATCCCTTAACAAACAGATAGGCTGACCCTAAACGAGCCAGCCTATCTGATCATTATCTTATGCTTCTTGTGCTACTGGGTATACGCTAACTTGTTTGCGATCACGACCAAGACGCTCAAATTTAACGATTCCGTCAACTTTTGCGAATAGTGTATCATCGCCACCACGACCAACGTTTACTCCTGGATAGATTTTTGTACCGCGTTGACGGTAAAGAATGCTTCCACCAGTTACTAATTGACCATCTGCACGTTTAGCTCCTAAACGTTTAGAAATGGAGTCACGTCCGTTTTTAGTAGAACCTACCCCTTTTTTAGATGCAAAAAACTGAAGATCTAATCTTAACATTTCGTTCCACCTCCTATTTAATTATAAGTGATAGTTACGTATTTTCCATAGTCTCGTTCAATTGTTTCTAAAGAAACAATCATTCCCTCTAAAAGAAGTTGAATTTTATCTCTTGTCTCTCCCGGAATATTTCCAGGAATCGTACAAGAAATAAAACCTCCATCTTTTCCTTGCTTTATAATGGGTGTAATACCAGTAAGAGAAATAACAGCATTAATGCTTCCAAAAGAAACAGCTGATACTCCAGCACACACTATATCATCCCCACTATTCGCAAAAAGAGCATGACCACTTATCGTAAAGGAATGAATGAGACCATCATTCGATTTGTTAATCGTAATTTCGATCATACAAATTCAACCTTAAGCGTTGATCTTTTCGATAACAACTTTAGTGTAAGGTTGACGATGACCTTGTTTTTTATGATAATTTTTCTTCGCTTTGTATTTGAAAACGATGATTTTCTTTTGACGGCCTTGTTTTTCAACTTTAGCTGTAACAGTAGCTCCTTCAACAACTGGACTTCCTACTTTTACATTTTCTCCGCCAACGAAAAGAACTTTATCAAAAGTAACAGTGTCACCAGCTTCACCGTTTAATTTCTCGATGTAGATAGCTTGACCTTCTTCAACTTTGATTTGTTTTCCGCCTGTTTCAATAATTGCGTACATTAAACTGCACCTCCTTAATAGACTAAGACTCGCCAATGACAGGCGTTTTGCAAAAGCAAAAGCTTCATTACCTGCTATGTGCGGTTGTAGAGCACGGGTGCTACAAACAACATTAAAATACTAACATGTTTAAAAGATACTGTCAATCATATTCTATTATTAGCTTTATGGTGAATCATTTAACCATTCGAATAAAATAGTCTGGCTTTGGAAACTCAGCTATTTCCATTTTAATCATAAAGCCTAATACTTCCTCTAATCGTTTTTTATGATTATTTCCTCCACCCATAAATAGAGGATAGACATCTTGTGAGACGATAACTTCCACAAGTTCCATATCCTTATTGCGATATTCCCATAGCTCTCTTTCTAATTGAAAGGCCATACTACTTGCGCTTTTCACCAAGCCTGTGCCTTCGCAAATTACACACTTACTTTGCAGTGTTTCGGATAAGGATTTCATTGTTTTCTTTCGGGTGAGCTGTAATATCCCTAGTGAAGTAAATCCAATTACTTTCGATTGTCTATTATCTGACTGCAATTCCTTCTCTAGGATATCCATCACTTTCTTTTCTTCCTCGCTCTTCATATCAATAAAATCAATTAATATAATACCAGAAAGGTCTCTTAATTTAATTTGCCTTGCAGCTTCCTTTGCAGCAAGCATATTTGTTTGAAAGACCGTTTGCTCTAACTGATGTTTCCCTTCATATTTACCTGTATTTACGTCAATAATAGTTGCAGCCTCTGCCTGATCGACTATCAGATAGCTGCCATTTGGGAGCCAGACAACTCTTTTCAAAGCTTTATCTATTTCCCTTTCAACATGGTAATAAGAAAATAAATCTTCACTACCTTGATAAAACGAAACAGTTAAATGGGGGTACATTGCTTGCCAATTTTTCCGCTCTTCTAGACTATCGACAATGATTTCTCCCTCTTTCATTTGCTTAAAGAGAATATTCAACTGTTTAGTAAATTCATCATTTTCATGGACAAGCATTATTTTCTTTTGTCTAGCTTTTTGTTCCAATCCTTTATATTCCTGCCGTAATGCTTCAAGCTCCAACCTTAATGTTTCTTCTGAACTATTCGCTGCTGTTGTGCGAAAGATTATGCCTTCGTTGTCTGTTTTTATACGACTCCCTATATTTCTTAACTCTTTTTGCGCAGTATGAGAATGAATCTTTTTAGAGACCGCCACATATCGACCATAAGGCATATACACTAAATGCTCTCCGCTAATTTCAATTATCCCCGTTATTTTAGCACCCTTTGGCCCCGCAGCATCTTTTATTACTTGAACTAATATTCGTTCTCCTTGTTTTATATAAGAGGAGACACTTATCTTTTTTTTCTCTTCTAAAGTTCCCTCACTCCGCACAAATGAAATCATTTTCTCTCTCGGCAAATAGGCTCCTTTGCCTTCCCCAATTTCTACAAATGCAGCATTCATTCCGGGAATTACCTTTGTCACTTGTCCCAAATAAATATTTCCAACAGTTGTTTTATATTGCGGCTGCTGGACATACATTTTTTCTACTTTCCCATCTATTAGATAAGCAAATCTATTTTCTCTAGTTTTTATATTAACGATTACTTGATTCAATATCATACATCCTCTTTTTCTGGTTATCTTATTATTGTAGCTTAGATGAAATGTTTTAGTAAACTTAAGGACCTATTCTTGGACAAATTTCAAGTATGCTCTAACTAAAGAGCTATCGTCAGTATTCACCGTTTTCTCTATGTATCCTATAAGACGCAAAGTATTTCTTTTATTTTCGCCGTTACGTTCTTTTCTTTAAAATAAACATGTAATAGCTCATTCTCATCCAGAATCGCATTGTCTTTCCGCTTGGACCTTACAATAATTGGATGTTTACACCCTCGATGAAATCGTTCTAATACATCCAATACCGAATCGTCTTCTTGGACTTCTAGGGGAAGTAACTTTCTTAATTCATTCGATTTTCCATAATATCGTTCCAGTAAAAATCGCATAAACAAAAACCTTCTTTGCTTCCATTCATAATAAATAGAAAAAACTAAAAAACTAATAATAATCCATGCATTTACATTCTGCGGCATCATAATAAGAACCATTAACAGAAAGATTAAGGTTCCAATAATAGAAAAATAAAGTGTATATTTATGAGATTTTGGAAAGGGATTTTTCAAGGAAAATAAAAGAAACATTAATTTGCCACCGTCCAATGGCCAAATTGGAAGTAAATTAAAGAAAAGAATCATAAAATTATATTGGATAAAGGTTTGATACAAAGATTCTGTGAAAATCCCCCACTGCCATAAAAGAAATCCTAATCCAACCAGCCAAATATGCTGGATCGGTCCAGATATAATAACGATTGCCTCTTCTCGCAAAGGGCGATTTCCGTGTTCATCCATTTCCGCTACTCCGCCAAAGGGTAATAAAGATATTTTCTTTATTCTCCACGAAAAAAATGCGGCAGCAAACGCATGACCTAATTCATGAATAAAAATAATCATAAACAATAAGCATAATTCATAAAAATGGGCAGTCATTACCCCAATGGCAATGACAACCCATAATAGTGGATGAATATGAAGATACTTAAAAACACTAAAAAACCTATTCAATTTCCATCACCTGTAGAGGATCGATAAAATCATCATTTTGCTTAATCGCAAAAAAGAATAGACCTAATGTTTCATCTCCTTCATATCTTGAAGCGTTTCCTACTTTTGTTCCTTTTTTTATATTTTCATATAACTTTACATCCACTTCTTCTAAGTTGCCATACCATGATTCACTCTGATCACTATGCTTTATAACGACTGTTTTTCCAAAGCCTTCTTTCTCGCCAATAAAGGTAATTTGTCCCTCATTAAAAGATTGTACTGTTGTATCTACTCCAGTTTCTATCGCAATACGTTGTCCGTTTTTCTGAAATTCTTCTAATACCTTACCAGAAGCAGATAAAGCGTATTGCTGCAATCGCTCTGTATCTTGTTCTTTTCCTTTTTGTTCTGGTAAAAAAGCTAATGGTTTTCCGAATTTCTCTTCATACCAATCTGCAACAACCATAAAATTAAATTCTGTCGACATTGCTTGTCTAATCGTATTTTCGACTTTTCCTAATCTTGTGGATGGATGGTCTACAATGATGGCAACAGCAAGAAATAGAATAGCCGCTCCTAAAATTTTCAACATAAATAAATCTTTTCGAAATAAAGGGTGAATTTTAGGAGGGTAATTTTCCTCTTTTGATGAAAATGTATAGTCGAAGGTATCTTCTTCATCAGACCAAAGTACTCGGTTATCAATATTCTTTTCTATTCTCGCTCGTTCTTTTCTTCTTCTTTCGATTTTTTTTCTAACCTCATCATTTCTTGACCCCATATACTCCTCTCCCCTTACATACTTGTCCTCTTTACCCTATATTTATGTTAAGGAGCTATAAGTTATGCCACTAATAAAAGGGGAATAAAAGAATGGTACTGATATAAAAAACCCTGTAAAGAAATAAATTGATTACGCATGAATCAATTTATCTCTTTACAGGGCTAGCTATTACGATTATCGCTTATCAACAGATAGTTGTTTCGCAACCGACTTATTTAAACATGTATAAATTTACTATCTTTATATTTATTTAGCACCAAAGAACGTCTTAATTTTTGCAAACACGCCTTTGGATTCTTCTTCTAATTGCTGCAAAGGAACCGTTTCTCCTAAAATTCTTCTTGCGATATTTCGGTAGGCAATCGCAGATTTACTATTTGGGTTTAAAGCAATCGGCTCCCCGTTGTTAGAAGCTCTTATAACCGCATCATCATCTGCAACAATTCCTAATAAATCAATGGAGAGATGGCTGGTTACTTCATCAACATCTAACATATCACCATTTTTTACCATATGATTTCTAATTCTATTGATAACAAGCATTGGAGGTTCCATCTGCTCTTCTTTTTCCAATAATCCAATTACTCTATCAGCATCTCTAACAGAAGATACTTCAGGAGTCGTAACCACAATGGCTTTATCCGCGCCAGCGACTGCATTTTGATACCCCTGTTCAATTCCTGCAGGACAATCAATGATGATATAATCATAATCTTGCTTTAAGCGGAGAACTAATTCTCTCATTTGATTTGGTCGTACAGCCGTTTTATCACTTGTTTGCGCAGCAGGTAATAAATATAATAGATCATCAAAACGTTTATCTTTCACAAGCGCTTGATGAATTTTACATCTTTCCTCCACCACATCTACTAAATCATAAATGATACGATTTTCTAATCCCATCACGACATCAAGATTTCGCAAGCCAATATCTGTATCTATTAAACAAACTTTTTTCCCTTGTAACGCAAGTGCTGTTCCAATGTTTGCAGAAGTGGTCGTTTTTCCAACTCCACCTTTACCTGATGTTATAACAATTGCCTCTCCCATCTTAATATCCTCCTTCCAATTTCAGCAAATTCGGTCTTAAATGTGGTAGTACTTGTAATCTATCAATCTTAATAACATTGTCATTCACATACGCACATTCCATTTCTCTTGTTTTTTCAGATAAGGTATTTCCAACCTCTCTCTCAATAAAACGACTAATCCGAATTTGTGTCGGTTTCATAACGGATGCAGCAATGACCGCGTCATCCTTCCCATTATATCCAGCATGAGCTATTCCTTTTAACTGTCCCATAATATAGATGTTGCCGCCGGCGATTACCTTTCCACCTGGATTCACATCTCCAATTAATAATAAATCACCGGGCACCTCTAAAACTTGACCAGAGCGCACAATACTGGTTATCGATTTTAATTCATTTTGTTTTAGCCAGTTCTCCGCTTCTTTCTTTGTCACTAAATTACTATTAATCGATTGAACAGTTAGGTTTTGTTTTTCCTGAATGAGATGAACAATGGTTTCTTTTTGTTCATCTGTTACATATCTATTTCCAAGCTCTACTGTCACTTTTATGTCTCGATTTTCATTATGTAGACTGGAGCTCTCATTCAATTTATACTGTAATTCCTTTAGTAAATCCTCGTACGAACAATTATCATATAGATGCAAACCCAGCCCATTTTTTGTTCCTTTAATTGTTACTAGTTGCCTTTTTTTCATTTCAAGTTGTTCACCTCTGTAAGAAAAGCGTAAGCGTCTCTTTATCCTGCACGGACCTATAGACATAATACATCTATTTTATCAAACAATACTAATAGTCTATCGTTCCTTAGATATAAGACGCAAATGCTCGGATATCGTTATACTTATAAATCTCACTTTGCATAAAAAAGCGCAAACATCCTTATCAAATAAAGAAGGGTTATCGATTCTAAATAAGTATCATGCTGCCTATTAGATGATACTTGTCTCCTAATCGATCCAACAATTTCATTTGATAGATGGTTGGCACTTTAACTTAAAGCACTTACTGCTTTTCATAAATGCTGTTTCAACATGCAAAAATAATGTTTTACTTCTCCGTTCACTTTTTAAACAAGTGTCTTTCATCAACACTATGATATAAGAGTAAGGACTTTAGACCTTTATTTCTAATTCCTTTTTATATCATTCGACAAACGCTTTTAAAATTCCTTTTCGAGCTAAATATATTTCTTCTCAAAAAGAACAAAAGACAAATAGTCACTAATCAAATAAATTTCAGATTGTTGACAACTTAATGTCCAATCTGAAATTTATTATCATGCATTCTAACTATATCATTCTTTTAACTCTGCTGCATACTTCTCAAATAAACGTTTATAAGGATAAGCGACAATGATGATAAAAATAAGATTTAATCCTAAAGACGGCAGAAGCCGTAAATGAAGGAAACTCGCAAAATCAATCGTTGTCAAATTTATCACTTTTATCATTTGATACACAATCATTTCCAGTGACGAAACAGCGAGTAAATTCATTACAGATACAACAACAATATTACTATGAAAAATTTTCATCAATTTATTAAAAATATAAATGATAAAAGGGAAAGTAAAAAAATAGATACCTAAAATTTCTGTATAAACAATATCAAAAAGCAGCCCAAAAACAAAGCCATATATGACACCAACATTTCTATTACCATAAACAGAAAAGAAAAGGATAGTAATGAGCAAAAAGTATGGGACGAAAATCCAATTTTTACCAAAAGGATCTGTAGGGAGCAACTCAAGAAAAACACTCTCAAAAATAAACATAAAGGAAATTAAACAGCCAATTAAAACTTTTCTCATTGGTCTTCCTCTTTAGGAGATAATGCTGCCCTGTCTACCACCATCACATGCTCAATATCATAGAAGTCCGCTGCCGGCTTAATATATACTTTTTTCTGCAGTCCATTTTCATCTGGCTCTACTTTATCTACTGTACCAATAGCTAACCCTTTTGGAAAGACCCCACCCATTCCTGAGGTTGTAACAAGCTGACCTTTTTTCACTTTCAACCCATTAGGAGCTTCTTCCCAAGTCATAATTAATTGCTTTGTTTCTTTATCATAATCAGCAATAATCCCAAAAACTTCGGATTTTTCTTTCTTCTTTTTATCATCCTCTTTTGACTGAATAAAAGCAGAAATGCGATTAGCTGGATCTTCAGAACTAAGCAGCTGTACAGTTGCAGTATTAGGTGCTACTGACTTTATTTTCCCTATTAATCCAGCAGAAGTGATAACAGCCATATTTTTCTCTACGCCGTCATTTTCTCCTCGATTGATGGTAACTAGTTCTGTCCATTGAGAAGGATTTCTCCGAATTACCGTTGCTTTCATAATTGTATAGTCACTTAATGACTCTTTTTCTTCCAACGTTTCCTGTAATGACTGTACATCTTTTTTGAGACCTTGAACCTGATATTTAAGCTGAGCATTTTCCTCTAGCTTTGCCTTTAATTCTTTATTCTCTTTATATGTATCTTGCAAGGATTGGACATTATCAACAAAACCCACCACATATTGGGCAGGTCTAGATACAAGGGTTTGAACCCAGCCGGTAGTGTCCTTTACGAATTGTTCCGGCCAGGTTAGTTTATTTCGATTACTTAATGAAAACCCTATTAATGCCACGAGAATAATGATGCTAACAAGCAAAATAATCAAGCGTTTATTCATAAAAAACTGTGGCATGCTTCTACACCTCTACTAAAATTATCGTGAATCTTTTGCTTTATTTTTGAATAAATGAATATGGTCTAAAGCTTTACCAGTTCCGATAGCTACACAATCCAATGGATCTTCTGCTATAACAACAGGCATTTTTGTCTCTTCACTGATAACTTTATCAAGATTACGAAGCAATGCTCCACCACCTGTTAGAACAATTCCACGATCCATAATATCTGCAGCTAGTTCTGGAGGCGTTTTTTCTAATGTTACTTTGACTGCATCAACAATTGCAGCAACTGTATCTTTTAACGCTTTTGAAATTTCATCTGCAGTAATTTTGATTGTTTTTGGAAGACCAGTTAATAAGTCTCTTCCGCGAATATCCATGTTTTCAATTTGATCTGGATTTCCAGCACTGCCAATTTCCACTTTAATGCTTTCAGAAGTTCTTTCTCCAATCATCAAATTATACGTTTTACGAATATAATTAACAATTGCGTCATCCATCTCATCACCAGCAATCCGAATAGATTGACTAGTAACAATTCCACCAAGGGAAATAATAGCTACCTCTGTTGTACCACCACCGATATCAACAACCATACTACCAGTTGGCTCCCATACAGGAAGATTAGCACCAATAGCAGCAGCAAACGGCTCTTCAATCGTATAGGCATCTCTCGCACCAGCTTGACGTGTTGCATCAATTACCGCTCTTTCTTCTACAGCTGTAATGCCTGATGGTACACAAACCATTACATACGGTTTGCCAGAAAAATAGCCCTTATTCTTTGTTGCTTGCTTAATGTAGTATTTCATCATCGTTGCTGTTGTTTCATAATCTGCAATTACACCATCCTTCATCGGACGAAGTGCAACAACATTTCCTGGTGTTCTACCAATCATATTCTTCGCATCGTTACCAACCGCTACAATGCTCTTTGTATCAGTTTGTAGTGCGACAACTGACGGTTCTCTTAGTACTATTCCTTTGCCTTTTACATAAACTAGCGTATTCGCTGTTCCTAAATCAATTCCAAGATCTCTTGTTCCAAAACCTAACATAAATGTATCTCCCTTTCTGAAACTAATGCAATATTATAAAGTAGGTAGATGTTCTCCTCTTTGTAATTTCCTTTAATTGTTACTTATCTATATTTTGTCATGTTTAGACATAAATAGCCAAAAAATCATAAATTATATTATAGCTTATTTCTACAAAAAAGAACAGTATCATACATACCCTTTTTCTTTTAAGCTGATAAATTTATTTTCCCCAATTATGATATGATCTAGCAGATCAATCCCAATTATTTTTCCGCATTCCACTAATCTTTTTGTCACTTCAATATCCTCTCTGCTGGGGGACGGATCGCCGGATGGATGATTGTGGAGACAAATGATAGAAGCTGCAGATCTTCTAAATGCTTCTTTGTATACTTCTCTTGGGTGGACGATACTAGCATTTAAACTACCAATAAAAACGACTTGCTTATGCATAACTTGATTCTTGGTGTTTAAATATAAACAGACGAAATGCTCCTGAGTTAGAAATCTCATTTCATTCATCATATATTTGGCAGCATCCTCTGGTGACCGAATACAATATCGATCGGTAAATTCTAAATTGGAAACGCGCCGCCCCAATTCAATTGCTGCCATCAATTGAATTGCTTTTGCCGTTCCAATTCCTTTCATTTCTTTTAACTCATCAAGACTTGCATCCTTCAACAAGCGAAGCCCATCAAAATGGACTAAAAGTTTGTTCGCTAATGTTAATACGGATTCATTTTTGGAACCTGTTTGAATCAAGAGAGCAAGCAGCTCATGATTTGCTAAACTTTCTGGTCCCTGTTTCACAAAACGTTCTCTTGGTCGTTCATCATTCGGAAAATCTCTTATTAATAGCGAATCCATTCTTTCTAAGTTCCTCCCTATCATTGGTTTTTGGGAAGAAAAGAATAAGGGACCTTTGATTTATTTAGGCATATTGAAGCCTTTCGCCTTCAATTCGCGTACCGTTCGAGAAATCGGAAGACCGACTACGGTGAAATAATCTCCTTTTATTTCTTTTACGAGCGTTCTGCCTACTCCTTGAATTCCATACGCACCTGCTTTATCAAATGGTTCCCCGGTGTCTAAGTAATCGTGTGTTTCATCATCTGTTAATTCCCAAAATAACACGTCTGTTTTTTCATAAAAAGTGGAACATATTCCATTTGCCATAATGGCGACACCAGTGTAGACAGAATGCGTTTTGCCAGAAAGTTCCCTTAACATGCGAAACGCCTCTTCAGGCGAAGCAGGCTTGCCTAATATCGCACCATTAAGATATACTACCGTATCAGCACCTAATATAAATGGATACTGTTCATCGGCATAAATTGCTTCAACCTTTCGTCTCGCTAATTCCATGACAATTTCATTAGGAGAAATAGAAGGATTGAAACTTTCATCTACATTACTACTGGATATTACAAATGGTATTTGGAGTTCTTCAAGGAGCTCTTTTCGTCGAGGAGAAGAAGAGGCCAATATGAGGGTTTGCTTTAACATGATAACACCTACCTACTATTTCAAATTGTGAGATACAGATTAATCCTATCAAAGAATTCGCCGATACACAATTTTGAAACGGAAATTTTTATATAATAGTAAATAAAATGTAATATGACGAAATTTGTAGAAATATTTATACAATTAATATAAAAGATATTTTTTGCCTTTTAAGTTGTATTTAGACAGATAATCTTTGCTCTAGTTAATAGTTCGAAGCTGTATGGGTGTGGTAGCATTCCCCCATAAACTCCTCTACAAAAAGAAAGGAGCCACCGCTTAATAGACGATGTGCTCCCCTACTCCCTTATAGTGAGACATATACAGCTAAGTAGTCTAGCAATTTCTGGTGAATTTCCGCTATTTCGTTCTCGCTGCTCTTTTCTTTTAATTTTATGGTAAGCTCACCACCTTCGGAAAGATAGGCTGCCATTTTTTTAACTTTTTCATTGGCCAACTTGGCTGTTTTTTTCTCTTCTACAAGAGAGAGTGCCTTCTCTAACTTATTTTTATCCTCCGTTGCAATAGAGTGATTAAATTGAACACTTGTTACCATTTCCAGAATGGCAGAATAGATAGCGGACGATCCTTCAATAACCTCCTTCTCTTCTTTCGATACATTTTTCACTTCATTTCCACTAAATACCATCTCTTTTGCATAAGTATCTTTTACTTGTTTCTGCCATGCTTTCGCATCCTCCAAATTACTCACAACACCAACTAGTAGAAACTGCTGCTTATCTATGGGAAGAATTTGACTCTTCTTCCCTGCATCTGTCAGCTTCTGCTGCTCGCTTTTCGCACGCTCTTCATTAGAGAAAACTCCCTTTTGAAGGACATATGTAGTAATATCCGGTTTGGTTGCACTTTCTGTTATCGACACGGCTTGTCCACCTTTAGTTGTATTGGAAGAATCATTGGCCGAAGCTGTTATTTTTCCATTTGTAGTGCTGCTTTGATCATTGTTTACCATGTTTAATAAAATAAATCCAAAGCTAGTGCCTAAGATGACAGCAAAAAAAACAGCAAAGAAAATAGAGGCAATTACTTCCTTTGGCAACCGCTTTTTCTTTCCCTCTTTCTCCTTTTTGCCTTTTGTTAATGGCTGCTTGTCCTTTTTATTTACAGACGATTGAAAGCTAAACATACTTTTTTCTTTATTTTTTGCTGGAATTTCCTCTGGTGCGGGCAAAATCCAATCAAAACTTTCCTCAAATTCAGCTTCTTGTCCAGCCGCAGACTCTTCTCTAAAAATATCCTGTTTTTTCCCTTCGCTCTTTTGGTCCTTATAAAAAACAGAAGGTTCACTCCGCTCTACTGTGTCCTCATTGTCCTTATTTTGGAATGGACGGTCTTTTCCGTTGATCTTAATCGTTATCGTTTTGCGATTCTCCGGTTTTTCATTCACTCGTCCTACCCCCATTTCCATTTATTTCGTTTATCCTATCATACAAGCAAAAAAAAATAACAAGACTTTTGTCGTCTTGTTATAGAATGATTTCGTCAAATTCAGTTGTTGTTAGACACAATCTGACTTGGAGAAAGATCCTTATATTGTATTGCTTGGTCTACTCCCTCTTCTTCTGTACAAAGCTTTCGATGTTCCCCTTTTAAACAAACAGCAATCGCTATGTTATTTTGAAGGGTTACATAGCTTTTATCTGATGGAACTAACTCTCGGTCTGTATCTGGATCATTAAACGTTCCCATATACCCATTTTCAACAAGTTCAAAGTAAGTGATTCTTTCCTTTGCACCTGCTCCACTAGTTGTCGCTTCTTTAATATAAAAATCAGCAGCTTCCTTCATATTCCATGCGTTTGCGATAAAAGCTCGATCGCGCATTTCTCCTATTACTTTTAAGACTGAGGGAATCGCTATTGCGGCTATTATTCCGAGTACGACAATTACAGCAAGCAATTCCATTAAGGTAAATCCCTTATTATTTAGTCTAGTTATTAGCATCGCTAGACCCACCTTCTTTTTTCACTTCCTCTATTGATCTTTACTATTTTCTAATGTTCCAGTATCAAAAGGGTTCTTTCGTTCAGATACCTTTGGTGTATCCAATTGTGGAAGATCCTCTATTAAATCATTTAATGTAGGATAATAATATACAGACACCGTTAGTTCAAAATCTATTTGTTGATCACTTTCTTCAACGGCGATGATTTCTTTTGGTCCAGTAATATTTAAAGAATCAACGGTCATAATACGCTGAGAGGATTCTATTTTTTCTAAAAATTTTTCTAGTTCAAAATAAGTAGATGCTTCTCCTAGCATATTGATTGTTGTTTGATGGATTCCATTTGGGAGGACGATTTCTTCTGTATTTTTCTTTTCATCTGCTTCCCTATTTTCTTCCTTATTTGCATCATCGATTGCATTATCTGCTGTAGTAACTTCTCCATTTGCAACCTCTTCATCAGCGTTGGATCCATTCACACTTATTTCTAATATATTCGTATCAGAAATAATTTCTGCTTTTTCTATTTCAAGGAGTGCCTGTTCCAATAACCGTTTAACCGGTATCTTTTTCTGCAACTCGATAGTATTCGAACTTGTTTCTGAACCAGTCGACTTTAGTTTGGATTGCAAAATATCCGCTTGCTGCTCGGTCATTTGCAGCTCCATTTTTTTCATGTTCAGCTCATTGGTTAAAGGCATTAAATAGCAATAATAACTATATATCGCTCCTAAGGCTAGGAGAATAATGCTAAATGCAAACCATACCATTTGCTTATGATCGCTTAATCTCATGGGGAATCCTCCCCTTTTTCATTTTCGTCTTTTTGCTTTTCGGTTTCATCTCGCAGCTTTGCTTTATTTAGGACAAATTCGTAACTTGCAAAATAGCGAGGTTCCACTTCTGATTGCTTTAAATTATCAATCACTTGATCTACTTGATCGCTAATTTTATTTTCAAGTGCATCGGTTGATTTTCCTTCCGTTAAAAGCGCATCGTCTATCCAGCTAATTTCAAGCAAAGAATTTAAATAATAGGCTGCATCACTTTTAGTATCAAACTGGACAATCATGTTTGTCTTATAATCATCAGATACCTTTAATTCCTGAATAAAGCCTCTTTCCGGCAAATTCTTTGTTAATTCCTGCAGAAATAGAACATAATCCACTGATTGATTATTCGCCCACTTGATTGCTGATTCAAGGCTTTGGACAGACTCTGAACTTTTGTAGCTCTCTAACCTCTGATTGTATGTATCAATCAGATTGGTTGTCATTTTTAACGAATTTTCTGTTGCCGCTAATTCAGCTTTTTTAGTCATATACTGCCAGATAAATAAGCCTATTAATAAAAAAGTAATCAAGAAAGCTAGGATCACCCAAAGCAATTGCGACTTTCTCTTTCGTTCTTTTTTAGGAAGGAGGTTAATTTCTACTAACATTTTTACACCTCTTTTAATCCTAAACCAATGTTTAAAAGGAAACTTGATGGTATAGGCTTATTAGAATCTGATTGGTTCACTTTTAATTCAAGAACAGGAATCTCAAAACGATTCACCATATTTTCAATAATGGCAGAAAGCCATGGATGATCTCCTGTTACTACTAATTTTGTTACTAGTTTGTCGCCCTTATTTAAAGTATATCGATAGAAGCTCATCACTTTTTCTAATTCTTTATAAACATCCTCAAGACCATTCCAAACTTCAGCATGATCACCTGTAAATGTCAGCTTTTCTTGCTGTGATGACTTCTCTGTCGTAACGGTCCAGTGGTCTTCCTCCATTTCTTGTAATAAATGTCTCATCAATAAAGGATAATGTTCTTCAAAAATACTTGCGTTCACTGTTTTAATATCAATTTCAACTAACATGATAATATCATTGTCTTCGACTTTTTCAGAGCGATAGAAATAGCGATACAGAGCTAATGCGGATACATCTGCAGATTGCGGCGATAATTTCGCCTCTTCTAGTAAATCTGCATATTGGGCAACACTTTCTTCTGGTGAAGCAAATAATATAATTTGCTGCTTATTCTTTTCTTTTCCTTTCAATAGATAATAATCAAATACAGGATCCTCGAATGGCAAATGAATCGATGTTCCGAGTTCCATATACAAGTACCCTTTAATTTCATCTTCGCTTACATCTTCAGGAATAGGGAGCTTTCGAATGACAACAGAGGAGTCAGGAACTAGAAAACGAACTTGTTTTTTTGATAGTTTCCATTCATCCACACATTCTTCTAGAATCCATAAAAAATTCTCGACATCCTGAATCACTCCATCATGAATTAATCCAGGCGGCAAATAGCGTTCTCCAAAATTTTGCACTACAACATCTTGGGAATTCTTTATTTCCACAAATCGAATTACATGATCCTTTATGGTTAAGTTAACTACTTTATTTTTTCCAAAATTAAAATTTAATGCCATATTGAAAACTCCTTATTGTTACTAGATGGAGGAAGAAAGATTGCTCCCCAAAAAAGGCATCAGCCATTTAAAGAAAAATACTTAAATACCATTGAATAATTTGATTACCAAAATAATAGGTTATGAGAGTTCCTAAGGCTATGTACGGACCGAAAGGAATTGGTTGTTTCTTTTTTGATTTACCAATAGCCATTCCGACAATGCCTCCAATTGTCCCCAGAAAGGTAGAAAGAAAAAAGGAGACAAGAACTAGCTTAGCCCCTAAAACCAAGCCATTTACTGCAAAAAGCTTAATATCTCCTCCCCCCATTCCTCCTTTTGATACAATCGCAATAACTAGAAGAAGCGTAAAACCAACCGCTGCCCCCAGCAAGGAACTCCACCATGGATGCAAAGGGAGAAAGAATCGTTCGATTATAAAAACAATCGAAAAAAACAGCAGTACTTTATCTGGGATAATCATATATTTCAAATCAGAAACAGTAATAATGATAAATAAAGAAATCAGTGTCCAGGATACAAACAGCTCAGAACTCCAGCCAAGCAGAAGCGGACTAACGACAAAGAGAAGACCAGTCAAAAGCTCGAATATAGGATAGAAGGGGGAAATCGATGCTTTACAGCATTTTGATTTCCCCCTTAATAATACATAGCTTAAAACTGGTACAAGTTCCATCACTGATAACATGCGCCCGCAGCTTGAACAATGAGATCTCGGCCTAACAATCGATTCATTTAATGGCACCCTTAAGCCTACTACATTGTAGAACGAGCCTAGGGTTATGCCGTATAGGAAGATTAGTAGGTAGATCACGATTTAAACTCCTATCTTTAAGAAACTAAATTAACTACCTTTCGTGCTAGGTATTGATGTTTCGCCTTTTTTTGATTTATTAATTTGATCGATTGTTGCATTATTGAACGTAATATCTATTTTCCCTGCACTAACTCCCGAAGCATTCAAACCAAAAGTTGTGCCTCCTTCTCCTACAGTAACAGTATACTTACCAAATTCTTTTAAATTTACACCACTAACATAACTTGAGAGCTCCTCATCATTAATAGTACCGCCTTTTGCCATATCATTACCCGCAACATAGTTTTTAGCTGCATTAAGGATTGTAATCGCATCAGCCTTAACTGCATCTTCTTTTGATTTTTGAATAATTCCTGAAATACTAGGAATTGCAATCGCAGCAATAATCCCCAAAATAACAATAACTGCTAATAACTCGATAAGTGTTAACCCTTTTTCATTTTTGATTCGTTGCTTAATTAATTGACGCATATATCTTTCTCCTTAAAATTGGTATATTTTGTTTTAAATCCATTACTATTATACTAGATTATGTGTTTTTATTATATCTTTTTTTAATAGAATCAGCTAAAAATTATTGGACATGGTTAAAAATCTCAAACATTGGTATTAGGATAGATGACACGATTGTCCCAACAATGCTTGCAAGAAAAACAATCATAATAGGTTCAATCAAGGACTTTAGTCGATCAGTTGCTGTATCGACTTCTTTTTCATAGAAGTCAGCTACCTTTGCAAGCATTTCATCTAATGAACCTGTTTCTTCCCCTATTGCTATCATCTGCGTCACAAGTGGTGGAAACACCCAATGGGCTTTCATTGGCACAGTTAATGACTGACCTTGTTCAAGCGCACCTCTTGATTGAACAAGGACTTTGGCCATTACTTCATTTTCAATAACTCTTTCGACTATCGAAATAGCCTGTAAAATGGGAACAGAGCTTGAAAATAGTGAACTAAGTGTGCGTGTCATTCTCGCAATCGCTGCTTTCTGCAGAATTTTTCCGAAAATCGGCACTCTTAATAGAAAATAATCGAGATAAAACTTCGCTGCTTTATTATTTCGTATAACCATGATAGCAATAATAAATGCGATCAACAGCAAAGATACAAGCCACCAAAATTTTTGCATAAAGCTGCTTGCCGATAGAACAAATTGTGTAATGGCGGGTAACTCACTATCAAAATCAGCAAACATATCCACAAACGTTGGTACAACACTCACCAATAAAAATATAACAACTATAAAAGCAATAATCGCAATCGCTATAGGATAAGTTAGGGCTGAAATAATTTTTTGCTTTGTGTAATGCTGTTTTTCAAAATGATTAGCTAATCTTTCTAAAGTCTCATCCATACTCCCTGTAGCTTCTCCAGCACGAATCATATTTACAAACATACTGGAGAAAACCTTTCTATGCTTCGCTGCTGCTGAAGATAAAGGATTCCCATCCTTTAAATCTTGTTCTACCACTAGTAAAGCCTTACGCAATGCCTTACTTTCTGTTTGCTCAGCAAGTATCGCAGTTGCATCCACTACTGATATCCCTGCTTTTATCAGGGTAGCGAACTGGCGTAAATAAATGACAAAGTCTTGTAGCTTTACAGGACTGCCAAATGTGATTTCCTTTGTTAAAAGAGTTTCAGGAACTTCATTTATTTCTGTTATCTTAATCCCTTTCTCTTTTAACTGCACCATCGCTTCTCTTTTGGATGAAGCTGTTACTATTCCTTTTTTTGTTCCTTTTCGGTCTCTTCCCGTATATTTATAGCGAGCCATATTTATTGCTCCTTTTCTTGTAGATAAGGAAGTGCAGCCTCTCTTAAAACAGCACCAGCATGAACTAATTCTTTTACATTGCTTTCCAATGTATGCATTCCAGCTGCTTTGGAGGTTTGCATAATATTTAAAATCTGATGGATTTTTTCATTACGAATCAAATTGGCTACAGCTGAATTGTTAACAAGAATCTCTGTTGCTGAAACCCTTCCCGATTTATCTGGGGTTGGGAATAGTCGTTGGGCTACAATGCCTACTAAAACAGAAGCCAGCTGGATTCGAATTTGATCCTGCTGTGCGGGCGGAAAAACGTCAATAATTCGGTTAATGGTTGCTGGAGCGCTTGATGTATGCAGTGTTCCTAGTACTAAATGACCTGTTTCCGCTGCTGTAATGGCTGTTTGAATTGTTTCTAAATCACGCATTTCCCCAACAAGAATCACATCCGGATCTTGGCGCAAAGATGCTCGCAAGCCATTAGCAAAATTATTGGTATCAAATCCAACCTCCCGCTGATCAATAATACACTTTCCATGCTTATGCAAATACTCAATCGGATCCTCCAATGTGATAATATGCTTGCGCATAGTTTCGTTCATATAGGCAATCATCGCCGCTAAGGTCGTTGACTTGCCACTGCCTGTTGGTCCTGTAATTAAAATAAGACCCTGAGGCCTTTCAGCAATTTTCTTTATAATAGCAGGAAGCTTTAAATCATCTAGACTAGGGATCGATGTTGGTACAACTCGAATAGCTAATGCAATGCATGCTCTTTGCTTATATACATTAACCCTAAATCTGGATACTCCTTTTAAACTGTATGAGAAATCAAGTTCACCACGAGCTTGGAATACTTCCCATAACTTCTCAGGAATCATTGTTCTTGCCATTATCTCAGTATCATTTGGTTCTAAATTATTTTTCCCATACCGCTTTAAATCTCCATTTATTCTCATAACAGGAGGAACACCAACTGTAAGATGAATATCAGAAGCTTTTAATTCAAAGCCTACTCTCAATAAGTAATCAATACTATGGTTCAATAATGTCCCTCCTAATCAGGGATAGCTACTCTTAATACTTCTTCTGTAGTCGTAATTCCTTGCTTCACCTTTAATAATCCATCATCAATTAGGAAGATAGTTTTTGCTTTCATTGCAAGATCTCGTAATCTAGAAAAAGATTCACCATTCATAATGACTTTTCTCATTTCATCATTGATAACTAGCACTTCATGAATAGCTACCCTTCCTTTATAACCCGTCATATTACAGGAAGCACACCCTTTTCCTCTAACAACTTTATCGATTGTTAGCCCCCGTTTTGCGAAGATTTCTTTTTCTCTTACTGTTGCAGCATGAACTTGTCCACAGTCTCTACAAACTTTACGAACAAGACGCTGCGCCACAATTCCTGTTACAGATGAAGCCACTAAAAATGGTTCTACGCCCATGTCTAACAATCTTGTAACAGAGCCTAGTGAATCATTTGTATGCAAGGTGCTAAAAACAAGGTGACCAGTTAAAGAAGCACGCACGGCTATCTCTGCTGTTTCTTTATCTCGTATCTCACCAACCATAATTACATTAGGATCCTGACGCAATATTGCTCGTAATCCTTTTGCAAATGTCATCCCTACATTCGTATTTACCTGAATTTGGTTAATTCCTTCTAATTGATACTCTACCGGATCCTCTACTGTAATAATATTGACTTCTTCACTGTTTAAACGGTTTAGTGCTGCATAGAGTGTGGAGGATTTACCAGATCCTGTAGGACCTGTAATAAGTATGATCCCGGTTGGTTTCTCAATAAGATTTGTAAATCTAGCCAAATTTACTTTATTAAAACCAAGTTTATCTAAATCATTTAGTGTACTTCCAAGATCCAAAATCCGCATAACTATCTTTTCTCCATAAATAGTCGGAAGTGTAGAAACACGGAGATCAATGGGATGAAAGTCCAAATTAAACTTCATTCTTCCATCCTGCGGGATGCGGTGCTCTGTAATATCCAAGTTTGCCATAATTTTCAACCGTGCTATCAATACACTCTGCATATGTTTTGGCAAAACTCTTTCTATACGCAATACGCCATCAATCCGATAACGGATTACCACTTTTGTTTCTTGAGGGTCCACATGAATATCGCTTGCCTTTAGGGCAGCAGCATTCGATAATATCTGATTTACTAAGCGGACAATCGGCGTATCTTGTTGTTCATCCATACTATCGCTCACATCTTCGCCAACTGCTCCATTATCAGACAGCAACTCTTCAAACCCTTCATCCATATCATAATATTTATTGATCGCACGCAAAATATCATCTTTTGTCGCAATAGCT
This sequence comes from Niallia sp. FSL W8-0951, assembly GCF_038006525.1. Lineage (NCBI taxonomy): Bacteria > Bacillati > Bacillota > Bacilli > Caryophanales > Bacillaceae > Niallia > Niallia sp. FSL W8-0951. Next base: position 2,379,567 of record NZ_JBBOVK010000001.1, read on the forward strand.
GTCTCAATTTGAAAACCAGTAGATAAGCGCAAATCATCTATTGTATAAAAATCCATTGGATCAGCCATTGCCACATATAACTTTTCTCCTTCTTTTTTTAGCGGAATAATTAATTGTCTTTTCGCTGTTTCTTTTGAAACGATCGTAAATAACTTTGGGTCAAAAGGGTAGCGATACAAACTAACATGTGGAATACCTAATTGAAATTCTAATACCTCGATCAATTGTTGTTCTGTAATATAACCCTTTTGAAGCAGACTATCTCCAAGCCTTTGATCTGGATGCTTGTCTTTAAGTGCTTGCTGCAATTGATCTTCTGTCAACAAGCCAGCCTCCACCAACAAATCTCCTAACCGCTTTCTTATTTGTTTCATTGCTTTAGCTCCCGATTTCTATACTTATTATTTTTCTATTACTGCTTGTGGAGTCTCTTCCTTGTCCTCATCTTCTTTTACATGCTGATTATCCGATTCTGTCTGTGGAGGATTATCTGTCGTTGGATTATCGGTATCCGTCTCTTCCTCCTTGATGTTTTCTTCAGAATCAGAAGGATCATTTAAATCGAGTGAATCTTCGACATTATCTGTATCAATCACTGTTTCCTGTTCTTTTATTAATCCAGAAGCAACTACTTTATTGATTGGAGGATAAAAGTCTTCGCTCATTAAATCTTTTTTCACTTCTACTCCATCGTCATTTTTGGCTAAACGATAGACTTTAATTAAAAGCCCATCTGTTCCTTCTGAAACGGTCCTATATTCATTAAACCCTAATAAAGAATCAAATCGGATAACCGTTTTAGGCTTAAATGCTTGCTGATCGGAGAGAACGACATCATATTTAAATAAAAACGGAACTCCCACTATCGACGCATATAATTTATTGCCAGACATTTTGAATTGAAGCTGATAAGCAGCAGCATTAGGATTATAAAACCGGTAATCCATTTTTTTAGATTGATTGATTTTCGCTTCATAGCCTAATTGGGCATAGTTGGGCAATTGATTACTTATAAACCGCTCTGTAATAGTAAAGTTAGTTGTTAAAACTAGTTGATGAAGAGCTGTCGCAACCATACTTAATGTAGTATCCGAATAAGAATCTGTCTGTTTTCCCATTATATCTAGCAACGAGACCGTTTCTTCTTGACCCACTTTAATACTCGGAAATTGCTTTACCCATTTAGCGACATTTTTCTTATTTTCCTTAACTTCTAATGTAGTATCTGTTAAGATTACTTCTTCTTCCTTTTGGCTGACTAGATATTCTTGAAGCGCAAGTTCGTGATTTCCTTTGTCTAACTGGGAAGCTATCGCTATTAAAGAATCATTCCATTTATTCACAGAAAAAACATCTTCTTCTATGAGATAGGGAGATATCGAATAAAGTAATCCGATTAAATCATCTTGATTTAACGATACAATCAATGAATTGTCTGTGCCCTGATGTATCTTTTCTAAACTTTCTTGGAATTGGAATGTAAATAAATCAGTAGCAAAATCTACTGTTTTTTCTTTATATTTTAATTTTATGGAGGTTGATTGAAGCCATTCTTTTTGAGAATCCTTCAATACTTTTAAAGCTTCTTCTAGTGACATTCCAGAAATATCTACTCCACCTACAGTTGTTCCCTCCGCATAACCTTCCTTGGTCGAAAAAATCCTTTCATATGCATTTACACCAAAATGCGAAAAACTAAAAATAAATGCAGTTGTAACTACCATAGCTACAAATAGCTTTACACTTTGAACGTTTTTCATGAAGTAATGACTCCTTTTGTTATGCATTAACACTCATGGATAGATCAATTACTACACTTGGCCCCGCATTTTGCGCTTTCTCAATATCCTCTAGTGTTAATATAGAACCCTCCGCAGCAATCAATTCACCATCTGCTGCATAAATATCTTTTGTTACTTGTTTATTGAGCAATAATTCTCTTTGTTTTTCTTTTAACCCATTAAGACTAGCTTCATCTTCTCGCTCCACTACTTCCAACCCTTGGAATAAGTGGTCATTTGAAGATACAGCTTCTTCTTGAACAGAATAAGGTGCAGCTACTTCTTCTTTCACAATAATAATATCTTTACCATAGGTGATAACAATATCGGATGAAATGACTGATTCTCGATCCTCCAAAACAAGTCCAATGATTTCACCTGTCTCTTCGTCAATTTGATACTCTGTCACTTTACCTACAAGATCTCCTTTTCTAGTAATAACATTTGTATCAATAATCGCGATTTTTTTGCTTGCCAGCTCACTAGCAATAGGAATCTGTGTTAAATCAATGATAGAGTTTGCACTTTCGATTGTTACAGCATATTCCCCTACACCGATCACCTTTTTAAAAGGGATTGCTTGAATACTCTCTTGCCATTCTTCTTGCTCTAGTGTTAAAAAATCCACAAAACCTTTTTCTGGATTAATGATTAAAGACTGTACATTTCCTTCTTGTTGTCCGTTAGAGATGCTGATAATCGGTAAACCTTTTAACTGTGTGCTAATTTTCATAATCTATCTCCCCTATACTTTCAGATACTTTTCTTCCATAAATTTAATTTGTTCTAATACAATCGGTTGTTCCATAAATTTTTCTCTAAGCGAATATAATAAATTTTCTAATTTACCCTCTTCCTTATTTTGAACATATACATCAATTAACAAAGCAGAATAAGCAAAATATTCATTTAAAGGAATAGGCTTCTTCAAACACTGAGTTAATACAGTCTCGAATTCTTCCATATCCATGGCATTCTGCAACAGTTCTAATTGTGCTAAAGTATTGTTGATAATCTTATGAGCTAAGCCACTTACCACATTTTCGTGTTTATCACCATCTAATCCAATTTGATTTTCTTGGCTTTGTTCCAGTGAAAGTTCTGCTTGTTCATCCATCATTTCAACAGCAGAATCCTCCTGCACTTCCTCTATATGTTCACTTATAGCAGTCATTTCTTCTGATAGGATTGTTTTCTCCTCTTCCGTTATGGCATTATCCGCTAGATCATTCCAGAGCTGTTCCTGTTCCATCTTTTCCACTGACACTGCAACTTCAGCATCCTCACCAATAGAAAAAAAGATTTCCTCTATTTGATCTTCTTCGTCAATTCCCTCGCTTGTTTTAATAGCAGTGGAAGGATCGTTTTCTTCCAGCATTTTTTCAATTTCAGCTAGATAGTTCGTCTCTACTGGTTCTTTATCTATTTCTTTATCTATTTCTTTATCTATTTCTTTATCTATTTCTCTATCGATAACTTCTTCCTCTATGGAAAGTAAAAATTCTTCTTCCTGTTTAACAACTTCTAAATGTTTCATCACATCAAGATTCATGCCTATGCTTTCGACTGTTTCCTCTTGAATGATAGCTGCTTCATTTGTTAAAATGTCTTCTTGATTTACCTCTGGAACAAAGGGAATAATATCCTCTTCTAGTTCTACGTCATTCTGAGTAGTTTTTAAATCCTTTGTTTCTCGTGGTTCTTGTCTTTTCTCTATAACAGAATCTTCTACGTCTTCTGGCATGACAAAAAGTATTGTTGACCAATTTTTCAACAAAAGATAGCTTGCACTAATAAGGAATAATAGCATAATTAAAATACTTTGCCAGAAAGAAAATAGCTCCCTTGAAAGTAATCCGATCGCAGAAATACAAAACGCTAATCCAATAATAGTAAATTTCCCTCGATTCGAAAGTCCTAATGGCAAGAAATACAAAACAGGCACAACAAAAATTAAGGACATAAGCGCCAAAATGTATACAGTCATTCATACACCTCCTCTTTTCGAACCATTTATCTAATCATACGACATTTTTTGTAAATTATCTAAAACTTTTGTATTATTTTTTTGATACTTTTCATCATATAATAGCTATTTAGTATTGTATAATAAGAATAGCATTTTTGAAAGCAGGGAAAAAATATGAAAATTTCAAAGCTGATATCTAGTTCTAAAGGATTAACATTAATAGAAGTTTTATTGTCTCTTACTATCCTTAGTATAATCATTTTAGGTATAATGAACTTTTTTACTCAAGCTTATTCTTATACGAATCTTAATCAGAAAAAAACTGCTGGTATAAATGTTGCTAGAAATGCTTTGACATACATGGAACAAACTACCCAAGAAGACTCCTTTATCAGCATAAAAAATAGAATAGATCATAATAAGGAGACAACAGGTGAATTATTCATCTGCAATAATGAGTATAAAGTAATCTGGGACAAAGATAATCAAGCATCCTGTACACCTATTAAAATTAATAATATTGATTATCATGTAATTATTAAGCCTATTTTAGATAAAAATTACAGCAATTTTTTCATTCCTTTAACAGTAACTGTTACATGGAGTGTAAACAAAAAAGAGTATAATACTTCCATGGAGGGAGCCATCAAAAGTGAGGATCTTCGATGAAAAAGGAATAACACTATATGAACTATTGGCAGCCATCACCATTCTTGCAATCGTATTGCCAGTCATCTATGGAGTCTTTCAGTCTGGTTTATCCTTATACAATAAAATTCAGATAGAAGGACAAATCCGAGATGATGCTGATTATGCCGTTTCTATGATGATGAACTCCTTTAATAGCATCCCTTTTGACTATGTAACGATAGAAGGAGATTCAAAAATCAGCTTATATGATACAGAAAAGACTGTATTTGAGAAGAATACTAAAGAGAATTCTTCTTTTTATACTTATGATAAAGAAAAAATAAAACCAGAGAATGCAAAAGTAAGTAGTATTGCATTTGTTGACCACCAGCTTAAAAAGGAAACGATTACTTCTGTTTCGATCAATAATCAAATTCTAGAGGGAAGCGGGGATTTTACCGGTTCTAAAGTAAGGCTTTCCTGTAGTAAAACAGACCCAGAAAATAAAAATCGTTGCCTTCATGGGTTAATCCATATCACTTTTATCATCGATCAAGCACGATTAAATCGACCTTTAACTTTAGAAAGTCAATTTGGCTTTTAAGGAGAATACCATTTATGTTCAATTGGAATCAAAAAGGGAACGCCCTAATTACCGTATTATTAATTTCATTAGTTTTTACAACAATAGGTCTGGCAATTGTAGCATCTAGTATAAGCAGTACAAAAAGGGTAGAAACGAGAGAAACGGACATCAATATTACGTATGAGAGCAAAAAAGTACTCGAAGAAATAACCTATGAAATGGCTAATGCCTTACAATCTTTACCTTTAGATTATCGGCAGATCGATAACCAATATATCGTAAGTGATTCTTTTGATACACAGCTTGCATCCATGGTTATTATGCCAACGTTAAATAAAATTTTAACAAATCAAACGTATAATGAATCGATTAGTTGTCTAAGTGTAGTGGATTTAAGCGATGCTACTAAAGTAGAGATTCCTTCTAATAAAGCGTGTTCTAAAAAAACCTACGATTTGGATAGTACTTATACGATCGATCGAGAATTAGATTTCACCAGAGTGCTAGAAATTATTCTTGTAACCAATAATCCTAACGAAACAGAAGGAAGTATTACAAGAACCTTAAAGAAGCGAGTAATTTTATCTCCCCTTCCTAGCTTTTTAAAGTATGCGCTAGGAGCTTACTCTAAACAGAATGAAGAAGGACTATTTATTAATGGATCACCTAATGTAAATGGCAATATTTATGCAAATCAGCTTCAAATTAGTGATCGGGCGAAATACCAGCTAAAAAATGGTACTAGAGAAGAAAAATCATCTCTTCCCCCTTCTATTACCGGTAATATTTATAGTAGTTCTGCAAACTTAATACCGGTGCTGAAAGATAAGAATTTCTATAAAGGAGAAGTACCTTCTTTAAATCATGATAGTCAATTTATTAATATTGATTATAATCGTACTTTTATCCAACGAATGGATACTTTGTTAAGAACAGATGATAATTTGAACAATATAACAATTAGAGATATAAGCGAAACAGCTAATTTTCCAAGTCTTCTTCAGAACATAGTAGCTAGTATCGTAAACGGTCAATCAAACAGTGCTCCCTTGATTGAAAATGTCCCAGAGCAAGAAGCACCTTCTTCTGTATTAGGAGATTCTCTCAAACGTCTCTCCAATAGTTTTCAGATTAAGAGTGACAATAATCCATTAGATTTCAAGGAAAAAGTAAGCATCAACGGAGATACTGTTATTAACAGCAGCAATTATCCTATTACATTCGATAAGGACTTAGTTGTTAACGGTGATTTATATTTAGTAAGCAACAGCCAATTAAAGTTAGCAAATAATATTTATGTATCTGGTGATTTACATCTAATCAATTTTGATGGTGAAATGAATTTACAAGGAAATCTCTTTGTTGCAGGTGATTTAAATATCGAGTCTGCGGCTAACAATAAAAGTAATCCTCATAACGGTGTCAGCATCAACGGAGATATTCTTACAGGGAAGTCTATCCATATCCGTCCTTTAAATACAACCATTTCTTTAAATAGCAATATGATCAGTCTAGATTCATTTACTATAAACGGAGATGAAAAAGGAGAAGAGTCTGGAGAAAATGATATAGTCAAAATTAACTCTGTTGTTTACACATTAAATGAGACCTTTGTTTCCAATATTAATATTCTTGGCTTGCCATATATTGATAAAAGAACGAATGCCCAAAAAGTGGGACAGCTCATTTTATTAGCTAAGGAAAAACTTACGATTACAAGAATGAATGAGTTTAATCATTTCCATCCAATGAAAGAAACTGGTTTTCCTTATCTTCCAGATGAGGAGACAATCATCCAACCTTTAAAAGCTTTCTTTTACACAGAAAAAAAAGCTGAATTATATGGTGTTGGTTCCCTGTTCTATATTAAGGGTGGCGTTTTTGCAAAAGATTCTCTCGAAATAAATGCAATTCGCGCCAACAGAGAGTTCTCTTCCATTTCTGATATCCCAAATTCAAGGGAAGGAATGCTTTCACGATTTATCGTTGATTATGACCAAGATGTTTTATTAAGAGGAATAGATGCACTTCCTATAGTAGATCGACTACAAATTATACCAGATGATTTTGTGATTGAATAATTTGTAGTTAGTTTGAAAGTGATAACCACAAACACCTTTCCTATAAATCATAAAAAACCCGAACAATTACACGAGAGGCTATTTTGATATGCTCCCCTTTAGGTAGACAGATTAAAAAATAAAAATCTGGTTACTTGTAGGGGAGCATATCATTTACCTCTCCGTAATCATTCGGGTTTTACTTGTGGGATACTTGTGTCCCAATCTTTGGTTCCGCTAGGGTACAAACAATTTACCAGCGTCCATCTCCGTCTTCTCCATTGCCATTATTTCCTTCCTTTTCTTTTACTATTTTGAAAAGGGTAGAATCTTTAGGCTGGGTACCATCTTTTTGCTTTTCTGCAATAGCGGTTATTTCTGCATAACCAACATCTGCTGCTTTCAAATAATATTGTCCATCCTGCCTAATTACTTCCACTGTATCAGGAGCATTAGACAGAACTTGTTCTATATCTTTATCTGTCGCATTAGAAGGATTAAAGATTAAGAGATCATCTACCGCTATAAGCTTGTCATTTGTTCCAGCACTACGTTCGATTGTATAAACTGGCTTCGTAAATGAAATATTCTCTAGTTTTACATAGGGATCTCTAACATGCACCGGAATCCGCTGTATAAGGTTGGATCCATCTGTCGTCTTCACAATTAATTCAGTCGTTCCTGCTGTATTTCCTATTAGTGTATTTTGTCCAGGAATTAAGCTTGAGATAGATGGATTAGCCACAGCTATATCCAAAGTCTTATTCGTAGCATTATTCGGCTCGATTGTTATCGTAAAACTCTTTGTGCCATCAACGTTTATTTCTATCGGATTAGGCTCGATTGTTATGGAAGTTATCGGCCATGCTATTTTAATCGTTTTTACGATCTCTGTATTATTCGCAAACCCACCAGCTGCTTTAATCGATATTGTATTTTCTCCTGATGTTTCAATGCTGATTTTATCTTTTGACTTGAACGTTTTCCAGCCAGTACTACCAGAACCGTTATCGATTTTATAAGCATAAGTCACATCTTGTCCTGGTATTTTCTGGGTTAATACAGTATCAATAAACTCTGTTGAAGTAGAACCACTCTTATAATGTTTTTTTGTATCCTGTCCAATTAATTCAAAGTCAGGTAAAAAGTGCAAATATGCTTTACTGTTATCCGAATACGTAATTTCAATAGTTTGATTTTTAGATTCTTGTTCAAATACCATTTCTTTTACAGACTTATTGGCAAGATTATAATCATTTGGATATTCGGTATTAGCTAATTTCTTATTTGTTTCTTGTTCCCTTTTTTCGATTATCCCTGCTGCATCTCCAGTATATTTAATCATCGTAAACTCTTTTAATTGTACTTTCATATTCATTGTTTGCGCAGATGGAGATATAGTTGTGGCATTTATAAACTGGAAACGAGAATCCTTAAAATATAAGTCTGCTCTTGGCATACTTAAATTATTTACAGCATAATTGATCTTATATTCAACTGTTCTATTGATTGTCGAAGGAATAAAACTTCCATTCGAGTAATGAATCTCATTCGGTAAAGTAATAACGGCATATCGACTACCATTTTTTGTAATTTCTTTAACGCTATCTGTGGTGACTATGGATACACTATCTGGTAGTGGTTGTTCGATAATTAAATTAGCTAGCGTGCCACTTACTGTATTATTCACAAGACCAATTGGATTCAACGTGTATTTGACATTAAAATGATTCGTTTTATCTGATGAATTGCTTGTCTTGATTAAATCATTTAGTTCATTTACTACTTGTTCTAACGTCATGGTCGAAGAAAAACTAGCTGGCGCATCCTCTTTTACTTGGATTGTTGTACTTGTTTTCTTTGTTTGCGTATTTCCGTCTAAATCTTTATATTGCAAAGTTATATCATCAAATACATACGTTCCCGTTTCACTAAAAGTCAACGGCAAAGATATATCAATAGAACCTGATGGATCTTGATTGACAGGGAAAAGAATGTCTTTCTTAATAATGATATCTCCCACACTATCTGTTGTTACGTTTGCATTATTACTTAATTTGACCTTGTCACCAAACTTCGAAATATTTATTTTTATCGCAGCTGAAATAGTAGGTGTATTTACTTTTTCCGAAATCGTCTCAAATATTTTTGCAATAGATTGTTCAGATGCTTGTTGGGCTGTTACGCCTGTTGTTTCGGACAATTTATTCAAATAACTCATATCTACTTCCTTGTTTGTTCCAAAACCGATGGAATAGAGTTTATAGTTATTGGCGGCAAGATTGTTTACTTCTGTTTCGATATGAGATTTTATTGCTTTTTCCACATAACTTAAACTTGTTGAAACGATAGTTCCATTGGATCTAACAGCTCTAGCAGTGTTATTTGTATAAATAGTATACGTAACCGTATCCTTAACCTGCTTATTTGAACATGTTTGCCAGAAATAATAATTTGTGCAAACTTTATCTGTAAATGTTTCCTCCATAATAGAAGAAGTTGGTTCGCCATCTGTTAAAAATACAATATATTTATTAGCATTATTATTGCCGCTTGCCAGCATAGATCCCGCTGTTTGAAAGGACTGAGTATAATTTGTTCCCCCAGTTGCAACGAGACGATTCGCTACATTATTAATAGTCTTTAAATTTTCTCTAACATTATCCGCTGAATTATATGCATAAATAGGAAAATAAACCATTTTTTCTTTTTCTACATCCGTTGAAAAGGGAATAAATGCGAATCTATCATATATATTCGGATCTTCACTAAAGTAATCAACAGCCTGTGTAATTGCATTTTTTGCACTTTTAAATTTATTTGGATTATAACCAAGCTCGTCCATCGATCCTGATTTATCGAATACAAATGCTAATTCAATGGGAGAACGATTGCTGCTGGTCACTTTCCCTTCTGGAGTCAAACGAACATCTAAATTTCCTTGTGCTACTCCACCACTAGGTTTTACAATAATATTTTGAGATGGGGTAACAGAAAAGCCTACAGATGGAGTAGTGGCAGATGCATTAGTCTCTGTAGTAGGTAAGATGAATAATAATATCAATAACACGATGAAAAATTTACTAGCTAATTTCGTTCTCCTCATAAAATCGCACCCCTATTTATTACCCTTTTACTAGTTTTATTTTATAAACACAATATTACCATCATTATATCAAGTACTTTTGAACTAGTATAGCCTTTTTATAGGGGGAATAAGTTACATTCTCTAATCGTTCACGATAAATTCTCCAAAAAAAATGAACTTCACCTAGGAAGTTCAAAGAGCTTTTAATTCATTGTCTTTTCATCCAACTATCCATCAGTTAGATAAAAAACTTTCAGGTTATTCGATCCTTTTTGCAAGAAGCCTTTATTTTACATAACCTGCGACACGATTACGTCCTGCTCGTTTAGCGCCCACATATAATGCGCGATCCGCATGACGAATCAAAGCTAACGGCTCATCCGCATCTACTGGCGCATAAGCTAATCCAAGGGAAGCAGTTATATTTACATTCTTTATTTGTTGACGATCGTCGATATTTTGTTTAATGACAAATGGCCTAGAGGCAATCCTCTTGCGGATAAACTCAGCTAAATCAAATGCTTCTTTATTCTCTATATTGCTTAATAGGATGACAAATTCTTCTCCACCATACCTAGCAACCAATCCGTGGTCACCAATAAGATTTTGAATTCTTTTGGCGAAACCTATTAAAATCTCATTTCCAGCTTGATGACCATATTGATCATTAATCGCTTTAAAATGGTCAATATCCAACATGATGAGCGCAAGATTGTCCAAATTCTTTTCATTCAATTTAGTAAACTGCTCACTTAATATTTTTTCAAAATAGCGGTAGTTATAAAGCTTCGTCAGAGCACACCTCTCACTATTTTCCTTTGTTTTTTCAAAATATTTAGCGTTCTCAAGCGCAATGGCAAATTGGCTGCATAAAAGGTCTAAAACCATTAACTTGATGTTTGCAAATGCCTTCTTTTGTCTGCTTCCCAGCAATAATACACCAATTACTTTATTATTTTTATTTAGCGGCATACAGAGTACACTTTGAACGCCCTCCGGCATATATCCCTTGTTTACGATCTGCCATTCCTGCTTAGAATGGTATACTTCTGCTTTTTTCGACGCCAGCACTTTCCCACAAATCCCCTCATTTTCTTTCATTATTTCAGGTAATAGAGGTAATCTCTCTTGCTGCTCCACACGTGATATCATTTCTAAATCTTCATTCGTATTAACTTGATGAATAAACACGAAATCAACTTTAAATAATTCATAAAGCTTTTCGATAAAAAAATCGATTGTTTCATTTACATACAAATTTTGAGATAGCTGATGGCCAATCTCTGCTGTTTTCCGTAAATAATCATTCGCCGTTTGACTAGAATGATATAGTTTTAAAATAAGTGATAACGTGATAAATGGAACACCGATTAAGATTAAGGCAGCTAGCCCGATATATTCATACATAAGATATAAAGCGATGCCTACCGGATATGTGATAATCGTTGTGAATATTTCCCACACCAAATCCTTGGTGATAAATCGTTGCTTTCGCTTATAGATAAAGCGAACAATAAAAAATATCCCCAAAGTATTGAGTAAGAGATAGGAAATGAGATATACACTAATTAAAGCAAATGATTTAAAATTTAAGGCAATATCAAATCCATGTCCGCCTCCGAAACTATAGTAAATAATCCCACTAATAAAGGAAACAAGGAAAAACATAATAGAATTCATCGGTAAGCGGAATAGCGACTTCCTATCTAATTTAGCTTGATAGAGTACAGCTAATAATGCGATTTGAACAAGAATGATTTCCATAACTAATCCAAAGATTAAGAAAACAGATAAAGTTGCCCATTGCAGAAAAAACACTGGAATGCCATTTATAATCATCGGCATACTAGCGACAATTGTCATAAATAGTAAAAAAGCAACTAACTCCCAACCCTTATCATAAATTTGCGGAGGATACAATGTATAAGAAAACCACAAACCAAAAGGAAGGAGGAGTGTCCAAACTGTCCATATTAATTTTTTGTAGACTGGGTTAATCATACACATCTCCCCCTTCCTTTTATATCCATTCATCTATCAATTAAGTTTGTATTTCATCATTTTTATTTACTATATGAAAAGTGAAAACCCCATCATATTCTTAAAATTCCCACATTTTCAGCCTAATAAATATATACTACCTTTTTCTATTCTAATAATCTATATTTTTTTAAGCGATGTAGTTATTTCTGATAATTTTTCCAAAATTCCTTCACTTCCGAAATAAAGTACAAAGATCCCGTTATGAGGAATAGGTCATCTGCTGTAAGCTTTTCCAATTGATTGAGAATAGCTTTCTTCCAATCACTGTTCTGATCCTTTAATGGATGATTACTTTCTTCATATAATGTCTTGCTGCTTGCAGCTCGTGGAAAATCAAATGTAACAAAAGTAATTGTTGTTGCCACTTGATCCAATTTAGCAATCATTTTGTCCGTTTTTTTATCAGAAAGTGCTGCAAAGATAATATGCTTTTTCTTATCTTTATAGCGATTAATTAATACATCTACCAGTGCATCGATTCCTTCTTCATTATGTGCCCCATCTACTACGACAAAAGGATGTTCTGACAGAATTTCCAATCTGCCAGGCCATTTGGATTGAAATAATCCCTTTCGAATACTATCTTCATTTATGGATTCAAAGGTATCCTGCAATAGATGGGCACCCATTACAGCTAGTGATGCATTTTCCACTTGGTGCTTACCAAACATGGTAATCTGTAAATCTTCCCATTTAAAAAATATGGACTTTAATCCAAATGATTCACTAGTAGGTGTTGAATGGTATTTATCTATCATAAAATCTTTATCTAATAGATAGATAGGCGCTTTCCTTTCATTTGCCTGATTTACGATTACTTTTTGAGCACCCTTTTGTTTCACTGCTGCAATAATCGGTGTATCTGTTTTAATAATGCCAGCTTTTTCAAAGGCGATTTTTTCATAGGTGTCTCCTAAAATCGCTGTATGGTCTAATCCTATACTTGTAATAATAGAAAGCAAAGGGGAGATGATATTTGTTGAGTCAAAACGACCACCTAATCCTACCTCATAAATGACAATATCTATTTTATTGATATAAGCAAAATAGTAGAAAGACATCGCTGTAATAATTTCAAATTCAGTTGGTCCGCCAATCTCCATCTGATCCATTTCTTCGACAATTGGTAATAATTTATTTGCTAATACTAAAATTTCTTCGTCGCTAATTGGTATTCCGTTTACACTAATTCTCTCATTAAATTGTTCGATGTATGGAGAGGTAAAGGTTCCAACTGTTAATCCTGCTTGTTGCAGAATATTTCTTAAGTAAGTTACAGTAGATCCCTTTCCATTTGTTCCACCTATATGAACTGTCTTTATCTGTTTTTCCGGATGGTTTAGCTTTTCCATCATCATTTCCATTCTTGTTAACCCAGGCTTTATTCCAAAACGCAAACGAGAATGAATCCAATTTAATGCTTCTTCATAATTATGAAACATTGCTACACCCTCTTATAAGATTAATGATTGCCAGTATATGCTCTAATTAACTTTAGCTAGTGTTATGAAAAGTAAATGCTTCCTCCATAGAAGAAGGGTGCCTCAAAGGTTTGATAGCGGAGACACCCTTCGTTCTACTATGAAATTAACCTTTTAGTTCATTAATACGCGCTTCAACTGCAGCACGTTTTTCTAAATAATCTTTTTCTTTTGCCTTTTCCTCGTTAATTACTTTTTCTGGCGCTTTTTTTACAAAGCCTTCATTGCTTAATTTCTTTTGAACACGTTCTACTTCTTTATTCCATTTCTCTAACTCTTTATTTAATCGAGCTATTTCTTCCTCCATATTAATTAAACCTTCTAAAGGAAGAATGATTTCAGCACCTGTTACTACAGCCGTCATAGCTTTATCCGGAACAGCAATATCTGTATCAATACTTAATGTTTCCGGGTTACAAAAACGCTCAATAAAAGATTTATTTTCAAGAAGGGTAGCTTTTACCTCTTCATCTTTAGCTTTTAATAAAATGCTGATTTTCTTGCTCATTGGTGTGTTTACTTCTGCACGGCTGTTACGAACAGAGCGAATAATCTCAACAAGCAGTTTCATATCATTTGCAGCTTTCTCATCTGTGAATGCCTGATTTACTTCTGGCCAGTCCGCAACGGTAATCGATTCGCCAGCATGCGGAAGGTTTTGCCAGATTTCTTCTGTGATAAATGGCATAAATGGATGTAATAAACGCATTGTATTATCAAGCACGTACGCTAAAATAGAGCGAGTTGTTAGTTTTGCCGCTTCATCATCACCGTATAATGGAAGCTTCGCCATCTCAATATACCAGTCACAGAAATCATCCCAGATAAAGTTATAAAGGACTCTTCCTACTTCTCCAAACTCATAGCGTTCAGATAGACGTGTCACTGTTTCAATTGTTTCGTTCAATCTCGTTAAGATCCACTTATCCGCAACTGATTTTTCACCTGATAAATCAATCTCATCATACGTTAAACCATCCATGTTCATTAACGCAAAACGGGAAGCATTCCAAATCTTATTCGCAAAGTTCCAAGTAGACTCTACTTTTTCAATACTGAAACGTAAATCCTGACCTGGTGAACTTCCTGTTGATAAGAAATAACGTAAGGAGTCTGCACCATACTTAGCAATTATATCCATAGGATCGACACCGTTTCCTAAAGACTTACTCATTTTGCGACCTTGTTCATCCCGAACAAGTCCATGAATTAATACATCTTTAAATGGTCTTTCCCCAGTAAACTCAAGACCTTGGAAAATCATGCGAGATACCCAGAAGAAAATAATATCATATCCAGTTACTAAAGCAGCAGTAGGATAATAGCGCTTATAGTCTTCTGCCTCTGTATTTGGCCAGTTCAATGTAGAGAATGGCCATAACGCTGAACTGAACCATGTATCTAATACGTCTGTCTCTTGTGTCCAATTTTCTATATCTGCTGGTGCTTCATGATTTACATAAACTTCACCTGTTTCTTTATGATACCAAGCAGGAATACGATGTCCCCACCAAAGCTGACGAGAAATACACCAATCACGAATATTTTCCATCCAGCGCATATATGTGTTTTCAAAGCGATTTGGAACAAAGTTAACTTTTTGATCCTCTTTATCTTGCAAGGCGATTGCCTCATCAGCCAATGGCTGCATTTTAACGAACCATTGGGTAGATAGATATGGCTCTACTACTGCCCCACTTCGCTCAGAATGACCAACAGAATGCATATGCTCTTCGATTTTGAATAAAACACCCATTTCTTGTAAATCTTTGACGATTTGTTTACGACACTCGAAACGGTCCATTCCTTCATATTTACCAGCACGCTCATTCATTGTACCGTCTTCGTTCATTACCAGGATTCTTTCTAAATTATGACGGTTTCCAACTTCAAAATCATTAGGATCATGGGCTGGAGTCATTTTAACAGCGCCTGAACCAAAGTCCATTTCCACATAATCATCCGCAACAATCGGAATTTCTCTTCCTACAATCGGTAAAACTACTTTCTTACCAATTAAATGCTGGTATCTTTCATCTTTAGGATGAACAGCAACACCTGAATCGCCTAACATTGTTTCTGGACGAGTTGTCGCTACTTCAATATAACCAGATCCATCTGCTAAAGGATATTTCATATGATAAAAGGCACCTTGTACATCCTTATAGATTACCTCAATATCAGAGAGCGCTGTTTTGGTAGCTGGGTCCCAGTTGATAATGTATTCTCCGCGGTAGATAAGCCCTTTATTATATAAAGAAACGAATACTTCACGAACTGCTTTGGATAGCCCTTCATCTAATGTGAATCTTTCACGAGAATAATCTAATCCTAGACCTAATTTAGACCATTGGGCACGAATGTGACTTGCATATTCCTCTTTCCATTTCCATGTTTCTTCTACAAATTTTTCACGGCCAAGATCATATCTGCTAATATTTTGGGCGCGCAGCTTTTCTTCTACTTTTGCTTGGGTAGCAATACCGGCGTGGTCCATTCCAGGTAACCATAGTACATCATAGCCTTGCATTCTTTTCATTCTTGTCAATATATCTTGTAATGTTGTATCCCATGCATGCCCTAAATGCAGTTTACCTGTTACATTTGGAGGCGGGATTACGATTGTATAAGGCTTTTTTCCTTCATCTGGCTTTGCCTCAAAAAATTTGCCTTCTAACCACCAATCATAGCGACCCTTTTCAATACATGCTGGATCATACTTTGTCGGCATGGAGATTTCTTTCATTTCCATCCTAATTTCCTCCTTATCCTGTTCCTTTGTACTTTTTAAATGCAAATAAAAAAACTCCACTCGTCTTAAAAGGACGAATGGAGTTTGTTCGCGGTACCACCTTTTTTCCAATACAAAATAGGTATTGGCTCTTTAAAAGATGATATCGGATACTGTCCGTCTTTTACTAATAAGCACACCGTTCGCAAAAGAAGCTCGAGGGCTACCTTCCAATGGGTTGAATAGAAATCTCACAGCAAATGATTTCCTCTCTTTGAAACAACTTACACTGTACTACTCCCTGTCATTGCTTTAATAATTTATTTTATATATGCTATACTACCGAAAATAACTTAATCTCGTCAATAAGGATTGCCTAAATTTTTTAATTTTATTCATTTCCTTTTTTTGTTTGTCTTTACTTTATGAACACGAGAAAAAATGGTGACAATTATAGTACCCAATAATAATAGACCCAAGTTTTTTAATCCTGGGCCTCTGCTTGTTCCGCAGCATCCTGCTGTGCTTTTTTTTGTCTTTCTATCTCATCCACCCGCATGACAACATATTCGGTATTTTTTAAAAGCCAATATTGTTTAAGCAGCTTTTGAACATATTTCCGTTCATTAATGTCTTTCTTATTTGCTTTCATATATTTCTCACAAACTCGAATAACGGGGCCAGGATGAGCTAAATAACTTAAAAATAATAGCATTTCATCGTATTTTAACGGATTATGCTTAAAGTACGTATATAGCCACTCAATGCATTCATCATTCTGCTTCGGTCCAGTTTTTAAGGAGCGTGAGAGAAATGGAAGTAAATCATGACTTGCCGTTCCATACCTAGCTTTTTCAAAATTAGTAAAGTAACCATATCCTCTATCATCATAAAGAAAATGCTCTGATGACAGTTTCCCATGAATAATGGAGACTCTTGCCTTTTCATCTTCTTTCGTTTCCTCATACCATTCTTTTAGCTTTGTTTCCGAATAGATCAACGCCTGCCGAATGTCATGGTAATACAGACAGAACATTAATTCAAATGGTGACATATACTCTTTATTTTCACATAGCTCAATAAAACCATTTAAAAACTCTTGTTCTTTTTCAATATCTAACTGTGTATTTTCAAAATGCTCCTGTCGATCTTCCTTCTCAATTTTCACTTCTTTCGAAGATAAGATATGAAGTCGTGCAAGCTCGCGAAACATTTGCTGATGCTTCCTGGAATAATTCTCTCTTTCCTCATTTGGTAACCATGGCATTAAGTAAAACAGCTTATTGTCATAAAAAATAGCGTATCTTCCATCCACAGCTGGATAGATCGGGACAATCCGATTATATCCTTTTTGATATAGCATTCGAATATGACGGGTGAAATCTGCACCTTGATGAGGATCCATTCGTTTCAAAGCAAAAGTTCCTTTACTACTGTAAATCTTCGCTACTTTTCCGAACTCCTCTACAAAATTCGGTTCGACTGCATATGGCTTCAAAATTGGTGTATACTTCTTTAATATATTTTGTTCATTCATATCCGCCCACACTTTCTCATAAAGTGAAACTGCCATCTTCTCCGTTTCTATCGATGGTTAGTTGACGATTCGGGCATTTACCATATATTCGATTAACAATCGACTCTATTTTGTTTTCCTCCCCAATTCCTTTCACTCTCTTACTGTTTAAACTTCAAGAGCAAAAGACGGTTGAAAAGCCAAGAAAAACAGTCAAGCAGGATTTTCTCCTGCCTGCTGTTTGTGCCCTATTTCTCTACAAAATTCCTAGGAATATACAAAACTTGCCCCTCATAGATATCTTGATTTGCTTCCATGCGATTTTCTTTTAACAATGCATGGATATTTACATTATATCGGTCACTTAATTTTTCTAATGTATCGCCTTGCTGTACAATACAAACTTTCACTTTTGTATGCTTCTCTTCTTCTTTTCTAGCAAAAAACTCTGTAAAAGTAAGAGACTTTGTTTTATTAAAGAAGCCTTTCTTCTTTTTAGGCTCCTCATTAGGAGAAGAAGATGATTCTTCTAGTTCCTCTTCTTCCAAAACAACCTCTTCTTGCTTTACTTCAGTGGAGGATTCGTGATCTGGTTTTTGAAAGACTTCTTCTGCAGAAAATACTTTTTCTTCACTCCGTAATATGGAAACTTTCATCTCTGGCTCTGCAGGAGTAGTCTCATCCTCCTTTCTAACTGCCTCAGAAAAATAAGGGATCTTTGTATGTTCGTTTGTGCTCCATTCATCCTCCTCTTCTGGAGTCTTTCTAACCTCTAACTCGAAGGAAGAGTATAAGTCATCCTCTGTTTCCTTCTCTTCACGCAATTCTTCTAGTAAGGGACTAACAATTTGAAATGGACTAACCGCAATTTCAACAGGTTCTTCTATGGAATCAGTTAAAACGTCCTCCTCCTCTTCCTTCGAATGATCCCGTACTAGTTCCACTTCTTCTGCCTTCTCTTCCACTATTTCTGCCTCTTTTTCCGTATGCCGTGCTACTTCCAACTCTTCTTCTATTTCCTCCGCTATATCTTCCTCCACTTCTTCAGCAGCCAAGCCAGAAATAGTTAAATCAGCCGTTAAATTTAAGCAGCTTCTTTCGGGAAAAACATAATCAAAAGTGTCAATCTCGATTTCCACATCATCAAGACTTGTCACTCTTTCAAGAGGAATCGTAATATCAACAGGGAAATGGTGTAAAAATTCACATACCCCTTCCTCTCTCTCCATTACAGAATGAACTAATTTAGGAGCCTTAAAAACCTCCTCCTCTTCTTGTTCCCCTTCATTGTAGCGCTTGTATTCACCACTAAGCTCTAAAGAGCCTTGAATGATAATATACTGATCGTTCTCTTGGATCGTTATATTGGGATCAAGTGAAATGGAAAGCAGATCTGCTACTTCCTGTCCTTTTTGAAACCAGACGGACTCTTCCAATGAAAACCGTAAAATAGACGAATTTTCTTGAGACAAAGCGACTCCTCCTCTCATTCCTTTCACGTGTATATCACTATTGTCTTTAAAAACTTATGATTATCTGTAACACTTTATGAATATTTCTTTTATTTGTTTGGCTAAGAAAGAATCGAATCTCAACAAAAAATCTTATTTTTCTGAATTTATACACCAAATTGTTAAAACTATTTATACTTCTAGCCGTTTTTTCCCATTATGGTCCGATATAATAAAAGAAGATTTTGTAAGTTAACAAAATTACTTAAATTGGAAATGCAGGAATTCTGCATTTTATTAAAGAGGAGGTTTTATGATGGCTTTTTCTGTGTTAATGTACCACGAAATAAGAAAAGAGGAAGATTTTCAAGCAGCAGAACTCCATCCAATTGATGTCAAACAAGCATATAAGGATTTCTTGCCCTCTCCCCTTTTCATTACACTAGAAAAATTTGAACAACAAATGGAGTATTTATTTAACAATGGTTTCCACACTTTATCTTTAGAGGAAGTAAAGGCATATTATGAAGGAGGCAATTCCTTACCCGAAAAATCAATATTACTTACTTTTGATGACTGCTTTCAATCCATCAAAGAATATGCTTACCCGATTCTAAAAAAATATCAATTTCACGCAACAGCATTTGTGGTAACAGGATGGCTGCATGATAACAAACGCATATTTGCAAAAGATAAATCTGTCTGTTTATCTACAAGTGACCTAGAGGAAATGAAAGACGTATTTGAATATGCCAATCACACACATCAAATGCATATACGTACAAGTGAGTCAGAAAGTCTATTAATGACTTCTAGTAAAGAAACTTTTGCCAAAGATCTAGACGAATGCAACGAACATATTCTAATCAACCATAAAAATGTATTTGCCTATCCATTTGGCCTATTCAATGAATCCAATATACTCACTTTAAAAGAAAAAGAATTTAAACTTGCATTCACTTGTGAAAATGGTCACAATGATATGCGGACTAATTCCCTTTTACTAAAAAGAAATGCCATTCCTTATTTAATAGACTTAGAGGCATTTAAGAAAATTGTAACCATTTAGGAGGAAGATGATGAAAAAAATATGGACACTATCCTTCATACTCGTTTTCGTTTTCGTTTTAATTACTGCTGCTTGTGAAAAGACAGCCACAACTAAAACAGATAATCCAGAAAATAACACGTCTGAAAAACCATCCAGTGAAGAACTAACTATCGGCATTTTGCCAGCAGAATCAGCAATACCAATTATTTTAGCAAAGGAAAATGGCTACTTTGATAAAGAAGGAATAAAGGTTTCCATCAAATCCTTCTCTGCTCCAACTGATCGAAATGTTGCCATCCAAGCGAATGAAGTAGACGGAACAATCGCAGATGTCATGACAGCAGCAGCTTTTATGGAAAATGGCATAAAGATGAAGATTACTTCTGATATAAGTGAAGATTTTAAAATACTATCCTCTCCAAACTCAGGAGTGACAGAGATGAAAGAGTTAGATGGAAAAAATGTTTCCCTTGTGCCGAATTTTATCTTGGAATATATTATGGATGATTTTGCAGCGAAAGAAGACTTCACTTATAATATCGTGGAAATCCCTTCTTTTTCTGGTCGTGCAGAAGCACTTATGGCAGACAAAGTGGATGGAGTTGTCTTTACAGAACCACAGGCTAGCATGCTAGTCAGCCTAGGTGCTCACCTTTTAGGAAGCTCAACAGATGCAGGAATTAAAGGAGGATCCATTCTATTTTCAGATGAACTAATATCCTCTAAACCAGCAGATATCAAAGCGTTCTATAAAGCTTATAATGAAGCTATTGACTATATGAACAATACAAAAGCAAAGGAATATGCTGATATATTAACTAAATACCAATTTCCTGAAGCTATGAGCAACTATTTAACAACAAAAGAAAGCTTTCCTTATGCAAGTGTAGTGCCAAAAAATTCCTTTGATTCCATTGTTCAATGGACAAAAGAGAAAGGGCAAATTAAAGAAAGCTATTCCTATGAAGATTTAACCGACTTTACTTTGTTGCCAAATTAAAAGGGACAATTTTTAGGAAAACAGAGCAGACTGAATACAAGTATACTTGATTTATTTTGATTACGGTTATTATCATAGTAGATTCTCCTTACTGCGTATTGATTGCATTGATACATGCAGCATATAGGAGAATCTTTTTATTTATACAAGCCCTAAAACGCTCCTATAAGAGTTGTGAGAAAACCAAGCCAAATGTATTCAATCTGCGGGTGATTTCCCCAGCCTACTTTCTTAAATTTAAATGGGGCAAATTATCCCCTTCCCCCTAAACTATATTTATCTCTTTTTACTTATAATTCCAAGGTGTCGTTTTTAATTCTAGTTTATCTAATAAAATAAATAGCAATAAACCAATACATCCTAAGGCTACAATTCCTGCGAACATTTCTTCATAATTCATTTTTGTCCAAGCGCTGATAATATAGTAGCCAATTCCATATGTCGTTGCATAGTTTTCGGCAAAAAATAAGGTTGCTAAACTAATCCCTATGCTGATTCTTATCCCCGTAAATATCGCTGGTAGTATTACTGGAAAAATTAAATAGATAAATTGCTGGAAAATAGATGCCCGATAGCCGTTCATCACTTTGAAATAGCTTGCTGGTATTTGTAAGACACCATCTCTGACAGACAAAATGATTTGAAAAATAATAATCCAAATAATTAACATGATTTTAGACTGGTTTCCCAGACCATACAAAATCATAAATATCGGTAAAAATGCTACTTTGGGAATTGGATATATATAATATAAAAAAGGGGATAGCCAGGTATTAACTCGCTTATTTTTCCCTAAAATAATTCCCACTGGAATACCTATTACCAAAGAAATGAATAAAGCAATGAAAATTCTTAACAAACTAGCTCCTGAATGAAGAAGCAATATATATTTTTCTTGCCACATATAAGTAACTGTTAAAAGCGGGGAGGGGATAGTGTGAGACTGGAGGAGAAAATAGACAGTATACCAAAATAAACCGACACTTATAAAACCTAAGAATAGTTGATTCACGATGATTTTTTTCATAATTTTGTTCATACATGTACCGCCGCTAATCTTTTTCGTACTTCAATACAAGCCTTATAGAAGGATAGATTGTCCTTTGCTCTCTCTACTCTAAATAGCGGATTTTCAATCGTCTCGATATCCCCATTTTCTTGTAGCAATAAAATAAACTCCCCCAGAAGGACTGCCTCTTCAATATTATGCGTAACAAACAGTAACGTGGTCTGCCGTTTTTCCACCTGCTCAGCAATTAACTGTTGAATTTGTTCTTTTGTCATTTCATCTAATGTAGATGTTGGCTCATCCATTAACAACAAATCAGGTTTATTAATAAGTGTTCTTGCTAAAGCTACCCTTTGCTGCTGCCCTCCACTTAACTCCGTTGGATATTTACTCTCCATCCCACTTAACCCAACTTCTCTTATTAACGCTGTTACCCTATCCTTTATTTCCTGTTTCGCTTTTCTATTATCTAATTTTAAAGGCATTGAAATAGCATCAAATACATTTAACCAAGGAAAAAGGCCTAAATCTTGAAACATAAAGCCAATATCCTTTTGTGGATGCTGGATTCTCTTCCCATCCATTAATATTTCTCCTTCCGTTGGGTTTAAGAAACCAGCGAGAAGATGGAGAAGTGTACTTTTCCCCACTCCAGACTTACCAATTAAAGCATATGATTTGCCCTTTTCTAAATTCAAATTGATTTTATTTAAGATAGTAGTATGATCATACGTAAAACTAACGTCCTGCATCTTTACAAATGAATCCATGAAAAAATCCCTTCTTGTCCTATTAATAGTTGCATCATAACATACTATTTCCCTTCATAAAGTGGCAAAAAATCGACAGTTCTAGGTAATTTGAACGCATAGAAAGATGGGAACAACTAAAACAGCCTAAAATCCCGATAAATTGCCATGGGGATTTTAGGCTGTTTTATTTTGCTATAACTAATAAGTTATTTTACAGTTTTAATTTAAGCTTTCAACGTAGAAAAAGCTTGTTCAGCAGCAAGAATCGTATGCTCAATATCCTCATCCGATAATGCCGTAGATAAGAACATCCCTTCAAATTGAGAAGGAGGAAGAAATACGCCATGTTCTAACATACTATTATAAAAGGCTGCAAAGTAATCTAGATTAGATGTTTTTGCACTTTCATAATCTTTTACATCTTCATTAGTAAAGAAGAAACCAATCATAGAGCCAGCACGATTTACTGTAAACGGAATTTCATATTTTGCAGCTGCTGCTTTTAAGCCTTCTTCTAAACGATCCGCTTTTCGGATAAACTCTTTATACGTATCTTTTGTTAATTGCGATATTGTTTCAAAACCTGCTGTCATTGCAAGTGGATTACCAGATAATGTACCAGCTTGGTATATCGGTCCGCTTGGTGCAATTTGGTTCATAATTTCTGCTTTTCCACCATATGCACCAACAGGTAATCCTCCTCCAATTACTTTTCCGAGACAAGTTATATCAGGGGTAATGCCAAAGTAACCCTGTGCGCATCCGTAGTCCACACGGAATCCTGTCATGACTTCATCAAAAATAAGTAATGCACCATATTCTGTTGTCACATCACGCAGTCCTTGCAGAAATCCTGGCTTTGGAGGAACAACTCCCATATTTCCCGCAACCGGCTCCGCAATAATAGCTGCAATGTCTTCCCCATACATAGAAAAGGCATATTTTACACTCTCTAAATCATTATAAGCAACTGTAATCGTATTTGCTGCAACACTTTCGGGCACTCCAGGACTATCTGGTAAACCAAGTGTAGCTACCCCAGATCCTGCTTTAATAAGCAAAGAATCGCCATGTCCATGATAACAGCCTTCAAATTTCAGAATTTTATTTCTACCCGTATAGCCGCGAGCTAAACGGATTGCACTCATTGTAGCCTCTGTGCCGGAGGAAACCATCCGAACGATTTCGATACTCGGCACACGTTCTTTTACAAGAGCAGCAAGCTCGTTTTCAATTAACGTTGGTGCTCCAAAACTAGTTCCTTTTTCAGCAACCTTTTTAATTCCCTCGACTACTCGATCATCAGCATGTCCTAAAATAAGCGGCCCCCATGATAAAACATAGTCAATATATTCATTGCCATCAATATCAAAGATTTTCGAGCCTTTCCCTGCCTCCATAAACACTGGGTTTCTTTTAACAGATTTAAAAGCACGGACCGGGCTATTTACCCCTCCTGGCATTAACTCTACTGCTTCTTTATATGCAGCTTCTGATTTTTGATAGGAACGCATTTAACTTTCCTCCTTTATTGTTCTTTTAACATACGTGCAACATCTTTAGCAAAATAGGTGATAATTAAATCTGCTCCAGCACGTTTCATACTAGTCATAGTTTCCATTATAATTCTATCTTCCTCAATCCAGCCATTTTGTGCCGCAGCTTTTACCATGCTGTATTCTCCACTTACATTATAGGTAACAATCGGCAAATTCCATTCATTTTTCATATCACGAACAATATCTAAATAAGGAAGACCTGGCTTAACAATAAGAAAATCTGCTCCTTCTGCCACATCACTTTCTGCTTCTCTAAATGCTTCCAGACGATTAGCGGGATCCATTTGATAGGCTTTGCGATCGCCAAATTGTGGGGTACTATCAGCAGCTTCACGGAATGGACCGTAAAAAGCAGAAGCATATTTTACAGCATAACTCATAATTGGTATATCAATGAATCCAGCTTCATCTAAACCTTTTCTAATAGCTGCTACAAAGCCATCCATCATATTAGAAGGAGCAATAATATCCGCTCCAGCTTCCGCTTGGCTGACCGCAGCCTTCACAAGCAATTCTAATGATTCATCATTAAGCACTCTTCCAGCTTCAATTACACCACAATGTCCGTGGCTAGTATATTCACATAAGCATGTATCTGCAATGACAATCATGTCCGGATAGTTGGCTTTAATATATTTGATACCTTCCTGAACAATACCATGATCGTGGAATGCTTGTGTTCCACATTCGTCTTTTTCCTTTGGAATACCGAATAATAACACAGATTTGATTCCCAGCGCCTGAACTTCATCCATTTCTTCCTTCAACCGATCAATTGAAAACTGATAAATGCCAGGCATAGAAGAAATTTCAGTCTTGCTATTTTCTTCTTCTGTAATAAAAATCGGATAAATTAAATCATCCAAATGTACATATGTTTCTTTCACTAATGCTCTCATATAAGCAGATTGTCTTAATCTGCGATGACGTTTAAATTCAACCATGGTCTTACCTCCAAATTATTTTGTTAAATACTGCACTAAATGTTCCAGAATACTATCAGTTGTATATGGTTTTGCTGTAATCGTTACATGCATCCCATAGCTGTGCAAAGTTTCTGTTGTGATTGGCCCAATGCTAATCACAATACACCTTTCCACCCTATCAATCAATTGATGTTTTTTGATGATTTGCATAAAATGATGGGCGGTGGAGGAACTGGTAAAAAGCAATACCTCTATATCATTCTTCTTTATTTCATCAACAAGCAGCTCTTCACTCTCTAGTGGGAAATACGTTTCATACAATATAGCTTCATCTACTTGTAAACATATTTTCTTTAATTGCTCTGCTAGAAATTCTCTTGATCTGTTTCCTTTTATAATTAAAACTCTCTGTTTTTTTTCCAGCACTGCTGCAAACTCTGTTGCAAACTGTTCAGCAACAAAATATGTCGGCATAAAATCTGCTTGATACCCATATTCCGCAATAGCAGCTGTCGTCTTTTCACCGATAACGGCTATTTGAGCAACAATGGTTAATTCTAATCTGTGCATTTCTTTAAAAAAAGCATCGACTCCATTACGGCTCGTAAAGACAAGCCAATCATATGCTTTATTTTTTAAAGAAGCAATTACTTCATCTGGAAGTTGTTTTTCTCGAAACGCGATTAATGGTACTTCAACTGGAATACCGCCTAAATCAATAATCTGCTTTGACAAGACACTCGCTTGTTTTTTTGATCGTGGGACGAGAATTTTTTTTCCAAGAAGCTGATTAGCCATCGATAATATTCTCCTCTTTCAATCGATCAATCAAGCCCTTTGCACCTTTGTCTGTTAAAATGGCTGCTGCTTGCTCCCCTACTTCTACTGGATTTTCTCCTGATACTTCTTCCTTATATATCTGTTTCCCATCAGGTGAAATAACTAATGCTGTTAATGACACTTCATTTTCTTTCACTTGTGCAAATCCTGCGATCGGAACTTGGCAGCCGCCTTCCATACGCTGTAAAAAGGCTCTTTCTGCATAAACAGTACGCGTCGTATCTTGGTTGGACAGCTTGCTTAGAAGTTCTAATACCTCTTTATCATCTTCACGGCATTCAATAGCAAGGGCACCTTGACCAACTGCCGGCAAGCAGACTTCAGGCTCTAAAAACTCTGTCACTACATCACTTGTCCATCCCATTCTCGCTAACCCAGCAGCAGCTAATATGATGGCATCATATTCTTCTGTTTCTAGCTTATTTAGACGGGTATCTATATTTCCGCGTATCCATTTGATTTCAAGGTCAGGACGAACTGCAAGTAATTGAGCACCTCTTCGCAAGCTGCTTGTCCCAATGACTGCCCCTTCTCTTAAATCTTTTAAAGAGATATGATTTTTACTAATCAAAGCATCTCGATAATCCTCACGCTCAGGAATACAGCCAATGGTTAATCCTTTTGGAAGCTCAGCCGGCATATCTTTCATACTGTGAACAGCAATATCAATTTCCTTATCCAGCATACTTTGCTCGATTTCTTTTACAAATAGCCCCTTTCCTCCAACCTTGGATAAAGTGACATCGAGCACAACATCTCCCTTTGTAACCACTTCCTTCACTTCAAATTCAAAAGAAGAATCTAATTTCTTCAGCTGATTAATTACCCAATTCGTCTGAGTAATGGCAAGCTTACTTTTCCTCGAACCAACAATTATTTTACGCATAAAAGTACCTCCAACATTTCCGTTATGTAGTCTTCCTTTTAATAATGAAAGGTGGAAAAATTACCTACTAACAAGAAATTAATTAACATAATTAAAAAACTAGCAATATTTAAGAGGGCAATATTTTTCCCCCTCATTTTTTGGGAAACTCGTAAATACAAAAAGCTGCTATAGACGAGTAACACAATAAAGGAGCTGATTATTTTCGGATCATACCAGAGAAAATCTGGTTTTTGAATAATGGCCCATTGCACCCCAAGAATTAAACCAATTAATAATAATGGTACACCAAACACACTTAATAAGTAAGATATATGTTCTAGTTTGGCTAAATCAGCGATCCGCATAACTCTCCTTCCCCATTTTTTCTGTTTCAATAAATCATATTGTATACAATAAAGAACAGAAAGAATAAAAGAGATCGTAAACATACCATAGGCTAAAAGGGCTGCTGTTACATGAATGAACAGTAACTCAGAAACAACCTGTTCCGCATGAGTTATCGCAGAATCGCGTGCAGGCGCAAAAGTATGTATTGCCATAACAATAAATCCGACAACATTAGTAAAAAACACAATAAAATCAATTTCCAACCACTTATTTATTACCAAAGAAAAGGTTACCAATACCCAAGAATAAAAGTATAGTCCTTCCATAATTGTGAGAATCGGAAACCTATTCATCTCCATTATATAGATAATTAGGAAAGATGATTGTAATATCCAGACAAATAAAAGTAACCAGAAAGCGACTCGATTTGCTCTCTGGTTATTATGCATAAAATCAAAAAAATATAATAGCACAGATAACGCATAAAGAATAATCGTGAATTCATGGAGCCTAGTCATAAAAATATCCTGCATCAACGCTTCCCCTTCGAACATAAAAGATCATAATACCAAGTTTTTTAACTTAATATAACTCTTATTTCTGTAACCCCATCTATATTTTAACCTAGGAAAAGGAAAGTGAAACTCTGCCCCGACAAAGTTTATTATCGGCTGATTAAAGGAAAGGAATCAAGTGCTTCATTCACACACAGGATAAGCCCTCCAATCATTATCACCATCACACTTGAATAGATGGCTGTGCAATTGGAGAAAATGCTTCTTTTTCTTCTTTCCTTCCTATATCGTTCACTTCTTTCGGTGCATCGGCTTCTAAATTAAAGATTTTCATAAATAGCTGCATCGATTGATCTGCATCAGGTTGAGCCGCTAATTCCTTCGCTTGAAGAATTGGATCTTTTAGCATTTGATTCACAATGCTCTTCGTATGCTTATTTAAAATCTTTCTTTCTCTTTCAGTAAGGTTAGGCAGTTTTCTATCTAGACTTTTCATTGTTTCACTTTGAATAGCAAGTGCCTTCTCACGAAGAGCAGAAATGACCGGCACCACCCCTAATAAGTGAAGCCATTGATTAAACTCGATAATTTCTGCCTCTATCATGATCATAATCTTTTCTGCTACTTTTTGTCGTTCTTGCAGATTTGCTTCTACAATTCCTTCCAAATCGTCAATATCATAAAGGAATACGCTATCTAACTCCGCGATTTCCGGATCTAAATCTCTTGGCACAGCAATATCAACCATGAATAGCGGATTTCCTTTACGAATTTTCTCCACAGCCTTCATCATTGCCTTTGTAATAACAAATGTATTGGATCCAGTTGAACTAATCACAATATCTGCATCTATTAATGCACATTGAAGTTCATTCATTGGTTTGGCCTGACCTTCGAAACGATGAGCAAGAACTTCCGCCTTCTCAAATGTGCGATTTATCACAGTTACGTTTTTTGCTCCATTGCTATACAGATTCTGAATAGCAAGCTCGCCCATCTTTCCTGCACCTAATATAAGGACATTCTTATTTAGCAAGGTCCCAAATATTTTTTTCGCCAATTCTACCGCAGCATAACTTACAGAGACAGCGTTCGCACCAATGTCTGTTTCTGTATGTGCTTTTTTCGCAAAGGTAATAGCTTGCTTAAATAACTGATTAAATACCGATCCAGTCGATTTAATGGATTGCGCTGTTAAGAAGCTAGTTCGTATCTGCCCTAAAATCTGTGTTTCTCCAACAACCATGGAATTTAAGCCACATGTCACTTGGAATAAATGGTTTAATGCACCATCTTGTTCATACACAAATAAATAAGGAACAAACTCTTCTTGTTCCAATTGAAACCACTCTGCTAAAAATTGTTTGATATAATAGCGACCAGTATGAAGCTGATCTACTACTGCATATATTTCCGTACGATTACATGTTGATATAATCACATTTTCTAAAATGCTTTTTTTATTTTGTAATTGATTCATAGCTTCCCCTATTTGCTCTGAATCAAATGTTAAACGTTCACGAATTTCTACTGGGGCCGTTTTAAAATTTAGTCCGACAGCTACTATATGCATTTCTTTATGACACCCCCAAAGTAAGTTAGTACCTAATTTTTCCTATCGAATATTTTTAAACCCTTTATATAAATGGATTAAATTATAATAATTATTAACATGTAGTTATTATAACAAAATCATTTCAAAAATGGGTAACAATTTGCCTATTAATTGTGAACAAATTGTGAATTCATATGGTAAGATATAGTATTGATAATAGAAAAAGAATTATACTTACGTTATTTACTATAATAGTTTGTACTTCTTTTGCAAAATTATCGTTATTTTATTCGTTTTTTTGTACAATATAGCACTTTACTCATTGTACAGTAACAAAAATCTTCTATGTATTCAAGCTTAGTTTTTTGGAAGTGGAGGAAATAATGAAAACACAAAAATGGTTCTCTGGTATCGTATTAATCGGTTTTGGAATTTATTTTATCTTAAAGGAATTTGATATTACTATTCTACCCAATCTGTATACTTGGCCAACCCTGTTAATTATCATTGGAATTGCTTTTCTTTTTCAAGGTTATGGGGGAAAGGATTATGGCGTCATTTTGCCAGGTGTGATTTTAACTGGCTTTGGTTTACACTTTCACTTAGTGAATAAACTTGCTATTTGGCCTGATCATACGGGCACTTTTATTCTGATTATCGCCCTTGGCTTTATTCTTCAAAATCATAAAACAGGTCATGGCTTATTAAATGGTCTTCTTTTTCTTTTGTTAGCTGTTCTTTTGCTCTTCTATCAAGAAATTCTTGGTTCGCTAACATTCTTAAAGATAAGTCCTCACACGTTAAATAATTTAATACCTATTTTATTCATTATCCTGGGGGGATATTATTTAGTTTCGAAAAAGGGGAAATAAAGATGTTCATACATAGTGCAGGGTGTCTTTCAGTAAAACTCACTGCCTGATTTCCTCTTCGCTTTCCGCGGGTCGGAAGTTCTATAGGCTGGCTAATCAGGAAAATATTTCATTTATACACAAATATAAAAAGCGACTCACTTTTCAACCTTACTAGCTGATGTGAGTCGCTTTTTTTATTTATTAGCTAAATGCTCTAGTAATGACCAAACTTTATCTTTACCTTCTCCAGTTTCAGAAGAAAATAGGATAAGGTAATCATCTGCACTTAGTCCTAATGTTTCTTTTGTTACCTTTAAATGTTTTTGCCATTGAGATTTTGATATTTTATCGGCTTTTGTCGCAATTACCACACATGGAATCCCATAATGCTTTAAAAAGTCGTACATTAAAATATCATCAGCAGTTGGCGGATGGCGAAGATCTGTAATTAAAACTACTGCTTTTAATTGTTCTCTTGAGGTGAAATACGTTTCCAGCATTTTTCCCCATGCTTCTCGTTCCTTTTTCGAAACTTTTGCATATCCATAACCAGGTACATCTACAAAGTGCATGATTTCATTAATTAAGTAAAAATTTAATGTTTGTGTTTTCCCTGGTTTCGAGGAAATGCGAGCTAACGCTTTTCGCCCAAGCATGCGATTAATGAAAGAAGATTTACCAACATTCGATCTACCCGCTAAAGCAAACTCTGGCAGATTTCCTTCCGGATATTGATTGGGTTTTACGGCACTAATTACTATTTCTGCTTGATTTACTTTCAAAGATTTACACTTCCGTTCAACGCGTGTTTTAATACTTCATCTACATGTGAAACAAGGATAAAGTCTAGTTCTTCTCTTACACTTTCAGGAACATCATCGATATCCTTCGCATTATCTTTCGGGATAATAATTGTCTTTAATCCAGCACGATGAGCACCAAGAGATTTTTCCTTTAATCCTCCAATTGGAAGAACACGGCCTCTCAATGTTACCTCTCCCGTCATTCCAACCTCTTTCTTGATTGGCTTTCCAGAAAGAGCAGAAACAAGTGCGGTTACCATGGTGATTCCTGCAGATGGACCATCCTTTGGAACAGCACCTTCTGGAACATGAATATGAATATCATATTTCTCATGGAAATTCGCATCAATGCCCAGCTCTTCCGATTTAGAACGTATATAGCTGAATGCCGCTTGGGCAGATTCCTTCATTACATCCCCTAATTTTCCCGTCAAGACTAATTTACCTTTTCCCGGTGCCAAGGATACTTCAATTTGCAAAGTATCACCGCCAACTGTAGTATAGGCAAGGCCAGTTGCTACGCCAACTTGATCCTCTTCCTCTGCTTGACCATAATGAAAAATTGGCTTACCTAGGAAATCCTCCACATTTTTAGCTGTAATAACGACTTTTTTCTTCTCAGCTGTTACAATCATTCTTGCTGTTTTGCGGCAAATTGTAGCTAATTGTCTTTCTAAAGTACGTACTCCCGCTTCTCTAGTATAGAGACGAACAATTTTCTGGAATCCATCTTCTCTAATTTGAAGCTGTGCTTTCGATAATCCATGATCTTTAATTTGTTTAGGCAATAGATGATCTTTCGCAATATGAATTTTCTCGATTTCTGTATATCCAGCTATCGAGATAATTTCCATTCTATCACGTAATGGACCAGGAATGGTAGCTAAATTATTAGCTGTTGCGATAAACATAACTTTCGATAAATCATAAGTTTCTTCAATATAATGATCACTGAAGTTATGGTTTTGTTCTGGATCAAGTACTTCTAGCATGGCCGAAGAAGGATCACCGCGGAAATCATTAGACATTTTATCAATCTCATCTAATAAAAATACTGGATTAATGGTTTCTGCTTTTTTCATTCCTTGAATGATTCTTCCTGGCATCGCTCCAACGTAAGTTCGTCTATGCCCTCTAATTTCTGATTCATCACGCACACCACCTAAAGAGATGCGGACAAAGTTACGATTTAAAGAACGAGCTATCGAACGAGCAAGACTTGTTTTCCCCACTCCAGGAGGTCCTGCAAGACAAAGAATGGGTCCTTTCAAAGAATTTGTCAGCTTTTGTACAGCTAAATACTCCAATACCCTTTCTTTTACCTTTTCTAAGCCATGGTGATCGTCATTAAGGATTTTTTCTGCCTTAATAAGATCCAAGTCATCCTCTGTTGCATTGGTCCATGGTAATGCCAAGAGCCAGTCAATATAATTGCGGATGACAGAACTTTCTGCAGAGGTGGAAGGAATTTTTTCATAGCGATCTAATTCTTTTAATGCAGTTACCTTTACATGGTCTGGCATACCAGCCTCTTCAATTTTTTCAAGCAGTGTACTGACTTCGCCAGTTTTGCCATCTTTGTCGCCTAATTCTTTTTGAATGGCTTTCATTTGTTCGCGTAAATAGTATTCCTTTTGTGTTCTTTCCATTGATTTCTTTACGCGCTGACCTATTTTCTTCTCGAGGTTTAACACCTCTTTTTCGTTTTGAATAATGTCGATAACATAATTCATTCTCTGCTTATTATTTAAAGTTTCTAAAATTTGCTGTTTTTCTTTTAATTTAATCGGTAGATGGGAAGCAATGATATCAGCCATTCTTCCAGGCTCTTCCATATCGGAAACAGCTGCATATGTTTCATGCGATATTTTTTTTGAAATTTTTATGTATTGCTCAAAATATTGAAGCATTGTTCTCATTAATGCTTCATCTTCTACGTCTTTGGTAGTTTCTTCTTCAAACAAACGTAGACTTGCAGCAAAATAACCATCTTCCTCTATCAATTCTTCTAATTCTGCTCTTTGTACCCCTTCAACAAGAACTCTAATTGTTCCATTTGGCAGCTTTAACATTTGCTTTACCTTTGTTAAAGTTCCCATTTTATATAGATCCTCTTCTTCAGGTTCATCTATATCCATATCTTTTTGCATTGTAAGAAAAATTAAATGGTCTTCTACCATTGCTTTTTCGAGAGCTTGCACTGACTTATCACGACCAACATCTAAATGAAGCACCATCGTTGGATAAACCAGCAAACCTCGAAGCGGCAGGAGGGGGACTACTGTTTTTTTATTTTCCTCCATCACGTTGCACCTCCAGCTTTAAAAATCTCTTTCCTTATATCGCCTATTTCTAATCATTATTTACCACATAGGCTCCCTTTGCATTCTAATGCTTTGTACAATTCTATCTTATTTATGAAAATGTGTCTATTAACTAGGGTTATTAGACAAGCCGTAAAAATAGAACTACTTTTCTCCCTCGATTTTTTTGCTGATCCTTATGGATATGGCTCCTTAAAGAAAGCAGAAAGATAAAAAGAGAAGATTGCAATTAAAAACAAGCCTTCCTTATTTAAAATGGCTTATTTAAACGATTTCCATTCAAGAAAAAAGACTGTTTTTATGCTTATACATATATATTCAATTATATAATAATAATTGGATTTATGAAAATATAGCCTTCATTTAGAGGGATCTTTCTGCACGAAATACATATAAAGCTCGTTTAGATTATTTTCCGCAAAAAAAACGCCGACTAACTCTCCCTATACCGAATTAGCCGACCATGACAATGCTTTATTTAAGTAGCATTTTAGCTTAAAATTAGATACTATCTTTCTTTGATAATGCAATGGTGGAAGCTGGGATTGCTTCTTCTTTCCATTCTTCTTTAAGGAGCGCATTCTCCAACACTTCATTTAATGTTTGCACAGGTATAATGGTGATATCCTTTATTTCCTCTAATATCGCCTGCATATTTTCCTGCGGGATAATAACTTTTTGAACGCCCGCAGCTTTAGCAGCTTTCACCTTTGCAACAACTCCGCCAATAGGCTTCACTTTTCCGTGAATACTGATCTCACCAGTCATCGCTACTTGGCGATCAACAGGTTGCTTGTAGATCGCTGAATAAATCCCTGTAGCCATTGAAATGCCCGCAGAGGGTCCATCAATTGGTATACCGCCTGGAAAGTTTACATGAATATCAAATTGATCAGCGGGAACATCCATAGAACGTAAAACAGTAATGACATTTTCAATGGAACCCTTCGCCATACTTTTCCGTCTAATAGACTTGCCTTGTCCACCAATACTCTCTTCCTCGACAATTCCCGTAATATTTATGCTTCCTTTTCCATCTTTTGCTGGAATTACCGTTACCTCAATTTCCAACAGTGCCCCGATATTAGCACCATATACTGCTAGTCCATTAACCGCTCCAATAACGGAATGGTTATTAATTTTCCTTTCCATTCTTGGAGAAAGTTGACTAGAATGAATCACCCATTCTACTTCATCATCTTTTATAAAATCACGATTTTCTCCAATTGCTAGTCCAGCAGATATCTGGACCATATTAACAGCCTCTCTTCCATTTCTTGCATATTCAGAAAGTGTATCAAGGGCTTTCTCACTTATCCGCATCTTCACCTTATCAGCAGCTTTTTTGCCAATTTGAATCACTTCTTCTTTCGTTAATTCTCGAAAAAATACTTCCATACATCTTGAGCGAATTGCTGGAGGTATTTCGTTTGGCGTTCTTGTCGTTGCCCCTATTAACCGAAAATCAGCCGGAAGTCCATTTTTAAAAATATCATGTATATGAGAAGGAATTTGCGTATTCTCTTCATTGTAATAAGCACTTTCCAAAAAAACTTTTCTGTCTTCTAACACTTTTAGAAGCTTATTCATTTGTGTAGAATGTAATTCTCCGATTTCATCAATAAATAGAACACCACCATGTGCATTTGTAACAGCACCTTGTTTTGGCTGTGGGATTCCAGCTTGTCCCATGGCTCCAGCCCCTTGATAAATCGGATCGTGTACAGAACCGATTAATGGATCCGCTATCCCTCTTTCATCAAATCTAGCTGTCGTAGCATCTAATTCTACAAATACAGAGTTTGGTTTAAAGGGTGACTTCTGATTTTTCTTCGCTTCTTCTAATACAAGCCTAGCTGCCGCTGTTTTTCCAACCCCTGGTGGTCCATAAATAATGACATGTTGGGGATTGGGTCCACAGAGAGCGGCTCTTAAAGCTTTGATTCCATCTTCTTGTCCCACAATATCTGAGAAGCTTGTTGGACGTACTTTTTCAGAAAGAGGTTCCGTTAATGATATGGCGCGCATCTTTCTTAATTGATCCATTTCTTTTTTTGATTCCCGATCAATCGAAACTTTTTGGGTTCTCTGGCTTTTTAATAAATTCCAGAAATATAGTCCGATGATAATTCCAAAGAATAGTTGTACAAATAAAGCAATCTCCGCCCAACTCATAAAAAAATTACCTCCTGAAATCTTGTTGTTTTAAAACTTCGCACATGTATTAGCTCAAGTTTCCTTCAATGGTTAGCGATATGTATCTATCCCTACAGCTTGGATGGGAAGGAATTTTTTTTAGACTGAATGCCAGCATTTAATTCGGCAGTCATATCAGTCTATAAATAAATTCTTCCATAAATACTATATACAAATTGTGCCTTGTCTATAAAAAATAGTATCTCCTTCCCTTTGTTGGAATAAACAAGATTTCATGGAAAAAATATATAGGAACGATAAGATAATTGATGATTAGAAATTGAGTATGATCTTGGAGGAATTGTTGCATCCTTCTACTTTCACCAAAAAAAAGAACCAATGATAGATATCATTGATTCTTTCTTGTAACTGTTGTTAAGCTGAAGTTTTTGTTTCTTTATCCACCACTGTTCCATCTTCTAGAACAAGCTTAGGTGAAGCATTATCCGTTACTGTTTCTTTCGTAATGACGCATTTAACAATGTCTTCTCTTGAAGGCAGGTCAAACATTACATCCAACATAATGCCTTCGATAATAGAACGTAATCCGCGTGCACCTGTTTTTCTTTCAATTGCTTTTTTTGCAATTTCTTTCAGTGCTTCTTCTTCAAATTCTAATTCGACATCATCTAATTCCATCATTTTCTTAAATTGTTTTACTAATGCATTTTTTGGTTTTGTTAATATTTCCATTAATGCTTCTTCGTCTAATTGACCAAGACTAGCAATAACTGGAAGACGCCCAATAAATTCAGGTATTAACCCAAAACGTAATAAATCTTCTGGAAGTACTTTAGATAATAAATCTTTATCTTCTATTTCAGCTTGTTTACCATCAGAACCAAATCCAATTACTTTTTGACCTAGGCGTCTTTTAATGATTGGTTCAATGCCATCAAATGCTCCACCACAAATAAAGAGAATATTCGTTGTGTCAATTTGAATGAATTCTTGATGAGGATGCTTTCTGCCACCTTGGGGTGGAACACTTGCTACGGTACCCTCTAGAATTTTTAATAATGCTTGCTGAACCCCTTCACCGGAAACATCACGTGTAATAGAAGGATTTTCAGATTTACGTGCTACTTTATCAATTTCGTCGATATAAATAATACCCTTTTCTGCTTTTTCTACATCATAATCTGCAGACTGGATTAATTTCAAAAGAATATTCTCGACATCTTCTCCTACATATCCAGCTTCTGTTAGACTAGTTGCATCTGCAATAGCAAATGGTACATTTAATATTCTTGCCAATGTTTGGGCAAGAAGTGTTTTACCGCTACCAGTTGGTCCGATTAACGCAATATTACTTTTTGATAATTCTACATCATCAATTTTACTATTTGAGTTAATACGTTTGTAATGATTATACACTGCAACAGAAAGAGCCTTTTTCGCTTGATCCTGTCCAATTACATATTCGTTAAGAATATCGCGAATTTCTGCTGGCTTTGGTACATCTTTAAATTCTACTTCTTCTTCTGTCCCTAATTCTTCTTCTACGATTTCTGTACATAGTTCTATACATTCGTCACAAATGTATACACCAGGTCCAGCAACTAATTTACGAACTTGATCCTGTGTCTTTCCGCAGAATGAACATTTTAGCTGGCCCTTTTCGTCATTAAATTTAAACATGCCTTCACCCCTTAAAACTTCTTTTTGTATATTTTTACCGTTACGGATTATTATTTGTTCAGAAACAAATTTTACTTTTTTCAACAGTTATGTATTGAATTGTATCACATGATAGTAATGTACAGGAAATAATACAACTCGGATTTGCAGTTCTCTATCATCCAATAACGGTAAAATGGATATACTTCTTTAATCATAACCAGATTTCGCTTCTTTAAATCTGGAAAATTATCTCTTATTTGATTGTATTCTCCTGTACGGTTAGAGTAACTTATTTTATAGTTACCCATATTATATGTTATTTAACACTAATATAAAACTAAGGCACGAAATAGTCGCGCCTTAGTTTTTTTACTTACTTCTATTATGCAACAGTTTTACTGTTTTCTACAAGGAAATCGATTGCTTTTCTCATTTTTATGTCCATTTGTAAGTTTTCAACGCCGCCTAGTGCTTGTTTAATAGCATCTACTGGCATATTGTACATTTGAGACATATTTTCAAGTTCAGCATTCACTTCTTCTTCTGTTACTTCGATGTTTTCTGCAGCAACGATTGCTTCAAGTGTTAAGTTTGAACGAACACGCTTCTCAGCGTCTTCTTTCATTTGATCTTTAAGTGCTGCTTCATCTTGTCCTGAGAATTGGAAGTATAGCTCAAGATTCATCCCTTGCATTTGTAAACGTTGTTCAAATTCACTCATCATGCGGTCAATTTCTGTATCAATCATTGCTGATGGAATATCCATTTTCGCATTTTCAGAAGCTTTTTCTACAACTGTATCACGAACTGTGTGCTCTGCTTGATGTTTTTTATCATTTTCTAAACGAGTTTTAATTTTTTCTTTTAATTCAGCTAATGTTTCTGCTTCTTCATCTACATCTTTAGCAAATTCATCATCTAATTCAGGAAGTTCTTTCCCTTTGATTTCGTGAACCGTTACTTTAAATGTAGCAGGCTTACCAGCTAAATCTTCAGCATGGTATTCTTCAGGGAATGTAACTTCAACTTCAGTTGATTCACCAGTTGCAACTCCCACTAATTTTTCTTCAAATCCAGGGATAAATTGACCTGAACCAAGTTCTAATGAGAAGTTCTCAGCAGTTCCACCTTCAAAAGCAACTCCATCTTGGAATCCTTCGAAGTCGATAACAACTGTATCTCCTAATTCAGCAGTTCCTTCTTCTTTTACTACTAATTCAGCTTGTTTTTCTTGCAATGCTTTAATTTCTGCTTCTACTTCTTCATCTGTAACTGTTGTTTCTACAGCAGGTACTTCTAACCCTTTGTATTCACCTAATGTTACTTCAGGTTTAACAGTAACAGTTGCTTTGAAAATTAAAGATTTTCCTTTTTCGATTTGTTCTACATCGATTTCAGGACGATCAACTGGCTCGATTCCAGTTTCATCAATTGCATTTGCATAAGCTTCTGGTAAAAGAATATCAATTGCATCTTGGTATAAAGACTCCACACCAAAGCGTTGTTCAAACATTCCACGTGGAATTCTACCTTTACGGAAACCTGGAATGTTTACTTGCTTAACTACTTTTTTAAATGCTAAATCTAAACCTTCGTTTAGTTTTTCTGCATCTAATTCAATTGTAAGAACACCGCGGTTCCCTTCTAAAACTTCCCATTTAGCTGACATACTATAAATTCCCTCCAACAATCTATTCTACTTTTTCATTACTTCTACTAATGTATAGATTAACTTCTTTATTCTTGTTTGGCTACTATTTCTATCGAAACAGAAAGAACCTCCTAATGGGAAAAAAGTTATCTAGTAAGAAATATGCATCTTCGCATTTTCTAAATGCAACCATTACATTATATCATAGGTTCTAGTTGTTTCAACATCCTTGCCTAAATATTAGGATAAGAAATTTGCTCCAACTGATAAATAAACGTTTTTGCTTGTTCAAATTCAGTCTCATCTAGTTCATATAATACAAATATTTCTTCCTCATCCTCTTGGCCAAAATATTGGTTTACAACTGCATGATAAGCCGCAGCCCATGTTTCATCCTTGTATTCTTCTAGTGCAAATGGGTAAAGTAAAAACATTTGTCGATCAATTAACATTTTAATATTTTCAAATAAAATAGGGTTATTACTTTCCACATAATCAACAAGAATAGTAATAATTTTCTTATATTGTTCCTGTTCCTTCATATCCTTTAGTGCTGTTGGTTGTATGACAATCTTTCGGTCAAACTTCTGAATTTCTATTTCTTTTTCATATTCTTGCTCTCTTAAAATATTGATTAGCATCGTTTTTAAAAAAGGATTTTTCTCCATATCAAGAAGATACTGCTTTACTTCTTCTATATATGCACGAATATTTTGGCTGGACATTTTAGCTATTTGCAGCATTTCTTCCTGTGGATCACCTAAGTTCATTAAGCTATTATTTATGTCTTCAGATTCCTCTTCTCGATAATCATCTGTTTGCGACTGGGATGCAGACTCAGCCATTTTTCTACTAAATAAAAGCATTTTAGAGAAATGCTCTATTTTATTTGCTGGGATTTGGTGTTCTTCTAACAAACCTTCAATCGTAGTAACTATTTCTTCATATTCATGTAACTGGACCAGAATCATAATATACAATTCAAGTACATGAATATAGTCCCCGTCATCTTGTTTCAGTGTTTCTTTCGCTAGATGTTTTGCCTGTTCCAACAATCCTAATTCATAGTAAGCGAGAATGAGTCCAATGTTTATGTCACGATGAAATGGATTTCGCTCTTTTGCTTCTTCTAAAAATAAAATAGCCTCTTTGAATTGCTTTTCTTGAATTGCATCTAGTCCTTTTTGCAATAACCGTTTATCTAAATCGGGAAAAAAAACAACGTTATCCTTTTTTTCCTGCTCCCGTTTCTTCATTCTTTTAACCGCCTATACATATTCTATTTGTTGCTAGTGTAGCTTTTTTTTCTCTCAGATGCAACTTGACTCTTCCATAATGTGGTTGCAGTAATTTTTTCAATCTACAATAACCATAAAGCAAAAGGAAAGACCCTTAGAAAATAATAATGTGATCTCCTAAGGGTCCTATCTATTTCATTCGATTACTTTGAAATGGTTTTATTTTCGTATTCTGCTATTTTATCACTATATTGAAGGGTGATTTCGATTTCATCCCAGCCGTTAATCAACATTTTTTTCCAATATGGATGAATAGAAAATGATGTGGAGAACCCTTGGTCATCCTCTACCGTTTCATCTTCAAGATTTATATCAAGAAAATAGGGTTGACTTTGGGCAGCTTTTAAAAGATATTCTACTTCGTCTGTCTGCAATTGAATAGGAAGCATCCCATTTTTCAAACAGTTTTGATAAAAGATATCTGCAAAAGAGGGAGCAATAACAACGGAAAAGCCAAAATCCTGCAATGCCCATGGTGCATGCTCTCTTGACGATCCACATCCAAAGTTTTTATTCGCAATTAAAATAGAGGCTCCTTGATTTTCAGGTTGATTCAGTTCAAATTCAGGATTCGGTTCGCCATTTTTCAAATAGCGCCAATCAAAAAACGCAAATCTACCAAATCCAGTCTTTTCGATACGCTTCAAAAATTGTTTAGGGATAATTTGATCTGTATCCACATTTACTCGATCCATTGCTACTGCTTTATCATAAAGCTTCTTAAAACCACTCATAAGAGACTCCTCCTTTACACTGTTGTTTGTAATTCTGCATTCATTTTGCGAATATCAACAAATCGCCCATTTAACGCTGCTACTGCTGCCATTGCAGGACTGACTAAATGGGTTCTAGCACCAGCTCCTTGCCTTCCCTCAAAATTACGATTAGAAGTGGAAGCACAATGCTCACCGCTTGGAACTACATCGTTATTCATGCTTAAGCACATACTGCATCCTGCATCCCGCCACTCAAACCCTGCTTCAACAAACAGTTTATCTAGGCCTTCTGCTTCTGCCTGTTTTTTAACTTGCTGTGAACCTGGTACAACTAGTGCTCTTACTCCTGGAAAAACTTTTTGTCCTTTAATCACCGATGCAGCTTGTCTTAAATCTTCTATTCTTGAATTCGTACAAGAACCAATAAACACATGCTGTATCTCGATATCGGTGATCGCCATTCCTTCTTTTAGACCCATATATTGAAGGGCACTATGTAAAGCGCGGCGATCCGTTTCCTCTTGGTAAGAATCTGCTGTTGGAATCTTTTCGTCTACTTTAGCAGTCATAGATGGATTGGTACCCCAGCTTACCATTGGCGCAATATCATTGCCATCAATCGTGATAACTTTATCATAAATAGCATCCTCATCTGAAGCTAAATTACGCCATTCTCGTACTGCTTCCTCCCAATTTTTCGGCGCGTGTTTTCTGCCTTTTAAATAGGCAAAAGTCGTTTCATCTGGACAAATTAAGCCTGCACGCGCTCCGCCCTCAATAGACATATTACATATAGTCATTCTTTCTTCCATCGATAAATTGCGAATTACTTCCCCTGTATATTCAATAACGTGACCAGTTCCAAAGTTGACTCCATGCTTAGAAAGCACATAAAGAATAACATCTTTCGCATTTACACCAAATGCTAGATTTCCATTGACCTCTACTTTTAATGTTTTTGGTCTTGTCTGCCATAATGTTTGCGTGGCGAGTACATGTTCTACCTCACTTGTGCCTATTCCAAATGCTAGCGCCCCAAACGCACCATGTGTTGATGTATGACTATCCCCACAGACGATTGTTTTACCTGGCTGTGTTAATCCAAGTTCCGGACCAATCACATGAACAATCCCTTGCTCCGGACTTTGCAGACCAGCTAATGGGATATCAAATTCTAAACAGTTCTTTTCTAATGTCGTCATTTGATTTAAGGCAACTTCGTCATCTATCTTAAAACGGTTAATCGTTGGCACATTATGATCCATTGTGGCAAACGTTCGGTCTGGCCTTCTCACTTTGCGATTTTTCATTCTTAATCCGGAAAATGCTTGTGGTGAGGTTACTTCATGGACAAGATGCAAATCAATATATAATAAATCCGGTTTTCCCTCTTCTCTATGTACTACATGTTTTTCCCAAATTTTATCGATAATGGATTTTCCCATTACTTTACCCTCCAATCCATATTTTTTCCCTGTTGTTGATTAAAGGGCTGTCAAAGTATTCTTTTGACAAGCCCTTTAACATTCTATTTCTCTCTAATATTAGTCCCTTATCCAATCACTGCCACTTTTGACGAACTGTGTTTTTTTATATGCCTGTTGTGCAGTTTTCACATAAATTTGAGCTGTTCTCAAGGTGGTTTTCTATTTTTTTCAGCTAACTTGTTATCAGCCAAACTCATAATCCCACAGCATAACAGCAGCCTTTTTATATAACTTGTGTCACTTTAACAAGCTGATGAATTTCTTTCTCTACTGCTTCCACCATCGCAGTTGTCGAAACAATTTTACAATTCGGTGAAAGTATATCTCTTGTTCTATAACCTTGATTTAGAACATTATTTACCGCCTCTTCTATAATCGCAGCTTCTTTCTCCATTTGAAAAGATAATCGCAGCATCATACTTACAGATAAAATTGTCGCAAGGGGATTAGCGATATTTTCTCCGGCAATATCTGGAGCAGATCCGTGGATCGGTTCATAAAGATATGGTCCATCTGCTGACATGCTGCTAGATGCCAGCATTCCTAATGACCCTGTTAAAACAGATGCTTCATCGCTTAAGATATC
This sequence comes from Niallia sp. FSL W8-0951, assembly GCF_038006525.1. Lineage (NCBI taxonomy): Bacteria > Bacillati > Bacillota > Bacilli > Caryophanales > Bacillaceae > Niallia > Niallia sp. FSL W8-0951. Next base: position 2,422,864 of record NZ_JBBOVK010000001.1, read on the forward strand.
GCCAAACATATTTTCTGTGACAATCACATCAAATTGTTTTGGATTTCGAACAAGCTGCATTGCTGCATTATCTACAAGCATATGTTCAAGCATAACATCTGGATATTTTTCCGCTATTTTGCTTGCGATTTCCCGCCATACTCTACTAGTCTCTAAAACATTTGCTTTATCAACAGATGTAACTTTTTTTGAACGCGTTTTAGCAATTTCAAATGCTTTCTCGATAACTCGCTCGATTTCTTCATTTTTGTATAATAGTGTATCTACAGCACCAGGTTTCCCATCGATAGTCGTTCGTTCGCTTGGCTTTCCAAAATAGATGCCGCCTGTCAATTCGCGGACAACAACCAAATCTACTCCTTCAATAATATCTGCTTTAAGGGGAGATGCTTCCGCCAAGCTTTCATAACAGGTTGTTGGACGAATATTTGCAAATAAGTTCAATTCTTTTCTTATTTTTAATAATCCTTGTTCTGGACGTTTTTCAACAGGAAGCGCATCCCATTTCGGTCCCCCTACTGCCCCTAAAAGAATTGCATCACTATTTTTACAAATGGCAATCGTCTCATTAGGCAATGGCGTACCTGTTTTATCTGTCGCGCATCCACCAATATCTGCGAATGTAATCTCAAACTGATGACTAAATAATGTCTCTATTGTTTGCAAAATCTTTATAGCGCCTGCTACTATTTCAGGTCCAATTCCATCACCTGGCAATACGGCGATTCTTTTTTTCATTTCTACTCGCTCCCTATATCAAAGCTTGATGTTTTAGCCACGGAATCCTACACCTTTTCAAGAAATTGTTCTTTGGCAAGAATCCCTCTATTAATCGCATTTATATAGGCCTTTGCAGATGCTATTAATACATCTTGGTCTAAACCTCTTCCAGTACTTTCTTTTTCGTCATATTGAACTCTGACAAATACTTGAGCTAACGCATCTCTGCCAGCACCCAGTGACTGAATTCGATAATCTTCCAACTGCACTTGGCCAGATATAGACATTTCCAATGTGTTATATAATGCTTCAACACTTCCAGAACCAGTGCCATGTTGAATAATCAGTTCATTTTTCGGACCGGAAATTTTCACTGTTGCATCTGCTTCATTATCATTTTTATGTTGAACCTTTACGTCCACTAACTCATAATATTTCTCTTCTTTAGCCAGCTTTTTCTCTAATACAATAGCAATAATGTCTTCATCAGAAATTTCTTTTTTATGGTCTGCTAAATCCTTGAATGCCATAAAAAGATCTTTCACATCTTCCTCATTCACTCCCAGCCCTAGTTCATTCAGCTTTGTTTTGAATGCATGGCTGCCTGAATGTTTCCCAAGAACCATATTATTGTTATTTACATTGCCTACAAGCTCTGGAGAAATAATTTCATAAGTCGTTTTCTCCTTAAGAACACCATCCTGATGAATACCAGATTCGTGAGCAAAGGCATTGCGACCAACAATTGCTTTATTTCCAGGAACTAGCATACCGGTTAATTCACTCACAAGTCCGCTTGTTCTACTAATTTCTTTTAAATTAATTCTTGTCTTTTCTTGATAATGATCATTTCTAATATGAAGCGCTACCACAATTTCCTCCATAGAAGCATTGCCAGCACGCTCTCCGATACCATTAATCGTACATTCTACTTGTGTTGCCCCATTTTCGATAGCTGCCAATGAGTTTGCTGTTGCCATCCCTAAATCATCATGACAATGAGTAGAGAGAGAAACTTTGTCAATAGACGGCACATTATTTTTTAAATATTGAAAAACTTCTCCATATTCGTTGGGTGTTATATAGCCTACTGTGTCTGGAATATTAATAATCCGCGCTCCTGCTTGAATAACTTCTTCTATTATTTCTGCTAAAAAAGGCAATTCTGTCCGACATGCATCCTCTGCACTCCATTGAATAACTGGGAATCTTTCGGCTGCATACTTTACAGCTGAAACCGCTCTTTCAATCACTTGCTCTTTCGAAAGTTTTAGCTTATATTCCCGATGGATGGGACTTGTTGCTAAAAATATATGAATTCTCGGTTCTGCTCCGTCTTTTAATGCTTCCCAAGCAGCATCGATATCGGATGTTACTGCTCTTGCTAGACCAGTAACAGAGCTATTTTTAATAGTGCGTGCAATTTGTTGAACAGATTGAAAATCACCTTTAGAGGCAGCAGGAAAGCCTGCCTCTATAATATCTACATTCAATTTTTCTAACTGTTCAGCAATAACCAGCTTCTCAGCCAAATTTAAATTTACGCCGGGAGATTGTTCCCCATCTCTCAATGTCGTATCAAATATCTTAATTTTTGCCACTACCAACCACTTCTTTCTTTCGCGAGCTTTTAACAAATGGCATCATTGCACGCAATTCTTTCCCAACCTTCTCGATTAGATGCTCGCTCTCTCTATCATTAATTGCGTTGAATACTGGTCTATTCGCTTGATTTTCAAGAATCCATCCTTTTGCAAATTTTCCTTCTTGAATATCTGTAAGAACAGCTTTCATTTCTTTTTTCACCTCATCTGTAACAATACGTGGTCCTGTTACAAAATCGCCCCACTGTGCTGTATCGGAAATAGAATATCTCATTCCCGCCATTCCATCTTCATACATCAAGTCAACAATTAATTTCAACTCATGTAAACATTCAAAATATGCTAATTCTGGTTGATATCCAGCTTCTACTAATGTTTCAAAGCCTGCTTTTACTAGTGCTGTAAGCCCTCCACATAAAACCGCTTGTTCACCAAAAAGATCTGTTTCTGTTTCTTCTTTGAACGTTGTTTCCAGCGCACCTGCACGTAATGCCCCAATCGCTTTTGCGTAAGCAAGTGCAAGCTCTCTCGCCTCACCAGTTACATCTTGATAGATTGCAAATAATGCTGGAACTCCTGCTTCTTGTTCATATGTTCTTCTTACTAGGTGACCTGGACCTTTAGGAGCAACTAATAGTACATCACTCTCACTTGGTGGGACAATTTGATTAAAATGAATATTAAATCCATGGGCAAACATTAAAGCTTGATTTGTTAAGTTAGGTTTAATTTCTTCATTATATACTTTTGTTTGTAATTCATCTGGAAGCAAAATCATCACAATATCAGCCTTAGCTGTTGCTTCTCCAACTGGGAATACGTCAAATCCGTCTTCCACTGCTTTATTCCATGAATTCCCTTTTCTTAACCCGATGATTACTGAAACACCACTATCCTTCATATTTAGAGCATGTGCGTGGCCTTGTGATCCATAACCAATCACTGCAACTGTTTTCCCGTTAAAATATCCTAAATTTGCGTCTCCGTTATAATACATTTTTGCCATGATTAATCTCCCTTTCGTCTGTAAAATTAGATTTATTTAATATTAGAATTAAACGATAGAATAGTTACTTTTATGAGCTGCTATTTTTTGAGAGCCACGAGGGAAGGCGGTTGTGCCTGTTCTAGCCAATTCTTTAATCCCATATGGTCTAAGCAGTTCAATAAAAGCTTCAATTTTAGATGATTCTCCTGTAATTTGAATAACGAGACTTTCTTTACTTACATCGATTACAGAAGCTCTAAATGGTTCAATTACAGAATATAATTCATGCCTTGTCTGCGGTGTTGCAAGTACTTTAATTAAAGCTAGCTCTCTTTGGACAATTGCTTGATCGGTGATATCCACCACTTTCAAAATATCAATCTGCTTATTTAGCTGTTTTGTGATTTGTTCAATGATGCCATCACTCTCAACATGCACCACACAAGTAATCCTTGAAATTCCTTCATGCTCCGTATGCCCTACCGATATACTTTCAATGTTGTAGTTTCGTTTTGAAAAAAGATTAGTAATTCGGTTTAACACACCAGATTTATTCATAACAGTTAGGCTAATTATTTTCTTCATGGCTTCATCCCTACCATTTCGTGTAATCCTTTACCTGGTGCAATCATTGGATAGACATTCTCATCTGGATCAATACGGAAATCCAATAACACGGGTTCTCTTATCGCTAACACTTCATCTAGAATATTAGCAGCTTCATCAACTGATGTGATCTGATATCCCTTTATTCCATATGCTTCTGCTAAAGCAACGAACGACGGTTGATAAGATTCTTTACTATGTGAAAAACGAGATTCATAGAAAATTTCTTGCCACTGTCTTACCATACCCAACGCCCGATTATTAAAGATAATAATCTTGATTGGCAAATTCAATTCTCTTATTAAGGCAAGCTCTTGACTGCACATTTGGAAGCCGCCATCCCCGCTGATTGCAAGCACTGTTGCTTTTGGATCTGCTAATTGCGCTCCAATACTGGATGGAAGACCAAATCCCATTGTTCCTAAACCTCCAGATGTTACCCATCGATTGGATTCTTTAAAATGATAGTATTGCGCTGCCCACATCTGATGCTGTCCAACATCTGTTGTAACAATCGCTTCCCCTTTTGTTTTTTCAAAGAGCATCTCCAATACTTGCTGCGGTTTTAGAAGATCGGATTCTTTGTAATAATACGGATACTCATTTTTCCAATTTTCAATCTTTTCTAACCATTCTTTATGGTCTGATTGCAAGCCTTTTTGCTTTATTAACATAGTTAATGCTTCTTTCGCATCTGCAACAATTGGAATTTTCGTTGGGATAATTTTGCCGATTTCTGCTGGATCAATATCGATATGGGCTTTAATAGCATTTGGTGCAAAATGAACTAGATTTCCTGTTAATCGATCATCAAATCTTGCTCCAACATTGATTAACAAATCTGCCTCATATAAGGCCATATTAGCGGCATAACACCCATGCATTCCTCCCATCCCAACAAACAACTTATTATCAGCTGGGAAACCGCCTAATCCAAGAAGCGTGTGTACAACTGGAATTTGTTGTTGTTCTGCGTATTCCAGTAATTCTGCACTCGCTTTTGCAAAATTGACACCAGCACCTGCCAAAATTACTGGTTTTTTTGCAGCACTTACAGCTTCAGTTAATTTTCGAATCTGCAAGTAATTCGGCTGTGTCTTTGGCTGATAACCAGGAAGCTCAATATCCTGTTCAGCAGGAACATCCGAAATGGTTGCAGCAATATCCTTTGGAATATCAATTAATACAGGACCAGGTCTTCCACTTGTCGCTATATAGAACGCCTCTTTAATGATTCGTGGAATATCTTCAAGGTTACGAACCTGACAATTATATTTTGTTATTGGGGTAGTGATCCCTAAAATGTCTGCTTCTTGAAAAGCATCTGTACCAATCACCCCTGTTGCTACCTGGCCTGTAAAGACAACTAGCGGTAATGAATCCATCATCGCATCGGCAAGCCCTGTTACAATATTAGTTGCCCCTGGACCTGATGTCGCAATGACTACTCCTGGTTTACCGGAAATTCTCGCATACCCTTCTGCTGCATGAATACCGCCTTGCTCATGTCTAGGTAGAACATGAAATATTTTCGAATCGTAGATCCTATCATAAATTGGTAAGACAGCTCCCCCTGGGTATCCGAAAATAAATTCTACATTTTCTTTCTCCAAAGCCTGCAATAAGAGATCAGCACCAGTTAACGGTTTCACTTGGGCCTTTGTATTTTCAAAGGCAGTCTCCTGTAACATTTGTATAACCTCCCTAAAATACTTTCCTTTTACTTCTTACTACTTTACATAAATACTACCAAGAAAGGCTTTGCTAATAAAAAAACCTTCCCACCTCCAATGATTACTAATGGTTTTTTAGTAAACAAAGGGGTGAAAAGGCATTTCCTTTCCACGGTACCACCCTCATTCATACACTAACGGATATGTGTATGCACTTTATGAACGGTTCGTTCTCTTTTGATAACGAGTGGAAACACTCGGTTAGCTCTAATAGGGAGACCTTTCAAGCTAACACTCTGAGGTGAGTTCATTAACTATTGGTTCACCGATTTACACCAACCACCGGCTCTCTTTGGAATCCAAATAGAAAACTACTTATCCTCTTCATCGAATTACTATATTTACTATGTTAAACAAAGTCAGTTTGTCATGTTGTCTTTTGGATGTTTTTACAAGTTAAACATCTTGTGTTTTTCATTTATTGAGGTTATCTTACGCTGAATTTAAACAAGAGTCAACACCATTTTTGAGAATTATTTGATTATTTAAACAACAATCCACTAATCAGGAAACGCTTACATTATTGGTCTATAAAGAATGCCTGTACTTTTTAATCGTTCAAAAAATTTTTTAAAATTCTTTTTTTACTGAAAATATATCTACTTTCTTACATTTTCATTTTCCTATGGTGCTCATTATAATAAAATAATTCTTTCTTTTAAAGAAAAGTGTTAAAAAATCTAACATGGTATTTTCATTATGGAACCTTCTCCCTAAAAAAAGAAATGCAATCGTTCCCGAAGAAAGCGATTGCATTAGTGGGTTAAATTAAGATACAGCACAAATATCTTGAATCCACGATAAGCGGATTTGATACGTATTTTCTTTGTCATCTTTTAAATCAATCGTTTGATCGATGAGATTTAACTTCTGAACCTGTCCTTTAATTGTTTCTAATAATCCATTCTTATAATAGTTAATGACTATAAGCCTACTTCTTCCTAATTCCTTGAGAATCATGGTGCATATCTCCTTCTACATTTTTTATATTAATGTTCATCTATTCACATTATTTCATTTCTTGTTTATTTAACTTAAATCTATTATACACAATAATAGTAAGCGTTTTCAAGTAATTTACGTGATTTTCTGAACATTATTTTTCTCACTTCCATTATTACCTATTTTATTTCTCTTTATACCTTTGCAGGTAATTTCATCATCCTCTTTCCTGGAAATTTGTATCCTGAAGGGATTGGAAATTAAGCGCGAACAAACACTTAAATAGGAAAGAGCTATATCTTTTCAACTCTTACATTGTTTGTTAAAAAAGATAACTAATAAAGAGCTTATAAAAGGATTTAATAAAGGATATTTCTCCATCATTATTCTAAAATAAGATAGAAGTATTTTCTTTCCATTTGAAAAACAAACTTGTCAACAATTATAAAAAGGAATCTTTTTTGCCAAAGATATTTACCGTTTATTCTTTTCATAAGTGGGAATATATACTATATGCAAGAATTAATTGTTTAAAGGAGGAATAGGTATATGACAAAAAGTATTGTAGGTATATATGATTCTCCTGAAGCTACAGTAAATGCTATTGAGGAACTACTCTCTAAAGGATATTCACCAAATCATATTTCCGTTATTACAAGAAGTGAACAAACTGCATTAATCGAGCAAGAGACTAATGTAGACACTGCAAGTGGAATTGATGAAGTAGAACCCACATCTTTTTTAGATCGGTTAAAGACTTTCTTTTCCGATACTGATACAGAGCCATATGAAAAAGAGTTACAAGAAGGGAAATACATTGTTCTTCTTGATAATGACGCCGAATCAGAAGAAGAGAAGCTAAATAAATTAAACTTCGATAATAATGAAGTAGAAGTTATGCCATCTCAAACGATGAATACAACAGTAGAACGCAAAAAAGTATAAATAGAAAAAGAGGGTGGACTAAACCCTCTTTTTTTTGAGATTAAATTCACCTCTATATGAAATCAGCATTTATTAAATAGTGAAGAATTCACCTCTAACTTATTCCGTTATAGTCAAGCCTCTAATTATAAAAAAGTCAATGCTCCGTTCCAAAGGATTTCGTTATCTACTTTATTTTAAGAAAAGTAGACCAGGAAGTAATTTCTTTTAATTAGGTGAAATTTATTCTTCTTGTACATAAAAATCCTTCAGTTACATTTAAAACTGGAGGTTATTTCAAGCACATTTAAAAATGCTTGGATAATAGAAAAAAGGATTCTGAATCGATGACCGAAGTCATGACAGAATCCTTAATTGGTACGTCCCAGGAGAGATTCGAACTCCCGACCGACGGCTTAGAAGGCCGTTGCTCTATCCAGCTGAGCTACTGGGACATGTTTTATTTGTAATTAATTATTTCAGCGATAACTACCTTTAATAGTATATCATATACCAGGTAATTAGAATAGTTCTTCTAAGCAAATCTTCTGGTTCATTATTCATCTGTAATACATACAAACGTACATCCTGAAACAATCTATTTAAATACTTACAAAAATACGTCCCAGGAGAGATTCGAACTCCCGACCGACGGCTTAGAAGGCCGTTGCTCTATCCAGCTGAGCTACTGGGACATGCTATGTATTTATTCGGTCCTTATGAGGACAATAGTTATTATATGATTATAGCAACATAAAGTCAATAGTTTAGTGAAGCTTTTTTTCCTAATGAGGAATTTTTTTCTTCCTCATTAGGAAAAAGCCGACTAAAAAGGAAATTCACTTGTTAATTCTGGTAGCAATCCACTATAAAAATCATAAACTTCCGTTACAAATCGGTCCATTTCAATAGTTAAAATAACATATGTTTGTTCTTTTCTTCCTCTAGGCAGTCTTAAACTACCGGGATTAATGAAAAGAACATCATCAACTACTTCCATCCCCAAGAAATGAGAATGGCCGAAACAGGCAATATTTGCTCCCACTTCCTTTGCCTTATACAGCAAGTTATTAAGGGAGGATTTGACGCCATATAGATGTCCATGTGTTAAAAAAATCTTTTTGTCTGCAATTTCTTGAGTGGTCTCTGTTGGAAATTTGTCTTCATAATCACAGTTACCTTGAACAGTAATATATCCCTTCATCACTTCTTCACTTGCTGATAGTTCAGAATCTCCACAATGCAGAAATAACTCGACATCTTCTTCATGTCTTTTTTTTAAAGTACCTAACTCGGATACCAATCCATGACTGTCACTTACAATCAAAATTTTCATCCAGTTCTATTTCCCTTCTTTAAAAACAGTCGGAAGCTGTTCTTTTAGTTTTTTCAATGCGTTTGCACGATGACTAATTTTATTTTTCTTCTCAGGCGGCAATTCCGCCATTGCCTTTTCTTCTGCTTCTACATAAAAGATTGGATCATAGCCAAATCCATATTCTCCTCTTCTTTCCTCCAGAATAACCCCTTCACAAGTTCCAGTAAATGTTAAGGAGTCTTCATTTGGAATCGCAACTGCTAATGTACAACAAAAACGAGCAGTTCGTTTTTCTAATGGTACACCCTCTAATTCATGCAAAACCTTGTCCATATTATCTTGATCATTCTTTTGTTCTCCTGCGTAACGTGCGGAGTATACTCCTGGTCTCCCGTTTAATGCATCAATAACAAGACCAGAATCATCTGAAATAACGACACGATTTAGCAGCTTAGAAATCGTTTCTGCTTTAAGGAGAGCATTTTCTTCAAATGTTGTTCCTGTCTCTTCTACATCTTGGACATCTGGGAAATCTAATAGTGTTTTTACTTCATAGCCAAGTGGTGAAAACATTTGTACAAATTCTTTTGCTTTGCCTGTATTCTTAGTTGCAATAATAATTTCTTTCATTGTAAAACTCCTTTAGTCTCTATTTGTTATTTTCTTATGTTGAACTATGTAAATTATGTACTTTCTTATAGTTTACTACGCTTAAAATCATCCGTCTAATATCAGTATATACCCTTTCTTTCTTATTTCCAAAGGCAGTTTTGTGAAGTTTATGCGATGATATCCATTCGCTCACCTACAGAAAGCAAACCATTATTCCTAGAATCACTTATCACTAAATAAAAATAACACCTTCAAATAAAATTGTTATTTCATTTGAACGAAACAATTTCACCCTTAGAACGTATTTATTATAACAAGCCAATTTATACCACTAATCAAAGAAAAGAGGTAAAACATGTCTTTACACTATCAGGAATATGGTGATAAAAGTGCTCCACTGATGCTATTTATACATGGTGGTGGAGTAAGTGATTGGATGTGGGATAAGCAAATTCAATACTTCACTCATTATCACTGTGTTGTTCCCCTCTTACCTGAACATGGATTGAATAATGATAAAGTTAAATTTACTATAAAAGGGAGTGCACAAGCATAAATTAAATTAGTGGAAGATAAAGCCAGAGGAAAGAAAGTAATCTTAATTGGATTTTCTTTAGGTTCTCAAGTCATTGTGGAAATGATCAGTATGAAACCAGATATAATGAATCTTGCCATAATCAATAGCGCTTCAGTTAGACCGATTTTATGGGCAAAGAAAATAATAAAACCTACTATTGCATTAACCTACCCATTAATTCAAAATAAAACCTTTTCCAAACTGCAAGCCAGTACACTATATATCAGCGATGACTATTTTGAAAAATATTATGAAGAAAGTTGTCAAATAAGTTCTGATACCCTTGTTCGAGTATTGGAAGAAAATATGTCCTTTCAACTCCCTAAAAATTTTGCAGAGGCCACTGGAAAAATATTGGTTACGGTTGGTGAAAAGGAAAAAGCCATGATGAAAAAATCCGCAAAAGATATTGTGGAGGCAAATTCGAATGGAATCGGCGTGATTATCCCTAATATTGGCCATGGAGTATCTTTCGCTATGCCTGATTTTTTTAATCATATGGTCGAAACGTGGATTCAAAAAGGTGTTTTACCAAATGAATGTAAAGTGATAAGGTAATATTTATTATTTGCTAAGGAAAGTTTTTGTCTCCTAAAAAATAACGCTCATACGAAGAAGGGGATAAGAATATAACCATTCTCATCCCCTTTACCCATTAATATTAGAAGCTGCCAGTATTTACATTTTCTGGACGAGTCACTGGTTTAGTTAAGCTTTCCCCTTCTGCGTTCACTAAATCTGCTTCTCCATTCACAGTAACAGCAACACTTTCAATGCCTTCTTGCTCTGTTAAGGATAATACTAATGAATTTAATACTTCATCAGCCAGTACCTTTTCTTCTCCATTTAAGCCACTAGAATATATATTCTCGTTAAAGTTTAACGTAACCTTGCCATCTTCTACAATTGGATCATCCAACAGCTTTACGTCATTAGGTAATAAACTTGTTAGTGCTGCTGCTCCGCCCATACCAGGTCCTTCTATTAGCTCTCCTACTGCAGCAGCGACATTATTTTCTTCGCCATTGCTAATACGCTTCGTTACTGGCACATAATAATAGGAGTCCAACTCTCCGCCAATATAATAAACAGTCAATGGTCTTGTGTTTGTAATGTCTGTGACATCATCTGTATTAATGTTGATGCCATCAGCTCTTGTTAATGCACCTTGAATTGGCGTTTTATTTACAGGCATCTCTGTCAGCTCATGACCATTTAACGAAAGTTTCACACTATCAATGGAATCAAATTGTGTCAATGTCCATGTAATGGATTGCAGGATTTTCTCTTCATCTTTAGCCTCGTATTCTTTGAATTCCTTAGAAAAATCTACAGTAGCCACTTTATCTTTATCTACATTAATACTTATTTTTGTATCTTGAGGAATTACTGCTTGGAAATCATTTGGCAGCAATTCAGAAACTTTCCCACCCTTAACTAAATATTCCAGGCTTTCTTTTGCAATCGAATTCGTTTTTGGCAGGTTTAAAGTTTGAGGAACAACATACCCGTTTTTATCCATTAAGTATAATTCAACTGGCATTGAATCCTCTTTCGCAACTTCACCTGTCGTTTCCTTGTCCGCCTCCTTTTTAACTGCATCCTCTTCATACGAAGTAGTTTGCGGTGGATCGACTTTTTCTTTATCTCCTAACAAGCTACAACCAGAGATCAACACAGATGATATGATAACCGCTGAAACAATGGTCAATTTGTTATTCTTAGACATCTTCATCACTCCTAAGACAGTTTGTACTAATATATATACGAGCCTATATTTTTTTTAGACCGTCTTTAGGATATTTTTTTCAAAAAAAAGACTGTCTCCCTATTTTCATTGCAAAATGTCTAGATAGAAAATCGTCTAAACATGATGTAATGAGACAGAAGGCAGTCTTCTTTATTATGTTAATTTAACTGTTTCAACAGCATGTATTTCTTGATTCAGCCAATTGGACGCGATGCGGGCAAACATCTCTTTTGATCCAGTTGTATAAAAATAATGTTCTACTTGATTCTCTTCAGAAGCAAGTTCATCATGATGGTTGAGAATAGTACTAACTTCGCGGGCAGTTTCTGCTCCAGAACTAATTACCTTAACCTTTTTTCCCATCTCTTCCTGTATAACTTTTGCTAACAAAGGATAATGGGTACAGCCAAGAATTAGAGTATCTATCTCTTTATTCTTTAATGGCCACAGCGTTTCTTTCACAATTTTCCTTGCGACTGGTCCATCATATTCGCCGCTCTCCACTAAAGGGACAAATTTCGGGCATGCTAAACTAACTGTTCTAACTCGATTATTAATCTTCTTTAGTGCTGTTTCATATGCCCGACTTCGAACAGTACCTATTGTTCCAATCATGCCTATATAATTATTTTTCGTTACCTTTATTGCTGTCCGTGCACCTGGAACGATTACGCCAATCACCGGAATAGACAGCTGTTCGCGTATCTCCTCTAGTGCGACCGCAGTAGCTGTATTACAGGCAATCACAAGCATCTTTATATTTTTCTTCAACAGGAACCTAGTCATTTCCCATGTAAATTTCTTCACTTCTTCTCCCGTTCTTGGGCCATATGGACATCTTGCCGTATCCCCTAAGTAAACGATATTTTCAAAAGGAAGCTGGCGCATTATCTCCTTTGCAACTGTTAATCCACCAACCCCAGAATCTATAACCCCTATTGCTCTTTCCAAAAAACCGCCTCATTTTTCTCGCATTACTTGATGTAACCGCATAAAATTTTTCTTTAATTCTTCAATATCTTTCGTTGAGTACTCATTTAATACCTCTTGAAGATAGCCCTGACGCTTCTTGATAACTTCGTCAATTAATCTTTTTCCTTCTTCTAGCATATGAATACGAACCACACGTCGATCATTGGGATCCTTCACTCTTTGGACTAACTGATTTTTTTCCATTCGATCAACTAAATCTGTCGTAGTACTAAACGCAAGGAACATTTTATTAGATAATTCCCCAATCGTCATATCTCCTTCTTCAAATAGCCATTGTAAGGCCACAAATTGAGGAGGAGTCATCGTATAATTACTTAAAATCTCTCTCCCCTTTTGTTTGATAATACCAGATATGTAGCGCATATCCTTTTCGATTGTAGCTATATTCTCTAAGTATTCCTTTACATCTTTCTCTTCAGTCATCATGATTACAACTCCCATATATAAATATACAAATATAATGAATATCCGACAATTTTCTATAAATCAGTACCTTTAATTATAATCTACAATTCTCCCCTCGTAAATGTATAAGGTGAAAAGTTAATGTCCATGTAAAAATTGCCGAATAAAGCCATGATTCCACTACTTATTCACATTAAAAAGAAGATGACCCATATAAGCGGGGTAAGGAGTGGAATTTCCTGCCTGCTTATACATGATCATCTTCTTTATTATAGTTCTAGTTCTCCCATTCTAAGGAGTTCTACAACAGCCTGTGAACGCCCCTTCACGCCCAGCTTCTGCATAGCATTAGAAATATGATTTCGAACTGTTTTTTCGCTTATGAATAAATCACTCGCGATTTCCTTAGTCGTTTTATCTTGGACTAACAGCTCAAATACTTCTCTTTCTCTTTTGGTTAATAATGGCTTGTGAGTAAATTCATTCTCCTTCAAGTAGTGTAACCCTCCTTGCCTTTGCCAGCTATGAACTTTGGGATGGGTATAGTTATAGTCTGAATATATTATGTAGGATGACACCTTGGAGTGACTGGATTTAAGCAAATTAGGAAAGGTTTTTTCGGTTTTTCATCATTAGTACTCCATTTCCATCATTTGACTATAATTTTACGTACTTATGAACTTTCAACACACGAATTTTCAGGATGAAATAGTCAAAATGTAGTACGTGCAATTATAATCACTTTTTCCAAACTTTCTAAAAAACCGTGTTATAATTTAAACAATGAACCTTGGTATCGTAGTAAATTTCTGTTATCAAAGAAAGTTTTGGTGATATAGATGGACTTTAACATTGAATTATTGACAAATTTACATAAAAAAATTCTTCAGGATATGTATTTTGATTATGAAGAGAACAGTACTCCATATATTGATATGGTAACGATTATGGGGAGTCTATTTTACTTTGAACAACAAACGAAAAAGGCGCGAAAAAATAATCACTTAATTGTACCTGTTTTCAATTTAAGTCTCTGGGAAAAAAATAACGATGTCTTAAAAGAGCTAATAGATTGGATAATGGATGAACCAGTTTATCTGAATTTCCAGCAAAATGAAGCAGCGCTGTTGGCTCCATCATTTTTCCTTCCAAATAATCAGGAAGTAACATTGTTTTTGGATGATATGGCATCACTTGTGGGTGTTGCGAAAAATAAATTCCCAGATCTGCCCATCGCCTCAGACTACATTCGACTTAAAAACATGAACAATGAACAGAGTAAACAGGAAAAACTAGCTGCTTTTTTGCGCAGTAATGTTTCAGATTCTGGAGAGATCATTCATTTAGGTTCGGCGATTTGCAAGAAGGTCAGAAGAAAACGATCAGCCGCAAGCATATGCTTGCTTGTATCGATTGCAGCAGCAAAAACATATTTTAACGGGAAAGGCAATGTATATGTCTATCAAAATAGCAAAATTAATAAGGACATTTCTATCGATGGGAATGTACTGCTTAAAGCTACTCATCCAAAAACATTTAATTTATTAAATGCTCTTTATTCCGGTTTGGAGCTTGATTTGACTATCCAAACGCCTATCTTACATCGCCCCTTCTATCGTGTGATCAATGAGATGCCTAAAGAATATAAGCTGCAAATAAAAAACACGGCAGAGTGTCTCCGGATGAGAGGAGATGGGTATATATCAGCGAAAGTACCATGCGGAATTTGTCTGCCATGCTTGCAAAGAAAAATGGCCTTAGCGGCCAGTAATAATGAAGTATATGATACATTATACCAGTATGATTACGGGCAAAAGACTGCTGATATAAAAAATGAGGAAGATAAACGTATCTTAACAGAGAATCTGCAAGCCCTGGAAGATGCCATTGAATATCTAGAGACAAATGTTAGTAGACTAGCTAGCGAGGAACAAACAATAGCAGAGGAATTCATGTTCACTTATCATCAATTTAAGGAAAAATATTAACACAAGAAAGACCACCTTAACTGGTGGTCTTTTGTTTAATGATCACTTCCAAAGAACTCTTTAAATGCTTGGAACGTTGTTTCTCGGTTTAAGGCTGCAATCGATGTTGTCAGTGGAATGCCTTTTGGACAGGACTGCACACAGTTTTGAGAGTTACCGCAGTTAGCTAGTCCGCCATCTCCCATTATCTCATGCAGTCTTTCCTCTTTATTCATCTCTCCTGTTGGATGTGAATTAAAGAGACGAACTTGAGAAAGCGGTGCTGGTCCAATGAAATTAGATTTACTATTTACATTCGGGCAAGCTTCTAAGCAGACTCCACATGTCATACATTTCGATAGCTCATATGCCCACTGGCGTTTTTTCTCTGGCATTCTTGGCCCAGGTCCTAAATCATATGTGCCATCAATTGGTATCCATGCTTTAACTTTCTTTAAGCTGTCAAACATGCGGCTTCGATCGACTTGCAGATCGCGCACCACAGGGAATGTTCTCATTGGCTCTAGACGAATCGGCTGTTCTAATTGATCAATAAGCGCTGTACAGGATTGGCGTGGTTTACCATTGATGACCATAGAACAGGCTCCGCAAACTTCTTCCAAACAGTTCATATCCCAAGCAACTGGAGAAGTTTTTTTTCCGTCGCTTGTAACTGGATTTCTGCGAATCTCCATTAATGCAGAAATAATGTTCATATTAGGACGATAAGGCAAAGTAAATTCTTCTACATAAGATGGTGAATTAGGGTCATCTTGTCTTTCAATTTGTAATGTTACTGTTTTTTGCTCCCCCATTTTATTTCACTCCCTCTTTTTGCTTTGAATAATCTCTTTTTCTCGGTTTAATTAAGGAGGTATCTACTTCTTGGTAATGGAAATCTGGTGCCTCATTTGCGCCCACAAATTTAGCCATTGTTGTTTTTAAGAAATCTTCATCATTTCTTTCTGGAAATTCTGGTTTATAATGTGCTCCACGGCTTTCATTTCGGTTATATGCACCGAGGGTAATCACACGTGCTAGCTGAAGCATATTTTCTAATTGACGCGTAAATACGCCTCCTTGGTTAGACCATTTTGCTGTATCATTGATATTAATATTTTTATAACGCTCTAACAGCTCTTGAATCTTGTCATCTGTTGCCAGCAGCTTATCGTTGTAACGAACTACTGTAACGTTATCTGTCATCCATTCCCCTAACTCTTTATGAAGCACATAGGCATTTTCTGTTCCATCCATTTTCAAAATACCCTGCCATTTAGCTTCTTCTGCTTTAATAGCGGAATCATATATGGATGATGATAAATCTTCTGCGCTTTTGCTTAATCCGCTTATATATTTAACCGCATTCGGACCTACTACCATGCCGCCATAAATTGCTGAAAGCAAGCTGTTGGCACCTAAGCGGTTTGCTCCATGCTGTGAATAATCACATTCACCAGCAGCAAATAAGCCTGGAATATTTGTCATTTGATCGTAATCTACCCACAATCCACCCATGGAGTAATGAACAGCAGGGAAAATTTTCATCGGAAGTTTACGAGGATCTTCACCAGTGAATTTTTCGTAAATCTCGATAATGCCGCCCAGTTTAATATCAAGCTCTTTTGGATTTTTATGGGATAAATCTAAATACACCATGTTTTCTCCATTGATGCCGAGCTTTTGATCGACACATACATGGAAAATCTCGCGTGTGGCAATATCCCTTGGCACAAGGTTTCCATAAGCTGGGTATTTTTCTTCTAAGAAATACCATGGCTTTCCATCTTTATACGTCCAGATACGACCGCCTTCTCCACGAGCTGATTCACTCATTAAACGTAATTTATCATCACCAGGTATTGCAGTTGGATGGATTTGAATAAATTCACCATTTGCATAATAAGCTCCTTGCTGATAAACAACAGATGCTGCTGAACCAGTATTTATAATGGAATTTGTGGATTTCCCAAAGATAATTCCAGGGCCGCCAGTTGCCATAATAACAGCGTCTGCAGGGAAGGACTTAATCTCCATTGTTTTTAAATCCTGTGCCTTAATTCCTCTGCATACCCCTTCATCATCTGTGATAATTCCAAGGAACTCCCAGCCTTCATATTTCACGACAAGCCCGTCGACTTCGTATCTTCTTACTTGCTCATCCAATGCGTATAGAAGCTGTTGTCCTGTAGTTGCACCTGCAAAAGCGGTTCTGTGATACTGTGTTCCTCCAAAACGGCGGAAGTCCAGTAATCCTTCCGGTGTACGATTAAACATAACTCCCATTCGGTCCATCAAGTGGATAATGCCCGGGGCTGCCTCCGCCATTGCTTTAACCGGTGGCTGGTTTGCTAAGAAGTCACCGCCATAAACCGTATCATCAAAATGCTCCCATGGAGAATCTCCTTCTCCCTTTGTATTCACCGCTCCATTGATCCCGCCTTGAGCACAAACAGAATGTGATCTTTTTACAGGCACAAGGGAAAATAATTCTAAAGGAGTCCCTGTCTCTGCTACTTTGATTGCTGCCATTAATCCTGCTAAACCACCGCCAACGATGATCACTTTCCCTTTCTTCATAACAAACGTTCACTCCTTCATCTATTGCTCTACTAATCTAGTATTTATTAAACAAACGCGAAGATTGCTCGTACACCTACAATTGATAATGCAACAAATATTCCTAGCGTTACATATGTATTAATTCGTTGAGACTTTGGCGAAACAGTAATTCCCCAGCTTACACAGAATGACCATAAACCATTTGAGAAGTGGAAGATCGTGGAGATTACACCCACTAAATAAAATGCAAGCATCCAAGGATTTGCTAAATTTTCACTCATCATGTCATAATTTACTTCTTGGCCTAATTGAGCTGCTACTCTTGTTTCCCAAACATGCCAAACGATAAAAATTAACGTAATGATCCCTGTCACTCTTTGGATATAGAACATCCAATTTCGAAAGAAACTATAATTTTTTGTATTATTTTTGGCTGTAAACGCAATATAAATTCCATAAATTGCATGATACAAAATCGGTAAAAATATTACAAAAATTTCAAGAAAATACCGAAAAGGTAAATGCTCCATAAAGCCAGCTGCCTTGTTAAAAGCTTCTGGACCTCTAGTTGCAAAGTGATTGACAACTAAATGTTGGATTAAAAATACACCTACTGGGATCACTCCTAATAACGAGTGAAGCCTTCTGAATAAAAACTCTCGATTTGCTGCCATAAAATTCCCCCCTAATTGATGACATACTCCCATTGCCCATAAAGCGATAACATAACCAAAAATTCTTACAATTTAGTGACAATTTAATTGTACTCTTAAAAAAAAATGCGGTCAAGAAAACGGATACATTAAATAAATTTTCTTTCGCTTTTTTTCTATCTATATGTCCAAAAAAAGGAAAAATTTCCTCTTTTCTCTTCTTCGCATAAATTTAACATACAAATCAAATAATAGAATCAATGCAAAGGACATGAACAAATATTGATTTTATCGTTATGAAAGCAAAACTTTTTCCTTTAAAAGGAAAAGATATTTTAAAACATAATTTAAAAAATCGCTTATTTTCAAATAGATTTTTCCCGTTTTTTAGTCACCCTAATTCAAAAATCGTTCCCTTTTCTTATGATTTTTTTCCGTTTTTACAGTATACTATTTAGACAATATATTTTATTCTATTTTATTTGGATTCCGTACTTTTGGCATAACCAATGTATGGAAATATTGCAAATGCCAAAATGATTACTTTTATGAAGAGACTATCTTGTAATTATGTAAATATAATAGAATCATAGAAAGAGGAGAGCATATTGAGTGATTTAACATCCTTAGAAGAAAAAACACAGGTGGAGTCAGATCCCCTTACTGTTCCCGCATATGGATATGAATTAATTCGAGAGATACTTATCCCCGAATTATTAGGCCGGGATACGCCTGATCTGTTATATTGGGCCGGTAAACGTATTGCCCGATTATTTCCTTTAAATGCTGTAGAAGAAGCGTACGCTTTTTTTCAAAAAGTCGGATGGGGAAATTTAGAAGTAGTTAAGCAAACAAAAAATGAAATTATCTATCAATTATCCAGCGAGCTGATTGAAAAAAGATTAAAGGAAAAAGGGAAATGCACCTTTCAATTAGAAGCAGGTTATTTAGCTCAACAATATGAACAGACAAAAAAGGTTATTGCTGAAGCCTTTGAAGATCCAAAAAGAAAAGAAAAAAAAGTAACCATAACGGTTCGCTGGGATAGTAAAGATCCTATAGAAGAGTAAAAAGAACTCTAAAGGAGAGAAGAATTTTAATAGTCTTCCTTCCTTTGGAGTCTTTTTTGCTTCTACTAATCATTTCTTATGCATGCACAGGCAATTTGCTTAATTCAAATGCATCGTGAAGAATTTCTACAGCTTTCACCATCTTCTCTTTCTCAATTACTGTTGATACTTTAATTTCGGATGTGCTTACCATTTTAATAATAATTTTTTCTTGTGATAATACTTTAAACATATCTGCTGCAACACCAGGATTTGAAATCATTCCAGAACCGACTATCGATACTTTTGCCAATCCTTGTTCAGAAGTTACTTTATCGTATCCTAATTCCGCTTTATTTTCTTCTAGCACATTCAATGTTTCTTCTAAGTCACTATCTTTTATCGAAAAAGATAAGTTTGTCAGCTGGTCATTTGTTAAGCTTTGAATAATAATATCGACATTTATATGATGGGACGCAAGGGTGGTGAAAATAGTAGAGAGACTTGTTAAGGGATTTCTTAAGCCAAATACCGTCACACTCGTAATATTGTCCTCAAATGCCACTCCGCGTACAACTAAATTTTGTTCCATGGAAACTTCCTCCTCGATGATTGTTCCTTCTTCTTGTTCCATACTTGAGCGAACCACTAATGGTACTTGATAGTTTTTTGCATATTCTACTGCTCTTGGATGTAGGACTCCTGCCCCTAAATTAGCTAATTCCAACATTTCATCATAAGAAATCGCTAATAGTTTTCGTGCACTTTTCACAAAACGAGGGTCGGTTGTAAAAACGCCTGTTACATCTGTGTAAATATCACATTTATCTGCTTTTAAAGCTGCTGCAATCGCAACCGCCGTTGTATCAGATCCACCACGTCCAAGTGTTGTTATATCCCCTGTGTCAGTCACTCCCTGAAATCCAGCAACTACTACTACTTTTCCTTGTTGTAGCTGTTCTTGTACTTTTTCTGTTTGTATCTTTACTATTCGCGCATTCCCATGAACATCCTCTGTTTCTATTCCTGCTTGCCAGCCAGTATAGGAAATGGCGTCTACTCCTTTTGCCTGTAAAGCCATAGATAGTAAGCTGATGGTAATTTGCTCTCCTGTGGATAGTAAGACATCCATTTCTCTTTTAGATGGCTTTGGATTTATTTCACTTGCAAGCGTTACAAGCGAATCGGTTGTTTTCCCCATAGCGGATACGACGACGACTACATCATTGCCACGATTTCTTTCTTCGATTACTCTTTCTGCTACATGAAGAATTCTTTCTGCACTGCCTACGGAAGTACCACCAAACTTTTGTACAACTAATCCCACTTCATTCCCTACCTTCTTGTAATCTTAGAGGTTTCTTTTTATTTCTCATTACTTTTCTTTATGTACTTTTTATTTCTCTTTGGCTATCTTAATGAATAAAAGACAAATAAAAAAAGCAATGAGAATATCTCATTGCCGTGCAGTTGAATATAATATATTTATGCACAAACAGTGAGATAGCTCTCCAAAACAGTTCCTTGTTTTGACAGTCTTACATTTATTCAATGCAAAACCAGCAAAGAAAGTCATGAGAACTTTCCTTACTTCGGCGATCTATCCCTTTCATAATTCTTCCCTGAAGCTCATTCTTCTCCGAATTATTACTCTTGAAGTTCGCACCTCTACCTTCACTTATTAAGTTATAAGTTGCCATCATTATAGCACAGTGGATTCATTCCGACAAATAAATTTTTTATTCCTTTAATTTAGCAAGTAATTGTTCAGCCACATTTGCGGGAATACCTGCTTCCACAAATTCTTCGATCGTAGCTTCTTTCATTTTCTTCACAGATCCAAAGGTTTTTAAAAGTAATTTTCTGCGCTTTTCTCCAATTCCAGGAATGTCATCCAATAAAGACTGAAAAGCATTCTTCCCTCTTAATTGACGATGAAACGTAATTGCAAAGCGGTGAACTTCGTCTTGGACTCTTTGTAATAAATAGAATTCCTGACTATTTCGCTCAAGCGGGATAATCTCCAATGGATTTCCGAATAGTAGTTGAGAAGTGCGGTGCTTATCATCCTTTACTAAGCCAGCAACTGGAATATCTAAGCTTAATTCATCGAGTAGAACTTCTCTAACTGCTTCAAGATGCCCTTTTCCACCATCAATTAATAGTAAATCTGGAAGTGGCAGCCCTTCTTTTAAAACGCGCTGATATCTTCTTCGAACTACTTCCCGCATGGATTCATAATCATCTGGTCCTTTTACCGATTTGATTTTATACTTGCGGTATTCTCGTTTCGCTGGTTTTCCATCGATAAAGACAATCATCGCTGAAACCGGATTCGTCCCTTGAATATTACTGTTATCAAATGCTTCAATCCGCAGAGGTGTGTAAATCCCCATTTGTCTGCCTAGGTTTTCCACTGCTTTTATCGTACGCTCCTCATCACGTTCGATTAATGCAAACTTCTCTGTTAAAGCATTCTTCGCATTTTTATTAGCTAATAATACAAGTTCCTTTTTTTGCCCCCTCTGTGGCTTTATCACTTTTACTTTTAATAATTCTTCGACAATATCTCCTTGGATCTCGTCTGGAAGATAAATTTCCTTTGGTTTAAAATGATTGGCTTTCTCATAAAACTGACCTAGATATGTTAGCATTTCCTCTTCAGGCTCTTGATAAATTGGAAACGTACTTACGTCGCGTTCAATTAACTTTCCTTGACGAACAAAAAATACTTGAACACACATCCAGCCTTTATCATAGGAATAGCCAAAAATATCTCTGTCTACTAAATCCGTCATCATCATTTTTTGCTTTTCCATTGTTGCTTCGATATGAGCGATTTGGTCGCGGTATTCCTTGGCGCGCTCAAAGTCTAATTCTTCTGATGCTGCCATCATTTTTTCAGATAGTTCTTTTTTAATATCTTTATATCCACCATTTAAGAACTTGGTGATATCATCAGTCATCTTCTTGTATTCTTGTTCGGTAACCTCATTTACACAAGGAGCTAAACATTGTCCTAAATGATAATATAAACAAACTCTATCTGGCAGCACATTGCACTTACGTAAAGGGTAAATACGATCAAGAAGTTTTTTCGTTTCATTTGCTGCTTGGACGTTTGGATATGGGCCAAAGTACTTGCCCTTATCTTTCTTTACATTTCGAGTTGTAATCAGCCTTGGATGCCTTTCAGCCGTCAATTTAATAAATGGATAGCTTTTATCATCCTTCAGCATAATATTATATTTTGGATCATGCTTCTTAATTAAATTTATTTCTAATATTAATGCTTCAATATTGGAAGAGGTTATGATGTATTCAAAATCTTCAATTTCATTGACTAGTCTTAATGTCTTACCATCATGAGAGCCTGTAAAGTAGGAGCGAACTCGATTTTTTAATACCTTTGCTTTTCCTACATAAATAATGGTACCTTGTCGGTCCTTCATCAAATAACATCCAGGCTGATCAGGTAAGATCATTAATTTATTTTTAATGATGTCGTTCACAATTTTCCCTCCCAGCTCACAAACCTTATAAACGAACATATATACTATCTTCTCTAATTATAGAGAATTTCATCGATTCATCAAGGAAAAAGTATGGAATGGGAATATTTTAGGGAAAACGGTTTATGCTTACATGAAGAATTAGGATTTTATTGCGATGTAATGTTGATAACTTGATCTGCTTTTATCGGATTATTCTTATGCTTCACTTTTATACCACAAGTTTATTTTCTCCATCAAAAAACCTGCAGACACTAGGAGTGTCTACAGGTCTTTCTCTTTCAAAAAAAGAAAGAGTTCATTAAACATGTTTAGCTAATAGTTCAGAAAGAGCTTCTTTTGGTTGGAATCCAACTACTTTATCTACTACTTCACCGTCTTTAAGAACAAGTAAAGTTGGGATGCTCATTACGCCAAATTTAGATGCTGATCCTTGGTTTTCGTCTACATCTACTTTAACGATTTTTACGCTATCTCCCATTTCGCCGTCAAGTTCTTCAAGAACTGGAGCGATCATTTTACAAGGTCCGCACCATGGTGCCCAGAAATCTACTAATACTACACCTGAACCTGTTTCTTCTTGGAATGTTTGATCTGTTGCATGTGTAATGGCCATTTATAATTTGCCTCCTTATTTGATAAACTAACAATATCGAAAGTATACCATGGTTTCTTTGATGATACTAATAATATGTTTCAAATATCATTTTCCCCTACTATCAGCTAATACATTCACCTATAATTAGATCATTCCCATTCTTTTAATAAAGAAGGTATTATTTCAAAAATATCTCCCACAATCCCATAATCAGCTACTTCAAAAATTGGAGCATTTGGATCTTTATTAATAGCAATAATGGTTTTGGCAGACGTAACGCCAACAAGATGTTGAATAGCCCCTGAAATTCCGCAGGCGATGTATATATCTGGAGCCACGGTTTTTCCTGTCTGTCCAAGCTGAATGGAAGCATCACATACTCCTAATTCTACTGCACCTCTGGAAACACCGACTGTTCCTCCAAGAGTGTCAGCTAATTTCTTCACTAGTGCAAATCCCTCTTCATTTTGAATACCTCTTCCAGCGCCCACGATAATTTTTGCATCCACTAAGCCAGCTGCCTTTTCTCTTTTTTGTTCGAGTCCAATTAAAGTAGCTACTGGCTTATCGATATTTACTTTCAAAGAATGGACAGCTGGTTTTGTTTTCTCCTTCTTTGGGAGAGGCTTCCATTTTTTAGGCTTTATTGTTATAAGAAAAGAAGAACCTTCCACTTCTGTTCGTTCCGTTAATTTACCAGAATAAGCAGACCGAGTTATAGACAGTTTGTTATCATGAAGGACAAAACTCTCTATATTTGAAAGTAAGGGTAGATTCCATTTCTCACTTAAATACGGGAAGATGGATCTGCCGATATCATTGTGTCCACATAAAAGAATAGAGGGTTCAAGTTGTTCCCAAACAGATAAGAGGGCTTTTATATATGATTCATTCGAAAATCTAGCTAACAAAGGGTGTTCCACGATAATGATTTGATCGACATCCGTTTCATTCCATTCAGATGCGTTCGTTCTCATATCCTCTCCCATTAGCAAGAGAATTGTTTCTGCCTCCGTTTTTAATTCCTTTGCTGCTGAAATACACTCAAGGGTAATGGAGGCAATTTTTCCTTCTTGATGTTCTCCCACCACAACGATTTTTCCCTTCATATTAACTCCTCCATTACAATGACTTTAATAATTTGGATAAGGAAGCAACTTGATCTTTTATTTCCCCTTGCAACATCATTTTTTTACGATTTAATTGTGGATATGAATAGTGGCTGAGCGTTTTTGCGTGGTTTTCCTTTACCTGGATAAATCGAAAAGGCTTCTTTTTTGCTTTCATGATCCCAGCAAGTGATGGCAATCTTGGAACGTGTAAACTTTGTGGAATGGTAGCTAAAAAAGGAAACGGAACTTGATATGTTTCGATGTCTCCATCTGCATTTCTTTTAATTTTTGCATGTTTTTCCTCTTGTTCGATTCGAATTGCTTTCACAAAGTAGGGAATATCTAATAAAGCAGCAACCCTAGGACCTACTTGACTTGTTGCTCCATCTGTAGAAAAATCTCCTGCTAATAGAACATCGTAGTCTATATTTTGCAAATATTCTTGTATCTTTTTAGCTATATGAGCTGGATGATCTTCATCAGGATTAGATTCTATTAAAACAGCTTGATCTGCTCCCATAGCTAAAGCTGTTCTCAATTGCTTTTCTCCTTCTTTTTTACTTACCATCAGCACCGTTATATGCCCACCATATTTTTCTTTTAATTGTAGGGCTTCTTCTAAACTTATCGCATCTGGTGGATTGATGATAAACTCTTTTTCCTCTACCAGTACTTGTTCTTCTTCAAGTACGAGGGTAGCCTCAGGAGAAACGGTTCTCGATAATAAAACCACAATCTGCAATGATTCATTACTCATTTTCTTCTTCACTTTCTTTCTTCAATTGTCTTCTTAATACTTTTCCTACTGCTGTTTTCGGAAGTTCTTCTCTAAATTCATAAATACGAGGTACTTTAAAAGATGCCAATTTCCTACGCATAAACTGATTCAGTTCTTCTTCTGTAACCGTCATTCCTTCGCGCAATACAATAAATGCTTTCACTGTCTCTCCCCTATAAGGATCCTTCACTCCCACAACTGATGCTTCCATGACAGCTGGGTGCTCATACAAAACTTCTTCAATTTCACGAGGATAGATATTAAAGCCGCCTGCAATGATAATGTCCTTTTTCCGATCGACGATATAAAAATACCCTTTCTCATCCATATATGCGATATCACCAGTTAGTAACCAGCCATCTTTTAAAACCTTATTGGTTTCTTCATCATTGTTCCAATATCCTTTCATCACTTGCGGCCCCTTAATTGCAAGCTCCCCAACTTCTCCCACTGGCAATATTTCACCTGACTCTAATGAAAAAATAGCTGCATCAGTCCCTGGCCAAGGAACACCAATACTTCCTTTTACAATTTCATTGTCCCAAAGAAAATTCACGTGGGTAACAGGAGATGTTTCCGTTAATCCATAGCCCTCTACTATTTTCCCGCCTGTCTTTTCCTCAAATTTCTCAATAACCTCAACTGGTAATGGAGCAGAACCACTAATCGCTCCTTTAATCGAGGAAAGATCGTATTGGCTTATGTCTGGATGATTCATTAAACCAATGTAGATAGTAGGTGCTCCTGGAAAGACAGTTGGCTTTTGTTTATGGATTGTTTTTAACAAACCACTCGCATCAAATTTCGGAACAAGAATCATTTTATATACTTCCATTACTGATAATACAAGAACTGTCATAAGTCCATACACATGAAATAATGGCATGACGGCAAGCATTTTTTCTTTTCCCTTTTCCATCTTATATAGCCATTGTCTGCACATAGAAGTATTGGCTACTAAATTTTGATGGGTGAGAATAACTCCCTTTGGAAAACCTGTCGTTCCGCCAGTGTATTGTAGAATCGCTATATCTTCTTCAAAATTTATCGGTACTTCCTTTAGGACTGATTCTTTGGACTTTAATGTTTGGGTATATAGATGAGTAGAGTTTGATGATGTAATTGTTGGAGGTTTTCCTTGCTCTTTCGCTTGAATGAATGGATAGACAATATTTTTGGGAAATGGGAGATAATCTTTAATAGATGTAACAATAATATGTTCAAGATCTGTTTGCTTCATTACTCTTTCCACTCTGTTGTAGAGCATATCTAATGTTATAATTACTTTCGCCCCTGAATCTTTCATAATAAATTCTATTTCTCGCTCTTGATAAAGCGGATTTACTGGTACAGCAATAGCTCCCGCCTGCAAGATTGCATAGAAACTAATAACTGTTTGTGGAATATTCGGCAGCATTACTGCAACCCTGTCCCCTTTTTTTACACCTAAGTGCTGCAAATATGCTGCAAATTGCAATGTTTTCTTATAAAGTGTTTTAAACGTCATTTCTTTTCCCATAAAATGAATAGCTTTATGTTTTGGATACTCATTTGCCGCGTATTTTAATAATTGTGGGAGAGTATCTGCACGATAATAAACATTTTTGGCAATTTGATCAGGATAAAGTTTTAACCATCTTTTCTCTGTTTCCAACACAATTCCTCCATTTAATTCTATTGTTGTACTAGCTTATTATATGGAGGAACATATTCATTGGATTATGTATAAGCCTACTTTCCCCTTAATTGACACAATTCCGCATAAAAAACAGCCTTTTTAAATGTAACTAAAAAAGCCAAACAATCATGCGAATGTGATTTGTTTGGCTTTTTAGCTGGAATTTTTATGTCCTAGCTCCCTTTAAAATACTATATTTATTAAGAGATACCTGCCCCAATTACAAAAGATAAACCAACAGAAATAATCATAGAAATAAAGCCGACTGCTCGATTATCATTTTTTATTTCATCGTCAATATTAAATTTAGGGGTTAAAAATTCAAAGATGAAATAACCAATTAACAATAGGACAAAACCATATACACCCCAGATAATCATTTTCAGTAAAGAATCATTTTGCATAATCGAATGGCTGAAAACATTCGCTATTCCAAAGATTTTCCCGCCTGTCGCCATCGCAACTGCTAGATTCCCATTTTTTATTTCATCCCAATTATTATATTTTGTTACAAGTTCAAATATAGCTAAAAATACAACAAGGCTTAAAATAACAACACTATAATCGCCGGCCGTTTTTACATATTCATTTTCCCAAAATTGTGCCATAAGGTTTCTCCTCTACCTTTATTCTCCCAAAAGAAAGTTTATTTAAATTCGACAACCGTTACACCACTGCCGCCTTCTCCTGCTTCTCCAAAACGAATCCTTTTTACAGCCCGATGATTTTTCAAATACTCTTGAACACCTGAACGAAGGGCTCCTGTTCCTTTTCCATGAATAATGGAGACTCGTGGATAGCCAGCAAGCAGACTATCATCTATATACTTTTCTACTCGAGCAAGAGCATTTTCGAATCTCTCGCCACGTAAATCTAACTCCAAGCTAACGTGATAATCCTTTCCTTTTATCGTGGTTAGTGGTTTTGTTTCTACCACCTTTGGTGCTTTGATGAATTCAAGATCTTTTTCTTTGACCTTCATTTTCATAATACCAATTTGGACTTGCCATTCTTTATCGGAAACTTTTTCTAGTAATTGTCCTTTTTGATTAAAGGTTAGAACCTTTACTTCATCGCCAGGCTGATAAACATGGTTCGTCTTCGACGCAGCTGGTTGTTTTTGTCTTTCTATTTGTGGTGTTGCATCCTCTAAACGTTTTCTTGCATCAATTAGTTCATGTTCTTTTACTTCTGCTCGTTTTTCGAGCTGCATTTTTCGTAAATCGCCAATAACAGCTTCGGCCTCTTTTTTAGCATTTTCGATAATTTCTTTCGCTTCTCTTTTTGCTTTTTCTTGCAGTGTTTCTTTCTTCTCGTAATATTCCATTACTTGTTTCTGTAAATCACGATGTAGCATTTCCGCTTGTTTTAATAAATCTTTCGCTTCTTCATGCTCTCTTTCCGCTTGCTTACGACTATTCTCCAGGGAGGCAATCATATTCTCGATTTTATTGCTATCCTCGCTTACATGTGACCGAGCTGTATTAATCACATCTTCCTTTAAGCCCAACCGCTTACTAATTTCAAAGGCATTACTTCTTCCCGGTACTCCAATAAGTAATCGATATGTCGGGCTTAATGTTTCAATATCAAATTCCACACTTGCATTTACAACGCCTTCGCGATTATATCCATAAGCCTTTAACTCTGGATAATGAGTAGTCGCAATAACTCTTGCTCCGCGTTTGTTTACTTCATCGAGAATCGAAATAGCTAGAGCTGCTCCTTCTTGAGGATCTGTTCCAGCTCCTAACTCATCAAATAAAACAAGACTTTCATGATCTACTTTTTCAAGAATACTAACAATATTAACCATATGGGAAGAGAACGTACTTAAAGACTGTTCAATGGATTGTTCATCCCCTATATCTGCGTATACAGATTTAAAAACGCCCATTTCCGAACCGTCTAATACTGGAATCTGCAGGCCTGCTTGTGCCATTAAAGTACATAGACCTACTGTTTTTAAAGTTACTGTTTTACCGCCCGTATTTGGTCCGGTAATAACGATAGATGTATAGGAATCCCCAAGAATAATATCATTCGCCACCACAACCTCTGGCGGTATAAGTGGATGCTTCGCTTTAAGCAGAACAATCTTTCCTTCATTATTAATTTTTGGTTTGGATGCTTTTAACCGATGAGCATATTTTGCTTTTGTAAACATAAAATCAATTTCTGCTAATACAGTGACAATATGCAATAGCTCTTCTTCATATTGTGCTACGAGTGCCGTTAATTGCGTTAAGATACGATCAATTTCTTGTTGTTCTTTGACCCGAATAGCTTGAAGTTCATTATTTAGTGTCACTACAGACTGTGGTTCAATAAAGAGGGTTTGCCCAGAGGCACTTTGATCATGAACAATCCCCCCATAATTGCCTCGATATTCTTGCTTAACCGGGATAACATACCGATCATTTCTGATTGTAATAATACTGTCAGACAGCATTTTTTGGGCACTTGAAGAACGAATCATACTTTCTAGTTTCTCTCGTACTTTTGATTCATTTCTACGCAGCTGATTTCTTAATGTTCTAAGGGCATCACTTGCACTATCCATCACTGCACCTTGTTCATCAATAGCCATCTTGATTTCTTCTTCTACTTCGACAAGCACCATGATACTGTCTGTTAAAGTAAACAGTATCGGAATAGGCTCTTCTTCATGAAATTCTTCAATAAATCGTTTCATTTGTCTACTAGCATGAACGGTACTGGCAATCTGATTTAATTCAGCTGGACTAAGCATACCGCCAATAGAGGATCTTTTCACATGGGCGCGGATATCATAGATTCCATCAAGAGGGATGGATCCACGCATGCGATATACCTTAGCAGCTTCATCTGTTTCTTCTTGCCAGCTTACAACTTCATTATAATCAGTAGATGGAACTAATTCCTCCACTTTATTTCTTCCCAATGAAGAAGATGCATGCTCGATTAATTGATCTTTAATTTTATCAAATTCTAACGTTTTAAATACTCTTTCCTGCATGGAGTAATCTCCTTTGCTATCCCCATTTCGGGTTTAATCATATTTTTTATTGGTTCTTCTGACTTTTAGAGCGTTCTTTTCCATTAAGCTATCCCTTTTCAACAGAGAGAATGCTTTTCACGTCATGACTTGGACGGAGGCGAAAACAGCTATACCTTGCAGATTCCCCCATTCTCATCCAAGCATACTTAATTACCTTTATATAAGAAGGCTAATAATTCCTCTTTGGACATAGCATTCAATACAGTAGATTTTTTTATCCAGCCCTTTTTCGCGGTGGATACTCCGATGGCCATATTATTAAGCTCATGCTTATAATGAGCATCTGTATTTATGACAATCTTTACGCCAGCATCCTGTGCCATTTTGACATGTGCTGCATTTAAATCTAAGCGGTTAGGATTACTATTCAATTCCAAGACAGTATTCGTTTCTTTCGCTAATTGAATGAGCATTTCCATGTCAACATCATAACCATCTCTTTTGCCAATTTTCCTACCAGTTGGGTGTGCAATGATATCAACATATTTGTTTTCCATGGCAGCTTTTAATCTATTCATTATCTTATCTTTCGATTGTGAAAAAGCAGAATGGATAGAGGCAATCACAATATCTAATTCTTTCAATAATTCATCATCATAATCTAGTGTGCCATCTGGTAATATATCCATCTCAGCACCAGCTAAAATAGTTATATCTTCATATTTAGCATTTAACCTTTTAATTTCTTTTATTTGCTTTCTCACTCTATCTGGTGTTAATCCATTGGCAACCTTTAAATATTGAGAATGGTCTGTAATAGCCATGTATTGATAGCCTAATTTTCGATTTG
Organism: Niallia sp. FSL W8-0951; assembly: GCF_038006525.1. Classification (NCBI taxonomy): domain Bacteria; kingdom Bacillati; phylum Bacillota; class Bacilli; order Caryophanales; family Bacillaceae; genus Niallia; species Niallia sp. FSL W8-0951. Next base: position 2,453,775 of record NZ_JBBOVK010000001.1, read on the forward strand.
CTTCTATCATTTCTTCTAATGTATGTGCACCATCGCTTGCAGTGGTATGCATATGCAAATCTCCTTTAATATCTTCCAAGGAAATAAGCTCACTATCATCTGAATAATTTTCTACCTCTTTTCCATCTTCTCTTATTTCAGGAGGAATAAAGGGCAGTTCGAAATAATGATAAAACGCTTCTTCTGTCTTAAAGGTTTTTATTTCGCCTGTTTCATTATTTTCAACGCCATACTCGCTTATTTTTTCTCCGCGTTCCTTAGCTAGCTGTCTCATTCGCACATTATGTTCTTTTGAACCTGTGAAATGATGTAAGGTTGTTGCAAATTCCTCTGGTTTCACTAACCGAAAGTCGATAGAAACGTCATAATCCAGCCCTAGTATTACACTAACTTTTGTCAATCCTGCTCCTATTACTTCTTTTATAGACGGAAGCTGAAGCAATTGCTCTTTCACCTGATCAGGAGCATTTGTGGCGACAATAAAATCTAAATCTTTAATCGTCTCCCTAACTCTTCTTAAACTTCCGGCTCTAGAGTATTGCACAACCCCTTCCATCTTAGCTAGTTGTTCCTCAATGGAGACTGCTATCGGAATCATAAATGCAATTGGCAGTCGCTCTGGGCGAGATCCGGCATTTTGAAGGGCTTCCATAATTTTTTCTTCTGTCTTTTTGCCAAAACCTTTTAATGCTTGCACTTCTCCTTTTAAGCATGCATTTTTTAAATCCTCTGCATTTTCGACAGACAACTCTTTATATAATTTTGCGATTTTTTTCCCACCGAGACCTGGCAGCTGCAGCAATGGTATTAATCCTTTTGGAACTTCGTCTTTTAACTCTTGTAAAACAGACGACTTGCCTTCTTTTAGATATTCTTCTATAACAGCAGCTGTTCCCTTTCCTATTCCCGGCAGTTCCGTTAGATCGGTTATGTCGGTTAAGTTCAATTCACTTGTTTCAATCGTATTGGCCGCTTTTCGAAAGGCAGAGATTTTAAATGGATTTTCTCCTTTCAGCTCCATATATATCGCAATTTGCTCTAATAATCGAATAATATCTTTATTTGTAATCATCCTTTATCACCCACATATGTAAAATAACTCTTCTTCTCATCTACCTATCATACCATGAACTATATAAATTCAATAATTATGTAGTACCTGTTTAAACTAAACAAAAAAACTCTCTAGCTACATATAAAGCTAGAAGAGTTTCCTCTTTCTATGAAGCCATATAATCAAACCATAAATCTTTTATTTTCTCTGAAAAATATGGAGTGTTTTCTATCATCCATGCGGCAACCGAGGATTCATTTAATTGAGCTTGAATAAAATCAACCGGGATTAAAATAGAAATAAATAATAGAAGGAATAATAGCAAATACGTTTCGACAAATCCTAGGACCGCTCCAGCCCATGTATTTAACTGTTTTAAGATTGGAATACTAGCAACAAAATCTATCATACTTCCAATAATTTGCCAAACGATTTTCACCACAAAAAATATCACAACAAAGGAGAACCCTCTGTAAAAGACGTCTTCTATATTTGCCGTTTGAATAAAAGATTGCAGCAAACTACTTTCTCCTATATTTGGATATGGAATCCATAGTGTTAATTTTTGCGATAGCGGGATGTAATATTTATTAGCAACAATAAACGCAACAATAAATCCTGTTAAGTGTATAATTTGCATAATAAATCCTCTTTTTAGTCCTCTAAGAAGACCAAAAAGCAGCAATATAACCAAAATAATATCTAACATGAACATTGTCAGTCCTTTTCTCTTCTTTTTAATTCTTCCTCTAATTCTTTCACTCGATCTTCTAGCTTTACATAGTCGTTTACTATATTTACTGCGGTAAGTACTGCAAGTTTATTGGTATCAAGTGAGGGATTCAAAACATGAATTTCACGCATTTTTTCATCAACTATGGAGGCAACCAGTCTAACATGGTTAGAAGGTTCTTTCCCTATTATTGTATATTGTGTTCCATATATATCAACATTTGTACGATTTTTAGGGGTATTTGACACGCCCATGCCTCCATTCTAAAGAATCCTAGTTTCTATCATATCATGAATTATTCTTGCTAGGGAAGTCATTCGAATAGATTCTATCTTAAGACTTTTAATAAAGGGCAGGAATTATAATTCACTTGATAAAATAAGAGGCTGGAACAAAACTAGCTTCAAATAGTAAGAAGGGGGGCTGTCCAAAATGTGAGTGAAAGCTAATTTTTTGGACTCCCTTTCATATATATTTCTGAATAAACGCACAAAAAAATCATCCTTTTTTAGTAAAATGAAGTTACCACACAACATTAAAAGAAAGGATGATTTTATGTGCAATCAAATAATTACTACTGGAACTTATAACACGTAAATGACATTCCTTCCAGCTCTAGAAGTGAATGAGAATGAGAAAAAATACTAAAAAGCAATTATCCCCTATGTTTAAACCTTACAACAGAATCCATAATCCAATTTCTATTCGTGCTTAACTAGAAATAGTTTTTAAAGAAGATATATTCATTTCCCCTTCAGTTACACCACTTAACGGACTAGATGTTCTTTGTAAGAAATGGTATAGAGCTCCAATTAAGTTCGAGTCATTTCCAAATCGGCATGGCTGAACTTGGATGTTTAAACACTCTTCAGTTGGTTTCATAATTTTTAGCTTTTCGTTAATCTGTTCAATAAGCCCTTCGCGTTTACTGATTGCTCCTCCGATTAGAATTTTTGCCGGATCAATAATGTATTGTAAATTATAAATTCCTACAGCTAAGCGCTTAATAAATTTCTCTATTTCTTCCTGTACTTCCCAGTCACCTTCGTCTGCCATCTTAAATACAATTTGCCCGTCCAGAGTAATCGGATCCAAATTTTTCCGTTTCGCAACTTGCTTAATTAAACCTCCAGTTGCTGCAAGAGAACTCCATGATTCCCCTAGCGGCTGATTCAGATAATCCTCTAAAATCATGTAACCAAATTCTGCTCCAAAAAGATGGCTGCCATGACGAATTTTCTTATCTAGAAAAATAGAACCACCAATACCAGTCCCAATTACAATACATATATAATCATCGACTTCTTTTGCAGCACCCATCCATCCCTCCGCTAACCCTGCACAATTAGCATCATTTTCAAGCTCAACAAGTAATTTTGTCCGTTCTTGGATGACATTCCTTATATTTGGCCCATGAATATAAGGAAGAGCTGAGGTTCCTTTAATAAATCCTGTTTCTACATCTACTGCTCCTGGCATACTTAAGGCGATGCCGATTATCTCATTCTTTTCTTGAAAATTCTTCACCACAGTTTCGATTGTATCCACGAAAGAATCAATTCCGTCTTTGGGAGTTGGAACAGAAGACTTTTCTATAAAGTTTCCCAATTCATCCATAAGCGAAAATTTTATTGCGGAGCCTCCCACATCAAATACTGCATAATAGTTCACCAAAAAACCTCCTAACATCCATCCAAGTCTTATTATTCATGTAAGAAAGCTCCTAAATCAGTCCTGAACTCACCTAAAGGCTTTGTTCGTCCCACACGTTTCCCTTACAATAATTTCAGAGTCGGTATACACTGGCTTTAATTTTGATTTTCCTTCTATCAAGTCATTTAGCATAAAAGCAGATAATTTACCGATTTTCTCCTTATCCTGTTTGACCGTGGTCAATTTAGGATCGCTATAGCGGGAAGCAGCAATATCATCACATCCTACAATTCGGATATTTCTAGGTGTATGAAGTCCAGCTTCCTTAATAGCACTTAGTGCACCTAAAGCCATTAAGTCGGATGCAGCAAAAATAGCTTCTGGATAATCTTTCAACTCAAGTATTCTCTTCATTGCGATATAACCACTTTCTTCATGGTAATCTCCATATTGAATCCAATCTTCCCTGATTTCAAGGCCAAACTGATTCATCGCATCCTTGAACCCCTTTAACCTTAGATTAGAAATGACGGATTCACTCATCCCGCCGATATAACCAATTTTTCTAAGAGAATTCAAATAAAAATGTTCTACTACCTTCCTTGATAAATTTACATTGTCCGTCATGACGTAGCTCGCTTTTGGACCAACTAATTCAATATCAATTCCAATACAAGGAAAACCGCTCTCAGCAAGTTCAAATGTAGCATCCTCCACTTCTTCACCTGCAATTATCAAACAACCATCCAAATTAAAGTGCTTGCATCTTGCTAAATAACTTCCTTGAAATTGTTCATTAGAAAACATTAAGATATCGTATCCAAGCAATCCAATATTTTTCTTAAAAGTCGAAATAACTTCATTAAAATATGGATGAGTCATGTCTACATTGATTTTACCTGCATAGATAAGTCCAATGAGACTTGATTTTTTCGTTGCCAGTGACCGAGCCGAAAAATTTGGTGCGTAGCCCATTTCATTAATAACTGTCATGACCTTTTTTCTAGTCATCTCACTTATTTCGCCATAATTATTTAATACTTTCGAAACGGTTGATGGTGATACCCCTGCCAATTGTGCAATGTCCTTTATTGTTAAACTCATCGTTTTATCCCTTCTATTTCCGTCTAAATTCATTCCTAATATTAGATTAATAAAAGTTGGAGAATGAAACAATAGCACGGCAGGAAATAGTCTTTATTTCACAGACCCTTCCGTAATACTTGATATAAATAATCGGTTAAATAATAAGAAAATGACTAATAATGGAACAGTTGCCCAGAACACACCAGATAAAATCATACCGAAATCAATATTATGAGTATTGCCCAACTGTGCCAATGCAACTTGAATAGTATACATTTCCGGATCTCTTAAAACCGTAAACTGCCATAAGAACTCTCCCCAAACAGCAGTAAATACAATAATCCCAAGAGTAGCAAACGCTGGTAAGATAATCGGTAATACAATTCCCCAATAGATACGGAAATTCGAACACCCATCTAATTTCGCTGCTTCTATTAATTCATCAGGAACACCCTCGGATATATATTGGCGCATTAGAAATATCCCTAAAGGATTTAAAAAGGATACAATCATAACTCCTTGTAAGGTATCTAGAAGTCCTATTTTAGAAATTAAGAAGTATTGTGGGATTAACCCTAATTGCGGTGGAATAATCATGGTTACCAAAATCGCAATAAAAAATATGTTTCTTCCCGGGAATCTAAATTTAGCAAAAGCAAAGCCTGCTAATGAACTAATGAGTAGTACTATGATTGTTACAACCAAACACAGTATAAATGAATTCCACATCCCACCAAAAAAATCAATTTGACTTAATACCTTTTTAAAGTTTTCAACCAGCATATTTCCTGGTGTTAAAGTTGGCGGGATTGAATTGTAGGCAGCACTCGGTCTTGTTGCCATGACAAACATCCAGTAAAATGGAAACAACGAAACGATAGCAGCAATAAATAAAAATAAGTAAATGGATAATCTGCCTATGGAAAACTTTTTCCGTTTTCTTTTGTCATGTTTACTCATTTATCCACACCTCTCTTTTTTCTTCCAAATCCTTGCGTTAAACTTAAGTTTATGACAGCAAATAATGAAATGATAACCAATAGAATGATTGCAGTTGCGGATGCTGTTCCAAATGACTGCAATTTAAATGCATCTCTATACAAGTACATAACAATTGTCATAGCTTCGTCCCTTGTGAAAGCATCAGTTCCTAAAAATACAGTCGGTTCAGAGAATAACTGCATGGCACCAACTGTTGAAGTGAATACCGTTAGGATAATAAATGGTTTCATCATTGGGATGGTAATGTAAAAAAGCTGATGAAATTTATTGGCACCATCAATGGTAGCTGCCTCGTATAAATCATTTGGTATACCTTGAATTCCAGCTAGATAGATAATCGTGTTATATCCTACCCACCGCCAGAACACCATAATGGATATCGCAATTTTCGTTCCCCATTCAGAGGCTGCCCAATGGATTGGGTCAAGTCCAAAGAAATGAGTTAATACATAATTGGCTAAAGAAGATTCATGATTACTGAATAACACACTAAAGATAAGGGCTACAGCAACCATTGAAGTTAAATAGGGCATAAAAATTGTTACACGAAAGAAACTTTTAAACTTAAGAAAAGCCATATTCAACAAATAAGCTAAAATAAGGCCGACGACTAACTGTGGAGCTGTTCCCATAATTCCTATAATTATCGTATTATAAACTGATTTCCAAAATAGAGGATCTGTTAGTACAGTCTCAAAATTAGCCAGTCCGTTAAATGTCATCGGGCTTAAGCCATTCCATTTTTGAAAGGCTAGGTAAATACTAAAAAGCATAGGATATAGGCCGATAACTGCAAAAATTATGAAGAAAGGCGCTATATATAAATATCCTGACAGCATATCCTTTTTTTGCTCAGACCTAAATTTTTTCTGCTTTTTATGAATAGGCTGCTTCTTACTGATAGTGTTCACAGTTTCCTTATTACTGATAGGATTCATTTCCCCACCTCTTTTCATATTCAAGGGAGCATGGTACCATATAAACGTCCAAACTTCCCTATCTATCAATCACTATTCTTTTTCCTCACAAAAAAACCAATATGTGAAGAATCGCCGGCCTACCACAAACCTTTTTCTCGCTAGAGGCTCGTATGTGTAAGCCGACCGATTTTTTCGTATTATTTAAAAGTAAGTAGATTTTAGTGACCCTGTTTTTTATAGAACAAATATTAGATTAACGGCTTAATAAATCTTCTGCGCGCTTCACTGCAGCTTTCCATTCTTTTTCTGGATCTGCTCCTTTATTTTGGACATTCTTAAGCGCATTCAATACTTCGCTGTGGATGGAAGCATATTTTTCACCTTTATATCCTATGCCACTAATGTCCTTTGCAGCTTCTGCAAATACTGGAGCTGTTGCTTGACCACCAAAGAATTCATCTGCATTCGTCTTAAATTCTTCCATATCATATACAGATTGGGCAGATGGGAATAATCCATGGCTTTGGAATGATTTTAATTGATTTTCTGGTGATACAAGCCATTCAATAAAATCATAAGCTTCTTGGGAATGTTTTGTTTCAGATGGTACAGCAATGTATGAACCACCCCAGTTTGCAGCAAACTCAGTTGGTAATGTAGCAACTCTCCATTTTCCTACAGCATCAGGAGCATTTCCTTCCATCCATCCTTTTAACCATCCTGCTCCTAACTCTGCCGCAAATTCACCTTTGTTAACGGCATTTGCCCACTCTGGAGTCCACATATCATATTTACCTATGATTCCAAGTTCATTTAAGCGAATAGCATAGTCATATGCTTTTTTCACGTCACTGTCTGCTCCTAAATTTAATTTATTATCAGTAGTCAAGTAAGCTGTTTCGGCAGAATCTAGATAAGCTCTATATGCCATTTCAATACTATCAACAAATGGCAATTTTGTTTTCTCTTTAACTTGTAATCCAGCTTTTTCAAATGCTTCAGGTGAATTAATCAGATTGGCTACTTCCTGTGGATCAGTTGGAAGTCCCGCTTTTTCAAATACGTCTGTTCGGTAGTACAACCCTTTAGGTCCAATATCTGTAGGAAGACCAAATAAGAAATCTCCGTCCTGGTTTTCCCCACTCTTCCATTTCCAATCCAAGTACTGGTCTTTCACATCTTTCGCACCAAGATCATATAAATTTTCGAAACGATCTTGAGCCACTTTAAAACGGTCAAATTGGTCAATCTCTAACATTGTAATATCAGGTGCACCGCTACCAGCAGATAATGCGGTAAAAAGCGCATCATGATGATCAGCTGTTTCAGATGCTTTTACTTTAATTTTAATATTTGGGTTTTCTTTCTCGTATTCTTTTGCTAAATCCTCATAACCAGTCGAGCCAAATGTCCAAAAATCCAACGTGATTTTTTCATCTTTACCACTCGTTTTACTTGATGTATCATTCCCACTACAAGCAGTTAAAGACAGTGCAAGCAATGACGATAAACCTAAGGCAGCAAACTTTTTCATTCTTTTCAAAATCATAACCCCCCAAATTATTTAATATTTTAATAGTTTTTCACAAATATGAGATTTCTATAAAGAAATGAACACCCCCAAAAATGATAGATTTCAATTTCAACGAAATCGGTTTCGTAAACAATTAAAGAAATCGCTTACAAAACATATAATAATATCATTACTTCCAAAAATCAACATAAAAATAACCAATTTACAGAATTTTTTTAAAAAAATATGTGGTTTTAATTTATTTATTCAATATTCCCGCCATAAATAGTGACTTCACAAGAATTACTATTCGAAACCGTTTTCGCAATAATATACTGTTATCTCTTACATCCGCTACGAAAATGCAAATAAAGTAACAAATTTTAATAACGCAAAAGAAGCTAGGACAAATGGATAAAAACGAACGATCTCTAATTGAGTGTCGAAGCAATTTCGTTCCCATACACTACAGACACACGATACGCCGAGAAGGTTGGGCGCTCGCCCCTTGTAAAGCGAAGTTTATTAGTCTTGCGGGTGATAACCCAAATTTTCTTTAATAAAATAAATATAAATCCCTAAACAATTATCGAATATTTTTTAATGTGTACGTATTATTGTTCGGGGTTATTTAGTTGAAAATACTTATGTCCCAGCTTCAATTAAAAAACATCCCAGAATTGAACTCTGGGATGTTTTTTATCCGCCTCAGCCTCTTAGCGAAGCACCAGCTTTTTCTTCTACTGCAGCAAGTACTTTATCATGAGTCTTGCTAATCATTTCATCTGTTAATGTTTGTTCTGGATCAAAATATGTTAAGGAGAATGCAATCGATTTTTTGCCTGCTTCCATTTTTTCACCCTCATATAAATCAAACACTTGAACATCTTTTAGTAACTTTCCACCAGCTTCAATAATAATTTCTTGAAGACTACCAGCTAACACGTCCTTCTCTACAACAAGTGCTATATCTCTTGTTACATACGGGAAACGAGGGATGGACGTATAATGTAATGCTTCTACTTCTACAGCAAATAACTTACTTAGGTCTAGTTCGAAACAATACGTTTCTTTTAAATCTAAATCATTTTGCATTTGCGGATGCACTTGGCCGACAAATCCAATGATCTCCCCATTAAGGACGATTTCAGCTGTTCTTCCTGGATGCATTCCATCCAATTCCGCTCTAGCAAATGTAATTTGCTCATGAACACCTAACTTTTGGAATAACCCTTCTAATACCCCTTTTACAACAAAGAAATCAACAGTTTTCTTCTCTCCTTGCCATGGATGCATACTCCAAATGCCTGTAACTGCACCAGCTAAATGTTCTTTTTCCTCGGGAAGCTCCTGTTCTCCATTCGCTAAGAAGACAACCCCTGTTTCATAAACAGCTATGTTTTCATTTTGTCTTGCTGCATTGTATTTAAGCACCTCTAACAGCTGCGGCACGATGCTTTGACGTAATAATGCACGTTCTTCACTCATTGGCATTGCAAGTTTGATTGGGTTTCTTTTCTCTAAAGCAAAGCTATGCACTTTCGCTTCATTTGTTAATGAATAGGTAATTGCTTGATATAATCCAGCTGACTCTAAATATCTGCGTGCCATACGACGTTTTTTCTGATAAGCAGTTAAAGAACCTGGTGTAGCCGCACCTATTGGCAATGTTTTCGGCAGGTTATCATAGCCATAAAGACGGGCAACCTCTTCGATTAAATCTGCCTCGATAACAATATCATTTCTTCTTGTTGGCACAGTTACCGTGAATGTGTCACCTTCCATTTGTGTTGCAAATTGAAGACTATCAAAAATAGCCGTTACTGCATCCGTCTTTAATGTTGTTCCTAATGTTTGATTGATTTTTCCGAGCGTAATCGAAACTACTTTTGGCTCAGCAGTGAGTGTATCAACTGCGACTTCCCCTTCAAGCACTTCTCCGCCAGCATATAATTGTAATAATTGACAAGCTCTATCTGCAGCTTTACGTACTCGATTTGGATCAATTCCTTTTTCATATCTTGCGCTTGCTTCACTTCTTAAACCAATTACTTTAGAAGATCTGCGAATTACTTTACTGTCAAAATAAGCAGATTCTAATAAAACAGTAGTAGTGTCAGCTTGAACTTCAGAATTCGCACCACCCATTACACCAGCAACAGCTATTCCTTCTTTTCCGTTCGTAATAAGCAGATTATCTTCTGATAATGTTCTATCCGTTTCATCAAGTGTCGTAATTTTTTCGCCACTTTGTGCTCTTCTTACAAGAATTTCCTTTGAGCCAATTTTATCATAATCAAAGGCATGCAGCGGTTGACCATATTCTAGTAAAATATAGTTCGTAATATCGACCACATTGTTATGTGGGCGGATTCCTGCAGCCATTAATTTTCCTTGCATCCATAATGGAGATGGAGAGATTTTGATATTCTTAATTACTCTTGCTGTATATAATGGTACATCTGCATTCTCTTCTACTGAAACTTTAATATAATCAGATGCTTTTTCGTTAATTGTTGGATATTCTGTATTAGGTAATTTTACTTCTTTTTCTAAAATGGCAGCTACTTCATACGCTACTCCAAGCATGCTTAAGCAATCAGCACGGTTTGGAGTTAACCCCAGTTCTAGTACGGCATCATTTCGTTGCAAATATTCTAATGCATTTTTTCCGACCTCTACATCACTTGGAAAAACAAAAATGCCTTGTGCATAGTCTTTTGCGACAATTTTCCCTTCGATACCAAGCTCTTGCAGGGAACAAATCATCCCGTTTGATTCTTCCCCACGCAGCTTCGCTTTTTTAATTTTGAAGTTACCTGGAAGAACTGCGCCAACCTTTGCTACAGCTACCTTTTGGCCTTTATCTACATTAGGAGCGCCACAGATAATTTGGATTGGGTCTCCCTCGCCAACATCGACTAAACATTTATTTAATTTGTCTGCATTCGGATGTTGTTCACGCTCGACAACATAACCGATTACTACATTTTTAATTCCTTCATCAAGAACCTCGACGCCTTCTACCTCGATACCACTCTTTGTAATTTTTTCTGCTAATTCATTAGGACTTATGCCATTTAAATCTACATATTCATTTAACCAATTATAGGATACTAACATTTTTTCTCCTCCACCCTTAATATTCCGGTACTGAAAATTGTTTTAAGAAACGTACATCATTTGTATAGAAATGACGAATATCATCAATTCCATATTTCAACATCGCAATTCGCTCTGGCCCCATTCCAAAGGCAAACCCAGAATATTTCTTAGAGTCAAAACCGGACATTTCCAATACATTTGGATGAACCATTCCAGCTCCTAAAATTTCAATCCAGCCTGTTTTTTTACACACACTGCAGCCAGCACCTTTACAGATAAAACAAGAAATGTCCACTTCAACAGAAGGCTCTGTGAATGGGAAAAAGCTTGGACGTAAACGGATTTCTCTATCTTCTCCAAACATTTTCTTTGCAAAAACTTCAAGCGTACCAATTAAATCACTCATACGAATGTTTTCATCAACCACAAGTCCTTCAATCTGCATAAATTGATGGGAGTGTGTCGCGTCATCATTATCACGACGATATACTTTACCAGGACAAATAATCTTCACTGGTCCTTTCCCTTTATGTTTCTCTAATGTTCTTGCTTGCATTGGTGATGTTTGCGTTCGAAGTAACGTTTCTTCTGTAATATAGAATGAATCTTGCATATCCCTTGCTGGGTGATCCTTAGGCAGATTCAATGCTTCGAAATTATAGTAATCATTTTCCACTTCTGGACCCTCTTCAATGGTATAGCCCATTCCAATAAATAAATCTTCAATTTCTTCTACGACTCTTGTTAGAGGATGGTGATTACCTGTAGAAACAGGACGACCAGGTAGAGTTATATCAATTGTTTCAGAAGCAATTTTTTCTTGAACGAGCGCTTCTTCTAACGCCTTTTGTTTAGCCTCAATGCGGCTAGTAATTTCGTCACGAACAACGTTGACTAACGCCCCCATCTTTGGTCTTTCTTCAGCAGATAGTTTGCCCATTCCTTTTAATACTTCTGTAATTGGGCCTTTTTTTCCTAAATATGCGATACGAATTTCATTTAATTCTTTCATATCGTTACTGCTTTCAATGCGTGTTAGTGCTTCAGCTTGCAATTCTTTTAATTTATCCTCCATTACATTTCCTCCTTATATATGGTTTGTTCTCGCATGAAAATTGGCATAAAAAAACCCCATCCCCAAAAAGGGACGAGGTTATTGTCGCGGTACCACCCTAATTAACTTGTATGTATAATAAAAACAAGTTCACTTCATTTGGATAACGGTAGTCTATACCGGTACATCTTTACATCTTTCTAAAACAAGAAAAATGGTCCCGATGCCGACTCAGGAGGTGAACTTCATTCATGTTTTTAATAAAAATGCTTACAGTCTGCGGCATTTTCTCCCTTAATTAAAAATCATCAATTACTTTTCTCCATCAATGTCTTTATTCATGTAATTTGATTTTAATTATAATATATATCTAATTAGTTTTCAAATGCCTTTTTTGCTTTTGGTTGTAACTAACACATTATTTAAAATAATACATTAAAATACCTGCTGCCACTGCCACATTTAATGATTCACTTTTCCCGTAAATTGGTATATATAAGTTTGTATCAGTCTTACTTAATACTTCTTTCCTTACACCATTGCCTTCATTCCCAACAATTAAACAAAATGAGGCTGTTTTTTCTATCTCCCGATAATCCCTGCCATTTTCAAGGGCAGTCCCATAAATGGGAATATTCCTTTCTTTTAATTCATCCATAAACGATGCTAAATTTGTTTTTATAATTGGCAAGTGAAAATGACTTCCTTGGCCTGATCGAACTACCTTTGGATTATATATATCAACCGTTCCTTCTCCGATAATGACTGCATCGATCCCTGCTGCATCAGCTGTGCGGATAATCGTTCCCAAATTACCGGGATCTTGAACTTGATCAATCGCAATAAAGGTTTGAGCAGTAGACAAAGTTTCTAAATGGCTTTGCTGCTTACATAAGGCCAGAATACCTTGGGGTGTTTCTGTATCTGAAAGTTCTTTAATAATCTCTTTTGTAACGATCGTTATCGGAGTATCTCCATAATCCCAAGCAGGTACATCTATCTCCTCTGAAACGATTAAATCAATAATAGAATTTGCTTTGAATGCTTCTTCCACAAGATGAAAGCCTTCCACCAAAAACGTTTCCGTCTTATCTCTTTCCTTTTTTGTTAATCGTTTTTTCCATTCTTTAATTTGTGGATTTTTTACCGAAAGTATGTGTTTCACTTGCTATTCTCCTTCACAATCACCAATTATTCTCTATTGCTTTTATTATAGCGTAAATAAAATACATAATAAACGCCATTAGTGAAATGCTAAAAATAGATATGTTTTACAAAAACTCTATTCCATATTATTCAATAAGGTGAATGGATATGGATAGGTAACAATGAGAAAGAAGGGTGCTTATTATGAATTTAAATTTACGTAATGCAATAATCCATAATGTTTCTGGCAATTCTCAAGATGAATTAAAAGATACAATCGTGGATGCTATCCAAAACGGAGAAGAAAAAATGCTGCCTGGTTTAGGCGTTTTATTCGAAGTAATTTGGAAAAATTCTTCTGAAGAAGATAAAGTAGAAATGCTGCAGACATTAGAAAATGGACTAAAGTAAAAACAACTATTCCAATTATAAACCCGAACGATTATTGGGAAATGCCAATATAATAGGATTTTCTCATAATTATTCGGGTTTTTATTCATTAGAATAGAAGGTTAGACTGAATACACTTCACTTTCATCTGGCGAGCACTGAGCCTCCCATAGGAGGAGGCTACGTGTTTTTTCCTAATAAAGATTTTTCTTATAGAAATGTCAGCTTAGCCTTTTAACAAAAAACTATTCCATTAACGCTTGTAGTCTATGCGAAGTTTCTTTCGTCGCTGCATAAACTTCTTTATAAATATTATATACTTGTTCGTATTTTTTCACATTTTCTGGAATAGGCTGAAATTCTTCTTTATATTGAACGAACTTTTCTACACACTCATTCATCGTTGCAAACCACCCTAATCCAACTGCAGCAACCATCGCCGCACCTAAACCTGGTCCTTGTTCCACTGTTAAATTAACAACTGGCGTATTAAAAATATCTGCTTGAATTTGTAGCCACTTGCTGTTTTTTGCTCCTCCGCCTACGGAAACAATGCGTGCAAACTGCTTATTCGCATTTTCCTCCATCAAAATCTTACTATCATTCAATGAAAAAGTAATACCTTCAACAACAGCGCGTGCAAAGTTATCTAGTGTATGCCTTGCATCCATGCCAATAAAACTGCCTCTTATTTGGCTATCTGTATAGGGTGTTCTTTCTCCCATTATATAAGGAGTAAACACTAATCCATCTGAACCGATTGGAATATTATCAATATTTCCAAGTAATTCATCATAACTTTTCTCTGCTGCAAACGTATTTTTAAACCAATTTAAACTATAACCAGCAGATAATGTTACCCCCATGGAATAAAAACTGTTTTTTATTGCATGATTGAAATAATGAACTTTCCCTGCATAATCTTCTTTACCATCTTGTTCATAGGAAAGAAATACACCTGATGTTCCGATACTAGCTAATCCCATACCTTCTTTAACAATGCCTGCGCCAACTGCTGCACAGGCATTATCTGCTCCCCCAGAAAATACAGCAATATCATTTGTAAAGCCATACTTTTTTGCAAGCTCTTCTTTCATTATGCCTATTTTGTCAGAGGACTCAACAAGCTTAGGAAAAATACCTAAAGGAAGATCAAATAATTCAGCAATTGATTCACTCCACATCTTTTCTTCTACATTCAGCATTAATGTTCCAGCAGCATCTGAATACTCCATTTGCTTATTACCGGTTAAATAAAATCCTAAAAAATCTTTAGGCAATAGAAAGTGCTTTGCTTGTTCCCATATAGTCGGTTCATTTTCTTTTACCCATAACAGCTTAGGCAAGGTAAATCCTTCTAGTGCTTTGTTCTTTGTGATGCTAATAACTTCTTGTCCTGCCTTATCCATTATCTCCTGACATTGCTTACTTGTTCTTACATCATTCCATAAGATAGCATTTCTGAGGGGAGTTCCATTTGCATCTAATAAAACTAAGCTATGCATTTGTCCAGAAAAACTAATTCCTTCTGTTTTGGATGCTGCTTCTGGAAATGCTTCAATAATTTCTTTTAGCACAATGTCTAATGCTTCTATCCAAACATTTGGATTTTGCTCACTATACTTCGGCTGTGGAGTTAAAAGCTCATACTCAGAGCTCTTTGTGATAAGAACCTTCCCTTCTTTATCCACTAACAATCCCTTTAAGGAACTTGTTCCTAAATCAATCCCTATTACATATGACATTTATAAACGCTCCCTCCTGAAGACCAATGCAAAGGGATGTCTCATTCATAGAAATTTCGACCTTCACAAGTATTTCTAGTAGATTTTTTCAATGAGCTACTACTAATAAACTTGTGATGCCAACTCCTTCTATTTGAGACACCCCTTTTATTGATGTTATTCTACTTGTTTTTCTATTTGTATTATACTAAATAATCATTCAAACGAGATTTTAAGAATTCTAGATGATTTGGCTCATTTTCAATTTGATCATGCTGTAATGCATATTCAGTTAATGTTTTCAGATTTTCTTTTCCGTCTACAATAGATTTACCAATTCCAGTTGTATAGCTCTTATATCTGCGTTCAATTTCTTTATCGAAGAAACCATCTTCTTTTAGTTTTGCAGCTGATTTAAGTCCGCGTGCAAATGTATCCATACCAGCAATATGTGCAAGCACTAAATCTTCCATAGAGAATGAAGAACGGCGAACTTTCGCATCAAAGTTAATACCCCCTGGAGCAATTCCTCCATTTTCAAGTACTTGATACATTGCCAGAGTTGTATCATAGATATTAGTTGGGAACTCATCTGTATCCCATCCAAGCATTACATCTCCTTGGTTCGCATCTAAGGATCCAAGTGCATTGTAGCTTCTCGCAACGGCCATTTCATGTTCAAAAGTATGTCCTGCTAATGTAGCATGGTTTGCTTCTAGGTTTAGTTTAAAGTGTTTATCAAGATTGTATTTTTGCAAGAAGGCCATTGCCGTAGCAGCGTCAAAATCGTATTGGTGTTTGGATGGCTCCATTGGTTTTGGTTCAATTAAAAACTGAACTTCATGGTTTAATTCTTTGGCATAATCAACTGCCATATGGAAGAAGCGAGCCATATTATCTTGTTCTAATTGTAAATCTGTGTTTAATAAAGACTCATATCCTTCACGTCCACCCCAGAATACATAGTTTTTGCCGCCAAGCTTCTTACTGATTTCTAAGCCTTTTTTCACCTGTGCTGCAGCATACGCAAAAACTTCTGCATTGGATGAAGAAGCAGCCCCGTGTACAAAGCGAGGGTTTGTAAACATATTAGCTGTATTCCACAGTAATTTAATCCCTGTTTGATCCATTTTTTCTTTAATTAAATCTGTGATTACATCTAAATTATCGAAGAACTCTTGAAGCGTATCGCCCTCTGGAGCAATATCCACATCATGAAAGCAGAAGAATTCAAAACCCATTTTTTCCATTAATTCAAATCCAGCTTCTACACGATTTTTTGCTGTTTCCATTGGTGTTTCGCCAAACCAGTTACGAACATTTGTAGCAGCACCAAATGGATCAGAACCATCCTGCGTTAATGTATGCCACCATGCCATACTGAAACGCAAATGTTCTTTCATCGTTTTTCCTAATACAACTTCTTCTGGATTATAATGACGGTATGCATAAATATTCTCTGTTTTTGGTCCTTCATATTTTACTTTTTTAATCATTGGAAAAAATTCCATTCTAATTCCCTCCTATTTGTTATAAAAATCATGATCATCTTTAACTTACTTTTTCTTTTCTCAACTATTTTCTACAAATCTATTTAATTTACTTTCTATTTGTTAGTTCAATATACTAACTGAATTCATCATAAATCTAACTTCGTTTTTTGTCAAGCGCTTACAATATCAAATTTGTTAATTTATTAACAAATTTGATAGAAGAATTATAATTAGTATGGTAACCTAACAATACATACATCGTTACTAGGTGATAAACTGTTTGGAGGAAAATAATGGTCACAGACAAATATGTAATTAGAGAACAAAATGCTTCTCTTGTTATGGAGCAAATTGTTCAGCATGCCCCTATCTCTCGGGCAACCCTTTCGGCTAATATTGGGTTAAATAAAGCAACTGTTTCTGATATAACAAAGAAGTTACTTGAAGAGAAACTAATAGAAGAAATCGGAATTGGCGAAAGTAGTCACTCTGGGGGAAGAAAGCCAATTCTTTTACAACTAAATAAGAAAGCTGGTCTTTCGATTGCCATAGAGCTTGGCTATGACTTTATTTCTACAATGGTTACTTATTTAGATGGAGAGGTGGTTTTTTATAATAAAGAAAGGGGTACGTTTATTAAGAAAGAAAATGTTCTTTCCCATATTTCTGATATTATTGAAAAATATGAAAAAATAAGTAATCTGACAACCTATGGTATCGTTGGGATTGGGATTGCTATACATGGTATTGTTAATAAAAATAATATTTTATTTACTCCTTATTATGATTTAGAGAAAATAGAACTTTATGAAGAGTTAACGAAACTGTATCAGTATCCTATTCATATTGAAAACGAAGCTAATTTAACTGCCATTGGAGAGTCTACTTTTTCAACAGAATTTAATAACTTAATTAGTTTAAGTATCCATAGTGGTATTGGTGCTGGAATTATTATTGATGGGCAATTGTTTACAGGTTTAGACGGAAGAGCTGGTGAAGTTGGTCATTCTATTCTTTATCCAGATGGCAGAACTTGCCCTTGTGGAAATAAAGGCTGCTTAGAGCAATATTGTTCCGATAAGGTTCTTCTTGAGCAGTTTAAAGAGTTAAAACAATTATCCGATGTTACGCCAGATTTATTAGCTGAGCATTACTATGCTAATGATTTAGCAGTACAAGAACTGATTCAGCAACATTGCTATAATCTTTCAAAAGGGTTAAATAATATAATGACTTCTTTTGCTCCAAAGATTATATACATGAATAGTTCTGTCATTCGAAGAGTCCCTGATATACTTTCATTCATTCGTGATAACCTAGAAAGTTCTTTTAATAAAGATATTGTCATTGAAAATTCACGTCTTGGTTCTAAGGCATCTTTATTCGGCGCTACCGCTTTAAACATTCGTAATTTCTTAAATATTTCCCATTTAAAAATTATCAATGTTGAGTAACACGGCTTTTTTGCTTAAGTTAAAGGATGATACAATCCTTTGCTCCTTTCAACAAATTGGAGTGGATTGTATCATTTCTTTTTGTTTCTACCTATATCCTTCCCAAAATACCATTATTTTTTATATTTTTTTGAAACTTTTTTCCCAGCTATTTCGTTAATATCATGATGGATTTATAGGGTGCTATAATCGTTTTATATAATGCATAACTATCATTACAAGAAATAGAGCGAATATGCTATACTTGCTATACAAAATATGAAAAAGGTGAAAAATTTTGACAAAAAAGAAGTTTCATTATTGGTTATTACAAGTTCTTATCATTGTTGCGATTGTTTATCTATGCACAAAAATTTCATTTTTATTTAAACCAGTGGCAGTGTTATTTTCAACTCTTTTTGTTCCCATTATCATTACTGGTTTCTTATACTTTTTACTTAATCCAATCGTTAAGTTTTTGCAAAAAAATAAAATTCCAAAGACACTTGCCATTATTATTCTATATGTTGGTGTTATCGGAATTTTGATTTTGGTTATTGGCAGTATCGTACCTATGATCAGCAAAGAATTTAGTGAGTTATTTAAAAATATACCTAAATATGCTGATGAAGCAGTGCAATATTTCCAATACTTAAATGATACAAAACAGTACAAATGGATTATGAATCAAGAATATGTAAAAATTGAAGATATAACAGAAAACCTAAAGGCCTATGCTCAAACAATTCCAAGCAATATAACAAATGGAATCGGTAAAATCATTAGTACTATGACTAATATCACCATTACAATTGTTACAGTTCCATTTTTACTTTTCTATTGTTTAAAAGATGGCAGCAAATTTCCGGAGGCACTCTCTAAATTTTTCCCTGCGTCTTATCGTAAAGAAGGATTACATATTATCAAAGATACAAGCGAAACAATTGCTGCCTACATACAAGGACAAGTTATTGTAGCTCTATTTGTAGGAACCTTGGCTTTGATTGGTTATTTAATAATCGGTCTTGATTATGCGCTTGTAATGGCTTTACTTGTGGCTGTAACAAACATGATTCCATATGTTGGACCATTAATCGGTGGTGCGCCTGCTGTTATTATCGCTATTTTCACATCACCAACACAAGCCTTACTAGTTATTATCGTCATTACCATTGCTCAACAGATTGAAGGAAATATTCTATCTCCTTTAATTCTTGGAAAAAGATTGGATACACATCCAGCAACCATTATTATTCTGTTATTAGTAGCCGGAAATTTAGCAGGTATTTTAGGAATGATTCTTGCAGTACCAACTTACGCTGCTGTTAAAACGATTGTAATCAATATTAACCGTCTGCTCAAAGCAAGGAAGGCAGCGATCTTGAATACTAAGATACCTCCACTAGAATAAAAATCATGTGGTTATTAGGATAAGATATATGACTTGTTGATAAAGCTTCTTAAAAAAGGGAATTTGATTAAAAAATCAAATTCCCTTTTAATTATGCAAATGTTAATGAATTTACTGTTTCACGATCTAATTTTTTAATTACCTCAACGATTAACTTAACAGCATTTTCATAATCATCACGGTGCAGCATTGCAGCGTGTGAATGAATATAGCGAGTTGCAATCGTGATAGATAAAGCCGGCACTCCCTTATGCGTTAAATGAATGGAGCCTGAGTCTGTTCCACCTGCTGGCACACTGTCAAATTGATAAGGAATATTTAACTCATCAGCAGTATCTGTAACTAAGTCACGTAGTCCTTTATGAGACACCATGGAAGCATCATATAAAATAATCTGAGGACCTTTGCCCATTTTACTTAATGCTTCTTTTTCTGTTACTCCTGGTGTATCACCAGCAATACCAACATCTACGCCAAAACCAATGTCCGGCTCAATAAAGTTTGCAGCTGTTTTCGCTCCACGAAGGCCAACCTCTTCCTGAACTGTGCCCACACCATAGACTATATTAGGGTGATTGCTGTCTTTTAAATTCTTTAATACATCTATCGCAATAGCACAGCCAATACGATTATCCCATGCTTTTGCAAGCAGCATTTTTTCATTATTCATAACCGTAAACTCAAAATATGGAACGACCATATCGCCCGGTTTTACGCCCCACTCCATTGCTTCCTCTTTAGAAGATGCGCCAATATCAATAAAGATATCTTTTAGGTCGATTGGTTTCTTTCTTGCTTCTGGACTTATTACATGAGGTGGTTTTGATCCTGTAATACCAGTGATCTCTCCTTTGCTTGTCACAATTGTTACTCGTTGGGCTAACATTACTTGTGACCACCAGCCGCCTACTGTTTGAAAATAGAGAAAACCTTTATCATCAATACGGGTTATCATAAAACCAATTTCATCAAGATGACCTGCAACCATTATTTTCGGTCCATTTGCTTGGCCAACTTTCTTAGCAATTAAGCTTCCTAAATTATCTGTTGTTACCTCGTCTGCATATTCTGCTATGTACTTTTTCATGACCTCTCTGGGTTCTTTTTCATTTCCTGGAATCCCTTTTGCATCAGTAAGGTCTTTAAGCATTGTTAATGTTTCATCTAATTTCGCCATTATTTCGACTCCCTCAATATAATATATTCTTCATCATTATACTAGAAAATAATTATAGTACAAAGTATAAGATACTTCTTAAGTATAGCTTTATTCAAAAGAGGTTACTCCTTCGTCTTACGGGTATAGAAAAGAACACTTGCTTATATTATGTATCAATTCTTTGTTTCTATTTATTTTTATTTCTTTTTTAAAATATTTTTCTAAAAATGAAACCTTTTATGTTCTCTTTCGTATTCTATTAGTTAATCCTGAAAATTTAAGTTACTGGAGGCTCTTTTATGAAATGGCTTTTGTTAATCGTTCTTCTCTCATTTCTTATTTATGGGTTATTTCGACTCACTTCTTTCTTAACGAATCCGCAGCGAAGATTAACATTCGCGCAAAAGCGTGGAACATTTTATTTGTTTGATAAAAAAGATAATATAAGAATGAATCTCTTACTAACATATAAAGGTCATTTGCTTGAGGGGGAAAAATACGCTGCTGCTGAAGAAGTGGATCACATTTTACTCTTTCCTACAAATCCTTATAATACAAAGTTGTCCACTCAAGATAAAGCCGATATAGAACAGTCACTATTGTCTATCTATCCAAAGGCAAAAATCGAATGGACACGGTTTAAAAAGTCGTAAATAACGGAAGCTCGAACTTCCGTAATCAACCAAATAAACCCCTGAACCATTATACATGCATACAAGAAAGCTTCGTATAATGGTTCAGGGGTTATATTCATTTAAGAAAGAAGGTCTTAAATTCTCCTTTTTATTCATGGGCCTCTTTAAAAAATTCTCTCCATTTTATTACCGTAATTTTTTCCCGTAAGATATAAACAAGTATCGCTAACGCAAACAAAATGATCACAACCATTGTCAACGAGAATTGACTGATAAATTGGCCAAAAATAGTATAGAAAAATGCTAAAGGAATATTGCTTATAAAAGAAGTTTTACTATATTCCTTTAAACTTTTTCTTTTTTCCAACAAGCAGAAATTTAATAAATGATAATGAAACACAGGGATCAATCTTAAAACGGAGATTTGTCCGAGTGTTAAATTACGATATTCACCAAACCATCTTTTTTTTAGATGAGATAGTTTGTTATGAGTTTTTGGCAAGCGGTGAATGACCGCATAGAATAAGAGACAATTAATGGTTAAGCCGATAATAGAATAGATGGTACCAAGCGTCACTCCAAATAAAACTCCTCCCGCAATACAGACTAGAATAGGAGGAATAAACAAAAATTGCCGAAGTGTATGGAATAAAATAAAAATAATCGGTGCTAATATCCCACTAACTTCTACCATTACAAATAGGACTGATAACTGCTCTTCCATCTTATCACCTTCTGCTCTAAAGAATCATGTTGTTATTACAGTGTATAAGAAAAGAGATGAGAATATGCCTAAACATTTAGTACATAAAGTACAATCCCAGCTTCTAGTAATGTCAAGAGAGGTAAACCATATTTGAAAGAAACATGCTTTGTTTTATGACGAAACTTTTTCATTCCAATAAATAAACCCAGCGCTCCAAATAGAATAGCAGTAATCCACAATGTTTTTTCACTTATCCGATACTGATGCTTAATTGCTCTTTTTTTATCTATCCCCATTAGAGAGTAAGCGAATATATTCACGACTGCCAAATAGATTAATACATATGTAATCACATGTTCTCCCCTTTCGCAAAAAAGTATAGAAAAAAAGAAGGTATAAGGTACCTTCTTTTTAAAAAACTTATTTTAAGTTTTGTTTTGCAACTGTTGCTAATTCAGCAAATGCTTTTTCATCACTTACAGCAAGTTCAGCAAGCATTTTGCGGTTTACTTCGATACCAGCTAATTTTAATCCGTGCATTAAACGGCTATAAGAAAGACCGTTAATACGAGCAGCTGCATTGATACGAGTAATCCATAATTTACGGAAATCACGTTTCTTTTGACGACGATCTCTGTATGCATACATTAATGATTTCATTACTTGTTGGTTTGCAACTTTGTATAATGTATGTTTTGAACCATAATAACCTTTAGCTAATTTAAGAACTTTTTTACGACGTTTGCGTGTAACTGTACCGCCTTTAACACGTGGCATATTATTTCCCTCCTATATTGAAAAAATTACTTAATGTTGTCTAATAAATGACGAATGCGTTTGAAATCGCCTTTGGATACTAATCCAGCTTTGCGAAGTTTACGTTTTTGCTTAGTAGATTTGTTAGCAAATAAGTGACTAGTATAAGCTTTTGAGCGTTTTAATTTACCAGAGCCTGTCTTTTTGAAACGTTTAGCAGCTCCGCGGTGAGTTTTCATTTTTGGCATTTGGTATTCCTCCTCTTACTTGTCGTTTTTAGGCGCTAAAGTCATGAACATGCTTCGACCGTCCATTTTCGGATGTGATTCCACAGTGGCAACTTCTGCACAAGCTTCTGCAAAACGAACAAGTACACGTTGACCGATTTCCTTATGTGTAATAGCACGTCCCTTAAAACGGATGGATGCTTTTACTTTATCGCCTTTTTCTAGGAACTTAATAGCATTACGAAGCTTTGTATTAAAGTCATGCTCATCTATAGTTGGACTAAGGCGAACCTCTTTAATATTAATGATTTTTTGATTTTTACGTGCTTCTTTTTCTTTCTTTTGCTGTTCAAACTTGTATTTACCGTAGTCCATGATTCGAGCTACTGGCGGCTTTGCGTTTGGAGCAACAAGAACCACATCAAGATTAACACGTGTTGCAATTTCAAGAGCTTCAAATTTCGTTTTAATCCCAAGCTGTTCTCCATTTTGGTCAATAAGACGAACTTCTCTAGCACGAATGCCTTCATTTAAAATCATATCTTTGCTAATAGTTAAACACCTCCAAGGTTAATGACGAATACAACGTTCGGGTCAAGAATAATCTATTCTAGGTCACCTTCTCTAGATTAGATACTAATTGACACTTGACTCCCAAGTTGACATCGTAGGCTTTGTAATCTTTATCATCCAAATAAAAAAGTGTGGATGATCAATTCACCCACACTTACGAAACAAAAGTAATACCTAAAATGTTTTACGTAATACCTGTTAACTACTTGGAATCTGTGTCAATCAGGTGAGAAGCGGGTGCTTCTTCTTTTCCTCAAACTCGTATTCAATTTACCTTAGTAACTATATCACAATTGATATCTATAAGTCAACGAAAGAAATATCACAACGAGAAAAATTTTATCAAAATAATGGATTCAATGCAATACTTTTTATACATAAATTCAGAAAAGCTCGGAATATAGGTTGAAAATCAGAAATTCCGGCTTGGAAATACAACTCATTTAATTGGATAATTTCACTTCTTGTGTTAAATTTTCTAAGAAATCTACATAAGAAACTGTTTCTGATTTTTGTTCTCCGTATTTGCGGACATTTACGGCTTTGTCTTCTACTTCATTGTCTCCCACTACTAGCATGTATGGAATTTTTTTCATTTGTGCTTCACGAATTTTATAGCCGATTTTTTCGTCGCGCTCATCCAGCTCAACGCGGAAACCGTGTCTTTGTAAGTTTTCTTGCACCTTTTTTGCATATTCAAAATGTACAGAAGGTGATACTGGAATAACTTGTACTTGTACTGGTGATAACCAAGTAGGGAATGCTCCTTTGTATTCTTCAATCAAGAATGCAATGAAACGCTCCATTGTTGACACTACACCTCTATGGATCACTACTGGACGATGCTGCTTTCCATCTTCTCCAACATATGTTAAGTCAAAGCGTTCTGGTAATAAAAAGTCCAATTGGACAGTAGAAAGTGTTTCATCCTTTCCTAAGGCAGTCTTCACTTGCACATCTAATTTCGGACCGTAGAATGCTGCTTCTCCTTCTGCTTCAAAGTAATCTAGACCTAGATCGTCCATTGCTTCTTTCAGCATGCTTTGTGCTTTATTCCACATCGCATCGTCATCAAAGTATTTCTCTGTATCTGCAGGATCACGATAAGATAAACGGAACGAGTAATCTGTAATATTAAAGTCTTTATATACTTCTAGCACTAAGTTTACAACACGCTTAAATTCATCTTTAATTTGGTCTGGTCTTACAAAAATATGGGCATCATTTAGAGTCATTCCACGAACACGCTGTAATCCAGATAAAGCACCAGACATTTCGTAACGATGCATTGTGCCAAGCTCTGCGATACGGATTGGTAACTCGCGGTAGCTGTGAATATCATTTTTGTATACAACCATATGATGCGGACAATTCATCGGACGAAGAACTAGCTGCTCATTATCCATTTCCATCACAGGGAACATATCTTCTTGATAGTGATCCCAGTGTCCAGATGTTTTATATAAATCAACACTTCCCATGATTGGTGTATACACATGGTTATACCCTAATCGCTCTTCTTTATCTACAATATAACGTTCTACAATGCGTCTGATTGTTGCGCCTTTTGGCAGCCATAGCGGCAAGCCTTGTCCGACTTTTTGAGAAGTCATAAATAAATCTAATTCTTTTCCGATTTTGCGATGATCTCTTTCTTTTGCCTCTTCTAAAAAGCGTAAGTGCTCTTCTAACTCATTCTTCTTAAAAAAGGCAGTTCCATAAATACGTTGAAGCATTTTATTATCGCTGTTCCCTCTCCAGTATGCACCTGCAATGTTCAGCAATTTAAACTCTTTTAGTTTTCCAGTAGATGGTACGTGAACACCGCGACAAAGATCAATAAATTCTCCTTGTTGGTATAATGTTACTGTCTCGTCTTCAGGAATTGCATCGATTAACTCTAGTTTATATTCATCATCCATTTCTTTAAAAAGCTCAATCGCTTCTGCGCGACTTACTTCTTTGCGGACAATCTCCAGATTTTCGTTAATAATTTTTTTCATTTCTTTTTCAATAGCCGGTAAATCTTCAGGTGTTAACGATTGCTCTAAATCAATATCATAGTAAAATCCATTTTCGATAACTGGCCCTACACCGAGCTTAACATTTCCATAAATTCGTTTAATAGCTTGTGCCATTAAGTGCGCAGAGCTATGGCGTAAGATTTCTAAAGCATCTGGGCTATCCGGTGTAATGATTTCAAAAGAAGCATCCTCTAGTATAGGTCTTTTCAAATCATATAAAGAGCCATTAATTTTCCCTGCTAGTGCTTTTTTTCTTAAGCCTGGGCTAATGGAACCCGCAATATCTTCTGTTGTAGTCCCTTCTGGAAACTCCTTTACCGCTCCGTCTGGAAATGTAATCTTAATTAATTCTGACATGAAACTTCCTCCTTTATTTTTGCCATTAAGCTTTTCTTGTACGATAAGAACCGATTAAAACGCAAAAAAACCCATCCCTATGCGAAGGGACGAGTTTTATAGTAAAAACACGTGGTTCCACCCTAATTCCCAAACAATGAAAATGTCTGGCTTTAGTTTAAACAGATAACGGCTGCTGAAACCGCCAGTCATTACTGAGGATAATCCCGTTCCTGACTGAAGTTTAAAGGTGGTAAGCAATCTTATCGTGTTAGGAAGTTCCCAGCATCCTTCCCTCTCTTGAAACCGTACAAGAAAACTATTGTCCTTATCATTACATGTATAAGTTATAGTTAATTTATGTACGTTATTATATGCTTTTCTAGACATAAAATCAAGGGAATTAAAGGGAAACTTACTTCATTTCTGTCTGTGTGCTTATTCTTAGAAAAAACTGTTCTTTATCTAAAAGTTGTACTCGTTCTTCAAAAATATTTAAAATAGTTCGCACAATAGGTAATTCTCTATCCTCTGTATACAAAAAGATAGTTTTCGGTGCGATCGCAAGCAATGGTCCTAGAGAATAGGGATCGATATAATGGGTAGAAGAAACAACATTTTTTTGATCATACAGCATCATTAGCTCTTGCTGGGGAATTTCCCGGTATTCTGTATCAAAAAATTGTATTTCTAGATCAATTAACACATGAATATGATTCACTTTTGCAGCCTTTTTGGAAAGGGAATTTCGCAAAGTATGAATAAACACCTGATATTCTTGTTCCATTTTGTACTCATCAATCGATAATTCTATGTATTTTATCAACTTTCCAATAAAAGACTTTAATCGAAAGGTCACAAAGGAATCAAAGGAAAATTCTTTATGTTGTTCTATTATGAAGTTATTCATACACTCTGAAAGACAACTCTTTATGTTTATCTCTTTTATTAAAGTGGTAAGTCCTTCCCGCTCTTCCTCCACTAAACTGTGAAGTATTTCTAATATACTCCGCTGTTCTAGTTCATCCATATAGAAATAACGATTTTTTAATATTTCTCTCGCCCAATCATCTGTTTTTATATGCAAGATAAAAGCGGTTAAGCATTTCTTTATCTCCTGACTGCTTCCATCTGTTTTAACGACTATACACTTATTGTCGTCGTCCACTCTGTCAAACGACTCCACATATTTTACCTGTTTCTTCAGTATGCGCAAAAATCTCAAAGCATCTTTTTGATCATGAAATTGAATTTCAATCAACCGTATCCCCCCTTTATAAAGAAGTCCTCGATTTCATATATATGGGGGGGAGGTAGAAAATAGACTTAAAATATGTATGCAGATTAATGGACGATTATAAAAAATAGTTAAAAAACAAAAAAGACAGACTATCCACTTAGTCTGTCCTCACCACTTTATAAACCAATCATAAAAAAAATAGGATAGCTCCTAATACGAGAGCATACAAAATAATATATCCTATATACAATTTTTGAAACGAAATAGAACGCTTTTCGCATCGAGTTCTAATATATGCAAGTAATCTTCTATTCTTTGTTATATACGTATAGGTTAAACCAAATACTAATAACGCTAGGATTATCTTATAGATTCCCGGGCTGTAAAAAGATAGAAAAAAGGGAATTAACAATAACAATATCGTTATTGATACAAAGAAAAGAAACTGATTATATCGCTTTATTGCTAATTTTTCCGCATTTGAAATTTCCGTCAACACACATTTCTCCTTCATAGAAATTGAAACTTTTTAACTTATTATAGTCGCTTATTTTTCCCTTTGACGCGAATAGGTGTAGATAAATAACGAATTCTCTCCATTACTCTCATCGCTTTCATCTTTTCCTCTTCTCCTCTTTGCGAATAAGTAAGATGATGCTCTAAGCCACTAAAGTCAAAATTGGACGTAAATAACGTTGGTAAATTCTCTAACATTCTGAACTGCAAAATCGGCCCAAGCACCTCATCTCGAATCCAACTAGACATTGTTTCTGCTCCGATATCGTCCAGCATTAAAATAGGCTCACGTTTTATACTTTCGATTTTATCATTTAATGTACTATCAGCAATGGAGCTCTTCATTTCTCTAAATAATTCAGGAACATATACAATCATAGAGGAAATTTGCTTTTGTGAAAGCTTATTAGCAATTGCTCCTAAAATATACGATTTTCCTACACCAAACTCTCCATAAAAATAGATCCCTTTATGTCTTTCACCAGGTTTATAATCTTCTACAAATCGGATAGCCGCTTCCACTGCCTCCATTCTCTCTCCGTCAAGATCAATGGTATTAAAGGAAGCCTCTAGAATATCCTTTGGTACATATAAGCTTTTAATCAGCTTCTCTTTTTTCTTCTGATTATCTTCCGTCAACTTACGGGGACAACGGTCATACTGAATCTCTATATTCCCTCTGACTATTACTAGACTAGGATGGTATCCCTGCATCATATTTACACATTCCTGAAGACTAGGGCATTTATTACAAGCTTTGCTTTGATTGGCATATTCATATAGCTTTATCATGCCAACATCAACCGCATTGGAAGTAAGCTCATCCTCATGCTCTCGTAGAAAGGCTCTTACATCAGGATGTGCAAGCACTTCCTGCTTCATAGCACGGTATCGTTCCTGAAAATTATTACCCGCACCAAATTTCTTTAAGGTATCGTTAATTCTTTCCACCGTTTACTCCACCACCTGATATTATAATTTTTTTATGCGTTCTTCCAGCTCACGCTTTTTTTGTTCCAAATCTTGATCGTTTGCTTCCTTAGAAGAAGTATTTCCCTCCGTTTTCTTCGTTCCTTCGTTATCCTGATTTTGCCCAAACCATTCGGGAATTTTTTCTGTCCGAATAACTTTTCGGGTTGACTTCGACTGTGGATTTTTTTTACCTTGAGCCCATTCCATATATTGCTTATGCTCTTTTTTGGCTAGAGCCATTGCCTCTTTTACTGTACGGATATTCTTTCTAACCCATTGGCCAGCAATCTTCTCCATATATCCCTTTGTCAATTTCATATCTGTTTTTAGCATAACATATTGAATTAGTACATTGATTACACCTGGAAGCAGCTTCTGCGAAAACATTATTTCTTCGATTATTTGCAAATCTGTTTTGGAAGGTTCTGCCCCTCCTGAAACGTCCTTCAACACTTGACGCGGGGAGGTATGATCTAAATAATAGATTAATTCTTCCTCTTGTGATTTTGGCGCATCAGTTGATGAATAATCCTTTTGCGGCTGTTTCCGATCCACTAACATCGGCAGCAAGTCATTATGTTGAAATTGATACCAATCACGAGCAGCTATTCTCAGTTCTTCAATATCAATCTCATCCTGTTGGTTAATCGCACTAATGACAATATTCTTCATTTGAATCGGATCAATTCCATAAATAAAGGCAAGATTATGGATTGCTTCCTTCACCTTTTTCGTAAATGCCTTTTTCGATAATAAAGAATCGTGTATTCCTGCATATAACAATTCAAAGTCAAAATCGCTCTTAGTAATTTGTATTCCAACTTGTTCTTCTCTTCCCATATAGGTTTGATCAGCAGTCTCTTCTTCCTCTAATTCATGCATTGCTCGAACAGCTCCACTATGATCAGACACAAACACCTCTTGGAAGGCTTTCGTTATGGGCTGAAAACTAGGATCCACGATTTTTTCATCCGAAAAGAATTTTTTCAATCTGCTATACTGTGCTTTTCCAATTTTTCTATATAAATAAACATTTAACATTCCATCAAGAAAATACTGAGCTGGTGATAAAGGCGGCTGTAGTTCATAGATAAACGACCGATTGCCATCTTCTTTCTTTAAATATGTTTTTAAAAGACCTATTCCTTCTAACTTTAATCTTGCTTCATATATATCATTTAAACCACAACTCATAAAATTCATTAAGCTATGATGTGTATTTGTCAGAGACCACAAGCGATTTTCTTC
Source organism: Niallia sp. FSL W8-0951 (assembly GCF_038006525.1). Classification (NCBI taxonomy): domain Bacteria; kingdom Bacillati; phylum Bacillota; class Bacilli; order Caryophanales; family Bacillaceae; genus Niallia; species Niallia sp. FSL W8-0951. The sequence goes on from NZ_JBBOVK010000001.1 coordinate 2,483,884, forward strand.
CACTTCTGCCCATAAGGTCATGTATAAAGCTAAACACTTTGTCCCAATTAATGGTTGATATAAGAAGGTGATTGTCTTTCGATCATAATCACTCAACAGTCCATTCACCGCTACTCGATATCTATCGACGGGAAGCAGGTCTTGCCAATGCTGAGACATACTCATCCTTCCTTTCTATTTCAATCCTTTCCGCCACAGGGAGGAAAGGCAAAAAAGAGCCAAAGAAATCTTTAGCTCCCTTAGTAATCTTTTCCATGTAACTTTTTAATCTTTTTTAATTAATTCTTTCAATTCATCAATAAACACATTAATATCTTTAAATTGGCGATATACAGATGCAAAACGTACATACGCTACTTCATCGATTTTCGCCAGTCGATCCATTACCATCTCACCGATTGCTTCACTTTTTATTTCGGAAGCAGCATTACTGCGAAGTTCTTTCTCTACTTCTGCTGTTATTTCCTCTAATTGTTTTAAAGCTACCGGTCTCTTCTCACAAGCTCTTATTAAGCCGCGCAATATTTTATCCCTGCTAAATTCTTCACGCGTCCCTTCCTTCTTCACTACAATCAAAGGAATTTCTTCTACCTTTTCAAAAGTAGTAAATCGATTCCCACAAGCTTCACATTCTCTTCTTCTTCGAATCGATTTATACTCATCAACTGGTCGTGAATCAAGAACGCGGGTGTTATTATGTTGACAGGTAGGACATCTCATCTCTATTATCAGCTCCGAATTCTTTGTTCCATGTATATACTTATCTTCATATTATATAAAATTACAAGCTTGTACAAGTAATTATCTAAAATTCTCTATTAAAAGATGAAATTCAGCGAGGGGAAACTCCCCATTTTTTTAAAATTCTATTTGCTTGGTGGATTGACTCTTCCATCGATCCATTATTATTAATTACTTCATCAGCAAGTGCAAGTTTCTCCTGTAACGGCATTTGAGCGTTTATTCTTTTAAGCGCTTGCTCATAACTTAAATCGTTTCTTTTCATTAATCGCGCAATTTGAGTATCCTGATCTACATATACTAAGATTGTTCGATCAACTGTATGATTTAATTTATTTTCAAACAGCAAGGGAATATCTAAAATCACCACTTTTTCGCCAGCTTCCACTGCTTGTCTCTGCTTCTCCTCCATCCTTCTTCTAACATCAGGATGCACAATACTATTAAGCACACGCCGTTCCTCTTCATTTGAAAAAATAATTTCTCCCAGCTTTTGGCGATTTAGCGTTCCATCTGAATGTAAAACTTCCTTACCAAAATGAGCCGCTATTTTTATATATGCTGGTTCTCCTTTTTCCACAGCGAGTCTTGATTCAATGTCCGCATCGATAATCGGAATATTTAGTGATTGATAATAAGAGGAAATTGTTGATTTTCCACTCGCAATTCCTCCCGTTAATCCAACTATTAACGTCATAAAAATACCTACCTTATTGATTTTTAGTATGTAACAAAATCGAGAAAAAAGCCTTCTCTTTTTAAAGGAAAGAAGATAGATAATTCTAAAGGCGATTAGCCAAGGAGGTTCACCGCCTTAAAAAAACCAATTTCATAAATAAAAAATTAAAGTTTAAAGATGCCAATAATGATTAGGATAATCCCAGGAATAAAGGAGAATTTATCCATATAACTTTTCTCTGAAAGAAATCTCCCTAGATAAATCCCTAATAAAACAAAGGAAGTACTCATAAAAATCACAGCAAGCGTTAAAAGTAATGGAGGAAATCCTAGCATAGAAGCACCAATTCCAGCTCCAAATGCATCCAAAGACAAGGCGAAACCTAACACAACTGCTTCTAGCCCAGTAATTGTTCCTGATTTATCAAAATCGGCTGTTAATGGCTTCTTTAAAATATTGATGACAATCCCTAAAGATTTTATTTCAAAATTAATAATATTCTTTTCTTCTGTTAGTATTTCTTTTTCCTTGCTTGGCTTAAAATATTGATAAAGAATCCAACCACCTAATAGGATTAAAATAATCCCACCTATACTCTCTGCAAACGAAGGGGAGAATATCCTTGAGATAACATGACCAACTAACATCGCAATCAGAAGTGTCAAACCGGAACAACAGGCGATAATCAAAATAGAATTTAGGGGCATTTTCATTTTTCGAAGTCCGTACGTAAAACCAACACTAAAGCTATCGATGCTAACAGCGATTGCTAATAATAAAAGAGAAAACACCTGGACCATAAAGATAAGCTCCTTCCAAATCAATAGTAATATACTATATGGAAAGAGCCCATCCAATGTTAATTCAGGATTATTGTTTTATTTTTTTTGGCAATTAGGACAAAAAACGGTTCCTCTTCCACCGACTATAATTCTTTCTAAAGTATGGCCACATACTTTGCACTCTTGGCCTTTACGACCATATACATATAGTTCAAGCTGGAACATTCCAATTTGTCCTTGGGTGTTTACATAAGAGCGGATCGTACTACCACCTTTTTCAACCGCTTCAGATAAAGTAGCAATGATTTCTTTATATAATTTTTCTATTTCTTTCTCTTCTAGAGAACTTGCTACTCTCTCCGGATGAATGCCACTCCGGAATAAAGATTCATCTACATATATATTTCCTAACCCAACCACAATCTTTTGGTCCAACAATGCTGTTTTGATACTGCGATTCGTTTTGGATAAACGCTCTGAAAAATTCGCTATCGTAAAGTCAGCAGCAAAAGGTTCAGGTCCTAATTGGGAAAGGGGCATGGCGTTTAATTCTTCCCCTTTTTTAAATAAATGCATAGTACCGAATTTCCGGACATCTTTATATCTTAGCTCTGAACCATCTTCAAAAAAGAAAATAACATGTGTGTGCTTATCAACTGGCTCTTGCGCTTGAAAAACTCCATATTTACCTTCCATTCGCAAATGGGAGACGATGGTAAAATCATTTGTTTCAATTAATATAAATTTCCCACGTCTTTTAACATCTAAAATGGTTTGACCAACCAATGCATCTGAAAATTCTTCCACATTTTCTGGTTTTTTAATCATTTTTGCCCATGATACAACCACTTCTTTTATTATTTTATTTTGCGTCAGCTGTTTCAGCGTTTTACGTACCGTTTCAACTTCTGGTAATTCTGGCACTTCTATCTCCTCCTTTCTTGTAAAAAATTTCTTTTGTATTTTATGGTTCGTAAAATTTGTTACTTTAAACCATCGCCTAATTATTACCATTGAAAAAATAGTAATCTTTTGGAAAACAAGACTTTATTATTTCGCATCATACCAAGTTGGGCCGTAAGAATAGTCCACTTTTAAAGGCACACTTAATTCAACTGCATGTTCCATTACATCTGGAACAATTTCTTTTAGCTTGTCTATTTCGTCTTTAGGAGCTTCAAAAATCAATTCATCGTGAACCTGCAGCAATAGTTTTGCTTTCAAACCTTCTACTTCCAAGCGCTTTGCCATATCAATCATCGCCTTTTTGATGATATCAGCTGCACTTCCTTGGATTGGTGTATTCATCGCCGTTCTCTCTGCAAAACTGCGAAGATTAAAGTTTCTGCTCGTGATATCAGCTAAATATCTTCTTCTCTGAAGCAAAGTGGAGACATAGCCTTTTTGCTTTGCATCTGCTACTATTTCTTCCATATAATTTCTTACTCCTGGATAACTTTCTAAGTAACGCTCAATAAATTTCGCCGCTTCTTTTCTTGTAATATGCAGACTTTGGGAAAGACCATAATCACTAATACCATATACAATACCAAAGTTAACTGCTTTAGCGTGTCTCCGCATATTGGAGGTTACTTCGTCAGCTTCTACATGGAAAACAGACATAGCTGTTTCTGTATGAATATCATGATCTTCTCTAAATGCTTCGATTAATTTCTCATCATTAGCGATATGAGCAAGTACCCGTAACTCTATTTGACTATAGTCAGCCGCAAAAATAACCCAATCCTCTTCTGTCGGAACAAACGCTTGTCTTATTTTTCTTCCTTCTTCTAAACGAATCGGGATATTTTGCAAATTAGGATCAATCGAGCTTAAGCGACCTGTTTGTGTTAGTACCTGGTTAAATCTTGTATGAATTCTTCCATTATGGACCACTTTTTGCAAGCCTTCTATATAGGTTGATTGCAATTTCCCCAGCTGTCTATATTCTAATATTTCTCTAATTACTTCATGTGAACTAGCAAGTTGCTCTAATACATCAGCAGATGTGGAATAGCCTGTCTTCGTTTTCTTGACAACTGGCAATCCAAGTTTTTCAAATAAAATCACACCAAGTTGCTTCGGAGAATTAATATTAAAGGTTTCACCAGCCAGCTCATAAATTCGACCTTCAATTTCTTTCAACCTTTCGGAAAGCTCTTGCCCCATTGCTTTTAGTCGAGATACATCCACCTTTACTCCAGTTGATTCCATATCAGCAAGTACCAAGCTTAAAGGCATTTCTAAATCGTAAAATAAAGCTTCTTGATCGTTCTTTCTCAATTCATCTTCCATTTTCTCTTGAATAGCCTTCAAAGCGAATGCTTTTCTCACGAGATGGTCTGCTAATATTTCTTGTTCGGGAACCTTTCTTTTTGCTCCTTTTCCATAAAATACTTCATCTGATTGCAAATTAGTAAAATCATATTTTTTAGCAACAGAGGCAACATCTTCAATGGTTGCAGAAGGATCCGCTAAATATGCTGCGATAAGAACATCAAATGTAATTCCTTTTAAATGAATTCCTTGATGACGTAACGATACTTCCGATCTTTTAGCATCATAAACAATCTTTTCTTTCTTTTCATCTTCTGCCCAATTTTTAAAAGCAGACGACTTTAAAGCATGGTCAATTGGAAGATAGTATGCGCCGTTATCATTTAAAAGAGAAATTCCCAGAATAGGTGCATAATGATAATTATCTTCTAGTACTTCAACATACATCATATTTCTATCAGAAAAAATATCCTCTGTGATATTTTCCACTGTTTTAAATTCGATATCTTCTAATACAAGTTCTTCTTTTTCTGGTGCATCTCCTAATTTTTCAAGAAGAGAATTAAAGCCAAGTTCTTTAAAAATCTCCTTTAATTTCTCTATTTGCATGCCCGGAAATTCTGTATCTTCTAATGTTATGGTTAAAGGAGCTTCTCTGAAAATAGTAGCAAGTTCTTTACTCATTAAAGCTTGGTCCTTAAATTCTTCTAACTTTTCCTTCAGCTTTTTACCACTTACTTTGTCAATAGATTGGACTAAATTTTCTAAGGAATCAAATTCCTTCAGCAGTTTGATAGCTGTTTTTTCACCAACACCAGGAACACCCGGAATATTATCTGAGCTATCCCCCATTAGACCTTTCATATCAATAATTCGGTCAGGTGTCAGTCCATATTTTTCTTGGATATGGCTTGGAGTATAGGACTCCATATCTGTAATTCCTTTTCTGGTGATATAGACAGTTGTCTTATCCGAACTTAATTGGGTTAAATCTTTATCTCCAGAAATAACAACCACTTCAAAACCATCTTTTTCTCCTTGAAGAGAAAGTGTTCCGATAATATCATCAGCTTCATAATTTTCTAATTCGTAATGATGGATACCATAGGATTTCAACAACTCTCTAATATAAGGGAATTGCTCCGATAATTCTGGTGGCGTTTTTTGACGCCCCCCCTTATATTCACTAAACGTTTTATGACGGAAAGTTGTTTTCCCTGCATCAAAGGCAACAAGAGCATGTGTTGGCTTTTCTTCTTCGATAATTTTCATAAGCATCATAGTAAAACCATAAACAGCATTAGTGTGCACACCTTTATCATTGTTTAATAGAGGCAAAGCAAAAAACGCTCGATACGCAATACTATTACCGTCAATTAAGATTAATTTCTTTTTCAAGAAATCCTCCTCCATCCTTTTAATAAGGTATATTTTCTCGTATATAAACGGGGATTATTACACGACTCAATACTATTTATTTTACATGACATATTCATAAATGTAAAAAAGCAGAGATTGTGATAAAAGAGGTCTTACTAGACACGTGCATATTTCACCCTACAAGGAAATATGCGTGCAGTACACATCTTTTAACAACAAACTCCGCTATTTTTACAGAAGAAAAAAACAATTTAGGTATATCGACACTGGCATGGATTAGAGGATCACAATTCTACCACCAATCATTTACGATTCCTTTCCTGCCATACCCACTATTAAAAGGGGAAGCCAAAAGCGGGGTAGCTTTCAGCTTAAGTCCTTAACCAAATGGATAAGGGGGACTTCAAAAATAATTGTACCAACAAAGTGTAAACCCACCATAAACCAAATGTAAAAACAATGTAAAGGAGGTAGAAAAGTGGAGGAGGCTGTTTATTGGTGTACAAACTGGAGACTATCGACTGAGATAAAGGATACACGACGAACGATAGAGAGTCGATGTTGACTTATCGTAGGGAGATCGTCGGAAGTTTGCTAACCGATAGGCTCCGCAGCTAGACAATGAAAAGCGGAAGGTACCGTTTAGCGCCTTGTAAACTGGAGCGATTCTCTCAAGATAAAGGATACACCATGAACGCTAGTGAATGGATGTTGACTTATCGTAGGGATAATCGTGAAGTTTAGCTGGCGCTGGTACCTAGAGCTAGACAAGTAGAAAAGCGGAGGAGGATGTTTATCGGTGTACAAACTGGAGACTATCGACTGAGATAAAGGATAATCTTCTTTCTGAAAATAATTAAAACCCCAAACAATTATACGAAATTTTCAGCACTTTACGTATAATCGTTTGGGATTATATTTGGTTAAAAAACTTAATCTCCAGTCTATTTCCTAAAATGGAAATTCCTTATGTAAAATAACAGTGAAGGTCGTTCCTTCTCCCATTTTACTCTCTACTTGAATGGTTCCTCTATGAAGTTCTACTAAATGCTTCACGATCGCCAGTCCTAATCCAGTACCTCCAGAATTTCTACTTCGCGCTTTATCCACCCGATAAAAGCGTTCAAATATTCTAGGAATTTCTTCTTGCTCTATTCCAATCCCAGTATCTTGGATTTTCACTTCGATTTTCCGTTTCTTTTCCACGACATAGACAGTGATTTCTCCATCATTCGGGGTATAGATGACCGCATTCGTTATAAGATTTAGAAAAACTTGCGTTAATCTACTTCTATCACCCTCAATTTGAATAATTTCATTCGCTTGAGGAAAAAATAGCTTAATATTTTTCGCTTCTGCTCTACCTTTCAACATTTTTGTCGCTTTATTGAGAATTTCCACCAGATTAAACTCCTCTTTATTTAAGGCAAAATGGTGTTGTTCCAATTTTGATAGATCGAGAAGGTCTTGAATTAACGTCTGTAATCGGTGACTCTCTTTTAAAATAATTCGTAAAAATTCCTCTAACGTCTCTTTATCTTCCATAGCACCGTCAAGAAGTGTTTCCGAGAAGCCTTTAATAGAAGTAATAGGTGTTTTTAATTCATGTGAGACATTGGCTACAAAGTCTTTACGAATTTGCTCGAGCTTTTTCAATTCTGTTATGTCATTAAAAACAAGTAAAATCCCCATCCATCGGTCATTCGTCCCTATAATAGGCACTCCGTATACTTGGAAACTTTTTTTCTCATTTTTAATTTCAAGGGTCATTTCTCGGATTACCTTATGCTCAGTCATAAATATTTCTTCCGCTAGATCCATCACTTGTCTGTATGGAATGACTTTGTAGTATTGTTTATAGAGATAATCAGCAGAACGGACAAAGAACATATCCTTATAGGATTTATTGATTAAATTGATATATCCTCTGCTATCAATTAATAGTAATCCACTACTAATACTCTCAATCAATGTTCCTAAACGATCTTCTTGAATTTCTTGTGCTTTTACCATCTCTTGCATATCTTTAGCTACTTTATTTAGCGAAGAACTAAGTACTCCTGTTTCATCTACTCGATCTTCATAGGTTCTCGCATGATAATTACCATTCGCTAAATCGACAGCAACTTTAGTAGCCGACTCAATGGGTCTTATATAACGATAAATTAATTTATAGCCAATTAAATAAATCACTAAAAGCGACAAGAAAAATGAAGCAAAAATAATCCAATTAATGTGCTGATAAGCATTTTCTATTTCTTCGATTTTTGCACCAATTAATAGATATCCTAATCTCCCCTCTTCACCAGTTAACTTTTGTTGATAAAAATGAAAGTTAGGATTTCCATTAATAGTTACCGCTTTAGCTTTTTCATTTGAAAGCAGTCTCTGCATTCGATTTTCATATTCTGTATCTGTCTGCAGTTCTCCTTCGTTGAAGAGAATCTCTCCAGTTTCATCCATAACAGTAATTTGTATATCTAATGCTTCGCTATATTCTTGTAATAAACGATTATTAATGTCTAACCCTTCGCCATTTTGCATTATTTGATTTGCGATTAAAGTGCCTTCTCGTTTCAATCGACTGTCAAAGGAGTCCATAAACGTCTTTTTATTATATGATTCGATAAATATTGCTACGAACAAAAACACGATAAATATAGTAAATAAAACACTCGCCATTAATCGAGATTTAAAGCTCTTCATTTACTTTGGTTCCTCTAACTTATAACCTAATCCACGAATCGTTTTAATATATATTGGTTTTTTCGTATTCTCTTCAATTTTTTCACGTAAGTGACTAATATGTACATCTACAATTCTTGTATCTCCGACGAAGTCATAATTCCAAACTGCACTTAATAGTTGATCCCTTGTAAGAACTCTTCCCTTATTTTTTACAAGATATAATAATAACTCAAACTCTTTCGGAGTTAACTCTAATAAGTCTCCTTTGAAATATGCTTCATAATAATTAGGAAGAACTCTTAGTTCGCCTATTTTTATACCATCGTCCTCTTCTTCGTCTACTTCATCCGAGGCTGCTGGCACTTGCATTTGAATTCGTCTTAATACAGCTTTAATTCGAGCAATGACTTCACGGGGGCTAAAAGGTTTAGTCATATAATCATCTGCACCTAGTTCAAGCCCTAAAACTTTGTCAAACTCATCGTCTTTAGCTGTTAACATTAAAATAGGAGTTAACACTTTCTGTTGGCGTAATTCTTTACAAACATCCATCCCATCTTTTTTTGGCAGCATTAAATCTAGTAAGATGACATCTGGATTAGCAGTTAGTGCTAGATTCAATCCTTCTTCTCCATCCATGGCAGTTAATACATCATAACCTGCCTGTTGTAAATTATACTTAAGTAGAGTTACGATAGATTGTTCATCATCTACAACTAAAACCTTTTTCTTCATATACAGCCTCCAAATATGTTAATTCCCCTAAAGTCCCCTTATACCTATTTTCATTATAATATATTGTTCACTAAAAATGGAAAAAACATTTATTTCCTGTTTACAAATAGGAAATAGTACTTAAACCTTTTCGTATTCGTCTCTGATAAAGCATCAAGCTTTATTGATTAAATGAAATACAAAAAATCGGCTAGCTCTTTTTTATCGAGCTGCCGACTTTTATACTTAATTTAATACTGTCAATACACTACGAACGGAGTGAACAGATTTATCTAGAGCTGCCTTTTCTTCCTCTGTTAACTCCAGTTCGATAATTTGTTCGATTCCGTTTCCGCCAAGAATTGTAGGTACACCTAGATAAAGATCGTTATAGCCATATTCTCCTTCTAAATAAGCGATGGTAGGTAGGATACGTCTTTGACTTTTAATTATAGCTTCACACATATCTACCACAGAAGCTGCTGGAGCATAATAAGCGCTTCCGTTTCCAAGTAAATTTACAATTTCCGCTCCGCCAATTCTTGTTCTTTCAATAATCTCATCCAAGCGATGTTTTGGAATTAGTGCTTCTAATGGAATACCACCTGCATAGGAATACCGTATAAGCGGAACCATATCATCACCATGTCCGCCTAATACAAATCCTGTAATGTCCTTAACGGAAAGATTTAACTCCATTGCCACAAAGCTTCGAAAGCGTGCTGTATCTAAAACACCCGACTGCCCAATTACTCTATTTTTAGGAAAGCCCGATTCTTTATAAACAGTATATGTCATAGCGTCAACAGGATTAGTGAGCACGATAATAACAGAATTAGGCGAATATTGAACAATTTCCTTAGTTACCGATTTCATAATTGCTTGATTTGTCTGCACAAGATCATCTCTACTCATACCCGGCTTTCTAGCCATACCAGCAGTTATTACGACAATATCAGAATCAGCTGTATCTTTATAGTCGGAAGTTCCCGTTATATTTGCATCAAACCCTTGTACAGGACTTGCTTCAAACATATCCAATGCTTTTCCCTTTGTGGAGTTTTCATTTCGCGGAACATCTAATAATACGATATCACCAAGTTCTTTTTGAGCAAGCAAAAAAGCAGTTGTGGCCCCAGTAAAGCCTCCACCAATGATGGAAATTTTCTTACGTTTAACCATATTATTTCCCCCTTATTAGACCGAGAATGAATGAAGCCCCCAATAAGCAGATACTAAGCAGAGTCCCCTTTTACTCTATTTAGTAAATACTTTTCCCAGCTTATCTCATTCTAATCCAATACCGTAAATCTTCTATTTTGGACAAAAAGGAAGAAGAGATGAGACAATCTCTTCTTCAATTTGTTATTAATTCATGTTCTTAATTAATTCATCACCGAACTCGGAACATTTCACTTCTGTAGCACCATCCATTAGACGAGCAAAGTCATATGTAACAACTTTGGAAGCAATTGTTTTTTCCACGGATTGAATCACTAATTGTGCAGCTTCAGTCCAGCCTAAATGTTCAAGCAATAGAACACCTGAAAGAATAACAGAAGATGGATTTACTTTATCTAAACCAGCATATTTAGGAGCAGTTCCGTGTGTAGCTTCAAAAATAGCATGGCCAGTTTCGTAATTTATATTTGCTCCAGGAGCAATACCGATTCCACCCACTTGTGCTGCTAAAGCATCAGAAATATAATCTCCGTTTAGATTCATTGTCGCAACTACATCAAATTCTTTTGGACGAGTAAGAATTTGTTGTAAGAAAATATCAGCAATAGAATCTTTAATAATGATTTTACCTTCTGCTTCTGCTTGAGATTGCGCTTTATTTGCTGCATCAGAACCCTGTTCTTCTTTAATACGATCATACTGGGCCCATGTAAATACTTTATCTCCAAATTCTTTTTCAGCTAATTCATAACCCCAGTTTTTAAATGCGCCTTCTGTATATTTCATAATGTTTCCTTTATGTACTAGAGTTACCGATTTACGACCTTCTTTAATCGCATAATTAATCGCAGCTCTTACTAAACGACTTGTTCCTTCTTCTGATATCGGCTTAATTCCAATTCCAGATGTTTCAGGGAATCTAATTTTATTAACTCCCATCTCTTGTTGTAAAAAGTTAATTAATTTAGAAGCAGCCTCTGAGCCCTTCTCATATTCAATTCCTGCATAAATATCTTCAGTATTTTCACGGAAGATAACCATATCTGTATCTTGAGGTCTTTTTACCGGAGAAGGAACTCCTTCAAACCATCTTACTGGACGTAAACAAACAAAAAGATCCAATTCTTGGCGCAAGGCAACGTTTAAAGAACGAATACCGCCACCAACTGGTGTAGTCAATGGTCCTTTTATAGCAATTAAATACTCTCTAATTACATCCAATGTTTCAGAAGGTAACCATTCCCCTGTTTCATTAAATGCTTTTTCACCAGCTAATACTTCTTTCCAAACAATTTTCTTTTCCCCATTGTATGCTTTTTCAACAGCTGCATCCAAAACTCTTGATGATGCTGCCCATATATCTGGTCCAATTCCATCTCCCTCAATATAAGGTACAATCGGATTTGCTGGTACATTTAATACTCCATCTACTACTGTAATTTTTTCTCCTTGCATGTTTCTATCCCTCCGTAAAAAATAGTTTCCTTTTCCAATGTAACAACGTTCATTGGAAAAAGAATGAAATAAATTTATTATAACAAGCTTTTATAAGCTAATTATATTTACTATTCTGACGAATAAAAAAGGAAAACGCCAATACGCAAAGTAAATTAACCCATCATTAAGTATATATTATTCTATTACTCTATGGGAAATTATATCCTTTTTTTATCGCTCTTGAACTGGAATATATTCCAAACGCTCTGGCCCAATATAATCTGCTCTAGGTCGAATAAGGCGATTATTATCATACTGCTCCAGAATGTGAGCCAGCCAGCCAGAAACTCTGCTTACTGCAAAAATCGGGGTGAATAAGTCATGATCAATACCTAAACTATGATAAACAGAAGCTGAAAAGAAATCTACGTTTGGAACTAAATTTTTCTCTTCTTTTAACAGTGTCTCAATCTTAACACTCATATCATATAATTGAGGTTCACCCGTCAATTGTGTTAATTTTCTTGCCATTTCCTTTAAATGTTTGGCACGAGGATCGCCCTTTCGATATACTCGATGGCCAAATCCCATTATTTTTTCTTTGTTGGCCATCTTTTCTCGAATATATGGCTCCACATTTTCAATGCTTCCGATTTCTTTCAGCATTTTCATTACTGCCTCATTTGCCCCGCCATGCAACGGTCCTTTTAATGCCCCAATAGCTGAAGTAATTCCAGAATATACATCAGACAATGTAGCTACACACACTCTTGCAGTGAATGTAGACGCATTCAATTCATGATCAGCATGAAGTACAAGTGCTTTATTAAAGGCTTCAATAGCAATCGCCTCTGGTTCTTTGCCATTAAGCATATAAAGGAAATTAGCAGCAAATCCTAAATCTTTTCTTGGCGAAATTGGTTCCAGCCCTTTTCTTAATCTTGAAAAAGCTGTTACGATAGTCGGAATTTTCGCTTGAAGTCTTACAGCTTTTAAATAGTTTGCTTCAGAATCCATTGCATCGGCGTGTTCATCATACGCTCCTAGTAAAGACACACTTGAACGAAGTACTGCCATTGGATGTACGTTATTTAATGGCATTAGCTTCATTTGTTCAATCAAAGAAACAGGTAATTCAGCATTATCTGCCAATTCTTGTTTTAGCTTTGCCAGTTCCGTATCAGTTGGCAACTTTTGATGCCATAATAAAAACACTACTTCTTCAAAACTGGAATGCTCTGCTAACACATCAATATCATAACCCACATAAGCAAGTGAATCATCTATAATGGAACTGATAGAAGATGTTGTAGCAATAATCCCCTCAAGCCCTTTTGTAACAGCCATACATATCTCTCCTTTACAACTTTTCTTTAATAGTTAGTACAACTCATTCAAACTCCCAGTATTGTCCCTGTTGTAGTTACCAATATTGTGAAAATCTGTAAAACAAAACAATGGAATTCATCTTAAATAAATGTTTACTATTTTGTTAGATTAACTGAATATGTACCAAAAAATCAATTAATAATGTAATTCGGATTTATTTTATAAAAAGATGGAGGGAGTTTTTTTCAAAAATTAAAGTGAGCATAAACTAATTGAAAATGCTTACATTTTCAATTAAAAAAATAAACTATTTGGTACGTTATAGATGAGATAAACTGTAACTACACATTCATTATAAACAAAAAACTTCAAAATGTCTCATATTTTATACTTAAAAACTGTAGATATAGTAAAAAAAATTTTTTCTAATTCTCCTTTACACTATATTTCTTTCTTTTTAAAATTATACCATAAATTCCTATAGCCTGTCTTTTATCTTACAACGGTAAATTAGAATAAGAGAGCGGATTAGGTTATCCACTCGACTACTTTAATGGCTGCATACGCTATTCCCGCCCCAATCAATGGTCCTACTGCCACTCCATTGAAAACCGATACAGACAAAATAGTTCCTAGAACAAGTGCTGTTGTAATTTCTGGAGAATCGGCTAGTAAACTAACTCCTCCTTTTGCGAGCAGAGCAACCATAATTCCAGAAATTAAAGCTATCCATGCATACGGTGATTTAAAGGTAGCTGTAAGATCTTTAAAACCAATATCTCCAGTGGCTATCGGAACAAGAACAGCTATCGTAATAATCGTTACGCCCCAATTGATACCTTTAGATTGAATCAATGAAAATAACTTACTATCTACCCCAATTAGTTTCAGCACTAATAAGAAAATAACTGCGATAATCAAGGAATTGTTTTTAGCTATAAGAGCAATTGCTAACAGCAAATATAGAAATAAATATGGCTGGCTAAATAAAAACATAACTAACTCTCCTTTTCGAAAGCAATTGACTTAAAAATTCTCTCTTCTTTATTTAAATTAAAAAGCAGGAATTTCGATTAAAAAAGCATAAGTATAGAGAATATAAATAAAAAGGAATATATATAATCTATATCTAGTTCCTAATCACTAATGACCCATTTTCTATTATACTAAAAACGGGAGGATTGACTTTGAATTTAACTTATCTTAACCGAACAATTCGGTTTATCATAGTGATAGCAGCTACATTCCTATTATTTGTTAGCTTTTTTTATTTATCCAAAGTAACTTATCCTTTTATTATTGGATTTCTGATTGCTTTTTTAATGAATCCACTCGTTAATTTTCTACAATTCAAATGCAAATTACCAAGGGCTTTTGCTGTTGTTTTAAGTATTTTACTCATTTTATCCGTTTTTGCTGGTTTGGTTTCTTTACTAATTGCTGAAATTGTAGCAGGAGCTGCCTATCTTGGAGAAGTTGTTCCCAAACATATAGACATCATTATTCGATACATAGAAGATTTGTTCGCAGCGCAAATTATTCCATTATATAATAAAATTTCTCAAACGTTCAATAATCTCGGTACTGGTCAACAAGATACCATTATGACAAATATAGATAAAGTGGGCGAACAAGTTGGAACGGTAATGGGAGATTTTTTACAATCCTTCTTTCTTAATATTCCTATTTTCCTGTCCTGGTTTCCAAATGCAGCAAGCGTCCTCATTTTTTCTCTATTAGCTACTTTTTTTATCAGCAAGGACTGGGGACGGTTATCATTAAAATTTGGAAAGTTCTTTCCTTCCAAGTGGTTAAATAGTGGTAAAACAGTATTCTTTGAATTAAAAAAAGCTTTGTTTGGTTTTTTAAAAGCCCAATTAACGCTTGTTTCCATTACGACTGTCATTATTCTAATTGGTCTGTTAATACTTCGAGTGGATTATGCTATTACTATTGCACTGTTAACTGGAATTGTAGATATTATCCCCTATCTCGGTACAGGGTTAATCTTTGTTCCATGGATTATTTACGAAATTATCACAGGGCAGATTGTGCTGGCAATTGGATTGTCCGTGCTATATATTATTGTTTTAGTTCAAAGACAAATCATGGAGCCAAAAATCCTTTCTTCCAATATCGGACTTGATCCATTAGCTACTTTAATTGCCTTATTTGTTGGTTTTAAGCTTTTTGGTTTTATCGGACTTATTGTTGGTCCAGTTTCCCTCGTTATCGTGACTTCCCTGCATCGAGCAAATGTATTTCATGATATATGGAAATTTATTAAAGGGGATAGTGAAATACCAAAATAAACGCATATAAAAAAAGAAGCTGGAATATTAACATTCCAACCAATTTATACCGAACAATTATACGGAGATGCTAAAAAACACTTCGTATAATTGTTTGATTTTTTATTCATTAAAAAAGGTTTGTAGTAACGAGCCGCAGACTGAATATACTTCACTTTTCATAGGACTATATCTAAGCCGCTTTGTTTTGCCCCACCTTTTCTATACTTAGTATGTTAACCATTTAATAAGGACCTCTAATAGCGTTTTTGACCTTTTCCTCATAAAATGTTCTCAATCTCTGTAATTCCTCTGTATTAAATGGTTTTTCCTCTAATGCCTTTAAATTCTCATTGATTTGCTGACGATTTTTGAAACCAGGAATGACACAAGAAATACTCGGTTGATCCAATATCCAGCGTAATGCTGCCGCTGCCATTGATTGACGACTTTCTCCAATCCAAGCAAGCTCATCTGCTAATGCAACGCCTTTTTCAAATCCAAGTCCAGCAAATGTTTCTCCTACATTAAAAGCTTCCCCATTCTCATTAAATTTACGATGATCATCTTTCTCAAAAGTATGCTCCTTTGTAAATTTCCCAGTAAGCAATCCACTAGCCAACGGAAGGCGCACAAGAATACCGACCCCCTTCCTCTTTGCTTCAGGAATCAATAACTCAAGTGGCTTTTGTCGAAAAATATTAAAAATTATTTGTAGAGCCTTAACGTTAGGATTCTGCAAGCATATAAGTCCTTCTTCCACTGTTTCGACACTTACTCCATAATGGCGAATTTTACCTTCCTCTTGTAATTTATCAAGCACTTCAAAAACTCTCCCATCTTTTAAAATTTCTGTTGGTGGACAATGGATTTGATATAAATCGATTGTTTCTCTATTTAATCGCTTCAAACTATTTTCACAGTACTGGCGTACCCTTTCCTCCGAATAAGTCTCATTTGCGAAAATATCGCCGCCACGACAAAACTTAGTGGCAATATGAATTTGATTCTCTTTCCCCTTCGTTGCCTTAGCAAGAAGCTCTTCGCTATGTCCATCTCCATACACATCGGCCGTATCAAAAAAATTTACGCCTTTTTCCATCGCCATATGTAAGGATTTTAATGCCTCTGTATCATCGACTTTTCCCCATGAACCACCAATAGCCCATGTACCGAAACTTACTTCACTGATTTTTAGACCTGTATCCCCTAAATTTCTATAATTCATTTCCATTAGCACCTCCACCAGCTATGATATTTTTGATTTTTCTTGAATGGCCACTATAAAAAAGAAGCTAGAATTTTCTCAAGTAAAATACCCTATTTTTCCTCTAAATAGATAACCACTTCTATAGAAATTATATCAATTGCATATAAGTTTGTATATTAAATAAACAAACTAACTTTATCAATCCCTCTGTTTGGTTAATAGATAAACTGTAGTATAATTAATCAATTAGTAGAGGACGACCTTTCGGAAAGAAATGATATTCCTATGAAGTTCAGAAATAGAATAAGAGGGGATTGCGAACAGGATGCATATTACTTGGAATCAGCAGTTAGTAAAAAAAGAAAATAAGTCACTTTGTTTAAATTTAATCAAGAACACTGCTCCTATTTCTCGAGCAGATATTGCCCAGCAAACAGGATTAACAAAAGGGACTGTTTCCTCCTTAGTATCAGAGCTTATTAACGAACAATTGATCTATGAATCAGGACATGGTGAATCTAATGGCGGAAGACGACCTGTTATGCTGCTATTTAATGAGATGGCCGGTTATTCCATTGGTATTGACTTAGGTGTTAACTACATTTTAGGAATTTTAACTGATTTGCAAGGAAATATCATATACCGTATAAATGAAAAATATGAAAATTTATCTTATGAAGATACACTCCGAACAATAAAAAAGATTATTACTACTTTGATAAACGCTGCTCCTAAATCTGTTTATGGAGTAATTGGCATAGGGATTGGGGTACCAGGGATTACAAATATGGACGGTGACATTCTCCTCGCTCCAAACTTAGGTTGGAATAATGTTTCACTAAAGAGCCAGCTGGAAGAAGAATTCCATCTTCCTGTGTTAGTTGAAAATGAAGCAAACACTGGGGCCTATGGAGAAAAGAAATTCGGAGTAGGTCAGCCTTATCAAAATTTAATCTATGTAAGTGCAGCCATTGGAATTGGCGCTGGAATTATCATTAATGGAGAATTGTATAAAGGAGCACTCGGATATTCTGGAGAAATCGGCCATATGACCATTCAAAAGGATGGATTAGAATGCCGCTGCGGCAATAAAGGTTGCTGGGAACTTTATGCTTCCGAACAATATCTACTTAACAAAG
Source organism: Niallia sp. FSL W8-0951 (assembly GCF_038006525.1). Taxonomy (NCBI): domain Bacteria; kingdom Bacillati; phylum Bacillota; class Bacilli; order Caryophanales; family Bacillaceae; genus Niallia; species Niallia sp. FSL W8-0951. Next base: position 2,501,733 of record NZ_JBBOVK010000001.1, read on the forward strand.
CTGTCGAATTAAAGTTAAGCATAAATGGTCAGGTTTATTTGAATGATTTGATTGAGCTTGCCGACCAAGGAAATACCCAAGCTATCCATTTATTTAATGAAGTTGGCTATCATCTAGGTGCTGGAATTATTAATATTATTCATATCTTCAATCCAGAGCAAATCATTATTGGCAATCGACTTACCCTAGCTAAAAAATGGATAGAGCCACAAGTGAAAAAAATAATTAACAATTATACTCTACCCTTTCACCATTCCCAGCTTGCTATCCAATTCTCTGATATCAATTTTGCTTCCTCTGCATTAGGTGCTGCAGCCTTCTCAACTGAGAATTTTTTAAAATTTATGCTTCATCCAGAATAATAATATCTCTTTAAATTTAGATGAAGCATATATATATTAAGTTATTTTGGCTTTATTATTCGATATTTACTACTTAAAAGCAAGTAAACTAGAAAAGGATAAACAATTATCACCTTAGATACTTTCGCCTTTTTTAATCGATGTATTCCAAAAATTCAGCCATTTTTAGGGTGAAAAAGTCCATCTGCCACTAAGGAAGCCGTTGCATTTGTAGCAATTAATCCATTTGGATGAAGGGATTTCTCTACAAATGCCGCTTCATCTATTTTATATCTTATCTGAAAAAAAGCGCTGTATTTTATTAACATCTTCTCTTTCCCGCTCATTTCTTCCACTCAAGTCCAATTTATGCGGCAACTCGATAGGAATCCCTATAAAAATGCCATAATCCTTTCTAATAATACATTTCCATTTTATACGATTTTCTTATCTCTCCTCTTCTCTACTTTTATAAAATATTTTAGACATTATTCTTCAGCTTAACAAAATTTCGAATACTGCCCATTAGAATAGACCGCTATCGTTTATAAATAATCACGGTTAGATCCCAACATTACTTCCTGACTCAAGGTTGAATAAGTATTTAGCCTCTTTCTAAAAGCTTAGAGATACTTGGATAAAGAAATTCTCCAAATAGAATACAAAAATCCCAACTGGTTGAGCATAATGAAATTTTCCGGGAAATATTATTTTGATAACATGTTCCATCTTTTTTCCTATGTTTAACCTCGGCTTCTGGCCATTCTAGAAAATGATGGGTTTACCAAAGTGAATATTTAACTATTTATATTTATAGGATAATAGTGAGGATTTACCTCAACCTACTACTAAGGGGACTAAATAAAACTATAAATCTACAATTTCTTTAAGGATTAGTGGAAGATCTTTTAAAATTTAATCTGTTATTATTAGAGAGTATGTTTAAACACCTGAGTATGCCATAAATCCTCCATCAACTGGCACACTAATCCCCGTAACAAATCCACTTGTTTCTTCATTCACTAGCCATAGTAATGTTCCCAATAAGTCCTCTGGTTTTCCTAATCTTTTTACTGGTGTATGAGCTAATATTTTCTTCGTCCGCTCTGTATAAGACCCGTCTGGATTTTTAAGCAGTGCTTCATTTTGCTTTGTTAAGAAAAAACCTGGAGCAATTGCATTGACCCTAATTCCTGTTTCAGCCATATGAACAGCTAACCATTTTGTAAAATTCTCTATCCCAGCTTTAGCTGCACTGTAAGCAGGTACTTTCGTCATTGGACTTGGAGCGCTCATAGAGGATATATTTATAACTGTTCCACTTTTTCCAACCATTTGTTTCGAAAATATTTGGGTAGGAATTAATGTACCGATTATATTTAAATTAAATACAAAGGAGAATCCCTCCATTGTTAAATCAAAAAAACTAGTAATTCCTTCTTTATCAAGATCTTCTAATCGCAGAATTTCTTCTGAAGTAATTCCCTTTGGATGATTTCCTCCAGCCCCATTAATAAGAATGTCGCAGTTTCCAAAAGTATCAAAGACTATTTTTTCCGCTTCCTTCACACTATTTACATCTACAACATCACATGCTATAGCAATCGCCATACCACCTTCGTTATTAATTTCCTCCGCTACCTTTTGTGCTTTTTCATATGTACGATTCAAAATGGCTACCTTTACTCCTTGTCTGCCTAACTCTTTCGCCATACAGCCACAAAGTACGCCCCCACCTCCAGTAATAACTGCTACTTTTCCGGATAAATTCTTCATTAATGGTAACATTTTATCTTCCTCCTAACTTTTTTCTCATAATCTCTAAACTACTTCTCTTTCCATCTATATGTATCCTTCTAAATCAAAATTTCTTTTGAATGAAATGAAGAGTTTTTAAACTATTTTTTATATAGAGTCATTTCTTAGTACTTCTCCTTTTAAAACACTTTTAAAATCGATCTCGATTCTTTCATTTATGAACCTCGAATAGGTGGTGCATCATATTTTTTACTTATATTGTTAGAAGGAGATCTTTTCAAAAAATTACGATCTATATGTTTAAGCAGCTCTCTAGAATTAAACGTCATTATCCATGCAAGCAAACTAGCAATGAAAACAATTAAAAAATCAGTAGTGATTACTGTTGCAACAGCAGTTAAAAAGAGAATCAATATATTACCTATTGTTTCTTTCCATTTTATGAATAGATAATACGCAGACAACTTTATTAAATCCCTTATTCGAAAAGTATATTTCGCATTAATTATTAACATATTTATACTAAGCATTGTCCAGATAAGCGTAAGTGCAAGCACAACAATAAAAATGATTTGATTAACTGGTGTTATGGTTATTTGAAGGTATTGTAAGTCGATGAATAAGACAAAGAATACAGCTAAGATTATTATCCACAGAAAAAATGTGCCTTTTAAATTCGATCGATATCCATAGAAAAAGTCAGTTGTCGGTGATAGCTCTTTCGTTCTTACTAATTTCTCCATCGAATAAAGCAGTCCAGATATAGCAGGTCCAGACGGTATTAAGGCAAGAGCATAGATGAGTATATTTGAAAACGATGGAGTTAATGTCATGAAGAAAAAAATAAAGATGAGATTTGTTACGACAAAATAGATATTCGTTAGTAAAATCCAGTACACATAATTACAAAATGTATATAAAATTCCTTGCCCAAACTCTCTTTGCTGCTTCATCCCTGTCACCTTCTTTCAGAATATAATAATATTACCAGCAGTGTGTGTTTCTTTATTCCCCACTGCTGGTTAGCCTCACATAACAGAACTCTTAGGAGTAGTTTTAAGTTAGTTCTTCTTGCCCTTCATTAGGATGGCTAGGAATTAACTTATCCATTTTATTTGTTATTTTTCTTGTATTCTTGATATGTCTTATTTGCGGTATCCACATATTGCTTTAATCCTTGACTTTGTAATTCTTTTACAAAAGCATCAAACTCACTTAAATCACGTGTTCCCAAAATAAACTTTAATGTATTTTGATTCGTATAGTCTTTTAAAGGTGTACTTTGTAATGTTGCTTTTTCTCTGTCTTCAATTGAATATGGAATTAACGGATCAGTTGGAATTGGTGTTTTTACTGCTTTCATATCATTTTGGAACTTAATCTCTTCTTCACTCATCATCGAATGAAGTAAATCGGTTGTTCCTCCATAGGAAAAAACTCCACCAGAGAATCCATAGTCAACCCGTAAATCCTTTGTTCCCTTTGGATTTAATCCATTGTAATTAATATCATCCATTAATTTTCTTACTCCATCTTCCTTTGTGAATGTTGTTCCTTCTACTCCCCATTTAGTGAATTCCTGCCCTTCATCACTGTAATATAGCCAGTCAATAAACTGAAGAATTGCTTCAAAGTTTTCACTTTCTTTAATTTTGGAGGTAATCATTACACCATTTTCTAATCTAGAGCCTGACATTAATTGACCAGCAGGACCGCCGGGAACAGTAATTTTGGAGATAGAATATTTCCCTTTACCTAACGTTTTATCCATATCAACTCGATGGAGGTTGATTGTTTGAGAATTTCCATTTATAATGAATGATTTTCCTGTTACAAATTTCTGTACCGCTTGATCATCGCTTTGTGTAAAGCTCTCTTCATCTAACAATCCTTCTTCTACTAATTTGTGAAAGTATGTGAGCATTTCTTTATAGTTATTTGTTGTTGCTGCATACACAAATTTATCAGCATCTTGATCATACGATAATCCATTTCCAAATCCCCAACCAGCTTTCGTTCCGAAACTTGTTGCAGCAATATTTAGTGTACTGTTAAATGTAAAACGATCAGAGAATGGAATAGAATCTGGATAGATTTCTTTTAATTTCTTCATTGCTGTATATAATTCATCCCAAGTTGTTGGAATAGCAATATTATTTTCTTCAAAGATATCGGTTCTTACAATTAACGTATAATCTGGCCAAACCTCTTCATGTAAACCTGGCAAGACATAGAACTTCCCATCATTTTGTCGTAATGTATCTAATTCTGGACCCATATCCCATTTTTCAATTTTTTCTTTGAAGTGAGGCATTTTATCAATGTAATCGCTTACCGGAAGTGCCGCCCCCGATGCCACGAAGGCAGCTTCTTCTCCTGGATAGGTTTTTGGAATAACGATTGGGGCTTCTCCTGAACTAATTAACAAACTTCTCTTTTGCGTATAATCACTTAATGGAACAATTGTCGGCTTCAAGGTAACATTCGTAATTTCTTTTATCTTATCCCATAATAGCCAGTCTTTTTTATACGGATATGTCGGCTGATCCATAAATAAAATAGATAAATCAAATGGCTCTGTTGCTTTAAATGTGTCACCTGCGGTATATGATTCCATTGCACCTTTTGTTGCTACTTCCACTTCCTTACTTGCTGAATCATCCTTTGAACAAGCAGCAGCAATTATTACGAACACTATTAGACCTAGAAATAACCCAACCTTTTTCCAACTTTCTTTCATGGCATTTCCTCCCCTTATATATATAGGAAAAGCGTAAGTTGTTTCCTTGAAACAGGCATATGGAATAATAACCTACGCTGAACTCCCTAACTTTGGCAGGTCCTATTTTGACTATTTAATAGAGCCTAGCATTACTCCCGAAACAAAATATTTCTGTACAAATGGATATACCGTTAATATTGGCAATATCGTTAAGACCATTGTTACGGATTTAATATTAGCGGAAATTTGAGTTAAATTATCAGCGGAAGTAGCACCTGCTGACATTCCACCTGTTGTTCCCGCAATCATATTCCGCAAATAAATCGTTACTGGAAATAATTCTTTTTTATCCATATAAATAAAAGCGCTGAACCAAGAGTTCCAATAAGCTACTGCGTAAAATAACACCATAGTGGCGATTACTGCTTTACTCAGGGGCAATACTATTTTTAGTAAAATACCATATGTGCTTAAACCATCAATAGAAGCTGCCTCTTCTAATTCTTCTGGCATATTTTCAAAAAAGGATTTCATGATCAGCATATTATAAATACTAATTGCACCCGGAATGACAATAGCCCACATTGTATTGGCAAAGCCTAATGAGTTGATTAAAACATAATTGGGAATTAAGCCGCCATTAAAGAACATCGTAAATACGGCAAATACAGTTAAAAACCTGCGTCCTACTAATCTTCTTTTAGAAAGCGCATATGCAAACATTGTTGTTAAAAACATGGAAATTATTGTGCCTACCACTGTGTATACAACCGTATTTTTATAATTAATCCAAAACATGGTGTCAGAAAGAACCTTCTCATATGTGTCTACATTGAATCCTTTTGGTATTAAATTTACCTGTCCAGAATTAATATAAGACTCACTACTAAAGGATTGTGCAACTACATTTATAAATGGATATAAAGTACAAAATATAATAATTAAGAGAATACAAACATTAAAGACTTTAAAAACTTTGTACTGTTTCGATTCTTTCATTAAATCTCCCTCCCTACCATAAACTTCTTTCTGTTAGTTTTCTTGATATGCTGTTCGCCGTTAATACAAGCACTAAGCCAATAATAGATTCAAATAATCCAATAGCTGCTGCATAGCTAAAATTATTGGATTCTAAACCAACACGATATAAATAAGTTGAAATAACATCAGAAGTTTCATAGGTTAATGGGTTATAAATTAATAAGATTTTTTCAAAGCCAATTGCAAGAAAGCTGCCAATATTCAAAATCAATAGGGTAACAATAGTTGGCAATATCCCTGGTATCGTAATATGAAGGGTTTGTTTCCATCTGTTCGCACCGTCAATTTTTGCTGCTTCATATAAGGAATCGTCAATCGTTGTTAATGCCGCTAAGTATAGAATGGCCCCCCATCCCATCCCTTGCCAGACTTCAGAGGTAACATAAATTGTCCGGAACCATTCTGGACTTTGGATAAAGCTTATTTTTTCTCCGGTGAAAAATTCGACTATTCCATTAATGGAACCGTTTAGAGCTGTTAATTGCAAGATCATTCCAGCAATAATAACAATAGATAAGAAATGCGGTAGATAGGAAGCTGTTTGTACAAACTTCTTAAACTTTTTGGATTTAACTTCATTCAAAAGAAGAGCGAATATAATGGGCATAGGAAAACAAAATAACAAGGTAATTCCGCCCAAAATTAATGTGTTTTTAAATACATTCCAAAAAACTGGGTCGTTAATAAACATATTAAAGTAATAAAACCCAACCCATTGTTCACCATAAATTTTTCCACCTGGCATATATCTTCTAAAAGCAATAACATTTCCTAACATTGGACCATATTTAAAAATAATTAAATAAATAAGCGGTAAGACTAATAATGAATAGAGCTGCCAATCCTTTCTAATTGCAGCTAATGTTGTTTTAAATTTGTTTCTTTTTGTCTTCATTGTTTTATTTACATGTGAATGCACAACCTCTGTTTCCATAAGTACCCCCCTCTGTTTTAATAATATCTATAGCCTTTTGCTAAATCTTTCTATAGCAGCTGACTATTATAAAGCTTCATCTTTTTAGAGGATGAAGCAAACACACATAAAAATTAAAGCGCTTACTTTATTTTGCATCAATACCCCTTATAAAATAGCTAATAGATGGTGCAAGCAATATTTATGATGATAATCTCGGTAATGGAGTGATCAGTGAAATGAGAAAATTTAACTTGTTGTATGAAGTAGATTTTTGTCAACTTGATTTTAGCCATACTAGTATGGCAGATTAACCAAAAAAATATTGTTATTTAAATAATCTGAAACAGTGGCTTTTCTTTTATGTAATGTACAGGAATATGCGGAAAATTATTTGCTATTAGATTGGTTAAGTATTCCATGCCAGGTTCTTCACTAACTGCATGCCAATTAGGATAAATGCTTTTTTCTTTCCTTGTTGGACGGCATCTCTGACATACTCAGGAGACTCCCATTCTGGTCCTTCTCCTGCAATAATCAGGTCTAAATTTTGATTTTGAAATAAAGGGATCACTACTTCGCCTCCTCCGCGATAACCTGCTAACAAGCCAATTCTTTGGCATTCCATGGATAACTCCCCCACAACTCTTACAAACGGGGCATCAAGCTTATCTTTCACGTATTTTGCAATATCAGCGACAGTTTTCTTTGGTGTGACAATAGTGGTTGCGATGGACAGATGCTCTTCGACATGATTCTCCCATTCCAGTTTTTGAATTAATCCCGCCATAACGCCATCTGGATTGTAACGATGATAATAATCATGAAAGCGAAAAATATGGATAGCAGTATCTTCTATTAATTGGAGCTTAGTCATGTATACTGAATCTTTCTCATATAATTTTTTCCAATTCTCATGGCTGTAAAATGGTCCTTCATGGCTTATAATCATATTTGCTCCAATAGATATCGCTTTCTCCAATACTTGCTGCGTCAACATGAATGCGGTTACAATTCCTTTCACATTAGAATCTGCTGAACCTTTTATTAATACATCTGTTGTGGATTCAACCATTTTTGCGGGCTCCAATAACTTATCTATTACTTCTTGAATAGTTGTCATTCTATCTCTCCCATCAAGTTAATCCAATTATACCACGCTCAAGTTTGTTTATTCAATATACAAACTATATTTTTTTTACAACTTTTACTATATTTTATAATCAATAAGTCATTGACTTCCTCTTATTCTGTGATCGCTTTATTCATATTCTGTTTTTGCAACCGCTGAAAAAGCAGAATACTACTCGACATTAGTATACATGCTGCGGAAATTCCACTAAAAAAAGGGAGAAGTCCAGGTATATATAATAATAGAAAAATATCTGCTGCTAACCCAAGTATAATCAATAATGTAATATGGATATTTAGAATTCCTAGAAAAAAGGAGTATTTAAAGTAATCGATGAATCTTAACTGATAATGTACATAGACAGGAAAGAAGAATAAAAGAGTGATAGCATATATGCATGTAATAAGTAGTAAAATACTTATGGAAACAATCCGAATAAATCCCCCTAAATTTAAGATTAGATAGTAATCTACATACAAGATTATACCAGCCACTATAAATACGAATCCAAAAGTATTACTTTTGATAAATTCGCTTTTATAGACAGATAGATATGTTTTCCAAATAGGAACTTCCGTTTCTTTCCGAAACCATTTACGGACAATGGTAAAAAGTGCAACTGTTGCTGGCATAAAACCAAATAGGAAAAGACCACTTGCAGTGAACATAATCCATAACAAATTAACGGAAGCCAGCTTCATTATCCATTCACAGATGGTATATAATTTTCCCATTGGTTTTGTTGTCATACTATCCCCTCTTCTTTCTTTTTCCTTCTAAGCATTGTTTTCTTATTTGCGGATTAGAACCTTTTCTGCCGCTCGTCTAACCAAAGTATGTTTGTTACACCTCTTGGATGATATTTGCTTCCCGCAATTTCTCCTGAAATTATTTGATCGCTCCAACTCCAAATGGATGGTTCTGGATATGTGAGCCATTCCACATAGAGCCGTATATACTTTCTTGATAGGAAAAGCTTGATATGGTTCCTTTTTTAAGCACCAATTTAAATATTGTGTTTCGGAGAACGGCCAAATTCTAATTCTAATCCATCCCCTATACCTGGAAAACCTAATGTAAAGTTTGAGAATGCTCCAATCGGAGAATGGTGCGCATCAAAAAAATATTTTGAAGTCGGATGAACCCCTCCCTTTATTATCCTTTTACAGACCCAGCTGCTAAACCTTCTACAATTTTATTACTTAATAAAATGAAAGCGATTAAAATAGGAATAATGCTAATCATTAAAGTTGCTCCAATTGCTCCCCAATCTGTTAAATATTGACCTACGAAGTTATTTACACCAACTGTTAATGTCTTCCATTGATCAGAGCTAATGAACGTATTAACAAATACAAATTCATTCCAATTATAAATCATATTTATAATAACAACTGTAGCCATAACAGGAGTCGTCATTGGCAATGTGATTTGAAAGAATATACGGTGAATCGAACAACCATCCATTACAGCGGCCTCTTCTAATTCTCTTGGCAGTGCCTGATAGAATCCTAATAAAATCATGATAGTTAGCGGCAAATTAAACGCTGTATAGGATAAAAGAATAGAAATAGGATTATCAATTAGCTCCAAGTTATTAAAAAAACTAAATAAAGGGATTAACGTAGAATGTAATGGAATCATAATGCCCACCATAAACAAACCAAGAACAAGTTTACTTAACTTCCAGTGCATTCTTGTAATCGCAAAGGTAACAAAACTTGCTAATATAACCGTCAAAACTACTGCTACAACTGTAATCCATACACTATTGAAGAAATATAAGCTGATATTTCCTTGGGTCCATACTTTTACATAGTTCCCCCATTGTGGGTCTTTCGGAAGAGCAAATGGAGATAAGCCGAAAACTTCTTGATTCGTTTTTAAGGAAAAGAAGAATAACCAAACGAGTGGGTATATTTGAAAAATGGCAATTACTCCAAGCACTAGATACAAAATACCGTATCCAATCTTACTTCCCAGAGATCCTTTCGTTTTAGGAGATGTGGATAATTCAGTTTTATTTTGTTTTTTCAGGATTACTTCACTCATGATTACCTCTCTCCTTAATACTGAGCATCTTCTTTTGATGCTGTTAATTTTTGTATAACCCATGTCATCACAAGACAAATGATTAATAACGCAAAGCCAATGGCACTACCGTAGCCAAAATCATATGTTTTGAATGCTTCTTTATACATATAAGAGGCCATCACTTCACTTGCTCCATTTGGTCCTCCACCAGTCATAACATAGATTAAATCAAAATATTTTAAAGATCCTACAATGGCTAAAACAATAGTTACTTTTATTACTGGTGCAATTAATGGAATTTTGATTTTATAAGCAATTTGTAATGGGGTTGCCCCATCAATTTTAGCTGCCTCAATAATTTCATCTGCTACTCCTTTTAAAGCTGCATAATAAATAATGATGTAAAATCCAGCATATTGCCAAACAATTGGAATGAAAATGGAGTATAGTACTAAATTGGGATCCGCAAGCCATAAGGGTGTATTTTCTACTCCAAACATGGTTAAAAGCTTGTTCAGCATTCCATTTGTTGGATCAAAAATTTTCAACCATAGCTGTGCAATAGCTACAGACGATAATAACATCGGAATTAAATATATTTTGCGAAGAATTCCAGCTCCCTTAATCTTGCTTGCTAATATAAGTGAAATTACTAAATATGCAATAAGACTTACTGCAGAAAAAACAGCTAATAAAACGGAATGATACGTACTAGACCAGAACATTTTATCTTTCATAAGCTGTATATAATTATCTAAGCCAATAAAAGTCTTAGCCCCGATACCATCCCAATCCATTAAGCCATAATATCCTGTTAATACAATAGGAATATAGATTAAAACCAAAATGAGCAACAGTGCAGGGAGCACATAAAGAGTGATTACCCATTTGTTTGACATCACGTTTTTCATTTTCTGCTTTCCCTCCTTATTGATTGGGAGGAGCTTTGTTAAATGATATATAATTGTTCATGAGTTATTCATGTAACCAATATCATCGTTTAACAGAGCTTTCTCAAAAATCAATAATGTATCTTCCCAATTATCTAAAGTGATTATCTTTTAAATAGTGGAATCCACCTTTTTTTTCGATAGATTCCACCCATTCTTTATTATTCTTCTTCCGCTAAAGCTTGCTCTTGTTTGGCTGTAAATTCTTTTGGTGCTGCCTGACCGCCAAATAGTGATTGGATCATATCTAAGTGCACTTGTGCAACACTAGAGCTCATTTGAACATCTGCATATAATGTTAAATTAGAAGCATTTCCAAGGTCATTTAAAATATCGATATACATTTGATCTAGTTCAATATTGGAAGTGTCTACAACTGTCGCTGGAATTACACCTGCATCCTTAACAGAATTTTTGCCCCATTCTTCTACTAAATATGCGACAAATTTTTTCGCTTCGTCTTTTACCTTTGATTTTTCAGAAACAAATAGTCCAACCCCAGGGCCACCTACAAAACTGTTTATGTCTCCTTTTCCGCCTACATATGTTGGAAACTTAAAGTATCCTACTTTATCTTTAAATTCTTGCGTAACATCTGGGCTTGTTGTATAGTTTGGCAATTCCCAAGTCGCCATTAAATACATAGCTGCTTGTTCATTCATAAAGTACCCTTTTGCCTCATCATTTGAAAGACCATTAAACCCTTTGACAAATCCGCCCATATCTACTAATTTTTTTACTTCTTCGGCTGCTTGAACAAGCGCTGGGTCTTCAAAGCTTCCAGTACGATTAATTGCATTCGTTAACACTTCAGGCCCACCAATTCTATCTGCAAGATACATATACCACATAGAACCAGTCCAACGGTCTTTATTACCTAAAGTAATTGGTGTAACGCCGTTATCAGCTAACGTTTTAACAATATTTAAAAACTCATCATACGTTGCAGGAACTTCTAAATTATATTTCTCAAAGATTTCTTTATTGTAATAAACAGGTGTGATATTTAATTCAAGTGGAAGACCATATGTTTTCCCATCCATAGCAAATGCCTCTGTTGTACCTGCAACAAATTGGTCTTTAAAATTGCTATCAATTATATCATCTAACGGAGCAAACATTTCTCCTTTAACGAACGGCTGCATATATCCTGCTGCCCATGTCACCCCAATATCTGGTAGTTCATTTGAAGCTGATAATACTTTAATTTTATCTTTATATTGCTCGTTTCCAAGAATTTCTGTCTGAATTTTTACATCTGGGTGGTCTTTTTCATACTGTTTAATGATATCGTTTACAATAGTGTACTGTGCTTTTGAACTTCCCTCTGGCCAAAGATGCATGAATTTAATCACTGTTTTATCTCCATTTTTTGAAGCGTTTTCATTTTTGGAAGATGTGGATGAAGAACATCCTGCTAAAACTAAAACCAGCAATAAAGCAACAGATAGACATGCTGACAGTGCTTTTCTATGAAACATTTAAACTACCCCCTATACTTTCCTTTTTAATTATTCCTTCTAACAATCTAAAGTCTATCATTAATGATTTTTCTAAAAAAGGTAACAATGATTAGGAAAAGTTCTACTATTTTTAGAAAGCCCTTTCATTATTTTTCGTTATTTATTTTTCGGTAACCGCTCGGTGTTATTCCTTCTAATTCTTTAAATATTTTAATAAAATATTTGGCCGTTTTGTATCCTGACTCTTCTGCAATATCCGTAATGGAAAGTTTTGTGGAGATAAGTAGATTTTTCGCATGCTGAATTCTTCTTCTGGTGATATATTCACTAAACGTTAACCGAATCTCTTCCTTAAACAGCACACTAAAATAACTTGGATTCAAATACACATGGGCGGCTACGTCACGTTGTGTCAATTCCTCATTTAAGTGATTATCAATATATTGCAAGGCTTTCTGGATTGGCTCTCTTACTGATTCATTTGTTACTCTTGCATCAATCAGCTTATTATCAACTACTCTTGAGATAATATCATTTCTGTCTTTATCTCTATCAATCTTAAGAGCATCTTCGACGGCTTCTATTAATTTCTGTTTACTAATTGGCTTTAATAAATAATTAATAACGCCTAAGCGAAGAGCTTCTTGCGCATATTCAAATTCTGAATATGCTGAGATAACAATAACAACAGGCAGATGTTTTTGGCTTTTGATAGTTTTCAACATCGTTATTCCAGTTATTTTAGGCATGCGAATATCTGTTAGAAGAATATTTATTTTTTGTTTTTGCATTATATCAATGGCCGATTCTGCATTTTCCGAAATTAAAATTTGATATTGACCGCTAGACCAATTCTCTAGTGCTTTTTTGATTCCTTCTCTCGATCTCGGTTCATCATCAACAATCAATATTGTTTTTGCATGCATCTTACATACCCCCATCTTTTGGAATTTCAAAAGAAATGAATGTACCTTTATTCTCCATACTTTCTATCATTAATCCCTTTTGCTGTCTTTCCTGATAATAGAGCGTAAGCCTTTTATATACATTAGAAATAGCCATTCCCTTACCTGTGATTGAAGTAATTCCTTCCTTTTCCATCGATTCCTTAATCTGCTTTAATTTAGACTCGCTTATGCCAATTCCATCATCTCTAACTATTACCTTTATGTTATTATCTATCTCTCCTTGTTGCACAATAACGTCAACAGTACATTGTCCTACCTTATTCTCTGCTCCGTGCAGGACAGCATTTTCTACTAATGGTTGTATTAAAAATTTGGGGATTTTCACTTCTTCAAATACCTTTGGAAGCTGTATTTGCCAATTCAGTTGTTCTCCAAATCGCATTTTCATTATTTCCATATAGTCTTCAATATGGGCAATCTCCTCTTTTATGCGAACCCACTCATCCTCTGTAGATCGTGAAATGGTATAGCGAAATAAATTAGACATGGTAACAACGAGTTCGGCTAATTCTTCTTCGTCATTTTCCTCTAATGACCAATGGAGAGCATCTAATGTATTAAATAGAAAGTGAGGATTAATTTGTGCTTGCAAAGCTCTTAATTCACTACGGTTTCGAGTAATTTCTTTTTGATAAACCATGGTGATTAAATGGTTTGTTTCTTTTACGAGCTGATTGTATGTACTATTTAATTCATTTATTTCATTTACAGAGGGAATCTTTGGTGTCAGCGGCAAAGACCCTTCACTTGCAAATCTCATTGTGTTCGTTAAGCGGATAATCGGGCGAGTAATCATGTTAGAAAGAAAAAAAGAGCATACAAAGAAAATCATTAATCCAATTATGCCAGCAAGAAGAATGCTTGTGCGCACAACCGTTATGCCTTCCGTTAGCGTCTTATAGGGAGTTAAAATAAGGACAGTCCATCCTGTCATATACGAAGAATTTTTCGTAATCATGTAATCCCTTTCATTTATCTGCACCGTTTTTTTCTTAGTCTGTAAAATGAACTCACTTGATTGCTCATAATTAGTAATAATCGGTTTACTTAATTCATCTAAAAGAATAAAATACTGATCCGTTTTGTCTGTTAATGTTTGATTAGCAAACTGAAAATAATTAGCATAAATACTAAAGAGTAAATACCCTCCATTTGTAAAACTGCGATTAATTAAATTTACTCTTCTTATAGCAAGAAAATAATTGCTGTCATTTGGATCTTCTCCAATCCAAACTAGACTTCCCTTTGCTTGGTCCGCTTTTTCTACCCAATTAGCATACAAATCGGTCATTATTTTTGCATCATCAAGTGGTAGTATTCGTTCCTGTTCCCTGGTAAATAATTGAAATGAAAAAATCCCATCAGAATTGGCTGTAACTGTATTAACAGTGCCCATTAATTCTTGTTTTTCATAGAAGGTCACTTTCTTTTGTTCGTATTCCTTTGTTAGCAGCTTTTGTACTTTATCATTCGTCGCCGCTAATTTCGAGGCCATATTTAATTGCTCATACAGTGTCTCAATTCTTCCACTTGCTTCCACTGCGACTTGCTGAATTTGTTTTTCTGCATTATTTTCTAATAAAGTAGATACTTGATTAAATATCAATATACTTACAAATAAAAGCACGACTATCATTACGGATAAAAATACAAATAAAATTTGATTTCGGAGTGTATTCCATTTCCTTAATAAGCTGAACATAGATTTTTATCGCCTTTCGCCCCATTTGCAACTTATTATACCAAAAATCCTTTTTACTTTGTTTATTCATTATACAAATAAACATAATAATTATTCTGCTATCTAAAATTTTTATCTTTTATTTAACCAAAAAAAGAGCCTGACTATTTACAATTGTAAAAAATTCAGCCTCTACTTTTATTCTTATTTATATGAATGGATAATGGTAACTCGATTTCTCTTTTGCAGCTTTCTTTGTATATTTCTTATAAATAAATTCTTTCCAATTCTTCTCGTTGGCGGAAATAGAATAAGGACACCTGCAATATCTGTTAAAAATCCTGGAAACAGCAATAAAAGCCCGCCAATAAGAATACAAAAGCTATCTAATATCGCATCTCCTGGCATGATTCCCTGATTTATTTGCATTTGTACATTACGTATCGCCTTTAAACCTTGTTTCTTCAGTAAAATACCGCCTAGAATTCCAGTGCCTATTGCAATAATTAAGGTTTCTGGTATACCAATTATGTTTCCGGCTATCAGAAAAACCACAAGTTCAATTAGTGGTAATAGCAGCAAGCTGATCATAAAATTTCTCAAATTGTCACCATCCTCCTTTTCATTTCCTTTTTTTATTATACCTTTTTTTTATCTGGTCTGATAGTAAGCTGCCTTCCTTTTCCCTGTTAAATAATGTAATAACGCGTTGCTGCTTATAGTCGATACCTTGGATATTTAAGAACTGAAAAAGAAGAGTAGCCATTGCCTAATGATTATTAGGTATAGCTACTCTTCCAATTTTTATGCTTTACAGATTAAAGTACGCTCGCATGTCCGCTATATACGTAGCCGCTACGAGAATCAACTGTAATATCTAAGCCATCTTTTAAGATGCTAGTTGCGTTTTCTACTCCTACAATAACAGGAATTCCAATATTTAATCCTACAACCGCAGCATGACTTGTTAAGCCACCTTCTTCAACGATTAAGGCACTGCATTTTTCTAATGCTGGTACCATATCGCGATCTGTAGCATTTGTTACAAGAATCGAACCGAAATTAACTTTATCTAGTGCTTCTTTTGCACTAGTAGCAATTACTGCTTTACCAAAGGCTGTTTTGCGGCCAATTCCTTGTCCTTTAGCAAGTACATCGCCAATTACATGGATTTTCATGATGTTTGTTGTACCTGCTTCTCCCACAGGAAGCCCAGCAGTAATCACAACTAAATCACCATGTGTAACAATTGAGCTGTTAACACCTTCTTGAACTGCTACATCTAGCATTTCATCTGTTGATTCTGATTTTTGGCTAAGACGTGGATATACTCCCCAAACTAGCGCTAATTGTCTTTGAATTTTTGCATCATATGTTACTGCAATAATTGGAGCTTCTGGACGATATTTAGAAATCATTCTTGCAGTATGACCACTGCCAGTTGGTGTGATTACTGCTTTTACTTCTAAATTTAACGCTGTATGAGCAACAGATTGTCCGATAGAGTCTGTAATAGAATGCTCTGAATCTTTGCTGCGTTTTGAGAGGATTTCTTTATAGTTTAATGCCTCTTCTGCTCTTGCTGCAATATTATTCATTGTTTGTACTGCTTCCACAGGATATAATCCTGCAGCTGTTTCTCCAGAAAGCATAATAGCATCTGTTCCATCAAAAATTGCGTTTGCTACATCACTTGCTTCTGCACGAGTTGGACGTGGGTTACGCTGCATAGAATCAAGCATTTGTGTTGCTGTAATAACAGGTTTTCCTAATGTATTACATTTTTTAATTAGCATTTTTTGAACTAATGGTACTTCTTCAGCAGGAATTTCTACCCCTAAATCTCCACGAGCAACCATTAGCCCATCAGAAACCTCAAGGATTTCATCAATATTATCCACACCTTCTTGGTTTTCGATTTTAGGTATGATATGGATATGAGAAGCATTATTATCTTCTAATAATTGCTTAATTTCTAGAACATCAGATGCACGACGAACGAAAGATGCTGCAATGAAGTCAATTCCTTGTTCAATACCAAAAAGGATGTCATTTGCATCTTTTTCCGTGATACCAGGAAGATTTACAGCAACACCAGGTACGTTTACACCTTTTTTATTCTTCAAAGTCCCTGAATTTAATATTTTTGTATGTATTTCTCCAGCAGCTTTGTCTATTTTCGTTACTTCAAGGCCGATTAAACCATCATCTAATAGAATTTTGCTACCTGGCTCCACATCATCAATTAAACCTTCGTAAGTAACAGAGAATTTCTCTGTAGTACCTTCAACTTCTGTCATAGATACGATAATATCATTACCAGCAACTAGTTCAATAGCGCCATCCTTCATGTTGTTTGTTCTAATTTCCGGACCTTTTGTATCTAAAAGAATCGCGATATTGTTACCAGTAATTTCAGCAGCTTCACGAATGTTTTTTATTCTTGCTCCATGTTCTTCAAAATCACCATGTGAAAAGTTAAGGCGTGAAACATTCATTCCAGCTTCCATTAATTGCGTTAATTTTTCTACGCTTTCACTTGCAGGACCAATAGTACATACAATCTTCGTTTTACGCATTAATAATAACCTCCGATAAATATTAGTAAAAAATAATAGCGAACTAAAACAGCATTTTAGGAATTTATGGATGATCTAATCATAAAATGCACTAGATAATCATAAATTCCTACTGATTTAAATGGATAATTCTTTTGATAAGTGATATAAATTATTATCAATCGTATGTTTACGTGCTAACGCTTCAATGATATCATAATCAACCAATTGATTTTTTTCGATACCAACAGCTCTTCCACCTTTTCCTTCTACTAAAAGCTCAACTGCATATGCACCTAGACGACTAGCTAACACACGGTCTTGGGCTGTAGGTGATCCACCACGCTGCATATGTCCTAACACAGACACACGAGTATCGAAATCTGTATTTTCTTCAATCAATTTACCGATTTCAACACCGCTGGCTACTCCTTCAGCTACGACAATAATACTATGCTTTTTACCACGCTCTTGACCTTTTTTCAATCTGCCTACAATTTCCTCCAAGTTAAAGCCTTCTTCTGGAATAAGAATTGTTTCAGCACCACCAGCTAAACCAGCCCATAATGCGATGTCTCCAGCATTTCTTCCCATTACCTCAATGATGAATGTTCTCTCGTGAGATGTAGCTGTATCACGGATTTTATCAATCGCATCAATAACTGTGTTTAATGCAGTATCGAAACCGATTGTGAATTCTGTTCCTGGAATATCATTGTCAATTGTTCCTGGAACTCCAACACAAGGGTAACCTTGTTCTGTAAGCGCCTTCGCACCCATATAAGAACCATCTCCACCAATGACAACTAGTCCATCGATATTATGTTTCTTTAATTGCTCAATCCCTTTTTGTTGTCCTTCTTTTGTTTTAAATTCTTCACAACGTGCAGAGAAAAGGAAGGTTCCACCACGATGGATTATATCACCAACTGAACCAACTTCTAATTTTCTGAAGTTGCCACTAATTAGCCCAGCATAACCACCAACTACCCCATATACTTCCACACCATGGAATATCGCTTTACGAACTACGGCTCTAATAGCTGCATTCATTCCTGGTGCGTCACCGCCACTTGTTAATACACCAATTCTTTTAACTGTCAATTTCCTCACCTCATAATTTCATTAACAAATAAATTATGTAGCATAACATACATATACTATTATATAACAAATTACTTGTCTGTAACATTTTTCACAAAATTTACATATATAATTTATGTAATGCTAACTTTTGTAAATTAATCAAGAAATTGGCTTTTCTCTATTAATTTATCTTGCATTTATCCAATTATCCATTAAACAATTCTACCATATCATGAAGAATCGTGTATCTCAACTTAATATGAAAAAAAAATAAAAGACGGAATAATCAGCAAAATGCAAACGTTTTATCTATCGCTATTTTTGTAGCTATTTCCCCTTATCGCAAACTTTAAACCTATTAACTGGCATTCAGAAAAGAAAAATCATAAAAATAGTGTTAATAGTTTTAAAATAAAATAAAATAAAATAAAATAAAATAAACATTTTTTATTCTGCAAACTACATTTTTACCTTCTTACCGCATTTTCATACCAATAAAAAGAGAAGAAAAAACAAAAATACTTCCTAAATTGGATCGGACAAACGTTTTCCGCTATTTGATTATGTATGTTTAGAATAGAACTCGTCCATTACGTTATAATCAAACGATGCACTGGATGGGAAATTAGAGCCTTTATGACGCATAAAAAATGAATAAAAACCCCCCAACAATCATACGAAATAGTTTTACTATCTCCGCATAATTATGGGGGGTTATCTTCGCTTGGAATATTTATTCTTAGTCTCGTTTAAAAACTCTTATCAATGATTTAAATAGATACCCATATTTTTAAACTTAGCATAGCGGTGATTCACAAGTTCTTCCTTTGTCATTCCTTTTAATTCTTTCAGAGATGCATATAATACTTCATCAATTTGTTCTGCTTGTTCTTTTATATTATGGTGTGCTCCACCTTTTACTTCCTTAATGATGGAATCAATAATGCTTAACTCTTTTAAGTCTGGTGCAGTAATTCTCATTTTTTCAGCTGCTTGTTTAGCCTGCCCAGCATCTTTCCATAAAATAGATGCGGCTCCTTCTGGTGTAATAACTGAGTATGTGGAGTTCTCTAGCATGTGAATATGGTTACCAACGCCAAGTGCTAAAGCACCACCACTACCACCTTCTCCAATTACAATACAGACAATTGGGACTTCCATCGATGCCATTTCAAATAAATTTTTGGCAATAGCTTCACTTTGTCCTCTTTCCTCTGCAGCTTTACCAGGGTATGCACCTTTTGTGTCAATAAAACAAATAATGGGACGATTGAACTTATCCGCTTGCTTCATTAGACGCAGGGCTTTTCGATATCCTTCTGGATGAGGCATTCCAAAATTTCTGCGAATATTTTCCTTTGTATCTTTTCCTCTTTGATGGCCGACAATCGTTACTGGTAATCCTTTGTATTTCGCAATTCCACCTACAATTGCCTCATCATCTCCAAAGCCTCTATCTCCATGTAATTCGATAAAATCGGTAAACAAATGGGGAATATAGTCAAGGGTCGTTGGTCTATTTGGATGTCTAGCAATTTGAACTCGATCCCAAGGCTTCATATTATCGTATACATCTTTTTCCAATTTTTTTAAGCGTATTTCTAATTTTTCAATCTCTGTACTTAAATCAACATTTGCATTTTCCGAGAAGTCTTTTAATTCTTGGATTTTATCTTTCAATTCATTAATTGGTTTATCAAAATCTAATCCTACCATTCTAATTCACCACCTGTTTGATGCATTTCAAGCACGAGGCTAAGCTTCTCTTTTAATTCTAATCTAGGTATTACCGCATCTAATTGACCATGCTTTAGTAAAAACTCTGCCGTTTGGAAGTCCTCCGGAAGCTCTTCTCCTATCGTTTGTTCAATAATACGACGTCCCGCAAAACCAATTAATGCACCTGGTTCAGCAAAATTATAATCTCCAAGTGAGGCAAAGCTTGCAGAAACGCCTCCTGTTGTTGGGTGGGTCATAATGGTAATATATAAACCGCCATTATCGCTAAATCGTTTTAATGCTACACTTGTTTTCGCCATTTGCATAAGACTTAGCACGCCTTCTTGCATTCTTGCTCCACCAGAAGCCGTAAAAATTATAAAGGGTACCGAAAGCTCATCAGCCTTTTCGACAGCGAGGGTAATTTTTTCTCCAACTACTGAACCCATACTTCCCATCCGGAAAGAAGAATCCATTACAGCTATTACTACTTTTCTGCCATTTATTTCGCCTGTTCCTGTAACAACAGCTTCATTCATATTCGTTTTTTTAATATCGCCGGCAATTTTATCTTCATAACCAGGAAACTGCAAAGGATTTCCGGTTCTCATTTCTGCATTTAGCTCAACAAAAGTTGCTTCATCCAAAATGCAATTCATTCTTTCATAAGCCTTCATAGGCAGATGATACCCACAGTTTAAACAAACCTTATGATTCTTCTGTAATTCACGTGTATACATTATTTTCTTACAATTAGAACATTTTGTCATAATCCCTTCTGGAACTTCATTCTTTGATAATTCTGAAGGTAATGTTGCATACTTAAGTTTTTTTGATTTCGAAAATATTCCCTTAATCAATATGGAAACCTCCCCATAAGTAACAATTTAGATTTGAATCGGATTCCTATCATTTCCAAGCACCAATAATCAGTTGAAATTATTGTAATTACTAAATACACTCCATAATTGCATTTGATTCTTTTTTTTTAATGAATCTAAAAGAAGGAGGTAATCCTCCCTCTTCCATTCTTTCGCAGGAATTGTTAGTGAATGATAATAGTCATTTAAAATAGTCCATAAACGATGGACCAAGAAATTATCAGCTATTTTAATGATTTGAAAGAAAAACTCACTTTCTGATATTTCTCGTTCATTTACCAACTGTTTTAAATGTGCCAATTCATCTTCTGTAATTTTTTCCATGGCAATATATAGAGCATTTAATTGAATATAGTTCTTTGTTTCCAAAACGTCTTGTTTTGCTTTATCATTCTGCAATATAAAAGTACTGATCAATTCTACTAATTTATGACCTTGAAAATCACGAAGAAAGGTTCCTTCCCCTTTTCTTGTTTCAATCAGCCCAAGCAGCTCTAATGCTCTCAGAGCTTCCCTGATGGATGATCTGCCTGCATGCAGGGTTTCACTCAATACTCGTTCAGAGGGAAGCTTGTCCCCTGGTTTCAGGCCGTTTTGATCAATCATTTCTCGTAAATGATTCACGATATCCACATATAATTTGGATTCTTTTGAAGATGATTCATTCACCTTATGTCATCACTCACTTCTTTCTTGCCTTTTTTGGCAATGTTATAAGAAAATAAATAAAGTATAAGTACAAAATATCCAATCCAAAAATTTAGGCTAAGTGGTCTGACCAGTCAGCTTATTAAACAATATAACAACTTTTTAAAGTTGTAAAGTTTTATTCGGATAAGAAAACGCGATTAGTACCTAGTAAAGTAGATAATTCAGCGATACATTCCTTACTTGGTGAAATTTTATATTCTTCGTTTAAAACGATGTTTTTTCCTGTTTCTTCATAATGAATAATAACTGGAGTAGTTCCCGGGAATTTTCTCATAACCGCCAGTAACTCTAATCTTTGGTTCATCATATGCTTCTCATTCATCACTTTAATAAACAACTTATGTTCCTTTTTAGAAAGTGACTGGACAATCGTCCTCATCGATTCAACTAATTGAATAACAAATTGTTTACTGCCGTTTCTTTCTTCACATTTCCCTTCCAAATATACAATTTCACCCGAGTTAAGCAGACTTTGATATTTCTTAAAAATAGTTGGAAATATAACACCTTGCATTTCTCCGCTCTGATCACTCAGCTGGATAAATGCCATCGGCTCCCCTTTTTTAGTGCGAATGATATTTATTTCTGTTATATAGACAATGCTTTTATGTTTTTTTCCTACTTCCATTCCATTAATAGCAATGGTTTGCAAAGTTGCTTGATACGGCTTATAGATAGACACAGGATGGTCTGATAAGTAAAATCCTAAGGCATCTTTTTCTAAAGCTAATTTATCTTCCACTCTGAGTGGTTCTACTTCTACATATTTCGGTTTAAAAAAGAAATCATCCTCACTAAATAAATCATTTTGCTCTTCATCCTCTGGATGAACTAATTGGGCGTGCTGTATGGCTACATCAATAGATGCCAGCAAAATAGCACGATCTACTCCGAATTCATCGAAGCTTCCGGAATAAATAAGCATTTCCAAGACTCTTCTGTTAACCGTCTTCGGGGAAACTCGTATACAAAAATCAAACAAATCTTCAAATTTTTTCTGACTTCTCGCCTTTAATATTTCTCTTAATACATTTCCGCCAATACCTTTTATGCCTGCTAAGCTATAACGGATTTTATCCTTTTCTACACGGAAAAAGTAATTACTTTGATTAATAGAAGGCGGAGTCAATTCAATATTCATCTGTTTTAACTCTTGAATATACTGAATTATTTTCCCTGTGTTTCCAAGGGAAGATGTTAATAGTGCCGCCATAAAATACAGGGGGTAGTTTGCTTTTAAATAGGCAAGCTGATAAGCAATCATACTATATGCTACTGCATGACTTCTATTAAAACCATAGTTGGCAAAACGCACAATTAACTCATATATTTCATTCGCTGTTTTTTCATGATATCCTTTTCTTTCTGCTCCTTTTACAAAATGAATTCTTTCTTTTTCCAGAATTTCCTTTTGTTTCTTACTCACAGCTCGTCTTAACAAATCCGCCTCTCCTAGTGAGAACCCAGCCATTTTAGAAGCGATTTGCATAATTTGCTCTTGATAAACAATCACTCCATAGGTGCTCTTTAGTATCTCTTCTAAATCAGGATGATAATAGTTAATCGATTCTTTGCCATGTTTTCTATTGATGTAATGCGGTATATTCTCCATAGGTCCAGGACGGTAAAGCGCATTAACAGCTACAATATCTTCAAAATTAGTTGGCTGTAACCTCTTTAATACATTGCGCATTCCTTCTGATTCCAATTGAAAGATCCCTGTTGTATCTCCTCTACTTAATAGCTTGAAAACATTTGGGTCATCAATTGGTATTTTTCTTATATCTATTCTTTTCTTTGTTGCTTTATAAAGCATATCAAGAATAGCTTCAATAAAAGAAAGATTTCTTAAACCAAGAAAATCCATTTTCAATAAGCCAAGTTCCTCTAAATATTCCATGCTATACTGTGTTAAATAAATATCGTCATGACCACCTTGAATCGGAATAATATCAACAAGGGGCTGTTGACTAAGAACCACGCCGGCAGCATGGGTTGATGTATGCCTTGGAAGCCCTTCGATTTTACATGCAGTATCAAATAGTTTTTGATTTCGAGGAGATGATTCAACAAATTGCTGCAAACGGATGGATTCTTGATAGCTTTGTTTGAGATTAACACCTAGTTTAGATGGGATCATTCTTGACAGTTCATCCAACTCTTTAACAGATAAGCCAAAGGCTCGCCCAACATCGCGCAAAGCTGCTTTAGCAGCAAGCGTACCAAAGGTAATAATTTGCGCAACATGCAGCTCTCCATATTTATTTTTCACATATGAAATAACTTTATCCCGTTTATTATCAGGAAAATCAATATCGATATCTGGCATGGAAATTCTCTCTGGATTTAAAAATCTTTCAAAAAGCAATTGATATTTAATAGGATCTATATCTGTAATATGTAAAACATAGGCAACGATTGATCCCGCAGCTGACCCCCTTCCAGGACCTGTTAGAATTCCGTTCTCTCGCGCAAACTTCATAAAATCCCAAACAATTAAGAAATAGTCACTATAATTCATTCTCCCAATGATGTCCAATTCATATTCCAACCGTGCTGTGTGTTCTGGAGAAGGATGAGAATATCTGTCATTTAAACCAGCCATACATAATTCTCTTAAATAACTAAGAGCATTTTTTCCTGCAGGTACAGTATATTTAGGTAAGGTAGCAAGTATGCCATTCATTTCAATCTGACAAGACTCTCCTACCTTCCATGTGTTTTCCAGAATATCTGGTTGATCATTGAATAATGTGATCATTTCTTCTTTGTTTTTTAGATAATGCTGATTAGAACTCCATTCATCTTGCTCTATATCGGAAAGCTTCTCCCCATTTTTGATTGCCTTTAAGCATTCATAAGCAAAATGGTCCTCCTCCTCCAGGTAAAATACATTATTTGTTGCTACCAGCTTGACTTTTTCTTCAGAAGCTAATCTGAGTAACTTTTCATTTAGTGCATCTTCCACCGCAATGCCGTGTCTTTGAATAGATAAAAAGCATTGACCAGGTTCAAAAATGGACTTCCATAGCATTAATGTATTTCTTGCTGATTCCGTATCATCCCTCAGTAAATTTTGTTCAATCTCCCCATCAAATCCAGGTGAGATTGCAACGAGACCTTTAGCATAATGCTTTAACCATTTCACAGGAATTCCCTGTGGATTTTTTGTTTGAACAGCACTCGTAATTTTCAATAAATTTTTAAATCCTAGACTAGTTCTAGCTAATAAGACCAATGGATAAACATTATCTTCTTCCCATTCACTTATTACATCTACTGTTAGTCCGATAATCGGTTTTATCCCTTGCTTTAATGATTCTTTATAAAAAGAAGCTGCACCATACATCACATTGCGATCTGTTAAAGCAATAGAACGATAGCCATGCTTTTTAGCATTTGTAACTAACTCTTTTATCGAAAGCGTGCTAGATAAAAGGCTATATGCACTAGATACTTGAAGATGTATAAAAGACATAAATTAATTCACCACTTTTCTTAAAAAATTTTTTTCCTTATAACAAAAAAATATATAAAAATGCTAGAGAAGGTGTCATTTTTTCTTTATTTACAAACCTTTTTACCACTTTAAAGGCTATTCCCTTAAAAAAGCAATCATTGTTATTCTATCTTATTAGTTTGCCTCAAAATAAAAGACTTTTTCCTTTCATTATAGATGTTCACAGCAAAAAAAGAAAATATGTTCTCTTTATTAAGGAATGACGTGAAACTTCAACACTTGTATAATTGACCTTTAAATTCATTCATAAATGCAATAGATTGTCCATAATAATAAGAAGAAGAATAGAAGATTACAAGATATGAGAAAAATATACAACCGTGAGAATAAATATTTTGCTCTATGGAGAAGACTTCATTCTATTTGATTTGTTGCCTGCTTAGAAACAAAAACTAATAAAAGTTAGAGAGGTAAACGTATGAATCAACAACCATTCTTCCCTACCTTCATCGAAAGCTACTTTATTGCCTTAGGGGTAATTTTAGGAGGCGCACTTTTAGGTGGACTTGCTGCATTTCTAACCGGAAAACCACTCCTTACTGAAATCATACGCATTTCTGGAATCATCAAAATTTGGGCGATTGTTACAGCGATTGGCGGGACCTTTGATGCTATTGATACGATTGAAAAAGGAATCTATGATGCTGGCACAAAAGACCTATTCAAACAAATCTTATTAATCGTTTCTGCTTTCGGAGGAGCTCATACAGGCATTACAATTATTAAGTGGATTACACAGGAGTATATATAAATGAGAATTCCACCATATTATAAAAATCAGGCTGTACAACGTTTTTTTGCCGGAATGGTTATCGGTGGAGTAATCAGTTGGTGTATTTTTGTCTTTATTTTTGGTGTATGGCAGGAACGATATAGCTCGGAAATTAAAACACAAAAAGCAACTATTGAGGATTTAGAAAGAGAGAAAAAAATATGGCAAGAGGAATTTGCTGCACAAAATAAAACGACCGAAGAAAAGCTGACAGTGGAGGATATCGTTGTAAAGATAAACAATACAGATAAAGAAAAATATGATATTAAACCCTTTAATGCCTTAGAAATGGAAGATGCCATTAAAGAAGATTTATCGACCATTATTGCAAAAGACCTCGATATGGTCTATAAAAGTCGCGCACTGTTAAAAAAGTCGATTGAAAACAAAGTAGTTGTTTCCGATAAAAAGCGTTATAAATTTAAAGTAACAGAGTTGATTATTTATACAACGGTTCATGTCGAATTAAGAGTCACCTTTGGCGATTAAAAAGAGGTGCAATCCATTATAACGTAACGGATTGCACCCTTTTTCTTTCTTGTTGAATAATTAAGCCATAAGAAAACTACCTTATTTACAAACTGCTTCTAAATCCTTCACTACTTTACAGGCATCCTCCCATTGATAAATGGTTGCGCCTGAGGCCATTGGATGTCCTCCACCATTATATTTTTTTGCAATTCCATTAATAACTGGTCCTTTTGAACGCAATCTTACACGAATTTGATCTGCTTCTTCAATAAAAAAGACCCATGCTTTTAAACCTTTTACACTCCCTAGACTGCTAACAAGTAACGATGCCTCTGCAGGAGTTGCCTGAAATTGAGCTAATATTTCCTTATTGAGCTTCATACTTGCTACTCCATTTGCATGAACTTGAAAATTTTGCAGAACATAGCCACTCAGCTTGACAATATGGGGATCGAGTTCATACATTTGGTCATACATTTCTGTGCGCGAAAAAGAATATTTGATTAATTCTCCGGCATAAAGAAATGTTTTTTCCGATGTACTTGGATATAGAAATCTCCCAGTATCTCCAACAATTCCCGCATATAGCAGCCTTGCAGCCTCATCACTCATCTTTAGCCCCTGATCTTCTCCAAACAAATAAAACTCATAGATCAACTCACTTGTCGAACTAGCTGCAGTCTCTACCCAAACTATATCGCCATATGCATCATCATTTGGATGATGGTCGATCTTTATTAGCATTTTCCCAGTCAGATAGCGCTGGTCACATACTCTTTCTTGATTAGCTGTATCACATACAATGACCAGCGCATCAGCATAGGTGCTGTCATCAATGACATCGAGTCTTCGTAAAAAGTTTAAGGAAGCTTCTTCTTTTCCTACCGTATAGACGTTTTTATCGGGATAAGAAGTTTTTATAATTTCTGCTAATCCACCTTGCGATCCATATGCATCTGGATCTGGACGGACATGTCTATGAATAATGATAGTATTAAAGGCTCTTATCGCATCTAGTATTTTCTGTTTCATTTATTTCTCCTTTCATTAATGACGATCGATTAATTGACACATCATCATCGCTTTTCCAACAAGTACTCCGTGGTTAAAAACTTCTACATCGACTTTCCCAAATTTTCGTCCAACTTCTAAAATTTTGGGAACTATTTCAATAACACTATCCATTTGAACTGGCTTGATAAAATAGATGGTCATATTTTCGACAACTAAATCACCTTTTTTAAACCCTCTAAGTACTCTGTTCGCCGCTTCGGAAACAATCGTTGTAAACACCCCATAAGATATGGTCCCTAAGTGATTCGTCATCTGCGGAGTTACTTCACAGGAAAAGGCTGTTTCCCCTTTGTTTTTTCCTTTAGTCAACAAGACATGCTTTGTGACAATATCATCAATCGTTTCGCCAATTTGAGGCTGTCTTTGGTTCATTTGCAGCGCTTTTAATACATCTTGTCTACTAATAATCCCTTCTAGCTTGTTTGCTTCATCTACAACTGGCAAGACTTCAATTCCTTCCCATACCATCATATGCGAACAAGAAGCAACACTTGTTTTGCCACTAACCGTCATTGGGTGTTTTGTCATGACTTTATCAATCGTCATATCCATCGATTTTCCAATGATATCCTTTGATGTAATCATCCCTTGTACTTTTAAACTATGATCCACTACTGGGAACCGACCGTGTAACGTTTCTTTATTATATTTATGCCACAAAGCAACATCATCCGTTGTCTTTAAGTAAATCGTTTCTTTAAGCGGTGTTAAAATATCTTCTACTAAAACAATTTCTTTTTTTATGAGCTGATCATAGATTGCCCGGTTTATCATCGTTGCAACAGTAAATGTATCATAGCT
Organism: Niallia sp. FSL W8-0951; assembly: GCF_038006525.1. Taxonomy (NCBI): domain Bacteria; kingdom Bacillati; phylum Bacillota; class Bacilli; order Caryophanales; family Bacillaceae; genus Niallia; species Niallia sp. FSL W8-0951. The sequence continues at coordinate 2,530,329 of NZ_JBBOVK010000001.1, forward strand.
TGTTGAAATAATCGGGAGCTGCAAATCGTCTGCTAAACGTTTCACATGTTCCTCTGTATCGAAGCCACCTGTAATTAAAACCGCAGCACCAGCTTTTAATACATGTTCATGTGCCCGCACACGGTTCCCTATAATCAAGAGATTTCCAGGACCTGTATAACGCATCATTGCATCTAATTTCATTGCCCCAATAACAAACCGATTTAAGGTTTTATGTAAACCAGCTCTCCCACCAAGAACTTGTCCATCCACAATATTAACTACTTCTGCATAGGTTAACTTCTCAATATTTTCTTTCTTCTTTCGTTCAATTCTAATTGTACCAACTCTTTCAATGGTACTTACATACCCTTTATTCTCTGCTTCTTTTATCGCTCTATAAGCTGTTCCTTCACTTACATTTAATGCTTTCGCAATTTGTCGAACAGAAATCTTTTCTCCTACTTGTAATTCATCAATATAATTTAATATTTGCTCATGTTTTGTAGCCAAATTACCACCCTCTTTTAAGAAAAGCACACTGCTTCTCGCAGACAAACTTAGAAAATTCTATTGGTTAAACTCTCTCGTTTGTTCTATGCGAAAACTGCCTGTACTAGACATTTTCATACCATTTATTTCTATTTATTACAATTTATCCATCTATGTTTCAATAGTTTTCGGCTAACTATTAATTTCTTTCATTTAAAGCTGCCTTCTTTAATATCTATGATTTCCCTAGGTAAAAAATCTATTGAAAAAAGCTTGTATATCTTTATTATAGAGTGAACTACTAGGGTATTCAATGAATTCTCTGTTAATCGCCATTAAAACATTCAGTCATTTTGTTTTTTGAGTGGAGTATGTCTTTTGTGGACATCTTTATTTCTTTAAAAAAATCTGATTGGTATTAAAATATTACATGCTAAAAGGGCTGGAAGAAAATAATTCCAGCCGTAAATAAATCGAACCACATTATACGGATATCGGCAATAAAGACCCGCATAATCATTTACCAGCATACGGACCCTTATTTATTGATAACGGGAGATAGATTTTCGTTTTAGTTCTATCTCTCTCCTCTTTTCATCTTATTGGTAATAATAGATTTTCTTCTTTTTCTGTGCTTTACTATAGGACCTTTTGGCTGGTCGTGGTTTTTTAGGGGTATATAGTAATGCAGTTAAATTTCCCGCTACTACCATTAAGGCAAAGGCTAGCCATGTAATCGAAAATATTCCTTCAGCCCCGTTACTGAAGGGAGAAAGTCTTGGCATTCCATAATATAAAAGGACACCACATAATAATATACATAGTAAATATCTATTCTTATTCATAGTCGCTAAAACCTCCTTGATACTATCCTATGCGGACAAGGACAAAAAAAGTATTTAAAAATTAGCTAAAGCATCTGATCACACAGAAAGTTTCGTAAGTCTAAATATTTACATACACGACTTATGTTGATAATCTTATAGGATAAGAATAATATTTAACTGGTCCTACAATATAAGGAAATGAAAAAAAGTATAGACTTGTTAAGAAACACTTGGAGGTAGGTTGAATTGAAAAAAAAAATAGCGTCTCTAGCAAATTGGATGAAGCAGGAAGAAATTGATTTCACTTTTTTAACTTCTACAGATAATATTTTCTATTTTAGCGGATTCTATAGTGATCCACATGAAAGATTATTGGCTTTGATTGTCTTCCCAGAAAACGATCCGATATTAGTTTGTCCTGCAATGGAAACAAATGATGCTAAAAATGCTGGGTGGAGCTATGATATCATCGGCTATAGTGATACAGAAAATCCATGGGAGGCTATTCAAAGTATGGTTCAAAGCCGTACAAACCGTACAACAAAAGTAGCTCTTGAAATAGATCACATGAATGTGGCAAGATATCAGGCACTTCAAACGTCATTTCCAAACATTGAAGGATATGTTTCAGCAGAAGAAAAAATTAATACTTTGCGCATGATAAAAACATCAGATGAATTAGCTAAGATAAAAGAAGCTTGTAAATGGGCTGATTTCGCTATAGAAATAGGCTGTAATGAAATAGCAGAAGGCAAATCTGAAATGGAAATTCTAGCTGCAATTGAATATGAATTGAAGAAAAAAGGAATTGGTAAGATGTCCTTTTCAACCATGGTTTTAACTGGTGTGAACGGTGCTTCCCCTCATGGTAATCCAGGAGAGACAAAAATCAAAAAAGGAGACCTAGTATTATTTGACTTAGGGGTTGTTGTTGATGGATATTGTTCCGATATAACCAGAACAGTGGCATTTGGCGACATTAATGAGAAGCAAAAGGATATTTATGATACAGTTTTAAAAGCTCAGCTTACAGCGATTGAAGCCTCTAAGCCAGGCGTTTCTTGTGCTACTGTTGATCTAGCTGCTCGAAACACAATAAGAGAAGCAGGTTATGGCGAGTTTTTCCCTCACCGTTTAGGGCATGGATTAGGGATTAGTGTTCATGAATTCCCTTCCTTAACTGAAACAAATTCCCTAGTTTTACAAGAAGGTATGGTATATACAATCGAGCCGGGAATTTATGTACCGAATGTTGCAGGAGTTCGGATAGAAGATGATGTTTATGTTACAAAAGATGGAGTGGAGATTTTAACTAAATTTCCGAAAGAGCTTCAAATTATTCAATAAATGGTAAACAAGAAAATCCGCCTGTTTTTTTATATCTGTCATGCGGATGTTAACCACAAACCTGTTTTCTAAATAACCCCAACGATAATTCGGAGTTTCCCCTAGCATCTCCGTATAATCGTTGGGGTTTATATGTGATTGAAATACTCATGCCCCCAAAAAAACGAATCTATTATCTGCTCTTTTAATGTACTTGCACCTAAATTTATATTTTACATAAGATACCTAAACTTAAAAAGGAATAAATGGGGGAGAAGAGAATGGTTAAATATGTAGATTATACAGACCCAAAAATCCAATACCATTTTGATGTAAATAAAAGTAATTTTTTCACAAGAGATAGTCATAATTATATTAATGTTTTAGGAGAACAACAGTTAAATTCGTTAGAGAATGTGTCATTGCTAGATATCTATTTAAGCAGAGATATTGTAGTTGAACCACATATTCACCAAAATGCGGCAGAGCTCGTATACTGCATTTCCGGTTCTGCTACTGTTTCACTATTAAATCCTTTTACAAAAAAAATCCTAAACTATACCATTACGCCTGGCCAAGTAGCTAATGTTCCCCAAGGCTGGTGGCATTATGAAATCGCAAATACAAATAAGACACATTTATTAGCTATATTCAATGCACCTACACCTGAAGCAATCTTTGGCTCTGATTTACTTCGTCTAACTCCTCCAGACTTAATGGCACATACTTATTCATTGGATCTTCATAAGTGGAAATCCACCATCTCTCCCATTAATAAAACAACAATTCTTGGCCCAGTGATTAGTAGAAATAGTTCTAGTCAAAATTATTATGCAGACGCCCCTTATCCTCAGCCTATCTACCAGCCTTACTACATTCCAAGAAATTACTAACAAGTTGAGTGCAGATGATGGATTAAAAATTAGGGCAGTTATTCATTTAAAAAGGACGATTTGTTTTGCAACAGTACTCACAGGCTGAATGGTATATATTGCTTTCCACCAGGAGAGCGTTGATGGAGGTTCAGCCTCCTCCATTCAGCCGCAGGTCATAGTAACTTAAAACTAGTTTATCTTAAATGATAGGTGGAATTAGTTATTATTCGCCTATCATTTAAGGCTCAGGCTCTTCCTACAGTCTTTTTTGTTTAGTCCTTTATTTGTTTCTGCTCTTTATCCAAGAAGGCATCAACCGCACCGTCGTTATAGGATTCCATCACTTGGGCAGTTACTTCTTCGCTTCCTTTTTCATCAAATTGAAAATCATTCTGTATACTTTCATTTTGTTTGTGCATCTCTATTCCTTCCTTTCTTATTTTTCCCCCTATTATTTGATTGAAAAGTTAAACTTATGCATGAATTGGGTATATAATAGAAGTAGATAAACTTAAGGAGTGAATGCTTATGAACGTAAACTATCAAAACATTATTGTGGCAGTAGATGGTTCTGACGAGGCTGATAACGCTATAAAGAAAGCGATTTCAATCGCAAAAGAAAATAATGCTAGGCTTGTCATTGCCCATGTTATTGATACGAGATCTTTTGCAACAGTAGCTGCGTACGATCAATCCATTGCAGCTAAATCAGATGAATTCGCTAATGAGCTCTTAGATAAATATATTGTTCAAGCAACTGCAGCAGGAGTTGCGAATGTTGTAAAGGCAATTGAATTCGGTTCTCCAAGAGCAGTAGTTCCTCGAGAAATTGCGACAAAGTACAAAGCTGATTTAATTGTGTGTGGAGCGACAGGTTTAAATGCCGTTGAGAGATTTATTATCGGCAGTGTCTCTGAAGGAATTACCAGAAATGCTCCTTGTGATGTTTTAATTGTTAGAAGCAGTGATCAATAGAAATAAAAAGAAGAAAGTTCTATTATTGAAAGCAGTGTTTGCAATCAAATAATAGAATTTTCTTCTTTTACTTCACTTCTTCTTTTTCCCAAACGCAAAGCTTTGCTTTTTCAATCGCCTGCTTTATTTGGGTAAATCCAGTTCCGCCAGCACTATTTCGTCTTTCAACTGCCGTTCTGGGATTCAATACATGGTAGATATCCTGTTCAAATAAGCTGCTCGCCGCTTGTAGTTCTGTAATACTTAAATCCTGCAAATAACATTTTTTATTCACACAGTATAGAACCAATTTCCCTACTACTTCATGTGCCTCTCTGAATGGCATCCCTTTTTCTGATAAATAATCAGCTAATTCTGTAGCATTAGAAAAGTCATTTTTCGTGGCATTTTCCATTCCTTGCTCATTAACCTTCATTGTTTGAATCATACCAGCAAAAATGCGCAAAGAGCCAACCACCGTTTTTACGGTATCAAACATCCCTTCTTTATCTTCCTGCATATCTTTATTGTATGCTAAAGGCAAACCTTTCAATACAGTTAACAAGCCCATTAAATTTCCATAAACCCGTCCGGTTTTTCCTCGGATTAATTCAGCCATATCTGGATTTTTCTTTTGGGGCATAATGCTGCTTCCCGTGGAAAAACTATCGTCTAATTCAATAAATTTAAATTCTTGAGAAGACCAAAGAATAATTTCTTCACTAAAGCGCGATAGATGCATCATTAAAATAGAACTAGTCGATAGAAATTCTAGAATAAAGTCACGATCGCTTACTGCATCCATACTATTTTCATAAATGGAATCAAAGCCAAGTAAGTCAGCACTATAGGAACGATCAATAGGAAAGGTTGTTCCTGCTAAAGCACCTGCACCTAGTGGTGATACATTAATTCTCGTTACATTTTCCTGATATCGCTGTTTGTCTCTTTCAAACATCCAGAAATACGCCATTAAATGATGCGCAAAAGAGATAGGCTGGGCACGCTGAAGATGTGTATAACCAGGCATTACTGTTTCAATATGATGCTCTGCCTTTTCCAGCAACGAGCTTTGCAGCTCATTCAATAATTGGATAATTTGTTTCACTTGTTTTCGCAGGTAAAGATGCATATCTGTTGCAACCTGATCATTTCTACTTCTACCAGTATGGAGCTTCCCACCTACAGGACCAATTAAATCCGTTAATTTACTTTCTAAATTAAGATGGATATCTTCTAGTTTTACAGAAAAAGATAATTCATCCTTTTCTGCTTGCTTTTTTAGAGTAAGTAATCCATTTTTGATTTTCTCTGCCTCTGCTACTGACAATATCCCTGTCTTAGAGAGCATTTCCACATGGGCAATGCTCCCTTCTATATCTTCTAACACTAGTTCTTGATCAAAGGAAATGGACGCCCCAAATTCATCTACCCATTCCTCGGCAGATTTTGTAAATCTGCCTCCCCATAACTTCTTCACACAGACACCTTCTTGTCGTTTTCCACAATGCTTTGAACCTTTGTAGGAAGTCCCCAAAGTTTAATGAAGCCAACCGCTGCTGCATGATCAAACTCATCGTCGGAAGTATACGTAGCAAGTTTTTCATCATATAAAGAATACGGTGATTTTCTTCCTTCTACAATCGCATGCCCTTTAAATAGTTTCACGCGAACCGTTCCTGTCACGTTTTTCTGGGTTTCTTGCAAGAAAGCTTGCAATGCTTTTGTAATTGGAGAGAACCAAAGTCCCTCATAAATAACTTCTGTGATTTTCTTTTCGATAACTGGTTTAAAATGAGCTACTTCTTTTACAAGCGTAATATCTTCTAATTCTTTATGTGCTTTCATCAATGTTAAAGCACCTGGACATTCATACACTTCTCTTGATTTAATTCCTACTAATCTATTTTCTACATGATCGATTCTACCCACACCATGTTTTCCAGCGATCTTATTTAACTCAAGAATTAGCGCAGATAAAGAATAAGTAATACCATCTATGCTGACAGGGACACCTTCCTTAAATTCAATTTCAATAATATCTGCTTGATCAGGAGCATTTTCGAGACTTACCGTTAAGTCATACGCTTCTTCTGGAGGGGCAGCCCAAGGATCTTCTAAAATTCCACATTCATTGCTTCTTCCCCATAGATTTTGGTCTATAGAAAATGGACTATCCAAGTTAACCGGGATGGGAATATTTTTTTCTTTTGCATAAGCAATTTCTTCTTCACGAGACCATCCCCACTCACGGACTGGTGCTAATACTTTTAAATTAGGATTTAATGCTTGGATAGATACTTCAAAACGCACTTGGTCATTTCCTTTTCCCGTACATCCATGTGCGACCGCAACAGCATTTTCTTTTTCTGCAACTTCTACTAATTTTTTGGAAATTAAAGGTCTTGATAATGCAGAAACAAGGGGATACTTTCCTTCATAAAGGGTATGTGCCTGCATAGCAGTAAGTGCAAAATCCTGTGCGAATTCTTCTTTTGCATCGATGACATAAGATTGAACTGCACCAACCGAAAGTGCTTTTTGTTGTATAAAGTTCAAATCCTTTCCTTCACCAACATCTAAGCAGCAAGCTACTACATCATAACCTTGATCCTGTAACCATTTTATTGCTACAGATGTATCTAATCCTCCTGAATATGCTAAGACTACTTTTGGATTTGCCATTACCTAATTCCTCCTATATGCGAATAAATATTCATTTATTTATATTTTTATTCAAAAACTATATGTATCACTTTAACAACTTTCCCTAATAATTTCAATAGAATTTTTATAAAAATTTAAATAATTTTATTTTTATACACACAAAAAGATAGGAAGTCTCAGTATACATCTTATTAATAAACTAACTATTTGTATCTATAAAAATAAACTTAATCTTTTATGCATTATTTTATACATTTCATTAGTAGATAAATTCTATTTTTATATATAAAAATAGGTCAACCCTTTTCTTTACTTGAAAAGTTATTGACCTTTTTATTATTATTTATGCAATTCGCTGACGCCATGACTTAATTCAGGAAGGATTAATTTGTTCATCGCAAGCCGTACAGCACCTGTAGATCCTGGAGTACAAAAAATGACCGTATTATTAATCGTTCCAGCAATCGCTCTTGATAATATAGCACTAGAGCCTATATCTTCTGTATAGCTTAACATTCGAAACAGTTCTCCAAATCCATCTAATTCTTTTGTTAGGAGAGGTTTAATGGCTTCGATGGTAATATCCCTGGGTGAAATTCCTGTCCCTCCATTTAAGAGAATACAATTAATTTCAGCTGATTGTACCCCCGTCATTATTTCGTGTACAATTTGTTCTTTCTCATCCCTTACGATGACATACTTTTGTATAGAATGGTTTTCCTGTTCTAACAGATCAATCATCAATTTACCGCTTTTATCATTTTCCTCAGATCTTGTATCACTAACGGTTATCACTTTACAGCCAACCTGTAAGTATTGATGCTTCGTATGGATTTGTTTATTCATATTCCCCACTCTTTCGCTCGTTTTCTTTCTCCACTGTAAAATATGCTTTATGTGCCTTATCCAATAATAACGAGGCTTTGTCGCGTGTAAATAAATGAAGGCGATGCATTGGTCTTGTCATTGCAACATATAAAAGCTTTAAATCTATTTCTTCTTGGGAAAAAGACTCATTTAACGTAAAAAGAAGAACTGCGTCAAATTCCAGTCCCTTGGAAAGGTAGCTTGGTACTATAATTAAATATTTCTTTTCAAGCTCTTCATTTTCTTGAAGAAATTGGACATTAGGCACTTTTCTTTTTTGCATCTCTTTCAATATTGCTCTACATTCTTCCTCTGTTTTACCAATAATAGCAATGGAGTGATAACCGTCATTATGCAGTCGATCTGCTACTTGAATCATTCTGTCAATCAATTCTTGTTTTTGCTCATATAAATGAACAGTCGGTTTTTCTCCATGGCGGACAACTGGTTTCACTTTGGGCAAATCTTCATTGACTAAATGCAAAATTTCATTTGCCAAAAACATAATTTCAATCGTAGTCCGGTAGCTTTTTTGCAAGGTCATATAATTCGCGCGCGGAAAAATAGTTTGCTGTAATGTCTGCCAGTTCTGTAATCCCCGATAGGAGTGAATCCCTTGTGCTAAATCTCCAACAAGGGTAAACATATCTGTTTCTAGTCCTGCTTTTAAGGCATATAGCTGAAATTCGCTATAATCCTGCACTTCATCAATGACAATATTCTTCGCTCGATATTCTTTATCTATGCCAAATATTTTATACTGCAAATAAAATAATGCCCCTAAGTCCTCGATTTCCACTTTCTTTTGTTTTAATATCTTTCGCTGGAAGGCAATCAAATAATCTAATTGCTTTTCTGTTAGCGAATCTTCCGTATATTTTCTAAGGAGCTCCTTATCCGCAAATAATCTGGAATAATACTCATATAAATCGGTTGTCTCCATTGTCTTCATATATCTTCTAACAGCAGTTGAAGCTTCTTTCTTTACAGTTGCTATTCTTTCTGCCTTCGTGTCTAGAAAATAGACAACTTTCTCTTTCCGCTTTGAATCTTCTTTTATCTTTAAGGCACGATCTAATGCATCTTCATACTTATCTTCCAACTTACTTAAAATTATTTTCTTTTTCCGTTTTAAATCAGCTTGTAAGATTCCCTTTATTTTCTCCTTCCGTTTGATTAAGGGAAGATAATCGTATTCCTTCTTAAATAAACGCTCCAGTTTCTTTGCTCCATATAACGGGAATTTTTCTACCCGAAAATCTTCTTTTGGACTCATTTCATTACATATATCCACTAAATATTTATCCATTACCTTTTTATATTCTAAAGATCCTTTATAACGGGAAAGCCACTTAACCAGTTCTTCTTGTTTGTTCTTATGATTTATAAATGTTAGTAATTTCTTATTTGACTGAATTACTTTCATTTTCTTTCCAATGCATAGTAAAACATAATCTAGGAATGTCGTTTGACGAATCTTCTCTACTCCCAAATCAGGCAGCGCTTGTGCAATATAACCGATAAACATATTATTTGGCGCAATAATCATTAATTGCTCAGGCTGAAAATATTTTGCATAGTTATAGATAAAATAGGATATTCGGTGTAAAGCAATAGTGGTCTTTCCACTTCCGGCCGCTCCTTGGACAATGATTGGCCGATTTAAATCTGCTCGAATTATTTCATTTTGTTCAGCTTGAATAGTTGAAATGATCTCTGTTAGTCGCTGGTCTGCTTTTCCAGCAAGAGATTGCTGCAATAATTCATCTGTTGTAGTTAAATCAATATCCTGATAATGAAGGAGCTCTCCTTTTTCAATTTTAAATTGTCTTTTTAATGATAAATGCCCTTCAATCGTTTCTTCATTCACTTCGTATGAAACTTCGCCCAATCGTCCATCGTAATAGACATTTGCAATTGGTGAACGCCAGTCTACAATTATTGGTTTTTGTGTGTCCTTTTCAAAAAGCGAAGTTTTTCCTAAATAATAGACATTCTTTTGGGATTTCCCTTTCATTTGATAATCAATCCGCGCAAAATAGGGAGTATCTAAAATACGTTTTAAAATACTTAACTCGGTTGTTGCAAGCTGTAAAAACTTACTATTCGTTAAATAGTTGATATAACTCAAACTACTGTCAAGCGCCTCTTCATTGCTTATGGATTCTCGCACATTTTCCTGTAATGTCCCTTGATTGATCTGCGCCTCATGCAAAACAATATTCATATAATTTTTCGTATATTCAAGTCTTTCCCTTTCCTGTTCCCATTCGTCTAATGAAAAGTCTTCCATAGTTTCCCCTTTCTCCATTTATAAGAAAATTTCCATCCGCACCTTTTTGGTCCCGGTTGCTACACTTATCTTAAAGACGGATAAATTCCATCTCGTTTACTTAGTAAATAGCTTTTTTGATAAAAATGATGTGCCAATTCCGTCATCTCTTTCGTAAAATGGTAATTCGCCGCTGCTCCTATTATGGTACCAGCCATACTCGATTTCCTTTTAAAAAATAAGATAAATGAAAGCTTTATCAGCTCATTTAATAAAGAATGCAGCATCTTTTCCTGAACTATTTCATCCTTTCCATCATAAAAGAAACCTTGCTGTTCTTGCTCTAATTCATCCATTAGCTCATTCCATGCTTCTTTTCGCTGCTCATGCGGCAAACATCCTGCACAGAAAACTTTCAATGCCGTCATGATTTCATTGGGACTATCAGCTGGTCTTCCATATAGCGAAGCAAGAACCTGAACGGATCGAAGATTAATAATAAGCATTGAGAGAAAATCGCCCATGAAAAAACCAGTATGCTTCGAAGCCAAAGCCCCTTGGACCGAGGCAAGCATCCTGTAATGAGCCATTTGTTTTTCTGCAATGGATTGTAATTGGTCTATACTCAATTTTGTCATATCTCTTAAAGTGAAGATGGATTCATTATGTACTCTTGCCTGCTGCATAATTTTTTGGGCGGTGTTTCGTTGAAATGTGGAATTAATTAAGATGGCATGAAGATGGAATAAGATATTATTAAATGATCGTACAATTTTTTGTTTTTGCCATTCAGGTAAATAGGATAAGCCAGTATCTATGTAATCAGAATAAAGATGGAAAATTTTGATGGATCGTTCACTTTTCCGTTCATTTTCCCATTGCTCTAATTTATCCAAATAATAAGCTTCAGCTTTTGTAAGCATTTAATCCCCCCCTAAATAATAAGAATCATTCCTTATTTTACTAAAAGAAGCCAATAAAAGACAATATATTTATCCATTCAAGTAGTATTCCTTTTTTTATAGGAAAAAGACAATCTTTCTCGTACATTATGCTACGAAAAAGATTGTCTTCTAATTTTTCATCCTAGACCTTTGTACGCTTAACTTAAATACCAGCTAATCTACAAACGTCTCTTGCAATCATTACTTCTTCATTTGTTGGGATTACCATTACTTTTACTGGAGAATGTGGATAGTTAATGAATGACTCTTCACCAGAGATTTTATTCAATGTTGGATCCCAATAAACTCCCATAAATTCAAGCCCTTGAAGAACTCTAGCACGAACAATTTCACTGTTCTCACCAATACCAGCAGTAAAAATAATTGCGTCTACACCGTTCATTCCAGATGCATATGATCCAATGTATTTATGGATGTTATCTGCAAAAATTCTCAATGCAAGTTCCGCACGATCGTTGCCTTCTTTTGCTTGCTCTGTAATATCACGTAAATCACTGGAGAAACCAGAGATTCCTAAAAGACCACTCTTCTTATTTAATACTTGTAATACTTCATCAGCAGATTGATCTGTTTTTTCCATGATAAACGGAATTAACGCAGGGTCAATATTACCAGAACGAGTTCCCATTGTAACACCTGCAAGAGGAGTGAATCCCATTGAAGTATCAACAGACTTTCCACCTTCAATAGCTGCAATACTAGCACCATTTCCTAGGTGACATGAAATTAAGCGTAATTGGTCAATAGGACGGCCTAATAATTCAGCAGCACGTTGAGACACGTATTTATGGCTTGTACCATGGAAACCATATTTACGAATTCCATATTGCTCATAATATTCATATGGAAGGCTGTATAAATAAGATTTTTCCGGCATTGTTTGATGGAATGCTGTATCAAATACTGCTACAGCCGGAACATTTGGCAATACATGTTGGAATGCACGAATACCAGTTAAGTTAGCTGGATTGTGTAAAGGTGCTAATTCAGATAAAGTATCAATTTTACCAATTACATCATCTGTAATTACTGCAGAATCAGCAAATTCTTCTCCGCCGTGAACAACACGATGACCAATTCCTTCGATTTCATCTAAAGATGCGATAATGCCTAATTCTGTTAATTTGCCTAAAAGAATCTTAACAGCGACATCATGATCAGGAATTTCTGTAACTTCCTTGATTTTTTCTCCGTTGACAGAGATATTAAATACAGCATCAGTTAATCCAATGCGCTCTATTAAACCTTTTGTAATTACTTCTTCACTTGGCATTTCGAACAATTGAAACTTTAGTGAAGAACTACCAGCATTAATCGCAATTATTTTTGCCATAAAATGATTTACTCCCCTTTTGTATAACAACTTTTTATTTACTTTGCCTGACATTGAACAGATCGAATCATACAACAGACAAGATTTACTTCTTTCAGTTTTTCATTAAAACATTCTACTAGAAACATTTCAAGCACATTATGCCCAGTTATTCATTTTTTTTTAGATTTTCGTCGATTTTTCGAAAAAAAGACAAATTTGCGCCGATTATCTTCTATATAATACAAGGAAACTGTCTTATAACACTTAACGTAATTTAAGTTATTATCCTTACTTATTTGCTTGTATCCATGTGTCCAATTCACTTAAAACTTGTTCCATTGCACGCATATTAGAGAAGCTTGGAACTTTTGCAAGTAAAACTTGCTTTGGTGCTACTATATTATTCCCCTTTTTCTGTAGAATCAATATACTTTTTGCGGACTGTTTATTTTTGAAAAGCGTTTCTGGCAATTGCATTATTGCTTGTATGTGTACTTCTTCTTTTATATAGTCATGAAGTTTAGCCGCTTGCTCTGACTCAAATAAATTATTAGGAATAACAAAGAAAGCATAGCCCCCAGGCTTAACATAATTTATACTTTGTTCGATGAACAAATGATGTGCATATGTATGCCCATCTTTCGCTTTCACTTTAAATTCATTCGCACGAATATCGTTCGGATAATACCCTACTGGTAAATCACTTACGACAACGTCGACTGGATCAATAAACAAATGCTCTAAGCTATCTTGGTTAAAAAATTCAATCGGTTGTTCCTGAAGATTCGCATTTACTAATGCTAACTGTAAAAGCAAGTCATCAATATCAACACCGTAGGCAGCAATATTCTTACCGACTTGATGGTTCATCACAGTTGTTAATAGATTGCCTGTCCCAACTGCCAAATCTAATAACCGAAGCTCTTCACTCGTATAAAACTTTTGTACTAAATAACCAAAGAGAATTCCAATTGAATCTGGTGTCATTTGATGATTAGGCTGTGTATTTTCTTTCATTCCTTTTAAAATGACTAATTGAAATGCTTTACGAATTTCCTCTTTTGAATATTTAGCCAAGTGAATCGTTTCATATGATTTTTTTAATCTTTTTTTACTTAATTCACTTAATTCTTCCTGTAAAATCGCTTCTTGAAAAATATTCTCTCCTGTTAAAGCTAAAGATTCTAAATACGTATATTCTAGTTCTTCTTGTATAATCAATGCTGTTTCATTAAAAACTGTAAATAATTCTTCTACTGGAGAAATGTTCATGTTATCACCTAATTATTATAGATTTCTTATAAAATAAACCAAATAAAAAGAGTCTGTCCCTTTTAAAAGGCCAAACTCTAGCTTATCATACGGTTAAGAAATTAACCAGATAATCGATTGTATTATCTGCCGTTCGGCAAATTAATTAGCTTCTTTTACTGCTGCGATTGCTGCCTCGTAATTTGGATGATTGCTTCCTTCACTTACATATTCTACGTATGTTACCGTATCATTAGCATCTACTACGAAAACAGCACGTGCTAATAATCGCAATTCTTTCATCACAACACCATATGCTTCCCCGAAAGACAAGTCTCTATGGTCTGATACAGTAATAACATTTTCCAACCCACTTGCTGCACACCATCTTCTTTGCGCAAAAGGTAAATCGACACTTACTGTTATTACTTCCACATTTTCAAGCTTGGAAGCTTCCTCATTAAATTTTCTTGTTTGCGCATCGCACACACCTGTATCAACAGAAGGAACTACACTAAAAAGACGAATCTTTCCTTTTGAGCTAGCTAAAGTCACTTCTGACATATCATTCGCTAATACAGTAAATTCGGGAGCTTTGTCTCCAACTTTAATTTCGTTCCCAATCAGTGTGACTGGATTATGTTTAAATGTTACATTTGCCATTTGTCTCTCCTCCATATTCATATGTAATTACTATCATCATATCGATAGTTGCTACTATTTGCAAAAAATACGAACTGTTTAAGGTTATTTACAGGCAAAGTGAAACGAGCTCACCGATTCTTGTGAACTCGTTTTGCTAACAATTAAATTCGCAGTTTGCTGAACATTAAAATTCAATATCTTCTTTTTGTTGCTGTGATTGTCCTTCACTACTGTTGGAATTAGAAGATGAATCTTTCTTGGCAAACATTTGCTGAATTTTATCAACAGCTTGTGGAGCAATATCCAAGATTTTTTCATAAAGATGGGTACTTTCATCTAAGTGGACCATTTTTACTCCTTGAGCATTTACAATCAAAAATGCAATTGGTGTAATACTAACTCCACCACCGCTACCTCCACCAAAAGGATGCTTTGTTAAAGAATCATTTAATGAATGATTCTCTAACGTAAATTCGCTCCCTCCGGCCGCAAATCCAAATCCAACTTTAGAAACAGTTAAAATTACGCTGCCATCTGGTGTTTCGACAGGATCGCCAATAATCGTATTGACATCAATCATTTCTTTTAAATTTTCCATCGCAGTTGTCATTAAGCCTTGAATCGGATGATCTGACATTTTCCTATTCCTCCATTGTCTATTGTTTACTTTGGATAGACGTTTCATTTGTTTTAAAATTAGGGAAACCATCTTTCCAATATTTCACCAGTTTAATTCCTGCCATCATAGCATGCCCTAACCGAAATTGAATCATACAAGAAAATAATGTTTCAGAGGCAACTCCCTGAAATTGAGGATAGATATTTATTTTCGGCATATCACGCAGCTTCATATAATTACTCATCATTCCGATGATACTGCCTTTTACTGCCCAAATTGCACCCGAAACCATCCCTGTATGCGCCGCATCTCCTAGGCCCACAATGGAGCTCCATTCTATATTCTTTATTGTTAGTTTTGCTAAAAACGCTCTTACTATGCGGTGAAAATGAACAACATGATTTAATAACTCTTGGGAATTTGATAAAAAATTTAATAAATCTGAGCCAGAAAATTGTTTCGTATCCTCCATTGTCTCTTTTTTGCCTGTTATTTCTGTTTCTTCTTCTATTACTAATGACGGAGAGTCCTCATCTATTTTGATTAGTGGTATCGTCTTCTTATACCGAATAATTCCAAATAACGCACGAACTTCTATTTTTAAATCATCGTTATCTTTCTTATGATAATAGCGGATATGTATCGTTAATTTAAAAAAACATAAAAATAGTAGAAGTAATAAAAAAGCACCAATAATAATAGCTAGAATGATAAGAACTTTCATTTTGGCAACACTTCCCTTCAGCTTATTATTATTGGATAAAGCAGCCAAAATTAAACATGCTATGTCTGCAGTTAATTACCAGAAAGCGTGTTTCACAAAATCAATAAAAAAACCCGAACGATTATACGAAAATTACCATTTCCGTATAATTGTTCGGGTCTATATTCGTTAAAATACTGCAATTCTAGTCTCATTTTTGTTATCGGTCATGTACTACTGCCGTATCAGCAAATATATCATGAAGTCCTTGTTTCTTTGGTAAGAAGGCAACTAATGCATATAAAATGAAAAAGCTGCTAGAGATAAATCGACCTATCCACTCACGGAAAAGAATAGTATCCCATGTTAGTTTTTCTTTGTTTATCGGTACAACTTTTAATCCAAAAATCATTTTCCCTAATGTTTGTTTCAAAAACTTTGTCATTAACACAAAATATAAATAAAACGTAATAGCTGTACAAATGTTTACTGTTGAGAAAATCCCTGATTCGTATAACGGGATATCGGCTATTCGTAAAATCGGATAGATTAGAATTCGATTGACACTTGAAACAATAATTAAATCTGCTAGATATGCCCAAAAACGCATCCAGAATCCTGCATACACATAAGGAGCTTCCCCCAATGGCAACTTCTTTTCTTTTGGTACATTTGGTGTCTGCTCATCCCTATCTACTGTTTCCTTATATGGAATAGTAGATTCTGACACTGTTTCTCCCTTTAAAGAAGTTTCAGTTTCCAACTTTTCATGTTCATTACTCAATTAGTTCCCCTCCTATTCTGCATATAAATACATTAGTCGAGGTGAGTTAGCATTTGTGACGATTTTTAATATATTTGCTAATTCTTTATCCTCACTTGTAATTAATTTTTTCGCAGTCACGCCAAACAAGGAACCAAAGCCAGTATTGTCCGTATACTTAACAACCGCAGCATCATTTAATTGATAGTCTGCTTTCATCTTTTCTACCACATCATCAAAATAACCAAAATCATCAATTAAATTTAATTCCTTCGCTTGTCTTCCATCATAGATACGACCATCTGCGATTTTCTTCACTTCTGCCTCTTTCATACCTCGTCCATCTGCGATGACTTTAACGAAACCAGCATATGAATTATCAATTAATCGTTGTAAAATGTCTCTTTCTTCCTCTGTCATTTCTCTAGTAGAACTCATGATATCCTTGTATTTACCACTTTTAATTGTAACAAATTCAACACCATACTTTTCAGCTAGACCTTCAAAATTATATCCACTCATAATAACACCAAGCGAACCAGTTAATGTTTCAGGACTTGCAAAAATTTTATCAGCAGGGGCTGAAATATAATAACCTCCAGAAGCTGCCATTGATCCCATTGAGACATAAACAGGTATTTTAGCTTCCTTTTGAATTTCCACTATTTTATCGTGAATCTGTGCACTTTCCACTACTCCTCCACCTGGAGAGTTCACTTTCAAAATAACCCCTTTTACACTTGGATCTTCTTTTATATAATCCAGCTTTTCCATAAAGGAAGTATGGTTATATCCAGCTGCTGAAAAAAGAGAATCAGCATCACCAGTATCCTGTATCGTTCCAGACACTTCTAAAACTGCTATTTTATTAGCGATATTTCCATCCTCTATGTATTCTTCTACATAAGGCGCTTTACCTTCACCTAGAAATTGTCCAAATAACTCTTCCACATCGGTTGTAAATGCTATTGATACCAAACTAGTAATAATGGAGAAGGCAAAAATAACACCTGCTATGCCTAAAGCTGCCCAACGTTTTCCATTCATTCACTCAAAACCCCCTAATATTCGTTCTCTTTCCTTTACGTTCTACCAAGAAAAATGTTTCAGAAAAATGCATAATTCCAACTATAGTATTTTATTATTTTTCTCTTATGCTATTCCTTTAGCTTCTTCTTTCTTTTTTGCTGAAGAAAATAGCTTTGTTCGCGAAAGAGAATAAATCGTTAATGCAGACCAAATAAATATAAATGCTAATAAGTGTGCCGTTGTAAATGGTTCGTGATAGACAAATACACCAAGAATTAATGTTAATGTAGGTGTTAAGTATTGTATGAATCCTAGCATGGATAAAGGAATCCGCTGCGCTCCCTTAGCGAAAAATAATAACGGAACAGCTGTCAACACGCCTGATATAATTAACAAAAAGTCTAAACTGGTTGAAACAGCCAAAAAGGCATGATTCCCTTTTGCAAATAAATAACCGATATAAAGGAGCGCAAATGGGGTAATAAACATGGTTTCCAATGTTAATCCTACATCGGAATCAACTTTGATTAATTTTTTTGCCAAGCCATATAAACCAAATGTCATTGCTAAAGAAATTGCTATCCAAGGAAAGGCTCCATGGGCGAATGTAATAATACAAACTCCGATTGCAGCTAATAGTACGGATACATACTGGATCTTCGATAATTTTTCTTTCATCACAAAAATGCCTAATAATACACTTACTAATGGATTTATATAATACCCAAGACTCGTTTCGATTATTTTGTTGGCATTTACCGCCCAAATATAGATAAACCAGTTACAACTAACTAGCACAGAAGCTATAAATAGCATAATCGCCTGTTTTTTTTGATACTTAAATGATCGTAGTGTTTGAAAAAACAATGTCCATTTCCGTGTAATAGTAAGTAAAATACACATAAAAATAAACGACCAAAATATTCTATTTGCAAGAATTTCATCTGCTCCTACTCCTTGCAGATGTTTCCAATATATCGGAAACAGCCCCCATATTAAATAGGAAATCCCCGCATAGATGACCCCAATCCGAACATTATTTTTCTCCATTTTTCATCGCTTCTTTCTATAATCGAAATATTCCATATTATATACATTTTTTTTGGAGGCTGACAATCAATCTTTTTTAGAAATCTTTGTAATGGATTAACTTCCTCTGTTAAATACGTGCGTACATTATTTCATTTCCAACAATAGTTTTCGTTACTTCGATTTGCTCTATTTCATGTGAGTTCACGTGAAATATATCCTTATTTAAAATCGTAAAATCCGCTACATACCCTTTCTCAATCTTCCCCCGATCCTCTTCATGACAAATAGCATAGGCACTCCCTTTTGTATACAGGCAAACTGCTTCATAAATCGTCAAAGCCTCTCCGGGAATATATCCTTTTCCTTGTTTATCCTCTTGGTTAGATCTTGTCACTGCTGCTTGAATTCCTACTAAAGGATTCACATTTTCAATTGGAGCATCTGAACCACCTGCACAATGTAATCCTTCTTCTAATAATGTTTTCCAAGCATAACAGTATGCTAAATTTTCCTCTCCCAGTCTATCGATAACCCACGGGAAATCGGAAGCTACAAAGCTAGGCTGGATATCTAATATTAAAGGTAATCCCTTCATACGTTCGATTAAATCCTTGCGCAGCATGGTTGCATGGATAAGACGATCTCTCCCAGACCCTTGCAAGGGATACTTTTCAATAGCATTCAACACCATCTCAAAGGCAGCATCCCCAATGGCATGTACAGCAATCGGATTTTCTTTTTCTCTTGCCTTTGCTACTAGGTCATCTAACGTTTCTTGGGTAAAAATACTTACTCCATTTGTCGAAGGATCATCATGATACGGTCTACTTAAAAAGGCGGTTCTTCCTCCGAAAGCGCCATCTGCAAATATTTTCATGCTACCAAACTCTACCCATTCGGAACCACCTAAGTATTTCCCACCATCTTCTTTCATCTCTTCAAACACTTCATGGTGCACAAGCAGATGAGCTCTAAATAGATTGCCCTCTTCTTCGATTACTTTTTTAAAGGACTGATATGTTCCTTTATATCCATGATAGTAATTTAAGTCTTCTGTATGAGCTCCAGTAAGGCCTAATCGGTAAGCATCTTTAATTCCTGCTCGTAATGCATTCTCCACATATTCGTCTGTTACTTTTGGTAGAACACTTGTGATTAATTCTTGAGCTTGATCTTTAAATACGCCATTAAGGTTGCCTAATTCATCCTTCTCGATAACTCCACCAAATGGAACTGGTGTATCATTTGTAATATTGGCAATCTTCAAAGCATATGAATTCACCGCAATCGCATGCTTGCATATTCGGTTAAGGAGAACGGGATGATTGGGAACATGTTGATCAATGTCCTTAGCTGTTAGGACTTTCTGTTCAGGCCACATGTTTTCGTTCCAACCATCTCCGATAACCCATTCGCCTTCTTTAATATCCCTTGCATAACTAGCTAGCATTTGTAAAGCTTCCTCTTTAGAGGTGCAAGCTGATAAATTTAGTCTTAAAAGTTTTTCTCCGTGACCAATTAAATGCATATGACTATCAACAAAACCTGGTAGAAGCACATCACCTTTTAAGTCTATTTCTTCCTCTATGCTTTCTCCATGTTTTTCTAACAAATATTCCTTATCACCATAGTCTACTATATATTGTCCATCTGTTAAAATAGCTTCTACCAGATCTCCTTCTTCTTTAAGTGTATATATTTTCCCACCATAAATAAGTTTTCTCACGTCAATCCCTCCCCATTTTCACTTTTCTTTTTACAAAAAGGACACTCTTAAAAGTGCCCTTTTTGTCTCCCTGCTTAAATTCAATATACTATTTTAGTACTTACTATTTTTTTCACTCTCTCTTAATTCAACTCGTCTAATTTTACCTGAAGTTGTTTTTGGCAGCTCATTCATAAATTCTATTTTACGAGGATATTTATAAGGAGCCGTTAATTTCTTGACATGGGATTGCAGCTCTTTCGTTAATTCCTCGTTTCCTTCCATTCCATCTCTAAGAACGACAAATGCCTTCACAACATTCCCTCTTATTGGATCTGGACTTGCTACGACCGCACATTCTTTCACCGCTTTATGTTTAACAAGAGCATCTTCCACTTCAAATGGTCCAATCGTATAGCCAGAACTGATAATAATATCATCTCTTCTACCTTCGAACCAATAATAACCATCTTCATCTTTTCTCGCACGATCCCCTGTGACGTAATACTCCCCGCGAAATTGATTTTGAGTTCTTTCTGGTTCTTTTAAATATTCCTTAAACAACGCTGGTGTATCTTTGTGAACTGCTATATCTCCAACTTCACCAACTGAACAAATTTCACCATCTTCATTGATGATTTCCACCAAATTTCCTGGTGTTGGTTTTCCCATGGAGCCAGGTCTTAATTCGACTCCTTTTGTTATCCCGACTAATAATGTATTTTCTGTTTGTCCATATCCATCTCGTACATCTAAGTGGAAATGTTCTTTAAATACATCAATTACTTCCCTGTTTAATGGTTCGCCAGCAGAAACAGCACTTCGTAATTGGTTTAATTGATACTTATGAATATCCTCCACTTTCGCCATTAGACGATACTCTGTTGGTGTACAACAGAAAACATTCACTTCATATTTCTCCAAAAGTTGTAAATATTTTTCTGGATTAAATCGTCCATGATAAACAAGTCCAATTGCTCCAGATCCTAATACTGATAATAAAGGACTCCATACCCATTTTTGCCATCCAGGTCCTGCTGTTGCCCACACTAAATCTCCTTCTTCAATACAGAGCCAATTTGGAGCAGCTGTTCTTAGATGAGCATATGCCCATCCATGCGTATGTACAACACCTTTTGGATTCCCCGTTGTTCCTGAAGTATAGGAAATAAAAGCCGTATCTGTTTTCAATGTAGGAGCTAACTGCAGCTCGTCAGAAACATCTTCTGCTCTTGCATCTAAATGCATCCAGCCTTCTTTTCCTTCTCCCAGCACAAAGCGTTTAATCATATGTATATCTTCTACTAGTTCTAATTCGCCTATGAAAGGATAATAACTAACAACTGCTTTTACGTCTCCATGCTTGATCCGGTATTGCAAATCTTTGGCCCGCAGCATTTCAGAACTTGGTAAAATCGTTAACCCTAGTTTTAAAGCTGCTAAATATACTTGATATGCTTCTATTATTCGTGGAACAATAACAAGCACGACATCTCCTTTTTGTAACCCTTCATCCTTAAATACATTTCCTATTCTATTTGCTGCTTTCATTAAAGAGGAATATGTAACTTCTTTTGTTTCGCCTTCTTCGTTCTCCCATTTCAATGCTAGCCTATCTGGATTCTGGGCAAATTTCTCAATCTCCGAAACAAAATTATATTGTTTGGGAGCTATTAAATCTTCCGTCTTCATAACCTATTCCTCCTGATTCTAATTGTAAATACTTAACCCATTATACTACCCCATTTGTATTTTTTAAATTATTTAAATTTCAAAGCACTAGGAAATTGATAGTTTTTCAAAGAATTACTCTAAAATCTACATGAAAGTTCAATAGAAACTCACTCTGCAAAATGATAAAGTGTTTCTTTTTATAAAAATATCGTAAAGAAAAGAGCAAGGCATAACACCTTGCTCTTTGTAGCCATTTTATTCAATTATTTAGAGAAACCGCCGCCTAATTGTTGCTCAGCCATTTGAACTAAACGTTTAGTGATTTCACCACCAACTGAACCGTTAGCGCGAGAAGTTGTTTCAGCACCTAAGTTTACACCAAACTCAGTAGCGATTTCATATTTCATTTGATCTAGAGCTTGAGAAACTCCAGGTACTAATAATTGATTTGAATTGTTGCTGCTTGCCATGTGTATCACCTCCTTGTGATAATAGAATGTGTAATACACATGGCATTCATTCGTTTTAATTACTGGTAATTCTTCACAAAAATATTGGGGATTTTTGTTAGCAAAAGTTATGATGCTCCACTTAGAAAAGGGAATCCATTTCTGTGTTTATTTTATTTTCTTCTCTTTTCAGGATTATCGTTTCCACATTTTTGACTGCTTCTTCAATCAAAGGCTCAAAATCAGTAAAGCTTTCGTAATACTGTATTTTTTCCTTTTTCGGTTTTGTTTTTGGAGAAGAAGGTACAAATACTGTACAACAATCCTCATATGGACGAATGGAGATATCATGGGTATCAATTTTCTTTGCCCATTCAATAATTTCCGTTTTATCTGTTGTTATTAAAGGTCTTAAAATAGGAGTATTTGTCACGTCATTGATTGCATACATACTTTCTAACGTTTGGCTCGCCACTTGACCTAAGCTCTCACCCGTAATGATAGCTAGTGCTTCTTGTCTTTTCCGAATTTCGTCTGTGATTCTTAACATAATTCTTCGTGTTGCAGTCATCGTATAGTTCTCTGGAATTTGTTTATGAATCAACTGCTGGATTGTCGTAAATGGAACAATATGCAAGACAAAATGTCCGTTAAAACGGGCCAGTTTCTCCGAAATATCAATTACCTTTTGTTTTGCTCTTTCACTAGTAAATGGCGGACTAAAGAAATGTACTCCCTCTACTTCTAATCCCCTTTTCATGGACAAGTATCCAGCTACCGGACTATCCAATCCTCCAGATAACATCAACATCGCTTTTCCACTTGTTCCTGAAGGTAATCCTCCTGCTCCTGCTATATTTTCACAGGAAAGATAGATCGCTTCTGTTCTGACTTCAATTTGGACATTTATATCAGGGTTTTTAACATCTACTTTTAAACCAAGGATATTTTTTAATAAATGACCACCAATCGCCTGATTTATTTCATTAGTATCAAGTTCAAACCCTTTGTCTGCACGTCGAGCACTTATTTTAAAAGTAGATCCTTCCTCATATAAAGAAGTAACAATATCTAAAGCAGCCGCTTTGATTATTTCGATATCTCTTTCTAGCTTTATTGCAGGACTAAAAGATTGAATGCCAAAGATATTTTTAAGAACTTTGGAAATCTCCTCCACATCTTCCCCATTTAATAATACATACATTCTTTCTCTTTTTGCTTCAATAGACACAGCTGGAAACGCCTCTAAAGCCTTGGCGATTGTCCGTCTTAATTTATCTACAAATTGTTTTCTATTTCTTCCCTTTGTTGATAGTTCCCCATAGCGTATTAAAATACGATCATATTTCATTTCATTACACCTCTCAACCATTCTTTGATATCTTGTATAGCAGCCACTACTTTTTCCATTTCTTCCATTGTGTTTGCATACGATAAACTAATTCGAAAAGAGCTTTCAGCAATTTGTTCGGATACACCCATACCTAATAATGTCTTACTAACTTTATTAGTTTTGGAGGAACATGCACTCGTTGTAGAAATATAAATATCACGTTCTTCTATCGCATGAACAAATACCTCTGCTTTTATCCCTTCAATAGAGAAATTAAGAATATGGGGCACACTTTTTCCTAGAGCTGGCGAATGGATAGAGACACCATCTATTCTAGCTAGCTGTTCACGCAAATAAAGATTTATCTGTGTTAGGACAGACATTTTCTTTTTTTGATTTTGTAGCTGCATTCGTAATGCCTTGGCAGTTGCTACTGCCCCAGCTACATTCTCGGTTCCACTTCTAAAAGCATTTTCTTGACCACCACCTGCTAATAGCGGTTGAATCCTTTTACCTTCTTTTATATATAGAACGCCATTTCCTTTAAGTCCATGAAATTTATGAGCTGAAATCGTATAAGCGTCTATATTTGCTTTCTTTAAAGAAATTGGCTGCTTTCCAATTCCTTGAACGCCATCCACATGAAAAAAAACATGCGGATAATTAGATAAAAACCTGCCTATTTCTTCAATCGGCTGAATTGAACCTACCTCATTATTAACATGCATCACCGAGACAAGGATGGTTTCTTTACGAATCTGTTTGATTATATCCTCTGCAGAAACTTGTCCATATTCATTAACTGGTACATACGTAATAGTAAATCCATCATCTTCTAATTGTTCCATTACCTTGTGAATAGAATCATGTTCAATAGTTGTCGTTATTATATGATTTCCTTTTCCTTTAAACGTACGCGCTATCCCTTTTAAAACAGTATTATTCCCTTCCGTTCCTCCTGAAGTAAAAAATATTTCATTACTTTTTACTTCTAAGAGCTCAGCAATTTGTTCCCTTGCCTGTATTAGTAATTTCTCCGCTTTCATTCCTATCCCATGGATCGAGGATGGATTCCCAAAATACTTTTGAGATACAGTAGTATATGCATCAAGAACTTCTGAAAAAGGTTTAGTTGTAGCACTATTATCTATATAGATCATTACATCGGGAGTTCCTTTCCTTAAAAAAGTTAACTTTACTTAGTTAAATGGATATATTTATTAACAGCCATTTTGCTGTATCACATCATAAAAACAAAATCTTTTCTAGAAGGTAGTTGCCTTTTAAAAGAGTATTTATCGATTGAAAACTGCAACTGCTTTTTTATGTTCTTTGACAGGATATCCGATAAGTCGAACACTTCACAACAGATGCCCATTACATTTAGGTAATAAGCCCCACCATGAAAGTTTTACTTTATAATGCTACCATATGTTAAAACTTTTGCAAATACACGGATAAGCTACTATGATTTCTTCATTACATAAAAAAAGTCTGAGTTTATTTCCTCAGACTTTTTTGCACATATTGCATTAGCTTTCTAATGTTGATTTTCTTTCCATTCATTTGACCAAGCTTCGATTTTATTCATACTGCCTGGCTCTATTTCTTCGATGGTGGCTGCTGCATATTGCAATGCTTCTTTATAGCGATAGTGTCTAAAATGAGCTTCTGCTTCTAATAAACCTTGATGGACTTTTTGATATTTACGACGATACCTGTTTCCATATTGAATAATTTTCTCTGCTAAATAAACTGTTTCAACCAATTCAATTGTTACATTTACTAGCATTGTCACTTTTTCTTCGGTCACATCAATTATCTTTTTCACTTCAACCATATTTAATGGCGTATGTTCTAGCATTCTTTTTGCTTGATCAATACTCTCTTTTGCTTCTTGCATTAGTTGATTGTATTCCTCTGTGACACCTGGCAAATTGCTATTTGTCACGCTTCTTACCGCATCTGCCACTTGTTTACTTAATTCTCTTAAGCGATTATGGGCAGAAACTTCGTCTTTACGAAGAGCATGCAGCTTTTCAAATAGTGCTTTTTGTTCTAAAGAGGCACTTTCTAACTGTTCCTTTATATCTTTTAACTCTTCTCCCAAAAGTGTATGTGCTGCAGATTCGGTCAGTAATTTATGCTCTAATACTTCATATTGCTTGAATAGAAAATTTAATTTCTTCTCCAACTTAAATTGAAGCTCAATATCTTCATTATCTAAATTATAGTTCTTTTGTAACAAGCCAACCTCGACTTGAAGCTGCGCATTTCCTTGCTGCACATCTGCTAAGATTTCTTTTGTTGCATTCATATTGATATGGCAATAATTTTTTGCCAGCACTTCTTTTTCTAATAAGTCATAAAGTAAATCTAGCTTATCCTGAATTTCAGAAACAACCTTCTCTACGGCCTCCACAT
This sequence comes from Niallia sp. FSL W8-0951, assembly GCF_038006525.1. NCBI lineage: Bacteria > Bacillati > Bacillota > Bacilli > Caryophanales > Bacillaceae > Niallia > Niallia sp. FSL W8-0951. The sequence continues at coordinate 2,556,495 of NZ_JBBOVK010000001.1, forward strand.
TTCCTTCCTTTAAATCTGTTTCTGTGGAAGCAAGTTCATTAGTTAAACTTGCTATTTCTTCATCCATCTGCAAATGTTCTAAAATGTATCCTTGCTCCAGCATATCTGCATAGCCATCTTTTAACTCATCAAGTTGTTCAGGCAGCTTCGTTTGACATTCAATTAATAATGGAGGAATTTTTTCAATCAAATAAGTAATAGTAGATAAGCGATCTTGGATTTTATAGACTATTTCTCTTGCTTCTAAATAATCTCCATTATTCGTTTTCTCCTCATAAGTAATAAATAATTCCGCTATTTCTTGAATCATTGTTTCAATCTTTTTCTCTGTATCACCAAAAGTATGGCGATGGGCTAAAAGATTTTTTTTACTGACACGATAGGATTCTTTTAGTTCTTCCATTTCTGTGCGGTTTTTTTCTTCACTACCGACAAGGTTATTAAGCTCTTCTAATAGTGTATCAATTCTTTTATCCACACTTTCCATTTTCATCCGAATTATATCTTGTGTCTTCTTCGCTCTTGGAAAATTATATTTATCAATATAACTCTCTGTATCAAAAAGCAGCTCTTCAATTTCAGGTAATTCAGCCGTAACGATATCGTCCCATTCTTGTCTCCATCTTTCAAATAACTCTTCAGTTTGTCCAATCATATTCAATTGTTTAACCTTCGCGAGTTCTTCCAGTACTGGACGATTCATGATATTTATTTTCCAGTTTTCTAATTCATCGACTCCGTTATAATACTTTCTTTTAATAAAATATCCCGCTACGAATAGGCAAATAACTATCCCTATTCCTCCAATTATGTAATTCATTTGAAGCCCCCTGTTCATACACCGGCCATAATTCCGTATCTATTTTCACTATTTTTTATCAAAATTAAGCAGCAGTAATCCGTAAGTAACAACAATGGATTAAATGCCCTAAAAAACTAAATAGGTTCAACAAATCTGTACGATAACAAAATAAGAAAAAAAATTAAGAGATGTCTCCCTATAAGCAAGTAAAATTCTTTGTATTTATGATAACATGTAAACGACAATTTTTGACTATTATTTTACGTTTTTTTCATAATTTTGTATTCTTTTTTCAAAGTTCGATAGTTATCTTAATTATATAAGGATTAATTCAAAAAAACACGCAGGAAAACTTCTTTATTTACCTTGCTGTTAAATTAAGTATATATTGAATATAGAAGGAATAGAAAGGATGGTAATTACGTTGAAGAAGGACGGACATATTCATACACCATTTTGCCCCCATGGAACGAAGGATTCTCTTAGACAATACGTTGAACAAGCAATTATGCTCGGTTTTACGGAAATGACTTTTACAGAGCATGCGCCATTACCAAAAGGTTTTATCGATACCACACCAACACAGGATAGTAGTATAACGCTGGAAGCACTGCCATTCTACTTAAAGGAAGTTCAGCATATCAAGAAAGAATATGAAGAAAGAATAAAGATCAATATAGGACTCGAGATTGATTATATAGAAGGATTCGAACTAGAAATAAAAGATTTTCTAGCTGAATGGGGACATTTTTTGGACGACAGTATCCTAAGTGTTCACTTTTTGAAAGATCCATTATCTAATCGCTATGATTGTGTGGATTATAGTCCTGAGTATTTTGGACATATGGTGAAACAGTATGGAGGAGTTTCAAGACTATATGACTGCTACTATCAAACACTTCTTAAATCGATTAAAGCAGATCTAGGCCCAGCCAAGCCAAAACGACTAGGCCATATCACCCTTATACATAAATTCCAGCAGCTTTATCCCCAGGAGCAGAACTTTCAAACCATTATTTTCACCATTTTAGATGAAGTGAAAAGCCATGGATATGAACTGGATTATAATGGGGCAGGCGTAAATAAGCCATATTGCAAAGAACCATATCCTCCTAAGTGGATTGTCAAGGAAGCGATAAACCGTCAAATCCCTTTAGTATATGGATCTGATGCTCATCAGGCAAAAGATTTAGGGCAAGGCTGGGACGTTATGTTATGGAATAATCAATAATTCTTTTTCGTTCAAACAAACAACATCGCGAATCCATCGGTGGATCTCTTCTATATACTTTCTTTTAAAGTAGTCCTCATTTAGAAAAATATGAAGAACCTCGGTCACATAATAAGAGTGTATAAAGGGCATCGAGAGTAGTCCTTTTAATTGAATGATACTATAAGAAATAGATTGTTTTCTAAATTCTTTGCTCTCGATCCCCTTTTCAAGGATTTGCGTAAAAATATATCTTTCTTTCACATAATAGGTGGACATTATTTCTCTTACAACTTGGGAATCGATGGATACCTCTCGTAAAACAAATCTTGTCAGCTGTGGATTTTTACATTGATAGGAAATAATGCAATCCACCATTTTTTTTAATTTCTCTGTTGGACTATCAGACTGAAGAAATACTTCTTCAAGCAGTTCTAAATACGTTTCAAAAAAGTTCATATAGCAATACTCTAATAATCCTTGTTTCCCATTGAAATAATACGATATATTGGCAATATTTACATTTGCTAATCCAGCAATATCACGTATAGAAGTACCATGATAGCCTTTTTGATTAAATAAAGAAATGGCTGCTTCTACAATGGCATCCCTTGTTGAAATTTCTTTCATCTAGTCTACCTCTTTTCTGTTGCGAATCATTAAAAAGTATGGTTGAATAATAAAAACTTCTATATAATTGAGAAAGACTGTTTTTATGAAGACAATCGTTTTCTATTTAATTACAATTTCTTTATCAGCGGAAAGAATCCTTTAAAAACCTTCCGACAAAGTGCTGGATTCTTCTGTATTTATCGTCAAAAAAACACATTTAAAACGAGAAAGATTGGTGATATACATGTTTAGTGTCGAAACATATAATGGTAACCGTGAACAACAGTATCAATTAGTTGAAAAGCAATTACGTGCTTTATTAGAGGGAGAACATAATGCTATTGCGAATCTTTCTAATGCATCCGCATTATTGAATCAATTTTTGCAAAACATCAATTGGGTGGGTTTTTATCTAGTGGAAGAAAATGAACTAGTTCTTGGACCATTCCAAGGATTACCTGCTTGTGTTCGAATTCCATTTGGGAGAGGGGTTTGTGGTACAGCCGCTCACAATAAAGAAACAGTAAGAGTTGAAGATGTCCATCAATTCCCTGGCCATATTGCGTGTGATGCCGCTTCTCAATCCGAAATTGTAATCCCATTAGTAAAAGAAGATGGCACATTAATTGGAGTGCTTGATATCGATTCCCCAGAAAAGAATCGATTTGATGAATTGGATCAAAAATACTTAGAATTATTCGCTTCTACTTTAGTTAAGTATTTATAATAATAGGAATAATTTTGTTATTGTCAGCTTGCAAAAAAGGTGTTTTATCTTTCCTCTGGAGAAAGGTAAAACACCCTTTTATTCTCTAAATAAGAAGAGTATTTTGAATGATAACCTTATCTTTTCCTGTTTCTTTTGCCGTATACAAGGCTTTATCAGCACGCTTAAAAAGAGTATGATACGTATCATTACTTTGTTTATTCCAATAAGCAACCCCGCATGAAATGGTTACTGCTGGTTTAGAATTTCTCCTTACCTTTTTTACTAATCTTTCTGCAATAGTTACACCTAAAGAGAGAGGAACTCTAGGGAGGTAAATAGCTAATTCCTCTCCCCCCCATCTAGAGCCAATATCAGAACTTCGAATATTATCTTTTATAATATTCGCTACCTGAATAATAATATCATCGCCAATTTGATGACCATATGTGTCATTTATCAATTTAAAATCATCAATATCGATTAAAATAAACGTTCCTTCTTTATCTTCCAGTAAAGACATTTGGATTTTTTCATCCAAATAATTTCTTGAATATAATTTTGTTAAATGATCTGTAACAACCATTTTTTCTAATTCTTCTCTTAACAAAGAATTGGTTAAGGCAAGGGTAGAATGATGAATCAATGATTGTAATAGTTTAAATGTATCAAAAGAAAAATGATAGGCAGAAGGATGCATGACAATCGCAACCCCCTTTAATACACCTGTCTGCATCATTGGCACAGCCATAATGGATTTATATCGTGCTCCCTCAAGCTGCATACTAAAATCTCCTAGAAACAGAGAATCTTTCTCGATCTGAATTTTTTCTTTAACATATTTAATATATTGCTGTGATTCTTGATTAAAAAAGAAAGAGGAGCTCCTGGACAGCACTTTTGTAGAATTGTTTTCAAGTGAAAATAAGATAAATCCTACTTCTTTTGCATCAAAACTAGCAGATATTCTTTCACAAATATAGTTCATCATTTCATTTAAACGTAAATTGGAATTTAATTGATGAGAAGCCTCATTAATTAGTTGCAAATCAGTAACTAATTTTTTAGATTGTTGATATAACTGAGCATTTTCCAAAGCCCCTCCTGCTGTATTAGCTAATAAAGAAATAAATTCCACTTCGTTTTTCGGAAAGGAGATTGCATTCGGAACAATAATTTGCAAAACGCCATATACACCTTGTTTTCCTTTCAAAGGTGCATAGATAACCGAACTTTTTTCCCTTTTCAAGTTTTCGAATTGTAATTCAGCTGTAACATAAGCCTCCATTGCAGCCATATTTTCGCCATTGTATTCTAAGTCCTTAACTGGTAAATCTGTTGGACTATTGTTATCATGGGAAAGCAAAAGAAAATAATGATAGAATGGGTAAACTTCCTTTAAAGTGAAGATAACTTCTCTTAATACGTCTTCCATCATCATGGATGAATGAAACTTCTCCGTCACTTTAAATAACTGCTTGTATTTCTTTTTTTCTTTCATTGTATCCACAATATTCTGCATGTTTGTAAAAAAGATTCCAACTTCTTTACCTGCCATATCAAACAAAAGACTCTCTCCATGGGGGTCATCCAATAGTTCCTTCTTCATTTTAATTGCTAAAATATAATCAACTTGTTCTTTTTCCTTGTTCTTAAGTGCTAACAACATATAATCATGTACCGAATCATCTTTTATAGAAGTTCGAGAGAATTTATATTCACATAGAAAAGATATGTCTTCATTCAGATAAACAGCCTGCTCCTTAGAATTCTTTATTACAGTTGAAGACACAATCGTCCAATTCGCATTCCATTCTTCGATAGAATATAAAGTTACTTCAACGGCACCAAGTACTTCTTGGATTGCTTCAAGTGCTGCTTGCATGATGATGCCGATGTTTTCATTTATCACTTTCATACTATATAAATCAAAAAAACGACTTTTTAACATTATTATTTTTTGGTGGCCAAGGAAGTCCATGTATTTATCACCTAATTCACCTAACTATTCTTTCTTTGATTATTTATTCCTATTTTTAGCTAGACAAAATAAACCAATATATTCCATCTCGTCGTAAATAAATTCCATCCATTTTAGTTATTCAATAATAAATATAGTTTTGGAATTCAATCGTAAACAAATTTCTGAGAAACAAACCACATAATTAAAAACAGGGAAATAATTTCTTTGAGGACGTAAACTAATAATGCTAAAAACAAAAACAGTTCTAATTACTTATAATATATACCTATTCAAACAGGAGGAATATTACTCATAAAAGCCTTCAAAGCATTACAACACAATAGGCTTTTCATGAAAATATGTATATGAACAAGTGATTTCTGGGAAATATCACCTAAATGTATAAATCTAGTTAAATTATACTAATTATATCATATTGGCAATAAATAGGTAGAAAAAAATATAAGTGATATTCTAAAATTTTTCCTGATAGTAACCTATCAGCAAATACTACTTGACTTTTCACCTATAAAAAACATATAATATTCTTTGTGTAAAATAGCGCAGCATATGTAAACACTTTTTGTCTTATTTTGTTCCTCAAATATTAATTTGATGGTGTATTGGGTAACCCTTGGCTGCTAGGGCGAAGGTACAGGAAGACAAAATAATCAAAAAGAAATGTTACATCTGTTTTTATTTTACCAAATAAAAACATGAAGGAGGAGTCAATTATGGCTCGTTATACAGGTCCAAGCTGGAAACTTTCTCGTCGTCTTGGTATTTCTTTAAGTGGAACAGGTAAGGAGTTAGATAAACGCCCTTACGCTCCAGGACAACACGGTCCAAACCAACGTAAAAAATTATCAGAATACGGTTTACAATTACAAGAAAAACAAAAACTTCGTCACATGTATGGTGTGAACGAACGTCAGTTCCGTAATCTTTTTGATATCGCAGGTAAAATGGCTGGTAAGCATGGTGAAAACTTCATGATCTTATTAGAAACTCGCCTAGATAACGTTGTTTACCGTTTAGGTTTAGCTCGTACTCGTCGTCAAGCACGTCAATTAGTTAACCATGGTCATATCTTAGTAGATGGCAAACGTCTTGATATCCCATCATACCGCGTTAAGGCTGGTCAAACTATCACTTTACGTGAAAAATCTCGCAACCTTGAAGTTGTTAAAGAAGCAGTAGAAGTAAATAACTTCGTACCTGATTTCTTAACTTTTGATGCAGATAAATTAGAAGGTACATTCACTCGTTTACCAGAACGTTCTGAATTACCAGCTGAAATTAACGAAGCTCTTATCGTTGAGTTCTATTCTCGTTAATAGAATTGCTAAAAAAAGTCCCTTTTTCCTTTTGGAAACAGGGCTTTTTTTATGATATATTTCTTTTTCTAGTCACAATTGTTTTTTCCTCCCAAAGGAAAAAGTAGTTCTCCCCAATTAGTCTTCTCTTTCAATTTTGGTCTTTTCACTAAAATATTGTTTATATATAATCCCTCTTCATAAAAAAATGTCGCTACTTGCACTTGGTGAAAAAAAGGAAAGAATAAATCTTTTATTCTCATTTCTATATCCCTTGAATATTTAATATTCGGCAGGCTAATTTGAATAACAGTCTTTTCTCTTTTTTGTTGATATACAAGCCAATATTCATGGACAACCTGGTTTATTATTTGCTGAAATCCCCATTTTTCCTTCTTCTTTTCTTCCCTGCTAGTAAGACTTATTTTATCACCTAATATCTCTTGATTCTTAAATAGTTCTATTATACCGTCTTTTTGGAAATCCACACTCCATTCGGGGGAAACAAGATCTCCTGTTAGAATTGTCGGAAAGCAGTCCATTCGATCTTCTACTTTTGTTTGTTGATTTAAATAATCTATTATCGCCATATAGGATGACCGACTATCACATTGATTCACTTGCATGAGGATTTGTTCATATATATCCTGGCGTAAATTAATTAAAGTAACAACATTATTTTTCCACTTCACTTTATCAAAAAGCATTTGAAATTCCGGAATCACATAGCTGCTCTCAAAACGACTTAAAGGGTATTGAAAAGCGATGGAATAATGATCCTTTTCATAATACTTCATCATAAACATTCGCATTACAACATACTCTAAAAAAGGAGACGGTACATTTAAGACTTCACTGTTTAGTTTCATCGATTACACAGGAAAAGTAAGTCTATTACATCTTCCCGTTTCTCCCTCCTTCAACAATTGTTTATTTTAAGTATAAAACAATTTATTGGATAAACAGATTAGAAATGGAAAAAAATATATCTTTTTCACATTTTAGACAATATATTGTAACAAAATGTTGCCATTAAAAATGCAGGATAATGAAAAATAATTCCTCATTTCATTAAACACCATTATTTCTTTTCCAAAAAACCATCCTAAAAGTTACCTTTTAGGATGGTTGCCATTAAAACTTAATTAAATAATATTTTTTCTTGCCTCGTCGAATCACGGTAAACTGTCCTTCAATTCGATCTTCTTCTGTAAGTGCATAATCTAGTTCCTGTTTGCGCTCTCCATTAATATAGACAGCACCATTTGTTATATCTTCGCGCGCTTGTCTTTTTGAGGATACAATACCAGCAGCCACTAGTATATCAACAAGCAGAGCTTCTCCTTCTGTATGTTCATATGTTGGCACATCTTTAAAGCCTTGTTTGATTTCTTCTGCCGTTAAATTTTTTATGTCTCCACTAAAAAGCGCTGCCGTTATTTTTTGTGCCTGTTCTAGTGCAGCTTCTCCATGAATTAATTTCGTCATCTCTTCCGCTAATGTTTTTTGTGCTTTGCGGAGATGAGCCTCTTCTTGCACAGATTTTTCTAATTCCTCAATTTCCTCTTTAGAAAGGAAAGTAAAGAATTTTAGATACTTAATCACATCAGCATCTGCTGTGTTAATCCAAAATTGATAAAATTCATAAGGAGTGGTTTTTTCAGGATCTAACCAAATAGCACCACTTTCCGTTTTACCAAACTTTGTACCATCTGCCTTTGTCACAAGCGGAATGGTTAAACCAAACGCCTTAGCCCCTTCTGACATGTTCTTTCTAATTAATTCTAATCCTGTGGTAATATTTCCCCATTGGTCGCTTCCGCCAATTTGCAATTTACAATCATGATGTTCATATAAATGTAAAAAGTCTAATGCTTGTAAAATTGTATACGTGAATTCAGTAAAGGAAATTCCTGTTTCTAAACGATTAGCAATGGTATCTTTTGCTAACATATAATTTATTCCAATGTGTTTTCCATAATCACGTAAGAATGTAACAATATCCATTTTCCCTGCCCAATCATAGTTATTGACCATAATTGCAGCATTTGTTCCCTCAAAATCAAAGATTCTTTCCAATTGTCCTTGCAAGCATTTCACATTATAGCCAATAACATCTAATGTTTGCAGCTTTCTTTCTTCGCTTTTTCCACTCGGATCCCCAATTAAACCTGTTGCGCCACCTACTAATACAATAGGACGATGTCCTGCGTTTTGAAAACGTCTTAACGTTAAAAACGGTAATAGATGTCCAATATGCATGCTATCAGCAGTAGGGTCTACTCCACAGTATAAACTAGTCATTTCTTTTTCTAATTGTTCTTTCAAGCCTGCTTCATCTGTCTGTTGGTAAGTAATACCTCTCCATTGAAGATCTTCTAGTAAATTCATGTATATTCCTCCATTTTAAAGTAAAATATCCTTGTCCTATTTTTCGTTATTGATTAAATAACACAAAAAGTCCCTGCATCTAATATGCAGGGACGCCAAATCAGCGCGGTACCACCCATAACTTGAGAAAATAGATTCTCCACTTCATTAGAATAACGGTCCACGCCGTTCACTGCTACTAATTTAAAATAACTTTCCCAGTGAAAGCTCCAGGAGGTAATTCATTCTTTTATTTATGCCATTTTGCACCGACCAATGGCTCTCTGTTTATAGTGATAAAAGAACTACTTCTTCCCTTCAAAGCAATAACGAATCAATATATAGTTAGTTTATTTTTATCACATAAAAGCTGTTAATGTCAAACAATTATTCGAAGAAACAGGAAAAATATCGAACTCTGTCTATATTCCCCTCTCCTTTATGCTATAATGTATGTGATTTTAGGGGGAATGATACCATGAACGAAAGGCCGAAGTGGAAAAATGCTTTAAACCATTTTAAAAACTTCTTCACCAATAAACGAACACTGAAAGGAGCCCGTTTAACTTATGAAGTAACATGGAATGTGACTTTGCTCTTTATCATCATTACTGTGGTAGGGGGTGCATTTGGGCTCGGAATTGGTGCAGGATACTTTGCATCACTTGTTAAGGATGAGCCAATCCGTCCTTACACAACTATGCAGAAAGATATTTATAATTACGAAGAAACTTCAGAGCTATTCTTTGCTAACAATGAGTATTTAGGAAAAGTGCCTACAGACCTTGAGAGGGAGGAAGTAAAAATTAAAGATGTTTCTCCCTATTTAAAAGATGCTGTTATCGCTACTGAAGATGAAAATTTCTACACTCATAACGGAGTAGTTCCAAAAGCAATCTTCCGTGCATTATTTCAAGAAGTAGCTAACTCTTCTACGCAATCTGGTGGAAGTACGTTAACACAACAGTTAATAAAGAATCAAATTTTAACTAACGAAGTCTCTTTTGAACGAAAAGCAAAAGAAATTCTCCTAGCACTGAGGCTAGAGAAATTCTTTGAGAAGGATGAAATATTAGAAGCTTACTTAAATGTTTCAACCTTAGGAAGAAATTCATCTGGCAGAAACATTGCAGGTGTACAGTCTGCAGCAAATGGTATATTTGGTGTAGATGCAAAGGATTTAACTTTGCCTCAAGCTGCATTTATCGCAGGGCTTCCACAAAGTCCATTTGGTTACACTCCTTTTACACAAGAAGGAAAATTAAAAAAGAATTTAGAACCAGGTTTAAATCGAATGAAAACAGTTTTAAACCGAATGTATGACCAAAAGAAAATCTCTAAACAAGAATATGATACTGCCATGAAGTACGACATAACAAAGGATTTTATCGGACCGCAAAAAAATCCAATTGAAGATTATCCGGCGGTAATGATTGAAATCCAACAAAGAAGCATAGAAATTATTGCCGAATTGTTAGCAAAAGAAGATGGATATACAAAAGAAGACTTACAAGAAGACGATGTATTAGCAGAACAATATACTACACTTGCTGACCGTCAAATCCACCAAAATGGATACAAAATTCATAGTACTATTAATAAGAAAATCTATGATATTCAACAAAAGACAGTCAAAAACTTCTCTCTTTTTGGACCAGATAAAAAACAACAAGTGATTGATCCAGAAACAAAAGAAAAAGTTACTATTATGGAACCTGTAGAAACTGGAGCCATTCTAATTGAAAACAAAACGGGGGCTATCATAAGCTTTGTTGGAGGGCGTGATTATAATCGAGAAGCAACAAATCATGCCACACGCAGTGTCAGACCAAATGGTTCAACCATGAAACCACTTTTAGTTTATGGTCCAGCAATTGAACTGGGAACATTATCGCCTGGAAGTGTTTTACCAGACGTTCCATTAAGATTAAATCCTAGTAAACCAGGGAGTATTTGGCCAAACAACTATGACTCGCGATTTCATGGTTTAGTAACAGCAAGATATGCACTACAGCAATCATACAATGTTCCAGCAGTAAAAGCATATATTGATATATTGCCACAGAAACCAATTAAATTCTTAGAAAAAATGGGCGTTTCGTCATTAACTCCTGCTGACGCTTCAAACAGGGCTACTGCTATCGGCGGACTGGAGGATGGTATTACTGTTGAAGAAAATACCAATGCCTTTTCTACCTTTGCTAATAGTGGGAAATTTATCGATGCTTATATGATTGACAAGATTGAAGATAAAGATGGCAATGTTATTTATCAGCATGATGTAAAACCTGTCGATGTATTTAGCCCACAAACCGCATACTTAACATTAGACATGATGAGAGATGTGATGAATCGCGGAACAGCCGCTGCCGTAAACAGCCGCCTAAAATTTAATTCTGACTGGGCAGGTAAGACCGGAACAGCCCAAAACTTTACAGATTCTTGGTTAGTTGCGACAAATCCAAATGTAACTTTTGGAGTTTGGACAGGTTATGATACACCAAAATCTTTAGAAACATCTGGTTTATCATACAGTAAACGTAATAACTACTTGTGGGCAGATTTACTAAATGCTGCATATGACGTTGCACCTGATCTTGTAGCCCCGTCCAAAAGCTTCAAGATGCCTGGTGGAATCGTAAGACAATCTGTATGTTCTATTTCTGGACTACTGCCTTCTGAAGGGTGCTCAAAAGCCGGATTAGTGACAACTGATTTATTCAAGTCAGGAACGGTTCCATCTAAGAGGGACGACAGTTTAGTTGCAGGTAAATATGTAAAAATCGGTGATAAGAAATACATGGCTTTAGATTCTACTCCAAGTGAATTCGCTGAACCAGGATTAATGCTAAATCCAGACTATATCGAAAAGCTATTTGGTATTCGTATCAGCGATCCAAGTATTCTGAGCGAGAACAATCAAAAGCTTAAAAATCTTATCATTCCAAGCAATAAAATTGAAGAGAATGGGAAGACTCCTAGTCCACTAAAAATCAATCTTAAAGGTGACACTATTACATGGAGCAAGCATAGCGAAAAAGATGTAATTGGTTACCGGGTCTATAAAAATGGCAAAAAAGTAAAGAGTTTAAAAACAGCAAATACGTTAAGCTTTAAAGGTGGTAATGGAAAATATATCGTTAAAGCAGTTGATATTGCTGGTAAAGAATCAAAGGCATCAAATGAAGTGGTAATTGGCAATTCGCAAGAAAAACAAAAGGATCAATCTAAACAGGAAAATCAAGAAAAACAAAAGGATCAATCTAAACAGGAAAATCAAGAAAAAAAGACGAGCACTAAAGAGCAAACAGCGAACAAGCCAAATAATGACAAACCCAAAGACGACAAGCCAACAGAAAATAACCAGCAAAACAATAAAGAACAAACAGAAAAGCCTGATAAAAAGACAGAAAATAATTAACTCCAATAAGGTTAGAACATAAGTATTTCAATCAAATATAACCTCAAACAATTATACGTACACACTAAAAAGTATTTGTATAATTGTTTGAGGTTTTTATTTATTTTAAGAAAGAAGGTTTGTGGTAATACCCCGCAGACTAAAATACATTTCGCTATCCATAAGATGAGCGCTAAGCCTCCTTGCTTCGTTAGTTCCTGCGGGAAGCCAGAACAAGCTTTAGCCTCCACACGCTAAAGCTTGTTCCCCGGCGCATCGAGTGTCTGTAATAGAATGACTTGGTTTCGCCACTAAATTCTTTATCCATTAAATATTTTATTCCAGCCACTTTCCTCGTTTCCTTTTTTTCTTCAACAAAAAAGACCAAAACTGGATGTACAATCCAGTTTTGGTCTTTTCCGTATCTGAACTTATTTTGTAGATTTTCGAGATTCTATACGGTGTGGAAGTGTAACAATATGATCTTCTACTGTTTCTTTATTCATATATTTAGTAAGCAATCTCATAGCCACAGCACCGATATCATACAATGGTTGTACAACAGTTGTTAGTTGCGGGCGAACCATTAATGTTAATTTTGTATTATCAGAGGTAACAATTTCAAAATCCTCAGGAACTTTATAGCCTTTGTCTTCTGCTCCATGAATGACACCTAGCGCCATTTCATCTGAGCCAACAAAGATTGCCGTTGGTTTATTATCACCTTCGATTAATTTATCGAAAGCTTCCATACCAGATTCATAGCTATAATCTCCTTCAACAACTAAAGACTCATTAAATTCGATTCCAGCTGCTTCTAATGCCTTTTTATAACCGCCTAATTTCTCATTTTTGTTGATTGGTTCTTCTAAGGATCCAAGGACAATTCCAATAGACTTATGGCCCTTTTCAACAAAGCTAGTTACTACATCATACGTAGCTTGCGCATAATCAATGTTAACAGAAGAAATCTTTTTGCTTTCTTCGATACTAGCCGCAAGCACAATTGGTACAGGAGACTTTTCAAATTCAGTAACATGTTCCTCAGTTATATTGCCACCCATAAATACAATACCATCCACTTGTTTGCCTAACATGGTATTTAATAAGTGCAGCTCTTTATCTTTATTTTGATCAGAGTTACTTAAAATAATATTATATTTATACATTGTAGCAATATCCTCAATTCCTCTTGCTAATTCCGCAAAGAATGTGCTTGAGATATCAGGGATAATTACTCCAACTGTAGTGGTTTTCTTACTTGCTAGCCCTCTTGCTACAGCATTTGGACGATATCCTAATCGATCAATAACTTCTAATACCTTTTTTCTTGTTGTTGGCTTAACGTTTGGATTTCCATTAACAACACGGGAAACGGTTGCCATAGAAACACTAGCTTCTCTTGCGACATCATATATTGTGATATTCATTGTGATTTTTGCACTCCTTTTAGTCGAACTATTTCTTTCTATTATTTTATGGCAAGAAGCTACTTTCTTAATCATAAAAGATTCCCAATTTAGCTAATCTTGTCTAATTATGTACTAATGATACGATATAGCAGGAAAACCCGCAATGACAAGCTTTCATTTTTTTTCAAAAAAAACGACTTTTTTTCGCTTTTTTAGCAAAAAAAATTTTTTATTAAACATTCTTCCATTCAGTTTACCATAAAATGATGAAAAATATAAATGAATTTGTCATACTATCAAATTCTTATTAAAAAAAGTATTTCTATAAAAAAACTCGTAAGTGTTTCTAAACACTTACGAGGCATTTATCATATTTTTATGCATTTACATATGGTGTAGCTTGTAACGCACGGTAAAATTCATCGAATTGCTCAATATCCATTTGCTGTGCTGAATCAGATAATGCGACAGCAGGATCTGGATGAACTTCTGCCATTACTCCATCTGCCCCAATTGCTAAAGCTGCTTTCGCACAAGGTAATAATAAATCCTTTCTTCCAGTTGAATGTGTTACATCAACAAAGACAGGAAGATGTGTTTCTTGTTTTAAAATTGGAACAGCAGAAATATCCAATGTGTTTCTTGTTGCCCGTTCATACGTACGAATACCACGTTCACAGAGGATAATCTGATCGTTTCCTTGTGACATTATATATTCTGCGGCATTGATAAATTCTTCAATGGTTGCCGCTAAACCACGTTTTAATAGAATCGGTTTTTTTACACTTCCTGCAGCTTTTAACAGCTCAAAGTTCTGCATATTACGAGCACCAATTTGAATAACATCAATATAATCTAACGCCGTTTCAATGTGTTCCGTACTAACAATTTCACTAATTACTGCTAAATCGTATTCATCTGCCACTCTTTTTAAGATTTTCAAGCCTTCTACACCAAGTCCTTGGAAATCATATGGAGATGTTCTTGGCTTAAACGCGCCACCACGAAGAAGCTTTAACCCTTTAGCTTGTACGGACGCTGCCACTTGAGCAACTTGTTCATATGATTCTACTGAGCATGGCCCAAACACAAATTTAGGTGTACCGTCACCAATTTTTGTTCCTTTTATATCAACAATAGTATCCTCTGCTTTTTTCTTACGAGATACTAATAACGCTTTACTGTCATCTTCTTGTTGTAATTGTAAGCCCATTTTGAAAATTTGCTTAAACAAATGTGAAATTGTCCCATTATCAAATGGTCCATCATTTTTATTTAAAATATGATCGAGCATTTTTCTCTCGCGAACAGGATCATATCGATGTGCACCGTGGGTAACTTTTGTTTGGGCTATTTTTTGCACAAGGCTTGCCCGCTCATTAATTTTTTCTAAAATTTCTAAATTTAATTCATCCACTCGATTACGTAATTCTTCTAATTCCTTATTACTCACAATCATCTCATCCCTTCATTAAAAGCACAAATCCATGTAATTTCCTTTACACTATTTGCTTAGATTCTTTATACAAATGCAAAAATATGTTACATTTCTCTTAATTGGGTTAATTATAAATCATATTTATCCCATTGTCACTAATTTTATTTAATGCTTAAACGCTTTTAAGTGTTAAAGCGTTAATTTTTGTTAAGAAGTTAGATAATTGTTTCCTATAATCTATTTTATTTTTTTATAAACAATCTTTAAATAAAAAGAAGGTGTTTTCTATGCAAAAACATGAAAAACTATTTGCATTAGATATTGGTACTCGATCAGTTGTCGGAATTATCTTGGAAAAAAAAGAGGAAAGTTATCATGTAGCTGATTTATTATCCATCGAACATACAGAAAGAGCTATGTTAGATGGTCAAATACATGATGTGTTAGCTGTTTCCAAAATTATCAAAGAAATAAAAGATCAGTTAGAAATCAAACATGGACCTTTAGAAAAAGTGAGTGTCGCGGCTGCTGGAAGAGCCTTAAAAACAGAACGGGCTTCTTATGAAATGAATATAGAAAGAAAGCCGCTCATTACAAAAGAAGATATTTTACATATGGAGTTAACAGCTGTACAGCAGGCACAAAGCTCTGTCGCAGAAAAAAACGAGCGAGATAAAAGCCAATTTTATTATTGTGTGGGCTATTCCGTACTTCAATACTCTTTAGATGATCAAGCTATGGGTAGCTTAATTGATCAGCAAGGATCAATAGCGAAGGTAGAAATTATCGCAACTTTTTTGCCTAAAGTAGTTGTTGAATCATTAATCGCTGCCTTGCATCGAGCAAATTTAGAAATGCAGGCATTGACGTTAGAGCCAATTGCTGCCATTAATGTCCTAATTCCTCCATCTATGAGAAGATTAAATGTAGCTTTAGTAGACATTGGAGCAGGAACATCAGATATAGCCATAACCGATACGGGGACCGTTATTGCCTACGGGATGGTACCTGTCGCTGGAGATGAAATAACAGAAGCAATCAGCGATGCATATTTATTAGACTTTCCATTAGCCGAACAAGCCAAAAGAGAATTATCTCAAAAAGATCAGATTTCTATTTCTGATATTCTTGGCTTTACAACGGAATTGCATAAGGAAGAAGTAATTAAGGAAATTGAACCTGCTTTAGATAAATTAGCAGATACGATTTGCCGGGAGATTCTTTTACTAAACAATCATAAATCGCCTAAAGCTGTAATGCTTGTTGGTGGCGGAAGCCAAACGCCAGCTTTACAACAAAAAATGGCAGAAATGCTTAATCTGCCTTCTAACCGGGTTGCCATCAGAGGCATTGATGCAATTACTCATCTTACCTTTGAGGAAAATTTCCATTTAGGGCCGGAGCTTGTTACACCTGTTGGAATTGCTATCGCTGCTGAAAAATCACCAGTCCAATATAAAACGGTTTATATAAATGAGCAGCCAGTAAGACTATTTGAAGTAAATAAATTGACCGTCGGGGATTGTATTTTAGCCTCTGGCATTCGAATGAACCAATTATACGGAAAGCCAGGTAATGCAATGATTGTTACACTCAATAATCAAAAAATTACCATACCCGGAAGTCATGGTGAGGGACCCACTATTTTTAGAAAAGATGTCCCATGCTCTTTAGAAGATACAGTAGAAGATGGCGAAACATTAACGGTTTATCGTGGGAAAGATGGAGAACAAGCCAAAGTTCAAATAAAGGACTTACTAGATGCGGAACCTGACAAAGAAATAAAGATCAATAATAAAAGCTACACGCTTCATACCAAAATTCTTTGCAATGGGAACCCTGTTTCTGCTGAACATCCGATTGCTGACAAAGATATTATTGAATACCGAGCAGACACTACTATTCAAGAAGCTCTTGAGTCGCTTCATTTAACGAATTTAATGGAGGAGTTAAGACCTTTCCATCTGTTGATTAACGGTAAAGAGACGATCCTTCCTGCTTTCTCTGGGAAGATTGTAAAAAATGGACTTCCTTGCCGATTAAACCAATTGCTTAGTCACAAAGATGAAGTTATCCTGGAAAAAAGAAAAACACCAACTGTTCAAGAATTAGCCGAAAGAAAACAAATTTTAATGTATCAAGTGCTTCCAGTTTATTTTAATGACAAAAAGATTACACTTACAAAGCAGCTAGCACAAATACAAAGAAGAGGACAAATCCTCCAAATGGAAGATCTTTTATTCAGCGGGGATGATATTCGTATAGAACAGAAACCATTTGAAGGCTTTTTATTTCAGGACTTATTTGCATTTGTTGATATCAATATGCCACAAAGCGGCGGAGGAACTTTTCAACTATTGCGTAATGGTGAACAAGCTACATTCTTAACCCCTATAGAAAAAGGGGATAAATTATCGATTGTTTGGCCAGCTAAAACGAAAAGCTCTTCTATAAATAATTAATATTTTACATAAAAAAGGAATTCAGAATATACTCCTTCTGAATTCCTTTTTTATCGAATGTTTATAACTTATTTTCTTCACTAACTTGTTGTAAAGAAGCTGCGGTAATCTGCCCGTGAGATGCATGCCAAACAATATTATTATGAACAAAAAGCAATGCTTGTGGTGATTCATGTCTTACTTCATATTTTTCAGCAATATAATTAGATACATCTCTTGCATCTTGCACAGTTAAATAATAAGTATCAACAGCATTATTTTTCCCTTCATATTGCTTATATTCATCGAAAGCACTTGCACTAATTGGACATGTTACACTATGTTTAACCAGCCAAAAAGCATCTTTATTCTGAACTAACTCTTCGAACTTTTCGATAGTTTCTATTTTTTCCATTCTTAAAAAATCATCCTTTATCTATTTATTTATCATAAACATATAAAAAACAGTCTATATACCGTTTCCTTCTTGCATTGTTCTAAAAGACTTGGCTCTCATTGAACGCAGAAAGCAATGTGTATATAGACTGGATACTTTATCTCACTTTTATACAAAATAATGATTAATGGTTATACTTACTTTCTGTTTCATCAAATGCACGTTTGGTTTCTTCTAACTTTTGCTGAATTTCATCAAACTCAGCGTTTTTTAAGCTTGAACTTAAATCAGATGCTTCTTCTTTCAGCTCATCAAAACGGGCTGACATATTCTCTTGCCCTTTTGTATTTTTTACTTTATCCATAATTTCAGCAGACGTTTTAGTAACAGTATTACTAATTTTGCCTGTTTTGTCTTTAGCAATAGAAATAAACTCTGATCCTTTTTCTTTTACCGTATCAGTTAACTCAATTCCTTTTTCCTTGAGCATGCCAGCTTGTCCGTTTAAATCATGAAGCAGTTCTCTTCCAGGCTTTGGTGCAAGAAATAAAGCAGTTGCCGCACCGACAACCCCACCTACTATAGCACCTAATAGAAAATCCTTTGAACTTGAGCTTTCATTTGCATGGATTATTTCTTGTTCTCGCTTCATCGTAACATCCTCCTTTAATTACTTCTTACTCGTGTTCGGCTTTGTTCAGCCTTCTTAGCTCTCCATTGATCTCTAATATTCATAAACACCTTGCTATATTGAACAATTTGAGCTATTTTATCTTGATTTTTTACAAGGGTGTTTTCCACATTATTTGTAATCGCTTGAACCGATTGATTAAACCCTTGTACACTCGTACCAACATCTTTTACTGCATCAACCACAGAATTTAAACTTTCAGATTTCTGTTGAATATCTGCAGCTAAATCATTCGTTTTTTGCAATAAAATAGTTGTTTCTCTTGTGACACCATCCAGTTGCCTTTCTAACCCGACAAGTGTTTTAGAAACACTATCCAGTGTAGTATGTAATGACTTCAATGTTCTCGCAACATAAATGACAAGAATCGTAAACGCAATAGCTATTAAAGCTACACTTAAGTATAAAAGATTTACCATATTTATCGCACCTCCACTTTATTGGTCTTTTCCCAGATTCGCGTTTGCTAAAACCTTAGTTTTATTATAATTGGAAAAACTTTCAGAAACAAATGATTCTTTAGCAAGAGTAAACCTACATTCGAAGCAAGTAATTTCTTCTCCCTATTTTTCTATTTTGAGTTTTTTTATTTAAGGAAAAAATATTTTCGGGTACAATAAGAGAGTTATCACATTTTTTTAAATTTTGGAGGTACATATGAAGGATCCACGAATTGATCAACTAGCAAAAAATTTAATTAATTATTCCATTCGCTTACAAAAAGGCGAAAAAGTTCTTATTGAAAACTTTGGACTTCAAAAGGAACTTGTAAAAGCGCTTGTGCGTGAAGCATATGCAGCTGGTGGTTATCCTTTTGTTTCACTGAAAGATAATGATATTAATCGCTCCTTGCTTTTAGGCGCTCAAACAGAACAATATGAAATGATGGCCCAATTCGAAGCAAATGTCATGAGTAATATGGACGCGTACATTGGGCTTCGAGCTGGTGATAACATTAATGAGCTTGCAGACGTTCCTGCAGAACAAATGAAAATTGAAGGTGCAACCATTGGCAAAAAGGTACATAGAGAAATTCGTGTACCAAACACAAAATGGGTAGTTCTTCGTTATCCAAGCCCATCCATGGCCCAGCTTGCGAGAATGAGCACCGATGCATTTGAAGATTTTTATTTCAACGTGTGTAACCTAGATTATGGAAAAATGGATAAAGCAATGGATAATCTAGTAGAATTAATGAATCGCACGGACAAAGTTCGCTTAACTGGTCCTGGCACTGACCTAACTTTCTCTATTAAAGATATTCCGGCAATCAAATGCTCTGGTCAAATGAATATTCCTGACGGCGAGGTTTATACTGCACCTGTACGTGATTCTATTAATGGTGTACTAACCTATAATACACCTTCGCCTTATCAAGGATTCACTTTTGAAAATGTCAGCCTGAAGTTTGAAAACGGAAAAATTGTCGAAGCAACATCTAATGACTCCGAAAGATTAAATAAAATTTTAGATACAGATGAAGGTGCTCGTTATATTGGCGAATTCGCTATTGGAGTAAATCCGTATATTCTACATCCAATGCAAGATATCTTATTCGATGAAAAAATCGATGGAAGTTTCCACTTTACACCGGGTCAAGCCTATGATGATGCTTATAACGGCAATGATTCCAATATCCACTGGGATATGGTAAATATTCAACGCCCTGATTATGGTGGTGGGGAAATCTACTTTGATGATGTACTCATAAGAAAAGATGGTAAATTTGTTATTCCAGAATTAGAAGTATTAAATCCAGAAAATTTAAAGTAAACTAGAAAAAGGAGATCAGAATATTTTCATTCTGATCTCCTTTTTCAATTTATGATTTGTTTTGATCTATTCTTTATGCTCTTCTCAAGCTGTTACCAGACTCATCCAAGTCAGTTGGCCATTTTCTTTAAGTTCACGGATCCACAAGTAAACAAGGTCTGCATAGATAATTTTTTATGTCCCTTTAAAGGTGTCCATCGTATGCCATGCTTTTCTTTTGCATCAGGAACAAGTTGATCTAAAGCAATCATTTCTAATTGGTCTCTTTGAATAACTGTTTGGAAAGCATAATTTCACCTCTAAAAAATATCTATCTACATTTTAAAACCAAGAGCAGTTAAAATTCTAGACTAACATGATGAAACCAGGTTGATCGGAGCCGAAGGGGCGAGACTCCTATGGGAGATACGAGAAAGTCCGAGCGTATGCAACAAAGCGGCTCGGCACTCATGGATAGCGAACCCCTGTAGCGGAAGTCAACATCCCTATTAGAAGGAGTCACAAAAAAAGACCATAGACAAAACCTCAAATTTAAAAGAGTTTGTCTACAGTCTGAAGGAATCTGAATGTAAATTCTGATCCCTTTTTATTACCCTAATGTTTTTTCATAAGCACTTTGATATTTTTGAATATCTCCTGCACCCATAAACAAGATTACACTATTATCATGTTTTTTCAGAGAAGAAACTGTCTCTTCTGAAATAATTTTGCTTCCAGGTACCTTATCAGCTAAATCTGTAATACTTAGCTTTCCGTGATTCTCACGTGCAGAACCAAATATATCACATAGATAAGTAGAATCAGCTAAATTTAAGCTATCTGCAAATTCTTGAAGAAATGCTTGAGTACGAGAGAATGTATGTGGCTGGAATACAGCAACAATTTCTCTATCAGGATACTTTTGACGAGCAGCCTCCACCGTTGCTTTTATTTCGGTCGGATGGTGAGCATAATCATCGATAATAACCTGTGTACCAATTGTCTTTTCTGTAAATCTTCGTTTTACTCCTTCAAATGTCATTAAGCGTTCTTTAACGATTTCTGCATCTAGTTCCTCATAATGACTAAGCGTAATAACAGCTAAAGCATTTAAGATATTATGGTCCCCAAATGTCGGAATGGAGAAGGTGTTGTAATACGTATTACGTACATAAACTTCAAAAGTTGTACCTTCAGTTGTTTTTTCCACATTCCTCGCTTGGAAATCATTCTCATCTCCAAAACCATAAAATACAACTGGCACTTTTGCTTGAATCTTTTGTAAATGTTCGTCATCCCCGCAAGCAAAAATTCCTTTTTTAACTTGCCATGCCATCTCTTGAAAGGCAGAAAAAACATCTTCCACATTGGCAAAATAATCTGGATGATCAAAATCAATATTGGTCATCAATGCATAATCAGGGAAATAGGATAAGAAATGTCTGCGATATTCACATGCTTCAAAAGCAAAATATTCTGCTCCAGTTACCCCTTTCCCCGTACCATCACCAATTAAATATGCTGTAGGCTTTGCCCCCTTCATTACATGGGAAAGCAAACCAGTTGTAGATGTCTTTCCATGTGCTCCAGTTACAGCTATACTTGTAAATTGCTTCATAAAATCTCCAAGGAAACGATGGTATCGAATCACTGGAAGACCCAGCTTTACTGCTTCTTCTACTTCCTCATGTGTATCCGGAAATGCATTTCCTACAATAACATTCATTCCTGGTTGAACATTTTCACGTTGAAAAGGAAGAATTTTTATTCCAGCTTGTTCTAAAGCAATCTGAGTGAAAAATCTTTTATCCACATCAGAGCCTTGTACCTCAAAACCCATATCATGTAAAATTTGTGCTAACGCACTCATACCCGACCCTTTTATACCTACGAAGTGGTAAATAGTCATATAAAGAACCTCCAACTACGCATATCTTTTAACAGTATATGATATCCTCATTCAATTTGCTCATTGCATTTATGTATGCAACTTTGTTCACTTTATTTTTCTCATTCCATTAATTATTCATGTTTCTACAATACATTAACTTTTTTTTCCTTTTTTTATTTCACATTTATACATTATACCATCTTTCATGATGAAAAACTACGGAACAATATAATTCCAATCTATGGAAGCATTTTACGAAGTAATCCTTTCTCCGATTATTCGTTTTCCTGTAATAACAGCAATTCACTTTCTGTTATTAATACGTCTCTAGGCTTTGTTCCTCTAGCTTCTGATATAAATCCCTGCTTTTCCATCATATCAATTAATCTCGCTGCTCGATTATATCCTATTTTGAATTTCCTTTGCAGACTAGATGTAGACGCTCCACCCTGTTCAATAATAAATTCACAAGCTTCGTAAAATAATTCATCTTCTTCTTCAGACATTTGAACTTTTTTTAACAGGTCTTCTTGTTCAAATAAATATTCTGGTTTTCTTTCTTTCCTAACATGTGCCACTACCTGATCAATTTCTTCATCTGATACAAATGTACCTTGCAATCGAACGGGCTTTGATGTTCCATTTTCTAAAAATAGCATATCCCCTTTACCCAAAAGCTTCTCGGCACCACTAATATCGATGACGGTACGTGAATCAATTTGAGAGGAAACAGAAAACGCAATTCGTGTTGGAACATTTGCCTTAATTAATCCTGTAATAACATCAACTGATGGTCTTTGTGTAGCAATTAATAGGTGAATCCCGCACGCCCTTGCCTTTTGAGCTATTCTACTAATCGCTTCTTCTACATCCGCAGGTGCCATCATCATTAAATCTGCTAACTCATCAATTACGATCACTAAATATGGCAATTTCTCACTATACCTTTTATGCTCTTCTGCTAATTGATTATATTTTGTAATATCTCTAACACCAGCATGTGCTAATAGCTCATATCTTCTTTCCATCTCTTCGACAGCCCATTTTAGTGCAGCAGTTGCCGTCTTTACATCTGTAATAACAGGACTTGCTAAATGGGGAACATAATTATATGGAGCTAATTCAACCATTTTAGGATCTACTAATAAGAGCTTCAATTCCTCTGGTTTTGCTTTGTATAGTAAGCTCACAAGCATTGTATTAATACACACACTTTTTCCAGATCCAGTCGCTCCAGCTATTAATCCATGTGGCATTTTGCGTAAATCTGTAACGATTGGTTTTCCTGAAATATCCAATCCCATTGCTACCGTTAAGGGAGAGGCTGAACTTTTAAATTCTTCACTTTCCAAAATCTCTCTTATAAGTACAGGTCGACTTTTTTGGTTTGGGACTTCAATTCCTACTGTATGCTTTCCAGGAATTGGCGCCTCAATTCTGATATCTTTTGCAGCCAAACTTAATTTTAAGTCATCAGAAAGATTGGTAATTTTGCTAACCTTAACTCCTGGTTCTGGTTGTACCTCATAACGTGTTACAGAAGGTCCTTGTGTAACATTTACCACCTTTGCATGAACATTGAAATTGGTAAATGTATCGTTTAAGAGCATAGTCTGCTCTTCAATCCAACCATCCTTTTCTATTTGCAAAATGGGTGGATTCAATAAATTTTCTTCGGGAAAAACGTAATAAGGTAAGTCATTTTGTTCCTCATCTTCTTTTTCTATCATAGAGGGAACTACTACTTCTGCCTGCGACTGTGGCTTTGGCTCCTCACATATTTTTTTCTCGACTTGTTGATTTGCCAATCGTTTTCTGTCTTTATTCAGCATCAACACATTAAAAGGTAAAGGACCTTTACGAGAAATTGTCTTCTTCTCCTCTATTTTCGCCTGGGAGGCTTCTTCCTTTTTTTCTACTACTAATTCTTCATCATTTTCCTGATAAACTTCTTCTACTACTTCCGCTTCTTCAAACTTTAACAATGATTGATTATTATCAAGTTCTTGGTCTTCTATTAAACTTTCTACCTGCTCATTTACTTCCTTTTCTGCTTCCCTGGCAAAAACGCTTAGAGAAGCAACATTCTCTATCTCTAATGCACTATCAGCTCTAGAAGTTATTTCTTCAGCGAAATATTCCTCAGCTTTTATAGAAAAAGATGTATCTTGCTCCATTATCCTGTCCACTGTTACCGTTTCTTGCGCAACAGCTGTCTCAGCTTTATGCAGTTCAACTGTCTCCACATGAATTTCGCCATGTTGTTGTCCAGCTTCTTGCGTTTCTGCTGACTCTATGTTACGTTCCGCTTCTTGAAGTTCTGCTACTTCCACATTCTTTTCCGCTTCTTGTAGTTCAGATGATTCTACATTTCTTTCCTCTTCTTGCGGTTCTGCTGCTTCTACATTCCTCTCTGCTTTTTGTGATTCAGCTATCTCCACATTCTGTCGAACTTCTTGTGATTCAACCACCTCATCATTCATTCCAACAAATGTTAGTAGTTCTTCATTGCCTCTTGTTTTGTTCTGTTCTTTCTGGTTAATCCTCGCTTCTTTCGAAATTTCAACTTTTTTTTCTATTATTGGTCGTGATTCCGTAGTCCTTATCGCTTTCCTTTCTGGACGGTTATATCCATATATCGGAGAAACAACTTCTGTAGGTTTGAAAGGACGATTAGTACTATATGTATTCGATACTTTTTCTTCCTTCTGATCGCTTTTCGTCTGTTCTGCATATGGTCGTTTAAATGGTTGATCGTTTTCACGTCTATTCTCTTGGAAGGCTTGCCTAGGTTCCCTTCTTTTCCTTCTATCCATCTCTTTCTTATCATCTATCTCTTCATCAGGAATTAGTGGAAAGCGAAAGTTCCCTTTCGGATATTGATAAATAATCTTTGAATCTATCTCTTTCTTCCATGCCGTAGACTCCATTTTCGGTTGCTGTTCTGCTTCAACCGATTCTTCAACTTGGTTCAGCTCCTCTTCTTCACTAGCAAACTGTTTAAATACTTTTTTGAACCAATTCACACGTAATCACTCTTTCTTTCCAATCTCATTACTATTTTAACAGTTATGTTCAGAATTTCGAGCACTATTTTTTAACAACTCTCCCTTTCCCTCTTTAGCAGAAGGTTAAACAAAGATAAATTCCCTCTTTGTTTTTTTAAATTGCCAACGCTCCAACAACTCTGGTTCTATAACTAGATACATTTATATATAGCAATTAAAAAAGAGACACTTTTTGAAAGTTTGTATATCCTAATTGCCTCTTTCATTAAGTCTCTCTTTTTTTCAGGTTAAAACAGGGAACTTATAGAAACATTCTAGCTTTTCAATCTACATAATTGTTATTTTAGTATAAAAATATTTCAATTAGATGTCATTCAAAAGTAAATTATAAATCGATTTGATTACATTGTCCCTATTCTTTTCCTCTTTTTTTATTTTTACCTAAAATAAATATAGGCTCTAATTCGCCACCCTCATACAGGAAAGATAGTGCTGTAATTGGAACTCTTCCGCTCGCAAAGAAACTCATCGTCATTTGAGCGAGGATATCGTATCCTGTTTCATTCCGAATATCACCTATAATAAGTACATCTTGATGAGGAACAGCTACCGTCATTGTGCCTTCACACTGATCATACATATCCTTTAAAAAGGCATCATTTAATATTCGACTTGCATCATAGCCATCATTGCTGTTTATAAAATAAAAAACATTACCAGCAACACTATCTGCTTTTACATTTGTGGATAAAGATCTTACATTAAAAAGAGCCATTTCCTTAATCGAAGCGGAAGACCAATTTTCTTTTTCCATCAATCTCTCATCAATAAGACGATAGGTATTCCCCATATCCAAAGCATAATATACTCTGGTTTCTGCCGTATGCTCTTCTGTTATAAAGGGAATTTCCTCATTTGATTGTTGAGGAAAAGAAGTAGAACGAATCACAGGAAATATTTTTTTCTCTTTTCCTTCTATTTCTTCATCTTTTTCAATTGCTCCTAAGCCATGTTCAATATAATAAACAATCTCATCGACTGCTTTTTCTTTTTTTGTTTCCCATTTTGCAATTATTTCAGGCAAGGAAACGGTAACTCCCTTTCCCGTTGCTTTACTTTCTATACGTACTTGATCTTTTTTACTATCAAATGTAAAAGTTCGATCCTCGTTACTTATTCGCTGCATGAGCATATCCTTCATTTTTTTACTTGTCATTTTCATTCTTGTTTCACTTCCGTCCTCTTCAATTTCTTCCTATTTATTATACTCTAAATGAATCGATAATCATCTTTTTAATAGGCAGTTTTTCTTGTAATCAATGGAAAAAGGTTATCTCCACTTAAAATATAGCAGGGAACTACGTCCCTTTCCAAGCTACATTTTATATAGGAGACAACCTTCTATAAGATAAACGTTTATTTTTACATATTACAGCAAAATAAAGAAAAAAATTCTCTACTGACTAAATAAGCCTTGACTATCCTTACTTGTGTTGAGAATAGGATAAATCATTCTATCGCCTATTGTTTTCCCTATAAAGATTCAATGAACTTTTCAATTTCTTCCTGTGTTTTTCGATCCTTGCTTACAAATCTGCCAAGTTCTTTCCCGCCCTCAAAAGCGATAAAGCTTGGAATACCAAATACATCTAGTTCTATACAAGTATCAATAAATTTATCGCGATCAACATGTATAAATGTATATTGATCAAATTTCGCTTCTACTTCTGACATAAATGGTTCGATAAATCGACAGTCTCCACACCATTCTGCTGAAAAAAGAAATATATGTTTCTCTGGACTATTTTTAAGCTCTGCAAATTCGTCTGCTGATTGTAAATGTTTCAATGTAAATGCCCCCTTCATAATATGTACCCTTTCATAAATAGTATCAGAATTATAGGTTCCTCACTACTAATATGCTTTCCTATTGCTACATTTTTATCACTTAATAGGAAAGCTTTTTCTATTTAAATTCAGCTAATTTCCAAAGTTCCTCTAGCTCTTATTTTCCTTGATATTCCAGTTGACCTAGAAGCAATTCAACAACATGTTCAAACATAGCAGTCCTATTAATTCTGCCGTTTGTGAATATTCCTATAGCACCTTCTGTTGAGCGAACATTTTCCTTTTGGGCATATTCATCCATAACCGGACCTAGTTCTCTTCCTGCAACTAGTTTTGTTTCAATTTCCTTTGGTAGTGGAATTCTTGCTCCACTAGCTATATAGGTGGTTCCATCCCTCCCAACAAGCGCTCCCCAATTAGTTAAAAAGAGAATACCATTTGTTCGGTGGACGCCTCCTTCTAAGCCAATCCCTATCTCGCCGGCTCCTTCCTGCAATGCAGCCTTCGCTCGGTTAATGGCTCCTTTGATCGTTTCCTCATCTGAAAATGGCTGTTCGCTTACCCCAGAGCTCACATTAAATGTAGCAAACTCTATAGTCATATCTTTTTCTAAACAGTTTTTTACTGCTTTTACTTTTGCTTTATTATTGGTGCCAATACAAACTTTCACTTTGCTTCACTCCTAATATAATGACCAAACAGTTTATAAAAAAGGTATCTCACATATACCAATCGTATTGGAGATACCTTTAATTAAATTTTTTAAGATGAATTATCTATAAAATAGTTTTGTTTTTTATTGATTTGCACGTAGTGTTTCAATGGTTGTATGATCCGTCGTTTTTACTAATTTAGTTAACAGTTCTTTTGCAGCCGCATAATCATCGATGTGGATAATAGAAGCACTTGTATGAATATAACGTGAGCATATGCCAATAACAGCACTAGGTACACCATTATTTGAAATATGAACCTGTCCCGCATCCGTTCCGCCTGGTGAAATAAAGTACTGATAGGCAATATTATTAGATTCCGCTGTATCTAAAATAAATTCTCTCATCCCTTTATGCATAACCATCGTTGCATCATAAATGCGTAACAATGCTCCTTTTCCAAGCTGACCAAATTGGTTTTTATCACCTGATGCATCATTTGCAGGACTTGCGTCTAAAGCATAAAATACATCTGGCTTAATCATATTAGCTGCAGTTCTAGCTCCTCTAAGACCTACTTCCTCTTGCACAGTAGCCCCAGAATATAAGATATTTGGAATCTCCTCTTCTTGAAGATTCTTTAACAATTCAATCGCTAAACCACAACCATAACGATTATCCCATGCTTTTGCCATAATTTTCTTTTCATTAGCCATTGGCGTAAATGGACAAATTGGCACAATCATTTGACCAGGCTTAATCCCAATTTTCAATGCATCTTCCTTATCATCCGCTCCGATATCGATCAGCATATTTTTTATATCCATTGGTTTACTTCTTAAGGCTTCGTCCAATAGATGTGGAGGAATCGAACCGATTACCCCAATAACAGGTCCTTTATTAGTTATAATCTGTACTCTTTGTGCTAAAAGGACTTGACTCCACCAGCCACCGATAGGCTGAAAACGAATCATTCCGTTATCCGTGATTGCTGTAACCATAAAACCAACCTCATCCATATGTCCGGCAACCATAACTGTTGGTCCATTTTCCGTTCCTCTTTTTACCCCAAAGATACTGCCAAGGTTATCTTGCACGATTTCATTTGTATAAAGACTTAATTGTTCTTTCATAAATTTTCGAACTTGATGTTCATTTCCAGCTACTCCCGGAAGTTCCGTTAATGTTCGGAACATATCTAATGTTTGTTGTTCCATTCTAGTTAAACCCCTTTAATAACTATGTATTTTAATAATATATTTATTGTACCGAAATATCTAACTGCATACCACTACTTTCCTCTACCCAATTAGAAATTATCCAATTTAAAACTTAGAACCAGTTTTCAGGAAGAAGTCGGCTAATCATTTCTTCTATGATATAAATTAGTTATAATAACAATATCTACTTTTTTGTAGTTTGAAGTACTTAGCCTAATACAAGAAAATACGACACAAAAAATAAGGAGTTCTATTATGAATTGGAAACATATCATAGGCGGTGTTGTGGCAGGACTAGCCGCAAGCTATATCGTAAAAGAAGTCATTGCTAAAAATAGTAGTCTTTCGGGTGACCAGGTCTTATCTTTAGCTAAAACAGCTTTTAAAGAAAAGGGACCGATTAATGGATCTTGGATAAATATGGAGAAAGAAATACTTCATACGCGCGAATCTTCCCTTACTGTTTATAGAGGTGGTATCACGCGCTTGAATGGTGATACCCAAGAAGTATATGAATTCATTTCAGATAGTGAGACAGGCAGAATTCTTGATGTTAATCAATTATCTTAACTTTTATTTTAGCGATAATAAATGGCTTTTAACAAATATAAAACCCAACCAACGATACGAAATGTTTTTGGAATTCCGCATCATTGGTTGGGTATATCTCGGCTGGAAAGCTTACTCTCCAACCTCTTTTCCCCTTATTTAAATTGCACTTCACAACGATAAATTCTATTGCCTCTATTGGAAAATTTCTCTTCATATTCAGTCATGATATTGCCCTCATAATCGCTGTTATGCAAATCAAGGCTTACATATTTTAAAAGCATTCCATATTCAGAAAAACTCTTAAGAGAGTATTCAAACAGCCCTTGGTTATCTGTTTTAAAATGCACTTCTCCTTTATCAATTAGGACTGATTGATAAGAATCCAAGAACGTTTTATACGTTAGTCTCCGTTTTTCGTGTCTTGTTTTTGGCCAAGGATCTGAAAAATTCAAATAAACTCGGGCAATTTCTCCTTTTTCAAAATAATCCTTAAGCTTTTCTGCATTTATATTCATTAACTTCAAGTTTGGTACTTCTGCTTCAATTAATCGATCTAACGCAGAAACTATGACACTTTCCTGAAGTTCTACGCCGATATAATTAATGGAAGGATTTGCTTTTGCCATTTCTGTGATAAATCTACCTTTTCCAGTTCCAATCTCAATATGGATCGGCCCTTTTTGACTAAATGCCTGATCCCATTTACCTTTCCAATCTTCCGGGGTTTGGATAACATATTGCGGATATGCGCTTAATTTATCTTTCGCCCATGGTTTATGTCTTAATCGCATGTGGACACTCCTTATTAATAACTATCGTTTCAAACAATATCATGCATTATACATCGATGCAATACTCTTTTCTTGGCAATTGATTATTTTTGAAGGATAAATTTACATTAGGAACATTTGAATAAAGAAAAAAAGAATTCACAACCTATAAGTGAATTCCTTAACTGGTATTTGAAAAGAATGATTTTACTCTTTTCATACTAGAACCTATAGAAAGGGTGTTCTAAGTATGCCTATAAACCACGAGCATCAATTAGCATTATTAGCCGATATTCTTAGTAATCAACAAACAGACTGCTGTGGATCTGTAGCGGAATGCGAGCAGATCGAGAGATTGATTACTTCTTTAAGAACCAATGATCAAATTGATCAAAATATCCTTCCGATTTTAGAGGAAGTACATCTTTACAGCAAGCAAGGTGTCAATGCCTCCAATTTAGACAATCATATTCATTCACACCAAGACCAATTATCGCAATGGGTAGATGGAATTAACAATTTATCTTAAAAAGGTAAATGGCCGATTAATCAATGTCATGTAAAAATTGCATCCATTTTTGCATTTCGCTATATCGGCCTTTTTTCTTATACCAACGTATGGAATTAATCGTTTGAGCAATAACATACCATTTCATTCTTAAGGATAAATGATCGGTTAGTTCATACCCGTAAGTATGTAACCAATTTTTCCAATCTTCTTTTGGAATATACCAATAAAGTAACATGCCTAAATCAATTGCTGGATCTGCAATCATTGCACCATCCCAGTCAATTAAATACAACTGGTTGTCTTCAGAAAGCAGCCAGTTGTTATGATTTACATCACAATGACAAACGACATGCTCTGTTGTTTTGATAAATGGAAGATTCTCCTCTAAAAATTGGATATAACGAGTGATATCTTCGTTATCTTTTAATTCATCGTCTATTTCTGCTTTTATGACTGACAAAATCATTTCAGGATGAAAAGATGTTTTACCTAGTCTTTTGAGCATCTCTAATAAAGGCTTAGAGGTATGAATTTTTTTGAGTAACATGGTTACTCTTTCATCCGTCATATCCGAATGACCAAATTCTCTACCAATCAGCCATTGCTGGGCAGTAAAAACATCTCCGTTTTCAAATCTTTTTGTCCAAACAAGTTTTGGGACAATTCCTTCTGCTGACAGCACAGCTAAAAATGGAGACGAATTTCGTTTTAAAAAAAGCTTCTGTCCATTATTTTGTGCAAAAAAGGCTTCGCCTGTTTCTCCACCTGCAGGAGTTATTTCCCAATCTTGCCCTAATAAATGTTCCAAAATTGTTCACCTACTATATATTATGCTCCAAAAAAAAGATGAGAAATTCCTGTTTGAGTCTTTTTTGTCCTAAATTTGTAGGAAGAACAAACAAAAATGGTTATTAGCTATTCATCAATTATAGTAAATTATACTCATCGTACAGCTATCAATCTTTAACTAGCACATATGTGCCTAAAATTTAATGAGATAAAAAAGAAAAAGGACATAGTATCCATACAATTATACTATGTATCCAATATTTCCAATCATTTTATATTAAATTTTACTTAAATACTTATTTTTAATTGAAAGTTTCTCATTTAAATATTATCTCTTATTTCATTTTTTAGTCAAGTGAATCTCCAGTTAAAATAAATATTTCTATTAAAAAAATATCGGATTCTCCTATTAAGAACATCTCTTGTTAAATTCCCACTATTCAAGCAATAGATAATCTCACTTGCCAAATAGCATACTATTTGGCAAGTATCGTTACACTGCTTGGGTTAACTATTAGGCTATCTCCATGTATTGTTGGATAGTCGTCTTCATATACGATTCCGTCTTCCACAAGTATCTTCCATTCATCTTCCGGACAAAAGCCTTCCTCGGCAGAATCATTACCATTTATCAATACGATGATAGTTTCCCATTCTCCAAGTTGCTGCAAATCATCTAAACAATACTGGATAATGTTATTTGCTTGCTGATTTATGGTTACATGTTTTTGGATTTCCTGCACAGATCGTAAGCGAAAAGCACGATTATTTTTTCTTAGGGAAATTAATCCTTTTATATAGTCAACATTCATTAAGAATTGGTCTTTTCTATTCCAATCTAACTGATTAATCTCATCAGGCGATTGATAACTATTTTCCACACCAAATTTTGTGCGGAAAAATTCCTGTCCTGAATGCAAGAAAGGGATTCCCTGACTTATAAGAACGAGAGAAGTTGCCAGTCGATGTTTTCTCCTTTTCTCTTCATCTGATGCCTCTGGAAAACAAATATCAATTTTATCCCATAATGTATGATTATCATGTGATTCCACATAGTTTACAGATTGCCCTGGTTCAAGAAACATGCCACCCTCTTTATAGATTCCAACGCTTCCAGCTAATAATTCAGCAATTTCTCCTTTATATTGCTTATTTCCAAGCGCGTACCCTCGATCATATTGATCAAAGGTGCTCCCCTTTATTTTATCTCTAAATTGATCATTAAACTGGCCAATACCAGGCAGCGACTGTTGATTAGCAATAATGGCTTTCTCATCATGGTTGATAGGAGTTGCAAGATCCCAGCCTTCTCCAATAATTATGATGCTCTTATCAATATTATCACAAATTGACCGGACTTCATTCATAGTTTGGCAATCAAGTATCCCCATCAAATCGAACCGTAATCCATCTATTTGATACTCTTCTATCCAAAAACGAACGGAATCCACAATGAATCTCCTTACCATCGATCGTTCAGAAGCAATGTCATTCCCTACTCCAGTTCCATTTGCTGGCATACCATGCTTATCATAGCGGAAGTAATAACCTGGAACGATTTTTTCAAAAGAGGAATCTTCCTTTTTATAGACATGATTATACACAACATCCAAAATGACACGAATGCCTTGTTCCTGTACAGCATGAATCATTTCTTTCAATTCATTAATTCTTACATAAGGATCCATTGGGTTTGTTGAGTAACTGCCCTCTGGAACATTATAATGGGAAGGGTTATAGCCCCAATTATATTTTTTTAGTACCTCTAACTCATCAATTTCTTCAAAGTCATGTACTGGGAGAAACTCTATATGGGTAACACCTAAGTTTTTAATATAGGTTAGTCCTGACAGATTGTTTCGGGGCGTACGCGTATTTAATTCTGCCACTCCAACATATTTGCCCTTTTGCTGAATTCCACTGTCAGGATGTATCGTTAAATCGCGAATATGCGCTTCGTAGATGATACTATCTACACTCTGTTCTAACGGCGGCAAGACTGGTTTCTGCCTTTTGGTTTTATTTAAGTCAACGATTACTCCTGTTTCCCCATTTACAGAAACAGCGACAGCATATGGATCAATCGCTTCTTTCCATTCCAAGTTAATAAGGACTAGATAGCTGTAATAATAACCTTCCAAATCTGCTAAATAGGTTGTTTTCCAAACGCCTTTTTCTTGTCTTTCCATCTCTACGATTCGTCTTTCCTTACTAGATGAATCTGGGGATTGCAGCACTAATTTCACTTGTTGGGCAGTGGGAGCCCACAGATAGAAAGTGCTCTGATCGGAAGCATAATGAACACCTAGTGGTCCATCATAATAAAATTGCTTATCAAATAAAGGTGTTCTGATAACCGCACCTATCTGTAAATCTGTCACACCTTTATTTCCATCTTCAACTTCATATTTTTGTCCGATTTGTATCTTATCATGCGCACGGCATTTGTACTTGACGAAATGCTGCATTTTTTCTTTGGATTCAATCACAAGATTAGTAGCTTGTTTATCCCCTCTTAATATAAATGATGTTGATTCCCCATGAAAATACGAATAGGGAAGTAGAACAGTTATTAATGACATTTCATCTAAATAGGCAAAGAAACTCCTTCTTATCGATAACAAATCCCTCAACTCCCTTTTCTCATGAAAATCCATCTATTCTCAACTTCCCCATTATTGCTTATGATTCCTCTGTATCCCATTCATACCTTCTTTTTGAATTCGTCAAACCATAATGTAAAAGACTTTCTGCTGCTTTTAATTGAATTGCTTTAATTGGCGAATGGTTATTTCTCATTTTATAAAACCAATCTTCATAGTTTCTTTTTTCGATAATTTTCAAATCATATGGTGGTGCTGGAAAATCAACATAGCCATTTCGAGTAAGAATTACTTTTTGTACAGGTAAAGTGATGTCATACTTTTCTAGAATACCCTTTACAATTTTCTCTGTTCTGTTTATAGATATGACAGGACTAAGAATCTTTTTCTCCTTATCCCCCTTTTTTTTAAGCCAAAATTTATCATTCGAACCAACAAATACTGCTGAGTTCTCCGCTTCTAGAACATGTATACACCAAACTTCTGTTGGTGTAACTATAATGGTGTCCAATTCAACCGGAGCATTCTTCAATTGGAACAGCGGTTGATAGAGAACCAAAAATGTATCTGGGAATCTTTGCAAGAAATATTTTAATAAATCATCATAATAAAGTGTTTTTTTTACTTCTGACATTTCTGTGAGCGTAGAACTGGCCCATTTTAGCTGAAATTCAAATAATTGATTTAGAAATTGCTGTTTTAACTCATCGATTGATTGTGGATGTTTATATTTTTTGGCATCGTAATCGAAGTCTAGTTCTTCTTCATCTTCTTCCTTTTTTTGGCTATCATTTATTTTTGCCACTTCTGTTTCTTCCAACTTATTGCGATTTAAGATAGTTTTCTTTACTCTTTCCAGCAAAGTCGGTTTTTCCATTAACCAGTTGTCTTCTATTGGGTTCTCTATGTAAAAGAGACTTCTGTCTTTTGTATCAAAAGCTCTCTTTAGCCCTGTCCACTGTTGCTTTTTTAAACGAACGAAACGTGATGGATACAAGACGATGTTCTGCTCATATCGCGAAACGTAATCTTGTAATTTGATTAACTGCGCCAAGCTTTTCCCCCCTATATTACATGTTTCTATTGCTTGTGATTATGAAAGCTGTAACTTTTTATTATCTCATATTTAGGTATTTTATCCATATGTGTTTGAAACAGATGAATACTATCAATATTAGAAATTAAATTTTTAGGCAATGCAAACTCGTTTAACTCCTGCTCTGAAAAGATGGAGTCTTCCTTCCATTTTCTTGCTAAAGTCATATGTGGATGAAATGGCCGCGTTTCTAACTGAAAACCAGCCTTGCTGCTTGCAGCAAAGACCTGATTTCTTAACTCAACCAGTTTCTGCTCTTCTTTCATCCCTGCCCAGAATATCCTCGGACTTTGTCGCTGGCCGAAAACACCCAAATGATCTATATGTATTTGAAAATCGGTACTTAAAGGGAATTGATTTAAAAGAGTTTGTAACTTTTCCCTTTGTTCATCGGAGGCACTTCCTAAAAAGGCAAGTGTAATATGATAATCTAAAGGATGTACCCATCTTTTAAAAGGAAATTTTATTTGTAACTCTTTTCGCATCTTTTCTATTTCATTTATAACTTGTACATCTGGCTTAATACCAATAAAATAATGCGGAATAGTCGTTTTCATATCTAATCTTCCTTTTAGCCTTTTTCTCCAGAGTGTTGTTTCCTCATAAAATTCATTAAATTCCGGCCCCTTAATGCATGACCTGGCATCCTTTATAAGAAATATACTTTATGGAGAACAGCCTGTCTTTGTTTTGTCTTTGCTCCTAGTAACTTTATTCTATTATATAACCTATCGGATTAATTTTAACCGTATCTGTACGATGTTTTAGAAATATATATCTTACTATACCTTATTTTCCATTGAATTACTTTCTTAAAAAAAATGAGTTGTCTCAGAGACATGGCTATTAGCCAGACTGAAACAACTCATTTTTATTTTTATTTAGCAAATGCTAATTGCTTATTTGTCCACACTCACTAATGATTGCTTCAACAAATAAATTTTGGAGTTTTTTTGTCATTTCTCCAACTTTTCCTTCCTTAACGGGGACATTATTCACAGAAACGATTGGTGTAACTTCGGAAGTTGTGCTGGATAAAAAAACTTCGTCTGCATCGATTAAATCTTCGATAGAAAATGCCTTTTCTTCAACCTCAATCCCATTTTCGCCACATAATTGAATAATTTTTTGTCTGGTAATTCCATTTAATATAAATTGATTCGCTTCATGTGTTTGAATCTTTTCTCCATTTACAATCCATATATTTGAAGAGCTTCCTTCTGTTACAGATAATTCTCTATACTGGATGCTTTCATAACAATCTGCTTCTGTAGCTTTTTGTTTCGCCATTACATTACCAAGCAAATTTAAACTTTTTATATCACATCTTGACCATCTAATATCTTCTACTGTAATGGTACTCACCCCATTCTCTAGATTATCAAGTGGTCTATTTAACATCTTAGTATAAGCTACAAACGTTGGAGTAACAGCTTCTGTTGGGTAACTATGATTTCGCGGGCTCACGCCTCTTGTGAATTGCATATAAATGATACCGGTGCTTAATGAGTTTTTGGCAATTAACTCTTCTAAAAGAGTGGTTAATTCTGAGATAGAATAAGAAATAGCTATGCCTATTTTCTCACTGCTTGCAGATAATCGTTCAAGATGTTCCTTTGCCATGAACATTTTACCATTGTACACACGGATTACTTCATATATTCCATCGCCAAACTGATAACCTCTATCTTCAATATCTACTTTCGCTTGTTCTCTTGGTATAAATTCCCCATTCATTAACACCATTCTCATTTTCTCTTCTCCTTTAATAAAACTTTATTTAGCTAATTCATATATTGCTTGTGCATAAATAGCAGTTGCCTTCAACAAATCTTCTATATACATATATTCATCTTTTTTGTGTGCAATATCTTCTCTTCCTGGAAAGAGTGGTCCGAATGCAACCCCTTTTTCTAGCGATCTGGCATAAGTGCCTCCACCAATTGATAATAGCTTCGCCTTTTCACCAGTTTGCTCTTCATAGACCTTACTTAGTGTCTGAATTAATTCAGAGTCTTTTTCTACATAATGCGGTTTAGAATCCGAAAAGTTTTCAAGACTGAAATTATATTCTGCTAGTAATTTTATTAATTTTTCTTTTGTTTGATCCATATCATTTGTGACAGGATAACGTACTGTCTGTCCTATTTTTCCACCATGATCTGCCTGATAATCCAAAATCCCAGCATTTAGGGTCAGCTCTCCTGTTATCTCATCCTCATAATCGATACCAAGTTTTTTTCCTCTAGAATCATTCACAAAGAAGTTTTTTACAAATTGAAAATAATGGTCCGCTTTTTCATCCAATTCTAACTCTACGAGAAAATTAGCCAGCTTTAATCCAGCATTTATCCCATTATTAGGCTCTAGACCATGTGCTGAAACTCCTTCTAACTCTAAAACTAAATCGCCATTATCAACTAAATAGCGGCCAGGGATATTTTCAAGTTTCAAATAATTTTGATATCGTTGAATAACCTCCGTTTGCGCTCCTTCTTTGACTTCTAACACAGCTTGCGCAAAGTCTGGGACCATATTATATCTTCTACCTGATGAAAAACGGAGAATTTTAACTTCACCAGAATCGCTAGATGCTTCAGTGTATTTTTGTACGATGTCAAAATCAGAAATTCCTTTTTCCGCATAAATAATCGGAAAATCTGCATCAGGGGCAAATCCGATTGTAGGCATACTTTCTTCTTGGAAATAAGTATCTACACATCTCCAATCACTTTCTTCATCGGTTCCAATAATCATTCGAATCTCTTTCGTTAAGGGAAGGTGCAGCTCCTTCACAATTTTCATTGCATAGTAAGCAGCCATTGTAGGGCCTTTATCATCTAAAGCGCCTCTTGCGAATATTTTACCATCGCGAATCTCTGCCTTGTAAGGGTCACTTGTCCATCCATCTCCCTCAGGAACAACATCTACATGGCAAAGAACCCCAACGCTTTCTGCCCCCTCACCATAAAGTAAATGTCCAGCAACATTTTTTACATTCTTACTAACAAAACCATCTTTTTCACCTAATGATAGCATATAGGTTAATGCCTCTTTCACGCCTTTTCCAAAAGGTGCATCCTCTGTTGCATTTTCTTCATCTAACACACTCTTTATTTGTAACAGCCCTTGCAAATCCTTAATAAAACTATCTTTACGATTATGTACTTCATTTAACCAATCAATTGAACTCATAGCTGCCTCCTTGCAAGCTTATAAATATATTATAGGAAAAACATATCATAAAACGCTTTATATGAAAAATAAAAGCTTTAAATCCCTATTTCACTAAATTATTATTAAGTATAGTATACCTTTTATTAAAAACAAAGCTATACTATATTTAATCTAGCATATGGAAGGAATGTATTTAATTGGGATATGTAGAAGATTTAAGAAAGCTTGTCGGAAAAATGCCTGTTATTCTCGTTGGAGCCGTAGTTATCCTGTTCACTAAAGACCAGAAAGTACTTTTGCAAGAGAGAAAACATCCTAAACATGTGTGGGGTTTACCCGGTGGATTAATGGAATTAGGAGAAAGTACAGAAGAAACAGCAAAACGAGAAGTTTTCGAAGAAACGGGTCTTCAAGTAATGAATCTTCAATTACTATCCGTTTATTCTGGAAAAGATTATTTTGCGGTGGCAGCAAATGGAGATCCATTTTACACTGTAACAACTGCCTACTGCACTTCAGAATATGAAGGAAAGCTCAAAAATGATCAAGAAGAGGCATTCAGTCTCCGATATTTCAATTTTGATGAACTACCAGAAAAAATGGTCGGGAGCCATCGAAGAATGATTGAGGATTTTAAAATGAATATAAAGGAAATTTAAAAAAGCTTATCCGTTTTATTTTTTATTCCATTTGGTTTATCAACCATAAAAATCGGGAAATAAAATTATTTACTTACTTTTTGCATTTTTATTCATATCATAAACATAAATTCCATATGATGAATGTAAAGAAACCCTGCAGGGGGTGGTAAATTAAGACATAAATAAGCAAATATTTTGTAAATTAACGCAAATAATGTAGAATATATTAGTAAATAGGGGTACAATATTTATATAGAATTTCATTCTATTAACTATTTCACTATTTATTTAACCAGTTGAAAAGGGGTTGTCTGTGGAAAAGAAAATTACATACGCTTGAAGATTTTACTCTTCAAATAAGCTGTCGGTCGCTGGAATTTGCCAAAGGTTTGAAAAAAGGATAGGGAGTGGTTTATTGAAACCTTCAACTAACCGGATGTTAAACCGTATCAAATCCGTCTACATGTTTATTAGTAAGCGTGGAACTGTTACAACACAAGAGCTAGTGGAGGAATTTGGTATTACTCCGCGAACGATTCAAAGAGATTTGAATGTGTTAGCTTATAATGACTTGGTACAAAGTCCAAGTCGTGGAAAATGGACAACAACTAGAAAAAAAGTAAAAATGACATCCTAAAACGAATGGAACGAACTTAAGATTAAAATTTGTATAATAAAAAGCAAAAACCTTACTAGATTTTCAGGAAAGGATTGATATTTTCCTAAAATCCAAGTAAGGTTTTTACTTTCATTCCGCTAATAGGAGCTATTAAAACCCCATGTAATTATTTTACTTCATAGTTTCTTAACAGCTCTATTTCTTCTTCTGTCAACTCCCGATATTCTCCAAGCTCTAGTGTTTCATCCAGTTCTAGTGGTCCCATGGAAATCCGTTTTAAATAAACAACTTTTTTCCCAACACTTTCAAACATTCTTTTCACTTGATGAAATTTCCCTTCCGAAATCGTTAGTTCAATATCAGAAGTTTCGCCAGCTTTTAATATTACTAGGTGACCAGGCTTCGTAAGGTATCCATCATCTAAAACAACACCCTTTTTAAACGCCTCGACATCCTCTTCGCCTACTTCCCCTCTGATAACAGCAAAGTACGTTTTCGGAACATGTTTTTTGGGAGATAATAAACGATGCGCTAATTTCCCATCATTTGTGAGCAGAAGTAATCCCTCTGTATCCTTATCCAACCTACCTACAGGAAAAGGATTATAAACGGAATCCTCTATTTGCAGAATGTCTACCACTGTTTCTTCTCTTGTATCTTCAGTTGCAGAAATAATGCCAGGCGGCTTATTCATCATTAAGTAAATAAACTCTTTATATTCGACTATTTCATTATTTAACGATACTTCGTCCTTTTCAGGATCTACTTGATGCTTTGCATCTTTAATAATTACATCATTTACTTTTACTGCCTTATTTTTCAGGAGCATTTTCACTTCTTTTCTGCTTCCATACCCTAAATTAGCGAGCATTTTATCTATTCGCATATAAACTCAACCTCTATCTATTATTTCTGTTTTTAAAGGCTCTTTTCTATTATTTATAAGCTTGCTTCCTATTGTTTCTACTAAATTAAAAAGGAAGTCTTAGTTTTTGTTTTATTTTAAAAGCTTGCTCTCCAAAAATGCGATAAACCAATTTGGAGCGGTAAGCTAAATAAACGTACATGAGGACTCCAAAAACAGCTACAATTACAACCATTAATAAAGAAGCTACAACAGACTCTGTTGATAAAAATAAACGGAGTAATGAATAGACAATATCTGTTATGATATACATCATTATCGAAAATCCAATGATGAGAATGCTTCTTCGAATAACTATTTTATAGGAATAATTTGCATATGCTTTTATTACTCCCAAATTAATTAAGATAGATACTGTATACCCTAATGAAGTTGCAAGGATAGCGCCATTTGTTTCCCATCTTTCTATGAACGGGATATTTAAGCTTAATTTAATTAAAATCCCTACTAATAAACTTAATATAGTAAATCGTTGCTCATTTAACCCTTGTAAGATGGACGCGGTAACTGGATAAAGGGAAAAAAGAATGGCAACAGGAGCATACAATCTTAGCACTTCTGCACCCATTAGAAGATCTTCTGTCCCATAAAACAACCGATACACCGGCTCTGCTAGAACAGAAAGGCCAATACATGCTGGCAAAGTAATAAATAATAAGACTTGGAAAGTTTGATTTAAGTTTGTGGCAAGACCGGTATGATCCTCTTTTATAAAGGCTCTTGTAATCATTGGAATTAATGCCATTGAAAAACCAGTTGCAAGCGATACAGGAATAATAATGATTTTATGGGTTTGGTAATTAAAAATATTTAAGGCTGTTTCAGAAATTGAACTTAGCCCAATACTACTCATCGCACGGTTAAAAGTGACGGTATCGATTGCCTGAAATAAAGGATTCGCAACTCCCACGAAAACAAACGGAGCAGCAGACAAAAGAATTTCTTTATACATAGAGCGCAGACGAATATCTGTCTGCATGCCTTTATCATATAATAAAAGATTATCATACTCGTCTTTACTTTTTCTCCAATACAATAACAGCACAGCAAGTCCCCCTATTGCTCCAACAAACGCAGCAAAAACGGAAATACTTACTGCTGTAATCAACTTTCCTTTTAATAAAAACAGAACAATAGCTGACCCGCCAAGTAAGAAAACAATCCGAACAATCTGCTCGATTACTGTCGAGACAGCTGAAGGTGCCATTGCATCATGTCCCTGAAAAAAGCCTCTGATTAAACTCATAAATGGAACGACAATCAACGCAAAGCTAACTGCGCGGATAACTGTTGTAACCTGCCCTACGGTTGAGGTCAAGTCATCGTCTGATATAATAAGCCCGGCTAGAAAGGGAGCTGCTGCATATAAAGCTAAAAAAGACAGAACCCCACTTGCCAGCATGATCATTAATCCTGACTTAAATAATCTTCTTCCAACTTTATATTCTCCCATTGCATTATATTTCGAAATAAATTTACTTACAGCCAATGGAATACCAGCTGTTGCAATACTTATTACAATAGTATAAGCTACATAAGAATATTGATATAGCACTGTCCCTTGTTTTCCGACAATCATATTGAATGGTATAACATAAAATAAACCTAACGCTTTGGATATGATAGTCCCAAGTGTTAAAATAAATGTGCCTTTAAGCAATTTTGATGACATAAAATCCCTTCCTTAAACGAAGCTCTCTTAAAACGTTACACAAATAAGTATTTTACCATGAAAATAGGCAATAAAATATATTCGACTAAAAGTAAATATGAACATTTTCTAACACACTATTAGTAGTGTACCCTTTCTTAAAAAGAAACGCTACTTTTAATAAAAAGCATGATGCTGATATGGCTCACAATAAAAGGAAATAACCTCTTTTTTAAATAAATGAGTCACTGACATATTCCTTTAAAAGATAGATACAAACTAAAATAATAGCAAAAAAAACGATACTTCTTCAAGAAAGTAGGATGTAATATGCAATATGATGTAATCGTGATTGGCGGAGGACCATCAGGATTAATGGCTGCAATTGGAGCGGCGGAACAAAAGCCGAAAGTATTACTAATCGATAAGGGAAATAAGCTTGGCAGAAAATTAGCAATTTCAGGAGGAGGCCGTTGTAACGTGACCAACCGGCTTCCAATAGAGGAAATTATAAAACATATTCCCGGAAATGGTCGTTTTCTCTACAGTGGATTTTCTGAATTTAACAATGAAGATATTATCGCTTTTTTCGAAAACCTGGGAATTGCTTTAAAGGAAGAAGATCATGGAAGAATGTTTCCTGTCTCTAACAAAGCACAATCAGTCGTAGATGCCTTATTAAGCGAACTAGATAGATTAGGGGTAACCATTCAGACAAATTCCCCAGTTAAGACAGTTAACTATCATGAAAATAAAACAAAAACGGTGATTCTACAAAATGGTGAAACTAAAACCTGTAAGTCACTAATCATTGCAGTTGGTGGTAAATCTGTTCCACATACTGGTTCTACAGGGGATGGTTATGCATGGGCTAAAAAAGCAGGGCATACAATAACGGATTTATTTCCAACAGAAGTACCTATCACTTCGAAAGAAGCATTTATTCAAAATAAAACCTTACAAGGGGTTTCGCTAAGAGATGTAGCATTAAGTGTGCTTAACCCAAAAGGCAAGCCTATTATTACCCATCAAATGGATATGATTTTCACCCACTTTGGCATTAGCGGCCCAGCTGTATTACGCTGCAGCCAATTTGTCGTGAAGGCAAAGAAAAAATGGAATTTAGAGGAAGTGAAAGTTTCCATTGATTCATTTCCAGATAAAAAAGAAGAAAAGCTTTTACAAGATACAATGAAATTACTAAAAACTGAACCAAAGAAAGCAATTAAAAATACGTTAAAAGGTCTATTGATAGAGCGCTATTTATTATATTTGCTGGAGCTAGCAAATATCGATCCAGCTGCTCCATGTGCGACTATTTCTCAAGATAAAATAAGAGTATTTGTTGGTCTATGTAAAGCTTTCACCTTTGATGTAAACGGAACGTTACCGATAGAAAAAGCTTTTGTCACTGGCGGTGGTGTATCTATTAAGGAAATTGCACCTAAGACAATGGAATCGAAAATGACGGAAGGATTATTCTTCTGTGGTGAAATATTAGATATTCACGGATATACTGGAGGTTATAATATTACATCAGCTTTTGTAACGGGAAGGCTGGCAGGTGTCAATGCTGCTTCAGTTGCTAAAAGCGAGTAAAAAATAAGCAGAGGTGCTTTCCATAAAGTCACTCTGCTTTTTATTTTTCTCTTTTTTAAGTTCTGTAAATAATCATGGAGGAGAAACAATAGATTTGATCCTCCTCATCCTCTTGCATGGCCGCGACATTGTATTTGATATCGATTAATTTCTTCTCATCTATTTTCTGTAAAAATTTATTCATCTGTAATTCTAGATCCTTCTCGTGCTCTTGATCAAATAATTTTACTTTAATCATCTTTTCTTCCTCTCCCTATTATTTTGTAGATTATAATTAAAGGATAGACAAAATTCTTACTATTCAATCAATTTCACGAAAACTTTTAACTTTCTTTTAATTTCTTAAAAAACTATTCTTATACTTTCATAGTGTAGACACTTTTAGCTTTCATTTAAGTTTTATGTATAAACGAAGTCCATATAAAAAAGCTCAAAGAATGAAGGTAAATAATACCTTATCTTTGAGCTCTTTCGCTTATATTAAGCTTATCAGCCTTTAAATTGTTTTGCCATGCCAATTTAGCATGCCGCCTTCCATATTTACCACTTTGTAGCCTTGGTCTTGCAAATAGTAACATACATTTTCGCTTCGTCTGCCTGAGCGGCAAATCATGATATATTCTTTATCTTTTGAAAAGTAATCTAAATTTTCAGGGATGCTATTCATCGGAATGTGTTTTGCTCCAGGAATAATTCCTTCTGCTACTTCTTCGTCTTCCCGAACATCAACTAATTCTAGCTTTTCTTCATTAGTCAGCTTTTCCTCTAATTCCTCAGTAGTAATTGTTTTTATCGTATCCATTTTATT
This sequence comes from Niallia sp. FSL W8-0951, assembly GCF_038006525.1. Lineage (NCBI taxonomy): Bacteria > Bacillati > Bacillota > Bacilli > Caryophanales > Bacillaceae > Niallia > Niallia sp. FSL W8-0951. Next base: position 2,601,366 of record NZ_JBBOVK010000001.1, read on the forward strand.
TCCTCCATTATCACCTTTTATACTGTGTATATAGTTTCTCTCATTGTAATATAGATTATATGACTATGTTATGCAATTAGTCTGCCTAATTGACAGAAAGAGGAGGCTGTCAAAAAAGACAGCCTCTTCCCTTTTAATTTGCAACGATATTAACTAATTTACCAGGAACAGCAATAACTTTACGTACTTGCTTGCCATCAATTTGCTCTTTAACTTGGCTATCCTCCATAGCAATCTGCTCTAGAGCATCTTTATTAGCATCCGCCGGAACCATTAGTTTCGCTTTCACTTTACCGTTAATTTGAATGACAATTTCGACTTCATCATCAACCAATTTTGCCTCATCATATGCTGGCCATGCTTCATAGGCAATGGATTGGTTAGAACCAGTAATGATCTGCCATAGCTCTTCTGTAATATGTGGGCAAATTGGAGAAAGCAATTTCACGAATCCTTCCACATATTTCTTCGGAATACGATCTGCTTTATAACATTCATTGATAAACACCATCATTTGCGAAATGGCCGTATTGAAGCGAAGTGCTTCAAAATCCTCTGTTACCTTTTTCACTGTTTGATGATAAATTTTATCTAGCGCCTTCATTTCCTCTATATCTTGAACTTTAGAAGTAAGCTCTCCATTATCATCCACTAACAATCGCCAAATTCGATCTAGGAATCTTCTTGAACCATCAAGTCCATTTGTTGACCATGCAATTGCAGCATCTAATGGTCCCATAAACATTTCATACAGACGAAGTGTATCTGCACCATGACTAGCTACAATTTCATCTGGATTTACGACATTTCCTTTTGATTTACTCATTTTTTCATTATTTTCACCGAGGATCATTCCTTGGTTGTATAATTTTTGGAATGGTTCTTTCGTAGGAACAACACCTAAATCATAAAGTACTTTATGCCAGAAGCGTGCATATAGAAGATGCAAGACAGCGTGTTCTACTCCACCGATATACATATCGACTGGAAGCCATTCTTTAATTTTTTCAGGATCAGCAATCTGCTCGTTATTTTTTGGATCAATATAACGCAAGTAATACCAGCTGCTTCCAGCCCATTGCGGCATGGTATTTGTTTCACGTCTGCCTTTTTTTCCAGTAACAGGATCTACAACGTTTACCCATTCTGAAATATTTGCTAACGGAGATTCACCTGTTCCAGATGGCCTAATTTCAGATGTTTCTGGAAGTGTCAAAGGTAATTCCTCTTCTGGAACACCTGTCATTGTGCCATCTTCCCAATGGATAATAGGAATTGGCTCGCCCCAATAGCGCTGGCGGCTAAATAGCCAATCACGAAGTCTGTAAGTGATTTTCTTCGTTCCTATTTCTTTCCCTTCTAACCAAGTAATCATTTTGACAATAGCTTCTTCTTTATTTAAACCATTTAGAAAATCAGAATTTACATGTTCCCCATCACCAGTATAGGCCTCTGTTTCTACATTTCCTCCAGCTACCACTTCTTTAATTGGTAAACCAAATGTTTTAGCAAATTCATAGTCTCTTTCATCATGTGCAGGTACAGCCATAATACTTCCTGTACCGTAGCTGACAAGGACATAATCAGCGATCCAGATTGGCATTTTTTCGCCATTTGCTGGATTGATCGCGTAAGCACCAGTAAATACACCCGTCTTCTCTTTCGCTAAGTCCGTTCTTTCTAAATCACTCTTACTTTTAACCTTTTCTAAGTAAGCTTCTACAGCTGCCTTTTGCTCTGAAGTTGTAATTTTCTCTACTAAAGCATGTTCAGGAGCAAGCACAGCATAAGTTGCACCAAATAATGTATCCGGTCTTGTTGTAAAGACAGTGAATGTCTCATCATGATTGTCAATTTGGAAGGTAACTTCTGCTCCTTCTGAACGGCCAATCCAATTTCTTTGCATTTCTTTAATACTTTCTGGCCAATCTACTTCATCTAAATCTTCTAACAAACGATCAGCATATGCTGTTATTTTTAATACCCATTGACGCATCGGACGTCTTTCAACTGGATGTCCACCACGTTCACTCTTACCATCAATAACTTCTTCATTAGCTAAAACCGTTCCTAATGCTGGACACCAATTTACTGCTACTTCATCAACATAAGCTAAGCCCATTTCATACAATTTGAGAAAAATCCATTGTGTCCACTTATAATATTCTGGATCTGTTGTGTTAATTTCGCGATCCCAATCATAGGAAAAGCCTAATGATTTAATTTGACGTCGGAATGTGTCGATGTTTTTTTGTGTAAATTCAGCTGGATGGTTACCCGTATCCAGCGCATATTGTTCTGCAGGTAAACCAAATGCATCCCACCCCATTGGATGAAGAACATTAAAATCCTGCATCCTTTTCATACGAGAGAGAATATCTGTTGCTGTATAGCCTTCTGGATGCCCAACATGCAGCCCTGCTCCAGATGGGTATGGAAACATGTCTAAAGCATAAAACTTTTTCTTGCTTTTTTCTTCACTTGTTTTAAAAGTCTTGTTTTCTTCCCAAAACTTTTGCCATTTCTGTTCTATTTTCTGATGATTAAAACTCATCTTAAATCCTCCCATAAAGTTGTTTTGACCAAAATAAAAAGCCGCTCATCCCAAATAGGGACGAGAGGCATTATGTATAATCTCCCGCGGTACCACCCACAATTAGTGAATAAATCACTCGCTTCATTATCCTTTAACGCAGGTGTACGGCAAGCATTACTAAAAGTTCACACTTGCAACTCAAAGGTGAGTTCAAGATGTTTTTGACTGACTTGCACCATCCGTCAGTTCTCTTCTTTCAAAAGGGCATCTTTACTATTCCTTATCCGTGTTGATTACTTATATATGTTTTTTATTGTATTGTATTTTAATGTATGTTGCAAGTAGTTTTCAGATTAAGTAAATATTAATAAGAGAAATTAAATTATTCGTTTTGTAACTTAATAATAGTCAAACATTCATTAGAATTTTGCCATTTTCATTTTCAATGAAAACCCATCTCTTGACATCACATCAATGACTAAAACTACATGAACAATTTTTTATAGACTTACTTATGGATCCTCTTTATATACTTTATTTCTTAAGCCTCAGCTCTTCTTTTGTCATTGTATTCACACAAAGCAACTAATTCTGCTTGAGGAAGCAACGCATAAACTTCAGCATGATAGGTACCCATCTAACTCTCAGCTTGTTTTCATTATTTCCATTGCCTACACAATTTAATCACATATATTATTCTTATTGCAGCTAACTCCGTACCTGTTTCAATAGTTTAGTTTACAATTAAAGACTACTTGAGCACTTTCAGTGGAAAGCAACCGTTAAATTCTCCAAAAAAGGATTATTCAGATTCAAGTAGTTACTTAAATTTTAAAATTGGCTCACTTTAATATTTTTCGGTCTAAAGTATCCTCTAATAAGGACCAAGCTTCATGACAGCTTGGAGCTTTGATAAACGGTTTAAACCCATAGTTTAAGTACATATTAACTGCTTGGTAACTTGTTGTTTGCGATGTAAGGTAGGCTTTTGAGTGATATTTAGCCAAGATATTCATCGCCTCGCTTAGTAAAGGTTTGGAGAGTTTCTGTCCTTGATATGCAGGGACAATTCCTACCCAATGAATTCTTCCTGTTATTTCTCCATCTCCTTTTAAGTCACCATACCATGCCGTTGTTGTTCCAATCACTTCTCCCTTTTTATTCTCGATGAATAAGCATCTATTTGTCATTTCATCAATATATGGTCCAAATTCTTTATAGAAGTGCGCTAGAGCAGCTTCTTTGCTTTCAAATTCATCTACACTCGCCTCCACGAACGCCCAATGATGTTCGTCACCTTTTTCAAATAACCTAATTCGAAATTCAGCTGGAAGCGGGTATTGCGGAATATGCGACAAATCTTTTATCACCATACTAAGTGGAATTCTTTTCATTTGAATCAGCTCCTTTTATAATTGATTGTCTATCTTAAATCACGACAAGACACCTTATGTATTTCTTAGCTGTTCATACCCTTTACAAATCGTTTAGTTATTTCCTGAGGACGTGTAATTGCTCCACCTACTACAACAAAAAAAGCACCAAGCTCTAATGCCTTTCTGGCATCTTCTGGCGTTTCAATTCTCCCCTCAGCTATGATAGGAACGTTTACTGCTTTAACAAGATTCTCTAATAATTCAAAGGCTGGACCATTTTTCAAATGTTGCGTTTTCACTGTATATCCAGCTAGGGTAGTACCAACGAAATCGCAACCCATAGTCTCTGCACGTATACCTTCCTCTAGCGTGGAAACATCCGCCATCACTTTTTTGTTAAGGTTATCCTTTATAAAATCAATTAATTCCTGTAAATCTTCTGCCCTTGAACGGTCGGTTGCATCTATCGCAATAATGTCGGCGCCCGCATCAGCCACAAGCTGTGCATCTGCCTTAGTTGTGGTAATAAATGCATCATAGCCTGGATAATGTTTTTTTAGAATCCCTATAATAGGTAAATCTACTTTCTCTTTAATTCTTTTGATATCCGAGTAACCGTTTGCTCTGATTCCTACAGCTCCCCCTATTTTTGCAGCAAGCGCCATTGCTGCCATAAATTCTGAACCATGTAATGGCTCAGAATCCAATGCCTGGCAAGAAACGATTAATCCTCCCTTTAGTTTCTCAATCATCAAATTACTCCTCTCGTGAATATACTTGTATGCTTTGTCAACCACTGCTTTTGCAGTCGCTTCTCTATATTTCAATGCTTTTTCTTTTAACCGGTTCTCACCCCCAAGCATAACATATCAATGACAATAATTGGGTAAACTTTGTCGACAAGGAACCGCCTCGAAGTACACTTTCTCTCGTTCCTATTAATAAAACATCATCTGCTTTCTTTGTAATGGGAGAACGTGTAAAGTGCGTAATAGATATAATTTTTGTGTTTTCTTCTGTTAATTCGGCTGCAAGCAGCGCATGGACTGCTTATTCAAGGTATAAACGAAATTGTTCGGTAATCTCTTGTTTTTTTTACTAGACCATCGACAAAAGCTGTTCTTAACTGGTTCATAGGAAAGACCCTCTTACTTTGAATTTGTGTGTGGAACAACTTAATTCTACAAGAAAAAAGGTCTTCCTTTTTGTATTTATTCATTTACATACGGTACTTAGTACGCTCTTGTAAAAACTAGGTTCACTACTTCTTTTATAATATGCCTATATTTCCTTTAAGGTTATATCATTACCATTTCTTTACCCACTCAGCTACTAATTGAAGTAAATTTCTATCTTGGTTTCTACCAGCTATAAAAGAAAGACCTACTGGTACTCCATTGCTTGTAGTTAATGGTATGTTCACTTGGGGGAAACCTGTTAATCCTGCTATACAGCACAACTGAAAGGTTTGCTTTCTTCTTTCTTCTAATTCATAAACAGGTAGATTTAAAAGAGGTGCGATTCCTGGAGCTGTAGGAATGATCAAAACTGCATCATCTTTAAGCAGTTCTTCCATTCTTTGCTGAATTTTACGTCTCAACTGATGATATGGTGCTAAATCTTCGTCTTTTATAGTACTAGCCCACTTAAATCTTTCTGCTATTCCCGGACCAAACGTAGGCTTTGCTTTTTGAATCCATTCTCCATGCTCTTGCCAAATTTCTCTGCCCTGCAACATTCTAAAGACTTCAGACCACTCTTGTAGACCTTCTTCTGCTATAACCGTTGTTACGTAGTTAGGTACCGACTGTTCTAATTTCTCCAATAAAGGAGCAAAAGCTTTATGTACTTCTTGGTCGGCCAATGCCCATGCATCACTTCCCATGATAAATCTCGTAAAAGAGCCGTCTCTTTGGACAGGTAAAAGTACTTTTCCAACTTCATTTAGAATTTCTGCGTCATTTGCCATCCATCCAACGGTATCAAAGCTTTTGGCAAGAGGGATGACTCCTTCTATATTCACTACTCCATGGGAGGGGCGGATTCCATATATCCCACAATAAGAAGATGGAATTCTTATCGATCCTCCTGTATCTGTCCCTAAGGAAAAATCCGTCTGCTTAGCAGCAACCGTAACAGCTGAACCACTGGAGGAACCACCTGGAATTCTATTAGGAGACTTAGGATTGACTGGAGTTCCGTAATGAAAATTCTCTCCATTTAAACTATACATCAATTCATCTGTGATCGTTGTACCCTGCAGCCGGGCACCATTATTCAGCAAGCTAGTTATCACAGGTGCTGTTTCTTTAGCAGGGGGATGACTAGAAAGCCAATCTGGATTTCCTGCAGAGGAAAGATAGTCCTTAATTGTAAAAACATCCTTTACAGCGAAAGTCAACCCATCCAAATTTCCTCGTTTTATTGGTTTCAATGAAATATTTTTATCGATATATGCACCAAAATCGCTCATTGATCACTGCCCCTTCCAATCATTATTCAGGTATCTCCACTAAATGATCAACCAAGTTGTAATCTTTCACTTCCCAACGCTTCTCTTTATACTGAATATTGCTAATACAAGCATTTGATAAATATTTTTCTATTTTGAGCGAATCTTCTGACACTATGGTTAATAATGTATGGATAACTGCACCGTGAGCAACTAACAATACTTTTTCGTCTGGAAACCGGCAAATAACTTTTTCGAGGCCGTCCGTTAGTCTTTTTACGAGAGCTTCTCTCGATTCCTGGTTTGGATATTGGTGATCTGGATAAAGAATCGCTCGTTCCTCTCTTGTTTTTCCTTCCGCATCGCCAAAACTACGCTCCATGAATTCATCCATTTCTACTACTTCTAGTTGCAAAGCTTCATTTATAATCAACGCCGTTTGCTTTGCTCTTTTTAGAGGACTTGTAACAATGACATCCCACTCTGAATGCTTTAAATAGTCACGGCATTGTTCTGCCTGCTTCTTGCCATTTTCATTTAAAGGGATATCTGTTTTTCCTTGAATCCTTCCCAGTGCATTCCAATCTGTTTCTCCATGCCTTATTAAACATATTTTCGTCATTTATTTTATCCTCTCTCCATGCTTAATTTGGGGGTTATTACTACTTTATTAGAAAAATACTTATTTTTCAAACAAATTAAATATTAAAATTATTGTAATTGACTTTTCTTCTTAATTTACTCTTCAAAAACTCTTTTCCTCGCACTTTTCTATCAGAAAATTCCGCCTATATAAAAATGGGCACTATTCTATTGCAGGTTTGTTAAAAAGCAACTACACTTATTTTGGTATTTAAGAATAAAGTTGAAAAGGAGCATTATTATGCCTCGTTCTCTATGGCTTTTAGTTATTGGAATGGCTGTTAACGTTACAGGATCTTCCTTACTTTGGCCTTTAAATAGTATATACATTCATGAGCATTTAGGAAAAACACTTACGGTTGCAGGTTTTATTCTTATGCTTAATTCAGGAGCAAGTGTTATCGGTAATTTAATCGGAGGCATTCTTTACGATAAATTAGGGGGATATCCGTCCATCTTATTAGGAATCTCTTTAACCGCCTTTTCTTTACTAGGATTGACTCTGTTCCACAATTGGGAAGCTTATTGTACATTCTTTACGTTATCTGGTTTTGGATCAGGTATTATATATCCTAGCATGTACGCAATGGCAGGGAATGTTTGGCCAGAGGGAGGAAGAAAAGCTTTTAATAGTATTTATGTTGCGCAAAACGTTGGCGTGGCACTAGGATCAGCAATTGGCGGCTTTATCGCTTCTTATTCGTTCCAATTAATCTTCTTGTCAAACACCCTAATGTATGGGGTATTTTTCCTTATTGCCTTCTTTAGTTATAAAAACATTCAAGTAAAAGCAGATGTTCTTCCCTCTACAAATGGTACTGCTTCTAAAAGAAAGGGAAAACATTTGTTAAAAGGCAGTCCTGCTATGTATTCTCTCGGAATTTTAGGATTGGGTTATTTATTGTGCTGGATATGCTATGTCCAATGGCAAGCTACCATTTCTACCCATACACAGGAGTTAGGTATTCCTTTAACACAATATAGTTTATTATGGGCTGTTAATGGTGGTCTTATTGTATTCGGCCAACCGCTGATTTCTTTTTTCACCAAAAAAGTTTGTACATCTATAAAGAAACAAATGCTTATTGGAATCGGCATTTTTATTGTTTCCTTCCTTATTGTAGGAAAAGCGGAATTCTTTACTGGTTTTCTTGCGGCGATGATTATCTTAACAATCGGAGAAATGCTTATTTGGCCAGCAGTTCCGACCATTGCTGATAAGCTGGCTCCTAAAGGGAAGGAAGGATTTTTCCAAGGAATCGTAAACAGTACAGCAACTGGTGGCAGAATGATTGGTCCACTTGTCGGAGGCATGCTTGTAGACAGCAGTGGTATGACTTTGCTTGTGCCTATATTAGTCGTACTGCTTGTAATTAGCTTGTTTACAGCCTTTTTCTATGATTATCCAACAAAAGAAGCTTCTAAGTTAACGCCTAAAACAAATTGATATAAATGTCCCAACAGTCTTCATGCCGTTGGGACATTTTTTATTAATAAATTATTCTTGTCTTGATTTGGATTTAGCAGGCTGGCCTCCAGAATTCTCATATTTCTTTTTGGCTGCTTTTATTAGATCAACATCTTTCCCCAGCTCTACATCCTGATTATTTATCCCATTACGTGTTTTTTGTTCTGGATTATTTTTCTTCGAACGTTTATCCATTTTAATTCCCCCTTAATGCAATCTTAATGTCATTTGATTTTGCATTTGCTCTATCAATAATCGCATGCGATGCAGTTCTTCTCTTTGCTGCTGGTTTGCACTGCGATCCATCGTGTGCAAATCATTGTAAATATTCTCTAATTGCATTTGTGCATCCGTATATTCCGTATCATTAAAATGTTCCTGACGTCTTGCTGCTTCATATTGCTGCTCTGCAAAATTGATTACATCATTACATCTTTGTAGTAAGTCGCTCATGGAATCACGAGTAGCCAAAAAATAACCTCCCAACAATCTTTTCAATTAGAAGCAGATTGCTTCACAAGTAGTATCTGTCTAATGTCCCTCTCCTATTACTTCCTTTTCTTAACTGATGAAGAAATTCTGTTGGATAAAGTACTGAGTCATGTTAAAATGCTTAGGTGGAAATGACAAAAAAAAGAATTAAAATTACTTAGGAGGTTACACTGATATGAATCAGAATAACCCATTCCCATTTGCCTCTGATAATAAGAGATATCATACATGGAATTATCATCTTCGAAATGAATTCGGTCACAAAGTTTTCAAAATCGCCCTAGATGGCGGCTTTGATTGTCCGAATAGAGATGGCACGGTAGCTCATGGTGGATGCACCTTTTGCAGTGCAGCTGGTTCTGGCGATTTTGCTGGCAATCGTGTGGATAGCCTTGAAAAGCAATTCCATGATATAAAAAACAAAATGCATACGAAATGGAAAGACGGAAAGTATATGGCCTATTTTCAAGCGTACACCAATACTCATGCTCCTGTTGATGTACTTCGAGAAAAATATGAAGTGGTGCTTAAGCAGGAAAATGTCGTTGGTCTTTCTATCGCAACACGCCCAGATTGTTTACCAGATGATGTTGTCGAGTATTTAGCTGAACTAAATGAACGTACTTATTTATGGGTAGAACTAGGTCTTCAAACCGTTCATGAAAAAACCGCAAACCTTATTAATCGGGCTCATGATTTTCAAACATATGTGGAAGGCGTTAATAAGCTGAGAAAGCATAATATTCGTATTTGCTCCCATATTATTAATGGTTTACCAATGGAAACGAACGAAATGATGATGGAAACAGCCAAAAGCGTTAGCGAGCTAGATGTACAAGGAATTAAAATCCATTTGCTTCATTTATTAAAGGGAACTCCGATGGTCAAGCAATATGAAAAGGGCCTCCTGGAATTTTTAACATTTGATCAATATATATCATTGGTTTGCGATCAATTAGAAATATTACCACCAGAAATGATTATTCACCGAATTACTGGAGATGGACCAATTGAATTAATGGTTGGACCAATGTGGAGTGTAAATAAGTGGGAAGTGTTAAACAAAATTGATGCAGAATTAAAAAGCCGCAATAGCTGGCAAGGTAAATTTTATCAGGCAAATAAGAAGGTGACACAATGAAGTTAGACAGAGTCATTCCATTTGCTCATCAATTATTGGAAAAAGCAATATCGGCCGGAGATATTGCAATCGATGCTACAATGGGAAATGGTCATGATACCGTTTTTTTAGCCAATCTTGTTGGAAAAAAAGGAAAGGTATTCAGCTTTGATATTCAGGAAGCTGCTTTACTGGCGACAAAGGACAAGCTAATTAATCAAGCATTGCAAGAAGCTGCTTCTCTTCATTTGTGCGGACATGAGCATATAATGAATGTGATTCCTTCTCAGTACCACGGAAAAGTCACAGGAGCTGTTTTTAATCTAGGCTACTTACCTGGTGGGGACAAGTCGATTGTCACAAAGGCTGAAACAACTATTGCCGCAATCGAACAGCTACTTCAAATCCTGTCTAAAGAAGGAATTATTGTATTAGTGATTTATCATGGTCATCCAGAGGGAGCTATTGAACGGGACAAACTTATTACCTATGTTGAAAATATAAATCAACAGGAAGCTCATGTGCTTCGTTATCAGTTTATAAACGGCATTAATAATCCTCCTTTTATTATCGCGATTGAGAAAAAGTAGTATTAATATTTATAACTTCCTACCAAAGGATACCTTTAAAAACGAAATGAAATGGAATGGAGCTATGGACGTTTTTCTCCTGCGGATAACAAGTGCCCATAGCTCAATAGAGTAAAAATAGACAAACTCCACTTCCAGGGAGTTTGTCTATTTTTATTTGCTCAATGCTCTCAATGCTCCAATCGGTATTACTTTTTGAAACTTTCTATAGGCTCTTCCGTTCAGATAGAAAAAATAACCGATTGGACCAGATGTCCTTATCATGTTTTTAGCAAGTTTGCGGATATTTCGTTGCTTATTTACCTTCTCATCAGATAAATAGACGCCTAATAAACCTCTGTTAATCAGTTTATGAAATTTTTGATGAGGGAGTTTATTAGTATGGCGATCGGCTTCTGTTACAAAATGCTTTAAACGATTAAATAATTCCTCTTCATTTTTATAATAGAAACAAAAGTTTAAGTCGCCACCTATTTTATCCTCTTCTTGATCGATAAAATAGTCCAGTAAGATATGCAGTCCTTGAATATAAGGAAAATATCCATCTCGAATTAGCGCCGGATAAGAATCATCAAAATCATCACGAAATGCATAAGAGACTAAGCAAAAAATTCCTAAAGTCGAGCCAGAGCAAGCAGAAAATTCATACCACTCCATTTTAGGGACATGATTTTTATTTTTTTCAAACCAAAATTTCAGTCGAGGAATCCGTTCTTCCATTATCACATGTTTATGTATCTGTAAATCACAGTAGTAGCGGCATAATTCTAAAAGCTGTTCCTTAATGCTTCCGTAATTCTGCAGCTTTGACAGCGTATCTCTGCATGTCTTAGCTAAATCATATAAATAGCCTCCATCATCTTGATCCTCTCGATAACGATAATAATTACTTGGTTTAGCTCCAACTGTTAAAGCGTGTTCCATTGATTCATGTAAAGCAGAAAAATCTTTCGGGTCAAGCGAAGTGCTTCGATCACAAAGATTATCTAAATAATCACTTATCGTTTGGTAGGCTACAATAAATTTAATCACTTCTTTGTACTTACTCATGGCAATTAGAGCCATGATGGAGCCACCTTCACAATGAAATGTTTTATTCTCAATACTTGCTAATGCTTGTTTTCTTAATTCTAAATTAGGAATACTCCCTGCCCTTTGCGTCCAATAACTTAATTCCTGATGGACAACTGGAAAAACCTTTAAGTAAACTTTTGACATTAATGTTAATGGCATCTTTGGAACTGACATATAAAAAACCTCGCTTATACAATATAACCAATTGCTTTCAATTGACTATTAATAAAATCCTTCGTGTATTCAAAAACTTCATCTCTTTCTGGCTCATTAAAAATTTCATGATAAAACTCTGGCCATTCTTTATATCTCTTTTCAGATAATGGTATCATATTGAACCAGGTTTTTACCATTTTTTTATCTACAACTAAATCGCCGCCGCCTTGCATAAGCAAAAGGGGCAAGTCTTGCGTATTGGCTATGTCTTCAAAGGCTTTCTTTGTTGCATTAATCAATTCTCGGTACCATCTGATAGAAACTTTTGTTATATATAAGGTATCATTTGAATCAATTTCTCTTACTTCTGCATTACGAGTTGCCATATCAATCGTTAAACCGGAATTAACCCTTAGCTTTGGGGCCACTTTATTCAAGAGAAGTGATACTAAACTCATCAGCTTGGAGGGGTAATTAATCAGCCCTAAGCATGGTGAAGATAAAATCAAGCCTGCTATCTTTAATTTCTCCTGTTGGAGAAGTCTGATAGAAGCAAGGCCACCCATACTATGCCCTAATAAAAAAATAGGCAGATCAAATTGATAGGCAGCTTGAATCCAGTCTTTAATTTCTATTGTATATTCATCAAATGAATCAATATGTCCTCGATCAGATCTAGTTGTCATTCCCTGTCCAGGAAGATCTCCCATTACAACATGAAAACCAGCTAACCGAAACATTTCGATAAGCCAGCCATATCTACCATGGTGCTCCATTGCTCCATGAACAATAACAATGACCGCTTTCGCGTTTCCCTCAGCTTCCCATTTCCACATAAAAGCTCCTCCATCCCATGTAAAAAATCTAAATTAGCTTTATCCAACTTTAACAAACCAGCAAATTATTGAGAAAAAATAAAAATTTGCTTTGTAATATAATCATTATAATAAATGCGAATAAACGAAGATCAGCTTTTTTATTATGAGCCAAAGTTACTTTAATTATAGCAAATTACTTAGAAATGTACCTTTATAATACAAACCTCATCATTATTCAAAAAAAATGGTATACTAAAATGGTTTCATTTGTCGAAAAATAGGGAAAAGGAACGCAAAAATGGTTACCATTTTTTTAGAAAGTTCCCACATTAACTTAAAGAAAGGAAATTTTGTGACAATTTATATATTTTCTAAAAGAACTTTTTTTCAAGCCGATATAATTTAATAAAGAAATTGATTAGGTGATATTTAAATGGAATCAAATACAATAATAGTAATTTCATTGATTACTTTATTTTTCTTATTATATTTATTAGTAAGAAATAAACTAAGCATCTTTGTCAAAAGTCTCTATTTATTTACGATATTCGCCATGATTGCAATTAGTTTTCTACTTATAAATAGAGACGGCTATCAAGCAATTGTTTATGCGAAGGAGTTTGCCACACAGAATACTCGAAAAGCCCTCATATCCATAAAAGAGGAAACAAATTTAATAAAAGAATCTGTATTATTAGATGCGCCTATTTTAAACCAGTTACCAGAGCTTCCACGAGGCTGTGAGGTAACAAGTCTTGCTATGCTGCTTCAATATGCAGATGTAGATGTCGATAAAATGACACTAGCAAAGCAAATTAAAAAAGATACTACTCCCTATACAAGAGTCGATGGTAAAATTTATTATGGACATCCGAATGATGGATTTATTGGGGATATGTACTCATTAAGCGGTCCAGGTTTAGGTGTATACCATAAACCAATTGCTGCATTAGCGGAGAAATATTTACCAGACTCTATTGTCGATTTCACTGGATCTGATTTTGAGGAAATAAAAAATCATCTATCAAATAATCGACCTGTATGGGTCATTACAAATTCAACATTCAAAAAGTTACCAGAGAGCCAATTCCGGACATGGAACACACCAAGCGGAACTGTAAAAATAACTTATTCAGAGCACTCGGTTCTTATTACTGGCTATGATGAAACATTTGTCTACTTTAATGATCCACTTACAGGAGAAAAAAATAAAAAAGCACCCATAAAGGATTTCAAAGAATCCTGGGTGCAAATGGGAAGTCAAGCAATTACGATTAATTCTTAATTGCTACCTTTCCTTCTTTTAAATATTCCTTTTCGAAGGAATATTTTTTTTCAATATAAATACTGTGCCAAACCATGAACATCAGTACGGTCCATATTTTACGGCTATTGTCTGCTTTACCTTGACAATGGTCTTCTAGCAACTGTAGAACAACCGATTTATTTAATAAGTGATCTGTATCACTTTCTTTAATAATGTTTTTCGCCCAGTCATTCATTTCATCTTTTAACCAATGACGAATTGGAACAGGGAAACCTAGCTTTTTACGATTTAGTACATGCTCTGGAACAAAGGATTCTGCTGCTTTTCGTAAAATATATTTTGTTGTACCATCCGCCGTTTTTAAGGAAGTAGGAATTTTAGAAGCAACCTTAAAGACCTCTTTATCTAAAAATGGTACCCGTAATTCTAGTGAATGAGCCATCGTCATTTTATCCGCTTTTAATAAAATATCCCCACGCATCCACGTATGAATGTCAATAAACTGCATACGATCCACAGGATCATACCCTCTGCTTTCTTCATATAATGGATTAGTAATATCACGATAATGCAAACCATTGTTGTAGACAGAAAGTAGTTTTTCTTTTTCCAACTCAGAGAACATTTTCGCGTTTCCAATATATCTTTCTTCCATCGGTGTAACTCCGCGTTCAATAAAACTTTTTCCTTTCACGCCTTCTGGAAGAATATTTGCTACAGCTCGTAACAATTTTTTTCCGACATTCGGAATTTTATTAAATACTTCAAGAGATTGTGGTTCCCGATAAATATTATATCCACCAAATAATTCATCTGCACCTTCTCCAGATAGAACAACTGTTACATGCTTTCTTGCTTCACGGGCAACAAAATATAATGGCACACAAGCTGGATCTGCTAAAGGATCATCCATATGCCACATAATTCTCGGAATTTCGTTCATATATTCCTGTGGAGTAATGATATAACTAATATTTTTTAATCCTAATTTATCAGCTGTTTCTTTTGCTACATCGATTTCACTGAATCCATTATGTTCAAATCCTACAGAAAATGTTTTAATGTTTGGATGGAATTCCTTGGCAATACTGGCAATAATGGATGAATCAATGCCTCCTGAAAGGAATGATCCAACAGGAACATCACTTCTCATATGCATTTTCACACTATCAAACAACACATCTTTAATTTCTTTTGTATACTCGTCCTCTTGCTTTACAACAGGTTTAAAGGATGCTCTCCAATAACGTTTAATCTCCATTGGCTTACCAATTTTTTTGGTAAAATAATGGCCTGGTTCTAGCTTTTTAATTCCCTCTGACATCGTATAAGGCTCAGGAACAAATTGATAGGTTAAATAATGCTGCAGAGAACGATAATCAATAACATCACTTTCTAATGCCAATGATATACTTTTCTTCTCAGAAGCAAAGTATGTTTTCTCTCCGTCATCAAAATAAAAGAATGGTTTAATTCCAAACGGATCGCGTGCTCCATATAATGTTTCTTCTTGTTTATCCCAAATGATAAAAGAGAACATACCACGTAATTTCTCTACCGCTTTTTCCTTTTCATGGCTATATAAAGCAATAATTACTTCTGTATCTGAATTTGTTTGGAAGGTCAATCCCGCCTTCACTAACTCTTCTCTTATTTCTAAATAGTTATATACTTCTCCGTTAAAGATTATCCAATAACGTTCATTTTCATATGTTAAAGGCTGATGCCCACTTTCAATATCGATGATACTTAATCGGCGAAAACCGAATTGAATGTGGTTATCATAATAATATCCTTCATCGTCAGGACCTCTATGTGTTATAACACGATTCATTCCTGCAAATAGTTCTTTTTGTTCTTCTTGAAAGTTCTGTGCTTTTTCATGTACACAGCCAACAAAACCACACATATTGCTCTCACCTTCTCCATTTCTTTTCCTACATGCATTGAGACATCTATAACTAACTCATTGTTCTAATAGCAGAACTATAATCAATTTTTTACTATACGCTTAAATAGAATAGATGTTAATAGGTAATAAGTTTTATAAAATCTTCACTTAGTCTTCTATTTTAACATAAATAGTGTAAATATATAAATCAGTTATTAGCATTTCCATCCTTATTTTTTATACATGTAAAACAATTGTCATCATTAAGTATTAGACGAAAAAAAAAGAAAGAAGTTACACTTTCTTGTAACTTCTTTCAGATTAACCGCAAACTCCTGTATTTTGGAAGAAGAAGTTTGAGTATAGCATATATATTAATCACTTTGAATCGGAATGCTGCTTTCCGTGAGCACGCGCTGAGCCGCAGTTTGCCTTCAACCTGCAGGGGCTCAGACTGTCTCGCTAATCCCACAGGAGTCTCACCCCTACCACTTTAAGCAATGCATGAAATTGTAATGCTAATTTTCATATACCCTTTTTGTTAACAAAAAGAAATAATTTTTATGCTTCTACTGCTTTTTTTACTAGCTCTGCTCTATCTGTACGTTCCCATGGTAGATCGATGTCCGTACGGCCAAAATGTCCGTAAGCGGCTGTTTGTCTGTATATTGGTTTGCGAAGATCGAGCATTTTAATAATTCCTGCTGGGCGCAGGTCAAAATTTTCACGAACTGCTTCTACTAGTTTATCTTCTGAGACAATCCCTGTGCCAAACGTATCAACAGAAATAGATACTGGCTGCGCTACGCCGATTGCATACGCTAATTGTACTTCTACTTTATCAGCTAATCCTGCAGCGACAATATTCTTTGCTACATAACGTGCTGCATAAGCTGCGGAACGGTCAACTTTTGTTGGATCCTTTCCTGAAAACGCTCCACCGCCGTGCCGTGCATATCCACCATATGTATCAACGATGATTTTACGTCCAGTTAATCCAGCATCACCTTGTGGTCCGCCAATCACGAAGCGTCCAGTAGGATTAATAAAATACTTCGTGTTTTCATCGATTAATTCAGCTGGTACAACAGGATTGATTACATATTCCTTAATATTGCGCTGAATTTGTTCTAATGTCACTTCAGGATGATGCTGTGTGCTAATTACAATTGTATCAATGCGCACTGGTTTATTATTCTCATCATATTCGACTGTAACTTGTGTTTTACCATCTGGACGTAGATATGGTAAGATTTCTTCTTTTCTAACCTCAGCTAGTCTTCTTGATAATTTATGTGCTAACGAAATGGGTAAAGGCATAAGTTCCTTAGTTTCATTACATGCAAATCCGAACATTAAGCCTTGATCTCCTGCACCAATTGCTTCTATTTCCTCATCCGTCATCTTACCTTCACGAGCTTCTAGAGCTTGGTCTACCCCTAATGCGATATCAGCGGATTGCTCGTCAATAGAAGTTAATACTGCACTTGTTTCTGCATCAAATCCATACTTTGCACGTGTATATCCTATTTCTTTAATCGTTTCACGAACAATTTTTGGAATATCCACATATGTAGAAGTAGTTATTTCACCTGCAACGAGTACTAGACCTGTTGTTACAGAAGTTTCAGCAGCAACTCTTGCATTAGCATCTTTAGCCAATATAGCGTCCAAAATAGCATCTGAAATTTGATCACAAATTTTATCTGGGTGACCTTCAGTTACCGATTCAGAAGTAAACAAGCGACGTTTTGTTGACATCTGATTTCCTCCTTATTTTAGAAAAAAGTAGAGTGTGGTTTCTTCCTGCACTCCTTAACCTTATCTTGATACGGTACTCATTCCCTAGATAGTATGAAGTAAAAATGGCGTTTTTATCCGAAGTCAATTCCGTGCATTATTATATGTAAAACTGAAAAAATGTTTAAAAATATAATATATATAACGAAGATTTTTGTTTCTAATAAAAACACACATCTAAAAATATACATTTTTATAAAAGATAAATAATTCATTTTACACAAAAAACCTTTTCATTAGTGAAAAGGCTCCTAGTAAAATCAATTCGCACCTTTCACTCTTATCGTTCAAGGAAGAATTTCCTTGCTTCAGGTTAGCACCTTTCCTAAGAGAATGTCTGTCCCATTACATGTAAACATGAATGATTCAGTAATTTTCTTCACATAGTAGGTTGCTGGGTTTCATCGGGCCAGTCCCTCCACCAGCTCAGGATAAGAGAGTATCCGTTCAAGGTAAAATGATAGCTTAATCCATCAATACATGTCAATCATTTTTCACTTTATTCATTAATTTGTGGAATTTAATGAAATCAATTTATAAGTAATCGATGTTTTATTCTTTTCCCATTCTAATTTTTCAATCGTAGCAATCCCCGATATCTCAGCAGTTTTTGTTCTTCTTACCTCTAACGGGATATTCATTGGATATAAACGATAATCTTCTTTTTCTAACAAAAATAAATTTTCTTCTAATCTTATTTCTTTTCCCTTTGTAACAATCATTGTATTTAATTCTAAAGGCATGCCCATTTTACATTCCCCTTCTCTATTTTTTTCTCTTTCGTAATATGTTACCGGCAATCAAGGCTCCTTGCATGACCATAAAATCGGAACATCAACTAAGATAATAAAGCTTATTTTTTATTTTACCATCCTTTCCGTTTGTTTTTTCATCCAACTGGTTAAGGATGTGACCACTTTTCGATTTGTAGCTGGAGGAAAGTAATGAGTAAACTCTGGAAAATACCAAGAGTCTACTTCTTTTCCGAGTTGTTTTAATCTTTCTTCTAATTTGAGACTATGATCAATCGAAACATTTTTATCCAGCTTCCCATGAATAATAAGAGTAGGAGCATTTATTTGTTCTAATTGATAAAGCGGAGTTCTTTCTTCATATCTGTCTGGATATTTAGAAGGAGTTCCCCCGATAACTCGTTTAATCATCCTGCGCAAATCTTTACGTTCTTCGTATGTTAAGAACATATCGCTTACGCCGCCCCATGTAACAATTGATTTTACAGGGCAGTAAATACCTACAAATAGAGCCATAACTCCTCCTCTTGAAAAACCAAATACATGGACATCCTGAACATTCGATAAATTCTTAAGGAGTGTAAATGCTGCTATAGCATCATTTTTATCTTCTCCTGCAAAATCTTCATTTCCATCGCCACCCTGATTCCCTCTATAAAAGGGAGCAAAGACTACAAAGCCTTCGGATGCAAATTGAATAATTCTTCCCGGACGGACTTTGCCAACATTTTTTATACCCCCTCTTAGATAAAGAAAGCCGTCATAAGTTTTCCCATCATTTGGTGAAGCGAGCATTCCTTTTACTCGTAAACCATCGACATAATAAGTAACTAAAAATAAATCAATGGAAGGGTTAGGAGATGGAAATCGAATTTTCTCTATTATATCGCCATTTTGCATACTATCTGCTCCTTTCCTTTTTTCTCCTATATTACCCCTTCTTTTTGCTTAATAATTCATTTTCAATATAAGATATACAAAATTGGATGACCTCATCCTGCATAATAAAACTAAAGGAATCTTTCCATCGCTTTTTTATTATATTGCCAGTAATCAAAACAGGACCATCTGTCTCAAGATAATCCTCTTTGGAGCTTAACTGACTGATTCTTGCAAAAAATACATCCTTCAAAAAAGGAACCTCCCCAAAAACCTGATAAGCTGCAATCCATTGCAGACTTTTTATAATGCCGCCTGTTTCCTCCATCACTTCTCTCTGAGCTGTTTGAATAGTAGTTTCGCCCGTTTCTCTCTTTCCACCTGGAAACTCCAATCCACGTTCCTTATGTTTTGTTAATAACCATTGATCTTTATACTGACAGATAACTAATACATGTCTTGCTTCTTCGTTCCATTCATTTTTTACAAATGAAAGTTTCACTAAATTGTTGTTTTGATCATAAAATATTTCCATACCTACTCCATTATTATGTATTATTAATATAAGTAGCTTGCATACTAAAGCAAACAGCATGCCATTAAGCTGATTTACTGTCTATTATTATCATAGCAAATACTACCATTGAAACAGGAGTTTTTTCCACTAAAATAGGGTATATTTTTTATAGAAGAGACAGTTCTTAATGATATTTATTTTCAGAGTGAATTTTCATGTATGGTAATTAGAATGGCACATGAATATTTGTATTATTCTTTAACATAATGTTCACATAATAGCTAGTAATAATAGGATGTAATCATATATAATACGGTTAAATAAAACGGTTACATTTAAAACTGGCTGAAATAGGAGGAAACAATGATGAAAATTGTAGATGAACTATATAACTTATATAAAAATAAATTAACTGGTGATGAAGAGGATATCGATATGCTTGCCTTTGCTTTTTTAGAGGAAATGAGTAGAGAAGATTTATTACATATAATCCAAGAATTAAATGAACAAGAATTATATGATTTAATGGGTCTTTATTTAATTGAAAGTTTAAAGGGTAAATTTGCAAGTGAAGATTATCGAAAACCGAATAACCCAATCTTTACCCATCGAAATCTCCATTAATTTTCTATAAAAAGGCTGTTTGACATCCCAAACAAAATGTTTAGGATAGCAAACAGCCTTTTATATTATGGATTTGTTATATAATCAAATATATTTTTTCCAATTAAAATAGCGGAGACCAAGACAAATAATATTTTTACATAGTTAGACCCTTTCGCAATAGCTACTCTAGAACCAATGTATGCTCCTAAAATCATGGCAATGCCCATCACAAGCCCATATAAATAATACACAGAATCATAATATAAAAAAACAATAAGTGCTGTAAGGTTACTTCCAAAGTTAAGAACTTTAGCATTTCCCGCAGATTCCACAAAATCAAATCCCATCAGAAGAAAGGAAAATAAAAAGAACGAACCCGTTCCTCCTCCTAAAAAACCATCATAGAATCCTATTAATGGTACAATAAATAGAGCAAATAAGAGTTTCTTTTTCGTCATTCCGTTGTATGTAGAATGAATTCCCCATTCTTTTTTCGTAAGGGTATAAATGGTCACTACAATTAAAACAACAAGAATCAGCGGCTTGAGCGATTCTGATGGGATTTTTTGTACTACATAAACTCCAATTGCAGAACCAATAATGGAAAGAGGTAAGAGTTTTGATAGTAAATTTTTATCTGTTTTTCCATGCCTTATAAAAGAGATCGAGCTTGTTAATGAGCCCATAGTGGAAGCAAGTTTATTTGTTCCTAACGCAATCTGCGGCGGCAATCCAGTGAACAATAGAGCCGGTAATGAGATTAGTCCGCCGCCGCCAACTACGGAATCGATAAATGCTGCGATAAATCCAGCGGCAATTAAAAAGAGTAGCATACCAAGATGTAATTCTTCCATAAAAGCTCCTTACTTTAACTCGTTTTTTCCAACATAAAACTTAATCTATGGTGAGATTTAAGCTAGCAGTCTTGAGGTTAAAAACCATATATCTTGCATAAACAACTTTGTTATTATTTATTAAGTAAGTACTTCTCGTTTTATCTTTACTTTATCACATTAAAGAAAAAAGGGAAATTCTTCTTTTTTAAAATAAATACAAAATAGTACAAAGTTTTACCCTTTTACCCTATAATTATACAGGATATTTATTTTAGAGCAGTCATATACACACTCTATCTTATTTTTATCGCACATATTATTGCTTTTTTTGTGAGAAAGGACAAAATTCGATGCACATCTATTCAATTGTTTTAAGTGTAATTATTATACTTAATATCATTTTTGCTTTTCTTGTTATCTTCTTCGAAAGAAAAGATCCTATTGCAACATGGGCATGGCTAATGGTGCTGACCTTTATCCCCATTCTTGGGTTTATCTTATATTTACTTTTCGGGCAAAATCTACGAAATAGAAAACTATTTCAATGGGATGGCCGAAAAAAACTTGGCATAGAGCCAATTTTAGCTTCTCAACTGTTGCAAATAAGTTCTAATCAATTGCGGACAACAAATGAAGTCATTAGAAAAAACCAAGATCTTATTTATATGAATTTATTTAATAATGATGCAGTACTTACGGAGAATAATGCTGTTCAGATATTTACAGATGGTCATAAAAAATTCGATCAATTATTTGAAGATATCAGAAATGCTAAAAAATCTATTCATTTACAATACTATATTTTGAAGAATGATGGGATCGGCTCCGATCTTATTAGCTTACTTGTTGAAAAGGCAAAAGAAGGAGTAGAAGTACGCTTATTATATGATGAGCTCGGCTCAAGAACGTTACGTAAAAGGGTTTTTAAAGAGCTGCGGGCAGCTGGCGGCTTTGTTGAAGTTTTTTTTCCTAGTAAATTTCACCTCATCAATTTGCGATTAAATTATCGCAATCACAGAAAATTAGGAATTATTGACGGGAAAATCGGCTATATCGGCGGCTTTAATGTTGGTGATGAATACTTAGGACTTCACCCGAAATTTGGATATTGGAGAGATACTCACTTACGTATTGTTGGTACAGCTGTCTATGCCATTCAAACAAGATTTATTCTTGATTGGAATCAAGCTTCTCATCTCCATGAAATTCAATATTCGCCTGAATATTTTCCTGGTAAGATTGAAGAAATTATTGGTAATATCGGAATGCAAATCGTTTCAAGCGGACCTGATTCAGAGTGGGAACAAATAAAAAATGGTTATATAAAAATGATCACGTCTGCTAAAGAAAGTGTTTATATCCAAACACCTTATTTTATCCCTGATGCCAGTTTGCTGGATACCTTAAGAATTGCAGCTCTTTCAGGAATAGACGTTAAAATTATGATTCCTAATAAACCGGATCATATGTTTGTTTACTGGGCCACTTATTCTTATATTGGAGAAATGTTAAAAGCAGGAGCAAAGATTTATATATATGAAAATGGATTCATCCATGCAAAAACAATTTTAGTCGATCGAAAAATCGCTTCAGTTGGAACTGCTAATATTGATATGAGAAGCTTTAGACTCAACTTTGAAGTAAACGCCTTTATTTATAGTGAACAGATTGCTAATGAGCTGACAGACGATTTCTTAAAGGACATGGACTTATCCACACATTTAACAGCCGACCAATATTCAAAAAGATCCTTATGGATCCGTTTCAAAGAATCATTTTCAAGGCTTCTTAGTCCCCTTTTGTAGAGCTTAATATTTTGGTTATTATGTTTTAAAGATAAATCAATTTTATGAATAAAAACCCAAACAATATACGGAATTTTTCATTAGCATTTCCGTACAATTTGTTTGGGTTTCTATTTGGTTGGAATGTTTATTTCTTTTTTTAAGCAAAAACCTGTTTTAATTCTTCTTTATCTTTGCTTAACCAGAAATTCATCAGCTTTTTTGCACCTTCTAAATCATGTAGTTTTGCTTGACCGCATTGTGTTTCATTAGCTGCTGGAATTTCAGTAATTTCAATTGCCGTTTTCATCGTTGCCTCTAATAAATCGATAATTTCCTCAACGGTTGGTTCCCCACTTACAACTAAATAATAGCCAGTCTGACACCCCATTGGAGAAATATCAATAATATCAAAATGATTGTACTTTTCTACATGTGCGCGTAAATTAAAGGCAAGTAGATGCTCTAACGTATGAATAACATCTGGCTTCATTGCCTGCTTATTTGGCTGACAGAAACGAATATCATATTTATTAACTACTCCATCACTACCAACTTTGTGTACACCACAATGTCTTACATATGGGGCTTTTACGGCAGTATGATCTAATTCAAAACTTTCAACTGAAGGCATAAAGTCATCTCCCTTTCTTCTTCTATCTTTATTATATCTAAAAAGCCGAGTAATTTCATCAACTTAATATATATAATATTTTTCCAGTGGGAATTTTGTGTTAAACAGTGATTACTTTTACTCCTCTCTTCACCCATGTTATACTACATGCAAAGAAGGAGAGGAAACAGCATAATGAAATACGTCTTTTTATTTATTATCCAATTTTATCGCAAAGTAATTTCTCCAATAAAACCGCCAACTTGCCGTTTTTATCCAACCTGCTCTAGTTATGGCTTAGAAGCGATTCAAAGATTTGGCGCTTTTAAAGGAGGGTACTTAACCATTAAACGAATTCTTAAATGTCATCCCTTTCATCCAGGTGGTCTGGATCCAGTACCAGAAGATTGGCACTGTAGAAATCATCCTCATTCGCCAAAAGAGAAAAATTAATAACCGTCTATTACCAAGTCTAATTTTCCAGTCTTTGGATCTATCACTAACCCATGAACTGGAACGCCACTTGGCAATAGCGGATGCCTTTTAATCATTTCTACACTATGGGTAACACTATCTGATACAGAATCAAAACCTGTCAACCATTTTTCTAGATTAATTCCAGAATGTTGTAAAGTTGCAAACGTTTCGTCTGATATGCCTCTTTCTTTCATTTTTTCCACCATGCTATCTGAATGCAATGCACTCATCCCACAGTCATGATGACCTATTACCATCACTTCATCAGCTTGCAGCTCATATACTGCAACCAAAATACTTCGCATAATACTTCCAAATGGGTGAACAACTACTGCTCCTGCATTTTTTATAATTTTCACATCTCCGTTAGAAAGATTTAATGCTTGTGGCAAAAGTTCTAACAATCTTGTATCCATGCAAGTTAGAATCACCATTTTTTTATTGGGAAATTTACCTGTAATAAATTTTTCATATTTTTGTTCCCTTACAAATTCTTCATTATAGACTAACATATCTTGTAATAGGCTCATTTTTGCACTCCTTAAAAAATTCAATTCATAAAATACAAATAATTTCTGTTCTAAAGAAAGAGTCTCCTTATTAATAGTAATGAAAATTTGCCTAATATACAAATTTGAAATAGATGATACTTTCCAACATTGGTACTTCTTTTCATTTGTCCTATGTATGTAATTCCTCCAACCTTCTAATAATACTAAAGTGCAATGACTGTTAACAGTCTCAATTGCATCCTATGTGCAAATAGAAGACATCTCCTAAAAAGGCTTTGGATTAACAACTTAAGAAAAGGAGTGGTATCCTATGGCAAAAGACGTACTTTGTGAAGTAAGGAATTGTACTTTTTGGGAAAAAGGAAACCGTTGTGGAGCCGACCAAATTTATGTTGTAAGTAATGTGGGAAAACATGCGGATACAAGTTATGAAACAGACTGTAAGACATTTGAACCTGAAAATAGCTTAAGCTAAACTTATGGAAATGCAAAGAGGAATCCCAATCAAAACTACTAGGGATTCCTTTTTTTTATCGATCTAATCGTACCAAATCAGCATCAGGGTGCTTCCCCTTTATTATTAAATCCTTCAATATGGTCGAACCGAAAGCACTATAAACTGTACCATTTCCTCCAAATCCTAAACAATAATATAAATTCTTTTGCTGTGGATGTTCGCCAATAAAGGGAATTCCGTCCTTTGATTCTCCAAATGTTGCTCCATATACATAGTCAGCTTTTAGTTGCAAATGGGGAAAATGTTCTTTAATACGAACTAATAATCTATCCGCATATAATTGTAAAATCTGATCGTCTCTAGGCGCTTCCATTATTTCTTCATCTAAACCACCCGCTATTATCCTTCCATCAAGGGTTGTTCGCATATAGAAATACGGACGTTTGGTTTCCCAAATTAAACACCGATCCTCCCAATGTGGAAAAGAAGATACTGGGTTTGTAACGATTGCAAACGTTCTATTTATTTTTGTAGGTATGTCTATTGCAAAATTATCTAAATCATACCCAGTTGCATACACGACATGCTTTGCCTTTATACTGGAATCGCCATTGTTAAACAACCAGCAGCCATCTTTATTCTGAGGCTTTGAAACTTCCGTGTTTTCAAAAACTTGAACATTGCTCTTTTGTGCAGCCTCTTTTATTAAGGAAATAATAAACCTTTCTGGGTTCACTTCTGCGTCCCCACTTGTTCTTATTGCCGCATGTTTATTAAATCCATATGCTTTATAAATCATATCCTTTTCTAAAAATTCTACTGGGAATTTATACTTTTTTAGCATCTCATATTCTTTTCTTAGAGAAAATACGTCTGAATCTGTACTTGCGTAATATAAGCTTTGTCTATTTACAAATTGGACATCTTCGTGTAAGGAACTTGCGATACTTTTCAATTCCTTCATCCCATTAAGGCATAATTCGTAAAATCGAACAGCATCTTCTTCCCCAATACTTTCTGCAAAGGAATGCAGCATTTTATCATTAGAATACTGCAATAGCCCTGTGTTGGCAGCAGAGCTTCCATTGCCAACACTACCTTTATCCACTAGAATCACCTGAAGCGATTCCTTTGCAAGCATATAAGTTAATAAGGCGCCTGACATTCCAGCACCAATTACAAGCACATCACAAGTAACATGATTATTCAACTTTGGATAAACGGGTCTTTCCTGAACCGTTGTTGGCCAATATAATGATCCATGATATAAGCTCATGCGTACACTTCTTTCATTGAATTTTTTTACTAGTAGCCACAATAACATGAACTAGTTAAAATACAAAGATAAGTTCGATTGTTCCTCTATCCATTTTCTTAATTCTCTTCTGACTATTTTTCCTGAGGCATTTCGTGGAACTTCTGATATAAAAAATACTCTTTTGGGGATTTTATATTTTGCTAAAACGTTTGTACATTTT
Source organism: Niallia sp. FSL W8-0951 (assembly GCF_038006525.1). Lineage (NCBI taxonomy): Bacteria > Bacillati > Bacillota > Bacilli > Caryophanales > Bacillaceae > Niallia > Niallia sp. FSL W8-0951. The sequence continues at coordinate 2,627,959 of NZ_JBBOVK010000001.1, forward strand.
TCGATAATTGTATTCTCTTGCATACTTTCATCTGTAACAATAAATGCAATCGGTACTTGTCCCCATTCTTCATCAGGAATCCCTATCACTGCCGCTTCTTTTATCCCGTCCATTTCAGTCAGTACAGCTTCGACTTCTGCTGGATAAACATTTTCTCCACCCGAAATAATTAAGTCTGACCGTCTATCTAACACATAGAGAAATCCTTCAGAATCTATATACCCTATGTCACCGGTAAAAAACCAGCTATCTTGTAAATGATTCTCTTTATTTAAATAGCCTTTTGATACATTCGGCCCACACACTTTAATTTCGCCTACCTCATTTGATCCTAAACGATCTCCTGCTTGATTAACAATTTGTAATTGAGCAGGAAAAAGTGGCTTTCCGGCTGAACCAATTTTTCTAATACTATCCTCTGGCGAAAGGGTAACAATTTGTGAGGCAGTTTCCGTCATTCCATATGAATAATAAACAGAAATCCCTTTATTCATACATCTAGTCAGCAGTTCTATGGAGGCTGGCCCCCCACCTAAAAGCATATACCGAAAATAAGGTGGAAACTTATCATGAGCAGCCTTTTCGATTCGCTCTAGCATCGTGGTGACAACCGATATAATCGTTACTTTTTCTTTCCATAAATCCTCTAATACCCTCTTTTCATCAAAGGAATCATGCAAAACGACTTTCATCCCATAAATGATACTTCTCATTAAAATCGAATATCCACTGATATGAAATAATGGAACGGTACATAACCAGGTATCCTTTTCATATAGGCCTGCATTCAACGTATTTCCCACGGCACTCCACCAGTGATTACCGTAAGATTGAATGACTCCTTTCGGAAGTCCGGTTGTTCCTGACGTATACATTATCGTACAAGTTTCCTCTAAAGACACTTGATCCTTTTCTTTTGGCTCAATGTAGGTACTTTCTGTTATATTTTCTTTATAAAATACAGTCATTTCTTTCTCTTTTTCAAGCAAAGCTGCCTTCTCTTTAAACGCTTCTTCTGAGATTAAATAGGAAACATTCGCATCGTTTAATTGATAAGCCATTTCCTTCGCTGTTAAGCGATTATTAAGAAGAACTGCCTTTGCTCCAATAATTTGCATAGCAAATAAGTGAAGTACAGTTTCTAAATCACTTTTAACAAGAAACCCCACATAATCTGTGTCATTTACTCCAATGGCTGACCAAATCCCTGCACGGTAATAAGCCTTTTCATATAATTCTTTAAATGTTAGTCTTTCTTCTTTAAATACAATTGCCTCTCTATCTGGTGTTAACTGTGCTCTATTTTTAATAAAATTCGGAAGTATTTCTGTCAATTTATTAACCCTCTTTTCTATACAAACAAAGGTGACACTATTATTAGCATGTCCATTAAAACACCATTGCTAAAAACGAGTGTCACCCCAGTATCTATTAATTAATACGAATGAATTGCGATTCCATCTCTTGGATAGCTAGCTTTTCATTCATCCTTTTCCATTAAGGAAAACGCGGGAATTGTCCAAAATCAGGTTTGCGTTTTTCCTTAAAGGAATCTCTTCCTTCTTTTGCTTCATCGGTTGTATAGTAAAGCAAAGTTGCATCACCGGCAAATTGCTGTATACCAGCTAAACCATCTGTATCTGCATTAAAGGCAGCTTTTAAGAAACGAAGGGCAGTTGGACTTTTCTCTAAAATCTCTTCACACCATTTAATCGTCTCTTCTTCTACTTTTTCTAACGGAACTACCGTATTTACTAATCCCATATCTAGAGCTTCTTGGGCATTATATTGACGGCATAAGAACCAAATTTCCCTAGCTTTTTTATGGCCAACGATTCTTGCCAAATAACCAGAACCATAACCAGCATCAAAGCTACCTACCTTTGGACCAGTTTGTCCAAAAATAGCATTATCTGCAGCAATCGTTAAATCACAGACAATATGCAGCACATGTCCTCCACCAATTGCATATCCTTTTACCATCGCAATGACAGGCTTAGGAATAACTCTGATTAGACGTTGTAAATCAAGGACATTTAGGCGGGGAATTTGATCTTCTCCTACATATCCACCATGACCCCTAACTTTTTGATCTCCACCAGAACAGAATGCTTTATCGCCTGCACCAGTTAAAATGATAACTCCTACATCACTATCATCTCTTGCCATTGCAAACGCATCAATTAATTCACTAACGGTTCTTGGCGTGAATGCATTATGTACATGAGGTCTATTAATTGTAATCTTGGCAATACCATTATATGTTTCATAAATGATTTCTTCATATTGTCTGCCAGCTACCCATTCCACTGTCATTCTTTTTCCTCCTTATTAATAGGGCTGAACATCAATGTCAGCTCCTTAAAAACTCCAATACTATTGTACCAAAAATTTCTGGTTTCTCCACATGAATTGCATGACCAGCATCATTTATAGTTAAATGCTTTATTTTTTTATTACAGTCAACCATTTCTTCAGCGATTTGACAAAACTTCTGATCAAGTTCTCCTGTAATTAACAATGTATCTATTGATAAGCGAGAAAGAGAGGACCAATACGAATTTTGTGCACCTGTCCCCATTCCTCTTAAACTATTTGCTAATCCAACTGGGTTATTAGCTAGCCGCTGCTTCCTAATTGCTTCCTTTGCAGCTTCACTCAGCATCTTTTGACTTTCAAATAATGGAATTTCTTCCCATTTTTTCACGAAGTTTATTATTCCTTGTTCAAGGATAGAGTCTCCCAGTTTCTCATCTTGTATTCGTCTTTGCTTTCTCTCTAAATCCGTTTTTAAGCCGGGAGAGGAACTTTCTAGAATAAGTTTTTTAACTGTTTCAGGATAATTCATACCGTATGCTAACGCTAACCTACCACCCATCGAATAACCTAATAAATAAACAGAAGCCAATTGAAGATGATCAATAAGCGCTCTTAAATGAGTGACACTTTCTTGCATAGTATACTTTTCTATTTCTTCCGGCGAATCCGTCTTTCCATGACCAATAATATCGACCGTAATAACCTTATAGTTCTTCTTCCATAAAGGAATAAATGGCATCCAAGTTCCACTATCCCCAGTAAATCCATGTAATAATAAAAGAGGTTCTCCTTCTCCTTCAACCGTTACATGATAGCTTATATCCTGTAGTTTGATAAACATAGGCTTCACCTTTTTAATCTAATTGATCTAACATCTTTAGAATCCGATTCGTCATTTGCCGATGTTCTAAAATATTATTTTCCCGATTAGTACGTATTTCCCACACTCTTAAGCCCTCCGCGAAATCACTATCTTGGAATAATATCTCTAAATGATTCCAACTGTTAACAAGCTGATATTGTCCTTTATACATTTCCACTGCATGCTTAAAGTCAATATTTAAAGGCGTTCCAAATAATAATTCAAAATGTCTCGGCAATTCTACTTGAGGAAGAAATGAAAAGATTCCGCCTCCATTATTATTTATTAATATGACAGTGATTGGAAGCTGATATAGCTCAGAAAGGATTAATCCATTTAAATCATGGAAAAAGGTTAAATCCCCTACAATTAAAAAGAGCGGCTGCTTAATAACCCCCACTCCGAGCGCAGTAGATATCGTCCCATCAATTCCATTTGCTCCTCTATTTGCAATAATGGTTACTTGTTTTTTTTGTTTATGAAAAAAAGTATCCAAATCGCGAATGGGCATACTATTTCCTACAAATAAAACGGCCTTATTGGGAATCATTTCACCCAAGCAATGAAAAAGCTTTGCCTCACTCATTTCTTTAATTTCTGCTATTTTTGTTAATTCCTTTTTGGTTTTTTCATTAATTTCTATCCATTTATTCAAATAGTGATTTATTGAGCAAGGAGAAACAAAAGATGAAAGCTGTTCACAAAAATATCCTTCTTCACAATAAACCATTTCTGTTGTCAGTTGATTGGGATCACGGTAGCCGCTTCCCCCATCTATTACAATCTGTTTTGCCTTTTCATTTTCTCGTAAGAATATAGTTAATGGTTTAGAAATCGGCATGCTTCCAAAACGAATAACGATATCCGGTTTTAATAGTGATTTAATCCTTTCATTTCGCAAAAAAGTATCATAGGTGTCGATGACAACGTCCTTGTCCGCACTCTTACTTCGTAGTTGGGAAAGTGGATCAGCTATAATCGGAAAACCAGTTTTTTCAGCCAATTGAAGTATTTTTAAAGAAAAGTCCTCTTTATCGATCTCTCCACAGATGATAATCCCTTTTCTTTCCTCTTCCGCTTCCAGGCTTGCTGCTAAATCATGAAAATAGGAATCATGAATCGTAAACTCCCCGGTTTTAATCTGGATAGTTCTTGTTTCCTGGTCTTCTGAACGGTAGCGTTCTAAATTATTTAAATCAGGAATTAATGGTTCTCTCAATGGAATATTCACATGCACTGGACCGCTAGGATGCTGTTTTGCCATTGCTACCGCTCTAGCACCCACTGTTTTAGCATATCTTATCATACCTGGACTATTATCAGGTGTCGACATTTCCATAAACCATTTAACATGCTTTCCATAGAGATCTAATTGATCAATTGCCTGCGGTGCTCCCACATCACGAAGTTCATGGGGCCGATCTGCCGTCAGTACGATTAAAGGTATGCGAGAAATCTTCGCCTCTACAATTGCCGGAAAATAATTTGCAGCGGCAGTACCAGAAGTACATACTAATACAGTTGGTTTTTTGGACGCTTTCGCTATTCCTAAAGCAAAAAAGGCAGCTGATCTTTCATCAATATGAACATGCAGTTTTATGTCCTCTTCCTCTGCAAGCAATAAACTGATGGGGGTTGATCTTGATCCTGGACTGATAACAGCATGTTCTACCCCGTTTTTTACCAACTCGGATATTAGCGCATCCAAATAGGCAGTTAACTGTTGCTGATGACTCATTTTATTTTCCTCCTAACGCAGTTAGCATTGGCTTAAATTTAATTGCAGTTTCTACATACTCAGATTCTGGATCAGAGTCAGCTACAATACCGCATCCAGCAATAATGGTTGCGGCATTCCCATCTATTAAACCAGAACGGATGCTTACTGCAAATTCTCCATTCCCCTGGTAATCAAGCCAACCGATAGGAGCACCATACATCCCTCTATCTAATCCTTCCACCTCTCTAATAACCTTTAAGGCTTCCTCTCGAGGGAATCCACCAAGAGCTGGAGTTGGATGCAATAAGCGAATAAAGGAAATTAAGGATTCTGTTTCTTTTACCTTCCCGCTAACTGGAGTATAAAGATGTTGAATATCTCTCATCTTCAAGATTTTTGGATTGGATGGCATTTCTACCGTACTACAGACTTCCTCCATAGCATTCTTAATCATTTTAACAACATAATTATGTTCTTCTCTATTTTTCGAATCCGAAAGTAAGGCTTGTGCAAAGGTATCGTCTTCTTCTTTGTTTTTTCCCCTCGCAATTGACCCGGCCAGACAGGTAGAAAAAACAGTTGGTCCTTCTTTTTTTACCAATCTTTCTGGAGAAGCTCCGATGAAACATTTGTTTTTTGCTTCTAAAGCAAAAATATAACCATTGCTTTGTTGTTGTATTAAATTTTTAAGAACAAACTCTGTCTCAACATCATTAGAAAAATGCACTTGAGTAGCACGTGCTAACACTACTTTTTTTAAATCTCCATTTAACTCATTTATTACTTTATTAACTTTATCCTTCCATGTTTCTTGATCGATTTCAGTAATCTTTTCAATCAAAGGCAAAGTTGTAGAAAATGCTTCTACTCTTTGATACCTAATAGAATGCTTTTTTAACTCTTCTTTTGCATCATCCTTTTTATCTGATTGAATCATTATATTAGTAGTAATAAATTGACTTCCATTTATTTCACTTAACATAAATTGAGGTACGTAAAAATGTGCTTCCGAGAAGCCATCCCAGACTTGTGTTTTCTCTTTTAATGGATCAAAGGAGAAACCACCTAAAAGGACTGGTCCGATCCCTATTTCATTATATTCATTAAATACTATTGCATTGTCTAACAGCTGTCTCCATTTTTTTTCTACAAATGAATAAGAGTTCTCCCCTAATGAATACTCTATCCCTTCACAAATGCCGATTCCTACAAGCATGTTTTTTTCAGAAGGGTCCTTCCAGAAAAAACGTTTTCCTTTATAAGAACTGTAATTTGAAAAAAACTCCAGAATATCTATTTTCTTTTCTAGTTTCTTCACTTCACTAACTAAGATAGTAGGAGAATCACTTTCCTTTATTATTGTTTGTACCATTATTCCTTTGCTATCATTCATCCCTTTGTAAATCCCCCTAAAACTAATCAAGAATATACGCTTGATTATATTGGTTCAAAGATATACGCCACTTACTATTTTAGCATATTTTACGATACACCTGTCTTTAATATTATGTCAATCATAGTGAATTCTTAATGCACTTTTCAACTATTTATTTTTCTTAAGAAAAGGATAACAAATGGAAAAGTAGGTTTGATAAACATAATACAGGGAAATTTATGAACAGGTTGTCTATATATACTAATAGTAGGAACAGATAAGGATGTGTTTACCTTGTTATCAACAGAGCAAATAAGTCATTTAAAAAAAGAATTAGAAGAAAGAAAAGCAACTTTATTAGATAGAACAAACGGATACGCCAGTGAAGAAAATGCCTTGGAATCAGTTGGAGAATTATCTAGTTATGATAACCATCCAGCAGATCTGGGAACAGAATTATTTGAAAGAGAAAAAGATTCTGCCTTAGAACAACATGACCAATCTGAATTAGAAAAAATCAATAACGCCTTAAAGGCAATAGAAGACGGATCTTATGGAATTTGTAAGGTTTCAGGTAAAGAAATTCCTTACGAAAGATTAGAAGCAATTCCGACAGCTCTTACGCTAAAAGAATATAGTGATGAACAAACTATTGCAAATGATCGACCTGTAGAGGAAGATATTCTAGAATTAGCTCATGGTAATGAATTTCGTCATTATGATACTGGCGATGTTAGAGACTACGATGATAGTTTTCAAGAGGTAGCTCGCTATGGAACTTCTGAAACGCCATCAGATTTACGAGGTGATTTCGAAGATTATGACAGTCTCTACGATAGAGAGAACGACGATGATACCTTCCCGGAAGATTATGAAAACTTTACAGCTACAAATATCGATGGAACAGAAAGAGCTGTATATCCATCTAAAGATCAAGAAAAATATGAACAAGCATTAGATGAGGAAGGAATAGAAGCTCCCTTTGGTGATGTTCCATTCCATAAATCAGATGGATATATAGAAGAGGATACTGAAGAAGAGGAGGATTAAGAGACTTTTAAATAAAACTAAAGGTCCAATCAGTGAAGGTGAATATTTTTGGTTTAATTTTCGTTGGGAAATTTATTGGATAATAAAGGAGTCGGAAAAATAAAGCAGCCTGCATGCTCGAAGAGTTTCTATGGGAGTGGCGTGAGAACGGTGTCGTCTAACAGGAGAACTCACCGCTCGCCCCATGGAAATCAAGGTGTATCAGGCATGAATTAAACTACAAACCTTCTTTTTTTAATGAATAAAAAAACCAAACAATTATACGAAGCTTATTAGCATCTCCGTAAAATTGCTCGGTTTTTGGCTGAATTTCTTTATATCCCAGCCTGCTTCTAAACAATTAAATATAAGGTTTTATACGCCAAATATCCTCTGCATATTCCTTTATTGTTCGATCGCTTGAAAAATGGCCCGACATCGCAATATTTACAATGCTTTTTCGCAGCCAGTCTTGTTTATTCTTAAATGCTTGGTTCACCTTTTCATGAATGCTTGCATAAGAATTAAAATCTTTTAATACAAAGAACTGATCATTCTCAATTAGTAACGAATCAAAAATAGGATCGAATTCACCCACTGGATGATCATAAAAACCATTTTTTAATTGATTCACTACTTCATGAATTCTATCATCATGGTAAAAATACTCTCGAGAGCTGTAGCCACCATTTTGATAAAGCTCTAATACTTGATCTGCATTCATCCCAAAGATGAAAATATTATCATCTCCCACTAATTCATGCATTTCAATGTTTGCTCCATCCATTGTTCCAAGTGTCAATGCACCATTCATCATAAATTTCATATTACCAGTGCCCGACGCTTCTTTACTTGCGGTGGAGATTTGCTCACTTACATCAGCAGCTGGAAAAATATGTTCCGCTAAGGAAACTCGATAATTTTCTATAAAAACAACCTTTAATTTATTTTGTATCCTTTTATCATTGTTAACCTTATGAGCAACTGTATTAATTAATTTAATAATCTTTTTTGCATAATAATATCCCGGTGATGCCTTTGCTCCGAAAATAAACGTTCTAGGCTCCATATCAATGGATGGATCTTCTCTTAATTTATTATAAAGAGACATGATGTGCAAAATATTTAATAATTGTCTTTTATAAGCATGCAGTCTCTTTACTTGAACATCAAAAATAGAGGAAGGATCTACAAGAATTCCATTTTTCTCCTTGATTATCTTTGCAAGTCTTTCCTTATTACTTTGCTTAATTGCTGCGAGATTTTCTTGTAAACTAGCATCTTCTTGATAATTTAATAATTCCCTTAATGATTCTGGCTGATTGACCCATTTATCACCAATTATATTAGAAATTAAGTTTGTAAGCTTAGGATTTGCCTTTATTAGCCACCTTCTATGAGTAATTCCATTCGTTTTATTATTAAACTTTTCTGGATAGAAGGCATAAAAATCAGCCATTTCTCGTTTCTTCAAAATTTCTGTATGAATTTCCGCTACTCCATTTACACTATAGCTACCCACTAATGCTAAATGGGCCATCTTAATCATGCCATGGGCAATTATAGCCATTTTTTCAATTTTCAAAAAATCACCAGGATACTTTTTCCATAACTTCATGCAGAAACGTTCATTTATCTCATCAATTATCATATAAATTCGGGGTAATAGGGGCTGGAATATATAGATTGGCCATTGTTCTAATGCTTCAGATAACGTGGTATGATTGGTGTAAGAAATAGTATTTGTAGTAATCTCCCATGCTTCATCCCAGCCTAATCCTTCTTCATCCATTAATATTCTCATTAGCTCTGGGATTGCCAATACGGGATGTGTATCATTTACATGTATGCTTATATAGTGATGCATTTCACTAATGTTTTTATATTGCTGCTTATAATTTCGAATAATGGATTGCAAGCTTGCAGAAACTAAAAAGTATTGTTGTTTTAACCGTAATATCTTTCCCTCATCATTGGAATCATCTGGATATAAAAAACCAGATATCGATTCTGTTTCTCTTTTATAACGCATTATATCCTTCACATCTTTTGCAATTAAGGACGACGGTTCAGCATTCCATAATCTTAATGTATTAACAGTCGTCGTATGGTAGCCAATGACTGGTACATCATGGGGAACTGCTGTTACAGTTTCGGCATTTAAATGCCGAAACTGTAACTTTCCATTCTTCTCATACATATCAATATTTCCCCAGAAATAAATATCTACCGCTAAGTCTTCCTTTCGAACTTCCCAAACCTGGCCTTGCTTTAACCATTGTTCTGGCAATTCAAGTTGGTAACCATCAACAATTCGTTGTTCGAATAAACCATGTTTATAACGTATCCCACAACCATGCCCTGGTAAGTCTAATGTAGCTAAAGAATCCAAAAAGCAAGCTGCTAACCTTCCTAATCCACCATTGCCTAGTCCGGCATCGTGCTCCATATCTTCCACTTCAAAAAAATCGATTCCAAGATCTTTCAAACCTTCGATAACAACTTGATCAATCCCTAAGTTAATTAAATTATTATGAAGTAATCTCCCTAATAAAAACTCAATAGAAAGGTAATATACCTGTTTTCCGTTGTTGTTACGACTTTGTTCATTTGTCTGAATCCAGTTTGAGCTTACATATTCTCTAATCATATGCCCTAACGTTTGAAAATGATCACTACTTGTTGTATCTTCAAAGGTCTTTCCATAAGTCATTTCAAGCCTTTGTAAGAAATACCTTTTAAAACTTTCTTTATTAGAAAACATGGGATTCACTCCTCGAGATAAGCTCTGCATATAACTGATTATATTTAAATGCAGATTGAGCCCAACTATTATCCATCGACATGGCATTCTTCATTAGCTTATGCCATACTTCTTTTTCCTCTTTATAAAAATGAATGCCTCTTCTAATCGTGTAAAGCATGTCATGGGCATTGAAATTAGTGAAACTAAATCCATTTCCTTCCTCTGTCCATTCGTTATAAGAGAAAACAGTGTCATTTAGCCCTCCTGTCTCTCTCACAATGGGGATATTCCCGTATCGTAAAGCAATTAGCTGCCCTAATCCACAAGGCTCAAATTTTGATGGCATTAAAAATAAGTCTGCACCTGCGTACATCTGATGAGCTAAATTTTCATCAAACCCAATATAAGCTTTGCATTTGTCAGAATACGTATATTCCATCTCACGGAAAAAGTTCTCGAATTCAGGATCTCCTGTTCCTAATACGAGAAACTGTACATCTTCTTCCATTATTTCATGAAATATATGTCTAACTAATTCTAATCCCTTTTGACTAGTTAACCTAGTTATCATACAAATTATTGGGATTTCAACGTCTTCCTTCAATCCGAATTTTTTTTGAATAAATCGTTTATTTTCTTGCTTTTTATCTAGAGAAGTAACCGTATAATTTGCTGCAATTACCGGATCTGTTTCTGGATTATATGTTTCTTCATCAATCCCATTTATAATTCCATATAAATCTTTCTCTCTCTGTTTTAATACATTATTCAGCTTCTCACCATAATATTCTGTTTGTATTTCGTTTTTATAGGTAGGACTTACTGTCGTTATCTTATCAGCAGCGATAAGTCCCCCTTTCATCAAATTAACATTTCCATAGAATTCAAGATTATTTGTTGTAAAGTAATAATCATTTAGATTAAATAAATCACCAAGAACTTCTCTTGGCAATATTCCTTGAAACTGAAGATTATGTATGGTAAATACAGTCTTAATATTGCTATACTCTTTTTTCCATTTATAGTCTACATCCAACAGGAAAGGAATCATAGCCGTATGCCAATCATGGCAATGAATAATATCAGGATAGTCTGTTAAATAAGGTAAACTCTCTAGTACGGCTCGATTAAAGAAGGCAAACCGTTCTCCATCATCTCCATAACCATATAAACCACTTCTCTTAAAATACCATTCATTATCAATGAAATAAAAAGTAATTCCATCTACTTCTAATTCTTCAATTCCACAGTATTGATTTCGCCAACCTACTTGAACAAAGAAATAGCATCTTTTCTTAACATTGGCAAGTAAATGTGCTGGAATATCTTGATACTTTGGCATAATTACCGCTACATCCGTACCTTGCTTCTTTAATTCTTTAGGAAGAGAACCAGCTACATCTGCCAGTCCCCCTGATTTTATAAATGGTACACATTCTGAAACTGCAAATAATACTTTCACGAATTCATCAACGCTCCTTGCACTGTTCCTTTTCTGACTACAAAGGGAGAACTTGCAGTACCAGTCATCACAGTACCACTTTCTACAACCACATCTTTATCTAAAATAACTGAGTCCAAGTGGCAATTTTCTCCAATCGTACATTTTTGCATAATAATGCAATTCTTTAAACTTGAACCTCTTCCAACCTTAACCGCTCTAGAAACAATACTATTTATAATCTCGCCTTCAATAAAACACCCATTTGCTATCATGGAGTTTTTCACTTCACCTGTAGTTGTATATCGTGTAGGTGGTTCATCTTTAACTTTTGTAAATATTGGTCTTTCTTTGATAAAAAGCTGATTCCAGACTTTAGCTTTTAATATATCTTTACTTACATGATAGTAACTGGATATTGAATCTATTTTTTCGGCATAGCCGTTATATTCATATTCACATATTTTTAGCTGATTATTCATATCTAAGACAACATCATTCATACATGTATAACCTGTAACAGCTCTAGATTCTATTAAATCAATCAGCTTTGACTTCTTAATTAGATATATTTCTAACGAACTTCCATTATTCGTGATCTCCGTTATATCACAACCAGAAGAGAGATGCCGCTCTAATACAGGATTAAAATTCATATTAAACACAGTAAAGCAATTTGCAACTAGCGCATATTCTTGCTTGCTTCTCTGAAAATAATCCATATTTGCCGCAAAATGATTAAAAGAACCTATTCCATCTGTATTTGTTGCGGTTAAAGATGCTGGGAAAAAGAACAATCCATCTCTCTTTCTATCTAAATCCCAGTTTTTCCCCGAACCTAAATGATCCATTAACGAGCGATACTGATACTTTGGAAAAATAGCAACACTACCTATTCCAGAGTTCACCATATTGGAAAGGACAAAATCAATTAAGCGGTACCGTCCGCCTATCGGAAGTGCAGCAAGTGTGCGATGTGCAGTTAATTCTTCTAAATCTTCCTTATGTGTTGTTGCATCAATAATGCCCAGCATAGTTCTTATCATCTTAACCCCTCCTATCTAGTTTGTTAGGAAATCACTTCATTAACCATTTCTTCTGTTACAAGGACTACTTCATTGGAGTCTTTTTTTGGTTTAATGACCATTCCATCTGGTATGGTTATTTCAGAAGGGACAATAGCCTTTTCAATATAAACATTATTACCAATCTTCGCATCAGGCATGATGACAGAACTTCTAATAATTGTCCCTTCTCCTACAGTAACACCTTGAAAAACAATGGTTTTCTCTAAATTCCCACTAATAATACACCCTTCATTCACCATCGACTCTTTCACATGCGCCTCACTAGAAATATATTGTGGTGGATGATTGGGATTTACCGTATAAATTCTCCAATTATAATCAGAAATATTTAATTCACAATTATCATCCAATAAATCCATGTTTGCTTCCCATAGGCTTTGAACAGTTCCGACATCTTTCCAATACCCTTTAAATGGATAGGCAACCACTTTTTTCTGTTTTTCGATGAGTAAAGGAATAATATCCTTGCCAAAATCATGGGAGGAATTTTTATTTAAATTATCTTCTACTAGTAATTCTTTCAGAACATGCCATTTAAAAATATAGATTCCCATCGAAGCTAGATTATTTTTTGGATGTTTAGGCTTCTCTTCGAATTCTACAATGTTCATCTCTTTATTTGTATTCATAATACCAAACCTGCTCGCTTCCTCCCATGGTACTTGAATCACGGAGATAGAAGCATCTGCTTGCTTATCTATGTGATATTCAAGCATTTCTTCATAATTCATTTTGTAAATATGGTCTCCTGATAAAATGAGAACATATTCGGGATCATATTGAGACAAGTAGTTCTGATTTTGATAAATAGCACTTGCTGTTCCTGTATACCATTTCACTTCTGATGACTCACTATAAGGAGGTAATACGGTTACTCCTCCATTAACACGGTCTAAATCCCATGCACTCCCTATTCCAATGTATGAGTTTAAAACGAGCGGCTGGTATTGCGTTAAGACGCCAACAGTTTCAATTCCCGAATTGGAACAATTACTTAAAGTGAAATCGATAATTCGATATTTTCCTCCAAAAGGGATTGCTGGCTTTGCTAGACTTTTTGTTAAGGAATAAAGTCTACTCCCCTTTCCTCCTGCTAATAGCATTGCGACGCACCGTTTCTTTCCCATTTCCTTTTCTCCCCTTCCGGTGTTGAACTGGACGTAAAATGATTATACTGAAAGCTGGTATCGTTAGTTGAACAGAATAAGGTTTTCCATGAAATTCTACTTTTTCTGCTTTTATTACCTTTTTATTTATATAATTAGCTCCACCAAATCTATCAGTGTCACTATTTAATATTTCTCGGAAAGAGTTATTTAAAGGAACGCCGATTCTGTAATTTTCATATGTATGATAAGTGAAATTACAAATGACGACTAAATAATCTTCTTCCTTTTCTGCCCTACGTATAAAAGAGAAGATAGACTGCTCTCTATTATTTACATCAATCCAATCAAAGCCATCATTGACATGATCCAACTGATATAAAGGTTTGGACCTTTTATAGATTTTTAGTAATTCCTTCATATACTCATTTGCTTTTTGATGCATCTCATAATCTAGCAGCATCCAATCTAACTGTTCTTTATCCTTCCATTCAGCAAAATGGGCGAATTCATTTCCCATAAATAATAATTTTTTTCCTGGATGTGTAATCATATATCCTAAGAGGAGCCGGAATTGAGCAAATTTTTGCCAATAATCTCCTGGCATCTTATCTACTAACGATTTCTTTCCATGAACAACTTCATCATGTGAAAATGGTAAAACAAAATTTTCGGAAAAGGCATAATGTAGGGAAAAGGAGACTTTATCATGTACTTGCTTTCGATTAACTGAATCAGTTTCCATATAGGTTAAAATATCATTCATCCAGCCCATATTCCATTTGTAGTGAAATCCAATGCCACCATAATGAACTGGTGCAGTTACTTGAGGCCAATCAGTAGAATCCTCTGCAAACATTAGAACTGTTGGATCGTATTGACAAACTGTTTGATTCAGTTTTTGGAGGAAATCGATTCCAAATTGGTTCACGCTATTTTCATTTGAATTTGGCCAATAAATAATATTAGAAACAGCATCAACTCTAAATCCATCTACATGGAAATATTCCATCCAAAAAATTGCATTTGAAATTAAAAAGCTTTGGACTTCATTTTTTCCTAAATCAAAATTGGCCGTTCCCCAAACATAATTTTCTCTATCCGCCGGATTCTTATAATCATATTGACTAGTTCCATCAAATTGATAAAGTCCATGCTCATCTTTACAAAAATGTCCAGGTACCCAATCTAATATCACGCCGAGCCCATGTTGATGACATTGATCGATGAAATACATCAAATCCTTTGGCTCTCCAAATCTGCTTGTTGCAGAATAGTATCCTGTACCTTGATATCCCCAGGAGATATCGAGTGGATGTTCTACTAAGGGCAGCACTTCCAAGTGGGTAAATCCTTGTTCCACAACATATGGAATTAATTCATCAGCAAGTTCCCTATAGGTATACAGTTCTCCATCCTCATGGATTTTCCATGATCCTAAATGGACTTCATATATAGCAAGAGGTTCATTTAAATAGTTCTTTTTTGTCTTTTTTTGTTTCCATTTTGTATCATTCCACTTGTAACCTTCCAAGGAATAAACAATGGAAGCTGTATTAGGTCTTACCTCGGAGAGAAAAGCATAAGGATCAGCTTTAAGAAAAACTCTTCCATCAGGTGCAGTTATTTTATATTTATACATAGCACCCGTTAAATCCCTCTCTACATTTAGAAGCCACACACCTTCATTATTAATTTTTTCAAGGGAATAACCTTCACCATTCCAATTATTAAAATCCCCAACCACTTGAATACTTAGAGCATTGGGAGCCCAAACACAAAAACTGGTATAATTCTCTCCATTTTTATGATGAATATGGGATCCAAATAATCTATAGCTCTCAAATAAGTTTCCTTCATGAAATAAATGTAGTTGAAATTCTGTTGGATATACTGTCTCCACTGTCATCCTACTTTCTATTACAAATAATATTAAGTGAGTAAATTTTACACTTTGTACTTTTCAATTCCCTTTTTTTTTGCTTCCAAAACAATTTATGGCATACATTGCTAAAAAATTGGTGATTAATTAAATTTGATTAATTTTAATATTCTATCAATAGAAGGTAAATCCTTTTTTGTTTTTAAAATTTTATGATACTATAAATCTTTTTATGTTTAATTGACTCATTTAGATTGTGAACTTTTAACATAGTTTTTTTTATGAAGAGGAATACTAAAGTGAATTTCTAACATAAGGAAGGAAAATGATAATGAGTAAAAGGGAAGAAGAATATTTAAAAGAACAAATAGGGGAAGAAATGAATCCTTTTTTTGAAACAACAGACAAAAAAGTTCTAGCAATTGATCTGTTTAGAGGTCCTGATACTGGATTTCTTTCTGATTTTGATTAAAAAAACCCGGGGAATAGATTATTTACAAGTGAGGATAAATGGAAGAAAATCTGAGACAGGGAAAATTTTAATCGATACAAACTCATAGGTTCTCCTAGAGACTATAGAGAATTTATCGGAAAGAATCTTATAAGAAATAAAAAAACTGATAGCAAATGCTATCAGTTTTTATGACCCGTACGGGATTCGAACCCGTGTTACCGCCGTGAAAGGGCGGTGTCTTAACCACTTGACCAACGGGCCAATGGCGGAGAAGGAGGGATTTGAACCCTCGCGCCGCTTACGCGACCTACACCCTTAGCAGGGGCGCCTCTTCAGCCTCTTGAGTACTTCCCCAAAAAAAATGGCTCCGCAG
Source organism: Niallia sp. FSL W8-0951 (assembly GCF_038006525.1). NCBI lineage: Bacteria > Bacillati > Bacillota > Bacilli > Caryophanales > Bacillaceae > Niallia > Niallia sp. FSL W8-0951. The sequence goes on from NZ_JBBOVK010000001.1 coordinate 2,644,354, forward strand.
GTAGGACTCGAACCTACGACCGTTCGGTTAACAGCCGAATGCTCTACCACTGAGCTACTGCGGAATATTTTTATGGTGGGCCTAAATGGACTCGAACCATCGACCTCACGCTTATCAGGCGTGCGCTCTAACCAGCTGAGCTATAGGCCCATATATGGAGCGGGTGATGGGAATCGAACCCACGACATCAGCTTGGAAGGCTGAGGTTTTACCATTAAACTACACCCGCATATTTTATTTGTATGGGGCGACTAGTGGGAATCGAACCCACGAGTGTCGGAGCCACAATCCGATGCGTTAACCACTTCGCCATAGCCGCCATTATACTTATTATTCATTTTAGATTGTACTAAAATGGTGGCTCAGGACGGAATCGAACCGCCGACACAAGGATTTTCAGTCCTTTGCTCTACCGACTGAGCTACTGAGCCATTTTATATGGCGGTCCGGACGGGACTCGAACCCGCGACCTCCTGCGTGACAGGCAGGCATTCTAACCAACTGAACTACCGGACCAGATTGCGGGGACAGGATTTGAACCTGCGACCTTCGGGTTATGAGCCCGACGAGCTACCAGACTGCTCCACCCCGCGACAATATTATAATTTAATTTTTATGGAGGAGGAAGGGGGATTCGAACCCCCGCGCGGTTTGACCCGCCTGTCGGTTTTCAAGACCGATCCCTTCAGCCGGACTTGGGTATTCCTCCTCAATAATATGGTGGACCTTGTAGGACTCGAACCTACGACCGGACGGTTATGAGCCGTCTGCTCTAACCAACTGAGCTAAAGGTCCAAGATAATATGTATGGTAGCGGCAGAGGGGATCGAACCCCCGACCTCACGGGTATGAACCGTACGCTCTAGCCAGCTGAGCTACGCCGCCATCATATTAAGAATTATAAAATTGGTGGAGCCTAGCGGGATCGAACCGCTGACCTCCTGCGTGCAAGGCAGGCGCTCTCCCAGCTGAGCTAAGGCCCCATATAATGAGAATAATGGTCGGGAAGACAGGATTCGAACCTGCGACCCCTTGGTCCCAAACCAAGTGCTCTACCAAGCTGAGCTACTTCCCGAAATATAATGGCGCGCCCGAAAGGAGTCGAACCCATAACCTTCTGATCCGTAGTCAGACGCTCTATCCAATTGAGCTACGGGCGCATTAATATAAAAACAATGGTGCCGAGGACCGGAATCGAACCGGTACGGTAGTCACCTACCGCAGGATTTTAAGTCCTGTGCGTCTGCCAGTTCCGCCACCCCGGCATTGTTTTATGGAGCGGAAGACGGGATTCGAACCCGCGACCCCCACCTTGGCAAGGTGGTGTTCTACCACTGAACTACTTCCGCATCTATTTAATTGATAGTAAATTGGTGCGGGTGAAGGGAGTCGAACCCCCACGCCTTGCGGCGCTAGATCCTAAGTCTAGTGCGTCTGCCAATTCCGCCACACCCGCTTAATACTATTTTAAATTTTCTAATGGTGAGCCATGGAGGATTCGAACCTCCGACCCTCTGATTAAAAGTCAGATGCTCTACCGACTGAGCTAATGGCTCATTAGATGGTGCCGGCTAGAGGACTTGAACCCCCAACCTACTGATTACAAGTCAGTTGCTCTACCAATTGAGCTAAACCGGCGTAAATATAGTTGTCCAATAATAAATGGTGGAGGATGACGGGATCGAACCGCCGACCCTCTGCTTGTAAGGCAGATGCTCTCCCAGCTGAGCTAATCCTCCATATATAAAGCCTGGCGACGTCCTACTCTCACAGGGGGAGAACCCCCAACTACCATCGGCGCTGAGAAGCTTAACTTCCGTGTTCGGTATGGGAACGGGTGTGACCTTCTCGCTATCGCCACCAGACTTTTCTCAAGACATATTTTATTATACATGTTTTTGAGATTTTTTCAAGTATAATTTTAGAAAATTATTCCCTGAAAACTAGATTATGGTAAGAAGAAAGAAACAAGTAATCATTTTGTCCAGCTCCAACGCCTATCGCCTATCAAACTTCTGATCATCTCCCTACGATAAGTCCACATCGATTCACTAACGTTCATCGTGTTTCCTTTATCTCAGTCGATGCTCCTCCAGTTTGTACGCCGATAAACAGGCGTTTCCGCTTTTCATTTTAGTTAAGTCCTCGATCTATTAGTATCAGTCAGCTCCACATGTCGCCACGCTTCCACCTCTGACCTATCAACCTGATCATCTTTCAGGGATCTTACTAGCTTGCGCTATGGGAAATCTCATCTTGAGGGGGGCTTCATGCTTAGATGCTTTCAGCACTTATCCCTTCCGCACATAGCTACCCAGCGATGCCTTTGGCAAGACAACTGGTACACCAGCGGTGCGTCCATCCCGGTCCTCTCGTACTAAGGACAGCTCCTCTCAAATTTCCTACGCCCACGACGGATAGGGACCGAACTGTCTCACGACGTTCTGAACCCAGCTCGCGTACCGCTTTAATGGGCGAACAGCCCAACCCTTGGGACCGACTACAGCCCCAGGATGCGATGAGCCGACATCGAGGTGCCAAACCTCCCCGTCGATGTGGACTCTTGGGGGAGATAAGCCTGTTATCCCCGGGGTAGCTTTTATCCGTTGAGCGATGGCCCTTCCATGCGGAACCACCGGATCACTAAGCCCGACTTTCGTCCCTGCTCGACTTGTAGGTCTCGCAGTCAAGCTCCCTTGTGCCTTTACACTCTACGAATGATTTCCAACCATTCTGAGGGAACCTTTGGGCGCCTCCGTTACTTTTTAGGAGGCGACCGCCCCAGTCAAACTGCCCACCTGACACTGTCTCCCACCCCGATCAGGGGTGCGGGTTAGAATGTCAATACAGCCAGGGTAGTATCCCACCAATGCCTCCACCGAAGCTGGCGCTCCGGCTTCCAAGGCTCCTACCTATCCTGTACAAGCTGTACCAAAATTCAATATCAGGCTGCAGTAAAGCTCCACGGGGTCTTTCCGTCCTGTCGCGGGTAACCTGCATCTTCACAGGTACTATAATTTCACCGAGTCTCTCGTTGAGACAGTGCCCAGATCGTTACACCTTTCGTGCGGGTCGGAACTTACCCGACAAGGAATTTCGCTACCTTAGGACCGTTATAGTTACGGCCGCCGTTTACTGGGGCTTCAATTCAGAGCTTCGCACTAACGTGCTAACCCCTCCTCTTAACCTTCCAGCACCGGGCAGGTGTCAGCCCCTATACTTCGCCTTGCGGCTTCGCAGAGACCTGTGTTTTTGCTAAACAGTCGCCTGGGCCTATTCACTGCGGCTCTCGCAGGCTTGCACCCGCAAGAGCACCCCTTCTCCCGAAGTTACGGGGTCATTTTGCCGAGTTCCTTAACGAGAGTTCTCTCGCTCACCTTAGGATTCTCTCCTCGCCTACCTGTGTCGGTTTGCGGTACGGGCACCCTAAATCTCGCTAGAGGCTTTTCTTGGCAGTGTGGAATCAGGAACTTCGGTACTATATTTCCCTCGCCGTCACAGCTCCGCTTATGTGGTAATGGGATTTGCCTCATTACCAGCCTAACTGCTTGGACGTGCTAATCCAACAGCACGCTTACCCTATCCTCCTGCGTCCCCCCATTGCTCAAACGATTTAAAGGTGGTACAGGAATATCAACCTGTTGTCCATCGCCTACGCTTTTCAGCCTCGGCTTAGGTCCCGACTAACCCTGAGCGGACGAGCCTTCCTCAGGAAACCTTAGGCATTCGGTGGATGAGATTCTCACTCATCTTTCGCTACTCATACCGGCATTCTCACTTCTAAGCGCTCCACCAGTCCTTACGGTCTAGCTTCAACGCCCTTAGAACGCTCTCCTACCACTGACATCATAGATGTCAATCCACAGCTTCGGTGATACGTTTAGCCCCGGTACATTTTCGGCGCAGAGTCACTCGACCAGTGAGCTATTACGCACTCTTTAAATGGTGGCTGCTTCTAAGCCAACATCCTGGTTGTCTAAGCAACTCCACATCCTTTTCCACTTAACGTATACTTTGGGACCTTAGCTGGTGGTCTGGGCTGTTTCCCTCTTGACCACGGATCTTATCACTCGTAGTCTGACTCCCAAGAATAAGTATTTGGCATTCGGAGTTTGTCTGAATTCGGTAACCCGATGGGGGCCCCTAGTCCAAACAGTGCTCTACCTCCAATACTCTAAATCTTGAGGCTAGCCCTAAAGCTATTTCGGAGAGAACCAGCTATCTCCAAGTTCGATTGGAATTTCTCCGCTACCCACACCTCATCCCCGCACTTTTCAACGTGCGTGGGTTCGGGCCTCCATCCAGTGTTACCTGGACTTCACCCTGGACATGGGTAGATCACCTGGTTTCGGGTCTACAACCACATACTATTTCGCCCTATTCAGACTCGCTTTCGCTGCGGCTCCGTCTCTTCAACTTAACCTCGCATGTAATCGTAACTCGCCGGTTCATTCTACAAAAGGCACGCTATCACCCATAAAAGGGCTCTAACTACTTGTAGGCACACGGTTTCAGGATCTATTTCACTCCCCTTCCGGGGTGCTTTTCACCTTTCCCTCACGGTACTGGTTCACTATCGGTCACTAGGGAGTATTTAGCCTTGGGAGATGGTCCTCCCTGCTTCCGACGGGATTTCTCGTGTCCCGCCGTACTCAGGATACACTCAAGAGGGAACGAAGTTTCGACTACAGGGTTTTTACCTTCTACGACTGACCTTTCCAGATCGATTCGTCTACCCCGTTCCTTTGTAACTCCATATAGAGTGTCCTACAACCCCAAGAGGCAAGCCTCTTGGTTTGGGCTAATCCCGTTTCGCTCGCCGCTACTCAGGGAATCGCGTTTGCTTTCTCTTCCTCCGGGTACTTAGATGTTTCAGTTCCCCGGGTCTGCCTTCAGTACCCTATGTATTCAGGTAAAGATTCTATCCCATTACGGATAGAGGGTTTCCCCATTCGGAAATCTCTGGATCAAAGCTTACTTACAGCTCCCCAAAGCATATCGGTGTTAATCCCGTCCTTCATCGGCTCCTAGTGCCAAGGCATCCACCGTGCGCCCTTTCTAACTTAACTTAATTTCGACCAAAGATAAGCGGCGTATCTCTTCGTCAGCTTCTTCACTCTGCTCCTCACGTACTGTCGTACGCTCCGGTGCTCGTTCGGTCGCTTCCTTGACCTACTTGCTTCTCTTTGCTCTCCAATCTTTGAAGGAGTATTCGTTTAATACGACTACTTTTCAAAGAAGTAATTCTCTAAATAGAGAATCTAAGATGGCGATTACTCGGTTTCTTTCTTGGTTCTTACTTTTCATAATCTAGTTTTCAAGGAACAATTTCGGCTAAAGATAAACTTCGCATCTCTTCGTCAGCTTCTTCGCTCTGCTCCTCACGTACTGTTGTACGCTCCGGTGCTCGCGCATTCGCTTCCTTGATCTACTCGTTTCTCTTTACCCTCAAACTTATTACTGTTTTTGAGGAATTGCTCCCTCAAAACTGAACAATCAAATCGTCAACAATCTTTGATGGAATGTAAATTCCATTTTCCTTAGAAAGGAGGTGATCCAGCCGCACCTTCCGATACGGCTACCTTGTTACGACTTCACCCCAATCATCTATCCCACCTTAGGCGGCTGGCTCCAAAAGGTTACCCCACCGACTTCGGGTGTTACAAACTCTCGTGGTGTGACGGGCGGTGTGTACAAGGCCCGGGAACGTATTCACCGCGGCATGCTGATCCGCGATTACTAGCGATTCCAGCTTCATGTAGGCGAGTTGCAGCCTACAATCCGAACTGAGAATGGTTTTATGGGATTTGCTCGACCTCGCGGTTTTGCTGCCCTTTGTACCATCCATTGTAGCACGTGTGTAGCCCAGGTCATAAGGGGCATGATGATTTGACGTCATCCCCACCTTCCTCCGGTTTGTCACCGGCAGTCACCTTAGAGTGCCCAACTGAATGCTGGCAACTAAGATCAAGGGTTGCGCTCGTTGCGGGACTTAACCCAACATCTCACGACACGAGCTGACGACAACCATGCACCACCTGTCACTCTGTCCCCCGAAGGGGAACGTCCTATCTCTAGGAGTGTCAGAGGATGTCAAGACCTGGTAAGGTTCTTCGCGTTGCTTCGAATTAAACCACATGCTCCACCGCTTGTGCGGGCCCCCGTCAATTCCTTTGAGTTTCAGCCTTGCGGCCGTACTCCCCAGGCGGAGTGCTTAATGCGTTTGCTGCAGCACTAAAGGGCGGAAACCCTCTAACACTTAGCACTCATCGTTTACGGCGTGGACTACCAGGGTATCTAATCCTGTTTGCTCCCCACGCTTTCGCGCCTCAGCGTCAGTTACAGACCAAAGAGTCGCCTTCGCCACTGGTGTTCCTCCACATCTCTACGCATTTCACCGCTACACGTGGAATTCCACTCTTCTCTTCTGCACTCAAGTCCCCCAGTTTCCAATGACCCTCCACGGTTGAGCCGTGGGCTTTCACATCAGACTTAAAGGACCGCCTGCGCGCGCTTTACGCCCAATAATTCCGGACAACGCTTGCCACCTACGTATTACCGCGGCTGCTGGCACGTAGTTAGCCGTGGCTTTCTGGTTAGGTACCGTCAAGGTACAAGCAGTTACTCTTGTACTTGTTCTTCCCTAACAACAGAGTTTTACGATCCGAAAACCTTCATCACTCACGCGGCGTTGCTCCGTCAGACTTTCGTCCATTGCGGAAGATTCCCTACTGCTGCCTCCCGTAGGAGTCTGGGCCGTGTCTCAGTCCCAGTGTGGCCGATCACCCTCTCAGGTCGGCTACGCATCGTCGCCTTGGTGAGCCGTTACCTCACCAACTAGCTAATGCGCCGCGGGCCCATCTGTAAGTGACAGCGTAAACCGTCTTTCAGCTTTTCCTCATGAGAGGAAAAGGATTATCCGGTATTAGCTCCGGTTTCCCGAAGTTATCCCAGTCTTACAGGCAGGTTGCCCACGTGTTACTCACCCGTCCGCCGCTAACTTTAAAAGCAAGCTTTTAAAGTCCGCTCGACTTGCATGTATTAGGCACGCCGCCAGCGTTCGTCCTGAGCCAGGATCAAACTCTCCAATAAAGAGTTGATTAGCTCATTGCTAAACTCTAGCTTTTTATTACTTTTTTTGTTTTACAACATTCGTTATAAAACGATTATTGTTGACGTTTGTTTGTTCAGTTTTCAAAGAGCAATTTAGTTAGCCGCTCAAGAAGCGACTTTCCTAATATAACATCTATTAACTATCAATGTCAATAGTATTTTTAAAATTCTTTTCCGTCATTTACTTTAACATTTCGTGTTGTTTCAGCGACGGATATTAATATAACATTGTTTAAAGTTAACGGTCAATACTTTTTTAAAAAAATATTCCATTATTAAAAAGGAGTACCATTTCTATAAGAAGAATGTTTTTCTCCAAATAACATACACTTAATTAATATTTAGTGTTTACAATAAACCGTTATAGGATATTATACTTTAAGTTTTTAAAAATCGTAGAATTGTTTTCAATAATTTCCCCTAGCACCTTGTAGCCTTGTTTAATTTCCTGTTCTTTATATAGTGAGAATTAATAATCAACCACGACACTTGACTACAATAAATTAAATACAGGAGAGGAAACATAGAATGGATATTAATATAGATTTTTTATTAAAAATAGGTATTTCCGCTGGTTTCGGATTGATCATTGGATTAGAGCGAGAAATTAAACGTAAACCTGTAGGTCTAAAAACTAGTCTTGTAATAAGTATTGTGAGCTGCTTATTAACTATTATTTCGATTGAAGCAGCCTATAAATTTCCTGGTAGCGATCAAGTTAATATTCAAATGGATCCGTTACGTTTACCGGCTCAAATTGTTTCTGGGATCGGTTTTTTAGGTGCTGGAGTTATACTGAGAAGAGGAAATGATAGTATTTCTGGATTAACTACAGCAGCTTTAATATGGGGAGCAGGAGGCATAGGGATTGCAGTCGGAGCAGGATATTATATAGAAGCTTTAATTGGGGTTGTCCTTCTATTAATTAGTGTTAAATTTATACCATTTTTCATGAGTATGATTGGTCCTCGTCAGTTGAGAGAAAAAGAAATTAAAGTAAAACTAAAAGCTGACCAAAAGGAAAATGTCTCAACTATTATTAAGGCGATACGTAATTTAAGAACAGGAATAAAACATATACGAATTAAAGATTTAGAAACGGGAGAACATTCTATTTACCTTATTATCATAGTTGATCAAAAAAGAGAAATAACAGATGTTTATAGAGATGTTTCTGACATTCATGGAGTGAAAGAAATTGAAATAGAGAGTTTAAATTAATTTCAATCATTAAAAAGGAGAAGGTTCATATACCCCTCATTTGAACCTTCCTTTTTATCCTTCCTTTATAGGTATAGAAATTTCCTTACATATTATTCCTTCATTAACTTGAAATTTTTCAGTATACTCATTTTCAATAAATTCTGCTAATCTTTTAGTTTTATAAAGGGTTCTATTTATTCCAATCCAATAATTCATTCAACCACTTGAAGTTTTTATTTAATTTTGTATAATGTATATAGATATTATTATGGGGGCTTAGCTCAGCTGGGAGAGCGCTTGCATGGCATGCAAGAGGTCGTCGGTTCGATCCCGATAGTCTCCACCATATTTTTCATAACCTAACGGCGATAATAGTCGTTTTTTTTATTTTATTTTCTAAAAGAGAGCAAGCTATTCTCTGAGAGGTTTCCTCTTAATCCCACAATAAATCATTTGTTAGCCCCCTCCTTTTCTTCCCTAATTTTACAGCTGAATTTCCTGTCTATAAATTTTCATTAAATTTTTTTTATATTTTACTGGATTATATAGATTATTTGACGCACATTATGTATAATCAGCCTTATTGAAATTTTTTAGGTAGTATTAAAGGAGGTTATTCATGTTGGGAAAAGCATTAATTATTGGTGCTGGCGGAGTGGCAAGTGTTGTCGCACATAAATGCTGTCAAGTACCAGATGTATTCGAAGAAATTTGCATTGCAAGCAGAACACTTTCAAAGTGTGAAGCAATTAAAGATAAAATTGATGGTGGCAAAACAAAGGTTACTGTTGCTCAAGTTGATGCTGATAAAACAGAAGAAGTAATCGAGTTAATCAATAGCTTTAAGCCAGAAATAGTAATCAACGTTGCATTACCATACCAAGATTTAACTATAATGGATGCGTGTCTAGCTACTGGGGTCCATTACTTAGATACTGCAAACTATGAACCACCTGAAACAGCTAAATTTGAATATAAATGGCAATGGGAATATAAGCAAAAGTTTGAAGAGGCTGGCTTAACCGCGCTCCTTGGAAGTGGGTTTGATCCTGGAGTAACAGGTGTTTTCACGGCTTATGCACAAAAACATCATTTTGATGAAATTAATTATATAGATATTGTTGATGCTAATGGCGGAGACCATGGCTATCCATTTGCTACAAACTTTAATCCAGAAATCAATATTCGTGAAATTACAGCGAACGGAAGATATTGGGAAAACGGCGAATGGATTGAAACACCACCACTTTCTGAAAAAAGAGAATATAATTTAGACCAAATTGGCCCTAAAAACATTTATCTTTTATACCATGAAGAACTAGAATCATTAGCAGTAAATATTAAAGGACTTAAGAGAATCCGTTTCTGGATGACTTTCTCTGATAATTATCTAAACCACTTAAAGGTTCTTGAGAATGTTGGAATGACATCTATTGAACCAATTAATTATGAAGGAAAAGAGATTATCCCATTACAGTTTTTAAAAGAAATTCTCCCTGATCCTGCATCACTTGGACCTAGAACAAAAGGGAAAACCAATATCGGCTGTATCATTCAAGGTACAAAAGATGGAAAGCCTAAAACTTATTATGTATATAATATTTGTGATCACCAAGAATGTTATCGCGAGGTAGGATCTCAAGCAATCTCATATACAACTGGTGTTCCAGCGATGATTGGTGCCATGCTTATCATGAAAGGCCAATGGAAGCGTCCAGGCGTATACAATGTAGAGGAATTTGATCCAGATCCATTCATGGATGCATTAAATAAATATGGATTACCATGGCAGGAGAACTTTTCTCCAACTCTTATAGATTGAGAGGAATGAAATGAAAAAGATTGACTTTACAAAAGCTCCATCACCAAGTTACGTAGTGGACGAGCGTCTTTTAACAAGAAACTTAGAAATTTTACAGTCTGTACAGGAACGTACAGGGGCAAAAATTCTACTTGCATTAAAGGGGTTTTCCATGCACTCTGTATTTCCTCTAGTAGGTAAATACTTAGCAGGAGTAACATCCAGTTCGTTATTCGAAGCTAGACTTGGCTATGAGAAAATGGGAAAAGAAGTACATGCATATGCACCTGCATATGCAGAAAGCGAATTTGATGAATTACTTCAATATACAGACCATATCGTCTTTAATTCGCATAGTCAGTGGAATCGATTTAAAGATAAGGTTCAAAAAGCGGGGAAGAAAATTGATGTAGGTCTTCGAATCAATCCTGAATACTCAGAAATTGAAACACAGCTTTATAACCCATGTGCTCCTTATTCTCGATTTGGTATTACCTTAGATAACTTTAATCCAGAAGAATTAGATGGAATAGATGGACTTCATTTTCATACGATGTGTGAGCAAAATTCGGATACTTTAAAACGCACGATAAAAGTAGTCGATGAGAAGTTCGGCGAATATATAAAAAAAATGAAGTGGATTAATTTTGGTGGAGGACACCATATTACTCGTCCAGATTATGATATTGAAACTTTAGTTGAATCTATATTATTTATAAAAGAAAAATATAATGTAGATGTTTATTTAGAACCAGGCGAAGCCATTGCATTGAATACAGGTTACTTAGTATCCACTGTCCTTGATATTGTTCATAATGGAATGGATATTGCTATACTTGATACATCAGCAACTTGTCATATGCCAGATGTACTTGAAATGCCATATCGACCTAATATTATTGATGCTGGGAAGCCTGGTGAAAATGAATATACCTATAGACTTGGCGGTATGACGTGCTTAGCCGGAGATGTTATTGGGGATTATTCTTTCAAAAAACCACTAAAGCCTGGCGATAAAATTGTATTCTGCGACATGGCCCACTATACAATGGTTAAAAACCATATGTTCAACGGCGTTAATTTACCTTCTATTGCTTCTTATAATGAAGAAGAAGGCTTAAAAGTTGTTCGCCAGTTTGTCTTCGAAGATTACAGTAATCGCTTATCTTAATTGAAATGATTCAAAAAGCGGATGTTTAAAAGGGGTTTTCCCCTTAAACATCCGCTTTTTATTTGTTACGCAACTCTCTATACATCTTTAAAGAAAACACGGTAAGACAATGGTAACTGCAGTTCCCCATCCCTCTTTACTTTTCACTACCATATCTCCTTTATTTTGCTTGAGAAGCTTTAAACATATCGTTAAGCCTATGCCAGTTCCTTTTTCTTTGCTTGTATAATACGGTTCTCCAATCCTAGCTAGTCTTTCTTTACTTATTCCGTCTCCATTATCAATTATTCTAATTCTACAAAAATCATCTTTTTGGTCGAGTATTGCTTTTACTTTCCCTGTTTGAGGTTCAATTGCCTCTATACTATTTTTCAATATATTTAATAAAACTTGTTTAAATTGAGAATTATCAATTGAAGCTATTATTTCTTTATTCTCTCTATTTTCTAAGATGATCTCTTTATTTTGTTCATTAGCCAGGGCATGAAATAGGACTTTTAGATTTTTTAATTCTAAAAATGCTTTTGTAATCGGAAGAGCATTATTATCATTTTCTTTCGCCTCAGGTTTACTTAGTATAAGCAACTCTTTTAAGACTTCATTAATCCGATCAATTTCATCCAGTAATATCGTTTCATAGCCAGAAGCATCGTTTTTTTCCTTCAAAAGCTGGATAAACCCTCTAATAGTTGTCAACGGATTTCGAATTTCATGGGCAACACTGGCAGCCATCTCTCCTACCACTTTTAATTTTTCAGAAGAAATCATTAGTTGTTCATTATGCTTCTGATCCGTAATATCATGTCCAAAATAGATATGATATTCTTCTCCAGTACTATGTATAAGTTCCTTTTTCCCCCATATAATAAAATAGTTCTTCCCGCTGCTATCGACAAATCGATGCGGTTCGTCTGTCTCCATATTAATACGTTTTTCTATATAAGAAAATGGACGCCCTAACCAATTATTGTTTTCAAGCGATAATAGCTTTAAGAAGGAAGGATTCATTTTTACTATTTGTTCCTTCTTATTTTTAACTAATAAATAATTCGGGTTTATATCCATAATAGCTTCGAGTAACTCACTTTGCCTCGATAACTCTGCATTCATATTATTCAGATGTGTCGATTGCATTTGAAAAAAGCTTAAAAATAAAATAACTGCCGCTATCAAAGAGTTAAAACTAGAGAAAAATAATGGAATAAAAATAAAACCACTAAATACACCATTAATATAGATGATTAAAACAGCGATTACAAATTTGATATAAAAGCTTTTATAAATGGGATCCCTAATTTTAAAGGAAATCACCAATAAAATGATAGTGTTCAAATATAATAAAACAATATTTAAGATGAATAATACATTCCACTTTCCGTAAATAGGAAGAATATACTTAGAAGAAAGTAAATTTCCATCCATAACAATAAAATCCTTCACACCAAGGCTAGTAAAATTAATAAAATAGGCAAATAAACTATATAAAATTAAAACGTATAAAAATGGCTTATTAAACAATACTCTAAATCGTTTAAACTCTTTATGTTCACTTACTAAATAATATGAAAAATAATACATAACTGGCATTATACAAATAGTTCCTAGCCGGAATATTTTAAATAAGAGTTCAATTGTCCCCTGACTTAAGAAATCTCCTGCATATAAAACTGCGATATCCATTTGCCAGAAGGAGAGCATACATAAGAAAAGAGATAAGGCTTTTGTTAATTGAGACTGTGAATAAAAAATAATAGTCACAGAAATAATGAGTGGGACTAACGAAACCATCAATAATAATATAGCTTCCACTTTATGCTCCTCCTTTTGTTATCATCGCGCACCCATTATTTCCTCCATATCCATGTGCTGTTATTAAAACGCGATCAACATCTTCTGTAATTAGCTGTGTCACTATTGGATAATCTCGATAATAATCATTTATTTCCTGACTTATGGTTGCAGGAATAAAGCTTTTTTTGATACTTATTAAAGAAGCTATTATTTGAAAAAGCGGCGAAACTCCCATTGCATGCCCGACCGTTCCCTTAATGGATGTAATAGGAATCTTAGATCCTGCAAAAAACCTCTTATATACACCGATTTCAATATGATCATTTTCCATTATTCCTAAAGCTTGACTATTTATGTAGGTTGGCATATTCTCTTGTAAACATTCAGCAACTGCTTTTTCCATAAGCAAACCTGTTGAGTCTGACTGAAAAGGAGAGATAGCGTCCTGTGTTACACTTGTAGCTTCTACTTTTCCTAATATGGATGCATGACGCTGAATGGCTACTTGCTCATTTTCAACAATTAAAACACCTGCTCCTTCCGAAATCGAAAATCCTTTCCCACCTGAAAATGGCCCAAAAGAGGGTTGAGGATTATTTCCAGCTTGTAAAACACGATGTGGAAGGAACCCTTTTATTATAGGATCACAAATTGATTCATCACTAGCACCAACTATGCAAACATCAATTTGATTTGACTCAATTAATATTCTCGCTAAATTTAATGCATCTATACCCGATGTACAACTATTTGCCAATGATAATGCTATACCATTTAACTGCAAATAAGCACTAATGCTAGAAGATAGAGAATTAGCATTCATATTTCCAATAGTATAAGGAGAAAGCCTCTTGCCTTTTTCCAAAGAAAAAGTGGCTTTACTGATTTCTGCTAAGCCACCAGCCGAAGAACCGACAATGACCGCTGTTCGATAGTCTCTAACGCTTATATTGGCCTGTTCTATTGCTTCTTTACATGCATGGAGAATCATACGAACAGGTTTAGACATTTTTTCTTGCCTTTTATGTACCTTGTTTATTTGCTCTTCCCTCACTCTACCTGTGTATATGTATTTCCCTTCATATTTCTCCTGTTTCAACATACTTTTATTACTTTGAAGCACTGTCATAAACTCTACTATATTGGAAAATCCTGCTCCTATTATTCCCATTCCAGTAATAACTGCTTTCATCTTAATTCTCCTATAAAAGTATTCATATATATATTACTATGAAAATCGTTTTACAGCAGTAAATTCCGAGAAATTTCTAAATTGCCACAAAACAAATAAAAAACTGCACGAAAGTATTTCCACCTTATAAGATAAATTGGCTAATTTCTTCGAGAACAAAATAATTAGCTTTATTCTATCCTATAAAGTTAAAATCTAACGTGCAGCCTATTCTAATCCTTTTTACTTACTGATACCCATTTTCTCTATCAGATGCTTCATCTTGGATTTCTTCTCTAAACGACTGAACTGCAGCTTCTCTTCTTTTATTCTTTTGTTGAATCATTTCTTTTTCATCAGAACTCGCATTTACCAGCGTTTCTTCTGCTTTATCGATATTTTCTAACGTGTTTTGTACCATGTCCTGTAATTTTTCTACATTATCAGAACGATTATCAGGGTTTGGCTTTTGATAACTCATGATGATTCCTCCTTCCTAATACACTACGTATGTATTTTGGTTATCTACGGAATTTTTTATACAAAGCTTCTCAACAAATGTAACCTACCATTTATTAACAAGAACTACTTTTCCAACAGCTTTGCCTGATTCTAAATATTCATGCGCTTTACTAATTTCCTCGAAAGAAAATGTTTTTTTATCAAGTAGTGGTTTTAACTTATTTTCTTCTACTATCTTCGTGATATTGCGTAAAATATCCCCATGCTCTATTCGCGAATCCTCATTAAGCATCTTGAGAAGCATAAATGTTACATGTAACGAAAGCCCCTTTGAATGTAAAGGAGTTAAATCATGTGTTGATCTGGCAGCAATGGTTAAGACACTTCCATTTAAAGCTGCTGCTTCAAAGGATTGGTCTAGATTTCTACCGCCGACAGTATCAAAGATCAATGGATAGCCTTTTCCATCCGTATATTTATCAATATATTCTTTCACCGACACATCTCGATAATTAATAATATGATCTGCACCTATTTTTTTAACAATCACTTGCTTTTCTATGGTTGAAACGGTTGTAGAAACAATAGCTCCGGCCCATTTAGCGAGCTGAATGGCAATATGGCCGACCCCGCCTGCTCCACCATGAATAAGGATATTATCTCCTTTCTTTAATCCCCCCTTAGTAAATAATGATTCCCATGCAGTTATCCCAACAAGAGGGATTGCAGCTGCCTCTTCCATAGTGATATTTCTTGGTTTATGTGCTAATAGTCGATAATCAGCAATCATATATTCAGCCAATGCACCTTGTAATCCCTTAAAACCGCCAGCACATCCATATACTTCATCACCAATTTGAAAGGATTGTACCGCTTCTCCTACTTCTTCAATAACGCCTGCTACATCTCCGTGTAATATAGCGGGAAAAGACGGAGAAACACCTGGTACTGCTCCACTTCTCACTTTAATATCAATAGGATTGACACTAGTAGCTTTTACTTTTATTCGGACTTGGTGTGGCAATAAATCAAGTGTTTCTATTTCCTTCAACTTAAATACCGTAGACTCACCAAATGCTTCAATTATCATCGCTTTCAATGAAAATCATCTCCTTTCTCTCCATATTACCGAATATAAACGATTTTTTCGAAAATTTAGTATTAAAATTTTAATTATTTACTTACCAACTCATAAAACGTTTCTATTTCATTAAAAATGGATATTAGTATCTTATATCTATCATAATAACAATATCATTATCGATATTGATCGAGGAGGATACTAAAATGAATGACCTTAAAAATAAAGTAGCGATAATTACCGGGGCAGCTTCCGGGATTGGAAAAGCAGCAGCCATCTCACTTGCAAATAAAGGAATGAAAGTAGCACTAGTAGACTTAAATGCTGATGAGCTAGAAGAAGTGAAAGCAACGATTAATAAAAAAGGTCAAGAAGCGATCTCATTAGAAGCCAATGTCGCAGAGCCTCCTTCCATTCAACAGGCTATTGAGGAAACCGTAAAAAAATGGAATAGAATAGATACAGTTTTTATTAATGCGGGAATTAACGGGGCAGTGTCTTCTATTGAAGACCTGACACCCTCTGAATGGGATACAACCATTGAAACAAATTTGAAAAGTACATTTTTAACTGTTAAATATAGCATTCCCCATATGAAAACCAATGGTGGCAGTATTATTATAACAAGCAGTATTAACGGAAATCGCATTTTTAAAAACTTCGGAATGTCTGCTTATAGTACATCGAAAGCTGGACAAGTGGCATTTGGAAAAATGGCGGCATTAGAATTAGCCCAATACAAAATAAGAGTCAATATGATCTGCCCTGGAGCAATCGATACAAATATAGAAAAGAATACTTTTAAAGATGAAGAACACTTAAAAGAAATAACTATCCCTGTTGAATATCCAGACGGGAACCAACCATTGTCCCAGCAATCTGGAAGCGCTCAACAAGTAGCTGATCTAGTTTATTTCTTAAGTTCTGACTTATCTAATCATATTACTGGTACAGAAGTATATATAGACGGCGCTGAATCTCTCTTATAAAATTCAAAAACCTGCCTATTTTGTTATTGGTAGGTTTTTTTATGCTAAAAAGTTGTCATGACTCTATCTGGCTCAATGAGATATTTTTTCTTTTCGCTATGCTAAAATAAAGAAAATACGAAAAAGGAGAATCACTAGATGAATGAAATCATACAACATTTAAAAAAACATCGATCTTATCGTAAATATCAAGATAAAGAAGTAAGTTTGGAATCACTGCACTCAATTATGGAAGCAGCACAAAGTGCCCCTTCTTGGATTAATGGACAGCATGTTACAGCCATCTTGGTTCGAGATAAGGATAGAAAGAGACATTTAGCTGAATTATGCGGGAATCAAAAGCATGTTGAAAATGCTCCGGTCTTCCTCATCTTTTGTGCTGATTTCTATCGAGCAAAGTTAGCTAGTGAAATGGAAGGAAAGGAGTTTAAAGCAATCGATGATGTTGATACGCTCTTAATTGGGGCTACGGATGTTGGTCTGGCCATACAAAATGCCATTACTGCTGCCGAGTCACTCGGGTTAGGAACAGTTCCCATAGGAGGTATTCGTCGGAATTCTTTAGAGGTAATTGACTTCTTGCAATTACCTAGCTATGTCATACCAATTGCTGGACTCTGCCTTGGATATCCTGATGGGGATCCCGGATTAAAACCTAGATTACCTTTACAAGGTGTTCTTCATGAAGAAAAGTATGATAGAAATCAACAGGAAATGCTTGAAAAATATAATCAAACATACAGCGAGTATTTAAAGAACAGAGGGGAAACCCCAGTGGGATGGACCAATCGCATTGCAAACTTTTATGATAAATCCTACTACCCAAGTAATGCTAAAATGATTAAACAACAAGGATTCCTAGCGAAAGATATGCAAGATAACAATTAAAATGAAAGTAGCTATTATTAAAATGGTTCTCATATACCCGTTTTGTAATAGCTATTTCTTTATTTTATTTAGGGAAACTTATTCCAAAAGTAGTCCCTTTTTCTAACATATGCACTATCCATTTCGCGTTAGAGAGGCAAAAACTTCTTAATTTATCCTTAAAATACTACCCTTTCTTTCATCTAAAAAAGGCAGCTTTCCTCTCCTTCAATAAAAGGAAAAGGAATAACTGCCTCTTTTTTATACCAGTTTAGATTACTTCTGGAAGAATAAAATAATTCGCTAGTTTAGCATTTACATGTGTCTGCCAATGATGTAATGGTACTCCATTCTTCTCTAATATTTTATAGGCATGAACCCACGCACTCATCTCTGCGTTGACACGATAAGACCAATCATGCAACCATTTATCATGATCGAGGTCGCCATTGACATAATCAATAACATGGCCAATTTCATGTGCAAGTGCATAGATATTTTCCAATGAAAATTGATAAGGAACCGTTATATACATATTTGTATTAAAACTAATTTTTTTTGTCGAATCATATACAACTTTGCATCCTAATTCTTCAGCAACCTCTACTACTTTCATAAATTTTTCTCTCGTAACTTTCATTCACATTTTCCCCTTTACCAAAATTTTCTATACCAAAAAATATATATTTATGTTTATTATGTTCAAATTCGGCTATATAACCAATGTAACGTTAATTAAAAATCTTTAATAGGAGTGATAGAAATGGCAGACAACAAAATGAGCAGAGAAGAAGCAGGTAGAAAAGGCGGAGAAGCTACTTCTAAAAATCACGACAAGGATTTTTATCAAGAAATCGGACAAAAAGGTGGACAAGCTACTTCTGAAAACCACGACAAAGAATTCTACCAAGAAATCGGTAAAAAAGGTGGAGAAACCACTGCTGAAAACCACGACAAAGAATTCTACCAAGAAATCGGTAAAAAAGGTGGAGAAACCACTGCTGAAAACCACGACAAGGAATTCTACCAAGAAATCGGTAAAAAGGGTGGAGAAGCTACTTCTGAAAACCACGATAAAGACTTCTACCAAGAAATTGGTCGAAAAGGTGGAAATTCACGTAACGACAATAATTAATGGATACAGAAATATCCACTCACCCATAGTAGGATATGGGTAACAACCAAGTGGAAATTCCACCAAAACTAGTTAAATAACTAAAGTAATGAAGGATAAAAACTGAGAAACAACCATTTAAGTGGCTGACCTGTACAAGATCAATTCTTTGTATTAGGTCAGCCCTTTTACATTATTATATTATATATTATTCAGAAAAGTTATTCAAAGATTTGATTTTGATTTTTGTTAGCACTTAATAAATAACAAACTCCTTTTTCCCGTTTTTAATTCTTTCCATATTATATCTTTGTTCAGATAATTTGTAATTTAATGCTATTATTTCCATACAACATTTGTTACAATATTTTTGTTGAGTTTTACAAATTTCGATAATCTACTCTCTTTAACACGATAAATATAATATAATCTAATATACCTATTAAAATAACATTATTTATGATTTAAAATAACTATAATTGAGATTTTTATAGATTATATTAATCTATTTTTATTGTAAATAGAGAGAGGGAGTAAATCGTGGGCATCATGAATGCAGGTGAGTTTATAGAAACCGTTTATTTTAAAGGTCTCCAAATTTCGTTAATGGCCGCTGGAGATGGAACCGAAGTAATCTATCATAAATTACAACCCGGTTCTAGTTGGGCACTTGGCCCGGAAGAGAATTGGACTGGTCTTGAATTTATATATATACTCTCTGGAAAATTACTTTATCATACGGATGAAAGAACAATCGAATTAAGTACTGGACAATCTTTCTCTGAGAGTCCCATAATGAAATTCACCAATTTTTATTCTCAGGAAGAAACTGAGTTTATATATGTAACAAGTCAGCCAGTTTTTCATAATTATAGCAAACTTTCTAAAGATTTAATGGAATTAGCCATATCTATTGAGGAGAAAGATGGCTATACCGTTGATCATTGTGAAAGAATTAAACATTATTCCATGTTGGTGGGAAAAGCACTAGAATTGTCCACTAAACAAATTACACTGTTAAATCTCGCCTCGTTTTTTCATGATGTTGGAAAGGTTAGAGTCCCATTAGAAATTCTTCAAAAACCTAGTAAGTTAACTAGTGAAGAATGGGAGATTATGAAAAAACATACCACATTTGGAAGACAGTTATTAGAAGAAGCGAACATCCCTCTATTAAATGAAATTGCATTAATTGTTGAACAGCATCATGAAAGATATGATGGAAAAGGTTATCCAAAAGGTCTGAAAGAAGATGAGATTACCATCGAATCTGCAATTATATCAGTTGTTGATTCCTTTGATGCAATGACTACAGACAGAGTATATAAAAAGGGCAAATCTGCCGAAGAAGCTTTTCAAGAAATTTTAAATAACCGGGGTACTATGTATCACCCTAAAGTGGTCGATACTTTTATAGCACTAAAAGAAGAAATAATTAAATATGAAAAAGGAGAGAGCTTATGAAAAAATTAGTATGGAGTTTATTAGCTGTAGTATTAATTGTATCCTTTCAAGTAAAGCCTGCTGAAGCTGCTTACCTACCTGAGTATGACAAATACATCGAAGTCTCTTATGATCAAGCAAGACAAATTGCAGATGCACTTGGACTCAAAAATGTACCACTAGGTGAACAAACTGCCCAGATTTCTTTTGATGTTCAAGAAAAAGTTATCGCGAAAATCGAAAAAATCCTTGGTAAAGAAATTGACCGTTACTATATTTGGTTAACAGTTAACGGCGAAAAAGTCCTCGGAATTGACCCTCCAATTCCACAAGCTTAATACAAAAAAGCATCGAAGGCATAATCGGTTTCGATGCTTTTTTATCCTTATATCCTAATAGCCTTTACTTAGACTTCCATATTTACGTAAAATTAATAAGTAACTTTATCCATCCAAAAAAAGAAATCCATAATGGGATACTAATAATAACTCCCCATTTTAGTCCATTAAAAAAGTTTGTTTGTTCTTCCATCGTTATCCACTCCTTATTAGTAAGTAGATCTATACATTTATTATATCAGAAAACGCTTTCATTATTACTGATTTTCTTATAACCTCTATGCTTATATTATTAATTTGTATACCTTTATAAAATTATTCTCTATTTTTAGCAAGTTTAAACATACAATTTTTAACTAACATGGATAATATCGTAATTTTTAACCGCTGCCTTAATTTTAGGTATGAAAAAAACCCGAAATCTCTTTCGGGTAAAATATATTTTAAGAGGGGAAACTCTTAACCTGTTTATAGAATACCGAATAATTATGAACAAATAATGAACAAAAGATTAAAAAATAAAAAAATCTATTATAAATTAAGGGATATATCTTTATAGGAAAATGATTGAAAGTCGAATAGTCCTTTATCTGTTAATTTCAAGGCAGGAATTACCGTTAATGATAAA
This sequence comes from Niallia sp. FSL W8-0951, assembly GCF_038006525.1. Classification (NCBI taxonomy): domain Bacteria; kingdom Bacillati; phylum Bacillota; class Bacilli; order Caryophanales; family Bacillaceae; genus Niallia; species Niallia sp. FSL W8-0951. The sequence continues at coordinate 2,665,526 of NZ_JBBOVK010000001.1, forward strand.
AAAGATAAAGTTAAGAATGGATTAAAGGTATCATACCCTTGCAGAATTTGGACCTTATGATTTAATATTTTTAGTTGTTCGTACACGGTTAAATAATCTTGATCAGAAATCAATCCAGCTATTGGTAAGGGAAGTGTCGCTACAACTTTACCTTCTGATACTACAACGATTCCTCCCTTTATTTCTTGTAACTCTTGAATAGCAGATAGTAAATCAGCATCGTTTGTGCCAACTGCAACAATATTATGGGAATCGTGAGAAATGGTCGTGGCTATTGCACCTCTTTTAAAGCCAAATCCTTTCACAATCGCTTTTCCAATATTCCCAGTTTGATGATGTCTCTCGACTACTACAAGTTTTAGTTGATCCTTTTCTAATGATGGCTGAAAATAGCCATCTACTACTGGTACTTTTTCGATTACTTCCTTCGTTACAATACTATTAGGAATAATTTCGATTATATGGCATCTCTCAGAAGTTAATGGTAGCTTTAAGTCAGCTGATGACACTTTTGCACAATTTATTGTCGGTAAATTCGTACCCAAATAGGATGGTTTGAAGCGTTCCACTTCTCTTCTTAATTTTCCCTTTTCCACCACACATTGACCATTTCTATATACACTATGAATGGAAAATTCCTCAAGATTATCTAAAAGTAGAAAATCTGCGCGGTAACCTGGAGAAACTGCCCCGATCGAATCTAACTGAAAACATTCGGCAGCATTAATGGTGGCCATTTGAATAGCAATAATCGGATCTAGTCCTTCTTGTATCGCTAATCGTACGCTATGATTTACACTCCCCTCTTCCACTAAATCATCTACCAATTTATCATCTGTTACAAACAAACATCTTCGCGAATTTCTCATTGTTATTGCAGGTAATAAAGCCTTTAAATCTTTCGCAACCGTTCCCTCTCTTATCATCAGATACATTCCTAAATCTAACCGATCTTTTGCTTCTTGTAGTGTGGTTGCTTCATGATCATTTCGAATTTCAGCTGCGCTATATACATTTAATTTCTCTCTTTCAATTCCAGCAGCATGACCATCCATTAAACGATTTTGTTTTTTTGTCAAAATAAATTTATCTATCATATCTGACTGCGTTTCATAAACAGATGGAAAATCCATTATTTCTGCTAAGCCAAGTACTCTATCATATGAATAAAAGGGTGCTAAATCCTTTGCATATAGTGTTGCTCCATTTGAATCCTCTGGAACTGCAGGAACACAAGATGGTAACATGACACGAATATCTATCGGAAGATCTTCTGATGCATCCAGCATATATTGAATCCCCGCTGCCCCTGCCACATTTGCAATCTCATGCGGATCTGTGATAACAGTCGTTACACCATGCAATAATAATATTTTGGCAAATTCTTGCGGTGTAAGCATACTGCTTTCTATATGTACATGGCCATCAATGAGGCCCGGAACGATATATTTGCCTTCGGCATCAATTATTTGTTTCCCTTTATAGCTTCCAATTCCTGCTATTCTATCATCTGCAATTGCTACATCCCCATCCATTAGTTCTCCTGTAAAAACATTAACAATTTTACCATTTGTAATTACTATATCAGCTAGCTCTTTTTTGGCAGAAATTCTAATCCTTTTCTCCAATTTAGCTCTCAAGTCTGAATCCCCCTTTTTTATTCTGAATATTCACATTTTTAAAATTAAGCCACTACCACTTGAAAAGAATGAAACTATTTTATAATTTCTTAAAAACTCTACTATAAAGAACTTTATTTCCTGAAGTAAATCAAAGAATAACCAAAATAGAAAGGGTATAATGAAGAATTATTTACGAAAGCTAGATGATAATAACTTTAACTTAAATATATTTTTATTATTTTAATATATGTTGGTTTAATTTTCAATGAGTAAGAGTAATAAAACATATACATGCTTTCTATATTCCTTAAACAAAATATAAAATTAGTGGTAAGATAATTACGTGTCATTACTATCGTTAGAGTTGTTAAGAAAGGAGATATATCTTTATGTATAAAGATTTAATTCTAGGCATGCTTCGGGCTGGCATTTTCGGCTTTGGTGGTGGCCCTTCTGTTATTCCTCTGTTTCGTCACGAAGCAGTAACAAAATATAAGTGGATGGCTAATGATGAATTTGGGGATGCTTTAGCAATTGCGAATACACTTCCTGGACCTATTGCCACAAAATTAGCTGCCTATATAGGTTATCATCAAAAAGGGATAATCGGAGCAATCATAAGCGTAATCGTTCATATACTACCGACTTGTTTAGCAATGGTATTCTTATTTTCCTTTATCTCTATCCTCAGTCATTCACCAATAATAACAAGTATGATTGGAGCAGTCGTTCCTGTCATTGCCGTTATGCTTGGCTTAATGGCATATGAGTTTGGAGAAAAGGCGGTCAAAGGATTAGGAATCTATGCTGGAATTGGATTAACACTTGTCTGCCTTCTATTGCTACAAGTATTTTCCATACATCCAGGTATTGTTGTACTTATTTTTCTTATCTATGGAGCATTCCATTTTAAATTAAAAGATAAACTTCTACATAACAAAGAAAGAGGCATATAAGATGATTTTTGTAAGTATTTTCCTCAGTTTTCTTGTAGCAAATTTATTAGGTTATGGCGGTGGTCCTGCTTCTATTCCTTTAATGTATGAGGAGATAGTTAATCGATATAATTGGTTATCCAACATTGAATTTTCCAATATGCTCGCTTTTGCTAATGCTCTGCCTGGACCAATTGCTACCAAAATAGCTGCATATGTAGGCTTTGGAGTTGGAGGATGGGGTGGATTTATTGTTGCTTTATTGGCAACTATTCTCCCTTCAGCAGTTGCTCTTATTTTTTTATTAAAATTAATGAAAAAACATCAAAATTCGAAGATTGTCAAAGGCATGACGCTTCTTGTACAGCCTGTAATAACAGCATTAATGTTGGTTTTAACCTATGAAATGTTTCAAGATTCCTATCATTCCATCGGTATCATTCAATCTGTTTGCATTGCTGTCATTGCCTTTTTATTACTGCAGAAGTGGAAGGTACATCCTGCCCTAGTTATAATAATAGCCTTTCTATACGGAGGATTCATTGCTCCTCATTTAAGCTAAAAAGCTCTTTAAAAGAAGGGTTGGCAATTCATATCATAGAAAAAGATAAATACATGAGCTATGAAAGGTAAATTAATATACGAAATAGCCTGAATGAGGCACTCAGGCTATTTCTATTCCTATTAACTTTCATACAAAGCTCGCAGCTGGTTCCACTCCTTTATTCTATTCAACTCCTCTAAATGTTGATTATAGGGATGATCCTTTACATACAGCTTTGTGGTATATCCTTGAAGCGTTTCTAGGACAGCAGGTTTATCATCAAAATAGTAGTCTAATTGAAGCTCCTGGATGATACAAATTTTCTCGTGATCTTCCATTCCACAAAAAAAATGACTATCAATCACCGGAAACCCTGCTTGCTTCATCCAATCTTTCGTCTTTTCGGCAAATTGTTTTTTTCGTGCTGTAATATAATAAACCTCATGACCATTACTAACAAGTTCATTTAGTGCTTCAATGGCATCTGGAAAAGGAGGACAATTTGTAAAATATATTTCTTCTCTAAGAGAGTTCCAAAGCTGCTTTCCTTCAGTAGCATTTAATCCAAATGGTTCGTGAATTTCAACCGTTTTTAATGCATGGAAGTCTTTTAATGGAATATTTTTCTTTAACTTATGATTATAAAGTTCAAAAGCATGTTGTCTTAAATTGATAAGTGTATCGTCTATATCAAAACCAAACTTCATTATTTCCTCCGTAGAAACACTATTTAATTATATCGGGATAAGCAGTTATTTTCATATCCGCGCCCACCCATTCCGTCTTTTCAAATCTTAAGGAAACTGCTTCATCTACTGTATCAATATCTTCCCCTTTAAATGGTGTAAAGGAATTGGCACCACCTACTATTTTAGGAGCAATATATACTAAATACTTTTGAATAAGTTGCTGACGCATAAAACTTGCATTTACTTCACTTCCACCTTCAAGAAGAATATCTGTAACTCCACGTTTATATAATTCCTTTAAAACTATCTCCAAATCTAATTTCCCCTGAATAGAAGGAACTGTGAATAATTCTACACCCTTTTCTTTTAAAACAGCTGCTTTCTCTGATTGAAGGGTAGCACTTGTAGCAATGATTGTTTTTGCTTCCCTACAATCAGTAATATTAGCATCTAGGGGTGTTCTTAAATTTGCGTCCAAAATAATCCGAATTGGATTCTTTGATGGCCCCTCTAATCGAGTTGTTAATTTAGGATTATCAGCGAGCACAGTACCAACACCAACTAAGATTGCATCTACTTCATTTCTTAAAAGATGCACTTCTTTTCTTGCTTCTTCTCCTGTAATCCACTGACTATGTCCTGTATGGGTAGCAATTTTGCCGTCTAAGGTCATTGCTACCTTAGATATGACAAAAGGTTTTTCATGTATCATATTATGAATAAAACGTTCATTTAATTGCTGGGCTTCTTTTTTTAGAACACCAACTTCTACATCAATTCCTGCTTCCCTCAAGATGTTAATACCTCGTCCAGCAACTTGCGGATTTGGATCTTCTGTGGCTACTACCACTCTTTTCACTCCAGAGTCTTTCACTAAAAGTGCACAAGGTGGTGTTTTCCCATAGTGTGAGCATGGCTCTAGCGTCACATAAAGAGTTGCATCTTTTGCATGGTCTCCAGCCATTTTAAAAGCATGGACCTCAGCATGTGGCTCTCCTGCTTTGCGATGGAGGCCAGTTCCGACAATTACTCCGTCCTTTACAATGACAGCTCCCACAACTGGATTTGGATTTGTCTTACCAAGTGCAGATGCTGCAAGGTCTAACGCTATTCTCATATAATCTTGATCATGCTTCATACCTTATTCTCCTTAAATGGTCACTGTATTTTTCAAGGGAATATGACCAGATTTATTCACTTTCGTGTTTAAATAATTCTCATTATAAGTTGAGACATCCCCCCATAAGGGAATATTTTCTTCTGCTGTAAGACCAAGTTTTTTAAGTGCATCAAGCTTCTTTGGATTGTTAGTTATTAATTTAACTGGTTTTTGTCGAAGGGCTTGAAGTACTTTAATCGGTGCTTCATAACTTCTTAAATCATCAGGAAAATCTAGTGCGAGATTTGCCTCCACAGTGTCTAGACCATTTTCTTGTAAAAGGTAAGCAAGGGATTTAGTAAATAGCCCAATACCTCTTCCTTCATGATTAGCTAAATAAAAGAGAGCTCCATTTCCATTCTCTACAATCATGCGCATCGATTCTTTTAATTGATATCCGCAATCACAACGTTTACTACCAAAAATGTCGCCAGTATGACATATACTATGCATACGTATTAATGCATTTTCTGCATTTTTGAAGTCACCGTATACTAAAACAGAGGATTGTTGATAATCCGCTAAATGTAAACTCGGTAAAGAACGAAGTACTTCCTCTTTCGTTTCATCCTTCTTTATCGGTAACCATGTATACCATTGAAATGTCACTACTTGATCGTCCAATTGAACTGGTAATTTTACTGGTCCAACTAAACTTAAATTCTGTTCTTCATTAAATGCGATTATTTCCATCTTATTTTGAAGAAGATCGATAACATTTTGATCCATTACAAAATCTCCTTTATCTTCTGTTATGTTCTTACTTTTATTTCTTATCGGTATAGAATTTTTGATTATTAAAGTTCTTTACACTTACTATATGTAAAATATAAAGAATGTAGACAAACTGATACTTACGATACGTAAGTAAGTTTATTATTATAAGAAACGCTCGTCAAGGAATCAGCTCGATTTAATTAACTTAAACCAATTGGATTACTCAACTTTCGCCCTTCATCTTTTTATGCGTATAATCATATAGCAAATCTTTTTTTCGCACAATTCGTAACTACTTCCCTCAATTAAGAAGAAGCAAAGCCCTATACATTGATTTTTTCCTTCAATTACTATATAATTTGACTGATTAGTCACATATATTAGAAAAAGATGACCAATAAGTCAAGGTGTACTTCCTATACGTTCAGGAGGAAATTACGTGAAAGAAAAAGAAAAAATAATTATAGATTCTGCCATAAAGTTTTTTGCTCAAAAGGGATTTTCTTCTACATCAGTGCAAGAAATTGCAAGTGATTGCGGTATATCAAAAGGAGCCTTTTATTTATACTTTAAATCAAAAGACTCTCTTCTTTATAAAATTATGCAATATTACTACGATGAATTGATTACTACTATGGAAGAAATAAGTCAAAGGCGAATCCCTGCAAGAGAAAAATACATCGATCAGCTTACCTTTATGTTTAATCATGCTTTAAAACATAAAGAGTTTATTGTCATGCAATCAAAAGAACAAGCTATTCCCTTAAATAATTCTATCAAAGATCTGTTAGTAAAAATGCAGTCCGAGCTTCAAAGTTATAATCTCCAAGGACTCCACTCTATTTATGGGGAAGAGAAAAAGCAATACCTTTTAGATTTGCTTATGATCCAAGATGGCCTTATTCATTCTTTTTTAAAACTTGTGATTTTAGAGCCTATTAATGTCTCAACAAGGGATATTTCCATCTACTTATTAAAAAGATTAGATTCAATTATAACAGATATGGACAAAAATAATGAGCATCCACTCTTTTCTACTTCTTTTCTAAAGTATATAATTAAAAAGCCTAAAATTAACTTTATGGAACATAGCCATCAAGATATACTAGATGCTATTGCCTCCATCCAACGTAAGATTGAGCATGGAGCAAACAAACAAGAGATAGAAATAACACTAGAAGTATTAATGGCAGAGATTCATGCTGATGAACCAAGAGTACCCATAATTAAAGGCATGCTCTCTAACTTGAACGACTATAAAAACTTTGAAGAAGAACAGAAAACAATTGCTTCTTTTTATCATATCCAACTTTAAAAATATCCTGATAAAAAACTTTCATTGATTATGAAAGTTTTTTTATTGGTCAATAATGCAAAGGATAACAACTATTATGAGGTGTTTACTTTGCCTAATTCTATGCTTTCTAGATTTTTAAGATTACCGTTAAGTATTCGTGTTTTATCGATTTCCTTAACTATTATAATCCTATTCGGCTGCTTTATCACTTTAGTGGAACCAGAAACATTTCCCACTTTATTTGAAGGCATTTGGTGGGCCATTATTACTACCTCTACCGTTGGATATGGCGATTATGCTCCTATTACCGTTCTTGGGAGAATAACCGGCATGCTGTTAATCTTAACAGGCGTCGGATTTCTCTCTACCTACTTAGTAACATTGGCAACAGCAGCTGTGGCTAAACAAAACGCGTATCTGGAAGGAAAAACCACTTATAGAGGACAAAACCACTTGATAATTGTCGGCTGGAATGAACGGTCCAAACTAATCATCCATTCTATCATTAAAGATCGCGAAAACATTCCAATTACTTTAATCGATGAGTCCTTAGCAACAAATCCAGTTCCAGAAACTATTCATTTTGTAAAAGGGAATTCTAATTTAGATAGTGTCCTATTGAAAGCGAATATCATGACTGCTAGTAAGGTCATTTTAACAGCAGATCAAAACAAAGAAGAATTACAAGCAGATATGCACACTATTTTAACTTTACTTGCTATTAAAGGACTAAATGCAAATGTACCTTGCATCGTTGAAATACTTACTGCTGAACAAATACAAAATGCTAAAAGAGCTGGTGCAGATGAAATAATTGAAACAAACAGCCTTACTAGCTTTGTTATGCACAACAGTTTAAATTCACAAGATACGATGATTGCATTTTTAGAGCTTTTAAATCAATTGAAGGATAAAAAGCTTCAATTTATTCCAGTGAAGAATATAGAGGAAGAATTAGTTGATTATCTGACTTTAAACAATTTTTTATTAGCTGAGGGTAAATTATTATTAGGGGTCAAACGTGGGGGAACTAGTTATCTAAATCCAAAGTCTTCATTTGAATTTGAGGAAAAGGATGAGTTAATTATTATTACTTAGAAATGTTGTTAGCTAAATGAGTACAGGAAGTTGTCATGAAAGCAGATGAGAAAAATTCTTTTTTAAATTATGGTTTTTCGAGGCTGTCGCTCGCTTAAAACTGTTTCGAACCGCCTCCTCGAAAAACCAATTTTTTTCTCTTTCAATAAAGAGCTAAGTCTTTATTACAACCTGTTATGCTTCTAAAAATGTTTTACATGCTTCTACACACTCTTTACAGATTTCTGCACAATATTGACAATGGCGATGATCGTGTTTCTTACATTCATTTGCACAATCCTCACAAACAGAAAGGCATATTTCTGCAAATTCTTTTGCATATGGAGATTTTCTGATAATTGCCTGCTCTAAATAACTACAAAATTGAATACTTTCCCTATTCATATGAATACAATCAAGCATTGGTGCTACCTGCTCTTCTGTTAAACATTCATTTAAGCAATGATTACAAACAATCATGCATTCCTGTAATGATTTAATCAATAACTGTTCTTTTTCAACAAGCATTCCTATTTCCTCCTTCTATTACCCCTTTCTATTTATTTAACCTCTCTTAAAACCTTTAAACATCTTGAATTAAAAATGAATAGAGAAGTAAGTATGTTTTCCTAAATAAAAAAGCTGTCGAATACTCAAATACGAGTATATCGGCAGCTCAATCCATTCTATCTTATAGACGACTTTCTAACTCTGCTTTTTTCTCTTCAAAGCCAGGTTTACCTAGTAAAGCAAACATATTTACTTTGTATGCTTCAACCCCTGGTTGATCAAATGGATTTACTCCTAATAAATATCCACTAATCGCACAAGCTTTTTCGAAGAAATACACAAGATATCCAAATGTATATTCATTCATTTCTGGTATTGTTACAATTAAATTTGGCACACCGCCATCTGTATGTGCAAGTAACGTACCTTCAAATGCTTTATTATTAACAAAGTCAACAGTTTGTCCAGCTAAATAATTTAGCCCGTCTAAGTCATTTTCTTCTGCTTCGATAACTAATTCATGACGAGGCTTATCTACTTTAACAATTGTTTCAAAAATATCGCGACGGCCTTCCTGCACATATTGTCCTAAAGAGTGAAGGTCTGTTGAGAAGTTTGCTGAAGAAGGATAAATACCTTTTTGGTCTTTCCCTTCACTTTCACCAAACAATTGCTTCCACCACTCAGAGAAGTATTGCAATCCTGGCTCGTAGTTGATTAACATTTCAATTGTTTTTCCTTTGTTATAAAGAACGTTACGAACTGCAGCATATTGATAGGCAATGTTATTTTTTAATTCAGATGTACCGAAATCTGTTCTAGCCGCTGCTGCCCCTTCCATCATTGCTGTAATATCCGCACCGCTGACAGCGATTGGTAATAAACCAACTGGTGTTAAAACAGAATAGCGTCCACCAACATCATCTGGGATAATAAATGATTCATAGCCCTCTTCTGTAGCAAGAGTTTTTAAAGCTCCTTTTGCTTTATCAGTAGTAGCATAGATTCTCTTTCTCGCTTCTTCTACTCCATATTTTTGTTCCAACAATTTACGGAAAATACGGAACGCAATTGCCGGCTCAGTAGTTGTTCCAGACTTAGAAATAACGTTAATAGAGAAATCTTTATCTCCAAGGAAGTCAATTACATCACTCATATAAGTGGAGCTAATATCTTTTCCAATAAAGATAATTTGTGGTGTTTGTCTCTTTTCTTTTGATAAAGAATTATAGAAGCTATGATTTAACATTTCAATTGCAGCACGTGCTCCTAGGTAAGAACCACCAATACCGATTACAAGTAAAACCTCTGAGTCGCTTTTAATTTTTTCTGCTGCTTTTTGAATGCGAGCAAATTCTTCTTTATCATAATCTACAGGAAGATCGATCCATCCTAAAAAATCACTTCCTTGTCCAGTTTTTTCATGCAAGGAATGATGGGCAACTTTAACTGCATCTTCTAAATATGTAATTTCGTGCTCTCCAAAGAAACTTAATGCCTTTGAGTAATCAAAACGAACGTGTGTCATAAATGATCCTCCAATATAATTAATTTATACTCCTCTTCCACTTTATCGGAAGTAGAAAAAGTAATCAAGAAAGAACTTGATATGAAAACGGATACAAACTGTTTTTTTTAATTTTTTCACCAATTATTCCATTTCTTCTCTATTACAGAAAGACGAACAAACAATTCATGCTAACTGTTTGCTCGTCTTTCTTCATTTTTTATAAAGAGGCTTTATAAATTGCTAAAACATCCTCTGCATCTAACACTTTAAATTGGCCAAATCCACCATTCGTCATTGCTTTTTCAACCATTAACTCCAGTTTACTATCATCAATGTCGTAATCAGCTAAACGAGAAGGTGCACCAAGGTCATTCCAGAATGCTCGTAATTTCTCAATTCCTTCTAGACCAGCTTCTTCCGCTGTTTTCCCTTCTGGGTCTACCCCAAATACGCGAACAGCTAATTGCTTAAAGCGTTCTGGTTTTACTGCTAAATTATGCTTCATCCAATTAGGGAAAAGAATGGCAAGTCCTCCACCATGAGGAATATCATACACTGCAGAAACAGCATGTTCAATGTTGTGGGTAGCCCAATCACCACGATATCCCATATTAAGCATACCATTAAGAGCCATCGTTCCACAATATAATATTGCAGCACGATATTCATAATTTTCTAGGTCGTTTACAAGTTTTGGCCCAAACTCTATAACCGTTTTCAATACAGATTCACACATATAATCCTGTAATTCTGTGTGTTCTTCTAAATGGAAATAATGTTCAAACACATGTGACATCATATCTACAATTCCGTATATTGTTTGATCTTTCGGAACTGTATATGTATTTTCCGGATCTAAAATAGAAAATACCGGGAATGTAAATGGACTTCCCCAGCCAACTTTCTCTTGTGTTTCCCAATTAGTAATAACAGAGCCAGAGTTCATTTCAGAACCAGTGGCTGCAAGTGTTAAAACTGTGCCAAATGGTAACGCTGCTTTAGGCATAGCTTTTTTTGTGATGAACTCCCAAGGGTTCCCATCAAATTTTGCTCCTGCTGCAATGGCCTTAGTACAGTCAATAACGCTTCCTCCACCAACTGCTAAAATAAAATCAATGCCTTCTGTTTTACATATATCAACTCCACGTTGTACAGTAGTTAATCGAGGATTAGGCTCTACACCAGATAATTCAAATACCTCTTTGCCATTTTCCTTTAAGATGGTCATTACATTATCATATAGACCGTTTCTTTTAATACTTCCTCCTCCGTATACTAAGAGGATTTTTTTACCATAGGAAGCTAATTGATCTTTTAGTTGTGCCAATTGCCCTTTACCAAAAATAAGTTTTGTCGGGTTATAAAAAACAAAGTTTTCCAAATGAATGCCTCCCATTCTGTTTTTACATTAGTACAAAGAAATACTAATTGTACGCTTATTATTAATCAAACTTATGAGAAAATCAAAAGATTGAGCTTAGTACTGACAAATAGTATGTGTTTTCTCTATCATTCATTATTCGTTAAATTTTCCCCAAATGCATACTTTCGTGAATTCTACTAAGAATAAGAAAGATTCCACTATATTTTTTAAGGAGGACATAAAATGAGCGCAATCCAAAGAGTTGCATTAATATTAACGATTATAGGAGCAATAAATTGGGGATTAATTGGCTTTTTTCAATTTGATTTAGTGGCAACATTATTCGGCGGCCAAGGATCTGTCGTTTCTCGTATTATTTACGGTTTAGTCGGAATTGCAGGATTAATTAACCTTGGTTTATTATTTAAGCCATCTTCTGCAGCTGAAAGAGAGTCTATCCCAAAAACAGCTAGATAAATAAAAATGGATAAACAAAAATAAAGCCGAACAATTCAACTTGCTGAATTGTTTGGCTTTTTTGTAAGGAATGGTTCGTTTTTATTTAGTTTAGATCCTGGATATCCTCATTTAATACTTGCTTTATACGCTCTATCGCCCAATCTAGCTCTTCCTTCGTAATCGTTAATGGTGGAGCAAAGCGAATGACGGAATCATGGGTTTCTTTGCATAACAGTCCTACTTCTTTTAACTTTTCACAATAAGTTCTAGCCTCAAACTTTAATTCAACCCCTATAAACAATCCTCTTCCGCGTATTTCTTTTATTATTGGATTTGTTATTTCCGATAACTTTTGAAGAAAGTACTCGCCTAATTGCGCCGAACGATCGGTCAAATTCTCTTCTAAGATTACATCTATAGCTGCAATTGATACAGCACACGCCATTGGATTTCCTCCAAAGGTTGATCCATGAGAGCCTGGATTAAAAACACCTAATATGTCTTTATCTGCAACTACACATGAAATAGGAAAGACTCCTCCTCCAAGCGCTTTTCCTAAAATATACATATCTGGTACAATATCGTACCACTCACTCGCAAATAATTTACCTGTTCTTGATAGACCTGTTTGAATTTCATCGGCAATAAACAAAACATTATTAGCCTTACATAATCGATAGGCTTCTTCCATAAAGCCTAGAGGCGGAATGATAATACCAGCCTCCCCCTGAATTGGTTCTACAATAAAAGCGGCTGTATTTGCGGTAATCGCTTCTTGTAATTGTTCAATATCTCCATAGGCAATTGTTTTAATCCCTGGTAATAATGGTCCAAATCCGCGTTTATATTCTTCATCCGAGGAAAGAGAAACGGCTCCCAGTGTTCTTCCATGAAAATTCCCCTCGCACACAATGAGTTCTGCTTTGTCCTTTTCTATTCCTTTGCAGTCATATCCCCATCTTCTTGCTGCTTTGATAGCAGTTTCTACGGCTTCAGCACCTGTATTCATCGGTAAGATCATCTCTTTTTTTGTTAGGGAGCTAATCTTTTCATACCAAGGACCTAATTGATCATGATGAAAGGCTCGAGAAGTTAAGGTTACACGGTCCGCTTGTCTCTTCAATGCTTGGATTATTTTAGGATGACGATGCCCTTGGTTTAATGCGGAATAAGCACTCAGCATATCCATATATTTATTTCCTTCAGGGTCGGTAATCCAGACTCCTTCTGCTCCTGAAATAACAATCGGCAATGGATTATAATTTTTTGCTCCATATTTCTCTGACTGTTCCATTAGTGAGATAGATTTATTAACTTCTTGTACCATTTAATCATCCTCCCATTTAATGTATAAATGTAAGTAAATATCTATATTATTAACTTTAGCTGATTTTTCTACAGATGGATAGATATTTATTTTCTAAAAATTCATTCTAGATTACCTCTCCCTTGAAAAGCGCAAAAAAGGCTGCCCAATGTGTAATTCACATTGGACAGCCCTTTATAAAATGTTATTTTTTAATTAAATCATCGCGGTTAGATTGATCAATCCACTCTTGTAATTTATCTTTTAACGTATTAAATCCTTGTACGTTTTCTGTTTCAGCTACAGCAGCTGTTTGACGTTTAGGACGAGGTTTTTTTGCTTTAGCAGCTTCTGGTTGCGCTGGTGCTTCTTCTGTTGCACGGATAGAAAGACCAATTTTTCCAGCATTTTCGTCAATGGAAAGAACTTTAACGTTCACTTCATCGCCAACTTTTAAAAATTCATTAATATCTTTTACATAACCATGGGTTACTTCAGAAATATGAACTAAACCTTGTGTATTTTCATCTAAAGAAACAAACGCACCATATGGTTGAATGCCTGTTACCTTTCCTGTAATAACACTTCCAACTTCAATTTTATCTGACATGAGAACACTCCTAATTGTTTATATTAATTTTCCTTTTATATGCATTATAAGATTATATCACAATATCGCCATATTTACAAAAGGATTTATTTTTACTGTTATAATTCCCGTTAATCTTTTGCTTAAACTATGACCTTTACGGAACCAGCTTAAATAAAAAAAGGCATTTGAAAGGATGGGACTTCCCATCTATTCAACACCTCTTTTTGCCTTTATTTAGAATATTTTTCGACAAATCGCTTCATTCGTTTCATAGCTTCTTGCAATTGTTGCAACGATGTAGCATAGGAACAACGAACGTGTCCTTCGCCACTTTCACCAAATACACTTCCTGGCACAACTGCTACTTTTTCTTCCATCAGCAGTCTTTCTGCGAATGACTCTGCATTCATTTTTGTCGCTGTTATATTAGGAAACGCATAAAAAGCTCCGCCAGGCATATGACAAGTTAACCCCATATCATTTAAGGATTGAACGATAAAATTCCTTCTGCGCCGGTAGCTTTTCTTCATTTCTTCTACATCGTTTTCACCACTTCGCAATGCTTCTAATCCAGCATATTGAGCCATCGTTGGGGCACACATTAAACTATATTGATGAATCTTTAGCATCGCTTGAATTAATTCCTCTGGTCCACAAACAAAACCTAGTCTCCAGCCTGTCATGGCAAATCCCTTTGAAAAACCAGAAAGGAGAATAGTACGTTTCCATGCTCCCTCTATTGCTGCTGTACTTGTATATTCTTCATCATAGCAAAGCTCTGCGTATATTTCATCGGAAAGAATAAGCAAGTCATACTTTTCTGCTACTGCCACAATTGCTGCAAGCTCCTCTTGAGAGAGTGTGGATCCGGTAGGATTATTAGGCGAACAAAGCATAATTGCTTTTGTTCGGTCCGTAATGACTTCTTCTAGTTGAAAAGGCTTGATTTTAAAATTATTCTCCTTTAAGCTTTGAACCGCAATTGGAACCCCTCCTGCAAGCGTTACTAACGGTGCATAGGAAACAAAGCATGGTTCAACAACAATAACCTCTTCTCCTTGGTTCAAAATAGCCCGTAAAGCGATATCGATTGCCTGACTAGCTCCAACAGTTACAATGATTTCTGAAGATGGCTTATAGGATACCGTAAATCTTTTTTGCATATAATGACTGATTTCCTCTCGAAGCTCGAGTAGTCCAGGATTTGCCGTATATGAGGTATACCCTTGTTCGAGTGATAAAATTGCTGCCTCTCTTGTTGACCAGGAGGTGACAAAATCTGGCTCTCCTACACCGAGGGAAATAACTCCTTCCATACCGGATGCTAAATCAAAAAATCTGCGTATTCCAGATGGTTTCATTTCCTCAACCTTTTGTGCAATATAACTTTTTGTTTGTCTCATTACGGTGACACCACAATTCTTTTGTCATCATCCGATTGTTCAAATATTGTTCCATCATGCTTATATTGTTTTAAAATAAAATGAGTTGTTGTTGAGATAACTGAATCCAATGTAGATAGTTTTTCTGAAACAAATCTCGCTACTTCATTCATCGATTTGCCTTCAATAATAACTGATAAATCATATGCTCCTGACATTAAATATAGTGACTTAACCTCTTTAAAACGATAAATTCTTTGAGCAACCTCGTCAAAGCCTACCCCTCTTTTAGGTGTAACTTTTACATCAATCATTGCAGTAACACCTTCATGACCTTCCACTTTTGACCAATCTACTATTGATGTATAACGCACTACGACATTTACTTCTTCTAATTTCGCAATCAACTCTTTTGTCTTTTCTAAATCTTCCCCAATCATCTTAGCTATATCTTCATCAGAAATCCTCGCATCTTTTTCTAGAATTTCTGCAATTTCAATTTCTTTATCTGTTAGTTTCATGTCCATCCTCCTGCTTGCCTTTTAAATATTCTCATTATATCAAATTATCACTAAATTTAATGCGCTAATTTCATTTTTTAAAACCAAAATTATATGCAAATTATTTGCTGGAATTTCTATCTATAAAAAAACTTTAGAAGTTGAAAAGAGAAGCAATTGATAACTTTTTATTCATCAAAAAGAGTTTATTTGACTCTCTAAAAAGAGCAGGAACTGTTTCGTTTTAGAGATAAAAGTTTATGAGAGATTGCTGTGCAATCCTCTAAAGGGAGCTTCTCTTCAAAAGAAAATTCAAAGATAGCTTGGATAGAAGCTGCTAGATCATCTTCCAAATCAACATCATGTATTGCTTGAAGAATATCCGCAATTTCAGTATCATAATTGCCCTCTCCTATTGAAAAAGGGTCCCATTCATTTAATAAACGCACACATTCTAAATTAATTTCCTGACTATTCATCCGTTGTCACCTTTCGTTCCATTTGTTCAGAAACCATTCTATCATATATCCTTCTGAAGAAGATAACAGAAATGAAGAGCCCCCTCCAATCTAGCTATTTTAAAGGTAAATTTTTATTGACAATTCAGTATTTTAGCTTTATTATTCATTTAGTGAAAATTCCATAATTACTTATCAAGAGAGATTGAGGGAACAGGCCCGATGACATCCAGCAACCTCCTTTCCTAAAGGAAGGTGCTAACTCCTGCAGAATGACCTATTCTGAAAGATAAGATCGGTATATTTAATACGATACTTCTTTCAAAATGAAAGAAGTTTTTTTTATTTCCCAGACTTACCGAAAGGAATTTTCACCAATCTTAACCGATAAAGGTTTTAAAATAATGTTACAAAACATGGCGTTTTTGGCAAAGGGGGATAGTATTTTCTAATGATACAAATAAATGATTTGGTCAAAATATATAAAACAAAAAAAGAACAAGTCATTGGTGTTGACCATGTTTCTTTATCTATTAAAAGAGGCGAAATATTTGGAATTGTCGGCTATAGTGGAGCAGGGAAAAGCTCTCTGCTTCGCTGTCTCAATTTATTGGAAAAGCCAACCAGTGGAGAAATTATCATTGACAATATTTCTTTAACAAAGTTAAATCAAAAGCAATTAAGAGCTGCTCGCTTAAAAATAGGCATGATTTTTCAACATTTTTACCTTGTTAGTAGTAAAACGGTATATAAAAATATTGCTTTTGCTCTTAAAGCAGCTAATTTACCTTCTAAGAAAATACATAAACGGGTATTAGAGTTGCTTGATATGGTGGGGCTGGCAGATAAGAAAGATGTCTTTCCTGCCCAATTAAGTGGAGGACAAAAGCAAAGAGTCGGAATCGCAAGAGCCCTTGCAAATAATCCAACCGTACTTCTTTGTGATGAAGCAACTTCTGCACTTGATCCAACTACAACAAAATCCATTCTTGCGTTATTAAAAAAAATTAATAAGGAACTTGGTTTAACCATCGTTCTAATCACCCATGAAATGGAGGTTGTGAAAGATATTTGTGATCGAATGGCTGTCATGGAAGCAGGGAAGGTAGTGGAAGAAGGTCCAGTTTACGATATGTTTGCAAACCCAAAACAGGAGCTTACTAAAAACTTTGTAAATAGCATTCTTCAATTTGAATTACCTAACCACCTATTAGAAGAAAGAAAAGGGAAAATTATTAAGGTTACCTTTCAAGGTGCCATCGCGGAAGAGGGAATTATCTCGGACGCCTTTCAGCACTATCAGGTGAAGGGAAATATTCTTCATGGAAAAATTGAATATATTCAAAATAATCCCCTTGGTATTTTTATCATGGAATTAACAGGGGAAGAAAATGAAATTGTAAAAGCGATACAGTATATTAAAGATCGCACCAAAAATGTGGAGGTGATATATCATGCCTCTTAGTCTGGATTGGAATTATTTGATCGAGTTACTTCCCGACTTAAATTCAGCATTTTTTGAAACCTTATATATGGTTGGCATTTCTATTGTTGTGGCTATTATTGTGGGTTTACCGATTGGAATCCTCTTATTTGTAACAGATAAAGGATTGTTTCTCGAAAACACACTATTAAAAAACACGGTGGGCTTTGTTGTAAACATGGTGCGGTCAATCCCTTTCATTATCTTACTAATCGCCCTTTTACCATTAGCAAAATGGATTACCAACACAACGATTGGTCCTACTGCTGCTTCTGTTTCTCTATCTGTTGCTGCGATTCCGTTTTTTGCGAGAATAGTAGAACAAGCTTTTCGTGAAATTGATAAAGGAGTAATTGAAGCTTCCGTTGCTATCGGCGCTTCCCCATGGATGATTATCTGGCAAGTCTTAATACCAGAAGCAAGACCTGGAATTATTCAAGGAATCACTATTACCATTATTAATTTAATTGCCTATTCTGCTATGGCTGGAATAGTCGGCGGCGGCGGTGTAGGTGATCTTGCCATTCAATACGGCTATTATCGCTATGATAATACTGTCATGATTACGACTGTCGTTGTTCTCATTTGCTTAGTTCAAATCATTCAATTCTTTGGGGATAAAATATCCAAGACATTGGATAAGCGTTAATAATCACTTTAAGTTAATAGGAGGAAAAGACAATGAAAAAAATACTTATAGGAATTCTATTATTATTATCATTTACAGTACTTAGTGCTTGCGGACAAGACAAAAACAATGCAGATTCAGGGGAGAAAAAGGAAATTAATATTGGTGCTACTTCTGGTCCCTATGCAGACATGGTTAAAAAGGCAATTAAACCTATTTTAGAAGAGAAAGGCTATAAAGTAGAAGTTACAGAGTTTACAGATTATGTGCAGCCAAATAAAGCTCTAGCCGAGGGTAGTATTGATGCGAATCTATTCCAACATAAAATTTATATGGAATCTTTTGCTCAACAAAATAACATAGAGTTATCTGAACTAATTTCTGTTCCAACTGCACCAATGGGTATTTATTCCAAAAAGTTTAAAAGCTTGGAAGATATTACAGATGGGGCAACAATTGCTATCCCTAACGATCCTACCAATGCGGCTCGTGCCTTCTTAATTTTAGAGGAAGCTGGCTTAATTAAAATTGATCAAGCTGCGGATCCACTTACTGTGTCTGAAAAAGATGTGACAAAGAATATTAAAAACCTAAAATTTGAAACAATTGAAGCGGCACAATTACCTCGTGCAGTTGACAGTGTAGATTTATCCGCTGTACCAGGCAACTTCGCCCTAGCAGCAAAAATGAACTTATTAGATGCACTAAAACTAGAAAATATGCTCGATCAATATCGTAATCGTGTTGTTGTTAATACAAAAGACATAGATGCTCCATTCGCTAAAGATATCAAAGCCGCTGTTGAATCAGCAGAATTCGAAAAAGTAATTGATGAGGATTTTAAAGGCTTCGGTAAACCAGAGTGGATGAATCAATAAATTGATGTTACGCAGTTATAAAGAAGCGAGGTTTGTTGGGAATTTTTTCCCCGACAAACCTCGCTCTTTTTTTATGCAAAACGAATAACTGATGGAAGAAAAAGCCCGTTGCCAATTTTCTGATTATTAAAATAAAGTCACATATTCACCATATTTCTTTCACAAATTAGTCACACCTCCCCCCTCTACAACTACAAACTGTATGTTAATATAATGTTGTATTGTGAATCCATTCACATAACAATATAAAGAACATTTATAGGGGGAACTAATCATGAAAATTACACCAAAAGTTTTACTAGCTTCCATCTTAGCAGGAGCACTTTTAACTGCTTGTGGAAATACAGACACAGAACCAAAGAAAGAAGAGAAAAAAGCAGAACAATCAGCTGATGTAGTAACAACAGCTTCAATCGTAAATGAAGCAGATCCACTAGTGAAAGCATTAAGTGCTGATGGAACTTGGATTGTTGCAACACTTCAAGATTTAAAAGTAGACAGTGATATCTTAGTAGCTGGTGAATTCCACGATAAAAATGATGCTGCTAATCCAATCTATCGTAAACTTGCTCTTTATACACAAGATGAAGACCATAACATTATTGATTCCTTCACTTTAACAGCTCCTAAAATGACTGTACAAAGTGAAAATTTCAAAATCCAAGGCGGTACTTTTGTCGGTGATGTTTACGTAGAAGCTAATGGATTTACTATTGACGCTACTGCAAAAGTAGATGGTAATGTTTATTACAAAAGTGATGCATTTAAATCTTCTGCTGTAATTGATGGCGAAGTAACTGGTACACAAGAAGTAAAATAATAGCTTATAATACCTAGCTGGAAATTCAGCTAGGTATTTTTTGTATTTCCTGTATTCTACACTCCCATACTTCCTCAACAAATTAACAAAAATTCCTATAAATTAATAACACAAATAGATTGACAATTTTCTAATTTAGGAATATCTTTTATATAAAAGTTGCATTAACGAAACTTTTTAAACCAAAGCAAAATCAGGTGAGAAAAATGGACAGAAATCGATCTTTAGAAAAAATTCATTCTAAATCAGCAAAAAGTGTGTTTAGCAAGGAAGTTAAAGGTTGGAAAAAAATCCTTCCGTTTCTAGGACCAGCATTCATTGCGGCAATTGCCTACATTGATCCAGGAAACTTCGCAACGAATATTGCTGCTGGATCAAAATATGGATACTTATTATTATGGGTTATTCTTTTTTCTAATATTATGGCGTTAATTATTCAATCCTTATCAGCAAAATTAGGTATCGCTACCGGTAAAAATTTAGCAGAGATAGCACGAGAGGAATTTCCCAAGCCTGTATCTATCGGCTTGTGGATACAAGGTGAGCTTGTCATTATGGCAACAGATTTAGCAGAGTTTATTGGTGCAGCACTTGGTATTTATCTTCTCTTTGGTATTCCTTTACTGGAAGCTAGTCTGATTGCTGCTGTAGGATCTTTTGCTATTCTTGAATTACAAAGACGGGGATACCGTTCTCTAGAAGCAGGAATTACTGCGATGCTATTTATTGTTGTCCTTTCTTTTATTGTACAAATGTTCTTTGCGAAGCCAGATGTTCCATCTTTATTACATGGGTTATTCACTCCACAATTTGATGGAGTAGATAGCGTAATTTTAGCTGCTGGGATCCTTGGGGCTACAGTAATGCCACATGCGATTTACTTACATTCTGCATTAACACAGA
The DNA here is from genome assembly GCF_038006525.1 of Niallia sp. FSL W8-0951. Taxonomy (NCBI): domain Bacteria; kingdom Bacillati; phylum Bacillota; class Bacilli; order Caryophanales; family Bacillaceae; genus Niallia; species Niallia sp. FSL W8-0951. Next base: position 2,686,358 of record NZ_JBBOVK010000001.1, read on the forward strand.
ATAGAATTGTTGGGGAAACGGATAAAGAGAAAAAGCAAATCTTCCGCTTTGAATTTATCGATATCCTTATTGCCATGTTGATTGCAGGATTTATTAATGGGGCAATGCTTATCGTCTCTAGTGCATTATTCCATAAAAATGGATTATTTGTAGAAGATTTAGATGTAGCTTTTAACTATTTTGGACAGTTAGTAAATCCCGTTTCAGCAACTTTATTTGGACTTGGTTTATTAATTGCTGGATTATCCAGTTCATCTGTAGGAACGATGTCTGGAGATGTTATTATGCAAGGATTTATTCATTTTCGCATTCCTTTATATGTAAGAAGATTTATTACAATGGTGCCTCCTATTGCTGTCATTGCATTAGGTATTAATCCAACAACTGCACTAGTAATAAGTCAAGTAATTTTATCATTTGGAATTGGTTTTGCTCTTATTCCATTAATAATGTTTACTAGTTCAAAACGTATCATGGGAAACCTAGTCAATACAAAATGGATTACGATTATTTCATGGGTTATGGCTATTTTAATTGTTGGATTGAATATTTTTATTCTCGTACAAACATTTCAGTAAAACAGGAATCTTATAAAGGCGAATCTAAATCTTTTTCGTATAAAAGAAGCAGAATAACAACACTAAAAAATCCTAAAACATTTTTTGTTTGTCCCAGCTTCTTAGAAATGAACCAAAGAAACAACAGGCGATCCTAAAAGTCGCCTGTTGTTTCATATAGAATTATTTCTTTTTAATCGATCCACATGCGATTCTTTCGCCTGAATCCCCTGCAGGTTGAGTCATTCCGTCATCTTGTTGTTCGGTAATAACGATTGAAGTCCCTTTTTTGCTGAATAATGATTTTTTTCCATCTCTAAGGGTTACTTGTGGTGCCATTAGCTCAGCTTTTACGGTTCCATCTTCCTTTACCAAGATATTAGGTAAATCACCTGCATGTGCACCTTCTGGGTGAAGTAAACCATGTTCTTTATTATCTGGATTAAAGTGATTGCCTGCCGATTGAAAATCTGGAGCATCACATTTATTTGTTTCATGTATATGAATACCATGGATTCCTGGAGTTAGACCTTTTAAATTTAAAGATAATTTTACTCCGTCAGCCTGCTCCTGCAATTTAATTGTTCCTAAAGAGTCTCCCACATCATTAAACATTTCTACCTCTGCTTTTGTCACTTCCCCCTCCGCACAGCCGGTTAGGAAAATGGTTATCAGCACTAATAAACTCAGTTTTCTCATCTTTTTTCCTCCATGGACGGTTTGGTATTAATATTTGAAAAAAGACTCCTTATTATGCAGTTATTCTCGTTTATCAAACTATAGCCTTTGTGATACTATTAAAGGAAAGAAAATCTGGAGGGATTAGATTGTCAGAACTAGCTATCGGTTCCATCGTCACCGCTTTTTATAAAACTGGAAAATACATCGGGGAAATTACAGAGATTCGTCCTCAAAGTTATTTAGTACGGGTTCTTGCGGTCTTAAAGCATCCGATGCAAGGGGATTTGCATCAGCCAAAAGAGGCCATAGTTGATATTTTCCATGAAAGAAAAGCCCTTTCTTACCGAGAACAGATGAATGCTCCAAAGAAAATGGTCAAGCTATATAAGGAAGACTCCATTCCTTCTTATAATGATTCCCTACAAACAGCTATCGAAAAAATGCGTAAAGAGCTTCAAGAAGATGATTCTGCTTTCGCTATTCAAAGTTTAAAAAACCTGGAAATACTTAATGCAGAATACTATAAAATCGTTTAGAAGAAAATAACAAAAAAGACGAGGAATGTATTCTTCGTCTTTTTTATGCAAACTTATTAAATAATTTAGACATATCAATTAAGTCTCCAATGGTTGGTTGATTAGATTTCCCCAAGTACTTCTTATCTTGCTCAACAAGTTTAAAAATATGATAAGTGGTTAAGGCATCATCTAAAGCACGATGATGTTTCCCAGTTCCCTCTCTGCCATATTCCCTAACTGCTTTCCATAAGCCTGTTTGGTTTTTATCACCAAAAAACCGCTTATATTCCATCGATAAATCAACTTCTTTACAAGATAGAATAAAGGGAAGTTGTGCTTTATGACAATTATCCTTTAGCACTTTCATATCCATGTTTCCCCATGTAACAATTATATTTTGATATCCGTTACAAATTGCCTCAAGCTTTTTCATTAGATCGTATAAAGATATCCCGTTATTTACTTGTTCTTGTGAAATATGTAGAAAAGATTTGCATCTCCTTGAAAGGGTTGAAAACTTACGGGGTACTACATATGAAGAAAACTGTTCCCTTATGGTATCACCAATAACGGCTACAATACCAACTTCAATAATTTCTGGATAAAACCCCTTAAACTTACTACTTTTCTCTGGCATGGTGAATTCAAAGTCAATAAATAAATACTGTTGCTTTTCCATTCTTTCACCTTCTTTTTTATCGATATTTCACATGAATCATCCTGTCTAAACCGTTCTTTCTTCTATTCATCTCGATAAACTAGCTGTCTTTTATTTATCTATATTATAACAGAATATCACTTAACCTTTTTAATTTTCTGTATTTTTATCTTTATTTTTTTTATTAACTTATCAGATCCATTTATTGGTTCTATGCAGAAATGCAACGTAAAAAAACACAGGATAGCTCTCCTGTTTAAATATAGTTTGGGAATACGAAAGACTGCTTCCATTTGGATATTTATGAAATAAACAAGTTTTCCCCTTACACATATTTTTCCTTCTACTGCAGAACATAAAAAAAAGAACAACCCTTAATAAACGGCTGTCCCTTTTCGCTGCATTATTCTTCTGCGATTATCCTGATATATTCTCTTGGTTGAAAAGGAATCATCGTTTCATCCAAAAAAGGAGAGTTTGCCTCTTCTATGAAAAGAAGTTCCTCCAGTGAATAAAACTCTCTTTTTTGGAAGTTGTCCAATAAAATTCCAACAAAAAGACATAGAGAAAATAGACAAATGGAAATATTTACTTTTATTTTTAATTGCAAAGTATACCACCTCACCATTAGTTTGAGCAAAAAGATGGATGTTTTACACAAAAAACAAAAAATTTTTTTCCTGTTTTAGACCATGTTTCTACCTATTTAATAGAAAGGTTTAGTCTTAACTTAATTTCTAGTTTCCTATATGCAGAGCGTTTTTTTTTGCGTTATACTTTAACATGTTCAATCATTTCAAGCGTCTTTTAGCAAAGTTTAAGGAGGGGTTAATTTGTCTATTCTTCACTGGGCTGTACTTGCACCATTTTTATACACCCTATTAATACCGATCACATTTATATTTAGGAAAAAAATACATACGGGATGGTTTGTTCTTCTACTTCCCTTGCTGTTGTTTATTTATTTTTGCCGAAACATTGGGACAACCTCAAATTTACATACGAAAGTAGAATCAATCCCCTGGATCCCATCACTAGGAATCGATTTCGCCGTAAAATTAGACGGTCTTGGCATGCTATTTGCCTTATTAATAACTGGAATCGGTTCTCTTGTTATTCTCTATTCCATTTATTATTTGGATAAAAACAAAGAGAAGGTCAATCATTTCTATGTATATCTTCTGTTATTCATGGGAGCAATGCTCGGGGTCGTCTTATCTGATAATCTCATTGTTCTTTATATGTTCTGGGAAATTACAAGTATTTCTTCGTTCCTTTTAATAGGTTTTTGGAATAATCGAAGTAATTCGCGATATGGCGCAATCAAATCAATGGTTGTTACCGTATTTGGTGGTCTTTCCTTATTAGCAGGGATTGTCCTACTTTACCTAATGACCGGTTCCTTTACTATTTCAGAAATAATTACTTCTGTTCAACAAGAATCTATTATGTCTCATCCGTTATTTATTTTAGGGATGATTTGCATCTTACTTGGAGCATTTACAAAATCGGCCCAATTTCCCTTCCATATTTGGCTGCCTGATGCAATGGAAGCTCCAACACCAGTCAGCAGTTATTTGCATTCCGCTACAATGGTTAAAGCTGGAATATATCTTGTTGCCCGTTTAAGTCCTGTCTTTGCAGTGTCTGGTTATTGGCTGTGGATTGTATCACTTGTCGGGATTGTTACACTGATATATGGATCTTTTATGGCGATAAAACAAGTAGACTTAAAAGGTCTTCTCGCATACTCAACCATTAGTCAGCTCGGAATGATTATGTCTTTACTAGGGATTGGAGCTGCTGGTGTCCACTATGACAATGAAAGTGTGTATTACATTGCTACAGCTGCTGCAGTCTTCCATCTTGTCAACCATGCAACCTTTAAAGGAAGTTTGTTTATGATGGTTGGAATTGTTGACCACGAAACTGGAACAAGAGATATTCGCCGTTTAGGCGGCCTGATGAAAATTATGCCTATCACATTTGCTATCGCATTAGTCGGCTCGATGTCTATGGCTGGAATCCCCCCATTTAATGGATTTCTAAGCAAAGAGATGTTCTTTGCAAGCATGTTAAATATTCTTGATTTCCAAATGTTTAACCTAGATACATGGGGAGTTTTATTACCTGTCATCGCCTGGGTCGGCAGCATCTTTACATTTGTCTATAGCATGATTCTTGCATTTAAAACTTTCACTGGAAAATATCAACCAGAAAAATTATCTACTAAACCACATGAAGCACCAATGGGTATGCTGATTTCACCCATTATCTTAGTATCACTTGTTGTCATATTTGGATTATTTCCTGGTCTTCTATCCAATACCATTCTTTCTCCTGCTATTACATCTATTTATGGCGGAGGCGTTTATGATCTGCATATCTATCACTGGCATGGATTTGAACCTGAGTTATTTATGACAATTGGGGTCATTGTATTGGGAATAATTCTCTATTTAACTGTGGGAAAATGGTCTGTTATCTATCAAGCCATTCCTGTTATTTGGAATCGAATATATGATTGGTTATTTGGCGAAACAGAAAATGGATTTAACAAGCTGACAAACAGATATATGACAGGTTCCTTGCGCACCTATCTCATTTATATCTTTTCTTTCTTTATCCTAATCCTCTCTTATACTTTATTTGCAAAGGATGGATTTACAATAGACACTTCCCGACTAGCACCAATTGGTGGATACGAAGTAGTACTGTCGCTTGTTCTGGTGATTTCCACCATAGCTATACTATTTGCTAAATCCCGTTTGACCTCTATTATTCTTTTAGGGGCAGTCGGATATACCGTTTCTTTATTTTACGTAGTATTTCGCGCACCTGACCTTGCTTTAACTCAATTAGTTATTGAAACAGTTTCCGTTGCTTTATTCTTATTGTGTTTTTACCATTTACCTAGAAATGCTAGAAAAAAGGAAAGTATTCCTTTCAAATTATCAAATGCAATTATTTCCGTACTAGTAGGACTCGTAGTGATGGTTATTGCGATTGCCTCCTATAGCACGAAACTGTTCGATTCCATTTCTCAATTTTATGTGGAGAATACTTATACGAAAGCAGCAGGAGAAAACATGGTAAATGTTATCTTAGTGGATTTCAGGGGATTTGATACACTCTTTGAAATTACAGTATTAGCAATTGCTGCTATTGGTATTTATTCGATGATAACTTTGAGAATGGGAGGAAAGAAAAATGAAAATAAATAATTTAGTTTTACAAACCATTACAAAAGTCATTGTCTTTTTGATACTTCTGTATGCAGTTGATCTCTTTTTTTCTGGTCACTATACACCAGGCGGAGGCTTTATCGGCGGATTAATGGCAAGTGGAGCAATAGTTCTATTGCTGATAGCTTATGATTTAAAATTAGTAAAAAAAATCTTTCCTGTTAATTTTATCTATGTTACTGCAATAGGCTTGCTGATAAGCACTTTAACAGGAATGATTGCCGTATTAGATGGGAAACCATTTTTAACGCATTTTTTTAATAAACATGCGCACTTACCTTTATTAGGAGAAACGTCCCTTCACACTGCTGCACTGTTTGATCTCGGGGTTTTCCTAGTAGTAGTGGGAGTTACAATGACCATTATTCAAACGATTGGAGAGGATGACTAATGGAATTCTTAATGGCATTCATTATCGGCATTTTATTTATGTGTGCGACGTATTTAATACTTTCTAAGAGTCTATTGCGCATTATTATTGGAACTGGCCTTCTTAGCCATGGGGTTCACTTATTAATATTAACGATGGGTGGTTTAAAGAAAGGTGCTGCTCCTCTCTTAGGTCAGCATGCTGACAGTTATTCTGACCCGTTACCCCAAGCATTAATATTAACTGCGATTGTTATTAGCTTTGGTGTCACTTCCTTCTTATTAGTACTTGCCTACAGAACTTATCAAGAATTAGGGACAGATAATCTGGAGAAATTGAGAGGGAAAAAGCATGAGTAATTTAATTCTATTTCCAATTTTAATTCCTTTACTCACAGGAATCATGTTGATTTTCTTTTATAAGAAGACCATCTTACAACGGATTATTTCCCTATTGAGCACTAGTGTTTCGATTATTATTGTGCTATTTATGATAGATAAAATCAAAAACGAGGGAATTCAAACAGTAAATTTGAGTAATTGGGATGCACCGTTTGGGATAACGATTGTATCAGATATGGTATCAGCACTTCTTGTGTTAACAACAAATATAATCGCCTTTTGTTGTATCCTCTACTCCTTTAAGGGAATCGATAGAGAAAGGGAAAATTACTTTTATTACGCTATGATTCAATTTCTCTTAGTTGGTGTTATTGGTGCGTTTTCAACTGGCGATATCTTTAACTTGTTTGTATTCTTTGAAGTAATGTTAATGGCTTCCTATGTACTACTTGTTCTTGGAAATACAAAAATTCAATTAAGAGAAACAGTAAAATATATTATTGTAAATGTTGTCGCTTCCGCACTCTTCGTTATTGCCGTTGCCTATATTTATTCTGTTGTTGGAACTTTAAATATGGCGTCTATTTCAGAACGAATCAGTGAAGTGGATGGATCAGGCATATTAACGGTCATAGCTGTCCTGTTCTTAATCGTTTTTGGATTAAAAGGGGCTCTCTTCCCGTTATTTTTCTGGCTTCCAGGATCTTATTATGCCGCTCCAATACCGATACTTGCATTATTTGGAGCGCTATTAACAAAAGTTGGAGTTTATTCGATTGCCCGGACGTACTCCCTCTTCTTCTATGAAGATTCTTATGTCTTTGCATTATTAGGTACCCTTTCTTTACTAACCATTATTTTAGGAGCAATTGGAGCAATTGCCTATAATGATGTCAAAAAAATTATTATCTATAATATCGTTACGGCAATTGGGGTTATCTTGTATGGATTCTCTATTTTTAATAGTACTTCCTTAAATGGATCGATTTTCTACCTTTTACATGACATGGTTATTAAAGGAGCACTGTTTCTATTAATCGGAATCATGATTTATATTACTGGAACTAGTAATTTAAAATATATGAGTGGCTTAATGAAAAAATATCCTCTACTTACTTGGACTTTCTTTCTTGCAGCACTTGGACTTGCAGGTATTCCGCCATTAAGTGGCTTTATTGGTAAATTACTAATTATCCAGGGAGCGTTTGAAGAAAGTAATTATATTGGAAGTTTTATTGTTGTGCTATCGAGTCTCCTCGTTCTACTATCTGTTATCAAGATATTTGTTAAAGCTTTTTGGGGAGAAGAATCAGATAATATTACTAGAAAGCCTATAAAAACACTTTTACTGCCCGGATGTTTACTAGTCCTTCTTTCTTGTCTAATCGGAATTGGTGCAGAGGTGATTTCACCATATATTTCTCTCGCTGTTGAAAGTTTATTGCAGCCGGAAAACTATATAAATGCCGTATTAAAGGAGTGATGACAATGGCATTTCAATTATTATTAAATTTTGTAATCAGTTTTATTTGGATGTTTCTGAAAGGCTCCTTCGCTCCAGATACGTTTCTAATCGGCTTTATTATCGGATTGATTCTCATTTTTATTACAAGAAGATTTTTCTCCGATAAGTTTTATTTATATCGAGTTGTTTCTATATTAAAGCTTTTAGGTATTTTTCTAAGAGAATTAGTACTTTCTAATATTGCCGTGTTAAAAATTATTCTTCAACCAAGGTTAAAAGTAACGCCGGGTATTTTTGCCCTCGAAACGGATTTAAGGAAAGACTGGGAAATAACGCTACTTTGTAACCTTATCACCCTGACACCTGGAACCCTTGTTGTAGATATTTCAGAAGATAATAAAATCCTATATATTCATGCAATCGATATTAGCGATAAAGAGGCCGCTATCAGCAGTATCAAAAATAGCTTTGAAAAAGCCATACAAGAGGTGAGTATTTGATGTTCCAGACGATTATGCATATATCTTTATTTATTGTTTCTACCTCGACGATTTTATTTATTTATCGAGTTGTAAAGGGACCTTCTACTCCCGATAGAGTAGTCGCTTTAGATGCCATCGGAATCAACCTTGTTGCGATTACTGCTATTTTATCAGTGGTGTTAAAAACATCAGCCTTTTTGGAAGTTATTCTTCTCATTGGTATTTTAGCCTTTATTGGTACGGTAGCTTTCTCGAAGTATCTGGAGAAAGGAGTAATAATCGAAAATGACCGCGACAATCATTAGCATTATCATAGCTATTCTTATTCTCTTAGGAGCCTTATTAAGTCTGGTTGCAAGCATTGGCGTATTACGATTACCTGATGTGTACACAAGAAGTCACGCAGCATCTAAATCTGCGACACTAGGGGTCATGTTTATCCTTCTTGGTGCTTGTCTCTACTTTTTCCAGTCGGAACGAATTTTCAATTCCCGTTTAATTCTTGCCATCGCCTTTATTTTCTTAACATCTCCAGTTGCGGGACAACTTATTATTCGCTCTGCTTATAACAGAAAAATACCAATGGCAGATGAAGCGATAAGAGATGATTTAAAAGAAGCGAGAAACGCTGCTGCGAAAAGCAAATAAGCCCATCATTTGCCTGCGGAACCAATGTTTTTAGCAGGATAAGCTATCGATCATAAGCAAATAATATTCCTGTCCTGTCATTGGACTAATACAGAACAGGAGTACAATAATATGAAAAATATACGTGAAGGATTAATCCCTACTGTTCTTGGAACAGCCGTTACAACTGCTGGCATTGCCATGAAAAAAAATCGTAAAATCGATTCCATGATTTCCAATACAGTCTTTGGATTTGGACTAGCACATGTGGTCTTAGGAACAATTGATCTAATCGAACACCGTAGTAAGTTTTAAGAAACAAATAAAACATCTTAAAGTTATGCATATTTTAAAGACTTGAAATCGAAGCAGGCTATTTTTTCCTGATGTGATTTCAAGTCTTTTCTTATTCATAAATTCCCTTTATAAGGAATAGAATAAAAGAAGCAAAATTATGCATGAAAGGAATGGCTACTATGTACCACGCTCGATATTATCATCGTAAAATCCCTACTTTAGCAGCATTCCACCCATATCTTCATTACCCTCTCTATTTTCGAGAACTCCCAGAAGCGAATCCTTCTAAACTCATCAATTCTGCTAAGGATACCCTATCTTTATTGCCTGATGTGGAGACCTGTTTAAAAAAATTTGCTAACTCTCCTGACTTTTCCAAGAATCTCATGAATGCCGCTCAATTATCTAAAACGGAAACAGTGGAGCAATTAATAAAATCAATTGGCGTAAAAGAATCCCCTACAATAGCTTATAATCCTGATGGGATCACATTAAATTTCGACCATAAAAATAAGCCACCCTATTGCTGCTTCTTATCTGTTCAATTGAGATGGCGTTAGCATTTTTTAGTTGTTCATAATAGATTATTTCAGGCTGTATAACGTACTGCCTGAAATAATCCGATAAAGAATAAGTGAACTTTATTTTTCTAAAACGCTTTTTGTTATGATTGATTATACCTGTTCAATCATTGCTATATAATTAATTGTACCTTTTACCAAAACAGCTATTCTTCTATCCAATTGATGGATTTTTTAGTAATAAGGATACGGTCCATATGGTCCAGGAGCAAACGGAGCTGGACCAAACGGAACAGGGCCATATGGGACAGGACCAAAAAACGGTCTTGGTCTCACTAAAGCCCCGCCTATTACTCCTCCTAATAAACCACCCACAAAGGGTGCTGCAAACCAGGCTCTTGAATCTTGCTGTGGATATTGATACTGATACTGATACTGATAAGGGTATCCATACATTCTTCAACATTACCTCCACTCTCATTTTAGACTTATTTCTCTTCTCTATTTTCTATGCGAATGTCCCCCTTTTGGACTGGGCTATCGCCTTATATCGCTAAATTTCTAGAAATAAATGCTTTTTTTGTTAATAAAAAAAGTGCAGGATAGGCATAGGTAATTCCATTAATTTATTCACGCTTAGGTCATTGCTTGTCTATACTATATGGAATAGATGTCGCAGGAGGAATGGTAAAGAAAATGAATTCACTTTTTGATTTCACGAATAAGACGGCAATTATCTCAGGGGGAAGTCGAGGGTTAGGAGAACAAATGGCCAAAACGCTAGGTGAAGCTGGGGCTAACATTGTCATTTGTTCCAGAAACTTAGAACAGTGTACAAAAACTGCTGCTAAATTACAAGATAAAGGAATAAAGGTATTAGCCCTTCCATGCGATGTATCCAAAAAAGAGGATATAGACCATGTTATTAGCCAAACAATCGCCAAATTCCAAACTATAGATATCTTAATTAATAACAGCGGTACTTCCTGGATGGCACCTTTTCTTGATTATCCCGAAGAGAAATGGGATAAAGTACTTGATGTTAATCTCAAAGGATCTTTTTTATTTTCACAGGCAGCTGCTAAAAAAATGGCAGAACAAAAAAAGGGCAAAATAATTAATGTTTCTTCTGTTACCGCATTTAACGGAACTCCGCCGCACTTATTAGATGCAATTGCTTATAACACGAGTAAAGGCGCACTCATTACATTAACCAAAGAATTAGCTATTAAGTTAGCCCGTTATAATATCCAAGTAAATGCGATTGCGCCAGGTTTTTTCCCGACAAGTATTACGACTAAATTAGAAGATAGTAAAAACCTAATTACTGCTGGAATTCCAGCAAGGCGCTTAGGGGAATTAAGTGATTTAGATGGAATTATTCTGCTCTTAGCTGGAGAATCTTCCAATTATATCACAGGACAAACAATTGCCATTGATGGTGGACTTTCCTCTAGTTTATAAAAAAGGGAGTCTAGAAATAAGCTTTAGGATGTTCACTAAAAAAGAAAAGAAAGAGGGATAGGAAAATGGCACACGTTACAATCGATTTTTATGAGTTATTAAAGAAAGGCGGCACTTTATTACAATATCGGTTAAATAACCGTATTAAGAACAGTTTAAATCAAATGTCCATTATTGATTTCACAACTTCAAAAATGAATCCATTAACAAACAAATTAGATCAAATTCAAACTTATACAGAGCAATTAAGTAATTATATGAATCTACCTACTAAAACAGACCTTGCAAACGCAACCCAGTTAATTCTTCAATCAGAAGAAAAAATCGATAATCTTGATGATCAGTTATTTGAATTAACGACAATGATGAAAGAAGTCAAACAACTAATTGAACAATTAAGCATGAATCCTTCTGATGATTACTCCAATCAATTGACAAATATCATTACTGAGCAAGAACAGCGTATTTCCACACTTCAAAATGAATTAGTGCAAGCAAAACAACAATTGGATTCACAAAAAGACGAACTCAGCTTTTCTACTATTTCCAATCAGGCGATATAATATGGCAAAAAAAAGTCTAGCTAAATTTATTCATACCTTATCGTACGATCCTGCCGTTGGACAATCAGAAAAATATGCCATTTGGAAAAAAAACAAAGCAACTTTATGGTATTACCCTTCTAAAGAAAGAAAATATAAAGAATCGATTTTTCTTGTTTATTCAATCGTGAATAAACCATATATTCTTGACTTAGGTCCCTCCATGAGTTTAATTGAGGCATTTAATAACGCAGGGTATGATACGTATTTAATTGATTTTGGGATTCCTGCATACGAGGATCGTCATTTAACCATTGATGATTATATAGCAAAGTATATTCAACCAGGTTTTAAACGAGCGATGCGACATGCTAACTCCGATTCCTTTACTGTCATTGGTTTTTGTTTAGGAGGAACACTTGCCAGCATATTTGCAGCATTAGATAATCGTTATATTAAAAATTTAATTCTTGCGGTGTCTCCAATTAACTTTTCCGATTTTCCGGACTATGATAAGTGGCTGAATGCTCTTCGCGAAAATGAACTGCACCTTGAGGAATTAATCGATAAAATGGGCATTGTACCTCCTGAATCGGTTAAATATGGAACTAGGTTACTTGTTGCTCCTCTTTCCTTCAGCCATTATTTAGCACTTTTAAATCGTTCTGGCGAAGAAACATACTCGGAAAAATGGGCACGAATGAACAAATGGACACTCGATCATATCCCTGTAGCTGGGGCAACGTTTAAACAACTTATGAATGACTTTGTCAGGGACAATAAGATGATTGAGGGTGGTTTAACAATCAATGGAGAAGAGGTTGATTTGTCTAACATTCACTCTAATTTACTTGTATTTTCCACCAAGAATGATCCTCTTGTTCCAAGTTCTCTCTGCGAACCAATTATGGATCTTGTTTCAAGTCAAGATAAATCCTTTGTTTTATTTGATGGCGGGCATGCTGGTCTCGTTGCGAGTACTCATATGCCAGAACCAATGGAAAAGTGGCTGCAAGCACATAGTACCCCCCTATAAAAAACCAGACCCCATCAATCGATAAAATGGGGTCTGGTGATTTCTTCTATAGATCTACGTATTTTCTATTTTATACTTTCAAATCTTTCTACAAACAATGCTAATGTTCTAGTCATAGCGCCTGTTCCACCTGGCTGACCTAAATCAGTAGCCTTACTTTGTGTAGATGTTCCAGCAATATCTAAATGAACCCATAGTGTTTCCTCTGCAAATTCGCCAATAAAGGCACCACCCATGATTGCATGACCAGCGGCACCTGGTGAATTATTTAAATCTGCAATCGGACTATTGCGCACTAATTTCTTATGACTCTCAAAAATAGGCAGTCTCCACATTTGTTCCCCTGCTTCATAGGAAGCTTCTAACACCTGTTCAAATAAAGATTCATTATTCGTCATTGCACCTGTCGTTTCCATTCCTAAAGCGGTAATTACTCCACCTGTAAGGGTTGCGACATCTACAAGGTAATCAGCGCCATGATGTTTTGCGTAAGTTACTGCATCTGCTAAAACTAAGCGACCTTCTGCATCTGTATTTAATACCTCAATTGTTTTTCCACTCATCGATGTGATAACATCATCTGGTTTAAACGCATTACCACTTATCATATTATCAGTAGATGGAATAACTGCAACGACATTTTGTTCTGGTCTCAATTCTCCAATAATCTCCATTGCTCCAAGAACTGCTGCTGCACCGCCCATATCCGTTTTCATACCGACAATACCAGTTTTTGTCTTAATAGAATAACCACCTGTATCAAAGGTAATCCCTTTTCCTACTAAGCCGATGACATCTTCCCAGTTATCTTTTCCCTGGTATTTCAGCACAATCATTTTAGGAGGCTCTGTCGAACCTTGGTTCACAGCAAGCAATGCACCCATACCAAGCTTTAGCATATCTTCTCTCTCTAATATTTCTGCCTCAAAGCCATATTTTCCCGCTAATTCTAGTGCATAATTAGCTAAATCTGCTGCTTTTAGCATATTCCCTGGCAGGTTAACTAGCGTACGCGCAGAGTTTGTTGCCTGACCATATACATACCCTACTTTTAGCGCTGACATAACTTCCTCTTCCTCTACATGACTATAAACAGTAATTTCTGTAATCTTTTTTTCTGGTTCATTTGATTTTTGTTTATAACCTGAAAACTCATAGGTAGCAAGACCAAACGCTTCACTGCTTGCATGAGCAACATCTTGTGCATCATTTTCCTCTGATACAAAGGAATCCAAGTATATAGCTGTTTCCACCCATTTTTCACTAGTAATGCGTTTAAAGGTTGCTCCAAAGATTGCTTTTAGCTCATCAAAGGTCAGTTCTTTCTCTTTTCCTAATCCAACAAAAATAATTCGTTTTGCTCCAATTTTTCCAAAAGTATGTATAACCGTAATGGCCTTTTTCTTTGCTGAAATATCCCCATCTTTTACTAAACTAGTTAATTCTCCTTCAAACTGTTCGTCTAGTAATTGCAGCTTACCTTCTAATTTAATAGACTTATCAAATAATCCAATAATAATATTTTCATGATTATTTTGAAAATCCCATTCTTTCTGATATGAAAACATAATCAATTCCTCCATTCTATTTCTTCTTCTATTATAACGAATTTATTTATCATTTCGTATATCTAATTAAATTTACCTCATCCATTTCTAAATGATAATGCTGCATTCCTAAAGATTAGCTGCAGCTGAATGATTTATTTTGAAAAACAACTTTCTTATAAAAGGTACCAAAATGTAAAAAGATTTTTCGAATTTAAGTAGAAAGCACAATATTTGGTTATGTTATAATAAGATAAGTGGAAAAGCAAAAAGAGCATTGAAAATTGCTCTCAATCATTTAAAAATGAATCGCATTTTTGTTTTTCCATGGCTTTGAAAGCAAATAATACAGAATGAAATTCATTTTAACCCTATATCTAGCTCCACTGTCTACCTCCTTATTTCCATTAATTCTCCTTATATGAAAGATTAATAATGAGTTAAATAAGGTATACATACTAAAAGTACATATTTTTCACAGAATGATGAGGTGTTTTTATGGAACTACTAGCTAACTTTCCTTTACTTGCGAGTTTGGCTGCAATCTTTTTTGCGCAATTTGTCAAAGTGCCAATCACTTTTTTTGTTACGAAAAAAATTGACTGGTCTTTGTTAACTAGTACAGGAGGAATGCCAAGTTCTCACTCAGCAGCTGTAACTGCTCTTTCTACTGGTGTGGCTCTGCAAACTGGCTTTGATTCACCGATCTTTGCAGTTGCTGCTATTTTTGCGATAATCACTATGTTTGATGCTACAGGCGTTAGAAGACAGGCAGGAGAACAAGCAATTGTTTTAAATCGCTTAGTAAACGATTTTAATAAGTTCTTAAATGAAGCAAAAGGATGGCAAAACAAACCGGAGCAGGAAAAAAGAAAAGAATTAAAAGAATTGTTAGGACATAAACCGATAGAAGTATTTTTTGGTGGACTAACCGGAATTGTATTGACGCTTGTTTTACATATGCTAATTTATTAACCTTGACTTTATAAATACAAATAAATACTGCTTAAGATATTATATTCTAAAGCAGTTTTCAGACTGTCGACAACATAAAACTGCTTAAGCTATTCTAAAGCAGTTTTATTTATTCTAAAAAAGAAGGATATCCTAAAAATCAACTAACATTTTTTGTTAGGACCTTGATTTTAGAATATCCTTTTTACTTGATAATTAGTATGTAATTATTTATTTTCTGCTTTTGTATACTGTTGACGGAATACTTGCATAGATTCTTCTTCATTTAACGCACTTAACGTTTCTTCTGTTAGTTTGCCTTTACCCATTTCCACTATGTATACATCTATTGTTTTCTTGCCCCATTGACTATATACATCTTGTACGGTTTCATAGTATAAATCTAATCTATTGCCATTAATTGCTGAACCAGTATCTGCCACAACCCCAAATCCATAATCAGGGATAAAAAGAATAGTTCCAATTGGAAATACACTAGTATCAGCAGCTATGGTACTATATAAATCTCTTTTTACTTTTACGCCTGAATAGGTAATACCGAATTGTGGATGCCCTGGGTTCTTGCCAGTTGACTCATATCCAGCGGTATAGCCTGTTGCTATCACCCGTTTTGTCGGATATTGTGACCAATCCTTCATATTTTCTAGCAAAGGGGGTTTACCTGCAACCTCTTTACTGGATGAAATTTGTGTTTTTTCCGCCAATGCTTTTTTAAAGCTTTTTAATGCTACACTCATTTGTTTTATTGTATGATCAATATGACCGGTATCTTTACTTACCTGAGATTGTTCGTTAGTACTAATATTTATCGAACTCGCCTTAACACCTGAAATCGATTGGAACGTGGTTAGTAGTGCTGCCATTAAAAGTAGAACCATTCCTACTCTTCTAAAAAACTTTTTATAATAATTCATATTTTTCACTCCTCTCAAAACTATTCATTTCCCATATTCAAAGAATTTATTCATAAAAAGGTTAAAAGCAGAACTTTCCCCCTAGTAAAATACCAAAAAAATACAAAAAAACATCGATTAGAAGGTTCTAATCGATAATTTCTACATTATTTTCCGAATTATACTATTACCAATAAAAGTTAAAAGTTGGAAATTCTTTATTTTATAAAATTTATGAGTAGGATGGTGGTCCTAGATAGCTTTCAAAATTGGAAGATTAAAAAAGTGAGAAATCATAATCATTATGATATGATAGCTTGTAGAACTGATCTTTATTAGGAGGGTTTAGGAAAATTGGAAGAAAATCAAACCATTTATGATATTACTGTTATCGGTGGTGGACCTGTAGGCATGTTCACTGCTTTTTATGGAGGGATGAGACAAGCAACCGTTAAAATCATCGAGAGTCTCCCTACCCTTGGCGGTCAGCTTACAGCACTTTATCCCGAAAAATATATATATGACATTGCTGGATTTCCAAAAATTCGTGCTCAAGAGTTAGTCGATAATTTAGAAGAGCAAATGAAAAAATTTGAACAGTCTATCGTACTAGAACAAGCTGTTCAAACAGTGGAGAAACAAGGTGACGGTATATTTAAAATTACTACCGATAAAGAAGTCCATTACTCCAAAACTATTATTATTACAGCTGGAAACGGAGCTTTCCAACCTCGTAAATTAGAGTTGGAACAAGCGAAAGAATATGAAGGAAAAAATCTTCATTACTTTATCAATGACTTAAATCAGTTTGCAGGGAAAAAGGTAATGGTGTTTGGTGGTGGAGATTCTGCTGTTGACTGGGCATTAATGCTAGAGCCTATTGCGGATACTGTTTATTTAGCACATAGACGTGATAAATTCCGTGCACATGAGCATAGTGTAGAAAACCTTAAAATTTCAAAAGTAAACATCAAAACTCCTTATATTCCTTCAGAGTTAGTAGGAGATGAGGAAATCAAACAAGTGATTCTTGAAAATGTAACAACACAAGAAAAAGAAATTATTGATGTAGATGCAGTTATTGTAAACTATGGATTTGTTTCTTCTTTAGGCCCAATTAAAGAATGGGGCTTTGAGATTCAAAAGAACTCTATTGTTGTTAACAGCAAAATGGAGACAAATATTCCAGGTATCTATGCAGCTGGAGACATATGCACATATGATGGAAAAGTGAAATTAATAGCTACAGGTTTTGGCGAAGCCCCTACAGCAGTCAATAATGCTAAAACATATATGGATCCAAAAGCTCGAGTACAGCCTCTTCACAGTACTTCTTTGTTTAAATAACCTTTTCTAAAGACTAATGATAATCAGTTGTTTTCTCTCAATGGTTTGGAAAACAACTGATTACATTCAGTCTTTTTTATTAAATAAAAAAACCGCTGTGTCATGAAGACCAAAAGGTGTTCATGACACAGCGGTGTTCAACTTTTAAAGCTTTGTTCTTAACACTCTTCTGGTGTTCCAGCCACTTTCGCTGTACGGAAAGAAGACCCGCAGCCACAAGATGCAATCGCATTAGGATTGTCGATGGTGAATCCGCCGCCCATTAGGGATTGCTTGTAATCAATTTTTGTTCCTTTTAAAATAGGGCCATCGTTTTGATCAACTAACACACGAATGCCATATTGCTCAAAAAGTTGGTCATTTTCTTCTTTATCCGGTGAGAAACCCATTCCATAAGATAAACCACTGCAGCCTCCACCTTTTACTGCTACTCTTAAGTAGGAACCTTCTTCATCGTTCGCCTTCATCATTTCTTTTATTTGAAGAGCAGCGGCTTCTGTTATGTGTACAATTTCTTCTGTCACTGTTCATTCTCCTTTCGTCCTGTTATTACTTCTTATTATATTATATACCGCTAATCAAAACTACTCAACTGAAGGGACCTGTGTAAAACATGGTAACAAAACAGGTCTATGTGATAATCTGCACGAACATTTTTCAAGTATTTTCGATTAAAACATTATTATCGTTTACTGTTCCCACTTTGAAGAAATCCCTTAATATAATATAGACTTTTCACCTATCTGTAAAATTTTTATAGGGAATATTACTCACGATAAGGTATAATAAAATATATAAATATCTAGCCTTTTTACCTAACAACAAAGGGAGTGAGAAATGTGAACAAAATCGAACCGTTATTTGATAAGCAATGTACCTGTTTGCTTTGTCAAACTAAATTTACAACAAAAAAATTACGTTCAAGATTTGTCAAATTGAAAAATTTAGATACAGATTTCTTTCCTGTCTATGCTGAGCATAATCCACTCCTTTATTACATAAATGTCTGTCCTGCTTGCGGGTTTTCTTTTAGTGATGATACAGTTTCTTATTTTTCTCCAGAAAGTAAAAGGATACTAATCGAAAAAGTATGTTCCCAATGGATTCCACATTCCTTTGGAAAAGAACGTAACATAGAGGATAGTATTAAAACATATAAATTAGCTGCTTATTGTGCTTCTTTACGGAAGGATAAGCATATTACCCTTGCAGGACTGCACCTGCGGATTGCATGGCATTATCGTATGTTAAATAATCATAAACAAGAGAGGCGTTTTATATCCCTTGCATTATCAGAATATGAAACTTCCTATTCTGTTGGTGACTATCAGGGAACTCCTGTTTCAGAATTAAGAACCATTTATTTAATAGCAGAACTTTCCAAGCGGACAGATAATCTAGAAAAAGCTACAAAATATTATTCGAAAGTAATTGAGCAGCAGAGTAGGACAGTGGAAACACAAATTGTCAAGCTGGCAAAAGAAAGCTGGCAGGAAATAAGAGACAGGCAAAAAACCTTCATCTAAAAACCGCTTATATCAGTGAATTAATTTTAAACACACTGATATAAGCGGTTTTATGTTGGATTTGCCTTCAAATATTGATAGATATTCTCAACAAGCTCGTTTACATCTTTCCCTTTGACTACTTCACCATCTACTAACGCAAATAACGAATCGCCACATTGCCCACAATAACTTAAACACCCATAGTCAATCACATCTAAAGAATCATCCTGTTCAAGACATTCTTTCGCTTCATATGCGCCTGATGCTAGGTTACTCGCACAAAATTCAATTAGCGGTTTAAACAAACATCTCACCTCCCTCTGAATTATACAGGTTTTTCTTAGTGTTGAACGCAAAAATTGTCTGATTTCATACTTCCTTTCTTAATCTGTAAGGGGAAAAGTCATTTTCCTTCTATAATGAAGAATAAACAGTCCTAACCTTTTAATATACTCTAAAAGGAGCAGATCTAAAATTACGAACTAATTTTTAAAGAATAGATTTTCTCATGAGCACAATAAGGGGGAAAAAATGAAAAAATTAATAATATTAGGCGGCGGTTATGGTGGTATGCGTGTTTTATCCTCTATCATACCTCATTTACCATATAATTTTATGGTCATATTAATAGATAAAGTCCCATTTCATTTTCTAAAGACAGAATATTATGCTCTTGCAGCTGGTACTGTACTGGATAAAACCCTACAAATTCCTTTTCCTAAACACCCTCAAGTAAGCATTATACAAGCAGAAGTGGAAAAAATTGATTTGGAAAACAATAAAGTTTGGTTAGCGGGAAGAAATCCGATCGATTATGATGATTTGATTATTGGACTTGGCTGTGAGGATAATTATCACCAAGTCGAGGGCGCTAAAGACAACACTCATAGTATTCAATCCATCAATAAATCCAAACGAACACATAAGCAGCTCCATAGCTTGTCTCAGGGGGCAAAGGTTGCAATTATCGGCGGCGGCTTAAGCGGCGTTGAGTTAGCAGCTGAATTAGCTGAAAGTAGCAGCCTGCAAATCACACTTTTGGATCGTGGAAATACCATATTATCTTCTTATCCTAAAAAAGTAAGAAACTATGTAGAACGATGGTTTACAGATAGAAAGGTTAATCTTATCAAAAATAGCAATATTACTTGTATAAAAAAAAATACAGTTTATAATCATGGAATCCCACAGCATTATGACTGTATTGTTTGGACAGCTGGGATTCAACCAAATAAAGTTGTACGGGAACTTGACGTGGAAAAAGATAAGAAAGGACGCATTCTCTTATCCAAGCATCACCACCTTCCTAATAATGAGCATGTTTTCGTAGTTGGTGATTGCGCAAGCCTTCCTCATCCTCCCAGTGCACAGCTTGCAGAAGGACAGGCAGAACAAATTGCTTTTGTTTTAATTTCTCGTTGGCAAGGGAAAGTACTACCTGATTATATGCCGCCAATCAAGCTAAAAGGGGTCCTTGGGTCATTAGGAAAAAAAGCCGGTTTCGGACTTATTGCCAAAACCGCTTTAACAGGAAGAATTCCACGCTTAATTAAACATGGAGTGCTATGGAAAGATAAAAATAATAAAAATAAAATTAACGACTAGTAAAAGAATGGGAGTGTGTCACACTTATTCCAGCTTAAGATAACGCTGGAACAAGAAAATACCAATAATATTCCCTATCGATTTTAATCGATAATAAGAGTTATAGTTATCCTTCTAGACTGAATATACTTCCTATTGTATCGATAGCCATGTGTATTCAGTCTACTCCATTATTTCTGAAAAAACGGATACAATTTTAACCATTAAGCACTAGTATATCCGTATTTCTCAAATTCTGCATAAATTTTCTTCAACTTCGGATTACCTTCGCCTACAATCTCTCCCTCAATTACTACTACTGGATAGAATAAATCTTCCTCTATAATTTTCTGACAGAATTTATTTTTATCTTCCGTATAATTGGCTTGAAAAATATCATAATATTTAATCTGAAAAGTTTGCTCTGGAAATTTTCTACTTAATGCAGCCTGGAGCCATTCATATGTGTCCTTAGAAGATGGCAGGTTAACACAGCTGGCACAAATTTGTTCTGCTCCATAAATACTTACTTCAATTTCCTTTTTCAAATAAACTCTCCTCCATGGGATAGACAAGCTTGCCTATCCATTATTTTTCCGGTATTATAGGGTTTTGTTATATATCCAATTTTTTGTTTATTTAATTCGTGTTTCTTGATTATAGATTTTTCATCCTAATGTGATTATAATAAATAATAGGAAAGGAGTCGATATGTATGCAAGAAGTTGAAATGAAAGAACAAGTCCAAGAAGTACTAGATAAATTACGTCCATTCCTTTTAAGAGATGGTGGAGACTGTGAATTAGTGGATGTAGAGGATGGCATTGTAAAACTACGCTTATTAGGTGCTTGCGGAAGCTGTCCAAGTTCTACTATTACTTTAAAGGCTGGTATTGAACGTGCTTTATTAGAGGAAGTACCAGGCGTTTATGAAGTAGAACAAGTATTTTAATTTTTGATGAGAAAATGCAGAAAGAGGATGCAATTGCATCCTCTTTCTTTTTTATTTAACTTCTGTTGCAAGTACTCCGGAGCAAGTACTGCCTTTCTTGTCTATTTCCAATGGGAGGAAACGCATATCAGGTAATTTCGGCACTAATCCATCTATTAACGTATTCATTTTTCCTGGTTCTACAAAACACAATACTGTCGGCCCCGCTCCACTTAAAGCCACCCCATAAGCACCTAGCTCGCAGGCATGTTCTTCCATTAGCTCTAAGTGCGGTACTAACTCTTTCCGATATGGCTGATGATACTTGTCCTTTTTCATCATTTTTCCAGCAAGTTTCCTATTACCTGTAAGCAGTGCCGCAACTAATAGATTAGATACTGCACCTGCTGAAACAGCTTCAGCAAAAGAAAGAGTGTCCGGTAAAACTCCTCGTGAAGACTTTGTTAATAGCTCTTCTGCTGGAATCACAGCTAGTACTTCCAAATCTACCGAATGAATGATTTCTGCATCTACTTCTTCTCCTAATTGACAGCCAACAACTAAGCCGCCGAAAATACTCGCTCCAACATTATCTGGATGCCCCTCCATTTTGGAGGCAATTGCAAATTTCTGTTGTTTAGTCAATTGTAAATTACCAACTTGATCTGCTAGTTCAATTCCTGCCACAATAGCGGAAGCACTAGATCCAAGTCCTCTTGCTAAAGGAATATTACTATTCACTTTTATTTGACAAGGAGGAAGAATAGTATGAAATGATTTCGCCACCTCGATCGCTGTTTTAATAATGAAATTACTTTCATCACTTGGAAATTCCTTCAATTCATCTGTTAACGGAATAACCTCCCAACAGTCACTTTGAACAACTTCCAATGTTAAATATAAGTTTAACGCTAGTCCAATACTGTCAAAGCCTGGCCCGAGATTAGCAGTACTCGCTGGGACTTTAATTAGCAGCATCTCTCCTTCGTTCATATATGAACGACTCCCTTAATGTGATTAGCTACTGCTTTTTCATCATTAGGTAATACTACTGGCTTAATTGGACTTACATCGATTGCTGTATTCGGATCTTTCAAGCCATTTCCTGTAAGGATCGCTACTATTCTACTTCCTTTAGGAATTTTCCCATTTTGAATATGCTTATAAACACCTGCAATCGATGCACAAGAACCTGGCTCAGCAAATACCCCTTCTTTTGCAGCAATCGTACGATATGCAGCAATAATCTCTTCATCTGTTACTTCATCAATAATTCCCTTGGACTCTTCTTGTGCTTGAACAGCCAGCTTCCAGCTAGCAGGGTTACCAATTCGAATGGCTGTAGCAATTGTTTCTGGATTTTCAAATACGCGATTATGAACAATCGCTGCTGCTCCAGCCGCTTCAAAGCCGTGGATTTTCGGCAGTCCTGTTTGCTTTATTTCGTGGTATTCTTTAAATCCTTTCCAATAAGCACTAATATTTCCAGCATTACCAACAGGAATTGCCAATATATCTGGCGCTCCTCCTAATTGGTCACAGACTTCAAAAGCAGCTGTTTTTTGTCCTTCTAAACGATACGGATTCACTGAATTAACAAGTGCAACTGGTTCTGTTTCACTAATTTTGCGTACCATCTGTAATGCTTGATCGAAATTCCCTTCAATCGCAATAATCTCAGCACCATACATAACAGCTTGTGCTAATTTTCCCATCGCGATTTTTCCTTCTGGTATAACGACAATACAGCGCATCCCTGCACGTGTAGCATAGGCAGCTGCTGCAGCTGACGTATTTCCCGTAGAAGCGCAGATAACGGTTGAGTTTCCTTCTTCCTTTGCTTTAGCTACAGCCATGACCATTCCTCTATCTTTAAAGGAGCCAGTTGGATTAGTTCCTTCCGTTTTGACAAATAGCTCTACGCCCCATTCCTCAGACAACTTTTCCAGCTTAATTAAAGGTGTGTTTCCTTCATTCAGTGTTAACATTGGTGTCGATTCATTTATTGGTAAATACTCTTTATATTCTTCTAAGAGACCCTTCCATCTCATTACTTTGTTCCTCCTTCAACTCGATAAGAACTTTTAACTGTTCGAACAGATGATAAGTCCCTTAATTCTAATAAAATATTCTCATAGTTTAATAAAGACGCATGGTGTGTTACTAAGACTATTTCTGCCAACCCTTTTTCCTTCACTGGTAACTGGAGGATCTTCTCAAAGCTGACTCCATGCTGGGAGAAGATAGATGTAATTTCCGCAAATACTCCAACCTCATCCACTACTTGCAGTCGTAAGAAATATTTAGAAAACATTTCGTCTGGCTCTTTTAGCTTCTTTTTAAATTGTGGAGCGATTGCACCTTTTCCATTAACGCCCAAGCGCATATTTTTCAAAACATTCACTAGATCCGATACAACGGCTGTTGCAGTTGGTAAGCTTCCGGCACCAGGTCCATAAAACATCGTTTCTCCAACCGCTTCTCCATATACATAAACAGCATTATACTCATTATTAACGGCTGCCAATGGATGGCTGTCGACAATAAAAGTAGGCTGGACACTAACTTCTACTTTTTCTTCCTGTCTTTGAGCAATACCAATGAGTTTCATTGTATATCCTAACTGCTTTCCATACTGTATATCGTCATCTGTTACATTCGTTATGCCTTGTACCTTTACATCTTCCAAGCCAATATTCATCGAAAAGCCTAAAGTTGCTAAAATAGTCATTTTTCTTGCTGCATCCAGCCCTTCGACATCAGAGGTAGGATCACTTTCCGCAAAACCTAATGCTTGCGCTTCTAAAAGAACATCCTCATACGGTCTTTGCTGTTGACTCATCTTCGTTAAAATAAAATTAGTTGTTCCGTTCACAATTCCCATTAATTTAATGATACGGTCAGAAGCTAACCCATCTACTAAACCTCTTAGAATAGGAATTCCACCAGCAACACTTGCCTCATAAAATAAATCACAATTATTTTGGGAAGCTGCTTGCAGTAGCTCTGCTCCATGTACTGCCATTAAATCCTTGTTAGCCGTTACTACTTGTTTTTTATTTTTTAAGGCTTTTAGCAGGATGTTCCTTGTCTCTTCAATCCCACCCATTACTTCTATAACCACATCTATTTCAGGATCATCTAATATATCATTAGCATCAACTGTTAAGAGAATATCATCGGTTATCTCTACTTCTCGTTCTTTCTTTACATTCTTGACGAGTATTTTTTTTACCTGCACTGGACAGCCGACTTGATGCATGATTTTATCTTGATGATTTTCAATAATTTTTACAACGCCGGATCCAACAGTTCCTAAGCCGAGTAGTCCAATTGAGATTGCCTCCATCTGTTTACCTCCCGTTGATGTTCTTTTTACGAGAACAACTGTCTTTGTATAGTAGACATTATAGTGTTTGATTCCTTTTTTTACAAGGGGTGTTTAAACATTCTTTTAAAATTTTTATTTTAAAAGAATAAGAATAGCTTTTCCCTTTTAAAAAGAATATTTGTGCTCGTTTACTTAATGAATCCATTATATAGGAAGATGCTAAAATTCCAAAAGAAAAATTATAAATTTTATGTATATTTAGATTTTTTAAGCAGTGAGTCGACGAAGCGCTCGTCGCTCACTCCATGGAAAAGAAACTGTATTCATAAAAAAAACCAGACAACATACGAAATTCCCATGAACATCTCCGTATAATTGTTAGGATTTTCCTTTGTTTTGAACACTTATATCCCTGACTATTTAAGCCCTTCGCTCCAAACCAATTATTTACAACCAGGAAACAATAGGGATTTTCAATGTTTTAACTGGCACTTCTGTGTTGTCATAAAATTCTTTCAGAAATATTTCTAAATCCCTCGACTGGCTGAGCATTTTCTTTAACCGTTCTTCTAGAAATAGACGGTCCGCCTCCTGTATAGCAGAATAATAATTTTCGATACATTCCACATAATGAATGGGGAATAACAGCCTTGCATATATTAATCTCCATGCAAAAGAACTTAGGGGCATAACACTTTGATACTCCTCATAAAACGTCTTTACTTCTCGATGATATGTTTTGATATTTCGAAAATATCGATCTCTTGTCCATTCAGCAAGATCTCTTCCACAATGATCAAACACCCAATCAAATGGATTTTTAATATAATATTCTCCTGCCCATGTGTCTTTGGTAAAACGGTTATAACAAATTGTTCCACTATCTACAGCAGTTGGATCATCATCTAGCTCTGTATCGACAAGATACTGAATGGCATTCTCAGCAATCCCCATATAATATGGAAAAGATTCTAAAAATAATTGATCGAATTCACTTTCTGGCTGTTTGTATAACATACTGTTCCAGAAACCCTCCAATTGGCCCAATCTTTGTTCCCACATACTCTTCCACTGCCCCATTCTACTTATTTTTTGGACACCAAATGGTACAGTTCTGCCTCTAAAATGAAACTTCCCCAGTTTTCGCCCTAATTTCCGAGATTGAAAGGGACGTAGTCGTTCATTCATAAGCACACAATAAAGCTGCTCATTCATTTCAGTATGTTTGCTTCCTTCTTTTGACTCTAATAACATGCTGACATGTTTATCACCAATCTGATAGATATGTGCAGCAATTTGGTCTCTTTCTGTTAGTTCTTCTTCCTCTATATTTCCTACTGGGACAATAGTATACAGTTTTCCTTTGCTTATACAAGCTTCATAATGACCGACTCTTGTTTCTTCTTCTACATCAATTCCATACTTTGTCGATAAAATTTTCTTAATCATGTCTTTTCCTCCTCCTCGTTATTCTCTCTTTTAGAAGTATATGACAAGGAATGTTAAAACTTGTTAAGAGGATACAAATCATGAATTGCCCCTATTATGGAAACAATAGCTGTAAGGAACATCTAACAGCCATCATGCATATAATAATAAACACTGTGAATACATAGTGAATAATTAAAGAAAAGGTGAAGTTCATGTCATTAAAAGACCTAACAGAAAAAACAGCCAGAAAGTGGTTACATGAACGTGGAGTCGAAATAGAAGACATAGCGAAGCTTGTTTATCTCTTACAAGAGAAATATCATAAAGATTTACAAATGGAAGACTGTATTCATAATGTCGAGCGCGTTCTTTCCAAAAGAGAGGTTCAAAATGCTGTTATCACAGGGATACAATTAGATGTACTCGCTGAAAAAAAGCTCCTGGAATCTCCCCTGCAAGAAATTGTCGAAACAGATGAAGGGCTTTACGGGGTAGATGAAGTGCTTGCTTTCTCGATTGTAAATGTATATGGTTCCATCGGATTTACTAATTATGGCTATGTAGATAAATTGAAACCAGGCATTTTACAAAAGCTAAATGATAAGAGTTCTGGTGAATGCCATACCTTTTTAGACGATATTGTCGGTGCTATTGCAGCAGCAGCTTCAAGTAGACTAGCTCACCGTGCTAATGGGGAAGAATAAGTCACCTTGTAAAAAAAAGACGTTTCATACACTGTAAACAGTAGCGAAACGTCCTCTTTATATGACCTTATTTTATTATAGCCCACTCACTTAAGCTATCAACCGTGTAGGTTGGCTTGACAGAATATCCGCTTAGTTGCTCTTTCGTTGTAACTCCTGTATACACGAGAAGTGTATCCATCTTTGCATTGATGCCTGCCATAATATCTGTTTGATAATTATCGCCAACCATCAAGACGTCTTCTTTCGGCAGATCTAATAATTTGATTGCTTGATCTACAATAATTGATTCTGGTTTGCCGACAACAACAGGCTGTTGCTGAGTACTTACCGAAATAACAGAAGTTAAGGCACCATTTCCAGGTAATAATCCTCGCTCACTTGGCAAAGCCGTATCCCCATTTGTAATGACAAATTGTGCGCCATTTCGGACTGCTAAGCATGCCACTGTAAGCTTTTCATAGGTAATCTGTTGATCAAGTCCAGCAACCACATAATCAACATTTTCTGAATCCTTCATTAACTTCAAGTCTTTTTCCTCTAAAGCGTGCTGAAGTCCTTCTTCCCCTATCATAAACACATTTGCTCCAGGGGATTTTTCGACAATATAATTAGCAGAAGCCATGGCGGAAGTAAATACCTCACTCGCTTTTGCCGGTATTTGAAACTCCTGTAGTTTTTTGGCCACTTGTTCTGGTGTTTTTGTCGAATTATTGGTGACATATAAATAGGGAATTTGCGCAGCAATCAATCGCTTAACAAATTCAGCTGCCTCTTCAATTACTTCTGTTCCCCGATACATTGTTCCATCTAAATCTATTAAATATCCTTTATACGCTTTCATTAAGAAAATCCTTTCAATTGCTATGTATTAATTCAGGAACTATTTAAAAAAGCACGTTGCTTTTTTCACAGCTTGAAAATTATTCTTTATTTGATTAAAATCATTTTCTTTAAAAATAATCTAATTTCTAAATGCAGAAACAGGTCCTAATTCATGAATTAAGTATTCTTTTACAGATGGAGCAAAGGCTTTTATGGAGAGTAGCTTCGCTTCAAATGCTGCAATCAATCCCTTATGATCAATATTAGTATACTGATGTACAAGCTGTTTGCGCCAAAGAATGAGTTCCTTAATGTCTTTTCCTATTTCCATAGTAATAACTTTTTCATCAATAAGTATATCGACAATGTCGTCATAACTGCCCGGATCCCTCATAATAAAACCATCAATCATACTATTTCCTACATCTAAGATGACTTCAATCATCATATGTGTCAATCTTTCAAGTGCCACTTTCTCAAGAAATGTATTCCACGTTTCTTGCGTTTCAAACTGACTGATGAGCTCATGGTAATAATTTAACTGTTCTTCTATTTTTTCTCGGTCCACAAAATACATATTCCCTTACTCCTTCCGCATACTATGAGATTTGTAAATGGTTACTAAGACTAGTAGGCTTGGCGTAAAAATATCCTTGAGCTAAATCCACTTTATTTTTCGATAAAACAGAGGCTTCCTCTGCATTTTCAATTCCTTCTGCTACCACAACGGAGCCCACTTCTTTTGCAATAAGAAGAAGTCCTTGGAGCATCGATTCCTTTACTGAATTTTTATCAATATTCTGGATTACAGAACGGTCAATCTTAATAATATCTGGCATGATTTCACTGATGGAATTCAGACTAGCATAACCCGCGCCAGTATCATCAACTGCGATTAAAAAACCAAGCATTCTTAAAACCTTTAGATTTTTAGCAAAATGCTCTAACCCTTCAAATGAATCTCTTTCTGTAATTTCAATTGTTATTTTTTTCGGGGAAATCCCTTTATACCTACGAATTACGCTCTTTATATCTTTAATAAATCTTTGGTTACCAATTGTGATTGGTGTAAAGTTAATAAAGATATTATGCCTCCATTTTGTTTGCTGGATTTGTTCAAAAGCTTTATCAAGAACAATCATTTCAAGATCATACAAAAACTTCGTTTGCCTTGCTAAAGAGAAAAGTTGAAGTGGATTTTCTAACGGTGTTCCTTCTGGGCCTCTTGTCAGCATTTCACAAGCGTGAATTTTATTTGTTTCTACATCCATAATTGGTTGTGCCAATAAACGGATGCTTTTTTTCGCCACAATATTACTCAAAGTATAGACTAATTTATTGAATTCCGGATCAGTTCTTTTATGTGCCATTGCAAGGGCAAATTCATAAGCCGTTTGAATAGCATCAGAAAGATAGGTATATTTATTCTCGATAAACATGTATCCTGTATGAAATTCAGGCGGAATGCTCCCAATTTCACGAAAGTCATTTTCCACATTATGTATAATATCTTTAATTAACCCATCTATTACTGGTAAACATTCGGATCCTTGTTCCCATTTCATAAACATGGTTAAGCCGTTCGGATTATAATCATGAATAGCAATGATTTCATTAGAAGCTTTTAATTGTATCGTTTTGCCAAATAATTTTTTTAGCAATCGAATATATTGTCGAAAATCTTTTGCTTCTAATTGTTGCTTTATTCTATGTAAATTCGATATATCTATTACAATAACAGCTACCTCATATCCTTTTATCATCGCTTTTTGTACTTGATGAATAATAGGGTCTCGTAATACAAATGATGGAGGAAAATACTTAATAAGTTTTGCCGGAAGAAGTAATTTTCCCCAATTAAATAATCTTGAACAGACATTCTCTTGATATTTCATAGCCCCATTCCTCTCAAAATGCCAACTTTTTCTGTCATTAAAGCAAATTAATTCTCTTTAGATGGACTTTTCCTTACTTCTATTGCTACAAGACTTACAATTAGAAGCAAAAAGTCGCATTGGGGAATTCAAATGGTAAGATAATCATTCATGGCTTTGCTTAAGAAACTGAGTTAGATGGATTTCCTTACACTTGGATAAAGATAAGTAATCATTAACAAAACAGTTTCTCCATTTGCTAAGCCAGTCCATTTCTTGTTTTCTTTCTGAATGGAAGCTCCTTCTTCAAGATCAAAATAAAGGATAACCTTTTTATTTTGTTTTTTTCACGACAAAATAGGCACAGCCAAAATTACAATACTCATATAAATATTCCGTTAACGTGCTTATTTTCGTGTCAAAACTTGATTTTTGATTATGATCATCAAAAAAGCCACGTAATCTTAATTGTCCATAACCCCAATCTCCGACAATATAATCGTATTTCGTTAATATGTCACTATATCTATTTTTAAATGCTTCTTCATTAAAACCTGATTTTCTTTCTTCAATCAGTTCATAACAATGATTATTAATACAAACCAATCGTATCACCTCAAAACCTGTATATATTTCCTAAATATAAAACTTCCAGCCATGCAGCTTTGCTTTTTAACTTTACTGATAATTAGTTGAACTATTCGTATCTTGGTATAAATAGTCCAATTATAACATTGCTCACTATCATTATAACCTTAGGATAGATATTTACATAGCACTAACAATAAAATCTTCCTATAAAAATACAGAATTTTTATTCTATACTGTTAAATACCTTTTGATTATGGGCTGATATTCTTAATTAATTCTGGTTGAATAAAAAAACCCAAACCATTATACGAAATATTTTTAGTATCTCCGTATAATGGTCTGAGCTAATGTTCAGCGGAAAATTTATCCCTTTAGTCTTATTCTTTATTTATGCTTCTTTTGCATGTTCAGCCATTTGCTGATTTTTTTTCGCTTCGTTTACTTGCTCATCTGCGTGATAAGATGAACGAACTAATGGACCTGCTTCACAATGGCTAAATCCTTTACTTAAAGCAATCTCTTTTAACTCTTTAAATTCATCTGGATGATAATATTTTTGTACTTTTAAATGTTTGACAGTTGGTTGTAAATATTGGCCAATGGTCATAATATCCACATTATTTGCTCTAAGATCATCCATTGTGGCGATAATTTCTTCTTTCGTTTCCCCTAACCCAACCATAATACTAGACTTAGTAGGAATATTAGGCTGCATCTCTTTTGCTCTTCGTAAAAACTCAAGAGAACGATGATATTTTGCTCTGGCACGTACTCTAGGGGTCAATCTTTCTACTGTTTCAATATTATGGTTCAAGATATCTGGCTTAGCATCCATTAATAATCGAAGGTTTTCTTCTACCCCTCCCATATCAGATGGTAATACCTCAATGCTGGTGAATGGATTTTTTCTGCGAATGGCACGAACAGTTTCTGCAAATACAGCTGCTCCGCCGTCTTTTAAGTCATCTCTTGCAACAGCAGTAATAACCACATGCTTTAAGTTCATTGCAAACACAGAATCAGCAACTCTTTCTGGCTCTTGCCAATCTAATTCAGTCGGTAATCCTGTTTTGACTGCACAAAAACGACAGGCTCTTGTACAAATAGCTCCTAAAATCATAAATGTTGCCGTTCTTCTAACTGCCCAGCACTCATGAATATTTGGACATTTTGCTTCCTCACAGACTGTATGTAGCTGCTTTTCCTTCATCATTTTTTTCAAACCTGTATAATTTTCATTCGTATTCAATTTAATTTTTAACCATTCAGGTTTGCGCAAATATTCTTGTTTTTTTTCTGACACCACATTCATCTCCTAGTAAAATAATTTTCATCATTTTTACTTAAAAAACAGTATTGTATAACAGCTATCCCTCAGATTTTTTTGTATGTTATACACAGTAAAAGGATTGTCTCTTCTTCATTTGTCACTTTAACATAATGGAAATGCGTCTACAAGTTATTCATTTAAAATGATTACCATTAATTGATAATTATTTTTTTTGATATAAGTCACAAAATATAACGACAGAATAAGAAGGGAGGGACTAATCTTTGCACAGGTTAATATTTATAATCATTATTCTTATGTTTTTACTACCTAACACCGTCACATATGCTAATGAAAAAATGAATGACCCTTACACAAAAAGGATGGAACTTTATAAAAAAATAGAAGCATTATATCATATTCCTTGGTATTATATAGCGGCTGTCGATCAATATGAGCGTAACATTCGCTCTTCAAGAAAAGATATCCCTAAGGCAAAGGGATACACTGGGATTTATTTTACGAAGGAAGAATGGGCTGGTATTATTAATCCCAATCCAGAGGATGATAACCCTTTAACCATTCCTTTATTTGGAGGACTTGGTGCTGACGGTGATGGAGATGGAAAAGCAGATAGATTTAATGATGAAGATATCCTTTCCGCATTCTCCAATTATATAAGTCAATATGGCATTGATGAGGATAACTTTAAAATCGGATTATGGAACTACTATAAAAGGGATAAAACTGTTAGCATCATAATGGGAAAAGCAGCCATATACAACCACTTTGGCAGATTAAATTTAGATGATCATGCCTTCCCTCTGCCATTAAGAAGTGATCATAGCTATCGCAGTACTTGGGGGGACGCCCGCGGCTGGGGAGGAAAAAGAATTCATGAAGGTACAGATATTTTTGCAGACTATGGAGTCCCTGTAAAAGCGACTTCCTATGGTATTGTAGAAATGAAAGGCTGGAATAATTATGGCGGATGGCGCATCGGAATAAGAGATATTAATAATAATTATCATTATTTTGCCCATTTAAATGGATTCTCGAAAGAGATTCAGGCTGGAATGGTCGTAGAGCCAGGGATGATTATTGGTGGAGTTGGAAGTTCAGGATACGGACCGCCAGGAACCTCAGGAAAATTCCCTCCTCATCTACATTATGGTATCTATAAAGATAATGGCTATACAGAATGGTCCTATGATCCATATGCACATTTACGATTATGGGAAAGACAAGAAAAGATAAAAACAAGAAAGAAAAAATAAATTACTTACTTGGCGATAAGGATCTACTGCTTCATTCTTATCGCCTTTATGTTCACAAGGGATTTTGGAGAGAATCACATTGCGTTATGACAATTGAAAGATTTTCCTTTAAATTCAAGTCATATGGAGGAATTTCTTTTCCCTCTCTTTCCACAATTCGTATAATTGGTCTTTCATTCATCCCCTTATTTTGTTTACATACAATCCCTTTTTCTCCATTGCTTAGCATAACACTTAACCCATTAGGATAAAGGACTATCGCTCTTCTAAATGCTTCAACAATTTTTGCATCATATAGATAACCTGATCCTGTATACAAAATCTCTAGTGCTTCATGTGGTAATAAAGCATCATGATAGACGCGATTAGATGTAATGGCATCAAAAACATCTGCTACAGCAATAATTTTTCCAAACAAATGAATATCTTCTGCTTTTATGCCTCTCGGATAGCCAGAACCATTTAATCGTTCATGGTGCTGGTAGGCACAATGACTAACGAGTAAAGGCAGTGTCTCCACTTTTCTTAGCATCTCAAAGCCTGCTTCAGCATGACTTTTTATAATATCAAATTCTTCTGCCGTCAACTTTCCTGGTTTCAGGAGAATTTCTAATGGAACTGTCATTTTACCAATATCATGTAAAATAGCCCCAAGCCCTAAGATTTCCATCTGCTTCGGCGGAAGTTTTAACTCTAAACCTAATGCCAACGAGTAAATAGTTACATTTAAGCTATGCGAAAAAATATAATTATCATATAGATAAACATCAGACATAACAGAAGAAAGATGTTCATGATTTTTTAATTCCAATAGTACTTTTTCAACCAAATTTTTAAAAACCGGTGTATTCTTCTCCATCACCATCGAAATATTATCAGCATCCGCACTTTTTATCATATCAAAACTTTTCTCAATAGTTTGCATCGCTTCCATCTTAACTTGCTCTGAGATAGCATCATTCACTTTAATATCCTTTGTATTTTTATCTTCTAAATAAACATAGCTAATACCAAAGTCAAGCAGCCTTTTAATCATCTTTTGCTCTAATCTTATCCCGCTATTTATTAACACTCTTCCGCGATCATTTAATATAGGCTTAGCTAAGATTGCACCTTCTTTTATATTCTTTGTCCCAACTAATCTCATGCTTTAATAGCTCCTAATAATTTATATAGTAACTATTATATCGTACTTTTGCTTCTGTTTCTTTATACCTATAAAAGAAAAGTAAAATTTATAAGAAATTGTCTAAATGCAGGGATATTCATTTCCTTCTCTTCCAAAAAAGAAGGTTTAACGAAAAGGGGCTCCCCTCTGATTCGTTAAACCTTCTTAACCTCTTTATCCTTTATACCATTTTCAATAATGCTTCTCTTCCAATCATCCCTTTATGAATTCCATATGCTTCTGCTTCTATTGTCACTGACTCTAAGGGTGCATTTAGCAATTGTTCAATCGTTTTCACACCAACAGCTCTACCAGCAATAATTTTCCGGTCTTTCAGCTTATCATTTAACAATGCCACATCTAAAGCACCGCACATAATGTAGCCTTTATCATTTTTTACAGCAAGCAAAGTAGTTTTAGGCAATAATACCGAGACCGCAATAAAAGTATGTCCATTGATATCAACAGGATACACATCAATCATAATACTCTGTGCTCACTCCTCTCTTTCCCTTCCTAATAAGTATATTCAAGAGAGGAGAAATCGGTGTTTTCTTCTTTATTTAAGAATGATAAAATGACCCTTTACGCTTTTATCCTATTTTGTAAAGTGTCAGCAAGAATATTACGCATAAATTCAGGAAGAAAATAGTCTTTCTTCGTTGCCCGATAAATGGCTGGAAAAAAATTACCGAATGTAAACATATCAGGTACTGTTACAACATAATTCTGATCTGCCTGTATTTCCTGTGCATGGATATAGTACTGTTCTTTTTCTCCGATTGTCTCTTGCGTAATGCCTGCTGCAATCATTTTCCCCATTAATGTTCCCCGGAACCCAAGACCCTTGACAGGCATTATCTCCCACTTATCGGATTTCATATCAAGCAGAATTTCTTTCAGTTCCGCTCCGGTTAATGTCACATTACATGGATTAATTGGATGTGGACAAATCGATAATAAATCAAAGAAAGTGATCTCCCCGGCTTGCAATCCTTCTAAAATTAAGCCCTCATTTATAATGGCACAATCCGATTGACACCACGAAATTAATTTTTTGCAAAGCATTTCTGCTAGGGCTTCTCTAGATAAATACTCATCAATCGTTGCTGCCTTTTCTGATAAAACCAATTTCCCTTGCTGGTAATAATTTTCCACAATGGCTTCTTCTTTATTTGCAATCGGCAACTTACTTGTTTCATATAATATGGCTTTTTTATCGATTACCCTTTTGGAAGCATCAACCTTTAATTCAATATGACCAAGATAATAGCCATATTTACCGGCAGCACCTTGAAGATTATTATTAATTATTTTTCCTTGATGGAAAATATGATGGGTATGTGCACCAAGAATCACATCTATTTCTGGATAATTAGCTGCAATCATCTCATCGTCATTTATCCCTAAATGGGAAAGCAATACAATAATATCAACATTTCCTCTAATTTTTTCTAATTGCTTTGATAGTTCTTCTATTGGTTCTGTCAATTTCCATCCTAAGAGCTCATATAACTTTTCGAAATAGGCTGTAATACCGATTACCCCAATTTTTGTTCCTTTAGCTGTCTTAAATATTTGATGAGGAATAGCCCAATCAGGACGTTCCCCATTACGTTTGTATAGATTTGCAACAATTACATCAAATTTGGCTTCATCATATAAATGATCTAATCCTTCATATGACAAAGTAATTCCTTCATTGTTCCCAATTGTCACTGCATCATAGTGTTCCTCATTTAACAGCTGTGTGTTAATTCTACCTTTAGTTGCTTCCGTATAAGGATGAGACAAATCTAAATGGTCACCTATATCAAATAAATAAACAGCTTCGCCAGCCTCTTTATGCCATTTTTTTCTTTCACGCAGCAATTCATAAATTCTTGGCCAATTTTCAAAATGGCTATGTAAATCATTAGTATGATATATGTGGATGACTTCCATCTTCTCGCCTTCCTTATTTGTATTTTCACTTTTTTAGGCAATTATCTATTCTATAGCAGAGAATGCTCTTCTCCACTCTTCTGATAGTTAGAATAAATCCAATTGTCTTGGAGCTAAATCCGTATATTCTATATTTAATAAATCAATCAGTTCTCGTGCGTTATCAGCCGCATCTCCACCAGAATTATTATTAAAGAGCACATGAATATTTTTACATTGCTTTTCAAGCTGGCGAATATTTTCAGCCCATTCACTTAATTCTGCTGTGTTATACCGATATAAATAACGAACTTCTCGCCAATTTGGATTATTATTTTGCTGCCAACCATAATAATTTCTTCCGTGAAGCCGAATGAGCACCTTATCTTCGCCAACCGCTTCTAGAACAGTAGGAACAGAGACCGGCATTACTTGAGGCTCATCACAAATACTATGTATCCAATTCTCTTCCTTCATAAACTGAAGGGTACTTGCTCGATATTTGGGATTAAACCATGATTGATGTCTAAATTCAAGTGCACAAGGTATATCTCCCATCCTTTTTCTGCACGCTCTTAAGAATTGGACATTTTCCTTTGTGCAATCAAACCAAGGAGGAAATTGGAATAACACCATCGCCAATTTGCCACTTTTTCTATATGGAACTAAGGAATCGATAAATGCAGCAAACATTTCATCATTCGAGGCAAAAGGAATGTCTCCACGATTATGGCCTGTCATCCCTTGGAATGCCTTTACGATAAATTGAAAAGAGTCAGGTGTTTTCTTTACCCAAGACTCCGCATTCCGGACTGGCTGCACCGCATAAAAAGAAGCATCCACTTCCACAGTAGGAAAATACCCGGCATATTCCATTAACTTATTTTGCGATGAAGTATTTTTTCCATATAGACTCGGATGATCTCCCCAGCCTGTTAATCCGATATGAATCAATAAAATCACCTCGATAACATTGTTTTTCTCAAAGCGATACTCACATAGAGAAAAACACTAACTTCATTTCCAAAAATATATCTGTTTTTTTATTTCTTTATATTAAATATCATATCATAATCATCATAAATAACTAAGTTAAAAGAAAAAGAGGTACCAATAAATCAGTCACCCGATTTATTGGTACCTCCAAGATAAATTTAAAAATAAGTACAGATACTTTCAGATATTGAACTAGTAAAAATATCTATGCTTCTCTTAAGGCTGTTTACCAATATAAGCCAGTATTCCGCCATCTACATAGAGAATATGACCATTCACGAAGTTCGATGCTTCAGATGCTAAAAATACGGCTGAACCAGCTAGGTCTTCAGGATTTCCCCAACGTGCTGCAGGCGTTTTTCCAATAATAAACTGATCAAATGGATGACGGGATCCGTCTGCCTGCTTTTCGCGTAATGGGGCAGTTTGTGGTGTAGCGATATAACCTGGTCCGATTCCATTACATTGAATATTGTATTCTCCATATTCAGAAGCAATATTTTTTGTCAGCATCTTTAGCCCGCCTTTAGCAGCAGCATAGGCACTGACTGTTTCCCTGCCAAGTTCACTCATCATGGAACAGATATTGATGATTTTACCGCCGCCATTTTGAATCATATCAGGTATAACTGCTTTAGAAACGATAAATGGTCCATTCAAATCTACATCTACTACTTGGCGGAAATCTTCTGCAGACATTTCTACCATTGGCACACGCTTGATAATCCCAGCATTGTTAACTAAAATATCAATCGGACCAACCTCTTCTTTAATCTGCGCAACCGCAGCTTGTACGGCTTGTTCATCTGTAACATCAAATACATAGCCTTTTGCTTCAATTCCTGCTTCTTGATAACTTTGAAGTGCTTGATCGACAGATTCTTGATTTAAGGAATTAAACACGATTTTTGCACCCGCTTCCGATAAAGCGCTTGCAATTTCAAAACCAATTCCATATATTGCACCTGTAACTAAGGCTACTTTTCCATCAATGCGGAATTTATCCATCGTGAATGCCATTGTTTTCTCTCCTTTTATTTCAATTTATTCATTGGAATCATGTCCATATCGGTATACGTGATATTTTCGCCACACATTGCCCAGATAAAGGAATAGTTGCTTGTGCCAACTCCAGAATGAATAGACCAGCTTGGTGAAATAGCAGCTTGCTCACTGCTCATAACTAGATGCTTTGTTTCATCCGGTTTCCCCATCATGTGAAAAATACGGGTATCTTCTTCCATATCAAAGTAAACATATGCTTCCATGCGTCTTTCATGTGTATGAGAAGGCATTGTATTCCATGCACTTCCAGGCTCTAAGATAGTATAGCCCATTTGCAATTGGCAGCTTTCACATACGTTTGGATGTATGTATTGATAAATTTTACGCTGATTTAATGTTAGGGCTTCTCCTGTTTCCATTGGTTTGATATGATCAATACTAATTTTTACATTTGGATATTTGTGATGTGCCGGTACGGAGCTAATATAAAATTTAGCTGGATTGTTTGGATTCTCGGAAGAAAAGACAACATGTCGTGTCTCTTTGCCAATATAGTATCCATCTTGTTTTTTCATTTCTTCTTTTTCTCCGTCGATTTCGATATAACCAGGTCCACCGATATTAATAACTCCCAGCTCACGGCGTTCCAAGAAATATTCCACACCCAATTGCTTATCCAATATGATTTCTAAGGATTTATCGGTTGGCGTAATTCCACCAAAAATCATGCGGTCGTTATGCGTATACGTTAAGCTAATTTCCCCTGGCACAAATACTTTTTCTACTAAAAATTCTTTTCTCAATTGTTCTGTAGAGTAATGACGTATATCCTCGGGGCTATGTGTATAACGCGTTTCCATGTTTTGCATTTTTCTACACTCCTATCGATTTATTTTTCCAGAGCCAGCTAGTAAAAAGCTGTTGACTTCTGGTTCGTTAAATTGATTACAATCACCATGAACTGTATGTTTCAAAGCAGATGCAGCTGTCGCAAAGTCAATCATTTCCTGTGGACTTTTTTGTGCTAGTATTCCATGCAGAACTCCACCGGAAAAGGCATCACCTGCTCCTACTCGATCAACGATTGGATTAATAACATGTTTTTGAGATTCATAGTAGTAATCATCCATCCATAATGTTCCTATTAATTCATTGCTACTAGCAGATACCACCGTTCTTTTTGTGGAATATAGAATAGAGATAGCAGGAAATTTCTTCTGTATTTCTTGATAGTAGTAAACTAATTCATTCTCCTGTTCAGTCGCCTCAGGAATTCCTAACAAATAGAGAGCATCAAGCTTGCCAGCTGAACAGTAATCTACCAAAGGCAATATTTCAGAAATTGTCTCACCTGCTTCTTTTTGAGACCATAATTTTCCTCGATAGTTAATATCAAAACTGATTTTACAGCCAGACTCTTTTGCTGCTGCTATTAATGAGATTGTTGTTTTTTTCCAACTTGAAGATAACGCTGGTGTAATTCCTGAAATATGAAAGATATCTACGTTATTAAACAGTTCTTCCTTTTTCCATTCACTCTCTGTCATTTCGGCGAAACTAGAACCAGCACGGTCATAAATGACATTGGCTGCTCGTTCACCAATTCCAGCCTCTACATAATAAGTGCCTAACCTGGATCCTCCTTTTAAAAGAAAGTCAGTATGAACGCCATAACAACTTAAATGCTTTACTACACCTTCTCCTAAGCCATTGTCTGGAATTTTACTAGCAAAGTAAACATCGTGACCAAAATTGGCTAGTGAAATAGCGACATTGGCTTCACCCCCGCCATAATGGGCACGAAAATTATCAGCATGGGCAATTCG
The DNA here is from genome assembly GCF_038006525.1 of Niallia sp. FSL W8-0951. NCBI lineage: Bacteria > Bacillati > Bacillota > Bacilli > Caryophanales > Bacillaceae > Niallia > Niallia sp. FSL W8-0951. The sequence goes on from NZ_JBBOVK010000001.1 coordinate 2,726,168, forward strand.
TACACCAGAATCAGTGGATAGACGAAGCATGATTTCACCTAACGTAACTACCTTCCCCATATTTATGCTCCTTTAATTTGATGAAATTTATCCATATATTGACTAGCAATCTCTGTAACTTTAGCAAAATCCCCTTTTGCCACAGGTGCTAATAGGTTTCCTCCTACGCCAACTGCTACTACTCCTGCTTTAAACCAGTCTTCCATATTTTCTAGGCTAACTCCGCCTGTCGGCATAATATTAACTTGAGGCATTGGAGCTTTAAAAGCGGATACAATACTTGGTCCATAGGCACTGCCTGGGAATAATTTGATAATATCTACTCCTGCCTTTAATGCCTCTTTCATTTCTGTAATCGTTAAGCATCCCGGAAGATAGGGAGTTTGATAAAGATTACATAGTTCTGCAGTTTCTCTATCAAAGTTTGGGCTGACAATATATTCTGCTCCAGCCATGATAGCTAAACGAGCAGTTACTACATCTAACACAGTACCTGCACCTATAACAATGTCAGAATCATTCTTATACAACTCTACTAATTCACTAATGGCTTTATCTGCATTAGGAACAGTAAAAGTTAATTCAATTCCCTTCATGCCACCTTGAACTACTGCATTACTTGCCTTCACAGCCTCTTCCTTGCTGTTCCCTCGGACTACTGCGATTATTCCAGCACTCTTTAAGCGTCGTAATGTTTCAACTCGTTTCATCTCCACCACTCTTTTCCTATTTAGAAATACAATTTTACTATTAAGAAACCCACCTTGATTATACATACTTTTTTGAAAAATGTAAACGCTAATCATTAAATAAAAAAAATCGCCGAAACGATTTAACGAGCCACAACTTGCATTATCTCATTTTTCGTTTCGACGACAGCCTTTATTATTTGTTTTTTAAATTCTTCTGTGAGCCTATATTTCGGCATACTTACACTAAATGCTCCAATGATTTTTCCATCTTTTTTTAAAGACGCTCCAATACAGAAAATATCTTTCTCCATTTCTTCGTCATCAAAAGCAATACCAGTCTCTCTCACTTTCTGCAATTCTGATGCAAGCTTTAAAGAGTTGGTTATCGTATGCTCTGTATATGGAACTAAAGGAGTTGTTTTTAGATAATTTAAATACTCTTCTTCTTCCAATTCTGCAAGAACTGCCTTTCCCATTGCTGAGCTGTACAAGGGCCTTGTTATCCCAATCCTTGATGACATTCTTATTGTCTGATGTTTAGCCTCTAGCTTGTTTACATATAAAATTTCATTATCTGCAAGTACGCCTAAATGAATGGTTTCATCAATTAACTTTTGCAGTTTTTCTAAATAAGGCAATGTCAGCTCTACTAAGTCCAGCTGATCCACACCTTGATTTGCATATCGAATAAGTTTAGATCCTAATCGATAATTTTTATTTTTATCTCTGCTCACAAAGCCAATTAACAATAAAGTGTCCAATATTTTCAAAGTAGTTGAAGTTGTCATCTCTGTGTTTTGAGCAATTTTCTGCAATGCTTGATTAGGATTGTCTGAAAGGTAATCCATAATTTTTGCTGCTCTTAATAGAACAGTACCATAAGGTTTTGTTTTCTCCATTATACACCCTCTTTTCCAATAAAGAAATTATATACGAAAAGAGGAGAAATGAAAAGCTTTCTCTTCCTAAAATCACATTTGGGATTCACTTCTTACATTATTTTCAAATAGATAGATTCTATCTTCCATCTATGAAAGAGATAACAGTTGAATGATTGTTCTCATTACACCATCTTCTTCATTTGAACGAGTGATGAAATTTGCTGTCTCTTTTAATTCCTTTACGGCATTACGAACAGCAAAACTATATGTACTGCGACTCATAAGTTCTATGTCATTATAGCCATCACCAAACGCCATTGTTTCTTCAGGGGTAACATTTAGTACTTGTTGTAAATGCTCAACTGTTGTCCCTTTATGTACATTTACATTGGCTATATCAATCCAAGCTGCCTCAGATGCTACAATATAAGCGGATTCAAAAAAGGATGATAATCTTTCTTTTGTCTCAAAACATTTAAGCTCTGAATCGTGAATTGTTATTTTCACAAAATCTTCCGTTATTTCTTTAAAATCTGACACTTTTCTCACCTGTGCATAAGACTTTCTTACAATAGCAGCTTCTTCCGGGATAACGTTATCCTTTATAACTGCACCGCTTCTCGTACAAGCAATAATAGTATGGTTTAGACTGATTTCCTCTAGCAAACGAATAATCGCTAGGCCCAATTCATTACTTAACAGCGATTCATAAACAAATTTGCCATTATGCTTAATGCGGGTGGCGCTATCCCCTAGAATCCACATATCTTTCGCATCTTCACCAAATAATTCTTCAACCCGTTCACATTGTTTACCAGTAACAGGAGCAAAAGCTACGCCTTTTTCTTTCATTAAATTCTTTACTTCTTTGAACAATTCCCGGTCAAAATCACCATTATTATTTAAAAATGTTCCATCCATGTCTGTCAGCACTAATTTAATCATTCGCTTTCCCCCACCTCTGGTATTCTACTCAACTATTTTTTTTAGAATTCTTGCCGGATTTCCACCAATAACAACATTATCTGGTACATCCTTTGTCACAACTGCACCAGATGCAACCACCACATTATTCCCAATACTTATTCCGGGATTGATAACTGCTCTTCCTCCCACCCAGACATTATTTCCGATATTCACCGGCTTTCCGTACTCAATTCCTGCTATTCTCTCTTGAGCATTTACAGGATGTGTCGCTGTATAAATATGTACTCCTGGGGCGATAAAGCAATTATCCCCAATTCTAATCTCACAAACATCCAAAAACACACAATCAAAATTAGCAAAGAAGTTTTCCCCTACATGGATGTTATATCCATAGTCACAACGAAAGGTTGGTTCTATGAATATATTAGTTCCTGTGGAACCAAATAATTGTTTTAATAGGACGGACCGAATATCATCTTCTGTTTCAATGGATTCATTAAATACTCTTGTTAGCTTTCGCGCATTACTTCTATCCTTTATTAATTCTGGATCTGCTGGATTATAGAAGTCTCCATTTACCATTTTTTCTTTTTCTGTTTTCACTTTATCATTCCTTTCTATCCACATTAAACCGTCAACTCTAAAAGATTTCCTTCCGGATCTTCTATCACACTTTCATAATAGCCGTCCCCTGTTAGACGAGGCCCATTAACTAACAAATAACCATCCTTTTGCAATCGTTCCGTCAGTTGATTAACTGCTTCTTCACTTCCTAATGAAATAGCAATATGCGCCCAGCCAACTCTATCATTTGAATCATCCTTATCGATCCCAGCTTTCCGCATAAGTTCTAAGCGAGCTCCTTCCTTGAACGATATAAAATAGGATTCAAATTTCTTTTCTCTATTTTGATATTTCGAATTTGCTCTCCCACCAAAATAGGTTGTATAAAATGTCTTCATTCCTTCTAAATCTTTCACCCATATTGCAACATGTTCTATTTTCATGTTCCTGTCACTCCTTCTTTAATTAGCTTAAATTACACGCGCTGTATCCCTTTTTATTTCTTTTTTATGCAATACTCCATTTAACCTTTCCGATCCCCATAGCATAATGGCAATAAAGCCTGCAATAACAAAAGGGAAAATTCCTATTGTTGATTTGGCTGCAGCATATCCCAGAATGGGAGGAAGAAAGGTACTGCCTGTATAGGCAATAGCCATTTGATAACCCATTATGGTTTGGGAATGTTTCTTTCCAAAACGTAATGGTGTTTCATGCAGCATACACGGAAATATCGGCGCTAAACCTAAACCAATCATAATAAAGCCTGCCAGTGAAAAAAGAATAGGGAATGGCAAAAATAATAGAACTGCACCAACTAACGCAATTATTTGTCCCCATCTTATCAATCTTTGATTACTCATTTTTAATGTAATAAAGCCTGTGATAAATCTTCCAATGGTGATACCTGCATAAAATAAGGAAACCCATTTGGCTGCTACATCTATCGATAAATTTTTAACATTTACGAGAAAACTGCTTCCCCAAAGCCCAACTGCCGCTTCCGCCCCGCAGTAAAATAAAAATGCAAGTAAAGCTAGCTTAACCCCTCTTATTTGCCAAGGCTTTTGATTTTCCAAATATGTTTCATCCAATGTACTAGTTGAATCTTCTCTATTATTCTCGTTCTCCTGCTTAGGGATCTTTTCTATCTTTTCCCATAAAGGGAGTGTGAAAAGCAAAATGACAACTAAAATAAATTGAATACATGCGATGGCAAAATAACCACTTCGCCAAGAATTATCTCTAGATATAAACTGAGCCACAACAATCGGGCCAAGTGTAGCTCCAACTCCCCAAAAACAGTGAAGCCAGCTCATATGATGCGCTTTGTAATGGCTTGCCACATAGTTGTTTAAACCTGTATCCACAGCACCTGCACCTAAGCCAAGCGGAATTGCAAAGATAAACAGCCATATAATGGATGGGGCGAAATGAAACCCTAATAGAGCTCCCGCTGTCATAAAGCAGCTTACAAATGTAACCATTCCAGTTCCGAATTTTTTCAGCACTATACCGCTAATAAAGCTGGAAATGATTGTTCCCGCTGCAATTGTCATAAACAGTACTCCTGCAGTTTCAAGGGGTGCCTTAAATTCCACTTCCATTAAAGACCATGAAACTCCCAATAAAGAATCAGGCAAACCTAAGCTGATAAAAGCCAAATAGATGATTACTAAAAAAAATGTCGCCAATAGTTAACCCCCACTCTGTAAGCGTTTTGCAAACTATTCATTTGTTTTACTACTTATTCCTCTAATGATTAGTTCGAGTCCAAGTCGTTGTAATCCATATAAATAATCTTGCTTCCAATCGCTCACCCTAAATTCAGGGAGATGCTCTGCCGGAATATAGGTGGAGCCTTTTTGCTTAACTTGGTTGATTGTGGTTTTTGTGACTTCATCATCACAGAAAATAACCGCATGCGGGTTAATAATTGCCACAAAGGAAGCGATTAGTCTACTTATGGCATCAATTTCATCTTCCTTTGAAAAGAATACTTTTCCATTCGCAAAGGTCTGACCAAAGTTTCGATTATTATATTGCGGAACAAAAGATACTTCCCCTGCGAAATTAGTGCTCCCTCTTACAATCTTTCCATTTACGATAATTCCAGCTCCTGGACCATTTTGGCCAGAATAGAGATAAACAAGTGATTTATCGTTCTTTTTCTCCCGCCGATCTTGATAACCTAATACTGCTGCATTCATATCATTTTCAATGACCACTGGAATCGAAAAATAATTTTCTAAGTATCCCTTTAAATCAAAATCGTGAAGATATTCATAATCAGGACTGTAGATGATTCGACCATTATCAACCGAACCAGGCACCCCAATAGAGATAGAGCTAATCTTTGGATATTGTGTTTGTAGCGCTTCCACGTACTCGATCAGTAATTTAACATTGTCATCCCTTAATGCACTGGAAATTTTGCCAGTCTCCTTTTCTTCGCCTAGGCAGTTAAACACAATATAATTGGTTTCGGTCTTTTCTAAAAAAATAGCTAACCCCAACATATATTCAGGATTATATGTATACCGCTTCGCTCGTCTGCCGCCACTTGAATCATCTAAACCTGCTGATTGTAATTCTCCATTCTCTTCCATCTGCGCCGTAAATTTGCTAATAGTTGGGAAACTAATTCCTAATTTATCACTCAACTCCACCTTCGTAGCACTTCCATTTGCTAAAAGAAATTGACGAATATTTTGCTGGATAATATTTTTCATAGATTTTGGCGTCGCATCCACTTTATTTCCCTCCTTTCCATCCAACTTATTAAAGATACTTAATAAGTGAGCAAAATAAAACTTATTAAACTTCTTTAATAAGTACTTGAGGCTAATATAACACACTAATTTTTGGAATGCAATATAGTTCATATGCAGCTAAAATATTTTCTTCCTGATAAAAATAAAAGAAGACGAACCTCAATAGTTCATCTTCTTTACTGGATATATTAACCGATAGAGCCTTCCATCTCGAACTTGATCAGACGGTTCATCTCTACTGCATATTCCATTGGTAATTCTTTTGTAAATGGCTCGATAAAGCCCATTACGATCATTTCTGTTGCCTCTTCTTCCGAAATACCTCTACTCATTAAGTAGAATAATTGTTCTTCTGATACTTTTGAAACTTTTGCTTCGTGCTCTAATGAAATATTATCATTTAAAATTTCATTGTATGGAATTGTATCAGATGTAGACTTGTTATCCATAATTAACGTATCGCATTCGATATTAGAACGAGCACCGTCTGCTTTACGTCCAAAGTGAACGATACCGCGGTATGTTACTTTTCCGCCTTGTTTCGAAATAGACTTAGAAACAATTGTAGAAGATGTATTTGGAGCTAAGTGAAGCATTTTTGCTCCAGCATCTTGGTGTTGTCCTTTACCAGCAAGAGCGATAGATAAAGTCATTCCTCTTGCTCCCTCACCTCTTAAGATGACAGCAGGGTATTTCATCGTTAATTTAGAACCAATATTTCCATCGATCCATTCCATTGTAGCATTAGCATCACAAACTGCACGCTTTGTTACAAGATTGTATACATTGTTTGCCCAGTTTTGAATCGTTGTATAACGGCAATATGCGTCTTTTTTAATAATGATTTCAACAACGGCACTGTGAAGAGAGTTCGTTGTATAAACTGGTGCTGTACAGCCTTCTACATAATGTACACTTGCACCCTCATCCACGATGATTAATGTTCTTTCAAATTGACCCATATTTTCGGAGTTAATACGGAAATACGCTTGTAATGGCGTGTCTACTTTAATTCCTTTTGGAACATAAATGAAAGATCCACCAGACCATACAGCTGAGTTTAAAGCAGCAAACTTATTATCCGTAGGTGGAATAACAGTTGCCCAATGCTCACGGAAAATATCTTCATTTTCTCTTAATGCAGAGTCTGTATCTTTGAAAACAATTCCCATTTTCTCAAGATCTTCCTGCATATTATGATAAACAACCTCAGATTCATACTGAGCAGATACACCTGCTAAGTATTTTTGCTCAGCTTCTGGAATACCAAGCTTATCAAATGTTTGTTTGATTTCATCTGGAACTTCATCCCAAGATCTTTCTGTTTTCTCTGATGGCTTTACATAATACGTAATTTCATCAAAGTTTAAAGCAGAGAGATCGCCGCCCCATTGTGGCATTGGCATGTTGTAAAAATGCTCTAATGCTTTCAAACGAAAGTCTAGCATCCATTGTGGTTCAGCCTTCATTTTTGAAATTTCTTCAACGATTTCTTTCGTTAATCCACGTTTAGAACGAAAGATAGAAACGTCTTTATCTGAAAATCCATATTTATAATCCCCAATATCGGGCATCTTTTTTGCCATTTCATTTTCCTCCATTCTACATGCAACCTTGGTAGTAAATTATGAATCTAATCCTTCATTTACGCCTTTTTCCATAGCCTTCCAAGCTAATGTTGCACATTTAATTCTTGCTGGGAATTTACTAACACCTTGAAGTGCCTCAATATCCCCCAGGTCCATATCATCAGCGTAGTCTTTACCTTGAATCATTTCAGAGAATGACTCAGACATTTTTAACGCTTGTTCGACTGTTTTCCCTTTAATTGCTTGTGTCATCATGGATGCAGAAGACATGCTTATGGAACATCCTTCTCCATCGAATTTTGTGTCAGCGACAATCCCATCTTCAATTTTCATTGTAAGAAGGATACGGTCCCCGCAAGTAGGGTTATTCATATTGACAGTCAAACTGCCTTCAAGAACTCCTTTATTCCGGGGATTTTTATAATGATCCATAATTACACTTCTATAAAGTGAATCTAAATTATTAAAAGACATCGCTAAAATACTCCTTTGTCTTGCCAATCCCTTCCACAAGCTTATCAACATCTTCTTCTGAATTATAAAGATAAAAGCTTGCTCGAGCGGTTGCAGAAACATTTAGCCATTTCATTAATGGTTGTGCACAGTGATGTCCTGCACGTACGGCAATTCCTTCAGCATCTAATACTGTTGCAACATCATGTGGATGAACATCTTCAATATTAAAGGTGATCACGCCAGCACGGTTATTTGCGTTTTGCGGTCCATAAATAGTTAAACCATTAATAGATGACAATTTCTCCATTGCATATGCTGCTAATTTATGCTCATGTTCGGTTATATTCTCTAAGCCAATTTCTTCGAGAAAATCAATGGCTGCTCCTAAACCGATTGCCCCTGCAATGATTGGCGTTCCAGCTTCAAACTTCCACGGAAGTTCTTTCCAAGTCGACTCATATAATCCGACGAAATCAATCATTTCTCCACCAAATTCAATTGGCTCCATATTTTCTAAAAGATGTTTCTTTCCATAAAGTACCCCAATTCCTGTTGGACCACACATTTTATGTCCAGAGAATCCAAGGAAATCACAATCCAAATCTTGCACATCGATTTTTACATGTGGAGCTCCTTGTGCAGCATCTACAACGAGTACAGCTCCATTTTTATGAGCAATAGCCGCAATTTCCTTTATTGGATTGATAACCCCCAGAACATTTGAAACATAGGTAATGGAAACTACTTTTGTTGCTGGCGTGATTGTATTTTCAACATCGGCAAGTGCAATTGTTCCATCTGCTTGCAGCGGCAAATATTTAAGTGTTGCTCCTGTTTTTTTGGCAACTTGCTGCCAAGGAATAATATTACTATGATGCTCCATCGGGGTAATGACTATTTCATCCCCCTCTTTTACATTTTCCATCGCATAGCTTTGTGCAACTGTATTCAGCGCAGTTGTCGTACCACGAGTAAAGATAATTTCCTCGATGGAAGAAGCAGAGATAAACTTTCTTACCTTTTCCCTTGCTCCTTCATAAGCATCTGTCGCTCTTGTGCCTAAGGTATGAACGCCACGATGAACATTGGAATTATATTCTCGATAGTAGTTCTCGATTGTTTCAATTACCTGGACTGGCTTTTGAGAGGTAGCTGCACTATCAAGATAAACCAATGGATGTCCGTTGACTTCTTGGTTTAAAATTGGGAAGTAAGAACGAATATGTTTGCTATCCATTATCTTACTTTCCTTTCAATTACCTCAACTAATTGCTTTTTCACACCTTCAATTGGCAATTGTTCTACTACAGGAGCTAAGAAACCATGAATAACTAATCTTTCTGCTTCATGTTGTGGAATACCACGGCTCATTAAGTAATACAATTGTAAAGGATCTACTCTACCAACAGATGCTGCATGTCCTGCCGTTACATCGTCTTCATCAATTAATAGAATTGGATTCGCATCGCCTCTAGCCTTTTCGCTTAACATTAGAACACGAGATTCTTGCTCAGCGTTTGCTTTTGTTGCACCATGTTCAATCTTACCAATTCCGTTAAAGATGGAAGAAGCTTTATCTTTCATTACACCATGCTTTAAGATATAGCCTTCAGAGCTCTTACCGTAATGAACTACTTTTGTAGTGAAGTTTTGTTTTTGATCGCCGCGTCCAACTACTACAGACTTCGTATCGCCATATGAGCCATCACCCATCAAATATGTTGTATTATCAGAAATCGTATTACCGTCATTCATGAAGCCTAATGCCCATTCTATTTTAGCATCACGACCTGCAACACCACGGCGATTTACATACGTAGTAACCCCATGCGCTAGATTATCAACAGCACCATATTGAACTTTTGCATTTGCATTGGCTATTACTTCTGTCACAATATTGAATACTGCTTCTTCAGGATCCACAGTAGAAACATAGTTTTCTACATAAACAACAGAGCTATTATCTTCAGCCACTACAATAACATGGTTAAAAAGGTTCGCTTCCTTGTCATCATGTAAGAAAATGGATTGAATTGGTTCTTCTACTACTACGTTTTTAGGAACATATAAGAATACTCCACCATTTAAAAGGGCTGCATGTAAAGCCGTTAATTTATGCTCATCTATCTTTACAGCATCTTTCATAAAGTATTTTTGCAGTAAGTCAGTGTATTCTCTTGCGGCTGTGAAAATATCAGTGAAAACTACGCCGCTTTCTTTTAATTCATTAGAAACAGCTAAAAAAGTTGGACGGTTATTTCTTTGGATATAAAGTGTTTTATTTTTTTCTAAATCGATAAGTGCTTTTACTTGTTCTGGTAAATCACTTACATCTGAAAAATCTTCACTGCTTACAATATGCTTTTCAAATTGGGTAAAGTTCCAGTTTTTAATATTTGTTTTGTCCGGTCTTGGCATCGGAAGAGCCTCTGCTTGTTGTAAAGCATTTACACGCAGCTCTGTCAGCCAAGAAGGTTCATTCATATCTTTCGAAAAAGAGGAAAGATACTCTTGGTCAAATGGTAATTTAATATCCGTTGTCATTGGTCAATCCTCCTAACAATTACGCTTCTTGTTCAACAGTTTCGTCTTCAATACCAAGCTCTTTTTTAATCCAGTCATATCCTTCTGCTTCTAAGCGTTGAGCAAGCTCAGGTCCACCAGATTTAACAATACGACCTTGCATCATTACATGAACGTAGTCAGGAGTAATGTAGTTTAATAAACGTTGGTAGTGAGTGATAATTAAGCAGCCGAACTCTTCTTTACGCTCTTCACGCATTTTGTTAATTCCTTTTGAAACAACTTTCAATGCATCGATATCCAAACCAGAATCGATTTCATCTAAGATCGCAATTTTTGGATTCAACATCATTAATTGAAGAATTTCATTACGTTTCTTCTCCCCGCCAGAGAAGCCTTCATTTAGGTAACGTTGTGCCATATCTGGATCCATTTCTAGGTACTCCATGTTATCATCCATTTTACGGATAAATTTCATTAAAGAAATTTCATTCCCTTCACCTAAACGGCTGTTTAAAGCAGAACGTAAGAAGTCTGCATTTGTTACACCACTAATTTCACTTGGGTATTGCATAGCTAAAAATAGACCTGCACGCGCGCGCTCATCTACTTCCATTTCTAATACATCTTCGTCATCAAGACTTACATCACCGCTTGTTACTTCATACTTTGGGTGACCCATGATTGCAGAAGATAATGTTGATTTACCCGTTCCGTTTGGCCCCATGATTGCGTGAATTTCTCCACCCTTTATTTCTAAGTTAAGACCTTTAATAATTTCTTTTTCTTCGATTGAAACATGTAAATCATTAATGACTAATTTAGGTTGACTCATATTATATACCTCCATAGTAAAAAGAAGTTTTGTTCACAAAATTGTCGAAACTTCATTATCAATTTATTATCATTCTAATCTTATAACAAATAAAATCTGATAGCAACCTATTGCTTCCCGTTCAATAAGGAAAATTCGCATGAAACAAATAAATACGCTTGATTCCTTATAATTTCGCATGAGTTTGCTTTCTTTAAAATAATTTCTCTCCTTATTACGGTCCCGAACAATTCACTGGCATAAACGATAACGATAGACTCAAAAATATATTCACTTGAATAGTTTCGTTTTAGTATTTATACACGAAATAAATTTAGCCCTAGTACTTATTGGAAGACGATTCCGCTAAATATTATTTGATCATACAAAAATAAAAAATGTTCCTATAAAGACTTCTACACATGCTATATCCATTATTAATAGAATCAACTTAATTCTCAATTGGATATATACTATATGTTTAATCTTTTATAGGAACATCTTCTTACTTATTATTCACTAACTGGTACAACTGCACCTTTATACTCTTTATTAATGAAATCTTGAATTTCTTTAGAATGCAGTACTTCTACTAAAGTTTTAATATCTTCACGATTTTCGTCTCCTTTACGAACAGTAATGATATTCGCATATGGAGATTCGCTTCCTTCGATTTCAATAGAATCTTTCACAGGGTTTAAGCCAGCATCTAATGCATAGTTGGCATTAATAACAACTGCATCCCCTTCATTATTATTAAAAATTTGTGGAAGTAACGCTGGCTCATAATCTGCTTTTAATTTAACATTTTTCGGATTTTCCGCAATATCTTCAATCTTTGCATTTACTTTATCAATTCCATCTTTAAGCTTAATTAATCCACCTTTTTCTAAAAGAGACAGTACACGGCCATGTTCAGCAACAGAGTTACTAAAAATAATGGTTGCTCCATCTGGAAGCTCATCTAAACTCTTATATTTCTTAGAGAATACAGCCATTGGCTCAATATGAATTCCACCAGCATTTACAAAATCATAACCATTTTCTTTAATTTGTTGGTTTAAGTATGGAATATGTTGAAAATAGTTTGCATCAATTTCTTTTGATTCTAAAGCTTTATTTGGCAATACATAATCTTGGAAAGGAACGATCTCTAAATTAATTCCTTTTTCCTTCAAAATTGGTTTTGCTTTTTCCAAAATTTCAGCATGTGGTACATTAGAAGCACCTACTACTAATTTAGTTGATTCTTTGTCACTGTTAGAAGCGCCGTTTTCCTTGCTATCATCATTAGAGCTGCCGCATGCCGCAAGCACAAATACAAATGTTAATGCAATCAGTAAAGACCATAATTTTTTCATGTGTTTTTCTCCTTATCTTTTGTCTATTTTTTTTGTTATAAAATCACCAATAAATTGGATGATAAAAACAATGATTAAAATAATAACAGTTGAAACAAGTGTCACATCACCATTACCTCGTTGAAATCCTTGTAAATAGGCTAAATTCCCAAGACCGCCGGCACCAATTATTCCAGCCATTGCGGTCGATCCTACTAATGCAATTGTAGTAACCGTAATTCCTGAAACAAGTGCTGGCATAGATTCTGGCAAAAGAACTTTAAAGATAATAGTAGTTGGTTTTGCTCCCATTGACTTTGCCGCTTCAATAACACCTTTATCCACCTCTCGAAGGCCAATTTCCACAAGTCTTGCATAAAATGGAGCAGCGCCAATGATTAAAGAAGGCAGCGCCGCTTTCGGTCCAATCATTGTCCCGATTAGTAAAGTTGTTAATGGGATTAATAGAACTAATAAAATAATAAAAGGAATGGAACGGAAAATATTCACGACTGCACTGATGATTCTATTAAAAAATACATTATTCCACATATTCCCTTTATCGGTTAAAAACAGCGTAATCCCAAGAATAATTCCAAGTATAAAGGTAAAAATAATCGAGAATCCAGTCATAAATAGGGTCTCTTTCGTGGCATTCCACATTATTTCCCAATCTACATTTGGCAATAATCTTTCCATCATCCTTCAATCACCTCCACACTAATTTCTTGCGCATGAAGATATTGAATAGCTTTTTCTATTTCTTGTTTCTCTCCATCTAAATGAATATATAATGTTCCATAGGATCCATGCTGTGTCGGGGAAATTTTCCCTTGAATGATATTCACAGAAACAGCAAAAGTTCGAATGAGATTGGTGATTACAGGCTGTTCAGCACTTTCGCCGACAAATCCCAGCATGACAATACTGCCTGTTTTATATTGCGCTATTAAGTGTTCAATCGTATCCTTCGCCTCTTCTGGTTCAATTACTTGTTGAACAAAACGTTTCGTAATTTCTTTCTTTGGCTGCTTAAATACATCAATCACTGGTCCTGTTTCTACTACCTTCCCGTCTTCCATCACTGCCACTCGATGACAAATCTTGCGAATAACGTGCATTTCATGGGTAATCAACACAATAGTAAGACCAAGACGTTTATTAATGTCCACTAATAAATCTAAGATGGCATCTGTTGTTTGTGGATCCAATGCTGAGGTTGCTTCATCACAGAGAAGTACTTTCGGATCACTAGCAAGTGCTCTTGCAATCCCAACCCGCTGTTTCTGCCCACCACTTAATTGAGAAGGATAAGCATCTTCTCGTCCTTCTAATCCAACCAGTTTGATGAGTTCTAATACCTTCTTGTCTCTTGCTGATTTTTTTACTCCCGCTATTTCTAAAGGAAAAGCAATATTTTCTTTTACGGTTCTTGACCATAGCAGATTAAAATGTTGAAATATCATACTGATTTCTTGTCTCGCCTTACGAAGTTTGCTTCCTTTTATTTTAGAAACTTCGTGACCTGCAACCGACACACTTCCAGCAGTAGGAATCTCCAATCCGTTCAGCATTCTGATTAATGTACTTTTACCTGCACCACTATATCCGATTATTCCAAATATCTCTCCTGAATCGATGGTTAAATCCACGTGATCAACCGCAGTGACCTTCCCACTTCTAGAGGAGTATACTTTTTTTACTGAGTTTACATTAATCAATGTATTCACCTACTTCTTATTTAAAATCACTCTATCGATCACTATATTTAAATAGTTTTTAACAAAGCATATCATATCATTCCAGATAACAAAAAAACCTTTCTGCAAGAAGAGCAGAAAGGTTTTTATTATGATTAATATCCCTTTCTCTCATCTATCAAAGCATGACGCTTTGTGTGAATTGGCACCGTTTCAGTATACTGACGGTTGCCGGGTTTCATAGGGCACATCCCTCCACCTCTCTTGATAAGAGTTTCGTTATTTATATGAAATGTAAAAATCGTTAATATGATAGATGTAATTTACCATTTCCCGAAATGACTGTCAACACCTTTTTTAACATAATTTATTTTCTGAATTTTCAATTAAAATAAGTTAGATTTTCTGACATAATTAATTCAATGAGAAAGCTTGGATTTAAAACCAATATGGGGAAAAATTCTTTCAAAAAAAATAACCCGAAATACCTTCACTTTTTGTTAGCAAAGGCGGATTCCAGGTAAACATCAAAACTATTATCCAGTGTGGGGAACTGAACGTGAACGGCTTAAGAAAAACAAAGATTCAAGTAAGAGGATTTTCCTTAAGGAGCCTTCTAATTGAATAGATCCATTCTTTTTTGCTTCTCTAAGAAGAAACTCGCCTTCCATAACGAGGCTAATACTAGTCATATCCCCCGTTAACCATATATCTGGATTATCATCATCCTTCATCCTTCTCCATGAAAAGCGATTGTTCTTAAGCTCCATATAATAGGATTCATTTTGACATGTTAACACTAAGGAAAGCGAAGCGTTTCGTAATAATGGTTTTAACGATTCTTTCCGATTCAGCTTTTCTACAAAATATTTCATCCAATCCTGCAAAAGCATCTCCTACTTTCTGCCGAACAATCTTATATTACTTATTCTTGCAGCAGCAGAAAAAAACCTTTTTTAAAAGTAATCTTTATAAAAAAGGCGATTGATGCTTTTAACCATGCTAGCTTTTTAAGGGCAGCATCCGTTTAATGGAATTGGCACTCTAATATAACCCTTTCATGAAAATGTCCATGTCCTGCTTATTTTATATAGTTATGGATAACTTCTACTAAATGAGGGACTGATTCAAAGCGATATACTTTTTCTTTTAACTCCCCCTTTTCCATAATAACTAGACAGGGAACACTTTCTACCTCATATTTTGCTGCTAAACCGGGGGCATAATTTAAATCCATTTTTCCTAAATTCAACTCTGGCTTCATTGTATGCAATACTGTCAACATTTTTGACGCAACCATACACGTACCGCAAAGAGGAGTATACAAGTAAAGAAAGGCAGCATCTCTATCCTTTACTTGTTTCTCCCATTGATCGAGGTTCCAATCTATCATAATCCATTCATCCTTGTATCTAAATATTTTGCTTCAATCTCAATATCAGCTTGTAATAATAGGGTTGCTAAGTGACATTCAGGAGAGGCAGCAACTTCTTTATATTTGCGATCTATATAAAGGAATTCTGCTTCAGGAAGTTCTCGTTTAAACTGTTTTCTTATCTTATCTCCTGACTTATCTGCATCCACTAAGATATACACATCTTTATCCATTAGCTCGTCTAGTAATTCATCCAGCTTTGAAACTCCAATTGTTCCATTCGTACAAATAATATCGACTGGTTCACGCACAATCTTCTCTACTTTTTGTTTGTCTGATTTGCCTTCAACAATGATTACTTTTTTCATATTGATCACCTAAAGGAGTTATTTCATTTACTTTAACATATTCAAACAGGAAGAGAAAGAAGTAGGTTTTCTGGTATATATCGGTGATAGGAAAGACATATCGCCCCTTTATATTCTCCTAAAAATTAAAAAAACCAAACAAGTATACGAAAATTTTTATTAGCATCTCCGTATACTTGTTTGGATTAATAGGTGGTTGAAATATCTTTATCCCGGTCTCTACATTAAATTAGCCTTCATTTGTCATTTCTTCATACTGCTCTGCTGACATAAGCGCGTCAATATCCGCTTTATCACTTGGCTCAATAACAACCATCCATGCTTTTTCATAAGGAGATTCGTTCACAAATTCTGGATTGTCACTAAGCTCTTCATTTACTTCAACTACTTTTCCGCTGATAGGAGCATATAATTCAGAAACTGTCTTAACAGATTCTACACTTCCAAAAGGTTCATTTGCTGTTACTTCATCGCCTACTTCTGGTAGTTCAACAAATACGATATCGCCTAATTCAGATTGTGCAAAATATGTAATCCCTACACGTGCGTTATCTCCTTCAACTTTTACCCATTCATGTTCTTTTGAATATCGCAAATCCTTTGGTACTGCCATTATAACCCCTCCGTATTTATCATTTTTACTCTGTTAAACAGAGTTACTATTAAAAAAAGCAGGTCGCTTAAGCCCAACTTTCTTTAAACATCTCTTCTTTAAAGCCTAATGTTACTTTATTTCCATCTGTAGTTAAAGGGCGTTTAATTAACATGCCATCAGAAGCAAGCAAATCTAGTAATTCCTCATCCGACGCTTCCTTTATTTTATCCTTTAATCCAAGATCTCTGTATTTCTGACCTGAAGTATTGAAGAATTTCTTTAATTCAAGGCCACTTTTTTTATACAAATCCTCTAATAACGCACGAGAAGGAGGATTGTCCACAATATGTACTTCTTCATATGACACATGATTTTCATCCAGCCACTTTTTCGCCTTGCGACAAGTTGAGCATTTTGGATACCAATAAAAAGTAACTTTCATTCCATCACCCATAATCTATGTATTTTGAAACATTCAACTAAATATTATCACAATTTGATATAAAGTAAAACTTCAATCAGTGCCCACTTGTGCCAACTGTTATTTCCTTTCTTGCATTTTTCAGCTATTTCTTTAAGCAGGATAGATTACGACAGAATCAAACTAGATGAATCCCTCAATCGATTGACTAAAAAGAGGGTTCTTCTGATTCGTTTATTCCAGAAGAACCTGTTTGACTATTTATGATTACGCCTTACCCAAGATACTCTCCAGCTGTTAATAAATGTTTAGCAGCCTCTCTTTTCCTTGCAATGATTGGCTTTGGTGTGTATCTTGTATATTTCTTTAATACAGATAGTGCTAATCTTAGTTCATCACCGCTCAGCATATATGCTAACGTGTCTATTGCCTCTGTGATTACTTGTTGAAAGGCCTCTTGGCAATATATTTCGGTATATAATAATTTTTGTTTTTCTTCTTGCCCATTTTTCCCCATTGCCTTTTCTGTTCTTAAAATACAAGAATCCATTGCAAATACAGCATTAAAAATATTTGCTAGATTGACCATAATCTCTTGCTGCTCTTCCAATTTTTCTTTATATTTTTTCAACATCATTCCAAATAGCAGATAACTGATTTTTCTAGTATTGGAAAGAAGCATTTTTTCTTGGGATAGCAGCTTATCATCCGGCTCTTTCGGTAGGAAGGAGAGCATTTCCTTTTCCGTCATTTTGGCTAGTGCCAACAATGGGATTTCTCCTTTTAAACTCTTTTTAGCTAAGGTAGGAGGAATTAATAAGCGATTAATTTCATTTGTTCCTTCAAAAATGCGGTTGATACGCGAATCGCGATACATTCTAGCAATATCATAATCTTCCATAAATCCATTGCCACCATGGAGCTGCACACATTCATCTACTACCATATCTAATACTTCCGAGGCAAAAATTTTATTTAAGCTGCACTCTATAACATATTCATTTATGATTTTCGCCATTAGTGTCCATTCTATATCTGCATCTACTCCATCCATGGCTGAGGACAGTAATCCTGCTGTACGATAGACACTACTTTCTGCCGCGTAAATATATGCTGCCATTGTTGCATACTTTTCAAGCGTAAGCGGAAAATGAGATAATGGAGCCGAGAATTGCATCCGCTTATCCGTATAAGCAATCGTCTTTTTTAATGCTTCTTTACTAGCACCAATTGCTCCCAGACCAAGCTTATAGCGACCAATATTTAAAATATTTAGTGCGATTAAATGGCCTTTTCCGATCTCTCCTAGCACGTTTTCCACTGGTACATCGACATGATCAAAACGAACGGCGCAGGTGGAAGAGCTCTTGATTCCTAATTTATTTTCTTCTTTCCCTATTGAAACACCTGGAAAGTCTTTTTCTACAATAAACGCAGTAAAATGTTCTGAGTTTACTTTTGCATAGACGATAAAGACATCTGCAATTCCTGAATTAGTAATCCACTGTTTTTCGCCAGTAAGGGAATAGTGCGTGCCTTCCTTATTTAAGACTGCAGTTGTTTTTATACTAAGAGCATCCGATCCTGCTGAAGGTTCCGTTAACGCATAGGAGGCGATTTTTTTACCAACGGCTAAATCCGGTAAATATTTTTCCTTCTGCTTCTTATTTCCAAATAAAACAATTGGTAATGAACCAATCCCTATATGAGCCCCATGGGTTACAGAAAATCCCCCTGCAACAGACATTCTTTCAGAAATAATGGCTGTGCTGATTTTATCTAAACCCAAACCGCCATACGGTTCTGGAATATCTGAACTTAACAGACCCAGATTCCCTGCCTCTTCCATCAGCTGTTTTGTTATTGTAAATTGGTGATTTTCCATCTCCGCCAAATGAGGTAGTACTTTTTTCTGAACAAACTCACTTGTCATTTCTGCAATCATTTGATGCTCTTCTGTAAAATCCTCTGGAGTAAAAATTGCGTCTGTGGTGACCTGTTCCGTTAAAAAACTTCCACCCTTTTGCATAGTAATCCTATCCTTCCTTTCTTCCAGCACTTAATGTTTATGATCAAAATATTATATCTTTTTCGTCGTTAATGGTTTTCCTGTTTGCAATAGATAAAGCATTCTTTTTTGTGTCTCCTGCTCTTGTATTAATTGGATAAACGCTTCTCTCTCTAAATCTAATAAATAGTCCTCTTCCACTAATGTACCAAATTCTACACTGCCACCTGTAAGAACCGTAGCAAGATTGCTGGCAATCTCGGCATCATATTCTGAGATAAAACCTATTTTTTTAAGTTTATCAACTTCTTTCATTAAGAAGTCATAACCCTTTTTACCTGTAACCATAATCTTTTCTTTTTTAGCCGCTTGAAACTTTTCATCCGCTAATTGTAGAACTGCTCTTTTTGCATCTCTTAATAAAAATCGATCATTATTAGTTATCCCATCTCTCTCTGTTAAGAAGCCTAGTTCTTTCGCTTGAACCGCAGAGGCAGCTACCTTAGCAGTCAAAATGGTCTGAAATACTTCTACAGTAAGCTTCAGCATTTCCTCTGGTAAAAGTTGTTGATTTCCCTGCCACTTATTGCAATATAAGGCTGTTGTTCCGCCTCCGCCAGGGATAAGCCCTACCCCTGTTTCTACTAGTCCCAGATACGTTTCTAACGATGCTTGCACCTTACCTGCCGCCAGACAAATTTCTGCTCCTCCTCCCAATGTTTTTTGATAAGGGGCAGCTACCACTGGCTTCTGGCAATATTTTATGCGCTTCATGGCTTGCTGAAAACGGCGGACGGCTATCTGCAGCTCTACAATATCCTCATTTTGGGCTTCTAATAGCATTAAAGCTAAATTAGCCCCTAGACTAAAGTTCTTTTTTTCACTGCCTATAATCAGCCCTTTATATGCTTCTGACTCTACTTTTTCGATCGCCTTATCAATCATCGCAAGAATATCCATGCCAATGCTCATATTGGAGCTGTGTAATTCCAGTAATAATACTCCGTCTCCGATATCCATTAAACTTGCTCCATTATTGGAAAGAAGCACGCCTCTTTGCTTCTTCCATTCTTGTATGCATATTTGGTCCTCACTTTTTGGAATAGGCAGATAGTTGCCTTGATGGTAATAATGTTCTACTCCATTAATCTCTTTATAAAAGGATTCAAATCCTTGATCCAACATTTCTTTAATCCATCCAGGAATCTCTCTTGAATCTTTTTCCATTCGTTCTACTGTAGATTTTAGTGATAGTTCATCCCATAAACGAAACGGCCCATTTCTCCAATTAAATCCAGACTGAACAGCTTGATCTATCTCATAAATAGAATCGGAAATCTCCCCAACCATTTTGGCTGAATACAGTAAAAATGGAGCAATTCCTTTCCAGAGAAATTGTGCTTTTGGATTTTTTTGTTCTAAAAATAGAGGAAGCGATTGTTTCGCTGCTTTCTTTTTCATTCCAGTCAAATTCTTATACGTCCACGTATGATAATCTAGAACTTGTAGCCCCTCTTCCGTTTTTCGATAAAATCCCTTTTGTACCTTTCTGCCCAACATTTTTTTCTTAAGCATTTCTTCTAATAAAACAGGAATTTGGTACATCTCTATTTCTTCTGTGTCATTCATTTTTCCTTGCATATTATGAATAACTTGATAAAAAGTGTCTAATCCAACCATATCTAGCGTATGAAAGGTGGCACTTTTTGGACGACCAATTAGTGGACCTGTTAATTGATCAACCTCTTCGATTGTTAAGTCTGCCTTTATCATTTCTTTTACAATATTTAAAAAAGCAAAGGAACCAATCCTATTTGCAATGAAGTTAGGAGTATCATTCGCTTTTACTACTACCTTTCCTAATTCTTCTTCTGCAAATTGACTGATTGTTTTTACAACATTTGAGGCAGTAACTTTAGTAGGAATAATTTCAAGTAATTTAATATAACGAGGTGGGTTAAAAAAGTGTGTACCTAAAAAATGGGCCTGAAAATCTGGAGAAAGATTTTCTTTCATCTGGTTAATCGATATACCAGAAGTATTGCTGCTGATAATAGATCCTTTTTTACGGTACTGATCTATCTTTTTAAAGAGTTCCTTCTTTATTTGCATATCTTCAATAATTGCTTCCACAATCCAATCTGATTCTTTTAATAAGGCAAAATCATCTTCTAGATTCCCAATTGTTAGTTGCGCTAAATTATTTAAAGATGTAAGCGGGCTGGGGGATTCTGATTTCATTTTTTCAATAGCAAGCCTGCCAAATCGATTCCTCACAACCTTATCTTTTAATGTAAGTCCTGCTTCTATTTCTTCTGCTAATAACTTAGTTGGCACGATATCCAGCAGAACCGTAGAAATTCCTGCATTAAGAAATTGTGCTGCAATCGCTGCCCCCATAACTCCAGAACCAATAACCGCAGCTGATTTTATCTCTTTCACCATGCATCCTCCTTGAAAAATGTATTAAAATTTGATGGTTTTCAAATGGCTTTAAAAAGGCTCCATTACTCTTTGTACGTCCAAGTGACGTGATTTTTAACAATAATTGTGTCAAATTATTCGTTTTTTCTCCATGCCGTGTACTCATTAAATAAGAAAAATAGGAAATGCTAGTAAAGAAATAGTAAAGGGAGGTGTATAAATAAATGGCTCGTCTTAAGAAGAACCCTTCTAAAGCAGGAGTTAGTGCGGCAAGTGTAAAAGGTAACGCTGGTCCAACAGTTGAAACAGATGGTGGCGGAAAAGTTAACAGTCAAAATAATCAATATAAAAAGCAATAGTTTAACAGGAGGTCGATTTTGATGCAGCAGCAACCAACTAATATGACACAACCTAACGGGATGATGATGAAACCACCTGTTATGGTAACAGTCAAAGATTCCCTTTACTTAACAGATATGCTTTCTTGGAATTTACTAGCAATGAAAAAAGCGCATTTTTTTGCACAAAATGCCCAAGATCCGGCAATTAAATCTCAGCTTGAGAAATGTGGACAAATGCATCAGCATCATTATGAAAGAATACTTAGTCACTTAGATACTAATAGTCAGCCAATGGTACAGCAACAGCAATAGATAGTAACGAAAAAAATTAGTGATTGTTTATTCAATTTTGCTCATTCTGCTAAAGAGATTGCCAAACCTTTTTTAGTTGACTATGCCTTTTGTAGAATGAGCACCTTTTCTTCGTAAAGGACTTTGAATAAGCAATCATCTTACTAAAACAATGATTTTATGAGGGAGGACAAAGAAAATGGATCAACAAAAGCCAATTCAAAACCCTGAGTCACAGGTTCCCAAAACACCGCAAATGAATGATCGCGATTTTACTAACGACATGCTTTCAACAGAAAAATACATGACTGATGCTTATTCAACAGCTTTAAACGAAGCTAGTAATGAAACACTCTATCAAGATTTATTATCCATTTTTACCGAAACACAAAATATGCAAAGAGAATTGTATGATTTAATGTTTCAAAAAGGATGGTATAAGCTTGAAGCTGCTGAGCAACAAAAAATCCAGCAATCTTATCAGCAATTCAAAGGATACAGTAACCAATTTCCATATGGAAACACCACTATTCAGTAAAACTCTCATTTTTTATCCACCCAAACACATTGTTATGGGTGGTGTTTTTTTACGCTTTGTCCAGCTTTCTTTATAGCATATGTTTTATTTTTGATTTTGTTTTCTTATCTCATTCATTTTTTTTATTTCCGATATAATTTGAACTATTGTTTGTTTCCCATCAGGGAATTTAGCATTCCAATGTTTTACTAAACCTGGCATATTTTTGGACATATAGGTATAGAGCATCCATATTTGCACTTTTTCCTTTAATTCCTCATTCTCTTCTCCAAGAAGTAATTCCGTATAATTACTCAATAAGGCGTCAAACTCCTCTTGAAATTTCTCGTCCAATTTCTATTCCCCCTTCGATTTTCATTGACAACGTGATTGAGTTGCTCTATTATAAGAGTACACCTAATGATAATGATTATCAATATCATTAACTTCCCATAATTGATATTCTTTCCTTTTCTTTCCCCCTCATTTAAAGAATCGAGAAAGAATACACAAAAAGAGGCTGCTTCCCTGTCAGCCTCTTTTTGTCATTAAATAAAAAACCGTTATTCATCACTAGAAAACATATATTTTTTATAATGATATCGAATGGAAAAAATCAATCCCATCGAAAGCATATTTCCCATCAAGGAACTACCTCCATAGCTAATAAAAGGGAGTGGTATCCCTGTAATAGGAAGAATTCCTACCGTCATCCCAATATTTTGGAAAACATGAAAACAAAGCATACTAATAATCCCTACGCTCATACAAGTATAAAAAGTATTTTTTGTTTCTAAGGCAACTTTTGTTATGTGATAAATAAGCAAGAAAAATAAACTAATAATAATACTAGCTCCAATGAAGCCAAATTCTTCGCCGACTACACTAAAAATAAAATCAGTGTGATTCTCCGGAAGCACTACTTCACTTGTGCCAACACCCTTTCCCGTTGTCTGGCCAGAACCAATTGCAAGCAAAGACTGCGTTAAGTGATATCCCGTTGTACTTTGGTATGTATAGGGATCTAACCAGGAATAAATTCTTCCCATCTGATATTCCTTCACTCCAAAATACATGGTAATCCAATCTGGATGCCAAATAACAAGGTAGAGGACAGCTGTTGCAATCACAGCAAAACTAGAAAAAATCGGCGTTAAAATCTTCCAGGAAATACCGGATATAAAAATCATCCCCAGCATAATAGCAAGAAAAACTAAGGAGGTTCCCAAATCTGGCTGCTTCATGACAAGAAGAAGTGGAGGTACCGTTACAGCTCCAATTTTAAATAAGAGAAAAAAGTCACTTTGTATCGTCTTTACTATATACTTTTCCTGATGATCTACAATGATTCTTGATAGTGCCAGTACTAAAAATACCTTTACAAACTCAGAAGGCTGCAGAGAAAAACCAGGTAAAGTGAACCAACTTTTGGCACCATTAATTTCTCGGGCAATACTGGATGGGGCGAATATAAGCACTACCAATAAGAATAGACCAAAAGCATACAGATACCAGGTCAGTTTCTTCAACTGATCCGAATCTAAACGAATTACGCCAATAATAATACCTATACCAACTACATAATACATAACTTGCTTTAACACATAGGATGAGTTTGCTCCATATATAGCAATAAGGCTAGTTAAACATAGAAGCATTAATATTAGAACAAGTGTATAATCTATTTTCGATGAATTTTTTGGGGACATATTGTCATTGCTCCTTGTTCAGTAAAACTTTTAACAGCTTATCATTCTTCCATTCAGAAATAATCATTTTTCACCATTTATATTTACCCCTAAATAAATAGAGTCATTCACACACATTTACAATTCTCCATTATATTTGTATTTGCATGAAATAACAACTTTCGACAATCATTTTTATAAAATTATTTATTTTCATTTCTAACTTTAACCAAATTAATAAAAAACTGTTTAAAATGTCATATAACTTACTCCTTTTATTTTCCCCCAAAAAAAGAGAATGATCAAATTAGCTCCACACCCAGAAAAATATTCTGGGATGTTAACTGCTACTTTGACCACTCTCTTATTTAGCCTTCTACATGTATGGTTTTTGTTAACTCCACTAAATCGTCTGCAATTTTAGCTAATGATTTAGTGGAGGAAGTGATTTCTTCCATTGCCGCCAGTTGTTCCTGAGAGGCTTCTGACACGTTCATGGAATTTTGACTGTTTTCCTTGGCAATGCCAGTAACTTGATCTACCGAACCTGCAACCTCTACTATATTCGTAGAAATTTTATGAGCAGCCTCTAAAATACTTTCCATTTGCTGACTCATGGATAACATCGATTCCGAAATTATCGTAAACTTTTCTTTTGTATCATTGGTAATATCAATGCCGTCTTTTACTTCCTCTGTCACTCGTTTCATTGTTTTAACAGAAGATAGAGTATCTTTTTGAATTTCATTTACCAGAACAGCGATTTGCTCAGCGGACTGATTGGACTGTTCTGCCAATTTCCTTACTTCCTCTGCTACTACTGCAAACCCTTTGCCTGCTTCGCCAGCCCTAGCAGCTTCGATGGCTGCATTTAATGCCAATAAATTTGTCTGATCAGCAATTTCTGTTATAACATTTAAAAATTGACCAATCTCCTGGGAACGCTCTTGTAATAATACAATAGAGTCATTCGATTCTTGCACTGAATTTTGAATCAAACTCATTTGCGTTACAGTATTATCAACAACTGCTTGTCCTTCTTTAGCTTTCAATACAGTATTATGAGTGCTTTTCACCATTTCTTCTGTATTCTTCGCAATATCTTTAATTTCATTATTCACAACAGCAACCGAATCAACAATGAAATCCATTCCTTTTGTCTGCTCTTCAGAACCAGCAGCAACACTTTGAATGGCAGCTGAAATCTGCTCTGATACATGGTTTGTTTCCACTGTATTAGCAGTCAGCTTTTCGGCAGAAGCATTTATTTGTTCAGATGTTTCATTCACTTTTTGTACTAAGTTGCGAATAAATTCTTTCATCAAAATAAACGCATCTGTTAGTTGGCCAATTTCATCATTAGAAGCTTTATGAATTTCAATATCTAATTCGCCTTCTGTAATTTTCTTTGTTGAATGCAATAATTTTTTCAGAGGAGAAATAATGATTCTCCGTGTAAATAATGCGACAATAACAGTTACAAAAATTAAATTAATGACAGTATTAACAAAAATACTGAATTCTTGTGGGAAGAAGCCGGCTTCTAGAATCATCTCATTTAGCTTAAAGGATATCATGGTGCTAAATAATGTAGCAAAAAAGATAATGACAATCATTTTTGTTCGTAAACTGCGAAAAATACTTCGTTTCTTCATATATATTCTCCTTCTAACCCTATAGTTATATATAGCTGTTTTTATACCAAGATAAAACTTTAACAATTATGTAATAAGACCTATTAATATCCAATATTAATAAATTGTTATAAATTAAATAGTTGTTTATACCTATTTTACAAAAAACAGTGTATTTAAGCAATTTTTATCCTTTTCCAAAAAAAAAGGGGTATAGCCAAACGTACGGCTATACCCAAAGTGAGAGGAGGTTATGGGGTTACGGTATAAAGAATATGCTGTGTATTCAGCTTCTAAGAAGGTGATACAAGCTATTCTTTATACTTATTAGATATGCTTTTTTATAAAATCAGTGAGGGCTTATCCCCTTTATTAATAAAAAAGGGCAATCATCCTTTTGCCTTTTTAACGGTAGTATATTTCATTATTCGGACATATACTACATTATAAAGATTAGCGGAAAGAAGGTTCTAAATGAAAAACACCTTATATGTAAACTCTATCATCTATTGCTGTTTGTTGACTGTCTTTGCGACGACTCTTTTTTATATACTGACTGGTTTAACCGTTTTTACTATTGCCTCCTTGATTTCAGGGGTGTTAGTAGCTTTCATTAGTTTATTAGAAGAAGAGGTCATCCATAAGAAAATCCATGACGAACATTGAGTCTATTAAAAAAAATAAATTAGTCTTTTATGTATAAAAAAAGAAAAAGGGGACCACAATGATACTACAAAGTGTAATTCCCCCTTTTGTTTAGAGCTGTTTCAGATTAATTCTCGCTTTTGAGAAATTCCTGACCAGCTCTTTTTTTATTGAATTAATTGAAGAAATTGCCGTGTTCTTGCTTCTTTAGGGTCAGAGAAGATTTCATGCGGGCTGCCTTTCTCTACAATATAGCCACCATCCATGAAAATTACTTCGTCCGCAACTTCTTTCGCAAATTTCATTTCATGGGTAACAATAATCATCGTCATGCCTTCATTCGCAAGTTGCTTTATTACTTTTAAAACTTCTCCAACAAGCTCTGGATCCAACGCAGATGTTGGTTCATCGAATAACATTACTTCTGGTTCCATCGCAAGTGCTCTGGCAATGCCGACTCGCTGCTGCTGCCCACCTGACAGTTGGAATGGGTAAAAATCGATTTTATCACCCAGTCCTACTTTATTTAGTAAATCAGCCGCTCTCATGCTTGCCTTTTCTTTTGATTGCTTTTTCACCGTGATGGGACCTTCCATCACATTCTCAATGGCAGTTTTATGGGGAAAAAGATTATAGCTTTGAAAAACCATTCCTGTTAATTTTCGAAAATCTGTTATAGCCTTTTTCGTTACTTTCGTCGAGAAATCCAATTGCTTATTCTCTATTGTAATATGACCACTAGTTGGTATTTCTAATATGTTTAAACATCGAAGCATCGTCGTTTTTCCTGATCCAGAAGGACCAATAACAACAATGACTTTCCCTTTGTCCACTTCTAAATTTATGTCCTTTAATACTTGTAAATCGCCAAAATGCTTAGACAACCCTTTAATTGAAATCATGATGTTCGCTCCTTCCTCTATCGATTATTTTAGTCTTCCTGCCTAATAGAAGCTTTTTTATTTACTTAAGTGACGGCCGAATCGATTTTCCAGTCCTTGCTGGATAATAGAAAGAGGGAAACAAATAAGCCAATACAATAGGGCTACCTCTGAATATAGCAATAAGAACTCATAATTCGTACTTGCGATTTCCTGTGCCTTTCGAAACATTTCTGTTACTAGAATTAAGGCTGCTAGAGACGAATCTTTAATTAAACTGATAAATGTATTAGACAATGGCGGAATCGAAACACGTGCAGCCTGTGGCAAAATAATTCTTTTTAAATTTTGAACATAGCTCATCCCAATGGAATAGCCAGCTTCCCATTGACCATTAGGAATACTTAAAATGGATCCTCTGACTATTTCCGATCCATACGCTCCAACACTTAATGAAAAACCTATAATAGCTGCTATAAAAGGTTCGAGCGTAATACCAACATTGGGTAACCCGTAAAAAATAATAAAAAGCTGTACGAGTAATGGTGTTCCGCGAATGATGGAAACATAGATTCCAGCAATCGCCCGAAAAATTTTTATACTGGATAATCTAGCTAAAGCGGTTAATACAGCTAAAATTATCCCAATAATAAAGGATATAATGGATAGTGGTATCGTATATAAAATAGCCCCCTTCACCAAAGGAAGAAGGGAACTAACTGCTATATCATAATATCGTTGGAATGCTTCTGCGTCAGTAAAAATGCTATTTAAGTACATCTTCTCCGAACCATTTCTCTGATATTGATTTATACGTACCATCATCAATCATTTCTTTAAGTGCTTTATTTACCGCTTTAACTAATGTATCATTTCCTTGTCTAAACATTAAACCACTATGCGCTACATCATCAGCAGTATCGACAATTTTAACTTTTACATCTGGCTTTTGCTTTTTAAAATCTAAGAAAGATAATTTATCATTAACGGTAACATCTACTCGTTTTGCGTTAAGAAGTTCAATCGCTTGATTAAATCCATCCACTCCAACTAGCTCTGCACCATTCGTTTTGGCAATTTCCGCATAATTACTTGTTAATGATTGTGCTGACTTTAATCCTTTCATATCTTTAAAACTTTTCACATCTGAATCTTCTCTCGTGATAAGAACAGCAGCAGAAGAAATGTAAGGATCAGAAAATGCATACTTCGCTTTTCTTTCATCATTAATCCCTACTTGGTTTGCAATCATATCAAAGCGCTTTGCATCAAGGCCTGCAAACATGGCATCCCATTGTGTTTCCTTAAATTCTGCTTTCACTCCTAAACGTTTTGCCACTTCTTGTGCAATTTCCACATCAAATCCAGTTAGCTTCCCAGAATTATCATGAAAAGTAAAGGGAGGGTATGTACCTTCCGTACCAACTATTAATGTGCCCTTATCTTTAATTTGTGCCAATAAATCTGCGTTGCTATCAGCTTTTTTATCTGCAGAATCTTTTGATCCCTTATCTGAATTGCTGCCACAAGCAGCTAACACAATGGTAATACTTACCAACAAACTTAATAATATACTAAATTTTCTCATATTATTCCTCCTTATTCCGATAAGACTTATCAGCAATAGCTATCATAGTATAGGGGATTACCATTTGTCAAAGCATTGATTTCTCCTTTTTATTTTCACCAAAAGTTCTGACATTAACCATGTGAAATATATCCATTTGATACAAAAAAAAAGCGACCTTTTAAACGGTCACTTTTTTCCAATTATATAAAAATAAATAAATGCATTAGGCTGCCGGCTTTCTGAAAACAAGTGAGTATAGATGTAATTTCCCTTCATAGACTTTTTGCATTTTATATTCATCTAATAAATCATAGGGGGTCATTAAACATGGGGGCTTATTAAAAAATAGGACACCACTGTCATGCAAAATCGATGCAACAAATTGCGAACAAAAATAAGCATTTTTACGATTATATGGGATTTTTAGTAAAATAAATAAAAGCCCAAGTAAATTGTAGCGATAATTTCTTTGTTCTTTTTCCATCTGCTCAATTTTTTTCTTCATGTTTTCATATTGTGTTTGCGTAACAGAAATGGAATAAATAATACACCTACTGTTTCGAAAAAAACTATGCTGGACATTTTCCTTCACAAATCCACCGATAAATGGATTGCTTGGCTTTCTTCTTCCAAAACTATAAACTTCATTTAATTGCGGATCAAAAGAAATAGATGCATGATTATGGGGCTTTCTTGTAAAAAATTTAATACAACGTGTAAATAAAGTGCCTGTATCCGTTAAAATAATATATACCTTTCTTTCAGTCACACAAACACCCCTCCTTCGCATTAATATTTACTTATCGAAAAAGCTGTTAATCCTGGCTTCTTTTGTAAACACCTTCGAATAAAAGTTATAATCTTTACTACTCCTCTTTGTTATCATATAGAGTTTAACCCCGGCTGGAAACAAACTCTTGTATTATTTTTATCTACGTCTTTAGACTTAAAAAAGTTACATAAAAAGCATACTTACTTAGAAATATAATAATTCTCTATAAGTAAGTATGCTTTATTTAAAAAATCATGCTTTTTTTCCAGTTTTCAAATTCAACGCAATATCTATGCAATCCTATCTCCTATACTTCGTTTTCACAGAGCAATGGTGATTCAGCTCTTCCCATAATCATTTGATAATCTGGAAGAATCGGCAAGGAACCAGCCTTTGTAGCTACTATTGCCCCCAACCGATTAGCTTGATCCATATAAGACTCCATCTCTTTTTTGCAAGCTGGAAATCCCTTTTTATAAATACATGCAAGAATCGTTGCCATAAACGCATCGCCTGAACCATTCGTATCTATTGCCTTTACCACCTTTCCAGCCATTTGGACTTTTTCTTCGTATAATAGTCCAATTGCCCCCTTTTCGCCCAAAGTAATTAGCTTGAGAGGTATTTGGAACTTCTCCAAATTTGCTAAGCCCTTCTCTACCGATTGAACCTCTAATAGAAAGAGAAGTTCTTCTTTTGACATTTTTAGAATATCTACAAAAGACAAAAATTCCATCATCACTTGTCTACATTCCTCTTCATTTTTCCATCTTTTAATCCGAATATTTGCATCAAAAGCAATGAATAAGCCTTTTTCCTTTGCGATTTCAATCGCCTTCTTTGTCGCTGCTCTTGCACTTGGATGAAAGAGTGTCCCAGAACCAAAATAAAAGATCGATTTATTTTCAAAAGATGATTCCTTAAGATCTGATTCTAATACAATTTCATTTGGCGTTTCATTTTCATATTTATGAAAATATCTTTCTCCAGATGCATCTAAATGGACATATACTTTCGATATTTTCTTGGTTGGTGTACGAACGCTGTCTTCAAGATTTATTTTTTCTTTTAACATTTCCTTTTCGACAAATTGGCTATCTTCTCCGCTTCCTAGTTTTGTAAGATAAAAACTAGGAATAGTAAATCTACTGATATGTACAGCAACGTTCACAGAAGCTCCCCCTAAACTTCTTTCAAAACAATTATTATCACTCGATCGTGAAACATAATCGATAAACGCATCGCCAAGAGACAGGATTCCTTTTCGTTCCATTTCGTGATTCTTCCTCTCTATCTTTTTCTATCTTTCTAGTATATCTTCTTTTATTCCTTTCGCTAATATTAATTAGTGAAACTTCTGTATTTCTTTCTGCGTTATACTTTATGTGTTTTTATATCGAAAAATGGAATAGGAAACCAAGTCTAATTTAATATTCAATATAGCATTCAGCTTTTGCTAAATTTTTGATATGATAGATAGGCGTATGCTTTCGAGTAAGAATATAATTTTGAAATGAATGGATAAATAGGAGTGAAAAAATGTTGGATAAGTTATGGGATTTGATAGTGGCCTTTATTTTGGGCATAGTAGAAGGTTTGACGGAATTTGCACCTGTATCATCAACTGGACATATGATACTAGTCGATGATTTATGGTTAAAGTCAGGGGAGATTTTTTCACCTGAAGTAGCTAATACCTTTAAAGTTGTTATTCAATTAGGGTCGATTTTGGCAGTAGTAATTATCTTTAAAGATCGTTTCTTAAATATTCTTGGTTTGAAAAAAACAATTAATGGTGAAAAAGTAGTCGGACATAAATTAAGCTTAGTACAAGTTCTTATTGGGTTAATTCCAGCTGGTGTTTTAGGACTTCTTTTTGATGATTACATAGATGAACATCTATTTAATTTTGAAACAGTTGCATATGCTTTAATTGTGGGTGCAGTCCTAATGATTATCGCAGACTTTACGCAAAAGAAGAAGAAACCAACCACAACTTCTTTGGATCAAATTACAAATAAGCAAGCATTTTTCATTGGTTTATTTCAATGTATCGCCCTATGGCCAGGCTTTTCAAGATCTGGATCAACGATATCTGGCGGTGTACTTATGGGGCTAAGCCACCGGGTAGCAGCTGACTTTACCTTTATCATGGCAGTACCAATTATGGCTGGTGCAAGCTTTATCTCTTTACTAAATAATTGGGAATACATTACATCTGCTGCTCTCCCATTCTTTATCGTTGGATTTATCAGTGCATTTATTTTCGCATTAATTTCTATACGCTTCTTTTTAAAGCTAATCGATCGAATTAAATTAACACCATTTGCGATCTATCGTATTGTGCTTGCTATCATTATCATTGTTGTGTTTATTTAATAATATTTATAAAGAAAAAGTCATCTCCCCGGAGATGACTTTTTCTTTATACCCACCTATTTTTCTTTTATGGATTCTTTTCGTTGTTTTTCACTCTTCACTTCTAATATATCTAACAAGAATATAAAAATCGGAATACCTACAATTAATCCCCATACTCCAAAGAAGTGTTCGGAAAATATTAAAACAATGAATGTGAAAAAAACTGGTAAATCGGTCTTAGAAGACATTAGTTTAGGATTTAATATATATGCTTCAAGCGCATGAATTACAACAATTAAGATAACAATTGAAATGACATGTGTTATTCCTCCGACCGTATAACCGATAATACATAATGGAATAAAGGAAATAATAACCCCGGCAACTGGTATTAAACCCAGTAAGAAAATCATAATACCTAATCCAAATAATTGAGGAAAGCCTAAGAAATACAAGGAAGTTGTCGTTAACACACAATTAATAATGGCAATAATAAATTGTGCTTCTATTACTTTTCCAAAGGTTGCTACAAATTTTTTACAGAAATATTTACATTCAAAGTAAATTGGTGCTATTTTACTAGTATGAAAACGAGTAGCAAACAACCGTAATCTGTCTTTTTCTAACAAAAAGAATAGGCTTAATACTATCGCCATAAACACTTGAAGCAGATTTCCCCATATATTTGTAAAATACTTAAATATAAAGGTAAAGCCCTGATGTAAATAGGTCGTTACATTAAGATTATTTATTGTATTTACTATAAAATTCAAGACTGCATTGTCATGTGGCTGCATATAAAAGTCTGTGATTTGGATAACCAAAATCGAGATTTGCTGGATGACAACAGGTAAATAGGTGGAAATCCCATATATGAGCAAAAATAATACAGTAAAATATAGCAAAATAACCGCAATTGATCGTTTTATCGCAAATTTGCTTGTAAAAAACTGAACAAGTCGATCCATTAGGTAAGAAAATATAAAAGTAAATAAAATGAGATTTATCATACTACGTACAAAATAAAGGCTTAAACCAATTAAAAACAAAATTAAAAATCTTTTTACTGCTTTTTTTTGAAAAAAATGAAGCAACATCTCCATGCAAAAGACTCCTGACGATTTAAAATACCTAACTACTATAAAATATCTTTTCTTTATCCTTTATTATCAATCCAAAAATGAAAAATAACAAGAAAAAACGTTTTTTTTCACAGATTAATTTCAATTCCATTATCTAGAGAAAAATTTCATTTAATCCGTTCTCCTTCATCCACTTACAACAAAATCATTGCCTATATGAAAAGGAAGGCTTTAAGTGTATATACCCTAAATGCCTTCCTCTTCCTTATTAATCCTTTATTCGTTTAAATGGCCACCAGTTTGCTTCTCCAAAATTCTTTACTAGAACAGGTATAAGCAATGGCAAAATGATAAATGCATATAGGAATAATCCAACTAATACAATGCTTGCTATCTGTAATAGGGATAACATTCCTGATGGCATCATCGCTGCAAATGTTCCACCTAAGATGATAGCTGCAGAAATGATGACTGTCCCCATCTTCTTCATCGCTTCTAACATCGCATCTTTTATCGTTAAATTCTTATATTCATTAAATCGATCCATAAGGAAAATACTATAATCCACACCTAAAGCTACTAAAATAACAAATCCAAAGAATGGTACTGCCCAACTGATCCCAGAATAGCCCAGCAGATTCACGTAGATTGCCTCATTTATTCCAAGCGTTGTATAGAATGTTAAAATTAACGATCCAATAATATAAGCCGGCATAATGATAGACCGGAATAAAAAGATTAAAACAATCGAAATCCCAATCATCATCCAAATAACAGTATTTGTATAATCAGCATTGGACATAGTGCGAAGATCTGCATTGGTACTAGTAATCCCGGAAACAGCAATTTCCGCATTTTCAAGCTTGGTTCCTTTTGTTATTTGATCAACTCTATCTTTTATCTTATCAATTTGATCAATTGCTTCATTTGAATATGGATTGTCTGAGAATACAACGTCAAATGTCATGATTTTGCGATTTGGAGATAGGTACGTATCTAATGCCCCTTTAAATTCATCACTCGCTAATACTTCATCTGGAATATAGAAACTGTTTGTTTCGTTTTTAGATAATCCAGATAAATAATCCTTAGCAGAACCTAAACCTTCAGAAACTTGATCTAATCCTTCAGCACTTTGTGTTAATCCGTCCGTTAATTGGCCAAGCTGACCACCTATATCACTAAACCCATCTAGTAATTGCTTCTGTCCCTCATTAATACTACTTAATCCATTCGTTAATTTAGGCATATTGTTCACAATCTGCCCTTGGCCATCTGCTAATTGGTCTAATCCTTTTTGCTGTTGATCGATACCAGCAATTAATTGCTGCAGTCCAGCCGAAATATTTGCTTGATTTTTTAATATTTCTGCATAGCCTGCATTCGCTTTACTCATTCCTGTTTGTAATTTAGCTAACCCTGTATTTAATTGATCGATACCAGCATTAATTGCGGGTAATTGTTGTTGTGCTCCTAAAAATCCTGCTTTAATTCCTATATATGCTGGGTTATCAGCTAATCCAGCATATGTCCCTTCTAAAGAACCAAACGATTCTTTTGGTACTTTATTTAGCCCCTGTGCCAATTGCTCTAAACCTGAATTAATTTTTTGATATTCCCCGAGAATAGCAGATAGACCTTTCTCTGCCTCTTTATATCCAGTTTGTAATTTATTATGCTCATTCAACAGTGCTTCTGCCCCTGTTTTTGCCTGTTGTAATCCTGACTTTATTTGATCAGAACCAGCAGAACCTTGGCGAATGCCTTGTTCAATTTTTTCTAAGTTAGACTGAATTTCTCCCAAACCAGATTTCACATCATTTGTTCCTTTAATGAGCCCATTAATCCCATCTGCTGCGTCATTCAACTGTGGTCCTGATTTTTGCAGTTCATCTCCGGCACTGTGAAGCCCCTCACTTATTTGATCAATTCCTTCTTTTCCTTGGCCCAAACCTTCTTCTAAGGTTTTCGCTTGATTAGAAATATAAAGATCTTCAATGGAGTCTCCCATTGGTCTCGTTACAGACCGAACTCTATCCACCAAATCTACTTTAGCTAATTCATTCGTAATCGTATCTGCTAAAGATAAATACTCTATTGTATCTAATTGGTCATCATTTTTTAAAATTACGGTTGTTGTCATGGACTCGCCTGGTCCAAAGCTGTCCGCAATTGCATTAAATGCTTTTATCGATGAATAATCATCCCCAATTTCTTCTAAAGAATTAAAAGAAATATCACCATCATAGGTAACAAGGAAGGGAACACAAATACATGCTACAACCAATAAGGATAGCAGCGGTCTTTTTATAGAGAAATTACCCGCCACTTCCCAAATCTTGCTGTCTCCATGCTCTGCCGACCCTTTAGATGGCCAGAATAATTTCTTCCCTAATAACAGCATAAAAATTGGTACAACCGTAAATAAGGCGATAAGTAAAATAGCTACCCCCACTGCTACGGCAGAAGCAGATTGATAAAGCACAAATTTAGAAAATCCTATCGCAGCAAACCCAATCATTACCGCAATACCGCTAAAAAAGACTGTTCTTCCCGCATTTTTGTACGTTTCGACTATCGATTCCCAAATACTTTCCCGATGCATCATTTCCTCTTTAAACCTACTTAATAGTAGAATACAATAATCCGTCCCTATTCCAAAGAGAACAGCAACCAAGAAAATTTGTGTATACGTGGAAAGTGGGAAATTAAATTGATCTACTAGAATAGACACAATAGATTGGGATGCTAAGTATGTAAGTCCTACTGTAATTAAAGGAATAAATGGCGCAATTACAGATCTAAAAACAATTAACAATACAGCCAGAATGAAGACAACTGTGATTCCTTCTGTCTTCTTTAATCCCTCTTGAGAACTATTTACCAAATCCTGATCAATCATCCAGTTGCTGGTATAATAGTGATCCACATCATATTTTTCAATTGTTTTATATAATGCGTCGCTGACCTCTTCCGCTTCTCTATCATTCCAACTAATAGTCAATGATGTGAGGATGGTTTTTCCATCATCTGAAACCAACTGGTCCTTTAATTCCTCCTTTTCAAACGAGGAAAGTATATCTGTAATTCCTAACTTTTTCTTATTGGCTTCTAATGCATCCACTGCTTTTTTCGCTTCCGCAATATCTTTTTCCGTCAACTTCTTATCATTATGAAAGACTAAAGCCACTGTTGACTGTTCCCCTGCATTTTTCTGATTCTGAATTTCATCAAGAATTTTTCCAGCCTCAGAAGAAGAGTATTCATCAGGTATAGTAATCTGTCCTTTTTCCTTCACTAAATCTCCCATATTTGGAGCTATTATAAATAAACCGACTATAGCGATAATCCATGCTCCAAGAATAAACCATTTTCCCTTTAAAATAGCATTCAACTTTATTCCCCTCCAGCTTCTATTCTCTATTTTTCTTCAATTAATCTATCTAACTTGGCATACGTGTCTATAAAGTTTTGAATTTCAGTATGATCAAATTGCGAAATAACAGACACAATCACACTTTGAATTTTTTTCTCCATCTCGCCAAATATTACTTTTCCTGCTGAAGTTAAAGTTAAATAAATAACACGCCTATCCTTTTCATCTCTTGTTCTCTCAACCCATCCCTTTTCAACTAAGCGGTTGATGATAGGAGTAATGGCACTTTTTTTCACCCCAAACACAATCGCAAGCTCTGTAGATGTACATACTTCGACATTGTTGATATGGCGCATCGTAAAATGCTGTTCTGTTGTTAGAACATCTCCTATTTCCTGTCTAATTAACTGATCAAATTTACGATTAACAGAAAAATTTATACTTACATATCGATCAATAATCTGATTTATCTCTGTTCGATTAATAACATTCACCCCACATCTATTTAGTTAAAGGGTTTAACTATTAAATATTTTAACTTTATTTTTATTTTTATGTCAACACAAAATTTTCATGCCAAAAAGGGAGATATCAACAGCACTAGGATTGCAATAATTCCTCCTTTAATTGATTATGCTATAATAAGAAAAAAATTAATGGAGAATAAGAATATGTTTCCAAATATCTCAATAAAAAATACACTTATGGAAAGTCTAGGAATCAATATTGTTGAAGTTAAAAATGGGGTATGCATTGCGACAATGCCAGTAGATGAACGAACAAAACAACCTTTCGGCTATCTACACGGCGGGGCTTCCGTAGCTTTAGCGGAAACTGCTGCAAGCGTTGGAGCAGCTAGTCTAATTGATGCCAAAAAACAAGCGGTGTTTGGCCAAGAAATAAACGCAAACCACATTCGTTCGGTAAAAGAAGGAATTGTAACCGCAACTGCTACAGTTATTCATCAAGGAAAATCCAGTATGGTTTACGAAATTAAAGTAGAGAATGATAAAAAGGAATTAATATGTATCTCACGGTGTACGCTGGCAGTAATTTCTTTAGAGAGATAGTTTTTCTTTAAGGAATTTGGAGGAGAAATTTAATTTTAGTTGATATTTGTGGTCGGTTGGCTGATATATTGGGAGGTTGGCTGATTCCTCCCTCCTTTTGGCTGATATTTCGGCACTTTGGCTGATTTCTCCCTCCTTTTGGCTGATATTTTTGCACTTTGGCTGATTCCTCCCTTCTTTTGGCTGATATTTCAGCACTTTGGCTGATTCCCCTCTCCTTTTGGCTGATATTTCTGTTCTTTGGCTGATTCCCCTCTCCTTTTGGCTGATATTTTTGCACTTTGGCTGATTTCTCCCTCCTTTTGGCTGATATTTCGGCACTTCGGCTGATTCCCTCCTCCTTTTGGCTGATATTTCTGTTCTTTGGCTGATTTCCTCCTCCTTTTAGGTAATTTCTTCGATCTTTGTTCCCTATCCAGCACTTATTTTTTCAAATCAATACAAAAAGTGCATTTCAAAAATCAATTTGCTGATTTTTGAATGCACTTTTCTCTTAACTATCTCTTATTTACAAGTATACATTCTTGCTTCATATGGTTTCAATGAAATGGAAGTTGTTGGCTCATGTTCTTCAACTGAGTAATTTGCTAACAGTAAATTTTCATGCTCCAATTCGACGACACGATTTTCAAACACTGCCTCTTCTGCTGATAAATTAGAAATGATCACCATCTTTTTATCCTCCAGGGTCCGAGTGTAGGCAAAAACCTGTTTATTCTCTTCATCCACTAAATCAAAGGTTCCATATGTTAAAATAGGACCAGATTTTTTCAAATCTATCATCTTCTTATAAAAATGATAGATAGAATCTGGATCTTGCTTTTGACTTTCCACATTGATATCTAAATAGTTTGGATTCATTCCCATCCAAGGCGTGTGTTCAGAAAAACCAGCATATTCATCACTAGACCATTGCATTGGGGTTCTGGAATTATCACGGCTAGTAGACCAAATAATCTCCATCACTTCCTTATGGCTAAATCCTTCTTCCCGTTTCAATTTATAAAGGTTTTTCGTTGCCACGTCATCATATTCCTCAATCGTTGGAAATTGAACATTCGTCATTCCTATTTCTTGACCTTGATAAATGAATGGAGTTCCTTGCATAAAGAAATACATCATCCCTAAAGCCTTGGCACTTTCTTTCCAATATTCCTTATCATTACCCCATGTGGAAACAGATCTTGCTTTGTCATGGTTTTCAATAAACAAAGCATTCCATCCCTTGTTTTCTAAACCTTTTTGCCATTTATTTAAAACCTGTTTCAATTCCATAACATCGACGCCATAATTTTTTTCGTTATCCCATAAATCTAAATGTTCAAATTGGAAAACCATATTAAATTTTCCCTTTGTTTCTCCAACCCATAGCTCTGCTTCTTCTACCTTTACACCATTGGCTTCTCCGACTGTCATAATATCATATTTTGCAAATGTCTCATTCTTTAACTCTTCTAAAAATGGTTGAATTCCTTCTACATTCATATGCTTATCAAAAGATGGGACATAGTCTAAGCCTAGTGGATTATCCATATCTTTTAATCCTTCTTCTTTTTTAATATGACTGATGGCGTCAATTCGGAAACCGTCAATACCTTTGTCAAGCCACCAATTAATCATATTGTATAGAGCTTTTCTTACTTCTTCATTTTCCCAATTTAAATCTGGCTGTCTTGTTGAAAAAATATGCATAAAATATTGTCCAGTTGTCTCATCCAGTTTCCAAGCAGAGCCTCCAAATATACTTTCCCAGTTATTCGGCTCTTTCCCATCTACTCCATCTCTCCAAATATACCAGTCTCTTTTCGGATTATTTAAGGAAGACCGAGATTCTACAAACCATTCATGCTCATCACTTGTATGATTAATTACTAAATCAATAATTAACTTCATTCCACGTTGATGTACTTCATATAGAAGCAAGTCAAAATCATCCATTGTTCCAAACTCATCCATAATATCTTGATAATCACTAATATCATAGCCATTATCATCATTTGGCGATTTATACATTGGACAAATCCAAATACAATCAATCCCAAGTTCTTTTAAATAATCTAATTTAGTTATAATTCCTTTTAAATCCCCTATTCCATCTCCATTTGAATCCATGAAACTTCTAGGATAAATCTGATAGGCTACTGCCTCTTTCCACCACTTTTGAGTCACTCTAATTTCTCCCTTTCTACATCTAATTTCTGTTTTATTACCACATTAAAGGTCGTTTTATTCCGCTACTCGACAACAAGAGTTTCTTTCCACCATTTTCGCAGGTACGGTAATTCGCTTAGTTACAGCATTAGGATACGTAATATCATCGAGTAAGCACTTGGTTGCTTCAACACCAAGCTGAAAAATATTAATATCCACACTTGTTAAAGAAGGCTTCATATACTTACCAGTTGAAATATTATTAAATGCAACAATGGATAAATCTTCTGGAATAGATATGGAAAGTTCCTCTGCATAGCTAATTAATTCAATGGCAATAAAATCATCGGAGACAACAAGCGCTGTCGGTCGGCTTTCCAAATTCAAAATCTCTGTAAGCTTCTCTTTTGTTCGATCCACTAATTCCTTATCATAAATGATTAACTCTTTTTGATAAGCAATTCCATTTTCCTTTAATGCTTGTTTAAAACCTTTCAAACGGTCAATCGTAAAAACCATTTCCATATTGGCTCCAATAAAGGCAATTTTCTGATGACCTAATTGAATTAAGTACTCGGTAATTTGTTTCGTAATAAACACATTATCGTTATCCACAAATGTAATTCTTTCAGCATTTTGATAGGGCCTCCCAATAACAGTAAAGGGAAATTTATTTTGTAAAAGATAATCCATAATTTTATCATTCGTTTTACTATATAATAGAATAATGCCATCTACCCTTTTCCCCTGGACCATCTCGATTACTTCCTGCAATATTTCCTCTTCTGATGCTCCGGTTGTTAAATAAATGCCAAACTGACTTTTTCTTGCCTCCAAACTAATACCTCTTAAAACTTCTGGAAAAAATGGGTTTTCTAGCACCCTTTCTGTCGAATGCGGCATAACAATTCCGATTGTTTTCGTGCTCTTAACTACTAAGCTTCTTGCTTGAAGGTTTGGATGATATCCTAATTCCTCCATTGCTTCCCGGACTTTGCGCTTTGTTTCATCACTTATTTTCGGATGATTCGCCAGTACCCTTGAAACAGTGGATGGAGAAACATTTGCTAATTTACCAACATCTTTAATGGTTACTGCCATACTTTCCCCTCCGTTATTTTTAGCACAATAATGGTAAACGCTATCATTTTATATTAAAAAAATTGTTCTATCATTCACCTTTTCGTGCAAACGATTGCACTAGCATATGTAGAATATACCATAGGAAGAGCTTTATATCAATAAAAAATATTAAAATGGTAGCCAAGATTTATATTCCCATTTCTATAATATAAGCACTGAGAGTCACTCTCTGTGCTTATACTGTCACATATCCTCTCGTTCATTATTTACTATCCTAACATTATTTGTCTATCGATTCTAATTCCTTTATCACAGGAGGACTTTCAAGTACCGTATCCATATAATTTCGTCCCCAGCTATACATAGCATCTAAAATAGGCATAAGCGATTTTCCTTCATCTGTTAAGGAATATTCTACTTTTGGAGGGACAACTGGATAAACAACTCGTTTTACAATATAGTCATTTTCTAACTCACGCAATTGGTTGACAAGCATACGCTGTGTAATTCCGGGAATTAAAGCTTTTAGTTCTCCAAAGCGCTTTGTTCCTTCCTTACCCAAATGCCAAAGAATTAACATTTTCCACTTTCCACCAATTATACTTAAGGTTAGTTCTTTCTCACAATTAAATTCTTTGCCTGCCATTCGTTCCATCATCATTCCTCTTTCCTTAATTGATACTTAGTATACTTTTAGACACTATATAAAAAAAAAGTGCGTACTTACTTAAATGGATTATAAAACGTATAATAACGGTTGTACAGAAATTAGACATATTTCCAGTATTCTGCGTGCAAGATAAAATGAAAAAAAGAAAAGGAGTTAAACAAAATGAAATTACAATTAGCATTAGATTTAGTTAATATCCCACAAGCAATAGAGGTTGTTTCTCAGGTTGAACAATATGTTGATATCGTTGAGATTGGTACACCTGTAGTAATAAATGAAGGCCTTCACGCTGTTAAGCAAGTAAAAGAAGCTTTTCCTAATTTGTCTGTATTAGCGGACTTAAAAATTATGGATGCAGCTGGTTATGAAGTAAGCCAAGCAGTTAATGCTGGTGCTGACCTTGTCACTATTTTAGCTGTTGCTGAAGACGAATCTATTAAAGGTGCAGTTGCTGAAGCGAAAAAGCTTGGCAAAGAAATTCTTGTCGATATGATCGCTGTTAAAGATATTAAAACACGCGCACAACAACTTGATGAGTTTGGTGTTGATTACATTTGTGTTCATACTGGCTATGACTTACAAGCAGTTGGCAAAAACTCTTTTGAAGATTTAAAAGCAATTAAGAGTGTTGTCAAAAAAGCGAAAACTGCTGTTGCAGGTGGCATAAAACTAGAAACATTGCCAGAAGTTATTGCTGCTCAACCAGATTTAGTTATTGTTGGTGGGGGAATTACTAGCCAAGAGAACTTAAGTGAAGCTGCTTCTAAATTTAAAGAACTAATTGCTCAAGGATAAGTAAATGAAAACAAGCGATTATCTTGACCAAGTCATTCAGGAATTAACGCAGGCAGGAGCACTTATTGCAAATGAGGACTTAGAAAAGCTTGTCGAGCGTATTCTGCAATCAAAAAAAGTTTTCGTTTATGGAGCTGGTCGTTCTGGATTTATGCTTAAATCATTTGCAATGCGAATGATGCACATGGGAATTGATGCTTACGTTATTGGAGAAACGGTTACTGCTACCTATGAAAAGGATGACCTTCTCATCGTAGGAACCGGTTCTGGCGAAACAAAAAGTATTCTAACCATAGTAGAAAAAGCAAAAAGTATTGGTGGGAATATTACAGTTCTAACTATTTCTCCTGATTCTACTGTTGGGAAACTGGCTGACCAAGTTATTAAAATGCCTGGTTCACCAAAAGATCGAGGTAATAAAGAAGCGAAAAGTATTCAACCAATGGGTTCCTTATTCGAACAGTTACTCCTTATCGTCTTGGATAGTGTAATTTTAAAATACATGGAAATAAAAGAATTGGATTCCAGTAAAATGTATGGGAAGCATGCTAATTTAGAATAGATTTTTCCTAAAATAGAAAAAGATAGACATATGCTTTATCTATCTTTTTCTTCTACTAATCAGAACCTCCACCACAGCTTGAACAGGAGCTATCAGAGGAGCAAGCGCTATCAGACGAACAGAATACCGACCCAGTTCCACAACTAGTGCAGCTTGCTGAACTATCACTACTCATTTTCATATAACTGGAAAATTCAGCGTAATGAAAATAAGAAACAGATAAGTAAGGAATAAGCATGGAATTGAATTTTTGTTCCCTTTTACTTTTTTTCATTTTGTCATAGATGGTACTTTTTTGATAATCTCTAACCTTCTTTACCGACTTTTTCATAGCGGTAATCAGCGCATAAACAGTAGTATGATATTTCGTGTCCGTTTTAAAATATCGATTAAATAAGTCGTCTTCAGCTAAGTTTTTAAAGTCTTCGATAATAGTTGGATGAACTGGATGTCGAAAAAATCCCTTATATAAATAGATATTCTCTTTTCTTATAAGAAAAAGCTCTGCATAAACCCAATCAAAGAATCCCCGTAGATCAGGATTAGATTTCCCCTTTACATTAGGACTGTGATGGAGAGTAGAGCCTAAGTATTTATGGGAGAAATCCTTATATTCTCGGGTAAACATGAGCATCTGATGCCATAATTCATCAACTTTCACGCTAAACATAGGAGATTCTTTTAAAAGAGAGGTTAAAACAAAATATCGTTTTAAATCAAGTAAGCGCCATTCATACTCATTTTCTCTTAACTTGTTCTCCCTCCTTACTCGTTCTTCTACATTTTCCATATAACTTCTAGTAAGAGAATGTTCTAGGTCTTCACTTAGTTTTTTTAACCCTTTAATTGGCTGAATCTCTAATACTTTAGGAGATACACCAAATTTAAAGGTGAGTCTTGTGCGCAGAAATAAAATAATCCAAACCATAATAGCGGTAAGTAGAAGCAGCCATGCCATCTCATCTCTCCCCTTCCATTTAGAAACATTATCTAATTTATAAAGCATAAATTAGATATTAATAATACGAATTTTATTATGTAAAGTTCCGCCTTTACATTTTTTAATAATTTTTTTATGCATTTAAAATGCAGCAGATAAAAAATACACCACTAATAACTAAGTGGTGTACGTATTAAGATAATATGTGTAGTTTCTTATCTGCTG
This sequence comes from Niallia sp. FSL W8-0951, assembly GCF_038006525.1. Taxonomy (NCBI): domain Bacteria; kingdom Bacillati; phylum Bacillota; class Bacilli; order Caryophanales; family Bacillaceae; genus Niallia; species Niallia sp. FSL W8-0951. The sequence continues at coordinate 2,770,273 of NZ_JBBOVK010000001.1, forward strand.
TTACGAGTATTTTTTCATTTACAGAGTTGGTATAATCACTATATTCTTTTAGCATAAATAATATAACGCTGCGGTGCATTGCCTACAAAGCGAAATGGATAACATGTTGTCAGGATAAGTTCTTCTTGTGAATCATCTAGTGTAATAATCGATTGATCATCGGCCTCGACTATTTTAGTAGAAGTGATTTGATAAGAGAATTCCCCATATGGCAAAACAATTTTAAGCTCGTCTCCTATTTCTAATTCTCCTGCTCTCCTAAAAACCGTATCACGATGGCCCGATAAGACGATTTGTCCATTTTCATCTGGATAGAAGCTGCCTTTATAATGTCCGACCCCTTTTTCCAAATCATCTGGATCTGTCCCTTCCACAATTGGTAACTCCCCATCAATTTTGTCAATCTCTAATAGCCCAACAGCATCTCCAATAGATGGGACAAAACGTTTACTTTCTTTATCCACCCACTTTTCATTCCCCTTGTTAATGGCTGCCTTAGCTTCGGATAAAGAGTTCTCCGTTTGCGCTTTCGTATCCATTATATTCCAAACGCCATACCCAATAAAAAATACTCCGCCTATTATAAGCAGGAGGGATAACCATTTAGTCCACTTCATATCATCCTATGCCTTTCTTCATTAATTTATTAAAACAACTATTTCGTATTACGACCAGTATAATTTCTACTTTGATTAAATTGTAAGCTATTGTCACAGTATCTGGCAATAGCTTTCCTTCTCTACTTTTTGTTATTTGTACTCATTACAAACATACATACATATTATTCACACGTACTTACTATCAAAAAAGTAGAAAAAAAATAATTGACATTTTTTACTTTGTTTAAAACAAAGAGAAAGCGTTTAATATATTAACCCATAAAAAATTCGGTTTTTATTCAAATCCTCCTGAAACGATTTATGTTAAGATAGTAATGTTTTTCCTTATAGCTTTCAGGAAAGAATTATCTCGCAAGGAGCGTAATACCATGATTGATAAATTAAAACCAATTCCCTCTTTATCTTCTAATTCTGTATTCTTAGCCGCTTTATTGGGAATGGTTGGCGGCTTTTTAGATGCGTATACCTTTATTAGCAGGGACGGCGTATTTGCCAATGCGCAAACAGGGAATATTGTTTTGTTTGCAGTGAACGCAGCGACTGGCGAATGGAGAGAATCCCTTCATTATATTCCACCGTTAATAGCTTTTATTTTAGGAGTCCTAGTCTCAGAAATTGTGAAGATTCCTTCTTTAAGAGAGATCTTATACAGCTATAGACGTTCGATTCTAATATTGGAATGTATTGTCTTAATTACCGTTGGCTTCTTGCCGGCATCTATACCAAACATTATTGTGACAACAAGTATTTCTTTTGTATCTTCCTTACAAATATCTACTTTTAATAAACTCGATAAATGGGCCTATAATTCTACTATGACTACTGGTAATTTACGAACTGCGACACAAGCGGCTTATGCTGCTTTTATTAAACAAAGTCAAGAGGCAAGAATCCAATTTAAAGAGTTTTCCCTTATAATTGGCTCTTTTATTTTCGGAGCGCTACTAGGAACGTTTACAACCACTCAATTTGGCAATAAAGCTATCTGGATATCTGCCATCATTTTAATTATTGCATTAGTTCTCTATCATAAAGATAAAGGATATATTCGTAAGCGTTGTGCACAATAATTAATGTAAAAAGGAGAAAGGCTGAGTCTTGGCAGCCTTTCTCCTTTTTATTTGCTATTCATAAGGGTATACAGTTCCTCCCATCTTCTTTCCAGCCTTTCCTTTTCCGATAAAAATTGCGCTAAGCTCTCCCATTCCGTCTCTGTTTCTATTCTTCTCTCTACTTCTGATATCTCCTTCTCCAATCCTTCCAGTTCATTTGCCAAATCCACTGGATTAACGGCAGATTCGGTTCTTTGTCTTTTCTTAATCGGCTGCATCCTCTTTTTCGATGTTATTGTTTCGTCTATAGGCACTTGTGTCCTTTTCCTTTCCTGTGACTTTTCTCGCGCATACGTATAATTTCCTTCATAACATTGAATCTCTTGTGACTCAATCCAATAAATCTTTCGAAAAAGCTTATTTAAAAAGTAGCGATCATGGGAAACAGCAAGAATAGTACCATCAAAATTCTCTAGAGCATCTTCCAATACTTCACGAGAATCAATATCTAAATGATTCGTTGGTTCATCTAATACAAGCAGATTAATTTCTTGATGCATCAGCTGTGCTAATCGCAGCCTCATTCTTTCTCCGCCGCTTAAATTGGCAGTCTTTCGAAAAACAGAATATCCATAAAAGAGAAATTGCGCTAAAATATGTCGAGCCTCCCCTTCTGTCACAGATACTTCATTTCGAAAAGCCTCGATAACTGTTTCTCCTTCCATTTCTGTTAAGGTATGCTGAGAAAGATAACCGATTTTAACATTACTACCGATCTTTATTTCTCCTTCATCTGCCTTGATTTGCTGAAGAATCATTTTTAATAAAGTTGATTTCCCTGTGCCATTCTCTCCAATAATAGCTGCCCTATCCTTGTAGCTAATCTTCATCTGTACATCTTGAAAGAGGATTTGCTCTCCAAATTTTTTGGAAACATTACGAAGTTGAATCACATCCTTGCCACTTCGATCACTTGATTCCATTTCAAAATTCATTTTCTTTCTATTCATATTTGGCCGAGACAATTTCTCCATTCTCTCTATAGCCCGTTCCATGTTTCGCGCACGCTTATGCAGTCCTTCATTAGGCGGGTTGGCACGATTGGCCCATTCACGCAAGCGTTTAATCGCTTCCCTCATTTTCTTGATTTTCTTTTGCTGCTCCTCGTAAGCTTGGAATTCTCTTAAAAGTCTTTCTTCCTTTTCCTTCGTAAAATTGGTGAAATTAGTATGATAGGTCGTTACTTCTCCATCCTCTAAATCGATGACTTTTTGAATTACTTCATCTAAAAAGTAGCGATCATGAGAAATAAGTAAAATGGTTCCACTATAATCTTGAAGAAATCTTCCTAGCCACTCCACTGCCATTAAATCTAAATGGTTCGTCGGCTCATCTAATAAAAGGAAATCTGGTTCTTCCAGAAGAATCATGGCTAAACCAATTTTAGTTCGTTCTCCTCCACTTAAATCTCCATATTTTTTGGTTACTAAATGTTGAATGTTTAACCCGTTTACAATCTTTTCAATTTTGGCATCCATCTCATATCCGCCAGCATTTGTAAAAAACTCTTGCAGTTTTCCATACTCCTCGATTAAAAGCTGTAATTGGCTTGGAGAATTGTCCTTCGCCATTTCCTGTTCCATCTGTTTCATCTTCTCGTCGATGATAACTAAATTTGAAAATGCTTGCTTTAAAACATCCTTTGCCATCCATTCTGGTTTAAATTCTGGTATTTGTTCTAAATACCCAATTTTCATGCCTTTTTTCCAATGAATTTGCCCAGCATCTGGTGTTTCCTTCCCAGCTAGAAGCCTAAACAAGGTTGTCTTGCCACTTCCGTTTCTGCCAACAAGACCTACTTTTTCCTTATCCTTGATCTCTATAGAAATATCTTCAAATATCGTGTTTCCTCCATACATTTTCGCTATCTTATTTACGCTGCAAATAATCATTTTACCGCTCTCCTTTGTTATGATTATCTCTTTTCCCAACCTCTAAACGGACGATTCCAGTCCATTTAAAGCAACACAAAAAGCCATGGAAAACAACTTCTCCATGACTTATCTGTTATAGAAAAGACCTATCTTCTTTTCTATCCATATAACCCTCTACATGTATAACTGTAAAAATTTCCATGTACTTTTCTAAAGACTTTTGATTTTTATAAATCTATGCAAAAAGGAGCGCATGAAAATGCACTCCTTTTACCGTCCATTAGATGTGGGTAAGAGATGTTTTCACCGTTTTAATTTGCTATATAGTTGTTTAAAAAAGGGCACACTTATCCCGTTAACAACTACAATCGCAAATTTCGCACGGTTAATATAAAGACTTTCCATCATATAACCTTGCACTAAAACGGTTGAACTTAACATCCTTTCCCACCTCTTTTCTTTGTAAGATAAATTTATTATACCTTTATCAGGCATACTACACAAGAAAAATCAGTAAACTTCGAATCAAAATAATATTCACTAATTTATCAAGTTTCTTTCTATCGAAGAGGCCTTCTTGTTAAAAAGCAAAGCAGTGGATATAATAAAATGAAAACAACGTTGTTATTTTTATTTATGGATGAATCGGAGGGATGAAGATGAGTGTCACTATTAAAGATATAGCTAAAAGTGCTGGAGTAAGCTATTCCACCGTTTCAAAGGCACTTCGTGATAGTCCATTAGTAAAGAAACCTACGAAGGATCTCATTATGGCAGTTGCTAATGAATTAGGTTATCAACCCAATATTGCAGCTAGAAGCCTTGTTTCCAAAAAATCCTTTACTATTGGTGTTGTGTGGCCTACCATTGAACAAACCGTTCTCTCAAAGCTTATTACAACTATTAACAAGGAATTGGAGGAGCTTTCTTATACAACATTGATATCTATAAATGAAGTAGAGTCTGCTTTAAAAATCTTTAGCCGCTATCAAGTAGATGCCATACTAGTATTTGATTCTAGTCAATCCATCGTTTCTTCTTATTCAGATGTTCCTATTGTTATGCATGGACTAGCCAATAAGCAAACTCCTTATCCTGTTATTGATGTAAATCGCCAAAAAGCAACTTATCAAGCTGCGCAATATCTTTATAAGATGGGGCATCGTTACATTAGCTATATTGGAGATGTAGAAGGTGATAAACTGCAAAAAGAAAAGGTCAAGGGATTTGAACAGGCGATTTTAGAGTTGGAATTACCGACTTATTCTTTTCAAAAAATACGAGTGAATAATTTTGAACAATATGACGGCTATGAGGCTGCTAAGCAATTACTAACTTTAGCTAAACGGCCAACTGCCATTCTTACAGGGAGCTATGACCTTGCGCGCGGTGCTCTTCAAGCTATTTATGAATCTAACTTATCCATACCAAATGATATTTCTATAATTAGTTATGATAACTTTCCAGCACTAGAGCATTTTGATATACCCCTATCAACAGTCGGAGTTCCACTAGACAAAATTAGTGAAAAAACAATTGAAATATTGATGAAAGTGATTAACGACGAAGAAGTAGAAACTAAAATTTTTATGGAACCAGAATTAAAAATTACAAATTCCTGCACAAAAATCTCCTAGATAATAAAAGGAAACTTCTATGAAAATAGAAATTTCCTCCTGTCAAACTAACACTCTATCTAAAAGTTCACCAATGAATCTAGTTTTACTGGCATGCCAGTTTTTATAGAAATATTTCCGGCAATCCCTGTTAAAATAGATTTCACGCCGTCAATATGGGTGGCGGCACGATGAAACCGATCTTCGACAGGCTCCCCAAATATATCGCGAAGCAATATTGGATCTCCTCCACCATGACCACCCTCTCCCTCTTCTATCTCTACTTCATATGGTTTTCCTAGCATAGGATGCACAGTAATAGATTTTGAGGATAAGGCTCCTTCCTCTTCCTTATTACCTCCTGAATTAACATATGATTTTTCGACTACGTTGACTTCTAATCTGCCCTTTGATCCATTAAAAACAACATTGAATCCTTCCCACGGTGCATAAGCATGTAAAGAATAAGTGAGAATCGCTTTATTTTTAAACTTAGCTATTAACCCTAATGTGTCTTCTGTGCTAATACCATCTCCAAACACACTTTGATCTCGCTGATATCCATCTTCTTTTTCGGCATTCAGATACATTTCCTTTAAGTGCTCATTTTTTTCTAAATGTAAGGCAAAATGATCCGATTTTGCATATTTACTGCCATAAGCTCTTTGATAAAACTTAGTTTCTCCGCGTTTTTCCGCATTTTCTCTTCCATAAAACATCAAGTCCCCCATTGCTAAAACAGTATCTGGATAGGACTGCAGCCAGAAATTAACAAGATCAAAATGATGAGTTGATTTATGAACAAGCAAGCCGCCACTATTCCGTTTATCCCGATGCCATCTTCTAAAATAATCAGCTCCATGCTCTGTATTCAGCAGCCATTCAAAATGTACAGCATGCACATCTCCAATTACTCCATCTTCAATTAATTCTCTAATTTTGGTATTATGGGGAGCATAGCGATAGTTAAAAGTTACTCGTAGTTTTCTATTTGTACGTTCCACTGCATCTAAAATACACTGTGCCTTTTCTTCGTCAATCGTCAATGGCTTTTCTGTAATAACGTCACATCCCAATTCCATCGCTTTTATTATATATGTATGATGGGTGCGATCCATTGTTGTAACAATGCAGTAATCTGGGGTTTGGTCTTTCAGCATTTGTTCAAATTGATCTGCTGTATATGTTGGAACCTTTTTATAACTATACTTTGATTCTAATAGATGGTTAGCATAATCCATTCTCGTTTGATTTAAATCACAAAAACCTACTAAATCTGCAGTATCTCGAAAATCTCGCGCAACTGCTCCATAAAAAAATTCCGCCCGTCCACCTGTTCCCACTAATGCATATGTTTTCTTCTTCATAATTTTTCCTCCTTATTGTTTAACCATTTTGATTACTGCCTAACATAAACTTATTGTTGTTTTTAACCACATCAAGAAACTTTGTATACATGGAAAGTACTATAAGCACACACAATAGAAAACGTTTACATTTTATTAATAAATTAATGAAGCTATCTGCTGTGCAATATTTACAATCGAGGATCAAAATAAATAGAGAGTACAATTGAAAATAACAACGTTGTTATTTTCGATTATAAAGGAACTTTCCCTATATATCAACCATCTAAAAGTCCCCTTTTACCACATCCTTATGTGAAAATACAACATAATTAGATTGATAGCTCCTAATACCACTTTGTTATTAGGAGCTACAAGCATTATATTTGGGACATTATTATTTTGTAGCTATAGGCCGGAATTTTATATGTTCCCTCCACTAATTTTTTCTTACTTTTCCAATCCCAACTATTTTCTGGCACGGTTATGTCACCAGTTCCTCCATCCATATTTATCGCAACCCAGTAAGTGGCATTCCCTCCGATTCTCGGGATAAGAACAGTACCAGGAGTGGCTTTTATCTCCCGTCTTATAGCAGCTATTTCTGCATAATGCTGAATCAATGCCTCCAGCATTTCTTCTCCTGATTTGCCAAGGGGAAAACTGCCAAGCATAACTATTTTTCCTTTGCCCCTTTTAGTCTCTTTGATAAATGTTCCTCCAGCACCTAGTCCTTCTTTGATTAAGCCTATATTTCCTTCTTTTTCGGTATTAAAAATAGTGCTCCATAAGCCTAACTCTGCTGTGATTCCAAACGCTTCCCCTAATGTATTCGTTCCGTCTAATGGATTTGTAAATAAAGCCTCCGTACCTGCTGCCTTTTCTAGCTCTCCAAGTGCACAATCTGTATGGATAGTATGTTCACTCGTACGTCCTCCGGTAAGCGGGCCCACAATCCAAATCCCTCCTTTTTCAACAAATGTTTCGGCTCTTTTTATATACTCTGTTGAAAGATAAGGAATAAATGGGGTAAACAATATTTTATAACCATCTAAGTCTGCTTTTTCCATAATCAAGTCACGTTGAATGCCCAAAGAAAGGAAGCGTTCATAAAAACTCGTTAAAATCTGTTTATATTGAACTCCATTAAATGGCTCTGTTTGAAAATAGGCTTTAGCCTGGTCCGAATAGCAAATCGCCACCTCTGCTTGCTTTGGCCTTGTATGAAGCAGAAGCGGTTCTAATTCTTTTCGAATTCGTTCTACTTCTAATACATTTTTATAACCAATTGTTGGATTTCCCCAAGCACTAATAACAGATCCATGAGAAATCTCACAACCGCTTCGCTGTTGTCTCCAAAGCCAGTAGCAAAAACCTTCAGCTCCTGCAGCATAAGCATATGCTGCTTCTGCCTGCAAATAACCATCTAAATGTGGATTTGCATATCTTTCCAGTGATGCACTAAAAGAAGTACTTGTTTCCATCAGCCAAAATGGGCTATCTTTCTTTATGTTTCTATACAAATCACACAGCATCATAAAGGAACTAGCATTTTCCTGGACCGCATATGTATCAAAAGAAGCAAAATCTAGATTTTCAAACAATAATGCTTGATCCAGATCAAAAAAGACTGTTGCATTATGTGTAATAGGTGCATTTGAATGTTGACGAATAATAGCGGCTTGCTCTGTTGCAAACTCTGCTATTTTTTCATGTGTGAATAATTTATACATTGTTAATAAAGATGCATTATGCAAAAAAGGTGTTTGTTTAGGCTGTGGAATTTGTTCAAATGTTTGATAGTATTGGCTCCATATATGTGTGCCCCACGCTTCATTTAAATTTTCAATTGTTTCATACTTTTGTTTTAACCAACGATGCCATTCAGATTTACAAGTATCACAAAAGCAGTCTCCGACATGACATTTAAATTCGTTATCTAACTGCCAGGCAATGATACCAGGCAGCTCTCCTAACTCCTTTGCCAGTGTCTCCGTTATAATGGCTGCCTTTTCACGAAAATAGCCATTATTTGTACATACATGCTGCCTTGCTCCATGACTCATAACAGTACCATTTTTATCTACATACATACGTTCTGGATGTTGATAGGACATCCAGATTGGCGGTGTTGCAGTCGGTGTGCATAGGATAGTATCAATACCATTATCTTTCAATTTCTTAATCACTTCTTTCAAAAAAGAAACATTCACATTTCCTTCTTCTTTCTCGATAAAGGACCAAATAAATTCACCTATACGCACCACATTAATTCCTACTTCTTTCATTAGTTGGATGTCTTCTTCAATAATTTCTTGATCCCATAGCTCTGGATAGAAGGCTGCACCATGATATAACTTTTGCAAATTTATTTCCTCCTCCTTATAACTTTCTGCTAACAATAACTGTATAAAAATTCGGATAGACATAAAATCGCTAATGACTGTCCATATGGCATCGTAGTCATCGGAATTTGGCGATAAAATTCCAGTGTTTCTCCCATTCCAGTTCCTACTGATACTTTTTGTAAAGCACCTTGTTCATTTATTTCTTGGATAATTGCCTGTACTGCCTTTAAAGCAACCTCTTTATATTCCGAGCCAATGTACCTTTTGTGAACTGCTTTCAATATTCCGTACGCAAAGCCAGCCGTGGCGGATGCCTCTAAATAGGAGGATCGATCGGTAATCAAGGTATGCCACATACCTGTTTCATGTTGATATTCTTTTAATCTCTCTATCTGCCTAGTTAGTGTCTCTAATAAATATTCACGAAAGAAATCTCCCTTTGGCAGTTCAAGCAAATCGATTATTTCAGGAATAGCAATGGTAATCCAGCAATTACCTCGTGCCCATAGAGCCTCCGCAAAATGGTGATCCCCCTCAAACGTCCAGCCATGGAACCATAATCCCGTTTTTCGATCACACAGATATTTTGTATGAATTAGAAACTGCTTTTTCGCTTCTTCTATATACATTTGGTTATGAAGCAGTTTTCCAATTTTTGCAAGAGGTAAAACAGTCATCATTAGTGTATCATCCCATAGCTGATTTTTATTTTCAGGTCCAAAGGTCATGTGCTGAAGTCCACCTTCTTTTGTCCTTGGCATTTCATATAGCACCCAGTCAGCCCACTTCTCTAAATAAGGTAAATACGTTTGATCCCTTGTATCTTCATATAGGTATGCCAAGGTAAGCAGAGGCGCCATCGTATTGACATTTTTAGGTGGAACTCCCTCTTTTAATCTTCGGTAATACCATTCTGTGATTATTTGCTTTGCCTTTTGATCATTCGATATTTTCCAATAATTATAGATTCCATATAAGCCTACACCCTGTGGCCAATTCCATACTTCCCAGCTTTTATCATCCACCACAACTCCATCAAAATGTAGTAAGTACTCACCTGTTTGATCTTTAATACTCGCTAAATTCTCTATCAACTTTTCTATCGAACCAACCACTTTTTGTTTTTCTAACAAAAGTCTTGTATCAACCATCTCTTTCCCTCCATGTAAAGAATAAAGAAAATGTTCAACTGAAAAGATCTCTTTTTTCCGCTGCTATTTTAAGCCACTTGTACTGATACCTTCCACAATATACTTTTGGAATACGAAGAAAATCAAAATAACTGGTAATAATGAGACAACAGACATAGCAAACATTGCTCCCCAATTTGATGCTGACTCCGTATCTAAAAATAATTTTAGAGCTAGAGAAACAGGGTACAATTCTGCTTTATTTAAATATAAAACTGGATTGATTAAATCCTCCCATTTCCAATAAAACGAAAATATAGAAGATGTTGCTAACGCAGGTGTTATCAAAGGTAATATGATGCGAAAGAAGATACTAAAGCGGCCGCACCCGTCTATTCTAGCTGCTTCATCTAACTCTACAGGGATGGTACGAATAAACTGGACAATTAAAAAGATGAAAAAGGCATGCCCAAAAAACTGTGGAACAACGATTGGTTTAAAACTATTTATCCAGCCTATTTTGGCAAAGATGATATATTGAGGAATCATTAATACTTCGTGTGGAAGCATCATCGTCACCATCATGCATGCAAACCAAAAGCTTTTGCCTTTAAACTGAATTCTCGCAAATCCATAAGCGATTAGCGCAGATGAAACTACCGCACCAATGGTGGAAAGTCCAACAATAATCAAGGAGTTTTTAATGAAAGTACCAAAAGACTGTCCAGCAATTCCCTGCCAGCCATCTGCATAGTTGGTCCAAATAAATCTTTCCGGAATAAGCGAATGAGCAGTAACAAAGATAGAGGAACTTTCTTTAAAGGAGCTCACAATTAACCATATGACAGGATAGAGCATAATAATAGCAATGATGCTAGTAATCAGATGAAAGAGTATTTTTTTCGGTCTTATCTTTTTTCTTTTCTTTTCTATTGTTGGCCTGATGTCTGGTTCGATAACATTATTGGTTGCTTGTTTAAATGTCTCCACCTTTATTAATCCTCCTTCGACTCGTAATAAACCCATAAAGATGATGTTTTAAATAAAATGAGTGTGGTAAGGCCTACGATAATCAACATTACCCATGCCATGGCAGAAGCATATCCCATTTGGAAAAAGTTAAATGCTTTTTGGAATAAATAAAGTGGGTATAGTAAAGTACCATCTAGAGGACCACCCTCCCCTTTAGAAATAATGTAAGCTGGTGTAAAAGTCATAAAGGCAGATATTGTTTGCATGACTAAATTAAAAAAGATAATGGGGCTTAAAAGCGGTAATGTAATTTTGAAAAATTTGCGAATAGCATTTGCGCCATCTACACTTGCCGCTTCATAATATGTTGGCGGAATATTTTTTAGTCCTGCCAGGAAGATAAGCATGGAAGAACCAAACTGCCATACAGCAAGTAGAATCAATGTCCATAAAGCGCTTGTCGGATCTTGATACCACAGAATCTTGTTATCAATCCCCATAAAGAACAATAGCGCATTGATTACTCCTTCGTTACCAAAAATATTACGCCACATAATCGCAACTGCCACACTACCTCCGATAATCGATGGAAGATAAAAAAGTACGCGGTAAATCCCTATTCCTTTCATGTTTTGGTTTAAAAGCATTGCTACAAATAAAGCAAACATTAAACGTAGAGGAACCCCTGCAAGTACATAATAAAAAGTAACACTTAATGATTTCCAAAACTTCTCATCTCCAAAGAACATTTCTTTATAATTACCAAGCCCTATCCATGTCGGGGTTGTAAATAAATCATAATTAGTGAAGGATAAGTATAAGGAAATAAGCATCGGAACAACGGTAAATGTTGTAAATCCAATAATAAATGGTGATATAAAAGCATATCCGGATAAATTATCTTTTAATGCACGTGATTTCATAACGAAGACAACTCCTCTCTAATCAGAAATAAAGCACGAATCATTCAAAATAGAACTTTTCGTGCATTTGGTCAAGGTTGGATATGTGCTTTCATGAAAATGTTCTTTAATAGATAGCTACAGGAGCTCTCTATTTATTTCTTCCTAGAATTTCATTTGCTTGTTCTCTAAATTTCTTTGCACCTTCTGCTGGCTTAATTTGTTTAAATAATATTTGATCGGAAACATCTTTCAGTGCTTTAATTACTTCTGCACTTCCAATCGGATCTGGCGGATCTGCCTGGCTTGCATGTTGTGCCGCAGCTTCTACGTATTCGACAATTTTTGTTTCTGACTCGCTTAACTCTGGCTTGATTGCCTCAGATACTTCAGTAGAAACTGGTACTCCTCTTTCTCCTTTAATCAATTTATTTGCTTCCACATTATTCACAAAGTAATCAATAAATTTTGCTGCCTCTTCTTTTACCTTCGAACTTTTCGGAATAGAGAATAACATACTTGGTTTTAAGAATAAGGCACTTTCCTGTTCTTGGGCTGGAGGAAAGTTAATGGTAAGAGAATCATCGGTTAATTGAGAGAATGCTAAGTATTGATTAGAGTAATTCCATGTAAATCCAGTAGCACCTTTTACGATAAAATCATCTTCCATCCCTTTTATTTGTGCTTGTTCATCTGGTGTTGGAGATGCATCTGCCTCAATTAAGCGCAATTGTCTTTCAAAGTAATCAATAAATAATTGATCATCCTCGTAAGCTAACCCTGTACCATCTTCCTTATAAAAACGCTCCCCTTGTGTTCTTAAATAATACGGAAAGAATACATCTGGGGGATGCATCCCATTCGAACCATAGATTCCTAGTTTTTCTTGTAGCAGCAAGGCTGTTTTTTCATAGTCATCCCATGTCCAAGTTTGGCTGTCAAACTCAATTCCAGCCTCTTTTAATAAGCGATCATTGGAAATAACGGATAATACATTCACACCTGCTGGTAACCCATAAAGGCTATCATCGATTTTCCCTCCTGAAATATTATTTTCAGGAATATTTGCTGTATCTATTGTTCCATTTTCAAGATAAGGTGTTAAATCTTCCAATTGTCCTTTTTCACCGTACTGAGATAAATAGGCCATATCCATTTGAATTACATCAGGTAATTGGTTTGCTGCCGCCTGCGGAGCTAACTTTTTCCAATAATCATCCCAGTTAGCAAACTCTGGCTCGATGTTCACATTAGGATTTTCCTTTTCATACATCTCAATAACTTTTGTTGTGTAATCATGACGAGGCTGACCACCCCACCACGCAAACCGGATGGTAATCTTGTCGCTGCCATTTTTTCCATCTGATTCGTTACTGCTAGATGCACTACAACCGCTAAATGCTGTTACCACAAACAGACTTAAGGCTAAAATGAGAATCTTCCTCACCAAATCCCCCTCTTCCTTCTTTATTGTAAGTGCTTTCATCATGATTCTAAATGTTATTACCACATGATGGAATATAAAAAATAGAGAAATCCTGTTTAAAAAACAGAGGTATTTATTTTAGAAAATTCATCAGTAAAAAGCTCCTAATCTCTTCTTTCCCAAAGAGATTAGGAGCTTTTTATCGTGCGTTCTTATATTCAGAAGGGGTATATCCCGTATGTTTTTTAAATACCTGACTAAAGTATTGCGGATTATCGCCGAATCCAATCATTTCTGCCAGTGTTAGTATTTTTACATCATCCGTCTTCTGAATTTCTTCCATTGCCTTATTCACTCTCATTCTCGTCACATATGTCGAAAACTTTTCCCCTGTTTCTTGCTTAAATAATTTGCCTAGATAATCTGCATTCATATAAACCTGTTTAGCAACCCACTTTAAAGAAAGGGCTGGATTGCTTAATTCACTATTAATTATTTCTTTCATTTGCTCGATTATATGCGACTGAGAAGATTTATGTTTTTCATAATAGATAAAGGTGATTTCCTTTGTATGATGGAGTAAAAACTCCTTCATGGCCTGAATGCTATCGACTTCTAGTAAATAAGAGATTTTCCCCATATAGTCAGGCAGACTTTTAGCCCAGCATGTTTGGATCATGGTGAGAAAAAGTTGAATAACATAGGTTCTTGTCAAATGAATCGGATCTCTTTTAGCTGCAATCTGCTGGAATATATCGTCCATCTCTTGCTTTACTTTATTCCAATTTCCTGATTTTATTTCTAAAAACAATGGTAAATCTCCAAATTCCAAGTTATTTATTTCCTGTTCCTGCTGAATATCTTTTTTTGTTATTATGCTTCCCTCTCCTAAATAAAAACGATGACTTAGACATTCAAGCGCTTCTTGATAAAGTTTTCGCGTTAATGTAATAGGACCTGCTCCGCTCACAGCAACCGTCATATCCATTTCGTAGACAGCATAGAAATTTTTACGGATCTCTTCAATTCTCTCTTGTAATTCATCCTGGCCATTATTTTCATCTACTAGAAACAAAATATATTCTCCGATATTAGACGATAGAATAGGTGATCCAAAAATGTCACTTCCAACATTCTCTAACATAAATAAATGTTCATAGTTAAAATCTCCTTCGAGATGAAACAGCACAACAAAAACTTTCTTATCTTCTAATCTAGTATGAAAAATTCTTTGATAATAGGCTAAAACGTTTTTTTCTGATTTTTTACTAGTAACAAGCTCTGTCAGTAATTGCTTTTTTACAAAAGGCTGCACAGTATCCATTTTCTTTTTCATTTCTAGCAAGTAACGCTTTCTTTTTTCTTTCATCCGAATTTCACTAATCGTCTGTTGAATCGCTTCCATAATTTGCTTTTCGTTACAAGGCTTTAATAAATAATGTTTAACTCCATACTCCATTGCTTTTTTCGCAAAATGAAATTCGGAAAATCCAGATAGAAGGATAAAATGAATAGAAGGATATTCCTTTTTAATTTTAGAAACTAACTCAACGCCATTTAATCCCGGCATCTTTATATCACTAATAACAATATGCGGCTGTAAATTTTTAATTAATTGATAGGCTTCCATCCCATTGGCAGCCTTACCCACGAGCCTTGTATGTAACATATCCCAGTCAATAATACTAGAAATGCCATCTAAAATGATTTTTTCATCATCTACTAGGATTACCTTATACATGTTCTCACCGCCATTTATTTGGAATAATTAGATGTACTTGTGTTCCTGTTCCTCGTTTACTTTTAATTATTAAACCAAATTCCTCACCATATAGAAGCTTTATCCGTGAATCAATATTATAGAGGCCGATTCCAGTTCCTCTTGTTTTTACTTCCTGCTTTCTAACTCTTGCTAATAGTTCCTCCTCCATTCCTGGTCCATTATCCTCTACTGTAATATGCAAATTATTTTCTCTAAGAACAGCACGGACCGTTATTTTGCAAGGCTCTATCATCTGTTCGAGTGCATAATGAATAGCATTTTCTACGAGCGGCTGAATCATCAATTTAGGTATATAGCAATTTTTCGTCTCTGGAGGTATCATTTTATGAAAAGTTAAGCGGTCACCATATCGATATTTTTGTATTCTTATATAATGATCTACAATAAATATCTCCTCTTCTAACAGAACTGCATCATTTTTTGCACTAATGGCATTCCGCAATAAGTAACCCAATGACTCCACCATACTGGAAATATCAGTTTGCCGATTCATCTTTGCCTGCCAATTAATCGATTCCAATGTGTTGTATAAAAAATGGGGGTTTATTTGTGCCTGTAATGCTTTAAATTCTGTATCCTTAATTAATAATTGTTTCTCATAGTTTTCTTTGATTAATGTATTAATACGTTCAATCATCAAGATAAAATGATCAGTAAGAATGCCGATCTCATCATTCGCTTGCACAGGCTGCAATGTATTTTTTATGGATAAATCTCCTTTTTGGACATTTTTCATCGCAGACACTAACTGTTCTATTGGCTTTGTCAGTTTACTAGAAAAAACGACTGCCATAAATAAAACAACTAAGTTCAGCAAAAAGAAAATCGCCAGCATAATGTATTTTGTAGTTTGCACTTTTGCAATAATCGAATCAAATGACACAATATTCCAATAAACCCAGTTAACATAGGA
The DNA here is from genome assembly GCF_038006525.1 of Niallia sp. FSL W8-0951. Classification (NCBI taxonomy): domain Bacteria; kingdom Bacillati; phylum Bacillota; class Bacilli; order Caryophanales; family Bacillaceae; genus Niallia; species Niallia sp. FSL W8-0951. Next base: position 2,786,315 of record NZ_JBBOVK010000001.1, read on the forward strand.
GGAAGAAGTATGTGTAATAAAGTATTTCTGACCGCCTATTGACTGAATTTCATAGCCGACCTTCTGATTCGGCAAATAGGGAATATTTTCTATTTCTTTGAATATTCCTTTATAAAAGAATTGATTATCTTCTCCGCTAATCATCATATTACTTGTCACTTTATTATTTTCTGATACACTGTCTTCTACAATTTTATCTACATTGACTTGAATAAGGAGTGTGCCTAAATTATCTAAACTCAAGTTCTGATGGGTTCTGATTTTGCGAATAGCAAAGATCTTATTGCTGTCTGTCTCTGTTACCCACTGGTTAGCTCCTTTTTTTCCTTCTCCTATCTCAATCCATTTCTCCTTTTTTTTTGAAATCATGGATGATGTATATCCGCCAGCTCGATATTCCCTTCCATTTGCATCAAATATGTGAATCGCATGAATATATTTTGAAGAGCCCACGTACTCTGTCAGCAGATCCCAAAGCTGGTTATCCAGCTGATAGCGCTGGTAAGGATTGGAGTCCATCTTTATTTCCGAAAGAATTTTTTGAATTTTATTATCTGACATGAGGGAAAAGGAGACTTCCTCAATACTTTTTAATTCTTTTTCTAATTGCTTGGATGACATATGCAAGACATCCGTTGTCTTTTGATAATACAATTGATCGTATACATGAAAGGCATATTGAAATCCAATTAATATAAAGGATAAGGAACCAACCATTATGAATAAAATGGTTAACGTCAACTTTTTCTTTATTTTTAACTGTCGGTATTTATTTATAATAGAAAAAATGAAATGTTTCATCGTTAACCCCTTTTCATTTTTAAACAATCCTTTGTTGGGTCATTTTCTTTAAACGATGATCAACACTGCCAAAAGCTCTGGCAGCCAGCCAAGTAATAACAAATGCAAGGCTACTAATACTAAAGAATAGAAGAAGCGTTATATGAAGTGATGCCAGAAAAGCTATACAAAATACAGCCATAAAGATTCCTACTGTATGGGCGGGACGTAGAAACCCGATAACAAATGCATATTTTATGTATTCTAATAACTTGAGATCGTAGTATGTGTAAACTGGTAGAAGATATAAAAAAGTCGTACTAAAAAAAAGAAGTAATCCACAAATAAAAAAAGAAGAAGTGTTGTGGGGCCATCCAATATGCCGATAATCCGAAAATCCATATAAAGTAACAGGAAAATAAGCATGAAAATCATCCCAAGAATATTGCCTTTCCACCAATCTTGCTTATAGCTGGCCCAAAATAGAGGAAAAATGCGGATATCCCTTTCCACATTCACCCATTTTTTTGTAATGGAAAACATAGCAATACTTGCTGGCATCCATCCAAAAAAGCCTAATCCTAAAAATGTAAAAAATATCCATAGTAAATTTACGTAGGCTAGTCGCGTTACCCATTCGCAAAACTTATAAGCACCATTTGTTAAACTGTGTACCAATCTCCCATCTCCCTTATTACATTTTTATTTATTGTACACCAAATTTGTAAGCCTTTACATACAATTATGTAAAGAAAAGGAAAGCAATCAAAAAATTTTAATAACTATCAAAGACTGGAGTGCTTTAACTGACTCTATCGCTCCCTTCGGATAGGATTCATTCATAAATGAAAAAAATTGGTTTAAGCCTATCCAATTGCGGATATATCAAATACTGAAAAGACAAGTCCAACAGGAGGAGAAAACATGGCTTCTACTAAATTAGCAATACATGAAACGTTAGAATTACATGAAGTACTGACGTTAAAACAGAGTTGTCTCGTAAAATCCTATGCATTACAATCCCTGGTTGATGATGATACTTTAAAAGCAATTTTAGATAATGATGTATCTAGTTCAGAGAAAGCAATCAAAGAACTACAGGAAATTCTAAAACAATAAAGGGACGGGTGATGGGAATGAGTTTCATGGATAAATTAAAGGCCACTGGAAAAATGTGTGATGAGTTAATTGCTACAGAGCTGCTGGTTTCTGCGAAAGCAACGGTAAGAACATATGCTGTTGCCTTAACAGAGACAGCTTCTCCACAAGTAAGAGAAATCCTAAAAAAACAACTCAATGAAGCGATTGACAATCATGCTAAAATCGCCAATTATATGATAAAAAATGATATGTATTATGCCTATGATGTGGATAAACAATTAAAGCATGATAAAGAAAAATTAGACATATCATTAGAATTAGTAAAATAAATTAAAAGAAGGAGATAAGTGATATAGTCAGCTTATCTCCTTCTTTTTAAACTTCAAATCAATATTTTAATATTTTGGGTTTAATTATGTTTATAATAGGGTAAAGTAGTTTATCAAAAACTATTATTTGTGTAGTTTAGTATATTTCATACTTAAATTAAATCCATGGGAGTAACGAAAATGAACACAATAATGTACATAAAGGACGAATTAAAAAATTTCATTAATGAGAATGGGAATACCTTCAATCAAAAATTACTGACAGAAGCAACAAATGTTTCTATAAAAATTACCGATATATTAAATAAAGGAAATATTGATTTGTTAAAAAATGCCAAAAAACTGATATTTTACACAGTAGATCAACAAGAAGCAGATTTAATTTCTTTTGCCAAAGTAGAAGGAATTGCATGGGCTAAACACTCTTTGACCTTAGAATTAAAGCTAGAATGGGTCCAAGCCATCAGAAGAACCTTATGGCATTTTATTAGCATGATTGATGAGGAAAAGGATATCATACATAATCGCGAGGATTATTATGGAATGGAAAAATTATTTAACGAAAAGATAGATCAATTTTTAAATAATTTTTTCCTTAGCTATTCGCATTATAAAGATGAGATGTTGAATAAACAAAGAAAAATGGTTGAACATTTATCTGTTCCCATTATTCCGATTAAACAATCTATTTCCGTTTTACCATTAATCGGTACCATTGACTCATATAGAATTAAAGTTATTGAAGAGAAAGTTTTAAACGATATAGCAGATTCAAAAATTCAAACATTAGTGATAGATCTTTCGGGTACAGCAAAAATGGAAATGGATGTTATTGATTATTTTGAAAAAGTATTAGCTGGTATTTCGATGATGGGCTGTAACGCCATCCTTACTGGACTTAGACCAGAGTTAGTAAAAAAAATGGTGCATGCCGGTATTCATTTTGAAAAAAATGCTGAAACAAGAGGCACCCTCCAAGAAACCTTAAAGAATATTCTTTAAAACTCCTATTGAAAATACTTAGCATGGGTATTCAACCAAAGATAGTCATCTGAATATTGGTTGGATACCCATTATTTTTATTTTTCAATCGTTATAATGGTGGTTATTCCCCCGCAGCCTGAATACATTTTGTTTCCTAATGTGGCGAGTGTGGTTTCGTTTATCCTAAAAAGTCTCAGCCATTCTTGCAGCTGCTAAGGAGGGGCAACGTATATTAAGTTACTTAATTTTAAATAATATATTTTTTATGCGAAATTTTCCAATTCTCTTTCTATACTGGCTATCTTACATATTTATATCACCTGGCTGAATGGGATATAATGCTCCACCCAATGTAAACGATATTCTCCCTGTTTCCTCTGACACAACAATCACTAATGCATCTGATATTTCACTTAACCCAATGGCTGCTCTATGTCTTGTTCCTAATTTATCCTTGCCGTTAAATTTACTTGCAGTTGGAAATATATTGCCTGCAGAAATAATCGAATCCTCTTCGATTAACACTCCCCCATCGTGCAATGGGTTTCCAGGATAAAAAATTGCTTCTAGTAAAGAAGCAGATAATTTTGCATGTAAGGGGATTCCAGAATGAATCAATCTGTCTAAAGAATCCTTACGCTTAATAGCTATTAACGCTCCATGTCGTTTATCAGAAAGAGCTTGGGCGCTAGCAGTAAGGATTTCTAAATTCTTAGTATATGGCTTTAAATATAATTGTAAATAAAATGTAGCTGCACGATGATGAATACTTTTAAATAACTTATTTACTTCCTCAAAATCGTTTAAAATACAGCAATCTTTTTCATCCAGCGTATTTTTTAGTTCGCTAAGTTCCGCCTCTAAATCCTCCAGTAATTGATGCATCTCTTGGTTAAACTCATTAGGTAAATGGTTGTCTCCTTCCATACCAACACTCCCTTTTTTGTTACCTTGTCCAGCTTTAATGAATTTATACAAGCAAGATAATCATTCAAAGGGTTTTGCATGATTGTATTCCATTTTCACTAATGATAGACTGATAGTTGAATATTACTATGGGAGGAAAAATTTCACATATGAAATTTTGGACTTGGACTATTATTATTTTACTATCTGTTACCGCAATAGGTGTTTCTTCCTATTTTATTTTCCAATCATTATTTGACAGCAAATCACCCTTGCAGTCAGAAAACGACCGTCCAGTTGTGAAACAAGCTTCATCAGAGACAGAAGAAAGCTTTGATAAAGAACAGGTCAATACACCAGTCAATGAGGAAGTGGTTGTTCTGGCAGATGGTACAAGTGGACACACCTTTATTTCTAAATGGCATGATTTTTATAACAAAACATTAGGCTGGGGCAGACTAGAAACAACAAACTACGAGAAGCAAAAAGAAGCAGCTTCATCCATCCTGGAGGCTCTAAAGAACATAAAGGTTAACGATGAGCAAATTAAGCAGGATATTAATGATATTGGCGCAAATGCTCAAATAGTAGCAGAGAAAGATGATCGTGTCGCCATGCGAAATCTACATCGCTATTTTCATGATTTAGATATTTATTTTAATGGCTATAATTATGAGCAAACTTTTGGAATTACTGAATTTAGAGGGAACTAATCTTTAAGACGTTCCACTCTCTTTCCGTTTTTTTTAATGTTATTGGGCATTTTTACTTCATCATTATTTAAGTACTTTACGAATTATCTTCTCTTTCTTTTTCGTGTATGGTGGAAAAAGAAAGGGAAGATCTACTTTAGTACTCTTTCTAAGGATACTTTTTTGATGAGAGAATGTTTTAAAACTGTATTCACCGTGATAAGCTCCCATTCCCGAGGCACCTACACCGCCAAAAGGCAGACTAGGCGGGACAATGTGGGTTAACACATCATTAATACAAACACCTCCTGATGATAGGCAACGAATCACTTTCGCTTCTGTTTCCTTGTTATTTGTAAAAAGGTAGAGTGCTAACGGTTTCTCCAGCTTCCGAATCGATTCCATTGCGTCCTCTAGTTTTGTATAGGTTAAAATAGGCAAAAGCGGTCCAAAGATTTCTTCTTGCATTGTTGCGGAATCCCACGTAGCATCCAGTAGCGTGGGTTCAATAAAACGTGTATCTCGATTGTTCTTCCCGCCAAAAAGGATGGTCTTCCGATCAGCTTCTAGCATTGCAATTAAGCGCTGAAAATGTCGATCACTCACAATTCGGCCAAAATCTTCTTTATCTTCAATCTCTTCTCCAAAATAGTTTCCTAGTGTCTTTTCCATTTCGACAATCAATGGTTCTTTAACTGACTCATGCACCATAATATAATCTGGTGCTACACATGTTTGTCCGGCATTTAACGTTTTTCCCCATATAATACGCTTGGCCGCTACATTTAAATTTGCAGTCTCATCGATAATTACTGGACTTTTCCCACCTAATTCGAGCGTTACTGGTGTTAAGTGCTGAGACGCTGCTTCCATCACAATCTTCCCTACCTTCGTACTGCCTGTAAAGAAAATATAGTCAAAATCAGCGTGTATCAATGCTTGATTTGTTTCTATTCCCCCTTCTATTGCACTAATATAAGCAGGATTAAAGGTATTATTTATCATGTCCGTTACAACAGCTGAAACTGTTGGCACAAGCTCCGAGGGCTTTAAGATCGCACAATTTCCTGCAGCGATGGCCCCAATTAAAGGCTCGATTAATAATTGAAAAGGATAGTTAAATGGACCGATAATAAGAACCGTTCCATATGGCTCATATACAGTTTTCCCCCTTGAAGGAAATAGACTCCATGTACTTTTTGCTTTTTGGGGCTTCATCCATCTCTTCAAGTGTTTCGTTGTATGACGAATACTCTGAAGCACAAAGCCAATTTCAGAGGCATATGATTCAAAAGGATGCTTTCCCAAGTCTTTCTGTAGTGCCTTTATAAGAAGAAGTTCTTTTTCTAAAATAACATTTTTTAATTTTTCCAGCTGCTCTATTCGAAAAGAAAGGGGCAATGTTGCTTGCGTCGAAAAGAATGAATTTGTTTGTTCTAATCTTTGATTTACTTCCATTTTTTATTTACGCTCCCTTAATGGGTATTATTTTAATGATGAGTGTATCAAGTAATTCTTCCTATAAGCAAGTTTAAAAAAACACAGTTGAAAAATAACAATAAGGATTTCGCATAAGAATGAGGTTTCTTACACGAAATCCTTGTTATAAACTTTTATGTAAAACATTTAAAATAGTTCTCAACTCTTCTAATGGAATTTGTCCTGGTGCAGATGCCTTATTTGCTGCAGCAAATGTAATTGCAGACCCAAATACTTCTCCTGCCATCCTGCTCACAGCTCCTTTTCCTCCCATTGACATCGTGACAATCGGTTGATTGGGGGCTTCTTCCTTCATCGTAACAGTCGCATCTAATAATGCTATAACATCCTTAACTGATTTTGGCATGACCGCAATTTTGGGAATATCAGCACCTAGCTGGCGCGCCATTTGTAGGCGCGAAACAATTTCCTCCTTAGATGGTGTTTTGTCAAAATCATGATTAGATACGACAACGGCAATTTGTTTAGAATGGGCCATATTTACAACTTCTTTAATGGCTTCCGTCTCCATGAATAACTCTATGTCTAGTAAATCAATCAGTCCTGTTTCTAACACACTTTTGTTTAACGAGAAATATTCTTGCTCCTCTATTTGTCTTTCGCCCCCCTCTTTTGCTGTACGAAATGTAAATAGTAAAGGCATATTGCCAATTATTTCTCTTACTTGCTGCAGCATTTCTATTACCCTTTTTTTATTATCTATTTCTGTGAAATAATCTGCACGCCATTCAAGGATATCTATCCTCAGCTCCTTTAATGCTGCTGCCTCTTCCCTTAGCTCTTCTTTTGTTCTACCAATAAGAGAAACACAAATTTTCGGGATTCCTTCTCCAATAATGACCTCTCTTACCTTTATGCTTTTACTCACCATTTTCCCCTCCAAGAGCTTACTTTTAAGCCAGATCCAATGAATCTATAATAGCATCAACTGTTTCCTCTACCTTGTTTCCATCGGTTGTGACTTTCAGATGGTGGTTCCTATAAATTTCTTTTCTCGTATTAAATAACGCCTTTACTTCATCATCAGTCTTACCTTGCAGTACAGGTCTACTATCAATAATAAATGGGATTCTTTCCTTCCACGCCTTAAAGGACATATCGATATATAAAACTATCCCATTTTCTAGACAAGCATTGCGAATATCTTCTTGCAGAAAAGCTCCTCCTCCAAGCGAAATCACTTTTTCCTTCTGTTCCGATAACGCCTTAATCAGCTCTTTTTCCTTTTTCCGAAAAAAGGCTTCTCCATAATGGCTAAAAATTTCTGGAATGGTCATGTTATACTCTTCTTCTATCTGATGATCAACGTCTACAAATTCACGTTGAAGTTTTTTCGCTAATTCTTTTCCAATCGTCGTTTTTCCGACTCCCATAAACCCTATTAAAAAAATACTTTTCTCTTTCACTGATCCATTCTGCAGCATGAAATGAAGCCCCCTATAACTATATCCGGCAAAATCTTTCTTTTCATTATAAGGGAAATTGAGTCTTTATCCTAGCAGATTATTGGAATAAATCTGTTTCTTCTCACATATAATGCAGTGGATAAAAGCTATCTTCTTTTGAAAAAACACGTTTTTCTCCCATCCTATATTCTCATTCATGCTCCTACGTTCTCTATTAGCTATTTTTTCAATTTTCTAATCCTATCAAGTATTACGTAGTTTTAATAGTTAAATACAATTTATAAATTACTATTTTAGAACTTATTTATAATTATTATAAAATTATATTGATTTTTTAATTATAGATGATATTATAATATACATATGCTAAAGAACTAGATTTGAGGTGATTTTTTATATGTCAAATAATCGATTAACGACTAGCTGGGGAGCACCAGTTGGGGACAACCAAAATTCTATTACTGCTGGCCATCGTGGACCAACATTAATCCAAGATGTACATTTACTTGAAAAATTAGCTCATTTTAATAGAGAACGTGTGCCTGAGCGAGTTGTTCATGCTAAAGGGGCTGGAGCCCATGGATACTTCGAAGTGACAAATGACTTAACGAAATACACTAAAGCTAACTTCTTATCTGAAGTAGGAAAAAGAACTCCAATGTTTATCCGTTTTTCAACAGTTGCAGGGGAGCTAGGTTCTGCAGATACTGTTCGTGATCCACGTGGATTTGCGGTGAAGTTTTATACAGAAGATGGAAATTATGATATCGTTGGTAATAATACACCTGTATTCTTTATTCGTGATGCTATTAAATTCCCTGATTTCATCCATACACAAAAAAGAGATCCAAAAACACATTTAAAAAACCCAACAGCTGTATGGGATTTCTGGTCTCATTCCCCTGAATCTTTACATCAAGTAACTATCCTGATGTCAGATCGTGGTATTCCTGCAACGCTACGTCATATGCATGGTTTCGGAAGCCATACTTTTAAATGGGTAAACAAAGAGGGAGAAGGCGTTTGGGTTAAATATCATTTTAAAACAGAACAAGGGATTAAAAACCTGGATGTTAATTTAGCTGCTAAACTTGCTGGAGAGAATCCTGATTATCATACAGAAGATTTATTTAATGCAATAGAAAAAGGAGATTTTCCTGCTTGGACACTTTATGTGCAAATTATGCCATTAGAGGATGCCGATACGTATCGTTTTGATCCATTCGATGTAACAAAAGTATGGTCACAAAAAGATTATCCGTTAATCGAAGTTGGTCGTATGGTACTTGATCGCAACCCAGAAAACTATTTTGCAGAAGTGGAGCAAGCTACATTCTCTCCTGGAACATTAGTACCTGGTGTAGAAGTTTCACCAGATAAAATGCTACAAGGCCGTCTATTTGCTTACAGTGACGCACATCGCTACCGTGTAGGTGCAAACCATAATGCCCTTCCAATTAACCGTCCACGCAATGAAGTAAATAACTATCAACGTGATGGGCAAATGCGCTTTGATGGTAATGGCGGCGGTTCTGTTTATTATGAGCCAAATAGCTTTAGTGGTCCAAAAGAAACACCTGAAAACAAAACAACGCCATTTGCAGTATCTGGAGTAGCCGAAAGTGTAGCATATGATCATAATGATCACTACACACAAGCAGGAGATTTATACCGTCTAATGACCACAGAAGAACGCGAAAGATTAGTCGCAAATATTGTTGGCGCAATGAAACCTGTAGCATTAGAAGAAATCAAGCTTCGTCAAATCGGTCACTTCTACAAAGCAGATCCTGAATACGGCACAAAAGTTGCTGAAGGCTTAGGTCTAAGTGTTCCCGAAACAGTAAAATAATAATAATTGGCGAAAAACCCTCTTTTCTGAGGGTTTTTCTTTTCTATTTGGAGGAGGTTGTAATACTATAATATAAGGATTACAGCCTGTTGTTTGTTGGTACAGTACCCCTTTTAAGTGAAACTCAAACTAATTTTATGATAATTTGTAGTCACTTATTTTTAAGGGATTATTTTCATTGCGTCATTTGCCTAGATGCTTGCTGTTTTTAGCAAATTACTTGCGGGTTTCGGCATTTTTTTGCGGTTATTTATCTTTTCCTTGCGACTTTTCGCTTTTTACTTGCGACTCCGAACCTATTACATACGGCTCCCCCCCTTCGTACAATCCATGCATTTCATCTCAATTATTTGATAATCCCTCAAGAAAGCGCTACTCTTAGAATAGGAAAACTATATTCTAACGAGGTGAAAAGATGGAATTATCAATCAATTCAACAAAAAAACTAAGCAATGGCGTAGAAATTCCTTATTTAGGTTTTGGTGTTTTCTTAGTAAATGATCCAAAAGAATGTGAAGAAAGTGTCCTTGCAGCCATTAAAAATGGTTATCGCTCCATTGATACCGCTACAAGATATGAAAACGAAGAATTTGTAGGCACTGCGATAAAAGCTGCTGGTGTCTCTCGTGAAGAATTGTTTATCACTACAAAAGTGTGGGTAACAGATTTTGGTTATGAAGAAACAAAGAAGGCATTTCATGAATCTTTAAAGAAGCTTCAGTTAGATTATTTAGATCTTTATCTTATTCACTGGGCTGCACCTGGATTTGAAGAAACATGGAGAGCAATGGAAGATCTTTATGAAGAGGGGTTAATCCGCGCAATTGGTGTATGCAACTTCCAAATCCACCATTTAGAAAAATTAGCGGAAACAGCGAGAATCACTCCTATGCTAAATCAAGTTGAAACACATCCTCTTTTCCAACAGGTGGAACTAAGAAATTACTTAGCACAACATAATATTGCCCATGAAGCGTGGGCACCGCTTGGACAAGGTAAGAATGGATTATTCGATTTACCAGCTTTAACGGAGATTGCTAAAAAACACAATAAAACAGTTGCCCAAGTAATTCTAAGATGGCATTTAGAACGTGATACCATCATTATTCCTAAATCAGTTCATGAACATCGCATTATGGAAAATGCTGATTTATTTGGTTTTGCACTTGATTCAGAAGATATAAAAACCATTACTTCCCTCGATACAAACAAACGGAGCTTTGGGAATCCTGATGATATCGAACGGTTTAAAGCGATGCAGGAAGCTGCTTCAAAATAATGTTCCTATATTTAGTCTATTATTGAGTGGCAGGAGGCGTATAACCTCCTACCACTCCACCAAACACATTATAGTTCTGTGCATTTATCAGGAAAAGATTTTGCAGGAGCTTAAGATATATTAAAACAAACAATCAAATTATTAACCTCATATACTTATCCCTTCATGCCTGTTATGGATATTCCTTCAATTATATGACGCTGTGCAATAATATACACAATTAATACTGGAATAATAGATATAACTGTACCTGCCATCATTAACGACCAGTCAGCTGTATATAGCCCTTTAAAAGAATTTAATAATAAAGGTACAGTAAAGTTCTCAGGAGAATTCAGATATATCAAAGGATCAAGAAAGTTATTCCAAGATTGCATAAAAGTAAAGATACCAATGGCAGCTAAAGCAGGTCGAATTAATGGTAATATGATATTCCAATATATTCGAACATATCCTGCCCCGTCCATTATAGCTGCTTCTTCTAACTCTTTTGGAATTCCCATAACAAATTGTCTTAATAAAAATACTGCAAAAGCATTAAATAGTGCTCCTGGTACAATTAATGTTAAATGAGTATCTAACCAGCCTAATTTATCCATTACCAAATATAAAGGAATCATTGTAACCTGCTTTGGTATCATCATCGTAGCCAGAAATAAAATAAAAAGAAGATTGGCACCTTTAAAATTAATTTTTGCAAAGGCATAAGCTGCCATTGAAGCAGTGAATAATGTAAAGCCCACGATAATAACAGTAATATAAAAGCTATTAAAGTACGCTAAATTAAAGGGCATTGCCTGTAAAGAATCAAGAAAATTACTCCAAACAAAAGGATCAGGAATCCATTTTGGCGGAATAACAAATATTTGGGACATATCCTTTAAGGAGCTAAGGATCGTCCAAACAAACGGGAAGATCATTACTAGTGCCCCAATTCCCAATATAAAATGCAGAACTAATTTTGGGATAAATGTTCGTCTCTTACGTGCTTTTTGGATGTCAAATTTAGTATCAGTATTTAATTCATATTTATTCTCCATAAAACACCCACCTTTTTTGAAATTTAAATTGGATAAGTGTAAAGATTAAAATAATAACGAATAATATCATGGAAGCAGCGGCACTCTTTCCCATCGTAAAATCAACAAATGCCTGATCATAAATGTGGAAGACAATGGTATAACTTGCTTTTGCAGGTCCACCATTTGTCATAACAAATGCTTGGTCAAATACTTGGAAGGAAGAAATGATGGTCATGATTGTTACAAAAAAGGTAGTTGGTGTTAGTAATGGTAACGTTATGTGCCTAAATTTCTGAATAGCATTTGCCCCATCCATTTCTGCCGCTTCATAATAGCTCCTTGATATGCCTTGTAGTCCTGCCAAGAAAATTACCATGTTATATCCAAGCCCCCACCATATACTTAATAATGCAATGGAAGGTATTACCCACTTAGTATCAGTTAACCAATGAGGTCCAGTTATCCCAATATAGGATAACAATTCATTTAAAATACCGAAATCTCCATTTAGAATCCACATAAATATTACCCCTACAGAAACTGAACTTGTTACTACAGGCATAAAGAAAAAGACACGGTAGATTGCTTTACCTTTTACTTTATTAAGGGCAACAGCTAAAATTAGCGCTAACGCAATTCCAATAGGTACAACTAAAAACATATAATAGATTGTATTAACCATTGCCTTCCAAAAATCAGGGTTATTTATTTGATTAATATAATTAGATATTCCAATAAAGCTGCTACTCCCAAATCCACTCCAGTCTGTAAAGCTTAAATAAAAGGCATAGATTAATGGAACTAACGAAAAAAACAGCAACCCTAATAGCTGAGGACTAATAAAAAGAAAACCCCATAAATTCGCATTTTTTCTAGCCAACTGCCCCACACCCCTTTAGGAAAATATACCAAGAAGGTTTATCTTCTTGGTATATTCTCTCTTTTTAGAAAGATAGAATTATTTATCCACATACTGATTAATTATCTTAATTACCTTATCAATAGTAGTATCAGCGTCTTCTTTACCAAGGAACATTAAGTCAATTGTCTCCGATATTTCAGTCGTTAATCCTGCAAATTGGGCATCACGCGCAAAGTTAGAACCATGTGTAAAACCATTATTCCGCCCATCAAATAAATACTCCATATGTTTTTCACTACTACCTTCTAGTGCATTTTCATCTGCGGAAGGGAGAGATGGGAGTGCATTTCCGTCTTTTCCAGTTCTTGCTTCTTGCCCTTCTTTCCCAACATAATAAGACACAAATTTCATCGCTTCTTCCAAATGCTCACTTTTCTTATTTACTGACATATATGCCACTGGTACACTTACCATTTCTTGTTTTTCTTTAGTGTTACTCGGAAAATAGATATAATCATAATCTAAACTAGGATTTTGATCGAATTGGGGAGTAAACCAGCGACCGCCTGCTACCATACCTACTTGATTAGACATAAACATGGCGTCAACCCCTTGACCTTGTGGTAGCGAACCTGCATATACTGCATTTCCATTGGAAACTAAATCATGTAAAAAATGAAAGGTTTCCTTCGCTTTCTCATTTTCTGGTAATACAAAATTACCTTCTTCATCAAAGATTCTTCCTCCATTTGACCAAATCCAGCTATACCAATGCCCCTGCCAGTTTTCCATAATTAATCCTTCTTTTCCTGATTCCTTAATCTTACTAGTAACCTCAATAAATGTATCCCAGTTCCAATTGCCCTCTTCATAATATTCTTGTGGCGTTTTTAGACCAGCCTCTTTAAAAATGGTCTTATTATAATAGATAACCATCGGGTTTGCATCTGGAGCAACTCCATAGGTAATTCCTTCTTGTCTTGCTGGACCAAATAATCCTTCAGGAAACTCCTTTAAGTTCACATAACTTGCTTCACTATTAAAAAAATCATCCAATGGTTGTACCACATCTGCCTCTATCATTTGCGGCATAGTTGGCTCATGTGCATAAAACACATCTGGTCCCTTACTTCCTTGTAAAGAAGTCATTAGCTTTTGATCATACTGATCACTTGAAACCGGAACTAGTTTCACCTTAATATTAGGGTTTTCATCCATAAACCCATCAATTGCTTTCTGATAAACTTTTAATTCTGCAGGGTTTCCCCATGCTTGCATCGTTAATTGAATTGTTTTTCCATTTCCTGAACTGGTTTTACCACTGGAAGTACTATTACTGCTGCAACCGATTACAATAAACATAACTAAAAGTATCCATATCCCACTTTTAATTGGATTACTAATTTTCATCTAGTTACCTCCCAACTTATAGTTATCTTTAACTAAACTATAACTCCTTTATCTGCTTACTAACTGGGCGTTCTTTTGCTTTATCTGCTTCCCCTGCATTTTTATTTGCAGCTTCCCTGTCTTTCTCCATTTCTTCAATTGTTTTTACTTTTAATCTTGCTGCTCCACGATATTCTTTTGTCGGTAGAAGGTTCCCAGATTTCAGTCTAATTTTCGCTTCTGCTATTGCTTCTGCATATTGAGGGAGCCATTCTGCTTGAGCAACTAATAATTCATCAACCATCTGCCATATTTCTTTCGGATTACAAACCGCACCAACAAGTGGATCCATCATCATCGCTTGACGTAATAATTGATCATCACCTCTCACTGCGGCTTCCACTGCCAATCGTTGTACAGAAATACTCACATTACATACTGCTGCACATCCGAGTGGTAATTCTCCAACTAGAGGCATATTAATACCATTTCTATCTACATAGCCTGGTGCTTCAATAATAGCGTCATCTGGAAGGTTTGAAATTACTCCATTGTTAACCATATTAAAGTGACCTCGATATACTCTCCCTGTTTCAAGCCCTTCTAAAATATAGGAACCATGCTCTTCACTCCTATTCTCTTGCTTATATTCAAGAGCAGGATCCTTTAACCAATTAGGAAAATCAGTTTTAAACCAAGTACGCCCTTCTGTACAAACCCTTAAATACCCTCCAGTTTCTCCGTTAATCCATGACCCTAAATCAATCCATTCCCTTATTTCTTCTGGTCTTTTTCGATACCATGGAACATACTCACTGAGATGCCCATTGGACTCTGTACTGTAATAACCGAATCTGCGTAGCATGTCAATCCTTACTTTTTCTGTTCGGCTGTATTCTGGATGATTTTCAAAAGCAGTCAATAATTTACTAGTTTGGTCCTGTCCCTTATAGCCAACCTTGATATACCAAGTTTGATGATTAATACCAGCACAAATAATATCAAGGTCATTTTTGTCTTTTCCTAATACATTAGCGATTTGTCTATGCCCGCCTTGTACACCATGACATAAGCCAATAGTTCGGATACCGCCATATTTGTTACAAGCCCATGTTATCATTGCCATCGGATTTGCATAGTTTAATAGAAGACAATCCTCTTCTGCCACCTCTTTAATATCTTTGCAAATTTCTAACATTTCAGCTATTCCTCGTTGACCATACATAATTCCACCAGCACTTAACGTATCACCAACGCATTGATCTATTCCGTATTTCAAAGGTATCTCAATATCTTTTTGAAATGCAGACAGTCCTCCAATACGAACCACATTAAAAATATACTTTGCACCCAACAACGCTTCTCTGCGATTAGTAGTAGAATGAATAGTGATTTTCAAACCATTTTCATTAATGTCACGTTGGCATAGTTGCGTTACCATAGCCAAATTATCTTGATTTATGTCAGTAAAAGATACTTCCATGTTTCTAAACTCTGGTACAGAGAGTAAATCTCTTAATAGACCTCTCGTAAACCCAATGCTTCCAGCGCCTATAAATGTAACTTTAAATGCCATTTTAACCCTCCTTTTCGTTATATTTATGTTACCATCGGCAAAATGTAAACGCTTTAAATAATCTCATCTCTTCTTTAGATTTTTGTGTACTATTCTAACCTGTTAAAATTTAGTCTATGATCCCCTTCTTTCTTAGGGCTGAAGGAGTTATACCAATGTGCTTTTTAAATACCTTGCTAAAATATTGACTACTATTCATCCCAATAAAACTAGCAACTTTCGTAATCGGTATATCTGTTTGTGTAATAAGCATTTTCGCTTTCTCTATTCTAATCTTGGTTAAGTATTCAATGATGGTACATCCCATTGACTCCTTAAAAATTCGATGGATATAATTAGGGTGAAGATGAGTAATCGCAGATAGATGCTCTATTCTTATATCATAATCATAATTCTCATGAAGATATTCAATTACCTTTTTTAAATATAGATTCGATAGCTGTGTGGATTCATTTTTAGCTTGAACTACATTTCTTGCAATAAGTAATAATAACTGGGTAAAAAGTATATGAACCATTAAATAATTGTCGCTTGTATCATTCATCTGACTGTCTAACTCCAACACTAGATTTCTTAATGAGTGAAAAACACCGTTTCTATCTTTCAAAAAATGATAGGCCTCTTTCATTACTAGTAATTCTTGTAATTCTTTGCTTTCTTCTGCAAGCTCATTAATAGGAGGAAATGTACGATTCATTTCAGTTAATGCAAATTCCAAATTCAACATTCTACAAGGCTTATTTTTTTCAACAATCAAACGGTGGGGTACTTCACTATCAATAAAAATAAATTGATGCTTTTTCATTTGAAAATCTTGCCTTTCTACCTCCACCCGGCATTCACCAGATATAACATACATAATTTCCATAGAAGAATGCGTATGATTGGCCATATAAAATCCATCCCACTCTTTGAAGTAATAAGCAGTAACCTTAGGATGGTAACCTTTACTGCTACTAATTTGATATAAACTACCTGAGTTTATCATTATGTATTCCTCCCTCATTATTTTTTAAATAAAGAAGACAGACAGTTACCTTTTGAAGCTGTTTTTCTATGCTTATTAATTCTTTTAAATTTAAATCGCTAATTATTTCTGGAAAATTTTAAATTTTCCCTTTATCCTTATTTTTATCCTAACTTAAAAAAGGGTTAGAAAATAGAAAAGGCGGATATTTTTCTGTAGCGAAAAAAGAAAAGGCGAATCGTAAGCTAATAGTGAATAAAAATGGGAAGAACCAAAAAAGGTATACTGAAACGAAGCTTTCAGAAGAGGAAACAGCTAAGATTTACCATCAATCTAAGATTGATGAGAAGCCAGTTTTTAGATTCACAAACGCTATAGGCTTTTGAGAAATCCAGAGTTAAAAATAAAACTGGTTTAAGCATTAATAATCGCTGTGGGAAAATATTCCATTAATTAGGTGAAATTTTGCTAAAATTCCTTAAAGCAAGTAAAAAAAGTGAAATCACACCCGGCGACTTCACTTTTTTTACTTAAAGAGACTTGTGTTCCAACCTCTTTATTTTCATCAAATTTTATTGCTTCTTATTTGTTGAAGTCCACTGGTTATCTGTTGCTGTTTTATGCTGCTTTTTACTTGTAACTTCTGTATTAGCAGTTGCCCATTGGTTATTTACTTCAGACTTTTTCTGCTTCGCCATTATTCATTACCTCCCGCTAGAAATAATTACGTACTATTCTAGTATGAGATAAAGTGGCAAAGATTATGAAGCAAACAGAAAATTGTTTTGCTCTTATAGTTTTAAACGCTGCAAGCGAAGAGCATTTAGTACAACAGATACGGAACTAAAAGCCATTGCAGCACCAGCCAGCCATGGTGCAAGCAAACCAATTGCCGCAATTGGTATACCAAGCGTATTGTAGCCAAAAGCCCAGAATAAGTTTTGTTTAATATTTGTTATCGTTTTTCTACTGATTAAGATACTGTCTGCAATTGCTTGTAAATCTCCACGGATAAGTGTAATATCAGCTGCCTCCATGGCAATATCTGTTCCTGTTCCAATCGCCATCCCGATATCCGCTAATGCTAGTGCAGGAGCATCATTGATTCCATCTCCAACCATTGCCACTTTTTTTCCTTGTTGCTGTAGTTTTTTCACTGCTTCTGCTTTTCCATCTGGCAATACCTCTGCAATGATATGGTCAATTCCTGCTTGTCGTCCAATGGCTTCCGCTGTTTGCTGGTTATCTCCTGTAATCATCATGACATCAATGTTCATCTGTTTTAATCGTTTAATGGCATTTTTAGAAGTTTGTTTAATTGTATCGGCTACAGCCAGCAGTCCAGCATATTTGCCATTAACACTTACAAGCATTGCTGTTTTCCCTTGGGATTCCAGGTCTTTCATCATCGGAAGAATTTTCCCGACATTTATCCGGTAACGATCCATTAATCGTCGTGTTCCGACTAATAGTTCACGCCCATCCACATTTGCACGAATTCCGAAACCTGGGATTGCTTCAAAGTCAGCAGTTTCTCGCAGAACAATCCCTCGCTCTGTAATTCCTTTGACTATCGCCTCTGCAAGAGGATGTTCGGATTTGCTTTCCGCCGCTCCCACTAAAGAAAGTAATTCTTCTTCTTGCCATTCCGTTACTATATCTGTTAAGATTGGCTTTCCATTTGTTACTGTTCCTGTCTTATCTAATAAAATCGTATCAATTTTATGGGTCATTTCTAGGTGTTCTCCACCTTTAAATAATATCCCATATTCTGCAGCTCTTCCTGATCCAGCCATAATAGATGTCGGTGTCGCAAGCCCTAATGCACAAGGACAAGCAATAACTAAAACGGCAATCAGCTTTTCGAGACTTTCCGCAAAATCACCAGGTGTAATGATAAAATACCAGAAAAGAAAAGTAATCAGCGCAAGACTCACAACAATGGGCACAAAAATACCAGAAATATGATCGGCCAAACGCTGAATGGGCGCTTTCGAACCTTGTGCTTCTTCGACCACTTTAATAATTTGTGCCAGTGCGGTTTCTTTGCCAACCTTTGTTGCTTTTATTTTTAAAAAGCCATTTTTATTTATGGTGGCCCCTATAACAGTGTCCCCAGCCTGTTTATCAACTGGAATGCTCTCCCCCGTTAACATGGATTCATCAATGGCAGACTGTCCTTCGATAATTTCTCCATCAACAGGAATTTTTTCACCTGGTTTTACAAGCAGCATCTCACCAGCCACAACTTCTTCAAGCGGTATTTCCATTTGTTCTCCGTGGCGAATAACAACCGCTGTTTTTGCTTGAAGCCCCATTAATTTTTTTATCGCCTCAGAGGATCTTCCTTTTGCTTTGGTTTCAAATAATTTACCTAATAGAATTAAGGTAATCAAGATTGCACTTGTTTCAAAATAGAGCCCTGCAGGGTGGCCAGAATGTCCCAGTGTTTCAAAGGATAAATAAACGCTATAAAAATAGGCAGCGGAAGTTCCTAACGCAACTAGAACATCCATATTAGCGCTCTTATTTTTCAATGCTTTATATGCCCCTACATAAAACTGCTTCCCGACAAAAAATTGAATAGGAGTTGCCAATGCCATCTGAACCCATGGATTCATCAATAAATCTGGGACATATAGAAAAGAAGTAAAGGAAAAGTGGCCCACCATTGTCCATAAAAGAGGCAGTGATAAAATCATCGAGAAGATAAATTTTCGTTTTTGTCTCTTAAATTCTGCTTCTTTTTGATTGATGGATGCTTGTTTTGATTCTTTCTTCGTTGCCCCATAACCAAGCTTTGTTACTTTACCAATTAGTTCCTCAGGTACAACAGTGGCTGGATTATATTCTACCGTGGCATTTTCTAAAGCCAGATTAACGGTTGCTTTATTCACCCCAGCCATTTTATTAAGTCCTTTTTCAATTCTTGTTGCACATGCTGCGCAGGTCATTCCTGAAATGTCTAATTCAATTTTTTCCGTAACAATTCCATAACCTAACCCTTCCACTTTTTCTTTAATTTCGCTTGGGGAGAGTTCATCCACCCTATATTTAACTGTCGCTTTTTCCAGCGCCAAATTTACAGTAGCATTCTCTACACCTTGCATTTTATTTAATCCTTTTTCAATACGAGTTGCACAAGCAGCACAAGTCATTCCCGTAATTTCAAAGGTTTGTTCTTTTACTTGCTCTTTCCTTTTCATAACACTTTGTTCCGCCATATCACAAAACTCCTTATACCTATATAGGGTATATTTTATTGAAAATAAAAATGTGCAAAAAAACAGCACATTTCCTCTTTAAATTACTTTACATCATAACCTTGCTCATCAATTGTTTCCTTAATCATATCTAGAGTTACTTCATTTGCATTGTATGAAACATCAACTAATCCTTCTTTTAAATGAACTTTGACAGCAGAAACTCCATTAAGCTCTCCTACGCTTCCTTCTACCGCTTTCACACAATGATTACAAGACATGCCCTCTACTGTTAATGTTACATTTTCCATTTAAAACACTCCTTATTTTTTCATTAATTTCTGAATAGTTGTTAAAACCTCGTCGACTACTTCCATGTCGCCTTCTTGGATACGTTCAACAACACAGTTTTTTAAATGTCCTTCTAATAAAATCTTTGCTACACTATTTAAAGCAGATTGAGTCGCAGAAATTTGTGTAATAACATCATCACAATACGTATCTTTTTCGATTAACCCTTTTATGCCTCTGATCTGGCCTTCAATCCGATTTAGCCTAGTGACTAAGTTTTGCTTTACTTTATCTGAATGATGACTTTTTCGGTCACTCGTAATATGGCAATTATCTATTCCTTGTTCCTTCTTCTCCAATAAGTCTCCCCCCCTTCTTCCATATTCCACCTTATATTTATATCATACCCCCGTATCGTATAAATGTAAACAATAAAGTATGACAAAATAGTGAAAAATACTCTTTTTCCCTAATATAACCAAATTATGATATATTATTGCTATGAAAAATATTAGGCATATTCCTCGTCAATCATTAAGAGATCAAGTATACGAACAGTTAAAATCAGCAATCATTCATCTTGAATTAACACCAGGGGAAAGAATTAACGATAAGGCACTGGCTGAACAATTTGGTGTAAGCAGAACCCCTGTACGAGAAGCAATCAAAAAATTGGAGGATGAAGGATTAATTGTAACTTCTCCAGGTTCAGAAACCATTGTCAGCCTAATAGAAGTAGACCAAGCAATGCATGCCTTAACAGTCGTTGCCGCCCTCCATGCATTAGCAGCTAAATTAGCTTCTATTACTTTGTCTTCTACCGATGTCGAAAAAATGAAGGCCATTAATAACGAATTTGGTGAAGCACTCAAATCTGAGGATAAGTATAAAGCAATTCAAAAAGATGACCAATTTCATGCCGTTATTTTAGAAGCATCTCAAAATCCAGAAATAGTTATCGCTCTAGAACGACTTCTCCCTAAAATTCGGCGTTTAGAATTATTAAAATTTAATACTATCGATGGGAAAAAGTCGATCAAACAGCATCACGAGATTATTACATGTATTGAAAAGGGAAACAAATCCCTGCTTCCAACCTTAATCGAGAATAATTGGCTAAGCTTGGTCGAATATTTAGCAGAAAAATGAAAGTAGGAGGGGAATTTTTTATTCCCCTCCTACTTTCATTTTTCCTTCTCTACCGTCACCATATTACTCATTAATTCTGGATAAATCTTCAATAGTAAGGAAAGTAATTGCTGCTCCTCTTCTTCCGTTAGATTTTTCGTCATCTCTTTATTTAATCTTTCTAGCACTTTTTGTATCTCTGGAAAAATGTTCAATGCTTTTGTAGTTGGATATAAATTATTGACACGCCGATCGTTATCATCTGTATGCCTAACAATATATCCCACGCTTTCTAGATGTTTTACCGCTCTAGCTGTTGTTGCTTTATCAAATTTTAAAACAAAGGAAAGTTCGTCTTGATTAATTCCTGGTTTCGCAATAATTGTTTTCAAAAAAGCTTGCTGCCCACCATTTCCTAATTCATAAGGTTTTAATTCCTTGGAAAGGAATTTCTGATTCTGCCTGTGAATCATCGATACAATCCTTCCAATTGGTATATCGCTCATTATGTTCCTCCCCCCTCGGATAGTTTCGCTTCGGAAAGCGAACACTAAAATCACTGATTGTAGCATACAAAATAATAGTTGCCTGCGCAACTAACTTATTTTAAAATAAAGCAATAATAGTTGCTCATGCAACTAAATAAATGAGGTGATTATTTGCATACTTCTGTAACTGAAAATAAAAACGAAGGTCATCAGCGCCGATGGCTCATTTTTATTGTTTTAAATATATTCACATTTATGGGGACGCTCGATGCGAGTATTGTCAATATTGCGCTTCCGACTATATCTAAACAATTAAGTCTTGCTTTTGCTAACTCTCAATGGATTGTGATTAGTTATTTACTAACCATTTGTACCGTTATCCTTTTTTTCGGAAAACTGGGAGA
Source organism: Niallia sp. FSL W8-0951 (assembly GCF_038006525.1). Taxonomy (NCBI): domain Bacteria; kingdom Bacillati; phylum Bacillota; class Bacilli; order Caryophanales; family Bacillaceae; genus Niallia; species Niallia sp. FSL W8-0951. The sequence continues at coordinate 2,808,474 of NZ_JBBOVK010000001.1, forward strand.
CATATTTGGGAAAATAAAAGTTTTTAAATGGGGATCTGTTCTGTTTATTATTGGTTCTTTTCTTTGTGGCTTGAGTGGTTCGCTTGCTTTTTTAATCTTTTCTCGAATTATCCAAGCAATTGGTTCAGCTATGACGATGGCAAATAGCCAAGGGATTGTGACAGAAATTTTTCCAGTTAAAGAAAGAGGAAAAGCCCTAGGACTTATTGGTACCTTTGTCTCTCTAGGAAGTATTACTGGACCAAGCTTAGGAGGAATTATTATTTCAAGTTTAGGATGGGAATACATATTCTGGATTAACATCCCCATTGGCGTTATTGCTATATCACTAGCATGGAAGACCCTGCCTAAGGATATAACACTAACTAAGACAAAAATCGATGTAGCAGGAAGTTTATTATTCAGCATTGCGATTATTCTCCTTATCGGCGGCTTACTGCTTGGTCAGCAATATGGCTACAACAACTGGATGATTATTGCTTCTATCCTAATCGGTTTGATTACATTCATCAGTTTTGTCATGGTGGAATATCGAAGAGAAAGCCCAATGTTAGAACTCTCGATTTTTAAAAATCCACTTTTTTCTATTAGTATTTTTTGTGCATTTATCGTTTTTATTGCGAACTTCTGCTTTAATATCCTATCACCATTTTACACACAGGACATTCTTGGGATGTCTGCATTACATTCAGGATATATTCTGATGCTCTTTCCGATTACGATGGCCATTGTGGCTCCAATAAGCGGCTCGTTATCGGACAAAATTAGCGGTCAGGCCATTACTTTTGCTGGATTATTAGTAATGATTGCTGCTCAAATTGGACTAACATTCCTTCATGAAGGAAGTTCTATAACTCACCTTGCCTTGTGGATTATTATGCTTGGAGCGAGTTCGGGCCTCTTCCAATCCCCTAACAATTCGCTAATTATGTCAACCGTAGAGCGAAAGCAGTTAGGAATAGCTGGAAGCATTAATTCACTTGTTCGAAACTTAGGAATGGTTGTTGGTATTTCTCTTGCTACAAGCATCTTATTCTCTGTGATGAGCATGAAAGCAGGATACCGAGTAACTGCCCTGATTCCTGGTAGACCTGATATTTTTCTAAGCGGTATGCATGTCGTATTTCTTGTATCCAGCAGCCTTTGTTTCATTGGTTTGCTTCTCACCGGCTGGAGATATGCTGCATCGCACAAAGCGGATGAAAAAAAAGTTCGAAACGCTTCTTAATCGATAACTTGTTAAGAAAGCTCCTTGATTTTCATCAAGGAGCTTTTTCATTAACTAGCTATTAATCAGAATCCATACCGGTATAAATTAAAATAGCTTCGCGTAAAAACGCTGTCGTCCCTACTTGCACCTTATCATAATATGCCGTAAATCGTTCATCAGCAATATACATATCAGCAAGTCCTGCATGTGCCTCTTTCTTGTATTCTGGCCAATTGAAGGTTAGCCATTGGCGATGTAAATCAGCAGCATTCTGAGCAGCTTTCCCAGCAGGATTTCCTTCTTTTAGCGCTTCTTTAAGAGTGGAAAAAAGCTTATTTTCTATCTCTATCATATTGCGGTAATCCTCTTCAGACATATTCATTAGTTTCGCATTAGATTGGTCGATAATTTTTTCGCCATACTTTTCTCGCAGTTCTTTCCCATACTTTGCTTCATTATCAGAAATCAGCTTATTCTTAAAGCCCTCGAACTTTTCTTTATCAGACATTGTCATACTCCCTTCTAATGTTTTCATCGTTTTCTCAACATTTTCAATCAATTGTATTAACTGTTTATGCTTTGCCAGAAGTTTTTCGTGATGCTCCTTTAACGCTTCTTTGACGTCAAAAGAAGGAGAAGCCATCATTTTTTTTATTGTTTCTAATGGAACATCTAATTCGCGGTAAAAAAGAATTTGCTGTAACCTATCTACTTCATTTGGTCCATAAATCCGATATCCTGATGAATTGATTCTCGCCGGCTTGAGAAGATCAATTTCATCATAATAGCGTAATGTTCGTGTGCTTACTCCAGCTAACTTTCCTAATGCCTGTACGGTATATTCCATCTTTTCATCTCCTGACTATTCCATCATAAAAGATTAACGTAACGTTAAGGCAAATTGTTTTTTTCATACTTGAACAAAAAAGCAGTTATCACATCGAAGGATAACTACTTTTTTGATTAAAGACAATCAATCTCTCATTTAATTAGTTAAGGAAAAGGATTTCGTCATTCCACCTTGTTTGTATCCAATGATATAAAAACAGACTAAATGAATTTTCCCTATAGTGTTGAGCCACCAATTTATCTTTTTAAATTTACAGTTGTTACTTCAAATTTGTCATAGCGGTGACGGGAAAAGGAATATTCAAATGGAACGCCATTGTTTAAATATCCTACATGCTCTACTTCTAGAATTGGATCATTTAATTCACATTCCAGATGTTCATGGTCCAATTCTGTTGATTTACATGCTCTTATTTTTCGATGGGAACCAGCTATGGTTAACCCTAATGTTTTGGTAATATGCTCATAAACCGATCCATATAACACTGCATCATTTAATCCCGAAATAACTGTCGTTGGCATATAAGTAATTTCTAAAACATATGGTTCTCTTTTTACAGATCTTAATCGGATTAAATAATATACAGGTGTTTTAATATCTATCGCTAAGTGGGCTGCAACCTCCTCGGAAGGAAAATGGACTTCAAATTTAATAATTTTGCTTTCAATCTTTTCGCCATCCAATAGCTTGGAAAGTCCAGTTATTTCATTTGTTAACACATTTACTCTGCTAGCATGCAAAGCGGATTGAACTATAAAGGTTCCATGCCCTCTTTTTCGATAGAGCAGCCCTTCCATCACTAGTTTGTCCAATGCTCTTTTCATTGTCATTCTACTGCAAGAAAACTCTTTAGATAATGATATTTCATCCGGTATTGGATGATCCAATGGGTAATAATTTTCTTTAATTCGACGTTTTACTTCGACTGCAATTGCTTCATACTTGTTCATACACGAGCCACCTTAATTAAGAAGAAATAATTCTAAATATGTTATTTGTTATTTTAATTATAAACATTTATCTTTAAAAGTCTATACTTTAAAAACCAACCCTTAGTATATCTATTTATAGTATAGTACATTTTCTTATAAATCGTATACTTTTTTAAAAACGCTTTCAAAAAAAAAAAAAAAAAAAAAAAAAATAACAAAGAGAGATAGCCATCTCTCATGCGACTATCCCTTGCTCTTTTTTATTTATTCTTATCGAATATTGGTTATTTCTTCGGAATTTCGCAGCCTTCATCTGTACAAATAGCACCTTCTGCATCAGTTCCTGAAAGATCTTGAAATTTAGGGGCTGGATGGTCTTCCTGCCACACTTGTTCAAGCACACGTTTGAAAGTCTCTGTAGGCTGCGCACCAGAAACAGAGTATTTTTGATTGATTACAAAGAATGGGACACCAGTTACGCCGATTTGGCTAGCAAGCGCTTCGTCTATTCGGACATCATTAGCAAAGCTTGTGGAATCAGCCAATACTTGTCTTAGTGCTTCCTCTTCCAACCCTACTGATTTCCCTATTTCCACCAAAGTATCTGGATCACTTATTAGTTTTCCTTCTGTAAAGTAGGCATGCAATAACTGCTCGGTTAGCTCTTTATCTTTTCCAACCGTTTTCGCATACTTTGTTAGTCGATGGGCATCAAATGTATTGGTAGGTTTCATATTATCAAAATCATATTTCAAGCCTGTGCTTGCAGCTTGACTTCCTACATTGTTATTAGCATTTTTTGCTTCTTCAATACTCATTCTGTATTTACCAGCAAGTACTTCATGAATACTTTTACCACTGTAAACTTCAGCATTTGGATCTAATTCAAAGCTCTTAAATTCTACTTCCACTTGATCTTTATAAGGAAATTGCTCTAAGGCAATCTCTAAACGGCGTTTTCCTATATAACAAAATGGACACACAAAGTCTGACCATACTTCAATTTTCATCATTTCACCTTCTTCATAATGATCCTATAATCCTATCACACCAACAGAAATATTACTTCTATTTTGCTTTAGGTAATGCTGCCCATCTCTTACTAATAGAAAAACCCCTGTTACAGGAGTCCTTCTGGTTATCTTGTTTATTTATATATTTTCACGCGATCCTCTAATGGTTTGAATTCTTTTTCTCCTGGTTCTGCTATTGGCTTGCCGAATGGCATTTGGGCAACAAGCTTCCAAGAAGAGGGTATCGACCATTCTCCTTGTACTGCCTCATCAATAAGTGGATTGTAGTGTTGTAAAGAAGCTCCGAATCCCACTTCCTCCAGAGCAGTCCAAATGACTAATTGATGCATGGCATTTGTTTGATTAGCCCAAACAGGAAAATTCTCAGCATATAGGGCAAATTGTTTTTGTAGTCCTTCTATCACTTCCTGATCTTCGAAGAACAAAATCGTTCCATATCCTGCTTTAAAAGAATTTATTTTTTCTTTTGTAGAAGAGAAATTCTCAGCAGGAACAATTTTTTCTAACTCACTTGCTGTCATATCCCATAGTTTATCATGCTGTTCCTGTAATAAAACCACTACTCTTGAACTTTGAGAATTAAAAGAAGAAGGCGTATGTAGCACAGCTTCATTTACTATTTCTTGGATTTTTTCATCCGACACAACAGCTTCTTTGCTTATACCATAATAGGAACGACGATTTTTTATTGCTTCTAAAAATGCACTCATTTTTTCCTCCAGTAAAAAATTTTTTCTTCTATAATATTACCCATTTGTCTTATTCTTAAAATGACTTCTAAAAAATTTTACAAGGCTTTATCTCTTCGATATTTCTCAAAAAAGAGAGTAATCTTTAAAAGGCTTACTCTCTGTACTGCATTATCCACGAATGGTTTTTAATGCAGTGCTCCAAGCGACTACTTGGTCAAGCATCGCATTCATATTTTCTAAATGTAGAGGTGCTGGTTTAAAGGTTGTAAAGTTCTCAAAATCTGTAAATAGTGAAAGGGTAGGATGAACGCGAACATCTGCAATATGTAATTCGCCCAGAATTCCTCTTAAGTGTTCTGCTGCACGTGCACCACCTGTGGATCCATAACTTACGATTCCTGCTGCTTTATTATTCCATGCTTCTCTTGCAGAATCTAATGCATTTTTTAATGCGCCAGAAATACTGTGATTATATTCCGCTACAACAAATACGAAGCCATCCAGGCTTGCTAACTTTTCATTCCATGCTGCAACATTCTCTTGTCCTTCAGCTGCACCTAAAAATGGTAAGTTAAATTCGGCAATATCAACGATTTCATATTCGGCATCGCCACGCTTGTCAGCAATTTCCTTTACCCATGCCCCAACTTGTGGACTTACTCTTCCTTGACGAGTGCTGCCTAAGATAATTCCAATTTTCATCATCCAACCTCCAAATTTTTAAAATATTATTACATTTTTTATCCTAATACTGAGATTATTTAATTGCAAGCAAAAACACTTACTATTATTCAAAACGTTATTAAAAGTAACTAACTTGTACTTATGTTATTTAAGAGTTCTAACAAACGTCCTTGACTATTTCCCCCAAATTTGTAATTCCCTTTATAATCTTTTCTTCTGACATATAAGAATAATTTATTCGGCAATGATTTTTCTCTTGCTTATTAGGGAAAAAACTCTCTCCAGGAACATAGGCAACCTTAGCGATTGGTAAACTGTGTTCCTGCATGAGTATTTTTGTATCGATATGCTGTGGAAAAGTAAGCCATGTAAACAATCCTCCCTGTGGATTTGTATAGGTAATACTATTAGGAAAAGTATCGCGTAAGGTTTGGAACATTACTTCTTTTTTCTGTTTATACGTTTCACGAATATGGGCAATATGTTCATCTAAATCATACATGTCCATAAATCGGTTCACTGCATACATATTTAAGGTAGAATTTTGTGTATCGGAAGCCATTTTTAATAGGCTTAGTTTTTCTGCTAAATCACGATTAGCAATTAACCAACCTAGGCGGAGACCTGGACTAAGAATTTTTGAGAAGCTGCCAATATGAATCACTCTTCCCTCTGTATCAAAACTTTTAATCGCAGGCAAATCCTTCCCTTCATAACGTATTTCCCGATATGGACTATCCTCTACGATAACCACATTATATTTATTGGCTAAGCTTACTAGGGCCTTTCTTCTCTCTAAGCTCATTGTCACACCTGTAGGATTCTGAAATTCAGGAACCGTATAGATAAGCTTGGCATTGGGATGCTTCTGTAATGTCGCTTCAAGCTCGTCCATACGCATCCCATTTTCATCCATCGAAACACCTACATATTCCGGTTCATATGGGTTAAACGCAGCAAGTGCTCCTAGAAAAGTCGGATTCTCTGTAATTATGATATCTCCTCTATCGATAAATGCTTTAGCTGTAAGGTCTAAACCTTGCTGACCTCCTTGAATAATAAAAAGATTATCAACACTACAGCTTATCCCAATCATTTTTACTCGACTTACAAGCTTTTCTCTTAATGACATTAGCCCCTCTGTCCCTGTGTATTGAAGCGCTAACTTTCCTTCTTCCTGCAAAACCTGATCATACACCTTCCTTAATTTTTCAATAGGAAAAATTTCCGGGTCTGGATATCCGCCCCCAAATGAAATAATAGCTGGATCTCCCCCTAATCTTAATAATTCGCGGATAGCTGATGGCTTTACTCTTTCTATTCGATTAGCAAATTTATATTTCATTTTGTCCTCCTTATGTCTATTCCCCTCTTTTTATTGTAGGCGGAATTTTCAGTATATTTATTCATTATATGGTAATGTTTCAATCTTGGAAATATTATTTTTTAAGATATGAGTGGATAATGGCAAAATAAAAGCTATTCTCTTCCATAGAGAATAGCCTTTTAAAGAAAAATTATATTTTGGTTGGAGTGATTTTTTTTATCCTTTTTTCCATCGTTACCGCTTTGACGGACAGCCCATTAGGATTAGGAGCTGTCTCTTCTTTTGTGATGACAAATCCTATTTTTTCGTATAATTGGATATTTTTTAGGACATTCGCTCTTACTTTACACACTACTTTCTGCTTGCCATTTTGGATGGCATATTCTTCTATCCAAGCTAGCAGTTTTTTAGCTATTCCTTTCCCTCTTGCTGACGGAATGACAGAAAGTCTGGAAAAATAGAGAGAATCATCTTGAAGCTGCAGACGAGAAGAACCAAGGGGAACATCATCTATCCAACATATGATTGCTTGCTCTGTTCCATTTTTAAGAGCATAAAGGAATTTGTCAGCTGGTTCCGTTAGTGCACTAGAAGGTACCTCGCTATAACGGTAATCTTCAAATGCTTCTAGCATTAGTCTATGAACAATCGGAGCATCTTCTTCTGTCACAAGCCTTATCCGCTCTTTTCGCTTCCTATCTATTAAGATACCCTTTAAGGAAGAAATACTGCCTGCAATAAATGTTGCCTTTACTTTGTTCAGCTCGTCATAGGACCCATAGCCGTAAGTAACACCGATTGAATCTATTCCTGCATTGTTCGCTCCAATAATATCATGTTCCCGATCTCCTATCATCACAAACTCTTCAGGCTTATACGCAGGATACAATTCTAATATGTATTGAATTATTTCTGTTTTCGATGATCTAGTGCCATCCAAATTACTTCCAATTATGTGGGTAAAGTACGTTTCTATTTGAAAATACTTCAAAATCTTTTCTGCGAATATAGTTGGTTTTGAAGTTGCCACAATCATAATACAGCCTTTTGCTCTTAAGCTTTCAAGTAATGGAATAATTTCAGGATATAGTTCATTTTCATACATTCCTAACTGCGTAAACCTCTCTCTATAATAGGAAATCGCTTGATCCGTTATTTCTTGATTATAACCATAATATTCCATAAATGATTCTTGTAGAGGTGGTCCAATAAATCTTTCTAGTTTACGTAAATCAGATTCTTCCTTTCCAAGCTTTTGTAGTGCATATTGAATAGATTTTGTTATTCCTTCTTTAGGATCTGAAATCGTACCATCTAAGTCAAATAATATTATTTGATAATCCCTCATTAAGACACCTCTTTTTCTATACTAAAAAACTCAAAATTCTCAATCTTCTCATCCTTTTGCCCTATTATAACGAATGGTTCCCCTCGCCTCAATAGAAATTTTGCCATACAAAAAAATACGATTGTTTATTTTAATTCCTTCTTAACCACTATGAATAGTCAATTATTTGTTGTATAATAAAAGAAAGCTTCGGCAAACTTAATAATTATTATTCTAGTGCACTCAAATTCACTTATTAATAGGAGGAAGTAAAATGGTTTACTATGATAAATCGAAAACCGTTAAAAATATATTGATCCAAAAGATTGTTTGCAATAGCGGTCTCTCCTCTGAAATGCTACAAAATCTCTCTATTCCTGAATTAAAAGAAACATTAAACAAAGTTTACCCCAGCACACATCCACATAATGGCTGCGGTTCTCTTAAATGGAAAAAAGTACGATAATTTCACATACAACCAAAAGGAGAGTGGGACATAACAAAATAATTATTGGAGAAAGACGAACAATCTCTAAATTAGTAGGGAAACCAATTCATTCCATTACGCTACAGACACTCTATGCGCCAGTGAGCAAACTAAGCCTGTGGGGTCTTAGGCTTTGCTCTACTTCCCGCAGGAGTTGAGTGTCCTCCGCTCCATTTCACTACTCCGTTTTTAAAGATTATTTAGTTCTAGCATTTTTTTCAAAAGAAAATAAAACGGAGCAGACTGAATACACTGCGCTCGGAAAGCGCAGTGTATTCAGTCTGCGGCGATTACCACAAACCTTCTTTCTTAAAATAAATAAAAAACCCAAACAATTATACGATTTTTTTTAGTGTACACATATAATTGTTCGGGATTAAATTTAATTGAAATACTTATGTCTTAGTATGTTTTTATATGGAGAAATCTTCTGGAATAAATACTTTTAATTGATTGGGCTTCACGTAAACCTGGTCTTTTAAATGAATAGAAAGTGACCGATACATTTCTTTTGTAATTTCTGCTTCTAAAAATTCATCTGAATCCTCTCTCTTTAATTCTAAATGGACAATCGGACCGACTATATGAATATGATGAATCGAGGCTAAAATTGAATCATCTCCTTGTTCTTCTTTACTTATATGAATATCATGGGGACGAACATATCCTATTGCTTGCTTGTTATGTTCATGCTTCCATTCTGGAACAGAAAAACTACTCTTTCCTTGAATAAGCTTTCCAGCTTCAAGTCTGCCATAGAATAAGTTTACATTGCCGAGAAAGTCATATACAAACGGACTATTTGGGTGTTCATACACTTCTTCCGGTGAACCAATTTGCTCTATTTTCCCTTCATTCATAACAACTATTCGATCAGCGACGTCCAGTGCCTCTTCTTGGTCATGGGTAACAAACACACTTGTAATATGAAACTCATCATGTAGCCGCCTTAACCACCGTCTTAAGTCCTTTCTAACCTTTGCATCTAACGCACCGAACGGCTCATCCAGCAATAGCACCTTAGGCTCCACTGCCAATGCCCGTGCTAAGGCGACTCGTTGCTTTTGGCCTCCAGATAATTGGGAAGGATAGCGGTTTTTTAATTCTTCCAGTTTCACTAATTGTAATAATTCATTTACCTTTGATTCGATATCATGCTTTGCAGGTCGGTCTTTTTTTGGTCTTACCTTTAGTCCATAAGCAATATTATCAAAAACAGTCATATGGCGAAAAAGAGCATAATGCTGAAAAACAAACCCAACATTTCTCTCCTTTGTGCTTATTTCCGTCATATTATTTTCTCCAAAGTAAATGACTCCTTGATCCGCGGTCTCCAATCCAGCAATAATTCTTAATAGAGAGGTTTTTCCGGACCCTGAAGGACCTAGTAAGGCAACTAATTCCCCTGAATTAATTTCTAAATGTATATCCTTTAATGCTTGGAAAGAACCAAATGCTTTTGAAACATCTTTTATTAAAATACTCATCCCTATTTCCTCCTCTCATATGACTAATTATTCATAAGCTGTTTTTTTGGTCTTCCACTCTAGTAAGCTTTTAATAATTAAAGTGATAATAGCTAATATCGACATAAGTGTTGCGACTGCGAATGCAGCGGCAAAACGATACTCCCCATACAAGATTTCTATATGCAGAGGCATGGTATTTGTCAATCCACGAATATGGCCTGAGACAACAGACACAGCTCCAAATTCTCCGATTGCTCTTGCATTACATAGAATAACTCCATATAATAATCCCCACTTTATATTCGGCAATGTTACATACCAAAACGTTTTCCAGCCTCCTGCCCCGAGTGTCAGTGATGCCTCTTCTTCTGAAGTTCCTTGTGCTTGCATTAAGGGAATTAATTCTCTTGCAACAAACGGTAAGGTAACAAAAACAGTTGCAAGGACAATTCCTGGAACAGCAAAGATAATTTTTATATTATGGGCTAAAAGCCATTCCCCAAACAAACCATGGGTACTAAAAAGCAGCACGAATACCAATCCAGCTATTACTGGCGATACGGCGAAAGGTAGATCAATTAATGTAATGAATAGATTCTTTCCTTTAAAATGGAACTTTGATACAGCCCACGCTGCAGCAACTCCGAAAATCGCATTTAACGGTACTGCAATCACTGTTACCAATAAAGTAAGCTTTATTGCAGCTAAAGCATCAGGTTCAGTAATTGCTGCAAGATATAGCTTAGCCCCTTGATCAAATGCTTGAATAAAGATAGTCGCTAAAGGTAGCAACAAAAACAAGGCCAAGAATAAAAGTGCAGCACCAATGAGTACCCAACGCAGCCATTTTGGCTCTGAAGTATTTGATGTAGTTTGAATTGGTGTGGATACTTGCTGTAATCGCACATTTCCTGCCATATTTCACTCCTCCTTTCTTAATTTGGCGTCATATTTCGATTTGTCCACCACTGTAATAGATTTATGCAGAAAAGCAAAATAAAGGAGATAAATAACATGACAGATGCAATTGCAGTGGCACCCGCATAGTCATACTGCTCCAGTTTCGTAATTATTAATAATGGCGTAATTTCTGTTTTCATCGGCATATTTCCCGCGATAAAAACAACAGAGCCATATTCTCCTAACGATCGTGCGAATGCCAGCGTAAATCCTGCAAGAATTGCCGGCAGCAGCTCTGGAATAATTACTTTAATAAATGTCTGGAGCTGTGATGCGCCAAGGCTTGCTGATGCCTCTTCTATCTCCTTATCTAAATTTTGCAAAACCGGCTGAACCATCCGAACGACAAAAGGCAATCCAATAAAGGTTAAGGCAATAGTTACCCCAATAGGCGTAAAGGCAACCTTAAACCAAAGGAGACTGCCTATCCATCCATTTGGAGCATAAAGTGTTGTCAGTGCAATCCCTGCCACAGCAGTTGGAAGTGCAAAAGGCAAATCAACTAATCCATCCACCATTCTCTTGCCTGGAAAGGGATAGCGAACTAATACCCATGCAAGCAGCACACCAAATACTACATTTATTAAAGCAGCCGTAAAAGAAGCTCCAAAGCTTAATTTATAGGAGGCAACTACCCTTGGATCTAGGACCGTATCCCAAAACCTCTCCCAGCCCATTTTGGTTGTATTAAAGAAAATCATCGTTAATGGCAAAATGACCAATATACTTAGATAGAGCATAGTATATCCCAAGGACAAACCAAAGCCAGGAAGAGCATTATTCATTTTAATCCTTCTTTTTTGTTTTTTTCCTTTCCTCATTTCTTCACCTCTTTAGCTTGTAAATTAAATTGTTTTACACAAATTCATCATCATTCCCATATAACTGTATTAAAGGGAATGATGATGTAAAAATATGTTTCTCATAAAAATGCCCTTTTTCTCGTTCACTTAATTAGAAGGTATATAGATTTGATCAAATGTCCCACCATCACTAAAATGTTTTTCTTGTGCCTTTGTCCAGCCGCCGAAATCATCATCAATCGTAACTAATTCTATCTCTTCGAATTGATCTGCATATTTTTTTAACACTTCTGGATTCCTTGGACGATAATAATTTTTTGCAGCAATTTCCTGTCCTTCCTCACTATACAGAAACTGAAGGTACTCTTTGGCAACTTCTGTTGTTCCTTTTTTCTCTGTAATTCCTTCGACAACCGCTACTGGCGGCTCCGCTAAAATACTAAGAGATGGACTAACAATTTCGAACTTTTCTTTTCCTAACTCATCAATTGCTAAATACGCTTCATTTTCCCATGCTATTAAAACATCACCTATTCCTCTTTGAACAAATGTGTTCGTAGAATCTCGCGCTCCTGAATCAAGAACTTCTACATTTTGAAATAGTGCTTTAATAAATGCTTTGATTTTCTCTTCATCGCCATTAAACTGTTTGGCAGCATAAGCCCATGCAGCTAGATAATTCCACCTTGCTCCACCGGAGGTTTTAGGATTAGGTGTAACAACAGAGACATCAGCTTTAATTAAATCATCCCAATCCTTAATATTCTTGGGATTTCCCTTTCTGACAAGAAACACAATAGTTGACGTATAAGGTGTAGAATTACTTTCAAACTTTGTTTGCCAATCTTCTGGAATAGCTCCTCTTTCCTTTACAATGGCATCAATATCACCTGCTAATGCTAGTGTAACTACATCAGCTTCGATACCATCAATTACTGCTCGAGCTTGCTTTCCAGATCCGCCATGAGATTGTTGTATCGCTACATCCTGGCCGGTTTTTTCTTTCCAATGTCTTGTGAATGCTTTGTTATATTCTTGGTAAAGTTCTCTCGTGGGATCATAGGAAACATTCAATAGTTCTATCTTAGAAGCATTAGTATTTTCTCCACTACTTTTTTCGCCACTGCATCCAGAGAGTACTAGTGATGCAGCTAGGAGAATGGTAAACATCTTAACAAATGATTTGACCTGTTTTTTCATAAAATAACTCCCCCTCTTTTGCAATAAAAAAGGCTGTTACCCTCTTTATTTAAGGTAACAGCCTTCAGTTTATCTGATCAGCATTCTTCCAATTGGAATATTAAATATTTTCAATAAATTTATTATTATTAATTTATACTCATTTCTCTTATAAGTCAACTAGGAATTATATTTTTTCTTAGTGTATTATTTATCTAACTACCATCCTTATTTAACTAGTTATCTTTCCATGGAAAAACTCTATAATAGAATTATTATTTAATAAAGAGGTGCATAATTGGAAAATAAAAAAAGCTGTTTCTTGAAGGGAAAGAAAAATTACATGTTTTATTCTTTTATACAGGCATGCGAAATTATATGGAAGAAGTCCTGCGCTTTATTTATGCTGGTATCGAAGCAAGAGAATATGTAATCCTTATCGACAATGATCGAAATTGCAAAAGGATATTCGAACAATTAAAATACAAAATTACATCTTCGCAATTGAAACAGATCCATTATGTAAATAGCTTAGATTTTTATTTTTCAAGTGGAAGTTATCATCCACCAGCTATTACAGATTATTTTAATAAAATGGTTCAGCCTTATCTGGATCAAAGTATTCCCTTTCGATGTAGAATGGGCAACGATGGAAGAGCCTTTTCATTTAATCGGAAATTTTGAGAAAATAGTTAATAACGCTGCCAACCACATTTCCTTTCCATTAATTTGTGCTTATGGAGAATGGAAAGTGCCAAGTGTCTTAGAAACTATCTTGCACGAGACTCATCCTTATATTTTAAAAGATGATAAGCTTATTTCATCAAAAAAATACATAACAGATACACCCTTTTATGAAAAAGACGACAATTGAACTTGATTGATACGTAATTAATCGTTTAAAGGAGTAGGAGCAATCACAGTCTTTAATAATTGCTCCTACTCCTTCCCATATATCTCCATTCCTCACTGCCTCCTTTTGCTTCTATTAAACCTCAAATCTGATCTCTATGATTTCCATTAGATTAAAAAAAGCTCGCATAATTTTTTTTACATATTTCACCACGAAATCCTTTACTCTACTAATATGTTAAATTATTTTATTGACAACTTCTTTTTTGGTATGGTAAATTTTATACATTAGTTTATCACTCTAATATATTATCGAACTAAAGGATTTTAGTTTTATAGATTTTTTGTACTGAAAACATAATTTATAAAGGTGGCTTTTACAACATGAAACGTTTAGCAATTAATTTAGTTATTTTGGCATCTGTATTTTTCATTTTTACGGCATGTTCCAACAATTCTAAAGATAATAAGGAAGATACATTAGTCATTGGTATTGATGATAAATTCGCTCCAATGGGGTTTAGGGATGACAATAATGAAATTGTCGGCTTCGATATTGATTATGCAAAAGCTGCAGCTAAAAAAATGAATATGTCAGTTGAATTTCAACCAATTGATTGGAAAACAAAGGAATCAGAATTAAGCAGCGGCCGGATTGACTTAATTTGGAATGGCTATACTATTACAGATGAACGAAAAGAAAAAGTTCTTTTCACAAAGCCTTATCTAAAAAATGCACAAGTTGTCGTAACATTAGCGGACTCAAAAATAACCAAATTAGATGATTTAGAAGGAAAAGTTGTTGGTCTCCAATCTCTTTCTTCTGCATCCGATGCATTAAATGGTAGTCCTATTAAATCAAAAATTAAGGAAGTTACCGAGTTTTCCGATAACGTATTAGCATTAAATGATCTGAAATCTGGTCGTTTAGATGCAGTTGTCATAGATGAAATTGTTATTGATTACTATATGACAAAAGAACAAGATTCCTTTAAAATCCTTGATGAATCACTTGCCCCAGAAGAATACGGAATTGGGGTTAAAAAAGGGAACGAAGCATTATTAGAGAAGCTTCAAAAAGCACTTGATGAGATGAATGAAGATGGCACAGCCGCTGAAGTTTCCGAAAAATGGTTTGGTGAAAATAAAGTATTAAAGTAACATCGCAAATGAATCATAAACAAAACAGGATTTCTTTCCGAAACCCTGTTTTGTTTTGTTGGAGGAATAGAAATGGAAATTGATTATATTATATCGATACTAAAACCAATGTTGGAAGGGGCCAAAGCAACCGTTCTTTTATTTCTTATTGCTATTGTAGTGTCCATTCCATTAGGTTTCCTATTAACACTCGCAATCCGATCTACCATCAAGCCAATTGCATGGCTGGCAAGCTGTTATGTTTACATCATGCGCGGTACCCCGCTCTTACTGCAATTATTGTTTATATGCTTTGGGTTACCAATGATTCCAGGAATAGGAGAATATTTAGTCCTAGATCGTTTTGTCGCTGCCTCTTTAGGATTTATTTTGAATTATGCAGCCTATTTTGCCGAAATTTTCCGCGGAGGTCTGCTTGCAATTGATAAAGGTCAGTATGAAGCTTCTCAAGTGCTTGGTTTAAGTAAATGGCAAACAACCACACGGGTTGTTTTACCACAAATGTTTCGAATTGCCCTTCCTGCTGTGGCAAATGAATCTGTCACATTAGTGAAGGATACAGCCTTGCTGTATGCTGTTGCTGTACCCGAGTTACTGCACTTTGCCCAAACGGCGGTAAACCGAGATTTTACGATTATGCCCTTTTTTATTGCTGGGATTATTTATCTTATCATGACCCTGCTATTAACAGCATTATTTAAATGGCTGGAGCGCAGATTTAAATTTGAATAAGAAGGACGGATACTTATGGCAATCATTGAAATAGAGAATATAAAAAAATCATACGATAAGGTCGAAGTATTGAAGGGGATAACCTTTGATGTCGATAACAATGATGTTGTGGCTGTTATTGGTCCCTCTGGTTCTGGTAAAAGCACAATGCTCCGTTGTCTTGTCGATTTAGAAAAAATCGATGGAGGAACGCTTCGTGTTTCTGGAGACGAGTTAGTGAAAGATGGAATATATGCTCCGCAGCAAAAAGTCAAACAAATTACTGCAAGAATGGGAATGGTTTTTCAGCATTTTAATCTATTTCCACATCTTACTGTAATAGACAATATCCAGCTTGCACCAAAATTAGTGAAGAAAGAATCTGCTTCTTCCCTTCAAGAAAGAAGTATGACAATCCTCGAAAAAATTGGTCTATCTAATTTTGCTAATGTCTATCCTGCCAAACTATCTGGAGGACAAAAGCAACGTGTGGCAATTGCTCGAGCATTAATGATGGAACCAGAAATTCTACTGTTTGATGAACCTACCTCCGCTTTAGATCCCGAACTAACAGGGGAAGTCTTAGCAGTGATGAAAGATTTAGCAAAAGAAAAAATGACCATGATTGTCGTCACACACGAAATGGGATTTGCCAAGGAAGTGGCAAATAAAGTCATCTTTATGGACAACGGTGTCATTGAAGAGTCTGGTCCGCCAGTCGGCCTATTTACAAACCCACAATCGCCTCGAACACAAGCTTTTTTGAGTCGGAATTTGAAGTAATAATAAAAGCAAAATAACATCGCTCTCCTTTGGGAAGCGATGTTTATTCTGGCTATGACCGATTACGACAAACCTTCCTTTTTATTTGATTAAAATTCTAAATATCCCGCCTTTTTTTACTACTTCCTTCTCAACCGAATAACGTTCCAAGACATTTTTGGCAGAATGAGTATTAATTTGCCATTTTCCATATAAGATTCTTGAGAAGCAACAGGTTTAACTGCTTCCTGGTGAAGTGTATTAATTGCTTTAGGATCATCGTTTGCAAGAACAATATGCTCCACAATGGAATATTCTTCAAACGACCTAATATCTACCTCTACATTTAATTGATTATCTAAGCTTCTATTAACAGCAAAGATCACAAGCTCCTCTTTCTCCTCATTATAGACAATAGACTGATCTAAATATGGTACATCTGTAAAATCTGTCGAATCATATTTTGGTGAGTCTACGATCGCTTGGATTGCTGTTCCACGCCCATAAACAGATGTGTAATAGTATGGATAGAAGATAGTCTGCTTCCAAGACCCTCCACCAGTTTCCGTCATTATTGGAGCAATAACATTTACTAATTGGGCAAGGCAAGCAATTTTAACTCTATCTGAGTGGTTAATTAAAGAATTCAATAAACTGCCTACAAGCAATGCATCTTCAAAATTATAAACATCTTCTAAAAGTGGGGGCGCTACACTCCAAGGTTCTATTTGCTTATCTTGATCATTCGAGTGAAACCATACATTCCATTCATCAAAGCTTAAATGAAGTTTTTTCTTACTTCTCTTCTTCGCTTTAATATAATCACAGGTTGCTATAACTGTTTTAATAAAATCATCCATATCTAATGATTTTGCGAGGAAATTCGCTGTATCATTGTCTCTATTACCATAATACGTATGCAGTGATACATACTCAACGTAATCATATGTCTGATCCAATGAGGTGGCTTCCCATTCAGGGAATGTTGGCATCGCTGTATTGGAGCTTCCGCAACTTACAAGTTCAATGCTTGGATCTACAATTTTCATTGCTTTTGCTGTTTCGGCAGCTAGTCTTCCATATTCATAGGCTGTTTTATGACCAATTTGCCATGGACCATCCATTTCGTTACCTAAACACCAAACTTTAATATTATGCGGGTCTTTATAGCCATGTTCTTTTCTCAAATCGCTCCAATAGGTCCCTCCTGGTAGATTGCAATATTCTAAAAGGTTACGGGCTGCATCAATGCCGCGCGTTCCAAGATTTACAGCCATCATTACTTCCGAATTCACTTGTTTTGCCCATTCAAAAAATTCATTTGTACCTACTTCATTGGTTTCGATAGAATTCCATGCTAGTTCCAATTTTCGCGGGCGTTTTTCCTTTGGTCCTACTCCATCTTCCCAATTATAAGCAGATACCATATTCCCTCCCGGATATCGCACAATAGGAACTTGTAATTGCTTAACTAACTCGATTACATCTTGACGAAAACCATTCTTATCCGCTGAAGGATGTCCAGGCTCATAAATGCCTCCATAAACCGCCCGTCCTAAATGCTCTATAAACGAACCATAAATACGGGAATCTATTTCCGATATTTTAAAAGATTTATCGATTACCATTTTTGCAGTTTTGATATTTTCAGTCATACTTCTCTCATTCCTTTTCCGATGTAAATTTTGATTAACATAATTGAATTTTTTTAGAAATAAACAATTGCTATTGATTTCATCAAAGATTATCTTCATCATTAACCAAATTATTAACAATTTTTCTCCAATAAATATGGCTGTTAATAAACACGATAAGGGCAACTCCGATTAAGGCTAATGGAATCAACATTTGGCAAAAATAAATGATCAAGCAGGCTACTACTACCATCAAGATGCTCATTGGTAAATTTTTAATTGCTAAAAATAGTGCGGTTTGTAATAGCTCTAAAACCGTTCCATCAAATGTTAATAAAACTGGAAAGACAGTAACGAAGAATAAACCAAAAAGAAAAACTAGGAAAATATAAAAGTAGTAAATGGATAGTGATGTATTTGCTGCCATTTCAAAATAAAAATTTCGTGCAGAAAGCAATAACATTCCAAAGCCGACAACGATCAAACCTACCTTCATGTTTCTAACAAAATTCGTCTTGAATGCTTGGTAAAATTCTGTAAAAACATTCATTTCTTTCCCAGTAATTAGAGAAAACATACAATGATGGAGTGCGACAGTGGATGGACCAATTGTAATTACTGGTAGACTAAACAATATCCAGAAGAAATTTAAAACAATAATAGAATAAAGCTTTCCCATCCGTTCCCAAAAAGGTGAATCATATTTAATTTTCATCGCCCCGCCTCCCTTTCATCAACTATTTCAGCTCCTTTATCCTTTTACTGCGCCTGCTGTCATACCTTCTACAAAGTACTTATTAAATATCAAGTACAAGATAAATAAAGGCAGAATGGAGAAGATAGATCCAGCCACTAGGACATCATAATTGTTTCCATAAGGAGTTAATAACGTATTTAACCCGATAGGTAATGTGAATTTTTCTGCTGACCGTAAAACTATTAATGGCCATAGCATACTATTCCACGCCCCCATGGAACTCAGAATCGCCATAGCAGAAAAGGCAGGTTTAGAAATTGGCATAACAATTCGCACACATATTCCATACTCACTACTGCCATCAATTCTTCCTGCATCCAATAATTCCTTTGGGATGCCTGAAAGATATTGTCTAAAGAAAAAAATAGTAGAAGCATGTACTAAACCAGGAAGGATAACCCCTGCATAGGTGTCTATTAGTCCAAAACTGATCATTTGCTTATATAATGGCAGCATCAGTATTTCAAAGGGAACCATCATTGTTGCTATAACGAGGAAAAATAATAGGTTTTTAAATTTAAAATGGTACATCGCAAAGCCATAGGCAACAAAATAACAGATAATTAATGTTAAAACTACCGAAACAATGGTAATAATCAAACTGTTCTTATACCAGTCCAAGTACCCAGTACTTCCATCAAACAGATAGCTATAGTTGATAAATGACCAATTTTCAAAATCTAAGTTTAGATTTAAGCCGTTTCTAATTAACATTTGGCCTGGACGGAAAGATGCAAACAAACCCGAAATAAAAGGGATAGCAACACTAGCACACATAATGATAAAAAATCCATTAATCAAAGCTTTTACTAGAGGATTTTTGCCTTCTTTCTTCCCTTTTTTAATTTCCAATGAGGAGCTTGCTAAATGATTATTTTTGCCCATACTTATTTGGCCTCCTTTTTAAACATGCCGCTTGAAAGCAAGTACACCATGCTAATGGATAAAGCAACAATTAATAACACTAAGCCAACAGCAGAAGCATATCCTAAATCATTCTTTTCAATTCCTCGTCTATACAAATAACCAACAATCGTTAACCCGATATTTTTGGGAGAATTATTGCTTCCATGTATCATAAAGCTTTCAAGAAACATGGCTAATCCTGCATATATACTAATGGTTGTCACATAGATTCTTGTCGGCTTAAGTAACGGCAGAGTGATATGCCAAAATCTTTGCCAGGCATTTGCACCATCTACTTTTGCCGATTCATAAAGAACCTCATCAATTGAGCTTAGTCCCGCCTCAAAATATAGAGTATTTACTCCCATCCATCTCCATGTTGCTAATAAAAGGAGTGCAAACATGCCCGTACCCCAATTTTTCAGCCATTGTTTTGACTCCAATCCAAAAAAATGAAGGATTTGGTTCATAAGACCAGAATCCATTTCACTAAACATATAGCGAAATAAAATACCTGCCACTACTACTGAAACTAATGCTGGCAAATAGATAATCGATTTATAGACTCTTTTTCCTACTACACTTTTTGAATTTAATAAAAATGCACAGAGCATAGGAATCGGAATTAAAATAATTAACGTTAAGATTGTATAGATAACACTATTTCTAACAGCTATATGAAATACCTTATCCCCTAACAACTTTTCATAATTTGCAAGTCCAACATATTCGCTATATCCGTTCCCAATATTATGAAAACTCATCTCTATAGTCGAATACATTGGATATATCCAGAAGAATGACAAGCTAACAATAAACGGCAATATAAACACATAAGGCGCTATTTTCTGAGAGAATAAAAAAGCCTGGAATTTTTTCAAATGCATTCCTCTCCTTTTCTATCAGGGTCTTTAAGATTACCACATAAAGGTAATCTTAAAGACGTCACTTATTCTTGCTCAAAGTCTACCTCCGCTTGTGCATCTTCAAGAGCTTGCTTTACATCTGCCCCATTCTCTAGAACTTCATTTAAAGTGGTTAAATTAAATACTTCATTGATAGTAGTCGTAATTGGCACAGTTTTAATCAAATTTACTTCATCTTGAATTTCCAATAATGTATCAAATGGATTATTAACAAAGTACTTTACATACTCATTCTCCGGATTATGGGTGATTTCTTTATTAGTCCAAACCTTTGTATTAACCGGATCAAACCCAAGGATATTCCAAATTTGTTCCCCGCCTTCTTCCGTTAACTTTGCCCAAGTCATAAATTCAGCTGCTAGCTCGGCATTTTCAGAGTCTTTATATACGACTGTACCTGTACCACCTGCACCATTTGAACGTTTTTGGCCTTCCTCAAACACAGGTGCTGGCGCAATCGCAAATTTGCCAGACATCTCTGGCATATAATCCGTAAATCGAGACATATACCAAATAGCTTTAGGGAAGGCAGCCACTTCGCCCTTTGCCACTGTCGCATAGCCTTGTTCTGTATCAATTTGTCCCCCTGGAGTTACTTCAGCGATCCCGCTTTCCAACCAGCCTTGCTGCATTGTTAACATATTATTTAATGAATCCAGCTTCACATTTGCATTGGCAGGATCTTCTACCCAAGATTCTCCGTGTTCCGACATTGCTAACGTCAGCCAATCTGCACCGCCAGTATCAACAGAAGTCATATAAACTTCTCCATTAGTAGCCTCTTTTAACTTCTCACCAGCTGCTGCAAAGTCATCCCATGTTTTAATTTGAGTATAATCAATTCCATATTTTTCGAGAATTTCTGTATTGTAGTACATGACAGTAGCACCTACATGTGTCGGTACTCCATAATAGTTGCCATCTTTTTCATAAGCATCTAATCGAGATTTCACCAAATCAGCCTTATATGGTTCAACATAACTGTTTAATGCCAGCCATGGAACTTCTCCATCTAAATAGTTAGGAAATTGGCCAATTTCTACATCTGCTAAATCAGGAATACCTTCCCCTGATTGGACCGATAAAGTTAGCTTCGTATGCATATCTGCATATGGATAAACTGTAAATTTAATTTGAATCTGCTTATCTGGATTCGCTTCATTCCATTTATTCAGCATTTCCGTGTAAAACTTTTGATGTAAATCAACGAATAACCACATATCCATCTTCGCACCATCTTCTGGTCCAACTGTCGTAACCTCTGCTTCTACCTCTTTCTTGTCACTTCCCTTTTTCCCAGAAGAATTCGAGCAACCAACAACTAAAACAGCCATCAGAAGAATCACAAAATAAGAAAAGCCTTTTTTGGGTAACCACATACACTTTGCCCCCCATTCGATTTTTTGAATTCTTGCCATTTACGTATTAAAAGATCACCTCCCGGAATTAAAACGCTTTCACAAATAGATATATTACCATCCACAATTTTTTATGTGTAATTCTTATACGCACTTTTTTATTCCACCCTAAAAAATGTACGGATGTAATAAACATTTTTTTTTAACTATTAGAAGTGATTACTTTACCTATATGTATAAAGATTCACAAAAATTAATCACTTAGAAAAAGATTTTCTTTTTTTCTTCTTTAAACTTATCTCACAAGTTCAGATGAAAATTTGACCATACATCTTCTGAAGTACTGGTCAAATTGAAAAGTGACTAAAGCATAGTCTACAATTTTTCATTAAATCTAAAATTGTATGAGTAATTTTGGCCAATATAGAAGAAAATACATCTGTAGGAGCTATTAACAAAAATGGAGGGTTTCATTTGAATAAAAAGAATAATAATCAAAATTCAGAAGTTGCAGGACGCATGTTTGATCCAAGTGATTATGAAAAAAAAGACCAACTTTCTTCTGGCTTGGCAACTACTCATGAACAAGCTACTGATACATATACAGAAGGAGAAATTGGCGCTGTAATTGATGATGTGGATGGCGAGGATATAGAGATAGGGAAGAATAGAACTAAATAACAAATAGAAAAAGGATGCATTCTTTTGAGAGAAAGCATCCTTTTTCTATTTTTCATGCCTATGCTATGCTTGCTAAGAAATTGTTACTCTGGAATATATGGTAATTCAAGTGTTTTCGGGATATTAATTACATGGGTCTCTACATAAGATTTTAATCCTTCTTCTCCATACTCTCTTCCAACTCCAGATTGTTTCACCCCGCCAAATGGGAATCGCACATCCAAGCCTTGAACAGCTGCAGTATTAATCATTGTTGTGCCTGCCTCAATGCGACGGGCAACTTTAATTGCATGTTCTTCTTCGCCCCAAACAGAACTTGTTAGACCATAAATACTCTCATTGTGTAACTCAATTACTTGCTCTTCATCATCAAAAGGCAAAATTGGCACAGTCGGTCCAAATTGCTCTTCTACAACAATTGGATCATGAAAATCAGCGCCTAATACTAATGTAGGCTGCAGAAAATATCCATTATCCATTAATTCGGGATTGAGAATTTCCCCTAATGGGATCACTTTAGCCCCTTTACTTTTGGCATCTTCTACAAGACTTTTAACATATTTCACCTGATTTTTATTATTTACTGGTCCTACTGTTACATCAGGATGAAAAGGATCGCCAACGCGAATCCACTTATTCGCTGCTTCGATATATTTCTCTACGAAAGCATCATAGATTGATCGATGAACATAAATGCGTTTCGCTATCATACATATTTGTCCTGCGGTAAGGAAGTTTGAAATTACCATTCTTCGCATCGCTTTTTCATCATTTACATCAAAGTCTTCTAGCACGATCGCGGCATCATTTCCTCCTAGCTCCAGCGTCATCTTTTTAATCGTTTCAGAAGCAGCCTTCATAATACTCTTAGCTGTCTTCGTTCCACCCGTGAAAGCAATCTTTGCAACTTTTGGATTCGATGTAAGCTCTACCCCTACCTCTGCATCCCCATGGACAAGATTGAGCACACCTGCAGGAAATTCATCTGCGATAATTTCTACTACTTTACTGACAGCTAAAGGAGCAAAAGGACTTGGTTTTACAACCATTGTATTTCCAGTTAATAAGGCTGGTGCTATTTTAATGGTGGATAAAGAAATTGGATAATTCCATGGGGAAATAGCGGAAACAACACCCACTGGATCAAATGTAATGATGGTTCTCCCATTTTCATGCTCTTTTTCTTGGGGAGCAACAACTTTCTTTACATTCTTGCATGCAAATTCCATCCACATGATAGAGATTGCTATTTCACCTTTGGAATCATATAAAGCTTTCCCATGTTCCCGAGATAACAAAGTAGCTATTTCAGGTGTTGCATCCTTTAATTTTTGAATAGCTCGTTCCATTCTTTCTATCCGCTCATCTACATCCGTCCAAGCCCAGCTTTTTAATGCATCATACGCTGCATCAATCGCTTGTACCGTTTCTTCTTTCGTATTAAGAGGTGCATATCCTACGATTTCATCCGGATGTGTTGGATTTTCACGTGGAGCTTGCTTTTCCGTTGGTACTTTCTCTCCGTTGATAATGGCATGTATAGTGATTGGTTCTGTTTGCATATTCCAAATCCTCCTTGCAGGAACTATTTTACTTCATTAGTATGAATTAGGTTGTTTAGGTATATACGGTGAAAACGATAAAAACAAATAGATTTTCTTGAGAGACTAATAAACCCTATAACTGAAATACAGTAACACTATATTAACTTATACACTTTTTAGTAGGGGATTAATCTAAAAAAACTATTTTTTTGTGAAAAGTAGATGAATAAGGACTAAAAAGTTTATATGTAAAGGCGAACATTTCCTTCTTTAACTATTTGAAATATCTCCTGAACATCCTCTAAAATCTTATATGCCAATTCAAATTTTTCATAATCTAAAGATTGCTCTACTTCCTTTCCTTCGCGGATCTCATATCCATGTCGGATACGGTATATCGTAATAATTAAATGCACTAACAAACTGCTTAATTTCCCCGTGGGAATATTATAGATATACTTATTTAGATTCTCAATCACCACTGTTGACAGTAAGTTTAATTCTTCTTCTAAAACCCAGCCACCGAAGCGAACTAATAATTCTTTATACAGCTCTTTTATTGTCATAAAATTTTTCTCTACTAAACTCCCAAGTAGTAATCTTTTGTCAAATTCATCCCCCTCTAATCGAATCCCTTGAAAAACTAATGCTTCCACGGATAAATTTCTTTTTTGGGAGGTAATCATTTGAGAAATTCGTTGAATATCTGACCGAATCGTTTGTGGAGAGAAATAAATCATTTGGGATAATTGTTCGTATGTTGTCCATTCCTTTGTATCTAGAAGTGCCTTTACAATATAAAATGCACGCTCCTCAAATTCAATATGATGTCTCTGTTTAAAACCAACTAACTCACCTTCAAGTTGATAACCTTGGCGTTTATTTGAAATAATGCGTGCACCAATGAGATAGTTATCATTCAAATCTTTAATGTCGTTTCTCACCGTTCTGGAACTAATATTTAGCTGTTCACTAATATCATTTCCTGTTACAAACCCATCTGAATTTTGAAGTATGTGAAGAAGCTTGGTATATCTGTCTCTCATAGTGAATACCTCCTGTATCTACATCATAAAAAAGAAAGCATTTTCACGCTATTTTGTTCTTTTTCCTATTAGTAAGGAAATGAAAGACTACAACAAAACTTTTCCTATTGATAATGGCAAACTTTAATGATAGTTACAATGAAACTTTGTGTGCAAATGTTTTAGCTGCTGGTTCATTTGTCATTAGTGAATTGAATCGAAAAGCATTGATGGAAAAGATTAAAAAGAGGAGTCTAAGAAAAGCATGATAACGCACAGGATTGTTATCATTAATAACTAGAGGAAACTTGTTTTAGAATCTATACTTCCACTCAATTTAAACTACTTAAAAGCCCATTCCTATTTAACAAAAACAAAAAGACAGGATTCCTATAATACAGAAATCACTGTCTTTTTGGACCAAAAATAAATGGGAAATGAAAAGTCTATTCATTTCCATTAGATCAAGTATTTAATAAAAAATAAAAAACCACCAAATATGTATTTGGTGGAGACGGAGGGAGTCGAACCCTCGTCCAGAAATATCGGCACTTAAGCTTCTACGAGTGTAGTCAACATATTCGCATTTCGCTTATTCTTCTGCCTGTTGACTGGCGTCCGATAAGCTAGTCTGGTTGTTCTCTTCCTTCTTCCTCAGACGGTGGAATCCGGCGTAGCCCACTTAAAGTGAGTCCCTGACCCTACCACATGGGCGATGGAGGGAGGAACCGCTAAGCGCTATTAAGCAGCTAAAGCGAAGTTGTTTTGTTGTTTGCCAGTTATAGGCTTTGACGTTTTAACGAGGCCGATCCCCTCGACTCGCAACCTAAGCTCGAACTATCCCTGTCGAATCCGTAGCGTCCCCATTATAAGGATAAAATCAAGTAATTGTTACATTACAAGATTCTGAGCATTTAAGCTTAACGTTTCGGAAGCTCTGAAATAGGAGCTTAAAGTTATGTTGTCTTATCGACATAAATTATTATAACATAACTGGAGCGTATTTCAATTGTAAAGTTTTGGATTACATTTTTTGCCTTTCACGTAAAGCACGTTCAATACTGCGATTTGCTTCTTTACGTTTTAAAGTTTCACGCTTGTCATAGTTCTTTTTACCCTTACCTAGACCAATCAAAACCTTTGCATAGCCATTTTTAAAATACAGTTTCAGTGGAACTAAAGCATAGCCCGCTTCTTTTGTATCCCCGATTAACTTATTAATTTGTTTGCGATGTAATAAAAGCTTTCTTGTTCTTAATGGATCATGATTATAGCGATTTCCTTGTTCATATGGACTGATATGCATCCCTAATAGAAATACCTCGCCATTAATAATCCGCGCATATGATTCCTTCAAATTTACTCTTCCTGCACGAATCGCTTTAATTTCTGTTCCTTGGAGAACAATTCCTGCCTCATAAGTCTCTTCAATAAAATAGTCATGGTTTGCTTTTTTATTCTGTGCTACTAATTTCCCTTCACCTTTTGGCATGTCTCTTCCCCCTACTCTGCCAATAATTTTATCAAAAGAACGCTTAATATACAAACATCCTCTGCATGTGGCTTCTTCATCCAAAAGAAACCACATGCATAAATGCATCTATTTATCTCTTAGCGTTTCTTTTTCTTTCTCTTTGCTTTTGGAGCATTCTCGAAGTGTTTTCTATCATTCTTTCCTTTACGTCTTGATTCACCTGTTTTTCCTTTACGATCCGTATCTCTATCTGATTTGCCTTTACGCGGGGCACGAGAGACACTGCCAGTAGAAAATACCTTCCCTTCTTTCTTCGGATCTCTGCGGCGTGTTCCCTTCATTCCAACTATTTCAAAGTCAATGGCACGTTCCTCTTTGTTAACATTCACAACGCGAACAGTAATTTCGTCTCCAATACGGAAAACCTTCCCTGTTCGCTCGCCAATCATAGCAAAATGACGCTCATCATAACGATAGTAATCATCCGTCATATAGCTTACATGGACAAGTCCTTCAATCGTATTCGTAAGTTCCACAAACATACCAAAATTCGTAACAGAACTAATAATACCATCATATTCTTCGCCAATTTTATCAAGCATGTACTCTGATTTTTTCAGTTCATCCGTTTCACGTTCTGCTTCTACTGATCTTCTTTCCATACTAGAGGAGTGCTCAGCAATTTCTGTTAGGCGGCTGTTCCACTTTTCTTGTGTAGCAGAACTAATATCTCCTTCAATTAAATACGTACGAATTAAACGATGTACGATTAAATCCGGATACCGTCTAATCGGCGATGTAAAATGCGTATAAAATTCTGTTGATAAACCAAAATGCCCTAAGCTTTCTGGATAGTATTTAGCTTGCTGCATGGAGCGCAGCATGACAGTCGAAATGACCATCTCTTCAGGAGTTCCCTGTACTGACTCAATAATTTCTTGTAACGCTCTTGGATGAACAGAGTTCGCTGTACCTTTCACGATATAACCAAAGTTTGTAATAAACTCGAAAAATCTTCTCAGCTTTTCCTCTTTTGGATCTTCATGAATACGGTAAATAAATGGAACCTGCATCCAATGAAAATGTTCCGCAACTGTTTCGTTGGCAACAAGCATAAACTCTTCAATTAGTTTTTCTGCGACAGAACGTTCTCTTAAAATAACATCCTGTGGCTTTCCATCTTCATCTACAATTACTTTAGATTCTTTAAAGTCAAAATCAATGGCACCACGAGTCATCCGTTTTTTGCGCAGGATGGCTGCTAGCTCCTCCATTCGTTCAAACATCGGGACAAGACCTTCATACTTGGCTCTCAACTCTTCATCTTTATCATGTAGAATCGAGTTCACATCCGCATATGTCATACGTTCCGTTGTTTTAATGACACTTTGAAAAATTTCATGTGAAACTACTTCTCCCTCAGGCGAAATTTCCATCTCACAGGAAAGAGTTAAGCGATCAACCTTGGGATTTAAGGAACAAATTCCATTAGATAAACGGTGCGGAATCATTGGAATAACACGGTCAACTAAATAGACGCTAGTACCTCTCTCCTCGGCTTCTACATCTATTGGTGAGTTTTCCGTTACATAGTAAGAAACATCTGCAATATGAACTCCTAATTTATAATTACCGTTCCCTAACATCGTGACTGTAACGGCATCATCCAAATCTTTCGCATCTGCCCCATCAATCGTGACAATAGTTTCATTGCGCAAATCACGTCTATTGGCAATTTCCTTTTCATCAATCGTATCTGGTGCACTATTCGCTTGTTCTAACACGTTATCTGGAAAGGCAAGAGGTAATCCATGCTTATGAATTACCGATAAAATATCGACACCAGGGTCATTTTTATGTCCTAGTATTTTAACAACTTCTCCCTCAGCATTCTTTCTGCCTTCAGGGTAAGAAGTTAATTTTACGACAACCTTATGACCTTCTATTGCCCCTTTTGTGCTGCCTTTTGGAATAAAAATATCTGTCGCGATTTTTTTGTCATCAGGGATCACAAAGCCAAAATGCTTGCTCTCTGAATATGTACCAACAATTTGCTGTACGCCTCTTTCAATAATTCGTACAATCGTTCCTTCTCTTCTTTGTCCAGAGCTTTCAGAAGTGACACGTGCTAATACAATATCACCATTTAACGCAGTTTTAACTTCATTTGGCGGGATAAAAATGTCATCCATGCCTTGTTCTTCAGGAATAACAAAAGCAAATCCTTTTGCATGACCAGCTAATTTCCCCCGAATAAGGTTCATCTTCTCTGGAAGTCCATAGCGATTGCTTCTTGTCCGAACAACTAGCCCCTTCTCTTCCATCTGTACAAGTGCCTTGACAAAATCTTTAAAGTGAGAAGAATCCTCTATTCCGAAAGCTTCCTCTAGCTCTTGCACGGTTAGTGGTTTATATGCTTCATCTTTCATATAAGTTAATAGCTTCTCGACATTTTCCTTAATTATATCTTCCAAACAAAAAACCTCCTTTACATCTTATTCATTCCAATCTAGTTTTTCTAAAAACTGATAGAAATCTTCAAAAACTTTTTCTTTTTCTTTATCATGTGTAATAACATGTCCAGAGTTTTCATACCATTTAATATCTTTTTGAATCGATTCCACTTCTTCATATATGATATTCGCACTATTTGTATCAATCATTTGATCATGTCGTGCCTGAATAACAAAAACTGGTGAATAAATAAGATCAACCGATTCTCTTACTTCTTTGATTAAATTTTGTAATTCCTTTAATGTATTCATTGGCTTAAATTGAGCCATTTCCTGCTCAATAACTTCTTCTGATTTCTTCTCTCGCTGCTTATAATTACGAGCATATTCAAGTACGCCTTCATACATAACATCTTCACTTTTAATGTACATTGGAGCACACATAGTTACGATACCCTTTACAGGTACAGTGTAACCTAATTTAAGGGAAAATACCCCTCCTAAAGAAAGACCTCCGACGGCAATTTCTTCAAACCCCATCTCCTTTAAATGCTGGTATCCTTCCGTGACATCCTTCCACCAATCCTTTGGACCGTATTCCACTAATTCCTCTGGCGGTACCCCATGACCTTTATATAAAGGTACATAGCAAGTGTAGCCCTTTGTATTTAAATATCTGCCAAGTAAGCGTACATCTGATGTATTTCCCGTAAAGCCATGCAATAAAAGCACTGCACGTTTATTATCTCCTTTAAAGGTTAATGGTTTCTGTTCTACTATTTTCATTAGATAAACGCTCCTTTGTCTTATTATTTTCTCCTTCGCCCTATTCTATAATATAAAGTGACCAATTTATTCGAAAAAGAACTATCCTTTTATTTTAGTAAAAAAGAAAAGAAAGAATCCAGTGATATGATTACACCTTCCTATAGCTCCTTATAAATCTTATTTATGTACAACTCCACTTGTTTTCCGAAAAAAAACCTGACCTTTCTTGGCCAGGTTTTTTTCATCTATACCGAATTTCGTTATTATAGATCAAAATAACTAACTGCAATCGTTAAGACAAAGAATAAAATTGCTAAAACGATTGTTGCATTGTGAAGGATTAATTCTAAACCACGTGCTTTTTGTTTACCAAATAACTGCTCTGCACCACCAGAAATTGCTCCAGATAGTCCAGCACTCTTACCATTTTGAAGAAGTACTACTACGATTAATGCAATCGCAACGATAATCAATAAAGTAATCAAAACTGTGTGTATCATATCAAACACCTCCATTAAAACCAACCTACATTAATTTAAATGTATCATATTTTATGTTTTGTCACAATAGTATGTCGCCTCTTTGTCATAATAATTAGTAGAATACACTTTGGGATAGTAGATAATGATTGAGAAGTCTCTTAAAAAGGATATAGGTATTTCGTTTTTATGTCTGTTATGTTTACGAGTAGAGAGAATGACTCTCTGTTCCCTTCTTCAGGTATCCAGCTAGCTAATGGATACTCTATCTCTCCTAACAAAAGCACATTCTCAACTATAACAAAAACACTCTAGCTTAAAGGAAAACTCCTAAAGCTAGAGTGTTTATCAAGTTAAGACAGGCTTAACTTCCTTATTTTTTAAGGTTGTAGAAAGATTTAAGACCATCGTATACTGCTAACTCGCCAAGCTCGTCTTCGATGCGAAGAAGTTGGTTGTATTTAGCGATACGGTCTGTACGAGATAATGAACCAGTTTTGATTTGACCAGCGTTTGTAGCAACCGCGATGTCAGCGATTGTAGCATCTTCTGTTTCACCAGAACGGTGAGAAACTACTGCTGTGTAACCAGCACGTTTAGCCATTTCGATAGCTTCAAAAGTTTCAGTTAAAGTACCAATTTGGTTAACTTTGATAAGGATTGAGTTTGCAATTCCTTTTTCGATACCTTCAGCTAATTTTTTCGTGTTTGTAACGAATAAATCGTCACCTACTAGTTGTACTTTAGAACCGATACGGTCAGTTAATAATTTGTGACCTTCCCAGTCGTTTTCATCTAAACCATCTTCAATTGAGATGATTGGGAATTCGTTAACTAATTCTTCGTAGAAGCTTACTAATTCTTCAGAAGTTAAACCAGTACGGCCTTCTCCTGCAAGATCGTATTTACCAGTTTCTTTGTTGTAGAACTCAGAAGAAGCAACGTCCATACCTAAGAATACATCTTTACCAGGCTCGTATCCAGCTTTTTTGATTGCTTCGATGATTACTTCTAATGCTTCACGGTTAGAACCAAGGTTTGGAGCGAATCCACCTTCGTCACCTACAGCAGTGTTTAAACCTTTTGCATGTAAAACTGCTTTTAATGCATGGAATACTTCAGCACCAGTACGTAGAGCTTCTTTGAAAGTTGGAGCTCCTACTGGTAAGATCATGAATTCTTGGAAATCAACGTTGTTATCAGCATGAGAACCACCGTTGATGATGTTCATCATTGGAGTTGGTAATTGCTTCGCGTTGAATCCACCAAGGTAACGGTATAATGGAAGACCTACTACTTCAGCAGCAGCATGTGCAACAGCCATAGATACACCTAGGATTGCGTTAGCACCTAATTTACCTTTGTTTTCTGTACCATCAAGTTCGATCATTGTTCTGTCGATTCCAACTTGATCTGTAACGTCCATACCGATAATTGCTTCAGCAATTACTTCGTTTACGTTTTCTACTGCTTTAAGAACACCTTTACCAAGGTAACGAGATTTGTCACCATCGCGTAATTCAACTGCTTCGTATTCACCAGTTGAAGCACCAGATGGAACTAGTGCACGACCAAAGAATCCTGATTCAGTTAATACTTCTACTTCTACTGTTGGGTTACCACGTGAATCTAATACTTCACGAGCATATACTTGTTGAATATAAGGCATAATTTTTCTCTCCTTTTAAAATATCTTATTTTTTAATAATAGATGTTCCAGTCATTTCTGCTGGCTTTTCTACACCTAATAAATCTAACATTGTAGGAGCTAAATCTCCTAAAATACCATCTGTACGTAATTCAGCATTTTTATCTGTTACGATAACAGGTACTGGATTTGTTGTATGTGCTGTCATTGGTTTTCCTTCAAGTGTTACCACTTCATCAGAGTTACCATGGTCAGCAGTGATAATAGCTTTACCACCTTTTTGTTCAATTAAAGTGATAATTTTTCCTAAACATTCATCCACTGTTTCAATCGCTTTGATTGTTGGTTCAAGCATTCCGGAGTGCCCAACCATATCAGGGTTTGCGAAGTTTAGAATAATTGCATCAAAATTATCTGCTTCAATTTCCTTCAATAGCGCATCTGTTACTTCATATGCGCTCATTTCAGGTTTTAAATCATAAGTTGCTACTTTTGGTGAATTGATCAAAATACGTTTTTCACCAGGGAACTCTGCTTCACGTCCACCGCTCATAAAGAATGTAACATGTGGATATTTTTCCGTTTCCGCAATACGAAGCTGAGTCAAGCCATTTTGTGCAAGAACTTCCCCTAAAGTGTTATCAAGGTTTGTTGGCTTGAATGCAACATACCCGTTTACTGTTTCACTAAAATGAGTTAAACATACAAAGTAAAGATTTTTTGGATGTTTTTCTCCACGATCAAATGAACGGAAGTCCTCATTTGTGAATGTATTTGAGATTTGAATAGCACGGTCAGGACGGAAGTTATAAAAAATTACAGCATCTTCATCTTCAATCGTTGCAACTGGTTCGCCGTTCTCTTTTGTGATAACAGATGGAAGCACGAACTCATCAAAGATTCCGTTATTGTAATTATCCTCCACTACCTGTAATGGATCGGAATATGCTGGTCCTTCTCCATATACCATTGCGCGGTATGATTTTTCTACTCGGTCCCAACGCTTATCTCTATCCATAGAATAGTAGCGTCCAGAAATAGTAGCAAATTCGCCTACACCGTATTCAGCGATTTTTTCTTGTGTAGCTTTAATGTATTTTTCAGCAGTCTTTTGACCGACGTCTCGACCATCTAAGATACCGTGAATGTATACATTTTCTACTCCCTCTTCTTTAGCTAATCGAAGAAGTGCAAACATATGCTCAATGTGGCTATGAACTCCACCATCGGATAATAATCCGAATAAATGAAGATTTTTGCCTTTTTCTTTTACATGCTTAATTGCATTAACAAAAGTTTCGTTTTTGTAAAATTCGCCTTCTCTTATAGACAGATTCACTCTTGTTAAACTTTGATATACGATCCGGCCGGCACCGATATTCAAATGTCCAACTTCAGAGTTACCCATTTGTCCTTCTGGAAGACCAACAGCTTCCCCGCTGGCTACTAAAGTAGCATGAGGATAAGAATTCCAATATTTATCGAAATTAGGCTTATTTGCTTGTGCTACTGCATTACCCATGCGTTCGCTTCTTAAAGCAAAACCATCTAAAATGATTAAAGCTACTGGAGATTTACTCATTCTTACCTGCCTCCAATAAAGCTAAAAAGCTTTGAGCTTCTAGGCTAGCTCCGCCTACTAATGCTCCGTCAATATCTGGCTGCGCCATATATTCTTTAATGTTTTCAGGCTTAACGCTGCCACCGTATTGGATACGGATTTCTTCTGCAACTTCTGGTGAAAATTGTTCACTTACTACTTTACGAATATGTGCACATACTTCGTTTGCATCTGCAGAAGTAGAAGATTTACCTGTTCCAATTGCCCAGATTGGCTCATATGCAACAACTGTTGCTTTTGCTTGTTCTGGAGTTAAACCATTAAGTGCTTTTGTTACTTGAGTTGCAACAAAGTCATTTGTTTCGCCATTTTCTCTTTGCTCTAGTGTTTCCCCACAGCAAACAATTGGAGTTAAACCATTTTCAAATGCAGCGATTGTCTTTTTGTTAACAGACTCATCTGTTTCATTAAAGAACTCACGACGCTCTGAATGTCCAAGTACTACATATTTTGCACCGATATTTTCTAATGCAACTGGGCTGATTTCTCCAGTGAATGCACCATTTTTTTCGAAATGCATATTTTGTGCACCGATTTTTACATCTGTGCCATCAGTTAATTCTACTAATTGTCCTAAAAATAACGCAGGCGCACAAACAACTGTATCCACTTTTTCACTTGATGGAACAGATGCTTTTACTTCTTGGATAAACTCAACAGCTTCAGGAAGTGTTTTGTTCATTTTCCAGTTACCTGCAATAATTGGTTTGCGCATGTTAAACATCCTTTCATGCATATCTATAAAGATATTATTTGTCGTTTAAAGCCACTACACCTGGAAGTTCTTTACCTTCCATAAATTCTAATGAAGCACCGCCGCCAGTAGAAATATGACTCATCTTATCTGCTAAATCAAATTTCTCAACTGCTGCTGCAGAATCTCCACCACCAATTACTGAATATGTATCTTGAGATTCAGCAAGTGCTTCAGCTACTGCTTTTGTACCATTTGCAAATGCATCTAATTCGAACACACCCATTGGTCCATTCCAAATTACTAATTTAGAATTTTTAATAACATCTGCATAGATTTCACGTGTTTTAGGTCCGATATCTAATGCTTCCCAATCAGCTGGGATTTCTTCGATAGAAACAGCTTTGATGTTTGCATCATTTGAGAAATCATCTGCAACGATAACATCAACAGGCATATAGAATTTAACGCCTTTTTCTTTTGCCTTTTCCATATAAGATTTAGCAAGATCGATTTTATCTTCTTCTAATAAAGATTTACCAATTTCATGGCCAAGAGATTTAACAAAAGTATAAGCTAAGCCTCCGCCGATAATTAAGTTATCTACTTTATCAAGAAGGTTATCAATTACACCAATTTTATCCTTAACTTTCGCTCCCCCAATGATTGCTGTGAACGGACGGTCAGGATTGGATAAAGCTTTGCCAAGAACATCTAGTTCTTTTTGCATTAATAATCCAGATACTGCTGGAATATAATGAGCAATTCCTTCTGTTGAAGCATGGGCACGGTGTGCAGCACCAAATGCATCATTTACAAATACATCTGCAAGCTCTGCATATTGTTTTGCTAATTCTGCATCATTTTTTTCTTCACCAGCATTGAAACGTACGTTTTCAAGAAGGATTACATCCCCTTCTGATAACTTGCTGATTTGTGCTTTAACAGCTTCACCATATGACTCATCTGCTTTCGCAACTTCTTTCCCTAGTAATTCAGAAAGGCGTTTTGCAACAGGAGTTAAACGCAGCTCCTCTACAACTTCACCTTTTGGACGTCCTAAGTGACTTGCTAGAATAACAATTGCACCACTCTCAACTAATTCCTTAATTGTTGGAAGTGCTGCTTGAATTCTTGTTTCGTCCGTAATTTGTTGATCTTTCATCGGTACGTTGAAGTCAACACGAACAAATACTTTTTTCCCTTTTAAATCAATATCACGAATTGTTTTCTTGTTCATTATAGGTACCCTCCACTGCATATTTTTAAAATAGCGGAAACAAAGTTGTTTCCGCTGTTAGATTAAAGGGGGTGCTTATTAACTCGCACATAATTCCATTTATAAAGGGAAATTATTTTGTTGCAAGTTGTGCAAAGTGCTTAACAGTTCTAACTAATTGGTTAGTGTAAGACATTTCGTTGTCATACCAAGCAACTGTTTTAACAAGTTGTTGATCACCAACAGTGATAACTTTTGTTTGAGTTGCATCGAATAATGAACCGTAGCTAATTCCGATAATATCAGAAGAAACAAGCTCTTCTTCAGTGTAACCAAAAGATTCGTTAGCAGCTTCTTTCATTGCAGCGTTGATTTCTTCAACTGTAACTTTTTTATCAAGAACAGTTACAAGCTCTGTTAATGAACCAGTTTTAACTGGAACACGTTGAGCAGCTCCGTCTAATTTACCTTGTAGTTCAGGTAATACTAAACCGATTGCTTTTGCAGCACCAGTTGAGTTAGGAATAATGTTTTCAGCAGCTGCACGAGCACGACGGAAGTCACCTTTTGGATGTGGAGCATCTAAAGTGTTTTGGTCGCCAGTGTAAGCATGGATTGTAGTCATTAAACCAGATACGATACCGTATTTATTTTGAAGAACTTGTGCCATTGGAGCAAGACAGTTAGTAGTACAAGAAGCACCAGAGATAACTGTTTCAGTTCCATCAAGAACATCATGGTTAACATTGTAAACAACTGTTTTCATTTCACCAGTTGCTGGAGCAGAGATAACTACATTTTTAGCACCTGCTTGAATGTGAGCTTCTGCTTTTTCTTTTGTTGTGAAGAAACCAGTAGATTCGATAACTGTATCTACACCAAGTTCTCCCCATTTAAGATCAGCTGGGTTTCTTTCAGCAGTTGTAACAACTTTTTGACCATTTACTAAGAAGTAACCTTCGTGTACTTCGATTTCACCTTGGAAAGTTCCTTGAGATGAATCATATTTTAAAAGATGTGCTAGCATTTTAGTATCAGTTAAATCATTGATTGCAACCACTTCTAATTCTGGGTTTTCCATGATTTTTCTGAATGCTAAACGTCCGATACGTCCAAAACCGTTAATACCTACTTTTACTGTCATTGTAAATTTCCTCCTCTAATTTTAAGAGTATTAAATATATAAAGGGATTTCCCATTATATCAACTTTTTTGCGGCTCCTTCATCTGTTATTAAAATAGTTGAAGTTGGTGCTTCTTTTAGATAAGCACGAATAGCCTTTGACTTCGATGCTCCACCTGCTACTGCGATGATATTAGGTACAGTAGATAAGTCTTCCAGTCTAAGGCCAATTGTTTGAACCTTGTGGACAACTTCTCCATCTTCATTAAAATAGTACCCAAATGCTTCGCCAACAGCTTCTGCATTTTTAATCTTTTCTAGATCACTTTTGCTGGTATTTCTGCGATTCGCCATTGTAAGCGCCTCGCCAATGCCGTGAACTAAAAGATTTGCGGAACGAATGAGTTTTAATACTTCGCTTATACGAGGATCTGTGGAAATGCTTTTGTACATTTCTTCGCTGACCTCATCAGGAGCGTATAAAACTCGATGTTTAGATGCAGTATGATCTGCCATCATGGAACAAATTGTATTTGCCTGATTTTTAACATCTTCTCCTATTCCACCACGTGCAGGGACAAATAATAATTCTCCATCTGCAATACTAGGTGTCAGTGCCTCTGCAACAGAGGACATAGTAGTCCCACCATTAACTGCGATGATATTATTTCCCTTTAGAAGAGATTTCATACAATTTGCTGTGGCAAGTCCTAATTCTTTTTTTACCCATGGAGAGTGATCACTGTCCCCAGCTACAATGATAACTCGGTTAATACCTAGTTTTCTTTGCAGCAGCTGCTCCATTTCGTTAATACCCGTTACTTCTCTCATTACACTGGAAAGACTTTCCAACACCTCTTCCCCTATCGAAGTGACTGTCATGCCGATGTTTGAAATATGTATAAGCTGCTGATCCTTTAAAAACTCGACTTCACTTCTCAAGACTCTTTCGGTCAGTCCTAGGCTCACTGCCAGACTTCTTCTTCCGACAGGCTGCATATTCTTGATATACTGCAGAATATAGTACCTTTTTTGCATAACTGTAAGTAAATCTGGTAATAATCTTTTTTGAATCTCAATAAATGAAACCATGCTTTTGATGCGCTCCTTCACTTACAGTGGTCGTCAGAAGTCCCACATAGACATTTTCCGTCCCGGGTACTACAAAAAAATAATTCCTTGCTACAAGAACAATTCTAACACCAGTATAGTATGAATTCAACTGATAAGTGTCTATTTTTTGTTAAATTTGGCGAAAAAGTGTCGTTCTATCTTTTCATATTATTTGGAAAAAACTAATTATTATTCATGTTATTGATTTGTTAAGAAAATATACCTTTAAATATGCTTTCTTTATAAGAAAAGCCTTCATTTACTATACTAATCATTTTATGAGAATAACTTTCATCATGATACGAAATCGGATAAAGTTTGGTTATTTTAGCAGTAACGCTGAGGATTAGCCACAAATTAGAGTTTTCAGCCTTAATTATGGGAATATCATCCATACTTCTGATTTATCTGCAAAACCAAAAAGGGTAGAATATTAATAAGGAATGGATAAATCTGAAAAGAGCGTTAACTGATTGAAAAAAGAGTCTATCTAAATAATTGGATGAATACCCCCAAAAATTTAGATAAACCCTTTTACAGGAATGCTTAGCACCCTCGGAGGGAATCGAACCCCCATTTTAAGAACCGGAATCTTACGTGCTATCCGTTGCACCACGAGGGCATTATGTTAAAGTTACGCTTTCATATTATAAGCGAACTTTCCGTTTATTGCAATAGAAGATGTTTAAAAAAAGGTGCAGTGGGTATCATGGAGAAAGGATTGTAACCGGAATAAAGGGATGGTATTTGATAATAGCTTTCTATATCTCCAATAATGAAAAAGATGTCGAATGATATTTTCAGGGAATCAAGCTTTAACGTTTGACCTTAATTGACCATCCGTGTATCATTAGGAATACATACAGTTTAGATGTTATGCATCTTTCTGAAGAAACAAATACTTATGCTTTACGAACAGATATTAAAAAGGAGGATTTTAAATGAATTTAATTCCTACAGTTATTGAGCAAACAAATAGAGGAGAACGTGCTTACGATATCTACTCTCGTTTATTAAAAGACCGTATTATTATGCTTGGCAGTGCTATCGATGATAATGTTGCTAACTCTATCGTATCACAGCTTTTATTCTTAGAAACAGAAAATCCAGAAAAAGATGTATCTATTTATATCAACAGCCCTGGTGGAAGCATCACTGCAGGTATGGCAATTTATGATACAATGCAGTATATTAAGCCGGATGTCCAAACAATTTGTATTGGTATGGCTGCTTCTATGGGTGCATTCTTACTTGCTGCTGGTGCAAAAGGTAAACGTTATGCATTGCCTAATAGTGAAGTGATGATTCACCAACCACTTGGCGGAGCACAAGGTCAAGCAACTGAAATTGAGATTGCTGCTAAACGTATCTTATTCCTACGCGATAAATTAAACGGTATTTTATCTGAGCGAACTGGTCAACCAATGGAGGTAATCGCAAGAGATACAGAACGCGATAACTTTATGACTGCTGAAAGAGCAAAAGAATATGGTTTAGTTGACCATGTTATCAGTCGTAATTCTCTTGAAGACAAGAAAAATTAATAAAAGAACTCTTAATAATTAAAAAAGGTCGTTCCAAATTAGATTTCTATAGATGATATCCTCTATAAAATCTTCCTATTTGGAACAGCCTTTTTTATTAGGAGAGTATTCTACATATTAAACAGCTTTACTTTAATAATCCTTTTAAATTCTGAAGCGCTTCCACTTCATCGCTGCCATCAACTATTAATTTTATTGTTGCTCCTGAATGAATGGCTAAACCCATTATCCCCATGATACTCTTTGCATTCACTCTTCTTCCATCTTTTTCAATAAACACTTCAGATAAATAGTTACTTGCCTCTTGAACAAATAAAGCTGCGGGTCGTGCTTGAAGTCCAGATTTTAAGTCCACTGTAATCTCTTGCTCTACCATCGAACATCCTCCCCTTCATCAATGTAGTAATAATATCTATTATACAAGGAAAAGGAAATTTTTGCTCGATTCACCTCCAATAATATTCAGTTTAGAATAATTTTTCTGATAATAATTCTAAAAAATAAAAATGGATAATATATATCGTTTACTTGATATATTATCCATTCTTATTAATTGACTTTTTCTCCACGACGAAGTGCATCGGCAATTTCATCTATTTTTCTTAGACGGTGATTGATGCCAGATTTACTGATATTACCAGATGACACCATTTCTCCTAATTCTTTTAAAGTTACATCTTGATAGGCAACTCGAAGTTCTGCAATTTCTCTAAGTTTATCAGGTAGAATTTGTAAGCCAACTGTTTTATCAATATAACGAATATTCTCAACCTGTCGTAATGCAGCCCCGATTGTCTTATTTAAATTAGCCGTCTCGCAATTGACTAAGCGGTTAACTGAATTTCTCATATCTCTCACAATTCGAATGTCTTCAAAACGAAGAAGTGCTCCATGGGCTCCGATAATATTAAGAAATTCGGTGATTTTTTCTGCTTCCTTTAAATAAGCAATAAAACCTTTTTTTCTTTCTAGCGTCTTGCTTTTTAATCCAAATGTATTCATTAAATCACTGAGCGCGATAATATGTTCTTTATATAAAGAAGCAATTTCCAAATGGTATGAAGAAGTTTCTGGGTTATTAACCGAACCTCCTGCTAGAAAGGCTCCGCGTAAATAAGATCGTTTACAGCATTTTTTCTTAATTAGGTCTGGTGAGATTTCATGAGTAAACACAAAACCTTCTTTAAGTATACTCAGTTCCTCAAGCACTTCTTTGCCCTGATTAGAAATGCGCACAATATAGACATTGTTCTTTTTTAAACGCATTTTTTTGCGGACTAATAGTTCAACCGGGATATCAAAATATCTTTTTATTAGAGTATAAATTCTTCTTGCGATAGCTGCATTCTCTGTCTGGATATTTACAACTAGCCTCTGGTTAGAAAAGGAAAGTGTCCCATTCATTTGAATTAGTGCTGATAATTCTGCTTTTCCACAACAATTTTTGGCTTCAATTGTTGTTAATTCTTTTTTAGTTTCTGAAGCAAAAGACATGTCCTTCCCCCCTTATAGACTCGGAGCATATTTTTCCAATACCTTGTCTAAAAAGTTACTCTTCCTTCAATCAATAATTGAATAGAGAATTTTCGCCACTTCTAGTGTGTTATGGCGAATAACACCTTGATCAAGCTTAATGATATCACCAGCTATTACATCCAAATCCATCCGTTCCAGCCGATTAATATCAAAAACTACAGGCTTTGCTTTTTCTTCATCATATCTTTGTTGTATATTTGCAGGAATATTCGTTTTGTTCACGATTATTGTATCAATAAATGGCTTTTCTACATGTTCATATAATGCTTTCACATGATCACTCGCCGTATAATCGGATGTTTCTCCTGCTTGTGTCATTATATTGCACACATAAACTTTTTTTGCTTTCGCTTCTCGGACTGCCTCTTTGATTTCTGGAACTACTAAGTTTGGCAAGATACTAGTGTATAAGCTTCCAGGCCCCATCACAATTAAGTCGGCTTGCTCGATAGCATGTATCGTTTCAGGAAGCGGCTCAGAATCTTCGGGAGTAAGGAAAACTTTCTTTATCTTTTTCCCAGCCTCCGGAATATTAGATTCTCCCACTACTACCGTTCCATCTTCCATTACCGCATTTAAGATAACACTATGACTAGTCGCAGGTAATACTTTACCACGAACATTAAGTACTTTGCTCATTTCTTGAATCGCATAGGTAAAATTACCAGTAATGGAAGTCATGGCAGCTAAGATTAAATTACCTAATGAATGTCCATCTAAATCCTTGCTATTCGTGAAGCGATGTTGAAACATTTCCTCCACTAAGGGCTCGACATCCGATAACGCGGCTAACACATTACGAACGTCTCCAGGAGCAGGGATATCGAGGTCCTCTCTTAACCTTCCAGAGCTTCCTCCGTCATCGGCTACTGTTACGATTGCCGTTATATCTACTGGATACTTTTTCAATCCACGCAGAAGCACAGAAAGGCCAGTTCCTCCTCCGATGATTACAATTCTTGGCTGTTCCTTTTCACTCATGCCTGTTGGTCCTTTCTCCTCTCCATATCACGGTGAGCAATAGCAATATTATATTCTTTTTCAAAATGATGGCCGATATACTCAGCTAATGCAACAGATCGATGCTGTCCCCCGGTACAGCCAATCGCAATAACAAGCTGCGATTTTCCTTCTCTCTTATATTGGGGCAGCATAAATGTTAATAAATCAATGACTTTTTCTAAAAATTGGCCTGTTTCCGTCCATTTCAATACATAACTAGATACCTCTACATCTAATCCAGTTTTTGGTCTCATATGCTCAACGTAATGAGGGTTTGGTAAAAAACGCACATCAAATACTAAATCCGCATCAATAGGAAGTCCATGTTTAAATCCAAAACTCATCACATTTACAGTAAAGATAGATTGTTTATTAACAGAGAATTCTTTTAAAATCTTTTCGCGTAGTTCTCTCGGAGAGCTTTGTGATGTATTATAAATAATTTGTGCTCTCCCTTTGAGTTCTTCTAACAATTCTCGTTCCAATTTAATTCCTTCTAAAGGAAGCCCAGCCGGTGCAAGGGGATGAACTCTTCTAGTCTCCTTATATCTTCTAACAAGGGCGCTGTCATCAGCGTCAAGAAAAAGAATCTTGGGAACAACCCAGGAAGTTGCCAAATCATCTAATGCAGTAAACAAATCATCAAAAAATTCTCTCCCCCGCAAATCCATCCCAAGAGCAACCTTATTCATCTTATTCTCCGACTCTTTCATAAGTTCGAGAAACTTAGGTAAAAGTGTAGGTGGTAAGTTGTCCACACAAAAAAAACCTAAGTCTTCAAAGCTTTGAATAACAACTGTCTTTCCTGCTCCTGACATTCCTGTGATGATTACGACTTGTGGTTCCATTTTAATTCCCCCTATAAATCTTTAGCTTGGATCTAATCGGTAACTAATTAATTCGAAATCTGGTGTATAAGTAAATGTTCCATAGATTATTCCATTTCCATGGATCATGTAATCTAAAATATGATAATCGCCCTCAGCCATTGGCAAATTTTTCACATCATCTAAATCGTGCCAGACAATTTTCCCTTCAGCTGATTCGTCTACATTGACACCATCTGCATTCGTAGAGAAAAAGGTGAACATCATCCACTCCGATATAATTTTATCTCCCTCTTTAATAATAAAGGTAAAAATTCCTTTGATGTTAGGATTTCGTAAATAAATACCTGTTTCTTCTCTATACTCACGAATACAGGAATCTCTCACAGACTCTCCCGGCTCCATTTTTCCGCCAGGCGCTACCCACCAGCCACGTCTTGGTTTTTGTAGCAATAAGACTTTATTATCTTTAAGTAACAAACAATTCGTCACACGTTGCA
This sequence comes from Niallia sp. FSL W8-0951, assembly GCF_038006525.1. Taxonomy (NCBI): domain Bacteria; kingdom Bacillati; phylum Bacillota; class Bacilli; order Caryophanales; family Bacillaceae; genus Niallia; species Niallia sp. FSL W8-0951. Next base: position 2,851,746 of record NZ_JBBOVK010000001.1, read on the forward strand.
AAATTATTCACCCCAATTTTCTCTATATGTAGGCACTGCTTTTTATCCATTCCTTTTATTATACTATTATTGTCATGCCCCCACAATCAATTGCCTTTTCCAATTATGAAGGATTCTTTATTCCTGACAGAGAAATGATTATATATCTTTAGAAAAGGATGTGGGTACTTTTGTATGTTAACCTTGTTAAAAAGGATTTAAAGTTAAGAAAATTAGAAGCACTCTTAAAACGCGGAGATAAACATTCGGCCATCAAAAAAGATGTTTCGATTTATTTACGCGGCTATAAAGGAGAAAAGCATCTAACCTATTATCTCGATTTTATCCCTGAGAAAGATTGCTTTATTATTAATAACCTTCGTTTATACGATGGAAAATCTTATTTTCAAATCGACTATCTCTTGTTGACACATTGCTTTTTTATTATTATTGATTGTAAAAACTATTTAGGCACATTACTATTTGATACAAACTTAAACCAATTTACCCGAACACGAAATAATCAAGAAGAGGGTTACCTGGATCCCATCTCTCAAGTAAAAAGATTAAAGCACCAACTAGAATCATTCTTACAAAAACGCCACTTTCCTATTCCTCCTATCGAGCCAATCGTTATTATATCCAAACCTTCTACTATCATAAAAGGAAATCCCTCGATAAAAAGTCATGTTCTACACAGTCATAGTTTTCTTGAAAAATGGGATCAATTACAAAGAAAATACAAAGGAAATATTCTCGATGACAAAAACCTTCGCAAAATCTCCAAATTCCTGCGCAAGCATCACACTCCAGATCATACTAATGTATTGGAAAAATACAATTTAAGCAAAGAGGATATTATAACAGGCGTTCAGTGTCCACATTGCATGGCATTTGCAATGGTTAGAAAAAAGCGCAGCTGGTTTTGTCCATCCTGTTCCACATTTGATAGAAAAGCCCATATTAAAGCAGTGGAAGATTATTTCCTTTTAATCAAACCTTCTATAACCAGTAAGGAATTTCGTGAATTTGTCCATATTTCTTCCAAAGATACCGCTAATCGACTTCTTGTCTCGATGAAATTACCTTATACAGGTGAAAATCGAGGAAGAATTTATTACCCGACAAAAGATTTTTTGGAATAAGTAGCAGTTATTACACTATATTCGCGTAATTACCTCTTAAATTCGCGAAATACACAAAGTATTCGCGAAAACATTCCAGTTATTCGCGAAAAATAACATTTATCAGCCAAAGCCTAAATCGAGCAAAATCCATAAAAAAAGGCATAGGCTCCATTTTTGAGCCTATGCTAAAAAATATATCTTAAAAGGGGGTCAATTTCTATTTCTATGATACCCTAACTATGTTTCACTACTGTTACATTCCAATTAAAACGTAATGACACTTTCTTATGCTTGTTGTTTTAGCTCTTCAGCCAGCTCTTCTACATAGTGCTGTGCACTTTGCGCTGCGATACTTCCGTCTCCTGTTGCTGTAACAATTTGACGAAGTGTTTTTTCACGAATATCACCAGCTGCAAAAATTCCAGGCACCTTCGTTTCCATTTGGTCATTCGTTTCAATATAACCATTTTCATTGGTAATTCCTAAGCTTTCGAAAGGTTTAGATAATGGTACCATGCCAATGTATATAAAGACACCATCTGCCTCTAATTCTTGCTCGGTCTGATCTACTGTTGAAACAAGTGTCACACTGCCGACTTTGCCCTCTTTTTCATTAATGGACTTAATGGTATGGTTCCAGATAAAGTCCACTTTTTCATTATCAAACGCTCTTTTTTGCAGGATTTTCTGTGCTCTTAATTCGTCACGTCTGTGCACAATGGTAACTTGGGAAGCAAAACGAGTTAAGTATACCCCTTCTTCAACAGCTGAATCTCCGCCTCCAATGACGAATAATCGCTTATTCTTAAAGAATGCTCCGTCACAAACAGCACAATAAGATACGCCGCGTCCACCTAATTCTTTTTCTCCAGGAACTCCAACTTTTTTATATTCTGCTCCTGTTGAGATAATAATAGATCTTGCTTTAAATTCTTTTGATCCAGCCTTAACTGTTTTATATTCTTTTCCGTCCACTATTTCCTTAATGTCACCATATGCGTATTCTGCACCGAATTTTTTCGCATGATTAAACATTTTATTGGATAAATCTGGTCCTAAGATACTTTCAAATCCAGGGAAATTTTCTACATCTTCTGTATTTGCCATTTGCCCGCCTGGTATTCCTCTTTCAATCATTAATGTAGAAAGATTAGCACGAGATGTATATACGGCAGCTGTCATTCCAGCTGGTCCTGCTCCAATTATAATAACATCATAAATTTTTTCTTCCGTCATTTCAAAAACTCCTTTTCCATTAACTACCCAATGCATCTATTAGAATCCACATTGTCCATTTATTATTATAAGTATGATTATCTATTACTATCCTATAAAACAATCCCTTATCCGTCCAAATATCTGCTCATAAATAGTTATAATAAGTTCTTTAATTTCTTTGCCTCATTTTCTTCTTGATTTCTTTATCACTATATGCCTTTTTATTATTTTCCCAATTTGGATTTAATAAATCTAGTTCTTTATCATGCCGAATTTAAAAATTCCCCAATTTTTATTTTTAATTCTCCTTTTTACTTAAAAATTACTCTTAAAACGAGGAGATAAATTGTATGGCACTCAACATCTTGGATTTTACTTATATGGAAAACTTCATATCATGCATCACATAGATTAATTATAACTGTTTTTATTATATATTTAATTAGGCTTTTTAAAAGCTTATAAAAAAGAAGCAGTCCAATTCCTAACTGCTTCTTACTACTATTTATTCAATAAATGCATAAAACATCAAAATAATGGAATCTTAGCTATAGATGGGCTGCATAAAATTCTTCATTGATTTTATATATTTTTGTAAAGTAGAGGTAGAAAGTCCATAATGATTAGCAATTTCTTGCTGAGTTTTTTTCTTCTCGCGAGATTGACTCCACAGATAGTCAATAGCAGCTGCACTCGCAATACAATTTTTAAATAAAGCTCCAGCTGTTTGCATTTCCATGACAGCTGAAAACCATAATAAATATAAACTAGTTTCTTCCGTACCAATTGGATGATAGTTGGTATAAATTTGTTCGGCTGTATGATGTGCAACATATAAGAATGGATCCTCTATCTCAGTGCCATTCTTCACAAAATCACGATAATCTTTTTCTATTTGTGTAAAAACATTCTGTTGCTGAAAAACAGAAGAAGACAGAATCTTATCTTTTTGAGAAGATATTGAAGTTAAAAAAGTAGCAAACATTCGCTCCTCAGCATGGCTGCTTTCAAATCTTTTGAGAATGGAGCTTACATGCTCCTCAAATCCATTGATTGTATATTCCAAATTATTCCAAGGCTCTTGTCCTTCTTTTTCAGGATGAATATCCATTACCTTTTTCCATGCTTTCTTTGCCGTTTGCTTATTTCCTGTGTAATAAGCTGCGTAAGATAACCAATAGTAAAAAGAACCGTCTCCCTGAAATCCTTTTTTATAAATCTTCTTCAACCAGAAATAGGCTGTATCATATTCACCAATAAGTGCGAAAGTGGTCCCTAGTTTGAACTGATGATCAATAGAAATAGGGTTGATTTTTCTTAATATAGCAGCCATTTCTTTCACATGCCTATCGTTATTTTGATAATAAGCAAATACAAGTTTATTACATAAAGCATGTAAGTTTCCGATATTATTCGTTAAAACATGCTCCAAAATCTCACTGGCCTTTTCCGATTGTCCTAGGTAGAAGTGTGCTAACGCTAAATTGTTATATGCTGACCAATATTCTGGATAATCTTGAATAACCTTTGTTAAAGCTTCCACAGCCTGCGCAAAGTTACCAGATTCAAGCAGAGCCCTTGCCTGTTCCTGTCTTGTAATAAGATCTTCTTCCTCGTTAGCTTCCTCTTCCTCGAGCTCCTCTGATTCAAGAGATAACACTTCCATAAGATCTTCCGTATCCTCTACAAATTCCCCATCTTTATCTAAACTTAAATATAGTTTTGCATGATAATATGCATCTTTAAAAAATCCCAAATGGGCGTAATTATTCGCTAGGAAATAATAACACTCAACCATGTCCTCATCTAATTCTTCAATAATAACATGGAGAAGTTCATTAGATTTTTGATATTCTCCAATATCTGCATAAACGACTGCAAGCTGACATGCAATCATTGGTTCTCCCGGTTCTAACGCCAGTGCTCTTTGCAAATATTTAAGGGATTTATAATAATCTCTTTGATGATATGCCTTAATTCCTTTGTTAAAATAAAATTCGCCTGTAGGATTAAATGTAATAAGTTTACCCACTGGTTGTACTCTATCTGAGTTTTTATTCATAAATCCTCCAATATATATGTTCCCTTATCAAGCTGCATTATAAAGTTCCTATTAACTCAACAAGTATACCATACTAAATACAAATCCGAGAAGAGTCAATGCCTTTTTGGAAAAACTTTTAGAGGAGAGAATTTAAATAAAAGAGACATGTGTGGAAAAGAGAGCGGCCCTCTAGATGAACCATTCTCTAGTTTGCTTACTTTCCTGTCTTTTCTTCATGGCGCGCTTCTAGCACCTGCAAAATCTCAGAAAATGGAAGTTTTTGTTCTCGTAATAAGACAAATAAATGGTAAAGAAGGTCAGATGCTTCCCACTTCAATTCTTCTGAGTCGCGATTTTTTGCAGCAATAATAACTTCGGCGGCTTCTTCGCCAACTTTCTTGAGAATTTTATCTACTCCCTTTTCAAATAGATACGTTGTATAGGTACCTTCTGGGCGCTTAATATCTCTTTCTTCAATAACTTTTTCTAAGTTAGCAAGAATTTGATAGTCCGCTGAAGTTACATCCCTTTCTTTGTTTTGATACATACTGTCTACAAAACAGCTTGTTGTTCCATTATGGCAAGCGGGTCCATTCGGTTGAATCAGTACTACTAATGCATCTTGATCACAGTCGTATTTTATTTCTACAATAGATTGTGTATTTCCACTTGTTCCTCCTTTATGCCATAATTCCTGTCTAGACCTGCTATAAAACCATGTCTCTCCGGTGCTCATGGATTTTTCTAATGATTCTTTATTCATATAAGCCAGGGTTAACACCTCTTTTGTCACAACATCCTGTACGACAGCAGGTATTAATCCTTTTTCATCAAATTTCAATTCATCTAATATCATCTTACAAGCACTCCTTTTTCCTTTAAATAGCTCTTCACTTCCAAAACAGATGTTTCTTTATAATGGAAAATGGAAGCCGCAAGTGCAGCATCAGCTTTGCCATCTTTAAATGCCTCTTCAAAATGTGCGGCGTTGCCGGCTCCTCCAGAAGCGATTACTGGAACAGAAACAGCCTCACTTACCGCTTTGGTCAATGCTAAGTTAAATCCCTTCTTCTCCCCATCCGTATCCATGCTTGTTAATAATATTTCCCCTGCTCCTAAAGCAACAGCCTCTTTTGCCCATGTGATTACATCCTTATCTACTGGTTTCCTTCCACCATGGGTATAGACACGCCATGTACCAAGCTCAGTATCATATTTAGCATCAATGGCAACAACGATACATTGAGATCCAAAAAAATTAGCTCCCTCTTCAATCAAAGCAGGATTTAACACTGCTGCTGTATTTAAAGATACTTTATCGGCACCAGCCCGCAGAATCTTCTTCATATCTTCTAGGGAGTTTATTCCTCCTCCAACAGTAAAAGGAATGGCAAGCTCGGATGCAACTTCTTTTACTACCTCCACCATTGTTTTTCTACCTTCATGTGATGCAGAAATGTCGAGAAATACAAGCTCATCTGCTCCTTGTTCATCATAGAAACGCGCTAATTCAACGGGATCCCCCGCATCTCTTAATTGAACAAATTGAATTCCTTTGACCACACGTCCCTCTTTTACGTCTAAACATGGAATAATTCGCTTCGTTAACATTAATAAACTCCTCTCACCATATCCAGTTACTTCCCATTCAATCGTTCTAAAGCCTCTCGGAGCGTGAATCTTTTTTCATATAATGCTTTACCAATAATGGCACCTTTAGAGTCGCTTTCCTTTAGTTGGTTCAAATCTTGTATACTGCTGATTCCGCCAGATGCGATCACTTCTTTTTTCGTAATCAGAGCCATTTCTTCAATCGCTTTAACATTGGGTCCACTTAGCATTCCATCTGTTGCAATATCCGTAAAAATAAAAGTTTCCGCCCCAGCATCTGCAAAGCGTTTTCCAAGTTCTACTGCTTTTACTTCTGAAGTGGACAGCCAACCATGTGTCGCAACAAATCCATTTTTTGCATCGATACCTATCACTATTCCCTTTCCATATTTGCGGATCATCTTGATCGCAAAGTCTGGCTGTGAAACAGCGATACTGCCAATTATTACTCTTGTTATCCCATTCTCAAGGTAATGGACAATATCTTCTTCTTTCCTAATACCGCCACCAATTTGCACTTTTACCCCTAATTTTGTTGCTGTATCAATGACAAATTGATCATTTACTTTCTTGCCGTCCTTCGCACCATCTAGATCAACCATATGAATCCACTTCGCACCTTGGTCTACAAAGCTTTTTGCCATATCAAATGGTGAATCTCCATAAATAGTTTCTTTTTCATAATCCCCTTGCAGTAAACGAACACACTTTCCGCCTCGCATATCAATGGCTGGATATAAAGTAAAGGTCATCTTGTTTATCCTTTCTGTATTAAATTTGCGAAGTTGCTTAATAATTGCATTCCCAATTTGCTACTTTTCTCTGGATGAAATTGCATGCCAAACACATTGTTTCTTCCTACTACTGCTGGAACCTCTTTATCATAGGAACAGCTTGCTATAATAACGTCTTCTTTTGTTTCTGCATAATAAGAATGCACAAAATAAACGAAATCATCGTTCAAATCAGGTGTGACTAAAGACTCTCTTTTAAAATGCAGCTTATTCCAGCCCATATGAGGAACTTTATAGGCAGTACCATCACCTGTAATGCCAGGAAAGCGAACCACTTTTCCAGGTAATAAATTTAACCCTTCACTATATCCATACTCCTCACTTGATTCGAACAATAACTGCATCCCCAAGCAAATGCCTAACAAAGGCCTCCCACTATCAACAAATACAGAAATCATTTCAGATAGGCCCGTCTTCTTTAATTTTTCCATTGCATCTTTAAACGCTCCTACGCCTGGAAGAATCAATGCATCTGCCTGAAGTAATCTATCTTTATCCTCTGAAATAAAATAGGGAGCATCTAATCTTTCTAACGCTTTACTTACGCTGAACAAATTCCCCATTCCATAGTCAATAATTCCGATCATTTACAGCATCCCTTTCGTGGAAGGAATCCCCTTTATTCTAGGGTCAATTGTTGTTGCTTCATCTAATGCTCGTGCCATTGCTTTAAAGATTGCTTCGATCATATGATGAGTATTTTTCCCATAATGCAAAATAACGTGAAGATTCATTCTAGCTTCTAACGCTAGTTTCCAGAGAAACTCATGAACCAGTTCTGTATCAAAGGTTCCTACTTTATCATTTGGAAACTCTGCTCGGAATTCTAAATGAGGTCTATTGCTTAAATCGATAACCACTTGTGCTAATGTTTCATCCATCGGCACAAAGCTATTCCCATAGCGTTTAATCCCTCTTTTATTTCCAAGCGCATCTTTAATAGCCAATCCTAAACATATCCCAATATCCTCTGTCGTATGGTGATCATCTACTTCAATATCTCCATTCGCTTGGACTGTTAAATTAAATTGGCCATGTTTGGTAAATAAGTCGAGCATATGATTCATAAATGGTACACCTGTATCTAGTTCAGAAACTCCTTCTCCGTCTACATTAAACGATAACTGAATGTTCGTCTCACCTGTTTTTCTACTAATTGCAGCCGTCCTTGCCATTTTCCTTCCTCCTTTTATTATGTAGGTCTTTCAACTAGCGTCTAATCATCATATCGCGCTTCTATTGCTCTTGCGTGAGCTTCTAACCCTTCTAAGCGGGCAAATTTGGCTATTTTATGGGCGTTTTCTTTAAATGCTGCTTCACTATAATGAGTGATACTTGATTTCTTTTGGAAATCATCTACGTTTAGTGGATTGGAGAATCTTGCTGTTCCATTTGTCGGTAAAACGTGGTTTGTTCCAGCAAAATAATCTCCGACTGGCTCTGAGCTATATCTTCCTATAAAAATGGATCCTGCGTGACGGATATGTTCGAGGATATCGTATGGATTCTTTGTTAGGATTTCTAAATGTTCTGGCGCAATGGTATTGATGACTGCGACAGCCTTATCCAATGTTTCTACAACCACTATTAATCCATATTGGTCAATTGATTTTTCCGCTATTTCCTTACGTGGTAAATCATTTAACTGCTGCTTCACTTCTTGAGAGACCTCTTCAGCTAATAAAATAGAAGTAGTAACAAGAACAGAGGAAGCTCTTTCGTCATGCTCTGCCTGTGATAATAAGTCTGCAGCAATTTCTTTGGCACTTGCTGTTTCATCAGCTATAATGGCAATTTCACTTGGTCCTGCAATCATATCAATAGCAACATCGCCAAAAACTTCTCTTTTTGCAAGGGCAACAAAGATATTTCCAGGGCCGACAATCTTATCAACTTTCTCAATTGATTCCGTGCCGTACGCTAATGCTGCAATAGCTTGAGCGCCTCCCACTTTGTAAATTTCCTTTACCCCAGCAATATCAGCTGCTACTAAGACAGCACTAGGAAGAATTCCATTATCATTCGGTGGAGATACCATAACTATCCGCTGAACTCCTGCAACTAATGCTGGAATGACGTTCATTAATACAGACGAAGGATAAGCTGCTGTTCCCCCTGGAACATAAACACCAACGGAATCTAATGGGAGAATCCGTTGACCAAGAACGGAGCCATTGTCTTGGGTAAAATCCCATGAGGTTTTCAGCTGCTTTTGATGGTATTCTTTAATATTTGCGGCTGCCTCTTTTATAATTGAAACCATTTCCTCTTCTACATGATTGTAAGCAGCTGCTACCTCTTCTTCCTTCACCCGAAGACATGTCAATTCGGCTCTATCCCATTTTTTTGTATATTCAATTAAAGCTTGATCACCACTTCTTTTTACCTCTCCCATAATCTCCCGGACCGCTTTTCGCTGTTCTTCCGTACCTGCATCAACAGAGCGCTTTAAACTAATATTCTCAATATCTGTCACAATTCTCATCTAGAATACTCCTTATTCGTTATTTCACACTTTGTTTCGACTTTACTACTGGCTGAAGCCGCTCTACTAATTCACTAATTCGTCTGTCCTTCAATCGATAGCTTGCCGGATTGACAATTAATCTTGAAGTAATATCTACGATTCTTTCGTATTCAATCAGGCCATTCTCAGCGAGTGTCTTTCCTGTCGAAACAATATCGACAATTCGATCTGTTAAGCCGATAATTGGTGCAAGCTCAATGGAACCATTCAGCTTAATAATTTCTACTTGAGAGCCTTGTTCACGAAAATAGGCTGCTGCCACATTAGGATATTTTGTCGCAATTCTAGGAGCAATTTCATTCAGTTCTGTATGAGGAAGCCCTGCTACTGCTAAATAACAGGCACTAATATGTAAATCTAGCAATTCATATACGTCTCTTTCTTCCTCAAGCATGACATCCTTTCCTGCAATCCCCAAATCTGCTACTCCATGCTCCACATAGGTAGGAACATCCATGGGCTTAGCCAAGATAAAGCGAAAGTTTTCTTCTTCAACCTCTATAATTAATTTCCGGGAGTCGTCAAACTCTGCTGGTAAACGAAAGCCTGCATCTCTTAATAAATCAGCTGCCTCTTCGAAAATTCTTCCCTTTGGCATTGCGATAGTTAGCATGTCATTCATTTGATCACCTCCACCCCTTTTTTCCCGACCAATAGTGTGATTTCACTATACTGTTTTGTACAGGCATCTACATCTTTCACTCCATTAATATCTTGCGTAATGACATGGATGCCAGCACGCCTTTTTTCTTGTGCTAATAGAAACGCTTCTTTTCTGCGTTCATTACTAAATAAAATACATTCGATTATGGTCGTTTTTGCCACCTTACCTAATGCTTCTAATAGTCGATCCACTCGAATAGCAAAACCAGTTGCTCCAGTGTCTTTGCCGAATTTTTCTAATAGCAAATCATACCGGCCCCCACTTCCAATGGGAAAGCCCACGCCTTCTGCATATACCTCATATACAATGCCAGTATAGTAGCTCATATGACTGACAAGTGATAAATCAAATGTCACTCTATCTGCTACTTCGTAATCTATGAGAATGTCCTTTAGCTGTTTTAAGTCATCTATTGCTTTTATGCCTTGATCTCCTTCCATTAATTGATAGGCAAGGTTAATCACTTCTTCTTTTCCTCTAAGCGTTAGGAAGTCATTTAAGCGCTGTTTATCAATACTTGATAAAGCAAGCTGTTCTACATGCTGACGATAGCCGACATAATTTTTCTCATATAGGTATTTGGTTAAACTGTCCACTCTATCTTTTGTTCCAAGAATTTGTTGGAAAAATGATTGGACAAAGCCAATATGTCCTACCGAAACTTGATAGTTTTTCACTCCTGCTTGTTGAAGAGAGGAAATAAGTAGAGAAATTCCTTCTCCATCCGCACTAATGGTTTTATCGCCAATATATTCAACACCTATTTGTTCAAACTCCGCCGGTCTGCCGCCTTCCCGCTGCTGTGCTCGAAACACGGACGCATTATAGGCAAGGCGTAATGGCAAATCTTCTGATAGAAGCTTAGATGCCGCTACTCTTGCTATTGGCGCGGTCATATCTGGGCGAAGAACTAGTGTGTGTCCCTGCTGATCCAATAATTTAAAAAGCTGCTGGTCTAAAATAGCGGAGGCTGTGCCGACTGTTTCATAGTATTCTAATGTCGGAGTTTCAATAAATTGATAACCCCATTTTTTAATTTCTGTATCTATTTTTTGTTTTACTTTATATTTTCTTTCGTAAATCGCTGGTAATGTATCTCTCATGCCTAATGGCTTTTCAAACATAAATAAGCTACTCATCATTACACCTCGTGTTTTAAAATTCCGAATGCTTTAGTTCGCTAATATACTACCAAATTAAAGAGTTGTTTTTAGTGTACTCTTCGTCTGATTCGAGGTCAAGAGAAAAGTTTCATTTATTAGATCTTTCTAAAAAATCCAAGACTAATAAATTCCTTATATAATTCTTTCGATAAATTCCATTTATTGTTATACCCCTCTTTATTTTTTATTTATTCTGATATTTTAAAAAAGACCTATCTTTTCATTACTCCTAGAAACTTATTCTTGAAATAATGGACAGATAGGTATTTCTATTTATTCATCTAAAACATAGGAAGGCTCATTTCGTTTACGTTCTTCCATTTGTTCTGCGGTATAAATGATTTGCATCGGATTTCCCCCAACAAAGCTTCCTGCCGGGACGTCCTTATGTACTAATGTACCTGCAGATACAATCGCACGGTCACCAATTGTCACACCTGGAAGAATAGTGGTATTGGCGCCAATCATGACTTCATCGCCAATTTCAACCTCTCCTAGCCTATATTCCTCTATTAAATATTCATGGGCAAGAATAGTGGTATTGTAGCCTATGACACTATTCTTGCCGACCTTAATTTTTTCTGGAAACATAATATCAAGCATTACCATTAAAGCAAAGGAGGTTTGTTCTCCCACCCGCATTTTTAATAGCTTTCGGTACATCCAATTTTTCACTTTCAAAAAAGGCATATATCTTGCTGTCTGAATAACAATAAAATTTTTAATTACTTTCAAAAACGGAACTGTTTTATAAACATGCCATAAGGAATTTGATCCACTAACCGGATATCTCGTCGTTTTTCTCATGTTTGTTGTACTTCAGGAATAGAAAGGATGTCTTTCATATTCTCAAAAATATAATCAGGATTATATGCCTGCAAAAATTCTTTCCCCTTTAGCGTCCAAGCAACACCCGCTGTTAAAGTACCTGCATTTTTCCCAGACAAAATATCGTGTTTATTATCTCCAACCATAATCGCTTCGCTAGGGGAAGCCTTTAATTTTTCAAGAGCAAGAAGAACCGGCTCGGGATCTGGTTTAGCTTTTGTTACATGATCTAAAGCAACCACTACATCAAAAAATTCATCTAGCTTCGTCAATTTCAAGCCCATTTCCACTACATCGGAAAGTTTCGTTGATACAATTGCCAGCTTAAAGCCTCTTTGCTTTAATTCTTTCATAGCATCGTACACACCATCAAATATCGTAACAATCTTATCGTGATTCGCAATATTATAAGAGCGGTACATTGCCATCATTTCTGGAGCACGCATTTTATCAATCGACTCAAATGTTTCCAATAATGGTGGTCCCATAAAAGGAATGACATCAACTCGTTTATATTTTCCTGGGTAATAATGATTTAATGTATGTAAGTAGGAGGAAATAATTAATTCATTTGTATTTATTAGCGTTCCATCCAAATCAAATAATGCTGTATTAATCTTTCCAGTCAACCTAAACATTCCTTTCCATGATTAACCATTTGTATCTAAATAACGTTCACTCGCAATACCCGTTTTCCGTCTATAAGCGATACAGATAATAGAAATGACAATTAACGCTAAAGAAATTAATTGAGCCATCCGTAAGTCACCTATCATAAGGCTGTCTGTTCTCATTCCTTCGATAAAGAATCTTCCAATCGAATACCAAATAACATAAGATAAAAAGATTTCTCCTCTACGTAAGTTCACTTTCCGTAAAACTAGTAAAATCACGAATCCAACAATATTCCATAATGATTCATATAAAAAAGTAGGATGATAGTAAGTGCCGTTAATATACATTTGATCGATAATAAAATTCGGCAAATGTAAGCCTTCTAAAAAGGAACGTGTGACTTCTTCGCCATGTGCCTCTTGATTCATAAAGTTGCCCCAACGGCCAATAGCTTGTCCCAGAATTAGACTAGGTGCAGCGATGTCTGCCATTTTCCAGAAGGAAATATCCTTTTTCTTTGTAAAAATATAAGTAGTTACGATTGCACCAATTAAAGCTCCATGAATGGCAATTCCACCATTCCAAATTTTCGGTATATCCCCTAGATGATCTTTATAGTAGCTCCATTCAAAAATGACATAGTAAATTCGCGCACATATAATGGAAATCGGGATTGCCCATAACATTAAATCAGGGAAGTCATCCTTTCCAAGTCCTCTTCTATTTCCTTCTCGCATTGCAATAATAAGAGCAAGAATCAATCCAGAGCCAATGATAAGTCCGTACCATCTAACATCAATCGGCCCTAACGAAAAAGCAATTGGATCAATTGGTTGTATATCTTCCATTCGATTTCCTCCTATTTCCCATGTTTTTACTATTTACTTCTAGCTATTTATTTTCGTTCGTCAGATATAACATTGTTTAATTTATTCGTGAATTGTTCGGCTGCATTAACACCCATTCTTTTTAAACGGAAATTCATTGCTGCGACCTCAATAATTACCGCTAAATTTCGCCCAGGGCGAACTGGAATTGTCAGCTTTGTTACTTCTGTATCAATTATTTTCATTTTTTCTTCATCTAAACCTAAACGGTCATATTGCTTGTTCTGCTCCCATAATTCCAGAGACATAACTAAAGATATCTTTTTGTGGGTACGTACAGCCCCAGCTCCAAAAAGCGTCATGACATTAATGATACCTAATCCACGGATTTCCAATAGATGTTCAATTAACTCTGGTGAACTACCAACAATTAAATTCTCATCTTCTTGGCGTATCTCCACACAATCATCAGCAACTAATCGATGCCCGCGCTTTACAAGCTCAAGGGCTGTTTCACTTTTACCAACACCACTTTTACCAGTAATTAAAACGCCCACACCATAAATATCAACAAGTACCCCGTGAACTGCTGTCGTTGGTGCTAATTTTCTTTCTAAGAAGTTTGTAAGACGACTGGAAAAAAGCGATGTTTTATGCTTGGATCGTAGTACAGGTACAGCTAATTCTTCTGATGCCTCTATTAATTGAGGAGGCACCTCCATATTTCGTGTAATGATAATTCCAGGCGTTGTATCACTACATAATTTAGTTAAGCGATTTGCTCTATCTTCCTCACTTAACCGTTCGGCAAAGGTCAGTTCTGTCTTCCCTAACAACTGAACACGTTCTGCTGGATAATAATTAAAATAGCCGGCCATCTCGAGACCTGGTCTTGATATATCACTAACTGTAATTGGTCGATTAATTCCCTCTTCTCCACTTACAATTTCTAAATCAAACTCTTCGATAACATCTTTTATTAGTACTTTCGCTGCCATGAAGCTCCTCCTTTAAAGGTCATTGCTGTTAAGTTTTTATAAACAGTATAGGGTGTTTAAGGTAGTTTTTTTTAGAATTCCATATTCACCTTATTTTAGCATTAAACTCTAAATATATGCTAGAATTCAGTCAAAATAATAAGAAAAGCTGCTAAGTAAAGCAATGGTCTTTTCTCCACTCCTTTACTCGGCAGCTTTTATCCTTTTCCTCGCAGAACTGTGTTTTGAACAATTATATTGCAAAGTGACAGCAGAATGCTAAAAAGTAAACACATACCAAAACTCGAAATTTCAAAACTATCTCCCATTAGCCTGTCTGTTAATGACAGCGTAATAGCGTTGATGACAAATAAAAATAGCCCAAGCGATAACACTGTTACAGGTAACGTCAATAAAATTAAAATTGGTTTGACAATAATATTTAGCAAGGATAAAATCACACTTGCCCCAATTGCCGCACCTATTCCCGATAAATAAAATTGTTCCTGAAATAAACCAGCTAATGCTACAAAGAAAATAGCATTAATCAGTATTCCGATTATCCATCTCATTCCAATTACTCCTTATTAAACACAGAAGAAGCTGATTAATTTAAGATACAGAAGAAGACAACTTTTTATTTCTTGTCTTCTCCAACGTGCAGTCCATGTATCTTATCCAATTCTTCTATTAAAATTAATTGCTTTTATCAATTTTCTTCACTTTAATCGATCCTGTTTTAGTATTAGCTTCAATTTTTGTATGATGCTCACTTGATTGGATTGATTTAAATTGTAACGTTTTTTGCAGAACTTCATTTTTTTCTTCTATTATTTGTATTCCCTCTAATTCTACATTGAATCCACCAAAATTCGTTTTTAATTCACCACTAACCGCTAAAGATTCTGGTAAACTTACTTCAATGCTTCCTGTTGTTCCTTGAAGTTCAAGGATGTCACAGGCTTCTGAATGATTCACACAAGAAATACTGCCGTTGAAGGCTTGTAAATCAACTTTATTAAAATAACCATCAACCGTAATAGAGCCATTTATTGTTTCTGCATCCAGCTTTTCCATCTTTCCTTTTTCAACTTTAATACTGCCGTTTGCAGCGTCTGCCTCCACTTTTTTATTTTCACCAGCTTTTAGCGTTATTTTACCATTTGCTGTTTTAGCATACAATTTTTCCGCTTTAACATCAAAAGTAGTAATTGGTCCATTAAATAAACGGATAATGGCCGATTCATATGAAATTTGTGGAATATAAACCTGTGTTTTCACTTTCATCCACTTATGGTTCGTTTTCAATACTAAGCGCTCCTCATCTACGATTACATCTACTTCCTTGAGAAATACCTTTTTTGCTTCCTCTAAAGAATTCACTCGATAGACCTTAGCTTTACACTCAATACTTACTTCCTCTTGATCCCATGGAATCAGCTCCACTTCCCCATTGGGAATATCGATATCCACCTTTTTTGGGGCAATATTATGGTATTGAAAAATGTGAGAAACTTCTTCAAAATGACCAAAGTTTAAATCAAGGTCTACTTCCTTCACCTTTTTTATGGTTGTATCAACTATGTCAAAAAGCTTATCTTTCGCTGCTTGAAAATTAAATCCATAATTTGAAGATGTTTCTTTCTTCTTTTCATGAAACTTTGTTTCCTTTTGAAAATCTTCTAAAATTATCTTTTCTTCTTCATTTAAAGACTTCTTCTCATTCACTTCATCAACCTTTTCCATTAGCTTTAACGCTTCATCTACAGTTAATTTTCCACTTTCCACTAATTCTAAAATTCGCTTTTTCTCGTCTGCCACTGTAAATCCTCCTCAAAATAACGATTTTATTCTTTTTAGTACTTTTCACATAAATAAGACGTTAAAACACTGCTTATTTTCATTTGCTAATGTAAAGACTATTTTGTTAAAGGAAAAAACACTTCCAAAGCCGCTCAGTGGTTGAAATTACTAATCAACAGTACGGACTCCTATATGTTAATACGGAATCACCCCTGCAAAAGTTTCAATCTGAATACTTTCTGACCTTTTTATTTTATGTAGCGATTTTCTAATTCAGAAGAACTTCTGCGTAAGTAAGAAAAAAAGAGACGAGGCTTAGCAGATAGCCGAATTGAATAATTAATTCAGCTTTTCTACTTTCCTCGTCTCTTGATTTAAGTTGTAGCGATCTTTTCAGCTTCTATGATACTATCCTTCATTCTTTGCCGTTCTCTCTCTAGGATTGGCTTTAAATATTTCCCTGTATAAGACCCTTTTAGATTGGCAATATCCTCAGGAGTCCCTGTTCCTAATATTGTGCCACCTTTATCTCCGCCTTCTGGTCCTAAGTCGATAATATAATCTGCTGTCTTAATGACATCGAGATTATGTTCAATAACTAGTACTGTATCTCCATTTTCGACTAGTCGCTGAAGAACAATCAATAGTCTTGAAATATCATCAACATGTAAGCCTGTTGTCGGCTCATCCAAAATATAAAAGGACTTACCCGTAGATCGGCGGTGTAGTTCTGATGCTAGTTTTACCCTTTGTGCCTCTCCGCCTGATAAAGTAGTCGCTGGTTGTCCGAGTTTAATATATCCTAAACCAACGTCCACAATTGTTTGCAATTTACGATGAATTTTCGGTATATTTTCAAAAAAGGATACGCCATCTTCTACTGTCATTTCCAATACATCGGAAATATTTTTCCCTTTATATTTCACTTCTAATGTTTCCCTATTGTATCGTTTGCCATGACAAACTTCACAAGGAACATAAACGTCTGGAAGGAAATGCATTTCAATTTTTATGATTCCGTCTCCACGGCAGGCTTCGCATCTTCCACCTTTGACATTAAAACTAAAGCGTCCTTTTTTATAACCGCGTACCTTTGCTTCATTGGTTGTCGCAAAAACATCACGTATATCATCAAACACTCCAGTATAGGTTGCCGGATTCGATCTTGGTGTTCGGCCAATTGGAGATTGGTCAATATCAATGACTTTTTCCAATTGTTCAATTCCCTTAATTTCCTTATGGGCACCTGGCTTTGCCTTCGCACGATTTAGCTTTTGAGCCAAGCCTTTATGAAGAATTTCATTAATTAAAGTACTTTTTCCTGAACCAGAAACCCCTGTCACAGCAATAAACATTCCGAGCGGTATTTTTACATTTACATTCTTTAAATTATTTTCTTTTGCCCCGGTAATTTCAATAAATCTGCCATCACTTTGTTTTCTCTCTAATGGAAGTGGAATGAATTTCTTTCCAGATAAGTACTGACCAGTTATCGATTGCGGATCATTCATTACTTCTTTTGGTGTTCCAACAGAAATAATTTCGCCACCATGGACACCCGCACCTGGTCCTACATCTATTAAATAGTCAGCAGCCATCATAGTGTCTTCATCATGTTCTACAACAATCAATGTATTCCCTATGTCACGCATCTGTCTTAGTGTATCGATTAATTTATCATTATCTCTTTGGTGAAGCCCAATAGAAGGCTCATCCAAAATATAAAGTACACCCGTAAGCCTTGAACCAATTTGTGTTGCTAAACGTATTCTTTGTGCTTCTCCACCAGATAAAGTTCCTGCAGCTCTACTTAGTGTTAGATAATCTAATCCAACATTGATCAAAAATCCAACTCTTTCTTTTATTTCTCGAAGAATTAAGTTAGCAATTTGTTTTTCTTTATCTGTTAAATCAACCTTCTCCATAAATTCATAGCATTCCACCACTGATTTTTCAGTTATTTTACCGATATGCTGTCCGTTAATTAAAACAGCCAAAGCCTCTTTCTTTAGGCGATATCCTTTACATGTGCGACAAGGCTGTTCCGCCATGTATTTTTGCATTTGCTCACGGATGTAGTCAGAACTAGTTTCTTTATATCTTCTTTCCACGTTTTTAATAACGCCTTCAAATTGGATATCATTTTCTCTCACTTGGCCAAAGTCATTTTCATAACGGAAATGGATATATTCCTTTCCAGATCCATAAAGGATTTTATCCATTAGATTCTTCGGAATGTTCTTTACAGGTATATTCATGTCAATCCCATAATGATTACATACACTTTCAAGAAGCTGCGGATAGTATTGAGAACTAATAGATTCCCATGGAGCTATCGCATTTTCCTTTAAAGTTAAATTCCAATCAGGAATAACTAAATCTACGTCTACAACTAGTTTATTTCCGAGGCCATCACAATCTGGACAAGCTCCAAATGGACTATTAAAAGAAAATAACCTTGGTTCTAATTCACTAATAGAGAAACCGCAAATTGGACAAGCGTGATGTTCACTAAACAGTAATTCCTCTTGTCCCATCACATCAATAATGACTTTTCCATTCCCAAATTGTAAGGCTGATTCCAATGAATCTGCCAGACGAGCAGTTATTCCCTCTTTGACAACAAGTCGATCGATAACTACTTCAATATTATGTTTCTTATTTTTCTCTAGAGAAATATCATCACCAATTTCAAACATTTCTCCATCGATGCGCAAACGAACGTACCCTTGTTTTTTTACATCTTCAAGTACTTTCACATGTGTACCCTTGCGCCCTGATACAACTGGCGCAAGTACTTGCAGTCTAGTTCTCTCAGGATATTCGAGAATACGGTCTACCATCTGTTCTATTGTCTGAGAAGAAATTTCAATACCATGCTCTGGACAAGTTGGTCTTCCTACCCTCGCAAATAATAATCTCAAATAATCATAAATTTCGGTTACAGTCCCCACAGTGGAGCGGGGATTTCGACTTGTCGTTTTCTGATCAATGGAAATAGCGGGAGATAAGCCTTCTATTGAATCAACATCAGGCTTATCCATTTGTCCTAAAAACTGCCGCGCATAGGCGGATAAAGATTCTACATATCTTCTTTGTCCTTCTGCATAAATCGTATCAAAAGCAAGAGAAGACTTTCCTGAACCAGATAAACCAGTTATCACTACTAATTGATCTCTCGGTATTGTTATATCAATATTTTTTAAATTATTTGCACGTGCACCTTTTACAATAAGTTTATCTTTTGCCATTGTTCTCTCACCCCTCAGCCTTTAATTCAAGCAATAAATCGCGAAGTTCTGCAGCTCTTTCGAAGTTTAATGCTTTTGCTGCTTCTTTCATTTCATTCTCCATTTGTGCAATCATTGCTTCTTTTTCTTTTTTCGTTAATTTATCAAGTTTTGTAGTTGTTCCATACTCTTCAGGCTCCTCTGCTGCTTGCGTAGCACGGATTGTGTCTCTAATTCCTTTTTGAATAGTTTGCGGGGTAATTCCATGTTCTTCATTATATTTTTCTTGAATTTCTCTACGTCTTTTCGTTTCACTGATGGCGACTTCCATTGAATGGGTTATCTTATCAGCGTACATGATGACTTGACCATTAGAATTTCTCGCTGCACGTCCGATTGTTTGAATAAGGGACCGCTCTGAACGAAGGAATCCTTCTTTATCTGCATCCAAAATCGTAACGAGTGAGACTTCAGGAATATCCAAACCTTCTCGCAATAGGTTAATTCCTACCAATACATCGTATTTCCCAAGACGTAACTCTCGAATAATTTCAATCCGTTCTAATGTTTTTACTTCGGAATGTAGATACTGTACTTTTATCCCTATTTCTTTCAGATAATCTGTTAAATCCTCTGACATTTTTTTCGTTAGTGTTGTTACCAATACCCGTTCATTTCGTTTAATTCTCTCATGGATTTCCGCTATTAAATCATCAATCTGTCCTTCAATTGGACGAACATCAATGGTTGGATCAAGCAATCCAGTTGGACGGATTATTTGTTCAATCATAACAGGAGTATGTTCGATTTCATATGGTCCTGGTGTTGCAGAAACACAAATCATTTGATTAATATGCTTCTCAAATTCTCCAAACGTTAACGGGCGGTTATCAAGTGCTGACGGCAGGCGAAAACCATGCTCTACTAATACGTTTTTCCGCGCTTGGTCACCATTATACATTCCTCTAATTTGCGGCAATGTAACATGAGACTCGTCAATCACAAGTAAGAAATCTTTTGGAAAATAATCCAGCAATGTATAAGGAGTAGATCCAGGAGGTCTTAATGTTAAATGTCTTGAGTAATTTTCTATTCCTGAACAGAATCCCATTTCTCGCATCATTTCTAAATCATAGCGGGAGCGTTGTTCTAGACGCTGAGCCTCTAATAATTTATTATCTGCTCTTAATTGCTCTAATCGTTCTTCTAATTCTTTTTCAATGTTTTCAATTGCTATTTTCATTTTCTCTTCTCTTGTTACGAAGTGAGACGCCGGAAAAATAGCAATATGATTTCGTTCTCCTAATATTTCACCAGTTAATGCATCCACTTCCCGAATCCGATCAATTTCATCTCCAAAAAATTCGACTCTAATACAATGTTCATCTCGGGACGCTGGGAAAATTTCGACTACATCACCACGGACACGAAAAGTTCCCCGTTTAAAATCAATATCATTTCGATCGTATTGAATATCCACTAATTTACGAAGCAATTGATTTCTTTCCAATTCCATACCGGTTCTTAATGATACAACCATTTCTCGATATTCTTCTGGAGAACCTAATCCATATATACAAGATACACTGGCAATAATTATTACGTCATCTCTTTCAAATAAAGAAGATGTTGCTGAGTGACGGAGCTTATCAATTTCATCATTGATGCTTGCATCCTTTTCAATAAACGTATCCGTTTGCGGGACATAAGCCTCTGGTTGGTAATAATCATAGTAGCTAACAAAATATTCTACTGCATTATTAGGAAAAAATTCTTTAAACTCACTATATAATTGACCTGCTAAGGTTTTATTGTGAGCAATAATTAAAGTTGGCTTTTTAACTTCTTTAATCACATTGCTTATGGTGAACGTTTTACCCGTCCCAGTTGCCCCCAGCAAGGTTTGAATCTTCTCTCCTGCTTGTATACCTGAGACTAATTTTTTGATTGCTTCTGGCTGATCTCCTTGAGGAGTATACTTTGAAACTAATTCAAAATCATGACTCACTAAACCATCCTCCGATCTATATAAGCACGCCTGCTTATTCATCCATTCCTTTGCTGCTTTATGTTAATACTCCATTATATTTAGAAGTTATTTTCGTAACTCTGTTGTTTTAAGGATTTAAATTCTTCACAAAAAGCGTCATATTAAGGAAAACAACAAAAATGGAAAAGGCGATTTTTACCATTTCTTTTTTATAATTCCTACCTATGTAATCAATATAACATCATTCTACCACAAACGTTCCATTTCAAACCACAAAAAAGAGAACAAACATTCGATTTATTTTTGAATATAATTTAGAATTAAGACAAAAAACATTTCCCTATAAAAAAATGACTACACGAATACCTATCCTCTTTATCGACGGAAAATCGTTTAGTCATTCTTCTTCTCTATTCTTTTTTATATTTCTTCTATTAAGTATCCTTACTTGCTAATCTCTCTTTCCAATTTCTACTGATCATATAACCAATAGTCATAGAAAAAGCATCAACAACAATTAATAAAAATGTATCAGTATATCCTCTATAAACCGAAGCAGCTATTAAAGCTACGGTTAAGACTAAACCAATAATTGGATAATAGGTTGCTTTTGAAAAAAGGATTACCAATAGGCACGGGAAAAATAGTGCAGCTAGATATTTCCCCATCTATATACACCTCTATTTAACAAATTTCACTTCATTGACCGTTAATCCAAATTTTCCTAGCGCACTTGCTAAATTATTAAATATTGGTATCTGGCTAAAATCTACACCTAGTTGAATAGCTGTTTGTGCCACCTCTGGTCTTAATCCTGAAAGATAACCTTTGACACCAATTAATCGCAAAGCATGAATCACTTGGAAAATTTGATGCGCAACCATTGTATCAATTAGGGGCACACCCGATAAATCAATAAATAAGTGATTAAATCGTTTCTCGTTACATTCCTTTAGTGTATTC
Organism: Niallia sp. FSL W8-0951; assembly: GCF_038006525.1. Taxonomy (NCBI): domain Bacteria; kingdom Bacillati; phylum Bacillota; class Bacilli; order Caryophanales; family Bacillaceae; genus Niallia; species Niallia sp. FSL W8-0951. Next base: position 2,874,106 of record NZ_JBBOVK010000001.1, read on the forward strand.
TCCATAATTAATTGCGCTCTCTTTGTATCAATATCTCCGATTAATGGAAGAACACCAATTCCCTCCGTAATCGGGATAACTGGGCTGCTTAATTCATATATAGTTTCTTGCTGTGCCATCAATTGCTGAAATTTATATTTATCATAAGAATCAATAAAAATATTTACAAATAAATCAAATGCATAATGAATTAATCGTATCCATTCAAAGAGTGTAGGAATTGTTAAATGAGCAGTAGTCTCCGCAGAAAACTTCTCTACATATGATAAAAGAATCCCTTTAACCGTGTTAAGCTGTTCAATAGATTCTAAAATCGGAACTAAGTCTTTCGCCCGCTTTTCTGCAACTTTAATAGCCCATTCAGAAATATTTGCTGAATACACTTCTTCTTCCTCAATAAAAACCTTTATTACATTTTCTAAAAGAGTTTGATGTGCGGTAATTAGTTCTTCCATATTCTCTGCTGATTTATGGACTGAATAAAAGGATGAAATACTATTTTCTATCTTGCTTAGCCACTCTTTACGCATATCAACAAGATGGTCATTTAAATAAGTATATAAACTTTGCATACAAGGTTCCAACTAATTCTCCTCCTAATTCAAGAAACAAGGCTTCATTAGGTTTCTATATGGCTATTTCTCACAATACAATAACAGTAGCATCCACAACTGTCTATTGTTGATATTCTACTTGTTTTCTTAAAAATCGTTCTAGTGTTTATCGATAAATATATACTATTATATAGTTCTCCTCATAGTGAAACAAGCAAGAAGTCTTTTTTCTAGAAGTAGAATCCTTATGTATTTTTTAACAAGCTTGTTGCAATCACTTGAAAGATTGGTTTCACAGAAGATGCTCTTTTCTTAGCATGCTCTAGCAATACAATAATATCATCTACTTCTTCATGACTTAACTCTTCCACAATCCAATCTTCCAAATCCTGATTCTTAATGACTATCGTACGATTTGGTATATCAATCGTACGATACTTCCTCAATTCATTATGAATGAAATTAATATGATGTTGATATTTCTTTTGCTTATGTAAAGAAAATGTATTTTTATTCAATCGATTCTTCTTCATCCTTATGCTCCTCTCTATATGTATCTATGCATCTTCTTCTATTCTATTTTTGTTAAATATATAGCTATTATAATAGGAAAAATATTCAGAAGGCCTTAATCCCTAGTAAATTCTACTAAAATAGGCAATAAGAAGTGTGATAACTAGTCAGAAAGTCTGTTTTATCTACGATAGAGCTAAGGTAATATTTACTAATAAGGGGATGCGAAGCAGCAATATATAGCCATTATGTAAAGGAGACAAATAATATGGGAAAAGGAACTATGAATATTGTTGGGTATCGTATAAAAAGGGATGTTTATTCAAACTCTATTGAAGGCTTATTTCTACTAAAAAAGAACTCCATCTTAACGAAGAAGCATATTGACTTACTTACAAAGCATCAGGTTAATCCATTTGATGTAATTGAACCTACAGATGAAACCTCTGCCTCCTCCGATAATAAGGAATTTACTAATTTGCTAGATGAGGTAAAAGAAACTTTCCATCGCATCATCAAACAAGATAACAGCACGGTGGAGAAACTTCTGCATGATTTTAAAAACACTATTAATTCTTCTCTTCAAGAATTAGCGATTTTAGAAATGCTTCATAAAGAAGTCTCACCAGATGATTATATTTACCAGCATAGTATTAATGTTGGAATCCTTTCTGCCATTATTGGGAAAATTTTAGGATTACCTAAAAAGCAATGCCATCTGCTTAGTCAAATGGGATTATTTCATGATATCGGCATGTTAAAATTGGATCCATCCATTTTAAAAGTATCTGCTCGTTTAACACAAACAGAATATAAAGAAATGCAAAAACACACGATCTATGGAAAAGGCATCTTATTTCAAGTTCCGCAATTGGATATATTAATATCGCGAACTGCTCTGTTACATCATGAAAAAATAAATGGCAAAGGCTATCCCTCTCAGCGTACAGAAAAGGATATTCCCTTCTTGATCCAAATCGTTTCCGTTGCAGACATATTTAATAGCATGTGTACTTCTAATACGTATAAAGACAAGAAAACCTACATTGAAGCTATCGATGAATTAATAAATGAATCCTATGGAAATGCTTTAAATCCTGCTATTGTTATTCCATTTACCAATTTCATTATGAGAAAGCAGCTCTTTAAAAAAGTCATACTATCTAATAATGAAACGGCAGAAATTATCTTTATTCATCAAAATGAACCTCATTTACCATTGATTCGGCTAAAGGATTCCTATATTGATTTACGCAGGACTTCCTCTTTGAAGATTACTGGATTAGCAAATTGAATAAAAAAAATGGTCAAATCACAAAGATTTGACCATTTTTTTTATTATTCAGGGATTTTTCAAACCCCTTTATAGGCTTTACGATAAATATCTGCCAACTCTGTAACTAATGGTAATTTAGGGTTAGCTGTTGTACATTGATCCTCAAAAGCCCGGTCCGCTAAATAATCCACTTTTGCTTCAAATTCTTTTGCATCTACGCCTTGGGCAGCAATACTCATAGGAATATTCAGTTCTTTCCCTAGTCTAATTACTGCCTTCACAAAGTTGTCTACACCTTGTTCAACTGTATTTGCTGGCAATCCAAGAATTCTGGCAAGCTCTGCATAACGTTCATCTGCTTTAAAGTATTCATATTTAGGGAATGACATGAATTTTTTTGGTTTCTCTGCATTATATCTGATAACATGTGGCAATAAAATTGCATTGGAACGACCATGTGCGATATGGAATTCGGCTCCTAATTTATGTGCCAAGCTATGGTTAATTCCTAAGAACGCATTTGCAAACGCCATACCAGCAATCGTAGAAGCATTATGCACTTTTTCACGTGCTTCTTCATCATTTCCATTGCGATATGCTCTTGGTAAATATTCAAAGATCAATTGAACAGCTTTAACTGCTAATGCATCTGTATAGTCATTTGCCATATTTGATACATATGCCTCCACAGCATGTGTTAGTACGTCCATACCTGTATCTGCTGTAACGGATGGTGGAACTGTCATCACAAATTGTGGATCAATGATTGCTACATCTGGTGTTAGCTCATAATCTGCTAAAGGATATTTAATATTTTGCTCTTTATCTGTAATAACCGCAAAGGATGTTACTTCAGAACCAGTACCAGAAGTAGTTGGAATTGCCACAAATTTAGCTTTTCCTCCCAACGCTGGATATTTATATACTCTTTTACGAATATCTAAGAACTTTTGCTTTAAGCCGAAGAACTCTTCATCTGGATGTTCGTAGAATAACCACATTCCTTTTGCTGCATCCATTGGAGATCCCCCACCAAGAGCGATAATACAATCTGGCTGGAATTTAGCCATCATTTCTGTTCCTCTAACAACTGTTTCAATAGATGGATCTGGCTCTACATCGGAAAATACTTCTACTTGCACTAGATTTGAACGTTTTCTTAAGTTATAAAGTAATTTATCTACATATCCAAATTTGACCATATATGGATCAGTTACGATAAACACCCTAGAAATGTCCTTCATTTTTTGTAAATACTGTACAGAGTTTTTCTCAAAATAGATTTTTGATGGAACTTTAAACCATTGCATATTTACATTCCTTTTTGCTAGTTTTTTTACATTCAATAAATGAATGTCTGTTACGTTAGTAGATACAGAGTTTTTACCATAAGATCCACAACCAAGTGTTAAAGATGGCATGAAGGCATTGTAGATATCACCGATCGCACCCTGAGAAGATGGTGCGTTGTTAATAATGCGGCATGCTTTCATTCTTAGCGCAAAGCTTTCGATTACTTTTGGATCTTCAGAGTGAATAACTGCTGAGTGTCCTAAACCGCCAAATTCTAGCATTTCTTCTGCACGTTTGATTCCTTCTTCTGTTGATTCTACTTTATAGCATGCAAGGACTGGACTTAATTTTTCTCTTGATAGCGGGTAATTCGGTCCCACACCCTCTAATTCTGCAAGAAGTATTTTAGTATCTTCCGGAACTTTTACTCCTGCCAATCCTGCGATATAATGAGCAGATTTACCAACGATATCAGGATTTACAGCACATGTGTTTTCATTAATTACTAGTTTTTCTACTTTAGCTAATTCCTCTTTATTTAAGAAGTAACAGCTATTACGAACTAATAGATTTTTCACTTCTTCATAGATTTCTTTATCAATGATTACTGCTTGTTCAGAGGCACAAATCATTCCATTATCGAATGTTTTAGAAAGAATTAAATCAGTGACTGCTCTTTTAACTTTTGCTGTTTTTTCAATATAACAAGGTACATTACCAGCTCCAACTCCCAGTGCTGGTTTGCCACAGCTGTATGCAGATTTAACCATACCTGGTCCACCAGTTGCAAGAATCAGCGCAATATCGTTATGGTTCATTAGTGCTTTTGTTGTTTCAATCGAAGGCTTTTCAACCCATTGAATACAGTTCTCTGGTGCTCCTGCTTTTACAGCTGCATCCCTTAAGATTCGAGCCGCTTCACTGCTGCATTTTTGTGCAGAAGGATGGAAAGCAAAAATAATTGGATTGCGTGTTTTAATAGCAATAATAGCTTTAAACATTGTAGTAGATGTAGGATTTGTAACAGGTGTTACTCCTGCAATCACTCCAACTGGATCAGCGATTTCGACAATTCCTGTTTGTTGGTCTTCATTTATTACCCCAACTGTACGATCATATTTAATATTGTGGTATATATATTCAGTAGAGAATATATTCTTTGTTATTTTATCTTCATAAATACCTCTTCCGGTTTCTTCTACTGCTAGTTTAGCTAAATACATATGCTTATCTAAGCCAGCAAGAGCCATTGCTTTTACAATTTCATCTACTTGCTCTTGATTTAAGGACATAAACTCCTTTAGTGCTTTTTTTCCTTTCGCTGCCATTTCATCAATAACTGCTTGCACATCAACTTGTTCGTTTTTCCCTTTTACTTCTTTTTCAACAACTGACATTGTAGATCCCTCCAATTATAGAGAATGATAATTATGTGAATGTTTTCACATATAACTTTAAAGAAAAAACCACTTTTCAAAAGCAGTCTATTTGTGATTATTTTCACAAATTCTTCTTTAAAGAAAAACTACTAATATAGTAGTTTAATTTTCCTACCAACTTACAGTTCTTGTTGCTTTTTTGCAAATTCTCGTTAGTTTTTCTTTACATGCTTATCATATAACGACTCGCAAAAACCTTCAAGCCTATTTAAATAAAATTGTTCATCTTTTCACAAACTTGTTCACATTTTATTCAAATTTGAAATATCCCTTTATTTTTTCTATAATATTAAATGTGATAAATTCAACAATGAAAGGGTTTACAATGTGAATAAAAAAATAGTTAAGTCAAATACCAATCATGATACCTATCATTTCATTATCCATGTTTCCTATCAGTTATTTATGGAATTAGGATATCGGAAGGTTAGTACAAGGATGATTGCAGAACATTGTGGAATTACACAGCCAGCTTTATATCATCATTTTAAAAATAAACAAGATATTTATAAAGAAGTAATTAATACATCTATAAAGCAAACAGAACATGCTCTCTTAAACATTACGAAAGAATTTGAGAATCTTGAAGAATGTCTCTATCAAATTGCTATTTACTTTTTAGAAAATTATCAAGAGGATTTAATGCAAATGTTTCATGACTTACAGCATGAAATGCCGTCTGATGTCCAAACACATTTAAGAATTCGCTGGCAGGAAGGATTTTTGAATCCCATTATACATGTATTTGATCAAGAGGAAAAAAACAATGCAAATATTTCCTACAATAAAATAGACACTAATAGCAAAGAAATTGCCTTGATGTTTCTTCAATATATTCAAACAGCAATGCAGCCTTCTTATATGAAAGAACTATCTTCTAATCAACAAAAAAAAGAAATCCAGCGAAAGGCAAAGTTAATTGTTCATTTATTTTTGTTCGGCCTAGTAGATAGGTAATGATTTTGTAAAAAACACTTCATTTCTTTCTGTATTAATTATATACTCAACTTATCAATCGATAAGTTTTTTTACATCTTACTTATCGATTGATAAGTTACGTCTTTAAGGAGTGGAAAAATGAAACATTATATTCAGCGATATTTTACTGCAGTAACCAGTAAAAAGGGAAAGTGGATTACTTTAATTGCCTGGCTTCTCCTTGTCGGAATAGTAAGCATGTTTTTACCTCAGGCTAGCTCACAGAAAAATGATTTAGCTAGAAATATTCCCACTACTGCTTTATCACAGCAGGCAGAGGAAAAAATGAAAGAAGAATTTCCCAATGAACAAGGAACGCCGGCATTAATTGCTTGGTATCGATCAACAGGATTATCTAATCAAGATTTACAACAAATCCAAGAGCTTACCAAACAACTAACAGAGAAGCCGCTAATCCATCAAGAAATGATTATTCCCTATCATCAACTACCGATAGAGGCAGTAAAGCGACAAATTTCTGAAGATGGAACAACATTCGTTCTCCCGCTTTTATTTGAAAATAATTTAGCAACAAGTGAACTCAAGACAGGTGTTCAGGAATTAGAAAAAGCTGCTAGTAACTTATGGGGAGAAAATCCTTTTAACACCTCTATAAAAGATGAAACAAAATTACATGCAAGAACAACCGGTCCAGTAGGTATCTCTATTGATGCGACAGAGCTGTTTAGCCAAGGTGACTTATCATTACTCATTGGCACAGTTATGATAGTTTTAATTTGTTTGCTTGTCATTTATCGTTCTCCAGTATTAGCGTTAATCCCGCTAATCGGAGTTGGAATCGCTTATGGAGTTATCAGTCCTTTACTTGGCTTCTTAGGTGAGTTAGGGTGGATTGAATTTGATTCTCAAAGCATTGCTATTATGACCGTATTGCTTTTTGGAGCCGGTACAGACTATTGTTTATTCATTATCAGTAGATATCGTACGTTACTAACCCAAGAATCAGTAAAGGAAATTGCGATGCAAAAAGCCTTAAAACGTTCTGGCGGAGCCGTGGCGATGAGTGGTTTAACAGTATTTTTCTCCCTCATTGCATTATTATTAGCTCAATATGGGGCAGTTCACCGATTTGCCATTCCATTTAGCTTATCTATACTCATAATGATGATTGCTAGTTTAAGTATTGTCCCTGCCATTTTAGCTATTATCGGGAGACTATCTTTTTATCCATTCGTTCCTAGAACAGAAGAATTATTAGCAAAAAAGGGCATGAAAAAAACAGCGAAAAAAAGAAAATCACTTGGAAACGCGATTGGTACAGTAGTAACAAAACATCCATGGAAAGTGACGATTCTCACGACAATATTACTTGGAATTTTTGCTCTTTTTTCTCTTAAAACAGAGTATACGTATGACTTATTATCCTCATTTCCGGATGATATGCCCTCAAGAGAAGGCTTTACTTTAATTGAAGATCATTTTAATGCAGGGGAACTTGCTCCCTTATCGGTTATTATTAACACCGAAGGAGAAGCTGTAAAAGTCGAGGAGTCATTGAAGCAATTAGATTTTATCGCAAAGGTTTCAGAGGGTGAAGCAGGGAAAAAGAATCCTGATTTAATCAAATATTCAGTGGAGCTTCAAACTAATCCTTATTCAAATGAAGCGATGGATAAACTACCAGCAATTCGGGAAACATTGGAAGAAGTGCTTCAGGAGAATGGTATCAAAAATGCGAACGATAATGTTTGGATTGCTGGAATTACTGCAGAGCAATACGATACAAGAGAATTAACAAATGATGATGCGCAAATGGTCATTCCTGTTATTTTAACCATGATTGCCATCCTTTTACTTATTTATTTACGCTCTATAACAGCAACCATCTATTTGATTGCAACCGTTCTGCTTTCCTATTTTAGCGCATTAGGATTGGGCTGGATTATCCTTCATTACGGATTCGGAGTGGAGGCAATTCAAGGATTAATTCCGCTATACTCTTTTGTATTCATTGTGGCATTAGGAGAAGATTATAATATCTTCATGATTTCAAGCATATGGAAGAAACGCAAAGAAAAGCCCCTCTTACAAGCGGTGAAAGAAGGTGTAGCAGAATCTGGCGGTGTTATTACTTCTGCTGGAGTCATTTTAGCTGCTACCTTTATGGTACTTACGACTTTACCAATGCAAGTACTTGTCCATTTTGGAACCATAACTGCAATCGGAATTGTGCTGGATACCTTTATTGTAAGACCATTTTTAGTGCCTGGAATAACTTCCCTATTAGGAAATGCTGCCTTTTGGCCAAGCAAGAAACTACATGTAAAAGAAAAAGAATAGATTATTTATTCCTCCAAGTCCTGTCTCACCAGAAAGCTTGGAGGATTTTCTTCTCTCCCTTCCATTTAGTCCTTCTTTTTTTAATTTATTTGATTTTCTTAAAACAAAATCCCCTTTCCATACGTCTATTCCTTGTAAAACTTAAGTTATTACGTATTTCTTCCATAAAGGAGCTCTTCTATGTTAAACAAAAATAAAAAAGAAACGGAGTTAATTACATTTATTATGGATCATAAGGAAAGCTTCTACCGATTTGCATACTCTTATGTACGGAATCAAGAAGATGCCTTGGATATTGTACAAGACTCTATTCATAAAGCGTTAAGAAAACAACATCAATTAAAAGATACTGCTATGATGAAAAGTTGGTTTTATCGTATTGTCGCTACAACGTCTCTTGATTTTTTGCGAAAAAAGAAACGGTGGTATGTGGCAGACGATGACAGTTTAGAAGTGCTTGCTTCAAGTTCTGTCGATACTTACAAAAATTTAGATTTAGAACAAGCAATGAATCAGCTTCCACCATCTTATAAAACCATTGTGATTCTTCGTTTTTTTGAGGATTTAAAGCTCGAAGAAATCGCTTCTGTATTAGATGAAAATATAAATACAGTAAAAACAAAGCTTTATAAGGCACTAAAAATACTTCGTATAGAAATGAAATAGTGGAGGAATATAATGGATAGAAAATTAGAAAAGATGAAAAAGGATTATTTAAATATACCCATACCAAATGAATTGGAGAAACAGACACATAAATCGATTAAACGATATCGTACTTTGAGAAGTGTTTCAAAAAACGCTATCTTCTTAGCTGCTTCCATCCTTTTATTCATTACAACGGTTAATATAAGTCCGGCAGCAGCAAGCACCTTATCAGATATCCCTTTTTTAAACAAAGTCATTAAGGTCGTTACAATAACAGAGTGGAAAGAAACGAAAGAGAACAATCAGCTTGATATCAAAACACCTGAAGTAACTGGCTTAGAGAATAAAACTCTTTCACAGACATTAAACCAACAATACGTTCAAGAATCAAAAGAGCTTTATTCTAAATTTCAACAAGAAACAGCAAATGAGAATGGAAACTACTCGCTTGAAAGTGGCTATATCGTTAAAACAGATGATGATTTGTTATTATCGCTGGGTCGATATACGGTCGAAACAAAAGCATCTGCTGCAGAATCTATTCACTATGATACAATCGATAAACAAAACGAACTGTTAATTACATTACCAAGTTTATTTAAAGATAATTCTTACATTGATGCTATTAGTTCGTACATTTTACATGAAATGAACAAGCAAATGAAAGCAGACACCGGAAGCTATTTCATAAAAAATGATACCGATCCAGAAGGATTTGATAAAATCGATCCACACCAAAATTTCTATATAAACAAACAGCATAAATTGGTCATTTGCTTTAATGAATACGAAGTAGCACCAGGATATATGGGAACAGTTGAATTTCTCGTTCCATCCGAGGTAATAAAGGATTATTTAGTAAGTGATTTATATATAAGATAATGGTTATCATTGATAAGTCAGAGGATAGGATTTATTCTTTCCCTCTGACTTTTCTTCTTTTATAGTTGAAAAGTTTTCCTCTGGCAAACTGTTTTCTCTTCCTCATACTTTTGTTGATAGGTATAAAAACGTTGCTCTAGACCCACCCTATAGTGACTTGATATGATTAGTGAGGTAGTTAAGGAGGCATTTGCAATGGATAAAAAATATGCAGACTTAAAGCTCGGAGAACGAGCCGCGATATTAAGCATTATTACATATATTATTTTAGCATCAGTGAAATTAATTATTGGAAATAGCACTGATTCGCAAGCTTTAAAAGCAGATGGATGGAATAATTTCACCGATATTATTGCTTCTGTTGCCGTTTTAATTGGCTTGCGACTATCTCAAAAACCAGCTGATAAAGACCATCCTTATGGTCATTGGAAAGCGGAAACTGTTGCTTCGTTAATTGCTTCCTTTATTATGATGAGTGTTGGATTACAAGTATTATACCAAGCAATCTCTTCCTTCTTTACTCATTCTAGACAAGCACCTGATTTAGTGGCAGCATATACAGCTATCACCTGTGGTGCTGTTATGTTCTTTGTCTATCGGATCAATTTACGATTAGGAAAAAAAATAAATAGCCAAGCTGTAAAAGCAGCAGCGAAAGATAATTTTTCTGATTCGATAGTTAGTTTTGGTACTGCTGTCGGCATTTTTGGAGCACAATTAAACTTGGAATTTTTAGATCCACTAGCGGCTTGTATCGTTGGCCTGTTAATTTGTAAAACAGCTTGGGGAATTTTCCGAGAAACCACTCATTATCTGACAGATGGTTTTGATGTTTTATTGATTGATAAATATAAAAAGACCATTTTGCATACAGATGGCGTTAAAGCTGTAAAAGAAATTAAAGCGAGAAACTATGGGAACAGCCCAGTTGTGGATGTTGTTATTACTGTTAATCAGAAACTAGATATTACCGATGCCCATGATATCTCTTCTGCTGTAGAGAATGCTTTAATAAATGAATTTAATGTATTAGAGGTCCATGTCCATATTGAGCCAGACGAAGAAAAACAATAAAAAAACAAATGAGATAGTATTTAGAAGTATAACGGAGAAATCTGGAGATCGACTTTTTTAAGTAATCCCCAAATACAAAAAGGCGGAATTTTCCTCACTATAGGCTAATGCTGCCTTTTGCTTTATTGAGTATCATGAGTATATATGAGCACACACACTATTATGTTGTATAGAGTAAGAAAATAGCCAACTCATTGAGTTGGCTTACATCATTACTCTTTAACTCGTTCCAATAAAATATAAAATAATAATATGTATTGGATAAAAGAAATAGAAAAAATATTTTAAGCCAACTCCTTTTTCCCCATTATAAAAATAGAGCAATGGCAAAGCTAAAATCATCATCCATTGGAAGTCTGCAAACGGAAGTAAAAGTCGGGAAAACCAATTTAAACTACCTCCCCATTTTTCATATACTAAAAAGATAAAAAGGCAATAAATCGAATAGCTTATTACTAGTTGTTTTTTATTTCTAAATAAATAAAAAACAATACCTAATAAAACGAACAAGATTCCCCCTTCTACATGCAGTACATTTCCAAATATAGCTCCATAAAAAGGATATGTCAGAGCTGCATTTAATATAAATATTTCTTTAAAGAGGGTAGAAAGCACCGTACTTATCATCTGCCATATTAAGTAGATACTGAAATATCTCCAACTTCGCTTATCGATTACATAAATTAATAATGCAATTGCAAATAATGTCGCAAAAAAATTATTAGTAATTCCTACTCCCGTATTATAATTTTGATTAATAAACACATTAATGCAAGCCATGATAACACTAGCAATATACAAACGGAAGAGATATCGATGTTTATTAGATGTGTGAGTCATACCTATTATCACAAAATAAATAAAAATCGGTGCTGCTATTCTCCCTACCCATCTTAAATATACTGGAGTACCAGGAATAAATTCCCCTATATGATCTATTAGCATAAAAATTAAAGCTATTATTTTTATTAAAGTAGTAGGCATTATCGTCTCCTTAATGAAGAAAAGCACCTATAGAACTAGGCGCTTTATACTTGTCATTGTACACTGCCACTGAAATTACTAGGTGCTGAGAAAGTTAGATAGTATAATTCAGAAGCTTTCAAACCTGTTGGGAAAGCACTCAACGAATAACCTGGTTTCAAAGTCCATGTTTCTTTTGCAAAATAATCAGGATCTGAATATAGTTTAATCTTTAAATCTTTTGTAGCATGATTGTTTTTTACATTAATTCTATACGATGCTTTTCCTGTAAAAAATTTATTAGTATATAGTTTCGATGTTACTGCATTCCCTGCGAAATACATCGCCCCACTCTTTGAAACATTATGAGAAGTTGTTGGCTTTCCTACTCCGAATATACCTACCTCTCCATCGTTAGTAGATAAAGAAATATCTGTTACACCAAAATTCTCATTAACAATACTCTCATTTCCTTCGATTTTCTCGATAACTGTGTTTTCATCTGCAAAGGCTACTGAACTTACAGATAGAATAGAAAGAACCAATATTGCTACAAACCCTAATTTTGTTATTTTTTTCATTTTTCCCCTCCTAATGATGATTATTCCAACAAATCTATCATACTTCCAAATAGTCCCAAATGTCAACGTGTTTTTACGAATATTCAGTATTTTCAAAAATGAACACACATATTATCTAAGAATAAAATGCTTCTTTTATTGATAAGGAAATCAGATAACTTTCTGACTTCCCTATAAAATATAACTCTTTCCTTCTTCGTCTGTTTCTTTTGTTATAAACATAGATAATATATCAAAGTCCACTTCAAAAAAGTTTTAAATTTCTTGATCGTCTATAGAATTGATTTAGGCAAAAATATTAATATGCTTTTGCCCAATATACTAATTTATTAGCTTTTTTGCCACAGCATACACAAGTGTCAGCGATGGTTTCTTGCTCAAAAGGCATACATCTAGATGTTGCACTTGTTTCTTCCTTTATTTTATCTTCACACGCTTGATCTTCACACCACATTGCTTTAATAAATCCTGGCTTTTCTTTTGCCGTCAACTGTTTAAATTCATCAAAATTTACAGCAGTATGAGTGTTTTCTTCTCTATGATCTGTGGCTTTCTTTAACAAGTTGTCTTGGATATCTGTTAATAATTGCGTAATTGTTTCTTCTAATCCATCCATAGAGACAAATTGTTTCTCTCCAGTATCTCTTCTCACAAGAACCACTTGATTTTTCTCGATATCTTTTGGTCCCACTTCTAGACGGAGAGGAATTCCTTTCATTTCATACTCATTAAATTTCCAGCCTGGCTTTTTATCACTTGCATCGATACCAACGCGGATCGAATTACTTAGTTTCTTCTGCAAATCGTAGGCAAAATCCAATACCCCTTCCTTATGCTGGGCAATTGGTACAATCATTACTTGTGTTGGTGCAATCATTGGCGGTACTACTAAGCCGCGGTCATCCCCATGAACCATAATCATGGCACCAATGATTCTTGTCGTAAAGCCCCATGATGTCTGCTGAACATGCTGCAAGTTGCCATCTCTGTCCGAGAACTGAATTCCAAAGGATTTCGCAAAGCCATCGCCGAGATTATGCGAAGTACCTGATTGTAATGCTTTGCCGTCATGCATCAGGCTTTCAATTGTATAGGTGTATTTCGCGCCTGCAAACTTTTCTTTTTCCGTTTTACGCCCTTTGATCACTGGAAGCGCCAAGTACTTTTCGCATATTTCGGCATAGACCTGAAGCATTTGAATTGTTTCTCTATCTGCATCCTCTTCCGTTTCATGACATGTATGCCCTTCTTGCCATAAAAATTCTAAAGTACGTAAGAATGGACGTGTCGTCTTTTCCCAGCGCACAACATTGGCCCACTGATTATATAGCTTAGGAAGATCGCGATAGGAATGAATAATATTTTTATAATGCTCTGCAAAAAGCACTTCTGATGTTGGGCGCACACAAAGTCTTTCTGCTAATTTCTCGTCTCCTCCATGTGTAACCCATGCTACTTCTGGAGCGAATCCCTCAATATGATCTTTTTCTCTTTGTAAAAGGCTTTCTGGAATAAATAATGGCATATAAACATTCTCATGCCCTGTTTCTTTAATACGTTTATCTAAAGCTTCTTTAATATTCTCCCAAATCGCTGTTCCATATGGTCGAATAATCATAGAACCTCTTACACTTGAATAATCGATTAGTTCCGCTTTTGTCACTACATCTGTATACCACTGGGCAAAATCATCTTCCATGCTAGTAATGCTTTTTACAAAATCCTTCGCCATTTTAAAGGGCCTCCTATTTTATCTGTGTTTTATTTCAAGTGGTCTTTTCTTAGTAAAAGACCATAAAAAAAAGCTTTGCTATTCATTAGGGACCAATTAATGGCGGTACCACCCTAATTCAAAGCAAAGCTTTACACTCTTCCATGTTAACGGTATTGAACCGCTGAATCTTCTTAAACAAAGTCTATTCGATACAGAACGAAAAAGGCAGGTTCAACAGGTAAGCCTATAGGTCCTTTCAGCATTTAGACCCTCTCTTTTTATAGACATTGCTGCATACTAATCCTTTTTATAGTTTCATTATTCATTTCTTTGTGAAAAATCATATCGGATAGAAACATTATTGTCAATATAGATTTTTTTATTCTTTTTTAACCGATAGGGTATTTTTGAAAAATGGCGAAGGAGTAAGTGGCTTCTCTGTGTGCTTTTAGGCATAGAAAGTGATTATCTGTACCTTCTTCTTCTTTGAGTTCTTGCCTTTGGGCAAAGAGAGTGTTTCTCTGGCCCCTTAAATATTATCCTCTTGAATAAAAATTTAGCGCTGCTTGCAGTGCTTGGCCTGCAGGGAGTTTTACCCCATGTCTAATGAGGCATGCCTCTAAACTCGCAAGCACAAATAAGACATTCTCTTTGCGACAGCTATAGCCCATTGTTCCAATTCTCCATATTTTTCCGTGTAATGGACCGAAAGAGCTGGCTATTTCTACTCCAAATTGCTCAAGCATCATGCTACGAACAGATTCTGCATCAATCCCTTCTGGAACGTTGATGCATGTTACCGTTGGCAGCTTCCACCTTTTATCACCGAACAATTCAAGACCCATTCCTTTTATTCCTTCTATTAGCGCTTGTTCATGATACTGATGACGAGCAAATCTATTTTCTAATCCCTCTTCTAAAACAATTCTTAATCCTTCATAAAGAGCATATAACATGGTAGTTGCTTCTGTATGATGATTCAGCCTTCGCGGGCTCCAATAATCCTGCAATTGTGCCAAATCTAAATAATTCGAGCGAATTGGGGCATGAGCATTTATCTCTGCTAGTTCAATATCAGTAGCTATTCCTCTTTCTACTTTCTTCCGTGCAATTAACACTTTTTCCACTCGATCATTATACGTAATAGGGGCATTTCCAGATGGAACAGATAAACATTTTTGATTGCCCCCAATTACTGCATCTATATACCAATTATCTGTTTGAACATCTGCTCCTCCAATTGTTGCAACAGCATCAACGATAAAGAGAATATCTTGTTCTCGACATGCTTTGCCGACCTCTTCTAATGGCTGCATACACCCTGTTGATGTTTCTCCATGAACAAGAGCAACTACTTTCGGTCTCACCTTTTTCATTTCTGCAATAATTACTTCTGGATCAAAAACCTCGCCCCATTCACACTGGAGCAAATGAATCTCAGCCCCATATCTTTCAGAAATTTCCGTTAACAAATGTCCGAATCTTCCGTAAATTGGAATTAACACTTTATCTCCTGGCTCGATGACACTGGCCAATACAGCTTCCAGCCCAGACCTTGATGTTCCATCAACTGGATAAGCCCATTGATTTTTAGTTTGGAAAACTTGTTGAATCATTCTCATAACATCATTCATGATGGAAGTAAATGCAGGATCAAATTGTCCCAAAATAGGTGTGCTTAGCGCCCTTAACACTCTCGGATCAACCTCCACTGGTCCTGGTGTCATAATCGTTCTTAAGGGTGTGTTTAGTTCTAAAAAAGTCACTATGCTACTTCCTTTCCTTATCTATATTATTGGTAAATCCCTCTACTTGGGGAATAAGTGATTACTTCTTCGTTTTTCATACTGTTATTTAATTGATGAAAACCACTCTTTCCTTTCTTCTCTCACTTTTCGGTTTTCATCGACCTCCTGAACACCACTTTTTCCTTTCCTCTCTCACTTTTCGGCTTTCATCAACCTCCTGTACACCACTTTTTCCTTTCCTCTCTCACTTTTCGGCTTTCATCAATCTCCTGAACACCACTTTCCGCCTTTCCTGCGCCTTAAGTATGTTCTCTCTAAAAAATCAATAAGCCAGACGGTGTAGTAATTCTATAAGGACAACAACCCCATTTTTTAAATCTTCTAGTTTCGTATGTTCCTTTGGTGAATGACTGATTCCATTTACACTAGGAACAAATAGTAACGCTGTCGGGCAATAGGTTCCGAAAATTTGTGCATCGTGACCGGCACCACTAATCATTTTTTGATAAGGAATATCTATTTCCTCCACAATTCTCTCCGATAGCTGCGTTAATTTAGCGTCCATTGCAACGGCCTTAACATCCAGCCATTGATTCCATCCTACTTCCATATCAGCAGTCTTACCTCTCTGTTTAAAATAAGCAAAAATTTTCTCACAATAGTAATCTAGTACTTCTTCTTGGTGGTGCCGGACATCCAGTGTAAACGTAACCTCTTTGGCAATCACATTAGGAATATTAGGAACTGCCTGTATTTTCCCAACTGTCGCCACTAAGTGAGCGTCTATTTCCGTAACTTGTTTAATAGCATATGTAATTAATTCTGCTGCAAGATGTACACTGTCCTTCCGATAGAGCATTGGGGTTGTACCTGCGTGGTTACTCTCCCCCATTACTTTGATCGTAAATCTTCTTTGTCCTACTATATGAGAGACAATCCCTATAGACTTCTGCTCTTTTTCTAAGACAGCCCCTTGTTCTATATGCATTTCTATAAAGCATTCAATATCCTCTCGCTTTACTTGTTTTTCATCTGGCTGCAAACCCGCCGATGTCATAGCTTGAGCAAAGGAAATATTTCTTACGTCAGCTAATCCTTCACAATCACTTTTAGTAAATTTTCCTGTTACCGATCCAGATCCCCAGAAAGCTAAAGGAAATCTACTCCCCTCTTCCTCACATAACGAGACTACTTCTACTGTCTTTTTTGGTTTGCCATAATGCTTCTTCAAATAATTGACAGCGATAAAACTCGCCATAATCCCGAAGGCTCCATCGTATTTTCCGCCATCTACAACAGTATCAATATGAGAACCTGTTAATATAGCTTTCTCCTCTTGATCTGTTCCTTCTAACCTGCCAAATAAGTTGCCAACGCCATCAAAATAAGGATTCAAACCACTTTCTTTCATTTTTTGAAAAAGAGAATGTTGTGCTAAACGCCAGTTTTCATCATAGAGAAGTCGTGTAACTCCACCACTTTTCGTCTTTCCAAATCGAGCAAGCCATTCTAGCCAATCCCCTACCTCTTTTGTTTCAATATCAATAGTTGTCTTCATTGATTCCGCTCCCCTCCCTGATACTCTCCCCACATTCAAAATAAAAAGAAAGGACTCTCCTCTCTCCTTTTGTTATTTTCTAATAATATTTAAAACTACTTAAAACGCACTCATATTATGTAACCATTATTTTAATAATCACCTGCTAGCAATTCATTAGACAAAATGTTAGAATTATCTAAATAGTTTGTATAAAATAACTAAAGAAGCTTCTTGATTAATTGGATTACTTTAGGAGGGATACATTTGAAATTAGCAGAGATATTACAAAAACCTGCCTTTAAAGAGGTGCAAGTAATTGCAGGTCACAAGGGATTAAATAAAGACATAAAGCATATTACCATGATGGATGCACCTGATATCGTCGACTTCTTAAACCCGAACGATTTATTAGTCACTACTGCCTATCATCTTAAAGATAATCCTGGTGTTCTGCTCTCCTTAATAAAAAGTATGCATAAAAGAGATTGTACAGCCTTAGGAATTAAGTCCAAGAGATTTTTAGGACATATACCACAAGAGGCGATTCAATTCGCTGATGAAATAGGATTTCCCCTATTAGAAATACCTTTAGAAACTTCACTAGGGGAAATCGTTAATGCTTCTTTAAACTATATGTTGAGTCAAAGAACAGCAGAGTTAACCACTGCCTTTGAAACTCATCGAAAATTTACGCAGCATATTCTGAAAGGGAAAGGGATAAAAAGGCTTATTGATGACTTATCTCAAATGATTAACAAGCCGATTGTTTTACTGGATGCCCATTTCCAATTACACACTTCTTCTCATAATCGAACATCCATCGATAACTTTTTTAGCTCTCTCCATGCAAAAGGATTTGAATTTTTATTAGCTAACGCACCTTATTCATGTTTTTCGAGTAGAAATACAGAAGAAGTGTTTACCATTTTCCCCATTTATACTCATATGAGAAAACCAGCTTTTTTAGTTGTTCTGGGAGAAATCCCCATGAAAGATCACAGCTTACTTCTTACGATTGAACAGGCAACTAATGTGCTTTCTTTTGAGCTAATGAGGGAAAATACAGTGAAGCAATATACTAGAAGAGCAAGAAATGACTTCTTCGCTCACTTTATGGAAGGAAAGTTTAGCTTTGCTGAGGAAATCGAAAGCAGAGCTAAAGAATTTTTCTTAAAAAAAGAACAGGCTTCCATCGCAATAATTGGCAAATTGGATAGCGGCGATCAATATAAATCTTTCACACAGCATTCTGTTGAGGTAGATTATGTATATGAATTTATCGAAACAGAAATAAAAAAGGCACCTTTCGCTTCTCAGCTTTTTCTTATACAAGACCATTGTATTATTATCATGGAAGTTACCCATTCCTCTTATGAGCTAGACAAAACTATTCTTCCTTATTTACAAAATATCCAAACCTATCTTGCGAACACATTTAAAACAAGTATCTCATTCGGTATCAGCAATGTTTATCAGCGTCTGTTAAATTTACCCAATGCTTATCAGGAGGCGCTTAGTGCTTTACATACTGGACAGCTTTCTGGAAACACGCCTTTTATCCAGATACATCGACCAAAGGATGCCTTTGAAATGTTAAGAATCATTCCAACAAAGGATCTGCAGGAATTTTATGACCATATCTTCCATTCTTTTTCTAACAGTCACCAGCAAGAAGAAGAACAAATATTACTCCATACATTATCTGTTTACTTAGAGACCCATTGCCAAATCTCTGAGACGGCGAAACGCCTTTATGTACATCGTAATACAGTAATTTATCGCTTAGAAAAATGTGAGGATCTCTTAGGAAAAAGTCTTAAGGATCCAGAGACTACCTTCCACCTTCGTTTTGCTTTTCGGATTAAATCGATTTTAAAAATGAATGAAAGAAAAAAACAAATACAAATCTAAAAAGTTTCTTTAACGTCTTAGATATATAATCTATACTTTCTAAATATTTTGTATAATGTAACCAATGACTTCTTTCTTCTCACTGCTTATGATGTTAATTAACATAACAATATGTGTTAATTAAATGGCACAAGGAGAAGGAGTGTTCATATTGCCTCAAAATAACGAAAAGGGATTACAAATTTTTTCTTTAGGTCTTCAACATGTTCTTGCTATGTATGCTGGTGCTATCCTTGTTCCACTATTAGTTGGAAGAGCATTGAATTTAACAACCGAACAACTAGCTTATCTTGTTGCAATTGATCTTTTAACATGTGGAATTGCGACATTGCTCCAAGCCTGGAAAAACCAATATTTAGGCATTGGCTTACCAGTTGTACTAGGTAGTTCATTCGTTGCGGTTACTCCGATGATTTCGATCGGAACAAATTATGGAGTCACTGCTATTTATGGAGCCATTATTATTACAGGAATTTTTATGATTATTTGTGCTCCCTTTTTCAGCAAAATTACCAAGCTTTTTCCTCCAGTTGTAATTGGAACAGTTGTAACTATTATCGGTTTATCTCTTATCCCATCCGGTATTAAAAATATGGGTGGAGGAGCAACAAGCAAAGACTTTGGCTCCATTGAAAATTTGATTTTGGCATTCGGTGTCCTATTATTCATTCTTTTGTTTAACCGGTTTACAAAAGGATTTATACAATCATTGTCCGTCCTAATTGGAATTATTGCTGGTACTATCATTGCTGCTGTTCTTGGTAAGGTGAACCTTACCCCAGTAAGAGAAGCTAGTTGGTTCCATTTTCCTGAACTATTTTATTTTGGGACACCCAGCTTTGAAGTTGGGCCAATTCTTACTATGTTAATTGTCGGTTTAGTTATTGTGATTGAATCAACTGGTGTCTTTTTCGCACTAAGTAAAATAACGGAGACTCCACTAAGTGAAAAGGATTTAACGCGTGGGTATCGTGCCGAGGGTTTAGCCATTACTATAGGTGGACTATTTAATGCTTTTCCCTATAATACCTTTGCTCAAAACGTCGGTCTTGTTCAGCTATCAAAAGTCAAAACAGTAAATGTCGTGATTGCAGCAGGAGGAATTCTTGTTTTTTTAGGCTTCATTCCTAAGGTTGCGGCTTTTGCCACTATTATTCCGACACCAGTATTAGGCGGAGCAACCGTTGTTATGTTTGGAATGGTTGTTGCTTCTGGCATCAGAATGCTGAGCAAAGTTGATTTTACCAATCAGGCTAACTTGTTAATCATGGCTTGCTCTATTTCTGTCGGTTTAGGAGCAACAGCAGTTCCAAATTTATTTGACCAGCTACCTTCCGCCTTAAGAATCATTGTAAGTGATGGGATTATCACAGGAAGTCTGGCTGCCATTTTATTAAATCTTCTTTTTAATGTTAAAACAAGTAAGAAAAGCTCTAATGCCTCTCTCTTGAGCAAACAAATAGGCGAAACACATACATTGTAAACAAAAAGAGGCTGCCATTTGGCTCGAGCCTCTTTCTCTCTCTCTTTATTGTTTATCAATAATCGTCGCTTTCATGGTTTTCAGCCTTACATCTTCTGGATTAACTTGAATTCTTGCTACATTTGTTTCCATTGCTGCTTTTGCCACAGCTGAAGCAACAGCGGGAGCAACTCTAGGATCAAAGGGACTTGGAATTACATAATCTTCATTCAACTCGGCATCCGCAACTAATCCTGCAATCGCTTCTGCTGCTGCTTTTTTCATTTCTTCATTAATAGTGGTCGCACGAACATCTAAAGCACCACGAAAAATACCTGGAAAGGCCAATACATTATTAACTTGGTTCGGAAAATCTGATCTTCCTGTTCCAACTATGATGGCGCCCGCTTCTTTCGCATGTGCAGGACTTATTTCTGGTACTGGATTTGCCAGTGCAAAGATGATCGCATCCTTATTCATTGTCTGTACCATTTCTTTCGTTAAAGTGTCTGCTACAGAAACGCCAATAAATACATCTGCTCCTACCAAAACATCTCTCAGTGTACCTATCGTCAACTTAGCATTCGTATATGCTGCTATAGATTCTTTCGCTGGATTCATCCCAGCTTTCCTGCCAGCAAAGATCGCCCCTTTTGTGTCACATATAATCATATTAGTTACACCATAAGAGTTGAAAAGCTTGGTAATAGCAATACCTGAAGCGCCAGCACCATTTATTACTATTTTCAAATCCTTCATTTCTTTCTTTACAATCTTAAGGGCGTTCAGAAGTCCTGCCAAAGCTACGATTGCTGTACCATGCTGGTCATCATGATAAACAGGAATGGCTAATTCTTGATTTAATCTTTCTTCAATCTCAAAACACTGCGGAGCAGCAATGTCTTCAAGGTGGATGGCGCCAAAAGTAGGAGCCATTAGTTTAACTGCTTCTACTATCTTGTCTACATCTGTTGAATTTAAAGCAATTGGGAAGGCATCTACTCCTGCAAAACTTTTAAGCAATATTGCTTTCCCTTCCATTACTGGCAATGATGCCTCAGCACCAATATTCCCCAAACCGAGTACGGATGTACCATTAGTGATAAGTCCCACCATATTGCCCTTCATGGTAAAGTCATAGACAGTTTCCGGGTTTTCAAAAATTTCTTTACATGGTTCTGCTACTCCTGGAGAATAAGCTAAACTTAAATCTTGGGCATTTTTCACTTCCACTTTTGCATGGATTTCCAATTTCCCTTGTTTGACTTGATGCATATGTAAAGCATCTTCTCGTAAAGACATTCTATCTCTCCCTTATTTCTGTAACATGATTGCATCCTTCCATTGGATGCATTTCTTAGATAAGGATTCCCTTACCTATCTACGATAATATAACGTAGAAACAAAAAAAGAAACGCTTTCAAGCAAAAATAAAGATATCTTTAAAACAGCTCCAAAGCATTTCCATAAACCGCCATTATCCTTCCGTTACAAGGGAACTTATTCTACATAAATCCCCTATATCTAAAGCATTATCTGTTCTTGTGCTCCACGCTAATTTGATCTTGCTCATTTATTGAAATTAATACGTCTACCATATTAATAAAAAGGCCATTCTCTACTACCCCTACTATATTATTCAAGTCTTGATGTAATTGAGTGGGGTTTTGGATAGTAGGAAAGGAACAATCTATAATATAATTTCCGTTATCTGTTACGAAGAGCTCGCCATCTTTCTGCCGTATTGCTGTTTTGCAGCCGAATTTTTGAATAGCTTTCTCTGTATGTTCACAGCCAAAAGGTACGACTTCAATAGGCAGAGGGAATTTCCCCAATGATTGCACTTTCTTACTTCCATCAGCAACTACAATAAAGGTTTTAGCAGCATTAGCAATTATTTTCTCACGCAATAATGCTCCGCCTCCCCCTTTTATTGCAAAGAAGTTATCATCAATTTCATCCGCTCCATCAATAGCAATGTCTAATTGCTCCACTTCATTTATATCAACCAGCTGAATTCCACATTCACTGGCTAACTTTTCTGTAGCCTTTGACGTTGCTACACCTTTTAATTCCATCCCTTCCTTAATCATTTCTCCCATTTTTTTTATCACATAATAGGCAGTAGTTCCCGTGCCTAGTCCCACTGTCATCCCATCTTTCACAAATTGAACGACCGCTGCTTCTCCGACTATTACTTTTTCATCCTGTCTTTCCATTCTGTTCACCTACACACTTTTATTGTATTCATCCAAATAGTTATCCTCCTTCTATAATAGATGATAACGCCTTCTCTTTCATCTATTTTCCTTAGAATTTTCTCCTAAATATACTTTTACTTTATTTTTCATTTGTACCATTTTATCTGCATTCTTCCTATAGATCGCTTTTGCAGCTGTGTTATCCGTTTACAAGGAGTACAATTCTACGGTCTTTCTTGCGGCTCTGCCAGTTCCATCTTATCATCATATATATCAATCGTAAGTTCCCCATAGGAATTGACCCGTCCTAGAAAAACGTTCTCAAGTGTTACATCTAGCTTATCTAATTCCGTCTGCAGCCATGAAGCGGTCTTTTCTATTTTCGTTAAAGACTCATAAACAATTTTGCCATCATTTGCTGTGCTTTTTCCCTTTTATATTTAATACACTTGCAACTGAATTTCATGTTTCATTTCACTAACTAACACCATCGCTTCATGAAAAGCTTTCTGGGCCTCTTCCTCCCTGGAATGAAGTGCTAAGACAGATAGCTGGGATTCAATTCCTTTTAGACTTGCTAAGGTTTGCTTCCCTTCTGATGCAATAATCATATTTTCCTCCATAAAAGAAGCCATTATATATTTTTTTGAAGAGAAGTTATTCCGCTAGAAAGCTTTTTGATTTCTGTAGAATATATTTCTACATCGATTTTCAAACTTGCATGAATGGATGACAGTTATGCTGTCCGAATTCTTTCTTGTTCCTTTTTATATGATTTCATTTCCTTTCTTTGTTATTCCTCAAAAAAATGCCAATTTGCAGAGTCATATTTCTTATGGCTTTCATTTGAAACTTTTTTGCGCGTTTATCGTATTAATTACTAAACGATACAAGGGAGTTATATGATGATTGTTATTGTGATTGTATTAGCTATATTCTTGATTTCCTTAGCTGGAATTATCACGGATCATTTAGAAAAAAGGACTAAGCTCAACAGAGCAATCCTAAAAGATCAATTAGAGCTTGAACGATTAAAACATGAGAATTTTTTATTGGAAACAGAAAAATTGAAAGTAGAAGTGGAAAAAATGGAGAAGGAAAACAACTTATTAGAGAGGAAGTAATGATGAATCCTATTAAGACGAAAACCGGAGTACACTTCCTTTTCGGGTGCGTGTACTCCGGCTGAATCAATCCTGTTCTATTAAAGACATTGACTATATGATTTTTCATTATATAAACAATAACAAACTTACTGCCATCACAGCCATTCCTGCTATCAGGCCGTATATGGATAAGTGGCCTTCGTCGTATTTTTTAGCTGCTGGCAGTAATTCATCTAAAGAAATGAATACCATGATTCCTGCTACTGCTGCAAATATGAGACCGAACATAACATCATTTAAAAATGGCATTAAGATGAGAAAAGCAACTAATGCACCAACAGGCTCCGCTAATCCTGATAAAAACGAAAGTTTAAACGCCTTTTTTCGATCACCTGTTGCAAAGTAAATGGGTACCGCCACCGCAATCCCCTCTGGAATATTATGTATGGCGATGGCAACAGTGATTGCTACCCCAAGTCCTGGATCTTGTAAAGCTGCGGTAAAGGTTGCAATTCCTTCTGGAAAGTTATGAATAGCGATTGCCAATGCTGTAAAACTTCCCATCTTTAATAAAGAATGATCCGTCCTTTTTAGATTGGATTTATTAATTTCCTCTACTTTCTTTAATTCATGTGGGTTTCCTTGCTCTGGAACAAATTTATCAATCAATGCAATAAGTAAAATTCCGCCAAAAAATCCCGCCACCGTAAGCCAATTCCCTGTTTGTACTCCCAATGATCCGACTAATGCATCCTTCGCCTTCACAAAAATTTCAATCATCGATACATAAATCATTACTCCTGCTGAAAAGCCAAGCATCCAAGAGAGAAACTTTGTGTTTGTAGTGGATGTAAAAAAGGCAAGTATACTTCCTATCCCAGTAGCAAGGCCAGCTAATAATGTTAAACCAAAGGCAATTAATAAATTTTCGGGCATTTAAATCCCCCTTTATCTTCCAAAATATTTCTGCATTTTTTCATTTATATAAAATTTATATCTTAATTAAAAAAAGTTTCACTCAGGAAAAATTTTAACTAAATTCCAAATATTCGTCAATCTATAACATTAAGTATTATAGGTAAATTATTTTATCTCCAAGCTTTTCTTCCTACCTTTTTATCCTTCTTCCCCTAACCATTAACATCACTTAATACATTTATACGCAAAAAAATCACTTTCTTTCCTTCCTTTTTGTTTTTTCGAAACTTGCTTCATTCTTTCTAAGTAATAGTCTTATTTTTATTGTTCATCCCTTTATACACTCTTTTTACTCCTTCCGTAATAATAGTACTTCCTATTAAATCAATAAGGAGATTGCCATTAATCATTTTAACTAAATAATAAGACAAAGTACCGATTCCCATATCCAGCATTAAAAATTTTTTCAATTGCGAAAATTCTACAACCACAATCATTAACTCTTTTCTTCTAGTTTCTTTCATTTTCCGCATCTCCCCTTTGCATTTAGCGTATGAAAGCAAGAGATTGTCCGATGTCCTTAATTAATTTCAGGCGATAATCTTAATGGCAAAATAAAAAGTCCAAATCAAAAGTGATTTGAACCTTTTACCTATCTATCAGCCTAATATACTACTGAAACTAAAATTGAACTTTCACAGTAATATCGATTATTTTGCCTTTACATATTCAGCAGACTTCACACCAGCCTGACGACCAAAGATAATTATTTCTGCAACAGAATTACCGCCAATTCTATTTTCTCCGTGAAGTCCACCGGTAACTTCCCCTGCTGCAAATAAGCCTGGGATTGGTGCTCCTTCTTTATTAAGGACTTCTGTGTTTGTATTAATTTTTACTCCCCCCATTGTATAATGGATACCTGGGGCAATTTTAATAGCATAGAATGGAGCTGAAGATAAATCATTGTCTATTCCTGTTGTTCTTCCGAAAGCTTGATCATCCTTATTCTTAACGGCACTATTCCATGTTTCTAGCGTTGAAGTTAACTCGTCAGCAGAAACATTCATCTTTTCTGCTAGAGCCTCGACTGTTTCTCCTTCTAATACAAATCCCATTTTTTTATACTGATCAGTAGCTTTTACACGAGATTTCACCCCAGCATCAAACACTAAAAATGCCGCTTTTTCTGGAAGCTCATTGATTGCCGCAGTAACTTTATCACGCGTGTCTAATTCGTTTGTAAATCTTTTTCCTTCTGCAGAGACCATTATCCCACCTTCTCCACGAACCGCTTCTCCTATTAAATAGGATTCATCTTGCTGTACAGTTGGATGGACTTGGATTTGATCTAAATCAACGGTTGTCCCACCTAATTTTTCAATCATTTTAATTCCGTCACCTGTACTACCAGCTTGGTTTGTTGTCACATAGTCCCCTAAATCACTTCTTACTTCTTTAATCATTTCCATATTGGCGCCGAATCCACCAGTAGTGATAACAACGGCTTTTGCAGCAATTGCTTTTTCATCTGTTTGATTGAATAATACACGGACACCATTTACATTCCCGTCTTTTTCTGTTATTTCTTTCACATCTGCATTAACGAATAGTGGTATATCCTTTTCTTGCACATTTTTCAGTAATCCATCTACAATATACTGCCCAACTGCTGAGCCATCTTCAGGACGATGTGTACGTTTTTCGCTCATTCCTCCTGTAATCGTTAAATTATTCAAACGGATACCAATGGAATCTAACCAATCAATAGCACTCGCTGAATGATCAACAAAGAATCGTAACATCTCTTTATTATTCGTTCCATGACCACCCTTTAATGTCTCTTCATAAAAACTATCATTATTATCCTTAATGCCTTGCTCTTTCTGAAATTTTGTTTCTGAAGCATTCATTCCAGAAGAAGCCTTTGTTGTATTTCCTCCTGCAACCGGCATTTTTTCAAGGATAACCGGATTTAATCCTTTGGCCTTCGCTTCCAATGCAGCAGTCATTCCAGCTCCGCCAGCACCAACAATGATAATATCATAGCTCTCTTTAAGTTCTTCATATGGCGTATAACTAGTTTTTGATGCTCCTGATACCGCTTCTGCTTCCTTATCCTTTTTTTCTTGCTTTTGCGTGTTACTTGCTTTGTCGTTTCCACAACCAACAAGGACAAGCACTAGGGAAAAAACTAAGATAAGCATAGATGTTATTCTTTTTTTCATCTTATTACCTCCATATAGCACCTACTCTATTCATTACTCCGGTACTTTCATCTACCAAAGTATAGCATCAAAAACATAGTTTGTGCATAAGTTCACAAAAAGTTAAAAATTCATTTACCTGTTACAATTAGGTATATCAAAAAGGCTGCCGATACTCTTACAAAAAGCATATCGACAGCCTAATTTCATCTTTTTATCGTTTTATTAATACAGATAATTCTCCTGCAAATACTTGCTCTTCTTTATCATTGTACGTCTTAAGCAATACAGTAAGAATACCGGTAGCACTTTTATTAGCTTTTTTTTCAAGAACTTTTACAATCGTATACAACTTATCACCGGGATATACAGGCCTAATAAATTGTATATTGTTCATCCCGGTACCGGCAATAACATCCTCACCATATTTCTCTTCTTCGACCCATAGTTTAAAGGAAATAGCTAAAGTATGAATACCTGAAGCAATTATGCCATTAAATCTTCCTTCTTTCGCCTTCGCTTCATTTACATGCAAATATTGCGGGTCAAATTCGCCTGCAAACTTTATAATCTCTTCTTTCGTTAATGTAAGCGCCTTTGTCCGAAAAATTTGTCCGATTGTAAATTCATCTAGTTTCATCGTTACTTACCTCTTCTTCTAATAAATACTATTTTTTCTCTAAACCAACGTACTGGATTCACAATTAATAATGATTATACTAATTTTTATCAATTGAAATTACTGATCTTATTCTTTTTATGAATATCTTCTGTCCCTGCTTCGATAGCTTTCCTATAATAATTGCATTTATGATTAACAACTTCCATGGTCTGTTTCAACTCTTCTATCTGTGCTTCTACTGCAGCTTTTCGTTCCAGGAACATCTCATATCTTTGCTGTAAAGTGGAATCCCCTTCCGAACACCAAGCGATAAAATCTTTTATCTCCTTAATCGGCATTCCTGTTGCTTTTAAACATTGAATAACTTTTAATGCCTCTATATCTGATTCTTTAAACAATCTGTTTCCATTAGCATCACGAGTTACAAGAGGCATCAGTCCTTCCTTGTCATAGTATCGTAAAGCATATATAGTAAGATTTAATTTTTTGGCTGCTTCACTGATCGAATATGTTTTCATTCGCTTTCCCCTTTCCACCTACGGATCAAGATTTTGCATTAACTCTGTGATTTAAGCAGAATCCTATCATGACAGATGACCCCTGTCAAAGATTTACGAAGAAAGAACTATTTATATAACTATTGATACTTTTCACTTGCCCTAGAGTTAACTATAGGGGCTATGCTAATTTTGTAAGGAAAAAAGAGAAGGAACTTTTTTCTACTATCAAATTATTGGAGGTTTTAGAATGATTTCAGCTAAAGCAAGAGCAGTATATGGTGCAGATAAACCATTTCAAGCAACCGAAATTAAAAGACGTGACCTAGATTTACACGATGTTCTCATAGAAATTAAGTATGCAGGCATTTGTCATTCAGACATCCACACAGCTCATGGAGAATGGGGACCTGTTAATTATCCTCTTGTACCAGGGCATGAAATTGCAGGAATTGTTACAGAAATCGGACCGGAAGTAACGAAGTATAAAATCGGCGATCGTGTGGGTGTCGGATGTATGGTGGACTCATGTGGAGAATGCGAGAACTGCCTAAAGGGGGAAGAACAATACTGTCTTAAAGGTAATATTCCTACATATGCTGGAGTAGACAAATACGGAGAGCCTACACAAGGCGGCTATTCAACCCATATTGTTGTAACAGAGGAGTTCGTAGTAGGAATCCCTGATAACATCGAACTGGATGCTGCGGCACCATTACTATGTGCAGGTATCACCACTTACTCTCCATTAAATCGCTGGGGAGCTGGTCCAGGTAAAAAAGTAGCGATTGTCGGAATGGGTGGTCTTGGCCATATGGCTGTTAAGATTGCACATGCAATGGGAGCAGAGGTAACGGTCCTGTCTCAATCATTAAAGAAAAAAGAGGATGGTTTAGAATTTGGAGCGGATCATTATTACGCTACAAATGATCCAGAGACATTTGAAAAACTTGCTGGCTCCTTTGATTTAATTCTTAACACTGTAAGTGCAAAAATCAATCTTGATGCGTATTTTTCTTTACTTACCCTTGACGGTACGATGGTAAATGTCGGTGCTCCTGGGGAACCATTGTCATTAAATGTGATGTCATTGATTGGACACCGCCGTTCCTTTGCCGGTTCCCTGATTGGAGGCATTCGGGAGACACAGGAAATGCTGGATTTCTGCGCGAAGCACGATATTGTACCAAAAATAGAAGTAATTTCCGCAGACCAAATTGATGAGGCTTATGAGCGTGTCTTAGCTTCTGATGTAAAATATCGTTTCGTTATTGATACGAGTACTATGTAGCAGATGAAAAAGTGGGGGAGTGGATATTACCCGCAGACTGAATCCTATAGTATTCAATCTGCTAATTCCCCCTCATCTTTACAAAGTTTCAAAACAAATAACTTTTCATTTTTTCCTTAAAGCAAGCTTTCTTCTAGTACCTTCATTTGATAAAAATAACCTTTCTTTTCCATTAAATCCTTATAAGAACCGTACTCCATAATTTCGCCATGATTCATTACAATAATTTGATCCATAGACTCTAAACCTTTTAAGCGATGGCTGACCATAATAAATGTATCCTGATCGGCATCTTTAAAAATTTCTTTGTAAATAGTTTGTTCTGTCTGTGCATCAAGTGATGAGGTTGGCTCATCTAATAACCATAGATGTCCTTTTTTCAAAAATGCTCTAGCAAGTGCTAAGCGTTGTTTTTCTCCGCCTGAAAGATTTTCTCCTTTTTCTAACACGCGATGATCTAGGGAAAAATGTTCTAGCTGCACCTTTGCTAATGCTGCTTCCATTTGTGTGTCATTAAGTTCTGATGCTGCTAATTGAAGATTTTCACGAATCGTTCCATAAAAGTAATAATTCTCCTGCAAGACAACTTTCGTTTGTTCCCATATAGCCTCAGAAGATACAGACGATGTGTCCAAATCTCCCCAATAAATCTTTCCGGCATCAACTTCTTGCAGCTTTAAAATCAGCTGAAGGACAGTGGATTTTCCAGAGCCACTGGCACCGACAATTGCCGTCTTTGACCTAGCTGGTATCGTAAATGATATGTTAGGAATCGTGCTGCGCCAATCCCCCATGTAAGTGAATTGTACATCTTTAAATTCTAATGACGGCGGGAGACTAGATAACTTATTAATATCAGGATCACTATGATTCTTTGTATAACTAGGATCTTCTACCACTTCATATAAGCGTCTTGATGCATCTCTACTTTCTTGCATATAAATAGGAAATACAGCCATTGACGCTGCAGACTCGAAGACAGTTAAAGAAATCATAACAAGCATTGCTAAAAATATCCCTTCAAGCATGCCATTCGCAACTAAATAGGCTCCAACTCCTATGACAAACCAACTTGTAACCAACGTGATAAAACCATTAAATGATTGACTCGATACTTTATTTAAATTTTCTCGTTTTTGTTCATTAATATACGATTCAGAACGATTTAATAGCTGCTGTTGTTTATGTGGTAATTGATGGAACAGCTTTAATTCACGAAACCCATACATCATCTCTGTAATATGGGTGGATAAATCACCACGCTCCTGCCTAACTTTCCCTTTAATGTTGACTTGCTTTAAGGAAAATAGTGCTGGAATGATAATCGTCGTCAGGAAAAAACCAAGTAATAGAATCAGCGCAATGGCGATGGAATAAAAACTAGTAAATAAGATCGTGCTGACAAAAACAAGTAAGAGCACAAGCGGTGGGTAAAACACTCTTAAAAAGAAATTTTGCAAACTTTCTACATCTCCAACTACACGCGCAAGCAGGTCCCCGCTTCTATATTTATGAAATATTTGCGGAATAAGCGGCGTCAATTTTTCAAAGAAAGCCACTCGCAAATTACTTAAAATCGTAAAAGTAGCTCGATGTGATGAAAGGCGCTCTCCATATTTTGCTCCTGCTTTCACAAGACCAAGTAACTTAACGGTTGAAGTTAGTATAATTAAAGTATAGAAGGGAGGAATTAATGCAGACTTAGATATAAGATAACCACTTGCAGCAAATAAGCCGACACTGCTAATTCCAGCAATAAAACCACATACTACAGCTACGCTAATGTCTTTTTTCTCTATTAACATTAATCTCATTATTTTCTGCAGTGCACTCATTATTGTTCCCTCCCTTTTTGAATCATTACTAACTCCTTATATGCAGGTGAAATTTCTAATAATGATTCATGTGTCCCAACAGCCTGGAGTCTCCCATTTTCTAAAAAAAGAATTTGGTCGGCATTTTTGATCGTATGCAAACGATGGGCAACGGTAATCACCGTAGCTGTCTCCTTTAATTTTTGAATCGACTGCTGCAATATTTTTTCAGTAGCTAAATCAAGCCCGCGCGTTGGTTCATCCAACAATACAATGTGAGGCTTTTTAAGAAAAGCACGTGCTATCGAAACTCTTTGTTTTTCACCGCTAGAAAGCCCTCTGCCAGCTTCGCCAATTCGAGTATCAAAGCCATGTTCTAATGAAGCAACTAGCGGTGCAATTCCCGCTAATTGTGCTGCCTTTTTAATTGCTTCCATCCCAACTTTCTCTGTCGTTCCCATCGCAATATTCTCGCCAATCGTTCCTGAAAAAATATAAGGAGTTTGCGATATATAAGAAATCCTTTCTAACCAAGCGGCTTCTGCAAATTTAGTGAGTGCTTCTTGATTAATATAAATCGTCCCTTTTTCAGGAGTAATCATACCTGCTAATAAGTGAAGCAAGGTTGTCTTTCCAGCACCACTTGCGCCTACAATGGCAATTTGCTGGTTAGGTAAAAAAGTTGCTGTGATCGACTCTAATCGGAAATTAGTATTCGTATAAGCAAAGTCAACTTGATGAAGCTCAATCGTTGGGGGCACTTTCCACTTAGGAAAGGTTTGTTTTCCCCATAAAGTAGGTTCATCTTCCTCTTCAAACACCTCTAATACCTTTTGTGCAGCTCCCATGCTGCTTCTGCCATTATGAAACGTTACACCCAGTTCTTTTAGGGACGTATAAAATTCTGGAACCAATATTAAGATCAAAAAAGCCGTGAAAAAAGAAATACTTTTATAAATAATTAATTGAATAGCAAGTTCTAAAGCCACAATTCCAATACTTAGCATCGATATAAGTTCAAGTGCAAAGGATTGTGTAAAAGCAATCTTCAATATTTCTAGTGTTGTATCACGAAAGCTTAAACTACTTTTTTCTAATTCTCCTTTTTGCCGATTTGTTTGAGCAAATAGTTTTAAAGTTACTAGCCCTTGTAAAGTTTCTAAAAACTTACCGGAAAAAGAAGCTAGTTTTTCCAGCTTCTCCTCCGATTTTTTTTGGGTTCTGATTCCAATTACGATCATATAAATTGGAATAAACGGGGCAGAAACCATTAAAATAATCCCTGAATTTACATGCTGAGTAAGAATAACCAGCAGCATTAAAAGCGGTACAAATGTACTCTGCATAACCTGTGGAATAAACTGGCTATAAAAACTATCCATCTCATCCACACCATCAAGTAGCATACTTACTTTTTCGCCTGTCTGTCCTTTTTCATTCAGCTGGACAGAATTAGCAGTATATTTTGCCAATAAATTCTTACGTGTTTCCCCTTTTACCTTGCTCGCAATCGAAACACCAATCCGTTTACTTATATAATCGGTACTAGACCTTACAAATAGGATAACAAGCAGCAGCATCAACCACGGTATAATCGCTGAAAACGACTGTTTTTTTAGGAAAACACCGTCGACAATGGACGTCATCACATAGGCCTGGGCAACAATTGCAAGCCCTAGTATCAAGGTTAGTCCAAATAACCAATAAATCTTTTTCTTATGCATCCAAACTGTTTTCTTTATATTTTGCATAATGATTCCGCCTTCTTATTTTTTTCCCTTGGCATAATCTGCATCAAATAAAAACAGGCGCATCAATAAGATTAGGGACGGAATTAGCAGTAAGAGTCCCCCTATGAAGGCAATGATAAGCGCCATTGCCATGGATGGATTTGTGGCACTATCCTCAATATTGATGTATGGATAGAGCAAATAAGGATATTTAGCCATTCCGTATCCGAAAAAGGCAAAGAGAAACTGCAGCATAATGGCAATAAAAGCAATCCCATAATTCCTGCCTATATATAATAGACCAATCCCAATAATAAAAAAGCCCATTGATAAGCCAAATATCCACCATAAATCCAGCATATTTTCGTAATTAACTTGGTTTCTCTGACTTAAAGCAATCATCGTTGTCAACGCCATAATAATGGTTGGCGTTGCCCAGAATAATGCCCATTTACGTACTAACTGAAGTGCAGCTATATCTTTTGCCCTTGATGCATAATAAGTAATAAAGCTTGCACTAATAAATAGAACAGATACAATCGCCAGCGCAACAATACTCCAAGCTAACGGGCTCGTAAATAATTCGAAATACTTTAACGAAACTTGGCCGTTGTGTTCAGAAATATATCCTCCTTCTGATATCGTTAAAGCGACCGATAATGAAGCTGGGATAAATAGGCCTGTCGCTCCATATAGAAACATATAAACATTACTTTGCTTAGAACCATAGTTTTCAAAAGCATAAAAGGAACCCCGAATAGCTAGCAAAACGATCGCAAAACTTGCAGGTACCAGCAATGCGGAGCCATAATAATAGGCTGAAGAAGGAAAGAAACCAACAATACCTACAAAAAAGAAAACTAAAAATACATTTGTTACTTCCCATACTGGTGATAGGTAACGCGAAATGATTTGATTAATGATATGGTCTTGCTTGGTAATCTTTGCATAATATGCAAAAAATCCTGCGCCAAAGTCAATCGATGCTACAATTAGATAACCGTACAAGAACAACCATAGTACCGTAATCCCGATTACCTCATAACTCATTTTTCAATCCCCTCTTTCCATTCAGGGTAATTCTTTTCTAACTCCAATTCTGCTGGATTATCTTTAAATAATTTTCGTAAAGTGATCGTAAATAGAGTGCCAAGGACTATATACAGTGCTAGAAATAGAAAAAACATATGCAGAATATAAGGAGATGATGTAGCTGCCTCGTCTACAGTCATATATCCTCTTACTATCCATGGCTGTCTTCCCAACTCTGCAAAAACCCACCCAAGTTCTACAGCTAACATTGCTAATGGCCCACTTATTGCGATTAACCATAGCATTAATCTACTATGCTGATTCCAGCGTTTAAACCTAGCTAATACAATATATATAAACGAAATTCCTAAAAGGAAGAATCCAATAGATACCATCGAATCAAATAAATAATGGATAACCAATGGCGGTCTTTCTCCTTCTGGTGTAACTTCTAACCCCGTTACTTCGCTTGTAAAATCACCATGTGCTAAAAAGCTTAAAAAGCCAGGTACTCGAATCGCTCCCACGACCTCATTCTCATCATTCAACCATCCAAATAGAAGGAGATCTGCATTCTCTTCTGATTCAAACAGCCATTCTGCAGCAGCTAACTTTTCCGTCTGATGTTTCGCTAAATATTTGGCTGATACATCCCCTGCTAATGCTGTAATCACGGAAAAGACAAACATAGCGATAACCGTCATCTTTAATGCTTTTTTATGATATTCCCGTGCACCTTTATTTCGCAATAACGCAATCGCAGCAATCGTTGCTAATATAGCTGCTACCGTCAAATAAGAACCTCCTAAGACGTGAAAAATTCTAGTCGGCGATGATGGGTTTAACATTGCTTTTAACGGATTAACCGCAGCAAATTCTCCATCAACCATGCTAAATCCATTTGGCGAATTCATAAAAGAATTTACTGTCGTTATAAAAACCGCAGACATCCCTGCACCGATTACAACTGGTAATGTTAATAGCCAATGCGTATATTTTCCTTTAAAGCGATCCCAAGTATATAAATAAATTCCTAAGAAAATAGCTTCAAAGAAAAACGCAAATACTTCCATAAATAGCGGCAGTGCTATGACATTACCTGCAAGCTGCATAAAATTGGGCCATACTAAAGATAGCTGTAAGGCAATGGCT
Organism: Niallia sp. FSL W8-0951; assembly: GCF_038006525.1. Taxonomy (NCBI): domain Bacteria; kingdom Bacillati; phylum Bacillota; class Bacilli; order Caryophanales; family Bacillaceae; genus Niallia; species Niallia sp. FSL W8-0951. The sequence continues at coordinate 2,909,553 of NZ_JBBOVK010000001.1, forward strand.
GTTCCTGTCACTACTCCAATTGCAACCGTTATCACAAATCCTCTAGACCATCTTTTGGCTAGCAATTCATAGTGCTTATCTTGCTTTCTAATACCGATGAATTCAGCAATAGAAATAAACAATGGTACTCCGACCCCTAAGGTAGCAAAGATAATGTGAAAGGTAAGGGTCATTGCTGTAATCATTCTGCTAATGGTGACTGTATCAAACTCCATGTTTCTCCCTCCTGTTTTTCTTAGTGAAATATTGAGCAAGTTTAAGCTATATTTTTAACTATTTTGGAATTTAATACACAGGTACTATCTATACTTCTTTATTAATACCCAAATTATTAAGTACTTATGTACTTATCCAAAATATACGAATACTAATATTAACACTACGTTTATAATGTTAACATAGAAGAATAAATTAATATGTGTACACTTTTAGAAGGATTTTTTTCCCATTTTCCCAGTGGCATTTTTACATAAAAAAGAACCAACTCCATTTTAGAATTGGTTCTTGCTGGCTTATTTATTTTCTTCTACTTGAAATGGTTAGTAAAATTAATTTGCTTGAACATTCAGCAGGCGGTACACTTTTTGTTATTTTTCATAATCTTTCGGAATGCAATCTTGCTAAAGCGCCTATTTTTTTATTGTTTTCTTCATAATTATCAGGAACGGTCATTTTAATAGATAAATACTAATTATTTTTTCATATTTAATCGGAAAAAATATTTTGTTTTCTATTAGAAATAATATATTAGCTACAGAACTACAAAGAATATAAAGGTGGCTATGCAGGAGGAAGAGCAACTTTTGGGGCAAAAATAATTCAAAAAAGCTACACAAATGATAAAATAATCAAAATGTGTAACTTTAAATTTGGGTGTAAATTTTAGGATTTTAATTAACTCTCTATATAATACTAATCAACCCAATTTATTGATTTCAAGTCTTGCTCTAGCCATTTATAAATAATGTCAGTTATTGGTGTATCCTCGAATATATCTAATACTTGACCAGTACGAGTCACACTTAACCACATACAATCATCTCGACGATATTCTTTAATTTTTTTACCAATTTCATAGATAATATTATCATCAAGATGAAAATCATCTGAATCTTCTTTTGTAAATTGGATATCTAAAATAAAATCTTTATAATCTGACGGCAAAGGTTCTAAGTGCCAATTTAATCCCGGACCCGCAGAGAATCCATCTGTTTCTTTAGGTGCTTGTAAATCTCCTTTTAGAGTAAAAGGATAAAGTACAAACTTCCTTAACCTATTTTTTAATAATGGGAAGAATGTTTCAACAATCTCTTTATATCCAATAATCACTTCTTTATAAATTTTTACAGTTCTTATATATAGCTGTTCATCGGAGTAGGCACTCCATACCCAATCGTCTTTAGGATTTTCAATATCCTCCCCAGGTATCGGACATTCTACAACATTAATACCTTTAATCTCTAAATTTGCAATGTAATCCTTATACAATGACATTGGAACTCGTTTTTTATTTACATTTATATCTGAAATATTCTGATATTCTTTTTCAATTCTAGATTTTATTTCATTTATACTGATACTTTTGGTGTATAAAGAGCCTTTCCTGACTATTTTTAAGGAAGTGCTCCACATTAATTCTTTATAAATTATCTCTGTACAGATGGGCAATGCCTTATTTTTAATTATTTTTGTTAATTTACCCCTTAATTCCTCGAATGTCCATCTCCAATACCAACTTGATCTATCACCTGGTCTAGCTCCTTTATAACTTAGCCAGTCATATTCAATCTTATTTCCATCTAGGATATTGATTTCAGGCAGTTTTTTTCTTCCCCTATACCAAGATATATATAACCATTCGTCATCTTTCATTATTCCAATAGGTAGGATAGTTCGATTCATATCCACTGGTGCAATAATATCAGCTAAGATGCCTAAAGATTTTATCCAAGAACTCATGGTCATTCTAATTTTTTCTCCACATTCTTGTGTTGATAAAGAGGTTATATCATTATGAATTCCCCATTTTTTTATACTTTCCTCTATTAGTACTGAAGCAAAACCTGGTACCTTTTCTACAATTTCGCGAAGAATATTGTCAATAGTATCCTCCTTAAATATGGTAATTAGAATAATAAGAGGATATTTCCAGTAATCTAAAGTACCCTTTTCAATTATGTGATTAATATTTATCATATTTTCGGATAACGACTTAGCAGCAAACCATTGATTCAATATCGGAAGAACAAATGATATGTAACCATTTTCTTCAATAATCAAACCACTGTTTAAGAGACTCCTAACTTCGACAATGTCACCTATTTCAGTCTTTTTAACAGGAACATTTCCACTGCTAGTACTTATCATAGCTAAATTCATTAGTAACTGATTTGTATTTGATTCATTTATTTCTACATTTTTAAAGGCGTTTTCTATTAAGTATGCTAGTAGTTCGCCACTGGTATTTGGGATTATATTATTTGTTTTTCTTAAATATAATCCAAGTAAAATCGCGAAAAGAGGACGTTGAATTACTACTTCTATGTCTTTAGGTAGATTGTAAAAATGATAAAGTTTTTGCTGATTGTTGATAAAATTTACTATCTCTAATGCTTCATCTTCATTCAAACCTTTCATTCTTATCTTTTCAGAGATATTAGCAAAAATACTTAATGGTCTGCTTGTAAGGATTATGCAGAGATTATCCCATCTTTCAATAGCTATACGCATATTTTCTAATATATTTGATGCGATTGATACTGATACTTCATCCATTCCATCTACTATAATCCAGTATCTTTTTGATTTATCAAGAACTATTTTTTCTAGATACTTTTGAACGTCAATGTCTAATTGTGCTGCATTTATACATATCGGAATAGGAAAATCAAATTCATTCTCTGCTCTTAATAACAAATCTAAATAAATCTTATCAATAGCAAAAGATTTACCTAGTCCAAACTCACCTTCTATTACTACTAATCGTTTTTCGTCAGTTGGCTTTAAATATTCAAAATTATAGTGTTTATTCTCTAAAAAATATAAAGCTTGTTCTTTATCCAAACCATTTGCCTTAAGTCGTGAAATAGATTTTGCTAAAGTTAGCTTTCTTTGCTCATCTATTATTTTTTTTTTAATACAATATCTCTTTCAAAAATCTCATTTACTGCTTCACTAACATGTCTGTAACTTATAGAACTATGATTTTCTACTTTCAAGATCCCACTATGATCTCCTGGAAGAGGAATTCCTCCTGTCCATTTCGATCTGACAATATGTGGAATGGCGCTGTTTTCTGGCACAATAGTATCCTCTGTTCCAAAGAAAAATTTAAAATCTAAATTAATTGTTTCTAAATGCTTTTGCCATAATCTTATCGTTTCATCTAAAAAACTGCTATTAGGCTCTAAAGATGGAATTTGAGCATGCTTGTTTATACTTTTTATTAATTGATTATATAAAGCAAATGAAGAACCATTATATGGTGTAGCTAAACTAATCATACCTTTTACATTATGAGTTTGATTATGTTCAAGTTCCTCGAGAATATATCTTATAGCTACTAATCCACCCATACTATGACCGATTAATAATACATTTTTATATTGCTTAATTTTTTTAGAGTCAATTTCTCTTTTTAATTCCCTAGCCAAAGTTTCAATAGTAGTAAAAGGACCTTTTCCAACAGAAAAACTTTTAAATTTACCTAGTTTAAGTTTTTTAATTCCCATTAGAGCCAATAATCCGTTTGCTAAATGGAATGTATCATAAGTTATTTCCGCTACATCTACATTTTTAAATGTATCATCAGTTAAAAATAGATCTATCCATGAAATACCATCCTGTTTCCATGTATTATCAGATGCACCAAGTCCATGTATCAGTACGATTAAATTATCATTTTTTATATCATTTTTTTTATGTAACAATAAATTTAACGCCAATTCAAATCCCTCATTTATCCATATAACAAAATGTTAACACTCATAGTCAATTATACCAAGATATGCTTCATCATTCATTACAATAAGCGAAATACATTGAAACTTCGCTATCTTTCAAAATTACTAACTTTCACCATCTCTTTATCTTTTGAAACAAGATTGTAAGTTTGATTAGAGTTCATTATATCAATTTCTATCTGGAACGAAAAAATCATAATAATCACCTTGTATAATTATTCTGCTCCCATAGCGACAAAAGGAAGAGAAGTTCCATTTATTCAAGGGAAGCACCCATTTGTTTAAGTACATTTTTTTACAAGCTCTTCTTCTTAACTTAGTATTGGATATATAACACTTTTGCAAAAAAGACCCCAAGTACTCTACACCCGAGGTCTAAATGTTAATTTTTATTTATTCTTCATATAATTTTGGTAATTCTTATTTCCACCAGAAAGATTATATATATCATTAAACCCTAAGTTACGCAAAACATTTTGTGCAGCATTCCCAGTGACTCCACCATTACAGTAAGTTACGGTTGGTAAGTTACGATCAAGCTCTCTACTTTTCACACGCAATTCACCTAGTGGTATATTTATCGCACTCTCCACTTTTGATACATTATGTTGTTTTGGTGCTCTGGTATCAATTACTTGAAGAGCTTCTCCTTTTTTTATTCTCTCCGTTAGTTCCTTTGGTGTCATCAACTTATTTTTCTTTTCGATAGCATTTTGCAGAGCCATTCCAGTGTACATTACTGGATCTTTTGTTGTACTGAATGGAGGTGCATAGGCAAGATCAAGATGGAATAAATCTTCTGCTTTTGCTTTAAACGTCATTGCCGTTACAAATACATCAATTCGTTTATCCACACCTTCTTCTCCTACTATTTGGACACCTAATACTCTGCCAGATTCTCTATCTGCAATTGCTTTAATAACTAATTCTTTTCCTCCGAGGTACTCTGCTCTAGCTGGCTTAATATTATGAAGTATTTCAATATCATATCCTTCTTCTAAAGCTTCCACCTCATTCATACCTGTTTGACCAACAGCCAAATCAAATACTCTTAAGATACCAGTACCTAAAATACCTCGGTGTTCTAAAGAACCTCCCGTTATTACATCTCCAGCTATTCTTCCCATTTTATTAGCTGTACTTCCTAATGGACGATAGATAGGTTTTCCTGTAATAACGGAGTAGCTTTCAGCAACATCACCAACAGCATAAACATCAGGAAGGTTAGTCTGCATTTTGGAGTTAACTGCAATAGCTCCAGTACTACCAATTTCAACACCGATTTCCTTAGCCAATTGTGTATTTGGACGAACACCCGTAGCTAATATAACAATATCCGTTTCAATAGCTTTTCCTGATTTAGTTTGTACTTCCTTCTTGCTTATCGCAGTTACCTCATCATTTAAGATGAGATTGACTCCTTTTTTAACTAAGTGTTCTTCCACTCGTGAAGCGATATCTTTATCCATATGTGCCATTACATGATTACTACGTTGTACGATTGTTACCTCTAAACCTCTATGAGTAAGCTGTTCTGCCATTTCTAATCCAATATAGCCAGCTCCTATGATGGTTGCTTTCTTTGGTTGGTTTGCTTTCATATATTGATCAATAGCTGCTGTATTTTGTATCGTACGAACTTGGAAAACATGCTCTCCATCTACTCCATCAATATCAGGTTTAATTGGAGAAGCCCCTGTTGCAAAAACCAATACATCATAAGAGTCTTCTTTTATTTCATTTGTATCTAAGTTCTTCACTTGAACTTTCTTCTGCTCGGCATCAATTGTAGTTACTTCATGACGAGTAAAAATATCTACGTTATATCGCTTTTTAAACCAAGCAGCACTTCTTGGAGTTAATGTTTCCAGATTTTCTACTTCTCCACCTAGAAAATAAGGAATACCGCATATGGAATAAGAAATGTCATAGTCTGCATTATATAGAGTGATTTCCGCATTTTCATCGTTCCTACGTGCCTTTGCTGCTACAGATGTTCCTGCTGCTACAGATCCTATAATTAGTACTTTCATATTTATATCCTCCAAAATTAGTATCAATATTACTCTGTATAATTAACAATTCCCGTTCATTTATGAAAGAATGGAAAGCCACAGATATAAGCCGATTAGAGTTATCAAAAGGGTTGGAATAGTTAAGACAATACCTGTTTTAAAATAAGTTCCCCATGATATTTTTACACCTTTTTGAGATAAAACATGGAGCCATAACAACGTTGCTAATGAACCAATTGGTGTAATCTTAGGACCTAAATCAGATCCAATAACATTGGCATAAATTAACCCTTCTTTTATTACTCCTGTAGCATTTGTATCTGCAATTGCTAATGCATCAATAAGTACAGTTGGCATATTATTCATTATGGACGATATGATTGCTGCAATGAATCCCATTCCCATGGTTGCAACAAACAATCCTTGGTCTGCAGCTGCTTGAATAACACTAGATAGCAGGTCTGTTAAACCTACATTACGCAATCCATAAATTACGACATACATTCCAATAGAGAAGAATACAATTGCCCACGGAGCACCCTTTACTACTTTCTTAATAGATACAGCAGCGCTTCTTCTTGCAAATACAAGGAAAATAATCGCAATTACACCTGCTATGATTGAGACTGGAATAGACAGGAATTCACTCACGAAATAGCCAATAAGTAAAACAGCTAAAATCATCCAAGATAAACGAAACATCTTTAAATCTTTTATTGCTTCTTGTGGTACTTTTAATTGATTTAAATCATAAACCTTTGGAATTCTTTTACGGAAATATAAGTACAACACCAGGATACTTGCTATTAAAGAAAAAATATTTGGCACAATCATTCTGGATGCATATTCTACAAATCCGATATCAAAGAAATCAGCAGAAACAATGTTGACCAAATTACTAACAACTAAAGGTAATGATGTAGTGTCTGCTATAAAACCACTTGCAATGATAAACGGAAAAACCATTTTCTCGTCTAACTTTAAAGCTCTAACCATCGCTAAAACGATTGGTGTTAAAATTAGTGCTGCCCCATCGTTTGCAAAAAACGCTGCAACAATAGCACCTAAAATAGCAACGTAAACAAACATCTTGAGTCCATTACCACCAGCAACTCTTGCCATATGTAAAGCTGCCCATTCAAAAAATCCTATTTCATCTAAGATTAAAGAAATAATAATGATTGCGACAAATGCAAGTGTTGCATTCCAAACAATTCCAGTTACGTCAATGACATCATAGAAATCAACTACACCAACAAGAAGAGCTAATATTGCCCCGCCACATGCTGACCAACCAATCGAAAGATTTTTCGGTTGCCAGATAACTAATGTCAGTGTTACTAAAAAGATAATTATTGCTAATATAGTTTGTAACAAAGCTGTTAACCTCCATTAATTACATATAATTCTTAAACCCTTTTCCTCCAGCCATTGAAATTTTTCTCTCTGACTTGGTACATGTTTTAATAACTCTTTTACTAATGCATAGTATTCACTTGATGTGTTTAAAGAATAAACCACCCATTGACCTTTTCTTTGTTCTTTAACAATTCCAAGATCTCGCATCTTCCGTAAATGCTGGCTAATAGAAGGTTGTGACATATTAAAAATTTCAACAAATTCACAGACACAACATTCCTGTTCATCCAACATGCTTACCATAGATAATCTTGTTTTATCTCCTAAAAGCTTTAATACATTTGCAGTATCCTTTAAATCCATTACAGTTGCCAGATTTATTTACCTCCCTTAGTATCTTCAAAAAAAAATGGTACTCATGTAACAAACCAAAGATATTAATGAAGAACTCATTTGCGTATATAATTATATGCTTATATGTTAATTATAAAAAAAGTTAATGTCAACGACATTAACCCTTATTATTTTATTTATTCACAAGAAATACGCATTCCGTTTTCCTCAAGCCAAATAAATTTTTCATTTTGATTTGGAATGTAATTTAAAATGTTTTTAATCATAGGGAAATATTGATTTCCTCGGTCTAGAGAATAGATAACCCATTTGCCTTTTCTTTGCTCTTTAACCAGACCAGCATCTTTTAATTTTCTCAAATGTTGACTTATAGCTGGCTGTGACATTTGAAACACATCCACAAACTCACATACACAGCAGTCATTTATCATTAGCATTCCCATTATTGATAACCTTGTCTTATCACCTAGTAGTTTCAAAATATTCGCAGTAGTATCTATTTGTTCAATAGTCATGTATAATCATCCGTTCCATTTGAATTACTTTTATACTAAATGGAGTAGTCATAGTATGCAAGAAAATAAGAGTTAGTTGAACTCTTATTTTCTCTTTTCAATAGTATATTTAATTAATGAGCTATTTCCTTCTCTAATTCGCAATAAGCTCGAATGAAATTATTATAGGATATAGATCCAAGTGTATTTTCTTTATTGCTAAATAATCTTGCAAAAGCCTTTTCTCTTGCTAATTCAATGGAAACTTCCAAACTATTCATGATTAATTTCATGTAAGCTTTAAAATAATCTTTACTTAGATTGCCACCTTTATTTATAACCATATATCTCCCTCACTCTTAATTATTAGGAGCAACACGAATTCGTCTCACAACTATTATTAGTTGTAATATTAGAGAAACTCACGCTACAAACCCCTGTCTCAGGTAAATCTAGTTCCACTTTTTCAGAAGATTCTATATCTCCTGCCATAAATGCTGCTATTGAACGCACCTGTTCATATCCTGTAGCCATTAAGAAGGTTGGAGCTCGACCATAGCTTTTAGATCCAACAATATATAGATTCTTCTCAGGCTGCCTCAATTCTTTTTCACCATGTGGACGAACTGTTCCACAGCTATGCAAATTAGGATCAATTAAAGGAGAAATTGCCTCTACACTTTCAGTAGCAAAATCAACTTTTGTACGTAATTCATTTAAAAAAGAGTAACTAGGTCGATTTCCTGTATTGACAATAACTTCATCAATCGATTCAATTTCCAGCTTTACACCGTTCACTTCTCCTATAATATTTAGCGTTGAGGTATTATTCCTTTTTATCAACTGATCTACTCTAAAGGAAGTGTGTACTTGAACGATCCCTTTATCCACCAATCCATGAATCCTGCTGCCTAATAATCCTCTTGCTTCTAAGGCATCCTTTTCCTCTCCACCATATGCATCCTCTACCCGTTCTTTGCGGATAATCCATATAATTTCTGTTTTAGGGTTCTTTTCCTTTAAAATCCCTAATTCTAATAAAGCATTAATGGCAGAGTGACCGCTTCCTATAACTGCTACTTTCTTATTTTTGTAGCGGTTTATACTTTCTCCCAAGATATCAGGTAACCCATAAAAAATGTTGTCCTTCAGGGATTTTTCTGATTCTAAACAAACTCCATTGGAGTTAGCTGGATTAGGATTTCCCCATGTACCAGTAGCATCAATGACAGCTCTTGCCTCAAGAACTTGAATAGTCCCTTTATACTCTGTATAAATAACAAATGGGACATTCTCTCTGTTAGCTGTCTTCATTTTATCGGTATTTTTTTTGGCTATAGAAATGACTTTTGTATTTAAAGCTATTACTTCTTGTAATTCTGGAATCTTTGATAAAGGGATTAAATAATTTTCCACGAGTTCTTTACCAGTAGGTATTTCCTCAAGATTCGGTTGTTCCCATCCATATCTCTCTAATAAAGTAGATGCTGCTTTATCGATGTTGTATTTCCATTGTGAGAATAGTTTTATATGCTTCCAAGTAAGGATGTTTGCTCCAACTTCAGTTCCAGCTTCTAGAATAATCACTTTTTGCTTATATTGAATGAAATGAGCTGCAGCAGCTAAACCTACAGGACCCGCACCGATAATAGCTATAGGTAATTCTTTTTCAATATAATCATTTTCTTCAATCGCACTAGAAGGCTTACAGCAAGTTGATAGGATATTGAATTCTGACATATTATTTACTCTCCTTTGTTTTTAACAAATAATAATCTTGATCAAAAAGCAATTTTTCCATAATCATTACATCTACAAATTCCCCTCTTAATTTTCCTTGATTTTTAAATAATCCAACTTTCCTATAATTCTGCTTTCGATAAAGACCTTGACCTAAAGCATTGATAGGGAATGTAAAGAGCACTAACTTGTAAAAACCATGTGATTTTGCTTCTTCTTCTAAGACCCGTAATAATTGCTGACCTATTCCTTTCCCCCTAAATCCCCTATGTATATATATGGATAGTTCTCCTACACCCTGGTAAACAGCTCTTGTATTATAAGCATTTATGGAAGCCCAACCAGTTATTTCTCCTTGTTCGTTTGTTGCTACGAAAGCACAATATCTTCCATTATGGAGATTAAACCACTTGTAAATATAGTTTTCGTCTTTAAGTTCTTCTTCAAAGGTGGCTATTCCATCTTCAATTCCTTGATTATAAATCTCTAATATAGCCAATAAATCCCTTTCCTCTACTTTTCTAATCATTTTTCCAACTCCTTAATTGACTTTCACATTAATTGACTTTATCAATTATAATATTTAATGAAAGCCACCTTATTTGGTGGCACAACTACCTAGCCCATTGTTTTTATTCATTGCATATAGAAGCAAACTTAGACTTTCCATTACCTGTTGATGTTTATCTTCCTGAATATGTTGAAAAATATTACCTAGATACTCTAACATTTGATTGGAAATTTCCTCTGCCTTCAATTCCCCTTCATCCGTAAGTGACAAAAGGACATACCTTCTATCATTAGGATCTGGAACTCTTAAAATAAAGTTAAGTTCAACCAGTTTATTTACCTGTCTACTTAAAAGCCCTGTATCCATCATTAACTTTTCTGCCAATGTCTGTAGAGATATATTTGGGCTCTTACTTAACTCATAAACAATGTGACTTTGTGATACTGTAATTCCACAACAATCAGATCCGTCTTTCTGAAGAAGACCAAAGTCCCTTACCAATTGCTGGAGCAATTCACGTATTTGAATTTTATCCTGTGTTTTCATATATTATCGCCTCTAATTAGATGTTATCATCATTAATTGATAATGTCAAATAATATTTTGAACTTATACCTTATTCAACTCCCCCTTTAGTTACACAAGAGACTCCTCCACTAAAATAAAATGAGTGTTAACTTTTAAATTAAGCGTTAATTACTATTAACCTTAAATCTCATAAAAAACGTCTAATCCCTTATGAAACAAGGTTCTAGACGTTTATCAATTATAAAAGCGTTAATATTAGTAAAAACGAGTTCATTTATTTTTCACCTTCTTATTACGCGTTATTATATGTATTTTTTCATCCTTTTCTCTTTCTCAAATGCATCAATCAAATTAAATTTCTCATCATTAAATGGATTGATAACAAAGGGTCTTGTTGATAATGAAATGGATTTAAATGAAATATACAAGTCATCCTCAGAAATTAAATCACTCCCACTTTTTAAAGCCTGTACGGTTGATTCTTCTATTAGTTTTTTTATATAAAATGGATTTCCTTTAGTTGCATAAAAAATCTTCTTTGCTAATACTGGATCAGCTAAGAAAGCTTGCTCAGGAAAGGGCAGTTGCTTATCTAATCCATTTAAAAACGCTCTAAATTCTATTTCCTCTTCTTTCGATTGGTAGGAAAAAGGCTGTAAACTTTGCTTTTCACAAAAGCGGCGGTCTAATTGTTCATTATAAACAAAGACTTTATTTGATTCAGGCATTCCGCATACTAATATTGGTATTCTAACTTCATTAGATAAATTTTTCACCCAATTAGATGCTTTGTTTAATACATTTTTACTTTCGCTATCAATTAAATGTTGAAACTCATCTACTATAATCATTTCAACTTCACACTTTTCAACAAAAGATAATATTCTGACAGTCATATTATTCTCTGTACCACGATCATAGTTTGGATCTCCCATATTCAACAATATTTTAGAAGCCACTGACTTTGGTGTTGCTCCTACAGGAACTGTTAAATATAAAATCGGAATTTTTGTAAAACCATCAATAATTTTTCTCGGATATTTACTTTCATACTCTTTGAGTAGAGTAGATTTCCCAAGACCAGTTTCACCATATATAAATAAACCATCAGGCTGAACAGAACCAAAGGATAACTGATGGTGTTCTTCTATTTTATCTAATATTTTTTTATAACGCGGATATTGAATAATGATACTTTTAACGTGCTCTTTCCTTTTTTTTATTTCTTTGACATCAGGAATTTTACCTTTTAGTGGCTTAAATAATTCATTCATCGTTATGACCTCATTTTTTGAAACTCACTCCATAATCTGGTAATGAGTCTAAATCAATATAATCACTATTACTTTTCCCAATCATTGTTTCTTCATCTTGTAATTGCTCTTTTTTACTTTTAGTTGCATATTTTTTCTGTTTATTTTCCCTTTCTTTCTGTTCATCATAATGAACAACTATTGTATCAGCTTCAATAGGACTTTCAATTTGTAGTTCCGCTAATCCCATTGAAGAAATACCTTCATAATTATAACTCTTAGGCAAATCTCGTTTATTCAACTGTTCCAAGTTGCGTTTTTGTTTGTTATATTTCTTTTTATCACAATTTGTGAGCTCTTTTACTTTTCTTATGGTTTTTGCTAAATTAGTTACATCATCTTTGTTAGCGCCAAGTGTTCTTACCGAAGAGTCTAGTTCTAACTGAGACAAATAAACAGGTAAATTCGTGGGAATTTCCTTTCTTTCAAGAGATGTGTTATTTGCTTGAATATATATTTTTTTAAATTTATCATAAACATAAACAGATCTCATATCCGCTAAGTCATATCGAACTTTAACAGACCCAATTTTCTTTTCGTGTTTTACCTCGTTAATTAAGTTAGCTCTAAGTTCCATTAAATCTTTACTATTATAGTATTCGTTTTCTATAACAACGCCTTTATTTTGTATCTTTCTATAATCTATTCCACTCATAAAAATTAATTTAAGCTCTTTTTTGCTTTGTGGTATAGGTAATTGTAGCAAAGGATTATTCACTAATCCTTTAAGCCATAGATCCTTTGGCTTTCCTCCTCGTCTCTTATCATAAGAATTCGCAATTACATCTACCATCACCAGATGAGCCATATAAATAAACGTCTGCATTGTTATACAAGCTTCTCCTACAGAATCATATAATCCTTTCTCATAAACATTTGAAAAAGTCGTTCCTTTTAATGTATGAATCCATGTAGTGTTAAGTGTTCTAAATCCTCTCTCGATAGTTCCCTTTTGATAACCAGCACCAACTTTACAAAAGTGAACATTTATATTTAACTGTTGGCAAGTATCCTTAACATCATACGATTCATTTATTATTGAATTATCAAATACTACCTCAGAGGGTTTTCCATATGCTACCCAATCATTTTCTATTAAGGGATATAATTTTTTCAGGTACGTTTTTGGCATAATAGAATGTAATAGACATTGTTTCACCGCAGATGCATTTACATCCTTAAATGTTACATAAAATCCTAGTGGATGACCGGTAGCTTTATCTATTGCATAGACTAGCCAAGGACGTTCTGGCTTTAGTGTCGATGGATTAATTAATAAGACATCGACAGGTGTCCAATCAATCTCCACTCTTTCCAAGGGTTTAGTAATTACAACTTCTTTTCTAGAACCTTTCTTCCTCAATTCAGTTTCAACTTTACCAAGCCTAATCTCTTCTTTTCTAAATTTGTCTTCTATAGTTTTCTTCCTTCTATAAAATGTAGAACGAGATACTATTTTAATTTTATTTTTATCATCTCTAAATCTGTTAATTTCTTCGATTCTTAATGAAAATTCAGAAAAAAGATGTTCATCTGTAAACTTTTCACCACTATATTGGAATTCATTTACCAGTTCTTCTATTAGTTCGACTATCTCTCCCTTTGTATAATGATTTTTGGGACCAGGCTTCTTTTTTACAAGAGTTCGAATATCTTCATATTTTTCCCATCTACTCTTCCATTCATAAAAGGTTGTTTTACTAACTTTTGGTTCTATCGTATCTAAATAACTCTTAATTTCTGCAGGTAGTATCTCTCCGTCTATCACTGGTTTTATAATTTTATACCTTCTTTTAGCCTCGTTAACTGAATCTATATCTAGCAATGAAAAGTCCCTAATTTCAAATTCATTGCTGCGCCAATCGTTATTTCTGAATACTAATTCTTCTTTATTCCACTTTTCTAATAAGTGTTCTTTATCCCAAATCTCGATTTTATTGTAATTTAAATTCTCTAGTTCGATTGCTCCATTTATTTCTCTTCTAACTATATATCTATCTTCATCTATCATTAACTTTGTTCCTGCTAAAAATGCAAACATACTCATTAGTAACTATCCCCTCACAATATCTATAAAAGTTTCATCATTGAGTAATTCATTTATGAGATCAATATTTAATTGCTGATTATAAATCATATAGTATAAATTCGAATAAATTTCTGGACTAGGTATACTATCATCAAACTTTATGATATCTTCCATCTTACTTTTTCCATTTTTTTGTATAAAATTATAAATTTTTATTTTTGTACTTTCTTTAGTTAACCTTTCGTCGACTCCTCTAATCTTATCGAGGTTTTGTATTAGATATCCTTGTCTTATATCTTTTTCTGTAACTATTTTGAATTTCCATCCTTTTTTTTCACAATATATTTTCCCTACTTCAAATTTAACTTTATTATCTTCTTCTTTAATCTTATCCTCTGGCTTAACTTCAAAAATAATATACTGTTTATCCTTAGTTTCCACTAAAAAATCAGGAAAATATTTGTATATCTTCCCTTTATATCTGTATTCTATTTTTATTGGTTGAGATTGAATTTTTATGATTGAAGGATCAAAATCTAAAACCTTAATGAAGTCCTTCTCTAACAGACTCTCCCAAGCAACCATTTCATTAGACTTTTTGCTATTTATAAAGCCTCTAAAGCTGCCTTTTTTGGATGGTTTTATTTTTCTAACTTGTTCCATATTATCACCTAGTTTACCAGAGTATTTTTTTGGAGATTATTATATTTGAGGTGAAGAACATCATGTTACTTTTTTATTTAAAGCCTAAGAACAACGAAAGCCTTACTGGATTCTTTTATAGGACGGCAAAAGAAAACTTAATGGATAACATAAAATGGATTAATGATCACTTTTCCGTATTTACAGGTTATCAGCCTAATGTTAATTTAATGAATTGGGGCGAACAAAACCATATTAAAGATACTTCAAACTTTTTACGCATCGAATATCAGCTTGCAAACAGTATGACTTTTACTTATCTATTAGAATTTCACGGTTTAAGAGTAGATTATACCAAGAACACTATTAAGTGCCCTTGGTTTTCATACCAAACAACAAAGGTTTGTCCAGTATGTTTAAAAGAGGAACCGATTCACCGTTTAGACTGGAGTTTTACATATAGTTTTATATGTAGAAAGCACAAATTATTTCTAATTGATAAATGTATGTATTGTTCTAGAGATATAAATATTAAGACCGTTATTTCCGATAAATGTGTTTGTGGGATGCCTTTATCTTCAGCTAAACCCAAAAATGTTACATTATCTCTTCTATTTAATTATCAACAAGAGGTTGATAAATTTTTCTCCCATGATAAAACTGTTAATATTAATGATTGGATTTCAAATTCTTCGACATTCTATTATGCATTAGAGTTTTTAGCAACTTGGATACCACAAACAATCAATATTGATGAGATTATAACATTAGATGGTTTTAAATATAGCGGAAACGCAGTTGTTAATAGCCGTTTAAAAAAATCAAAAACACTTATTCAATCTTGTCCTTTATACATACACGCTTACATATTATTGAGGGATTGGCCAAAGCAATTTTATACATTCATTAGATTGATGAAAAATAAAAACAACCTTAATAGTTTTCGTCTATTTTGTAATGCTGTTAATAAGTTAATTGGCACTAATTTGGAACCATTGCACACTGAGTTTATGAACTATATACTTAAGAATCAATTACCAAATAGTTATCCAAATCAATTTATTAGTATAAAAAAGGCATGTGAAATTACTAAATTAAAAGAAGATACAATTAAAAGAAGTGATTTTTTTCAGCTGTTTATGTGTAACTTCAAGGAAATGGAATTTTTCTTTGTGAAAAAAATTGAAATCGAAAAATGGTTGTCCCTTTACAAAGAATCGATTTCAAAAGAACACTTACGGAATACTTGGCGGACAAGCCCAAAAGTTACTTTTAACATACTTTCCAATAATGTATTATGGCCAGCTATTAACATACAAACTGGTTCTGTAATGCAATGGCAAATCCCTATTGGCAAATTAGAAGAAATCACTTTAAGGTTACAACAGAGAACCACTCTAATAATTGGACCAAAAATTATTTTAAATAAAGCCTTTCAGTGGGTTGGTGTACATTACTCTTTTGTTGTAATTAAAGCAATGTTGGCAGGGTGCTTACCATTCGAATTAGATAAAAAAGTTTTGGGTAATTCTTTGGTTTCAAAAAGAGTACTTTTTAAAATAGTTCGAAATATTGTTGTTAAACTGGCTAAACAAAGTGGAGTTTTATCGCAAAAAGATGTTGCCTTCTTGTTTGGTGTTAAGAAAAAGGATATTGAATATTGGATTTGTACAAATAGACTTAAAACTAATAGCTCAGGGGCTATTACAAACGATTCCTTTACTAAATTTGAATCCAAGTACTTTACAACCTTTCAAATTTCCATGATTAAATCTATTAGTACAAAAAGAATATTAAAAAAATATAATAAGGGGAAATTGATTGCTGTTTCAGGACCTGAATTAAACGATGGTAAACGCTTATTATTCTTAAAAAGCGTAATTAACATAATCTAATAAAGATTAAAATAGCATTCTAATGACTGAATCCTACTGAATTTTATTAATTATTCAAAAAAGCTGAGATTTTATATTTATTCTTCTATAATTAGCTTTACATCACTTTTACTATATATTTTAAATTTATTCTGGAAATGATTTAATACAGGGCTAATGTCTTTACTAGTTAATGTGTTTAACAGTAAGTCAATGTCTTGGGAAACAAGATCACTAAGCTGAGATAAATTAATATAATTATTTTTGTATTTTTTTGCTTCATTTACTGAAAAATATGGCTTTTCCATTAGTTCGGTTGGTTTTAATAGCCCATATTTGATTAACAAACTAATTTGACTATTTTTTATCCCTAGGTATTTAACTAGTTCCAGTCGAGATAATACCCCTTTTCCTGTTTCTAACTTATTTTTTAATGACTCTTCCCATACTTCATTTTTTCTAATAAGATATCGTTTTAAGCCTGTATCTTTCACTCTTTTATCAACCACACGTATTTTCCCCTTGACTATAAGTGTAATCATATCGGATAAATTGGTGCCTACTGAATATTTAATACTCTTTGTAATATCTGTTAGCTCTTCTTCATTACAAGAAATTTGATTACTTTGTAAACAATATCTTTCATACCTTTTCTCTATAATTCGGAAGATTTGGTCAATCTTCCGCCGGTCATATAATACTTCATTAGTACCATTAATGATTGGAGAACTTTTTACTTCCAAAAGAGTCTTTTCTAAAGAAATCACACCGTTAAGTGATATGTTTAAAATACTACTTGTTACTTTTCTATTAACCAAGAATCTTTTATTTGAAAGATATCTATTAACACTTTCTCTCGATATTACTAAAAATTCTTCTCTCTCCTTGGTAATACTCGCTTTAAGAAATCCATTAGCTATAAGTTTTTTTACAGTAACGTGTTTGCATTTTAACATGTTAGCGACTTGTGATAATGAAAGATAATAAGCACTATAAATATCCTTGTTAAAACTCCTACTATTTGAAATTAATGAACTATCCCAGTTTTTAAATATATAATTTTCAAATTCATTTCTTAAGAAGTCCATTTGAGGATGACTATACTTATTATATAAATCAATAAAAAAGTAGCCAAAGTTATTAATATAACTGCCTCTATCATATTTAGGCTTACACTTCTTAAAACTTCTGTACAATTCCAAAAAATCAGAATAATTAACAGGCCAATTTTCGAATCTTTTTGTAATGTTCATAATTAAGGTAGTAAATTCTCTATCTTCATATTCAAATGGAATTGAAATACTCCCTACTCTACTCTTATCTCTATAGTACAATCTTATAAAAAAGTGATAAATCAATAAGATATATTTTAGATCAAGTTTAGTTAACAAATTTAGATTACTTTCTTTAAAATTTCTGGTATCAGAGTTAAATTTATAATAGATGATTCTCGACACGAAGGAATTGCTTTCGTCAGCATTTTTAACTTTTAAGGTCCTTAAGTCCTTATTACATTTACAATAATAAAACTTCTTTCTATATTGTTTAATTGGTTTTCCACAGCTACTACATGAAGAAACAAGGAAACAATTATGTATTGGACATACTAAAAAAATTCTTATATCCCATAATTTATGATGAATACCAACAGTTTCAAGGCATCTAGGACATACCTTAGCATGAGCATTCATCAAACTGTCTTGATACAAAGAAAAATTAAAATGCTTAAATTTTCCTTTTTCATAGTCAAACTCGTTATAAAATGTAGTTATTAATAATTCATTAAGTGACAAGCCAGTTAAATTCATTAAAGATGAAAAATCAAATTTCCATGGTAGCAGATTGCGAGGACCAATATAGTGATTAAAATCAGAATCGTTTAATATCCATGTATTTGTTTCATACATATTTTCAATTGATAATCTATTAATATAACTAAAGATATTTTCATCTTTTCTAGGTTTAACTACACAAAGTAATTTTTTGTTCAATAAATAATCACCCCCAAAAAAGTTATTTTACTTATAAGTTTAAAAGATATAATAATATATAATTGAGTAATCTTAAATCAATTTAAGATTACTCAATTTTTCATTCCGAATAATTATGAAAAACCATTCCGGTCAATTATGAAATTATTCCGGGGAATTAAGAAAAATCACACTTTTACACTGCTTCATTCCCATGAACTTTTTCATCTGGAATCAATAACAAACCTAATTCATGGTGATCGCCCTCAAATAGAGCTCTTTGCACGAAACGAATTTCGCCATGAGTATCAAAGACCTCCAGCTTACAATGGGCAGAATTCTTCTGTAATGCTTTGTATAATTGAATTTTATCTTGAACTGGAATGCTATTTACTTTCGAAATCATTTCTCCGATTCTAAGTCCCATTTTATCAGCGGGCGAATCTGGTACAATTCCCAAAATTACTACCCCATTATTTTTTCTAGAAAAATAAAAAGATCTGTTTTTTTCTTTATTTCTCTGTTTTAAAGTAATCCATTCCCGACCGATAATGGCTACAATCACTAGGGCAAGCGATGCAAGCGGGTATAAATAAGCTGCCGCTCCACCTACTATGACAAAAGAACCAAGAATAATTAGATTTCGTCCCACATTTCTAATAGCAATAATAGGGTGCTCTCCTTGTACTTCTAGTTTTGCACCAATCAAGAACGGAACGAAAATTAAAGAATAGGTTTGATTTGCAATAGTAAACATTGGCCACCATTCAAATGGAATCGTCAGTACGCCTGATGGGATAAATAAAAATACCGGCATAATCCATGCTCTTTCAAGTAAATGAACACCTATAACTTGACCTCGCTTACTTTTCTTCAATCGCGGCGAAGTCCCCTTTACTCCGTTTCCACGAACAAATATTCCCTCGGAAATAATCAATAAGCCTAATAAAATAATGGCAGTTGGAAAAATATACTCAGAAGGCTGAAGATTGCTTTTAGAAAACAAGAAATAATCCAAGCCAAGGAAAACAGATACACTACTTGCGATAATGCCTAAACCAGCCGTGTATACAGGTGATAATATTCTTGTTTTTCCAATTAAAGCAAATATTATGGTGAAAATTCCTGTGAAAATAATAAATTCCATTGGAACTACTAAAACAAGGCCAATTGAAAGAACAGAAACACATAGCCCTACAATTATCCCTCGTGGAAGTAATTGTTTCAGTTCAAAATAAGCATCCTGTGCTCTTACTGTGAAATTTCTTCTTTCCTTTTTCACTCTAGAAACCCCTAAAAAAGCGGCAAATAAAAATGATAAATAAAAAACAGGATTTAAAAATAATTTACCAAATCCTTTTAATAGTTCAAGCAGCCAATCTTGCCACATAAAACTTCCCCCATCCTTACAATAAGCTTTCAATCTATTCATTCCTCGAAATAAAGGAATTTAATCTTTTTGCTAATATAAATCTATTATATTCTACTAATATGGTAATAGAAAGACTATGTGGAAGAAATATCTATCTTTTTATCAGTATTTCTAATTATATACTAGTTTTTTCATACTAAAAAAGCTAACAACTTATTACAGTCGTTAGCTCGTATTCATTAGTGTTTAGTTTTTTGCCATGGAAGCTTTCACCTTAGCAACAACATTTTCCACCGTAAATCCATACTCTTGGAAAAGTTTATCTGCCGGAGCTGAAGCACCAAAATGATCAATTGTGATATGTTCCCCTTTTGCACCGATATATTCTCTCCAGCCAAGAGAGGCCCCAGCCTCGATAGCAACACGTGCTTGAACGCTTTTCGGCAGTATTCTTTCTTTATATTTAGGAGATTGCTTTTCAAAAAGATCCCAGCTTGGCATACTTACCACATTTACAGAAATTCCTTCATCTGCTAAAGCTGCTTGTGCCTTGATTGCAAGAGAAACTTCTGATCCTGTTGCTAAAATTAATGCCTGCGCTTCCTCTGAAGCCCGGGAAAGAATGTATGCACCTTTTTTTACCCCTTCGTATGCTTCTTCTTTCGTTATGTCGAGAGTCGGCAGGTTCTGACGTGTCAATACTAGCGCTGTTGGTGTATCTGTACTTTCTAATGCCAGCTGCCATGCAGCAGCTGTTTCTTTAGCATCTGCTGGACGAATAATCGATAATCCTGGCATTGCCCGTAGGGAAGCTAATTGTTCAATTGGCTCATGGGTCGGCCCATCTTCTCCGACAGCAATACTATCATGTGTGAATACATATGTTACTGGTAGTTTCATTAATGCTGCTAGACGCATAGCTGGACGTAAATAATCAGAGAAAACGAAGAATGTTGCGCCAAATACTTTTACTCCGCCATGCAGTGCTAATCCATTTAATGCTGCACCCATTGCAAATTCACGTACACCAAACCAAATATTTCTACCAGCATATCCATCGATGGCAAAGTTCTTTTCAGCATTCATTAACGTCTTATTGGATCCTGCTAAATCAGCTGAGCCACCAAATAAAAATGGAAGTTCTTTTGCTGCTGCTTGAATTGCTTTCCCTGAAGATTCTCTTGTTGCCATCGATTCCCCTACAGTAAATTCAGGTAGCTTTGCTTGCAAATCAGCTGGTAACTTCCCTTTGATTGCGGATTCTAATTGGCCAGCTAATTCTGGATAGGCTGCTTTATATTTTTCATAACGTTCATTCCATGCTTTCTCTTTTTCTGCGCCTGCTTGCGCTAATGCCGCAAAATGATCCGATACTTCTGCTGGAACGCAGAATGCTTCTTCATATGCCCACCCATACGTTTGTTTTGCTAATTGTGTTTCTGAAGCTCCAAGTGGTGCACCATGTGATGCAGATTTTCCACCTTTATTTGGAGAACCGTATCCAATTATGGTTTTCACCTCGATGAGAGTAGGAATCTCTGATTGTTTCGCCTTTGTAATAGCCTTATGAATTTCTTCTATATTATTTCCATCTTCCACACGGATAACTTCCCATCCATATGCTTCAAAACGCTTTTGAACACTTTCAGAGAAAGAAAGATGCAAATCACCATCTAACGAGATATCATTGGAATCATATAATACTACTAATCTACCTAATTTTAAATGACCTGCAAGCGATGCTGCTTCTGCAGATACTCCTTCCATTAAATCGCCATCACCGCAGATGCTGTACGTATAGTGATCTACTACTGGATAATTTTCTTTATTATAAGTTTCTGCCAAGTGTCTTTCTGCCATTGCCATTCCTACTGCCATCGCAATTCCTTGTCCTAATGGGCCAGTAGTTGCTTCCACACCTGGAGTATGGCCGAACTCTGGATGACCTGGCGTTTTACTTCCCCATTGACGGAAATTTTTCAAATCATCAATGGTTACATCATATTGAAATAAATGTAATAAGCTATAAAGAAGCATGGAACCATGTCCTGCTGATAAAACAAACCGGTCACGATTAAACCAATTAGGATTAGCTGGATTATGATTCATTTCCTTTGCCCATAGTGTATATGCCATTGGTGCTGCCCCCATTGGCATACCTGGATGACCAGAATTTGATTTTTCAATGGCATCAATGGATAATGTTCGAATTGTATTTACTGCTAGTTTTTCTACGTTTGCAACAACTGTATTAGTCATACTATCATTCCTTCGTATTTTTTATTTAAATAAAGAACTCCCTCTTTTTTCACTGCTATTTCTCCTGTCGGATTATCATTTTTTATCCATAATAATATGGTTTCCGCTATTTTATTTGCTAATATTCGATCAATTGTTGTTGGATTGGTTCCCATGCATAGAGCTTCATCAATTTCCGTGTATTTCCAATCCACATTTAAAGAGCGAATCAGCTTCTTCTCTACACTTGCTTTATTTAAATGGCTGTATACTAGTACTGAAGAAGTTTGAAGAGAATTAAAACTATTATCGATTTTATTACATAAAAGCTCTACTTCTTCTAATTCAAACATATTTGCTAAAAAATGGCCATCTACCGCCATGGAAATATCTTGGAGCATATGATTCGAAGGGTATCCATTTATAGCAAAGCCAAACAATCTTGGTTTTTCGTATTTCAGCGAATGAATGGTATCTTTTACCTTCAGAACCATTTGTGTAATACTATTAATAGCGGTGTCATAGCCTAAAGACCAATCTGAACCTTTGATATTGTTATAAATAGAAACAGGAACGTATAAGGAATGAATCGTTTTGCTCATTGCAAATGTCTGCGCCCACCGTTTTTTTGCCTGTGCATCGCCAATAAAATTATACTATCCATCGGGGAACAGATTTCTTCCCATCTAATATTGTCTAATAATGGAGTTGGCTTCAATAGAGAATCACTTAAATAGGGAGAATCATTATTAACAATAAATTCAAGATAGTCCGCTTTCCCTGTTTCTTTATTCACTTCAATCCCAAATAATTGGTGAGTTGGAGTCAATTCATTAAATATTTTATAAATAATCTGCTTTACTCCCCCAGGCAGTACTCCTGCAATCATGATACCTACCTTCAAATTGGATGCCTCCTGTTTCCCCTTATTTAATCTTATAGATTTCTATTTGATTAGCTGTTTTACATCCTTTTATCTTTATACTCTTTATCTATCAACATAGATATTTTTCTAATTCCCCAATAGCTCCGACTCTTCTTTCATGTCTTCCTCCTAAAAACTTCGCCTGAAGCCATGTTTCTACTATTAGCAAGGCCAAACCTTCTCCTGTCACTCTCTCTCCTAAACATAGAACATTACTATTATTATGTTCCCTAGTAGCTTGCGCGGAAAAAACATCTCCAACTACAGCTGCTCGAATTCCATTTATTTTATTTGCCGCAATACTCATTCCAATGCCAGTTCCACAACAAAGAATTCCTAAATCATTTTGACCTCTAACAATCGATTCTCCCACTTTTTTGGCGTAGTCTGGGAAATCTACACTTTCTCGACTGTGACAACCAAAATCTTCTACTTCAACTTCTTGTTCTAATAAATATTTCTTCACTGCTTCCTTTAGCAAAAATCCACCATGATCACATGCAATGGCTAACTTCATGCTCTTCATCCTCTCTATTAGTCAACTCTATTAATCGGGAAAAAACGTATTATTTCCTTCCAGGAAGAACCAAATAATAGAATCTATCATGAAACAATCAACTCTCATGCCCATTACATTTTGTTAGTTCCTTTTTGGCATGTTCATTTTATCACATAAACCCTAGTTATCTGTATACGTTTTCATCTTCAATATTGTTATTTCTTTTGTGCCATCTAGTGATGAAAGATAATTAATAATAAAGTAAATAGATAAAAATACCCCGCTTTATGATGTAAGTGGAGTATTCTTATCTGACAGCTGCTTAAGATTCAATTAAAACTTTTATCTCATCACCAGCCATTACTTTTTCAAAACCAGTGCGCCATTCAGCGAGTGATACGATCTTTGTAATCATTTTATCTGTATCGATTTTTCCATCCTCTAGTAATTTCAGGGCAATATCCCAAGAACTAGGTTTTTGAGAACGACAGCCGATATAGTTAATTTCGCGTTGAATAATGGACTCTTGATCGATTTCATTTGCTTTCTTTGCAAATAATCCTACTTGAACGAATGTTCCTTTTTTCTTTGTTAGTGCAAGACCTTGGTTTACAGCTGGAACCGCTCCCGAACAATCGAATACTTTATCCGCACCATAGCCATCCGTATATTGGTAAACCATTTCGTTCAAATCTTCTTGTAAAAGATCCACGACAACATCTATTCCTAATTCCTTTGCAAGATCTAATCGCTTTCTATCTTTTGTAATGCCAGCCAATATAACGAAGGCGCCTTGTGCTTTTACTACTTGACTTAATAACAATCCAATGGGACCAGGACCAAATACTAAAACAGTATCGTTTTCTGCAATCATTGTTTTTTCTAACGCAGCATGAACACAACAAGCTAATGGTTCTGTTAAAGCAGCTGCTTCTAAACTAACCTTTTCGTTTAATACATGTATGCTCTCTTCCCTAGCAATCACATATTCTGCCATACTACCATTTACTTGTGTACCAAGACCTGTTCTATTTGGACAAAGATTATAGTCCTTTTCTTGACAATAGATACATTCTCCGCAAGTTGTAAAGGTCGTTTCACTTGTTACTCGATCTCCGACTTTTACTCTTGTAACATCTTTGCCGACCTCCACTACTACACCAGAAAACTCATGTCCTAATACTACTGGAGTATTTTTACTATTGTATTCTCCTTTAAAGGTGTGAATATCTGATCCACAAATCCCTGTGTATGCAACTTTTATTTTTACTTTATCGTCATATGCAGAAGGCTCATCGATTTCGATTAGCTCCATTTCATCATAACCAGATTTTAATTTTGTTACAGCTTTCATTTAATTCTCACTCCCATTTGGTAAAATTAACACTTTTCCATAGTTCTCCTCACGATTAATAATTAGATTAAAAGCCGCTTGAGTATCTTCTAAAGAAAATCTATGAGAAATTAAATCTTTCAACTTAATTTGTCCCTTTTGTAAAAATGAAATGCTTTTTGTCCATTCTTCACCAGGGAAAGGAGCTGAATAGGAATTCCAAAACCCCTTTAAGGTTAACTCTCTTCTAAAAATATTTTCGAATGCTTTCTGTGATAAAGTTACATCAGAATATGCAATGCCTAAATATCCGATCTTTCCCTTCTTACGTGTAATCAATAAACATTGTTCTTGTGTAATTTTTGAACCTGCACATTCTAAAGCTATATCTACACCAAGGCCATTGGTATATTCTTCGATTTTTTGATATAAGTCTTCTTTTTTTGCATTAATAGTTTTTTCACAGCCAAATGCTCTTGCTTCTGCTAACTTTTCATCGGAAATATCAATAGCTATTATTTCTTTAACCCCGGCTATTTTTAACCACTGAATAACGAGCATACCAATTGTTCCTGCACCAAAAACTGCTACTACATCACCTAAATGCGGCTTAATATTTAATACTCCATGTAAAGCAACTGCCAGTGGTTCAATCATTGCTGCCTCTTCAAAATCCATTTCGCCAATTGATAAAATATTCTTAGCAGGAACATTACAATACTCTGCAAATCCTCCATAAGATTTTGATCCTATCATTCCATGATTTTCACACAATGAAAATTGTCCCTTTAGACAATATTCACATTCGTTACAAGGTATAAAAGGAATGACAACAACTCTTTCACCAACTTTCACATTTGTAACCTTAGATCCAATTTCAGTAACAATTCCTGAAAATTCATGTCCCATTATTGCTGGTAATGGATATTTCCAAACACTTGTCATTTTATGTGTATCAGATCCGCAGATACCAGCAGCCATTACTTTGACCTTAACTTCTGTAGCATTACAAGATTCTAACTCTATATCTTCATAAATTATTTTGTTTTCAGCGTGGAGAACTGCTGCTTTCATCGTTTAAACCTCCATTCATTATTTTCATTTCAAAATAAAAGCAGACGCACCAGCCTAATTGCTTAAATCATCTGCTTTTATTCATTAAGTTCTAATTATTTTCCAAACAAAAAGGCAACCGCTTCAGAGAATTTTAATATTAACCAGTTAAATAAGTTACCTCCTAGATCTAAACTAGAAATTTGGGTAGCACCCTCAGGTAAAGTAAATTGTGCACCAGAAATCATCTGAGTATGAACCTCCGCAAAATTAGTAGCCATATATAGTGATAACGCTACCATTACGATTCCAGCTAAAACAGAGTGAATGATATTTCCTTTACGAGATCCTACAACAAACGCAATATAAAATGGAATTGTCGCTAAATCACCAAATGGCAGCACTTTATTACCTGGTAAGATTACAGCTAAAAACAATGTAATTGGAACTAATATAAGTGCAGTTGCCATCACTGATGGATGTCCTACAGATACTGCAGCATCCAATCCTATATAAATCTCTCTATCACCATATCTCTTTTGCAAAAACGACCGTGCTGACTCTGAAATTGGTATTAAACCTTCCATTAAGATCTTAACCATACGCGGCATCAATAACATTACTGCTCCCATTGAAATACCTGTTTGTAATATTTTTCCGATATCATAACCAGCAAGTAATCCAATAAGTGCACCAAGGATTATTCCCATCATCATTGGTTCACCAAAAATTCCAAAACGCTTTTGAATGGTTTCAGGGTCTGCATTTAATTTATTTATTCCGGGAATTTTTGCGATAGCCCAGCCTACTAATATACCAATTGGTCCGAAAGCCGCTGTAGAACCAGTTGGTAATGAAATTCCATCAAGCCCATAAAATTTTTGAACCATAGGAGCCGTTTTATCAGCAACAAACAGTACTGCATATTGATAAATAATTGCACATAAAATTGCAAACCACCAACTATCTGTTACAATATAGCCAGTTGCACCAGCTGCAATAAAGTGCCAGTAGTTCCAAATATCAATATCCAAAGTTTTTGTCATCTTTGTTAATAAGAAAAAGATGTTTGCAAATAAACAAATCGGAATTAAAATTGCTGCAACAGGTGATGCCCAAGATAGAGCTGCTGCTGAAGGCCACCCTGTATCAATAACTGTTAGATTTAATCCAAAACGCTCAACCATCTGCTGTGCAGCTGGTCCAAGAGTACTAACAAGCAAATCAATAACTAAGTTAATCCCTACAAATCCAATCCCAATAGTTATTCCCGCTTTTAATGCCTTTTTAAAGCCTGTCTTAAATGCAAGACCCAATAGAATGATAGCAATAGGTAAAATTACAGTTGGTCCAAGATTTAGTACATACTGAACGCCATCTAATAGCTTTTGCATATTTTTCCCTCTTTTCTTTTGTTATATATTAGAATTAATTACTGTTTGTTGTTATATAACAACAAACAGTAATTTCACCCAAATTCCCTTAACTTCTTTTCATTATTGCAAGTGATCAAGTATTTTTTTATCTAAACTTTCCATTCCAATTCCAGTGATATAAGCCGTAGCTATAATTGCTGGTATCTGATAAGTTGTAGGAAGAATAGT
This sequence comes from Niallia sp. FSL W8-0951, assembly GCF_038006525.1. Classification (NCBI taxonomy): domain Bacteria; kingdom Bacillati; phylum Bacillota; class Bacilli; order Caryophanales; family Bacillaceae; genus Niallia; species Niallia sp. FSL W8-0951. The sequence goes on from NZ_JBBOVK010000001.1 coordinate 2,937,368, forward strand.
AGTTGAAACGATAATATCTGCCTCACTTTGTTTTGAAGCTACTTCTGCTATTTTACATTGAATAACTTCTGCATTAATATTGTTATCCTTCACCAAATTCTCCACTCGATTACAAACTACAGTTGAAGTTGCGATACCTGCTCCACATGCTACTAAAATTTTATATTTTTTCATTTTTAAAATCCCCTTCCATTCTTTTAACTTATTAATTGGCTTGTATTTAGATTGTTTTGTTTGTTTTTTCAAAATAACTTAGAATCTCTTTATCTAGTTTTTCTATACCTAACCCACTAATATAAGCAGTAGCACTGATTGCTGGGACTTTATATTTTGTCGGCAAGATAGTAGTTGATATAATTAAAAACGCATCATCTTGTAAAGATGCCACTTCTGCTATTTTACATTGAACAAGCTCTACCTTTAGATTTTCTCGTCTAAATAATTCTTCTAAATGATCTAAAACAACTGTTGATGTAGCAATCCCTGCACCACATGCCACAAGTACTATTGGCTTGTTCAATCTACTCACCACCTTTCATAAAATTTTAATGCTTTCAAATAATGCTGTTATATCAGATTTATCCTTTGCATGAATAAGCTTTTCAAGATGCTCTTCTACTTGGATGACTTGCATTAATTCCTGAAGAACTTCAATTTGGCTATGTGGCTGATTTAAGCCAAGCATTAATACAGCTTGCACCTCCGTTGTTTTTGTATTATCTTCCATTAAATGAAAGGATACTGGTTTTTCTAAAACAGAAACGGCGATAAATTGCTCCACTACATGTTCCGGATCTGTATGAGGGATAGCGATACTATAATTATTGACACTGAGCCCTGTTGGGAAGATCGATTCTCTCTCCTTAATTTTCGGTAGAAATGTTTCTTTTACAAACCCCTGCTTGTATGCCTTTTCGAACATTGCGTTGAAAAGCTCATCTTGATTTTCTACCTTTAATCCGACGTTTATTAAGCTTTCTTTAATAAATGAAGCAACTGCCATTTTAAACTCCTCCACTTTCACTTAACTTTAAGAATATTTTTTAATGATTTCATATATTTGATTGGAATCATTACTGTTTTTTAAATTGCTGATATCTTCTTCATTTTTCGATAAACTCATCAGCTGTCTTAATGCATAAAGATGTTTATGCTTATCTGTAGATGCCAGTACCACGATAAAATGCACGCAAATATTATCATTATATGGGATACCTTCTTCTATTTTTAATAAGCTCATGCCAACTTTATTTACACCATCTTCTGGACCTGCATGAGGAATGGCTATCACGTTTCTTAGTAAGATATGCTGGACCATTGTAGGATACTGTTTCACCATTTCTGCAATATAATTTTCTGTGATGCTGCCATTATTCAACAGCTTTTCTGCTGCAAGTTGGATTCCTTGCTGCCAACCTTCTATTCTTTTCACCACGGTAATCATGTCTGGTGCTAAGAGAGAGGAAAGGGATAAATCTGTCTTCGCTATTGATTCTTGTGAATCAATAGTTGTTGTAATAGAGAAATGTTCTTGTAAGGTACTGCGCAAAGACTCTTTATCTTTTATTGAAGCATATTTCTCAATTTTCCCCATTAACTGTTCAATGTTGATCACACTAGTATTTAAGTCAAATATTTCTCTTAATACTCGTTGTCTAAGCTGAACTTTTTCAAAATCTGTTAATATGCGATTAATGACAAATTGCTTTGTATCCGTTTGTAAAGGTACTGGTGAAAAAATAATATCCACTTGGTAATTAAGTTGTTGAAATTCCCGAATAGATAAAGCTTGATAAAAGTAAAATTCAGGGAATAACTCACGTAATGTGCTTTCCATTAGGCGTGATATAGATACACCATTTGGACAAACAACTACCGCTTTCTTCTTCTTCTGGATTGTTTCTCCTGAGCTGATTAAATGGCCGCCAATGAAGATGGTGATGAACATTAATTCGCTTTCTGGTATGGGACAGCCGATATATTCTTCTACAGGAGAAATCGAATCCTTTACAATAAAATGAATCGTTTCAAATTCTTCGCTTACTTTTTCCATCATCGTGTAATTCGTCGTTAAATTATATTTCATTCGATAATAAGCAGGCTTCATATGAAGAACCAATCTTTCAAGTAATGCCGCTTTATCTTTGAAGGCTATACACGCTTTATATTCAAAAGTATGAAGAAATTGTTCCAAGGTCCTCGTCAGCTCTGGTATTTGATGATCAGCTAAAAACTGGGCTGATAATATCTTGGATGTAAGCAGCTGCAAGGTTAAAAACAGATGCTCTTCTTTCGGAATAGATTTCATGTCTTTAATTAAGATTTCTGCAGCAATAAATTCTTTTGTATCAGACAAGGCTCGATAATCAATATGGTAAAAATCTTGAATTACTTTCCCTTGTTGAATACGCTTTAGTATGACTGCTAAAATATATGGCAAAAGATTAATTCGTTCATCAATAAACTGAAGGTGTAAACTGCTTTCGACTTCTGCAAGTCTTTCTTTTATCGTTGTCAGATTGTCTTTTGATATATCAATAAACTTTTGAATATAAACTTCGCCATTATAAATCGATAAGATATTTTCCAATACTTCCACTAATAATTTTCGGACATCCCATTCCTTTCCTTTTAATTCATATCCTTTCATTCTTGAATAACTAACCTCAAGTTCGTATGGCTCAATCATTTGCTGAACATTTTTCATATCACGAAGGACCGTATTTTTACTTACACCTAATGCGGTAGTAAAATGCAGTAGGGAAAGCTCTTCACTGCTACTAATAATATACAATAGAATAAATTGAGCTCTTTCCGTTTCAGATGGAATGTAATGTTTATCTACTTGTTCGTCTGTCTTTTCAGCAAATAATTCCATAATGACTGGGCTAATAATGAATTTTCCACCATTTGTTCTTTTGATAGCTGGGTAATTATTCGATTCAAGCCAATCATTAATCTTCTGAAAACTGTAACTAACTTGCCTTCTAGATAACTGAAATTTTTTCTCTAGCTTTATGTTAGAAGTATCCGGATTGCTCAATACTTCCTTTAATAAGATATTACTTCTTTCGTCAAGATACATTATCTATCACCTCTTAACTTGATTTCATTGTAGCATGTAAAAATAAGATATTGTATCCGTTTTCATTTCCATTACTAGTTTGTGAATTGTGTCACTAAGTGATTAACTTGCACAAATCCCAATCTATTCTCCTTCTTTCCTAAAGACAAACTTGTTGCCAAGATTAATCTGATTATGTATGTACAGCATAAAGCATATTTCTTTATTGTGACTGTATTTAACTACTTTTGCTACTTAAACTAATGATAAAGTTGACACCGATTCCTAAGACAAAATTTAACTATTCTATTTTTTCTTTGGTGCCTACTTCTTTTTCTTTGTACAAAAAAGAAGCTAATAACCATCTCACATGGTTATTAGCTTCTGCCCTTTTCACCTAGAACTTTCGGATATTATTTTGCTTTTGCGATAGATGATTTTACTTTTGCTACAACATTCTCAACAGTAAATCCATACTCTTGGAATAGTTTATCTGCTGGAGCAGATGCCCCGAAATGATCAATTGTAATGTGCTCTCCTTTAGAACCGATGTATTCTCTCCAGCCTAGAGATGCACCAGCCTCAATTGCAACACGTGCTTGAACACTTTCTGGCAATACACTTTCTTTATATTCAGGAGATTGTTTTTCAAAACGATCCCAGCTTGGCATACTTACTACATTTACAGAAATTCCTTCTTCTGCTAAAGCTGCTTGTGCCTTGATTGCAAGAGATACTTCGGAACCAGATGCTAAGATTAAGGCCTGTGCAGCTTCTTTACCAGCTGCAACTGTATAAGCACCTTTTTTCACACCTTCATATGCTTCTGCTTTTGTTAAATCTAATGTTGGTAAGTTTTGACGAGTCAACACTAGGGCTGTTGGAGTATCTGTGCTTTCAATTGCCAGTTGCCATGCAGCAGCTGTTTCTTTGGCATCTGCTGGACGAATGATAGAAAGCCCTGGCATTGCACGTAAGGAAGCAAGTTGTTCAACAGGTTCATGTGTTGGACCATCTTCCCCAACTGCAATACTATCATGTGTAAATACATATGTTACTGGTAATTTCATTAATGCTGCTAAGCGGATTGCTGGGCGTAAATAATCAGAGAACACGAAGAATGTTGCGCCAAATACTTTTACTCCACCGTGCAGTGCTAATCCGTTTAATGCCGCACCCATTGCAAATTCACGTACACCAAACCAGATATTTCTGCCGGCATATCCATCGATGGCAAAGTTTTTCTCACTAGTCATTAATGTTTTGTTCGAACCAGCAAGGTCTGCAGAACCACCGAAGAAAGCAGGAACCGCACTAGCAATTGCTTGAATTGTTTTACCAGAAGAATCTCTTGTCGCCATAGAATCTCCAGCATTAAATTCAGGTAATTTTTCTTGTAAATCAGCAGGTAGTTCTCCTTTAATAGCTGTTTCTAATTGAGTAGCTAATTCTGGATATGCTACTTTATAATTTTCATAAAGCTCATTCCAAGCTTTCTCTTTTTCTGCACCTTCTTGTGCTAATGCCGCATAATGCTCCGATACTTCTGCTGGAACGTGGAATGCTTCTTCATATGCCCAACCATATGTTTGTTTTGCTAATTGTGTTTCAGAAGCTCCAAGTGGTGCACCATGTGATGCAGATTTTCCGCCTTTATTCGGAGAACCATAGCCAATAACTGTTTTCACTTCAATTAATGTCGGTACATCTGATTTTTTCGCTTGAGCAATTGCCGCTTGAATTTCAGCTAAGTCATTGCCATCTTCTACACGAATAACTTCCCATCCATATGCTTCAAAGCGCTTTTGAACACTTTCAGAGAAAGAGAGATTTAAATCACCATCTAAAGAAATATCATTGGAATCATATAATACTACTAGTCTTCCTAATTTTAAATGACCTGCAAGAGACGCTGCTTCTGCAGATACGCCTTCCATTAAATCACCATCACCGCAAATGCTGTACGTATAATGGTCAACAACTGGATAATTTTCTTTATTATAGGTTTCTGCAAGATGTCTTTCTGCCATTGCCATCCCAACAGCCATCGCAATACCTTGTCCTAATGGACCAGTAGTAGCTTCCACACCTGGTGTGTGTCCAAATTCTGGATGTCCTGGAGTTTTGCTTCCCCATTGACGGAAGTTCTTTAAGTCATCTACAGTAACACCGTAATTGAAAAGGTGCAGCAAGCTATATAGAAGCATAGAACCATGTCCAGCTGATAAAACGAAACGGTCACGGTTGAACCAGTTAGGATTAGCAGGATTATGATTCATTTCCTTAGCCCATAATGTATAAGCCATTGGCGCTGCCCCCATTGGCATTCCTGGGTGACCAGAATTAGATTTTTCAATTGCATCAATGGATAAAGTACGGATTGTGTTAATAGCTAATTGTTCGATATCTGTTTTTACTTGATTACTCATTTTCCTCATCCTTTTTTGATTTATTTAATGCTAACCCTAAATTAGTAAAAGAATTTATTCATTTTGGCTTAGCGTTTATTTAAATTGAATTCCATCCTTTTGAACGGTGAGTTCACCTGTTAAACAATTATTTTTTATCCATCGCAAGATTTCATCCGCAAGTTCATTTGCAAGGATTCGATCGATGGCTGTTGGGTTTACTCCCATACATAGTGCTTCGTCAATTTCTGTATATTTCCAATCTACCTCTAGCTTACTAATAACTGAATTTTCAATTACCTCTTGTAAAGCTTGGCTATATATTAGAACATTAGAAGTTTTAGTATATGTATAGCTTTTCTTTATCGCATCACATAAAGTGGTAATTTCTTCTTCCTCGTAATCTACTGCTAAATAGTTACCATCCACCGCAAGAGAGATATCCTGCAGCATATTAGTCGATGGGTTCCCCTCTATTGAAAAACCAAATAATCTTGGCTTATCATATTTAAGAGAATGAATGGTATCTTGCACCTTTAACACATTCTGAGTAATACTGTTAAGTGCGGTATCATATCCTAGAGTCCAATCATTTCCTTTAATATTATTGTAAATGGAAACTGGGACAAATAATGTACGCAGCGCTTCTTTATCGGCTATAGAAGTCTGCCATATTTCTTTTGCCTGCGCATCTCCCAATACAACAGTCATATCCATCGGAGCAAGTGTTTGTTCCCATTGATTATTTACTGGTGCAGCGCTTACCTTTAAGATAGTATGGCTTAAGTATGGTGAATCACTCACTTCTTTTATCTCCGTATAATTGACTTCACCGGACCCTCTATCTATTTCCATTCCAAATAGTTGATGCTTAGAAGATAACTCCTCATATAATCGATGAAGAATTTGCTTTACTCCCGAAGGCAAACAACCTAAGACAATTACACCAACCTTCAACACCTTACCCCCTAACCTTTACAAGCTATAAGTAACTAATAATATACAGAAAAAAAGTACATACTTTTTGAAGAAAAAGGACTAATTTTCCCTTTTCTTCTCCATGATATATTTTTCCAAAACCATTATAGCATACAACTTCCCAAGAATAAACCATACATATTTAGTATAACCTATTAATAGTACGTACAAGTTATAATATGTTTCATTTAACAAATTCGAGGTTAATTTGTCCTACTATTAACAATAATATGATTCTAATTCTTTAATTCCACTGATACGCTTTTCATGTCTGCCGCCTAGAAATTCTGCATTTAACCAGGTATCTACTATTAGACACGCTAATCCTTCCCCAGTCACTCTTTCTCCTAAACAAAGGATATTACTATCATTATGCTCTCTTGTTGCCTTTGCTGAGAAGACATCACCAACAACCGCTGCACGAATTCCAGTGATTTTATTGGCAGCAATACTCATGCCTATTCCTGTTCCACAGCATAAAATACCTAGTTGGTTTTCACCATTCACAATTGATTCACCAACACTTTTTGCATAATCCGGAAAATCCACACTTTCTCTACTATAGCAACCAAAATCTTCTACTTCCATCCCCGCATTATGAAGATGGGCTTTTACTGCTTCCTTTAACTGATATCCACCATGATCACTGGCTATTGCAATTTTCATAAACTCATCCTTTCTAGATAAGATGGTTCTATTTCAGATGTATTCTAACATAAAAACTACTATTTGTATTCGGTTGCATGTGAAAACTTTATTAATTTTCAGCCACAAACTAATGGGAATAAGATCTATACCTAAACAATTCCCAGATCATATAGAAATTTGTGTGATAACATACTTTAGTCAACCCAATGTATTTAGTAATATTTAAAAACAAACAAAGAACGATGAATTTTAAAATTCTCTCGTTCTTTGTTTGGATGTTTTCTTGTGAACTAAATATATTAGTTTACAAGAAAGCATTACAGTTATTTATTCATAGGATAGCTGAACTAGGAATGTCTTGTTCTTTTACGAATAAAATAAAACCAGATTAATTGGACTATAAGGATAAATACAAATGGAACAGCCAAAATTATAAATGTAATAATTCTGATTTCAGGAGTTTGCACAGCCCCCGATCCATCTATTTGCCTTGTTGCGATGATAATCGATAGTATTGAAAAAACGACTACCCAAAAAACATTTGCAATCCACCAGAGTTTCACCTTTTTTCTCCTTCCTCCATTACTATTTTCTGCACAAATTGTATTACGGTAATTCGAGAGAAAGGTTACATTTTTTTTAGATTCCCACCATGATTTTAAAATATAAGTAATTGATATAATGACTTATTAGCTGTTATTATACTAATTTGGTTGCGAATTTATTTGTATGAATAAGACGAACAATCTCTAATTTAGTGGTGAAACCAATTCATTCCATTACACTACAGACACTCCGTTTTTAAAGATTATTTGTTTTTCAGCAAACTAAAATTACTAGGAAAAAACAGAGCAGCCTGAATACACGTAGACTCCTATGGGAGCTGCGAGAAAGTCCATGACCCCGCAGGAACGTAGTGACGACGAGGAGGCTTGGCGCTCGCCCCATGGAAAGCGAAGTGTATTCAGGCTGCGGGTGATTACCTCAAACCTTCTTTCCTAAATTTAATTAACCCCCGAACAATTATACGAATATTTTTTAGTGTGTACGTATAATTGTTCGGGGCTATATTTGATTGAAATACTTATGACCCACCCTTTTGTACTACTTCTATTTGTTTCTTTTCAGAAATGGGATTAACGCTCCATTAAAAATCGAAATTATCTGGATCAGGACCAACTCGTTGATCCAGATTTAAGGCATCAATTTGTTCCATTTCGTCTTTTGATAATGTGAAATCAAAAACATTTCCATTTTCGATAATACGGTGCTCTTTAACGGATTTAGGAATCGTAATAATACCATTTTGCAAGTCCCAACGAATAATTACTTGTGCAACAGATTTCTGATGTCTTGCAGCTATTTCCACTAATTCCGGCTGATCGAATAATTGTCCTTGCATTAACGGAGACCATGCTTCCACTTGTATTCCTTTCTCTTGGCAATATGCTATTAACTCTTTTTGTGTAAGCCTTGGATGCAATTCGATTTGATTAATCATTGGTTTCACTTCCGCATCTTTCATCAAGTCTTCTAAATGATGGATTTGAAAATTACTTACTCCAATTGCTTTAACCCTGCCTTGTTTATATAGTGTTTCTAAAGCTCTCCATGCGTCTTTATATTTTCCTTCTTTTGGCCAGTGAATAAGATATAAATCTAAATAATCGAGTCCGAGCTTTTCTAAACTTACTTCATATGCCTTTATTGTTTCTTCATATCCTAAATCGTCTGTCCATACTTTTGAAGTAATAAATAAATCATCTCTTGTAATGCCTGCTTCTTTCATGCCTTTCTTTATTCCTTCGCCAACCCCTGCTTCATTAGCATAAATAGCCGCTGTATCAATACTACGGTAGCCATTCTTAATTGCAGAGCTTACAGCATCCACAAGCACTTGCCCTTCCTCCACTTTAAATACACCTAATCCTAGCCAAGGCATTTTGATTCCGTTTGTTAGTTGAACTGTATCTTGTAAGTTTTTCATCGTGAAATAACTCCTTTTTTCAATGAATTTTTTTCTAAAATTAAGCTGAAACCAGTTAGGAGAATAGCGGCAATAACCATGATTCCGCCTACCCACGAAGTATGGATAAGCCCTAGTGAATTGGTCACTATCCCTCCCAAGTAAGAACCGATTGCTATTCCTGCGTTAAAAGCTGCAATATTTACAGCAGAGGCTACATCTACTGCACTTGGTACATAACGTTCTGCGAGCATTACTACATAAACTTGCAGCCCCGGAACATTCATAAATGCTAATAAGCCCATAAAAAGAATACTTATTAAGCCAATTACCTTAAATGGAAGGGTAAAGGACAAAACAAATAGGATAATAGCTTGGATAATAAACATAAAAAATAATGCCCGAAGCGGGTTTTTGTTTGATAACTTGCCGCCAATCATATTACCAATGGCAATTGCTACACCATACAATAGTAAAATTCCTGCTACTGTATTTTGCTGAAAGCCTGTTACTTCATGCAGTAATGGAGAAAGATACGTGAAAACCACAAATGTTCCTCCATAGCCTAATGCTGTAATAAAAAAAAGCATTAGTAGTCGTAGGTTTGTAACTAACTGCAACTGATCTTTAAAGGTTGCACGGCCACCTTTCGATAAGTTATTTGGCACAAGCAAACTATTGGCGATAAACGCAATGATTCCAATAATAACAATGGTGATAAATGCTAATCTCCAGCCAAAGTGCTGACCGATAAATGTCCCAAAGGGAACACCTGTTACAGTGGCAACCGTTAATCCGGAGAACATGATAGAGATAGCACTTGCTCTTTTTTCTTTCGCTACTAGATCTGCTGCAATCGTGGAACCAATCGACATAAATATACCGTGAGCAAAAGCTGATACAATACGTGCAATCAGTAAAATAGTGATATTGGGAGCAAATGCAGCCATACTATTACCAATAATAAAAACAATCATGATCCCCAATAATAAAGATTTTCGTGAAATATTAGAGGTAATAGCTGTCAAAACAGGTGCTCCAAATGTAACGCCTAGTGCATAAATAGAAACAGTTAATCCTGCTGTTGTAATCCCTACCCGAAAGTCATCGGCAATCAAAGGTAATAATCCAACGCTTATGAATTCAGTAGTACCAATAGCAAAAGCACTAACAGCCAAGGCTATTAACGCAAATGTATTCATATTTTGCTTCAACTTCCTTTTCCTCCTCTTACATATATCGCTAACCACTAGTGGTATTTTTTGTAGTTTTGCATTTTAACCGGCTAGTGTTATTATGAATCATATAAGATAAATAGAAAAGTACGTACTTTTTTGTAATGTAGGAACCTAAAGGTAATATAGGTACAAAAAAGTTCCTATAAAAAATGGAGGATATTATGGAAAATAAAAAATACAATATATCAGTTGAAGCCACTTTGGAAGTAATCGGCGGTAAATGGAAGTGTGTAATTTTGTGCCACTTAACACATGGCAAAAAAAGAACAAGTGAATTAAAACGCTTAATGCCAAATATTACGCAAAAAATGCTTACACAGCAATTAAGGGAATTGGAAGAAGACGGTGTTATCAATCGTATAATCTATCAACAAATACCACCAAAAGTAGAATATGAATTAAGTGACTATGGAAAAAGTTTAGAGCCCATTTTAAATGCTCTTTGTGAATGGGGAGATACTCATATCACAAAAATATACGGAGATAAGAACTTAATGCTGGAAGATAGTGTGTTAAATAAATAAAACATTATTGAGACTGGGGACAAAACAAAATATAAAATGAGTAAAAATGAACATCCTCTAACTTAGTAGGAAAACCATTTTTTCCATTGCGCTGCAACCACTCTATGCGCCGGAGAGCAAGTTTTAGAACGCTGTATTCTTTAGGTGAAGAAGACAGGCTATTTCTTTATTATTTTGGTCAGCATGAGGGGGTTTTGCACTTTTTCTTCTGGGAGCGGGCACAGCTAATGTTCCTCTGTTACTTTTTTGCTCTGCTCCTCTTCCTTTTTGGCACAGAGCACGTTCCTCTGTTACTTCTTCCTTTTATCTATGTAAAATACTTACTTCTTTCAAATTTTCTTCTTTCCTCTTTATTATGAACCTACTTTTTCATCATGCACAATGCAGTGATAAAGAAGTTCAAGCGCAGCCCCATGGAAAGCGAAGCATATTCAGCCTGCGGGTGATTTCCACAACTCTTCTTTCTTTAAATTAAATAACCCGAACAATTATCCGAAAAACCTAATAGTATCTTAAGGATAATTGCTCGGGTTTATCTGGTTGAATTCTTTGTGCCCTACGTTTTATTAATGAACTAAATAGCGGATAGCTGTTTGTAATTGAATATCGTTTTCGTCCTTTTGTTTTTCTATCCTAACTGCTTCCTCCATCTTTGCAGCTGTTTTTCCATCTATCACACCAGTAACCTCCAGTGCATTTTTGCTTTGAAATGCTCTTACAGCTACTTCTGTTTGCGGACTATAATAGCCATCTTGCCTATCTGTTGTGAATCCTAAGCTTGTTAAAATTTCTTGTGCATATTGGACCTGTTCATCATTATCCTCAGGCTTAAGTGAATCTACAATCTGCAATGGGTGGGTATGATATAAGTCCGTTTGCTCGACTTCGATAGTGGGCTTTATTCCTTGTCTATGAATCCAATTTCCATCAGGAGTAAGCCATTTAGAAACCGTTAGTTTGATTTCACTGCCATCATCCATTAATATAGGCTGTTGGACGGTTCCTTTTCCAAATGAATTTTCGCCAATTAGCGGATATCCAGCTCCCTCTTTTAAGGCAGCAGCTAAAATTTCGGACGCCGATGCACTTCCATTATCAATCAATACTACAACTGGATATTCCTTTTGTTTCTTCAAATCAGAATAAAACTGTTCACGATCTCCATTTCGATTCTCTACTTGCACATAAGGTTTTTTATTTGTTAAAAATTGTTCTACGATCGCATTTACACTTGTTAGCAAGCCACCAGGATTACCACGTACATCTAAAATTAGACTTGAAATACCATTTTTCTCTAATTTGCTTAATTCCTTTTCAAACTCACTTGCTGTATCTTTAGAAAATGATGTAATTTCTATATAACCAATCTTTTCTCCACCGTCTTTTATGATATTAGAATAAACCGTGATTTGAGGCACTTCATCGCGGACAATTTCCAATTTTAATGGTTTATCGACTGTTGCTCGCTTTATTTCTAATTCTACCTTTGATCCTTTTTCCCCTCTGATTTGGCTGATAACGTCATTAAGATCTTTTCCTTCTACGTTTTCTCCATTTACTGAAATTATTTGATCTTGAGGTTTAATACCTGCTTTTTCTGCTGGAGACCCTTTTATTGGTGACACAATGATCATTTTATCTTCTTCTATACTAATTTCTGCACCAATTCCTTCAAAAGAAGAATCAAGAGCTTGTTCAAATTGCTTTGCGGCTTCTTGATCCATGTAAACAGAGTATGGATCCTCCAATGTAGCCAGCATCCCTCTTATTGCACCATCTTCTAACTTTTGCTTGTCTACATTTTCCACATAGTTTTGCAAGATTATTTGATAGGCTTTATCCAATTTATCAAGCGAACCAGCCTCCATTGATTGATTATTTAATTGTTCCTCCTGTCTTTTTTCCAACACGTTTATTCCTATATATGTCATTCCTGATCCTGCTAATAAGGAGCCTGCCATATAAATAGCCAACCACTTCCGATTCATTGCAATCGTCCCTTCTTCTGCCACGATGTATTTATCCTTTTTTTATGTATATGAAGGGCTCGGACAACTTATGATTGAAACTATTTTTCAAACTGGACACGTACCTATAAAGAAAGCATGCATAGTATATAAAGAATTATGAGGAGGGGAACCAATGTTTTTTCACATCAAAGAGCTGGCCTATGAAGCAAAACCTGAGAGGCCGGATCCCGTTTTCGCTAAAAATTTACAGGAACTAATCGGTGGACAATTTGGAGAAATGTCGGTCATGAATCAATATTTATTCCAAGCTTGGGGAACAAGAAAAAATGATAAATATCGTGATTTATTATTAGATACTGGAACAGAAGAAATTGGCCATATTGAATTACTATCAACCATGGTAGCAAGGTTATTAGATGATGCCCCCGTTACCGAGCTTGAAACAGCAGCTGCAAGTAATCCCGCAATGGCGGCTATTATTGGTGGAACTAATCCACAGCATGCGATCGTTTCAGGACTTGCCGCAATGCCAAAGGATAGCGTAGGTGTACCTTGGAATGGAGGATATGTGGCTGCAAGCGGAAATCTACTCGCTGATATGCGCGCAAATTTAAATGCAGAATCGCAAGGCAGGCTCCAAGCAGTCCGGTTGTTTGAGCAGACCGATGATCGAGGCATTAAAGATATGTTATCGTATTTAATTGCACGGGACACGATGCATCAAAACCAATGGCTTGCCGCTATTTACGAATTAGAGCAACAAGAAGGCGTAGTTGTACCAAACACTTTCCCTAGAAAATTAGAAAAGACAGAAGTATCTTATCTCTTTCTTAATCATTCAATGGGAGATGAAAGCAGTAAGGGGAGATGGGCATCGGGACCAAGCATGGATGGTATGGGAACATTCCAATATGTCCGAGATGTACCACCATTTGGCTCTGCACCTAAATTAAAGCCTGCTCCTCCAGCTGAACATAATACTCCTCCTAATGTTAAATAGGGGTCAATTTCATTCAAATAAAAACGGAGCGAGTGGTCAGTATACTAGCTCCGTTTTTTCTTTGGAAATGAGTCCCCTCTCGGAAATTCTCTCTTTATAACCCTTTCACATGCAATACTCTCATTGCATTAATAACGGCAAGAACAGTAACACCTACATCAGAGAAAACTGCTTCCCACATCGTTGCAATCCCAAATGCGCCTAGTAGTAAAAAGATTGCTTTAACTCCTAAAGCAAATATTATGTTCTGCCACACGATTCGGCGGGTCCGTTTTGCAACAGACAGTGCTGTTGCTATTTTAGAAGGCTCATCTGTCATAAGGACGATATCTGCTGCCTCTATTGCTGCATCAGCACCTAAACCTCCCATTGCCATTCCCACATCTGCTCTTGCCAGAACAGGTGTATCATTTATGCCGTCTCCAATAAAGAGAATTTTTTCCTTTGCTTGCTTATGTTGATCAAGCTTTTCGATTTCTTCTACTTTGTGCTGTGGCAATAATTCTGCATGAACTTCATCTATTTTTAAAAGAGCCCCAATCTTAGAGCCAACCTTTTGAGCATCACCAGTTAACATCACCGTTTTCTTAATTCCTTGTTCTTTTAGTAGTTGGATGGCTTTCTCTGCATCCTCTTTTATCTGATCAGAAATAACAATAGAACCGATGAATTCTTGATTTGCTGCCACATAAATAACTGTTCCGACTTCTTCGTTTGGTAAATAGCTGATATTTTCTTTTATCATCAGTTTTTGATTACCTGCTAACACTTTTTTTCCATCTAGCTCTACCATAATTCCATGACCCGATAATTCTTGATATTCTCCTATGCGTTCCTCCATGATCTGTCCCTGATATGCTTTGCGAATGGATTCAGCAATTGGATGATTAGAATGCACTTCTGCATATGCTGCATATTCCAGCACTTCTTTTTCTGCAAATCTAGGTGCTGGGTGAATGGAATCTACTTCAAATACTCCTTTTGTTAAAGTACCAGTTTTATCAAAAACAACATACTTCACATCATTTAAAGCTTCTAAATAATTGCTTCCTTTTACTAAAATTCCTTTTTTAGATGCTGCGCCAATTCCACCAAAGAATCCTAATGGAATAGAAACAACAAGCGCACAAGGACAAGAGATAACAAGAAAGACAAGGGCCCGATACAGCCAGTCTGAGAAAGTAGCACCACTTATTAAGAGTGGTGGTACGATAGCTAATAATGCAGCTGTTATTACTACTACTGGTGTATAATATCTTGCAAATTTAGTAATAAAATTTTCAGTAGGAGCTTTGCGGTTACTGGCATTTTGAACAAGCTCCAGTATTTTCGTAACAGTTGATTCTCCAAAGTCCTTTGTTACTTCGATTGTTAATACACCCTGATTATTAATATAACCACTAAGCACCTCATTGCCGATTTCTATATCTCGCGGAATGGACTCTCCTGTTAAAGCGGATGTATCGACAGAAGAGCTTCCTTCTATCACTCGCCCATCAAGCGGAATTTTCTCTCCAGGCTTTACGATAATAATATCTCCGATGTTCACTTGCTCTGGAGATAGCTTCTTCAGTTCAGAGCCAACTTTTACATTGGCATAGTCTGGTCGTATATCCATTAAGCTAGTAATCGATTTTCTAGAACGATTGACAGCTATCCCCTGAAATAACTCGCCTATTTGATAAAAAAGCATAACAGCTACTCCTTCAGGATATTCCTGAATAGCAAAAGCTCCTAATGTAGCGATAGACATAAGAAAATGCTCATCAAATACTTGCCCACGTAAAATATTTTTTATCGCTCTAAATAAAATGTCTCCTCCAACAATTAAATAGGCCAAAAAGAAAAGAGCAAATTCCGATATTCCGTTTAAAGGAGCAAAAAATCCAATTGCTGCAACAATCGTTCCAGCTGCTAATCTTCCAATTAATCTCTTTGTATTCTCTGTACCATGGTCATGGTCATGCTCATGACCATGAGCGTGATCGTGATCGTGGTGAAGCGGATGATCAGGAGATGGAGAAGTAGCTTTTTTCCTCTTTTCTACCATCTTTACATGTGGCTCTAGTCTTGTGATTGTTTTTTCTGCTTTTGCTAAAATACTCTTTTCTTCTATTTCATCGACCTGTAAATGTAATGTTTGTGTAGCAAAGTTAACCGTGCATTCTCTGACTCCATTAATGGATGCTATTCCATTTTCTATTTTCATTGCACAATTTGCACAGTCCAAGCCTTCTAATATAAATTCTTTTTTCCGCAGCTGCTTCTCTTCCTCCATTCCTTTCCCTTCTTTCCTTTAATTTTGATCTATTATATACAATTACTTCTACTTTTAATATATGCACAAATATTCATATACTCATATTTATATTATATGAATAGTCTAATAAAAGTGTCAATCCATTTTCAGATTTTTTGTATAAAAAATACCATTAAAATTTAGAGTAAAAACACTTTAATCAGAAATGGCTATAAAAAAACTGTAGAATTCATCTATCTATTATAGAAGCTTCTACAGTCCTCTACAGTCCATCTAATTGGTATTTTTTTAATGATGTCTTGCGTGATCAATCATTTGTTTTAACACGCCCATTACATGCTCATCATCACATGAATAAATCATAGTAGTTCCTTCGCGTTTATATTTAACTAAACGCAAATTCTTTAGAAAGCGAAGCTGATGAGAAACCGTGGATTGAAGCATACTTAGGCTTTCTGCTATTTCATTAACTGAATGTTGTTTTTTTGATAATAGATGGAGAATTTTTATTCTGGTAGGGTCTGATAATGCTTTAAATGTTTGAGAAACAATAAATAATGTTTCTTCATCCAATTCAAACTTATTTATGGAACTCATTGATTCCTTTTTCTCATTAAATTCGCTCATCTCTATTCTTACCCCTTTATTATTACAAACCTTTCCATCTATTATAGCATAGAAATGATTGCTTTCTGTAGTAACATGATTCTTGCTAAAATCGGTTCTAACAACAAAAAACAATGGCGTTCATTTAAAATGAACGCCATAAAGTCAGGTTTCGGAGAACAAAGAGATTAGGTTTAACTCTCCTTATTTCGGATAAACTAATACTATACTATTCTATTACAATGGAACAATTCCAACTGGGTTAATAGCATTGGATTTCGCTTGATTCCAAGGCCCTTTATGCAATTCGAAATGTAAATGCTGACCAGTAGAATCACCTGTATTACCCATTGTACCGATTTGTTGTCCTTTAGAAACGACATCACCTGCATTTACTAAACGGCTGCCTTCTCTCATATGTGCATACACTGTTGTGTATTGTTGACCATTAATATAATGACTAATAAAAATAACTTGTCCATAACTGCTTGAAGGATATGATCTAATAACTACTCCATCAGCAGCTGCGTATATTGGAACTGTTCCAGTCGCTGCAATATCAACACCTGCATGGAAAGTCCCCCAGCGATGACCTAGCCCTGAAGATAAATATCCTCCACCTGCTGGACGGGTAAAGCTACCAGATGATACAGAAGTTTTTGGCTTGGATGCAGGAGAATTGCTTCCGCTATTAGATGAAGCAGTTGTTTTTGAAGCTGCTTGAGAAGTAGCTTTTGTATTATTAGCCGCTTGCTTTTGTGCTGCAGCTCTTTCAGCCGCTGCCTTTGCTTCTGCTGCTTTTCGTTGTTTTTCTGCTTCTGCTGCTTGTCTTGCTAATTCAGCTTGTCTTTCCTTCTCTAACTTGATTGCTTTTTCCATCGCCACTTGTTGATCCTTCAATAGCTGTTCTTCCTCTTCTAAAGAGAGCATTTCTGCATGAACATGATTTTCTTCTTTTTCCAATTGAGCCATTAATTTATCTTTTTCTTTTTTCTCTGCGTTCAATTGAGAACTCAGTGATTCAAGATCAGCAAGCATGGTTTCAAGTGCATTTAATTTTGACTTTAGCTCAGCTTTGGATTGTTCCAATAACTTTTTATCTGCTTCTTGTTCTTTAATGATTGTTTGATCAGCTTCTACGATTGTTGCTACTGCACCAACTCTATCAATAAAATCACTGATGCTTTGTGAACCCATTAACACATCTAGGTAATTAACCATACCACCTGTTTGTTGATAAGATCTTGCACGTTCCTTCAATAATTCATTTCTTTTTTCAATTCTTGCTGTTACTTCTTCAATTTGCTTCTCTAATTTTTTTACTTCTTCTTTCGTAGTGGAAATTTGTTCTTTTTTCTCTGTAATTTTGACTTGTGTACTAGAGATAGAAGTATTTATTCTTTTAATCTCTGTTTCTACTGAATCTTGTTTAGAATGGATATCATCTAATTTATTGGATGAATCATCTAGTTTTTTCTTTACGTTACTATGCTTATTTTCAATATTACTTTTTTCCTTATTCAATTCACTGAGTGAACCTTGGGCAGATACTGGTGATGCCGTAATAGATGTATAAGCGATCATACTACTTACACTTAGTGTAGATACAAGTGTTAATTTTGCTAGTTTCTTTTTCATTTAGTACAAGCTCCTCCCCCGTATACCAATCGTAAAGTTGGTAAACCTGATGCTTTCTCTCTTTTTTATTACTTAATCCCCAAGTCTAAACAATAGCCAACAAATCTTTAGAAAACAGCATTTTTTCCAATATAATAGCTTGAAGCACTGTAGTTCTCGCTCTTCAAGCTATTGACCATAAGACTAATTTATTTAACGACAACTACTTTACACTCTTAAAAACTTGCGGATACTCATTACGGAACCCCATATTCCAATCACCGCTCCCATTACTAGAAGTAATCCGGATACTTGGAATACAAATGGAGTATAATCCAGAATTTTAATATAGCTTCCTGCTAATTTTGCAATTAAGAACTGATATGCATAGTAATATATTGCGCTAACTGCAGCTATCGGGATAATCGACCCTAATAGGCCCAGCCACATACCTTCTAAGAAAAATGGCCAGCGGATGAACCAGTTAGTCGCTCCTACTAAACGCATAATTTCAATTTCTTTTCTTCTTGCTACAATTGTAATCTTAATTGTATTAGAGATTAGGAACATCGCTGTAAATAGCAATCCAATAATCAGGACAATTCCTACGTTTCTACTCAAATTAATTGCGCTAAACAACTTTTCAACCGTGCCTTGTCCATACCTTACTTTTGCAACATGTTCAAATTTCTCAATCTTCTTTACTACAGCTAATGTATCCTCCGGATCTTTTGTTTTCACCACAAATACGTCATTCAACGGGTTATCCTGTTCAAAAAGTTTAAAGGCATCCCCATCTTCTCCTAGACTAGTGATTAAGTTGTCCAGTTCTTCTCCTTTAGGTGAGAAGATAACACTACCAACTTCAGGAATCCCCTTAATTTCTTCTTCTAGAGCGCTTTTCTCTTCTTTCGTTGCTGCCACATCAATATGCACTCTGATCTCTACATTTTCTTCAATGGAAGTCGCTACATGATTTAAATTCATCATAATAACGAAAAAAACACCAACAAGAATTAATGTGATCGTTACCGCACTGACAGAGGCAAATGTCATCCAACCATTACGAAGAAGGCTTTTAAAACTTTCTCTTGTATGTCTCGCTACTGTTCTAGCCTTCATAGCCGTATTCACCTCTCGTTTCGTCCCTTACAATTCTGCCGCCCTCAATAGCAATAACACGATGCTTAATCGTGTTAACAATTTCACGATTATGTGTTGCCATTACAATGGTTGTTCCTCTATTATTTATCGTTTCAAAAATATTCATAATATCCCATGACGTTTCGGGATCCAGGTTACCTGTAGGTTCATCTGCAATTACCAGTTTAGGAGAATTAACGATCGAGCGTGCAAGCGAAACACGCTGCTGCTCTCCTCCAGATAATTCTGTTGGCAGCATTCTTGCCTTATGCTTTAATCCAACTAGCTCTAAAGTATCCATGACTTTTTTCTTTATATTTTTTGGGTTTTCTTCAATAACTTCTAATGCAAAAGCCACATTTTCAAAAACAGTTAACGTGGGAAGAAGTTTAAAATCTTGAAAGACAACTCCCATGTTTCTTCTTAATAACGGAACTTTCTTATCTTTTAATTTTTCTAAATTAATACCATTTATTCGAATACTTCCTTGTGTGGGCTTTTCCTCACGATACATCATTTTAATGAACGTAGACTTCCCTGCACCACTTGGTCCTACTACATAAACAAATTCACCTTGATTAATCCTAACATTTATTCCATTAGCGGCTATTACACCGTTCGCATACTTCTTCATTACATTTTTCATTTCTATCATCTATTATCACACCTGAATTATTTTTTGTATGGATTATTGAAAAGCGAAGAAGGTACATATAAGTTTGAAAACATAAACGAATCACTGAAGAGTTATGATAGAAGTGATTTGGTTTATGAATTTATCCCCTAGCAATAAGTTTTATTTCTTTCACTTATTCCTTCCACTTTTCCATATGATTCAAAAACCAAAATTCGACAAGTTTCAACCGACTAAAAGTGACAATCTGCAATCTCTGCAGGTTGTTCCTTTTCTTACTTAAATTATTATATCATCATAATACGACAAATTAATGTAAAAAATTATTACATTTTCTTTTCAAACATAACATAAAGTACTATTGATTTCAGCACATACCAGCATTTCCTATTAATATAGTACTACAAATCGACCTATTTCCCCTTTATTTTTGTAATTTTCCTTGATAAATAGTATTATATACCTAAAAACACACATTAATATATCCAGTATTTACATAATGAAGGGATGCTTTTAGGCGGCAAAAAAGTTCATAAAATTAATTTTGTCTGCTTTTATAGGAGCAAAAAGAAAAATTCGACAAAAACAGGTCAGCTTTTTTCCCTTTTTCTGTTAAAATCAACATAAAAAAATATCTTTTTTAGTCCAATTCCTATTTCACGAATCAAATCTAAAAAAGATACTCTCATTTACTATTTATTTAAACCCTCTCCCGAGAACCTCTGAAGCGTCTGTTACAACAACAAAAGCTGTTTCATCGATTGATTGTACTAATTGCTTGAGCTTGATAAATTGAGATTGGTCTACGACACACATTAAAACAGGTCTTTCTGAATCTGTATAACCACCATGCGCTGTTAATCTTGTTACGCCACGATCAATCTTATTTAAAATCCCTTCTCTTACTTCCTCTTGCTTATCTGTAATGATTAAAGTCATTTTGGAACTGCCAAAGCCCACTTGAACCAAATCAATGGTTTTGCTCGTTACAAATAGGGCAATTAAAGCATATAAACCTTGTTCAATACTGAAGACGATAGAAGCGGTGATGACGATTACGCCATCGATCAGAGCTACACATTTTCCTAACGAAATTCCTGTATATTTGTTGATAATTTGTGCGGCTAAATCTGTGCCGCCAGTAGATGCTTTGCCTCTAAAAACAATACCAATCCCCAGGCCAATACCGATTCCGCCATATATCGCAGCTAATAAAGGTTCATTGGTCCATGGCTCCAATCCTCTAGAGAGATACACAACAAATGGCAAAAATACGGTACCTATTAATGTTTTCACTCCAAAGTTTCTTCCTAATAATATAACCCCTAACACAAATAATGGAATATTAAAGGCCCACTGTACATAGGCTGGCTCCCACTTGAATACCGCCTTCGTAATAGTGCTTATTCCACTTACACCGCCAGATGCAATATTATTAGGTAATAAAAATAAATTAAAGGATAAAGCGACAATAGCCGACCCTATTAGCACATAAATATATTCGCGCCATTTCATTTTTTTACACCTCTATTTTCTTGTCAGTTTATGTCATATATACTTGGTGTTCGTATTCGACAATCTTTTTTATGTTAAAAAATATAATCAAGAATATGACATGGTTTTACTATTCAGCTTATTCTATAGAAAAAATCCACATAAAAAAGAGGAAGCGATGTGCATTTCCCCAGTTTTCTGCTTCTAAAAACAAAATGATTCTTCCAAGCAGAGAGTATATCATCTATTATTTGAAGTGTAAATGGTGGCAAATTAGCGTGGTAAAGCGATGAAATAATGGAAATCTTCTTTAGAGGGGTTTTGTTATTTGCCGTATTTCTGTATGAAACTAAACAGACCTTTACGAACAGTTTGGATAGAAAAATGGGACCTCACAACAAAAGTACTGCGAGGCCTTTCTTCCAAGCTTATAAAATAAAAATCCAAAAGAGGAAGGCAAGTACAAAACGATAATAGGCAAAGGGTGCAAGTTTAATTTTATTGATCAGTTTCAAAAAGAATTTGATTGCTAATAATGCAACAACAAAAGCAGTGATAAATCCAGTCAAGAAAAGAGGAAGATCCTGTGGGGATAAATAGTTCCAGCTTTCGAATAAGTCTTTTCCTGTTGCTGCTGCCATAATAGGAATGGCCATAATAAATGTAAATTCAGATGCTGCTTTATGGCTCATACCAGCAAGAATTCCGCCAGATAAAGTCGCTCCAGAACGAGAAAATCCTGGTACTAACGCAAAACACTGAAACATTCCAACTGTAAAGGCTTGCTGATACGTAACCTGATCGAGTGTTTCTGCTGTAGGGCTACGGGGCTTCCATTTCTCGGCTGCAAGCATCAGTAAGCCGCCAATGATAAGGGTGATCACGACCGTTCCTGACCGAAAAAGCACTTCCTTAATAAAATCATAGAACAGGATGCCACCTACCCCAAACGGGATAATGCCAATTGCGATATGAAAAATACTTAATGTCCCAACATCCTCTTCTGCCTGCCATTTTTTTATTCCAAGAATACTTAAAATTCGTCTCCAAAATACAAATACAACAGCAAGAATGCTTCCTAGCTGAATAATAATCTCAAATGTTTTTGCTTTTTCCCCTGTGAATTCCAGTAAATGTGCTACCAATATAAGATGTCCCGTTGATGAAACAGGTGCAAACTCGGTTAATCCTTCCACTATTCCTAATATAATAGCAATCATAATCTCCATGAAGCTCCTCCTATAAGAAAGGTATGTGTAAAAATGCTTATTAACGCCTGTCCATTTTAATATATTTTTTTACCTTCCTATCTAGAATCAAAAATAAAAAAATGCCTGACTTCTTCTTGATAACGAGAAGTCAGGCATTCTTTCACATCACTTTATATAAATAAATATGCCAATTGCTATTTTTTGATTCGAAGTCCTTCATAAAGGTGAGATTAGTTTCTGCAGCATTATTTATTGGAACGGCCGAAAGAATATATTGGCCACCCATCTCTTTCAATGCTTCTACATTTAGTTGTAAATGATTGATTTCTTTATTGGAGCGCTTTGAGTACATATAATTCTCGCCCAATTCATCGACGAAAATATAGCATCGTCCGCCCCAGTCATCATAATAGGTTCTTAATGCTTTATTTTTATTAAGCTCTGGCTCTATTATTTTCCTGAATTGAAGCTTGTAATCTAGTGGATAAATATTGCTATAGGAATCAAGGGTATACAAGCCATTGTATTGTGCTATATTCGGATGAATACCGATGCTCACTACTCTATATTGGTCGAGCGGTTTTCCAATATATTTCTTTATGTCAGTAAACTGTTCTGTAGCAAAGTATGCTTTATAGCTTGGTTGATTTTTGTACATGATTTGTTCATTTGTCGGTACTAAAACAAGTAATTGACCAATAATCAGCACATAGACTAACTTTCGGCCCATGTTACGGTTCTTCCATAACATTTTTAAGGTAAGAGCAAATAAAACATAAATAATCATTGGGCGCAGATAATGGAAGCGCGCAAAATTGAAGCTTGTTAAAATACCAAACTTCTCTTTTAATGGCTGCCAGCCTTCGAAAAACCAAAAAGCATACCATGTGGATAAGACAATATTCAATAGGTGAAGACCGATGTATAGTTTATTTTCACGCCACTGTTTTTTCAAAAGAATAAAGAGTAATCCAAATAAAGTCAATGGTAAAATAATATATTGATGAATGGTTCGATCTTGATTATGACTGAATACATAATTTTTACCTACAAGCTTTAAGGTTTGTACAAAATTCAACTTTGACTGGTAAAATACATCTCTGTTCGTTAATTCATCGGATATCGGGGCAATCATCGAAATAACAAGACGATAATCGATTGCCAAATAAACCATTGTCATATACAAAATGGCGAAAAATAATGGCCAGTTGCTTTTTTTATTCCGCACGAAGTCATATAGCCAGAACAGCCCCATGACAGCTAGGAAATAGAAAAAGCCGATTACAAAGGTGGAAAAGAAAGGAAGTAGCGTTAAAACGGCTAGATCTTTCCAGCTTCTTTCCCCCTTATAAATATTCAGCATACTCCATAAAGCAAGAGGCATTCCAAGAATACTAAGCATTCCTGATGGCCAATAAGGTGTTAAGCTAAAGGCAAGCGCCACCCCAATAGTTAGGATATAAGCTTTATTATGCTCCTCTTTCATCACATATTTTTTCAATAATAAATACATGCCAATAAAAGCAACAAAATGTGTTATTGCTTGGCAAAGGCCATAGGCAATAACAGGTGGCAAGAATTGAAATAGAAACACCATTGCATAATACTCTGAATAATAGGTGTCTCTCGAAAATTCCCCATTCATAATTTGTTCCACTGGTGTATGTAATGGCGAGAAGGCAATTCCGTTATCTTTCATCACCTCATACCAGCCCAAATTAGAATCTAGATTATCATGCACACGCATATGTGCATCTTCATTTAACACAAAATAAGGAAGTACCCATACGAAAATAATGGCAATTGCTATATAAAAAAACGTTCTTTCTCTTTTTAGATAATTCATTTGACGCTCCTAGCATTTTGTTGATATCTTTTTGGAAAAACAAAATATTTTTGTCCAGCATAATTTAACAAGGTATAGAAGCCACTTCCAAACAGAACGGCGATTTCATCTGTATAGGAAGCGAAAACGTTCCATTCACCAAGCAACATTTCAACCAGCACTAACCCAGCTTTATATGCCAGCAGATAAGAGGCTAAAATTACGGCAATAAAGCGAAGTCCACTGCTTCCTAGAGCGGCATTGCTTTTGAATGTAAATCGCTTATTTAAAAAGTAGCTCACACATGCTCCTACAGCATTTCCGATAAAAGTTGCGGCCCAATAGTCGAAATGAAAGGCGTTTAAGCATAAATAAATCATTGTTAAACCAATAAAAGTATTCATAAGACCAACTACTAAAAATATTAGAAATGATTTATCCTTCATCTAGATTGTACCTTTGATCTATTTTCTATTTTTTTGCATAGGTTGCTTTCAATAATATAACGGGGCCGCTGCTTCACTTCTTCATAAATTTTTCCTATGTACTCACCGATTAAACCGATACTCATAAGCATTAATCCACCAAGCAGCCAAACAGAAATCATTATAGAAGTCCATCCCGATTCTGTATGCCCCATAAATTTTTGGACGATGGCATATACACCAGCAAATACGCTAATAACAGAAAATAAGAAACCTAGTATGGTAATAAGACGGATTGGCTTGACACTAAAAGAAGTGATTCCATCTAAAGCAAAAGCAATCATCTTACGGAACGGATATTTGGATTCTCCTGCCGCTCGTTCCTTTCGCTCATAATAAACCTTTGTTGATTTAAAGCCTAGTAAAGGGACAATCCCTCTTAAAAATAAGTTAGACTCTTTAAAGCGAAGCATTTCCTCAATCGCTCTTTTACTTAACAATCGGTAGTCAGCATGGTTATAAACAAGGGATAATCCCATTTTCTCCATTAAACGATAAAAGCCCTGGGCAGTATTTCTTTTGAAAAAAGTATCTGTTTCTCTCTTACTTCTTACCCCATAAACTATCTCATTGCCTTTTAAATACTCTATTATGAAATCTCTGATTACACTCGTGTCATCTTGAAGGTCAGCATCGATGCTTATTACACAATCTGAAAACTTCACAGCCTCTTCTAAACCAGCTAATAATGCCCGCTGATGACCAAAATTTCTAGATAGCTTAATTCCACTAACTAACGGGTCAAACAAAGTAGCATTTTCTATTTTCTCCCATGTCGCATCTTTACTGCCATCATCAATAAACAATAATTGGCTTTGTTCACTGATTAAATTTTCTTCCATTAAATCGCGCAAAACAGTACGTAAATTCCCCATTGTCTGCTCAAATACCTCTTCCTCATTGAAACATGGTACTGCAATGGTTAATATTGTTTTTTGCATTTGTACTACCTCTTTTCTTTCCTTTTATTGCTCAAACCAAATATCCCTTTTAAATTATCCCACTTAAGTAAGACGATAAAACTGTAGAATAGTTTCATAAATTGGAAAAAATTATATGAAAAATATGTAAAAAATAGTGAAATGCTAGTGATAACGGATACATTTTCCTGAAATTCCAATAAAAAAGCCAAATTCTAGGATAGATTAGCACACACTAATCCATTCCGAATTTGACTCGCATTTATTAGGCATTAATTTTTGAACGAAGATAAGCATTAATAAAGATATCAAGGTCACCATCCATAACAGATTGTGTATTCCCGACCTCTGTATTGGTGCGGTGATCTTTCACCATAGAATATGGATGGAAAACATAAGATCGGATTTGGCTTCCCCACCCAATTTCTTTTTGTTCACCGCGGATTTCTGCAAGCTTCTCTTCCTGCTCTTCAATTTTGCGTTGATATAATTTCGCTTTTAACATTTTCATGGCTGTTTCTCTGTTTTTAATTTGGGAACGTTCTGTTTGACAGGAAACAACAACCCCTGTTGGAATATGTGTAATACGTACAGCAGAGTCCGTGGTGTTAATATGCTGACCACCCGCTCCACTTGCACGGTACGTATCAATTTTTAAATCTTCTGTACGAACTTCGATTTCAATTTCATCATTAAACTCAGGCATTACATCACAAGATACAAAGCTTGTATGTCTGCGCCCCGATGAATCAAACGGGGAAATACGAACTAAACGGTGTACCCCTTTTTCTGCTTTTAAGTATCCATAAGCGTTATGGCCTTTAATCGCCAATGTTACACTTTTAATCCCAGCTTCATCCCCTGGCAAATAGTCCAAAGTTTCCACCTTGAAGCCTTTTTTCTCTGCATATCTTGTATACATACGTAAAAGCATACTGCCCCAGTCTTGAGACTCTGTTCCACCAGCTCCTGGATGAAGTTCCAAGATGGCATTGTTTTTATCATATGGTCCACTTAATAATAAATTTAACTCGAACTGACTTAAACGACCGACTAATTCTGTAAGCTCCTCTTCCAACTCCGCACGAAGTTCAGCATCGTCTTCCTCTTTCACCAATTCATATGTTAACTCAAGGTTTTCAAAAGTCTCCACTAATTTATAAAACTCATGAACTTGATCTTTTAATGCATTGCTTTCTGAAATCACGGTCTGAGCAGCCTGCTGATCATTCCAGAAATCAGGATGAAGCATATCATCTTCTAACATAGCAATACGCGCCTCTTTGTTTTCTAAGTCAAAGAGACCCCCTAAAGTTTTCTAGTGTTACATTTATCTTTTCTAACTCATTGCGAATATCTGCTAATTCCATTCATGTCACCCTTTTATATAAATTATAGTTCTAGGTAGTTTACTACTTCCTTTATGTATTATATGGCTTTTTGAAAAAAAATGCATGTTTTCCTGTTAATTTCATGGTGGATAATGATTTTACCGGCGGAGAGAGAGGATTAGTTGCGGTTTTTATTCAATATGCTTGCGGATTCTTCTGCATTACTTGCGACTCTTCTCACTTTATTTGCGACTCCCCCAACTTTTATGACTCTCCTTTTCCCCCTACAAACTTGCTCCGCAAACCAAAACCAATTAAAAAAACCTATCCTTCCTTAAAAGGAAAGATAGGCTGCTCACGAAATTCTTTTATAAATTTGCTCCATGGCAATTTTTATATTTCTTGCCGCTTCCACAGAAGCATGGTGCGTTACGTCCGATATCTAGTTGTTTTACTGCTGGCTTTTTCTTTGGTTTCTTGTCGCCGCCTTCTTCTTTCGGGTTTACTGCTTGGCCTTTTGCCACTTCTTCCCTTTCCAGATTATTGCGGATTTCTGCTTTCATGATATATTTAGCGACATCTTCTTCAATGGCAATGACCATTGCTTCAAACATAGCAAAACCTTCTGATTGATATTCACGAAGCGGATCGATTTGTCCATAGGCACGAAGGTGAATACCTTGTCGTAACTGATCCATTTGGTCAATATGGTCAATCCACTTGCTGTCTACTGCACGAAGCACGATAACTTTTTCAAATTCGCGCATTTGCTCAGGAGAAAGCTTCTCTTCTTTCTCATCATAGCTTTGTAGTACTTTCGCGAAAATAAATTCAACGATTTCATCGCCTTCTTTTCCGCGAAGATCACTTACTTCTACTTCGCCTTCGTTAAGAAGATTTCCATTTACATAATCCACGATCGCCTGTAAATCCCAGCTTTCTCTATCAGCATTATCTGGAGTATGTGCTTGGATATTTCTCTCTAATGATGATTTAATCATATTTTCTACAATAGAGCGCAGATTTTCCGAAGTTAATACCTCGTTACGTTGTGAGTAGATAATCTCACGTTGTTGACGAAGTACATCATCGTATTGCAGCAATTGCTTACGTGAATCAAAGTTGTTTCCTTCAACACGTTTTTGAGCAGATTCTACTGCACGAGAGACCATTTTACTTTGGATAGGCTGAGAATCATCCATGCCTAGTCTTGTCATCATATTTTTCATATTATCGGAACCAAAACGGCGCATCAATTCATCTTCCATCGAAAGATAGAATTGTGTAACCCCTGGATCTCCTTGACGACCAGAACGACCACGAAGCTGATTATCAATACGTCTACTTTCATGACGCTCTGTACCGATAACAGCTAATCCGCCTAATTCTTTTACACCTTCACCAAGTTTAATATCCGTACCACGACCTGCCATATTCGTTGCGATTGTCACCGAACCTTGTTCTCCGGCAGTTGCAATGATTTCCGCTTCTCTTTCATGGTTTTTCGCGTTCAAGACATTATGTGGAATGCCCTTTTTCGTCAAATATTTAGAAATAATTTCAGACGTTTCAATCGCAACTGTACCGACAAGTACTGGTTGGCCTTTTTTGTGGCGCTCGGCAATGTCCTCCACTACTGCTCTGAATTTCCCATCCATAGAAGCATAGATTAAATCTGCGCGGTCATCACGAACAATCTCACGGTTTGTTGGAATAACAACAACATTCATATTATAAATGTTGCGGAATTCTTCTTCTTCTGTTTTCGCTGTACCAGTCATCCCTGCAAGCTTTTCGTACATACGGAAATAGTTTTGGAATGTGATGGTTGCAAGGGTCATACTTTCATTTTGAATCTCTAAGTTTTCCTTTGCTTCAATTGCTTGATGCAAACCATCGCTGTAGCGGCGACCTTTCATCAGACGACCTGTAAATTGGTCAACAATGACAATTTCACCATCTTGAACCACATAGTCTACATCCTTATGCATACTTGCATGGGCTTTTAACGCTTGGGTAATATGATGATTAATCGCAACATTGGAAACATCAAAGAGGTTTTCAATTTGGAATACACGCTCTGCTTTGGACATTCCTTCTTCTGTTAATTGAACACCCTTTGTTTTTTCATCATACGTATAATCTTTTTCTGGTTTTAAGCTGCTGACAAAAATGTTGGCACGAACGTACAGCTGTGTTGATTTTTGCGCAGAACCGGAAATGATAAGCGGTGTACGTGCTTCATCAATTAAAATAGAATCGACTTCATCGATTACGGCATAATACAATGGTCTTTGTACCTTCTGCTCATTATAAAGAACCATGTTATCACGCAAATAGTCAAAACCAAACTCATTATTTGTTCCATAAGTAATATCTGCATTATACGCAGCTTGCTTATCTTCTCTTGAAAGGCCATTTAAGTTAAGGCCCACGGTTAAACCAAGAAAATTATATAATTGTCCCATTTCTGCCGCATCACGAGTAGCAAGATATTCGTTGACTGTAACAACATGGACCCCTTTGCCAGAGAGAGCATTTAAATATACAGGCATTGTCGCAGTTAACGTTTTACCTTCCCCTGTTTTCATCTCTGAAATATTACCGTCATGAAGGGAGGCTCCCCCCATTAACTGGACAGGATATGGATAAAGTCCAAGCACACGCTTTGCTGCTTCTCGAACAACTGCAAATGCTTCTACCAATAAGTCGTCTAATGTTTCCCCTTTTTGGAATCGCGCCTTGAATTCTTCTGTTTTTCCCTTTAATTGCTCATCCGATAATGCTGCCGTTTCATCTGCAAGCAATTCAATCTTATCCGCAATTTTAGTTAATTTTTTAATATCGCGTTTGTTTTGATCAAATACTTTATTTAAAATTCCAAGCATTAAAAAACGCTCCTTTTTCTATTATAATGAGAAATCGCACTAGTTAAAGGGAAGACTATCTTTTTTTCATTAAAAACAGATGAAAAATATTTGTCTTCTTTGTTAACTTATCCTGTGATTTCATCCTTTAAAATCCATTTTTTGATTATTTATCTATAAGACTGACGTAATACTATATATTATAATAGAAGAAAAATGATCGCTAAATACCCATTTTTCTTTAAAATGAAACTAGTATCATCTATACATCTTACCATTTCCACAATAGCGTGACAACTTATACCTAGTAAAACAAAGCATTCTATCAAGCAGACGGACACAAAACAAATAAAACGAGAGGCATGAATATTATTCTGCACTCTCGTTTTATTTGTTTTGGCTATCGCCAATTCACTAACAATCTTTTAATAGACCTATTCGATTTTTATTGCTTTTTCCTGTGCTTCAATACATAATGCCGCAGCAGTAAAGGCATGTTCCTGCGTCATCGCATTTTCTGTGCCATTTATGCAATCTAAAATAAATTGACCGAAAAATGGATAGCCTACTTTACCGCTTAATTGATAGTATTTTTCTCCTTCTCCATTTACCAAAAATAAATGGTTCCCCTCCTTGCTGCGTGCTATATCAATATACTTTCGGACTTCAATATAGCCTTCTGTCCCAATAATTGTCACACGGCCATCTCCCCAAGTTCCCAGCCCATCCGGAGTAAACCAATCGACACGGAAATAAAAGGTAGCGCCATTATCTGCCACCAAAGTTGCATCCCCATAATCCTGAAATTCTGGGTATTGCTTATAGTGATAGTTAGCAACCGTACTATGGAGAACTTTTGCACTTTTCGCATTTGCATAATGTAAAAATTGCTCGATTTGATGACTGCCAATATCCGTTAAAATTCCGCCATATTGCTCTGGATCAAAGAACCAGTCAGGTCGGCTATTGACATTAGCACGATGTGGCCCTGTGCCCATTACAGAAATAACCCGGCCAATCGCTCCTTCTTCTATTAATTGACCAGCAAATACGGCACTTTCTACATGTAATCGTTCACTATAATAAATTCCCCATCTTAGACCAGTCTCTGCTACTTTTTGCTTTGCTTGCTCGACTTGAGCCATTGTAGTAAAAGCAGGTTTATCCACAAAATAGTGTTTCCCAGCATCTAATACTCTTAACCCTAGTGGACCACGCTGGACTGGAATATTCGCACTTGCTACAAGCTGAATCGTTTTATCTTGGAGGATTTCCTCTTCTGACGCTGCTGCCCTTGCTTGTGGATAGGTTTGGATAAATTTTTGCACTTTTTCATCATATAGTGATAGGTAAACCTTTGAGGCCATCTCCAGCTTTTCCCCCACTTCACACCGTGCATGAGACTTTCACCTCACACGGCGTTCCATTGAAAATTCCAAAAGAATCGTGTGTTATTTATTATGTATCTAGCATTCTTGGAAATTTCCAACTAGAGCCTATCCCTCCCCCATTTATTATCATGGTTTCATAGGTACTGTGACTCCACTCTCACGAAAGGTTAATCTGTTTTAATAGGTTATGTTATTCCCCTTTATATACAGAACTGCTTCATAAGCAGGTTAATGCCTCCACATCCTTCCGCTTTCCACGTTCCAATTTCTCTATCCTTCCCATATATCCTTAGGTCTCTCCTATGGTCCTGTATGTATAACTTGCCTGTAACAAGCTATGGGCTTTCATAATCCAGATTCTTACTTACCCACCCATACGATCGCAATTTTGCCACCTGCTGCATTTCTACAGCATTTATGTCTAGAACCGTACATTCGGAGATTTGTCAGTATATCCCTATTCATTCTAACCATAGATACTTTATGGACTCCCGGCATATAGGATACACCATCTACCGCTAGACAGCTTTCGTGATTGACAAGGAATGCCCCTTATCAACTTACGGTATCTCTCTGCCGACTTCACCGAGCTTCATACCAATCTATTTAACCATAGAAATGGCATGTCGGAGTATTAGAGTAGGCGTTTCAGAGCGTTACCTCTTCATTCCACCTATCGAGAAATTAGTTCTCCTAAGGTGATTAAAGTACCTTAGTGTCTAACCTTTTCCGTTAGAAACGTGTCGCACCTGGATCATAAACAGCTACTAACGTGCCGCCTGCTTCTATTAATCCATTACACATCCCATAGATATGCCCATGGTCTAAGCCAATCGCAGCAAACAGAAATTCCCCTTCTGCGACTACCTTATTTACTTGACCTTTCGGCGCATAATTCATTCCATCATTTTTATTCACATTTTTCTCCTCCTTCATATTACTCATATTTACCGCCTACCGTAATATCATTATCTTCAAAATTTTCAATGGCTGTTTTCTTTTCGTAAAAATGAATTGCATTTGTCTGTGTACCTTCTCTTGTGTAGAATAAATTATCTTTTGTTAATGGCAGCTTAATGGTTTTCCCTGTACTCGCAGATTCATAGATTGCTGAAATAAGCTCAAGTGTTTGTCTGCCTTGTTCTCCATCTACTAGCACTGCTGTTCCTTGTTCCAACGCTGTTAACACATCATCGATTTGCCCAGGGTGCCCTTCATATGGAATATCATCTAGCTGCTCATAATAGCGCTGAATTTTTTCTTCCAGTTCTATATCCGCTTCTGGAAATCCATTTCCCTTTGATTTAGACGCTTTTACTTTCCATGGTACGGAGACTCTAGCATTTTTCCCTTGAAAAATTAACTGCTGTTCTTCTCCATGATGGATAACAGAGCTTGTTATTTGTGCAAGGCTGCCATCATCATAACGGCAAATAGCAATAGAAATATCCTCAACTTCTGCATTATCGTGGGAGGCATTACTCATCACAGCAGTTACCTCTGTTGGCATTCCATTCATCCATTTAAAAATATCAATATGATGGACTGCATGATTTAAGGTACAACCACCGCCTTCTTTTTCCCAAGTACCTCGCCACCATAAATCATAATAACTATGCCCGCGCCACCAGAAGGAATCAATCTGTGTATGGACAATCGGTCCCATCATTTTCGTATCTAGTACGCTCTTTAACTTCATCATTGGACTTAGAAAACGATTTTGCGAAATAACGGACAATAACTTGTTATTTCTTTCTGCCGCTGCATTCATGGCATCACACTCTTCTAAAGAAGAAGCCATTGGTTTTTCCACCAATACATTTTTTCCAGCATCAAGAAAATCAATGGCAATTTTTGCATGAGTATAAGGCGGCGTACACACCGAAACTAAATCAATGTCTGTTCGCTCCAGCATCATTTGATAGTCTTCGTACACGGTTGCATTCAAATGGAATTCCTCGGCCTGTTTTTTTGCCTTTTCAGGATACAAATCACATAAGGCAACAATCCTACAGCGCTCAGGAAATTGTTGATATGCTTCAATATGAGCAGATGAAATGGCTCCTGAACCGATAATAGCTACGTTTAGCACAAAACCCTCTCCTTTTCCTTAATCTATTTATTCTTGTTAAAAGAGATTTAGAATCGTTAATCTCCTAGAAATACCTTCTTTACGTTTCATATAAGTCTAGCAGTCTTCTTTGTTTGAAATGCTTCTAAGTAATTCTATGCGACTATTTCACATAAATATTTTTTTCGACATCAGCGAATTATCATTTTATTTTTTACCAAGCCGTCTTTGGGTAAAGCTGGAAATCCATAAACTAATAAAAGCAAATAACAATAATGGAAACATTAATGTTAATGCTAGTGAATTAAGCATAGGCTGCGGCTGGGAACCTGCTCCTTGAAGGACACTGAATACCATAACACTTAGCGTCTGTGTCTTCGGTCCAGAGATTAATAGGATAATGGTAAATGTGCTAAACATACGAATGAAAATATTAATGGCAGAAGCCGTTAACCCAGGGACTAATTGCGGGATAACAATTCTACTAAATAATTTAAATTTAGTTGCACCTAAGGATTCAGCAACCCATTCCAATCTTGGATCCAGCGATTCCATAAATGGCAGCAAAATGAAAACAGAAAACGGAATACCGACAATTAAGTTAACTAATATTAAGCCAGGAATTGTTTCCGCTAGACCTGTTGAATAAAAAATGGAAGCAACAGGTATGGCATAAACAAGTTCTGGTAAGGTAAAAGGCATCTGAAAGAAACTAATCAAGCCTTCTTTAAAAGGAAAGGACTTACGCCCCAATACATATGCAGTTGGAATACTTAGCAACAATGATATAATGGTCGCAGTTACAACAATTTGTAAAGTTATTTTATAAAAGTGACCTATTTCATAAACCTGCCAAGCCTGAACAAACCAGTCCACTGTGTACCCTGCTGGAAGGAAAGTACCATACCATTCTGTTCCGAAGGCAGTTAGTAATACAGCGATCGTCATACCAATAATGGAGGTGATACATACTATTATTAAAAGCCATGTTAGAAATTTATAGAGCATTTTTAGTAATCCTGCCACTTTACTATTCTTAGGTACACTTGCTTCCGTAGGATTGTTTATACCACCCTTAATGGTATTCTCCACAATTCTCACTACATTTCACCTCTTTGTTATTTAAATGTACTTGCTGAACCGACGAATCCTCTTTTACGTAAAGCAAACACAATTGCCAGAATTACTAATTGCGTAATTGCCATTACTACAGCAACTGTATTAGCCATACTGTAGTTAAAGTTTCGCATCGCTTCCTCGAAAGCAACTACAGCAAATGTCCTGGTTGCCGATGCAGGATTACCTACAATCACAGCAGAAGTATACACACCAATCTGCATAATAATATTTAAAGCAAATACTCTTAAAACCCCACCACGAATAAGTGGATAAAATACTCGTCTAAATGTAACCCATTCGCTGGCTCCAAGCGATCTGGAAGCTTTTTCTAAATTTGGATCAATGGAATCCATCATCCCAATGAAATTAGTAGCAAGGAATGCCACACCCAAAATAACACAAGCAATAAATGCACCAGTATAGTTATAGACAAGTCTGATTGGCTCATCAATCAGGCCAATTTGTAAAAGAATCGTGTTGAACCAGCCTGTTGGCTTGAAAAATGAAATAATCGCCATATCAATAATTAAGGAGCCTAATGTAAGGGGGAAAATAATTAATCCGGCTATTATTCCTTTGCCCCTCATCTTTCCTCTTATATAATAGGTAATCGCGAAGGCAATAAATAACTCCAGAAATGCTGCTGGAATAATTAAAGCAAGTGTTCGAAAAATGGTTTGATAATAATCTGGGTTTGTAAAAAACTCAATATAGTTACCCATCGTGAAATTAGAGGTTCCATTTTCTTGGAATGTCATCATAATCCCTCTTATTAATGGATAAACAAATATCAAAAGTACTGGGAGCAGACTCGGGAGAAGCATTAAATAATCACTTTTTTTCGGTTTTGCCTGTTGATTCATGTTTTCACCCCTCATCCAAAATAATAATCTTATCGGGATTCAAATAAAGCTTTACTTTTTGGTGTGCCGTATAAGGATCCAGCCCTAAAACACTAGTCTTCAAAACAGAACCATCTTTGATTTTAATTTCATAGCCAGTAGTGCTTCCAACATAATCCCCAACCAATATCTCCCCTTCTATTACATTGGCTCCAATTCGATCATTTGAGACAATTTCAATCATTTCTGGCTTAATTGTTAGAAGTACACTATCGCCTACCTGGTGGCGACCATTTCCTTTTATCTCTAAACGAAGCTTGGAATCTGACTCAAAAATAAGGTAATCATTATTTTTACTGACAATCATTCCTTTAATAAAGTTAGCGTAGCCTAAGAAATTGGCAACAAAGTGATTTTTAGGCTTTCCGAAAATTTCCTTAGGAGTGCCTAGCTGTTGAATTTCTCCTTTAGACATTACTGCTATTTTAGTGGAAAGCGACAATGCTTCTTCTTGATCATGTGTTACATAAATAGTGGTGATCGCTAGTTCATCATGAATTTTTTTTATTTGAATTCGCATATCTTTACGAAGCTTTGCATCCAAATTACTTAATGGTTCATCTAATAATAGAACCTTTGGACGAATAACTAGTGCTCTTGCAAGGGCAACACGCTGCTGCTGTCCTCCACTTAACTCTTTAATAAATCTATTTTCCAGCCCATTTAGCTGAACCATCTCCACCGCCTCTTGCACTCTGCGCCTTTTTTCTTTTTTTTCTACTTTGCGCATATCTAAACCAAATGCGATGTTTTGAGAAACGGTCATATGGGGAAATAATGCGTAGTTCTGAAAAACCATGCCAATATCTCGCCTATTCATAGCAATATGATTAATCGGAGAGCCATTAAATAGAATATCTCCTGAAGTCGGCTCAAGGGTTCCTAATACCATCGATAAAATAGTTGTTTTCCCACAGCCGCTTGGACCAAGGAATGTCATAAATTCGCCGCTCTCAATTGTCAAATTTGCATTATTCACAGCTGTTGATTCACCAAATTGTTTCGTTAAATTCTTTATTTCAACCTTTGTACTTGTCGTGTTCTTGACTGCTTTAGATACTGCCGACTCCGTATTTGCCAATACTGATTGTTCCATACTAATTCCTCCTTATCTCCCTAGTCTCTAGTAAACAAGAGACTAGGGAAAATACTTCCTATTTGAGTGCTTGAATTTTTTCTTCCCAAAGACCGTATAATTCATTGGTCTCTTCTAAGTCTGGGAATAGTATCCATTCTCCGTCTGGAACTTTCATTTTGTCGCCTTCTTTAAACTCAGGCATTACGGCTTCCACGAGAGTTTCATATGATTTTTGATATTTAGGTTCTAGCATATCAGGTGTTGCTAGACTATTTGCTGGAAGGAAGCCTCGAACATATCCTTGTGCCTGTATTTCCTTCGATGTAGCAAACTTTAGAAACTCGAGCGCAGCATTTTTGCGATCTTCTGGTAAATCTTTTACCATTACATAAAATTGAGAATCGATAACTTGTTTGGCATCCTCCAATTTCACAGCTTCAATATGCGGCGGGATAGTTTTAATTGCTTTATTATCCGCATACCAGAATGGGATGTGCGGTACAATATCTACTGCTCCCTCATAGAGAAGATCAAACGAGTCAGATGTTTTTGCTGGGTAGGATTCAATCGTTTCTCCAATTTCTTCTAAATAACTCCACGTTTTATCTAATGAGCTTGGGTTATTTAAATCTTCTCCCATTGCTTGAATAAGACCAAAGAAGAATCCTCGTGCTGGACCACTAGATGGAACTGCAGGGTATGTAAATTTTCCTGGATTTTCTTTAATCCACTCTCTTAATTCTTCATATGTTTTCGGTGGGTTTTTAACTGTTTTTGTGTTATACATCAAGATAGGACCACCAGAACCAGTTGTAACTGGTGCACCATAGCCTTCGAATTTATCAATATACTCCTGACCAATTTCATTCCATTCTGCAGAATGAGTCTCTTCTGAGTATTCGGGTAATATCTTTTCCCATAAGCCTTCTTTAATGCCAAGTGGAAGACCATCTAAACCAGTCACCACTAGATCAATGGTTCCATTTTTACCTTGCGTTTTTATTTTGTTGATTACTTCTTGGGGTGTACCTCGACCATATTCCACGTTGTATTTTCCATCTGTTGCTTCTTCAAACATCGGTATAACAATATCCTTATAGTATTCATCTCCACCAGCGGCCGAATAAATCGTAAGCGTTATTTTACCGTTTTTACCTCCAGAACTTTTTTCAGCTCCTCCGCATGCAGATAGTAATAAACTAATTGTCATGATTATTGTTAAAAAAAGCCATCTATGCTTTTTCAAAATAATCCCCCCAATTCTCCTGTATTATTAATGCTCGCAAATAAAAATGCAGAATTGTTACTGGACTAAGATGTATTTTGTTTTGCTTCTAAAAACCACCTCCTTTAAGTAGCAACGGCACCGTATAGTGCTTAAATAATTGCAAGCGATTACAATTATACAAATTCAAGATATTCGTTCTATATCCTTCTTTCATTCAACAAGAATATACTAGTATGGTAGTTAGAAGTTTAATTGTTACTTATCGTACGATTTTTGCTTAAAGTTTACTATTCTATTTTGAAAGATCGATGCACTGGTGTGAACAATGGGAGAAATGATTCGTTTTAAAACTACTGTTAAATGAATCTATTTTATTCAAAAGGAGTAGGTTCTTTGGATGATTTTGCTTTCACGATTTAACTTCTACTATTAATCATGATCAATCAGAGGGGTTGTTCCACCCCCCCACTTATTGAAGGGTGACCGAATTGGTCTTTTAAGCGCAGCTGTTCCTCCACCCTGGTTTTCTTTAAATGTAAAAAGTCGATTTTACTGTATAATGCGGGGAAGAGAGGTACTAATTAATAGATCGTTCTATTTTTTTCATCGACAATTCCTGATTTTCTATAAAAATACGTATTAATGCGGTCACGCCATTCTTTCGCATTTTCTAACTGCAGCTGTAAACGTTCTTGTACATTTTCAAAAACCCAATCTTCTACTTTTCCTTCTAATTCATTCCATTTCTTAATAAACATCTCCACTTCTTCTACCCCTTGAAAATGGGTGTTATAAATATGCTGAATGACTGTCTCTCCAGAATGAAGTTTATGTAAGTATGGGACATGGTGGAAAAATAGCAGAAGCTCATCTGGACAATCATCTAATGAGTTGTATCGTTGTGCATTTGGTCCAAAATATTGCCCAGTGTAGCCAGTTCCCGTTTCCATTGTACGATCTACCCCAATTCCATCACAATCTGCAAAGTGATAGGTACCCCATTTGGAATATTCGTATCCGTCAACATTTGGACCATAATGATGATCTGGATTAACCATCCAGCCAACACCAAGGGGTGCCGTATAATGCTCATATGTTTTCCAGGATGAAAGTAAAATATCTTTAACAACACTTGCAACTACTGGATTATTCCCAAATGTTAATTGAATCCATTCATTTGTGATTGTTTCTGTCGTTAAGTCAGGATTCCAGGTTAATCTGCCAAAGCCATAAAGATTGGCCTGTGCTAAAGTATTCCCAGTCCAATTTATATCATTACCAATATTGGAGACAGCAGCAATACCACTATGGCTATAGTTATAAAGTCTGCCAGCTACGATTGATTTTA
The DNA here is from genome assembly GCF_038006525.1 of Niallia sp. FSL W8-0951. NCBI lineage: Bacteria > Bacillati > Bacillota > Bacilli > Caryophanales > Bacillaceae > Niallia > Niallia sp. FSL W8-0951. The sequence continues at coordinate 2,976,694 of NZ_JBBOVK010000001.1, forward strand.
CGGTCGATCCTTCTCCATCCGAATAGGTATCGAACTCTAGCACCTCTTTCCATTGTGGTACTAAATAGCAAACATCCTTCTGTTGACCGGTATATTCCTGCGCAATTTGAAATTCTACTACTTGATTCGTTTCCTTCATGGCGCCTATTAATGGAGAGATTGGTTCCCGTACTTGAAAATCCATGGGTCCATTTTTAATTTGTAAAATGACATTATCAAGGAACTGCCCATCAAGCGGCTTAAAATGATCGTACGCAGCTCTGGCACGATCTGTTTTTCTGTCACGCCAATCCTGTAAGCAATTATAGACAAAACAACGCCATACTACTTTTCCATTAAAAGGCTGTAATGCTCGTGCTAAAACATTTGCCCCCTCGACATGGCCTCTGCCATAACTGAATGGTCCCGGTCTGCCCTCTGAATCCGCCTTTACCACAAAACCGCCGAAATCAGGGATATAGCGATAAATTTCTTCTGCCTTTCTCGCCCACCACTTTTCTACCTCTTGATCAAGTGGATCAGCAGTCGTCAAGTTTCCTAACTCTATTGGACTAGCAAAGTTTATACTCAAATAGGTAGTGATTCCATAAGACCTTAAAATATTTGCTACTTCTTTTACTTTAGGTAAAAACTCTTTTGTAAGCAGTTTCGTTTCTACCTTCCACACATTGACATTATTAATGGAAATAGCATTGACACCTACAGATGACAAAAGGCGAGCATAATCCTTTACCCTTGTTAAGTCCTCATTGAAGTCATTATCATTAAAAAAGATCGATTTTCCAGAATAACCACGTTCAATGGATCCGTTCATGTTATCCCATTGATTCATCATCCTCAACTGATTTTTCGGTGCTTCCTTTATTTCTAAGCCAATTAGCGGTTCTTCTTGCTGTAAAATCCTTAAGAAATGAAAAGCTGCATATAATGCGCCTCTATCTGTTTTTCCGATTAGTAGCATCTGTTTATTATCATCAGTGGTTTTTAATACATAGCCTTCATCATTTAAGTCATCAAATAACGTGGATGAGATGCCATAATCATTTAAGTTAACGCTTTCATATGTACCTAAAATAATAGAGCTTTTCTTTGAATTATATGGTTGAAGAGTTGGATTAACGTCTAGCATGGATTTAAATCCATTCTGGAGTTCCCTTGCAGCAGAATTAATCATGGCTGTATCTCCTGCTATTCCAATCGTAGAAGTGATATTACTGTATTGATGAGCGTTTTCTATTTTACGATACTGCAGCCAACAATGATAACTATTGGTTACGAATTGTTGATTTTCTTTATCCACCATTTTTTCCATTTACATAACCCTCCTATAATTAACCAATACAGCTTGATTAAAATTCTGTGAAAAGGCTAGATTAGATCCTGTTAATTTTAACGAAAATAATCAGGATATGTCTTCTTTAGTTCCTCTTTTTCAAAGTTAACTAAGTTTAAATGTATCCCTATTAGTTTTTCTGCTTCGTTTGTTTTCTTTTCCTTTATAAAATGAAAGATATCTTTATGCTGAGAAACAAGCATATCCCATTCCAGATTGGATTCCAATCGAAGAACACGCAAGCGGTCAAAGTGACTATTCATTTTTCTAATCATCTTCCAAGTTCTCAGCTTGTTGCATCCTTCAAATAATAAACGATGGAACTGATCATCCAATTCCAATAATTGATGGCAGGATTGATTTTTTAAGCATAATTCCTGCATGGCAATATTAGATTCCAATTTAAATAACTGCTCTTGTTTAAAAACCTGACAAGCTTCTTTCACAACTGCTTTCTCCATATTTTCCCGGACAAACCTTGCTTCTTCCACAAGCTCTAAATCAATCAAGGAAACAATCGTACCAATTTGCGGATATATCCCCAGCAAATCTTCTTGTGAGAGCTTTAAGAAAGCTTCTCTTACCGGAGTGCGACTTACATTTAACTCACTTGCGATTTCTTGTTCAGAAATCTTTAGCCCTGGTTTTAACTCTAATTCTGTAATTCTATTTTTTAATGATTCATACACAAAATCCCTCGTAGAGATATTTTCCTTTTTCCGAATCGTAACGATTATACTCACCTTTTCCTCGGTATCCTAATTATACTAGTATGGTAGTTCGTATTTTCATTATAGAAGGTCTCCACTGGAATTTCAATCCCCTTTATTAGATTAATTTTTCATTTCTGACTATTTTAACTTTTATGGATAAAGGGAAAATAGGCGGTTGCCATTTTGAATCAAGAATTAAAATTTTTTAAAATCATAATTTATATTCTATTATGCTCATTAATGGCTTTTTTCAGTTGCTTTAAACTATGATCGGTAGCAATAAAACAACTCCCATATTAATAGGGAGTTCTCTACCATCTTATTTTTGCTTTTTCATATACTCCAATACTTCTTTATCAATTAGACCTATCTTTTGTTCTCTTTCTTCAAAATCCTCCGTATGAATATAGCTTTTTAGTGCGTCTAATATTTTTGTGGTCGTTTCGTTTAGATAGCCTAATCTTTGTAAGTGAATCGTAAGTTCTTCTTTGGTCTTTCCTTCTATCGATACAATATTTTCTGGTTTAGATGGGGCGAAATAGAGCTGTTGTAATTGGTAGATACGTGTAAGTTCTTTAATTGGCTCTTCGTGATCTTCTACTCGCAAGTCAATATAACGATCATTGAAGCCGCCATAGCCGCCTTTTTCCTTTACAACAAGAAGTGCTGCTGATTGCTGTCCTCTGCTGTCGCCGCCTGCATCCTGACCTGCTTGCAATGCTGCAAGTAGTCGCACTGCCAAGCTTCCTTCCGTTTGTTGAAAAATAGCCCCCATGTCCTTTACTGTATTTTCATCCACGAGAATATTTCCTTGGGCTGCAAAATGAGGACCCGTTACTCCTCCTGCCCATTTATAACATTCGCTTCCAGTGAAGGTTGCCGCATTGCCATTTGCATCAATAAAACCAACCTGTCTTTGTTCTCTTCCAGGGTCTTGTGCTAATAACGCATGCAATGCCTCCTCTTCCGACCTTCCTCCATTAAACGCAAGCCTTCTGGACCAAAGGATGTGTTTGCATAAGATTGCGTTGCTACTGCTCCCGCGCCTGCTTTTGCCCATGGAACAACGGCTCCAACACCAAGAAACTTAGATTGGACTGCAATCCCCCATTCCTTCTCCTCTGGATCAAAGCCAACAATCGAAAATGTCAATATACAACCTCCTCCTTCATTTAAGCCAAGAATATTGCTCCATACATTAGGGAACCCGCTATTACATATGCTGGATGAATCTTTACCTTTTCCAATAAAATCAAGCTGATAGCACCTATAAATACAGTTTGCAAGATTCCTATTCCATGATAGGAATTCTGAAAAAAGCTAATCGTCATCATGGCAAGTAAGACAGCGATCACAGGTCTCACTAAGTTTGTCAGCAAACTCACTTTAGGTGAATCTTTAAAATTCATTAACAGCCGTAATAAGGCAATCATTAATAATAAGGACGGGGCAACCGTTGCAAAGACCCCAATACTCGCACCAATTATTCCACCTTCTTGAAATCCAATATAGCCTGCCATTTTAGTCGCGATCGGACCTGGCAATGCATTTCCCATTGCCAGTATTTCACTAAATTCATTTTCGGTTACCCAGCCATACCGATCGACCACTTCGTTTTCCACTAAGGGGATCGATGCTGGTCCACCTCCATAGCCGAGAATACCTGGAAGAAAGAATGCCCAAAAAATATGCCAATAGATCATGATGCCTTCACCTCTTTAACTTCCTCTTTCTGCTTCTTGCTAAGTAAAGAAACGACAATGACAATTCCTATGACAATCGCAGGATGGATTTGGAGAAGGACTAAAAGAATAAGACTTGCGGCCATCAACCCAATCGTCAGCTTCAGCCGAAAATGACTATTTACTTTCTTTAGAAAGTCTACTGTCAATACTCCTAGCATTACACCAACCACAGGAACAACAGCCTTTGTCATTCCTAATACCCAAGGCTTATCTTTAAAGGAATTTAAAAAAGTTAATAATACAATCATTAATAGTATCGTCGGAACAACCGATGCAATAATAGCGTTTATCATCCCGAATACACCCTTTACTTGCCAGCCAATATAACCAGCCATTTTGGTGGCAATTGGGCCTGGCAACGCATTTCCTAATGCCAAAACATCAGAAAACTCATCATCTGTCATCCATTTATATTTATCCACTACTTCCTTTTTCACAAGAGGAATTGAAGAAGGACCACCGCCATATCCTAAAATCCCTACCCGAAAAAAAGCAAGAAATAGATGCCAATGTGTCATAAATTCAACAACCTTTCTGCAGCTTTACCAGGAGGCAATCGTTCCATCTGTTCTTGATTCTGTTCCTCCAATTAATACACCTGTTTCTTCATCTCTCCAGATAATCTGTCCTCTGCCGAAATGTCCAAACTCTGTAGCCGTTTGAATCTCATGTCCCCTCCTTGCAAGTGCTTGAGCTAAATAGTTAGGAAAATGCGGCTCTACTAGTATCTTCTTCCCTTCCGTCCACTGCCAGCGCGGTGCATCTAAAGCCGCTTGTGGATTCAAATGAAAGTCGATTGTATTGGTGACAATTTGAAAATGACCTTGTGGCTGCATATAACCGCCCATCACCCCAAAAGGTCCGATTGGCTTATTATCTTTCGTAAGGAATCCAGGGATAATTGTATGATAGGTTCTTTTCCCCGGTTTTAATGCATTGGGATGGGCTGGATCAAGGGAAAAATCATGCCCCCTGTTTTGCATGCTAATCCCTGTTCCGGGAATGACAACTCCTGAGCCGAAGCCCATGTAATTACTTTGAATATAGGAAATCATATTTCCTTCTTCATCTGCTGCGGCTAAGTAAACCGTTCCTCCCTTTGGAGGTGATAGTGGTTCAGGAGTAATAGCTTGATCGCCAATTTTTTCTCTTCTTAAAGCAGCATATTCTTTGCTTAATAATTCCTTTACTGTATGAGGCATTTCCTTTTCATCGGTAATAAATGCTTTCCCATCTGTAAATGCAAGCTTCATTGCTTCTATATGTTTATGATATGTATCAACGGAATCCTTCTCTGTTAACTTGAAGCCTTTAGCAATATTAAGTGCCATTAATGCAACCAAACCTTGCCCATTCGGCGGAATTTCCCAAACATCATAGCCTTTATAAGAAACAGAAATTGGCTCCACCCATTCAGGATAATAGCGCTCTAAATCTTCTTTTTGAAGATAGCCATTATGCTCTTTCATAAACTGTGCTATTTTATCAGCTAATTCTCCACGATAAAAGCTTTCTGCATTTGTTTCTGCAATAGAGCGCAATGTAGAAGCATGACCTGGTGATGACCAAATCTCCCCGATTTGCGGTGCTTTTCCATTAGGAGTAAACGTATCAAACCAAGGCTTATATTCATCACCTTGAAAACTTTCTTTAAAGCGATTATAGGAAAGATCCCAATACTTTCCGAGAGTCGGGCTGACTGGATAGCCTTCTTCGGCAAGACGAATAGCTGGTGCCAATGTTTCTTTCAAAGGTAATTTTCCAAACTTTTCTGAAAGTGATGCCCAGGCAGATGGAGCACCTGGCACTGTTACCGGAATAACACCATGGGTTGGTATCTTTTCTAGCCCCTTTGCTTTTAACGCATCAATGGAAATGGAACTTGGTGCAGGTCCACTTGCATTTAATCCATGCAGCTTATCCTTGAACCATACAAGCGCAAATGCATCTCCCCCGATTCCATTAGAAGTTGGTTCCACTACTGTTAATGCTGCGGCTGCTGCAATTGCTGCGTCAATCGCATTTCCGCCCTTTTGTAAAATCTCTAAACCAGCTTGAGCAGCAAGAGGCTGCGATGTAGCAACCATTCCCTTTTTTGCAAAAACAGTATTTCGCTGGGAAGGATAAGGGTGATACAAGTAATCTAGTTTCATCTTAATTCAATTCCTTTCCGACATAATGACAGGCAACAAAATGATCCGCTTCTGCTTCTTGCCACTCTGGCTTTACTTGTTTACATAGATCTGTTGCTATCGGACAGCGTGTATGAAATGGGCAGCCAGAAGGAGGATGAGCCGGATTAGGAATTTCTCCTGTTAAGCGAATTCTTTGCCCTTTTGCTCCCATTTTAGGACGTGGAATCGAGGATAACAACGCTTTAGTATAAGGATGAAGCGGATTTTCGTATAATTTTTCCGAAGAAGCAAGCTCCACTGTATTTCCTAAATACATAACTAAAACCCGATCACAGAAATAGCGAACAACCCCTAAGTCATGTGAGATAAATAGATAGGTTAATTGATATCCACTTTCATCTTTCACAAGGAAATCAAATCACTTTATTTGATTAACAAACGAAAGCAAATGATTAATATTCATGATTATAAGACAGTTACAAACAGAATTCTAGTTATTTTTCTAAAAAATTTAATAATTTTATATATTCAATATTTACAGAAAACAAGAAAAACTTTTCGTACCTCTAAAATTTATTTTATCGAAATAATAATATGTTTTTCACAAAGTAGTGGAGGGAAATTACTATAAGCATGAGAGGTGAATTAATTTAATAATCATTCGTTTTTTAGTATTTTTATACTTCCATTATTTTCTTATAGTAATTTAATTGCTTGAATTCTTCTTAATTTAGTAGAGATATAAAAAGATTAATACTATTTCAAGAAAGTAAATACGTTTATATTTTTTGTTGGGGATTTTTTTAAAAGAATTTGTAAATTTTCTTGGAGAGAATTGGTTGAGCTTTCTATTATTATACAATTAAGCTATATAAAAAGGTTGATTGGCTAGAAAGCTTCTATAGTGGCAAGCAAGTGTTTTTACATGTAGTTCATTTATGTGAATTGGTTTGAAGGAGGGTTTATGGTAATTATCCGTTATACTCTGTTTTCGTCGGGGAGCGGAGGACACTAGACAAGCAGAAGAAAGCCAATGCCCACCATAGTTCTTTTCTTATTATGGTGCAAAGTCAATTTGCCCAGTAAACAATAGGATAAAAATGATTATCCAAAATATAAACAAAGAGGAGGAAAGTATTAAAGATATAACAGGGAGTATCTTTTTCTCTGTCTTCTTCAACAAGGCAATTATCGATAATAGGATTCCTGCACCCGTAAGAAAAAATGTGATATAGTCGCCAGCCAAATTTCCGTTATTAGCTATTCTTGTCGGTGTGACAAAAACAATAAAGACGCAAATAATACCAATGGCAAGAGCAATATAACTAATTATACTGTACTTTTTTGGTGTGTTAATATTATTTTCCAAATATAAACAACCTTTCTAATTTTTATAATATACATGTATTTTATCATTATTTTCCTTAATTATGGAAATTAATTCGGAGAGACGTTGGAAAAAAAGAGGACAATAAAATACCAAACAAAAGATTAACATAATAAATTTGATCTTTGTTTGGTATTTACATCAAATTTTTAAACCATTTCTACTTTTAAACCTTCTTAAAAGAATATGACTTTCTACTCTTGTGATGCCTTCTAAGGAATATAATTCGTTGTTTGTAAAGCTTTCTAGTGCTTCGAAGTCTTCAACGAGAACATGCATATGTAAGGTGCTTGGACCCGTCATTTGATAGCAGCTGGCCACAACAGGATTTTCCGCTAGTGTTTGGGCTACTTGAATGAGGGAAGCTGGTTCGCAGTCTACTTCAAAAAAGGCAGAAACTGTTTTGCCTACTTTTTCCGAATTGATAACAGCACTGAATTTTTCAATCACTCCATTTTCGATTAGTTGGCTGACTCGCTCTCTTATAGCCACGCGGGATAATTGCAGCTCTTTGCCAATTTCCACATAGGAAAGCCTGCCATTTTCTGTAAGTAATTCTAATATTTTTTTGTCTATTGCATCTAATTTCATTTAATCACCACGCATCTTCTGTTTTAAAATATGCTTCATTATAGCTTGTAGATTGGAAATAAGGAAGTTCTTTTTAGAATTTTCTAACCTTTAAAGGGGATGACAAAATCGGATGAAATATTTGGTTGAAATGTCTATTGACTTATGGGGTTTTAACGGATTATTCTCATGTATTATATAAACAATAAAATAAAGCCTGCAATGTTTCACTGCAGGCTTTATCTTTATTATTGAGCTTCAATTAGACCGTATTTTCCATCTTTTCGTTTATAGACGATATTGGTGTTATTTGTTTCTGCGTCTGTATAAACGAAAAAGTTATGGCCTAGTAAATCCATTTGCAGGATTGCTTCTTCACTATCCATTGGTTTTAGATTGAAGCGTTTTTGGCGGACAATTTCTAGCTCCTGTTCTTCTTCCTCCACATTTGGTGTGCTTTCGTAAGAACCAAATAGTTCATTCAGATTTCCTTTTTCTCTATGCTTACGATTTACTTTTGTTTTATGTTTTCTTATTTGTCTTTCTAATTTATCAGAGATTAAATCAATAGCTGCATACATATCCATATGATCTTCTTCTGCACGTAACAGCAACTGGGACATTGGAATTGTAACCTCTACCTTGGAAGTTTTATCATTGTACGTTTTTAAATTTACATTTACTTGTGCATCTGGTGATTCAGAAAAATATCTTTCTAATTTAGAGATTTTCTTTTCGACATACTCTCTAATTGCTGGAGTTACCTCAATGTTTTCTCCTCTAATGTTGAAATTCATAAGTTACTCCTCCTTTATAGTTTCCAGTGCAAGTCTTATTTTTTCCTTATAGTAAATGAAAATATACCATATAAGGAATCATTTTGACTATACTATCTATTTCTATCATACCCTGGCAAAATCCTGCTAAAACGATAAGAAATTTCGACAAAATTGTGAACTTTTTAAATACAAACGCTTACTATTATTCTATCGAAAATTATTTTCAGCAAATTTTTATGTTAGAAAATGTTTCAAAACGATTAACAGCGGTTATATATACACCATAATCAAAACGTATAGCTCGTACGATAATAAAGTGACTGATTACTTAGTAAAAGAACTAGTTCTTTGAAAAAAGAAGATAGGCAAGTGTTAGTATAACCATTATTTTCTATTTCAAAAGTAGAGGCTATTGAAGTTAAATATCTATACAAAGATTCTCCCTTTTGAAAAACATTTCGACATAATGTAAGAGAAGAAGCCTATATTCCTAACAATAGATGGAATTATGAGTATTACTTATTCGGTCGGTGTCGAGTTTTAGCGAAATTAATCAAAATATTTTTACAATTCAATGTTTTATATTTGCTACAATGAACACATTAAGAATTTAACCTGGAGGTAAAAGAATGAGTGAAGCAATATTACAAAATCAGCCTGAGTTAGAATTAAAAGAAATGGAAGAGGAAGAGTACTATTACAAGTTGTGGGAAGACGATCGTTTATAGGCCGAAATAGATCTACTTGATACGAAAAGGAAGAACATTTGCTTTTTTAAGAAGTGTTCTTAAAATTTGAAATCTTCCTGGTAAAATAAGTAATAAATTACTTTCTTTTGAATTTCTAACAAATGAACTTTGATAACGCATACTGGAGGGATCTATTTTGAATAAAAAATGTATTGCAATGCTATTGGCTGGCGGAAGAGGGACAAGACTAAAAAAACTAACAGAAGAATTAGCAAAACCGGCAGTACCCTTTGGGGGAAAATACCGTATTGTTGATTTTACATTAAGTAATTGCCGTAATTCAGGAATAGATACTGTTGGTGTATTAACACAATATCAGCCGCATGTACTGCAAAATTACATTAAAGACGGAAAAGATTGGGATTTGGACAGCAGAGATGGCGGACTAAGCATCCTCCCTCCATACCAATGTGGTACAGAAGAACGCTGGTATGATGGTACAGCCCATGCTATCTATCAAAATATATCCTATATTGACCAGTATAACCCGGATTATGTTCTCGTTATTTCTGGTGACCATATTTACAAAATGGATTATAATTTAATGCTGCAGCAGCATATTAAAACTGGGGCAGATGCAACAATTTCTGTTACGGAGGTTCCTTGGGAGGAAGCAAATCGTTTCGGTATTATGAACACAGATGGCACCAATAATCGAATCGTCGACTTTGAAGAAAAGCCATCTAATCCTAAATCAAATCTAGCTTCCATGGGTGTATATATTTTCAAATGGAAAACGCTTAAATACTATCTACAAAAAGAAGAAAAGAACGAATTATCTTCTAAGGACTTTGGAAAAGATATTATTCCTGCCATGCTGACAGATAACCGCAAACTACATGCTTACACCTTTAAAGGTTATTGGAAGGACGTTGGGACAATCGACAGCTTCTGGGAAGCAAATATGGACTTATTATCAAAGGAAAGCAATATCTTTCTAAATGACAAAGACTGGACCGTATTTACCCACGAACAGTGCTACGCCCCGTCCTATATCGAATCTTCCGCTACCGTAAATCGCTCCATTATCAGTGAAGGCTGCGAAATTTATGGAACTGTTGAAAACTCTGTTATCTTCAATGATGTCATTATCGGAAAAGGAGCAATCGTCAAAGATTCCGTACTCCTGCCTGGAACCGTTATCGGCGAAAATGCTGTCATTGAAAAAAGCGTAACAGCATGCAATGTAACAGTGGGTGATCACAGCATTATTGCACCAAAGGACGCAGATTCAGAAATTATTTTGATCGGTGAAAGTATTGAGAATAAGCAGACCCGTGTTGGATTGTCGAGAGTGATTTGAATATAATATCAAATAAAAATGTTGTTGCCTTAATTGGCAACAACATTTTTATTTTTTCTTATCATAAAACATGCCATCTATGGAGATATTTCCACCATACGGATCATTATATTGATTAATCCTTTTCTTTCTCACTTGCTGCTGCTTTAAATCTGTTTTTATTTTCCCTTGCAAAGAAACCATCTTGTCCTGCAGAAGTTTCTCTGAAGCGATCATTTCTTTTTTATCTGCTTCATTAATTTTCGGCCATAAAGGAAGCTGATTTAATAATTCTTCCCTCTTCTCTAATAACTCATTTATTTCCTTTATAACAGCTTCTCTTTCCTCTATCGTTCCTTCCTCTATCGTAAGAAGTCCAAGCAGCTTTTCCGTACACTCTTTATAGTCAGTTAATGGATTCATTATGCTAATCCATTGGAAGGTCCAATATCTTTTTTCGCTATTTTTATTACTTCCTTCCAAGTATCACGAAATTCGATAACATAACCTTCGACTTCATTTAATATATTTATATCATTCTTAGTATTAGCTTCCACTAATCTTCTGTAAATATAATCGTACATTTGGAGCATATTTTTAGAAATATCAATCTCTAAATTTAATGTAATCATCAACTCATTAATGATATTTTGGGCTTTACCAAGATTTTCATTTCGTTTTTCAATATTTTTATCCTCAATAGCTCTTTTGGCTAATGTAATAAATTTCAAACAACCATTATACAGCATAAGAGTCAAATCACCGGGAGACGAAGTATTGACTGCATTCTGCTTATAGGTTTGGTATGGTTGATTAATTACCATCTACTTACTCACCCCTAAGTTATTATGATCCATTTTGTGCAAAAAAGCCTGCTAATTGCGAAGATTGATTATTTAATTTCTGTATAGCCTTTTCCATTGCATTATACTGTGACCAATAACGATCTTCTATTTGCTTTAATCGATATTCCATTGATTCAATATTATCATCAATTCGCAGCATATCTTTACCAATGGTATAATTATATTCCGTTTTAAACGTATTACCAGCTTTTTCTTCAATTTGTTTCATAGTATCTGATATATCCGTTCTTAGCCTTCTCGCTAATCCTTGTTGATCAGTTGTTGGGCCATCCGCCATAAATAACTGGTATACCGCTTCTGGATTATCTTCGATTGCTGCTTTTAATTTATCTTCATTAATCTCTAGCTTACCACGTTCTAAATAGTCCTTCGAAGTAGTGATCCCAATTTCAGCCAACTGATTATATTTTTCAATTGTTTTTGTTTTATCATTAACTGTTACAGACGCATATAAGGAGTTTCTCATTTTATTTAAACCAGAGGTTAAAAGGGGATCTCTCTTCAGTAAGCCACTTTTCGCCTTTTCCTCCCATTGCTCAATCTCCTTTTCACCCATTGCCGCCTTCTGTTCTTCTGTAAGAGGCTGAAAAGCTGAATAACGCTGAGCAGTAAGTTCTGTATTAACAGCACCGATTGTTTCATTATATTTATCGACAAAAGATTTTATCGTATCAAAAATACTATCTGTATCAGTTTGAATATTTACATTCACACTTTCACCAGCAGCAGTATTTTTATTTAAATTAAAGGTAACATCGTTCATTGTAAAGGTATTGGATTTTCTAGATGTTTTTAATCCATTAATGGTGAATTCAGCATCAGACCCAGCCGTTTTTTCAGTTAAATTTAGAGTTTTAGTAAAAAATTCGGCATCCTTTCCCAAAAACTCAATTTCTTCTGCCCCGTTATTTAGTATGCCAGTATCTGTGCGTTGTGCGACCACTTTATCAGTACCAGTGTCATAAAACATACTGATCCCCACATTAGAACTATTAATTTTACTAAACATACTATTTAATGAAGTGGAACCATCAATTTTAAAACTTTGCTTATTTTTTGTACCATCTTCATTTGTTGTTTGAATATCAAACTCAATGTAGCTGTTCTTCTTAAGATTGTCCCCACTCACTGTTACCGTGCTATTTTCTGGAAGAATTTCACCAAATGTCATTTTTCCAGTGGCTGGATTAACATATACAGTATCAGCTGCTCTAGTACCTTTCTCTGGAGCATCTCCTTCTATCAGCTGAACTTTAAACGTTTTATCGGTTCCTCCTGTTACAGTTATTGAATCAGGAAATCCAGATAAGGAAGTACCGCTTAGATATATTTCATCACCATGTCCTGTTAAAGTCTGTGAAAAACTTTCTCCCTTCCATTGAATTCCAGAGTCATCAGAGAGTTTGCTTTGCTGGGAAAGTAAACTCTTGGTAGGATCTAGCGTACTATTACTAATTTTATCTGCACTTTGTACTTTAGCGGACTTTGCCATTACAACATCGGAGATATTATATGAAACATTCCCTGCATTCGCTTTTGCACTTACTGATACTATATCCTTGTTTGAAGAAACAGCAGTTCTTTTCATCATATTTGATTGTTTAGAAATACCTTCAAATATGAAAGTATCGAACTCTTTTAATTTTGCATTCATTGTTCGGTAATTATCACGTTGCCATTCTAAAATTTGCTTTTGCTGTTTTAGTTTGTCTAGAGGCATACGCTGCACTTTCATTAATGAATCGACAATCGATTGTGTGTCAAGTCCACTGGCAAGACCGGTGAATTTTATTGAATTTACACTCATTATAAATCCTCCTCTAATTTAAAGCTTTTTATCTATAAATATTCCGATAAACTCTGTCATTTTTGCATAGATGTCTAAAAGTTCTTTAGATGGAATTTCTCTTATAACCTTCTCTGTAGCTTTATCAACGACTTCTATATAATAGCGTTCTGTTTCATCATGGACCTTAAAATTTATAGAAGTATAATGTGGCTTTAAAAATTCATTGATACTCGTTACTATTTCTTCCGCTTTCTCTTTTTTCAGAATGTTAGTCGATTCTTCTGAAAGAGTATCCACCAATTTGGTGTAATCCCTATTATTTAAGCTAATTTCATTATCATTTCTGGTTGAGTTCACTAAGTTAGATATAGTCGATTGTTGTTGATTTATCTCCAATTTCATCCATATAACAGCTCCTCTATCAGATCCTTTAATTTTTATATCGGATACTCTAAACATTTATTAACAAAAAGTTATTTCAATTGTAAATAAAATGGGATAAATAAGGAAAATTACCTTACTTTCGAAAAATAGCCTATTACTTTCTGTACAGCTTTTATTACAGATCGCACATCTTCCTCTGTCATTTTCGGAAATAAAGGAAGTGTAATCGCTTCTTCATAGTAGAGTTCAGCGTGAGGACAAATCCCCTTCTTATATCCTAAGTTTTGGTAATAAGCTAAAGTATGGACTGGGATATAATGAACATGCACACCTATATTTTCAGCACGTAAAGCTTCAAATATAGTCTTTCTATCTACACTTAAACTGTCTAATCGCAATCGAAGCATGTATAAATGCCAACTTGATTCACCAGCTGCCTCTTGAAAAGGTACCACTACATTCGGAATGTTATGAAAAGCAGCTGTATATTGATTAGCAATCTCTCTGCGTCTTTTTACAAAACTATCAAGTCTTTTTAATTGAGAACATCCTAAACTAGCTTGTATATCTGTCATTCGGTAGTTCATACCTAAATCAACCATTTCATAGCTCCATGGTCCCTCATCCTCTTTTAAAGTATCCTTCGTGATGCCATGTGATCGAAATAATCGAAGTTTTTTTGCATATTCTTCTGAATTAGTGACAATAATGCCACCTTCACCTGTCGTTATATGCTTGACAGGATGAAAGCTGAACATCGTCATATCAGCTTGAGAACCAACCTTTTCTCCCTTATAGGAAGCACCAATCGAATGTGCACCGTCTTCTATAAAAACTAAATGATACTTTTTACATAACGCTTTGATTCCATCTAAATCCGCCGGCTGTCCTGTATAATCTACAGCAATAACTGCCTTTGTTTTAGAGGTAATCAGTTTTTCGATATTAATTGGGTCAATGTTATAAGTTTGTTTATCAATATCTGCAAAAACTGGTTTTCCTCCCATATAAAGAACACAGTTGGCGGACGCTGCAAATGTCATTGGGGTTGTAATGACTTCATCTCCATCACCTATGCCAGCTGCATAACAAGCACCATGCAGAGCAGCTGTGCCATTTATAAAAGCAACGGCATATTTTGTGCCGACATATTCTGCTATCGCTTGTTCAAATTGATCAATTTTAGGACCCTGTGTTAAATAAGGACTTTGCAATGTTTCTACAACTGCCTGTACATCTTCTTCTGTAATCCATTGTTGGCCATACGACAGAAACTCCTGTCTTACTGGTTGGCCTCCATACAATGCTAATTCCATTTCATTTTCCTCCTTTGGAAAAAAGCCACCTTACATCAGGTGACTTTTAATCCATTCTTCCGTTTCTCTTAATCCTGCTTCTAACGTATACTTAGGGCTCCAATTTAATAATTGTTTTGCCTTATCATAATTGCATAAAAGCTTTTGAATCTCACTTTGCGGATGAATATGTTCAATGTGTTTAATACGGTCCGAATCTCCAACAATTTTAAGGGCCAGTTCATTGATAGAAACGTCTCTTCCTAAGCCAGCATTTACAATTTCTCCGTTTACAGCATCTGAATATCCAGCATTCACAACAAACTCTGCACAATCTTCCACATATAATAAATCTCTTGTTTGCGTTCCCTCACCATATATATGAAGCTGCTCTCCAGCTATTTTTTTCTTCAGAAAAATGGCTACTACGCCACCTTCTCCTCCAGTTTTCTGAAAAGGTCCATATGTATTAAACGGACGGATTACAACAGTCGGCAAACCGTAAGCATGATAATAAGACAATACCATATTTTCCGCTGCAATTTTACTTCCTGCATAAGGAGAAGCTGGTTTAATTGCATGCTGTTCTGTAATCCCTGTTTCATCGGTACATTGATCATACACCATACATGTACTCATAAATACAACCTTTGTGTTGGTTTTTCTACACTGTTCCAATACATAGAAAGTCCCGATAGTATCGTTGTTAAAAGTTGTTCGAGGATCATCAATCGAATCTTGGACATTAATCGATGCTCCAAGATGATAGCAAATATCAAAGGATGTTTTAGCAAACAATTTCTTTAACAATGCCTCATCCTTAATATCGCCAATAATGAATTCCTCTAGTTGATCTTTAAATTCCTCAATATTTTTATCACTGCCATTAGATAAATCATCTAAAATCCAGACTTTATGTCCATCTGCCAGCAACTTCTTTGCTACAGCTCTGCCAATAAAGCCTGCTCCGCCTGTTAATAGAATATTCATAATGTCCCCTTTCTATAGTAAATCCCATTGTAATGGAGTTCCTTTTTTTAAAGAACTCTTCGCTTTTTTTCCTAAAATAGTTTGTAAGTGTTTTGGGGGTAAACCGTACCCTGGACGGATAGGTCGGATGTTATCTTTTGTAAATAATTCTCCTTCTTCTATATCCTTAATAATATAAAGAGATCTTCTATCTTTTAATGATGGCAATTCATCTTTAGTGGGTCCATAACTAATCTTCCCTAAGCTTTTCCATGCTCTTTCAGTTTCTAAAACCAACGCCTTCATTTCATCAGGTTCCATTGAAAACGCAGCATCAGTTCCACCAGAGGATCTTGAAATAGTAAAATGTTTTTCAATGACTGTTGCTCCCAAAACTACACTTGCTACTCCTACTCCTATTCCCATCGTATGGTCACTCAAGCCTACTTCACATTGAAATAAATCTTTCATATGAGGAATCGTTAATAAATTTGAATTATCAGGAGATGCTGGATACGTACTTGTACATTTTAATAAAATTATATCTTTAGCTCCTGCATCCCTGGCAGCCTTTAACGTATCATCTAATTCCCCAGCAGTTGCTAAACCAGTAGAAATGATTATTGGTTTACCTGTCTTTGCAACCTTTTGGATAAGTGGAATGTCAGTATTTTCAAAAGATGCTATTTTATAACACGGGACATCTAGCGTTTCAAGAAAATCAACTGCTGTTTCATCAAACGGTGAACTAAAAGCAATTAATCCTAACTGATGACATCTTTCAAAAATCTCTTTGTGCCATTCCCAAGGAGTGTATGCTTTCTTATATAGATCATGGTAAGTTTGGCCTTTCCATAAACTTTCTGGATTATCAATCATAAAATCACTGTTATCTACATCTAATGTCATAGTATCTGCAGTATAAGTTTGCAGTTTTAAAGCATCAACTCCCGCTTCTGCTGCAGCTTCTACTATTTGAAGTGCCTTTTCAAGAGATTGATTATGATTGCCGGACATTTCAGCTATAATAAATGGTTTATGATTTTCCCCTATCATCCTGCCAGCAATATTTATTTCATTGTTCATGATTTTTCCTCCATAATAGCCTCAATTACAGGTTTTTTTACATATGTTTCATTAACATTCATCAGATTTCTTGCCTTTTCCTTAACTTTTCCCAACTTTTCTTTTCCTTTTAAAATATTTTCTAGCATGTGAGATAAATCATTTTCTTTGACTTCAGTATGCCACCCCATATTCCAAATTGCCCCATACTGAGAAGCCGCAACTACCGACGCTCTTTGATTTTCTTCTACTATAGTGACAATTGTTGGCAGACCAAGATAACATCTTTCCCACATGGTTACTCCTCCAGCTCCTAAAGAAAGATCTGCTTGTCTCATTAAATCAGCTAAGTAGTCAATTTGTAAATAATAGTAATAACCATTCATCTCACATTTTTCTCTAATATGTTCCTTATTAATATTTGATTGTCCGGTAACTACATGCACTTTTATTTTTGAAGTATCTAGATCAGATAAGGCATTAATAGCTTTATCTGTTTCATTTGTTGGATCAGAGCCTCCATAAAAAATTAATATATCATGAACTTGTTTATCTTTTTTTTGTTTTCCAGTGCCTTTTTTATAAAATTCTGGTCGTAAAAGTAAATATTTCGGACCTAATAACTGTTTGCATTCCTTTGGAACTAATTTTACATATCTGTTCGTAAAATCCTTAACATAGTTTTGATCAAGTAAGATATCACAATCATGCTTTCTATTTGCTAAATCATCAATTACCATAATTTTTATGTTAGGGAAGTTACAACGAATTTCTTTTTCCCATTTTATATCAATTTGATAATGATCAATTATTAGTAAATCACAATTTATTTTTTTTAATATTTCTACAACATGATCCGTTTTCTTACTATCATCAATAAGATTTAAATATACATTAAATCCTTGCTGAATAATTAATTCAGACAAATCCCCTTCTGCCTTATTGCATATAAAGGAAACTTTTATTCCTTCTTCTCTTAGCATATGGGCTAAAGTAAGGCAACGCATAACATGGCCAGAACCAATTAGATAAGATGCATCAGCTCGAATAACAACATCTTCTATCATATTAAATAACCGGCTTTTGTTTAATATGAGAATTAATTTTTGCAATATCTGGATGTTCTTTGAGGTATTTCACGACATCTGTTGCTGATATTAAAGTGTCATTGTAGAAATAATCGGCAATTTTACAACAAAGTTCATAATCCTCATTCGTATCCAAGGTTATTCTTAAGGATGGCTCTTGAATTGTTTTCAAAGCTTCTATCTCAGTCCATGTAAATTCAGATGAATTTTCATAAGCATAGTAGGTGACATGTTCTCTATGTCGTTCTTCCCTTCCATGCTGGTGTATATATAATAATGAAGAATAAGAACATAACTCTACAGCTAGGCCTCTCGGTAAGTTACCATTAATCCGTATAAAGTCTTTCCTATCCTTTGTCATTTTCTCAATCATTTTACTACCTAGATTATAATCAACAAAAGGACAATCCGCAGTCACTCTCATTACCATATCTGGCTGATATGGTTGTGCTGCCTTTACATATCTATCAAGCACATCCGTTTCAGATCCTCTATAACATAAAACATTTTGTTTTAAACACCATTCTTCTACAATATTATCTTGAGCAAGTGTTGAAGTCGCAATAATAACTTGATCAATTCCTCTGATTCTTTTACATCTTTCAACTACATAAGTTAAAACATTTACTTCTCCAAGAGGTTTTAATATTTTCCCGGGTAATCTTGATGATCCCATACGAGCCTGAATAATTACAATCGTCTTCATTTTTTACCACCTTACAATTATTGTTACAGAAAAAACTTTAAGTCCTGCAAAGTTTTTATCCGATCATCAGCCTCATATTCTTCTGGCATCTCAATATGCTTATGCTGTCCTGTCATTATACGAATTGTTTTAAAGCCAAGGGGCTTTATGCCAACAAAGTCTTTTCTCGGGTTATCTCCTACATAAACAATATCTTGTGATTCTACTTTTTCTTGTCTCATTATATGTGTAAAGCAATATGGCGAAGGTTTCGCATTCTTTTTTCCATATCGATGAGTTACATAACAATGCTTCATTATCGGATAAAGACCTAACGCTTCTAACTTATTATGCTGTACAATTTTATTTCCATCAGTCACAATATAAAGAGGATAATTAGAAATACTCTTTAAAAATATCAAAGTATTATCTGGCAAGGAAATATTAGGTTTATGAGTTCTATAAACCGATAGGCATTCTTTAGCAACTTTCTTTGTATAAATTCCATAATGTCTTAACACATCATCAAAAATACTACCTCTTCCGTGTGTTTGAAGACGTGACCACATCCATTTATTGGTTTCTACTTCAGCCACATTATATTTTTTTGCGATAAAAGAAGCAACTTCATGAAAACCACTCTTTACGTATGATAGCTCATCATAAAGCGTATCATCTAAATCAAAAACTATCACCTTCACATAATCAAATCCTTCTTATACCTAATTAATGTCAAGTCCTTGCTACATTGTATAAACGGATAATCATCTAAACTCTCGTTATTTGATTCTAAAATAAACCATTGAAAACTAGTTAAACCTGCTCTAACACTTAATGTTGAAGCACCACCTATTCTAGGATTACATTCAATTATCTGTGGATTATTATGCGTATCCAGTAAAATTTGAAACATAACATGACCACTTAACCCCAAATCTTCAGCTAAATTCATCGACAAATTAGTTAACTTTTCATTCTCTATGGTACGTGTAATTTGTGATTCACCGTCCACAACCATTACTCTTTCTCGTGCTATTGCTCCTTTACTTTTACCATTCCTATTAACATATACATCTACGCTATACTCCTTACCTTGAATAAAAGGTTGATAGATAGGACTTTCCAAATAATTTGCTCCACTTATGGCATCTTCTTTATTTATATTTATAAGCATATTTTTAGCCCCTGATCCATATCTCTCTTTCACTACAAATCTAGAGCATTTTAAAGCATTAATATCCCTTGTTGTTTCTATCACTGGATACCCCATCTTGCGTAACTCTTTAAAAAAAAGGAATTTATCTTGCGTTATTTCAATACTTCTTTTATCAGAAACCATCACACTGATATTATTTTGTTTAAACTCCTGATAATGTTCGGCAAAGTATTTCAATTCACCATCTCTAGTAGGAAAGATTATATTCACACCTTTTTTTTTGCAAAAATTAAGTATTTCGTTTACAGACATATCTGCGAGTTTAGGCATATGCCAAAACTCATCAACGAAGTGACTTCCTACAACATGTTTATTTATATCAGCACCAATAATATATATTTCTTTTAAATTGGCAGAATCTCTGATTGAACTTATTAAAGGTACTTTACTTGATATACTCGTTATAAGAATCTTATTCAATATATATCACATTCCTAAATTTAATTTCTTAAAGTTTTTTCCTTCTATAAATTATGGAAGTTTTTACACACTCCCATACTCTGTAAATCCAATCTATATTCTTCAAAATTATTAATAGATAGATAAGTATATCTAATTCATTCATTATCGCAAACAAAGAAATCAAAAAATAAATAGTAAATATATCAAAGGAAGGGATAACCCCTCTAGTTAAAAACCACTGTTTCCATTTCGACCGAATTACTCCGTATTCTCTAATAAATGGCAATATATAGGTTTGAACTGCTAGATGATCAATAATAAATGTCAAAATTAATAATCCATCTATCCACATAGGTTCATTTGTTGCTAGAATAATTCCAATTAAAACAACAGCTCTTACAAGCCGATCTGTATATGCATCTAATTTTGCTCCAAATACTGTACATTGGTTAGTTAATCGTGCTAAATTCCCATCAGCTCCGTCAATAATGTGGTGTAACTGCAATAGTATACCGGCCAATATTAAGTGTTGGAACATCATTGATATTCCTGATCCAACACCTAAAAGGCCCGATATAATCGTCACAGTATTTGGTTTTAACCGCAAATCATATACAAGCTTTGTAAAGAATGGATCAATTAAATGAGCGTAGTATTTATTAAAAAAATATTCTTCTGGTCTTCTTTTCTGAACTACATACCGAGATCTAAACGTCCTGTAATTACTGACTATTTTCATTACTATTTACACTCCGAAATACTGAAATAAAATCTTCTCCACTTCTTAAACCAGCGTTTTCTAAAAAAGAGATTATTTCTTTTTGATGACTCGCAACAGTTATTAATATCTTTCCTTTTACTTGCGGAGGAATGACCTCAGTGTTCTGCACCAATTTCCCGTGTTTATTTATATCTGAATCATAAATGCTAGAAATATTGAAGCCTTTTGCTGTGATCCAAGAATACAGAACCTGTCCAATTTCTCCAGCTCCCCAAATTGTTAAATGATCATTTTTATTGCGAAGAATAAAATGATCAATCTTTTCATCATCTAATATATGAAAATCTTTAGCATCCTTCGATTGTATTTCAGTAGAAGCCAATATCTCTTTCAATGCATTTACCGCTCTTTTAGGAGCTTTACTATCATTGAAGCTATATAATTCTTTTAAAAGACCAGAATAAGGAACTTCTTCATTTTTCATAGAAGTTTCTATCAAATCTTGTAATCTATTTATATCTTGTGTATGAGGAAGTATGTTTCTGACCTTTATATCAAGACTTTCTAAGTTACTTTCATCCTCTTTTTCTTTTGTGTATACCGCTATATTTTTCATATTTTGCAAATTGGTAAATCCAGTATTCACCTTATTTTGATAAGGGTCTAACAATACTATAGGCTTCTTAAAAAGCATTGCATCAAAAATTGCTCCACTATGATCACTGATTACAGCATCACATTGACTCAACAAATCAAAAAGGTCATACTGTTCATCAAATATAAAGACATCTTCTGACTTTAGAAATTCATCCATTTTTATCTTATTATCGGAAAGCACATTACCATGGTGCAATTTTATTAAAACTGTATAATTTTCTTTTAGTTTCTCAAGCGAGGTACTAAAAAGGTTTAAAGATGATAAATCTGCCCATGTAGGACAATAGACCACAACAGGCTTTTTTACTAGTTTTCGACTAAATAACTTACCCTGGATATCCAAGATTTCTTGTTTATAATTTACTCTATTTCTTGGATGACCTATGTTTATAACTTTGCTGAATTTTGATAATCTTTTTTCAGCATAGGGTCCATAACTTAAAATCAGATCAAATCCTTTATTCCATTCAGCATAATTCCAACGGTCCTTAGCATAACCATAAAGACATCTAACTTTTATTATCTTATTATCCAATAATTGAAATCCTGGTAAAAAATATGGGGCAATAATCATATCGAATGAAATTTGATTACCAAACACCTCTTCAAAGCTACAATAATTTATGTCATTATTCTGAAAGTACTCTTCCAGCTTTTCAAATCGACCATTTACGTGTCTAGGTGTATAAATGATAAACATTACTTCCATTTCATTTTTCCTAAGCTCTATAGCAATCCGTTTAAGATGTATATAATGGAAAATGTTTGTGCAAGCTATTCCTATTTGTTTCAAAATATAATCTCTTCCTTTTGTATTTATAATATTCTTATCTATATACCATGAAGTCCACTTCTGATTGATAATCAAATTGTTGAAGATAATCAATAATTTGAAACATTCCTGGCTGAGAAGCAACTATTACTTTATTAATTTTTTTATTATCGATAATATCGGGTGAATACACTTCCATGCCATCAATAAGCTTCCCTTGTAATTCAGGGTTCGAATCAATATACCCCCGTAAATGCCAACCTCGCTTAACTAATACCTCATTTACTGACTTTCCAAATTCTCCAGATCCCCAAATATAGATTGACTGATTATTTTTAAATCGATTTAATTGCTTTTCTTTGATTAAAAACGCACATTCATCTAATGTGTATTTTTTTCGGACAGTGGTAGAATTTAAAGATACTCTTATTTTAACTAAAAATTCATTTAAACTTCCCATTAACAACTTGTCCTCATTAAGTCGATAAAATAAATCATAATCCTCAAACAATGGAAGATTACGATAACGATACTTTTTTAATACCTCCAATTTAATCATCATTGTTGTATGAGATATACAACAAAACCACTTTAATCTTTCAGCTATTTGTTCTTCATTTAAAGTTGAATTTTTATATGGTTCTATATATTTTTTAAATGTCTTGTATCTTTGACTTTTTTCTATTTCCAAAGTATCTGGGAAGTACTCACAAAGAGTTTTAGATAGGGTCATTTTTGGAGTAGTTAACATAAAAGATAACTGCTTTTCAAATCTTTCTGGATGCTGAACATCATCGGCATCAATTTTCACTACATAATCTCCGATACTTTTATCAATACCAAAATTCAACGCTTTTGGTATACCAACGTTTTTTTCCAGAAAGAAAACTTTCATCCGATTATCCTTATAACTTTTGAGGATATCAACTGTTCCATCATTGGAGCCATCATCCACAACAATAAATTCAAAATCGGTAAAAGACTGGTTTAAAACACTATCAATTGTCTCTTTGATATGTTTTGCACCATTATATACTGACATAAGAGCTGTTAATTGTACCAATTAGCTTCACCCTCTTTTTATAGATTCAAAGGCTTTTTGCCATTAAGTATTCATCAATACTATCCCATACTCGCTGACTAGCTTTATTATCCAAAAACTTAAACACTAAATTCCTTATTCTCTCTCTATGATCAATATATGGATCAATACCATCTATTAAGGAATAAATATTACTCTTAAGCTCTTCAAAACTATTAACTGTAGGACCAGGAGTAAAATATTGATAAGGCTCTAACATGAATCCTCTATTTTCTGTATATTCATCCAAATCTGTTGGTGCAAAAATTACTGGTAAATCAATTAGTAAAGTGTCAAAAAATATGGATGAATAATCTGTAATTAATAGTTTTCCACAGCCTAATAATTCATATAGATGTATTTTATTCATCTTCAATATATCTTCTGAAAGTAGAAATATCCTTTTTTCTTTAAAAATCTCTAAATCTTTAAATTGGTTATACTCATAAGGGTGTAGTTTAACTATTAGAAAGAGATTTTTTTCTTCTAACATTTTAATTAGTTTCTTTTTACTTTCATCTTTAAACCCTATTAGCTTTTTCCATTCTTTATTAGTTTCAACTTGTGAATTTTTACCTTTCCGCCATGTTGGCAAATAGAAAACTATATTAGCAAAGTCTAAATTCTGCTCTACTACTTTTTCCAATTTTCCCAAACTGTTTTTTTCAAAAAGCAAATCATTTCGCGGCATCCCAGTTATCTTATATTTGTTAGAATTAGTTGGAAAACAACTATTAAAAAAGGTACTATAAAGTTGGGAATAAGACATAATTAATTGAATTTGGTCTGATCGTTGCTTTATATGATTAATTAAGTCTTCTGTTACTCCACTTTCCTGAAGATATCCCATTTTTTTCAGAGGAAACCCATGCCACATTTCAATATTTATATGACTTCCATCATACAAACCATCAAAGTGAGAAGAGCACAAAACATCAAAGTCCATAAGCTCTCCCACATTTTTTTCTTCAATTAAAGATACATCGTATTTCCCCTTAAATTCTATAGGCATATACTTATATAAAGCATATCCATTATAATTTGAATAATTGTAATTTATAATGCCTATTTTTATTTTTCGACCATTAGGTTTGTTATCGAGAGTAATAGACTTTAAGATTTCATTATAGTTTTTAGTCATATTATAATGATGGACAGCTATATCCATTGGAACTATTTTTTTATGATGGATTCCCATATCTAATAATTGGCTATATATCTCGCTTGAGAATTGACTTGCAATAACGACATAATCAAAATTTCGCTTTACTATTTCACTAGCTGAGAAAACAACATGGTTTCGAAAGGTCAAATTATGCTTACTTTCGTTATTATCACTAAAGCCAATAATATTCACTTTAGCAAAATCAAGAATCTCCAAGAGCTTCTCTGAACTACTACCAGTTCCAAAAATAATAATATTAAGTTTCATACATACACCTTCACTATTAATATAACGTTTAACGTATTTATTTTAAGGATATGACTTATTCAAGCAACTATTTCGTAATTAAAACACTTCCAAAATAATCACTAATTGGAGTATAACTGATGTTTTCATTTTCACAATAATCTCGCACAGCACTTTTTACACCCTTATATTTATCAAAATTATAGTCATGAATTAAAATATAGCCACCTTTTGATAAACGCTTATAAAAATATTTTAGCCCTTCTAATGTAGGCTGGTACAAATCTACATCAATGCTGACAAAGGAAAAGCATTCATCCTCTAATCCAATAGTAGTCTCAGGAAAGTAGCCTTTTCTTACAATAATATTGTCTGGATTTTTAATTTTTTTCAAAACAATTTCTAAATTAGTATCCTCAAATCTTCCAGCTTTAGCTATAGAATAATTATTTATTTCTTCCAAATGTATGTCTTTTTCTGAAAAGCCTTCAAATGTATCAAATAAATAGAATTTTTTTTGAGGAAATAGATCTCTAATAATTTTTGTAAAGTCGCCTTGATATACTCCTAATTCAGCTATGCTTCCTTTTACTTGCTTATATTCAAGTTCACGTGATAATAATTCAAGAGTAGATAAACGAACATAATCATTTCCCTTTAAGGCATAGTCTGGATATTCCATTAAATTGATCTTTCGACTTTCCCTAATACCTTGATTTATGGAGTATAGGCCAAAGTCATTAAATATCTCAGGCAAATATTCAGGTTTTAAGGCCTTTTTATATCTCTCATATTCTTGATTTTTTTTCACATAAAATTCTCTAAACTGTTTTTGCTGCATTGTTCGACGCAAAGGGATGATTATTTTTTTATTATCAATTCCCAATTTCAGCAATTGATTTTGCATTTCTTCAGCGTAAGTAGAACTTCCAATAATGATAAAGTCAAAATCATATAGCCCTAAATCGTTTGGTGATATGATTTGTTTATTATTATATTCCACTTTTTCAACTAACTTTTTATTATCAATATATCCTTCAATTGATACTTGATCTGTGTTGATATACTTTAAGATTTTTTCGGCTCCCAATCCTGTTCCGAAAATAAACACTTTGATTTTTTCCAATTGGATTACCATCTTTCATATTATACTTTTATTTTTTTATAATTAGCGCTGGTCTAAAACCCAATAGTCTCTGAATATCTTTTTCATCAATTTTAAAAAGGGTATTTTCTTTAATAATATTCATTTCGTTGTTTGTATAATAGCTATATGCAGCTGCTTTACCTTCCTCATCTATATAACTATGTAAACCATATGACTTATCTACATTTCTTTCATGATTCCAGACAGTTTCATCATTGGCTACGATAGTATTACTCAAATTTGAATTTTGGATATATAAAACCCATTCATCAATATCTCTAGTAACTTGGGGCAACCGAATTCTTGTATTCAATAAATTATCAATATGAACATTTTGATTCAGACCTTCTTTCAGCCTTTTAAAACTTACATAGTTTTGTATATTTCGATCAGCAATTAATTTTTTATTGGCCCCATCTTCATCTACCATAATAAAATAAAAATCTCCATTCGGATTTCCCATTGACTCATTTGAAATAAAATCAACTGTTTCTTTTCCAAGATTATCAAATGTTCCAATTCTATTATATGTTGCAGTATAGTGGCAGCGAATTTTTTTACCGATTTCTAGTTCGTCTATCGTAGTTACTTCATTTACATGTAGTACTCTTTCGTTTTCTTCCACTTCTACACCTAAAAACCAGAATATAGATCTCTCTAATAAACGGATCTCAACCTGATGCTCTTGGTTTTCAAGATTATTAATCTCAAAAACACTAGCTTTAATTCCGCTACTATTTTTAGTATTGCTATTAACAACCTCTCCATCAATTAATACTTGTATACTGTTATTGTCCGTTACTTTTCTACCTATAATTCGCAGATACTTACCGGTAAATCTAAACTTTATTGTGGAGTAATCAGTATTCATTTCTTCTTTAAATAAGTAAATTCCACTATTTCTATATCTCTTTTCTACATGCCCTGTAAAACTAAAACACCCATTATATACATCATAATATTTATAACACTTATGATTTATATTTTTATATAACTGGTAATGTTCTCTTAAAATAAGTTCAGTAATCCGCTCAATTGTTCCGTTACATCTCTCTAAAAACGGTCTAAAGGACTCAATTAAAATTTTTGCTTTTTCTATAACATTACTTTGTTTTCTTATATTTGCAGCTTTTAAGCTTAGTGATTGAAAATGAGAACGATTTATCGGATAAATATAAGTAACATAACACTCATTCATAATGATTTTTTTCATTATTTTATCAAATTTTTGGAATTTTTTTGGAAGTTGTGAAATGTTTTTCTTCACTAGTTTATTTTCAATCTCACTTAAAACTACTAAAATTTCCTTATATAACTTTTGAAAATTCTCCATGGATTGTTCCATTTTGTTAATATACTTCAATAAGTGTCCATCACTATATTCATTTTGTATAGTTTGAAACCAATTTTCTTGCACCACAGCAGAACACAGTCTATTTTTAATGAAATCTTTTAATGGTATAAATTCAGTACCTGCGATTGCAGCTCCACCATTTGTTGTATTTATTACCTCGACATTTTTATATTTTGCAATATAGTACTCCATATTCTCCAGCATATTAATGAAAGAAGGAGTGGATTCTATATCCCTTCCATATACATCTTTTACAATAATAGTGTTCGCTCGATCAGTTTCTTGTAATTGAAAAGACCTGCCTAGACCTTTGTACTCAACTTCTTTAGAATAATATTGATTATTTCTGAAAGCTAAATTTTGACCAACGAATACCACTGGAGAACATCCTAACTTAGCTGCTAATTGGAATGTCACAGAAGCAATTGTTGGAGCATCTTCGATAAATTCAAAGTTCATTCCATTTTGATTTTGCAAATAATATTTACTTACTGTATCTTGGCTTGTAAACATATGCAACTTCGGGCCACGATATAAATTTAACGTTTCAAAACCCACGCTCGTACCATATATCATGGGAATAGATTCAATCCCTTTTTCTATAATACTTGAATACACATTATGGTTATGGCCTTGTGGATCATAAGTAGTTACTGCATCTGGTATGATATCTTGAGCAATTAGAGCTTTATTAGCGGAACCAACGGCAAAAATATAGGCTAGTTTATGTTGTTTTATATATCTTAAATTTTCATATTCTTCTTCTAAAGACGGACCAGCTGAAACAATAATTAAAGGTTTTTGCTTAAAGAGTTTTTTATATGCCTGATTTAAGATATTTGGAGAATTTACCGTTGTAGAAAGATTTGAAAGACTATTTATTGTCCACCTTGTACTAAATTTAGTATCGATATAAAGTGATTGTTTTTTATATTCAACTGCCATTTTAAAGTCTTCCATAAAATCTGCAAATTCATCTTTAAAAATTTGTTGATAACTCGGTAAAATAATTAATAAAATTCTTTCCTGTATTTCTTCTGTTAATTTTATTAAAAAATTTTGGCCCGCTTCTCTGGATGTTTCGACAAATATATTCTTTATTCTGTATAAAGGTATTTCTACATGGTCAGCATATAATTTAAATATATTGATTTTAGGCTCATAAATAGAGAAATTAAACATGGGATTACGCTTTGTAAAAGCCTCAATATGATAACCTAAGCCAACACCATAGAATAATACATGGTCATAATCACCCATATTCTCTTGGAACTGCTCAATAAATTTTTCCGCTTCACTTTTCGGGTCATATTTGCTATGAAGAAATCGTGAACGGTCATCTTTATTTACTTGTATAGTAGGCATACCCGTTCGTGTTTCAATTACTTGATAACTGGTATCATCTTCTTCTATTGAATCTATTTTTATTAAATTGAAAAGACTTGGATTGTATTCTCTTAAAATAGATAAATTTTTGCTTTTCAAATTATCATATCCTTTATTATTAATTATTAATTAAAAAGTTTTTCATTCACCAAATCAGAGAATCATTTCCTTTAATATCCAATTTCTCAATATTTCTTTTTCTATTGCTTTTTCTTTTGAAACAATAGGTATTTCTTTCATTAGATAACTATCATGATTTGCCTTGTATTTGGTATATGTTGGAGGAATAATATACATATTATTTGTTTCATATGCAATTCTTATTTCATCTTCTGTCATGAGTTCTTCATACATTTTTTCCCCTGGCCTTAAGCCGATTTCTTTTATTTCAACTATATTGTTTAATTCGAATTTATTCGAAATTTCTTCCATTATAATCTCAGCTAGATCACCTAATTTAATTATTGGCATTTTTAATACAAAAACTTCTCCACCAATTGCTTTTTCATTTGCTTCGAGGATAAGGGAAATGGCTTGAGATGGAGTCATCATATAACGAAGCATTTCTTTATTGGTAATAGTTATATACCCTTTTTCCAAAATCTGCTTTTTAAACAACGGGATAACTGACCCCCTTGATCCCATTACATTGCCGAATCGAACCGAACTAAAAATGGTATTTTTAGGACCCTTTTGATAGTTGGCTGCAGAAACAAGCCTTTCAGCCGTCAATTTTGTGGCTCCATAAGCATTAGTAGGGGCAATCGCTTTATCTGTACTTGTAAACAAGACTCTTTTTACACCAGCATCTAATGCAGCTTGAATGACATTTTGTGTTCCGATGACATTTGTTTTCACTGCTTCAAAAGGATTATACTCGCACGCAGGTACATGTTTCATTGCTGCTAAATGAAACACAAAATCAATATCTTCCATTGCCATTAACAGCCTCTGCTGATCTCTCACATCACCAATTAAATACCTAATATTAGATATACTTCCCAACTCTTGCTGCAGTTCAAATTGCTTATACTCATCCCTGCTAAATATCCGAACAACTTCCGGCTCACATTTAAGAATTTCAATCAGCAGCTGTTTGCCAATTGTCCCTGTTCCGCCAATAATTAAAATCTTTTTACGATAGTATAGATTATTATCCATTTAATTAACTCTTTTCTATTTATTTATAACCTGAAATGTCTTTTCAGTGACTGATCCAATTGATTCAAATTGTGGAAGAATTTCATAAGAAATAATATCTCCAATTAAGATGTAATCATAATTTTCAATTGCATCCAGCAGGTTAGGCAATTCAACTTCGAAATGATTAGCGATATTCAATAGATTTTCCTTATACTCATTTAACTCCGTATTGCCAATACTCTTTATCGTACTATACACCCAATTTAAGCCTTCCAATAAATCTTGAAGCATGCCCCATGCTTCTTCTGTTGGGGTTTGATAAAATTGCTCTGTAAGCTGTTTAATACTTGGGATAGCACGATTACTATATTCGTTTAATGATACCGTTAAATCGTTAATAAATTCATCAATTGTTTTTGTTACTAATTCTATTTTTTCAATTGTATTGATTTGCTCCATAATTTGTTCTTCAAAATCACTATAAACTTCTTTTCCATTAATAATTAAGTGACTAAAGTATAATTTGTTTTTTTCTAAGTCCTCATTAATTTTTTGAATAAGCATATCTATATTTTCAACACTATTTTCATAAATAAGCATTTCACCGGATAAATATAATTCCATTTAGTAACCCCCAAAAACGTATTCTACTTACTATATCGGTATTATTTCAAAGAGTTGAATAAGAAATAGAAGATAAATAATGGAAGGAAAGGTATCGAAGAAAAATTAAGACAAAAAATGACTACCGAAATCTCGGTAGTCATTTGCCATTATTATTAACCTAATAATTGTAATACTGATTGTGGACGTTGGTTTGCTTGAGCAAGCATAGATTGAGATGCTTGAGAAAGGATGTTAGACTTAGTCATTTCCATCATTTCTTTCGCCATGTCTACGTCACGTACACGAGATTCAGCAGATTGTAGGTTCTCAGAAGAGTTACCTAAGTTGCTGATTGTATGCTCTAGACGGTTTTGGAATGCTCCAAGTTTAGAACGTTCAGCAGAAACTTGGTTAATAGCTGCATCGATAGTTGAAATTGCAGAAGTAGCTTTTTTATGATCACTGATATCTAAAGCATAAACTTCAGCACCAGTAGCATTACCAGCATCTGTAAGTTTATTTGCAGCACCTGAAGCAAATTTAGCATCAGAAGATTTTGCAACAAGCTCCGCACCAACAGTAGTTCCATTTTCTGTTAGTACTTTGTTTGCTCCTGTAACTTTTGCACCACTAGCTGAATTGTAGTCTTCAGTTCCAGCTGCACCGCCAGTTACCCATGCATTTTTTTGACCAGCTTGAGCTGATTGACCAATTTGAGCTGTAGATCCAGCTGTACCAGCAATTCCAAGTGCTTCTGCACGCATATCAAAAATATCAACAGTAAAGTTTTGTTGTGAGTTTGCACCAATTTGTAAGTGTAAACCATTTCCACTAGCTGTATTACCAGCAGTTGCAACTCTATTACCACTGCTTAAGCTTTGTGAACCATTCAATAATTTCTTTTGGTTAAACTCAGTATTGTTACCAATACGGTTAATTTCAGAAGTTAATTGGTTTAATTCTTTTTGTAATTCTTGACGGTCTTGATCTGTATTTGTATCGTTCGCTGCTTGTGTAGCAAGTTCACGCATACGTTGTAGAATGGAATGCGTCTCGTTTAAAGCACCTTCAGCTGTTTGGATTAATGAGATACCATCTTGAGCATTACGTTGTGCTTGATTTAAACCGCTGATTTGTCCACGCATTTTCTCAGAAATTGCTAGACCTGCTGCGTCGTCTCCTGCACGGTTAATACGTAAACCAGAAGATAATTTCTCCATAGATTTAGAAGCATTTGTTTGGTTTGCACCCATTTGGCGATAAGTATTCATCGCTGATAAGTTATGATTGATAATCATTGTTTGTTTTCCTCCCTGAATATAAATAATTCCACATCCATGTGGTTAGCCGGTCATTTCAAAAAGTCGGCCGCCTTCTTGAATTGCCGTTCTATTAAATATATCGACAGGGAATTATTTATGTTTAGTATATTAACAATAAAAATCTAATTATTTTTTCCTAATTGATTAGTAAGGTTTTTTATAAAATCTACGGAAGCATCTCCTGCTTCATTATTTTCATTTTGAATAGCTACATATACCTCTTTTCTATGTATTTCGATATTTTTGGGGGCTTCGATTCCGATTTTTATTTGCTCTCCTTCAATTGCTAGGATTGTTATTTCAATATCATTTGCAATTTTTATCGATTGATTTACTTTTCTTTTTAATACCAGCATTATTTAGAACCCTCCTTTTGTTCCTTGAAAAGAAAAAGTTCATGTTTGGTTTGATAATCTGAATCTACTAGTATGACTTGTTTGCCTCTTTTCAGCTTATCGTTTATAACGATTGGTCCTTGAAGATTAGCTGTAATGCTTTTCAATTCTTCTTTAATGGTTAATAGAGAAAAGATGACTACTTCCTTTGTATCTTGTATTTTTAATAACTCTTTCACCTCATCGGAAATTTTCACTGCGTATTCTTTAAAATACAAAAATGGATCTATCATGACAAAAGCTAATAAGGGGGTTGCTATTGATTGAAGTACGAAAAGGTCTGCTCCACCTTCTAAAGGCAATATATAGAATTCTTTCTCCTCTTCAAATCCAGGTAATCCTTGTTCAAATCGAATTATTTTGTCTTTTTCTATAGAGACATTACCATGAAATTTCGTTTTAATTTCCACTTTATACCCACCATTCTCATTTTAATTTATTATCTGCATCCATTAGAAAAAAATTCTGTTTGCCATCTATCTATAGTTAATTCTATTATAAACGAAAAAAGCTATCCAATCGGACAGCTTATCGTAAAAAGTCTACTAATGATCTTTGCATAATTTGCGCTCCTACTTGAAGGGATGCATTATGAACCAGCTGCTGTGTTAAGTAGCCCATCACTGCTTCTTCAAAATCCATATTTTCATTCTCAGAAAGTGTTTCATTCGCAACAACCTCTTGCTTCTTCAATCTACTTTCAACCATTTCAGCACGATTCAATTGTGCTCCTAATTGAGATTGTGTGGAAACAACATCTGTTATATAGCCATCAATTGCATCTAATGATTTAGTAATTTCCTTCCCTGTTGCATCGGGGTCCAAGATCATTTTCTTAATTGCCTCAATTCCGCCAAACATATCTAATGAAAAGGCATTACTTGAAGTTATGTTAACAGGGATAGATATACCTTTTGAGACTTCTAATAGCACTTGATTTGAATTCGTCGAAACAGCAGTATCTTTTGAAATAACAATACTTCCACTATCTATTTTCTTTTCTGCAGCAACTGTTTCTCCATCTTTATATGGTAATTCTTCTTGATAGGTATATGTTATTTCTCCTGTATTTCCATCAATTTCAATCGAAGAGCCATTTTTATTTTTAAACATATTATCAGTACTATCATAGGTATATTTATTTCCTTGATAATTTATTACATATTCAGAAGGATTAATAGACCCATCTGCTAAACCAGCTTGAAATCCCTCAAATTCCATATCTATTTGATTTAAATTCATGGGAGAGGACGCTGTATCCGTGCCATTAAAAATATACTTATCCCCTACTTTTGTTTCTGCCAATGTTACTAACTGTTCTTGTAATGTGGTAATTTCATCGACAATATTCTTACGTGCCGTTTCATCATACGTATCATTTGACGCTTGCACTGTCAATTCTCTAATTTTTTGTAAAATTTGGTTCGCACTATCTAGTGCAGTATCAGCATTTTCCATCCAGTTATATCCTTCATTAAGGTTTCGCTGATATTGTTTTATCTCCGATACTTGTGTACGATAACGCATCCCTTTCATGGCTACAACAGGATCATCAGAGGGTTTAGTTATTTTTTTCCCTGTTGTAATTTGATCAGAAAGCCTTTGTAAATCCTTATAGCTGTTACTAATGTATTTCAAATTATTATTGGTAAGCATTGATTGAGTTACTCTCATTTGCCTGTTACACTCCTAGTTTTAATTAGTTAGAAAATAGAAGTTTTTATCTTCCTCCTACACCCATTCCATTAATAACTTTATCAAGCATTTCATCCACAATTGTAATCATTCTTGCCGCTGAATTATATGCCTGCTGATATTTGATTAAATCAACCATCTCTTCATCAATCGATACACCACTTACAGACATTCTTGTTTGTTCAACAGAATTTTTTAATATTCCTGAAGTCTTTTCCATCCTATTTGCTTCAGAAGCTTGTTCCCCTAATTTGCCGATAACCCCTTGATAAAAGGCTTGGACATTTGTTTTATTTCCGCCAAAATCAAGAATAGAATCCTTTACTTTTGCAAGGTTTAAGGCATTTGTTCCGTTTCCAGCTGAGGACTCTGTAGCAGCTGCTATGTTATCTACATCCTCTAAAATTTCCTTAGACAATACAATACTCCCAGCTGCTCCTTTCGGATTATCAGCTGTTATATTACTATCTGTAAAACTAAAGAAGTCAATATCTCTTGCAGTTCCATCTTCTATTTCATTTAAACTATATCCACTTCGGTGAACCTCATTAAAAGCCGTTGCAAACGTATAGACCATTTCATCTAAATCGTCAAACATAGCATTATATGTGCCCTTTATTTCTCCGCCTTCCATATAACCGTAACCTTCAATTACGCCTTTTAGCTTCCCTTGACTATTTAAGGCCTTGAAATCGTTTAAAGTATATACACCATTTGCAGCATCAGCATCTGAATCTGTTTCAATTCCCTCAAACTTGCTTTTAGCAGTCGGATCATCATTTAGTTTAAAAAATTTAAAAGAGGTAACTGGGCTGTCTAATTCTTCTCTACTATCATATTGAATATGGATGCCATTTGCTGTTCTTGTTGATGCATCTATTAGTTTAATAGGCTGACCATTAGAATCTGTTAAAATATCACCCTCAGGTGTTGCCATATATACATCATATAATCCCTCAGCACTTGCCCGAGCTAACCCGCCGCTGGACTTAGCTTCTACTTTAATATTCATCATCGTAGAAAGAGAATCAAGCAATCTATCACGTTCATCATATAAGTCATTAGGCAAATAGCCATTAGGCTCCACAGCACCTATTTGCTGATTCAATTGATTGATTTGCTTCAACACACTATTAATATTATCTTCTGTATTTTCTAATTCATTTCTATTATCTTTTTGAATTGCTTTTAAAGAAGTATACATATATTTAAACGTATCCGCCAAAGCAGATCCGCGTTCTCTAACAACTCTTCTTGCCCCTTCGTTTTCTGGCTCTGTCGCTAAATCCTGTAAGGAATTCCAAAATTGATCCATACTATTCGAAATCCCTGTTCCAGATAACTCATCCATAACATTTTCCATTTGTGATAACATTTGTGCCTTCGAATCCCAGTACCCCAATTTACTAGATTCTTTACGATATTGCATATCGACAAAGCTATCTCTAATCCGTTCAATCTGATCAGCTTGAACTCCAGTCCCCAAATGTCCTGGCATCACTGGACTATTCTGGCCAACTGCTGGATATCCTTGTGTTGCAGCTAAACTTACTCTTTGTCTCGTATAGCCTAATGTATTAGCATTTGCAATATTATGCCCAGCTGTAGCAATAGCTGATTGCTGTGTTGTCAAAGCACGCTTTGCTGTTTCTAAGCCCATGAAGGTTGAAACCATTGATTCTCCTCCTAAATCTTTGATTCAAATATCGAAAATCCTTCTTTTGGATAAGGATTTTTCGTCTCTGATCGATTGTAATTATATGTGTCTATATCTGGCTTTAATAAATCAAGCGAGACCTCAATAAATTGCAGAGACTGGTTAATAAGTTGTTGATTTGTATCATTTTGCGTTTTTATTAACCCCAGCACCTCTACCAGTTTCTGTTTTATTTCAATTAATATCTCTTTCGTTTGATCGTCAACCATTTTAATAACATCATTTAATGTTGCCTTCATTAGTTCACTGCCTAAAAAATTATTACAATTCAATTGCAATTCTTGATCCTTTTTTTGAATAGCTTTAATAAACTTTTGTTCTTTTCCTGTGATTACTCGTAATTGATCTGTATCTCCTTTAATAAGTATGTCTTTTTTTTCAAAAGAAAGCTGCAACAGATCTTCATGCAAGGAAAGTATGTCTTTTAATGACGCTTCAATCTTTTCGGTCTGCATCCGAAATCCTCCTATCTTTCCTTAGCTCTTTTTCCAGAATGATAGAATTTTTTCAGCAACTTCTTTGGAATCTACTTGATATGTGCCTTCACTAATTTGCTTTTTTAGCTCCTGAATTTTTTCTAGTCTCACTTCATCTTGTGTACCTTGAAGTTCTAACGCAGCTTTTGATATTTCCACTTTGTCTTCTTTTTTAATGTTTTGTGCAGCTGCATTTTTTTCCATCTGCTTTTTATATGGGTTTATATTTACTGGATTAAAATTATTAATTTTCATTTTTACACTCCTCTACAGAAAATTTGACCTTACGTTTATATATGGAAATTTACTATACTCATCTTTCAGTTCTTATTCTTCTATCTTCTATATCGGTCAAAATTTTTCCTTTTAAAGACTAAAACTTGTATTTATACAAATTAGACTGATATTCCTATTTCTATTCTAACCAGCCTATTCCTATTTCATGTTCATTTTAGTTAAAATATCCCAATACAATAAAAAAGCAGCATAGAATCCCTGGGAATTCACTTGCCGCAATAGTTCTAAATACTCATTCAAGTATATATATTAATTAAAAGACCTTGAATTTCACCAACTGATTGTAATATATCTAAACCGTTTTTTTCTTTGTCTAATAAGGTATTGGTTAATTCCACCAACTTTTTATCCACTTCTTTAACAATTTTATATACTTTCGTTCTTCCTCTGCGATTAAAACCACTTTGCTCTTCTAGTTTCAAGGCATTGTTAACCGCTTCATCCATAAAATCTTTTACCATTTTTTTGTATCTGCGTAAATCATCTACCGTACGGTGTTCCGATAATTTTTTCCCTTGTCCCTCAATTTCTTCTACTAATTTTGATAATTTTTCATAAACTGCCTGTTGACGATTTTTAGAAATAACTTCTTGAAAAGAAATACTCTCTGCCGGCAAATTATCTTTACTTTTTATTTTATCCGTACTTGTCCTCGATACTCTTTGGACTTCCATATATAAACCTCCCTTTCATAATTATAAATATATTTAGATTTCCAAGAGAAGATTGATATTATAGTTAAGTTTATTATTTATTACACACTTATAACATCTATATTATCATAAAACAGAAAGAGAAAAAGCTAGTCCATCTTTTACCAGGACTAGCTTTGATTTAATAATTACGATTGTAGAAGCTGTAGAACTCCATTTGGTAATTGATTTGCTTGAGCCAGCATTGCTTGAGCTGATTGATTCAAGATATTATTTTTGGTAAACTCTGTCATTTCTTGAGCCATATCTGTATCACGGATACGAGATTCTGCAGATGTTAAGTTCTCATTTGTTACTTGCAGATTGCTGATTGTGTGCTCTAAACGGTTTTGGGTAGCACCTAGTTTAGCACGAATGGATGAAATTTGGTTAATCGCTTGGTCAATTTTGAAAATTGATTTGCTAGCATCATCATTTGAAAGAATATTTAAATTATTAATTCCCAGCTTTACAGTGCTTAATTGCGGGATATCAATATTTAGATTTTGATTTGTATTGGCACCAATTTGGAATGTTAGAGCTTTGTTTGTTAAATCAAATTGCGATGCTCCCTCTTTAACATTCGCTCCAAAGGATAGCTTCAATCCGCCGTGCTCAACTTCTCCATTTCTTGTAATAAGCTCTTTCGAGAAAGTAATTGGAGTAGTAGAATCGTCACCATTCACTTTAGAAACAGATAATGTAACTTTAGATTCTATTTGAACTTTAGCTGTACCATTTCCAGTAATTTGGGTTGTGTCTATCTTTATTTTCTTGCCAGTCTCTGTTCCAATTGTCTCTTCTGCACCATCTTCACCGACTACTGCTGCAAGCTGTCCAATAGAAAATCCACTTGGATCAAAAATTTCAATATTGGCGCTTCTTTTTGTTCCATCATCCTGATATCCCGTAACCACCACAGAATATTCTCCTAATGCTAAGTCACTGTCTGGATCCATTGTAAGAACATCTGAGGAACTGATTCCCGCACCTGGCTGATTTAATGTATTAACAAATTGGGGAGTCCCAGAAACAGCCACTTCGTATTTGCCTGTTGCTAAAGTTGGATCTACTACTGTCGGAACCTGCTTTAAGTTTGTTTTTGCCTGTTCTCCATCAAGGAATTGTGTATCAACTGCACTAGAACCATCTAATAGCTTACGTGTATTAAATTCAGTTTTAGCGGCAACACTATCAATCTCTTTTAACAGCTGATCAATTTCTTGTTGAATGGAATTACGGTCTGAATCGGTATTTGTGTCATTTGCTGCTTGTACAGATAATTCACGCATACGTTGAAGCATAGAGTGTACTTCGTTCATTGCTCCTTCTGCTACTTGCATTAAAGAAACGCCATCTAGTGAGTTGCGTTCGGCCATAGATAAACCTTTAATTTGTGAACGCATTTTTTCGGAAATCGCAAGTCCTGCTGCATCATCTGCTGCACGATTGATTCTTAAACCAGAAGATAATCTTTCTAGGTTTTTAGAAGTATTGAATTGGTTTTGATATAGATTACGGTAAGCATTCAGCGCCTGAATATTGTGATTAATTTTCATTTTAACATGCTCCTTTTGTTTTAATTTTTATCATATGTCATGATATTTTTTTCGTATGCCAATGTTTTTTGGCGAAGACCAGTATTTATCTTAGGTGTTTTTTCTTTCATGCTTACAGTCCAAGCTGCAAGCAGTTCTTCTATTATCGTTTTGACTTCTTGGATAATGGATATATCTTTTTTTAAATTGGCATCAATAAGTTTTCCTGCTATATAGTTATATAACATGTCTAGTTGATCGGCGATGATTCCTGCCTCATAATTAATCCCAGCGCCAAGTCTCCAGACAATGTCATTAGCTTTCTTTAATTTTACATTCGCGAGGATATAATCCTTATTCTCTATATTTTCAATTGCCTCATCTAAATTATTTAGACATGCTTCATATAATAATGCTGTGAGTTCTTGTGGAGATTTTTGATAGAGTACTTCTTCTGAAATAAGGTTAGCCATGTTTTTCCACCTCCAAATGCTCCTGTTTTTTTTATCGGAACATCTTTTAATTTCTTTAATATTTTTTATTCATTTCTTCAATTAATAGAAGAATTTCTGCTATTACGGAATATAATTGAGGAGGAATACTATCCCCTAAGTCCATATCTAATAGATTGGCGACAAGAGAGGAGTCTTCTTGCATATGGATATTATTTTTTTGTGCCAATTCTATTATTTGTTGAGCAACTGCTCCCTTTCCTTGCGCAACAACGGAAGGGGCCGTGCTTTTATCGTCATATTTTAATACTGCTGCAACTGGTCCATTTCTTTCAAAGCGATTTTTTTGATTATAATATCTTGTCATGCTCATATTTGTAAGTTAACTCCTTTCTCTTGTATGAATTCATTAACGCTTGCAAGTCTTTTATTATCTTTTTTCTCTATTGTTTCAGCTGAAGGGTTTGTAAGATGCGTAAAATGGATATTTTGAACCTGATAACCAATCTCTTGTAAACGGTCTACCGCAATTTTAGATAGTGGCGACATTTTCTTTTCAAAATCTGCTGAATCATTTTTTACGGTGATGGATAGATTGCGATCGGTCGCATTTAATAAAATTCCAACATCCCCTAATTTCTTCGTTTCTAAAAGAAAGTAAAGATTGCAATTTTCCCAATCTACTTGCTCTCCTTTTGATTTTGAATTGATAAATACTTGTATATTCTCATTTTTCTCGCCTAACAACATGGGCAAATTAAAGAACATACTTTGCAATTGGCTAGATGAATCTTGCTTATTTAATAATTGTTGTCCATTAATATTGTTTAATGCCTGTTCCGCCTGCCTGCTTACTGTTTCATCACCTAAATTTTCACTACTTGCTAATTTCAATAATGTTGTCTTCAGATTGTCTTCCTGTTCTTTAGTTGGTGTATGACTTGAAACAAGTCTATTTGCTACATCACTCTCTCGATTTAAACCGAATGAGCGGATTTTTTCATACATTTGTCGTGAAGAAGGCTCTTCTCCTTCTAATATATAATTCCTTCCAATATCCTCAGATTGTTTTACCAAACTTTTCAATGGAGATACTTCTTCTAATAACGCACTATTTTTTGAAACATAGTGGACAATTTTTTGTTCAGATGGCTTATATTGAATACTATCAACCATCTTTTTCACCTCTGAAACAATTTCAGTTGCTTTGGCAGTATTTCCATTAGAAAGATATTTTTTTGCTTCTGCTAATTGTGAGCTCGCCTGGAGTAGTCGTTTTTCGGTACGCATATCGGCATATAACATTAAATCACTTTTTAAAATTGTTTGATCTAATTTAGCAATTGTACTTTCAATTATTTTTGATGCTTGTGGGATACTTGAATCCTTGTACTTTTCCATTAATTTTTGCGCATTATCTAAATTTCGATAGATTTCTCTCTTTATATCTCTAAATTCATGTGTTGCCTCTGCTAGTTTTTGAGATATTTTTGTTACCAATATATCCTTTGAAGATATTCCCATGGCTTGCAACTGACTATCCCATCGTTTTTCTTCCATCTCCACTTGTTTTAGAGAACTATCTTCTCCATAATTTTTGTTTTCTTGTTGTATTGCTGTTTCTACTTCCTGTAAAGCTTTAGAAATGTTTTGTCTTGATGCCATCTCTCTGCCTTTACTATTTAACTCTAATGAAGTATTAATTGCTTTTTCTATCTTTTCTTTTTTATCTGGACTTAAGTTTTCATTTTTACTAAGCTCAGATTTTAAATCATTTAGTGCCTTTTCTAGGATAGGCTCTTTTTGTATTTGTTTAGCAGCTTGTTTGATAGTCTCCATCTGTAATTGAGTCGTGTTAGTCTTAGCAGCTTCTCTAATGCTCTCATTTTGTTGAACTTGACTCTTTTCATTAGGAATTTTTGAATTATCCATTTCGATAATCTGATTAAGAGCAGTTATTATACGCTCTTTGGCTGCTGCATTTAATTGATCTGCTTGATTAATAACCTGTACCACTTGCTTTACTACTTCCTGTGGCATTTTCGGATTGTTAATAATCGACTCTTTTACCGTTTCGATTGCTTTTTGTAGATTAGGCTCTTGCTTCATTTGGTCTTTCGTTTGAGTTAATTGATCCTGCACGGCTTTGCTTTGGTCTGTTGTTATTGGTTTGGATTGTTGGGCCGTTACGTCTTGTTCGGCCTTTGTGATTGCTTGCACTAATTTCTCTCTGCCCGCATTTTCTTGACCTAAACGCTGGCTTATTGTCGCTTCTCTTACTGCCTGTTCTACCTGCTTTACTACTTCCTGTGGCATTTTCGGATTGTTAATAATCGTATCTTTTACCGTTTGGATTGCTTTTTGTAGATTAGGCTCTTGCTTTATTTGGTCTTTCGTTTGAGTCAATTGGTCTTGCACGGCTTTGCTTTGGTCTGTTGCTATTGGTTTGGCTTGTTGGGCTGTTACTTCTTGTTCTGCTTTTGTGAGTGCTTGCACTAATTTCTCTCTGCCCGCATTTTCTTGGCCTAAACGCTGGCTTATTGTCGCTTCTCTTACCGCCTGTTCTACCTGTTTTACTACTTCCGGCGGCATTTTTGGATTATTGACAATTATTTCTTTTACTGTTTGGATTGCCTTTTGTAGATTAGGCTCTTGCTTTATTTGGTCTTTCGTTTGAGTCAATTGGTCTTGCACGGCTTTGCTTTGGTCTGTTGCTATTGGTTTGGCTTGTTGGGCTGTTACTTCTTGTTCGGCACGAGTCAATGCCTGCACAAGCTTCTCTCTGCCCGCACTTTCCTGGCCTAAACGCTGGCTTATTGTTGCTTCTCTTACTGCCTGTTCTACCTGTTTTACTACTTCCGGTGGCATTTTTGGATTATTGACAATTGTTTCTTTTACCGTCTGGATTGCTTTTTGTAGATTAGGCTCTTGTTTTATTTGGTCTTTCGTTTGAGTCAATTGATTTTGCACTGCTTTATCTGTTGCTATTGTTTTAGATTGTTGGGCTGTTACTTCTTGTTCGGCACGAGTCAGTACTTGCACTAATTTCTCTCTGCCCGCATTTTCTTGGCCTAAACGCTGGCTTATTGTCGCTTCTCTTACTGCCTGTTCTACCTGTTTTACTACTTCTGGCGGCATTTTTGGATTATTGACAATTGTTTCTTTTACTGTTTGGATTGCTTTTTGTAGATTAGGCTCTTGTTTTATTTGGTCTTTCGTTTGAGTCAATTGGTCTTGTACGGCTTTGCTTTGGTCTGTTGCTATTGGTTTGGCTTGTTGGGCTGTTACTTCTTGTTCTGCTTTTGTGAGTGCTTGTACTAATTTCTCGCGGCCAGCACTTTCTTGGCCTAAACGCTGGCTTATTGTCGCTTCTCTTACTGTCTGTTCTACCTGTTTTACTACTTCTGGCGGCATTTTTGGATTATTGACAATTGTTTCTTTTACTGTTTGGATTGCTTTTTGTAGATTAGGCTCTTGTTTTATTTGGTCTTTCGTTTGAGTCAATTGGTCTTGTACGGCTTTGCTTTGGTCTGTTGCTATTGGTTTAGATTGTTGAGCTGTTACTTCTTGTTCGGCACGAGTCAGTGCTTGCACTAATTTCTCTCTGCCCGCATTTTCTTGGCCTAAACGCTGGCTTATTGTCGCTTCTCTTACTGCCTGTTCTACTTGTTTTACTACTTCCGGCGGCATTTTCGGATTGTTGATAATCGTTTCTTTTACCGTTTGGATTGCCTTTTGTAGGTTAGGCTCTTGTTTTATTTGGTCTTTCGTTTGAGTCAATTGATCTTGCTCGGCTTTGCTTTGCTCTGGTGCTATTGGTTTGGCTTGTTGGGCCGTAATTTCTTGTTCGGCCTTTGTGACTGCTTGTACTAATTTCTCTCTGCCCGCACTCTCTTGGCCTAAACGCTGGCTTATTGCTGCTTCTCTTACTGCCTGTTCTACTTGTTTTACTACTTCCGGCGGCATTTTCGGATTGTTGATAATCGTCTCTTTTACCGTCTGGATTGCTTTTTGTAGATTAGGCTCTTGTTTTATTTGGTCTTTCACTTTATTCAATTCCGTAGCAGCCTCTTGTAAATCGTCTAATTTTATATTTGTCAATACATCCATTATTTTTGTTTTGGCTATTGATTGTAGTTTTTCAGAATCTTGTATAGCTTGTGTAATACTTTTTATATGCTCTTTCGATATCCGTGGATTTTCGTTTAATTTTGTACGTAATAACTCTATTCCCTTTTGAATATCCTCTTCCGTTTCCATTGCAGAAGATAATTCACTTATTAATTTTGTCAAAGCATTATTTTGCTTTGAACTAGTTTCATTTTTTAAAGCATAGACTGGATTATGATGTTCTACTTGATTTTTCGATACATTTTTTTGAAAATTAGGATCAATTACATTTGCTATTTTTGTAATGATATCATTCAACGGCTCTCCATTAACTGCTGCATGGATAGAACGCAAATTAACTGCTGATATCTCCAGATTTTTGCTTGCCAGAGCACGTAATGAAACTAATTTTTCTTCTATTGTCCCTGTTTCATTTTCTAAAAATGTATTTAACTGGACTAATGTATCTCTATTTATGGTAGTTTTTTTTCCTAAAATAGCCGTTGCCATTCTTAATTCGTTTTTACTTTTTTCTGAAATGCTCATATCTTCTATCATTTTTTCTGATGAAGGATTTGATGGTAAGTCAGGAGCAGTAGTGGTGATTGTTTTAACCTTTATTTCACCACCATCCATATCACTAATTTGGACAGAAACTCGATTTTCCTTTGGAATCGTTTCTTCAAATTTCACATTAAAGTCTTTTCCTTTAATTTGGACAACCGCTTCATTTTCTGAAATCCGAGATTTAATTTGTGCATTATATGTTTCATTTTTTAAAAGCTCTAATTGTTTTTCATTGGTTGTTACATTGGATAGTTGGGTTTTATTAGATATTTGCATAATAACACTCCCATAAAATACATTCTTCTTACTATATCGGCCCAATGCTTTCTAACTTTATTTATTCAATAAAAATGGTAAAATTTAATTAAAAAAGTTTAATAGAATTACAATTCTATTAAACTTTTTTAATTATTCTACCTTTTATCTAATACTCGATAGGCTGATTTATTTCTTTCTTCCATTTCTCTTTTTCTTTCTTCTTCCTTTTCCATCACATTTAGATCATTCTGTATTCCTGATAAACAAGAATGACACAGCTTCCCTTCTCGAATAATCGTTCCACACTTGGCACAGGGATATCCAAGATTAGGGAATTGGGCAAGCTTGATTCTGCCTTTTTTGATAAATTTATATATCAATGTTCTTTCTACACCAGTCGCTTCGACCACATCATCCATCTGCGCTGTGCGATTCTGCTTTTTGCGAATATATTGGTATACTTTTTCATAATCTGCTTCTTCTTGTTTATAGCATTTCAAACACACATCTCGAATGTTATTTATCACATATATATCGCCACAGTTTGGGCAATTCCCTAGTTCAGCCATCCATGATTCCTCCTCATCTTGCAATTGTAAAGGAAGTGATGGACTTTGCTC
Organism: Niallia sp. FSL W8-0951; assembly: GCF_038006525.1. NCBI lineage: Bacteria > Bacillati > Bacillota > Bacilli > Caryophanales > Bacillaceae > Niallia > Niallia sp. FSL W8-0951. The sequence continues at coordinate 3,021,563 of NZ_JBBOVK010000001.1, forward strand.
CGGCTTCCTTTAGCACTTTCGCTGCATTTCGTAACGTTGCACCTGTAGTATATATATCGTCAACCAGAATAATATCTTGAGCGATAACAGCCTCTTTTTGCTCTATTTTAAAAATATTTCCTATCTGCAATCGTTGTTTCCGTGTTTTTTTCGATTGTTTTTCACTATGTATGCGCACAAGACCATTTACATAAGGAACTTTTGCATAAAAGAGAACTGCCTCTACTTGATTAAAACCTCTTTCGTACAAACGTTCGTCACTTAATGGAATAGGCATCACCACTTTATTTTTTCCGAAATCCTTCGGTAAAAAAGAAACAAAGGCTGCAGCTATATTATAGTCCCCTCTATATTTAAACCGTGCAATCGTTTCTTTCAAAAAATCATTGTACAAAAATAACGATTGGTTGGATTGCAGAATTCCTTTCCATTCCTCTTCGTCTTCCCATTTTTGACAATCATAGCACATGCCCTCTTTAACATGAACGGACTCCAAGAACTGAAAAGATCGGCCACAAATTCGGCAAGTATCTCCCTTTATTACTGCTAACTTCTCCTTACAGCCCGCACATAAATAGCATTCTGGTGCTTTCGAGAAAAGATAGGTCCAATTAAATTCCGGTATAACTGGCGCTAAGCAAATCACGCAAATCATAACAGTAGCATCCCCTTCTCTCCTGCTTCTTGATTGCTTCGCTTAATTTGCTTTCGCGCTAATACCATATTATTTGTTTTTCCATAATGAAAAAAAGTTATCGCTCCATCTGGAAATTCCTTTTTCCTTCCTACTCTTCCCGCAATCTGTACAAGAGCACTCTCTGTGAAAATCCGATTTTCCGCTCCTAAAACAGCAACATCTACATTTGGAAAAGTAACGCCCCTCTCTAAAATCGTTGTTGTAACAAGCAAATCCACTTCTTTATTACGCATTTTTTGTACCTTTTCCTTTCGATCAGGATCTTCAGCATGAACGGCTTCAACCTTATCAACAATTGGTTGCAACAGCTTTTTCACTTTTTCCATATAATGAATTTTGGGCACGAATAAGAGCATAGGTTTATTTTGTGGAACTCGTTCTCGAATCCAATCAACAAGCATGGCAGGGAGCTTGTCCTTTTTCAAGCCCTTTTCCCAATTCCCACACCATTGAAAATCTGGAACAGGCAACGGATATTGATGAAAGCGTGCTGGAATGGTCACAAAGTGAACTTTGCTATGCTTACACTTTTCTTGCCAGTCTTTATCGGGAGTCGCCGTTAAATAAATAAGTGTCGATTGTTCCTTCTTGGCTTTTTGCACAGCATATTGAAGCGATTTATCAACGGAATATGGAAATGCATCCATTTCATCTAAAATAATGAGGTCAAAGGCTTGGTGGAACCGAAAAAGCTGATGGGTCGTGCTAATCGTTAGCGGACTATACTGATGACGATCTTCACTACCACCATAAACAGGCAATACCTTTATTTCTGGAAAAACTTCCTGTAATCGAGGAGCCAATTCGAGGACAACATCTGTACGCGGAGTAGCAATACATACACGCTGATTATCGCGCAATGCTTTTTCAATTCCTTTAAAAAGAATCTCCGTTTTCCCAGCGCCACACACTGCCCAGATAAGAAGCTCCGATTGTGCCTCGATGATTTGCTCCATTTTGTCTGATGCCTCTTGCTGTCCTTGTGAAAGACTGCCGTTCCATTGTAATGCAATTTTTGATGTTTCTTGATCCAGTTCAGGCCCACTCCATTTAATTAATGGGGTACATTCACTTATTCTCCCCATCATGATGCAATTTCGACAATAAGTGCAGTTTTCTTTACATCGTGCACAAGGAAAAGTAGCAAATAACTCCTGATTTTCATTTCCACAACGCATGCAAATGTACTTATTGCGAGCTTTTTTCTCTATCCCTTTCCTATACGAGCAATAACCATTTTCGTAATGTGCTTGGATTTCTTGTTCTGAAAAAGGGAGCTCAGCTAGTAGTAAAGTTTTACCTTGGAGGGAAGCTTGGAGTTGCGGATTAAATGGATAAGCTTTATTAAGTGGCGGCGTTATCAGTTGATTTTGGGAAGCATTTGAGATTCGGAAGGAGTGAGAGAAATTACTTTTCGTGGGGAGTAATATATTGTCCTTTTGATAAAATCGCATTATTTTCCTCCTAGTTCTGTTTTAAATAGATTTTAAGGTTAAATGATGAATTGCCTTTTTTCCAAATCCTGTTCTTTTCAGTTTTAAATTTGCTAGTGTCCTTGAAGCTATTATAGACTAATATCCTTTAAAGTGGGGAGTATCGCCTTTTTTTGACTTATTACTACAGCTAGGGAAAAACCAATAATACTTTTGCAAAATATCCGTATCTAAAGGAGTATTCTTTCTTTTAAGACACTTGATTAATCTCTTTTTTCCTCTGTTGGGAGAAAAGATCTTTTATAGGAAGAAGTGAGTTTAGAAATCAATTTTGGTAAATATTCTTTATGAATGATGGTGTTTTTAAAGGTTTGAATTTGAGGAGAGGATAACCGCAAAATTGATTTTGGGTTACTAAATACAACGAGAGAGTAAATAGGAATAATAGGATCAGGAAATGCCTCTTTTTCTTCTTCCTTTATTCGTATCATTTGATGTAAATCAGTATCAAGGTATAGCTCGCCAATGATATTTTTCAATTCAAGGATTAACGCATATTTCGCATGCAGAATTAATACATCAATTTGGAAAAAATGTTTTCCGTCCCATAGACGTAAATCATGCAGGATAAAGTATTCATCATCTGGCAAAAAACTAAGCGGGAAAATCCACTGCCTGCTTCCCCCCTGTATCTTGCCAACTTCCGTTGATAATCTTGATTGATTAACGGAATATTAGAATGATTAGCTCTAATCCTCGAGAGCAAGGCCACTAATTGGAGCGCTCGATATCGATATTCAATTGGTTTTACGATCAACTGCTCACTTCCTTTTTTTCATACTGAATTTATTCTATACAGCCATTTGAATTCCTGCCTATTTGATAAAAAAGGACTTGTGAATAAAACTTAGTTGCTTTTGTTTACTAAACTGCACTTGGTAACTACATAATTTAAATTATTTATCGTTAGCCGATATAAAATATAATACCAATTTTCAGTCTTTATATTAACTGGTAATAAATAAGGAGTGCCGTTATGCAAATTAATCTTTTGTTTGAAGGAGCAGTAAAAGAACAATTTAAGCAACAAGCATCGACCAATACAGATGTACTAATGAAGCAGCCACTAGGTGGAAAAAAAGAAATTGAAGTAGAGCGTGACGGAAAAGCTTTTACTTTAACATTCTCTGATGAAATAAAACACCTAAAAGCAGAGACAGATGAAGAAATTGCACAAATGTTTGCTCAGCAAGTAGAGGACCCATCTGATATTTTTTCATATCGTCCGCGAGACCAATGGCTTATTTTCAGTCAATATTTAAATGATAATGGTATCTTTGATGGGAAGAATGCGAAGGATATTGAAGAAATTGAAAATCTACTTGTAGATATAACGGATGGCTTAGATAATTTAGATATTGCTACACCAAAAGGCCGAGATATAAAATCTGGAAGCAAACCTATTACGCAGCAATTAACTTCTGCTGAGGCACAATTAGAACTTGCCTCTTCAACAGCTGCATTACAACTATTTGGTGAGAAATATGTTACAGGCGATGCGAAAGAGGGCTTTCACCAATTGATTGAACAGTACACAAAGCGAAATGAAAAACGTGTATTGAGCTATAAGTCAATCGAAGAAAAATTTTATCAAGGGCGTGCGAAGATTTACGAAACCCGACATATGGATACATCTTCTTTAAATGCCCAACAAAAAAATAATTTATCGATTACAAATAAACTAGGCAAAATCAATTATACAGAAGCAGAAATTTCCAAAATGATTGAAGGTTATAAAGAAAAATTCGGAATGCTTCAAAATAAATCGGACGTTGATGTCCTCATTGCTAAATTGCAGGATGAGTTATCGAACTTTGTTACAAAAGGTATTTCTAAACAAGATAACGACTACGAAGCAGCAAATAACTTCGTTAAAGAGAAATCAGCAAAAACTTTTGAGCGCATTGCAGATTATTGGAAAAAATTATTATATTAATATACAACACCATACAAAATAACGTTCCCAAATCAAAGTTTGGGAACACACCAAAAACCCGTAAACGTTGATTTAACAACGTTTACGGGTTTTTTACATAATGGAAGTATTCAAAAGCTTCCGCAAGCAACAAATGGAGTTTAATAAACAGCTGATTGAAGAATTTCATGGTCAGCATGAATACATAGAGAATCGTTTAGAAGAGAGGGATCGCTTGCTCGTAGAATCGATGCGCCAAACGCTGGAGGCTCGTAAAGAGATTACTGCAGCTGAGAATATGGAGAAGAAAAAATGATGGTATTTTGGAAGATAGGGGAAGTTTGAAAAAGACCACCTCTTGGATCGAGAGGTGACTTTGATGCCTAGTCAAGTTCTTACAGCGGTACCGGACTGAACGTAGTGAGGAAGGATCTGGAGCTGTAAGTGCTGACTGGGTAAAACACGATTTACAAGCTAGTCATAACGAAGGAATGAAAAGGGGCGCTCTTCCTTGTTCATTTTTTTCCTTGCGACTCCCTCACCTATCCTTTCGACTAACTCTCCCACCATCACAAAAATCCCGATTCTTTTCTAAGAACCGGGATTCCAAACATCATTATTATCTTTTCTTTATCCAGCCAAGTCCCATTGATCCTTCTCCTAAGTGTGTACCAATAACAGCACCAAAGTAACTTAATGAGAATTCAATATTGGGGAATTCTTGTTCTAGTTCTGCTTTCCATTCTTTTGCTTCTTCTTCGCGATTAGCATGGATGATGGCAGCGTAGTAGCTGCCTCCATTCGTTTCTTCGCGGAGAAGTTCGACAATTCGCCTCATTGCTCTTTTTTTTGTGCGGATTTTTTCAAATGGGACAATTATCTTATCCTTAAAATGCAGCAATGGCTTAACCTGCAGAAGACTGCCGATGATTGCTTGAGCACTGGATAGTCGTCCACCTCTTTGAAGATTTGATAGATCATCTACCATAAAGTAGGCGTTGCTTGTTTGTTTTAATTCGTCAAGAATGGGAATAATTTCTGCTGCGCTTTTCCCTTGTTGAGCTAATTTTGCTGCTTCTATAGCATAGAAACCTTGAACCATGCAGCTTATTTCTGTATCAAAAGCAAATACTTTAATGCCCTCTACCATGTCTCCAGCAGTAATGGCTCCTTGATAAGTGCCGCTGATACCACTTGATAAATGAACACTTATTACTTCATCATAATTTTTAGATAGTTCTTCAAATAGCTCTACAAATTTTCCAATAGATGGTTGAGAAGTCGTAGGCAGGTCCATTTTTCTAACTGCTTCATAAAATTCAGATGCGGTTAATTCTTTTTCCTCCTCATATACTTCTGACCCTAAGAAAACTGTCAATGGGATCATATATATATTGTACTTCTCCCTCACCTCTTTAGGAATATAGGCCGTACTATCTGTAACAATAGCTGTTTTCATGCAATTAGTTACCTTCCTTATCTATTCGTTTGTATACATATTTTAACTATAAAAGTTAATTAGCATTATCGATTAATTCTATTATAATGCACATAAAGAGGAATTTATATGGAATTTTAAATGGCAAGGAAATATTATAACAGATTTTTCACTTTAGAGGTTGATTAGGATGGCAATATTTCTTTACTTTCACTTCCTCCAATTTTATCGCATTTTCATATGATTGCAATTGCAACGAAAACACCAACCTCACCAAATAAAACAATTCGTTAAAAAAAGGAGTTTCCTCAAACCAACAAGTGATTTAGGTAACCCCTTTTTTCTTAACGAACTTCTACCCAACCGTTTTTAATAGCAACAACTACTGCTTGTGTACGGTCGTTCACATTCATTTTTTGTAAAATATTACTTACATGGTTTTTAACCGTTTTTTCACTAATAAATAGTGCCTCTCCGATTCCTCGGTTACTTTTTCCATCAGCAAGAAGCTGTAAAACTTCACACTCACGTCTTGTTAACAAGTGCAATGGTCTTCTAATTTCTACTACTTGCACATGATGTTCATCCGAGTTTGCATTCTCTATTGCTAAACGGCGATATTCATTAACGAGATTATGGGTTACTTTCGGGTGTAAATAAGACCCTCCATCTGCTACTACCTTAACCGCTTCAATTAATGCATCTGCATCCATTTCCTTAAGCAGATAACCGCTCGCACCTGTTTTAAGGGCATGGGTTACGTAGTTTTCATCATCATGTATAGATAGGATGATGACTTTTGTTTCTGGAAATTTCTCTAGTAATTGTCTTGTTGCCTCTACACCATTAATGGTAGGCATATTTATATCCATGATTGTTACGTCGGGTTGGTATTCTTCGATTAGCTGAATAGCTTGTGTACCATCGTCTCCTTCAGCTACTACTTCGAAACTCGATTCGAAGTCGAGAATTCTTTTTACCCCTTCTCTAAATAATTGGTGATCGTCAATAATAACTATCCTTGTAGTCAACTGCTCCGCCTCCCTTATTTTCTTTAAGCTCTTTTCGTCACAATGTTATTTTTGGCAGGAAATGAAGTTCTTGCTTTCCTCTCCACACACTACTTGATAGGAGTCAAGCATCCTCCAATCCATTCAACACAAAAATGTTAAACTTCATTTTGGTTAAAATAACATACTTCTCGAAAACAGTCATTCTTATCATCTAATAGGAACGTTGATCATAACAATGGTTCCAACTCCAAGTTTGGAATCAATGGTTAATTCCCCATCCAGTAGTTCTACTCTTTCTTTCATCCCAATTAAACCAAAGGATTCTTCTTTTTTCTCATTCTTATCGAATCCTTTTCCATTATCCTTAACTAAGACGATAATTTGCTCCATTCGTAATTCTACTTTTACGGAGATATTAGATGCTTCTGCATGCTTTAAAGCATTTTGGACTGATTCTTGAACTAAGCGAAAAATTGCAACTTCATATTTGCTTGGAAGTCTTGTTTCTTTTCCGATGGTGGCAAACTCAATTTTTATTGAGTCATGATACTCTTCTGTTGTTTTCAAATATTTTTTTAGCGTCGGAATAAGGCCAAGATCATCTAAAGCCATTGGACGAAGATCATAAATAATTCGTCTTACCTCATATAATGCACTTCGTACCATCACTTTTAAATTTCTGATTTCTTCAAAGGCCTCTTTCGCCCCACGCTCTTTATATATTCTTTCCACTAAGTCAGAGCGCATCATTACATTTGCCATCATTTGTGCAGGACCATCGTGTATTTCTCGAGAAAGTCTTTTCTTCTCTTCTTCCTGGGCACCAATAATTTTCAGTCCGAAATCCTGCTTTTGTTTGGCGTCTTCGATTACTTCGCCAACTTGCTTTAAATCACTAACCAAATAATTCATCACGACAGAAATTTGTGTGACCAGATGTTCTGCCCGCTTAATGGTTTCATCTAGACCTAACAATCGACGCTCTAAATCATCGCGGCGTTCTCGATACTGCTTTTCTAAGTGCCGATTCACACTTAAATCCATTTGCAGTGTATGTGCTCTTTCATAAGCCTCACGTACTTCTTCTTCTGAGTATTCATTAAAATGCTTACTGACTTCTGATAAGCGTTTACGAGCAAACCGAGACTGGATTTCTAGCTTGTCTCCTTTTTCTATCGTTTCTAATACAAGAACTTTCATTTCTTTTAATTCTTCGGTAAGGGTTTCATAATCTTGTCGACATTGTTCTCCAATACGAAAAATTTCATCTTTGCTTGAACCAACGGTTTTAATCATTTGTTCTACAATATAATCTAACGTTTTTGTGTCAAATTTCCTTATCAACATATTTAATTCCTCCAAAAAGGCTAAAACCCTTCCAACATCCATTATTATTTTAGCTTGAAAGTTAATAATATGTTTAATTCATCGAAAAATAAATTAAAATCGTTATTTTGACATATATCACCCTACATGAAACCATGTCCGAAGACCTATTAACATCAAGAATCACTGTGAAAAAGTATGTAAAAATGCAATAATACAATTTTATCCTATTCTAAACAAAAAACAAAGTAAAAGAAAATAGATTGATAAGGCGCCTGTAATCCAAGATTCGTAACCCTCTGCATGAAATATAGCCTATACCATATGTAGCGGGCCTTTTCGAGCATGGAGTTTTACTTATTATATCATGCTTGCTAAATCGCTATATTAAGATTTGATTACAAAGCGAACAATAATTGAAGAATAAACAATGTCGAATTATAATGAAATAAGACTAATTATCGATTTTCTACTAATTTTTTATAGAAAATGGTTACAAAAAATGACTTATATAACGAACAAATAAGATGAAATCGCCAATATTAGTGGAAAGAGATACAAAGAAAGGAGCTGCCAATATGCTTCCTTCCTATCTTACTGTACCTAGCTACGGAGAATATGAACTAATTATTCAAAAATCACGCTTTATTGCTCATATCGCTCGAACAGAAACAGAAGAAGCAGCACAGGCTTTCATAGGAGAAATCAAGAAAAAACATAAAGACGCAACACATAATTGTTCTGCTTACTTAATCGGAGAACATGATCAAATTCAAAAAGCAAACGATGATGGGGAACCGAGTGGCACAGCAGGAGTACCAATTCTTGAGGTCCTGAAGAAAAAAGGTCTGAAAGATACAACAGTTGTTGTTACCCGTTATTTTGGAGGTATTAAGCTTGGTGCAGGGGGGCTTATTCGTGCTTATGGAAAAACAACCTCTGAAGGATTAGCAAATATCGGTATTGTTGAAAGAAAGTTGAAGCAAATAGTCAGTGTATCCATCGAGTATCACTTACTTGGTAAAATAGAAAATGAATTACGTTCATCGAACTATGAAATTAAAGATATTCATTATTTAGAAAATGTCGAAATTAATGTCTTTGTGGATTCTGATGAGGTAGAGACTTATACGGATTGGATAACTGACTTAACAAATGGACAAGGTATTATAAAAGAAAAAGACACCTTGTACGCAGAAACCCTCATTTGAATTTTTTACAATTAATACAAAAATATACCTGGAATAGAAATAAACTACTAATTTACGTTAAAGAGAGATAGAGGTAAGATAGTATGTATGTTTTCATTCCGTTATTTCTTAATTCAAAAAGGAGAACTTATGGCAAATAATACAAGAGAAACTTTAATAAAGGATACAAAGAAAAAGAAACGAAAAAAAATTAAGCTATTTATTTTTGTCCCATTGCTGGTTATTATCTTAGCCGGAATTGGTTATGGAGCTACCTTATATTCAAAGGCAAAATCAGTGGTAGATGATTCTTATGAGCCAATTGACCGTGATTCTAAAAGGGATGCAAAAGTGGATCCAAACATCGATGACGTTTCAATTTTATTCATTGGAGTAGATGACAGTGAGAAAAGATCGAGCAAATCCGGCACAACCCGATCTCGTTCCGATGCTCTCATGCTTGCTACTTTAAATGAGAAAGAAAAATCCGTTAAATTGCTGAGCATCCCACGTGATTCTTATGTATATATTCCTGAACGCGGCTATTCTGATAAAATTACTCATGCCCATTATTTCGGCGGGGTTTCGTCAACCTTAGACACAGTGGAAGAATTGCTAGATATTCCTGTTGATTATTATGTAAAAATGAATTTCGATGCCTTTATGGATGTAGTAGATGCATTAGGTGGAATTGATGTCGATGTTCCAGTAACATTTACAGAACAAAACTCAAAGGATAAAGCAGGCGCCATTCATCTTGAAAAAGGCTATCAAGAATTGGACGGCGAACAAGCACTTGCCCTTGCAAGAACAAGAAAAATTGATAATGACATTGAACGTGGGAAAAGACAACAATTAATCATGCAAGCCATTATGAAAAAAGCAGTCTCTATCGAGGGAATAACCAAGTATTCAAAAGTGATGGAAGCGATAGGAAGCAATATGACAACAGACTTATCATTCAGCGATATACAATCTCTAATTGCTTATGCAACTGCAGATAATGGTTTACAAGTGGAGACACTAACGCTAGCTGGAACCGACGGTCGTGTCGATAATAAATATATTTATCAATTAGATGAAACAGCACTAGCAGAAACAAAATCGATTCTGCAGCAGCATTTAGGCATAAGCAGTAACCAACTATCCAATTCAGACAAACCGAATGATTCGGAAAATACTACTGATTTAAACAGTACCGTGGAAACAGATACCACATCCGATAAGGTAAATTATTAAATAATATAAATGCATCAAGCTTCCAAAGCATGATGCATTTTTTATTTATATCATATAATAAAAAAATTCTGTGTAAATCCTCATTGAAAATGAATTAAAATGGTTATAAATAAACTATACAACTACCTGCCTGACTAAAAAATATATTTCAGCATTATAATTTTTAAGTAAAATGTCAACACTATACCTAATAGAAAAAGCAAACATATTTTGTAAAGGAAATACAAAGTAATGAGGTGCTAGTATGTTGAAAAAAATGTTAACCTACTTAAATGGAGCAATTGAAAGACCATTATTTACGGATAATGAACCTAGTATTTGGAATGAATTAGAAGATGATTTTTACGATGAGGAATTAGACGAAAAGCACAGACTTTTATAATCATGCTATTATTATTTACTTCTAGATACCATATACAACTGTAGATGAATTGCTCTACAGTTTTTTTCTGTTTCTTCCCCATTTATCCCTTTCTTAATCTGCCAGCAATATCCACATTCATTTACCATTAGAATATGATAGAATCATAGTAATTCCTCTTAGGTAAAAGACATAATTTTTTTTTAATAGATTCCTAGTTTACGACAATTAAATAAAGGAGAAAATGATGATAAAAAAAACACTATCATTGTTGTCACTTGTCTTGCTTCTTTCTTTCCTTCCTGTTTTTGAACACAGCATCTACGCGAGCGTTGCTGAACCACTAGTACATGTTAAGTTAAAGAATTATCTTGGTAATAAAACAGTAATTTCCCTTACCTCCTCTGGTACCTATAAAACTGGTGATGGTAAAGTATCTATAAATAGCAACACAGAATATATGGTTAAGCTAGAACAATCAAAATTAAAGCTATATCAAGGAAGCCAGCTTCTTTCTGAGTCTACTTCGTTTACTTTGGCTCCTTCTGATCCAAACAGCTACTTAACAATTAATAATCGTTCCTATAAAGGATCTTTTGAATTTATCATGGAAACAATCAGCGGAAAAACATATATTCGCCCAATTAATACAGTAGGGATAGAAGATTATCTTAAAGGGGTTGTGCCTCGTGAAATGCCTGCCCTGTGGAATATCGAAGCATTAAAAGCACAGGCAGTTGCTGCCAGAACTTATTCTTGGAATTACGGCGGTCAAACCATTACCGATACCATTAATCACCAAGTGTATGGCGGATTAACTGATTCTCATCCTAATTCTGATAATGCAGTGGAGGCAACTACTGGACAGGTCTTAAAATATGGCAGCAAATTAATCGATGCTGTATTCTCAGCAAGTAATGGTGGCGTAATGGAGTCTGCTAAAAATGTTTGGGGCTATGAATATGCCTATTTACAAAATGGTGCTGATTCCTTTGATAACAACTATAGTTGGGAATTCAGCCTACAAAAAACACAAATCGATATGAAAGATAAAGATTTAGCTAATCCAGACGCATGGTGGAAAACGACTTCAGAAAAAGATACAAAAATTGTCAGTCTTATAAAAAGTTGGCTAAATAATAATAACTATAAAGATAAAGATATCAAAATTGTTTCTATTCCGGCCCTTGCGTTTAATAATCCTTCGTCCACAACCCGAGTAACAACAGGTTCAATAACAGTTCAGTTTTATGTGAAGGATCTAAAAGATAAAGACGGGAACCTTATTTTACAAGAAGTGAAACAAGCAAATGTGGCAGCTTCTAAAGTTAGAGCAATAATTGGTGTAGATACGTTAAAGAGTTATCTTATTACAAAAAGCGCTTCTAGTACCACTGCACATAGTGTTGCTGGAAAGGGGTATGGCCATGGCGTAGGTTTAAGTCAATATGGTGCAAATGGTCGTGCTAATAGTGGCCAAAAATACAGTGATATTCTTTCATTCTATTATCCAAGCGCTAATTTAGTAACGGAATATATCCAGTCTGAGATTACCACTCCTGTGATAACAGATACAAAAGCTATTTTCGCGAACACGAATGACACAGTCAGCGTTTTCTTTTCTATCAATAAAACAGCCAATACGACTGTAAGATTAAAAGATAGTACTGGTATAGTGGTTGCAACTCTTTTAAATAACGCAGCTTTACATGCTGGTAACTACAACTATACTGCCAATGTAGCAAACTGGAACAACGGCAGCTATACAGCTGAAATAATTGCAACCGACAGCAATAAGCAAACAGCAACAGCTCATGCTGTAGTTCAAGTTGCAAAACTAGCAGCACCATCGATTAGTTCCAGTACTACCAAATACGATAAAGATGCTAACAAAGTCGTTGCTTCCTTTCATGTTAACCAAGCAACAAAGACAACGGTTATTGTGAAAGATAGCAATCATAAAGCAGTGAAAACATTAGCCAACAATCAATCTTTAACAGCCGGGTATCATTCCTTTACTTGGGATGTAGCAAATGTGAACAATGGAGCCTATACGTTTGAAATTACTTCGATAAATAGCGCTAATAAAAAGCAAACAGCTAAACAAAGTTTCACTCTTAAGAAAACAGTAGTACAAGCTCCAATTATTAACAATGTAAAAACATCCTATGATACATCAGGAAATAAAATAAAGGTGAGCTTCCATGTGAACCAAGCTTCTAACACAACCGTAAAAATTGTAAACAACAAAAATAAGGTCGTTAAAACACTTGCTTCTAATAAATCATTAAAGGCAGGATCCTCTTCCTATACATGGAGTGTTGGAAGCACGAGTGACGGGTTCTATTCAGCAACAATTGAATCGGTCAATATAAGCAAGCTAAAGAAATCTGTTTCTAAAAAGTTCACTCTCTATAAAGTAAAAACTGGAACTGTTAAAGCAAGCAAGCTCAATATCAGACAGAAGTCCTCTACATCATCCAAGGTAGTTGGGTCGATTCCAAACGATAAGAAAGTAACTATTTATGAAAAAAGCGGTTCTTGGTATAAAGTGAAATATGGAAAAGTAACTGGCTATGTATCCACAAAGTATGTAAAAAATGTAAAGGAAAGAAAGTAAGCCTCACTTCTTTTCTTCTCCATTATAAAAGACCTCTTATAATTAAGAGGCCTTTTTATTATCTATTCTTCTCAGTTGAATATCTTATATCATTAATAAATTTTAAAATCGGCTTATAGTTTTTCCCTACTAATCCAATCTTTTCTACAATTAATTCAATTATTAATAAAACAGTGGCTATTAAGAGGATTGCTCCCCATACTTTTGCCATAGAGAAAATGACTGCAACTAGTCCAAAAAATGATGCCATTGCATATATTATTATAACGGTTTGTCTATGCGTAAAACCTATATTTAGTAAACAATGATGTAAATGAGACCTGTCCGGGGCCGTTAATGGCTGCTTATTAACTAATCGACGAATTATCGCAAAGAATGTATCCGAAATAGGAACTCCTAAAATAATAACCGGAATAATAAAGGAGATTAACGTTACATTTTTAAAACCTAGCAGAGACATTACACCAATGATATAACCGAGAAATAACGCACCCGTATCTCCGAGGAAAATCTTTGCAGGATAAAAGTTGAAAAATAAAAATCCAAGTGTACTTGCTAAAACGATGGAGGAAATTGCAATTACATACCCATTTCCCATGATCATTGCCATACCAGTGATAGTAAACAAGGCAATACAGGATACACCTGATGCAAGACCATCTAAACCATCAATTAAATTAATCGCATTCGTTACGCCGACAATCCAAAGAATCGTAATCGGTATATCCAAGAATCCAAATTCTAGCTGGCCACCGAATGGCAAGTTGATAAATTCAACTTGTACACCGCCCCATACAACGACTATTACTGCAGCGATTGCTTGAGCAGCAAGTTTAATCTTTGCTGAAAGGGTATAAATATCATCTAATATACCCGTTATTATAATAATTACACTACCAATCAATATTGGATAATGATAGGCCTTATCTGGGTTAATTACTAAAGCACCGATGACAAAACTAATATATATTGCTAAACCACCCATACGTGGCATGATCTTTTGATGTACTTTTCGTTTCTCTGGTTTATCCATTGCTCCAACTTTAAACGCAAGCTTCTTCACTAGTGGTGTCAGTAAGATAGAAGCAATAAAACATACCACAAGCATTATATAAATCATGGAGATCCTCCCTAATGCCTCTCATAACGTATATTTTTAGGCATCTGTCTATTCTTGCATATAATCGAAATTTATTATAACACAATACTATCTTGCTTGGTTTAATAAATTCCACTCTTATTTAACATTTATATTACATTTTTTTAATCCTAAATAAACATAACTTGATTATTATTATATATGACGTGGTCCACTTTAGGAAAGTTTCAACCTAAAGCATAATTTTTTCATCTCTGCCCTATTAAAAATAAAACCGCTCTAACAGATAGAACGGTTTTACAAGGTACTAATAGAGACAAGCTTTCTCCTTAGACCTTTCCTACAAATGCAGGATCACTTCTTTTTTTCAGCCCAGCTTCTTGAAATTCTTTTTTTTGTTTCGGAGTTAATTTTTTATACTCTGCTAAAAATTTCTCATATGCTGGCATTACTTCTTCAATACTGCCGATCATTTTCACTTCGCCATGCTCTAGCCAAACACCTTTTTCGCAGAATTGTTTCATCTGGCCGATTGAATGGCTAACAAAGAACATCGTTTTCCCGCGTTTTTTAAATTCATTCATTTTGTCCAAACATTTCTCCGCAAATGCTTTATCCCCTACTGACAATGCCTCATCAATAATTAATACATCTGGATCTGTATGAACAGAAATCGCAAAGCCAAGACGGGACTTCATCCCACTTGAATAAGATTTCACTGGCTGATCAATAAATTTCCCTAACTCTGAAAACTCGATAATTTCTGGCTCAAGCTCTTTAATTTGATCTTTTGTAAATCCAAGCATCAAACACTTTAGCTCTATATTCTCACGGCCTGTTAATTCGCCGTTCACACCAGCAGATACTGCAATCAGAGATGCCTGTCCATCAATTTCTACCTCACCAGAAGTTTGGGGAACAATCCCCGCAATAATATTAGATAATGTTGATTTGCCGGAACCATTGACACCTACAAAGCCAATAACATCCCCCTTCTCTGCTTCAAAACTAACATCTTTTAAAGCAAAAAAGGGTTCTCCGTAACTTTTCGGAAGAAATATATCTTTTAGTTTCTCCGAATTGTTTTTATATAATTTATATCTTTTTGTTAAATTTTTAACGATTACAGACTTTTCCATACGGGACCTCCTATTATAAAAAGTCAATAAAATGTCTTCTAAATTTCACATGCATATATGACCCTACAAATAATAGGAGGAGAACTAATCCCCAGAAATATATGGTGATTGTTGGATGGGCCATGATAAACCAGCCCTCTCCTAACAATGCATAACGATAGCCTTCTACTAAATAATAGATAGGGTTTAATAACATCACATAATCAATAATCTTTCCAAAGGAGGAATCATTAAATCTTCCTGCCGGCCACAAGATTGGCGTTATATACAAGAGCACACGCATTAAAGATTGCAGCAACATTTGAAAATCCCGCACAATAGTTGAGATAGTTGATGTGATTAGTGATAGTGCAAATAAAAATAAAATAGCTGCAAATAAAAAATAAGGTATTTGCAAGTAATAAATCGTAATAGGATATCCAATAAATTGGAATATTATCATTATAACTCCCATTATCAATAATTGGGGATATAATAACGACAATATTACATAGGATGGTATAGCGCTTAAAGGAAAATTCATTCTTGAGACCATTCGTAGTCTAGAATAAATGGACTTAGAGCCTTGTGTTATAGCCGGGTAGATGAAAAACCAGATTAAAATTCCAGACAGCATCCAGACAAAAAATGGTATTTTTCCATTTTCTCCTGGTACAGTTCCCCTTCCTTGTACAAATCCAAATACAAACCAATAGATTGCAATTTGAATGGCTGGGTTAATAAACTCCCAAAGAATCCCCAAATAATTATTTCTATTAGAACTTTTCAACTCATACGTGGACAGCCTTTTTATTAAATGAAAATTATCTATTTGTTCTTTAATTACTTTAAACATTGAATTCATATTGTTATACCCTTCTAAAGTTATCATCTATCTTTATAATCTTATTTATGTCAGAGTGTATTCCATTTATTTTATCTCTAACTTTCTTATACCTAATATATTTTTAAACTACCTCCTGTCTATTCCCTTTTAGTCTCTTTATAAATATATAGATTTTACAAAGATTTTTCAAATACTAAAATATCAACTAATTTTCGATATTCACTTCCTAGTTCTCTTCCTTACCTTCTATTTAATATGATTTACAAGTTTTTTCTATACTATTGCAACTTACATCTGATTAATAACGTCCTATATAAATAGATAGTAAAATCGAATGGAGATAATTCCGAAACTTTTATTGTCAAATATCCGAATGAAACGATGTGATTGAACAAATGCTATAAAAAGTTATTATACGATTTTTAATATAGGAGATGCTTATGTTCCTCGGAAATTCTATATTAAGCCAATCTGTTTTAAACTATTATTTCCCCTTACTAAAGCATCTACATTATTTAATCAGTTTTATCAGGGATTTACTAGGTGTAAAGAATTAATGTACTTTTCTTAATTTTTATAAAAAGATATCTATTATTTTTTTTTTCTGCTATTCTTTATATTAGTTTTATCATATTTTGTCAGGATATGGAGGATTTAATTAATGCGATCAGATAAGCCTATAAAGAAGAAACGAACTTGGCTTCGTGTAACTGGTATTGTATTACTGTTATTGATTATTGGAATTGGAGCTTATATATACACGGTATGGCATTCACTAAATAAAGCGGTGGATACGATGCATGAACCAGTTGACCGGGTTACATCTAAAAGGGATAGCTCATTAAGTCTTAAGAGTAAAGAACCGTTTTCTGTGTTAATGCTAGGTGTAGATGAACGTGATGGAGATTCTGGACGTTCTGATACAATTATCGTAATGACAGTTAATCCAGAAAAAAAATCTGTTAAGATGTTAAGTATCCCACGTGATACTCGGACAGAAATCGTTGGTCATGGTACGACAGATAAAATTAACCACGCCTACGCTTTTGGTGGAGTAGCAATGTCTATGGATACAGTTGAGAACTTTTTAGATATTCCTATCGATTACTATATGCAAATTAATATGGAAGGTTTTAAGGATATCGTTGATGCAGTAGGTGGGGTAACGGTTAATAATGATCTAGACTTTACGTATGAAGGAGTTCATTTCCCTAAAGGTCAAATATCATTAAATGGTAAAGATGCTTTAAAATTTTCTCGTATGCGATATGAAGATCCTAGAGGAGACTTCGGTCGTCAATTACGTCAACGTTTAATTATTCAAGCTGTTATTAAAGAAGGAGCTAGTCTCAACACATTAACAAATTTCGGTAATATTTTCGAAGCTCTTGGTCAAAACATTAAAACGAATATAAGCTTTGATGAAATGGTTGATATTCAAGCCAATTATAAGAGTGCAGCAAACGACATTGACCAGTTAACGATTTCTGGCACTGGACAAACTATTAATAAAGTTTGGTATTTAGTTGTTAATGATGAAGAAAAAACAAGAGTGCAAACAGAACTAAAAAATCACTTAAATGTTGATTAAATACAAAAGACAGAGCAGTCCACATTAGTCTAATCTAGACAAAGGTGGCTGCTTTTTTTATGCTATTTGTCGTGCTTCCTTGTACTTGTAAATAACAATCAAAAGATTTAAAATAAATTAATTGGATAAACTAAATTTCTATCATCTATCTTTTATAGCCTATCATTATAGGTTAATCACTCTATTCAGGAGGTTATAATGAAAAAAGTTCTTACTTATGGTACTTTTGACTTGTTGCATATAGGTCATATAAATATTTTAAAACGTGCAAAAGAATTAGGAGACCATTTAACAGTTGGTCTTTCTAGTGATGAATTTAATAAAATCAAAAATAAAGAAGCTTTTCATAGCTATGAAAATCGAAAAACTATTTTAGAATCTATCCGATATGTAGATGAAGTAATTGCTGAAAATGATTGGGATCAAAAAATTAGAGATGTTGTTGATCACAATATTGATATTTTTGTGATGGGAAATGATTGGGAAGGTAAATTCGACTTTTTGAAAGATTATTGTGAAGTTGTATATTTGCCAAGAACAGATGGCATTTCAACAACAAAAATAAAAACGGACTTAATTAATATAAATGGTTAGAGAACTATTTATTTATATGTACTTAATGCTATTTTCTTTTCTGTTCAAGGTAGCTAAGTTGTTTCCTCTGCAGAAGAAAATAGTTTTTTGTGTGTCCTTTGTTGAAAATAATTACTTTATATACAATGAACTAAAAAAGAATTCTCAAACATATCCTTGCATTTTTTTAACAGACCATAAAACCACTTCCTTTTTTAAAGACAAAGTTACAATTGGAGATACAGTTCTTCCCTTCTCCCCCAGACACTTTGGATCTTTTTTAAAAGGAATTTATCACCTGGCAACTTCTAGAGTAGTTGTGTTAGATAATTATTTTGGTTTTTTATCAGCAATTCAGTTTAAAAATGAAGTTAGAAAACTTCAAATTTGGCATGCTAATGGCGCCATTAAAACATTTGGTTGGAAAGATTATAGTGTCAAACACCGTAGTAATCGTGCAAAGAAAAGATTTAGTAAGGTATATAATCAGTTTGACTATATCCTTTCTGGTTCGAAAAAAATGTCTGCAATTTATCAACAAGCCTTTTCTGTTTCTGAAAAGAGAATGCTAGAGATTGGTATCCCTAGAACTGATATTTTTTTCGACCAACATTATATAAAAAAAGTTAAAGATACATTTTACACAAAGTATCCTACTTTTAGAGAAAAAAAAATTATTCTGTATGCACCAACTTTCAGAGATGACCAAGGAGAAACTTCTGATTTACCACTTAACTTTGCTTATTTTAAAGAAAAATTAAAATCTGACTATATTTTACTTATTAAACTGCACCCAAGTATAAAAAATGCAATGGACCTATCAAATTACGAAGGTTTTGTTTACGATCTCTCTTCCTATCCTACAATGAATGATTTATTATTCATTTCGGATATATTGATAACAGATTATTCTTCTATTCCTTTTGAATATTCATTTTTACAAAAACCAATGATTTTCTATCCTTATGACTTAGAAGAATATTCTCAAAATCGAGGATTTTGGGAACCGTATGACCAATTAGTACCAGGACCTATTGCGCATAATTCAGAAGAAATTGTCGACTACATTAGTCACTCGTCCTTTGATTATAAGAAGATTGAAAACTTCCATGAAGATTGGAATACTTATTCATTAGGGAATGCTAGCAAAAATGTGGCTAATCAGCTTCATAAATGGCTAAAATAATGAATAACATACACTTTCTTTGTGACTATTTTTCTTGCTTTATCGAATACAGAAACAAAAGAGATTTGTACTAATGGGATTTATCAGACTATTTAGTTATGATAGATGCCTTTTTTATAGGGCCGCTAATTGTGTTACGATTACTTTAAATCCTATGGTATTTGTTGAAATGACTCGAAAAGAAGTGTATATTTAGTTTGGTTTATGTAAATGAAAGATTAAATAAATATGAAGAGACAGTTGATAGATAATCATGTAAAGGAGACTTAATTATGATATACGCTGAAATCCTTGCTGGTGGAAAAGGAACACGAATGGGAAATGTTAGCATGCCAAAACAATTCCTTCCATTAAATGAAAAGCCAATTATTATTCATACTATTGAAAAGTTTTTATTAAATGACCAATTTGAAAAAGTTATTATTGCTTCACCCAAAGAATGGATCAATTATACAAATGATATTATCAATAAATATATTGATAATCGTGACCGTTTAGTTGTAATCGAAGGTGGAGAAGATAGAAATGGGACCATTATGAATGGAATAAAATATGTGGAAGATACATTTGGGTTATTTCATGACGATATAATCGTAACGCATGATTCTGTTCGTCCTTTTATTACCCATCGCATTATTGAAGAAAACATCCAATACGGTCTTGAATTTGGTGCTGTTGATACTGTAATATCTGCGATTGATACAATTGTCGAATCAGAGGATGGCGAGTCTATTTCTCATATCCCTGTTCGTGATCTTATGTATCAAGGTCAAACACCACAAACATTTAATATGAAAATGCTGAAAGATCACTATTACTCCCTTTCTACGGAGCAAAAGGCAATTCTTTCAGATGCTTGTAAAATCTGTGTCTTAAAGGGCGAGAAAGTGAAACTTGTAACAGGAGAAGTATTTAATATTAAAATCACAACACCATACGATTTAAAAGTAGCAAATGCTATTATTCAGGAGCGAATAAACCATGATTAATCAAGTTTATCGTCTTGTTTCCCCAAGACAATTTGAAGTAACATACCAAGACTTCTCCTTAAAATCAGAATTGATTGTCGTTCGGCCAACTCATTTGTCTATCTGTAATGCGGACCAACGCTATTATACTGGATCACGCGGTAAAGAGACAATGGCAAAAAAACTACCAATGGCTTTAATTCATGAAGGAATTGGTACAGTTGTATACGATCCAAAAGGTGAAATAGCAAATGGAACAAGAGTAGTAATGGTTCCTAACGATCCTACTGAAGAAGATCCTTACATTGCTGAAAACTATTTGCGTTCAAGTAGATTCCGCTCTAGTGGCTATGACGGATTTATGCAAGACTATGTCTTCTTAAAGAGAGATCGCTTAGTTGAAATTCCTGAAGATATGAACCCATTTGTAGCAGCTTTTACTGAACTTATCACAATTGCCATGCATTCCCTTACAAGATTTGAATCAAGATCTCATAAACGCCGAAATACATTTGGTGTTTGGGGAGATGGAAATCTTGGATTTATTATGTCATTAATCTTAAAGAAGAAATATCCTGAGAGCAAAGTAATTTCCTTTGGAAAAACGCAGTATAAATTAGACCGTTTCTCCTTTGTAGATGAAGCGTACTTAATTGATGATATTCCAGAATCAGTAAAAATAGACCACGCATTCGAATGTGTAGGTGGTTTAGGCAGCCAATATGCTATAAACCAGAGCATTGATTTAATTGTGCCAGAAGGTTCTATTTCGATTCTAGGGGTGTCAGAGTATCCTGTTGAAGTAAATACAAGAATGGTTCTGGAAAAAGGTATTACCTTGATTGGCAGCAGCCGGAGTGGACGTGCTGATTTCCAAAATACCGTTAATTTTTATAAAGAGTATCCAGATATCGTAGATTACTTTTCTACCTTAATTGGAGAAGTCCAAACAGTTACATCTATTCAGTCCATTATTGAGGCATTTGAAAAAGACTTAACTTCTTCTTGGGGAAAAACGATTATGGAATGGAAGATATAAATCTTACCAAAAGATAAGAAAGGTAGATTGTTTTTGAAGAGTATAAAATTACTACCTACTGTTTTAGCAAAAATTGGTTTCCAATTTGTTTATTTACTTTTTTGTTTCTTCTTTAAAGTAAATCCCAAAAAAATTACCTTTGCATCTTCACGTTCAAACGAACTAAATGGTAACTTAGAATATATTTATTCAGAATTTAAAAGTAGAGATAATAATCTTATTTTAGTAAAATCATTCTTTAAAATTAAGAATGATTTTACTGGTAAGATACACTACTTATTTCATATGATTAAAGAGTGCTATCATATTGCAACTTCAAGATATTTTATTATCGATGATTATCATTATTTGATTTACTTAATTAAACCAAGAAAAAAAACAGAAATTATTCAACTTTGGCATGCTTGTGGAGCATTTAAAAAGTTTGGTATGAGCATAGTAGGAAAGCCAAATGGCCCAAGTAGGGAATATATAAAGACTGTTAAAATTCATTCAAATTACTCTAGACTATATGTCAGTTCGTCTGAGGTTATTCCTTATTATGCAGAAGCTTTTGATATGGAAGAGTCAAAAATATTCCCCCTAGGTGTTCCCAGAACTGATTATTTTTTTGAAAATCATCAGAAGGAAAAAGTGATAGAGAAATTACTACAAAAAATAGGATCATTCCAAGATAAACAAATAATTCTTTATGCCCCTACATTTCGCGGGAAAAGTTATCAACAGGACGTATTTGTTAGCCCTATTAATTTTAATTTATTAAAAGAGCAACTAAAAAAAGAATCAATCATTTTGATTCATTTACATCCTTATATGTCTTCTGCTTTCCATTTAGAGGACGATTTAAAAGATTTTGTTTACCATATCAAACATGACTTTACTATTGAAGAGTTATTATTAATTACAGATGTTCTTATAACAGATTATTCCTCTATTATATTTGACTATAGCTTATTAAATAAACCTGCGGCATTTTATGCTCATGATTTAAATGAATACATGCAAGAACGAGATTTTTATTATGAATACGAATCATTAGTACCTGGGCCTATTTTCTCTCACACAGAGAAACTTGTAGATTGGTTAAATAATGGGCAGTTCAATCAAGAGAAAATGGATTTATTTAAAAATAAATTTTTTGATTATACAGACGGAAACACTTCTAGTAGAATCGTTTCACATTTGCTTAGTTCATTGAATGATTTATGAAGTTAAGGAGACATAAATATGTTAAGAAAGATTATTCGAAAGTTAAGAAGAAGAACCTCTTCTAATTCATCCGGACCGGTAGTCCGTGATGATCTGGAATTTAGCATTGATAAGCCTGTTCAAATAACAGAGGATCGTATTATTATCCAAAAAGAGAAAATAAGTGAATCCCTTCCTGTTCTGAACGAAATAGCTGGAAAAATAGAAGAATATATTCCTCGCCGTAAAATAACGCAATTGAACTGGAATGGACCTATTTTGGAAATCGAGGGATATTTTTATTTAGAAAAAGTTCCTATGATGAATGAAGACCTCGTGAAAAAACGTTTAGTTTTATTAAGCACTAGTGGTTTAAAGGTATCTATCCCCTTACAAGATGTGCTTGTTAAGGATATCAAAACAACGGATTCTATTGATAGTAAGTATAGCTGGGCAGGTTTTCGCTCAAAGGTTAACTTTGCTACTATTACTTCCCATAATAGGCCGCTTCCTGAGGAGGAATATCGCTTATTCTTGGAGCTTGACGTCCATGTACTTGGCGATAAAGTATATAAAAAATCATTCCCTTTAGGAAATATTGAGCATTTTCTAGATAATGGTTTTCATTCAGCTAAAATGGAGTATTTCACCGCAAGAAAAGAAATGAAGTTCAACCTTTTAGCTACATATGATTTACCGTTAAAGACATTAAAAATTACGTCATCTAAATTGAAGGACTTAGATCCAACCTTAATGGGATTAGATGCAGACTTAAAACAGCGCGGTATCATTTATCGCATTGTCTACAAATGGTGTTTTTCTCTAACTTACAAAATATGCAAAACGCTATTACCATTGCAAACAAGAAAGATTATTTTTGCATCTGACAGCCGTAGTGAAATGAGCGGAAACTTCCAATTTGTCTATGATGAATTACTTAGAAGAAATTTAAATTATGACTATCATCTCCTTTTAAAAAAGGGAGTAGACGAAAAGAAAAATTATCGAGAAATCTTTAGCTTAGCTTATCATTTAGCTACTGCTAAATTTATTATTCTTGATGACTTTTATCCAATGATCTACCCACTAAAAATTAGAAAAAATGCTGAATTGATTCAATTATGGCATGCAGTTGGAGCATTTAAAACATTTGGCTTTAGCCGCTTAGGCCGTCCAGGAGGACCGTCACCAAAATCGAAAAACCATCGCAACTATACAAAAGCTATTGTTAGCTCTCATAACGTTGCAAAGCATTATGCTGAAGGGTTTGGTATTGACTTAGATAAAGTAATTCCAACAGGTATTCCAAGAACAGATGTTTTCTTTAATAAAGAATATCAGGAAGAAGTACGAAATAACTTATATGAAGAGTATCCATTCTTAAAAGGTAAGAAAGTAATTACATTTGCACCTACTTTCCGAGGAAATGGCCAGCAGTCTGCCCATTATCCAATGGAGGTATTAAATTTAGAAAAGCTATATAACGAATTGAAGGACGAGTATGTATTCCTTTTTAAAATTCATCCATTTGTAAAAAATGAATTTAGCATTCCTTACCAATTCAGTGATTTCTTCTATGATTTTTCTTCCTACCGAGAAATCAATGATTTACTATTTATTACTGATATCTTAATTACAGATTATTCATCTGTATGTTTCGAATATGCTCTATTAAATAAACCAATGATTTTCTTTGCATATGATGTGGAGGAATATGTCCGTACACGTGACTTCTATTATGACTATCATTCCTTCATTCCTGGTCCGCTTGCAAAAACGACAGAGAAAATGATCGACATTATTAAAAAGGAAGATTTTAAAATGGAGAAAATTGAGCCCTTTGTTCATTACTTCTTTGATGATTTAGACGGAAAAGCAACAGAGCGTGTTGTTGACCAGCTTATTATCAATAATTTTAATGAGTTATTATAATTAGATATCGAATGTTTAATGGAACAAAGTTGTTTTTTAATTAGCTACAAAAACTAAAAATTTAAAGAAAGTCGTCTTAATAAGCTTCTCTTATTAAGACGACTTTTTCTTTCTGCCGACATTTCTCGGGAAATACTTGTCAGCATTTGTTGATAATTTAGTGTTTTCAATAAATACAAACGCGGTATATATACTATAAGAAAATGAGTGGAAAGGATGATAAATATGAAAATAAAAGCTGGTAGCTGGAGATTACTAAGTTCTCAAGATAAGCAATTTATTTTACAAACTGTTTGTACCCTTTCTCAATATAAGGGAAAAGCTCATTCTAATTAAGCCTCATACACTTCAATTGGTAACCCATCAGGATCAGCAAAAAAAGTAAACTTTTTGTTCGTAAATGGATCGATCCGAATATCTTCAACTGTAATATTATTCGATTGTAAATATTGTACAGTTTCTTCTATGTTATTTACTTCAAAGGCAATATGACGTAAGCCGGCAGCCTCAGGATAACTTGGTCTTTCTCTTGGTTTAGGAAAGGAAAATAGTTCGATTTGATAGATATTGTTTACTAAAAGGTCTAGCTTATAAGAGTCCCTTTCTTCTCTGTATACTTCATTTATTAGCTTAAATCCTAAAAGCTCCACATAAAAATGTTTTGATACTTCGTAATTGCTGCAAATAATCGCTATATGATGAATCTTATTTACATTAAACATTTTATTACTCCTTTTCATTTAAAAATAAGCATCGTCATGTTAGAAAAAGCGAAGAAATTGTCTGGATTCCTTCGCCTCTATGTATTATTTATTGTGCCATTTCCATGCACTCTCAATAATTGTCTCTAAGCCTCTTTCTGTTTTCCAGCCTAATTCGCTGGATATTTTCTCCGAGGAAGCAACTAATCTTGCAGGGTCCCCTGCTCTTCTATCACCTAGAATTACATTTGCCTTTGTGCCAGTAACCTTTTCACACATATCAATTACTTGTTTGACAGAATAGCCTACTCCGTTACCTACATTATAGGTTTCTGCTTCCTTTTTTCCATTTAATAGAGCGTCTAATGCAGCTATATGAGCATTAGCTAAATCTGTCACATGGATGTAATCACGAATGCAAGTCCCATCCTCGGTTGGATAATCTGTACCAAAGACAGAAATAGACTCTCTCTCTCCTAATAATTGTTGAAGAATAATAGGAATTAAGTGTGTTTCTGGGTCATGACTTTCCCCGATTTCACCAGATACATGAGCACCAGCAGCATTGAAATAGCGTAAAACCACATAATGAAGACCATATGCGGTATGAAAATCAGCTAAAATTTGTTCTACCATTAATTTTGATCTTCCATACGGATTAATAGGTGCTGTTTCTGATGTTTCTACAATGATTTCTTCTTTTGGAATTCCATATGTAGCTGCAGTTGAAGAGAAAATAAAGTTTTTCACCTTATATTTCAACATGACATTTAATAACGTTAATGTATTGGCTACATTATTCTCATAATATTTATATGGGTCTTGAACAGACTCCCCGACTAGACTATATGCTGCAAAATGCATAACAGCTTTAATTGGATATTTAGAAAAAATCGCTTCTAAATCGTCTACATTCCCTAGATCCCCTTTTACAAAAATAGCACGCGAATCTACTGCTTCCTCGTGACCTGTAGCAAGATTATCTAATACAATCACTTCTTCTTTTTCTACTAATTCTTTAACCAAATGACTACCAATATAGCCAGCTCCACCTACTACTAATATCATAGATAAATCTCCTTTTAGTAACATTTTATCCTCTCTCCTATTTTATCACATTTTTTGTAAAAATTTTTTACAGTAAGATTTTAATCGCAAATTGGCACTAAAAAAGAAATATCCTATTGTCAAATAGACAAAAGCATAGTATCTTTAAATAGACTCAAATACAGAAAACGCTTTCAACTTTTCTCATCTATCATTTTAACAACAACATTTTATTTTGCTATTTTGCGCAAACGTTTTCACTGATGCCCCATCATGAACTCACTTTCTTAATAAATCACCTTTATCCCATTAGGGCAATCGTTTTCTTTGAAGTACATAGGTAGTAACAGAAGTCTTTCTGTTCTCATAAAAAAATGGAAAGGAGAATGTTTTTTGAAAACAAAAAATCATCCTTATCTCGTACTATGTTTAATTTTTCTTCTGATTTTCAGCAGCTTTGGAGGCTATCTTCCAAGTAAAAAGGCAAAAGCAGATAATTTACCAGATTCTCCTATCGTCAATGCTGATAAGTCTGTGCAATTCTCCTATGATAATGCATCGGCACAGGACGTGAAAGTGGCAGGAAGCTTTACTGACTGGCAAAATGGAGCATTAAGCATGAAAAAGGACAAAGACAATCGCTGGTCCCTTTCTATTTCAAATCTAGCAGCTGGCGTCTATCAATATAAGTTTATTGTTGATAATGAATGGATAACAGATCCAGCAAATGAGATTATGGAAGATGGCAATAGTCGCTTTGTTGTTCCCGGCTTAAACCTTGATTCTATACCGGTGAAGGTTGAAAAAAATAAATCATACCCATTAGAAGCGATCCTAGTTAATAAAGATGGCAGTACACAAAAAGAAACAGAGCTTACGTGGTCACTTAAAGAGAAAGTAGAAGGGATTAACATTGTTGATGGCCAACTAACAATACAGGACAATGCAAAAGCTAATGAATCCTTTATCCTGCTTGCTGATAAGGATGGTGAAAAGGTAGAAAAGAAAATTGATATTGTTGGCAATATGTATTCGTACACTATTAACTATTATCGTCTAGATGAAGACTATACGAAATGGGATTTATGGATTTTTAACAGTGGGGTTCCTGATAATGGCTTTCCATTTACAGAGAAAGTGACAAATGATTATATGTTTACAAGTGGGAACTATTCTTTTCCAGAAAATGAAATAACGATTATTCCTCGCAAAGGAAATTGGGAAGCGCAAGATATACAGAACTCTATTAAAATAGCGGATGGCAAACAAGCTGCTGAAGCATGGATAATTGAAGGGGTAGAAACTGTTTTCTATACAAAAGATGATGCTATTAACGCAATAAAAGATTTAAAAGGAGGGGATTATGTAAGGCGCCATATTCAGTTTATGTATGATCGTCCTGATTTGGATTATAAAGACTGGAATATATGGGTATGGGGGACTGGTGTGAAAGATGACCAAATCGATTTTGATCAAAACCTTCACGGGATGGCGACTGCAACAATTAATGTAAGTGAAGCAGCCCAAAGCGTTGGATTTATTTTACGAAAAGGCGAAAATTGGGATACAGCTGTTAAAGAAGGAAATGGAGATCGCTACATATCTCTAAATACATCGGATTTAATCACAAAGGTTTATGTTACAAGTGGGCAAGAGGAGCTATATATTGTGCCTGAAGTTACTGGACCCGTTTTAGAAAACGGAAATGCTACCTTCTACTATAGAGACAAAGATTTATATGCAAAGAATGAAATGGATAAACTAGAAAAGGTAGAACTTCAATTTAATGGAAAACGTTATAATATGACGAATGAAGCAAAAAATGAGCGTTTTTCCTATACAATTGAAAATATCCCAGAAGGAAAGCATCCCTATTCTTTCTTTGTAACAATCGATGGGATCGAAACAGAAGTAACTGATCCCTATAATACGGAAAATGGCACATCCATGCTTGTTTATGAAAAAGCAGATTTTAACTTGCTTACGGATATCACTCCAAAAGAAGCGACTTATAACGACAATGCCGTCCTTTCCGTTGATTGGCAAACAAACAAAAATACAGCTATCCGTGAAGTGTATGCTGATTTAAGCGCTATTGGCGGAAAAGGAAAAGTAGCAATTGATCCACAATTAAAGGAACTTACCATCGCTATTGACCAAAATACAACTACAGGAACGAAAGAAATTCCGGTATATATTACTGATCAGTATGGCAACATTCATACCGAGCAAGCAAAAATCACAGTTAAAGCAAGACAATCAGTGGGAAAAGATGATTTTGACTGGGATGAAGCAAGGATTTACTTTATGCTAACAGACCGATTCTTTGATGGAGATTCATTGAACAATGATCCATCTGGCATTGGCTATGATACAAGTAAACCTGGAACCTATCATGGTGGAGACTTTAAAGGAATTACAAAAAAGCTAGATTATCTCGAAAATCTAGGCATCAATACAATATGGATTAATCCTATAGTAGAAAATATTAAGTATGATGTTCGCTATGAAAATCCAGATACTCCTTATTATGCGTACCATGGATATTGGGCTAGTAATTTTGAAAAATTGAATCCTCATTTTGGAACAATGGAGGATTTCCATGAACTAATTGATGCAGCCCATGAGCGTGGAATAAAAATTATGGTGGACGTTGTCGTAAATCATGCGGGCTATGGGTTAAAAGCAAGTGATGCCGTAAAGGATGGAAAAATCGCTAACTTCCCTACTGCTGATGATAGAAATCGTTTTGCTGGAATGTTCCGTGATGGAGGCACAGATACTGTACAAGGCGAGCTATCAGGACTGCCTGATTTCTTAACGGAAAATCCAGATGTAAGGAACCAAATTGTAGATTGGCAAACTAGCTGGATTGAAAAATCAAAGACAGCGAAAGGAAATACCATTGATTACTTCCGCGTGGATACCGTAAAACACGTTGAGAATACAACGTGGTCAAGCTTTAAAAATGAATTAACAAAAATTTTACCAACCTTTAAATTAATTGGAGAAGCATGGGGAGCTCAAGTGAATGATGACCAAGGCTATTTAAATAGCGGTATTATGGACTCCTTATTAGACTTTGACTTTAAGAATTTAGCACGTGACTTTGCAAATGGTGATATAGAACGTGTCCAAAGAGCTTTAGAAGATAGAAACAATAAGCTTTCAAACACAGGTACATTAGGACAATTTCTAGGTAGCCATGATGAAGACGGCTTTTTAGAGTCTGTAGATGGTGATATTGGAAAGCTTAAGCTTGCAGCCGCATTGCAAATCACCTCTAAAGGTCAACCTGTCATTTACTATGGAGAAGAACTTGGTCTGTCAGGAGCAAATAATTATCCATACTATGATAACCGCTATGACATGGATTGGAATCTAACGGAAAACAATGAGGTTCTGGAGCACTATACAAAACTATTAAATGTTAGAAAAGAATACTCCAGCATATTTTCTAAAGGGACTCGTGCTCACATAGCAGGTAGTGATGCGGAAGGTTATTCTGTATTTAAACGAGAATACTCAAATCAACAAGTTTTTGTTGCCTTAAATACGAAGGAAACAGCGACAGAAGCTGCCTTTGAAGTTCCATTTATGAAGGAAGCAGTAGATTTATATTCTGGTAAAACATATTCTGTTAGTGAAAATAAAATTACGATAACTATTCCTTCTAGAGAAGACGGCGGAACTGTTTTATTAGTAGATGCGGAGCAAGCAGAGCCACCTCAACCAGAGGTACCTTCTACTCCTGGAGAAACGGATTCAGAAACACCTCCAACATCTAATGATAACGGAGTGAAAACGCCTGAATCAGATGGTTCCAAAAATCAAGGTTCTCATCAAGCAGCAGAAACCCCCAGCATTCCAAACAAAGGAAATGGAAAAGCTCTTCCTAATACTGCAACTGACTCCTATAACCATATTTTAATCGGTTTAGGTCTGCTAGTAATTGGAATTGGAACGGTAATATTTATTCGAAGAAAGAAACACACAGCAGATAAATAAGAAAATACCAGATAAGGGTTTCTCCTTATCTGGTATTTTCAGCTTGTTTTTCTTTGCTTATAAATAGAATAGAAAAAGGAGACATGCCCAACGACATTGCGTTTCCATAATCTTCTGGGTTCTTTTCCCATTCGATATAACCACTCAAGACGGAGATCGCGAAAGATTTTAGGAGCTCTTGTCACTTCACCGGAAGAAAAATCAATAAAAGCACCTACTGCCATCGTAATCGTACACTTTAGCTTTGAACGATATTCATTAATCCATTGTTCCTGTAACGGCATCCCAAATCCTACTAAAAGGATATCTGCTTTACTCTCATTAATCTGACTAATTATATTTTCCGTATTCTCTTTCGGGAAATAACCATCCTGGTTCCCTACAAATAAAATATTCTGATATGTTTGCTGCAGCCGCTCTTGAGCCTTTTGTGCGACACCAGGTTTAGCTCCCAAAAGAAACACTCGAAATGATTGGTTATGCTTCTCTTCATTTAATGACTCAAATAAAGCCGGAATAAAATCTGTCCCATTTAAATTTTCCTTAAAAGAGAAGCCAAAAAGCTTAGCACCCATTTCAATACCAATTCCGTCATTTAACAATAAATCAGCATTATTCAGCATATCACGATATTCTGCATCCTTTTGCGCAATATTATATCCATGATCATTTAGAAAAAAAACATCCGTTGCTTTTCTTTTGTCTAGTTTTTCCTTTATATACGTAATAGCTTCTTTTGAGCTTATAACATTTACTTTTAAATTTCCTAGCCATTTCTTATCCATTTTGTATCCCCTAATGAGAAATTTTTTAAAAAAGCCCTTTTCTATTATATAAAAATTGTCTACTAGAAACAATTCATGCTAGTAATACCTCTCTCATTCTATACTGTACAATTTACAATATTTACTATTTTTCCTTTTTTAAGAAATATTTACTATGCCGATGTTGGAATATGTCGAAAGTTTTCATATGAAAATGTTTTTAACTTTTGCATAATAGTGATAAAATTTTACTGTACAATTAACAGATAAAGGCAAACCATCTGAAAGGGTGGGACGCAAAGCTTCAGGTCTAAGGTAGATTTTTTTACTATGATGGCTGGGCCACCTTATATTCTATAAGGAGGTTAATTATCATGATTAATTTGTTTCCCACCGAAATTCAAACTGAAAGAAATTTAGACAGTGAATGGTTATCGCTTATCTCGGAGGCAAAAAAGCAGGGCTTAACGCAAGAAGAAGTCCGTGCAGTGTTAACAATACTAGAAAATAGCAACGAATAAATTTTTAGAATATTTTAAAATATGATAGCGTTTCAACCTTAATAGCGAATCTATTAAGGTATTTTTTCTCTTTTATGTCACCCGCAAAAAAAAAAGTGTCACATTGGACACTAAATAATGGGGAATAAAAGCGAAGTGTGTATTGATTTTTTCTAATAAAGGATGGATGTTTCAAAGAAAGAGCTTTGAAACGGAAAGATAATTTTGGCGTGAGTAAGTGTATAGAGTGAAAGCCTTAAGATGTTGGGGAAGTACGAGAGATAGTTTCCATCTGAATAATATGTTCTAGCTGTTTTATTCTTACATTACATTGTTCTAATTTTTCATTAGTCTTGGCCTGCATTTTAATTAATGTAACCATTAAATCTGGTACATTATTCACCTTGTTTTCCTCCTTTAAGGAATGGTTTGTTCTAGTTTTCTAGGATCCAAGAAACGTACGGATTCGGCAATAACTTCTGTTACATAGACCTTTTTCCGATCCTGATTTTCATAGTTTCTTGTTTGTATTCGGCCAACGACTCCAACCAGAGAGCCTTTATGACAATACTGGGCTGTATTTTCCGCTACCTTATTCCAAAAGGTACATTGCACAAAATCAGCATCGTAATCACCAGCTTGATTCTTGTAGTTTCTATTTATTGCAACAGTCACATGAACAATGGAAGTTCCTTCTTGCGTTACTCGCAGTTCTGGATCTTTCGTTAGCCTTCCTACTAAAGTAACTTGATTGATCATCTTCTCCCCCCCTTCTCTCTTAAATTAGTAAAATCATACTATAAATTAGAGCAAAGGCAAAATGTCGAAAATTCAAGTTTTGAGCGTATATCTATAAAGAAAACGAAGATTTCGCCTAAGCGATTTTTAAACTTCGGAGCAGAAATAGCGTTCAAATTTTAAGTTTTGCCTTTTTTATTTTATTAATAAAAAAACTCCTTCAGGAATGTCTAGAAAAGGAATATCACTTCGCTTTTCCCAAACAATCTTGAAGGAGTTTTGGTAGATTATTTATTATATCCGTCGATTACTGCATTCACTTGCTCCATTACGCCTAGCTTCAGTGCTTCTAGCTTACTTGTGCTGTCTTCTAAAGAAGAACTATTTACACTAAAGTAGAATTTCGCCTTTGGCTCTGTTCCAGATGGACGCAGACAGAACCATGAACCATCTTCTAAATAATATTTAATTACATTAGACTTTGGTAGATCAATCAATGTTTCTGTTAGACCTTCTGAACGTTTACTTGTTAAATAGTCTTCCACTGCTACAACATTTAAGCCCTTAACTTCTTTGATTGGAGCTTTACGGAAAGTATCCATAATATATGCAATTTGCTCTGCTCCATCTTTTCCTTTTAATGTTAATGATTCTAAACCTTCTTGATAGAAGCCATACTTTTTAAAGATTTCTAGTAAACCTTCATATAGCGTTAAACCTTTTGCTTTATAATAAGCAGCAACCTCTGCAGCAAAAATGGCAGATTGAACAGCATCTTTATCGCGCACGAAATCACCGATTAAATAGCCATAGCTCTCTTCATAACCGAAAAGGAACGTATGCTCATGTGTGTGTTCAAACTCTTTAATTTTCTCTCCGATAAACTTAAATCCTGTCAAAGTATCAATAGTTGGAATGCCATAAGATTCTGCAATCACACGGCCAATTTCAGAGGTAACGATTGTTTTAATGACAACACCGTTTTCTGGAAGTGTTCCCTTTGCCCTTTTCTCAGACAATAAGTATTCAAGCATTAATGCACCTAATTGATTTCCTGTAAGAACTGTGTATTCGCCACTTGCATCCTTCACTGCAACCCCTAGTCTATCTGCATCTGGATCTGTGGCAAGGAGAACGTCGGCATTGATTTCTTTGCCGTAACGAATCGCAATTTCAAAAGCAGCATGCTCTTCTGGATTTGGTGATTTTACGGTAGAAAAGTTAGCATCAGGTAATTCTTGTTCCTTCACAACTGTTACATTTTCAAATCCAAACGCTTCTAAACCAGCACGGACTGGCTTGTTTCCAGTACCATGTAATGGAGTATAAACAATTTTTAAATCTTTTGCTTCTGGCAAACGATTTAATTGGATTGTTTTTAGTTGTTCTACATAGGCAGCATCTACTTCTGCACCAATATATGTTAATAATCCTTTTTCTAATAACTCTTTTTCATCTAACACTTCTATTGTAAGCTCATCTTCTACTTCATTTACATATTTAATAATGATATCCGCAGCCTCAGGAGGAAGTTGTCCACCGTCTTCTCCGTATGCTTTAAAGCCATTATACTCAGGAGGGTTGTGACTAGCGGTAATCACTACTCCAGCAAATGTATTTAAATAGCGTACAGCAAAAGATAATGCTGGTGTAGGACGAAGCTCTTCAAACACATAGGATTTAACTCCAAGCTTACCTACTACTTTCGCAACTTCTAGGGCAAATTCCGGAGATTGATGACGAGAATCATACGCTACAGCTACCCCGCGCTTCATCGCTTCTTCTCCTTGCTCTACTATGTACTTCCCTAATCCTTCTGCTGCTTTACGAACAGTATAAATATTCATGCGATTAATACCAGGTCCTAGTTCTCCACGCATACCGCCTGTACCAAATTCTAAATGTTTGTAAAAACTGTCCTCCAGCAACTTATCAGATGTTTGTAATTCTGTTAGTTGCGCTTTTAAGTTCGCTTCTAGTCCTGCAAAACTTGTCCACTTTTCTACGATTTCTTTATAAGCCATTGTCGCTGTTCTCCCACCTTTAAATTAATTAACCATATATCTTAACATTACCTAAAATATGTATATAAGTAAAGATTTTTTCAAACCCCTTCTTGTGGAACCCTCCTCACCAATCAGGTCTTAATTCCTATGTCAATAAAGTTCCCAGATCAATTTCCACCTAAATCATTTTTGTCTCCACATCTTTGACAGTGGACCGTCTTCTCCATAGACTGGATCCGCAGCTGGAAAAAATGCACTTTCGATCTCTTCCTGTACACCGTCTAAGTCTTTCTCTACATCTGTTTTTATATTATAATCTTCTCCATTTGGGTATGCACCGATCACTTCAAATTCTGGAGAGGCAGATAATTTCTTATGACCAGTTCCCGCAGGAAGCAATAAGACATCACCACTCTTTACTATAAGCTTGGATCCACCTTCTCCACCTATTTGTAATAAAGCGGAGCCTGTTTTTACACCCAGAACTTCATGGGTGTTGCTGTGATAATGATGATAGGAAAATACTCCTCCTGACCAGGTATTTTTCCAATTATTTTGCTGAAAGACCTTTTCCATTTCGTCTTCCTTATTCTCCATTGCCCTTTTATAATGAAGAGCCGGTAGATACGGATGATTGGGTATATATCTATTCTGTTCGAAATAATACATTGTAATATCTGGATTACCCATGGATACACACCTCTCTGTCAGTTGATATTACTGTATACCCCTCTTCTTCCTAAATCATTCCTACGATTATTTATTGAATTCTTAAAAACATCCATTCAAATAATTACTTCTTTTCTTCCAATTCTGACTTTTGCATTTTTACTAAAAATAAGAAAGTTTCCGTCGATAATATTCAAGGTATCTTTTAATTTTGCTAAATAAGAATTATTAACATTTAAAAAGGAAGGCGAACAGTATGAAAATTTCCATTAAGTATAAATTATTAGCAAGTTTTCTGATTGTTTCTATTTTATTTATGCTTCTGTCCTATTATTCTTATAAAAGTACAAAAGAAACAGTAGAAACTTATGATTATGTAATTGAAACCGTCACAGAATTACGCTCTATTTCTGAACAAATACAGACAAATACAGCTAGAGAAATTTCAAACTTAAGGGGTTATTTTGTTTATAAAACCGATGCCTATAAAAATAGAGTAAATGGCGCAAGCACCAATATTGATACGCTTGTTAACAGTGGGATAGAAATCTCTACTGAGGCAGAAACAGTAAAGCGATTAAAGGATATACAGACTTTAAACAAAGAACTTACTCATAAGGCGAATGCATTGATGAATAGTAATAATCCTTCTCGATCTGCTTTAGATGAGATTACGACATTGTCTGACAGCTTATCTGATCAAACGGAAGCTTTTAATATTTGGCTGAGCCATGATATTTTGAATCCAGAAGTTGAAAAAGCTCATACAGATTCTGAACAAAGAATGATGCTGGTAATTATTTTTAGTGTGTTAGTCACGATGATATCTGTCGTTATGGGGGTCCTACAATCAGCTCTTATTATGAAACCAATTCAGTATTTAAAAACAAATATGCAAAAAGTAGCAAAAGGGAACTTACACACAGCTAAATTTCCTATAAAATCAAAAGATGAAATTTATCAACTAAATGAAGCTTTTGAACAAATGAAAGAGAATTTAGCAAAAATGATTGTTAACATGACAGAAAGCTCAAATCTGGTAGCGGCATCTGCGGAGCAATTAAATGCAAGTGCAGAGCAATCAAGCAATGCATCTGCAGCAATTGCTTCCTCTATTCAGGCAATTGCTGCTAGTAATGAACATGCAATTGTTAAAATATCTGGCAATACACTTGCCTTAGATTCCATTTTAACCGGAGTAGAAGCGATTAAAGATCGTTCTTTGCATGTGTCTTCCTTATCGCAAGCTGCATTTACCTATGCAGAAAAGGGAACAAAACAAATCGAAGATAATTTAACACAAATGAAATTCATTTATGATTCTGTACAACGTTCCAATTCGATTATCTCTTCTTTAGCTGATCGATCAAAAGAAATAGGAAAAATGATTGAGTTAATAAGTAATATTGCCGAGCAAACAAATTTATTAGCTTTAAATGCGGCTATTGAGGCGGCTAGAGCAGGAGAAAACGGCAAAGGCTTTGCCGTTGTAGCCGATGAAGTTCGTAAATTAGCGGAGCAGTCTCAAACTTCCGCACAAGATATTTCCCAATCTTTACATGGAATTCAGCAGGATACATCTGATGCAGTCACCATGTTAAATGAGACAATGGATCGAGCGAAGAACGGGGTAACTATTTCAACAAATACAGTTGAATCCTTCTCCACCATTGTGTCCAATACTCAAAAGGTTGCTCCAGAAATAGATGAGGTTGCCCAAACAGTTGCTGCAATCACAACACAGATTAAAGATGTGGTTGGGGCTGCAAATGAAATTACCCTTCTTGCTAAAGAAAATGGGAATAGTACAGAAGAAGTTGCCGCTTCTACAGAAGAACAATTAGCATCGATGGAAGAAATTAAGGCTTCTGCTGAATCCTTATCCAGCATGGCAGAAGAATTAATGGAAATTGTGTCTCAGTTTAATAGTGAAACCTAAATGTGAAGTAAGAGGACCCGAAAAGTTAGCGTGACAATTACTTTTCGGGTGTTTTTTAAGGAGAATGAATAATAATTTGTTGTTTGGCTGATTTCTTGGCGCGGTTGGCTGATTTTTTCTACTTTGGCTGATTTCCTGGCGCGGTTGGCTGATATTTTTCTACTTTGGCTGATTTCTTGCCCCGGTTGGCTGATTTCCTAGCCCGGTTGGCTGATATTTTTCTACTTTGGCTGATTTCTTGCCCCGGTTGGCTGATTTTTCTTTACTTTGGCTGATTTCTTGGCGCGGTTGGCTGATATTTTTCTACTTTGGCTGATTTCCTAGCCCGGTTGGCTGATTTTTCTTTACTTTGGCTGATTTCCTAGCCCGGTTGGCTGATTTTTCTTTACTTTGGCTGATTTTCTGCCCCGCTTGGCTGATATTTTTCTACTTTGGCTGATTTCTTGCCTCGGTTGGCTGATTTCCTCCTGTTTTTCTGATTTCCCAGTGCACTATGGCTAATTCTCGATACTTTCAGCCAAAATCATCATTCACTTCACCAATTATTCCCTATAAATATTAATTTTTCATCCTTCCTCCCACTCCTCCTTCTTCTTTCTTCGAACAGAATAAACGAAATAAATAGCAATCAATACTAAAAGAGCGAATAAAAGCAGAAATAAATAATGAAAGCCTAACATTACTGCCTCAAAATCTGAACGTCTTGTATCATTCATCCAATCCGTAATCGTTCCATCTAACCACATATTCATAAAAGTAATAGCTAGCGCTGTCCCGATTACCATTCCAATATTTCGAAGTAAGGCAATAGTACTGCTCATCATTCCTAAGAATTGTAAGGGAACATATAGCATCATAATGCTGTAATTGGGTGATGTTAAAATCCCCATCGAAAAACCCAATAAACAAAGCAATGCAATTAATATAGGTAAGGATGTCCCAGGAGATAGGAAACTCAGACCAAGCATCGTTATACATAAAAGCCCTAAGCCAACTAAGACTACTTTCTCTCCCCCAAATCTGTCTGCTAACGATCCACTAATAGGTCCTAGTACTGCAAGAAACAATGGATAACACATTAATAAAAGTCCTGACTGCTCGGCAGTAAAGCCTACAACTCCCCGTAAATAAAAAGGTAATATAACCGTTGAAGCAAATGCAGCACAATAGCTTGTCATTAAGATTAATCCACCTGCTTTAACAATCGGTGAAGAGAAAATCGATGGCTGGATAAACGGATGCTCCTCCTTCTTACTATGAAAGAAAAAGAAAAGAAAGCAGGCAACACTCATACACGCAATCCCTAATAAATAGATCTTAAATGCTCCCTCACCAATTGAGTTAAGAACAAAAACAAAGGAAACAATACCGATTCCAAAATAGATGCTGCCTTTGTAATCAAAGCTAGAATTTTCAAAATGGCGGTCAATTGGCACAAATCTTTGTGCTAAAAAATAGGCTCCCAAACTTATTGGAACAACGGTCCAAAATAAGATATGCCAAGAAAAGGATTCGATAAAAAATCCACCAACAGAGGGACCTAATAATGCTCCGATTCCCACAGATGTGCTGATAATCCCAAGAGCTTTGCCTCGATGTTTCTCAGGATAAACATCTGTCACAATTGCCATATTGACTGCTTGAAGCATTGCTGCCCCACCGCCTTGGATTACTCTAGCAATAATTAACATAGGAATATTGAAAGACAGGGCGGATCCGCATGCTCCCACTGCAAAAATAAGATAGCCAAGATTATGTATACGCTTCTTTCCAAACTGATCTGCTAGTTTCCCCATCAAAGGTAAAAACAACATAATTGCCAATAGATACCCATTGACAATCCATTGGGTAACGGAAAGCTTTGCCGAAAAGTCAATGGATATATCGGTTAAGGCAATATTGACAAATCCAGCAGAAAAGTGGGACAAAAAAGCCCCTGTACAAACAGATAGCAAAAAAAGTATGGACTGGAATTTTTGACTCGAGGTTGATGCGCCTTTTCTTACTTCTAAATAACTTAGCTTGTTTTTTGTCATTTAAATCATCCTTTATGGTGATGAACATATGCATTCTCTCTACTACGGCGAAATCTAAAGAGGAGGATGAGAGTATCAGAAGCTTCTCACACTTTCCTCCTATCAAACTAATTCGTATCTTACTGCAGAGCATGAATAGATTTAACTACTTCTTTACTGGTGGCAACTGTACCAAAGAACTGGTTGATGGTTTGCAAGGTCATATCATGTGCCTCTTTCGAGAAGGCTGCCGTACAATCTGATAAGAAAATAACATCGTAATCCAGCATAAAACCATCTCTTGCTGTTGATTCCACACATATATTTGTGCTAACACCAGCCATTAACAGCGTCTCAATTTTTAATGCTCTTAGAACAGAATCCAATCTTGTATTAATAAATGCACTATATCTATGTTTTATTACGATAACATCATTCTTCTCTGGTTCCAATTGATAAAATTCTGCTCCCCATGTATTCTTTCGGCAAAGCCCCTTCTGATTTTTTCCCTTTAGTCGCTTAACCCACGTTTCTGAATCTGTGCTGTCCTCATGAATCGTTTGAATATAAATAATCGGTACATTTATGTCTTTCATCGAAGCAATCATGCTTTTTAGATTTGGCATCATTTCATCTACCATAGATACATCTAAATCCTGCTGAGCTAAGCTTCCTTCTTTATGACAATAATCATTTTGAACATCAACAATTAATAATGCAGTATGTTGGGGATTCCATTCTAATTGATTCATTAGCCTCATCCTTTCGTGTTAAATTTATACCTTCCTGTATCCTTTGCATTCCCATCAAAATGATCCATATTATTTAGAAAGCTCATCCACAAATTGCATGTCAATTAGCTTATCGTATTGATAGCCATTTGTATAAACTCCAGTTTTTTCGACAACTTCCATTGGTTTTGCAAGTGCCTCTTCGGAAATAAAGCCATCCTTACTCCAAAGACTATCTGCATAAGCCCGATCAAGCGAAGCCTGCAAGCTTTCCTCCGCAGTCGAAGGGAATTCTTGTTTTAAAATTTTCATCGCCAGCTCATGATCCTCATCAATCGTCTTAAGTCCTTTCATAACCGCACTGACAAAGCTTTTTACTGTCTCTGGCTCTTCTTCTATTGTTGACTTTTTCACGCTTAATACCGAATATGGGTAGTCACCAAGACTGGCAAAGCTGTAAAACGGTTCTGCCCAAACTCCTTTATTTATTCCTTCGGTAATCTGTGGTTCTGCGCCATTCGCTATATCAGCTTGACCCGATTCAACTAATGAAACGACAGCACTTGCATCAGCTGGTTCTTCTAGTTTGACATCTTTATCAGGATCTAATCCGACATCCATTAATAACCACCGTGTTAATAAATTGGGACTTCCGCCAAAGCGCCCTGCTGCTATGGTTTTTCCTTTTAAATAATCAGCAAGTTTCTCCTTACTAGTATTAGCTATTGTTTGCTCTGTATCCGTCATTAAGTACACATTGGCTCGGTTTACAACATTTACTACAGAAACAATAGGATCAGCATTTCCTGTGTTGGCCATTTGATTCGATTCTGGACCACCAATATTTCCCCATGCATCCCCACTAACTACAGAAGTAACATGGGCACCGCCTGTTGCTGTAATTATTTCAACCTCTAGTCCCTCTTCTTCAAAAAAGCCTTCCCGAATCGCTGCATATAAAGGCAGATAGCCAATTAAATGTACTGGTTCGGCAATAACAAGCTTCTTTGTTCCATTCTCAGACTCTTTTTTACTACTGGTGCCGTTTGCGGAGGAACACCCGCTAAAAATAATTATAAGAAGCACTAAATAAACACCAATTTTAAAATAGCGACTTTTTTTCATGTAAACTCTCCCCCTATTGCATTATCTAAACTGGCTAAGACTCTACTCTCTCAGTCTTTTTCCTTTTAACAAGCGCTTTTCCAGCCAAACAGTGCCTATATACATCAACACTGATAATATGGATAAAACAACAACTCCTACCCATACTAAATTTATATTCATAATTTGTCCTGCGTACAAAATCATTCTGCCAATCCCTTGTCGCGAACTAATAAATTCCCCTACGATTGTTCCC
Organism: Niallia sp. FSL W8-0951; assembly: GCF_038006525.1. Lineage (NCBI taxonomy): Bacteria > Bacillati > Bacillota > Bacilli > Caryophanales > Bacillaceae > Niallia > Niallia sp. FSL W8-0951. Next base: position 3,062,874 of record NZ_JBBOVK010000001.1, read on the forward strand.
GCTAAGGCTAAGGCAATATTAATTTTCAAACTGCTGACAATCCACGGCATAGCAGAGGGAATAACGACTTTTGCAAAAATATGATGTTTTTTTGCGCCAAGGGAGAAAAGCATTTTTTCTAAATCAGCATCCACACTTTTCACCCCACTATGTGCAGCAATAGCTGTTACAATCACAGTCATCATAAATGCCAGAACAACTTTTGAGCTGAAGCCAATCCCAAAAAGAATAACTAAAACCGGAGCTAATGCAAGTTTAGGAATGGCGTTAAAAGCAATTAAATATGGTTCTGTGATTCGGGAGTAAAAATAGGACCACCAAAAGGACAATCCAAGCAACGCACCAAAAAATGTGCCAAAAAGAAAGCCGATTATAGTAGCACCTGAAGTGTATAGAAGATCGCTCCATAAAGTTCCTTCTGTAAAAGCAATAATACCCGTTTCCCAAATAATCGTCGGGCTGCTCCAATAATAAGAATCGATTATTTTCCACTTGGTAAGTAGTTCCCATAAAACAAAGAAAAGAATACCAATTAAAACTTGCCCAATTAGCGTTATTCGCTTCTTCCTTCTTTCCTTTAATTCCTCATCCTCTATAATCGGCAATATACCTACCTCTTGCATTTTCACCTTGTGCGGCAAAATAATTTGCTCTGAATTGTCTCTCATCTATGTTCCTCCTCTTTTCTAGAATCTTATTTTTCTAAAGCTGCTTCTTCCTTTAATAGTGCAAATAAATATTTTTTCAAAGCAATGAAATCCGGATGCAATAATGTTTCTTGATTGCGTGGTCTTGCTAATGGTACTTCTACCTTTTCCTTTAATCGTCCTGGTCTTGGGGATAAGACATAAATTTCATCTGATAAATAGATAGCTTCATCAATATCATGGGTTACAAACAAAATGGTTTTCTTAAAATCAGCCCAAATATCTAACAGCCAAGTTTGCATCAATAATCGTGTCTGGGCATCTAAAGCACCAAATGGCTCATCGAGTAAAATAATATCTTGGTCATATAACAAGGTGCGTAATAATGCTGCTCTTTGTCTCATTCCACCAGATAATTCATCTGGATAATGATGTTCAAATCCCCCTAATCCGTATTTTTGAAGAAGTGGTTTAGCTCTTGCCACAGCTTCTTTCTTACTCACACCCTTTATTTCTAGTCCTAATATGACATTTTGCAAAATACTTCTCCAAGGTAGAAGCAAATCTTTTTGAAGCATATAGCCCACATATCCATTCTTGCCAACAATGTTCTTACCATCGAGGATTACCTCCCCAGTAGTAGGCTTCATTAGACCTGCGATTATATTAAATAACGTTGATTTACCACAACCACTCGGTCCAATTAAGCTGATAAACTTGCCTTCTTGGATTTTTAAATTGGCATCCCTCAATGCTACTACTTCTTTTCCTTCTTTTTTAAAGATCTTATTCGTATGGCGAACTTCTAGTTTATACACCCTAAAATCCCTCATTTCATAAAATATTACTTTTAATAAAAAAAACCGCCAGAATTTCCTGAGTGTTGTATCTCAGTCTAATTCTGACGGTTTTCCTGCTCTCTTCCAAAGAGTTCATTTAACCAGCCAAATAGGATTCAATTTTCTTGTCTAACATAATAATTGTTCCACTAATCTCTCTCATGGAATCATAATCCTTTAATATTAGCTGCACCTTGAAATGCAGTTTTTCTTCTAAATTGCGTAAAAGCATTTCCTTGTATTTATCAATTAATAGACGATCAATAATCTCCGCAAGGTTATCACTTGAACTTTCTATAATTTCCAGTACAGGAATACGCTTATGCTTAGCAATAATGATAATTTTATTATCGATTAAACTAATCTGCTGTTCAGTTAGCCCAACCTTAAAAATCAATTGATTGACAAGATTGTTTTCCTTCATGATACTTTGCTTCAATTCTCCGAGAGTTCTTGGTAGCTGATCAACTAATATAATTATCACCCCCACTAAAGATAGCAGAACGAATAAGCCATTCTATAACCTATCAAAAGCTCGCAGCACACAAGCAAAACAAATCTACCTATATAAAATATAGAATATTCTGTTTATTGGATCATATCATATCTTTGTACGACTTTCTTCTATTTTGTCAGAAATTCTAACTCTATTTTTTATAAAAAGTTTAGAGATCTAATTCCAATGAAAGAAATTTATACTCTAAATAATCTTCTAATCCATACTTTCCACCTTCGCGGCCGACTCCTGATTCTTTTACTCCGCCAAATGGTGCTTGTTCAGTGGTTGGTACCGGATCATTGATCCCAATTATGCCATATTCAAGGCCTTCTGACATTCTAAATACACGAGAGATGTCTTTTGTATAAAAATATGCTGCTAATCCATAGGAAGTATCATTAGCAAAATGTAAGGCTTCTTTCTCTGTTTCAAATTCAAAAATTGGCGCTACTGGTCCAAATGTTTCTTCCGTCGCAATTTTCATCTCATGAGTAGCATGTAATAAAACTGTTGGTTCATAGAAATGGCCATTGTCATATTCTTCGCCAGCTGGTTTTTTTCCTCCATAGATGACTTTAGCGCCTTTTTGGATAGCATCTTGAATATGCTCTTCCGTTTTGGCAACAGCTGCTTCGTTTATAAGTGGCCCAATGGTTACTTCAGGATACAAGCCATTTCCAACAACCAAATTTTTCATTTTTGTTACTAAAATATCGGAAAAGCGTTCTGCAATTGTTTTCTGAACATAAATCCGATTCGTGCATATACATGTCTGTCCTGCATTGCGAAACTTACTTGCAATAACGCCTTCAGCTGCTCTTTCTAAGTCTGCATCCTCAAAAATGATAAAAGGAGCATGGCCCCCAAGTTCCATCGAGATCTTCTTCATGGTAGCAGATGCTTTTGCTGCAAGCTCTTTCCCTACTTTTGTTGAACCTGTAAAAGTGATTTTTCTTACTTCTTGTCTTTCCATCATCGCATCTCCGATTGGAGCCGCATCACCATGAACTAAATTTAACACACCTTTTGGCAGTCCTACTTCATGAAAAATCTTCATTACTTCTATTGCTGTTAAAGGAGTGGCTTCCGCTGGCTTTAAGACAACTGTACATCCAGCAGCAAGCGCTGGAGCAATTTTTCTAGCAAGCATGGCGATTGGAAAATTCCATGGAGTAATTGCTCCGACTACTCCTACTGGCTGTCTTAGCACAATGATTCGCTTTGTTTCTGAACTTGCAGGAATCGTATCACCATAGATACGTTTTCCTTCTTCCGCATACCATTCCAAATAATCTGCTGCTAAATTCACTTCCCCCTTAGCCTCTGCAACTGGCTTTCCCATTTCAGTTGTAATAATTGCTGCGAGATCTTCTATTTGTTCGCGCAGCTTATCAGCTACTGTTTTTAAATACATAGAACGTTCTTTTGCAGTTTTTTTCGCCCATAAAGGCAGCGCATTTTGAGCTGCATCAATTGCTAAATGCCCGTCCTCCTTTCCTCCTCTTGCCACTTCTTCAATGACCTCTCCAGTTGCCGGGTTATAGACAGAATAAGTTTTTCCTGAAACGGAATGACGCCATACCCCATTAATATATTGCATTTTCATACTCCTTTCATAAGTGTTTTTCCCCTATCATAACAAACATTTTCGATAATTCCACATAATCCGACTTGCTTACTCCTATAAAAAACGGAGCATCTTATTAAATAAAGACGCTCCGTTTCTCTTAATTCACATAAAAATATCCTATAACTCCAAGAATGATTAAAACAATTATAAGAATTCCATATTTGCGAAAAAACTTTACACCTGGATTCGCCGTTTGTTCACGAACTTCCTTTAGAAGTTTTTTCAAAGATTGAGATCGTATACTAGCTAATTCTCTTTTCCGTTCTTTCTTCTTCCAAATAGAATTACGATCCGTAATTAAGTAATCTTTTAAGGCATAGTTGAACCTTGGACTCGTCCCAAATTTTTTCAAGGACCATTCAATATAATCAAGCATTTCATCTTCGGAACCATATATCGCTATATACGAAAAGACTTGACGATGTTCGACCCCCTCCATTCCTCCTGGAAACAGAAGGAGAAATCGTTCATATGGTTTAAAAAGACCATTGTCTTTCGCAATCTCTTGGGCCAAATCGGTTGCTTTGGCTTTAATTGGTTCACTTGCCATACGAAAAACGTTTTGTGTTTGTTCCTGAGATAGGTAGAAATAGGTATACAGTAATTCTAATACTTCAAACTTCTCTTTTTCCCAACCCTTTATCTCAAAACTACGTTCTTCTTTGTCTTGTAAAAATATCTCTCCAAACTGCTTAACATCGGCAAGCTCTACTTTTTCTAACTGTAATTGTACTAAAATCTGTGCTTTTACATCCGGGAGCACCAACCTCTTATATGATTCAAATGGAATAAATCTTTGAAAATAGACGATTATTTCAAAGACAATTGCCATAGGATGGCTGCTTTTTTTCACTTCATACACTAGTCTATTTTTGGTTGTTTTTAAGAATGTTGCATTATGCTCAAAGGAAGAATTTACATGCAATAGATTTTTGATATTAATTAATACTTTGGTTAAAGAATGTTGAAAGCTGAATTCATGCTTTAGATAATCTTCAATAATCTCTGTGTAAGAAAAAATATCACTCATATAAGAAAGAACTTGCTGATACGTTTCTGGATATTTTTCGAGAATTTCCCATAGTGATTGGCAGATATCTTCCCCTTCATAATAGGCAATTGTTTTAACTATAAATTCTACAACATCTACATGTTCAACAACCTTTTGGATTTCCAAAACAAATCTTAGATAATCAGGAACAATGGAAGCGTCCTTCATCCGCTCTTCTCGATAAAGCACTTGTTTGAAAATATGTACAAGCTCGAGCTTTTCTCGATGATTTTTTTGGAGAAAAGTATACAGCATTTTCAATGTCGCTACTTTATCGTTATCATAAAAATAATAATCTAGTTTTTCCATATAGAATAGAAGAAATAAGTCATTGTATGTTTGAATAGCAAGTTTCTTCTGTTTATCCAATCCTTTCAAAGCCCGTTCACAGTAAACAAAAAATTCATCTAGCTCTGTGGCAGTTTCCAGTGCTTCAAAAGCAAAGTGAAGGTAATCATGTTCTTCTTCCTTAAAACTTAAGACATTTCTTTTATCCTGACTTAAGTCAAAAGTAAATTGGTTTTCCACAGCTCTATTTCGGAGACGAATGGATCCCTGCTCTACAAACATTACATGGATATTTTCTAACATTTCTGGTTCGTTATGAAAAGTAGATGCACCAAATAATCTTCTTGTTTCATAGGGCATATATATAAATAATAATTCCAATAGCCACATTGCATATTTATGCTGCTGATGAGAGGGGGCCTGAAACGAAATATACACTCTTTTCTTTTCCGCAACCGCCGTAATACAAGCAAATAATAACTCTTTAAACTTCTTTTCATCCAGCTGTAAAACATAAAACAGCTCTTGCTTTTTGGTAAAGATATTCTCTTTCGTATATGAGACATGTTCTATTTCTTCTAGTTCTTCTCCTAGGTTCTCAATATCTTCCAAGCTATAAAAATGTTCAATATGAAAAATTTGAGAAGGTTTATGGATCCATTCCTCTTTTCTACTTGGAGGAATAATATAATTATGTACAAACAGCTGGTTCTTTCGTTTTGGGCTTTCAGCAGGCGCAAAACTAGATTTCCCTATCACCAATTCTCCCGTTTCAGGCTGCATTAAAGTAAATTGCGGTGGATAATTCTCTATTTCTTTGTCACTGCTTTTCTTTAATTCACTCGGCATATGATAAGTACTAATTGGAATTAGGTATTTCTTGATGAAGCTTTCCTCCACGTTAGGGGAGACAGCTATAGTATCAGACTCATCACCTGAAAGAAAAAGACCTTTACCATCTCTAGTTACTATTTGCTGCTGTATCAGGCTTTTTCCCATTGTCCTCTCTCCTTTCTTTCCTTGTTTTTATAGATAAATAAGGTTTACATTAATGCTTCTATATTCATCACTATAATTACAATATAAAAAAAACAGCTAATATCTGTATTATACAGGCATGCTGTTTTTTTAAAAACTAACTTCGCTGCACTTTTCCAATAAATATAGAAATTCTATCTACTTTTTTGAAAATTCCCTGTGGTATTCAATATTCTAGTTAAACCTTGGGTCTGTTCCCTTTTTGTCTCTTGCTTTTGGGCACAGAGAGGAGCGCTCTTTTTTCTTTTATTTCAGTTTACATATTATTAACATAATTATAAACTACTCAAAATAGCTCCAACGGTTGACTCCTGCTAACTTATAATGTTTTGGCTAATATTCTTCTTATTCTTTTTTGGAATAAATAATTCTACACCAATTATATAATAGGAGGGTTATTATTTTTTCATTAAGAAAAAGTAATTTCAGTTCTTCTACATTGCGTAATACCGCAGTTTTGACTGTTTCTTCCTTTCAGCTTTCTTCACAAACGACATTCATTCCTATTTCTACCACTTTAAATGAATGACATATTTTGCTAAAGACTCCTTTCTGCAATTCTTTATATTTATAGATTGGTAATTTTGAAAATGGGGATTTGTCGATGTGCAGCGCTGCTAATTTTTCAGCCAATTGTTGCTGAAACTTGTTCAGATTTTCGGAAGGATGACTCATTCTTTTTAAATATCGCTGGACCTGCGTTGGAAAAATAAATGGTAAAGATAGGGGAGCTTGTTATTAAGGTAAACTCAGGATTACTAAAAACAACAGAAGAAGTAGTTGTTTTATTCTCCCAACCATGCTTATGAAGCAACTGTTTAAATAACGTTTCATCCCTCCTTATTTTATTTAGTGGGTTACTAATTTCTTTATGATTCATTGTATAGATGCGATCATTTTGATAGTAATAGTCTCCTCCATAATTCTTTATTTCAAAAAGATGAATTTCATCAGTGTTAATAATAATGGAATCGATTTGAAAAGTAGTGTTATTTATTTGCAGTAGTAAATCATTGATTAATTAGCTGTCTCCTAAAAGAGTCTCTGTGAAGCAATCAAATAATTTTTCTCCTGCCTAGCCTTTTTTCAGATGAGCTAAGTACTGTTTTTCATTTAAATCTAGGTCCATCCGTTGATTCAAGGATTGTAAAACGAGGATTTCTGGAGAAATTGTCCGAGGTTTATAGGGCATACTAATTTGTTTCATCCCTTCTTTTTTTATTAAAAAAGGCCATTCTATAAGAACAGCCTCTTTTTTTTTATTCAACAGCAACAATCATTCTGCCTGTTATGCCGCCTTCTAATATTTTGGGTAACTCTTCAGGTAATTGCTGCAAAGATACCTCTTTATAAACAAAGGAAGAAAGGTTTTTTGGTTTCAAATCAGTTGCAATACGTTCCCATAGCTTTTGTCTAATTCCCATTGGGCAATAGACAGAGTCGATTCCAAGTAGATTCACTCCTCTAAGTATGAATGGAAATACACTTGTCGGCACTGCTCCACCACCTGTTAAGCCACTTACTGCGACCGAACCGCCATAGATTATTTTACTAATAATTGCAGCCAACGATTCACCTCCGACTGGATCAATTGCTCCTGCCCATTCTTGCTTATCCAGTGCCTTTACTTTGCCATTATAGACGTCTTCTCTTCCGATAACATGGGATGCTCCAATGCTTGTTAAATAGCCCTCTGCTTCTTTCTTTCCAGAGCTTGCAATAACGTTAAACCCTAATTGGGAAAGCATCGCTACACCGAAGCTGCCAACTCCACCAGTAGCACCTGTCACCAATACAGATCCATTCTCTGGCTTCAGACCATTATCCTGCAATCTTTGTATAGAAAGAGCTGCGGTAAAGCCTGCTGTTCCAATAATCATCGCTTCTTTCAAGCTTAATCCTTCTGGCAGCTGAACAATCCAATCTGCAGGAATACGAGCATATTCACTATAACCTCCAGAATGAGATACACCTATTTCATAGCTGGTAGCAATAACAGAGTCTCCTTCTTTAAAGCGACTGTCTTCTGAAGACACAACTATCCCTGCCATATCAATTCCTGGAATATGGGGATACGAACGAACAATTTTTCCATCTGGAGTACCAGCAAGCCCATCTTTATAGTTTACGCCAGAATAATGAACTTTTATGACTACTTCACCAGCAGATAAATCCTCTAAGCTAACATGCTTTGTTTCCACTGAAAAATTACTATCTTTATTATCAACTACAACTGCTTGAAAACTATTTTTCATTATTAAGTCACCTCGTACTCATAGTATCAATTTAGTAATAACAGGTCAAAGCAAAGAAATTACCCTATTATTATAGTATGAATGCGAATTTCCACTTACAGAAGTGCAATTACTCTCTGTGATTCTTTTCAGCTGGGTATAACTTTTGATAAAATGCTATTGCAAAATCAAAAAAGTACATAAGTCCAAAACGTTCTGAGGAGAAGCCTGTTCGATCATATGTTTGTCCATGAAGTCTATAGAAAAGATTAGCTTTATTGACAATAGGAAGGCTTTCATTATGGGTAATAACGATAATTTTGGCGTTGCTTTTCTGAATAAGTTGGATCAACTCTGTATTTCCTTCTATGAATCTGCCAGAAGGGCTTGTGATAATGGCTACAGATTGTTCGTCCAATTCTGCTATATCTTTCATTTGCTCTTGGATATCAGAAAAGGCATGAACAAATTTCCCAGACTTTACTAATCGGTATTGAAAATCTTGAGCCATCGCTTGAGATAATTGTGTTCCGAAGAAAGAAACCTTCTTTGCTTCATAGATAATTTCTAAAATATTTCGTACATCACCAACATTTATCCTAGCTTCCATTGTATGCAGCCACCCTGCCATTTTTTGATAAAGCACTCTTTGCAATTGCTCGCCTACTTCATTTTCTTGTAAGCCACTTTCAGTATATTCCTCCACTGGATTTTCCAACTTGTCCAATTGGGCAATATCTTTAAATTCCTGAAAGGAAGCATACCCTATTTTTTTACAAAATCTTGTAATCGCTGCAGGGGATGTATAACAAGCTTCTGCTAAAACAGTAATGTTCATATTGGCAATATGACGCACATCTTTTAATAGTGTCAAGGCAATATAGTAATTCGTATCCTTTGTTTTATTGTTATTAATAAAGTCTAATAAACGAAAAATAATATCTTTCAATTTCATCACCAAAATTCATTGATTTCTTTACTTAAATAAGCTAATTTCCTTTAATTTATTCCATCATCTATCCGTTCTTTTTCTAAATGGATTTCTTTTATCTTCTTTTAAATTTAAGCCAATAGCCTGCGCAACTTTTTCGATGACTTCCTCGATACATAAACCATTTGTATCCACATGCTCCCTAAATAATGATCGTTCTAGCTGCTTTAATCGAGATTCAGCTTGCTTATATGCCCAAGAATCTTCTCCTTCTAATCTGCTTCGTAATCGTTTTTTGATCGTAGCTTTTGACGCCATCAGTGTAACATGTTTAACTATAATCTGATCATTCTTTAATCGCGAGATAATTTCATGAAAATATGCTTCATTCGTAATGGTCATTGGTACTATAATGATTCCATCGTAATCGCGAGTGATTTGTTTTAATAATGAATAGTTTGTCTCTCTCCAAAGAGGAAAATCTTGAAAATCATCCTTTTGTAAAGCGGGTGGAATATTTTTCATTAAGACATATCCAAATCTTTCTGGATCAAATACAAATGCTTTTTCTAATCTTTTCACAAGCTCATAAGCAGTTGTTGTCTTCCCTGCACCAAATGTTCCGTTGATCCAAATAATCATAAGCTTCCCCCCATAAGGTATTTTTCTTTTACTATAGCAAATTTATCACTCTTACTTTTTTTCTCACTCCAAATGTTTGATTTTTTTGAAAAAACACCTACTTTTCGCTTTCCGAAAGTTGTATAATTTTTAGAATAATATAATTTATTTACAGAGGCTATCTCTAAGGAGGAAAAACAATGCAAATTCAACCAGAGGACATCGTTAGAAGTGGTCCGAACCAATATATTTGTAAAGAAGGAATTCTAAAGGAATTAGACAGTTTATTGTCTCCCTTTCAAGCTCCTGCCATCATAACTGGCAATAAATCATTTGAAGCCTATACTAAATATGTCGCTTCCATTCCTGAACACTGGAAAATTATTCAGCACGCAGGCTATAGTTCTCAACAGGCGATAGAGGAGCTCGCCCCATCATGTGGAGCAGCTGATGTCATTATTGGTATAGGAGGCGGCATTATATTAGATACTGCCAAGGCAGTTGCAGACAAATTAAATATCGAAGTTGTTTTAATTCCAACTGTTGCTGGAACATGTGCTGCAAGCACACCATTAAGTGTCATTTATTCACCAGATGGGGAATTTGAAAGAGTAGCATATCATAGACGCTCTAGTTATTTAACGGTTGTTGATCCAGCATTTTTAATTCACACCCCGATTGATTATTTGAAAAGTGGAATTGGTGATACCTTAACAAAATGGTATGAAGCAGAAGCGATTATCCGAAATGCGAATGATGAAAGAGCTCACTCTTTATTTGTCCAAGCTGCATTAAGCCAATCTGTTTTCATCCGTGATATTTTATTAAAGGATAGTATAAAAGCAGTTCAAAGCAGTGAAGCTGGAAAAGTTACACCGAGCTTTACTAAAACGGTAGAAGCCGTTATTACTTTAGCAGGAACAGTAGGAGGATTCGGCGGAAGATATGGGAGAATGTCTGGATCTCATGCCATTCATAACGGATTAAGCTTTGTTGAAGAAACACACACCATCCTTCATGGACAAAAGGTGGCTTATGGCATATTAGTCCAGCTTGCCTTAGAAAACCGCATTGATGAAATCGAAGCATTGTTGCCATATTATCAGCAGCTCGGTTTTCCAACCAATTTAGCAGACTTACATATTGTAGATAATCAGGCAATAGCTCTACAAAAGGTTGCAGAACATGCTGTTAATCCAAAAGAATCGCTTCAGCTGATGGGTTCCTATCGAGCAGATGAAGTAATTGCGGCAATGAACGTCCTGGAAAGTATCACAACTAGCAAATCTGTATAAAAAATGAAAAAGGAGATAGAATTCAACATCGCTTATAGCGATGTTGATCCATCTCCTTTTAACTCTTTTAAAACAGCCATTACATCGAATTCTCCTAATCCATTTTCAAGAGCGGATTGATATGTTTTATAGGCTGATGCTCCAATCGCATTTAATTCTGCCGTTTCACTTGCTAGTCGTAAATCTTTTGCCATATGCTTAAGGGCAAATGCTGCCGGAAAATCATCCTTTAAAATAGACGATGATTTCATTTTTGAAATTGCTGTTCCGACTGCACTTTCATTAATAATAGTTAACATGTCTTCTTTTTTTATTCCTTGTTTTTCTGCAAAAAGAACGGATTCGGCAATTCCTTGTACTGTAATTCCCAATAATAAGTTAATGGCAAGTTTTGCATTACTGCCGGCTCCAGATGGACCAAGATAAATAGAAAGCTTGCTCATCGGCTCCAATACAGCTTTCACCTGTTCGTAAACTTCTTCTTCGCCGCCAACTAAAACAAGTAAATTTCCTTCCTTAGCCGGTTGAACACTTCCTGAAACTGGGGCATCAAGAAACTTCACTCCATTTTCTAAAGCAGTATTATAAATGAATTGAGACGTTTGTGGGGAAACGGTACTCATATCAATAAATACTTTTCCTGATTTTGCATGTGACAAGATTCCATTTTCAAGATAGATGCTTTTCACAGCATTATCGTCTGAAACCATTGTAAAAATGAGGTTACTGTTATCGACTAGTTCTGTTAACGATTCAGCCTGTTTGGCACCAACAGCAATTAATTCTTTTCCTTTATCGGGTGTACGATTATAGAACGTTAATTCATAACCAGCCTTGATTAAATTCAAAGCCATCGGAATCCCCATATTTCCTAATCCTATCCAACCTATTTTCATACAATCATTCCATCCTTCCCATCCTATAGTCATACACATTTTACCATATTATTTATCACAATACGTCAATGTGGATATAGGATAGGAAGAAGAATTACCGTTTATAATCTTCTAAACAATACATTATTCTCTAGATGAATATGATCAAATGTTAAGCTCTCTAATTCTTCTAGTTTTAAATAGGTTAATCGGTACGTATTACATGCATGCAGCGGCAGTTCATAATCATTCGTAGCTTGGCGAATTTTCTTCAATATTTCCCCTGCACCTTCATGTTCCTTTTCTAATATTGTGATTTCAGCACGAGCCTTTTCAAGACTTTCTACTTCCTTACTCGCCTCATATTCTATCACTTTTGGAAAAATCCGCTGCTCTTCTCGAAGCAAGTGTTGTTCTAAATCGTCCTTTAATAAATAAAACTGGGTATACATATCTTTCAAATGTAAATCGCGCTCCCCATGCACACGATAGACTTTACTAACAAATCCATCTAATTCTTCTAATAAATCTCTCGTATTTGCATGGTAATGATCGATAATATACTTCACTAAATCAGTTAATGACCTATTCATCCAGTCAATTTCTTCGGTTGTCTGCATCTGTTCATACATAATATTGAGTACTTTTACTAAATCCTTATCTTCTAAATGTAAAGATTTAATTGCCTCTCCTATTGGCCGATTTCCCCCACAGCAAAAATCAATTTTATATTCTTTAAATAGTTTACTTGCTGCTGGAAACTTAATAATGATATCACCTGTTTTCGTCTCTTCCGTAAAAATGGCATTCATATGAACACTCTCCCTTATTAGAATAGCTAAAGTATAGAAGATATGGACAAAGTAAAATAGGATTGAAATCACAGATTAAAGATTGTTATAATTTTAATTAGATAATCATCGTTTTAATTGTGAAAAAATACACAAATTGACTGGTGGTGTTAATAATGAAACAACAAATGGTTAGCCCATGTCCTAAACGAGTTCCTATATTTTACTCTTTATCAGATTTAGAAATAAAAAAAATAACAGATGTTGTTCATCATAAACTATTTAAAAAAGGTGAGATGATTATAGAGGAAGGAGATATTTCCACCTCTCTTTATATTATTCATAGTGGCAAAGTCAAGCTATCTAAGTTAACTATTCAGGGAAAAGAACAAATCGTTCATTTATTAACGACTGGTGATTTCTTTGGAGAGAGCAATCTTTTTCATGATGACATGGTTATGAACTTAAGCTGCCATGCTTTAGAAGATACAAAGATATGTGTATTAAAAAAACAAGATTTTGATCAAATAATGTTAAGTAATCCTGAAATCTCTTTCAAACTGTTAAAAACGATTACCAAACGCTTATCTCATACAGAAGATCTAGCAAGAACGTTAGCAACGAAAGATCCCGAAGTGAGAATTGCCGATATGCTTTTAGAATTCTGTGAGAAATTCGGGACAGAACATCAAAATACTGTTCTTATTACCCTCCCTATCACAAGAGAAGAAGTCTCCAGCTATGTTGGCCTTACGAGAGAAACAATTAGCCGAAAACTTGCAAAGCTGGTCGACAAGGGAATTCTTAGCTTAATCGGTAACAAACAAATTCTCATTCATAATAAAGGGAAGCTTCAATCAATAGGGGGATAACTTCCCCCTTTAATAATGAAAACAAATAAATATTCATCGCAGCTATTCCTTCTCCTTTTCCAAGCAGGAAACACTTTTACATAAGTAACTTCTTATTCTCCTAAACTTCCGCGCAATGGCCAAATTTGATAAACCATCATTAGTGATTTTAAAATTGTTACGTAGGTTAATGTTATCCAGCCTCCCATTAAATATTTCCTATTCGTTCCTTATATAGAACAACTCTTCTTGCTAATTAACAGAAATGCACTTCAAAAAATCATCCCATTTCTATTCTTTTTGCTTCTTTTGAATTAATCTTCTCCACAAAGATATCTGTTTAAAGATCTAGTGAATTACTTCTTGAGAGAAGAAAACCATCATGAAGTCAAAATTTTTTTAAAATTCACTTGAAAAACATTTTAATTCGAATTACCTTATCTAAGAAGGAGGTTACAATATGAATATAACTATTGAAGAAATACCTAAATCAAGGATTGCTTATTTTCGAAATGTTGGGGAGTATGGAGAAAAACAAAATAAAGAATTGATGGAATCCTTTAAAAAGTGGGCAAAATCGAATGGCTTATTTGATAATTCTATTATTCTTGGCATACCTCGAGATAACCCAGAAATCACACCTAAGGAGGAATGCCGTTATGATGTTTGTATTGTGATAGAAAATAATTTTAAAGTAGCAAAACCAGCTCAAGTTGGTGAATTTCCCGGTGGAAAATATGCTGTTTTCTTGCTCGACCATACAAAAGAGGCAGTCAGTGAATTTTGGGGAAATATTATTTCTGAGATAGAAAGACATAATCTATCATTAAGACAACAACCAATTATAGAAAGATATAATTCACAAATGATTGAAAATCATTTGTGTGAAATACTAGTTCCTATACAGTAACCGAGCAGTGGCACAGCGAGGAGAAGGGGTATCTGTTACCTTTTTGCACTTTTTCTTTTGAATTTCAGTCACAGAGAACTCTTCTCTTTTACTTTTTCTCTATTCCTCTTTCTTTTTGGGGCACAGAGAGCTCTCCTCCTTTACCTTTTTTCTCTGTTCTCTTCTTTTGGGGCACAGAGACCTTGCTCGTTTAAATGCTTCACTTGTCTCTCTTTATAATGGTTGCCTTCCCTCTGCTCCCTTTATAGTTTCTACATTGGACTTTCTTCATTCACACTAAATATCATTCATACTACACCACTTTGTATTCCACAATAACTCTGTTTCATTATCAACATAGGAGATCTTTCCTTGCTAGCTTAAATACACTGAAAAAATCGAATACGGTTAATATCTGTTCCATAATACATCCAACGGTTTATTCGCCAACGATATCCTGCAATAGAATGACGCCCAATAAAGGTTGGATAGAACCAAAATCCTTTGCCATTTTCTAACCAAATAAAAGTAAAGCGGTACATACAAGGTCGGATAGAACTAGATTCAACAGTAAAAGTGCTTAGTTGCGACTGATTTAATTGTGGTGTAAAAGATGGCGGTGGTGATATCGGCGGTCCAGAGTCAGTCCCATCTCCAATCTGCGGTGCATCTGGAAATGCTGGAGGTCCTGCTGGAGGAGGCGGTTGTTCTCCACCTGGAAACGGCGGCAAAATCCCACCTCCGATTGGCGGCAAATGAGGAACTGTTCCTCCACCATTCGATGGAGGGGTTATTCTAGATTCTCCACCTATTTGCGAACTAATCATTCTATGATGAGGTAGAAAAGAATGGTGTCCACAATAAGAATAAAACGGCTGAAAATACATTATTATTCCCCTTTCGAGCTTTTATATTACTCTATGTAAATAGCCCATTTGAGGTGCAGTAAACAGTTTTTAAAACAAGTCCTACAGGAATGATAACTAGACGATGATCTTTTCTTTCAGAAGGCAATGAATGAGTAATGGAAAATCATCATTGTAAAAATAGGTAACACAAAAAGAAAATTATAATTATTTCATAACAATGGATAAATAAATCCATTTGCACTTCGAGCCATTTGCCATAGAAGAAACAATATACTTTGCTGCTACATCTGCGGTTAATACTAACGCTTCCAAAATTGGCCAAATCATAACAATCATGCCACCATAAATACCACCTGCTTCAGAGGAACTGAGCCAAGTCTGTTCGTTTCTTACTAGCGAAAGAATCATACAAACCAGCATCTCAGTCATGCCATATGATGTCTACTCGCCAATACTGTTCCTTAAATCCTGATTAAAAACAGGCATCAGTTCTTTTATATCGAATTGACTAATGGAACCCATCATTAACAAAGTATTCAGGGCAATGTTCGAAAATACCTAATTAAGGCAAGCCATGCTGCTACCTCTACCCCAAAATGAATGGCATATTCACCGATAAGGAAAGCTGCTAAAAGAATAAAAAGGTCGAAGCTTCAGCCAAAGAATAATCTTTTTAATGGATAAACAAAAGTTGACATAATACTTCCACATGCACCGATAAAAAGTAAATACAGAAATAGCGACAAGTTTCCCGGGAAATTATCCTAAAACACGGCAATACTGATCGATTAAATCTCCTTCCGACATACGTCTTATCACTAAAACAACTAGAACAATTAAATTACTCCTTGAATAATGGAGAAGAACGTCGAAATCCACTGTCTTCTTTTACCGTGGTAACTTCTCTATTTCTAAAAAAATATTTTTCACTTGACGTTTGTTTAAAAATGGGATGACTGCTTAATGGCTTTTGTGGATAATTATTGTTTTCCTATTTATTTTTTGCCCATTATTATAGGAAAAATAATGAATGGACAATCAATTAGCAAATGGAGAAAGTATGAAGAAAAAGAATTTCAGATGTCTAATATAGTATAAATAACCTATAATTCCCACAAAATATTTGATATAATTTCTTTATAAAGGTGTTATAGGCCTTTTGATACTGGCATTTAGAACTAGCAAGTACTAATCTTAAACTATAATAATCTGACTAATCGACGAAAGGGCAAAATCATTGAAAAGTGATGACGCAAAGCTATAGGGGCTTAGGGGTAACGAAGATCGATTTTTTCTACATGATAGCAAAAGTTATGACATTCATTACGCTTGCCAGCCAGTTACCGAATCCACCTTCGACGATTTAGATGAAGGGAAAAAAGAAAATGAGACAAAAAAATAATGATGAAATACTAATCAAGCGATCAATCGTTGTAAGCGATCAAAACTATTATTTACCGGAAACAGGAAATTTTGGGAAGGGACTATTTTTCGGTATGCTTATTAGTACCCCTTTATGGATTTCCTTTTTTGGATGGCTTCGTATTTTCCTTACTTTTGTTGGTAAATAGACTAGTCAAACAGTAAATATTTTACTTATACTACACAAAAGCATATAATCATTATATGAATAGGCGCGAAAACCATTAGGAAAGGAGCTTTCATAATGGCCGAATCAAAAGAAAAATTAGAAAAAGAACTTGCTGCTGCAGGAAAGCATTATTCCGAGGAAAAATTTTGGTCCAAAATTGCCAAGTTTGGAAAAAAGGCAGGTTCCTCTGTCGTTTATGCGGTGCTTTTGTTGTATTACACTTTACAAAAACCAAATGTACCTAAAAAAGTCAAAGCAACTATTATTGGAGCATTAGGTTATTTTATCCTCCCTCTTGATTTAATCCCTGATTTTCTTGTTGGTATAGGTTATACAGATGATTTAGGGGCACTAGGACTTGCATTATTCCAAGTTGCTATGTATATTGATGAGGATATTAAATCAAAAGCAAGAGTAAAACTCACAGAGTGGTTTGGCAGTAAAGTCGATACAACTGAAATAGATAAAAAAATAAAGTAGAAATTGCTTATAAAAAAAGGGACTAGCAACAGTCCCTTTTTCATTTATTAAAGAAATAAACCTACGATTGTAGCGGTTAATACAGATGCAAGTGTGGCTGCTAATAACATTTTCAGTCCGAATTTTGCAACGATATCTGCTTTTTTGGCATTAATTGCTTGAATCGATCCGGCAATAATTCCAATACTAGAGAAATTTGCAAAAGATACAAGGAAAGTGGACACAATCCCTACTGTTTTGTCTGAAAGATCTCCAAGTAATGGTTGTAATTGCAGCATTGCTACAAATTCGTTTGCAGCTAATTTCGTCCCCATTACAGAACCAGCCGTTACTATTTCACTGCCAGGTATCCCCATTATCCAAGCAATTGGAGCAAATATATAACCCAATATACCGGTAAAACCGATGCCGAAAATACTTGTAAAGAAACCGTCAATTAGAGCCAGTAAACCAACATAAGCAACTAACATCGCGGCAACAATTAAGGCAACACGACCACCATCTAAAGCTCCTGCTGAGATTGCTCCAAAAACAGAATTCGTATTGGAGACATCTTTTATGTTAATTTTCTCATCTTCATCTTTTGAAATTGGTGCAATAAGTGTCGCAATAATTAAAGCAGATAATGCATTTAAAATCATAGCTGCTAATACATATCGGGGAGGAATCATTTCCATGTATGCCCCCATAATAGATGCAGAAACAGATCCCATAGCAGAGGTACATACAATAAATAATTTATTTGCGTTTATCGTATCTAAATGCCCTTTGATCGCAAGAAGTGCTTCCGATTGTCCAAAAAAGATAGAGTTAATGCTGTTAAATGTTACAACCTTTGATAAACCAGTAATCTTAGCCAATGCACCACCAATATATTTAATTGCTAGTGGCAATACTTTGATATGAGTTAACAAAGATAATAAAGTAGAAGTAAAAATAATGATCATAAGAACATTAATGAAAAAAACACTTTCGCCTTCTGGTACTAATCCCCCAGTAACAAAATTTACCCCTTCATACCCATAGTTAAGGACTTTAGAGACACCGTTAGATGTAGCTTCTACTATTTTTAGTCCTACTGTAGTTTTAAACATTATTAGTGCTACAATAAATTCAAGCACAAATAATACGAGAATAGCTCTGAAGTTAATCCTTTTTTTATCATTTGATAGTAAAAAGGCAATAGCTATCGTCACGATGATACCTAATATCCCAACTAAAATCGACATAGAAAATTCCTCCTAAATATGAAGCAGTAACAACCTTCCTCTTCTCATAAAAACTATCTTAATATAGTTAATATAACTTCAGAAAACATTGCTAATACATTAAAAACGATATACAGTTTTAGATATTACCTTATATTTGGGTTAATGTCATCCTTTAATTGAAGAATAAGTTAAATTAATAAAATTTCAACCTTTCTAAATATTATCTAAATATATTTAATTCATATCATTATAAATACTCACCCAGGTAAATAAAACGATAAAAAGCAATTTCAGGAACCATCTCCTAAAATTGCTTTTTCCATTTCTCTATTCTTTTGAAATTTCCAGTGACAAAAATAACTATTTTAAATGGAGTTTACTTTTTCTTTTTTCGCTGCTTCAAATGCTTTATTCACACGATTTAAAAGCACACTATCTGAAAGCAAACGATAGCCTGTTTTTGCAAGGACTTGTGCTCCTTTAACAAGAGCGGCATCTCCAGTTGGTGATTTTGCGGCTTCTCGAAATTCGTTCGTATGGGCAATTAAGTCGTCTGGCCCTATTTTAATATGAGGATGCGCAGTTGGAACTTCATAGCTAATATTTCCAGCGTCTGTTGATCCTTTTCCGCGAGATCTTTCCGTTACAACTGTTTCTCCAACTGCCTCTAATTCTTCTTTTAAGATTCCATCTAAAATTGGGTTTAATACAAAATCCTTCACTTCATTTTGAAATCTTTCCACTTTAACAGTCGCACCAGTGGCAAGCGCAGCTCCTTCAGCGATCGCACGAACTTTTGCTGCAACCTCTTCTGTTTTTTTCCATGTTTCGGCACGTATATAGAATCGTGCTGATGCATATTCTGGTATGATATTCGGTGCATCTCCCCCGTTTGTTATAATCCCATGGATTCTGATATCATCAGGCAGCTGTTGTCTAAGCGCATTGATGCCGACAAACAATTGTATAACTGCATCAAGTGCGTTTATCCCTTTTTCAGGTGATCCGGATGCATGTGCTGCTTTTCCGTAAAAATGAAAATCTAAGGGATCCACAGCAAGTGTTTCACTAGTCAACGAGGTTTGGCCAGAGGGATGAATCATTAAAGCGACATCCACATCCTTTAAATAGCCATGTTTCACAAAGCTTCCTTTTGCACTCCCATTTGGACCTCCCTCTTCTGCAGGTGTGCCAAGAACAACTACTTTCCCACCAGTTTTAGACAGTACTTGAGATAAGGCAATACCAGCTGCAACACTTGTTGTTCCAATAATATTGTGGCCACAAGCATGCCCTAGACCAGGCAAGGCATCATATTCAGCAAGGAAGGCAATGGTTGGACCAGATATCCCACTGTCTTTTACTGCATAAAAAGATGTTTCATGTCCAGCAACAGCAATTTCCACTTTAAATCCCGCGTTTGTTAGAATATCTACATGCCTTTTACTTGCAAAAAATTCTTGATTGCCAATCTCAGGATTTGCATGAATTAATTGACTCGTTTCAATATAAAGATCCTTATTTGTTTGAATGGATTCATTAATTAAATCAAGACCAGATAACGTATTACTCATTTTCTCTCCCCCTTATAGTCCTTTAAATTGTTTTGCCAGCTCATCTTTTGCAATATTTACTACAATCGAACCACCATTTGTATCTGCTTCTACCGCTTTTACAACTTCTTCTTCATGATAAAGTTCAACAATTTTCTGATAGGTTTCATTATTCGCATCCTCTGTACGAGCCGCAAAGATATTTACATATGGTAATACGTTTTTATCCTCTGCATCTTCTAGATAAATGGGATCTTTAACAGGATCAAAGCCTGCTTGACCAGCGACACCATTATTGATAACAGATGCTGCAACATCTGGTAAGACTCTTGGTGTTTGTTGAGCTACAATTGGCAAGATATCAAGTTTCTTTGGGTTTTCTACAATCTTAGATGGATCTCCAAATAATCCAAAGTCATCAGCTAAGGTAATTAATCCTGCAGATTCAAGTAATTTTAAAGCGCGCGCTTGATTAGATGGATCGTCTGGAATAGCAATTTTGTCACCCTCTTTTATTTCACTTACATCTTTCACTTTTTCTGAATAGATTCCCATAGGAGCAATCACTGTTGTTCCGATGGGCGTTAAATCCGTTTTGTTTTCTTCATTAAACTGACTTAGAAAAGCAATATGCTGGAAGGAGTTAATATCAATATCTCCATTCTCTAAAGCTTGGTTTGGCAAAGTATAGTCTGAAAACTCGACTAGCTCGATTTCAATTCCTTCTGCTTTCGCCTTTTTCTTCAAAGTCGGCCAGACTTCTCCATCGGATCCTGTTACCCCTATTTTCACCTTCACTGTTTTATCTTTACCTGATGCACTGTCTGACCCGCAGGCAGCTAGTGCCCAAATAGTTGTTAATAATAGTAAAATAGCAAAATATTTTTTCATCTCTCAATCTCCTTAATTAGTAATTTTTGTTATTTTTTAACTTATAAAGCGGTAAATATCCCATCGTTAAAGTTTTGTCTTAACGTCTCATTATTTTTCGTGATAATGTATTTCCAATCCATTGAGCAATTTGTACAAGTATAATCAGTATAATGACGGTAACAAGCATAACACTGCCGTCAAAACGCTGGTAGCCATATGTCATCGCCACATGTCCCAGTCCGCCTCCGCCAACGGTACCAGCCATCGCAGAAAAATCAATTAAGCTGATCGTTACAAAGGTTAATCCTAGAATCAGTGGTCCTAATGCTTCGGGAATTAATACAGTAAAAATGATTTGCAAAGGGCTTGCTCCCATCGCTTTAGCAGCTTCAATAACTCCTGGATCAATACTGACTAAATTATTTTCTACTACTCTCGCAATTCCGAATGAGGCTGCAATAGTCATTGGAAATATCGCTGCCCAAGTCCCAATCGTTGTGCCCACAACTGCTCTTGTTAACGGGCTGATTGCTACTAAGAAAATAATAAATGGAATAGGGCGGATAATATTTATTAGAATATTGAGCAAACGGAAAACTAATTTATTTTCCAAAATATTTCCCTTCCTTGTCACAAAGAGAAGTAATCCAATCGTAATGCCTAAAATAGATCCTAAAATAAGAGTGGTAATAACCATTAATATGGTTTCTCCGGTAGATTCCACAATGCGCGGCCAAAAAGTACTCCAATCAACCTTCATTAAACAAGCACCTCCTCAACTGTTACTAATGCTTCTAATTCATGCAGAACCGCTTTAATATTTTCCTTGCTGCCTTCAAAGGATACTAGAAGATTCCCATAAAACTTCTCTTGCAATTCACGAACAGATCCATAAACAATATTTACATCGACATTAAATTTTCTTGTGACCTTTGAAAGAACTGGATCACTTGCAATTTCCCCTTTAAAAATTACTCTATATAACTTGTCGCCGCCCTTATTCCTCCATTCAGCCAATAAGGAAGCAGATGGACGATCCTGCTGTACAGACTGAATAAAGCGTTGTGTAGTCGAGTGTTGGGGATTTGTGAAAACTTCAAAGACAGATCCATTCTCTATTACTTCGCCATTTTCCATCACAGCCACTCGGTCACATATTTCTTGAATAACATGCATCTCATGTGTAATTAATAAAATCGTAATGCCTAAATCCTTATTTACTTTTTTTAATAAACGCAGTATTTCACCTGTTGTATCTGGATCAAGCGCAGAAGTTGCTTCATCACAAATCAATATATCCGGAGAAGTAGCAAGAGCACGTGCAATCCCAACCCGCTGCTTCTGTCCTCCTGACAATTGTTCAGGATAGTCGTCTGCTTTATCGGATAAACCGACAAAGTGCAAGAGCTCTGCCACTCTTTCTTTTATTTCCTTTTTCGATACACCAGCTAGCTTTAATGGATAGGCTATGTTGCCGGCTACCGTTCGAGATGTAAAGAGATTAAAGTTTTGAAAAATCATGCCGATTCTTCGGCGAAGCTTGCGAATCTCTTTTGGTGATAGGGAGGCTACATCTACTCCTTGTACTTGGATATTTCCGTTTGTTGGTGTTTCTAATAAATTCACAAGTCGTAATAAAGTACTTTTTCCAGCTCCACTGAAACCAATAATCCCAAAAATCTCTCCTTGTGCAATGGAGATAGAAACATCCTTTACTGCGTTTACTTCGCGACTGCCAAGCTTAAAGGTCTTGGCTACCTTTTCAAATTCAATCATTTGCCCTTCCACTCCTATACTAGGTTAAAAACATACGTATCTTGTCAAGAAGAAGCAGACTTTTAGTGAATGCAAAAAGGCCCTGCTTCTTCTTTCCAGAAAGAAAAAGCAGGGCCTTTATAAGACAAAGAAACTACTTTTTCTCATCTTTCAAATGCACAATTGGCATTTGCAGGAATTGGCACGGTGTTTAATATAAATCCGCTGCCGAGACTTCTTCGGGCCTGTCCCTCCGTCTCTCTGGATAAGAAAAATGTTTTATTTAATTTTTGTAAGATTTGATAACAACTATAAAACTAGATAAATAAATTGTCAACTATGTTTTTGCATTTTTTTATTTACAAATATGCTTCGCTATAAAAATAAATTATTCTTATAAAACATCCACTTGATAATCGTTTTTATATATAGGATAAGAAACTATTCTTATTACCCATATAATTTCTTTAACTTCGACTTCAATCAATACTCCATCTATTCCTATAACCATTAACAAAAAAATATTCTGATATAACAAATAAATATAATTAAACTTATCGGAATAATTTTTATAAAAAAGCGTAATTTCTCGATTTATGCTTATTATTGGATTACTTTTGCTTTTTTGTTTAAACAAAATAAGACTTCCCGTTTTCTGCGGAAAGTCTTATTTATCTGTTTTTTAGCATCGCAAATTTAGGCTGCTGTCTTTTCTTCCATTTGTACTGTTTTGGCACGTGATCCGGGAATTATGTTAAATAAAATATTTAAGATAATTGCAGTTAGCCCACCTGCAACAATACCGCTTTGGAAGAGGATGCGGATGCTTTCTGGAAATTTCATAAAGATATCTGGAACAACGGTTACACCAAGCCCCATTCCAATCGAGCAAGCAAGAATGAGTAAGTTTCCTTGGTGATTAAAATCCACCTGTCCTAGCATTTTAATACCATAGGACACAACCATACCAAACATTGCAAGCGAAGCGCCCCCAAGTACAGCTGTTGGAATCAATGTTGTAATGGCTGCAATCTTAGGAATAAAGCCTAAAATAACTAAAATTGTTCCTGCTGCATAAATGACATTCTTTGTTTTTACACCTGTTAATTGAACTAAACCAACATTTTGTGAATAAGCTGTGTAAGGGAAGGAGTTGAAAATCCCGCCAATTACAGAAGCTATCCCTTCTGCTCGATATCCGTTTGCTAAATCTTTTTCTGAAACCTTTTTATTAGTTATATCTCCTAATGCTAAATAGACACCTGTTGATTCAATTAAACTCACAATGGCAACAAGAGTCATCGTGATATTGGAAGTGAGATCAAAGGTTGGCATTCCAAAATAAAATGGAGTGATTCCATGTATCCAATCAGCTTCACCCACTTTAGCAAAATCAACCATTCCCATCATTGCAGCAATTAGCGTTCCGATAATAATTCCAATCAGAATAGAAATTGTCTTGATAAACCCGGTTGTAAATTTATTTAGCAATATAATGATAGTAAGTACACCAAAAGCAAGTACGACGTTTTTAATATTACCGAAGTCTGCACTTCCCTGCCCTCCTGCCATATCATTAAATGCTACAGGAATTAAAGTAAGACCAATAATAGTAACGACAGAACCAGTTACGACTGGAGGAAAAAATTTCACAAGCTTGCTAAAGATTGAAGAGATAAGAACAACAATAATACCAGAAACAATAATTGCACCATAAATGGCCGTTATTCCATGCTGACTTCCTATTGCAATCATTGGACCAACTGCAGTGAATGTACAGCCAAGCATAACAGGGAGACCAATTCCAAAAAATTTATTTTTCCAAACCTGCAGCAACGTAGCAACACCACATGTTAGTAGATCAATCGATATAAGATAGGTTAACTGTTCAGGTGTTAATTTTAATGCTCCTCCAATTAATAAAGGTACAAGCACAGCACCAGCATACATTGCTAGTACATGCTGCAGACCTACAGACCATGTTTTTACTGACATTTTTTCCATTTTAATATCCTCCTGCATAAATGCCATCATGTATTCGCTGTTCGGCAAATGTTACTTTTCCACCCTTTAAAGAGGCAATTCTTGCTAGAGATTCTACTCGATAGCCTTTTGCGATTAAATCATCTGCCCCTTGCTGGAATGACTTTTCGATTAATATCCCAATTCCACTAACAGTTGCACCAGCCTGCTCGACAATATTTGCTAAGCCTAGAGCAGCCTGTCCATTAGCTAAAAAGTCATCAATTACAAGAACATGATCATCTGAATGCATATACTTTTTGGAAACTGTAATTTCATTTGACTCTTGTTTTGTAAATGAATAAACTGTTGCTGTATATAAATCGCTTGTTAAAGTAAGGGATTTTCTTTTTCTTGCAAAAATAACCGGAACATCTAATGCTAGACCTGCCATTATAGCTGGTGCGATACCAGATGACTCTATTGTTAAGATTCTTGTAATCCCAGCATCTTTAAACAATCTAGCAAACTCCAAGCCAATTTCCTTCATCAGCTGAGGGTCCATTTGGTGATTAATGAATGAATCTACTTTTAAAACATGATCACTTAACACAATACCTTCTTCTTCAATTTTCTTCTTCAATAACTCCATTAACTAGACTCTCTCCTTTTTTGAAGGATAGCTAATAACAATAAATGCTCGAACTATCCTTACATAATACAAAAAAACACAGCTGCTTACTCTATGAGTAAGCGGCTGTGTTTTTAAAGCAAAAATAGACTGCCCTATTTATGTATAGATCAGTATATATGCATTTTATACGCTTACCCGTAGTCAGATGATTAACGGTCATCTGGTAGAAACTTGCAGGCCATATTCCTGCTATTATACGAGTGTATATATCGATTGATTATTTGACAACATAATGGATTATAACGGATTTTCTCGGAAATGAAAACTAAATTTTTTTAAAAGGAGAAAGTTTCCAGCTTAGCGATTGAATAGTTAATGGATAAAAACCTCTAAAAAAGACTAATTCTATAGCTTATTAGAATAGTCATTTATCTTTTTAGCCATCTTTAAAACTTCTTCCATAAAGATGGCTGTATGTTCAATGGAATCTGCTTGTTTTTCCCGATAGCTGCAATTTTTCCCATCGATTCGGCTTTAAGGTTTTTTTTGGCTGAATTGTCTCTCTCAACGGTTCATCAGGCTGTAAGGACTGATTTGTTTTGATATGTAAATTGATAATCTCTCCAGGAAAAAATAAACGATAAATTTTTCTTTATCACAAATCGCTATCGAAAAGTCTGCCTGGTATTGCCGCTTTAATAATTGGCACAATGGATATAAAATCTTCTAAGGATTCTACTTGTTTAATCGTTGTTGCTGCACTCCAATCTGTCAAAATCACTTTACTATAAAGCACACATCTTCCATATATTAACAATTTTTTAATTTTCGCTTCTACATTCCCCATTGTTAGGAATTAAAATGATATAATGACCGTAGTCCGCTTCTTGTTATTCACAAAAAGAAGCGAATAAAAACCTAATTATGATGTGGTGATTGTCCTGTTTAAAATACTTTTAATTGAAGATGATCAAACTTTGTTCCGGGCAATAAAGGAACGTTTAGAGCAATGGTCTTACGAAGCGATTGGGATTCATGATTTTAATAAAGTGATGCAAGAGTTTACAGAAAAGAAACCCGATTTAGTTATTATCGATATTCAGCTTCCTAAATATGATGGGTTTCATTGGTGTCGAATGATTAGAAGCCACTCCAATGTACCAATTATTTTCCTATCTTCTCGTGATCATCCAACCGACATGGTGATGTCGATGCAGCTAGGAGCCGATGACTTTGTACAAAAGCCATTTCACTTTGAAGTCTTAATTGCAAAAATACAGGCAACCTTGCGGAGGGTTTATAATTACAACATCGAGCAATCTTCTCTGAAAACTTGGTGTGGTGCCACCATTGATTTTGAGAAAAATACAGTGACCTCCGTCAATGGGGAAATCGAGCTATCGAAAAATGAAATGTTCATTTTAAAAATATTATTAGACAAAAAAAATAAAATCGTATCAAGAGATGATCTTATCAATGAACTATGGAACGATAAACGCTTTGTTAGTGACAACACGCTAACAGTAAACGTAAATCGTTTGCGAAAAAAACTAGATGAACTTTCTCTCGGAAGCAATATAGAAACAAAAGTTGGACAAGGCTACATGGCTATTGAAGAGGATACATTATGATCAGACAATTTCTAATAGAAAAAAGAAGCTGGATTCTCTTTATTCTTTTTTTACAGCTGTTTCAATTATTTATGGCCATTATTGATGAGACAATTTCTTTTTATTCAATGATATATGTTAGCTTTATTAGCATCTTATTGTTTCTGATTTTCTGCTTTATCCGCTATCAAAAAGAGACTAAGTTTTATAAAAGCCTTTCTGCTCGAGAAGATGATTTAGACCTAACATCCTTAGCGCCAGCAAAAACACCTTTTGAAAAAATAATCGCGGATAGCTTTACAACCCAAACTAGCATGTTAAAGACAGAAAGATATCAAAATCTTCGGCAGCTTGAACTAGAGAAGGATGAACTGCTTTCTTGGATTCATGAAGTAAAAACGCCATTAACAGCATTACGTTTACTAATAGATGCTATTGAAAATCAGAAAATGAAGACTTCCTTGACATTTGAATGGTTAAGAATTCACCATCTCTTAGACCAACAGCTGTACCAAAAACGTTTTTCATTTATTCAAAATGATCTCTACATAGAAAATGTTGATCTCGAAGTGGTTCTTTTCGAAGAAATAAAAACATTACAGTCATGGTGCATCCAAAAAGGAATCGGTTTTGATATTGAACTGCAGAAAAAGATGATATTAACAGATGGAAAATGGCTTTCGTTTATTATTAGGCAGCTATTGAGTAATGCCGTTAAATATAGTAATGAATCAGATATTATCATAAGAAGCTATGACAATGACGGATATAGCTGTTTAGAAATAACCGATAATGGAATAGGAATAAGCCCGCAAGACTTACCAAGGATCTTTGAAAAAGGCTTTACTTCCACCTCCAAGCATCAAAATAATTTTGCTACAGGAATGGGGTTATATTTATCCAAGAAAATTGCAGATGTACTCAAAATCAATATTGCTGTCCATTCCAAATTAAATAGAGGTACCACCTTCATCCTTACTTTTCCGAAGAACAATGAATTTAATCAAATTCATAACTAAACATGTTGACTTCGAGGCATCGTGACAATAATGTCACATGCTTCTTTTATTTGTTCGTCAAATCGAGGGATTGGAGGAAATTCTTTTTGTATACTTAATCTATCATTTAAAGGAGTGTGGAGTATGGATATCTTAATTGCTTCAAAGGTCCATAAAAGTTATGGCAATAAAACAAATCGTCAAGAAGTGCTGAAGGGCGTAAATTTAAACGTCCAAAAAGGCGAATTTGTCAGTATTATGGGGGCCTCTGGTTCAGGGAAAACAACCTTGTTGAACGTACTTTCTTCTATCGATCAAGCCAGTGGAGGAACTATTCGAATCGTAGAGAAGGAAATTACCCGTCTTAAAGAAAAGCAGTTAGCAGAATTCCGAAAAAATCACTTAGGATTTATCTTTCAAGATTATAATTTACTCGATACTTTAACCGTTAAAGAAAATATTCTTTTACCATTATCGATTACAAAAACACCAAAAAAAGAGGCGCATCAGCGTTTTGATACTTTAGCGAAAGAATTAGGTATTTACGAAATAAAAGATAAGTATCCAAATGAAATATCAGGTGGTCAAAAGCAAAGAACATCTGCAGCCAGAGCTTTCATTCATGAACCAAGTATTATATTTGCAGATGAACCAACCGGGGCTCTTGATTCTAAGTCTGCCTCTGATTTATTAAATAAATTGGGTCATCTAAACCAAACAAGAAGCGCAACCATCCTTATGGTAACCCATGACCCAGTCGCTGCAAGCTATTGTAATCGAGTTGTATTTATTAAAGATGGGCAAATTTATACACAGCTTTATAAAGGAGACCAGGATAGACAGCGCTTTTTCCAAGATATTATCAAAACACAGGGAATTTTGGGTGGTGTGCAAAATGACCTTAAGTAATCTTGTAATTCGTAATCTCAAAAAAAATATAAAATACTATTATCTTTATATTTTTGCCTTAGTATTCAGCGTGTCCCTTTATTTTTCCTTTGTAACCTTACAATATGACCCATCGATGGACGTGGTAGAAAATTCAGTCAAAGGCGGCGCTGCTATTAAAGCGGCCTCTGTTCTTTTAATAGCAATTGTTGCGATTTTTCTACTCTATGCCAATACGATTTTTATCAAGCGCCGCGGAAAAGAAATTGGACTTTTCCAATTGATTGGGATGACCAAAAGCAAAATTTTCCGTTTGTTAACACTGGAAAATTTTATTTTATATTTTCTATCTATTGTAATCGGTATTTTTATTGGCGTTTCTTTTTCTAAGATAACCATCATGATTCTATTCAAAGTAACCGGGGTCCAAGCTATTGCGAAACTTCACTTTTCGCCAGAGGCTCTCGTCCAAACAGTCATTGTTTTTTGCGCCATATATGTTCTCATTATGTTAATGAACTATATTTTCATTAAGCGCCAAACGATTCTTTCCTTATTCCGTGTTGCGTCTTCAACAGAAGCACGAGTTAAGAAAATGTCTGTATGGGAAATGATTATCGGTGTTACAGGAATTATTTTTATCATAAGCGGCTACTACATCTCGTCCCAGCTTTTTAATGGCGACTTTCAATCCATGAATGAATTGTTTTTCGCTATGATTTCTATTCTCGCTCTAGTCATAATCGGGACATATCTCTTTTATAAAGGATCTGTCAGCTTTTTGTTTAACCTTATTCGTAAAGGGAAAAATGGCTACATTAATATTAATCAAGTACTTTCCCTGTCTAGTATTATGTTTCGGATGAAATCAAATGCTATTTTATTAACAATTATAACAACCGTTTCTGCGCTCGCATTAGGCTTTCTTTGTTTAAGCTATATTTCTTACTACTCTGCAGAAAAAAATGCAAAACAAAATGTTCCAGCCGATTTCGCCTTTGATAATGTCCAAGATGCAGAAGCTTTTACGAGCCGACTGGAAGAACAAAAAATTGCTTATAAGGAAGAAAAAATTCCTGTTATTCAGACCATCTTTGATATAAAGGGAGTCCTCGATAATATTCCAGATGGATTCACACAAGATACCAGCGAGATGCAGATGCCTGTTATTAGTGAAGACTATGTAGAAGGTGTTCATCTATCTAAAGAGGAAGTACTTTTTGATGGATATAGTTCTACCTTAGAAAAGTTTATCAAATTAAAATCTACGGGCTCAATTACCATGGAGTTAAACGGTCAGTCCGTCCCATTAAATTATTTAGGAATGAAGGAAATGAACATTCTTCCTTATAACTTTTCTAACGGCGGACTAATGACCGTAATCGTCGACTCTTCTGTCTTTGATTTAGTACAAAAGAATATGGATAAAAGCCTTCAGTCTCCTTCTTCTCTTTATATTGGGATTAATATTAATAAGAATCAAGAAATTGTAGAAGCTGATAAAATTTATCAAAAACTAACTTTTGAAAGTCAGGAAACTTTATCACGTTATGAGACAAGCCAGTCTCAAAAAGAATTTATGGGATTAGCGATGTTTATTGTCGGTTTTCTTGGGCTCACTTTCCTTATCACATCAGGGTGTATTCTTTACTTTAAACAGATGGATGAAGGAGAAGAAGAAAAGTATAACTATACCATTCTTCGTAAGCTAGGCTATACACAGAATGATTTAATAAACGGCATTAAATCAAAACAACTATTTAACTTTGGGATTCCGTTACTTATTGGCCTGCTTCATAGTTATTTCGCTGTCAAATCTGGCTGGTTCTTCTTTGGATCGGAATTATGGGCACCAATGTTCATTGTAATGGGGCTATATGCATTGCTGTATTCCATCTTTGGAATTCTCTCCGTTATTTATTATAAGAAAATCATTAGCGAGGCATTGTAAAGGTGCATCACCACTTATCAGTCAAATAAAAAAGGGAATCAGACAAACAATAGCCTGATTCCCTTTTTTTAGTTTGCTTCTTGGTTCCAGCCAAAAAGTTCATCATCTCGCTGTTCGGATTCTAAAATGGCATGATGAAAGGCTTTAAAATCAATTGGCTGATCTTTTTTCTCCGTAATCGCCTTAATATATTCACCAATCTTCACCTTATTCTCCGGTGAAACTTGCCCAAATGGAATTTCTGCCGATCTGCCATAGTAAACATCAGCTGTTTTAGTCGCTAACTTTACTTTCTTGCTATTAATTAAATAACGGGAATTAGGAATCGTATAAACAGTCTCCCAATCACTTTCTGTTTCCAACTGAATTTTTGAGAGATGTTCTCCTGCAACTGAAATTAGGATTACATCAGGCTGTAAGTATTCAATAAGATCATGCCATAATTTCACGCCTTCTGCTTGAAGGTCTTTCTTTGCTTCTTTGCTTAAACTATCCCAGGTAGGATTAGTTGCAAGCGGTGAGCAAATATCTGTATGCAATGCCGTATTTTCTTTGTTACCATAAAAGCTTGCATTCATTCCATTCAATAACGGTTCAAAAGAAGGCTCATACCATGCTTTATATGGGTCTTTTTCAAAATACTGGTCAAGTGCAGTAATGTACTGTTGATTGAATTGATAGTGATGGTCTCGTTTCATCGATTGAAACCTTTGGAAAGGGTCAGGGTCAGGGAAATCACGTCTAGACGGATTTAGACCTACAGTAATGATGCGGATAGGGGATTCAAAATATTTCTTACTATTACCAAAATACATAATTGGCATCGAGGGCTTTACAATATATGTCCTCTCTTTCTTACTTTCATACATTTCCCAATACTTTTTAATTAGTTCGGTTTGTACTGCCTGTTGAATAACAATAAAAATCATCCTTTCAATTTAGTAAAAAATAATAGCAAGTCCACTAAAAAGGGACTTCCTTCCTCTCTATTATATATTATCCTTAGGCTATTGGTAAAGAATACGTCATCTTTTATAAAAAATCTTTTTAAAGGATTCCGTAACAAAATATAACTATTAGAAAGGGAAGAGAAAACACTTTCTAATAGTTATATTCTTCTTCTCTTGAGATTTTAATTACTTACTGCCTACCTTGGATAATCGCTTAAATACCTGCTCCTTTTTCTTGAAAATCCTTTCCATAACCATTGCTACTAAATTTTCTTTCGTCATTAAAACTTTGCTTCCATTTTTTTGACTACTTTCTAATGGATAGTATCTCTCCCATCGTTCCACCATTTCCTCTAAGCTACATCCGCTTACTGGTTTCACTGGTGGTTGGAGCTGAATATCTGCTAGCTTCTGATCTAACGGAACAGTGGAGGGTGTTACTGTGTTTATATATATATGCTCTAATTGATTCTTATTAAGAAAATCAATAAAGTGGTCAAAATTCCTACCTTGTACTTTAACAGGAGACTGAAAATCGCTTTTCTCTATTATTTCTAATAAACTAGTCTTACCCGTTATTTTATTTGCCATTAGATTGGTTAATTGATGGTATTCTGCTAATTCTCTCATTCGGGCATCCTTCGGAATAATTAAACTAGGTGTGCCCGCAATGGTAGCTGCAATATTTCCATGGAGACGGGCACCAAAGCTTAAATCAGCATCTTTCATAAACTCTAACCATGTGGGTACATTTAAAAAGAATCGAACTCTATTATTCATATATACAGGGTCTGACATTTTTATTGGATATTTTTTGCTTATTTCTGCAATGGAAGGTGCTCCTAAATACGTTAATTTCAATTCTTTTAACCATTGAGGAATAAAATAGTGATTCGGATATTCGGCCATACCTCTAGCGATGAAGTCTAATACTTTCTTTTGGGAACGACGGGAGGAGTTAACGCAGATTTTTGACTCCTTCGTTACGCGCGTATTCCGTATAGATAATTCTCTACCAAACGTATACATCGATGGACAGCCAATTACTACATGATCTATTCCTTCACGAAATCCTAAACGAGTTAAATATTTTGCCGTAATTTCTCCTCGAACTCCAATAATAGAAGATTTTTTTAATACGGCCTTAACAAAATTCTTTACATCTTTATCAAAGGGAAATCCTTCGTTTAACTTTGGTTCAAAGGGAGCCCTTAAGCCAACGCCAATGACGACAACGGGAATTTTCAATTTATTAATCAGCTTCGTATATCTTCGTAAAGATGGAATAAATTCATTTCGAAAGGCATCTGCTAAGGGGATGATATAGCAATCATAATTCTCGTTTATTTCATCTGCTCTATCTGGGCCATATGTATAATAATCTGGTGTAATAATTGTATCTTTAGTCATCAATGTCCGAAATACACTGTATTGATAGATTAGATTTCCGATATTCCCACCAAATGTATTGTCCATTATCATTTTTGCTGCATCAAAAGGTTCTAAAGGTGACATACCTGCTCTTATTAATATTTTTTTCATCATGCTTCTTCCCTATCATGTTTTTTTCAACACTTTTTCTTGATTTAACCTTAGTCTTCATGAAATCAGCTTTTTTCATATTTTTGACAGGATGAATAGCTTTTAAACCTAATACTTATACATAATCCACTGCTGCTAGAATGTAAAAAAGCACCTTCAGAGCTTGGTGCTTTTTTACATTTTTATATAAGCAAGCGATTCAGGGAAGATTAGCCTTATTCCTTGCCCCTTTTTTATAAGAGAAAAGTGCATGCTTCCTTTCATTCTCCATTAATTAAATACGTTTGCTGCTTTTAAGACTAGTTTGACAGATTTTCGATTTAATTGCCCCTCTAGCTTTTTAATTTTCTTTTTCAACTCCACGATTTGTGGAGCTTCTCCTGAATGGAAATTATGCCATCTTGCAACTGCTTCTTCTATACTGCATACACTTATTGGCACTTCTATTGGCTTTAATTGTACATCCGCCAATCTTTCTTCTAATGGTATTCGTTCAGGATGATTTGTGTCTTTATAAATATGATCTATTTTATTTTTATTTAAGAAATCAATATAATGATCGAAATTTTCACCTTGTCGCTTTGCAGGCTGTTGGAAGTCTACCTGCTCAATCAAATCCGATAATCTTGTTTTCTCATTAATTTCCTTGGCCATTACATATGTAAGTTGATGGTATTCTGCCAATTCTCTCATCCGAGCATCTTTTGGAATAATAATGCTCGGTGTTCCAGAGATTGTTGCTGTTATGTTTCCATGTAATCTTGCTCCGAAGCTCAAATCTGCTTGGCTTATAAAATCAAACCAAGTTGGAGCATTCAGAGGGAAACGAACTCTATTATTCTTATAGGCTTGATCAGAAATTTTCACCGGATAGTTTGTGCTGTCTTTTGCTATTGCAGGCGCACCTAAATACACTAATTTCAATTCTTTAAGCCACTGTGGAATAAAATAATAATTCGGAAACTCTTCCATCCCTCTTGTAATGAAATCAAGGACATTTTTTGGAGAGATTCGTGAGGAATTCACACAGACCATCGACTCTTTCGTTATAGTTGTTTCTCGAATGTTCAATTCTCGACCAAAGGTATACATGGAAGGACAGCCAATAACTGTATGGTCTACTCCTTCTTTAAACCCTAATCCAGTTAAATATTTTGATGTAATTTCACCACGTAACCCAATGATTGTTGACTTTTCTAAAACAGCCTTAATGAATGCTTTTACATCCTCA
Organism: Niallia sp. FSL W8-0951; assembly: GCF_038006525.1. Lineage (NCBI taxonomy): Bacteria > Bacillati > Bacillota > Bacilli > Caryophanales > Bacillaceae > Niallia > Niallia sp. FSL W8-0951. Next base: position 3,097,451 of record NZ_JBBOVK010000001.1, read on the forward strand.
TCGAATGGAAAACCTTCATTTAATTTTGGCTCAAAAGGAGCACGCAGTCCTACTCCAATGACATAGACTGGAATCTTTAATCTTTTGATTAACTCTGTGTATTTTCGTAAAGTCGGTACAAATTCCTTTCGAAATGCATCTGCCAAGGGAATGACATAACAATCATACTCTTCATTGATTTCATCTGCTCTTGATGGATCATAATCATAGTAATCTGGCGTAATGTTTGTATCCTCCGTCATTAATGTACGGTAAACACTATATTGGTAAATTAGGTTTCCAACATTTCCTCCAATCGAATTGTTGTTTAGTATGTATGATGCATCAAAAATATCAAGTGGTGACATCCCTGATCTAATCAATATATTCTTCATTTTCCTAACCCTTTCTGTAACCACAAATTAAAAAATATGGAATTTAATTATGAGCCTATATAAAAATTCTATATTTCTGATTCAACTGAAAGCCCTGTTTTACTCCAAAAATTTGTATTGCCACATCTTACAATGACTACTAACCTATTCAAGTTAAATATCTAATATCATCATTGGCAGTTTTTTAAATTCTATACAGCAGTAACATTAATAAATGATTAATAATAATGAATCATTATCAAAATACTAGGTTCTTTTGTTAAAAATCAAAAGAAATAATACTAACCGATTATTTCTTACCCTTTCCTATGCCTAACAAAACTTTACAATATAGTCCAAACAAAAAAGAATCTGATTAGAAAAGAAACATTTTTTTACTTAAGGTTAAAGTAGTTGCTCTTCCCTGCAGTTGAAATATATCTTTTCTTCATTAGATTCTTTAGTCAAAACGGATCTTTATATTAAATCAGCGAACTCTCTTGCAATTCTTTCTATAGCTTCTTTTATAATCGGTCTTGGGGAAGGAATACAAATTCGTTGATGATTAATTCCTTCTTCTCCAAACATACTGCCATCTTCTAGTAAAACATTGGCTCTATGATAAATACGCTCATGTACTTCTTCTGGTGTTATTCCATATCCGCTGAAGTCCATCCACATGATATAGGTTCCTTCTGGTATTGTCACTTTCACTTTTGGCATATGTTCATCGATGTAGGCTTTTACCCATTCCATGGTTCCGTCAATATATTCCTTCAATTCCTCCAGCCATTCTTCTCCTTCCTTATAAACGGCAATAAGCGCAGAAATTGTAAAAGGAGATGCCAATTGGTGACCCATTTCCTTATTAAACGCATTGCGCAGCTTCACATTTGGAATGATTAAATTAGTGCAGTGAAGTCCTGCCACATTAAAAGTTTTATTAATTGCCGTACATGTAATCAAATGATCCTGATTATCTGCAACCATCGCAATTGGAGTAAATTTCTGTGTACGTCTAATTAAATCACCATGAATTTCATCTGCAATAATTAACACATTATGTTTTACACAAATCTCATTTAAACGACTTAGTTCTTCTACTGTAAAAATGCGACCAGTTGGATTATGGGGGTTACAAAGAATAAACAGCTTCGTTGATTCTTCCTTTGCTTTCTCTTCAAAATCAGCAAAATCGATGGTATAATACCCTTCTTCGTCTTGAAGTAATGCATTATTCCGAACCACTCTGCCATTTCCTTCAATTGCCGAAGTAAACGGCGGATAAACTGGGCGTTGAATAATTACACCATCGCCAGCTTCTGTAAAAGCACGCACTGCCATATTAATTGCATGAACTGTTCCTGGACTATAGACAATAGATTCTCTATCTATCTCCCAATTATGTCTTTTTTTAAACCAATGCTGAATTGCTTCATAGTACTCATCAGGAAAAATAGAATAGCCATATATGCGATTATCAACCGTTTTATGTAATGCATCTACTAATGCTTGTGGTACAGGTAAATCCATATCTGCTGTAAATAAGGGGATTGTCTCTTCATCATATCGCTCTGTAAGTCCCATCTCCTTAATAATTTTTCCACCGTCCCATTTAATCGAATAAGTATTTCGTCGATTTACCACTTCATCAAAGTTATTAATCACTACATATCCACCATCCTTTTGCTATTTTGAAGTCATTATAACATGGAGCGTTAGAAAAAAACTCGACTGGAATCTTTAACATCTACAGTTTTCCCTTTTCAGTCAAACTTACTTCCTTTATCTAAATAAACCCCCACTATTTTTGCGGAGGTTTACATCTGCTTTTATTATCCTTGAGAAACTGTACCAAGTAATGTATCTTGTGTAGCTGCCGGAAAGACGATGATTGCCTTTGTTCCTTTGTTTAATTCGCTTTGGAAGCTCAAACTGCCATTATGACTTTCAATGATTTTGAAACAGGTCATTAAACCAAGACCAGTCCCTTTTTCCTTCGTTGTAAAAAATGGTTCACCTAATGTTCCTAATCTCTCGTCCGGAATACCTACTCCCTGATCCATAATTTCTATCGAAATATTACCATCCTGGAGAGACGTACCCTTAATAGAAATATATCCACCCTGTGGCATAGCTTCTATAGCATTTTGCAGCAAGTTAATAAATACTTGTTTTAGGCGCTTTTCCTCACATAAAATCATTGGAATATCCCATTCATATACTTCTTTAATCTGAATATTATGTAAGCTTAATTGAGTATGTATTAATGTAATAACGTCTTTAATAATATTACGAATATCTTTAACTAAAAAAACATCCGCCGTAGGTTTAGCGAGAAAAAGCAGCTCGCCAACAATGCCATTAATTCTTTCGATTTCTGACAATACAATTTCAAAGTATCTATTTTTAGGATTTTCTGCCTTCGCTAGCTGAATAAATCCTTTAATCGAGGTTAATGGATTTCTAATCTCATGAGCAATTCCTGCAGACATCTCTCCTAAAATCGCTAATTTTTCTGACTTTTGGAGCAAATGCATCGTTTTCTCTTTGCTAGCTGTAATATCTTTTCCAATCGATAATATCACATCTTCCCCATTTAACATTATCGCTAAACAGGACGCCTCATAGAAAAAATCATTTCCAGCCACACGTTTCATTTTGTATTCAATAGGAGAGAGCGGTTTCTTTTTCTCTAAGGCAATATTCAGACGCATTTTCCACCGTTCCATATAATCTGCTGTGACAAACTCTCCAAATGATCGATTAATTAACTCTTGACCGCTAGATGCTCCCATCATTTTAACAGCAGCATGATTGACATAGACTAACTTGTTTTCTCTTAAGGATTGAATAAATATGGATTCTGGTAAGGAATCCATTAGGAGTCGATAGCTTTCTTCACTATCCTTTGCCTTCTTCTCATAGTATTTGGACAGATCATACCTCCAGCCAACAATCCATGCTAAGATCGTAAACAGGAAAAAATCAATATTGAAAAAAGGTTCATGCTTTATAACAAATTGATAAGTAGTAAATAATATAGAGATCGTTACTAACGTAATTTGTCCCCATGTTTTTATTTGCCTATTACGATTCCAAAGCAGCATAGACATTGCCCCTTCAAAGTATAATTTCTATATACGTTCGTCTTAATGAACATCTTTTATCCTATCTTACCATTTTTTAACTAGAAGCGCATTTGCTAATAATAGAATAATTGATTGCTTGTTTTATTATTTTCCATCGTCCAGTATAATCTAATGAAAGGAAACATTAAAGGGGAGGGACACAATGGGAGACTTTTTTAAAATTACCGCAGAGATTGTTAATATTCTTCATGATATTATTATGGATGCTGCTGCCATTCTGGGTTGGCAAGCTTCAGACAAAGATTTACATTTATGGATTATCGGCCTTATTGGGATTATTTCATTCTTTATTGTTCAATTTATTTTTAAACGGTTAGCTGCTTGGAGCATCAAGAGCATTTCTTTTATATATACGTTTACACTCATCCTTGTATTGGTATTTGCAATTGAAATCCAGCAAGGAATTACGGGACGGGGAAATATGGAGTTTGCAGATGCAGTGGCCGGAATTAATGGATTCCTCCTATTTTTCGGAATATATTTAGTTATTACCTTATTGTTTAAAGGAATTAAAAAAATCCTTCGCAAAAAAAACAATCATGTGGACACGAATAATCATTCAAACGAAAATACCAATCTTCCATCTCGCCAATCACGTTATCATAAATAATAGTCTTCATAACTCGTTGGTTACATTTTTGAAGATAAAGGAAGGATACCTATGAATCGCTTGATTGCTTTTAGTAAGAAACATTCTAAAATTAATTATTCTGTTTTACTTGCTATTATTTTTGGCGGGTTCCTCATTTTCGGATTATCAGAGAACGTTAAGGGACCCGCTATCCCTATCATTCAAGCAGATTTTCTTTTAAGTGAGTCACAAATAGGATTTTTGCTTGCTATCAATTCACTTGGCTATTTAATTGCTTGTACCTTTACTGCCGCTTTAGCCAATAAAATTGGCATTAAATGGACTGGTATTGTTGCTTTCGCAGCAATGGCTCTTTCAGGTATTTGTCTTTATTTTTCCGAAAAATATTTCACCCTTTCTTCCTCTTATTTCCTTTTATATATTGGAAATGGAATGCTTGAAATCGGACTGGGGATAATGGCAGCGCGAATTTTCACAAAAAATACTGGATTTATGATGAATCTCGCTCATTTTTTCTATGGATTAAGCTCAATGTTTGCGCCGATTATCGCCTCTTGGATGATGAAATGGACAATAGCTGGCGAGGAACTAAGCTGGCGAGGAATGTACTTCATTGTGCTGCTTTTAGCCCTTCTCCCTATCATCCCTTCTATCTTCGGCAAATTTCCTGAAGAGGAAACTAGTGATGATGAATCAGTGTCATATCGATTTTTACTTCGCGATCCAGCTGCATGGCTTATTGTCATGATACTTTCCTTTGGGGTGGTATCTGAATTGGCTGTCGGAGGCTGGTTAGTAAACTTTTTAATTAAAGCGTATTCATGGAATGTGGAAACAGCTTCAGGTATGTTATCTATGTTTTTTCTATTTTTTATGCTTTCAAGGTTATTCCTTGGCCCACTAACAGATAAAATCGGCTATACACTATCCATCATGATCTTCGCTGCCTTTTCCGGCATTTGCAGTTTTGCTGGCATTATCATTGGCGAAAAAGGTGCGATTCTTTTTGCTATCGCTGGAATAGGAATTGCCCCCATTTACCCAACTGTAATGGCATTACTTGCCAAAAGGTATCCGAAGGGAACGGGTACAGCCATTACCTTTACTGTTACTCTAATGGGAATTGCAAGTGTGTTCGGAAACCTGCTAATTGGAGTCATAATTGATGGGATAAATCGTTTGTTTTATACAAGTAATGGTGTTATTGGACAGCAGGCAGGCTATGGGTTTATCGCATTTTTATCTTTATTATGCTCCATTTGCTGCATCATTTTATATTATTATTTACGTAAAAAGCAGGAAATTATTTAATCCTTAGATAAATAGATTTTATCGATATTGTTGTCAAGATAAGCAGTAAAAAAAGGATGCAGCATCCAATATAAAAGAGCGCATTGGGATAATACTTCCATTGGTAGAAGTAATAAATAGATATTCCTATTAACACTATAAGAAATAATTCAAAAAGAAATGCAGTAATCATAAAAACAAAATAAGGATAAATAATTCCTTTATGATTGACATTAGTCAAAGTTATGCCGTCCCAAAAACGATCAGCTAGTCTAGCAAAACGCATATAATCCTCTCCTTCAAAAAAGATATATATTAATCTATGAATATCGTTTGAAAGTCATGCCATACTTTTTGACGAGAAGGATTTGAAGAGTGGCTGGTACAAAACAAAATATATAATAGATAAAAATAACAATTTCTAATTTAGTGGTGAAACCAATTCGTTCCATTACACTACAGACACACGATACCTCGAGGAACAACCAAAGCCTCCTCGGCTAAAGTCAACTGCACCTCCAATTGTAGATAGTGCCTAACACTTGGGATGGGGCTTGGCGCTCGCCCCATGGAAAGCAAAGTCTATTCAGGCTGCGGTTGATCACCATAGACCTTTTTTCTTAAAATTAATTAAACCCCGAACAATTATACGAATATTTTTAGTGTGTACGTATAATTATTCGGGGTTATATTTGATTGAAATGTTTATTTAGCCAAACCGATAATCAAAAAGACTGTTGAAACCTATTATCCCTGCTCTTTTCGATAGGTATCTCTGCTTTTATAACCAGCTTGAAGGATCATCAACATTTCTGCTTTTCTTTTTTCTCTCGTTGCTTCTTGTTTTGCACTATAGACATATCTTGCCCATTCCTTTTGATAACCTGGTGTGAGGGATTGGTAAAAGGCTAATAACTCGGGAGTATTTATTAAATCATCTTCGATAGCTTGGATCTTTTCTATATAATCATCAACACGTTGACTCGCTTTGGAGGAAGCGGCCTTTAATGTCCTTTTTTCCTCTTCTTTTAAACCTATCACAGTGAATACTTCATCCAATCCAACCATACGCGCAAATTTTATTGTACTCGTTCCCACATATCCATCTGAATCCGTATCTAGCCCCTTAAACAATTCATCCCGATGAATATAAGTGGGGTAGACTTTATTTCCTTTCTTTGGATATGCTAAAAAGATGTATCCCTTCTTGTTCAGCGAATCTGTTCGTATAATCTTATCAACCGTTTCTCGCATTGCAACCATGTCTAGCACAAAGGCGAATATAGCATCATATTTATCTTGAAGCTCTGTATCATATGCTTCCAATTCTCCAAAGTAATTCAATTCATTTGGTTGATTTAGAATCGCCATTTTTTTGTATTTTTTTAAATTTAATTTATCGACAATTGTTTTTACCATAGGATTCTCCTTCTTATTCATTTAAGTATTTTATTTAAATAGTTTAACAATATACTACTTATCTGTCTTACTCTTTCAAAAATAATAAATACCGATGGAGTTTATTTATTTCTAGCAGGTATATTTTTTTCCAGAAAAAAGATAATAAACAGGATATTAGGCAAAATTAGTTCGATGGCAAGAATCATTCCAATTAGAAACAAGGAAAAGGGAAATTATATGAATGATAGATAATAAATCTTTTCTCTAAGCGGCTTTCTTGCTAATACCTGCAGAAAATCTTAAAATAGACAAAGTATTATTTACTGAACAACGATTGGAAGGAGTTGCTTTTAATGGCACAATCTTTAAAGGGAAAAGTAGCTTTCATTACGGGAGCTGGAAGAGGGATAGGAAAAGCAGTAGCGGTTGCACTAGCAAATGAAGGTGTAAATGTTGGTTTACTTGCTCGTACAGAAGGAGCATTACAAGAAGTAGCCAAAGAAGTGGAAGCACTTGGCGTAAAAGCTGCTTATGCAACAGTTGATGTATCCTCTTTAGAAGAAGTAGAACAAGCAATTTCTACTTTAACAAACGAACTAGGGAAAGCAGATATTTTAATCAATAATGCTGGAATTGGTAAATTCCAATCTCTTTTAGAAATGGACCCAGAAGAATGGAAACAAATCATCGACGTAAACTTAATGGGACCATACTATGTAACAAAGGCAGTTTTACCACAATTAATTGAAAAAAATGGCGGAGATATTATCAATATTTCTTCTACAAATGGCTTAAATGGCGCTGCTACTTCCAGTGCATACAGTGCTTCTAAATTCGGTCTAATCGGAATGACAGAATCATTAGCACAAGAAGTACGCAGAAATAATATTCGTGTTACTTCCTTAACACCAAGTACAGTTGCAACAGAGCTTGCTGTTAAAACAGATTTAATCAAAGGTGATGCAGAGAAATACATGCAGCCAGAAGATATCGCAGAACTGATTGTTTCTCAATTAAAACTGCATCCAAGAATCTATGTAAAAACAGCTACAGTACTAGGAACAAACCCATTCTAATACCATAGATATAATTGGGAAAGGGAATAGTGCCGCTATTAAATATAGCAGCACTATTCCCTTTCTTTCTTATCGGTTATTCATCTCATTTGGGTGTGGACCTTTTCGTCTATTGCGGTTTAGCTCATTAATTTGTTTCATTTCTTCCTCTGTTAATTCAAAATCAAACACATGGAAATTTTCTTCAATGCGAGATGGTGTCACTGATTTCGGAATAACAATCGTATTATTTTGCAAATGCCAACGCAATACTACTTGTGCTGGTGACTTTTCTTTTGTTTCTGCAATTTGTGTGATGACTTCATCCTGAAGAACTTCTCCGCCTTGATCAAGCGGGCTCCAAGCTTCTACAAAAATATCATGCTTTGCGCAAAAGTCCTTTAATTCATTTTGCGCTAAATATGGATGACATTCTACCTGATTCAAAACAGGTTTAACCTCACATTCATTTAAAATGCGCTCTAAATGTTCAATTTCAAAGTTACAAACACCAATAGCCTTCACTCTGCCATCTTTATATAATTTTTCTAGTGCTCTATATGTATCCACATACTCATCAAATTGTGGGGTTGGCCAATGAATCAAATAAAGATCGACGTAATCAAGCCCTAATCTTTCTAAACTTTCATCGAATGCTCTTAGTGTATTCTCATAGCCCTGATCACTGTTCCATACTTTTGTTGTAATAAACAACTCTTCGCGTGGAATAGAAGATTCTTTAATTGCTTTTCCTACACCTGCTTCGTTTTGATATACCATCGCAGTATCAATGGAAGTATAGCCTACTTTAAAAGCAGTGCTGACAGCAACAGCCGCTTCTTCATCTGGAACCTGCCAGACGCCAAACCCTAGTTGAGGCATTTTTAAACCATTATTTAATGTAACAACATTCATCTTTCCACACTCCTTTTTCGAATTCTCTTTTAGTTTAGCGCGAATAGAAATAAATTACAAAAAGTACGATTTCCTTATCCTTTAAAGATTCACAAATTCTCCATATACTTATGAACTTATTTTGAACATTATTATTTTGATAGCTAGTAGTTGAGCATGTTCTTTATGATAGATATTGTGAAATAATGAGCAATATATAGAGAGAGGGGAAAATTTTTATGAAAAGAGCTTCTAGTATAGCATTCGTTCTTCTAGCTATATTTATGCTGATAATAGCAGGTTGTAGCAACAATTCGAATACAGAAGAAAAAGCAAAGTATAAAGCGGGAACATACGAAGGCGTTTCCACTGGCCATGGAGGAGAAATTAAAGCTACAGTAACAGTTTCAAAAGATAAGATTGAGAAAATTGAAATCAGTGCAGATGGAGAAACTGGCAGTATTAGTGATGGGGCAACTACTCAATTAACCAATGATATTATCTCCTCACAAAGTTTAGCAGTGGATGTTGTATCAGGAGCAAGTGAATCTAGTAACGGAATTATTGAAGCTGTTACAAAGGCGTTAGAAAAGTCTGGAGCCGATATGAAAGCCTTAAAAGATGCTGCAAATAAAGTCATTGTAGAAGAACAAAAGCAGGAAGACTTAGATGTTGATGTCGCTATAGTAGGTGCAGGTGGTGCAGGACTTGCAGCAGCCGTGAAGGCTAGCGAAGCTGGTAAGTCTGTTGTCATTTTAGAGCAAATGCCTATCATTGGTGGAAACACAAATAAAGCAACAGGTGGAATGAATGTGGCAGGCACCAAATACCAAGAAGCGGATGGAATTAAAGACGACAAACAAACATGGTTTGACGATACGATGAAAGGCGGCAAAAACTTAAATGATCCAAAACTACTACAAACACTAGTAGATAATGCTCCTGATGCACTGAAATGGCTAAATGATATGGGAGCAGGTTTAACAAAGGTAACATTATCTGGTGGACAAACAAACCCAAGAATTCATCAGCCAGCAGATGGATCACCAGTTGGTCCTGTTATTGTAGAGGTTCTATCCAATAAATTGAAAGAATTAAATACTCCCATTTTATTAAATACTACAGCTGATAATTTAATAAAAAAAGATGGAGCAATTGTAGGAGTAAAAGCTACCGATAAAAATAGGAATTCATTCACGGTTAATGCAAAATCTGTTATTTTAGCAACAGGTGGTTTTGGGGCAAATGCTGAAATGGTTATTAAATACAATAAAGATCTGAAAGGTTTCTCAACAACAAATCATGCAGGAGCAATAGGATTAGGAATTGTTATGGCAGAAAAGGTTGGGGCTGACCTCGTAGATATGGATCAGATACAAATACACCCAACAACCGATCCAGAAACAGGCTATTTATTTACAGAAGGATTACGCGGGGACGGAGCCATTTTAGTAAATAAAGAAGGAAAAAGATTTACCAATGAATTATTGACACGTGATGTTGTTTCGAAAAATATTTTGGCACAGGCAGATAAAGTTGCATATCTCGTCGTAAACCAAGAAATGGCTGATGAAAACGCCTCATTAGCAGGATATATTAAAGATGGCTATGCTACAAAAGGAGAAACAATAGAAGCTTTGGGAAAGACAGCAGGAATAGATAGCAGTACCTTTGCTTCTACTTTAAAAAATTATACAAAATACGTTAAAAATAAAAAAGACGAAGAATTTGACAGAGTCCATCTAACTCAAACGTTAGAACAAGGTCCATACTATATAATTCCCGTAACTCCAGGTATTCATCATACTATGGGTGGATTAAAAATTGATACAAAAACTCATGTTTTAGATAAACAAGGAAATATCATTAAAGGACTGTATGCTGCAGGTGAAGTTACTGGTGGTGTTCATGGTGGAAATAGAATTGGTGGAAATGCTGTTGCTGACATTATCGTATTTGGCCGTATAGCTGGTGAAACCTCTGCAATCGAAATAAAATAACAAAAAAGTGCCTTCTTTCTTTTTAGAATCAAGGCACTTTTTTCTCTCTCAATCAGTAAAATTTCGCAATTTTTTCTATCGGCATTCTGCTAGTATTAAAAGCTGGTGCAGCTGCTTTTCCTATTGCAATAAGGGTAATCGGAAATTGGTTTTCTGGTAACTCAAAACGTTTCGCAAATGCATCTTTATCAAAACCGCCCATTATAACGGTATCATACCCTCGTTCTTTTGCTAGCAGTAAAATCTGCATGGAAATTAAGCCTGCATCATAGCTAGCAATTTGTGCTAATGTTTGTTTTGGTTGATTGGGATATAAACTTAGCGTATTATTAACCGTTCTATCTGCAATAGATTGATCCATATAGCCAAGGGAAACATTTTTTTCATAGATTTCTTCCACATTTCTATAAGCTTCTGTATCTCCTAACACAGCAATAATCGCTGAGGAATCTTCTATTTGCGCTTGGTTATTGCCAATTTCTCTTAACTCTTTTTTTAGTTCTTGATCTTGAATCACAATAAATCTCCAAGACTGCAAATTACTAGAAGATGGTGCACTTGTTGCTAATGTTAAAATTTCTTCCAGTTCCTTTTTTTCTATTTTATGAGCTGAATCATACACTCTTACCGATTTACGGCTTTTCATTATTTCTTCTAAATGAGACATATTCTTCCTCCAACTAATTAGTTAATTGTTTTCTAGAACCAACTTACCATTAGTAAGTAAAGATTGTCAAAGATGATGAATCGTATTTTTTTACAATAGTTATAAGTTCCATTAAAGAATGTTTATTAAACGTTATAAATTACTTAATCAGAGAGATAGAATTATTTAGTGTTTAAGAATGTTCGTCAGTCGTTTTAAGGTGTGCCTTTAGGAGCATTTCCCTCTTCTTTAAAACTATCTCTCCACTTTCCACCTTCTCTATTTACGAATAATTTTCCTTTTTCCACATACTTTGTACTAATCACCAAACCTGAAAGGAGAATTCACTTTGAATAAAGAAAAATGGCTGGAAATAGAAAAGCTTTTAAAGCAATGTCAGTACGATTTAAAGGTAATACACAATAATCTCATCACATTAGAAAAAATATTGCCTGCACCAAAGGAAAATGTTCATTAAATTCTATTTAGTGGCTGCAGCAGCAAGTTTTCTTATCTCTACATAAAGAGCACCTCTATAGCAATCTACTTCGAAAAGGAATGGATTTTGGAGAATAAACACATTACTATTCTCCTTCTCTTTCTGACTCGCTTCATTTGTGAGTTGCACTCTAAATACTTTTCCTATTAAATTTAATTGTCTCAAAAGCTGATCCTTTTCGAGTAAAGACATTCCACCAGCCTTATTCCATTCCTTTAGGATAGCTATAATATTAATTAAATAGGAATGACATTCCTTTAATACAGCTAAATTTTTGGAATGGGTATTTATTGTTTTCTTTAAGCCTCTTCTATTGTACACAGTGTATTTTATATTTTTAGTTGCTGTTAGTAGGTTTTTGTCGATTTCTTGAATTGTTTGAAGTAATTTCTTATTTAGTCTGTCTACCTCATCAGCCTGTTGCTTATTAAAGTCTGATGCTATCCAAGAAGAAACATATGTAAGTAAATGATCATATTTTTCAGCATAATTTATGACAGCCGTCCTATTTAACACGTTTGGCGGGAAAATAAATAATTGAAGAAAAATAGCAAGAATCCCTCCTAGTACTGTATCCACAATTCGATCCAATCCATAATTCCCAGCGTGCTTTTCTAATGCAAATACTAATAAAATGGACAGGGCAACTTGATGGATGATAACTGTGTTTAATCCGAATATCAGGGCAATGCCGGTACCTGCAAATAGAAATATCCCTAATATCCAGCCTGTTAGCGGTACATATTGAATAAAAAATATAGTCATTAACACCCCAATAATCGTCCCAACGCCCCGCCGAATCGAGAATTGGACAGACTGCTCGAGTGATGGCTGCAAGCACAGAATGAGTGAAAGTGGTGCTAAATATGAATGACTCGAGCCAATAAGCTTGGAAAGCTGCCAGGCAATTGCTGAACCAATTGCCATTTTCATTATTAATATTGTCTTATCATTCCATCTATTTATTTTCATACAAAACCTCACTATATGTTTTTAACTTTAGTATGAGTCTCCTGTAAAAAAACATGCAAAAGGCAGACCTTAGAGTATGTTCTCTTTAGGATCTGCCTTTTTCATTCACTTTAGATTTCTACTAAAAAAGTTTTAATTTCATAGGGCTTTATCGCGAATGTTATCCTTTCATTTTCCTGTTTTTCTCCAATTGTTTCTTCTAGAAGATTACATTCCTGCCATCTTTTCACATGAGCATCTGAGGTTAATTCTACTGTTCCTCTTTTTCCCATAAATTCATGTAAACGAACAATGACTTTATTCCCATCCTCAGCTTTTTTCACTGCATCGATCAAGCAATGATCAGACACTATATGGAATAAAGCAAAATCTTGTGATTGTAACTTTCCTGCCAAACTTTTTAATGGCTGATTTAAATCCCATGCCTCTTGGACTGTTCTCCCTTCTCTCCAGTCACCTTGATGTGGCAGAAGAGAATAAGTAAATGTATGTGCTCCTTGATCTTGTAAATAATCTGGGTAAGTACCTGCCTTAATAAGGGACAAACGCATCACGGAATCTTTGATGTCATAGCCATATTTACAATCATTTAAAAGACTTATTCCATAACCTTGCTCGGATAAATCTGCCCATTGGTGTCCAACCGTTTCAAACTTTGCATAATCCCAGCTTGTATTCCAATGAGTTGGTCGTTGTACATTTCCAAACTGAATATCATAGGTTGCTTGAGTGGAACGAATTTCAACTGGAAATGCCACTTTTAATAGCTGATGCTGTTCATGCCAATCAACAAATGTTTTAAAGTCTATTCTTGGATTTTCAGCATAGAGAATTACCTCTTGCTCTACCTTCGAATGGTGATATGTCCACACAAACTTTATTACTGCTCGCAAGGAGTTGTTTTCGATTATTTCTATCTCTTCTAATGTAGAAATCTCTTGATGCTTTTCTTGATAAAAAATATCAATGTCCCAAGCTTCCCATCTTAACGGCTTATCTTCAAATACTTGCAGGATATTTCCTGCCTGATTTTCCTTTAACACATCTCTTTGTGCTTTTTTATCAAATATACGAATTAATTGTCCCTTTTCATTCCAAAGAATTTGATAAAAAGGTGTCTCTATCCCATTATTATTTATCACAAAAGCAGACTGCTTATTTATACCTTGATTTTCCGACGATTTAAATAAAAGATTAGCTAATCCATGTGATGGAACTTCTTCCACTAATATAAGCCACTTTCCATTTACTTTTTCAACTTGCAGTACTTTTCCATTTTCTGATGACCATTCTCCCTCTTCTAGTCCAAGTTTAACTGGCACCTCCACCAATCCGGAACGCGGCCATGAAGAGTCATTTATCACGGTATACTGATTAGAGACATCTGAATCGATTATTCTCGTTGATACTTGCTCTTGTGCTTCATAAGCCAGTGATTCTGCTTCATCATATTCTAATAGGCTGTCTTCATACACTTCACGAATCGAAGACCCTGGAATGATATCATGGAACTGATTGCGCAATAAAATCGTCCAGCCTTTATGCAGCTCTTCCTGCGGATAAAAGGACCAATCAGAGGCTAATACACCAGCTAGTACACTAAGCAGTTCTGTCTCCCGGTACAATAATTCCTGTTTGCGATTACTTCTTTTATTATAAGCTTGACTGGTATAGGTTCCTCGATGAAATTCTAAATAGAGTTCTCCATCCCATGTATGAACATATTCTTCTGTATTCTTCACTTTTTCATGAAGGAAGTCAAAATAATCGCCTGCTTTAGTTGATTTAACAGCAGGCAGGCCTGGAATTCGGTCAAAACGTCTTCTCATTTCCAGCATATCCCGATTTACTCCACCTCCGCCATCTCCATAGCCATAAGACAACAGTAAATCTTGCGTAATATTTTTGTCCTTATAATTATCCCAAGCACCCTGCACCACATCTGCCTGCATTTCTCCATTATAATCATAAGCCCAGCCTCTACTGTTCGGATACGGTGTAGTTACAAAGTGGGTCAAAATTTCTGTTCCATCAATGCCTCGCCATTGAAAGGTATCATGCGGCATCCGATTATACTGATTCCAGCTAATCTTCGTCGTCATAAAAGTTTCTATTCTTGCTTGTTTAAGAATTTGCGGCAATGACCAGCTATAGCCAAATACATCTGGCAGCCATAAGTACTTACTTGTTACTCCAAATTCTTCTTTTAAGAATCTCGTTCCATGAAGTAATTGACGAACAAAAGATTCACCTGAAGGCAAATTACAATCAGGCTCCAGCCACATCCCGCCTTCTGGTTCCCACCTTCCTTCCGCTACTCTATCTTTCAGCTGGGCATAGATTTCCGGATAATCCTCTTTTAAATAGGCGTATAGCTGAGGCTGTGACTGCATAAATAAGTATTCTGGATATCTTTCCATTAAACGCAATACGGTGGAAAAGGAACGTGCCGCTTTTTCTCGAGTATGCTTTAAGCGCCATAACCAAGCAACATCAATATGGGTGTGGCCAATTGCATGAATCGTTACAGCTGCATGCTTGTCCATCTTTTCTAATGCTGCATTTAAATAGTTATTTGCCTTGTTAATAGATTGATAAAATAAATCCGATCCTGGTTCTGTCCAGTCTATTTCATAAAATGATCGATTTAATGCTGTTAGGATGGTCTGATACTCTGGTCTGTTTTCATCTAAAATATGTATGGTTTGGATCATTGCTTTGGCTGTATAGTATAAATCATCTGTTGCTTCGTCTAGCCAGGCAATCTCTGCCTTCTTTATCTTATGCTCCTGAATACGCGGCTTACCGCCACCCTCTAAGCCAGACCACAAACGAAAAATCAAGCTGACATTTGTGCCGCAATGTTCCTCTTTGAGAAAAACTTCCCGATGATTCGCATCTACACCTTGATAGATTTTCTTATTTACATACAAAAGAGACTCAAAGCCTGAATTCGTTCCACCATCTGTTATGCCAAAATCAAAATAGCCCAATACCTGTTTCCCTTTCCAGCTCATAGGGATTGCTACCTCTGTCTTTAACCAAGCATAATGATCCCTTCCTGCCCAATGATCTCCGACATGAATAGTAGCCCATTCCCCATTTTCTGGTGGTCTCGCACCAATCTCTCCTTCTTCATCTAATTGCATCGAAAAGGAGTCCAAGGAAATTGATTCTCGATAGCGATAATTTTCTAGTTCCTTGATTCGTGCATCCAATTTCTTTTCTGTCCAGAACATAAAAGCCCTCCATATTAAGATAATTTTCAAAATTTC
The DNA here is from genome assembly GCF_038006525.1 of Niallia sp. FSL W8-0951. Lineage (NCBI taxonomy): Bacteria > Bacillati > Bacillota > Bacilli > Caryophanales > Bacillaceae > Niallia > Niallia sp. FSL W8-0951. The sequence goes on from NZ_JBBOVK010000001.1 coordinate 3,113,580, forward strand.
GATTATCTTTATTATCTAACAATAAGAGCTTTAGTCAATGCAAAAAAATAGTTTGGGGCGGAGATGGGGTTATCAAGCTGTTTGAATTCGCCACACTCCCTGTCCTAAATCATTTACATACGTGCTTATTCTTTATACAACAGACAAAAACCCTCCTTAGAAAGGAAGAGTTTTGTTTGTTGTTATTCTATTTCTCTTATTCCACACACCGTTATCTTCCTGCTGCTCTTCTAATCGGTTCAACCTCTATCTCTCTAACCTCTGGTCGGCCAATGGAGAAATAATTAATACCTGCCTTACTTGCTTCCTCTAGGGAAAAACAATTTCTTCCATCAAATATAAATGGTACGTTCATTTTGTTTTTTAAAATAGTTAAATCTATTGCTTTAATTTCAGCCCATTCTGTATAGATAAAGCAAAGATCTGCTCCCTCCAGCGCTTTCTCTGGTGTTTGTTCATAGACTACCTCTGTAGGAAAGTGCTTTTTAAAGTTATCTCCCCCTACTGGATCATAGACATGTACTTTTGCTCCTTCGCTTAATAATATGCGAACATTGGGAATAGAAGGAGCTTCACGCAAATCATCTGTTCCAGGCTTAAAGGTCAGCCCTAGTACTGCTACTTTCATTCCATTGAAAGAGGAAAATTCATTCCGCGCCTTTGAAATCAGCTTAAATTTTTGCTTCTCATTGACCTCAATTGCAGCTTTTACTGTCCGTAAAACATAGCCTTCTTCTTCTGCAAGCCAATGCAGGGCTTTCGTATCTTTTGGAAAACAAGAACCACCATACCCAATGCCTGGATTTAAAAATTTTTTCCCAATGCGCTCATCATAACTCATTCCACTTGTTACATCCTCAATATTCGCACCAACTGATTCACATAAATTAGCAATGTCATTGATAAAAGAAATCTTTAAAGCCAGAAAATCATTCGATGCGTATTTTACCATTTCTGCACTGCGACGATTCATTGTTAAAATCGGCTGTTGAAAAGGTTCATAAATAGAAGTTAAAATCTTCTTAGCCCTTTCGCTTTCTACCCCAATGACAATTCGTGAAGCATGCAGTGTATCTTTAATGGCACTTCCTTGGGCAAGAAATTCAGGATTAGAGGCAACCTCTATCGAAACCTTATGTTTTAAGTGATTTTTTATGTATGTTTCAACACGGTCATTTGTCCCGATGGGAACGGTTGATTTAATAACAATTAAACAATCACGCCTTACACTTTCGGCAATTTGCTTTGCGACTTGAAATACATAGTTTAAGTTAGCAGACCCATCTTCATTTTCGGGCGTCCCGACCCCGATGAAAATAACATCTGATTGCGCATAGGCTTTGTTATAGTCAGTTGTAAAAGTTAATTTTCCGGCCTGTGAATTTTTTTCTATAAGTTTATCTAGCTCTGGCTCATAAATAGGCGAAATCCCTAGATTCAGAAGAACAATTTTCTCTTGGTCTTGATCTACACAAATTACCTTGTGACCAACCTCTGCTAAACAAACACCTGTCACTAATCCAACATATCCTGTACCTGCCACTGTGATATTCATCTTGACAAAACTCCTTATGTAAAAGATTACAAAGACGGCCAAAATCCGTTATTAAAATAAAAAGTCGGAAGATTTAAATAGGAATATAGTTAGTATAATGGTTGATTATTTCATCGCTTATTCTTTTTATATTTTTGGTAAAGGAATGTAAATTTCCCAACTAATCATAAGAGGTAAAAATAGGAAATTTATGCTAAACTATAGCTAAAATAGGAATGGAGGAAGGATCAGTGGTCATTATCTTACTATTTATATCTTTATTGTTTTCTGCAGTCCTCTCTATTTTTACACTCACAAAAACACAGAAGAAATGGGTGGCACTATTCGTTGCATTCTGTGGGAATAGCGTTGTGTTAGCAGGTACGACATGGATTATATATATTTCTAATGAAGAAGTGAGATTATTTGGTTTTGGTCATTCGCCTCTATCCTTGCTGCCACTTTTCATTCCTGTTATTACATGGATTAACTACTTCATTCTTGAGCTAATTAAAAAGTTTTCCAAACGGTCTGACTCATATAGCATTGCTGCAAATAAATAACTTACTTTAACTTTTATTAAAAATTGTAATCGAAAGTTTTTAAGGAAGGAGTAACGAAAGAAAGCCAGCTTCTTAAAAAGCTGACTATCTTTCGTCTTCTGTTTTATCACTTTGCTCTTTATTCCGCTTGTTTCCTTTACTATTATCCTCACTAATACTAGACTGATGTCCCTTAAGGAAGTTTTGATTTTCACTTACAATAACAAAGAATAAGTATGGTGAACCGTATCTGTTATTTGAATCGAGTTGTTAAGAAATGACAAACGCCATCTTCATCACAGCTTAAATCTGTTACTTCTGCTGCCAATTCTTTAATATGGTCTGGAGCATTCTGCATAGCAACCGGCATAGAAACAAATTGAAGCATTTGGATATCGTTATCACTATCGCCAATTCCCATAGTCTCCTCTGCTGAAAGATTAAATCTTTCTAACATCTCTTTAATACCAGTGGCTTTATTTACGTTAGCAACCATTACTTCCACATTATGTGCAGATGAAGTAGATGCTGTAAAGTCGATTTCTTTTCTTAAGTCTTCTAGCACCTGTTTCCATTGATTAATATGTTCTTTTGTTCGAGCAAAAAAATAGAACTTGGAAAACTCTTTGCCTTCAATCGTGTCCTTCCAAGCAATCTTTCTACTGATAGCTTCTTTTCGAGAAAGCCATTCATTAATACCTACGCTTTCTGGTTTCGGTTCTCTGATCTCTTGTATAACATATTCTTTATCCTGACTTAATGTCATTCGAGAGTCCCCATATGGAAATAACTCATAATATACTTTATTCTCTCTTGCCTTTTTAATAATTGTTTCGACTAGTTCTAAAGGTAGAGTATGCTGAAAAATAGGTTCCTTTCCTATGTAACCAGCCATGCCGTTTGAAGTAACATATCCATCCACTTTAAATCCTTCTGGCACGACGGATTCAATTTCATCAAAAGATCTTCCTGTAGCTATAAATACGAATAGACCATCCTTGCGTAGATCATCAATAATCTCCTTTGTCTTCACGCTTACTTGATTCTGGTGATTTAAAATAGTACCATCCATATCAAGAAAAATAGCCTTTGGCTTTTGTAACAAAATAATTCCCCCTTTAACACTCTTCATTGGCAAGTATACACCTCGTTACGTTTTCCCTCAAATGCATTGTTTGTTTTCCTCGAAGGTGAGGAGAGATTAGCTGTTAACTCTTTTTAGCTCTTCGATGATTTTTGGTTTCAACTTTGCAATGAATGCTTTTTTGTTTGCATTTTCTTTCCTTTTTGGCTTTCATCTTGCTGATGAATGCCACTTTTTTTCACTTCTCCCTTCCGTTTCAGCTTTCATTTTGCTGATGAACGCCACTTTTTTCGCTTCTCCCTTCCATTTTGGCTTTCATCTTGGTAATGAACGCCACTTTTTTCGCTTCTCCCTTCCATTTTGGCTTTCATCTTGGTAATGAACGCCACTTTTTTCGCTTCTCCCTTCTATTTTGGCTTTCATCTTGGTAATGAACGCCACTTTTTTCGCTTCTCCCTTCTATTTGGAGTACATCTTAGTTTTTCCATAGCGTTTTTCCTGCAATTCTCGATTTTTCACTTTCCTACCTTCTTCTGGAACGCAAAAAAAACTAGCATGTGCCTTTTAAATACACGCTAGTAATAAACGCTATTGCTGCTCGTCTTTCTTGAGGATTCTAAATTTCAACAATAACCTAGTAAACCAATATGCTACAAATACAATAAATAAATCCAAAAGGAATAAATGAATAACGTTAATTCCTCCATGAAACGTTACCAAGCCCATTGATTTTTCAATATTAGCGCATATAAAAGTATACACAGCACTCAATAACACGGTTAGGATATAAAAGTTTTTCTTGCGATTCGTTGCATATTGATACACTAGCATAAACCCTACTGGCAGAAAGGAACCTGTAATATTTAATGCATTAGGAAGCACCGGTGTAAGAAAGTGGGTATGTGTTAAGAAATTAGTTCTACTCAGTGCAAGGTCTATGTATGCCCAAAGTAGATGAACAGTATAGCCAAAGAATAATATTTCAAATAATCTCCTTCTGTCTACCATAAAATATAATATGATTAATGGTACTAATAAAGATAGAAGAATGATCCAAAACTGCCATGTAGAAAAATCTGAATATTTATCCCAATAGGAAGAATATAATGAATGTAATTGTCCATTTATTTCATTAATTTTATCCCAATATTCCTTGTAGTTCATTTTATTCATCTCCTCCTTAAAAAATTTCCATTATTGAAGGGAGAGGCACGTTTAAGAATCTCCAATAATCGGAGTTAAAGAGACCTGTTTTTGTCTACTTATGACCTTGAGTTATTTCTCTACTTTAAATAGTTTGTACAATTTATTAGTAATTACTCATAAAAAATAGAAAAGGCTCTTTCAATTTTCCACAGCTTGAAATGATTCTAAGAAGAGTGGATGCAGAAGCACCTATAATTTCTTAGAAAAAAAGGCCAAGTGCATCACTTGACCTTGTTCTATAATTCTGATTTCAGCTTTTTTATATAAGAAGGAATTAGATTTTCTCGGCTGCAATTATTGCAATAGAATTGTTTTACGATGTCATCACATAAGTATGTTTTTAGCACAAACGCTGGAATACGTTGAGGCAATCCACAATGCTGGCAGAAAAATACGTATCCAACCTCTTTCTTCATGGACCTCACTCCATTCAGTTATTTTCCACGCCTACTTAATTCCGGTGATGCTGTAACTTCTATACAATTTACCCTTTTATTCCTGATTTTCTACTATTATACTAATAAAATATATGTTAAGCATGAGTACGAGAACTTAATTTTCATATTACTTTTACCTAACATAATATTCCTTTGCACTGTTTTTATTTATTTATCTTTCCAGCATTTGATTTGTTTCCGTCTATAAATGCTTCCCATTCTTCTCTTAATATCCCCATCCGTATGGAGTCATAATATACACCGTTATAGTAGCGGCACTTTCTCATGCGTCCTTCCATTGTCATGCCCAGCTTTTCTCCTACCTTTATCATTCGCTCATTCCCTGACCATGTTGTATATCCAACTCGAACTAATGGCAAAGTCTTAAATAAATGGTCGATCCATAGCTTCAATACCCGCGTTCCATATCCACCACTCCAGTAGTTTGGATTATAGATAACTATTCCCATCTCTAACCATTTGGACGGTTCATGTTCCCAGTAGTAGCCAACCGTTCCTATTAGTTCTTCCCCTACAACAATTGCCCAGTAATCATCTCTTTCTAAGAAGCGCTCTTTTTGAGTTTTTAAGAATCCTTCATAACTTAATGCTTTATGTGCATAATACGGAGCATCCCATTTTTTCCATTCAGGATTTTCTTCTTTAAATGCCAGTGTCCAAAGCTGATAAAGATCTTCCTCCTTAATCGGTCTTACTGTTAATTCTTTATCTTGGTACAATCACTTCACTTCTCCTTTCTTTAGGAATCCCTAAAACCTTCCCTTCGTTTTCCTCTTTTTAAAAAATATAGTACCTATAAAACCAATGACTAATCCTAATATAACGCCAGTTCCGTCGATAATGATGGCGTCTTGCCAATGGCCTGTTCTTCCGGGAACAAAGCTTTGGTGCCACTCATCTGTTAATGCATAAGCAATAGAAAGAGCACCACTTAATAGATACACCCATGGTCGTTTGATTTTCGTTTGCATCAGGGTGAGAAATAACAGCAAAGTTAAGAGGCAATAACCAATTACATGCCCTGCTTTTCGAAATAAAAATTCGATAAAACCATATGGGTCAGAATCCGAAGAGATAATCTGGCCATCATACTCAAATGTTATAGAGGGGAATGGAACATTTGTCAGGTCTATCTTATCTCGTAAAAATGGCTTAATATCCTGTTCTTCATACGGCATATGGGAGAACATAAAAATGATAAACATGGAGACAATGCAGATAAAAAATAATAAATAAAATCTTTTTTTTCGTGAAAACTTTAAGGGCAATTTCTTTTCATTCCTTTTTGTTTATTCCAATTTCAGCGGTCATTCTTTTACCTTAAAATGTAAAATTTGGTGAAATGGTGAGTTTTAACCATTATACAATTATTTATCATAAGAAGCGTAGTTTTTTATCTTTATCTTCTACAAATTATCATTAAAAAATATAATAAACAAAATATTCCTATAGTTCAATTTTTTATTGTATAATCAAACTAATCGTTTCGAAAAACGAAATAAATAGGTGACAGAGGAGAATGTTTATGAATAAAGAAATGGAAAAAACACTTTATCGTTCCGAAGTTCCTTTCGAACAAACCTGGAATTTGCGCGATTTGTTCGAAAGCGAAGCTGATTGGAAAAGGGAAGTAGAAGCGATTGAAGAAGATATTCCTACTGTGACACAATTTAAAGGGAAGCTTCACCAAAACGCTAAAATCTTGCTAGATTGTCTAAAAGCTCGAGATGCATTGGATGAAAGATTAGTGAGAGTTCTCACTTATGCAAACCTTAATCAATCTGCAGACGGATCTAATCCTTCCAATCAAGAGAACGATGCAATTGTTTCTTCCCTCTATGCAAAAGTAAGCTCAAGCCTTTCTTTTATTAATTCAGAGATTCTTACGCTTGCAAACGATAAAATAAATACATACCTGAACGAGGAAGAAGAACTACAGCTTTTTTCCAAAACACTAACGGACTTAATGGATTTGAAGCCACATATGTTAACACCTGAAGCAGAGGAAGTATTAGCAGCATTTGGTGAAATCCAGCGTTCTCCTTATATGATTTATCAAAGAAGTAAAACATCAGATATGGAGTTTTCCTCCTTTATAACAAGTGACGGGACAGAATATCCTTTGACATTTAATTCTTTCGAAAAGTACGAAGAATCGGCAGATAAAGAAGTAAGAAGAAAAGCATATGAAGCCTTTTCGGCTGGCCTTAACCGTTATAAAAATACATATGCGGCTACCTATGGAACAGAAGTTAAAAAACAAATAATAGAATCTCGTTTACGAAACTATGAATCTGTAACAGACATGCTTTTACAAGAACAACAAGTCACAAAAGAAATGTACCATAACCAATTGGATACCATTCTTACAGAATTGGCTCCACATATGCGCAGATTCGCCAAATTAAAAGAGCGTGTATTAGGTTTAGAAAAAATCCATTATTGTGATTTAAAGGCTCCGCTCGACACATCCTATGATCCTAAAATTACGTACGAGGAAGCTTCCAAGCTTATCTTAGAAGCGCTTAATATTATGGGACCAGAATATATGGAAATAATGGAAAAAGGCTTAAAAGACCGCTGGGTAGACTTAGCAGATAACCATGGAAAACGATCAGGTGCCTTCTGCTCCAGCCCGTATGGAGTACATCCATACATTTTAATGACATGGCATAACTCAATGCGTAATACGTTTACCTTAGCACATGAACTTGGACATGCTGGACATTTTGCTCTTGCTGGCAAAAATCAAATTATTTCAAATACCCGTCCATCTCGATACTTTATTGAAGCTCCATCCACCATGAACGAAATGCTTTTGAGCAAGTATATTATGAAACAATCTTCAAACAATCAAATTAGAAGATGGGTAATTCTCCAATCACTAGGAACGTATTATCATAATTTTGTTACCCATATTTTAGAAGGGGCACTCCAAAGAAAAGTTTATGACTTAGCAGAACAAGGAACTCCGATTACAGCTAAAGTATTATGTGAACAAAATATCGATGTCTTAAAATCATTCTGGGGAGACAGTGTGGAAATAGATGAAGCAGCAGGCCTAACATGGATGCGCCAACCCCATTATTATATGGGTCTTTACCCATATACGTACTCCGCTGGGCTTACAGCTTCAACTGCCGTATCAGCAATGATTGAGGAAGAAGGACAGCCTGCTGTTGAGCGATGGCTAAAAGTTTTAAAAGCCGGCGGCACTTTAAAACCATTCGATTTAATGAAACTAGCAAATGTAGATATGTCCACCCCTGAGCCAATCCGAAAAGCAATTGCCTATGTTGGAAGCTTAATAGATGAATTAGAAGCAAGCTATAATTAAAAAATACTAAATTTATTTCTCGCAAAATAGTAAATTTCATTAAAAATCAAGTATACAATACAAAGAAAGGAAGAGGAAAACATCCCCTTCCTTTTTCTATTACAGCTTTTCCCCGTTTGACTTAATCACTTCCTGATACCAATAAAAGGAGTCTTTTTTCGAACGGCTCATGGTTCCTTTCCCTTGATTATCTCGATCTACATAAATCATTCCATAGCGTTTTTTCATTTCTCCTGTTGTAAAGGAAACAATATCAATAATTCCCCATGGCGTATATCCAATCAAATCTACTCCATCATACATTACCGCTTTCTCTAATGCTTCAATATGCGCCTTTAAGTAGGCAATTCTTTCCTTGTCATGAATAGAGCCATCAGCTTCGACAGTATCAATAGCGCCAAATCCATTTTCTACAATAAATAAAGGTATTTGATAGCGGTCATATAGACGATTTAACACATAGCGCAGACCTGTCGGATCAATGGACCAGCCCCAATCGCTTGCTTTGATGTACGGATTTTCAACCGCATTTGGCAAGGCGCCATTTACAATATCCCCTGTATTATTATTTTTCACATCGCTCTTTACGGTAGTGGACATATAGTAGCTAAATCCTAAATAATCAACTGTCCCATTGCGTAAAATCTCAGCATCCTCTGGCTTCATTGTAATCGAATAGCCTTCTCGCTTAAATTCCTTTAAGGCATAACTAGGATAATATCCACGAACTTGCACATCTGGGAAGAAATATCTTTGTCTCATTTCTTCTTCCGCTAGCATCACATCTTCTGGATTAGAAGAAAATGGATAGATAGGAATATGGGAAACCATTGCTCCAATTTGGAAATCAGGATTTATTTTTTTGCCAATAGACACAGCTAATGCACTTGCAACTAGCTCATGATGAGCAGTTTGATACATCACTTCTTTCGCATTTTCTCCTTCTTTGACGGTTACTCCAGAATTTGTCCACAAAAAGAGCGGATTAGAAACATCCATTTGATTGTTGATTTCATTAAAAGTCATCCAGTATTTTACTTTGTCTTTATATCGATGGAAGCATGCTTCGGCAAAGCGGACAAAACAATCAACTACTTTTCTATTTCTAAAACCGCCATATTCTCTTGCTAGATGTAACGGCATTTCAAAATGGGATAAGGTAATAACTGGCTGTATTCCGTATTTAAGTAATTCATCAAATACTTGGTCATAGAAGCGCAGTCCTTCTTCATTCGGTTCTAATTCATCCCCTTTTGGAAAAATTCTGCTCCAGCCAATGGAAGTTCGTAAACACTTTAACCCCATTTCAGCAAACAAGGCAATATCCTCTTTGTAACGATGGTAAAAATCAATTGCTTCATGATTTGGATAAAATTGATTTTCTTCAATCAAGTCTGTTATTTTCCTAGGTACTCCATGAGCACCTGCTGTCATAACATCTACTACACTTGGACCTTTACCGCCTTGATTCCAACCACCTTCAAATTGATGTGCAGCTAATGCTCCACCCCATAAAAAATCTTTCGGCATTTTGCTCATCCTTATTTTCCTCCTTTTTATACTATTAAATTGTCTTTTCCTTTACATTATTTTTTAGATTACACTTATATTATAATTGTACCGGTACAATATGATAAATACAATATAATATTTTTATACCTAATTAATCCAAATGAGTTTTTTTCCTATATATGCTATAATCCAGCTATAACGTTTAAGATAATCGAGGTATATATTATGTTAAAATACCAGCAAATCGCAGAAGAAATAGAAAAATATATTGAAGAGCATGGCTTAAAGCAAGGCAGTAAGCTGCCAGTTATTGAGACATTAATGAAGCAATTCGAGGTTAGTAAAAGTACGATTACGAAAACGCTTGAGCTTCTTGAAAAAAGGGGAATCATTTTTCAAGTAAGAGGCAGTGGAATTTTTGTAAGACGACAGAATCGAAAAGGCTATATCAGCTTGCTTTCCAATCAAGGATTTAAAACAGATTTAGAGGATTATACTCTAACCTCCAAAATAATCGAATTAGAGATAAGAAAACCGACTGAGGAAATTGCCCTAAATTTAAATATGGAGCTTCACGAGGAGGTTTATTACGTAAAGAGAATTCGCTATATTAACGGCCAAACTCTTTGTTTAGAGGAATCTTGGTATAATAAAGCCTTCATTACGTATTTAAATAAAGAAATCGTAGCGGAATCTATTTTTCATTACATAACAAAAGGCTTAGGGCTAAAAGTAGGCTTTTCAGATGTGTATTTACATGTAGGGAAATTAACGGAAGAAGAAGCTGCTTATTTGGGATTAGAAAAAGATAATCCTAAATTATTGGTAGAGAGCATTTTTCATCTAACTAATGGGCAGCCTTTTGACTTTTCAAAAGTTACCTATAACTATGAACAATCCCAATTTTTTATCCAGGCAAATAGTCATTTCTTTTAACTGAGGTAACATATAGCTAATCAGGAAAAGTTTCCTAAATCTGAAAAAATATATAATTATTGAAACATTCCTATATTTCCTTTCGTATAACAGGTAGTACATAATTGAAAGGTTGGAATAGATAATGTTAATGGAATTAAAGGATGCTTTTCTTTTCTTAATGGACATCTTTAAAGGAAAACTCCCATTACACGATTTATATTTATTAGTATTCATTATAGTTGTGACATCAATTGCTGAAACCATTCAGGAAAAAAGAAAACCGTCAAACAGGAGTAAAAACGCCATTTTTATATATTTGAAATGGATACCTATCTCCTTTTTGGCTAGTTCTATTTATCTAACAAGTTTTTATTTTCTCACCAATATATTTACAAAATTCTTTTTTACAGCAGAAGTGTTTCATCAAGAACAAAACGTACGCTCTATTGCGTTAATGTCTTTGACTATGACAAGTATTGCTGCGCTAATTATTGCTATTTGGAGACTATATTCATTTTTCATTGTAAAAAAAGCCCTATTAACTTTGATAAGTAATTCGTTGTTAATAGCTATTGGTGTATACTTTATTAACATGTTATGGTATGAAGCTCTCAGAATGCCGATATGGTGTTATGGAATAATAGGATTGGTTAATACAATCTTTATAAGCTTTTTACTTTTAAAAGAGAGAGAAAACTTGCAAAGTAATTCATCTCCTATTAACGCAGTAGATCAATAAATGAAGCAGCTTGGTGCTCGCCCACTAGCAAGCTTATGCAATCTGCGGATGATTACCACTTATACCGAATAAAAAACGAACAATTATACAATATATGCACATAATTGTATAATTGTTCAGACCTATACTTGTTCGAAATCCTTGGGTACTTGCCTCCTTAATTTTTTTCGATCTTTTTAAATTTGATCTAGAAAATCTCACACAGTTTCTCTTTTTTTACATTCTTTCTTAGATTTTAAATCGGTGCACTAGTTCTTGAAGCTCCTCTGCCATTTTAGATAATGCCATGCTTGAGCTTGTTATTTCTTGGAATGAGGCAGTTTGTTCTTCTGTTGCTGCTGCAACACTTTCCGTTCTTTCTAAAGTTTCGCGAGAAGTATGAGCTATTTCTTCCACTGAATCTTGTACCTCTTGTACTTCTGCCGTAATTTCTTGTGCTGTTTCTGCCATCTTTTTAATATGATCTGCAATGGATTCAACACGATTTAATATTTCCTTAATATGTTCATTTGTAGTATCAGATAATTTCGTACCAGCATCTACATTTTCTATTACAAAAGACATATTTTTTTCTGTCGTGTTTGAGTGGTCATGAATAGAACTTATCAGATCGTGTATTTGATTTACAGAAGTACCTGTCATTTCTGATAGCTTTCGAACTTCCTCTGCTACAATCGCAAATCCTTTTCCATGTTCTCCTGCTCTTGCTGCTTCAATGGATGCATTCAATGCTAGCAGATTGGTTTGATTGGATATATCTTGAATACTTGCAAGTACCTCATTAATTTCATTTGTACTTAAAACAAGTGATTTTAATCCATCTCCTGCTAAATCAACAGATGCATGAATTGCCTCCATCTGCATTTGCATTTCAGTCAATGCCAATTCCCCTTCTTTTGCTTTTTCTTTAATAAGCAGAGATTCATTTGCAACTTCGCTGGCAGTATGGGCCACATCCTTAATATTTTTCAAGGAATTATTAACTTCTATTAAACTATTCTGGGTAAGTGAATCTTGCTTATTTCCATTCTCTGCAATGGTTTGAACAGCATCCGCCACTTGCTCTACCGCTACAGTCGATTGTTCCATACTGGAAGCTAATTCATCTGAAGCTTGTGCAACATTTTTAGACGTCTGCCCTACACTTTTTATCATTATTTGAAGAGAATCGACGAATGCGTTAAACGAATGTGCTAATTGACCAAATTCGTTTTTCCCATTCACATTTACTCGCTGTGTTAAGTCCCCTTCTCCAGAAGCAATACTTTGAAGTTGATTATTAATTTTATTTAATGGTCGTAAAATAGACTTTAATAACAGAAAACCTAAGACAATACTCAATAGTGCTGCCACGATGATAATTACGATTAATACCGTTTTTGTTATTTTATTATTTTTTTGATTTTGTTCTTCCAACTGAATAACATCTTGATTAATATGTTCCACTAATTCATTAACTGCCGGATCTAAAACTTCTTTCCTTAATGTCCGTAAATCCCCAAAATGGAGTTTTTCTGCAGCAGATGGATCTTCGATATAAGCCCCAGGCACTTTGTCACTTGTGGCTAAGTACGTTTGTAGACTGGATTGAAACGTTTGGATATCTTCTTTATACTCATAATAATTAGATAAAGTCTCCATTGTTTTCAAAGTATCATGAATGTCTGACTCTTTCTCATTAATTCCGTCACTATATTCTTTATTTCCGGTAAGAAGAAAGCCACGCTCGTCATTAGAAATTCCAGCAATTCGATATTGCAAATGAGTAACTAGACGCTGCATTTCTTTTGCCTCTGTCAGTTCTTTACTATTTGCAATTAACGACTGCAGACTCATATTGCTAAATCCGCCAATCCCCAACAAAGAAATAATTAAAATGAAGAAAATGATTGCCAATTGATATTTTATTTTCATTCTATCCCCCTGAATGCTTCTAGCTTTATTCTTTTGTCCATTTACTTTCTATATATCGGAGGCTTTTATTTTTTATATAGTTTGAATGCGATACCAAATTTTCTTTTCACAAGAAAATTTATATTTATATCGGCAGATAAAAAAGACAGCTTAAAAAAGCTGCCTTTTTTTAATTCCCCACCCTAATTTTCCCATTATTTGTTTTCAGCTTTACTTTATTTTCTCCGTTTCCAATCACGGTACTTCCTTTGTATTTATCTAAAATATTGATGCTGCCATCATCAACTTGAACATCGAATGTGACATTTGTTGGTTCCTTATCTGTTACAATTTCGATACTGCCATCATCTGTTTCCAGCTGTATCGCCTGATCCAATGTGGCAGTTTTCATCGAAATTCTCCCATTATTCGTTTCTCCTTTCACGCTTCCGCTTACATGATCCAGCGATACTCTTCCATTGTCAGAGTTTACTTCTACACTTCTGGATTGAATATTTTGCAGATGGATGCGACCATTATTACTTTCTGCCTGTACTTGCTCAACCATTAGGTCCGCTAAATCAATCTTTCCATTATCATTATTTATGCGAAGGGATTTATATTCCTTCACAGGTACAAGAATTTTTAAGGTAAGTGATTCATCTATAAAATTCATCTGAAAAAAGCTAATTTGTTTTTCATTCCAATTTACAACCAGTTTTTCCCCAACTACCTTGGCAGTAAAACTTCCCTTCGTTTCAGAGGAACCTTTTCCTTGCAACACAACCTTTGTTTCCTTCTCTGCTGTGGGAATAATTTCAATCCCTGCATTATTGGAATCTACTTCAATTCCAGTAATATCATTTTCCTTAAATACTTTCTCTTCATGAATATCTATACTGTTATCGCGGAATGTTAGGAATGCCCCTATGCCGCCAATTAGAACAAGAATAAGTCCAGTGACCATTAATTTTTTTAGACTAATCATGCTTTTGGCCTCCCTTCACCAATTTTGCATTAAATTTCAAATAATTGATAAAGCCTTTTGAAGAAATTCTTGTAATGTAATACATACCAATTACAATAAAAATTCCTAATCCCACTAGCAAAATGGTCATAAATAATTTAAAAAATGCAAAACTACCTGGATGAAAAACACTGTCCACAAGAACAAGTAGTGGGGAGAGTATAAAAGACGCACCAACTATCCACCCTGATAGAATAAGGGATGCTATCACAAGAAATGGTCCAAGTACAATAACCAAATTAAAGAATCCTAAACCAATAACCGCCCATACTGCTCGAAGAATATTTCCCGTTGTTCTGCTTTTTTCCACCTTTTCAAGGTGATAGGCAGCTATTAATTCTTTCGTAATTTGCTGAGGAGATCCTAAAGACTTGGCTATTTCTTCCTCTGTTTTTCCATCTTCTTTGCCTATAAAAAAATGTTCTTCATAATCATGGATGATATCTTTTCGTTCCTCTTGCGGAAGCTTTTTTAATCCAGCTTGGAGCTGTTTTAAAAATTGCTCTTTAGTCATTATTTACACCTTCTTTTATTAATTGATTGACACCATTAGAAAATTCATTCCATTCCGTAATAAGTTTATTAAGATAGGTTCTTCCTTTATCGGTTAACTTGTAGTATTTACGCGAAGGACCTTCTGTTGACTCTTGTAAATAAGTTGTAAAATATTCTTCTTTTGTTAATCTTCTTAAGAGGGGATAAACAGAGCCCTCTGAAATTTCAATTTGATTGGATATCTTTTGAACGAGTTCATAGCCATAGCGGTCCTTTTTATCTAAAAGAACAAGTACACATAACTCTAAGACACCCTTTTTAAACTGTACATTCATCTTTTCCACCTACCTTTATTCATCATTCAGTACCTTATAATAAACAGTACCATAGTAAAAATAATACCTATTGCCAATAATATACCATTTAGTATTGTTCATTGCAAGGTACTGATTAAAAAATAAATTTAGATTTCTCTTTAAAACGATTAAAATAGCACAGAAACCTATATCTGCACCATTTAATGAGGACATAAAAAAATAATTCGATTATAAAAAAAGAGAGGATTATCTCCCCTCTTCCTACTGCTTATAACCATTCTCTACGCCATGCCGTCACATTTTCTTCTCTGTAAATTTCAGCTTTTCCAATGGATTGAAATAAATTCATTTTATATTTTACTATTTCTTTAGCTGCATCAATGCATGCTGGATATATTGCGTTAGGATCCCAAAGCTCTGTTTCAGCTAAAATCTCACGGCATTTTTTATAAAATGCGTACTTATAATCTGATGAGATATTCACTTTTTGAATACCAATCTGAACAGCCTCTGCAATTTCTTCATCTGGATTAGCTGAGCCGCCATGAAGCACAAGAGGAATGTCGACCGTTTCTTTAATTTCTTTTAAAATATCCATTCTCAACTTTGGCTCCATATCTTTTGGATAAATACCGTGACAAGTACCGATTGCAATTGCCAATGTATCTACCCCTGTTTTCTCTACAAATTCTTGGGCGTCTTCTGGTCTAGTATAAATTACCTCCGATACCCCGCCCTCTACTGATGTACCTGTATTTCCAATTGTTCCTAATTCTCCTTCCACTGATACTCCCAGCGAATGGCTCACTTCTACTATCTGTTTCGTTAACTGAATATTTTCTTCTAAAGAAAGCAAGGAGCCATCAATCATGACGGAACTAAAGCCTGCATGAATCGCCCGCATAATATCAGCCATATTTCCGCCATGATCTAAATGCAGAACAAATGGAACATGGCTATTTTTAATTCTCGTTAATACATAAGAGAAAAAATCATCTTTGACAAAGTCTAATTCAGTTGGATGTACTGCAATTATCGCAGGAGAATTATTGCTTTCTGCCTCTTCAACTACTACTCTCAAAAAGTTACTATCTGCTACATTAAATGCTCCAACGGCAAATTGATGTTTTTGTGCTACTTCTAATAACTGCTTCATATTTAATAACATAATATATTCCTCTTTTCTTTAAATTTATAATGACTTTCCTTCAGTGCCTGCCAGTTCAATATAATATTTAACTAAATCTTTTCCAGCCTTAATCGTTTGATGAATAATATCAAAATAATCTATTTCGTTTCTAACCATGTTTTCTTTTATACTATTTACCTGTGCTTTAAAAAAATCAGAGCCAACATTAATCTTATTAATACCTAATGAAATAGACTTTCTTATGTTTTCTTCTCCACATCCAGATCCTCCATGGAGCACAAGCGGGATACCCGTTTCTCCTTTAATTTTTTCTAAAATATCGAATCGAAAAGCTGGAATATAACCATCTGGATAATCCCCGTGACTAGAGCCATAAGAAATAGCCAGCGCATCTATTCCTGTTTCTTTTGCATATCTAATGGCTAAATCAGGATTCGTATACATTTCATCATCTGTCATCTGGTTCCTAGAAACAGAACCGATATTACCAATCTCCCCTTCGACGCTCGCATCATAGCTTTGCGCGAATTCTACCATTTCTTTCGTTATTCTTATATTCTCATCAATTGGATAACGAGAAGCATCCATCATTACACTAGAAAATCCATCTCTTAAGCATCTCTTCACAAATCCAACATCCTGCCCATGGTCTAAATTAATAGCTACTTCTACACTTGCTGCATTTGCCATTTCTATAATTGGTCTTGTTAATAACTTACTTCCCAAATGCTGCATTAAATGATCTTGTAATAAATCTACAATGATAGGTGCTCTCAATTCTTGTGCTGCTTCAATCACTGCCTTAGCTGTTTCTAGGTTAAAGCAGTTGATTGCCATTACCGCATATTTCCCTTGGTTGGCACGTGCAAGCATTCCCTTCATCGAAACATACATTCTAAGTCCCCTCCTTTATTGACTTACTCTCTAGCAAAATAAGCGTTCTTTCATTCAGGTTAAAATGTAATCTTCACATCTGATAAATCTACTTCTTCCTCTTCACTCGATGTTTCTTCTATTTCTGCAGCTGGTTCCTTCTTCCATAAGAACAGCATAACTCCGGTAATGAGTGACCCGATAAGTAATGCCACACAAAATAGAATTGGATGTGTCATCGCAGGTACAATAAACATTCCTCCTGATGGAACCGGAGATCCTACCCCCCACATCATAGAGAACCCTCCTCCAACGGCTGCTCCAATGGTGCATGAAGCAACAACTCTTACAATATCTACTGCTGCAATCGGGATAACGCCTTCTGTAATCATGCATATTCCCATCGGTAGAGCTATTTTGATGTTATCTTCTTCCGATTTTGTATATCGTTTCTTCTGAAATAATTTAGAAAGTCCCCAAGAAATGGCTACACCAAATGGGGGAACCATTGATGCCAATATTTTTACAGCTTCTGGCTCGTATATGCCCTCTAATAGCAAACCATCTGCAAACAATGAGGCTACTTTATTAACTGGCCCGCCAAAATCAAATGCTGCCATTCCCCCTAATATTGCCCCAAAAACAAATCTCATCGATCCCTGCATACTTGTTAGAAAAGAAGTTAAGCCCTCTGTTGCCCATACAATCGGAACGCCAAGCACAAAAAACATAAGTAATCCGATAACTAAACTCGATATTAAAGGAATAATCATCATTGGCATTAAGCCTTCTGCCCACTTTGGCACTTTTAAATTTTTTCTTAAAAATAAAACAAAGTAACCAACAATAAATCCACCTAGCATCCCACCTAAAAATCCTGCTCCAATGGCGTTTGCGATCAATCCCATTAATAACCCTGGAGCAATACCTGGACGATCTGCTATGGAATATGCTATTGCTCCTGAAATAACAGGAGCTAATAACCCCATTCCAAGTACTCCTAACGAAACAAGTGCTGAGGGAATATCAAAGGAAGCTTTATAATCTTCAATGACCGAACCACCTGTAAGATTCCCAATTGCAATTAAAAGTCCTGATGCCACAACAAGTGGCAGCATATAACTAATGGCTGTTAAAGCATGCTTTTTTACTTGCATTTTCTTCAGCATCTAGTAGACCCCCTCACTGTTTATTTAGCTCAGCGTCAATCTTTTGGTAAAGCTGTTTCGGTGCCTTTATGGCAATATGTGTAGGTATCTCAACAATTTTCTTCCCAGCAAAACGTTCTTTTCCACTTACCTTGATATCTGCAGCAATTATGACCAAATCAGCTTCCTCTATTTCCTTAGTCGTTAACTCATCCTCAATTCCAATGGTCCCTTGTGTCTCGATACGAACTTTATGTCCCAGCTCTTGGCCTGCTTTAATCAATTTTTCTTTCGCAATATACGTATGAGCAATACCAGATGTACAAGCTGAAATCCCCACAATATTCATCATGATTCCCTCCAAATTTATAAGTTTTTAATAAAATGCACCTTAATCATTTTTCGTTAATACCTTTAAAAATTCTTTCTTTGTCTGCAGTGTTTGGAACTTACTAATCGTTTCCTCATCCGCTAATAAGACAGCTACCTTTTGTAATAATTTAATATGGATAGTGGTTTTATCCGTGTCTTTAACAGCAAATAAGATAATAATATTGATAGGATTTCCATCAAGCGATTCCCATTCTATAAATGATTGGGTTCTTCCTATTGCAATAGATGTCTTTCGTACATGCTTTGATTTACCATGGGGGATAGCCACCCCCTTCTCCAAACCAGTAACACCTTCTTCTTCTCGATACATCACATCCTTTATAAATCCTTCTTTATTCGATATACAACCGTTTTCATATAATAGGTCAGTTAACTCATTCAATACTTCTTCCTTTGTAGTTCCTTGCAAATTTAACTCGATAAGATCTTCTGTTACTACCTTATGAAAATCTAATTCTTCTATTTTCATGTCCACTTTTAACTCTCCTACCTTTCTATTTTTCACCGATAATACTCTGTTGATTGTAGTAGTCCTTAATAAATTGATCTATCTTAAACTTATCCTCTTGATTTAAAATAGGACTCACAAGAATAGTAGGCTTATCAATGATACTATGTGTTTTCACAGTAGAAATAACTAATTCTACATCTTCATAATCTGTCTGTTTTATTCGTTGCTGGGCGATTATTTTCTTTATGTGGATATCAGGAAAAGTTCTTCTTATTTTTTCACTTAATAAATGCGAAGTGCCAATTCCACTTGTACATTCAATTAATATAGGAATCTGATTAGCAAAATGATCATCATACGAAATTTGAAAATACAAAGTAATATAGCCAATTTCTTCATCGGTTATATACTTTTCATAATGTCCTTCTTCTACTAACTGTTGAATGCTAGTCTTTACTAAGCCAAATATATTGGAGAAATTGGTTACTATGGATTTTATGATTGGATTAACTATATAGATTCGATGGCTTAATCGATATAACATTGCATGCATATGCAAGGTTATCCTTTCTAATAATTCATCATCCGTATCGAATCGATATCCGCTATTTTCTGTCACTTTTGCTATTAACCTTTTTGTTAAAAGAACGACCTGATCATTTTTATATGGCTCAGTACCTTGATTTAATAAAAATCGCGAATTAAGTTTATACGCTTTCAAAATATAATAAAGAGAATAAATATCATATTGTTTTAACGAAAGAGAAAACTGATTTTCGATTTCCTCAATCATATCTTTACAAATACAATAAATAGTGGAATTTTCATCTATTTCTTCGTATACTATTTCTTCTTCATCTAATGAAAGCTTATTATTATGTTTTTCTATTATCGAAAGAAGAGAGCAGAATAAGGTTAAATAATAGGGCTGATCTAAGCTTAAATCATGCTTCACTTGGATATCATGCAGCAACCTCTTAATTTTTATTAAATGATTATTTTTCACTTTTACTTTTTTGATAGAATCAGGAATATCATATTGACTAAAAGGGTCTCCCATTTGAGTTAAGTAATTCTCAATAATTACGGCCATCAAACGATAAATAGATAGTTTATCTCCCTTAATAAAGGTTCCTTCCTTTGTCCTTAATAGTCTTAAATGATAGGACCTTAATTCCTTTTCAATATGTTTAAAATCATTGAGA
The DNA here is from genome assembly GCF_038006525.1 of Niallia sp. FSL W8-0951. NCBI lineage: Bacteria > Bacillati > Bacillota > Bacilli > Caryophanales > Bacillaceae > Niallia > Niallia sp. FSL W8-0951. The sequence continues at coordinate 3,133,862 of NZ_JBBOVK010000001.1, forward strand.
ATAGAGCTCTGACTTACGATGTACTTTTCCGATATTTTTTGAATTGAGGTCTTACCGGGTGCAATGGCTAAAAGATATAATAGTAAATTCAAACGTCTTTCGTCAGGATAATCAAATACAATCGTTTCCGTTTCTAAAGGTTCTTTATGGTTCTGGAAGTAATAACCGAAGTTTTCTTTTTTTATTATCCGAAACGGCATTGAATTCGAATCAACTATTTGTTGGATATCTCTATATATTGTCTTCTTAGAAACTTTAAGTGATTGTGCTAACTCTGCAGCTGTCACATACCGTTTCTCCCTTCGTAAGATAGTAAGAATCATCTGATGACGCTCATTTATGACTTGACTCACAAATTCCTTCACCTCTTTTCTTCTTTCTATGGTAATATCTTATCCGACTGAAAGCGGATACACAATTACAAAATAATGTTGATTGTTATGTCCCTATTAAAGTGAGCAATCCTTATTTCTGATTTTCCGGCTTTGTTAAGAACTTGGGATTTTACAATAAAAGCTCTTCCTTTCTTTCATTTCTTTTTGAAACAGTCGTCATTAAAGACAAAAAAGCACAATAGTTGTCCTATCGCACTTTTCTTCTTTGTCTATTATTCTCTTTATAATAAGTAGGTTACCACCAATAATATCGTTCCAACGATAAAGCAATAATAAGCAAAATATTTTAAGTTTCCTTTTTCCATTATACCCATTAGCCATTTCATAGAGAAATAGGTAAAAACAAGAGCCGTGATAAAAGCAATGAAATAAGGCCAAGCCAAAGTTTTCAAATCTGGGCTGTTAATCATTTCCGTTACTCCAAGAATAGCTCCTCCAACACTTACTGGAATATAAAGCATAAAGGAAAAACGCAGCGCCGTACTTTGTTTCATGCCCAATGCAATGGACGCTATAACAGTGGAACCTGAGCGGCTGATACCTGGTATAAGTGCAATCACTTGAGCACATCCAACAATAAGAGCATCTCGCAAAGATAAATCCCCATCTCTTTTTACACCACGCATATTTCGAATGATCCATAAAGCTATACCTGTAATTAGTAGTGTAATGGAAACAGTATAAAAAGAGGTGAAATAATCAGCAATATAATCGCCAAACAGTACGCCGATCACACCAGCTGGAATGGTTCCAATAATAACATACAGGGAGAATCGAAAATCAGCTCGATAACTTTCCTTTCGTGTTTTTAGATACAAAAAGCTATGTGTTATTAATTGCTTTATATCCTTTCGGTAAATGAAGACAATGGCAATTAATGATGCCGTATTTGTAATAATCTCGAACGATAAGCCTCTCTGTTCAATTCCTAGAAGCCTTTGGCCAATAATTAAATGACCACTTGAGGAAATTGGAATTGGCTCGGTAATACCTTGGATGGCTCCTAGAATAAAATACTTGAACATTACTAAAAAATCATGTAAATCCACTACTTAACCTCCAACTATCTACTTTTTTCTTAGTATACTTGAAAGTGAGATGGAAATATAGGGATCAACTTGTACAATCTCTTATTCTATAAAAATGTAATCGTTTTAGAACCTTTTAAATTTGGAAAGGAGAAAACAAATATTTTTTTTAAAATAAATCTACTTTACATCTAGCTTCATTAAAAAAAGCATAAGGCTGCTCTTATGCTTTTACTTTAATATTTTAAAATCATAAGAATAAATAGAAGTTCCTTTTACAGATGATAAGATGGCATCTAATCCTTCTATTATTTTCTCTTCTACCTTCTCACCATTTTCCAAAGAGTAGCTTTCCAGATAATACTTCTCTTTTTTCGAATCGTCATACCTTAATGCAAATAAATAATCCCCTGCAAAATATACTTCTTCATTATGCCGGGGTTGGTTTTGTGGAAAATCCTCCAGCAGGAATTTACTCTGTTCTTGTCCATCTTTACTTACCGCAACAACTTCTCCTACTCCGTTAACATAGAAAAAAACGTCCCGCCATAAATAAGCTGCATTTTTGGAATTCATGGAATCAGCTGCGGGGTCATTAGCAACATATCCTGTACTTAACTCCACTTTTGTTTGTTCCAAAGTTTCCTTATTAAGGAGAAATAAAACGGTATTTTGACTCTTGTCATCGGTTATCTCTGAAAGCAAAACATAATAATGGAGTTCGTCACTTAAGATAGGTGCCAATGATGAATATTCATATCCTTTCTCCATTTCCAATCCCTTAATGGCCTTTATTTCTAAATGGTTATTTTCCAAGAATGCTTTCCTTAAGACATATTCCTTTTCTTCTTTATCATTTGTCAAAATGAGAATTTCATCCTTGGTGGAACCCGAAGCCATTATATTAAAAGGGAGATTTCCTCCTTTAAACCCTTTGTGATTTCCCCAATAAATATGGGATATATCCCTTTCTTTATCATTTCCAGAACGATAAATAGAGAAAAAGACATCCTGTTTCTCCAAATAGCCTGTTCGTTCTCCGCTTTGTTGGTATTTCAAATCGATTACAGCATTCTTTTCTCCAATCAACCTTATTGTATTTTTATCCTCTAACAACATTTGATGATCATTTAGCGCCATGCTTCCAAATTCTAAACCACCCATTTGAAAACCAGTTGCTTTTCCTTTATCATCAATAAAAACAGCGTAGCTAATCCCTTCATTATTCCTATCTTGATTAGTTATTGTGGAGAAATAGACAACTGCCTCTTTATCATGTAGAAAATCTGGCTGATTAAGCTCTTCCATCGTAAGGTTATTTTCTGAATGGCCAATTTTTGTAGTGACAGTAATCATTAGAACGATAATTAGAAATAGAGCTATACCAAATTTCGTTTTCATACTATCCTCCTAAAGTAAAAAGGCGGCATGCTAATAGTGCAAACTCGCCTTTTAAATGAAGTAAATTGGAATTTTTCTTTATGAGATTAAAGTGTCTCCAAAGTTAGTTGTAGGATATAACCATTGAATAAAAAGGTAAGGGGGTAATAATAATTTCTTTTCGTGCTTGTCGGAGATAAAGTCAGCTATTGCAATGGTTGACTCTACTCCTCCATGAATAGTTAAATAATAATTTAATTTCTTCATTACTTTTATTAAAGTGTCCAATGTCTCTTTGTCTTGTCTTAAAAGCTTATATGATATGCCTAAGTTTGAATGTATTCCTAATTGTTTCTGGTGTATAGCAATATCACTATATTGCTTACACTCTATTGTATCTAGTTGCACAAAAATTTCCTTTTCAGAATCCAGCTTATAAACACCATTATAAGGAATTCCCATCACTACATTTTCATCTAGTTTGAGTATTACAGGAGATATATCCTTTATAAATTCCGGTTCAAATTTGCTTATTACCTCAAATAAAATTTGTGCTAATGTGTTTTTATGAAAAAGACATTCTCGAGGTCGCAGTGATATTTTTTGATTTTTTTCAATAGAACAAGCAACAATATGAGAAGTTGATGGCTGTAAATAATCACGATTCATTTGATCTTGATATGTTTCAAAAATTCGCTGCATCAACTGATTATTCATCTCCACCATTTCACTATTACTCCGTTTCGAGATTTCCAATACTAAGTGCTCCTGGTTGACATTCATGCCCAGCAAAAGCACTTCCAAGATTCACACCCAATGTTAAAGTAATAAGAACCACAACGGATACTATCATTTTTTTCATTTGTAATACACTCCTATTCTTTAATCTATTTGTTAATAAAATTTTATACTATATAGATTATTTATAAAAATAGGTAAAATTCTACTGTTTTTTCTATCATTTAATAGATTTTTTGCTATTAAAATTTTACTATACATACCTACTACTTCAATTTATTCCTCATATTCTAATGCTTTCATTAAATAATCTGCTGCTTTCTTATATGCCTTTTTATCGTAATAATGATTCCCCAGTTCTTTGGTTATTCGTTTAATCAAAATACCTTGATGTAATTCAATTGCAGAGTCTAGCATTTTTTGCATTCCCTTTTCATATGCAGTTTCATTACCTTGCAGTTTCTTAACCGATAATCTTAATAAACATAATAAAATATAATCATGCTTAAGCTGAAATTTTTCTGTTATCGCAAGGGCCTTTTCTAAATACTCATCCACAAGTACCCAATCTTTTAATTCTATATAGATTTCTACTAACCTTCTCAACGGGTGAACAATCTGCAAATCTAGTGAAGGTTGTTCAAATATATTAATACTCTTTAAATAGTATTTTATTGCTGACTGATATTCCTTTTTTCTCTCATAAACTCTCCCTATATTATGCTGTATCATCCCTTTAAAACTTGAAAGTTTCTCATGCTCTTTATTCTCCATGATAATATGTTCTGCCTTTTTTAAACATTCCATTGAATTATCCAAATCATTATTTAGCTGATATTGAACCCCCAATGTAATTAAAGCAGTAATGATATATTCTTTTTCTTTCTTTTTTTCAAATATCTCATATGCCTTATTAGAGTAATACATACTAATTTCTTGATTGGCGTGTGTTCTTTGTTTAATCAAACTAAGATTATAATAAAGTTTCGCAGCATCTAAACTCTCCCTATCTTTTAATAAATGATCTGCTTTTGTGTAATAATGAACTGAAAAATTAAAGTCCTGAAGGTAATAAAAGAAGTTACCACAAGAAAGATAATAATAAAAGTATTCTTCTTCTAAACCTTCATTAATTTCTCCTGAAATAAATCGTTTAGATAAGCTATAAATACTTCTAGCCTGCTCTATTTCTCCTTTTGTCGTATAATATCTCAATAAAACTCCATAAAGGTTCAGATTTATTTTGGTAGAGTTTAATTCCAATGTCTGAATATGAAGATAAGAAAGGTGTTCATCTGTAATTTTTCCGCTTTTTTTATAGTTTTCCACGATCTCTAATATTTTTTCATCTCTATTCGGACTACTCAATTCGGTTAAATCATAACCAAGTCTTTTGGACACTTTTCTTAAAAACTCTGCAGATGGATTGATTTGCCCATTTTCAATCCGGCTTAAATAAGTGATAGAACAAATCCCTTCCGTTAATTCCTTTTGCGTCAGCTGTTTATGGATACGTAGTTGCCTTATTCTTTCACCAATCATTATATCTCCCTTCTCTCTTGTTATTTCCATTTCTCCATGTATCGATATTATAATTATAGCGCTAATCTACCATTTTTTAGAAAATATATAAAAAAATTCACCAATTTTTTTCAAAAAACAGGACTTCTTCGACATATTTTTTCACCAATAGGAGAAATAACAAATAAAAAAACTTGACCTTTAAATAAACAGGCCAAGCTCTTCTTTTTACTTATCGTTTTTTAACATTGTTCATAATAAAACCACTCTTCGGCAATGTTGGCATCTGACTTAAGTCATAATGTAAATCTTGAACTGGAACATCATAGTCCAATTCCGTTGCGAGAGTTCGCAAAACAACCTTCATCAATTCAACTGTAACTCCTTCTCCGGGACAGCGATGCCCTTTTGCTGGATCTCCTCCGCCATGGGGAATAAAATCATACAACCCTCCTTGCCAATTTTCAAATCGACTTGGATTAAATTGATTGGGATTCTCCCATAAACGTGCATCGTGATTGGTTCCATAAATATCTAATAAGACTAAAGTTCCTTCTTTAAATTCTTGGTTCTTCCACATAAAATTAGTTCGGACACGAGCTCCAAGAAAAGGGCCAAACGGATAATATCGCCTTACTTCATGGACAAACATATCGAAATGTCGGTCATCAGCTGTGCGAAGTTTTTCTCTTTGTTCTTTATATTCATGGAAGGCTAAAGCAGAAAATGTAATGAAAGTGGCAATCGCAACGATTGGTCTTAACACATTTATTAACTCAATTGCCGCCATTTCCGTATCAAGCCTTGTTCCATCGATTTTCTCATAAAAAGCCATTTCATGTAACGCGGTTCCTTGCTCTGTTTCCAGTTTGCCCTCACGAACTTCTTCAATCACTTGTCTAATCCACCGCTCTGCTCGATTACGGGCCATTCTGCCTTTCCAGTGCTCGGGGCCAAGGGTGCCAAATGCATACACCATCGCAATAAAATCATCAGCACGCTCTAATATTTCTTCTTCCGCAAGCGGGACTCCTGCCCACTGACAGGCAACTTTACATAAGATATTCTTTATTTCATCAAATAAAACAATTTGATCCCGTTGTTCCCACTGCTTTATTGCCTCTTCTAAATAGACTGTTGTAAGATTCGCCAACTTTTTCTGATGCTCAGGAGTCAATAAGGACATAAATAGAAGTTTTCTGTGAAGATGTTTTTCATCATCCATCGTTTGAACCGCATTCTTTCCAAATAATGATTGCTGAACGCGATTAGGGGCTGCACCATTGCGCTGAAATTTCTCAGTGTCGTAGAAAATCTTTACAGCCTCCTCTCCTTTTATACATATCACATTTTGCCCTAATAAACGCACTGTGAATATATCAGTATTAAATTTATCCATTCTGTTATTAATAAATAGATATCCTTCCTTTAATAAGGTAATGGTTTTATCTAATCCTTTATCTGAAGGCACGTTTGAATTGGTCGGCATCTCGGACTCTCCTTTCTAAACTGTGTCATCATTCGCACAGGAAAAACAGGTATTCTGTTTCTTATTACTTTGATTTTTTCCCTTTAGTCAAAAAGATAATCCCAATACTGACGGCAGCTGCAGCTGTAAGAATGGGATGCTTGCTCATTTTTACGTACATACTTCGAGAACGAATCCATCCCTGATTATTTCCTCTTTCATGTAAACCGTATCCTGGCTGATATAAATTACTTTTTTCACGGCTGTTAGATGGTTGATCTTTATATTGAGTTGGTGGAATCCATTTCTCCATTAACCTGTCTGTAAATCGCGGTAATAATGTGCCTAGTAGATTTAATAGTTTCGCTTGAGAACCAACATATATATCTCTCATTGGATTTTCTGCTGCAAATAATATTGCTTCTGCTACCGCATCTGGAGGATAAATCATCCCTTTGTGAGTAGGCTGCTTATCCAAATAACTTCTAGCATGTTCTGCATATGGCGTATCTATTCTTCCAGGATGAATCAAAGTAATAGATACAGGAATTTGTTCCTTTTCCGCTTCCATTCGAATGCTTTCAGTCCAGCCATGAACAGCGAATTTCGAAGGTGCGTATGTCGACTGGATAAGTGTTCCTCTATCCCCAAATAGGCTCCCTACATTAATTAGAGCACCCACATTCCCTCGCTCTTTGAAATGGTTAATCGCAATTCTTGTACCGTAGACAACACCCCAATAGTTAGTATCATGCATTCGTTTCATGTCCTCAATGCTTACATCCAGGGCATATCCATATATCGTCACTCCTGCATTATTAACCCAAGTATCAAATCCTCCAAATGTTTCTAGCGCTGTTTCGGCAATTTTTTTTACCTCTTGTTCTTTTCCCACATCAGCCTTTACATAAACGACGGAAGCCCCTTGTTCCTTTAACTCAGCAGTTAGTTTTTCCAGGGCATTCTCATTTCGTGCTGCCAGCACAAGCTTTGCACCTTTAGAAGCAGCCATTCTCGCTGTGACAAGTCCAATCCCACTAGAAGCTCCTGTAATTACGATTACTTGTTCCTTGATTTCTTTTAATGTCCGCTTGCCCGTTGAATCAACTTGTTTCTGAAACTTCCTATCTTTTAATTCCTTTAAGCTCTCTAAATGAAGTACTTTCTTATCGTACTCTCTTTCCTTGCTGCTCATCATCATACCTCCCACATAATAGTAATAAGCTTAGTATTTAGTAATTCAGAAATAATATCAGAAAAGAAATGGAAGTGACATATAGAAGATATACCCATAAAAGTAATAAAAAAAGAATGAAAAATATCCCAAAAAGGATACTTTCATTCTTTAAACTACTCTTTTAGCCCATGGCATGAGACAATATTTTTTTTCCTTTTTTCAGATGAACAAGGAGAGCTAGTATGGGAAAGGTCATCGCCAAGAGCAATGCCGTATCCGGACTGAATTGATAATAACTATAGCTTCCGATCCATGATCCAAACGCTCCTCCTAAGAAGAAAATGGTCATATATAATCCATTTAATCTATTTCGAATGGCTGGGTTTAAGCTAAAAATAACCTTTTGACCTAACAGCATATTTCCTGATACACCGATGTCTAGTATAATCCCAGAGATTACAATAAGTGCAATACTTAAGATAGAATGATCTTTTACAAAAAACAAAAGAAAAATCGAAACAAATACTAGAACCATTGATACATTCGTCATAGAGTAAATATATCCCTTATCCCCTAACTTTCCAATATATGGGGTTAACAATGCACCAGCAATGGCAACAAAGCCAAATAGGGCAATTTCATTATTAGTAAAATGCAAGGACTCGGATCTTAATAAGATGGGTAAAACTGTCCAATACAAACTAAATGTAGCAAAGATACAAGCATGGTAAAATGCTCTTTGTTGGAGTGGCTGCGTTTCTTTTAGGACACTTACCATCGAGCGCAATAAAGCAGGATACGTTATGCCAAGATTAGATTCTAATCCAAAATCCGGCAAAAATTTTAATAATAATAGCAAAATAGTAACTAAAATAAGGCAAGAAAAAAGAAAGACCATCCGCCAGCCAAGCCAATCCGTAACGGCGATTGAAAATGGCCGCGCCACCATAATTCCAATAAAAAGCCCACTCATTACTTTGCCGATATAATTCCCAGCTTGTTCTTTAGGGACAATTTTCATCGTTAATGGCACTAACATTTGAGCAGCACTTGCTCCAATCCCGATGAATGTAACAACAAATAAAAAGATCATGCCATTTGTCGAAAATAAAGCACCAATTAAAGAAAGAATGGTTAGCCCTATTAACAAGATAATGATTCGTTTACTTTTATAAAGATCCGCCAAGGGCACTAAGAAAAACAAGCCAGCGCCATATCCAATCTGCGTTAAAGTCGTTAACAGCCCAGAAATATTTGAAGCAATATGTAAATCAGCAGAAATAAATTGAATTATCGGCTGGGTATAATATATATTAGCCACTACAGCTCCACAGCTTACCGCCAATAAAAAAATGAGAAAATTTGTTTTCTTGTTCATTACCAACTCTCCTTTCACCAACCAAGATGATATATAATTATAACATAAGGACTACATCTGGAAATGTCTAGAATCATTAATACTTAGCTGATTGGTACTATATTTTACTATTTTAGTTATTAATCATTCATATAAAAAAAGAGTGTTTCCCTATAAAAAATGGGGAAACACTCTTTTTTTCTTCTAAATTACTCCCATATAAATGTACAAATCTCCGCTTCGTTCATTTGATTGGAATCGAACATCTCTCCGTTCACTTCTTCCAGTAAATTAGATTTTCTTGGGTATTTCCCATTATATTTCAACGTTAAAGGCTGTTTTTGCTCCGTTAAATTATAGCCTCGAAGAACTATTTCTTTGCTGTTTTCTTTCTGCTTAAATGCTGTTAGTCGAAAAGCTTTTCCGTCCAATTGAATAAATTCATATATGGACGGATATGCACCTTTATGCATATCTGTTTGCACACTAGAAAATGGAATTTGAAAGTTAATTGCTGCATGATAGGATTCCAGCTTGTTTGTGCTATCGTGAAATCCTACGGCAAATTTCACTGTTTGATTTCCTATACACTGAGCTTCTGGAGTTGGGAAGTAACCCCAATCTCCTAATTCCCCAACCGCTCGAAGCAAAGTAACGGCAATGGTATCTTCCATAATTTCATACTCATTCAGTCCATAATTCGCAACAGTCACCCCTCTATTTTCATCATGTAAATTAACAAATGCATGCTGATGCTGTGGGTTAGTTGGATTTTCCCAGTTGGAACTTACCTTATTTGCTCGCTTCACTACTTCGAAAATACTGTCAGATTCATGCTCCTCTACATGAATCCCCGTTGGAAAGAGCACTCGTATGCGATGGTCCTTCATTTGGTTAGCAAATGACGTTTCGAATAAAAGCTGATTACTGTTTCGCTCTAATCTTATTTTTGTTTTCAGCTCCAATGTTTTCAGCTTTTTCGAACGGCCAGCATGACGACCACGAAATTCAATTAATCCTTTCTGCTCTTCCAATAACCTTTCATCTGCTGATTCTGGAATCAGCATTTTTTGTGTTAAAAGCACTTCTCCATACGCAAAAGTATCAGAAATAATCTCTACCTCTGCTGTTCCTGCTGATGATAAAATGGGCTGATCTCCTTTTGGCATTTTGTAAATATACTCATTGCCAACATCGCCCGTATTCTCAAAAGTGAGAAAGTTTGTGTAGATACTATTTGTTCCTTTATCCAAAACAGTCAATGTACCATTTTGTTCTATTTGAACTTTTAGATGGATATTTTCTAAAAGCTGCCCTTGATGCTGAACAATTTTTTTGTGTTCTTGCTGCTGGGATTCCCCTTCTATCAACGCATAGGTTTGCCATGATAATGGACTCATTTCGTTTAATGGGAGCTCAACAGTCACATAAGCACCGATAAACGGCTGACGAAAACGATCCTCTGGAAGATCATATCCAAACCGGATATCTGTATAGATAACCCTTGCTGGAACTTCCACTCCCTCTTTATCGATTACTTTCATTGCTGGAAACTCTTCGGCTTTTAGCTTGCGATACAATTCATCTGGACGTCCGCTCGAAAAGGGAAGTCTTTTCCACTCTATCTCTATTTCAACCAAACCTGTTTTTGTACTGCCAGCAGTATTAAAGACAATAAAAGGGCGGCTTCCAGCTGGAAATTCACTCGTGTCAATTTGTTCTGCAAGCATAGTTAAAGCTTCTGTTTTTATAAATTGACCTACTTCCTCTGCTTTATGAAAGCGAGTCATCATTTCACGATGCACCTCATCCACACTGCAGCCGCAAATACTGTCATGGGGATGGTTTTGCATCAATTGTTTCCATGCAAACTGAAACATTTCATGGGGATATTTTCCGTCCTTTTGATAGGCCATTGCAGCCAATGGTTCCGCAATATTTTCTAACAATCTACTAACATCTGTATTTCTTTGTTTCAGATATATTCTAGAGGAAGCGGTATTTGCTAAAGTATACCAGCCATCTGTCTCCTGACTAGTTAATTCTCCTTTCACTGTATGTAAATTTTCAGGAATGTCTTGTTTTATTATTTTCATATACTCATCAAAACTACTATGAATGAAGGTTATGTCAGGATATAAATTATTGGCTGCTTCAATGGCAGCTGTAATATTCTTTTGAACTGGCTGATGATCACAGCCATTCATAAACAATAGATGATCTGTAGATGCATATTGAAGGGCATCCTTTAATTTCTGATCCCAAAATTGCTTTGCTTCCACTTCATCCACAGGAATTTCATTCCCATTACTATACCAATTGGCGAAAAGAATGCCTAAAACAGTGGATTTATCAGGGCCCTCCCACCACATTTCTGAATATGGTGAACTATATTGATCATCATTGATAACAATATTATTAAACCCCGTAGGTTTAACCCCGCGCCCAAACGCCGCCACATCCATGCCAGACTGTTTAAGAATTTGTGGTACCTGCCCCATATTCCCAAATGTATCTGGGAAATAGCCTAACTTAACTGGTGCTCCCCATTTTTGGCATTCTTGCAATCCAATTAAAAGATTTCGTACATTTGCTTCACTACTAATTAAAAAATCATCTTGCAGAATATAGAAGGGACCAATTTTTAATTTTCCTTCTTGAATATATTTTTTGAGCTTCCATTCGTTTTGCGGCTTTATCTCCAAATAATCATCGAGAATAATTGTCTGCCCATCTAAATGAAAACTATTAAAATGAGGATCTGTGTCAAACAACTCTAATAAATCATCGATTAGCTGAACCAATCGCATGCGATGCTGTTCAAAAGGCAAATACCATTCTCGATCCCAGTGACTATGGGATATTATATACACTTTTTTCATCTTCAGGTACTCCTCTCTAGTTCCTTTACTGTCCTGTCATTATTTTTTCTTTACTCGAATATCAAAATAATCCATTACTAATTCGCAAAACATCATATTCGCCCATGAAAACCACTCTCTCGTATATTGAGAAGGATCATCCACATTAAAGCCTTCATGCATTAAATGTGTTCCTCCATCACAGGCTACAAGCAAATCTAGTATTCTTTCTTTCTCCTTTTTATCCTCTGCCGTTAGACCTTCCATCGCAAGAGCAATCGGCCAAATATAATTTTCCGGTGTATGGGAGCTTCCAATCCCTTCCGCATATTTCCCTTTATAAAAGTAAGGATTCTCTTTACTAAGTATTGTCTGCCGTGTTGCTCGGTATCTTTCATCATTTTCCTCCACATATCCAAGATAGGGGGCAGATAGTAGATTAGGTATATTAGAATCATCCATAATGGTAAAGTTGCCTTTTCCATCTACTTCGTAGGCATAAATTTCTTCACCGTTATGATTGCGTACAACGGCAAACTCCTCAATCCCTTTTTCTATCTCCTCTTTGAGTTTTTGAAAGACAGGAACTTGCTCCGTTATCTTCAAAACATCTTCATAAATCTCGATTAGATAACCTAGCACTACACTAGCAAACATATTTGAAGGCACTAAATAACCATATGTACAAGCATCATCACTTGGTCTAAATCCTGACCAGGTCATGCCAGTAGGAACGACGTCTGCCCCTCTCCCTTTGTTTATTAACGTATCCTCTTGTCGATCGGTCACTCTTTCAAATGTATAGGAGGAATTCGTATGATCTTGCTCTATCATCCATACCTCAATTATTTTTTGGACCGCTTCCTGAAACGACTGATTAAAATGATTTGTTCTCCCTGTTGCCTTCCAGAACAAATAACTAAGCTGGATTGGATAACACAGTGAATCAATTTCATACTTTCTTTCCCATATCCATGGATTCATTGTCGTTAAATCGGTTTGATGTCCTGCCCCATTCGCTTCTTTATTGAAAGCGTTCGCATAAGGATCCAAACAAATATACTGACATTGTCGCTCAATAAGACCGGCAATCATATTAGCCATTTCTTCGTCCTTTTCAGCCAATACTAAATATGGTCTTACCTGTGCAGTGGAATCTCGCAGCCACATCGCTGGTATATCCCCTGTAAGGAGAAAAGTAGTTCCATCCTCCAGCTTTTCAACTGTTGTTTCTAATGTATTAGCAAAACAAGTATTGAAATTAACAGCCCAATTCGCATGTTCATCCCCACATTTTTTTGTAATCCATTTCATAAATTCTTTTACCGAAGACATCGTTGTTTTTTGATATGACATTTTTCGAACCCCTCTCAATATTTGATATATCATTTAAACCCATTTTAATTTCAATCGCCTTTATTGTCTAGTGTTTCTTTTTCTTATTTTAATGAAAAATTGTCTGTCTATAAATCGGGAAAACTTCTCTCATATTTATATTCATAAAATTTGCTTAGCTTTACTCTTTACGGAAAGCAATTTCATGTTATAATAAATTTGATATATCATTTAAGGAGTTTATGATGAAAAAAGAACCACTTTATCAAAAAATTGTCACAGACATACTAGCCAAAATCCAAGCTGGTGATTTAAAGCCAGGCGATCAAGTACCGACAGAATTAGAAATTTCTAAGCAATACAACGTCAGTCGAATCACATCAAAGAGAGCATTAACCGAGCTAGAAAACAAAGAACTAATCGAACGAATCCAAGGGAGAGGAAGCTTTGTTGCCGAACAAAAACAGTTTCCTTCTGATGTTATTCTCTTTATTCTTCCTTTTCCTAATAATCCTGGACTAGGAGATTATGCTCAAGGAATTAGCCGTTTTATTGCGAACACATCCTATACGGTGCAAATTCAGACAAATGCTTACTTAAGTCAGCTTGATGCCAAAAAAATATCATCTATGTACGCAGGTCTCCTCCTTTATCCAGAGGCTGGAACATCGCATTTAGATATTCTTTATACCTTATATCTCGAAAAATTTCCGGTAGTGGTGCTCGATAAGAAAATCGAAAGCATCCCATTTCCTTTTATTACATCTGATAATATGCAAGGTGGTTATCTGGCAGCACAGTATTTAATTAACCAAGGACATAAGAAAATCATTTTTTATGCTACACAAAATTTAGAGAGAAGTTCCACTATTCGAGAAAGGTATTTAGGTTATTTAAAAGCAGTACACGAAGCAAATATTGCGTATCATGATTCAAAAGTAGTGCATTCAGCTGAGGACAACAGCGCTTTTATCCGTCAGCTAAAAGAAGAAGAAATTACTGGCCTGATAGCAGAGAACGATATTAATGCGATTCATTTAATGAAAGAAATCAAAAGATACGGCTATCAAATCCCTAAAGACTTTTCGATTATTGGCTTTGATAATATACAAGCAGCTGAACTTGTCGACCCCGCATTAACCACGATTGCCCAAAACTTCGAGGAGATCGGATATCAAGCAGCTAAACAGCTTATTCAATTAATTGAAAACAAAGAAGCAATTCATTCCGTAGTAATTCCGATTGAAATGATCATTAGAGAATCTACTAATTAAAAAGTAAGGAGAGGTGTCTATGTTAGAATTAATTGATACAAGACAAGGTACAGAAAATCAACATAGCTATTCAAACGGGAATACGCTTCCCTATACAGGCTTTCCCTTTGGCATGAATTTCTTTGTTCCGCAAACAAAACATACGAATGGAAGCTGGTTTTTTCATCCGCGTGATCGGGTTTTTCAAGGCTTTCGGTTAACTCATCAGCCGAGCCCGTGGATGGGGGATTTCTCCCATTTATTATTAACACCCCTTTCAGGCGCTGTTCACCATGACGATATTTACCACAATCAAAGTTCCTATCGACCTGAAAATGCCGTATATCAGCCACATTATTTACAAATAACGCAAGCACGCTATCAAATTAAGAATGAATTGGTTCCTACTACATATGGCTCCATACTTCGTTCTGCCTATAGAGATTTCAATCTACCAGGTTTATCCCTACATCTTCCTGGCAAAGGAAACGTTTCACTAGATATAGAGAAAAACAAGCTAACTGGATATGTTTCCAATTTTGCTGGCTGCGAAGATCCTGATTTTAAAATGTACTTTGTCATGACCTTTAGTCATCCCATCGATCAAGTGCATACTGGCTTTTTCCAAGAGGATAAGACGTTTACTTCCGCTTTTTCAGCAACTGGCGAAGACCAGCACTTTTTGATGCGCTTCTTATTAACCGAAGACAAACCGCTAGAAACTCGTCTTGCCACTTCTTTTATAAGCAGTGCTCAAGCAGAATGGAATCTAAGTCAAGAACTATCACCTTTTTCATTTAATGCTCTCAAAGAAAGGGCAGAGGAAGCTTGGGAACATTACTTAAATAAAATTGAAGTGAAGAATAAAGATTTTTCTACAGTTAAGACATTCTATCACTGTATGTATCGGATGTTTCTTTTTCCGCAAAAATTCTATGAAATAAATCAACAAGGTGAGCCGATTCATTATGATACAACAAGCAAAAGTGTAAAACCTGGTGTCCTGTATACAAATAACGGCTTTTGGGACACATTCCGAACCGTCTATCCTTTCTATTCTCTTCTTATTCCAGAAGAATATGAAGAAATGCTGAGAGGCTTTCTGAATAGTTATAAAGAAACGGGATTTCTCCCTAAATGGCTGTCTCCCGATGAACGTGGACTTATGCCGGGTACGTTAATCGATGCTGTTATTGCAGATGCGTCGCAAAAAGGAATTGCTGTTGATATCATTCCTGAGTTGTTTGAAGCAATGGTGAAAACTGCTTCTACCGTAAGTTCAAAGCGAACCTATGGCCGACAAGGAATCGAAGATTATGATACATATGGCTACATTCCTTCCAGCCATCATGAAAGTGTAAACCATACACTTGATTACGCATTTAGTGATTTCTGCATTAGCAGAGTAGCCCAAAAATTAGGACAGGATGATCTAAGGAAGACCTTCGAAAAGCGCGCTTATAATTATCGCAATATCTTCCATAAAGAAACGGGATTTATGCGTGCCAAAGATAAACAAGGCAAAGTAGAAGAACCCTTCAATTCCTTTAGCTGGGGGCAGGATTATGCAGAAGGAAGCGCTTGGCAAAGCAGCTTTGCGGTTTTTCACGACTTCGCTGGATTAATAAATGCTTATGGTGGAAAAGAACCTTTTCGAAACAAATTAGTAGATCTGTGCAATCAAGAACCGATTTTTGATACCAAAGGCTATCGATTGGAAATACATGAAATGAGCGAAATGGCTGCAATTGATTTTGGCCAAGTTGCCATATCCAATCAGCCAAGTTTTCATCTGCCTTATTTATTTACCTATGCTGGTGATCCCGCTTCGTCTCAAGTTTTATTAAAACAATTAATGACCCAGTTATTCTCTAGTAGTCCAACTGGCTATCCTGGTGATGAAGATAATGGCAGTATGTCTGGCTGGTTTATTTTTAGCAGTATGGGCTTTTATCCTATCTGCCCTGGTACAGGGGAATATGTAATTGGAATGCCGATTTTTGATGAGATTACAATACATCTACCAAATGACAAAAAAATCGAAATTTCAACTGCATTCAACCAGCCACAATTTAATTTTGTTCATCAGGTTACTGTCAACAATGAAATTTACAACAAGCTATTTTTAAAGCATGACGTACTTATAAAAGGCTGCACCATCGACTTCCAGCTTGGTATTGTGCCGCCAAATAAAGACTATGCAGAAACAGATTTACCTTATTCCTTGTCGACAGACAGTGCCTCCCTCCTATAAATAAAAGCACACCAAAAACCTACCCGCGCCGACCAAGCCAAAGGGTAGGTTTTCTTTATATTCAAATCCACTTCCTCATTCATCAATCGGCTCAAATAATTGCTGATAGCTGTCCCTAAACTCTTTTGGAGAAATACCACAATATTTTTTAAAGTTTTTATAAAAGTAACCTGGACTCATATAGCCAATTTTTTCGGAGATTTCATTTATATTCAGCTCTGAATTCAGCAATAGATTCTGCGCTAGCTTTATGCGATAGTGATTTAAATATTGAGAAAAACTCTTATTGGTTTCTTTCTTAAAAATCTGCCCTACATACATCACATTTAAGTGGAGCCTTTCGGCAATTGCTTTTAATGTTAAATCCTCGTGATATTCTTCTTGGATGATTTTGAGGACATTTTGAACATTCATGCTGTATTCTCTTCTAAACTTCTTATACTTCAGATTGTCCAACAGATCTTTAATGATCATTTGCAGCTCTTTAAAAGAACAAGCTTTATTTATTTTCTCCACCATCTCTTCATAGATGAATTCATCCTGAACCTCAAGTTCGCGATAAATATCCATGAATACCAGGAAGATAATATAGCGAGTGTATGCAGGTGAAGCGGCGGATTCCATTAACTCCGCAAAGATTTGTTTAATCTCCGTTTGAATTGTTTCTATATTTCTTATTCCTAATGCCTTTTTAAACGCTGTGAACGATATATTCGGTACATTTTCATTTAAAACATTGGCGGTTGCCGTGTCCATAAATTGTTGCTGTCTTTCATAAAAAGAACTAAGATATAAACTACTCTTTGCATGTTCATAGCTTAAGGAAACATCAGCCATTTTCTTTACTTCTTCCCCGATTCCAAAAGTCACTTTATTTTGGCAGTATAGCACTTGGATTGATTTCATTAAGCTCTCCAGTCCCCATCTTCCACCAAAATAGATAACGACCCATTGGTCTTCTTCATAATGATGAAAAAAATATAAATCTTTATTCGTATGTAACAGCTGATGAACTTGGTCATGGAGTTTCTTTTTATAGGTAAAGATCAGCACTTGATACCTTTTCATCTCCGTACTTATATCAAAGGCAGCAAGCATCTTTTTTAAATCCATATAATCAATATCATCATGTACCCAGCGTTTGAGTAAATGTGCAAATAAATATTTTTCGCCTTGGATTCGCAGCTTTTCCTCTTCAAACTCCTTGATACACTTTTTTAACGTCTCGATTAATTCCTCTTTGTTTATCGGTTTAATTAAATAATTCTCTGCTCCCATCTGGAGACTTTCTTTCACATATTCAAACTCTTGATAGCCAGACAACACAATAAAACGGAAAAAGATGGACGCTTCTTGTGCTTGTTTTAGAAAGTCAATCCCAGAAAGGATCGGCATGGTTACATCGGTTATCACAATATCTACCTTTTGTCTTTTTACAAATTCAAAAGCCTCTTGCCCATTACCTGCTGTGCCGACAATTTCAAATCCATGATTCTCCCAAGGAATCAACTTTTGCAAACCTCTTACAATCATATATTCATCATCAACAAGCAGAACTTTATACAAAGCTATCCTCTCCTTTTAAAACAAGATTTCGATTGTTAATCCGCCTAATGGATTGGTCTTTAACCTCATGCTGTATGTATCTCCAAAAAAGGATCGCAATCTTGCATTTACATTATGTATGCCGATAGAGGACTCTAACTGATTTTCTGAAGAAGGCGTTTTCAATAATTCGTTGATTTTCTTTAATTTATCTTCGTGTACTCCTGTTCCGTTATCTTTGATTAAAATGCAGGTATACCCATCTTGCTTTGAGACCTTTACACTAATTGTATTGTTTTTCCTTGTATGATCAATCCCATGTATAAAAAAATTCTCCACCAGCGGCTGAATAGAAAATTTAGGGATGCTAATTTCTCCAAGCTCCTTTTCTATCTGAAACCCGTAAGCGATGCGATCCCGGTAGCGCATTTGATACAAATAAGCATATTTCTCACAAAATTCGAGCTCGTGTCTGATTGTAACTACTTTCTCTTGGGTGATGCTGTTTCTTAACAAGCTTCCAAAAACATAAACAACATTCGATAATTCATCGGCCCCTTCACTTACCGCATACATACGAATGTACTCAAGTGTATTATAGAGAAAATGCGGATCAATTTGAGACTGAAGCGCCCGCATATTAGCATCCTTTTGTTTGATTTCTAAGTTATAGATATCCTCAATATTGCGATTAATGCTATCTAACATCTGATTGATACTATGAGAAATATCCTTTAGCTCCCCTTGCTTCGTCTTTTCTTCAATGCGTACTTCCATATTCCCGTTTGAAACTTGATTGGTTCCTTTTTGAATATCTTCTACTTGAATCACATATCGTTTAAACGTTTTTCGGAGCCCAAAAAGGAGAATACCGTCTAAAATAGCACTAACAAATAAAAAGAAAAACAGACTTTTCATCGATTCGTTATTTACTTCCTTTTTACTGATGAAAGCGAGCACCTCAAAGTCATTGCTTGTATGAACACTTTTAATATAATATTGTTTTTCTAAATCCTTAAGACTAATAACGGAAGACTCTTCTAAATTTGCTGCAATCTTTTGTTGGAGCACAGAGTCTTGTCTGTATTGTCCTTGATAGTATACTAGTTTTTTTGTATCAGAAATAATTGCTGCTTGAAGAGACGTTTTCTCTTTGTCATTATCTAAAATCCGTTCTAATTCTTTATCATTAAAAACAATTGATACAATTCCAATTTGTGATAAAGTATTGGGATCCTTTATTGCTTTTTGGTAGACTACTTGATTGTTGCGGATAGGAGTATGGAAATACTTCTTGCCTCCCTTGTTTTCCTTCGTTGAATAATAGACTTCTTTATAATCATTTAATGAAATGGTTACCGATTCAATATCATCATCCAAGTAATACATCTCTGTTACGATTCGCGGAAGATAAAGAAAGGCATTATTTCTTTGCTCACTTAACGATTTTTGTAAATATGCTGCTGGTTCTAACTCAAAATATTGATACATACTTGTGATCATCTCTGAGCTGGCCATTAAATTAGCAACTACTTTATCTAACTTTTTCTCATTGTCTGTCACAATATTTTCTAATTGATTAGCGACCCTCTCAACAGAATCGATTGCTGTCCTTTGCTTATCCTGGCTTGTATTATAGCTGACTAATAAAGCAAAAAGAGTAACAGCAGAAATTAAGATAATAGAATATGTTTTTAATAGTGAATTAATAAAATACTTACTTCCCAATTAGCATCATCCTTAAGATACATATACGAGTTTTTGACTAAGTCTTATAAATAGCTTATTGGAAATAAAGCTAGCTAGTATGATAAACAGCGAGATACTTCCGAATAAAATTAGGGCAGGATTAAAATAAGTAAGAACAGAAATGCCAGCGAGCAGCCCTCCTAGTTTAAGGAGTGTCCAGAAGTCCATAAAGAACAAGAGAAACGACAGCTTCCATACATCTTTTATCGCTGCTTCATATTGTGCCTCAATAAAGAGCGAAAACAGGAAGCTGATAGCAATTAAAAATAGGGCAAAGATAAGCAAGAAGTCAATGATGAGAAAGAGCAAATGATTAATTTGAAGGGAAAAATAAAGATTATAGCTTAAAATGACACCTAATAGCAAAAATCCGTAAAAGGAGAAATTGCCACGTTTATAGCTAGTCTTAAAGGTAGAAAATACATTCTTCCATGTTAATTCCTGATGGTCCCAGCGGCACTCTAAAGATAGCTTTACAATCGTTAACAATGCAGGGCCAATACCAAAAATAATCCCCCCCATTATAGTCAGCAGCCAAAAATACAGATTCAGTTTTACTACTACATAAAATCGGTTAAAAAAAGTAGTCAAAAAAGAGGCAATCATATCGCTTTTCTCCTTTCTATTATATGATGAGAAAAGGCACGTTAACTAGAGCTAACGCACCTTTTAAAGATTAGTTTTTAGAGGCTTGAAATGCATCAAATTGCTTCTGCATTTCTTCGCGGACTTTTTCATACCCCGCGCCTTCTAATTTCTCATTTAATTCAGGGATTGCTTTATCTGGATCTAATGTTCCTGTGTTTAATCCATCAAGGTATTGGCTCATTACATTCGAAATATTGGTGATTTCTGTTTTCACGGAATCTGTATTAAAGGTGAAGCCTAGAATTGGAGAGCTTGTAGCATTGGCAATATTTTCATCTCGCTCTTTGATCTGTTCGTCAGTAATAGAATCTTGAACATAAACAATCTTATTATTGCCTGTATTCCAAGCTGCCATATGATTATTTGACTTATAGCCATCTAATAATTTTACTTTGTTTTCTCCGGCCTTCTCCCACGCTTTTCCTTCTTCCCCATAAATAAGACCATTTAATAGTTCTGGATCAGAATTTAGAAGACCTAAGAACTCTACTGCTTTTTCTTTATTCTTTGAGTTACTAGAAACAACAAAGTTTGCCATTTGCGCTTGTGCTGTAGACTTAATCGGATCTGTAATCGGCATGGAAACTATTGGCTGCTCTGCAACTGTTGATAAAAGGGTATCACCATAGTCATACGGTCCTTGTGTCTCTTGGCGAACAAACCATGTACCACTATTTAATGGGTATTCCGTATTGCTTGTTGCTGCATCCTTAGCAATATATCCTTTATTGTAGTATTCATGCATAATTCGTAAGTTTTCTTGCATTTGATTATTCTCATACTGATTAATAATTTTGGCGGTATCTCCATTTAAATCCACTGCAAAAGGCATGCCATTTCCTAAGATAAAATCCATATTAGGGAGAACGCGGAATCCTTGCCCAACAGAAAATGGCATGACGTCTTTTTCGTTTTCTTTTATCACTTTCAAAAGCGGCTCAAGATCTTTGT
This sequence comes from Niallia sp. FSL W8-0951, assembly GCF_038006525.1. Taxonomy (NCBI): domain Bacteria; kingdom Bacillati; phylum Bacillota; class Bacilli; order Caryophanales; family Bacillaceae; genus Niallia; species Niallia sp. FSL W8-0951. The sequence goes on from NZ_JBBOVK010000001.1 coordinate 3,155,522, forward strand.
ATCCTTTCACATCAGAAATATCTAAATTATATTTATCAATATATTGCTTATTAAATGAAAACATCGTCTGTGCGTACACATTGCCATTTACCGGGAACGCATAAAGCTTCCCATTCACTGTGTTCCCTTCAATATAGGCTGGATCCAGCATGTCATAGGCTTCTTTCGCATATTTTGGAAGTAATTCCGTTAAATCTGCATAAGCACCTTTTTGCGCATTTGTTACATAGTTATTGGCATAGGCAATATCATAATTTTCACCAGAGGATACGATAACAGACATTTTTTTCTCATAATCGCCCCAGCCAATATACTGTAAATTAACACGAACGCCAATCTCCTTTTCCGTTTTCTTGTTAACATTCTCCATTAACACATCAAAATTTTCCGGTTTATCGCCAATTTGATACATTAATAAGGTGGTTACACCATCTTTAGAACTGTTATCCGCTGTAGAATTTCCTTTTAAACTACAGCCAGCTAACACAGTGCCAATCAGCAACATCAATACAAGTAGAAAAGGAACTTTTTTCTTCATTTTCATATACCATATCCCCCTTTTATTTACTTACTCTTTTACCCCGCCAATTGTTAAGCCGCTAACAAAATAACGTTGAAAAAATGGATAGCTGCATGCAATCGGTAAGGTAGAGATCACAACCATCGCCATTCGCGTAGCCTCTTTTGGAATAGCGGCAAGGCCACCAGATAAGTTTCCACTTAAGCCCGCATTTTGGGTCATAAAATCAATATTGCTTTGGATTTTCATCAATAAGTATTGCAGTGGAATTAGATTATCACTTTGAATGTATAGCAGTGCATTAAACCAATCATTCCAATATCCTAGTGCGGCAAACAGGCTTATTGTTGCAATTCCTGGCACCGCTAATGGTAAAACAATTTGTGTAAAGATCCTCATTTCACTTGCCCCATCAATACGGGAAGATTCAATAATCGATTCTGGCACCTGTCTTCTAAAGAATGTTCGCATCACGATGATGTTAAACGGGCTTAAAGCCATAGGAAGAATAAGAGCCCACACGGTATCTTTTAACTGTAGCATATTCGTCATCACAATATAGCTTGGTACCATTCCAGGACTAAATAACATCGTAATTAAGGCAAAGATGGTGAAAAATCGCTTATAACGAAAATTCGGCCGAGAGATGGCATAAGCATAGGTTGATGTGAATGCAACATTGATAAAAGTTCCGACAACTGTTACAAATACGGTAATAAATAAGGATTGAATAATTTGCGTTTTTAAATCAGCTAAATATGTGTACCCTTGAATACTCCACTCACTTGGCCACAATGCATATCCATTTGTTATTAAGGCTGTTTCACTTGTAAACGATATAATGATTACGAATAAGAAGGGAAAAATACAAGAGAAGGCAAACAAGCCTACCATGATATTAAAAAAGATATTTGTTTTTCGACTAAAAGTTCGGACACGAACATGCTCTATTTTTTTCTTTTTCACTGTATGATTTGGACCTCCTTTCCTCAAAACAATGCAGATTCTTCATCAAATTTGCGAACAATGAAGTTAGCCAGAACTACTAAAATACAGCCGACAACTGATTGATAAAGACCTGCAGCTGCTGTCATCCCAATATCACCTGTACTTGTCAGTCCGTTATAGATATAAGTATCTAAGACACTTGTTACTTCATATAAAGCACCTGAGTTTCTCGGGATTTGATAGAATAATCCAAAATCAGCTCTAAAAATATTGCCGACAGATAAAATAGATAGAATAGATATTAAAGGTACTAACTGCGGAATCGTGATATTTTTAATCTGCTGCCATTTCGATGCTCCATCAACCATCGCAGCTTCATAATAATCCGAGTTGATTCCCATTATACTCGCAAAATAAATGACACTATTATAGCCGACACCTTTCCATATTCCTAAGACGATTAAGATAAATGGCCAATATTTTTGCTCGTTATACCAATTAATTTCTTCCCCGCCAAAAAGAGTAAGGATACTATTCATTAATCCTTTATCTGGACTTAAAAATGCAAAGACAAAATAACTGATAATAACCCATGATAAAAAATAAGGGAATAGCATCGAAGTTTGATAAATCTTAATCATTCTTTTTGAACGCAGTTCACTGAGTACTATTGCCAAGAAAACAGCAAAAATCAACCCTAACACAATAAATGCCACATTATATAAGACAGTATTTCTTGTAATCAAGTAAGCATTATTGGAAGAAAATAAAAACTTAAAATTATCAAACCCAACCCACGGGCTTTCCCGCAAGCTTTGAAAAAATCCGCCACTTGAATAGTGGAAATTTTTAAATGCCACAACATTCCCGAATACCGGAATATAAAAAAATAAAATAAGCCAAATAGTTCCAGGCAATGCCATTAACAAAAAGGCCTTATTTCTCCACAAATTTCTTAACATGGCCATTTTTCTATCCCTCCTTTCTTTGGAAAACGCTTTCTTTTTGGTATAGCTAAATTATAATATCGAAGAGAGTGCTAACCAATAAACAAATTATAGGAAAAACTAAACGAATTATATGTTTTTTTAGGTAAAATATAAATATGATAAACAAAATCTTAAATAAGGTTACATCCTTAATATGTACTCAATCATAACGCACTTTTGAAAACTTAATGATTGTCAGCATAAAAAGAAAAACCTGCCATTTGTGCTCCAAATAGTAGGTTTTCATTATTTCCAATTATCTTGTAATTTTTTCACATCACTTTTTGGCGGCAATCCAAACAATCTGCTATATTCTCTACTGAACTGCGACGGACTTTCATACCCAACTTGAAAAGCTGCTTCCGCTGCTTCTAATCCTTCAGCTATCAATAACCTGCGCGCTTCCTGTAAACGAATCATTTTTTGGAACTGCAAAGGAGACATACCCGTAATCAACTTAAAATTATGATGAAAGGAAGAAAGACTCATATTCACAGCTTTAGCTAATTCCTCTACGCGAAGCGGCTCGGCATATGCCTGATTTATCAATTGAATGGTTTCTTTTATCGCCTGGGCATGAGTTCCTAAAATGGCAAATTGCTTTATCTGATCACCATCCTCCTTCTGTAAAATCCGATATAATATTTCCTCTTGATATAATGGTGCAAGAACAGGGATATCCTTTGGAGTATCAAGCAGCCTTATTAATCTAAGTAAGGCATCTGTCATTTCAGAGGTGGTTTTATTTACAAGCATCGCTCTTTTAGGAGGATCTGAAACTACTTCCTTATGATTAGCAACTGCTTCTAAAATCTGTTCTGTCGTAAATCCAAGTCTAATACATAAATATGGCTTTTCCTTCATAGCCTCTATTATTTTCCCGCGAATAGGCAGATGCACAGATATAACTAGATACTGGCTGGAATCATAGCGAAATATCGCCTCCCCCAACATCACTATTTTGGAACCTTGTATAATGAAACAAACAGAAGGCTCGACAATAGAATGAAGCGGTTCTGTTAATGTGGATGCTCGGACAATGCTTAGATGGTTAATTTCTGTTGCGTGTGTACCATCTGTTTTAAAGTGTTTTTCTACCAGTTCCGTTAACTCATTTTTATTATTCACCATATCCCCCCTACTTTTCATACATTTTACCTCTTATTTGGAGAATTAGGCAAAGATTATACAGAAATCTTCTATCACTCTTGCTGAAAGTTTTCTTATCATTACAGTATGTTATCTAAAGACTAATAATTAGCTATGGGAGGAAGAAATGAAGCATTTACAAGATAAAGTCGCTATTATAACTGGTTCATCGAGAGGAATAGGAGCAACTATCGCAGAAGAACTTGCTCAATTAGGGGCGAAGGTGATAATTAACTATTCAAGTAGCTCAGAAAAAGCTAAAGAAGTTGTTGCAAGCATCGTGAATAAAGGTGGAGAAGCTATTGCAGTTCAAGCAGATGTCAGTAAAGTTAAAGAGGTAGAACGTTTATTTATAGAAATCCTTCAGCACTTTGGAAAAATAGATATTCTTGTTAATAACGCTGGCATAATGCACACTATACCATTAAAGGCTGTAACAGAAGAAGAATTTGATTTACATTTCTCCATCAATGTAAAAGGTACTTATTTTGCTTGCCAACAAGCGCTTCAGCATATGGAGGCAGAAGGAAGAATTATTAATTTTTCCACCTCTGTAGCAGGAATGATGTTCCCTGGTTACAGCCTATATGCAGCAACAAAAGGAGCTGTCGAACAAATTACAAGACAGCTGGCAAAAGAATTTGGTCCCAAAAAAATCACTATAAACACGATTTCACCTGGTCCTACAAATACCGAGCTGTTTATGGATGGCAAAAGCCCTGAACAATTAGAAAACCTAAAAAAACTAAACGCCTTCGGCCGCTTCGGAGAAACGGACGATATCGCAAAAGTTGTCGCCTTTTTAGCGAGTGAAGATGCTCGTTGGATTACAGGTCAGACTCTTCGCGTTAATGGTGGAATGGTTTAATTGTAAGAAAAAAATCGATTGAAAGAATGGGATTCACACTGAAAAGTGCAAATCGATATTCCTCCAATCGATTTTTCATTAGATTATTTTGCTATTAATGAGATGGATGGTCTACTTTCACTCGTTTGATAAAGAACGATAGAACTAGACCAATGATTGCAACAATAATCGCAAAGCTAAATGATTTCTGTACACCAGCTGTAAAGGCAAGCAATGGACTTAACGGGTTGGTTAAATCGGTCGCAGCACTATCTATATATTCCGCAGAACCTGAAGCTAAAAGAGAAATAGCAATTGCTGTTCCGATAGCTCCACCAACTTGCTGCAACGTATTCATAATTGCAGTTCCATGTGGATATAATTCAGGCGGCAATTGGTTTAAGCCATTTGTTTGTGCCGGCATCATTACCATAGAGACACCAATCATTAATACAATCAGCAAAGCAATAATAAAACCTGATGATGTATCAATATCAATTGTAGAGAATCCAAATAATGCAAGAGTTGCTAGTGCAAGACCAGGAATAACTAACCATTTTGGACCAAATTTATCAAAGAGACTTCCCATAATTGGCGAAAGCAATCCATTAATTAAACCACCTGGCAGAAGAAGTAATCCTGCTGTAAATGTGCTTAATGCTAGCACATTTTGTAAATATAGCGGCAATAAAATCATGGATGAAAGCATAACCATCATAATCATGATGACAAGTACTAACCCTATAACAAACATTGGATATTTAAAAGCACCTAAATTCATCATTGGCTGCTCACTTCTCACTTGAAGAATAGCAAACAAGATTAATGCTATTAGTCCAATGGCAATAGAAATAATTACTTCTAAGCTGCCCCATCCGCCGCCTTCTCCAGCATTACTAAACCCGTAAACAATACCACCAAATCCAATTGTTGATAAAATAATCGATAAAATATCAATCTTTGGCTTCGTTAATGTCGTTACATTTTGCATAAATATACTGCCGAAAACAAGCGCAACCACAAGCAGTGGCAGGGAAATCCAGAAAATCCAGTGCCAAGTAAGAGAGCGAAGAATTAATCCAGAAATAGTTGGCCCTACTGCCGGAGCAAAACTAATGACCAACCCCATCATCCCCATTACTTTTCCCCGTTTATGCGGTGGAATTAACACAAGAATTGTGTTAAACATAAGCGGTAATAATAGTGCTGTACCAATTGCCTGAACAACACGAGCAACCATTAAGATTGTAAAGGTCGGCGCAATTGCTCCTATAAGCGTTCCCGAAATCGAAAAAATAAGGGAAGTAATAAATAACTGTCTTGTCGTAAACCATTGTAGAATAAGTCCTGACACAGGCACTAAAATTCCAAGTGTTAATAAATAACCTGTTGTTAACCATTGTACCGTTGTTTCGTTAATACTAAAATCCGTAATAATTGTTCTTAATGCCATATTCAGTGCCGTTTCACTAAATAATCCAATAAAGCCCGCAATTAAAAAGGAGGCAATAATCGGCACCGTCTTAAACTCCGTTTTCCCAATTGTTTCGCCTTTAGCGGGAATATCCATTGTCATATTTCTTTTCCTCCTTTAAATCCAAAAAATCACTGTTTTAACAGCACTGCTATTTGATTCGAAATGCAACGCAGGGGGTTACTGCTCTTATTCGTGAGAGCAAGCATGCACCCACCTTCTATCATTGCATTTAACGTAATACCCAGTTCCTTTGCCAGTGGTTCTGCAAAGCCAAAGTCCTCTAGCCTATTTGTATAAAGCGCCTGCCAATCGGTAAAAGTAGCATCACATGCCAAGCGCAGCGTTTCATGTGTTAACGCTGTTTCAGAAGCAATCAGACTAATTTGCAAGCCTTCAAGTGCACTGCAGCCCATCTGATCAAATTCATTTGCGATAGAATTCACATGTTGTTGAAAGGCAGCTACAGGTGTTTCCCCGCTATATAAGTCTGCTTTCATTTTCTCTACCACTAGCTCTCGCATTCGCTTAATTGCTTCTAATGCAATTTCTTCTTTCCCGTTTGGAAAGTGATAATACAAGGAGCCTTTTGGAGCACCACTCTCATCAATTATTTGATTAAGACCCGTTGCATGGAATCCTTGCAGTTGAAATAGTTTCGTTGCAGTAGTTAGAATTGCTTCTTTTTTATTGTTGCCTTTTTTCATTCGATCATCTCTTCTTAAAAGTATTATAACAACTGGTCTACATAATATTAATGTGACATTCTAGAAGTGTCAAGAAAATAATAGCTTATTTTGCTTCTTTTTATGCAAAAATTACTGATTCTTTATCTATTTTTTACAGTAAAGGGCTTTCATTTATATTCTTCACCAAGATGCCTTCTGGTGCAGTTGTTTCATCAAAAAAATACTGGAATAAGTATTCCAGCCAAACAGCCCTCAGAACAATTATACGGACATATTAAATCCATTCGTCTAATTATAATGGGGCTATGTTTTTTTAAGAAAGATAAGTTGGTGGCAATCTCCCGCAGACTGAATACTTATCCTGGCTTATTGTGGTAGGAAGTCGTAAACGATTAAAGCCATTGATAAGAGGCCCACTGTCAAGAATACTAATATATTTCCAACAATAGAAAGGTATTTCAAGCGACTTTTTTCGCCTTTTAATCCGAATATCAGTCCGACTAAAGGGATGATAGATATACTTGCTAATATGCTATAACCGAGATAATCGTTCCCAATTCCAATGCTGAATCCTGTTTCATCATATAACTTCCCCATCATGTTAGCTAGAATAAAGACAACAATAGAAGCTAAGAAGCAATAAAAAGATATGCTAGTGTTCTTGCTTTTCATTCGCCTACTCTCCCCTATTCCGTTGTAAATTAATGGAATTTTATATATATCATACACAAATAATGGATATATATGAAGAGAAATCAGACTGTTTTACCACAATAATTTCCTATGCTATACTCATAAACAAATTGGTTACCTTAAAGAAATACGGGGTAATGCAGATGGTTATAAGAAGGGAGATAAATTATGCGCAATAAAGAAGAGTTAAAACAAGAAATTCTTGCTGCCTATCATTTTCGTCATGCTACAAAAGAATTTGATCCAGAGAAGAAGATTCCAGAAAGTGATATGAAATTTATATTAGAAACAGCTCGTCTTTCTCCAAGCTCATTTGGTACTGAGCCTTGGAAATTTCTTGTGATTGAAAATCCAGAATTGCTGAATAAAATCAAACAATCGTCTTGGGGAGCGTATACAAAGATTCCAGCCGCCAGCCATTTTGTTATTTTATTAGCTAGAACAAAATTAGATACAGCCTATGATTCCGCCTATTTAAAAGAACAGTTTACCAATGTATCCAAGCTTCCTGCTGAAGTGATTCCAAAAATGATTGAACGGATAGAAGAATTTCAAAAGGAGGATTTCCGCTTAGACACCGATCGTTCTTTATTTGACTGGGCTTCTAAACAAACCTATATCGCACTTGGAAATATGATGACCGCTGCTGCCCAAATCGGCATCGATTCTTGTCCTATAGAGGGCTTTCATATGGAAAAAATGAATCAGTTATTAAATAAAGAAGGACTTTTAGAAGATGGCCATTTAGGAATTTCCGTCATGGTAGCATTCGGTTATCGTGCGAAAGATCCATATCCAAAAACACGCAGAGAATTTGATGATGTGGTGAAGTGGGTATAAGTTTTGTTTAAAATTGCCTAACGGAAAACTCTCCCCGCTTTAGTGACTATAATTAATGCGGGGGAGAGTAAAAAAAGGATAACTAATTCTTTATTTATACTGTCTCCATGCTTCTTGTCTTTATGCTTCCTTTATACTTCTAGACATAAGACGATATTTTCTAGGGGTCATATGCTTAACTTGTAAGAACTTTTTTATAAAATAATCGGGATTCTGAAAACCTATGTTTGTCCCTATTTGATAAATGCGGTCATCAGTTTCTTCTAAAAGCCGGCATGCTTTTTCTATTCTATATTCATTTAAGTAATCTTTAAAGGCTACTCCATATTTCTTACTGAATAATTGGCCTAAATATACACTATTTATATTATATTTATCTCCTAATTTTCTTAAACTCAATTTTTCCATATAGCGCTCTGCAATGTCACTTTCGATTTTAACTAAGATGTCTTTTGATGAATAATTCCTGATACTATATAAATAGTTTGCAAAATGTAATGAATAGGTTAAAAACTCATCCATTGAAATTTTTCCAGATAAAATATTCTTCTGATCATGAATAAAAAGGAGGGGTTCATCATTAGAAAAATTCGGTTTATTATTCTTATTCCATAGGTCTGCTAATTGATAAATTAACAGAGTAAGATTGTTTTTTATTAATTGAGGATGCAGACATTTCTGTTGAAATTCTTCGTATATTTCTTTAACAATAATATTTATTTTTTGCTCATTATTTTCTGATATACTATCAATATATTGATTTATCCGTTTTTGAGATAAGTGATATTGCTCTAAAGAAAATACTGGTGTGTTATCGCAATAAATTATTGATTTATCGACACAATAAAAATATTCATATTCTTTCCCTAAAACTACTTTATTATAGGAATCAGTTATTTCTTCTATTTTCTGTACTGTATTTCCGATATATATTTTCACCGTGAACGGCACTTCACTAATTAATCTTCTGTGAAGTTTCTCTATATAATTTGCTCTATAAACCTCAGAGCGATTGCATTGCCAAACAACACTTACTGAGTATTCCATGTTTGTATTTTCTATATCATAAAGAATAAGGAAATTCTCTTCCTGTACCATTTTTTCTATTACTTTATAGAGCATTTTTCTCCATTTCTTTTTTTCATCTGGCATAACACGTTCCTGCCTATTTTCTTGTACAACATCCATATTAATAAAGGTATAGTTTCTAAAATTCCCATACCTTTCTTTGACAAATTCGATGTCCTTTGAGGTAAATTTATCATATAAAATATTTTTTAAATGATAATCAATAATTGCCTTGTTCTTTTTTTCTTCCTCTTTTTCTTTTCTCTTTAGTACTATAAATCGTTTGTTAATGGTTTCTAGTAAATCGATTAGCTCCTTTTCCTGTATTGGTTTTAACAAATAATCAGTGACCCGATATTGAATAGCTTTCTTCGCATATTTAAATTCATAATATCCACTTAAGATTACAAATCTTATTTCCTTATCCATGCTCTGCTTTACTTGTTTAATTAATGCTAATCCGTCCATAACAGGCATTTTTATATCGGTAAAAACAATGTCAACATCATAGTCTCGAATAATTTGAAGAGCATCTTCCCCATTTCCGGCTTCATAACAAAGTTCAAAACCGTATTTTCCCCAGTCAATCATGACTTTAATTCCTTCCCGAATATATGGCTCATCATCAACAATAAGGGCTTTTAACATTATCTATTCCTCCTAAATGACCTTTCTCCTATTCAAAATGAATTTGTGAAAGAAACACTAAACGAAAAAGTAATTAACACCTGTACTGGAAATATGCTGCCAAGCTTAATCTCTATATAATGGGTAACTTAATGTATACTTCTGTTCCAGTGTAATTCTGGCTTTCAATTTCTAATTCCCCCTCCTCTTGATAGTGCATTTTTATCCGTAAATAGGCATTTAAGATTCCTGTGCTTTCTTCCCAATTGGATGTTGTCACATCATTTTTCTCAAGGGACTCTCTTATTTTCCTTAATCTCTTTGCATCCATCCCAACTCCGCTATCTAAAATTTCAATATAAATAGCATTCTCTTGTGTAGAGACGATGATGCTAATTTCTCCTCCATTTTTCTTTTTCTCAATCCCATGAATACAGGCATTTTCCACAAAAGTTAATATCAGCATCTTTGGAATATAATGCTCCTTGCATTCCTCTTCTACATAGATAGAAAAGTTCAATCTATCTACAAAACGATATTTTTGAATATTTAAGTATCTTTGGACATATGCTAATTCTTCCTCGACAGTAACAAAATATGAATCACTCCATTTGGTCATTCTTCTAAATAACTGTGCTAATTCATTAATAACTGTTGCACTTTCTCGATCACCATTTAATAAATTCCTCATTCTGATGCTATCAAGCGTATTATAAAGAAAATGTGGATTTACTTGACTTTGAAGCGCATTAAGCTCTGCTTTTGTTTTGGCTAATTCTATTTTCTGCTGTTCTCTTTCTTTTTTGTACACTTCACCTAATAATTCATCGATTTTAACCACCATGAAATTATAACTCCTTATTAAATCACCTATTTCATCTTTCCCTTCATTTATATTGATTCTTTCGAATATCCCTTTTTCTACTTTCAATAAATGCTGCTCTGTTAGAGCAATTCTATCTTGAAAAGACTTATTAATAAGCAAAATAACAAGTGTGGGAAATAGAAAATTAAAAATTATTAACACAAGTAGTACGGTTTTCTTGTTCTCAATGAGATCAAAAATATTAGTCTGATTATTAGATATATAGATATCCCATCGATCATTGATTGCTAGAAAAGAATCAGATAGATTAAATTTGGATTTTTCTTTTGATTCTAACTTTCGGAATATAGTATTCTTCTTCTCTGAACCATGATTACTAAAAATAACCTGATCATTATACGCTATTACAATATTATTACTCGTATCTTCATTTTTGATATTTGCCAATAATCGATAATAATTAATATTTATTTTTACAATACTTTTATATCCGTTGCTTCCATTCGGTAATTCTCTTATAAAACTGATCGTTCGATTCGACTCTAACTTTGGTGGGAATTGTTTATTCTCTTCATAATATGGATATAAAACCATGTTCTGATTATTCTCTTTGTAAATTCTATACCAATTCGTATGCTCGACCGCTCGCAAATTCCAAAAAACCCCACCGTTAATAATAGTTGGATTAGTAGTGTATATTTCAATACTTTCCAATGCTTGGGATACATAAAAATTATTAATGATGTTTTCTTGAACAAGTGAAATATAGTCACTATAATAATCTACATTATCCTTATACTCCTTTTGGAGAAATTCATTGATCTTCAAATCTCTACTAATATAATTGGATACTTCCGTAATCTCGTTGAAGCTCTCATTAAGATGATATTTCAGCCGTTCTATCGTAATCTCCATTGATTTATTTTTTTGGATATCCTCATTTTCTCGAATGGAATGGATAATGACTAAATTAGTAAGAACAATAGGAATCACTACAGCTAATAAATAAATTAGAATCATTTTTTTCTTTATTTTAATATTATTCAGAAGCAGAGCAAGCAAGTTTTTTCCCATCCTTCCAAACTAAGCTCTACACAAATAGTAAAGCTAAAGGCTATTATCTATCATAATCAGAAAGAAATAATAAACAACAGCGACTGCTAGCCTACTAATTGTAAACGTTTTCTATAATGTGTATTCTACCATTTATTTACTGTTACTTTATAGATTTTCTCATAAAATCATTATTGCTATGTTTCTTTGAAGAATTAGTTATAATCTGAACTTGATCCCTCTCCTTTTTACTACAATCACCTATTATTTTTCTTTCAAATAACTGGAGAATATATTTTCCATATAGCGACTTATCATATAGGAGAAAAAAGCAGGAATGATTACAACTAAAATTGGTAATAGCCATATACTAAATATAAAAAGCACTAGAAGTGTTAATAGAAATAGCGATTTAGGCAAATGGCTGATGGCTAAAATGGCCGCGTTTTTCCAAACAATTTTTAATGGGGACTGAAATCTCGCTATATAGGAGATAGCATAGATAAAACAACAACATGCCAAAGGGATAAGTAGAAGAAATATTGTCTGCCCTATTATAGATACAACACTCCCATTTGCTTGTGCCCCTAAAAACAGGCTATTGTAGTAAAACACAGAAATGACAGCTACAAAAAATATCCAAGTAATAGTAGCCTGGTTAAAGCTACTTTTCATCGCTTTCCAAAATTGCTGAAATATATATCCCTCTTCCTCTCTAATTGCATAGTGGGCTGCATAATATAATGCAGCCGTGGATGCCCCAATCGTAATGATAGGTAACGAGAATACTGTCCAAAGAAGACTTAAGTATAATAAATTGGCTACCTTTGTCAATCTCCTCATATATATTCCATTCATTAATCTATTCATACAGTTTCACCTTTTCTGTTATACGCATTTCTACTTCCTCGTTTACTTGCTCCAGCCATTGAAAGTCTGCATAACAAATGTTTGTAAGATCCGATTTACTAGTTACATAAACTCCCATTGTACAACCAACAAATCCTCCTGCCACTTCCGTACTTAGGATATGTGCATCTATATTCTTCACCACTTCTATTTCCTCGCCATCTTCTTGAGAATAATAGAAGTGAAGTTTTTGACAATCGCCTCTTATTTTTAAGGTTAAATTACGAGAATCCTCTACTATACGTTCTTCCAGCTTCTCTTCCCCATTATAATTTGTTATGACTCTCAATTCTCTTTTTCCATCAAACAATCCTGAGACAAAGCGAATAGAATAACGATCATTTTGCAGAATGACAAGCCCGGCTTCATCCCCATTTTGTTGAGGTATAAAATCCAGCCTCGTTTTAAGCGTATACCACATGGATTGTTGTCTAATCCCTATATAAGAAGGGGATGCAATATCTGCGATTGTATGTGGGGAAGCGTACATTCTTAACCAACCGTCTCTTTCATCAAAAACATACTTTTCTATATCAGGATTTCTTAAAAATAATAACCGCTTATCTAAAGGTTGTTCAAACAGAATTCGAGGATTTACTGTTTCTGTTGGAAAAAGTGGCAGCCTGTGCATCTGCTCTCTTGCTAACCTTCCTAATCCCGGATTAATGACTGGCCAATCACTCTCCCAGACTACTTCTGCTAGAAATGTCTCTCTGCCTAAATTGCTATATCCGTCAAAAATACGACTTGCAAGACAAGTCATATACCATTGCCCATCCGCTGTTTCCACTAAGTCGCCATGCCCTACATTACATACAGGATAATCACGTCCAAGATGCCTATGTGTAAGAATAGGGTTACATGGATTTCCTATATACGGACCATCAATTTTTTCACTTCTCGCAATCGTGACACAATGTTCAAATGAAGTGCCACCTTCTGCAATCATTAAATAATAATAACCGTTCCGCTTATATAAATGTGGTCCTTCTGGCCAGATTGCCTCTCTTAGAGCACCCTTCCAAAGTTTTGTACTGACTCCAATCAGTTTCATGGATTGAAGATCTATTTCCTGTAGCCATACCTCCCAGTCTCCATTGTAGCGCACTCCTTTGGGATTTGGCCTTGTCCCTACATAATAGCTTTTTCCATCTGTATCAAAGAATAGACTTGGATCGATTCCTTCTGCTCCTTCTAAATAATATGGATCAGACCAGGGTCCTGTTGGATCAGTTGCTGTCACAATAAAGTTTCCACCCTTCGGAACATTTGTCGTTATCATATAGAAAATTCCCTTGTTATACCTAATAGAAGGTGCAAATATTCCTTGAGAATGTGTAACATCTGATAGGGGAAGCTGCGATTTTCGGTCCAATATATTTCCGATTAATTCCCAATTAACAAGATCCTTACTATGGTAGATCGGAACACCAGGAAAATAAGAAAAAGTGGACGTAACCATATAATAATCATCTCCAACTACACAAATAGATGGATCAGGCGAAAATCCTTTTAAAATTGGATTCTGAAAAGTCTGCACTGCCAATCATCCCTTCTTCTCAAAAATAGCACTACCATATTCTATAATTTCCGCTTAACGATAAAAACGCAAAGCTATAAAGAAAGTTATCATAATATCTTCGCTCTCCCGTTCTAAGTGGGGTATTCCAAAATTTCTCTACACACTCTTTCGCATAATCAAACTTTCCTGCTGTTGCAAGGGAACCCATCGCATTTGCTGCTAATAGTCCAACAGGATGTAACACCTTCTGCTCCACCTTTGTTCCATCTATAGCATAAACGTAATCCTCTTCCCCTTTGACTGTTTCACAAAAGAATTTTTGAATCTTTGCCACACAATTTCTTAATTCTTCGTCTTTGCCAAACCATTCGTAATCGAGCCCAATATTAGCCGCTACCCGATACGAATCACTATAAAAGTAGAAATGTTCGCTGTCATAGTAGGGGTTTCCATCATAATCGGCATATTCTGCCGTAAGCCCCGTAACTGGATGGCATGCTTTTAGCAAATAGCTTCTACTCGCTTCAGCTGCTTCCTTCCAAAAATCACGATCCTCTTCATTTGCCCATAAGGAAAAGAGTTCATAAAAGTGTGGCAAATGATAAGATGGATCAGAGTATTCTACTTCTGGAATAAATTTAATAAGCTTATTTTCAGGATTCCACATCGGGAAGCCATCATTGTTTTCTCCTTTATGAATACAATAGTGGAGAATATCTTTCGCTTCTTTTGAATACTCAAAAATTCCGTCTCCATCTCCCCAGCGATGCGAAGCAAAAAATAATGCCATTGCAAAAAATTCTTCTCCGTCGGGAGCTGGTCCATAGGAATTTTTTACTCCTTCGGGTGAAACAGACCATGCAAAATAGTTAGCATGGAGTCCAGAATCCATCCACATATATGTTTTTGTCCATTTCCATAACCGATCAAATACTTCCTTTTGATCTAATTGCACACTTAACATCATTGCATAGGACATACCTTCTGTCCTTACATCGTTATTGCCCGTATCTACCACATATCCCATCTGATTATCTGTTTCATAATAAATTCGTTCCTCTTCCTTTCCCAAAAATAGCGTTTGCCAAATGAGCGCTAAGCGATTGTTAATTTCCTCTTCTTGATAGCCATATTTTTTAAATAAATTAGTATATTCTCCCGTCTGAAATGCTTTTACCATATTAATCTACCGAACTATCACTTCCTGATAGTAAGGCAGCTCACCTCCATCATTTATTTTTAACATCTTTATTCTTTTACTCCACCTATTGTTAGTCCACTCATAAAGTACTTTTGTAAAAAGGGATAGAGACAAACAATCGGCAATGCCGTAATAATTGTGGTTGCGGCTCGTATTGATGTAGGAGTGACCATAGAAGACGAGTTTTTCATGGAATTCACATTTGCACCTTGATTCGTCACAGAAGAAAGCAGTTTCATTAATTCATATTGTAATGTAGTTAATCGATCATTAAATCCGTTGTATAACATCGCATCAAACCAAGAGTTCCATTGATATACTGCTATAAATAACGCAACTGTTGCTAAAACTGGTTTACATAACGGCATTATAATACTTATAAATATTCTAAAATGAGATGCACCATCCATTTTGGCAGATTCCACTAAACTTTCCGGTAATCCATTAATATACGTGCGGATAACTAACATATTAAACGCACTTATCATTCCCGGAATAATATACACCCAAAAGCTATTTAACAATCCTAACTTACTCATCAAAAGGTAATTCGGTATCAAACCCGCATTTAAATACATAGTAAAGATATAAAGTAATGTAATAGATTTTCTAAATACAAATTCCTTTCTGCTTAATATATAGGCTAAAAGAGCAGTTAGAAATAATTGAACGATTGTGGCAATTACCGTTCTCGCAACAGTAATAATAGAAGCTTGGATAAGCGTATCTTTTTTTAATACAGTTATATAGTTTTCAAGTGTTAATTCTCTTGGAAAGAGGTAAATTCCTCCTTTAATAGAATCTAATCCATCATTAAAGGAAACTGCTAGCGTATTTAAAATGGGGTACAGTGTTGCAAGAATAAAAAACAGTAAAAAAATCCATTTTAAAATATCAAAAAGTACATCAGAATAATAGACCTTTTTCATCACTCTCCATCCTCCTTTAGAATAGTCTTTCTTCTCCCGCTGCTTTCGCTAAGTGGTTAGCAATGAAGATTAAGGTAAGACTAATTATTCCATTAAATATTCCAGCAGCTGTAGCTAATGAATAATTATTTAAGCTAATTCCGTATTTTAATACAAAGATATCAATTGTTTGCGATACTCCTTGAACTAATCCATTGCCTAATAAATATTGAACTTCAAATCCAGCATTTAATATATTTCCAATATTGATTAATAAGAGAATAAAGATAGTTGGTTTAATTCCCGGCAGTGTAACATGCCATATTTTTCTTAAGCGATTTGCTCCATCAATAGATGCTGCCTCATACAGTTCTTCATTAATCGATGCCATTGCCGCTAAATAAATAATGCTCCCCCATCCAGTTGATTTCCATACATTTGCAAAGCCTACAATCCACCAAAAGTATTTGGGATCTGCAAAAAAGTTAATAGGTGCATCAATTATGCCAAAGACTAACAATAATTGATTAATAATGCCTGTTTCCGGAGACAAAACTTCCATTACAATTCCTGTCACGATAATCCAAGATAAAAAGTGAGGAAGATACGATACGGTTTGCATAAACTTTTTGACTGTTTTATTTCTTACCTCATTTAAGAGAAGTGCAAATCCAATGGAAAAAATGAATCCTAGCACAAGGTTTATCATACTCATTGCTAATGTATTACGGACTACATTAATGAATGTAGGATCAGAAAAGAGAAATTTAAAATTATTTAACCCCACCCATTCTTGTTCAAATATTCCTCTTCCTGGCCGATAATTTTGAAAAGCCATTAACCAGCCACTAAGAGGAGCATAATAAAAAATTAATGCATAAATTACAAATGGGATAGATAGTAACACTAATTCCTTTTGCTCTTTACATTTTTTAAATAATTTTTTTAAAGAACTTACCTTTTTCGGAGATGGCTGTACCACAGTTTCTAACATTACCGGTTTCTCCTGCTGCACCTTTTACACACACCTTTCTTTAATACGAAAGGGATTGGGAAAACGTCCTATATTTCAGGGCGCATCCCAATATTTCGTTAAATAATCATTACCAGCCTTGTTAATTAGTAGATTCAGAGACTTCAATTCTTCGTTGTACTTCCTTTGTTAAGGCATCTTCATAGGCCTTTACATCAACTTGAGAATTATAAGCATCCATGTAATCACTCCAAGCACTTTCAAACTTATCTGGTGGTGTCATAATAACTTTTGGTAACCACTGCTGCTTTACTTCCGTCATTTTTTCTTTTGAAATTCCTTCTGGTGTGCTGGCAGTCCATCCATTTGTCGCTGAATAAATAGGATACCAAGGTGCGTTTTCCTTCACTGGTGTTAAGAAATCTGTCCATTTTTTATAGCCATAAGCATCAAGAATTTTTCGATCCAAATCAGATAAAGTAGCATAGAATTCATCTGGCTGTTCACCTGGAGATACAGCATTGATTCCGTCTTCCATCATTCCAGTGTATGTCGGGAAATAATTATAATCAGAAAAATTATTCGTTACATAATTCTGGTTTTTTGCGTTTTTACGTTGTTCTTCGGTTCGATAGAATAAACCTTTATCATCTACTTCATAATCAACACCCTTTTCTCCCCAAGTCCTCATAACCATAATCTCTGGATCAAGTAAGTCATTTAGGAACTTCAAGGAGCCCTCAACATCCTTATTACTAATGCTGATGCCAAGGCCATTTGCAACATTTAATGTTGGCGGGCTAAAATATTGCGGTGTAACATTTTTATCTAAGACTAAATCAAGCGGAACATATGTTAGATGATCTAAACCTTGTGATTTAAGAGAAGTTTCTGCATCTTGGAATTGCCAATATTGATCAACCATTCCTAATACACGCCCTGAAGAAATTTTTGCAATATATTGATCATAAGACATCGTAAAAGTTTCTGGATCAACTATTCCTTTGGCAAATTTCTCGCTTAGGATTTTGTAATACTCTTTTGCTTCTGGAATTTGATCATAAACTTTTGCTTCCTTTGTTACAGGATCAATAACCGCAGCTCCGTCATTAGGATATCCCGCTAAAAATTGCGGTGGGTTTTCTAAACAGAAATATCTCCAATCATCAGACAAAATGGAAAATCCAATATTCTTCTGGCCATCCTCTGAAGTAGGATTTTCTTTAAGATAGCTTTCAATTAGATCAAAATATTCATCTAATGTGGTGATTTCAGGATAATCAGCCCATTCCAAAATACGCTTTTGAATCCAAAACGCTTCATCACTATGGTTAACTGCCATATTCTGCCCTTTAACGACACCAAATTGCGGAATAATATAAATATGGCCATCCTCATTCCTAATTTGATTCCATTGAGCATCCGTATACAAGTTTTTTATATTGGGATAATCCTCTAAATAATCCTCTAATGGGATTAATGCACCAGCATTGATTAATGCAGCTGTACCATCTGATCCATCAATAAAATCAGGATATTCTCCTCCTGCAATCATTACACCGATTCGCTCGGAAGCCGTTTGTCCTGTTAACCATGTAACATCTGCTTTCGCTCCTATTTTTTCAGCAATTTTATTCATCATTCTATTATCATCCGGTAATTCTTTACCAGGCACAGCCATAAATGCAGTAAAAGTTTTTATTCCATTTTCATCCACATTTGACGATGTTTCCTTATCTGATTCGCAGCCCGAGAGCACTAATAAACCTATTAAAAACAAAGATAAAACGGATAGTATCTTCTTCATCTGTACACCTCCGGATAATTGTTCAACCAATAAAAATAAAGATGTATTTACTCCCTATAAATTAAAGATAGCAAGGTCCTTCTTATCCTCCCCCCTTTTCACTCCAAAAAGAAAACGCTTTCTTCATCAACCATAACAAATGTAAACAATGTTTTCATCCATACATTCTAAAGAGATTACACAAAAAAGCCATGATTTATTTAATTTGTCTTATTTTTTTGGATTTTTCATCCAAAAATATAGAGGATTTTAATGATATGGTGAAGGAGGTATGGAAGGTTGTTTTATTGATATACAAATAAATGGGAGATTTTAAAGTACTTACAGTTTGTCGACAAAAAGATATGGAAGAAGTAGAAACCCATTTTCATGCGTTGCTTGGAGCAGAGGGGGGTGAGATAGCGAGGCAGCCTGAGACCCTGCAGGCTGAAGGCAGACCGCGGCTCAGCGCGAACCCCCGGAGCGGAAAACAACACCCTAATTCAAAGACATTAATAATCTATACTTTACTCAAACTTCTATTTCCAAAATACAGGAGTTTATCTACTGTCTGAAGGGACATTGTTTACAGTCCCTATTCCTTTGGAGGAAAAAACAAATATTTCCCCCTAATTCTTCCTATACTGATGACTATATGGATTAAATGGAGTGAAATAAGAAACGGAGTAGTCCAAATTTATCATCTCACTATATTCAAAAACGGTGCCATTCTGCAGAATTCCTCTATTAAAAATCTTCATAGCAGCTGTACCTTTTTTGCAATTAAGCAGCTCGGCATCTTCTTTACTGACATTTATAGCACTATAGGTAGTAATAAAATGAGAGATTTGATAGCCACATTGCTGGACATACTCATGAACGGAGTTTTTTACTGCTTCCTCCTCTAAATCTGGGAAATAGGCACAAGGAAGTCTTGTTGTTTCTATTTGCATTTTTTGAAAATCCACAATACGAACGCGTTTATACTCCCATACTTTTGTTTTTTTACCACTTAAGTCAAATATTTTTTCTAATGCATGATCTGCCTCTATTTTTTTAAAATAGATAATTTTTGATTGGATATCTTTAAACTTTCTTTCTGTGAGTGAATTATATATTAAAGGGCTTTTATATCGTGTTTCCTTTACAAAAATTCCTGAACCCTGAATAACTTTTACACACCCTATATTCACAAGCTTTTTTAGTGCTTCACGAATAGTGTATCTTGATACATCATAATGTTTTGCCAGTTCTCTTTCCGTTGGGATCTTTTCGCCGGCTTTGTATTTATTTTGATAAATCTTACTTAAAATATCTTCTGCTATAAAGTCTCTTTTTTTCATCATTATTACCTCTCAAACAGAATAGGTTTCATCCGCCCCATCATTCTAACATATATTTATTTCTTAAAAATAAAAGAAAGAGACAGATCCCTTTTACTAAGACCTCTCTCTTAACTTCTATTATGGTGTATGAATAGCACCGTTTGGTATTCGTGCTTGTGTCCACTCATGTTTACGATAGATAACAGGGTATTCCTTCACCATTTCCTCATCAAATTCTACGCCAATTCCCACTCTTTCAATTGGGTAAATATAACCTTCATGCACTTTTACCGAATGCGGGAACATTTTCATTGTCGTTTCATCTGGTTCCTGAATCTCTTGAATAGCCGCGCTATGAAGATGAATATTTAAATGCGTATTTACCGCCACCCCAATTGGCGTCATATCAGAAGGCCCATGCCACGCAATGCGTACACCAAAATTTTCACAAAGAGCAGCTAGCTTAAGTGCTGGGGTAATTCCACCAATTTGGGAAACATGACATCGTATATAATCAATTTGTCGATTAACGATTAGATTTCTCCATTCCATTGGATTATTAAAAAGTTCTCCCGTCGCAATAGGTGTCGTACATTGTGCTTTTAGTTGGGAAAGCCATTCATTTTGATCAGGCGGCAAAATATCTTCTAAGAAATAAAGCTTATATGGTTCCAGTTCTTTTGCCAACTGAAGGGCTTGATTTGGAAATAACCGTTCATGAACATCGTGTAAGAAGTGAATAGAATAGCCATATTTTTCACGAAGTGCCTTAAACATGGTAATGACATCTGTCATATAAATATCTGGATCAAAATATTCCCCTTCACTTAGTTCGTTCGTCAAATGCATTTTTTGATTTTTCCCACCATATTTTCCTAACTGGCAACGAATATGACGATATCCCTTTTGGATTAACTCATCTACATTGGCAAAAAGTTCATCAAGTGTTAATCCGTCTGCATGGGTATATGCGGCAATCGCATTTTTAGATTTTCCGCCTAGCAATTGATAAAGAGGCATATTAGCAAGCTTTGCTTTTATATCCCATAAGGCCATGTCGATGCCGGCAATCGCATTATTCATTACCGGTCCATTGCGCCAATAGGAATTGACCATCATCATCTGCCATAAATCTTCAATATTATTGGCATCTTTATTTAATAGTAAAGGTTTAAGATATTCGTCAAGAATGGATTGAACTGCTAAAGGCCGCTGCTGAAAGGTTGCACATCCAAATCCGTAAATCCCTTTATCAGTTTCCACTTTCACGACAACTAAATTATGCCGATGTGGATTGGTTACAAAAGATTTTATATCTGTTATGATTGTCGGTTCCACCAAAATCTCCTTCTCTCTTTGCTTCTTCTTGTCAAATCAAAGCCAATTAATACTTAAATTTAAACATAGGAAAAATGAAGCGTCAATTTGGTTAGGCAAGTCATAATATAGCGTTAATTTACCATACCAATTTTATAAAAAAATCGAATAAACGCCTTATTTTATAAGGATTTCTTCATTTTTTTGGTTTTTTTAAACCGTTTTCAAAAATGAAAGAGCTGTGCTATGATTTCCTTGTC
Organism: Niallia sp. FSL W8-0951; assembly: GCF_038006525.1. NCBI lineage: Bacteria > Bacillati > Bacillota > Bacilli > Caryophanales > Bacillaceae > Niallia > Niallia sp. FSL W8-0951. The sequence continues at coordinate 3,177,446 of NZ_JBBOVK010000001.1, forward strand.
AAATCAAAGTGCAGTTATACGTTTTCCGCATTTATGTAAAAGGAAAGGATGCTATGAAACTATGAGGGAAAAAGACACGATTTCAAAGATCATTGAATATGTTGGCGGTAACAGTAATATAAAAAAAGTTTGGCATTGTATGACTCGTTTACGCTTCGATTTATATGACCAGTCGTTAATAAAAAGAGAGCAAATAAAACAACTGGATGGAGTAATCGGAGAACAATTACAAAGCGATCAATACCAAATCATTATTGGTACGCATGTGCAAAAATTTTATACAGCAATCATCGATGAGTTAGGAATAGATGAGGATAAGTCAGAAGCACAAGAGGGTGACAAGAAAAAAGGAGTTTTTGGCAGATTACTAGATGTTGTTTCAGGTGTTTTCGGACCAATAGTTCCTGCTATTGCCGGAGCTGGAATGATAAAGGGGATATTGGCTGGACTCATTGCTTTAAATATTCTTTCCAAGGAAAGTGAAACTGTCACTATTTTAGATTTAGTTGCAAGCGGTGTCTTTTACTTTCTACCATTCTTTTTAGCAGCATCAGCAGCAAAAATCTTTAAAACCAATCAATACTTAGCTATTGCCATCGCTGGAGGACTGATGTATCCAACCTTATTGGATGCAGCTAAATTAGGAGAAATTAGTCAATTTCAATTTATCGGGTTACCGATTCCAGTTATTAATTATTCTGGTACAGTTATACCTGTTATCCTTTCGGTTTGGGCGTTAAGTCATATTCACAAATGGGTGGATCGTTTCATGCCAAATGTTTTACGCACGGTATTTACACCTACGTTGGCTCTATTTATTGCTATTCCTTTTTCTTTAATTGTCACAGGACCATTGGGTGGTTATGTCGGTAAGGCATTGGCTTATGTTATTGAACTTTTATTTGATATTTCGCCTATAGTAGCTGGTGTTGTAATGGGAGGAGCAAGACCCATTGAAATTGTATTCGGAGTGCATCATGCTATCACGCCAATCGCCCTGCAAAACTTCGCCGATAAAGGTTATGATATGTTAATGCCAATGATGTTTATGACCAATATGGCAATTGCTGGAGCAACCTTTGCTATGTTCTTTAAAGCAAAAAATAAAATGGAGAAATCGATTATCATTTCTGCAACTATATCAGCACTACTCGGCATTACAGAACCTGCTTTATTCGGTGTATTAATTAAAAATAAAAAAGCATTTATTGCATGTACAATCGGAAGTGCCATTGCTGCAACCTTCTTTGCCGCTGCTGGAGTGAGAATATATGGCTATATCCTTTCTAGTATCGTAAGTCTAGTTGCCTATGTTGGTCCTTACTTCCCATATGCGATAGCTGGAATTATTATTGCCATCGGAACCGCTTTCTTGATTGCCTACTTTACGATTAAAAAAGCTGATACTAATGATGTAAATGAGCCTGTTTCTGATACACAGAAGCTTTAAATGCTAGCTACTAAAATAGCTCAGACTGTCGATAAACTCCTAATTCGGTAATTAGGAGTTTGTCTTAGTTTATAAATATACATTCTTTTAAATAAGAGATGATTTCCGTTGCAGGGGTTCGCTTTCCGTGGGGCTCGCGCTGAGCCGCTTCGGCCTAAAGGCCTGCAGGGTCTCAGACTGTCTCGCAGATCCCACAGGAGTCTCACCCCTTCCACTCCAATCAATGCATAATAATTCCATTTACATTTCCTAAATGCCTTTTGTCTTCAATCTGAGCTGTCTCTAAAAAGAGACAGCTATTAATCATAAGAATGTATAGTACAATTAAAATATGTATCAATTAATGAAAGATTTCTTATCTCTCACAAGCATACCCATCCTTATCCCTATCCATTTTAGACTGATAAGCAGGATGAGAGCTTGGTACCCCATTTGGATAGACAGATCTTAATTCCGTACAATTAGCAAAATTATTATTGCTTGAATTAACAGTAGAAGCAGTTGCATTATTATTTTTTGAACTAGCAGTACTGCCAGAATTCGAAGCTTTCGTTGAAGAATTTGATGGTGTATTCGCCGCAGCCACTTTGTCTTCTAAGTTATTTACTTTTTCTTCAAGCTCCTTCTTTTCACTTTCTAAGTTAGCAATTTTTTCTTCTTGTGATTTTTTATATTCTGCAAATTCCTTTTCTTGATTCTTGCTATCAGAGAGCTTAGCTTTTGTATCACTTAGCTCAGTTGTAAGTTTTTCTTTATCTGATTCTAGTTCTACGACTTTATTTTCAAGCTCTTTTGCTTTTGTTTTTAATTCCTTTACTTTTGACTCTAATTTGCTATTCTTTCCATTTGCCTCTTGTAATTGTCCTTGAGTTCCTGTATCAAGAAAAGAAGCCGAAAGAATCATTAATAAGAAACCACCAATTAAGGAAAAATAAAATATTTTCTTTGAAAGAATTGGATTTCTGCCTCTCACCTTGTTAAGTAAATAGATAACGAAATAAATAAGCGCAAATACCATTAATAATAATCCTATAAGTCCTAAGCCAATCATGCTGTCCTCCAAAAAATTATATTTAGGAGTCTCTTCCTATAACTTGAAAAGTAGTCATTAAGAAGTAAATCCCACCAATTTACTATCGGTAGTTTTTCCTATATTTCTATAAAATTCTTTCGACAAAGTCTGCATATTCCTTTAATTTTACTATCTCAATACAAAAAACTCCGATCTCACAAAACCAATATAACGCAGATTTGATGAGATGGGAGCCTCTTTGATTTGCATCTACTTCTCTTAAACAACTACTCGTTAATCTATAGGCAAAAGTTATAGCGTAATACTATCATTTTTAGATACTTTCATAAATATTAAGAGAGAGAGAACTGTTATTATCGTTAATATTGTAGACAGTGCTGCTGCAATACCATAATTCCCCCGAATTACCTCCGTATAAATTGCTACTGTCATTGTTTTGGTATTCACCGTATATAGCAATATGGACGTAGAAAGCTCTGAAAGCATGGTAATCCAGCTCAATATTGCTCCAGAGATAATGCCAGGCAACATCATTGGAACGGTTATTTTGATAAAAGTATTTAACCGGCTACTGCCTAAACTTTCAGCCGCTTCCTCAATAGAAGGTGGAATTTGCTGTAAGGAGGCTACTGATGATCTTATCGTATACGGCAATCTTCTAATAGATAAAGAAATAACCATAATAAACGCTGTACCAGTAATTGCGATTATTCCACTTCCACCTATTCCCGTATTAAATGATGCTAATAAGGCTATTCCTAAAACAGTGCCAGGAACAATATAAGGAATCATACTTAAACTATCAATCAATGATGTAAATAGGTTACGTTTCCTTACCGCCAAATAAGAAATAAAGATAGCAAAAATAACTACTATTACTAGGGCTAAGAAAGGTATCCTTATCGTGTTAATTATCGCTGATCCCATTCTATCCCATGCTTCTATATAACTATTAAAAGAATATCCCTCTTGAAATACCATCCCTTTTGTATTTAAAAACGAGGTATACATCAGGTAAAATTGTGGCAGCATCGCAATAAATACAATGCCATAAACTACTATATAAACAAAAAGTTTCTTAAATCCTTTCATACTTTTGGGCTGCACAGGGTGAAGCGAACTCATACTAAAAGAGTTTTTATTGGACACATACTTCTGAATTAAAAATATTACTAAGGCAATAACAATTGCAATAATAGCTAAAGAAGCTGCAAATGCTGCATTTCCTCCTACCTCACTAATGAACTGCGTATAAATTAACACCGGGAAAGTTCGATAACCTTCTCCAATTAACATCGGGGTTCCAAAATCAGAAAACGCCCGCATAAAAACTAGTAAAGCTCCTGCTAAAATGGTAGGAATCAACAGTGGTAATAACACTTTGAAAAACCGAGCTATTCCTGTACATCCCATACTCTCAGCTGCTTCTAAAATCGAATTATCAATACTCTTGAAGGCACCCGTAACATATAAGAAAATCAGCGGGAACAACTGCAAAGTAAAAACTAGGGTTATTCCAGAAAATCCGTAAATATCAAATGGAGGAAAATGAAGATATTCCACTAAAAATTTAGTAATGACTCCATTTCTTCCTAATAATAGGATCCATGAGTAGGCACCAATAAAGGGTGCTGACATGGAAGCTATAATAATTAATACTTGCAGCACTTTTTTTCCTTTAAACTGAAACATAGAAAATAAATAAGCTAAAGTTATTCCAATTACTAATGCAAAGAACGTTGCAGAAATAGAAACTTTAAAACTATTGATTAATGTTTCCGAGTAGTAACTTTTAGAGAAAAACTCAACAAAGTATTTTAATGAAAAGGAACCATTTATAAATAACGCTTGTATTAAAATCATTAATACCGGATATATAAGGAAAACGGTATACGTAAGAAGGATAAATAAGGAGGATCCGGTCCAAATATTAAATTTAAACTTGTTTCTCATTATTTACACCCCCAATAAATTACGTGAACCATCATCAGTAAATATATTGATTTTTTGTTTATTTATCGCCAGCCAGACTTCATCCCCAGCCTTCAAATCCTCTTCAAATGTTGACTCTTCACTTACTTGAATATTTTCTCCTGTATCCAGATGAATGAAATATTCCGTATTCATTCCTAGGTAGACACTATCAGTTATTACGCCACGAATAGTATCAGGATTTTGCTTTGTTCTTACATATTCCTCTGGTCTAATACTCACTCTAACTCTTTGACTATGTTCGCTGGCTAGTTCATCAAAGGGAAGATTAAAACCATTTTCGAACTCTATTGTGGCACTATCTCCAGTGGAAACTAGTTTCGCTTCTTGTATATTAGTTCTCCCAATAAAGGTAGCAACAAATTCATTAGCAGGGCGGTGATATAATTCTTTCGGACTTCCAATTTGCTGAATTACTCCATTATTCATAACAGCAATCTGATCTGAAATTGCCATGGCTTCTTCTTGATCATGGGTAACATATACGGTTGTTATTCCCACTTCTCTTTGGATATCCCTAATAGCTTGGCGCATATCAAGTCTTAATTTAGCATCTAAGTTACTTAGCGGTTCATCCATCAGTAGTACATCAGGATTTATTGCTAATGCACGTGCTAGCGCAACACGCTGCTGTTGTCCACCACTTAATTTTTCTGGTTTCCGCTCACTATATTGCTCAATTTGCATTAATTTCAAATATTGAGTCGTCCTCTGTTGGATTTCCTCTTTCGTAAGTTTTCTTTGTTTTAAACCAAATTCTACATTTTCTCTTACCGTTAAATGAGGAAAGATTGCGTAGTTTTGAAATACCATTCCGATATTTCTTTTACTTGGTTCTTTATCATTTATTCTGTTCTCATTAAAATAGAAGTTTCCTCCTTCTATTGAATTAAAACCAGCTATCATTCTCAGTAAGGTTGTTTTCCCACATCCAGATGGACCTAATAGGGTAAATAAAGATCCATCTTTTATGTTCAGGGTTAGATCTGGAATTACCGCTACTCCTCCATATTCCTTTTTGGCATGCTCTATATTAATAAAACTCATTCTCTTTCACCTCCTGGCCTCTCATTATTTAGATTGAATATCAACAAATATTTCATTATAATGTTGGACAATTTCATCCTTATGCTTAATAACATATTCATAGTCTTCTGTTAATGTCTTAATATCTGCAAGCGGCTTCATATTTTCTCCGATTTCTACATCATCTCTAACTGGTCTATTAGTTGTTGATTTTGCTAGTACCTCTTGAACATCTTTAGAAATAATGAAATCAAGGAATTTTTTCGCATTATCCATATTTTTGGCATTTTTTACAACCGCTGAGTTTGCAGGTAAGAAAACCGTACCTTCTTCTGGATAAATAATTTCAACATTCGCTCCATCATTCAATAACTTCACTGTCGGATCTTCATAAGATAACCCAACTGCCATCTCTCCATCTGCCACTGTTTTATATACATTACTAGAACTAGAGTTGATTTTTCCATCTATATTTGTAAAGAGATCTTCTACATAATTCCAGGCATCATCTGAATCATATCCGCCCTTTGCAAGTAAAATATTCGTTAATTGAGAAAATGCACTTGATGAATTAACTGGATCAGCTGTAGAGATTTTTCCTTTTAACTCGGGATTCAATAAATCAGCATATCCTTTAATATCCATTCCTTTTGTCAGATCTTTATTTACAACAAGTACACTTCCATCTAAAGTAAATGGAGTAGAATATCCATTAGTATTACGATATTCCTCTATTACGTTTTCGTTTTCAGCAGAAACATATTCTTCGAATAATTCTCCATGAAGAGCATAAGTAGTATAGGTTCCTCCAAACATTACATCCGCCACTGGAGAGTCTTTTTCGCTTTCCAACTTTTTGAATAACTCTCCTGTACCAGCTTGAATTAACTCAACCTTGATTCCATATTTTTCTTCAAATGCAGGGATTGTCGCATTAATTAACCCTTCTGAATTTGGTGTGTAAATAACTAATTTATCCGATGCTCCTTCTCCCGCTTTCTCTTCAGATGAACAAGCAGTTAGTGCTAATACACCCACAACTACTAAAATGAACATTTTCCAATATCTTTTCATTTATTATCCTCTCCTTATCATTGATATGTTTAGGATAATATATAAGCAAACGCTTTCAAATGGTACTATTCTATAAATTCAGAGAAAATTCTACACTACTTTCTCTCCAAAAATTCAGTACAAGTATATCCTGTGTATTTCTTAAACACTTGATTAAAATACTTATAATCAGTGAAACCAACTTTTTCAGCTATTTGATAAATTTTATACTCTCCGCGTTGAACCTCTTCAATTGATTTTTTTATTCGATATTGATTCAGGTATTCATTAAAAGTTTGTTTGGTTTCCTCTTTAAATTTCTTATAAAGAAGAGATGAGCTATATCCCAGTTCATTTGACACTGCATTAAAAGTAAACTTTTTTGCGTAATTTTTCTCAATATATTGAATCATCTGCTTAACTAAATGATCATAATGACCCTCAAAAGATGAATGTGCTAACCCCTTAATCATATCGTCTATTTTCTGCTTTTCCTTTTGTTCCAGTTTCAATATATCTACCATTGACCCTGCTTTTCTGATAGCTTCTTTTAATTCTGATTCATTTATCGGTTTTACAATAAATTCAACTGCGTCATAAGAAATTGCCTTTTTTGCATTAGGAAAATCATTATATCCCGAGACAATAATTTTTGAAAAAATAAGATATTTTGTTTCTTCAAGCATTTGAAAGGCATTTTTTCTTGGCATATTAATATCTGTAATGACAATATCAGGCTTTAGTTCATTTATAAGTTCAATTCCTTCTTCCCCATCACTTGCTTCTCCAATTACTACGCAATTAACTGATTCATAATCAAAACCATAACGCAGCCATTTTCTTATTAACTTTTCATCTTCAATAATGAGAACTCTGTACACTTTTCTCTCACTCCCTGATTTTCATAATTACAGTCGTATGTTCCCCAGGACTTTTTACTTTGAAGTAAGAATTTGGGTACATTAATAATAATCTTCTCTTTGCATTATATAGGCCATGATGGTTCCCACTTTTCTTAAATACATTTGAATTTACTTTAACTAACGTACTATCATCTATACCTCCTCCATTATCGCTTATTTGTATCGTCAAACTTTCCCCAGTTCTGAGGATATTAATTGATAAATGTAAATCGCTTCTATCTCTAAATCCATATTTGATACTATTTTCTACTATTGGCAAAATTAACAATTTCGGAATGAGGAATTCCTCTGTTTGTTCCTCTATCGTTATGTCAAACGTAAATCGCTCAAACCGTTCTTTGCAAATTTCCAAATAGTTTTTAATATAAAGCATATCGGTTTTAATGGCTGCTACTTCATTCATTTTGGAAATGCTATATCTCAAAATGGTATTTAGATTTAAGATTAATTTGTTAGCTAATTCTGTATCATAATAAGTTGCTACTCGTATCGTTTCCAATGTATTATACAGAAAGTGAGGATTAAATTGCGCCTCTAGCATTTTGCGTTCTGAGATGACATTTTCCTTTAGTAAAGAAATGTTATTTTGATTTAATTCCTCTAATTCATCGAGCATTTGATTTATATTTTCACTCAAAAATTGGAATTCATCTTTTGACTCTATCTTAAAGCGATAGTTTTTATTATTTGTTACTTTTTTCATTTCATTGGATATAAATTCCACATATCTAGAATTATTGTAAGCAATCTTTTTAGAGGAATAACGAGAAAAAAGTAATAAAAAGAAAACCAAAATCATGACGATGCTAAACGAAAAGCGCCATAATATGTTTAGTGATTCTAATTTTTTATAAACAATTAAATTCATATTTGATTCCAGCAGTCTATGTTTGGAGTAATAGTTCCCTTCTTCACTTTGGAAATTTCCATCCCTTACTTCTGAACTTACTTTTTCTAAAGATCCTTTTAAAAATTCGAATGAGCTACTGGAGAAAACATTATGATAATTATCATACAGTAGATATTGGGTTCCATTTCCTGAAGAGTTTTGCAGAAAATCATTTCCATTCATTAAAAAGGCAGCATATCCAATCGTATAGGAATCCTCCTTTATCTTTTTTAAAGATAATAAGGTATGCTCTCTTTGAGGAGTCATAAATATCCGACGTATAACTTTTTCCTCTAATGGATTATTATCCACTACCGTATTTAAGAAATAGATCAACCTAATATCTTCTTTCTTCTCACTATCAAATAATAAATTTTTATTTTTATCCAATAATAATAACCGAATTCTGACATTCCTTTCCTTTCTGCTTAGAAGGTGATAATACTCTTCATATAAATCTCTATCAGTTAATTTTCCATCTACATATCTTGCAAATATGGTTTCGCTGTACATTTCTAAATTTTCATCAAGGTAACTAGTTATACTTTTATACTGTTTAGTAATCCTTTCCCTTTCTTCTGTTATTTCTTGGTTGATTGAATAGTAATAGTAGCCAAATAGTCCTCCAAAAATCACCAAGGAAGCCAGCGAGATAGTAATAAGCGAACTTACCATAATTTCCTTTCGTAATCTATCTTTAAATTTAAACGTTTTCAAAAAATGATTCACCCACCTTTCTCTACTAACTCCTTATTGTTACGACTACTTTACCAAGATAATTAAAAATTGGAAAGGTAATTTGAAAAACGATACTCACAAACTATTAAATACCAAAAACAGCAGAAGAGACAATTCAAGATAAATAGGATTGTTCTATGCGAATTATATGACTTTCAGGATCATATTGTAAGTCGCATATTAATGAATTCTTCACCATATAAGATAAAAAGAAGCATAGATTTCTTTTCACTTTTTTTGCTTAGTCATTTATGTAAATAAAAACAGAAGATATCAATAGGAATCATTGATACCTTCTGTTATAAATACTCTACTATTTATTGCGCCTTGCGCACTTTTGCAAATAATATTGTTAAAAGGAATGGGACGATTATTACAATGGCCATTCCAATAAAGAATGCTCCCCAATTATTAGGGAAAATGGACAGGAATCCTGGCAAGCCGCCTACTCCTATTGAAGGTGCTTTTACTGCTTGGATAGAAATAAAAGCACCAGCTATAGCAGATCCAATAATGGCCGAAATAAAGGCAAAGCGGAAGCGCAGATTAACACCAAACAACGCTGGCTCCGTAACACCAAGATACGCGGAGATAGCTGAAGTTACTGACAAACTCTTTAATTTTTCATCTTTTAATATAAACAACATGGCAAGTGCTGCTGACCCTTGAGCAATATTGGATAAAGCAACCATCGGCCATAGAAATGTTCCTCCAGTGCTTCCGATCAACTGCAAATCTACTGCTAAGAAGGTATGATGCATACCAGTAATAACAAGCGGTGCATATAATCCGCCGTATATTAATCCACCTAAAATTGGCGCAAAATCAAAGATTGCTACAACTCCATCTGTAATCATGTTTCCGATAAAAAATGTGATTGGACCTATTGCAATAAATGATACAAAACCAGTTACAAGTAAAGCAATAGGTGCTACGAATAACATTTGAAAGGAATCTGGGATTCTGTTTCTTAAGAAAATTTCTAACTTAGCTAAAACATAGGAAGCAAGCAGGACTGGTAAAACTTGACCTTGATAGCCAACCTTTTCTACTTCTAAGCCAAAAATGTTCCATGTCGGTATTTCTTCTGCCTTTCCATATCCCCATGCATTCAATAAATCAGGATGAACGAGCATTAATCCAAGCACAATCCCTAATAAAGGACTGCCGCCAAATCTAGTCATTGCAGACCAGCCGATTAAACCAGGTAAAAAAGTAAACGCTGTATTAGCTATTAAATTGATAATACTAGCAAAGTCTGCCCATTGTGGATACGCTTGAACCACCGATTGCTCAAAAAAGATACCTTCACCTGTTAAGACATTATTGATTCCCATTAGTAAACCAGCTGTTACAATCGCAGGCAAAATCGGAATAAATATATCAGCTAACATTTTTACAGCACGCTGTAATGGATTTAAATTTTGTTCTGAGGCTTTTTTGACATCATCCTTCGACCCTTCGGATGCACCCGTTTGATTGATTAACTCTTTATAAACCTTCTCCACCGTACCTGGACCAATTACTACTTGAAATTGACCATTTGTCGAAAAAGACCCTTTCACTAAATCTAATGATTCAAGCTTCTCTTTATCTACTTTTGCTTCATCTGCTAATGCAAATCGTAATCTGGTCACACAGTGCGTTGCAGCATAAATATTCTCTTTGCCGCCAATCGCTTCAATTATATTACTAACCTGCTGTTTATCTATGCTCATTTCTTACGTCCTCCTATTCTATGATGAAAGTAAATTCTATTCCAATACTAATAAAAACGTTTGCAAATCTTGTCGAATCTTGTATATACATGTCATAAAACTAATGATATAGATGTATATACAAGTTGTCAATAAAAAGGATAATACGTTTACAATAGTATTTTTTTCCATTAGATTAGAGAAATAAATCCTATTAGTAGTCCTAACACAAGCAGAAGATTAAGTAAGTAGAATAGTATTTTATTTGTTGATGATATTAAAACCTGCCAACCTTCCATAGCTGAATGGAGAAGATATTAATTCTTTTCTGTAGTATTTCAGGTATGTTTCAATAGTTTGAGTTTGGAAAGCAAATACTTACAATGGACCATTAGCCATCAGCTGTTTATGTCAAAGGAGTAGTAAAATATAGGAGAAATTACTGGAAAAAGGCTTCCCATTATGGCAAAGATGAGAGGATTCTAGCCTAAATGGGGTTTTATCAGTCAAATCTGTTGGGTTTTCAGGTAAACTTCTGTTTTATCAGCCAAAGTTAGGGGCTTTTCAGCCAAACTTCGATTTTATCAGCCAAAGTTAGGGGCTTTTCAGCCAAACTTCGATCTTATCAGCCAAAGCTAGGGGCTTTTCAGCCAAACTTCGATTTTATCAGCCAAAGCTAGGGGCTTTTCAGCCAATCTTCATTTTTATCAGCCAAAACTGGGGGCTTTTCAGCCAATCTTCATTTTTATCAGCCAAAGTTAGGGGCTTTTCAGCCAATCTTCTGTTTTATCAGCCAAACCCGCTGACTTTTCAGCCAATCTTCATTTTTATCAGCCAAAACTGGGGGCTTTCAGCCAAACTTCTGTTTTATCAGCCAAAGTTAGGGGCTTTTCAGCCAAACTTCGATCTTATCAGCCAAAGCTAGGGGCTTTTCAGCCAATCTTCATTTTTATCAGCCAAAACTGGGGGCTTTTCAGCCAATCTTCATTTTTATCAGCCAAAGCTAGGGGCTTTTCAGCCAATCTTCATTTTTATCAGCCAAAACTGGGGGCTTTTCAGCCAAACTTCTGTTTTATCAGCCAATCTCACTGGCTTTTCAGCTAAAGTCGAATTTTTTCAGCCAACATCAGTTTTCCTTAAAGCTTACATAATTAACATAAACACTTAATAAGGCTGATTCCTTCCTTCTTTTACCCTTTTCGGCATTACATTATTCTTAAAAATAAAAGCAAAAAGACTGTTCTATCATGTAGAAACAGTCCTTCGCTTTCCATAATGGGAGATTCCTTATCCACGTAGTCCCTATTAATGTATAATCTCGCTTGCTTTTGCCTTTTCTGTCATTTTTCTTGTTCCATTTGCTAATGGCTTTTTTAAAAATAGAGCAATAATCAAAGCAATTACACTAAAGACTATAAGCATACTGATTGAAAATAGTACTTTTTCCTTTACCATCCCACCTACGGTTTCTCTTAACAGGTTGATCGCATGTGTAAATGGTAGGTAAGGATTAATTTTTTGGAAAAAAGGTGGTGCAACCTGAATAGGAAAAGTCCCTCCAGAACCAGATAGCTGCAATACAAGAAAAATAATCGCTAATCCCTTACCTAAGTTGCCAAAAACAGAAACTAATGTGTAAACAATTGTCATAAATACTAAGCTGATAAACATGCTGAACAATACGAATGCAACTGGTTCAGCTACATATGCCTTTAAGATAAACATATCTCCTAGTGTCACAATCAAGCTTTGACATAATCCAATTGTGACAAAGGTGAGCCATCTGCCAAAGTATACTTGGTTCGGTGTGTAAATCCCCTCAGGATCTCGAACATCCACGCGTAATAAAGAAATGAGCAGCAAGGCACCAACCCATAAACTCAAGGTTGTATAAAAAGGCGAATTCGCTGATCCATAATTAGGAATAGGAAATAAAGAATTTTCATTTAATACAATCGGATCTGATATAAAGTCACTTTCTTGTTGTATATCATTTTTCAACAAGGAAATAATTTCCCCTAAATCATATTCATCTTCAAATTTCCGAATAGAATCTGCCGTTTTAGTCAACGTCGCTTCTAAATTTGGCAATTCATTTTGTACCATATCTGCCGCTTTATGAACAGCATCTTCCACTCTAGGTAAATCCGTCTTAATAAATGCAGCTACTTTAGAAATATCTTGTTCAGCCGCGGGAAGATCATTACGAACAAAGTTTGCTGCTTCATGAAACTTCTCTTTCAGACTCGGAAAAGATTTTTGATAAAATTCTGCGGCATCATTAATGCCTGCTAAAACTTTGTCCATATTTTTCTTGATAAGGTTTGTTGCTTCATGAATCTTCTTTTCTATTGTAGGTAAGTCAGAATGAAGCTTTGTTAATTCTTCTTGCGCAAAGGCAAGTGACTCATCCGTATTTTTTAATATCTCTTCTAGCTTTGGTATATTCGCCTGTGCACTTTCCAAATCATTCATTGCATTTTGAGCCGAATCCTTTATCCCCTCTATAGCACGATGTATAGCTGGCTCTGTTTGCTTGTCATAACGATTCATTAGAGTAGTACTAAGCTCAATTGCCTCTTGCGACAACGCCAATAAACTGGATGCTTTCTCCTTATCCTCTGCTTGAATCGTATGTAGCAGCTTTTTTTCTTGCTGAAAATTGGTTTGTAATGCCTGTAAGTCTTTAATTTCAGACAAAAGAGCATCATCTCCATTTGGAGTTACACTATTTAGAGTAGTAAATAATGCAACGGAACGTGTTAAACTATCGATACTAGTTTGCACTTGTGCTTGCAAAGCTACTGCATTTGTTTTTGCTTCCTCTTCAGTAAGATTACCATTTTGAACTAATGCAGCAAATTGGTGAACAGCATCAGCCGTTTTCTGATGGAGAAGAAGATTTTGTTTATATACTGGCCCTACTGCATCGAGCGCTTGCCCATTTGCATCGATAAACGCCGGCAGTGTATCTGCTAATTGCTTCCCGTTATTTATCCCTTGTTCGATTTTCTCTAATGAACCACTTGCTGTTTCCAAAAATGACTGCATGTCTTCTACATTCGATAATGCTTTTGTTACCATTTCACTAATGTCAGAAAAATGAGCATCTAGCTCCATCACGCCATCCGCTAACTTTTGAATTTCTGGCGCCTTTTCCTGTAAGACTAGAATGCCTTCACCAACCTTATCTAGTTCCGGAAGCTTTTCTTCTAATAACAGGATATTTTTACTCGCTTCATTAATATCTGGAAAAGCTGCTTCTAATGTTAAAATTTTTTGTGCTTGCTTATTGATTTCAGGCAACTTACCTTCCAGTGTTACTACTTTTTCTCCTAATTCATTTATTTTCGGAACTTCTTTTTCTAATGCGAAAATTTTCTCTTCTATATTTCTAATCGTCGGCAATTCTTCTTCCAGCTTAATTCCAGCATCATTAAATACACTCAATACGGATTCACTTACCGTATGAATAAAGTTTTCCTTTACTTGCTGCACAATCGTCGAGGCACCAGTAGAAGTCATCTTTGGTGCGATTGCATTTAACTTTTCATTTACACTATAATCAATCTCTGGTTTTACTTGTTTGTCCTCTAAAATAGTTGCAATCTTAGCGGAAAAATCATGAGGGATGTACAGGCTTGCATAATACTCTCCTTTCGTAACACCCTCCTTCGCTTTTTCTTTACTTACAAATTCCCAGCCAAGCTTATCATTTTTCTTTAAGCTTGAAACAATTTCATCGCCAATATTGACGGAGGAATCGCGAATAACTGCTCCTTCGTCTTCACTTGTTACTGCAATTTTTATCCCACTCGTATTCGAATATGGATCCCATGAAGCCGCCAAATTAAACCAAGCATATAGAGATGGCAGCACCATTAAAGCCACAATTAGAAGTGCCGCAACAGGCGCCTTAAAAATACGAATCCAATCATTTCGGTAAATAGTAAAAACATTCTTCAAAAAAATCACCCTTCGTTAGTTTATGAAGATGAATAGAAAAGCATTCAGAGGAGCGATTCTTATAAAGTCTCAAACAAAAGCTTCCTCCTGAAATCCTTATCATCTTAATAACGGCAGTCATCTAGAATCCATCCTCTTTTTTCTTAGTATATATTGGAAAAAACCTAATATTTCTCTATGATACCATTTCAAGTGATTCAACTAAACATAAATGAAGAAAGGAATTCACACAAAGCGCAAGTAATCAAAACACAACAACCTGCTAAGAAAAAACACCGGAGTATCATCAGAACTTTCATTTCTATTCCACCATTTCCGTTTCTTTTTCATGCTCACCCCAAGTTATACAGAGCAATAAAACTTTGTGTTAAGACCAGTCAGTATGCTTGCTCATACTCTTTTAGAGAGTTACTTATCCCATGAAACTTTTCCCCATCATCTCCGTAAACATAGTTAAAAGGAGTGAATGGGAATGTTGGAAGTCAAAGTAACAAAGAACAATAACAAGTTACAAATAAAATGGCAGCTAAGTACCATTGAAATACTCTTATCAGATATAACAGCAGTAACAAATGATGAAACATATGCCGGGAAAGAAATAAGCGGAATACGAATTGGTCTCCCTTATGGAAACACTGACAGGATCATCATACATACCAAAACAGATAATTATATTATTTTTACAAGTATCGGAAATTTGAAGGATAAGATTTTGGATTTTATGAAGGGAAGTTAAATTTCTTTACCACCACAATATTGGCTGATTTGTGGTGTTTATTCCTATTTGAACACGCTATCATTTAATGATATAGTTTATTTTATTAATAAGACTATACAATAAATATTAAGGATTGAATCTAACTATGCTTTTGATTAACGAACTTCCTATTGAGGTAACCAAGATTTATCCGTCAAGCAGCTTTAAGGGACTGGAAATTTTATTCCGCATAGAAAATCATGATTATCACTTTCTAATTGGAAATTCTACTGAACCTTTTCCCTTGAATGTAAAACACATATTCAAAGAAAAGGATGTCTGCCCGTTTTGCCAAAAGAATATTTATGCCGCTCCATTAGGCCAGCAGATTTGTTTAGAGTTTCAGAAAAATTTACCCGTTCTTTTAAAGTATTTTCAAAAAAAGTATCCAGATATTTTTTAGAGTACTGAATTGTTTTGGTTTTCTCTCTACTTTTAATTTCCATTAAATGAAGTGCTTTCGACTATTCCTTTGCAATATAAAAAATCAAATATCTAATTCTCATATATACTATATAATAGCAAGTATTTTTCTTTCTTATTTAAAAGGTGGTGAGCCAGTTAAAATGTATGAATTAACACCCAAACAGGCACAAAAAATTGTAAATAAAATGATGAAGGATATTCCATATAATATTAATATTATGGATAAAACAGGCATTATCATTGGCAGTGGCAATAAAGAAAGAATCGGCACGCTCCATCATGGTGCAGTTGCTGCCATCAAACAAAAAAGAATAGTTCCTATTGAAAAGGATGAAGAATTTGTCAAGAAAGGAATTAATCTGCCTATTGAATGGAATAAGTCTATATTAGGAGTAGTTGGTATTAGCGGGGAGATAAAGGAAACCAGCCCTTTTGGAAAACTAGTGAAGTCAACCGTTCTGCTATTAATTGAACAGAGCATTGCTTCGGAAAAAGAAAATAGGAGAAAGAATGTAAAACAGGAATTTTTCAACTTATTAATAGACTCAAATACTATTTATACAAAGGATTTAATAGACCAGGCATCCTCCTATAATGTTCAGCTAAATAAACCAAGTCAACTAGTCTATATCGAATTTCAGAAAAACGTTGATGAGACTATAGTCAAAGATTTTCCTTTCTTTCAGCCCTATCAAACTACACTATGTGTGGTTGTGCAAGAGCCAAACAACATGGAAGAGCTGCTAGAGAATCTAGCTAAATATCAAGATATCTTTATTTCCGTTAGCAAAATAAATGATAAAATCGCGGATGGTTTTCTTCAGACAAAATTGGCATTAAAAGTACTAAAAGGGTTGTTTCTTCATCAGAAAATCATATTTTATGCTGATTGTGAGTTTATTGCCGATTTATCTTATTCTTTGCAAAAAATAAAAAAAACAGCCCTTCAGTCAGACTTGCTGGAAACAAATGATGAACTTATCAAGACACTCCAGGCTTACCTTAACTGCAATATGAATATGAATGAAACAGCCAGCCAGCTGATTGTACATAGAAATACATTAAATTATCGATTGAATCGTATTCATAAAATTACAGGGAAAGATCCTAAAAATATATTGGATCTTGTAGAACTAATCTTTATGTTAATTAATCGTATCAAGTGAAGAAGCTGCTCCTAAGTCAAAGGAACAGCTTCAGCTATATACTCGTATGAAATCAAGCAATGCTATTTTAATAGTCTTGCAATACTCTCTGCCGTTCTTGCAAGATTTTCTTTTCCTTGAGCCAGCAAAGTGTCAATCGAAGCTGCTCCAGGGACAATCCCAAAAATGGCATCAAAACCTTCTTCGTACAAAACTTCCACATCCTGACCAATACACCCTGCCAGTGCGATTACTTTAATGTCACGGTTCACACTTTTAGCTGCTTGTGAAACTCCATATGGGGCTTTGCCAAACTTTGTTTGAAAATCAATGCCGCCTTCTCCTGTAAAACAATAATCTACTGCTTTTAACTTTTCCTTTAAATTGGTATATTCGATTACGATATCTATTCCTTTCTTCATCGTTGAATGAGTGAAAGCAAGTAAACCTGCCCCTAGGCCACCTGCAGCACCTGCACCAGCTGTATCTACTATATCGATTCCAAGATACTCTTTCACCTTGTTAGCGTAGTGACGTAGGTTTCTATCTAAAATTTGGATCATCTCTGGAGTAGCACCCTTTTGGGGACCAAAGACAACCGATGCTCCATTTTCTCCACACAATGGGTTTGTGACATCCGATGCAACCAATATATGCACATTTTTCAACTGTGGGATAACATGAGAACAATCAATTGTATTAAGTTCATTTAAATAACCGCCGCCAAACAACAATTCATTTCCATCTTTATCTAAAAATTTATAGCCAAGCGCAGCGGCCATACCCGTTCCGCCATCATTTGTTGCGCTCCCGCCAATTCCCAATATAATATCTGTAATGCCTCGCTCTATACATTCCCTTATTAATTCCCCTGTTCCAAAAGTTGTGGTAATAAGGGGATTTTTTGTTTCTTTGTTAACATGATGGATTCCGCTTGCAGATGCCATTTCAATGACAGCAGTCTTACCGTCTCCTAAAATACCATACTGTGCTAAAACTGGTGTATGAAGGGGTCCTGTAACTTCCTTTGTAACTAGTGTACCGCCTGTAGCGTCTACTAGTGATTGAACCGTCCCCTCTCCGCCATCTGCCATTGGAACATGGATACATTCTGCATCAGGGATTGCTCTTTTTATCCCTGCTTCCATAGCAACACATACTTCTTTTGCTGTCATACTTTCTTTAAATGAATCAGGAGCTAATAAAAATGTTTTCCCCATTGCTTCCACCTCTTTTTATAAAATAAATCCATATAGGATAATTGCTACAATAGTCATGCTTAAGCCAACAATACTTTCATAACCTGCCACTTTCATTCTGTCTGCCATACTCATATTCATAGCGTTGCGAGTAACATGAAAATAAGTTCCATGTGGTAAGTGGTCAATCACCGTAGCGCCAGTATGTGTCATCACTGCTGCAGCTATAGGTGCGACGCCAGTATTCAAGATTGCTTCTGAGAATGAACCAGTTGCCAAAATAACCCCTGTTGAAGTAGATGCTGTAGCGGCTGCCATTAAAGTTCCTGCAATTGGAGCAAGGAATGTGCCAGAAATGCCAGATGATTCTACTAAGGCAACTACTTGTGAAGGCAAGTCTGAAGCAGTAATCAATCCACCAATAGCACCTGCACCAATAATAATTAAAATGGTTGGTGTCATTCTATTTAAGCCAGCTGTACAATAATCCAGCAGCTTTTCTTTTTTCCCTAACGCCAGCGTACCGACAACTGCCGCAAAAGGCAAAATAAACAAGGAGTCAATGTTCAATTTTGTAAGTACATCTATTCCAAGCAATGCTCCTATTGGACTAATCATCAATAGAACAATAGCAATAATTGGAGTTATTAAAGCTTTAGATAAAGCCGGTAAATTGGAGACGTTTGCATTTTCTAGTTCTTCCGCCTCCTGATCTGTCACTTTCGTTCCTTTATACTTAATTAGCGATGCAAGGAATACTGTGACAATTACACCAAAAATAGCTGGAATAAGTCCCCCTATCATTACCTGGTTAACGTGAAGCTCAAATCCGCCTGCTGCAGCAATTGTATTAGGATTAGGAGATATAATATTTCCTGCTTTTCCCCCTCCGGATAAGGCAACTAAGACAGCAATCTTAGAATAACCCATTTTTTTTGCCACAGACAGAGCAATTGGTGCGACAATTAATACCGCTACGGGAATGAATACTCCTACCGCTGTAATGATCATCGTAGCTAATGCTAAAGATAGCATAGCCTTTGTCCCACCGAGTTTATCAACAATAAACTTGGCAATTGTTTCTGCTGCCCCAGATTCCATCATGACACCTGCAAAAACCCCTGCAGCAATAATACGGATAACTGTTCCTTGAACACTTTGAGTCCCTGACACTAAAATCGTAATTGTCTCTGAAAAATTAGCACCACCAATAAATGCTCCAACAATCGCCCCTAAAATAAGGGAATAAGTTGGGGCTAACTTAAACAAAATTAAAATAATTGCCAGCGCCAAACCACATAAAGCTCCAATCCAACTAATCTCTAACCCAGCTGCCATAAATAATCCTCCTAATCTATTAATCTTGACAATAACGGTCTATTACATTCGAATCTTCCAAAAATCATCCTTTGTTCTGCCCTTGTTTGGTAATATTACTAAAATTGGTGTATACCCCTTATAAACCATTTGCAAATAGAACCATTTGAATACGGTTTCATTCTATTTCATTGTAAGCCCTTTAACAATTGATAAACCAACCAAATTTCCTTGTTCATTTGCACAAAAACTAAGTTAGGAATATATAAACAGTTTCTTTATCACCGTTATAAAAAGAAGAATTTTCTTCATGCAACATTACAATCTATCATGACTACTCTCTCTCTTACACTAAAATAATGTAAAAAAATCTTCCCTCCTACTAGAAAAATAAAAGAGAATATACTAAAGTTAGGAATATATAAAATTTTATCAATATTAAAATTAATTTTCCTTTAGCTATTCCAGCAAAGATTCTCTATAGAGAAACTGTAGAACACATTTCACAAATCTCTCCATAGTTCGTTTTTTTACCATGTTATTTCCTCCAGAAACGACAAATTTATATTTTTTTCGCCAAAATCCGCACATTCTATTGAATTATTCAAAAATGATATGTATAATAACCAATATCAATAGTTTGGCAGGTGATTTATCATCGATGCAAATGAAATGAAGAGATTTTTATCTCAGGTATACAATAAGATTTCAAAGGATTTGTTTGGTGCTGGAACGACATTATTGAAGGTAACGATTGATCAGAATGTGATTACACTTCAAGCGAAGCATCCACGTGCCCCCCGCTCTGCTGCTCTCGAAGGAGAAGTACCGAGCCTTAAACAAGAGGTTGACTTTCATCTGTCCTTACTTTTTAAGAAAAAGCTAAAAGAACAACTAGAAGAAACGACAAATTGGAATATTGAAGCGATTCTTAGGGATTATGATTCTTTCACACAGCTTGCTTTTACAAACATTGTATTAACTAAACATTAATCTTGGATTTCTTCTTGGATTTATCTAAGCAGAACGCCACTATATACAAAAGATAAGTTTAATCTTTGTTTACAAAGAAAAGACAATCTTAAGTAGAAGGATAATTCTATTTAAGCTTGTCTTTTTTTATTATTTAATAGCTTGCGAGAAAGAGAGTTTCTTAAAGCCTAAAAAAACAAAATCATTCGGAGGGTTCTAAAATGAAAATGAAAAAATTAGTTAGTGCAGTAGCCGCATCATCCTTTTTATTATTAGCAGCATGCAGTTCCGATGGCGCATCAGACAGCAAAGAAAAAAAAGAAAAGCTAGTTGTTTCCACTTGGGGATTTAATGAAGATTTCTTCCGCAGTGAAATTTATGCACCATTCGAAAAAGAGAACAATGTAGAAATCGTCTTAGATACAGGTAATAATGCAGACCGCTTAAATAAAGTGAGACAAGGAAATTCAGATGTTGACGTCATCTTTTTATCCGACTATTACGCCCAGCAAGGAATTGAAGATAATGTTTTTGAAACGATTGATCGCAGCAAGCTGACTAATCTAGACAATATTTATGAAACGGCTAAAGCTCCACTTGGTGAAGAGTACGGACCTGCCTATACCATAGCGCAATTTGGAATTGCTTATAATCCAGATGAAGTAGCAAAACCCGTTGCTTCTTGGAAAGACCTATGGAGTGCAGATTTAAAGGGAAAAATTACGATCCCTAGCATTACCTCTACAACAGGGCCAATGATGGTAGACGTGGCTTCTTTAGTTAGCGGTGAACAAACTTTTAGCGAAGATAAAGCCTTTGAACAATTAAAATCCTTAATGCCAAGCGTTGTAAAAGAATATGGTCAAACTTCTGAATATGTAAATATGTTTGCTCAAGGAGAAATTGCCGCTGGGCCAATCATGGAAATGTACTTTGCTGATTTAAAAGAAGCAGTCCCTAATGCTAAATTTGTTACACCTGCTGAAGGTGGATATGCCGTTATGAATACAGTAAACATCGTAAAAGGTTCAGACCAAAAAGAACTATCAGAAAAATTCATCAACTATATTTTAGGAAAAGAAGCACAAGAAAAATCAGCTAAAAATAAAGTAGATTCACCGGTTAATACGCAAGTCGAATTAACAGAAGAAGAAGCACAAGGGTTAACATATGGCGAAGAGGTAATCACCAGCTTGCACACATTAGATATGAAATTTATCAACGATAACTTAAAGGGCTGGATTGATCGCTGGAACCGCGAGCTAGTTCAATAATAGAAAAGAGGGTCATCATGAAAGAGAAGCTGATATTGGATGTAGACACTGGCATTGATGATGCAATTGGTATTCTACTAGCTGTAAAAAGCAAATCATTTGATATTCTAGGGATTACAACTGTTAATGGCAATGTCTCCCTGGATCAAGCAACAACAAACACATGCAAAATACTAGATTTAGTAAAAGCAAATCATATTCCAGTAATAAAAGGAGCTGCCACTCCCCTCGTACGAGCACCATTCTTCGAACATCGCATACATGGAGAAGATGGTTTAGGCGGAGCACTAAAGGAGACAGCTGTCACTCATCCAGTGAGTGATGGCTTCGCTCCTGACTTTTTAATCAATTCCATTTTAAGCTTTTCGGGCGAAGTAACATTAGTGTTTACTGGCCCCTTAACCAATTTAGCTTTAGCCGTGAAAAAATGTCCGCAAATCACGAATCACGTGAAAGAAGTTATTTTTATGGGCGGGGTTGTAAAGGGACCAGGTAATGTAACGCCAACTGCTGAATTTAACAGCTATGTTGATCCCGAAGCTGTAAAAATTGTTTTACATGCAGGCTTTCCTGCTATCACGCAAGTCGGATTAGATGTAACAAGAAAAGCATTATTAACGAAAGATCATCTTCAGTTAATAACGGATAAATCTTTACAAGATTATATTGCTCAAAGTACAAATGACTATCAACAAAAATATTTTAACCGGTACGGAGTCCATGCTTGCGCTATGCACGACCCGCTCGCTGTAGGAATTGCCCTCAACAAAGGCCTAGTACAAACAGAAAAGTATTTTGTCGATGTTGAAACAAGAAGTGAATTATGTGATGGTCAGCTCGTCTGTGATTTTCAAAATCGTCTACAAAGAGAAGCGAATTTGCATATTTCCCTACAAGTAGATGCTGATGTCTTCTTCCAGATGTTTATTGATATTTTGAATGGTCACTTTGAGGAAAGGGAGTGACGTCTTGAAGAAACGATATTTATATTTACTTTTACTGCCAGGAGTATTATTTTTAACGATATTTTTAGTAATACCTATTCTTTCAATGATGGGGACAACCTTTAATGAGGGAGGATCCTTTAGTTTGCAAGGATATATCGACTTTTTTAAGGATAAATACTTTATCGATATCCTTCTTACTACTTTACGCGTTAGTTTACTCACAACTTTTATTTGTATTTTAATTGGCTTTCCAGTTTCCTATTATATTGCGAAGCTTCCTAGCAAAAGAAAGGCGGTTCTCCTGTTATTCACGATTTTTCCATTGCTGACAAGTCCTGTTGTTCGTTCCTTTAGCTGGATGATTATTATTGGGAAAAATGGTGTGTTAAATAAAACGTTATTGAGTCTAGGGCTTATCCAAGAACCTTTAAATATTTTATATACGCCTAATGCAATTATTATCGGTTTAGTTCACCTTTTTCTTCCATTAATTATCGTAACGCTTGTTGGTGTAATGGAGAATATCGACAGTGATTTACTGCGTGCAGCAGAAAGTCTTGGTGCTTCCAAAATGGCATCCTTTATGAAAATCATTGTGCCATTATGTGTTCCCGGTCTTGTAATTGGAAGTATTTTAGTATTTGTGGGCAGCTTTACCGCATATACTACGCCTGCTTTGCTCGGTGGAAAACAACGGGTTATCTCCACTTTTCTTTATCAAAATGCAATTACCTTAAATGACTGGAAACTTGCCTCTATTGTGGCAACTATAATGATTATTTGTACCTTTATCATTATTACGATCATGAATGGTGTTGCGAAAAAACTAAATCCAAAGGGGTAAACGTGTATGCAGGAAAAACATAGAGGATTGGCCCTGTTTACGATCCTTGTTTTTATTTTTTTACTTGGGCCGCTTGTAATAATATCGATTACCTCTTTTGAGAGTGGAAGTATTCTGAAATTCCCTCCAGAAGAGTTTTCCCTTAGATGGTATGAGAATATTTTTAAAGTGGAAATGTTTTTAAGCACCTTTAAAACATCCATTATTGTATCCATAGCAGGAAACATTTTAGCATTACTACTTGGTGTACCAGCAGCCTATGCGCTTAGCCGCTTTAACTTTGCTGGCAAAGGGATCATTAATGCTATCTTCGTTTCTCCGATTCTTATTCCAGGAATCGTTCTAGGTTTCTCTTTTTTGCGTTATATTGTTGTGACCTATAACCTTCCTATTTATTTATCCTTATTTATCGGTCATACAGTCATCATGCTGCCATTTATTATTCGCGTCATTTCTTCTAGTCTGGCAAACTTTGATTTTTCCATAGAAGAAGCGGCACTTAGTCTTGGTGCGAATCGAATTGGTACATTCTTTCGTGTCGTATTGCCGAACATTAAATCTGGCATTATCGCGGCTGTCATGATTGCCTTTTTAGAGTCCTTCAACAATGTGGATATTTCGGTTTATATGACTGGACCCGGTGTCAGTACGTTCCCTATTCAAATGCTGCTTTATGTAGAGAATTATTTTGATCCTACTGTTGCAGCCATCTCTGTTCTATTAATGTTCTTAACTGCTATCTTTATGTTTGTAGTGGAAAGATTAATGGGATTGTCTTATTTCACGAAAAGATAATGGAGGATAAAAATGGCTTTATTTACTTTAGAAAATGTATCTGTTGCATATGAAAAGAAAAATATATTAGAAGATTTTAATTTAAGTATTGAAAAAGGACAGCTTGTTTCCCTGTTAGGTCCAAGCGGCTGTGGAAAAACAACGACATTGCGCTTAATTGCAGGATTTTTAGAAGCAAGTAAAGGAAAATTTATTTTTGAAGGTAAAGATTATACAAAGGTTCCTGTTAACAAACGAAATTTCGGCTTTGTTTTTCAAAACTATGCGCTCTTTCCTCATCTATCTATTTTTGACAATATTGCATTTGGCTTGCGATTACGAAAAATCAACAAAAAGGAAATCGAGAAACGCGTTTTAAATATGCTGGAGATCGTAAACTTAAGGGGATTTGAACAACGATTTCCCAGCGAGCTATCTGGTGGTCAAAGACAACGTGTGGCAATCGCAAGAGCTTTAGTAATCGAACCTGATATTCTACTATTTGATGAACCACTAAGTAATCTTGATGCAAACCTTAGAGTCAATATGAGAGTAGAGATTCGCAGAATTCAGCAAGAACTAGGAATCACTACTGTTTACGTCTCCCATGACCAAGAAGAATGCTTCTCGATTTCAGATCAAGTTGCCATTATGAATAAAGGAGTCATTGAACAGCTGAGCGACCCAGCGACCATTTATCAATATCCCGAAACAAAGTTCGTTGCTGACTTTATCGGCTTTAAAAACTTCATTCCTTTTGATAAACGAATAGATCATGAGGATCATATCGAGCTTGAAAAAGCTGGATTGATCTTCAAGGTTGATCGACATGCACATATGGAAAATCTCAATAAAAAAGTGGGCGCCATTCGTCCCGATGATTTTATGATGGAGCCAAGCATAGATGCTATCCCAACGAATGGAATGAAGGGAATCATTAAAATTACGACATTCCTTGGCAGAAGCTATCAATATGTGGTAGAAACAGCCCTCGGTGATTTCACGATTAATAAAGAAATGGTTCAGCCATTTAAAAACGGACAAGAAGTAACGGTAATTATTCCACAGAATCAAATGGTACTAGTGGAATAGAGGAGGGTTTTTCGTGCAAGTAGATACACTCGTTTTGAACGGAATTGTGTTTAATAGTTATTTTAAACAATTTAGAAAAGAAAATATCGCGATTAAAGATGGAAAGTTCTTTTATATCGGAAAAAAGGGAAGAGAATTTTTCCAAGCAAAAGAGACGGTTGACGCTGATGGAAAATATATCATTCCAGGCTTAATTGATATTCACTTGCATATTGAAAGTACGATGGTTACACCTGCAACCTTTTCCTATGGATTAATAAAGAATGGAGTAACAACTATCGTTCCAGAACCCCATGAAATGGCCAATGTTTTTGGAATTGCTGGGGTAAAAGAAATGATTAAGGCAAGCAATAATGAAGTGGTCGATATGTTTTATGGCATTCCGAGCTCTGTTCCCGCTACTGCAATGGAAACGACCGGCGGCGCAATTGAAATAGAGGATATCGAAGAACTGCTGCAGACAGAGTCCATCAAATGCCTAGGCGAAATCATGAATTACTATGATGTTCTCACAAAGCCAGATTGCAAAACCAATCAAATTCTCGACTTTGTTCGCAACAACTATCCTGAACTAATAATTGAAGGCCATGTTCCTAAACTATTAGATGATGAATTACAAGGAATTGCTTTTGCTGGCGTCGGCTCCGACCATACTCACCAGACTGTGGAAGGAATGATGGAAAGAATTGCAATTGGCATGTTTTTAGAAATTCAAGAGAAATCGATGACAAAAGAAGTAATCGACTATCTCAGTGCAAATCCAGTTAAAGAACATTTTTGCTTTGTGACAGATGATGTAATGGCAGATTCTTTTCAAAGAAGAGGCCATTTAAATGTCTTGCTGAAGAAAGCTATTGCCATGGGGATGTCCATGGAGGATGCCATTTATGCTTGCACCTATACTCCTGCACAGCGGATGAGAATGTATGATAGAGGCGTTATCGCCCCAGGCAAAATAGCTGATTTTGTAATGGTGAGTAATGTCGCAGACTTTTCCATTGATGCTGTATATAAAAACGGCCAAAAAGTTTTTGAGCGAGACCTCCCTTATGTGCAGAGAGCGGTCTCCAAACAATTTCCTTCCCCTTTCTATGAAAGTGTAAAGCTTGCTCCCTTAAAGGCAGAGGATTTTGAAGTACCTATCGAAACAGAGAAAAAGAGTGTCACTGTTCGAACGATCCATGTACAAAATGGCTCTACTTTTACAGAAGAAAGACAAGATACACTTGCAGTGGAAGCAGGAAAATTACAATGGATGAATAGCGCTTATTGTTTAGTCAAAACATTTGAACGCTATGGGAAAAATAACAATCAAGCACATGGCTTAATCGGCGGTGATATTTTAAAAAAGGGTGCTGTTGCCACCACCTACTCCCATGATAATCACAACTTATTAGTAGTCGGGAAAAATAAAGCAGATATGCAGCTAGCTGCAAATGAAGTCATCAAAACCCAAGGCGGCATCTGCTGTGTCTATAACGGAAAAATTCTCTCCATGGTGCCACTACCAGTTGGAGGCATTCTATCGGAAGAACCTTTAGAAGTCATAGCATCACAAGTAGAAGAATTAACAGATACTTTAAAGTCATTAGGTTACGAACATTATAATGTAATCATGTCATTAAGCACCCTGTCCCTGCCAGTAAGCCCAGCCCTAAAAATAACAGACCACGGCTTAATTGCAGTAAACGAAGGCAAAGTTGTTTCCTTTGAAGTACTGGGGAGATAGAAGGAGTTTTGGTATAAGAGTGAGTTGGATTTCTATTGCATTTTGGTGAATTTAAATAGATTAGGCTTCTAAAAAAGACCTATAAACCCTTTTTTAGAAGCCTCATTTTACAATTAATAATATTGATATAATAGCATTAATCTCATGAAATTAAAGTTTATACCTCTTGTGATTTTTTATCAAAAAATAAATTTAGATCGGTTTTATCTGTATCTTCTGCTAAGGCATTATGTATACTATTCTGTAATAATTGCATCTTTTGTTTTTCAAAGAAAGGAACACTAATAACATTGGTTGTCCCTGATTTTTCAATTGTAAGTATAGTTTGTACACCATTCCCAGCAATCCCTATACCTATTAGGAGTATAATCAATCCAAAAATACTGGAACTTAAAGAACCTAATCCTATAAAAAATATAAATAGTCCTAAAATAATGCGTTTAATATGATATTTTGATGATAATATAGCCCCAGAAATATTTTTTAATGGAATGCTTTGTTGATCTTTTCCTGCTGGAATAAATCCTAATATTGTGTTTGATAGATTTGTTTTCACAAACCTACTATCAACTTCGACTTTTCCCTTAATCCAAAAGAATAATAAATTCATCGAGAATACTACTTCTTTCATTTTCCCATCTCCTCTTATTAATTTCTAACAATAGTACAATATTATCATAAAATGAAATTAAATAGTATTCACTTCGGGGATTATAGTTAATTATACCCATGTAATTAGACTTATTATTTTAAATAAATTGAATGGAGGTTACAAAAACATTCGAAATAGCTCCGGAAAGCATGATAATTAACTGGAAAAATCCAGTGCAACGTCGCATTTTAATGATAGACCATTTTCAACTCATTACTTTAAGTCGTACTTTACTAGTTTCGAACGTCCCTATGTTTCCTACCAAGAACTTGCTATAATGGAAGTAAAGTTAAAGATTACTTAAATTATACATGTATTGGTGATGATTTTTATGAACAGGATATTATGGGCTACTTTTATTTTTGTTGTGTTATTTGCGGGACTGGCAATAGGCAGTTCACTGGAAGTGTTAAATCAAACCACTATCAATGGCATTTTCTCCATCCTTCTTTCTGTTTTTATTATGTTTCTATTAGATAGCTTCTTGCATCTGCTGTCTAATGGTGAAACAAGCTGGAAAAAGAAGCATTATAAAAGTTTGTTAGAATGGGTTGATGATGGAGGAAACGGCGGCAGAAGGCTGGAACAAAATCTTTTGAAAGACATTAAACCGAAGTATAATCTTATAGACAACCTTGAGCTTATCAAACAGGCATTCACTAAAATCGAGAAGGAAAAAAGAGAACTCTTACTAGCTTACTTTAAGGCACAAAGAAACTCAGTTTCCCTTCCTGCCACCATTATGGCCATTTTTTCTACTCTATTCGCTGGTATCTTGTTGTATTTTATTCAACACCCAGAGATATTCCGTATAGAAATTAGCGTAAATGCTGACTTTGCTTTCATTGTACAGCTATTTACTTGGATTTTCTTTTTTATCATTGTGATGTATCATCTTGTCAAAATGAATAAAAGAGCATCCACCAAAAATGAACTATTTATCAAAATATTGGAGAAACTAAAGGACTGATTGTGAGAACGGGGGAAATATGGATACTATTACACATACTTTATTTGGTATAGGAATCTATAAAAGTGTTAATAAAGAAAAAATGACTAGAAAAGAAAAATATGCCCTGATTGTTACATCAATAGGTGCCAGCCAAATCCCTGATATTGATGTTATCTCCCAGCTCTGGGACACTACAGGGCAGTATCAGATGTGGCATAGAGGCATCACCCATTCTATTTTTCTAGCTCCTATATGGGCTTTAATCTTTTACATGATCAATCGTTTCGCTTTTAAAATAAAAGGAATTCAATCATATTATATTGCACTTCTCGCCGTTTTCATCCACAATACTAGTGATGTATTCAACGCATGGGGAACAGGTTATCTCGAACCATTTTCATCTGTTCGTTTAACTTTTGGAACAGTTCCAATTGTTGATTTAGTGATATGGTTTATCTTTTTATTAACCTTTATTGGTTCCAAAGTGTATCCTAAAATAAAGCCACATGTATTATTCCGTATTGGCTGGATTCTAATTGTACTTCATATCGCTATCCAATCTCTTCAAGGTGCTGTTTTATATAAAAACTATCAAAAGGATTATCAGGATGTTGCCCTGTCTGCCAGCTTTATCCCTTGGCATTTTACCATTATCGGAAAAAATGCTGAGACGGTCGATATCATGAATGATTCCCTTCTAACAAAAGCTAATTTTGTGGATAGACTTACTTCAAGCGATGAAGTGGACCTTGATTACCTATTTGCAGAAAATCCTGCAGCTGCAACATTATACAGATGGTCACCATTTGTAGTTGTAGTAGATGACGACAATAGAATCGGCATTTATGATCCGCGCTTTTACCGAAATGAAGAATCTTTTTTGGGAGAGTATTTAGATAAATAATGTTTTCCATTGATAGCTATCGAAATAAGCTTGGACTGGTAACGATTATCTTGAAGAAGCTCACTGATGGCCCATACATGGATCTTCAGCAGGAGTATTAGATTTAGCCGTAAATGAGAAAACTCGTTATTTTCTTCGGAAAAATGGGATCACTGTAAAAGTGAAAAAGTTGAGGTCATCTTTTTTCCAATTGTGATCAAGTTCAAGTAAAGCTAAATGGAAATAGGATACTATTAAAGTTTGATGAAAACTTTGGTTATTTTGTTACAAATGTAGCTGCAACAGATCCCTATCAATGCTTTGGGAGGCTAAGTAGTCGAGCAAGAATTATTCCCTGTTTTTTCCCCTGCCCAATTAAAATTAGATATATGGGAAATTCCAGAAATTTTTAAGAATGTACTAAAATCAGTGTTTCCTGATAACGATTAATAATATCGCTGAATCTCTGCTGTAACATATAATAAATACTGGATTTCCGCTTGCAGATGTCCTCCTATTATTCCAGTAGTTTTAGTACTGTATGGTTAAAATCAAGAAATCGCCAGTTTAACCGGCGATTTCCCTTTACTTAAAAGTATCCTTTTCTAATTTCTATTGATAAAGTCAGAAGTCCTCCATTGTCATCTGCTAATATTCCTAATTACCTCTTCTATCAAAGCTCCG
Source organism: Niallia sp. FSL W8-0951 (assembly GCF_038006525.1). Lineage (NCBI taxonomy): Bacteria > Bacillati > Bacillota > Bacilli > Caryophanales > Bacillaceae > Niallia > Niallia sp. FSL W8-0951. The sequence continues at coordinate 3,207,860 of NZ_JBBOVK010000001.1, forward strand.
CCCCATTACTCTTAATTACTTTTTGGTACCAGTAAAAGGAATCTTTTTTAATTCGTTTGTAGCTTCCATTTCCTAGATCGTCTGCATCGACATAGATGAAGCCGTATCTTTTGCTCATTTGGGAGGTAGAGGCACTTACGATATCTATGCAACCCCAAGATGTATATCCCATCATCTCTACCCCCTCTTTGCATGCCAGATTCATTTGCTCAAAGTGTCTACGGAAATAATCAATCCGATAATCATCATGTACCTGACCATCCACTAGTTCATCAATTGATCCTATGCCATTTTCCACTACAAATAATGGAAGATGATAACGATCATATAAATCAATGAGGGAAATTCGCAAGCCGACTGGATCTACTTGCCAGCCCCAATCGCTAATATCCAAGTATGGATTTTTCACACTTGTTATTAAGTTACCACCAACCTTTTCCATCGATTCCTCATTAACACTTTTAATCATCGACATATAATAACTAAACGATACGAAATCTACTGTATGCTGTTTGAGAATTTCTTCGTCCCCCTCTACCTTTTCTATGACAATATTATTCTCTTCAAAATATCGTTTCATAAACAACGGATACTCGCCAAACACTTGAACATCGGAATAAAAATAATTTTCTCTATTATGCCTTTGGGCAAGTACTACATCCTCAGGATTAGAAGTTAGTGGGTAAGCAAGGGTCCTCGTTAACATACAGCCAACTTTTGCGTCTTTGATCATTTCATGCGCATATTTAGTAGCTAAACTGCTGGCAACAAATTGATGATGAAGAGCCTGATAAATGGCATTTTCTGCTTCTTTTTTGCTAGAATACTTTTCTTCTACTACACCGACAGTAGTAAAAGGATGTCTGAAAACACTATCGATTTCATTAAACGTCAGCCAATATTTTACATACTGTCCAAAGTGGTCGAAACAAACTTTCGCATAATTTACAAACATATCTACCACTTCTCTTGAGACCCATCCATCATAATGGTTGACTAAATACAATGGCATTTCATAGTGAGACAAAGTAACAAGAGGCTCAATATTTCTTTTTCTCATTTCTTTAAAAAGACGAACGTAAAAGTCAATTCCTGCTTGAATAGGTTCCTTTTCTGTACCGTTAGGAAACAATCTGGTCCAAGCAATCGATACACGTAAACATTTCATGCCCATTTCTTCAAATAATGCCAAATCTTCTACATATCGATGATAAAAGTCAATTCCTCTTCTTTTTGGATAATAGACTGTATCATCTGTTTTCATTGCTTCTTCAATTTGCTTTGGACTTACATGCCACTGGCTGACATAGTCCTTTTTATCAATATTTGGTTTATACTTGGCCACATCTGCAACCGACATCCCTTTCCCGTCTACATTCCAAGCTCCTTCTGCCTGATTGGCAGCAATTGCTCCACCCCATAAAAAATCTTTCGGAAAATAACTTTTCATTGCCATTTATCTCTCCACCTTTTCTACTGATTGAAGAAGTTCTAAGTCTTCTCCATTTGATTCAATGATTCTTTTATAATAGTAGAAACTTTCTTTTCTTATTCTCTTCAGGCTGCCGGTTCCATCGTTTTGCTTATCGACATAAATAAATCCATAGCGCTTTTCCATTTCTCCTGTTCCTGCTGAGACAATATCAATTGGTCCCCACCAAGTGTAGCCTATAATTTCACAGCCATCTTTTATTGCTTCTGCCATCATTTCTACATGTTCCTTTAAATACTGCATTCGCTCCACATCCATAATGCTGCCATCTTCCTCTACTTTGTCATGTAATCCAATTCCATTTTCCACGATAAATAGCGGCTTTTGATATCGATCTGTTAGTTCATTACAAACATATCGAAGTGCGAGTGGGTCAATTGGCCATCCCCATGGTGTTTCTTTTAAATATGGATTTTTCTTTCCTAGCAAACCACCAGTATTCCCTAGAATTTTCATCCCAGCCTCGTGAAGAGAACTTCGATAAAAACTAAATCCTAAATAATCACATGTTCCCTCTTTTATTACCTGTAGATCCTCTTCTCGAATATCAAGGCTTAAATGGTTCTCCTCTACAATCCGTTTAAAATAGGCAGGGTATTTCCCTCTAATATGGACATCACTATAAAACAACGATCTTCTTCTTAATTCGTTTGCTTCGAAAACATCTTTCGGATTACAAGTTGCTGGATAAATAGGACTTAAGGAAAGCATACAGCCGACTTGTAAGGACTTATCAATACCGTGCGCAATTTTTACAGCCTTCGCACTAGCGACAAACATATGATGGCTAGCCTGATACATATCTTGCAATTTCTGCTGCTCATCCTCTCCTTCAATATAAAGACCTGCAGCTAGCAAAGGAAGGGTATGTGTATGATTAATTTCATTAAAAGTCATCCAATATTTCACTAAACCATGATACCGTTCAAACACAACTTGAGCATATTGTTCGAAAAAGGCAATTAGCTGTCGATTTTTCCATCCTCCATATTTTTTTACTAAATGAAGGGGAGTTTCAAAGTGTGATAGAGTCACAACAGGTTCTATGTTGAAAGAACGCAAAGTTTGAAACATATCTTCATAAAAGGCTAAACCTTTTTCATTCGGTTCTGCTTCATCTCCTTCCGGAAAAATACGGCTCCATGCAATAGAGGTTCGGAAACATTTCAATCCAGCCTCTGCTAATATAGCAATATCCTCTTTATACGTATGGTAAAAATCAATTGCATCATGACTTGGATAAAATACACCATCACGAATCTCTAATGTTAAGTTATCAAAACGATTTTTTCCTACAGGTAAAATATCTGCTATGCTCAGTCCTTTTCCATCCTTTAAATATGCACCTTCCGCCTGATTAGCAGCAATAGCTCCTCCCCATAGAAATCCTGTTGGAAACTTACTCATACTGTTGCACCTCCACTATTTTTCCATTTCATTAAATGAATCATTTCTTGATCATTTGCTGTAATGATCTCCTCTTGAACTTCAGCAGTTAAGTTAGTGAAAATCATCATTGTTGTCGGATCATAACCAGCATTTTTTATTGCTTCTAGATCAAATTCACCCAGAATCTGGCCTTTTTCAACTGAATCTCCCACTTTTACTTTTGCATTAAAACCTTTCCCATTTAGCTCCACCGTATTAATTCCGATATGCAATAACATCTCTACACCGGTATTCGATTTTAAGCCGAAAGCATGACCAGTTGGGAATGCAACCTCAACTTTTCCATCAAACGGCGAATAAAGAATTCCTTTTGTTGGAACAATGGCAATACCATCTCCCATTGCTCTTGATGAAAATACCTCATCGTTCACATCATCTAAAGAAATTGCATGTCCAATTACCGGCAGCTCCATTTTACCTTCAGCTGCTTTTTTATTGATTATTGAATCTTGCTCCTCTTCTTTAATTCCAATAAAATATGTCAAAACCGCACTTAATATAAATGCACCAGCTATACCTATTACATAATAGATGAAGGTATCACCAAGAAAAGCTGGTAAAGTAGTCAATGCGGGAAACACATAGACAATTGCTTTTGTTTGCATGGCTCCCATGAAGGCTCCCATGATTCCTCCTGCTATTGCTTGAGCGATGAGCGGCCTTTTATATCTTACGGATAAACCATATACTATGGGTTCTGTTATTCCCCCTAACAATGCAGGTACAAGGGAAGTCAGTGCCAAGCTCTTTGTTCCTTTATTTCTGCTTCTTAAGTACACACCTAGTGCAACACCAGCACTGGCAAAGGTTGCAGCAGCAATCATTGGACGTAAAGTATCAAACCCATATGTTGCAAGATTATTAATCATGATTGGAACAATACCCCAATGAATCCCTAACATTACAAGGAATGTCCAACCAGCTCCAATGATAAGACCAGCTAGTAAACCACTCTTACTGCTAATTAAATTCATCATGCTTCCTAATCCATTACCTAATCCTACACCTATAGGACCAATGACCATCGCTGTAAGTGGTACCATAATTAGTAATGCAACCATTGATAGAGCAAATATTTGAATACTTTTGGGAATAAACCTCTTCAAAATTTTCTCTAAATGAGAATAAACGTAAATAGCTACAATTGCTGGGATTACCGTCCCAGAATAAGTCATTAAAACGGTTGGTATACCTAGAAAATCAACAGTAGTTCCATTTTCTGTTACGAGTCCTACAAAGTTAGGCTCTAATAGAGAGGCCACAATAGCTAATGAAACAAATTGATTTACTTTAAAAACCCTTGCAGCACTAATTGCTAGAAAAAGTGGTAAAAAGTAAAATACACTATTCCCTGCTGCTGATAGTATTTTATACGTACTGCCATCTGCATCTAATATGTGATACTGTGATAATAAAACAAGGAGAGCCTTGGTCATCCCAGCACCAGCGAGCGCAATGATGATTGGATTAAAGATAGAAGAGATTACATTAAAAAATCGAATAAGGAGATTGCCTGATTTTTTCTCTTCTGCCTCTCCCTCATTAGGATTATCCGAATCAGATCCTAAAGCACTTTTTATTTTGTATTTATCCATGATATACTGATACACATCTGCTACTTCATTTCCAATTACAACCTGGAACTGACCATTGGATTCTACAATGGAAAGAACTCCGGGTAATTTCTGAATCTTTTCTTTATTGATCTTTGCAATTGTCTCATCTTTTAATTTAAAGCGTAGTCTTGTTACGCAATGATATAAACTAATAATGTTTTGCTCTCCACCAACGCCGTCAATGATTTCTTGAGAAAGCTTGCCATAATCTTTTGACATGTTGAACGCTCCTTTTAATTTTTATGAAGTTTTCTAATTACACATTAAATATAGCAACATAGTTAACGTTTTCATTAAAATTTCGTTTTTTGGAAACCATTACATTTCAGGAGGGATTATTAGGTGGGGCAGCTAATTGTACGATTGCTTACTGTTCTTAACAATGAACGACTAGATTCAACTAACTATCATATCGCCATTACTCTATTAAATCATTATAATGAAATCTCACACTTAAGCATCTCTGAAGTGGCCAAGCTTTGCAATGTTTCAAAGTCTACGATCTCTAAGTTTGCCCGTTCTATTGGATTTGATGACTACTTTGATTTGAAGGATGCAGCCCCTTTTATAGAGAATCGCTATCAAAATGATTTGAATTACGTCTCCAATATTTTGTCTTCTATTGAAAAATTAGGGACGGAAAGCTACTTTGATGCCATTATCAAAGATATAGAAGCATATAAAAGAGAAATTGATTTAGAAGCCATTGACAGACTGGCTAAAGATATCCTACATTTCAAAAATGTTGCTTCCTTTGGCTTATTATTTTCGGAATCAGCCGCCTTTGATCTGCAATATAAATTAGCTTATAACGGGAAATTTATTGTCACTTTTCAAAGTGATAGGAAACAAGAGGAGTATATCGAAGAAGCGGAAGAAGATACATTAATTATCATTTTTTCTAACTCAGGAAACTTCTTAGAAAAACAACAGCTTCGGGCAGGAACACCAAAGAAAAATGTTTTTAAAAATACGAAAGCAAAAATCGTTGTAATCTCCTCCAATCCAAAGGTGAATGATTACGATTTCGTTCAAGATTCTATCCTCTTCCCACATCAAACAGATATCCAAACCCACTCCTTTATCTATCAAATCGTAATGGACATGCTCGTTTCAAGATTTAGATACTATAGAAGAAAGGAATCATAGGGACGATTCATATGAGGATAAATTATTTGTTTTTTAAACATATTTCATAAAAATAAAAGGCCAAGTAAAAGTATTTCCACTTCTACTTGGCTTTTTTATGGAGAAAGTCCTCGGAAGAACCATTCCTTTGCTTATTTCACTAGACTTTCTACTACGTCGTCAATGATTTGTGTATTGGCGATTGGACCGGAGTATAGCCAGCTTGTGTCAGGACCGTATTCATAAATGTTTCCTTTTTTCACAGCTGGAATATTGGACCATAGGGAATCTTTAAGCACTTCTGCTCCTTTACCGTCACTATTGATTAGGAATAGATGATCGGCATCCAATTGAGCAAGTTTTTCTAATGAAATGGCTGACCAGTTTCCTGTTGCAGTAGCGGATATTTCTTTTACTACTTCTGGAACCTTCAAGCCTAAATCGCCATATAGGACTGCTCCGCTTGATACATTCTCTCCGACAATAAATAATTGATTCGATACAAGCCAAATTGCTGCTGCTGATTCATCTTTAATAGATGCCTGAATCTTTCCTTTCGCATCTTCTGCCTTTTTGTTATAGTCTGCTAACACTTTTTCTGCCTCTGCCTTTTTCCCAATTACTTCTCCAATTGTTTGGAGCCTCGTGCGCCAGTCATTATTATTTTCTTTTGAAACAACATAGGTAGGAGCAAGTTTCGCGTATTGATCATATTTTGCCCCCTCTACTTGTGCGCCCGATGACATTAATACTAAATCAGGAGCAAAGCTGGACACTGCTTCATAAGGCAGTGAAGAGTCAATGGTTGGGACATCTTTTAACGAGTCTTGCAGATAAGCTTGAACCCCTTTTCCCTCTTTAATGGACCATTGAGCAACTGGAGTTACCCCTAATGATAGTAAATCATCTTCTAAGTATGAACCAATAATTCTTTTTGGCTCTGCCGGAACCTTTACTTCATTTCCAAGTGCATCTGTTAATGTACGTTCCGTTGCATCTTGGGAAGCGCCATTCTCTTTATTGTTATTTTCTTTACTATTATTATTTCCACATGCCGCAAGAACAGTGAAAACTAGTAGTAAACAAATAAATAATATTGATTTCATCTTTCGGTTATTCATTATGTATCCTCCTAATAGGTTATATTTCGATTATAAATGATAACGATTATCACTTTCAATAATAATATCGATTTTCAATTAATTTTATAGTAAAATTAATTGAAATGTTTCCTATATCGATTATTATTTAACCATTTACATACTATTATTTACTATTTTTCTCTCTATTTTATTAGAAAGTGGGTTCCTCATGAGTAAAAGTAACTCTTTTGAAAATGATAAAGCTGCTATATTTAGACCAAAAGCTGCCACTTTGGTTGTCTTAATTGGTCTTATAATGCTTTTCTTTTCTATTTGTATGTCCATCATTTTAGGAGTAGCCGATATTAACCTATCAACAGTTATACAAGGACTATTTCATTTTGATAGTACGTCCACCGCTCATCAAATTGTTTATCGTTTACGCCTCCCACGAGCACTTGCTGCTACCTTTATCGGAGCAAGCCTTGCCGTATCTGGTGCCATCATGCAAGGGATGACGAGAAACGCACTCGCCTCTCCTTCTATAATGGGGGTAACTTCTGGAGCTATGTTTGCCGTATCGATTGCCTTTGCTTTTCTGTCTGCTGTTTCCAATATGACTATTATGCTCTTTGCATTCATTGGCGCAGGTTTAGGGGCAGCTTTAGTCTTTTTGATTGGCGCACTCTCCAAAAGAGGATTAACACCAATGAAATTAGCGCTCGCTGGTACTGCTATCAGTGCCTTCCTTAGTTCCATTTCAACTGGAATTGCCCTTCGCTTTGATGTAGCTAAAGATATTAGCTTTTGGTATGCAGGAGGAGTAGCTGGAGTACAGTGGATTAATGTAAAATTACTTATCCCTGTGGCTATACTAGGACTAATTCTCGCTTTTTTCATTAGTAAATCTATTACTATTTTAAGTTTAGGTGAGGATATTGCTGCTGGTTTAGGCCAAAAGGTTGGTCTAGTGAAATTATTAGGTACGATTGTCGTTTTGCTTTTAACTGGGGCTGCTGTGGCAGTCGGGGGAACTATTGGATTTGTAGGACTCGTTGTTCCCCATATTGTTCGTTTTATTGTAGGATCGGATTATCGATTAATTATTCCTTGTTCGGCAGTTGTTGGTGCACTTTTGTTAGTGCTGTCAGATATCGTTGCACGCTTGATTCATCCTCCTTTTGAAACACCATTAGGAGCCATAACAGCGGTAATTGGCGTTCCTTTCTTTCTATATTTAGCACGTCGAGAAGGGAGGGGTCTGTAATGTCTTCTTTAAAATTAACGAACAAAAACATATATATTGTTAGCACTGCCTTACTTACGGCTATCGTTTTAGTCTTTGTTCTAAGTCTAAATATGGGAACCATAAAAATTAGTCCGATGGAAATGATAGAAGCTTTTACCGGTAAAGGCACCGTTCAAAACTTTAATATTCTATATAACTTTCGACTGCCTCGATCTGTAATTGCCGTTTTAATAGGAATGGGAATGGCAATTGCTGGAGCGATTTTACAAGGGGTTTCGCGTAATAGTTTAGCCGACCCAGGTATTATAGGCATCAATTCTGGAGCTGGCTTTGGCGTTATCCTTTATATCTTCTTTATTCAAGGAAGTGCTTTTCAAGCAGGTTCATTATCGGTTTATATCATGCCATTTTTTGCACTTGCTGGAGCTCTAATGGCTGCTGCACTCATCTACATCATTGCATGGAAGGATGGGGTTACGCCTGTTCGCTTAGTATTAGTCGGTATCGGCATTAACGCTGCGTTCGGTGCTTTAATCATCATTTTTCAATTGATGATGGATCCCCGGGATTTTACCCAAGCGACTATTTGGCTTTCCGGAAGTATTTGGAGCGCAAGTTGGAGTTATGTTCTTGCCCTTTTACCTTGGATTCTTATTCTTGTTCCGATTGCAATAAGCAAATTCCAATCCATTAATTTACTACAACTAGGTGATAATCTAGCAAAGGGTCTTGGTGTTTCGATCGAAAAAGAGCGAGGATTACTTTTGCTGCTTGCTGTCGGACTTTCAGGAGCATGTGTATCAGTTGGCGGAGGAATCTCCTTTTTAGGGCTTCTTGCCCCACATTTAGCAAGAATGCTAGTTGGTCCAAAACACCAACGACTCCTGCCGATAGCGGCACTAATAGGAGCACTTCTCCTGTTAACATCTGATATCATCGCCAAAAGTCTCATGGTTGGCTCAGAAATACCAGTTGGGCTCGTTCTATCCTGTTTAGGTGCTCCATATTTTATCTATCTTCTAATTAAAGAATGAGGAAGCAGAACCACGGTTCCTGCTTCCCTTTTTTATGGAAAAAGAATATCCCCCCTCTTATTGAATCAACAAGGAATGGACTTCTCGTATTTTTAATTTTGATATGTTTGCACGCTTATCCGTTCCAGAGAAATAGGCTAAATAGGATTCGCCGAATAATTCAATGCGAACAATTTTCTTTAAATTAACAAGAAAGGAACGGTGGGTACGATAAAAATACCACGGTAATCGGTCTACGAAGGAGAGAAAGGTTTCTGTCGTTTCATATGATTTCTTGATTGTATGTACCATTGTTTTTCGTGCGATTATTTCTATAAACAAAATTTCTTCTATTGGGATATAAACAAATCGATTACTTAATTTGATTAAAATCCGATTCCCCTTCCCGGTATGAATCTGTCTTCTACTCTTAGTATAAGATTCTTTTATTTTATATAAAAGGGATAGGAATGGTGATTCCATAATAGGCTTCTGCAAATAACCAACTGCTGAATAATTAAATGCTTCAATCGCCTGTTTTTTATCCTTGCCTACTAAAATAAGCTGGAAATCGGGGAGATAGTCTTTATAGGCACTATTAAAAATAGTGGAATGGATAGATGGTAAGTCATAATCAACAATTATAATATTAGGCTTCGCTCGATAAATTAATTCTAATAATTCTTCTCCAGTCTTTGCTTCTCCTATTATTTTAAAACTAGAATGGATAGCAATCAAATTATGGATAGATGAATTAATAGGTGAATCGATACAAGCTACCGCTATCGTTAGCGTTTCCATTCTTTCTCCTTTCTATATAAGACAACTACCCCCTGATGATCCATCTCATTAACTCCCTATTCACTGATGAAACTAACGGATTCACCTATACAGGAAGATTCAAAAAAAAGTATCGCATACCCTGTATTTTTCCTGTAATAGATATTCATCCAATAGCCCTTAATTTAAATGCCTCATATAACCTTATGTAAATATAACTTTATTTTATTCTTAATTTCAATGTCATTCTAATGATTCCATCCGACTTTTTATGATTCTCTTATATAAAAATAGCTGCCATAAGATGTTTGATCACATGTAAGTAATTGAGATCTAAACACAATGATACGGCAGCGTGCTTTTTCTATAAAAAACAATTATATTACTCCTTGTACTTAATAATTCATTAAAAAACTTTTTAGACCAGCATCTCTGGTTTTCCTAACAAAAATCCTTGGCCAAAAGGAACCTTCAATGCTTTAGTCATCGCTAAATCTGTCTCCTCTTCAATTCCTTCCAAGATAATTTTCATCTTTTCATCTGCAAAATCCATTAATAGATGAACTAGTTTTTGTTTTTCAGTGGAAAAAGCTAAATTGTTGGAAAAATAACGATCTAGTTTAAGATAGCTAGGAGAAATCTCTAAGATTTTCTCAAAATTTGCTATGCCTTTCCCAAAATCATCTAAAGCTATTTGAAACTGATTGTCTTTTAGAAAGGTAATCTTCTCCTTAAATAGAGAGGAATCCCATAGCTCTTCCTCTAATACTGTTTCATTTAATTCAAAGATAATCTTCCCTTTCATGGCTGGGAATTTTTCAAGTAAAGATAGAATCAGCGAATCAAATGATTCATGTATGATGGTTGATGGAAATATATTGATAAATAGTGGCTTCTTTCTTCTTGATGAAAGTATCTGGTAGTGTTCAATCGTATTGTTAATAAGAAAGGTATCTAATTCAGATAAATAATTCTCCTTTCTCGCATCAGCGAAGAAAGCTTCTAACGAGATGTCTGGCTCTTGGGATATACGCAGCAATGATTCATATCCGATAATCTTCCATTCTTTTATATTCCAAATTGGCTGATATACATGATAAAACTTTTTGCTTTTTAATCTTGTTATTATATCCACTTAGGGTATCCTCCAAAATAAACGAAAAGTCCTGATTTTTCAAATTTATCTAATCATACAAGTAAATTTACCGATTCTGTCAGTATTTGTCTATTGAACTTAACGCCATTTAGACATAATTTTAGTCATTTCTGTATGAAAAAGATACTTTTTAAACAGAACTTTAGCCATTTGAGAGTATCTACATAATATTCCATGTTTCGACATATTTATTTTTATTTAGGAGATATAAAAGTACTAGCTAACTTATAAAAGCATAGATACTCTTTCCTTTACCTCATTAATTTTCAACTTTGATATTTTCGCTTGTCTGTTTACTCCATCAAAATAGGCAATATACGTTTCCTTATAGGGACTAATCTCTGTCACCTTTTCTAGATTGATAATATAGGAACGATGCGACAGAAAAAATGTATCATCTAATTGAGGTAATAACTCACCAATATTTTCCCGAGTCTCCACTATATCTTCGGCCGTATATATAACACATTTCTTGCCTATTTTCTCAATAAAATATATTTCTTCCTTTTTAATATAATACATGCCTTTATGATATTTAACTGGTAAATTATTGAAAGAGAACCTTTCTCTCTTGCTCGCTATCACTCGTTTTGCTTTTTCAATAGCTTTAGATAATCGAAAACTTCTGAATGGCTTGACCAAAAAATCAATAGCATCTAATTCCAATGCTTCTAATGCATCCTTCTCACCTTCTGCTAAAAAAATAAAATGAATTTCTCCCCCTAATTGGTAACATTGCTTCATGACTTCCAGTCCGTTCATAGATGGTAAATCTACTTCTGTTATTATCAAATCAGGCTTCCACTTCTGATATTGATAAACTAAATCATTGCCGTTATCACACACAGCAATAATTTCTATATCCTTATGATCCTTTAAATAATAACGAATACGAGCGATCACTCGTTTATCTTTATCGGCTATCATTACCCTAATTAACATAGTAACTCCTTTCTCTATGTTTCTATTAAATGCAACAGGATAGACTTATTTTCTTAAAACTTCTTATCAAAAATGAATGTTTTTATCTTTATCATTACAAATAGGCAGATAAATAGTTAAATGACTGAACTATTTTAACATGTTCCTTTTCTTTAAACCAAACAAAAGTCATTAGTGAATACGCCTACTTTTGCCATAAAAAAAGGGCGACTATAATAGTGACCCTTTCCACTTCGCTTATGAATGTTTTTCCAACCCTTCAATAAAAGTAGAAACCAAATAATGAAAGCTTTTATCCAGCTCTATCGGCATGCCAAATCCTTTTTGATTTTCAATAGAGGCAAATCCATGAAGAATGCTCCTCAGCCCGCGAATGGCATGAATGGTCTCTTCTTCGTTTAAATCATATGGCTTTAATACTTCTATTAATAATTGAATTATTTGATTAGCAGCCGTTTGAATTTCCTCTCCTTTCTTCGATGCCGATTCAATAGTTAACATGTAGAGCCCTGGCTGCTCTCTCGCATAGGTTAAGTAGGCGAAGCTTAGATTATGGATAGTCTCTGCTTTTCCCCCTTCCATTATTGCGTTCTTTAATAACTGATATAGACTTTCTAATGCTCGCAATGTTAACAGATTCATGATATCGGGAAGCCCATTGATATGATTATATAGGGATGGAGATTTAACCTGAAGTCGCTTTGCTAGATTAGCTATCGTTACTTCCTTTAATCCTTCCGTATTGGCAATTTCGATTGCCATGGCAATAATATCATTATGTGTTATTCCTGCTCTTGGCGACATATTTATCCTCTTTCTTTTTTAAGTAATGATTCAATAGAAGGCTGAGCATTTTCCAGCAGATCTCCATGCCCAGTGGCTAAAAGACTAATATTTAGAGACAGCACTTTCTTCGCACTCTCAATGGCTTTCTCCTTATTCCAGGTTGCCAATGCTGGAAAAGGAAAGAAAGTCCGAAATTGACCACTTATAGCAAAGCCTCCTCTTGTATGAAAAGCATCTCCAGTAATCAAACTATTATCTCGTTTATCGAGAAAGCCAAAGCTCCCTGGTGTATGTCCTGGTAAAGAAATACTTATTAGCGAACCAATTTGATCCCCATCTTTTATTAGCACATCTGGATTCGTCTTGATATTTTTAGGTAAACCCCCTTTTAAAACAAAGGGTTCCTCTTGCTTGTCAATAGTATGATCCCCGCCTAATATGCGAGCATCTCGTACAGATATATAGACTTTCGCATCTGGTAATCTTTCTTTTAGGGCATCTAATGAGCCAATATGATCTCCATGGGCATGAGTAAGAATAATCTTCGTAATCGGTTTATTCAGTTTTTCAGCAAATAAGAGAATTTTTTTATAGCTGAAAGGCAAAGCTGTATCAATTAATGTTAATTCTTCCCCTTCCTCGACGAGATAGCAGTTCACTGGAAAAATTCTTGGCAAAAAAGTCAATTGATATAAATAATTATGGTGGATAATTCTCAATAGTCAAACCTCCTGATTAAAAAAACTAATGGTATTAGTTTCATTTTAACTAATGCTATTAGTTTTAGCAAGTCATTGTTTTTTAAATAAAAAAATACTCTTCATGTCCGAGAGTATTTTAAAAAACACCTTATTATTTGTTATCCTTTTAAATCTCTCTTTTTTTGCCGCAACGCACACACTTATTGGAGTAATAACTAAATTTATGGCGTCTTTTAAAAAAACAGATAATGGAACCTAGTCTCACTTTATCATCTCCATCCCCAATAAATAATTTGAGTATCCAATTATCTTATTCTGTGATGTTGCGCCTATGAAAGATTTAAGCCGCTCTATATATATTGTATTCATTATATAACAACATATTAATAAGATAAAAGGTAATACTATTAATTTACTGTATATTTTTAATATTTAAATAGTAATTTGTGCAATTACATTTCTCTTTTCTTATTTTATTTTTATCATGGATGAAATATGTAAGATTTCATCTATTAAAATAAATATTTTTTATAACAATCGATAGGATTTATTTTCAGCATCTTGTACATAATAAATCATTGGTGAAAGCATAATATTTGAATTAAATAGCGGCTGGTGGTAAGTTTTTAGACAAACATATATTTTATTGATGAAAGAAGGCAAAAATATGAAGGATCTATTTTCTCCTTTTTCTTATAAAGGATTAGAATTAAAAAACCGAGTGGTAATGCCTCCAATGTGTCAATATTCAGTGGAGAAGAAAGATGGAATTGCAACAGATTGGCATTATGTTCATTATGTAAGCCGTGCGATTGGCGGTGCTGGATTAATTATTATTGAAATGACTGATGTAGAACCAGATGGCCGTATTACAGATAACGATTTAGGTTTATGGTCTGATGAGCAAATTGCACCATTGAAACGTATTGTCGATGCTTGTCATCAATATGGCGCAAAAGTGGGTATACAAATTGCACATGCTGGTAGAAAAGCAGAAGATGCTCCACAACCAGTATCAGCATCTGCTATTCCATTTGATGATAAATCAAAAACTCCAAGAGAATTAACAACACAAGAAGTAAAAGAAATGGTAGAAAAATTCCGCCAAACAGCTGCCCGTGCAATAAAAGCTGGTTTTGATACTATCGAGATTCATGGTGCACATGGATATTTAATTCATCAATTCCAATCTGCCTATACAAATAAACGTACAGATGAATATGGTCAAGATTTGACGAAGTTTGGTGTAGAAGTCATTAAAGCGGTGAAAGCAGAAATGCCGACTGACATGCCACTAATCATGCGTGTTTCTGGTAAAGAGTATGTAGAAGGCGGATACGATATTGAAGACAGTGTTGCTTTTTCTAAAAAATACGAAGAAGCTGGAGTAGATATTTTCCATGTCAGTGCAGGTGGAGAAGGCCCAATTGCAGCTGCTGGCAGACCTGGGACACATGTTGCCTACCAAGTTCCTCTAGCTCGTGCATTTAAACAAGAACTAAATGTGCCCGTTATTGCTGTTGGAAGACTGGATTCAGCAGAACTAGCAAACTCTGTTATTGGGAACGAGGATGCAGACCTTGTTGCTGTAGGAAGAGGAATGCTTCGCAACCCATATTGGACTATCGAAGCAGCGGCGCAATTGCGCAAAGAAACAGAAATGCCAAAACAATATGCTGTTGCCTTTCCCAAAAGATAAAATTCCAAAAGTGCCTGAGAGTTGATCTCGGGTGCTTTTTTGTGGGGAATCGGAGGGAAGGTTCTTCTGTTTCCATTTAGACTTGCTATTAAATAAGGATTCCATAGAACCATCCCTCCGGTTTCTTTACATACCTGTTTTATACTTCTTTTCACTTGAGGATGTATTTTTGGTGTCATGTTTTGCCTTTTCTTCTCTTTGTTCTTCTTTTAAATCTTCCATTGGAATGGAATCAACTGTCTGCTCTATCTCAAACTTATCAAATAAACTTTCATTTTCTGTAGGGTATTGTTCTGGATTATCCATATTCATCTGCGTCTTATTCGAAGTAGATTTTCCTTTATTCTCAGCCATCAGCGTCACCTCCCTATTTATATTATTTATACCCGGGTTTCATAGAAAGTACTCAGAGGTTCTGCTGTTTCCCATTAAGAATAACTGTAATGATGGGGACCACAAGAACCGTATCTCTATCTGCCATTAATCTCCTATTCTTTTAAAATAATTATTAGTTTATAATTATTTTAAAAGGAGGCTGAATAATGGCTAAACAAGCACTTATCAATAAACAAAAACGTACTGCTAAATATAAAGTACAAGAATATACACGATGCGAACAATGCGGAAGACCTCATTCTGTATACCGCAAATTTAAATTATGCCGGATTTGCTTAAGAGAATTAGCCTACAAAGGCCAAATTCCTGGACTAAAAAAAGCAAGCTGGTAATATAAAGGGGAATCACGAGGATGTTTTTCTAATTCCCTTTCGTGGTTCTCTTCAAAAAGAGAGACAGTAAAACGTTCTCGTCGCTTCCCCTAATGATATATATGCTCCTATTCTAAACTTAGGTACGTTTCAACATTATCTATTAAATCCGTATAATTCACATTAGTATAATCGGTCACATCCACTTCAAAAAGTCTCCCTAAATTGAATGTGTTATAACCTCTTGTTTTACATCTTTCTATGAACTCTTCATAAGTTAGTAAGTTATCTGCTTTTTCTCTATTAGTTAAATAATCTCCCTTCTTATAAGAATTAACTATATGACTTAAGTGTCTAGTTGGATCTAAGTCTCGTTTTTGCTGACGCTCATATAATATATCCAAATCTGCGATTAACCTAATGGTAATAACTTTATAGTTATAATTTCCGCTTAATTTTTCAAGATAAGTTTTTTGTTTACTGCTAAAAGGATAATCTGAAATAATGCCGTTACCTCTTTTCATTTGCTTTTCCATTATTTCATAGTATTTTTCCCATGCTATTCTTTCAATTTGTTGCTTCTCTTTTATATTACGAAAGCCGTACCTATCGAAATAGTCCTCTTTTATATCGTCTGGTGAAATCCTGACTAAACCGCCTAGCTTCTTTTTAATAATATTACTTAGAAAAGTCTTCCCAGTTCCTGGATAACCCGCTAATAAAATTAAGACCCCATTCATTTCTAATCACCTCTTCCACTATTCATACAAGAAAAAAGAGTACTTTTTTTAAATACTTGTACTCTCTTCTCGCAATAAGGAGCAATATTTTGGGTAATTATAAGACGTTATTTATAGCCCCTTCCTTATTCATGAAAATTTCTATTTTATGTTTTACAATTTCCTTTACAGCTTCATTACATGGAATAATATTGTGTCGCAGGGATTTATTTTCTTTTGTTTCATCAAAATATTTTTTTGCTGTTTTTGTCCAAGTCACCAGTAATTCTGTACCTACATTAAACTTCCGAATACCGTTATTTATTAATTCGTGAATATCGTTTTCCTTTACACCTGTTCCTCCATGAATAACTAAAGGTACATCTACTAATCTGTTGATTTCTTTCAATAGCGGTATATTTACATCTGTTTTTGATTTGTATTGTCCATGATTGGTGCCAATGGCAATTGCCAATGCATCTACTCCTGTTGCTTTTACAAATTTCAAAGCATCCTGCGGATCTGTATAAATCTTGTCACTCTCCTCCACATGAATTCCTTCTTCAGTTCCCCCGATAGTTCCTAACTCTCCTTCTACAGATACACCATGCTGGTGAGCATATTCCACTACTGCACTTGTCTTCATAATATTTTCTTTAAAGGGCAAGTGAGAACCATCAAACATAACAGATGTATACCCTTTATCTATCGCTTCTTTAATGTCATTGAAATCATGTGCATGATCCAAATGGAGAACTACATCTACCATCTCCTTAGTAGCCATAGACTTACAAACCGCTACTATGTTTTCATGCCCGATATATTTAGCCGTATCTATACTTGTTTGGATAATGATAGGTGCGCCCATTTCCTTTGCCGCCCGTATCATTTCTGGCAGCATCTCTAAATTATGTGCATTAAAGGCACCTACTGTATAATTTAGTGCCTCGGCTTTACGAGTAACTTCTTTTAATGTTGTATACATATTGTGATTTTCCTCCCTAAATAAGTATCACTTAACACCTCGGGTAACATCTTTTGAAATTTGCATCAGCAAATCTATTTTATTCAAAAAAGTCTGTAAATTATCGGCATCATTACTTTCCGCTGCTTCTGCTCTTTTTTTGTTATATAGCTTTAGTAATGTTTTAAAGCTTTCTCCAATTGTTTTTTTCAGCTGAAGACTTTTTTCTAGTGAAGCTATTGCATTCTCTTCATCACCAAGCTCGTAATAGGCTAAACCTATCTCTTCAAAGACCCTTGCCTGATTCTCAATATTCAACGACTGTACTTCTATTGATTTTCTCGATATAAAACCTAATAATTCTTCTTTCTGATCCTCCGTAAGCTTCTTTTTCGATATGGTATTCTCGTTTTTATTTTTCTCTGATTTTCTTTTAAACCACATAATCATTCCCTCCAAATCCAGTTAATTCCTCTTAGAAGGCCTTCATTAATGGACCAATCAGCCATGCATATAATAAAGCAACTGTTACAGTATCTACATCTGTTGCTGTTGCATTGACAAATCCCATAGAGTTAAAAATGGTTACTAATAGTGCCGGTAATAAGGTGATAAAAAATCCGTGGAATATTCCTCCTATAATGGCTCCTCGTCTTCCACCTGTTAGATTTCCAAAAATTCCTGCTGTCCCCCCTGCAAAGAAGGCGGTTAATATCCCTGGTAAAATCATCGCTAAACCAAAGATAGGAAGAACAAACATCGCAATGATTGATCCAATGACAGTCGTAATAAAACCAACAATTACCGCATTAGGACTGTAAGGAAAAAGAACTGGACAATCAAGTGCAGGCTTTGCATTTGGAACAACACGCATAGCTATCCCTCTGAATGCCGGGACAATCTCCCCTAATAACAAGCGCACTCCTGATAACAGTACATAAACTCCTACTACAAATTGGATGGATTGCAAGAATGCATACATGATATAATTCGTGCTTCCAGAAAAAGTAGAAGCAAATTCCTCACCGGCAAAAATAGCTGTAATAATGAATAGAGGAACCATCACTGTCATTAAGGAAAGATACGTATCTTGCAAAAATTCTAATTGAGAAGGCAGCTTTATATCTTCCACTGATTTTTTCTTTTCGCCTTTTTCCCCGAATACTTTTGCTACCCCAGCTTCAAAAACATAACCAATTGTACAAAAATGTCCTAATGCAATCTCATCCATACCCGTAATTTTTCGTACAAATGGCTGAGCAATTGCCGGCATAGCGACCGCAAAGATTCCTCCAATTAAACCGCCTATCAGTATTAATGCTAATCCGCGTAAGCCAGCAAAATATCCAAAAACAGTGGTCATAGTAGCCATCCATAATATCGCTTGACCTGTAAGAAATATATATTTCCATCTAGTGAATCGAGCTATCAGAATATTAAAAACAAATATAGCTAAAAAGGTAAGTGCAATATCGCGACCTAACCCCAATTCATTCATAGCCTGACCATTAATAGCCTCTATGGAGGGAATAATCCCTTGCATATGAAAGCCTTCTGTAAAAATCTCTCCGAAATACAGTAAACTTCCTACAATAATACTGGAGCCAGCTGATAAAACCATAAATCCTAACAATGTCTTTAAAGAACCCGATATAATTTGTCCAGTCGATTTTTTTTGTAAAATAAGTCCAAGCATCGCAATTAAAGCGACCGTAATAGATGCTTGCGTTAAGATATTTTGGATGATAAAGTTGATGACGCTCATTTTTATCCCTCTCTCTACCTATT
The DNA here is from genome assembly GCF_038006525.1 of Niallia sp. FSL W8-0951. NCBI lineage: Bacteria > Bacillati > Bacillota > Bacilli > Caryophanales > Bacillaceae > Niallia > Niallia sp. FSL W8-0951. The sequence continues at coordinate 3,227,131 of NZ_JBBOVK010000001.1, forward strand.
TATTAAGATAGCACACCTTTTTCTCGTAAAACCGGTGTTAGTTTTTCTTCAATTTCTTGTTTTGAAACAATATTTTTCAAATAGATGATGTGAGTTTTGGCAGGATCAATAGTGAACTTTTCGAATTGAGTCTGGAAGTTTTGTGCCGTAATAATAATGTCTGGTTTTGCTGCCGCGCTTGAGGAAATGTCACTGTGATCTAATTTTGCATTTACTTTTAATTTGTTTAACACATCCTCCGCTGCCATCTGACACGCAAAGCTGCTTCCTAACCCAGCACCACAGACAAATAAAATATTTAACTTTTTCAATTAGCATTCTCCTTTAACTTTTTAATAGTTTGATAGCATTAGCAAAATCAATTTTTATTGCATGAATTCTTTTCAAACAACTCTTGCTTAAAAATAGCTAGATTATCTGCATGGATTAATCTTTCTACCTTTTGTTTATCATTTATCAAATCAACCAAGCTCTTCATTATGTTTAGATGAGAGTAAGAATCTACAGCTGCTAAGCAAAAAATAATTTTCACAGGATCATTTTCTTCATTTCCAAACATAATTGGTTCTTTCAATGTCATCACACTAATTCCTAATTCATTCACACCGTCTTCTGGTCTAGCATGCGCAAGCGCCAAGTGCTTCCCTATCACAATATAAGGACCGTATTCTTCAACAGAATGAATCATTGCCTCAATATATCTAGCTTCGATAACTTGCTCCGTTACTAAAGGGAGAGAGACTCGCTCAATCACCTCCTTCCAATCTTCACATTCTTGATGGAGTATAATATTCTTATCCCTGAGGATATCTTGTAACATTGGCTGAATCTCCCTTGTATTAAATTTCAAGCGGTGTTGTTTAAAGGTATCTACTAGGTTCAGATAGCTCTCCGCTGTTATCTTTGCACCGCACGCTTCCATTAAGGTTAGTATGTCCTGCAGCATCTTGGTTGCATCTCTTTCATTAGACACTAATCTTCTTTTTTCTTTATTTTGTTCTAAGAAAGCATCAATCTCTTTTTTATCACTTTCTCTTAATATAGGATTAAGCAAAAGGGAGGGTTTCTTAGAATAGTCAATCGGAATGGTTGAGAAAATAATGTCTACATCTAACTTGTCGATAAAAGACAGTTCATAGGAACTCAAAACAGTGATTATCTCTATATTGAATTGCTCCTTTAAATTTGCCGCCAACAGCCTTCCTGTAGAAATACCGTGATTACAGACAACTACCGCTTGATAAATATACTGCTCCTCTTGCTTCATCCGACTTGTCGATGTAGAAAAATAAATAGTCAAAAAGCCTATTTCATCCTCTGATAATGGTTTCTTTATATAACTTTCTATATGGTTACTAAATCCTGCTACCGCTTGATAGATCCAACTATAGGATTCCTTAATTGTCTCTTTTAATGGATTGAATACCTTTATGTCATTCCTTGCTCTACTGAGTAAGCCTGTAATATGTTTATACAATCCCTCATATAAATCTTCTTCTTCCAAAGAGAAAGGGATAAGTGTTACTTTCTCCACATGAGTGATTAGTTGAATTGTCAATAGCTGTGCTGTAACCCAATCGAGTGAATTACTCATATCTTTCGAATCAAAAGATTCAATCGTAAAGGCAATATATTTCATTTCTGATAGGGAGGGATATAGCTTAAAGCGCTCACAAATTTGATCGATAAAATCTCTAATTTGCCCTTCCGTTAATTCTCTTTTTCCTTTTACCGTATCACTAATGGTATTGCCATCATGTATCCGTCTGATCCAAATGGCTAAAAATAAGATAACTTGATTATGATATAAAGGATTAACATCTGGGTTCAACTGCTTCAATTGCTGGTTATACAATTGTGCAATAATCTTTATCCGTTCTCTTTCCAAAAAGTTTAATACTAGCCTAGCCTCAAAATTAATTTCCTTCGGCATTCTGCTCGATAGCGTTATATAATCGAAATCTGTCCGATTATTAATGACATCAAAAAGCATCGACCGAATAGACCTTTCATCCCCTTGTAAAACAACTCCTTGCTTCGGAAGACTTACGACTTGAATACCATACTTTTTTAAATGCTGACGAATCTTACGCATATCTTCATCCACTGTACTTTTCGATACTTGTAAACGTCCTTCCATTTCATATAAGAGAGTGGTTTTACTAGTATCAGCAATATCTAAAAGTAATACTAAGAAACGCTCGTCAGGATGGTAATATTCTTTCGTTCCTTCCGCATTCATTCGCTCCAATAAGGTTTTTGCATCTCTATGTGCCAGAGTAAGCTGCATTCCCTTCCCTCTTTTTGTGGTAACCAGTGAATAATTGTTGCTTTGGAGAAACTCATTAATTAGCATTAATTCATTTCGCAAGGTTCGTTGGCTAATATGGTATTCATTACTTAAATCTTCTAAAGTTAAATACGTATTTGCCGTTAGAAGTCTTTTCAATACTTGTTTTGTGCGTTCCTTCATGAAAAGTAACCCCTTTCATAATTTGATTATAATTAACTGTTTATAAGAAGTTTAGTATATGTTTTTGCAACTTTAACTGGCAAAAATGTAAGCGATTAAATAATTATTCATATGCATAGTTATTGCATCTTCATCTCATTATCAAAAAAATATGAAATATGATAAATTACATAATTGTAGGCGTAGAAAGTGTCCAGAAAAATCGAACTGGATCATAAATAGAAAGTTCAAATGTTAGTTATTAAAAAAAGGGAGAACCATCCCTCCGCTTCCTCAAAACCCAAATAATCCCACTTTTTCCTATTACTTTACCGTTTAATCTGCTTAAAATCGTCTATATATAAGAAAAAAGGAGGCGTTATAGATGGTTAAAAATGAAGATTTAAAAAACAAAACAGTGGATCGTGATTTTAAAATAACAGAGGAACAAAAAGAGAAACAGCAAGAAAAGAAAAAAGAGGATAAAGAGAAATAATGGTAAAAAAGAGTACTTGCTCTTTCAGGAGCTAGTACCCTTTTTTATGATTTAATTTTTTGCAATTTTTTGCTGAACTTTTATTTTCCCTCTACTACTTCTCTCAATATTTCATAAGAGCGTTTCTGTTTTTCAGGATCAAAAATATAAGAAACTGCCATGATTTCATCGACATTAAAGCGTTCCTGGAAAGCTGTAAGCTGTTTGCGAACGGAATCTTTGCTTCCTAAAAGAGTCACGCTAGACATGGATCTGGCCATTTCTTCTTCTTGTGGATTCCAAAGACCATCTAAACTATTCACCGGTGGCTGAAGCGGCATTTGTGTTCCCCGTACAACATTTAGGAAAAATTGATGAGTAGACGTCTGCAAAACAGCCGCCTCTTCATCTGTTTCAGCGGCAATCAAATTTAAACAAACCATCATATATGGCTTATCCAAATACTTCGAAGGTTTGAAACGCTCACGATAAATCTTGATTGCATCCGCCATATATCTCGGTGCAAAATGAGAAGCAAACACATAAGGCAGTCCTAGACTTGCCGCTAAATAAGCTGAATCAGTGGAAGAACCAAGAATATATATCGGTACATTTGTACCAACACCCGGATGTGCTTTCACATAACCTTGATCCTCTTCAGGTCCAAAGTACGTTAGAAGAGCATTAACATCCTCTGGGAACGTATAGACGGAATCCTTTTGTGACCGTCTTAACGCACTCGCAGTCAGCATGTCGGTTCCTGGTGCTCTGCCAAGTCCTAAATCTACTCGATTTGGATAAATCGTTGCCATCGTTCCAAATTGTTCGGCAACTACCAATGGAGAATGGTTCGGAAGCATCACGCCGCCAGATCCTACGATAATGCTGTCTGTATGTTCAAGCGTATGCTTAATGAGAATAGCTGTTGCCGAACTAACAAGTGTAGATGTATTATGATGCTCAGCAATCCAATAACGTTTATAGCCCATTTTCTCTGTTGCTTGAGCTAAATCCACCATTGATTCAATAGCTTCGTTAGAAGTTTGTCCCTCACGAATCGGGGCAAGGTTTAATACAGATATAGGTATATTTAAATTTGCCATTTTGCAAGATCCTTTCTTGTTTAAGTCATTCTTAATCATATCAATTGCTTAACAAGAAAAAAAATTATTTGCTTGCGGTATTAAAGGAAAATAGGCCTATTACTCATACACTTCATTAACAAAGAAAGGATACGAAAGAACCTTCCCACTATTTTTCTATTTCTTGCTTAGAATACAATATAGAAATAAAATTATATATTGATTACTCAACTATAGTTTGTTTATTAGCTTCTTTTCGTTTTATTATGTCAATATGTTATATTATTGCTTTAAAAAATAATATCTATCAAACAGTATTGAAATTGGAGGATATACCGTTGTACCGTAGCAGTTTAAGAAAGATTAAGAGTTTATTCCTTTCAAAGGAATCTGCAAAGCAGGAAAAAATAATTAAAATAAGTGTAATGATACCTACATACAACACGGATTTAAAAGCTTTAGACCGCTTGATTAAATCTATTGATGCTCAAACGATGGATAAAGATGAATATGAAATTATCATTATTGATGACGGATCTACTACAGATATTTATGATGTTCTTAAGAGCATGGCTAAAGAGCGATCAAATATGATTGTGCAGCAAATACCTAATTCGGGCTGGGGAAGTAGACCGCGAAATGTGGGAACTAAATTAGCACATGGCCATTATATTCTTTATTTAGATCATGATGATACAGTTTATCCAGAGGCATTCGAAAGGGTTTATGCATATGGGACAGCAAATAATGCCGATGTCGTTAATGCTAAAGAAGTTAGAACAAAAGGATGGACTTGGGGATGGGAACAATTCAAAGAAAATGATCCATCTGCTGAAAAACTTGGAATTCAGTCTCTCTTGCCGATGACTCCACATAAATTTTATCGCAGGGAATTTTTATTAGAACATAATATAACGTTCAATGAAGGTGCTAGAGTCTTATGGGAAGATGTTTATTTTAATACAAAGGTTTTTACATGTGGAGCTAAAGTTGCAATTTTAGCAGATTATCCTACTTATTATTGGATTGATACAGGTGTTAATAGCTCTAATAGTTTCGAAAGAGATCCTCATGAAAAATGGGATCAAATTCGTAAATTGATTACGTTTTTTACAGAGACTATTACAAATAAAGAAGATCTTGATTTTATGCTAAAACATTGGTATCAAACAAGGGTACTTGGAATCCTAGGGAATTGGTTACTTGATGAATCAGAGGACCGAATTCAGATTGAATTTGATTATGCAAGAAAAGTTGCTGAGGACTTAATTCCTTTATATATTGATGACAAATTAAATAAAGTTAATCAATTACGTTCTTATTTATTAAGAAATAACCAATTAGATGCTTTAAAGTTATTAGCTAAAGAAGATAATGACCTAACTGCTAGACCTTATGCGAAAAATGTCCAATGGCAAGATGGGATGCTCTCATTAGATGTAGAAGCAGAAATGTCAATGGATGAAAAACGTCCGTATTTATTAGAGAGTAAGGATGATAAAATTTATAGTTCCATCCCTTCTGAATTAAAGGAAATAATTCCAGAGCACTATTTAGATCTGACGGAGGAAATAGATACACATTCCTTTGAAGCAAGTATAAAAGATCGAAACACAAGAGTTACTTGGAAAACTCCTGTAAATTCATCTAGTGTAGAAATAAAGCATTTCCCTGACTCAAAAGTAACCTTTACAGGGAACATGCAATTTTCCATTAATCTAGAAAATGGAGCTATGGGTTCTCCTTTAAGACAAAATCCATGGGATATAGCTGCAAGATTCACTGCACTCGGCAGAACCTTCCATCGAGGAATTGTAGGACCAGAAGGATATATAGAAGCTGCCCTAGTTAATGGGAAAACAGCTGTGTCCTATACAAATAAAGCTAATTTACTTAGCCTTGATATTGGAAGTAAAGTTCATAGTGTTATTAAAGTTTCCAACCCTAAAACTGAAGATATTAAAATTGAAAGTGAAAAAAATAAAACTATTATTATAATAAAGCTACCAAATATAGAAGTGTTTGGTTCAACAGAAATTAAAGGATCGATTGTCTTAAAGGAATTTGGAGACAACAATGAAATCAAAGGAAAAGCACTTCTAATTGGTAATGGGGAAGAAGCGAAAGTAATCACAACATTAAACATTCCTGCCGGAAGATACTCTATTACTACTGTTTTTGAAGGCAGAAAGACTAATTTAGAATCTGTAATTCTTCATATTTCTTAATATAAACATTCAATTTCAGTAACATACTTAAATTAAAGAGGGCCGTCTAATAGTGAATAATTCACTATTAGACGGCCCCTTTTGTTTCTATTATGACCAAACTGCTAATGCTAGGTTAGAGCATTACAATGTATACTGTTTCTCAAAATAATTCTGATACTCCCCGCTGATGATTTGCTCCCACCATTCCTTGTTGTCTAAATACCATTGGATCGTTTGGGCAATGCCAGACTCAAATGTATAGGTTGGTTTCCAGCCTAATGCTTCTAATTTTGTTGGGTCAATCGCATAGCGTTTATCATGTCCTAGTCGATCCGTTACGAATTCGATTAAGTCTTCTGACTTGCCTAGTGTACTAATGATTGTTTTTACTACTTCTAGGTTTGTACGTTCGTTATGACCGCCAACATTGTATACTTCTCCATTTGCACCTTCATGCAGCACTAAATCAATTGCCGCACAATGATCTAATACGTGTAACCAGTCACGAATGTTTTTACCGTCTCCATAAACAGGAATCTTTTGTTCATTCAACACGCGAGATATCGTTAATGGAATTAATTTCTCTGGGAAATGGTATGGTCCATAGTTGTTGGAACAACGCGTAATATTGATTGGCAAGCCAAATGTTTCATGATAGGCACGAACAAGCATATCGGAGGATGCTTTACTTGCACTGTATGGGCTATTTGGCTGTAATGGTGTATCTTCTGTAAAGAAGGTCGTTGGATCAAAATCCAATTCACCATATACTTCATCTGTCGATACATGAACAAATTTTGTTACCCCAATTGCCTTTGACGCATCCAGTAATACTTGTGTACCTAGTACATTAGTAACCACGAAAATTTCAGGGTTGGTAATCGAACGATCGACATGGCTTTCTGCTGCAAAATGAGTAACATAATCAAACTTTTCTTTTTCAAAAAGTGCGAAAATGGCGTCACGATCTGCGATATCTGCCTTTACGAAATGATAGTTATCCTTCGCTTCGATTTCCTTATGCTTCGTTAAATCTCCTGCATAGGTTAATAAATCTAAATTATAGATATCATAATCGGGATATTTGTTGACCATATATTGAACAAAGTTACCGCCGATAAATCCTGCTCCACCTGTTACTAGTACTTTCTTTCTTGCCATTTAATTCACCTCTTCTTGTAATTCAGCGATATATCGCGTTAATGCATCCTGCCATGCAGGAAGACGAGTAAATCCATTCTTCTCTAACTTGTCCTTTGACATCCGGGAATTCTTTGGACGAACAGCTTTAGTCGGGTATTCTTCAGTCGTAATGCTATTTACTTTCACGGCTTTTCCTGCTACTTGAAAAATTTCTTTCGCAAAGTCTGCCCATGTAGTAAATCCTTCATTAGAAGCATGATACACGCCATACTTCTCCGTTTCAGCCATATCTAGTAATAGCTTCGCTAAATCAAATGTATACGTAGGAGAGCCATATTGATCCCCGACTACATTCAATTCCTTTCTTGTTTCCGCCAAACGAAGCATCGTTTTAATAAAGTTATTGCCGTTGATGCCAAATACCCAAGAAATACGGACAATGAAGTAGTTATCTAATAAGCTTTGTACAGCTTTTTCACCTTCATATTTCGTTATTCCATAGTAGCCAACTGGATTAGCTGCATCTTCTTCTGTGAAAGGCTCTGTCCCTGTTCCTTCAAAGACATAATCGGTGCTAATGTAAATAAATTTAGCATCCACGCTTTTAGCCGACGCTGCCAAGTACTTTGTCCCATTTACATTCACATCAAAGCAGACATCCTTGTTATCCTCTGCGTTATCGACTGCCGTATAAGCAGCACAATGTATGACCACATCTGGCTTTACGGTATGTATATAGTTTCGCACCTGCTCTTCTTGCGTAATATCCAGTTCCTTATGACCGACGCCAATCATATCAAATCCACGCTTTTTTCCTTCTAATACCACATCATAACCTAATTGACCGGAATAGCCTGTCACTAAAATCTTCATTTATTCTCACCAAAAGTAAAATTATTATCAGCATCTTTCAATAATGGTGCTTTTTCATCTTTTTCTGAAAGAACCGGCGTAATTTCTAATGGCCATTCAATGCCAATTTCAGGATCATTCCAACTAATTCCTCGATCACAATCAGGGGCGTATAAGTTGTCGACTTTATATTGCACTTCCACATCATCCGTAATCGTCATAAATCCGTGCGCAAACCCTTGTGGGATTAATAATTGCTTTTTATTTTCAGCAGAAAGCTCGATTCCAAACCACTTACCGAACGTAGGGCTACCTTTGCGAATATCTACCGCCACATCAACAATAGCCCCTTTTGTACAGCGGACTAATTTTGTCTGTGCCTTCGGGTTTAATTGATAATGTAAGCCGCGAAGTGTTCCTTTTGTTGCCGAAAACGATTGATTATCTTGGACAAAACGAATATCGATTCCTGCCTTTTGGAAGATTTCTTCATTATAGGTTTCCATGAACCAGCCGCGATGATCCCCGAATACTTTTGGTTCCACTACTTTTAATCCTTGAATAAATGTTTCTGTAATTTGCATCCTATGCACCTCAAATCTACTTAATATTTAATATCGCCTTTTGCCACTTTTAATAAATATTGTCCATAGCCTGTTTTAGAGTAAAGATTCCCCTGTTCAATTAGCAAATCATTGGTAATCCAACCATTTATGTAACCAATTTCCTCTGGTGCAGCAATCTTAATTCCTTGATGGTCCTCAATTGTCCGAACAAAATTAGAAGCCTCTAATAAACTTTGATGCGTTCCTGTATCTAACCATGTATAGCCTCTGCCAAGTAACTCTACTTCTAATTCTCCAAGCTGCAAGTACGCTTCATTAATAGACGTAATTTCTAGCTCTCCACGATGAGATGGCTGGACTTTTTTTGCAATATCTACTACTCGATTGTCATAAAAATAGAGACCTGTAATCGCATAATTAGACCTAGGCACTTCTGGTTTTTCTTCCACGCTTAACACTTTTCCGTCTTCATTAAATTCTACTACACCAAAGCGTTCCGGATCCTGAACATGGTAGCCAAATACGGTTGCCCCGTGTTCCTTTTGTGCTGCACGTTGGAGGATTTTTCTCATTCCGCTTCCATAATATATATTATCACCTAAAATCATCGCAACCGAATCATCGCCAATGAATTCTTCCCCAATAATAAATGCTTGAGCAAGTCCTTCTGGCTTTGGCTGCACTTTATACTGCAAGGTAATGCCAAATTGAGAACCGTCACCTAGCAGTGCTTCAAATCGAGGGGTGTCCTCGGGTGTAGAAATAATTAAAATATCTTTAATTCCCGCCAACATTAAAGTAGATAGGGGGTAATAGATCATTGGTTTATCATTAATCGGTAAAAGCTGTTTACTTGTCACTAAAGTAAGTGGATAAAGTCTTGTCCCGCTTCCGCCAGCTAGTATAATTCCTTTCATGTAAGAAATTCTCCTTTTCTTTTAAGCTTACAATTTTATTTTACCCTAAATAAATAACAACTTATATGAATGTAATCAAAAAATAATTTTTAGCTAGTAATTAATAGAAAAAAACGATGGAAATGAATGCTACATATAAAAATTAGCAATAATGATAGAAAAAGTCAAAAATCTTTATTGAATTCCTTCCTACTATGGAAAAAGATTGTATTTTCTACAAATAGAAAAACCTATTGTTGTAATCAAATTTTAAGGATATAACGTCTTCTTTCATCAAACTTATTAGTTTCCTCTATTATAAAGGATATAAATGGTAGTAATTAAAAGGAAATAGTATTATACTATTTTTGAATTAGGTAAATAGAACACTGTATAGTCCTATCATAAACTTAACTATTGTAATAAAGAAGATAATTATTTATCGCAAAAAGTGTGGTATGATAAATCTTATGAATAAAAGGAAACATGTAATTTTGGAGGGTAAGTAATTGAAAGTAACGATAGCTATTCCAATTTATAATGCGGCTCGACATTTAAATGTTACATTAGATTCATTAATGAACCAAACAATGGATGCTGCCGATTTCGAAATTATCTGTGTCAATGATCGTTCTACAGATAATAGTTTAGGTGTAATAAATGAATATCAAAAGAAGATGAGTAATTTAATCCTAATTGATCGTGTGGAAAATTCAGGCGGTCCTATGATTCCTCGAAACGATGCCATTGAAGCAGCTAGAGGAGAGTATATCTTATTTTTAGATAATGATGATTTTTTAGGTGAAGAAACATTAGAAAGATTTTATAATGCAGCAACAGAACATAAGTCAGACGTTATTTTTGGAAAATATGTAGGGGTAAACGGTCGGGTAGTTCCTCAATCTATGTTTAAAAAAGGCAATAGATACAACGCGGATATCATTGAGGATAATCTAGTGTATAGTTTAGCTCCCCATAAAATGTTCAATTTACAATTTGTTAAAGAAAATGGTTTTCAATTCCATCCCAAAGCAGTAGTTGGAGAAGATCAGCTATTTGTAATGCAATGCTTCATAAATGCTAAAGTAATAACCGTGCTATCAGACTATGATTACTATTATGTGGTCGCAAGAGGAAATGAAAATTTAAGCCTGAAATATTTTCCTGCAAATGAATTTTTCTTCTCCTTCAACCGTATTATGGAGTTTCTTGAAAATAGCAGTCTGAATGCTATTTATAAAAGGGAGCTTAAGATAGCCTTTTTAAATCGATTCTTACATGCAAGTAGATTAAAAGGCCATCTACTATCTGGTTTGCTAAACAAAGAACAGAAAAAAGATTGGTTAAATGAGACCAAATTATTTATTGATAATCATGTAGGAGATGACCTTATTGCTTCTATGCATTCTAGATTTCAATATTTACTAAAGGTAGCTAAAGAAAATGATGTGGATAAATTATTAGCCATTCATCGTCATATAAACAAAGTAACCGCAAATGACATTTCGAAAGTGGAAAACGGCTTTATCTATGCAAGGTTAAGAAAAGTTTCTAAAGAAATTTCCTATGATGAAGAACATGTTGTAAATCAATTTAACACTTCTAATGTGTTTATTTCCGAATTAGAATTTGATGATAGAACATTCACAATTAATGGGCAAATGACACAAAGTTTATTAATTAACCAGGATGTGGAATATGAACTACGTTTAGTCCACAGACCAACAGGCTTAGAAGTACATCATAAAAATCAATTCCCAGGTATACAAGAAAAATTTACATTTGTGGTAGATTATCAAGAAATACTCTTTGATGAAAAGTTTGTTGGGGTTTGGGACCTATTTGTAGAGGCAACTGTTAATGGCTATGTAAAAAGAAGAAGGTTAGGCTCTTCTCGAGCTGAGTTCCTTAAAAAACATGATATAATTCCTTCTCTACATTCGTTTGGAAAAGTTTATTCTATTCAACCATTTTACACGAAACCTCTTAGCAATATTTCATTGGAAGTTAAACTTGAGGATAAAAGTAAGAAAGGGAATAAATAGATGAAAAAAGTGAAAACATTAAAAAATGTCACAACATATGCTCGTCCTTCTGTTAATGCAATTAAAGTGAACCATTATGAAGAGGCGGGAGTAGAGCTAACAGTTTGGCCAAGCATTAAAGGTTGGTACGAATTACGACCGGTCGATTTTGACGGCATCATGAATACAGAGTTCATTCAAACAAAAGATGTAAAATAAGGCTAAAAAATTATAATAATCATGGGAAAGCAGTGAGATGGATCTTTATTTCCATTTTTCGTTCATTGCGGGAATCTAAACAAGAGAACCATTCCTCTGAAAACAAAAAAGGGTGCTAACTATTCATAGTTAATACCCTTTTTTCGTCCATTTACTTTAAATTCTCTGTCAACATATCATGAACTTTTGCCTTTTCTTCATCAGGAACATTTAAATAGTATGTTTGTCCAGGCGGTGTTCCTTGTCCGGTAACCTCATACTGCTCTACTGATTTACGCACACTTCGGTAATTTTTCTGTATCGTCATCATCTGGTCAAAGGTAATATTTGTTTTTACATTTGCTCCAAGAGCGTCGAGTATTTCATTAAAATGGGTAACAGTAGATATTCCTGTAGCCTTGTCAATTATCGCACTAATAACTTTGCGCTGTCTTTCATTTCTGCCAAAATCCCCGTTTGGATCTAGGTGACGCATTCTTACAAATCCTAATGTTTGTGGTCCATTTAAAGTTAATGTACCTTTTTCATAATGATAGCCTTTTTTATAATAACCTTCATCAATCCAATCCAAATCATTTTGAACGGTGATTCCGCCTATAGCATCAACAAGATCACTTAACGCTTCCATATTGACTTGGATATAATAGTCCATCTTTACACCAGTGAAATTTTCCACTGTATCCTTGGCCATTTTAACGCCGCCATAAGCATAAGCAGCATTTATTTTTGTTACTCGCCCATCTCCGATAATTTCTGTTTTGGTATCACGTGGAATACTTACCATTTGCATCTTCTCATTTTTCGGATTTAGCGTCATTACAATAAGGGTATCGGATCTTCCAACATCCCCTTTTCTTTGATCTATCCCCATTAATAAAATAGAAATTGGCTTTTGATGCGAAAGCTTCTCTTCCCTTTCCTTTTTTGCTGAATTTGAATCCTCTGCAAGCGGCTCATACATTTCATTCGCTGCCTGTTCTACAGAATGAAATAAATAATAAATATAAGACCCTGCCCCTATTATAAGTATCCCGATAATCGACCATACAATAATCCATAATTTTTTCTTCCTTTTTTTCCTTACTCTCTTCTCCATTTTTTGCGCTCTCCTTCTTTATTTTTTATGGGTATTTTAAACACTTTTGTATTTTATACGATAAAAATGAGAAAATGATGAAAATTAGGGACGATATGCTCACTTCCCCTTTCTTTTGGGAACAAGAGTATCGTCTTCTCATTTTGAAACCAATAAGTGTTATCCATAAAATAAACAGCAATGCCTTTTATACTAGTAGCAGAAATAAATTGATTTTCTCCCAGATAAATTCCTACATGAGAAATGGTGCCAAAAATAAGTTACCTGACTGTAGGTTAGCTCTTTGAATGACTGTCCTTGATGTTTATATTCCCGCCGACGTATTTACGGGCCATCCGCATTTATATCAAAGTAACTAGGAGACACTATGCTTAAATTTCTTTGGGTTTTATCAATTGAGGAATATACAATTTCGTATTGCCGAAGTAAAGATGAGACCTATTAAAAGTTATCATAACAGGATTGCTGCTTCCTTAAATGCAAAATAAGCGTATACTCCCCATCCACTTCCTTTATTTCCATCTGATGAAAAAGACTCAAGTTCCTCCTGCCATTAGTATGGATTCAGAGGGACGGTTCTAATGAGTCACCCCCATACTCCAATTTATGGGAAAAGCAAACAGAAGAACAGTCTCTCTGCATTTGTTTTTAATTCCCATTTGTATTTTGATGAAAAGATGAAAAAATAAAAAAGTAAATATCTTAATAAAAGGAGCAAAATGATGATGAAGTTTAAAAATATATTATCAATCCTTGCTTGCATGCCTTTCCTTATGCTAGCTGGATGTAACAATAATGACCGTGAAGCTTCAGACATGAATATGGATCGTTATAATGATTCTACAATTTCTAGCTTAACAACAAATGTAAATAGTAATAAATATCCGCATACACAACCTGTAAAAATTCAAAATGCTAAATACGAATTCCGGACAATTGTCGGAACTTATGATTCAAATAATCCAAATGCAACTAATGGACAACAAGTGCAAAAAGCGACACCACAGCAACAGGCTACAGAGCAGCAACAACAAGCAAATCAAGGTACGCAGCCAGGTGCTCAATCAGCTCCGCAAACAACACCTAATAATAATACAGCACCTAATAATACGGCAAAAAAAGAACCGAGTAACTTTGTGTCGGAAGTAATAGACTTAACAAACGCTGAAAGAAAAAAACAAGGACTTCCTGATTTACAAGCGTATCCAGAATTAAATAATGTAGCGGATATGAAAGCAAAAGATATGAATGACAAAGGGTATTTCTCACATACAAGCCCCACTTATGGATCTCCATTTGACATGATGAGAGACTTTGGAATTACGTACGAGTCAGCCGGTGAAAATATTGCTCAAGGACAACGCACACCAGAAGAAGTAGTAAACGCTTGGATGAATAGCGAAGGACACCGCGCAAACATTCTAAATAACAAGTATACGCATATCGGTGTAGGTTTTGATGAAGGCGGTTATGAATGGGTACAAATGTTTGTTAAAAAATAAAAAAGGGGCGGTTTTTAAACCGCTCCCTCTTCTTTTACCTATAAATTAGAATCCAATGGGTAACAGTAGAACCGTCCCTCTGCTCCCTTACTTATATACTGGAATATCTAAATATAGAACGTACGGTCTTAGGTTGTATACTTCAGACATCACCTGTACCTGTTTGGAGGCCCAGCCAATATCTGTCGCGTATTGATGCCCAGCCGCTTTAGATTTTACCATTTTTTCTGGATTCCAACGCATTTTGTATAGCGTATTTTGTACAATTCGATCGGCATTATTTCCGCCTATATAGCCATTTTCAATAAAGGCAGCTCCACCCAAAATAGCTTTATATGGAGTGTCCCAGCCATTTTTGTATGCGGCTTCTGCTCCACACTTTTCTGGACAGTCATCGTATGCACCGATACCATACATATTATAGACTGTTTTGTTATTGTACTTTATTCCTTTTGCAAGCGTGGATTTACCGTTTCCAGTTTCTAATAAAGTATGAGCCATTAAATAAACTTCATTTATGCCATACTTCTTCCCTGCATCAATAAACGCTTGTCCTTGTCCTTCTAAAATTCCCTTCCCTTTAAGGTATTGGTTTAGAATACTAACTGGAACTTGACTTGATTTCGTCAAGTCCATGAATTGGAATCTCTGCACTTTATCTTTAGAAAAATTGACTGGATCTAGATAGTACTTTACATCTGATGAAGTAGCATTACGCCAAGCATTGTAGCTTACTTCTACCCACTTGTCTTTTTCTTCTATAACCGTTAATACGGTTCCCTTTTTTACCGTGCCATAGGTATGACTTGTCGTACTTTCTTTTGAGCGAATATTTAGAGTATCAGCATTTACTCTTCCTACTCTCGCTCCCATTTTCACGAGTGAGCTATGAACAAATAGGTCTTTTCCATTATATTCAATCTTATACCATTTTTCGCTGTTAGAGGTTTTATCCCCTTTAACATTGTTATCTAAAACGAGAATGGCCGTACCGGACTTCACTTTCTCCTCCACATTTTTATCATCTTTTAACTCTGGAGAAGTTCTTAGTTTCACATCGTTTTCATTGATTGTCGCTTTGTTCATCAGTTCAAGATACTCTTTGCTCGCAAATGCCTTTTCGTTGCGGTATTTATCTGTCTGCGGTGAAACTTTCATTTGCAATGCTAATGCATCTTGAAAGGAAATATTATAGTTTGTATTTTGTATAGTCAGGTTGGTTTTAAAGGAGTTCTTTTCACTAACAGCTTCTCCTTTTCCTTTTTCGACAAGCTTTATCTCAACTGCTTCAACTCGCTTAAATAAATCTTCCGTTCCGGCTTTCATTCCATTCTTTGCCCATCCCAGCCAGCCATAGGATTGAACATGTACACGATAATAGATCTCGTAGTAATTAGCAATTTCACCAGATAGGTTAATTTTTACCGCTTCTAACGGTTTGGAATAGCCTTCGATACCAGATACACCGTTATTAGTTACACTACTCAACCAATTTGTACCTTGCATTTTAGAAGAATATATAACATTTCCACTATAAGGAGAGTTTTCAAGATTAATTTTTATTGCTTCTATCCGTTTAGATTGTCCTTGTGTACCACTTAATGTGCCATTTTTCACTGTCTTTGTCCAACCATCAGATTGAACATAGGTTTCGTAAGCGACAGAAGGCTTTGTTAAAAATGGTTTAGAAGTAGAACCCGGAGCTTTTCCTCCTTTTTCTACCAATACCACATTTATTCCCTCTACTTGCTTACCTAATCCTTCTGTTCCTGCTGATTGACCATTTTTTGCCCAACCTAGCCAGCCATAACCATTTGCATTCACACGATAATACACATCATAATGCTTCGCCATTTCTCCAGATAAGCTTACTTGAATCGCCTCAACACGTTTGCCTTCGCCAGCTTTACCACTTATAGCTCCATTGGCAGAAGCATTCAACCAGCCATGTCCTTGGACATTTGTCTTATAGTTAATTCCACCTGAGTATGGAGTATTTTTTAAAGCAACCTTTATCGCTTCGATTCTCATATTCTGACCAGAAGTACCTGATAATGCACCGTTTTTCACTGTTTTTGTCCAGCCATTATTCTGAACATAAGTAGAATAAGCAACGGATAGATCTGTTATATATGGCCTTTCTGTAGGTCCAGGTGGATTTTCTCCCTTTTCTACAAGCTTAATCTGAATGGATTCCACTCGTTTCGAAAGCCCTGCAGTTCCAGCTGGTTGGCCATTTTTTGCCCAACCAAGCCAGCCGTAACTTTGAGCATGGACACGATAATATACATCATAATGCTTTGCCATTTCTCCTGTTAAGTTAATTTGGATAGCTTCTACTCGTTTACTTTTTCCTGTAGTGCCGCTTACTGCTCCATTTGAAACTGAATCCAGCCAGCCGTAACTTTGAACATGTGTCTTGTACGTAATTCCACCTGAGTATGGAGTATTATTCAAGGAAATTTTAATCCCTTCCACTCGCTTACTCTTTCCTGTTGTTCCAGCAGTGGCTCCATTTTTGACTGCATTCATCCAGCCATAGCTTTGAACATGTGCAGAATAATTTACGGATAACTTGGCTACAAATGGCTTAGCTGTGGAACCAGGCGCTGCTTGTCCTTTTTTCACTAAGACAATCTCCATCGCTTCCACTCGCTTTGAAAGACCCTCTGTTCCAGCTGACTGGCCATTTTTTGCCCAGTCTAACCAGCCATAGCTTTGGGCATGGACACGATAATATACATCATAGTGCTTCGCCATTTCTCCCGTTAAGTTAATTTGAATAGCTTCTACCCGTTTAGATTTTCCAGTAGTTCCACTGATAGCATTATCTTTCACACTATTCATCCAACCATAGCTTTGAACATGAGTTTTATAGGTAATGTTCCCTGAGTATGGTTTATTTTTCAAATCAATCTTAACCGCTTCCACTCGTTTGCTTTTTCCTGTCGTTCCAGATAGCTTGCCATTAGATACACTATCCATCCAGCCATAGCTTTGAACATGTGACGAATAGCTAATCGTTGGATTTTGCGCTGCTTTGACGTTAGTAACATTTGTGCCATATATCATACCTAGTAAAATAACTACAAAAAAGTAAAAAATTTGTCTGTTTTTATTCATAGATTTTCTGTCATTTCCCCCTATTAACAAAATTCAGGACATAAAATGATAAAACTTTCATTCTTATGTCCTACTAATATTCTCTTTTTCTACAACTATTCTATCATATACGACATTATAATATTAACAATTTTAAAAAATAGGGAATTTGGAGGAGGAAATAAGAAAGGAAATAGAGAGAGTTTTTCCTTTTAATTAAGGAATGCCTGTTGTTGACAGAGAAATTGACTATGATACTAAGCCATTATTGAACTAGTTATATTAGAATCTAGTATATTTATCATTAACAAAGGGAACTACCTGCATGCACTTATGTCTGATAAGATAATGAAAGAAAATGACTCAATCTATATAATTCAAAAATGTTATCCATATTTTATTAGAGGAGCTCCACTGATGTATTCATTAAATGAATTCACCCAACAATATATAAGCAAGAATTAGAAAATAATAATCTAGAGAAAAAAACTATCATGTTTTAAACAAACAGCTAACATACTAGGTGTATAGAGATGAATTATCGACCTTTTGGAATTTAGACTTGTTAGCCTGTCATTAGGCACACACAAACGCAGCATTTGTCGTGTTTTTCTCAAATGGTTACCATCTTCAGTACGTGGTGCGATAGGGAATCAGTAGAATCTGATTCCCCTCTTCCTTTTTCTACTGTAAATTCAAGAACACATTCCCCCCGAGCATCTCTTCATAGCGTAGCTGCGCTTTTTCTCCTTTTTTCACTAACCCAGAGATATATCCTTCTTTTTCGTTTCCTACATACATTTCATAACTAAATTCAGGGTCAGTTGTACCGAGAATGTCACCACTATATATATCCCCATTTTCACTAACCATTTCGAAATTCATTATTCCGTCAATATAGAAGGACAAATCTTTTGTAGCCGATTCAGTAAACTTCACTTTTGTTTTTGCTAAAAGCCATTCATATCCATCTGGAGCAGGCTCATTGAATTCATTCATAGATTTCAATTTTTGATAAGCATCCTCTCCGCGTGTCACTTCCAATACGGTTAAATCAAATTTTATGGGAAAAGACTCCCCTTCGTCATTATATAGTTCATCATCAACCGTTACTGTCTTCTTCAATGGGACTGGATTGCTTCGAGTGCCGAGCTTTGATTTTGCTTCTTCTTTCTTATCTGACTCTTTTGTCTGTGCTTCTTCCTGACCTTCATGATCTTCTTTCATTTTTACATCCTTGGTATCTTGTCCACATCCTCCAAGAATAGCGATAATAAATAAACTAGTAAGACACAGCTTAAAAATATTGGGTAGCTTAATTTTCATGTTCATTCTCCTTACTTTTCTCTATGTAAAAACTCCTTCTATTTATCCGAATCCTCTTCTAAATCATCAGGATAAATGGTTTCATCCAAAACTTTCTTTGTAGCCTCGTCTTTTGTCCAAATCTTGACTTGATAATCATCTGGGTCTACGCCACTATACACTTGATACATCATGCCTGTTATTCCAAGGGTAAAAATAGCAAAACTATCCATACTATCTTCATATTTCTTTTTATCAACCACTAACGTAAATTCAGAAAATGATTTATTATGCGTGATATCCTTAATAGACACATAATCATCACTCTCTTTTATTTCCTTAATGGATTCTTCTAACGAGGTTTCCATTTCCTTCATCATCTCTTTATGTTTTGCCTTAGACATTTTATAAGTAAGGGAACCATCTTCATTTTTAGTAACTTTAATGCCCTCTTTTTCTACATCCGCAATTACGGAATCAATATCTTCCCCTTCAAACAAAGAGGCTGGCAGTGTGATTTCAACATTTAAAAGACCTTTATCCACATTCACCTTTTGTTCATCTGCTTGTTTGTTATTATCCGTATTTTCCTTTTTATTCTTATCTGCTGAACAAGCAACAAGCAATATCATACATACTGCCAGAAAAGCATACGTAAATTTCCTCATAAAAAATCCCCCTCCAAATCATTTTTGACAGAACCGTTTCCATTATTATTCCTTTTTCCTATTTTCCAATACATCTAAAAAAGAAGCAGAGAGATGGCTCTTCCGAATACATAACTTCAGATG
Organism: Niallia sp. FSL W8-0951; assembly: GCF_038006525.1. Lineage (NCBI taxonomy): Bacteria > Bacillati > Bacillota > Bacilli > Caryophanales > Bacillaceae > Niallia > Niallia sp. FSL W8-0951. The sequence goes on from NZ_JBBOVK010000001.1 coordinate 3,246,846, forward strand.
AACCGTCCCTCTGCTTCCCTTAAACGAGCAATAATTCCTTCATTTCTTTTTCCTCTTTGCTCAAACTACTTAACCAGCTTTCCACAAACTTAACACCGTCGATTAATTCAACATTTAATCCTTTGGCATATTCATAAGCTGCAGATGTAAAGCTGCCTGTTGTAATAACATATCCACCTTGAGCTCCTCGTTTGATTATATTCGAATGAATCAGGGCAATTGAATCAAATGGTAAATCTCCTTGATAACATTTTACTTGTCCAAGAAACAATCCTTTTTCTGTTTCATGTTCAAAGTCTACTCCAAAATCACCTGTCGGAGGAGTCACCCATGTCGATCCGCCTCTTGTCTTCTCCATAATTTCCGCAGCAAACCTTTCAAATTGGCGAGGATCTTGTTTTAAATAAATAGATGAATAGTTATTGTCTTTTTCCTCTTTACAAAACCTTAAATAAAGCCCCATTGCCAATGTCTTTTTTAACTCGTCACTTGACTCGATATGATTAGCCAGCAGAGTAGTCTGATAATCATTTTCTTTTTTAGTCCATAAGTATTTCATAAAAGCCAAGATTAAAAGAATCGCTACTATAATTTCTATGTAGAACATTTCACAACACCCCTTGCATTATTAAAGGGTAGGCAGGAATGCTGTATTTTATACCGAAATTAGGTATTCAAATCTAATCTTCGTTACTTAGTTTGCGCTATTTTTCCGTTTAATAACATATCAATATGAGGAATATTGTCTTCTAAATATACTTCTGATATGGCTTGAAAGCCAAAAGACTGATAAAAGTTCCGCAAATAGTCCTGTGCCTGAATTTTTATCCTCTCTTCTTTTAGCTCTTGCTTGATATAATCAATCCCGCGATTTACAAGCTCTTCTGCAAATCCTTGTCCTCTATATTCTTTCTTTACAAAAATTCTCCCTAAAGAGGCCTCTGGATATGACACCCCTGGAGGTAAAATTCTTAAATACGCAACAATCTCCCCCTGTTTTTCAGCAAAAAGATGAAACGATTCTAAATCCTTTCCATCCACCTCTAAATAAGGACAATTTTGCTCCACCACAAAAACAGCCGTTCTCTCTTTCAAAAGCGTATATAATTCCACGTTTGTTAACTCATTAAATTTCTTTATATGCCATTTCACCTGTATATTTCCCCCTCGTTAGTCCTCAGAGGAACGATTGTACTGAAGACATACCTCAGTAGTACCGCCCCTCTGCTTCCGCCATTTTCCTCCTCAGCTCAGCTGCCACCTCTGTTGGATTTTCAATTTGGAAAATGACATAGCGATACTTCTCATGGTTATCCAATTCGATGATTACGACTGGAATCCTTCCTTCGTAAGATAAAAAATACCATTCATCTTGGTATTTATAAGAGCCTTCATATATATTTAACGGCGAAATAGAAGTTCCAGGCATACGAATCATCCATTTCGGTGGATCAAAATAATCAACAAATACACTCTTAATCATGCTATAGGGCATCTTCACTTTATGCTTGAAAGTGAACAGCATCATAAATCCTCTTATCTTCAGTACAGCAGCGTCCTCTTCAAAAATAATTTCCCTGTTCATTTAACTCCCTCCTAAAGAATGTCTCTAAGTATTTACGAATTAGCAAGGATTATGTTTCACCTACTATTGTATTGTCCTAGATAACATTTTCCAAATTAAACGGAAAAAGCATAGCTGTAGTTTATAAACAGCTTGAACTAAACTGAATAGTAAAAAGATAGTTGAAAATGTTTTAGCAAAAGGGAGGTGGTCCAGTAAGAGTGCTTTATTCATTCCTAATTTAGTTTAGTATTGCTATCATACAGATATTTTTTACAAACAGGCTTTCGTTAAAGCTTCATTCTTTTTTGTAAGCGTTTAAAAAATATTTAGAGGAGTGTTGTTAATGGATAAATTCACTACCTTTTTAGAAAAAATATTATTGCCAATAGCCCGGAAATTAAATACAAATCGTTATCTTGGTGCACTGCGTGACGGATTTATGAGTGCTTTACCTATGATTATATTTGGATCAATCTTTGTTGTTTTAGCTAATTTGCCCTTTTTAGATAAAATCCTGAATGAGGGTGCTGTTACCTCTTATAAAAATGCGCTAGGTCCAGCTTCTGCATCTACATTAAGTATTATGGGACTATTCGTAATATGTGGGATTGGCTTTAAATTAACGCAATATTATAAAATGGATGGGCTATATGGCGGTTTCGCATCGATTGCGGCATTCATTATCTTAACTCCACAAGTATTGGAAGGCGTTTCTGGTGTTATTCCTTCTGCAGCATTAGGTGCACAAGGTCTGTTTTTAGGAATTTTCACCGCTTTCTTATCGGTTGAATTATATCGTTTCTTTTTACAAAAAAACTGGACCATAAAAATGCCAGATGGTGTGCCTGAGGCCGTATCGAAATCTTTCAGTTCTTTAATTCCTATTACCTTCACCTTAACAATATTTCTCTTAATTCGTATCCTATTTAGCTACACCTCCTTTGAAACGGTACAAAATTTTATTTTCACTGTGATTCAAAAACCTTTAACCTCTCTTGGAAGCGGGCTTGCCGCAACCATTATCGCCGTTTTAATCATTCAGTTATTTTGGTTTTTTGGACTGCATGGCCAAATCATTGTGAATTCCATTATGGACCCAATTTGGATGACTCTTTCTTTAGAAAATCTTGAAGCCTTTAACGCTGGTTTAGAGCGGCCCAATATTGTTAATAATCAGTTCATTGATACGTTCATCGTTGGAATGGGCGGAACTGGAATGACAATGGCCGTTATTCTTGGTATCTTTTTCATTACCAAAAGTAAGCAATTACGACAACTTGGGAAGCTGGGGGGAGGACCATCGATATTTAACGTAAATGAACCGATTATTTTTGGTTTGCCAATTGTTATGAACCCTTTAATTATCATTCCATGGCTTTTATCTCCAGTTGTTGTAACAATCGTTACCTATTTCTCCATGGCAACAGGGCTTGTCCCCGTATCGACAGGGGTACACGTCCCATGGACTACGCCCATATTTATCGGTGGGATGCTTGTTACTAATTCAATAGCAGGTGGAATTCTTCAACTCGTTAATTTAGCAATCGTCGTAGTAATCTGGATTCCGTTCCTTGCCATCTTAGATAAACAATACTTTCGTTCTGAAATTAAAATTCCTGCATCCAAAGAGAAGAAAATAGCAAACTAGAAACAGATAGACGGTTTAAGGGGAGTGAAACAGTCTTCTTTTTTAATGAGAATGTGTGAACAAGCTTCAAGATGAAGTAGCACCAATAATTTTAAAAAATAATAAATGCAAAGAGGATAGTATGGCCGCTATCCTCCTAAAAGGTCTTGAAATATATAGTTATCCTACTTAGCAGATACTTCAAAATAAACCCTTTATTTCCAACTTCAGTTAACGGTACTTAGTTCTTGCCTCCATTCAATCATTTCTGCAATGAGCAATTTAATTGTTTCTGTACTCATAAATTGATCTTCTGCATGCATTAATAAAATGGAGAATTCTGTTTTATTACCCGCAGCCTCATTTTTGATTAATTCACCATGAACTTTATGGCCTTCAACCAAAAGGTCTGATCCTTCCTTCATCAATGAAGCTGCACTGGAAAAATCACCGTTTTTCGCTTGAGCTAGTGCTTCTATAAACTTTGTCTTCGCCATCCCAACATTCCCAATGATTTGAAAAGCAATTAGTTCTGTTCCTTCCATTCCAATCCCTCGCCTCTTCTAAACTATTTTTCTATCATTTCTAATGCGGTCTTAAGAACTGCCGCTCCGTTTACTCTTCCATAATCAACAAAATCAATGACAGTAACAGGAATACTATTACCGACTACTTTCTCTGTATTGCTTTTTAAATATCCTACCTGTGGTCCCAATAAAACAATATCTGCTTTTTCCCAGTTTTCATGTAATTCTGCATCTGAAACCGCCCAAATATTTACCTCTATGCTTTGCTCTTTTGCTGCCTGCTTCATTTTTTCTACTAAAAAACTCGTAGACATTCCTTGATTACATACTAATAAAATATTTTTCATACAAACCACTCCTCCTATAGAATAGACTGTTTTTATTCCTTATTTATTCTGCATCGCACTTACTCTCTCATCTACTTTTAAAAATGGCAGATACATAAATACTGTTATTATGATGATCAATAATTGTAAGACAGATGCTCTCCAGTCACCTCCTGTAGCTAGGAATCCTGAAATAATCGGTGGTGTAGTCCATGGGGTTTGAACAACCACGTGATTTATTAAACCTAAAGCTGTCGCAAAATAGGCAACTGATAAAGAAAAAATTGGAGCAAGAACAAATGGAATAATTAACATTGGGTTAAATACAATTGGCAGCCCAAATATAATTGGCTCACTAATATTAAAGATTGAAGGTGTTAAGGACATTTTTGATATATCTCTATAATCCTTACGTCTGCTAAAGATAAAAATAGCAATCAACAATGCAATCGTATTTCCAGACCCCCCCATAACAGCGAAGGTATCTTTAAAGGCCATATTAATTATATGGGGTATCTCTTGATGATTAGCGTATGCTAACATATTATCTTGCATGTTTTGTAATAAAAAGGGATCCAAAAGCGCTCCGGAAATAACTGCCTGATGGATACCGAATCCAAAAAACAAATTAGCGATTGAAGTAATTAATAAGAACCCTGGTAAACTGGTTGTCACATAGCTTAATGGCTTAGTAATAATGGTGGATATTAAAGTATTAAAATCCATATTAAATACTTGATTTAATAAAAAGGATGCAACTGCAAAGATAATAACATTCACCATAATCGGAATTAACACATTAAAAGATTTAATAACTGCCGGTGGTATATTCCCACTGATATTGATTTGCATTTTTTTATTTGAAGATAATTTTATAAATAAATCGGTTGCAAGCAGCCCTACGATAATCCCAACAAACATTCCTGATGCGCTTGTATAACTCACAGGAATCACATTAGAAATAAGAAAGCTTTCGGTTGATCCTTCTGGTGAAAAAGTCGTTGTTAATGGTGTAACTACTATCATTGTAGAAAGAACAACTAAGATCGGAGCTATTACATTTTTATATCCCCTATTTACACATAGATGATAAGAAATGGCAACAGCTACTAAAAGTGTCATGATATTCAGTGTACCGTTAGCAATTGATACCCCAATAGATTGCCAGGTTGTTAAAGTATCAGGATTAACCAAATTCCCCATAAATCCAGCTGGCTCTAAAATGACATAATTAATCAGAGTCATAAATCCAGCTAGTATCATAAATGGCATAATCGATGCAAAGGCATCGCGTAGACTTCTTAGATGAATCTGCGCTCCTAATTTTTGTGCAACAAAAGCAAACCGATCTGCAATACCTTGCTTTGTTGAGTTATTCATGATCTATCCACCCTTTATATTTTATTTATCCCAATTTACTCGTTTCGTACTCAAATCCATTGTCCATGCTCATTTTTTTATAAAATTCTCCACTTTTCTTGATTGTTCTTTCTTGTGTCTCTAAATTAAGAGAAACTAGTCCATATCGATTTTTATAAGCATTAATCCATGACCAGCAATCAATAAATGTCCATAAATGATATCCTTTGATATGGCAGCCTGCTTGAATGGCTTTATGGACATAGGCGAGATGATCTTTAATAAACTCAATTCGATAATCATCTATAATTTGTCCATGCTCATTAAGAAATCGTTCTTCATTCGCTACTCCCATACCATTTTCAGATATAAAAGCTTCTATATTGCCGTAATTATCTCTAATGTCTATACATAAATCATAGATACCTTTTTCATAAATTTCCCATCCGCGGTACACATTCATTTTTTTCCCTGGCATATTATGAAGTTCAAAAAACCATTCTGGTAAAAAAGGGCTTTTTTTATTAATTTCTGTCAGGCGTGCCTTAACTCTTCTTGGTTCATAATAATTCAACCCTAAAATTTGAGAAGTATTTTCTGCAATTACTTTTAAATCGTTTTCTTCATATGAAGGCATCTGATTATATTCCTGCAATATTTTTACCAATTTCTTTGGAAATGTTCCTTTAACCATGGGGTCTAAAAAGCTTCTTGTATAAAAGGCATCCGCAATTTCAGCTGCTTCTACATCAAACTCATTTTGGCTTCTCGGATAAGTTGGACTTAAGTTTAATATTACTCCTATCTTAGAAGGCAGTTGCTTTTCCTTAAAAGATTGAATAGCCTTCGCATGTGCCAATATAGTATTAAATGCTGCCTGTGCACCACGCTTGAAATCTACTAAATTTGGATAATGAAAATCTTCTAAATAACTTCCTAAAATTGGCCCTAACGGCTCATTAAATGTGAACCAATGATAAACCAAATCACCAAACTCTTCAAAACAAGCAGTTGCAAAGTTCACATATGCATTAACCACTTCACGTGATTCCCATCCTCCCTTTTCTTGAAGTACATACGGCATATCAAAATGATAAAGATTAGCAAAAGGTTTGATACCGTTTTCATTCATTTCAGTCAAAAGGTCTCGATAGAAAGAAATTGCCTTTGGATTTCTTTCTCCTACTCCACCATCTGGAAACATCCTTGCCCATGAGATGGAAATGCGGAAAGAATTATGCCCTGTTTCCTTCATTAATCGAATATCTTCCTTGTATCGATTTATATGATCAGTTGTTACTTCAGGTCCAATCCCCTGATAAAAACGTGATGGTTCCGTTTTAAACCAATGTTCCCAAACTGTTTCAGCTTTTCCTGTATTACCTCTACCTTCTGCTTGCTCAGCTGACCAAGCCGTTCCCCACCAAAAATCACTCGGAAACGTTAACATTTCTTTCATAATAAATGCCTCCTTCATTCCTTTACGAACAAACTATACCACTCTTTTTAATATAAGTAAATACTTTTAATAAAAAGTATATACCTTTATTGATTTATATACTTGTTTTTAAATATATGGTATACTTATTAAATGTAAAACCGTTACAAAATGGAGGATTTAACTTGAGCCAACTACCTAAATATATGGAAATATATACAGATATTAGAGATAAGATAAATAATAACGAATATGAGATAAATGAAAAGTTACCTGACGGGGATACGCTTGCTGATTATTACAAATGCAGTAAACTGACAGTAAAAAAAGCATTAGATATTCTTGTTAAAGAAGGAATGGTTGTTAGACGTAGAGGTTCTGGAACTTATGTGAAAGGGGTTTCTACTAACGGAGAAGCTATTGCATTAGGTCCATCAGAAGGCTTATCTAACATTGTTGGAAAAGAGAACATTTCCTCAAAAATCATTCTTTTTTCGATCGAAAAACCTTCCTTAGAAATTGCCAAAAAACTTGAGATTGATGACGAATACATTTATCGAATTATTCGAACAAGGCATATTAATAATAAACCTTATTCGCTGGAACATACTTACATGCCCTTATCTATTATTACTGGATTAGAGCCAAAACATCTAGAAGGATCTATCTATAATTATATTCGCGAGGAATTAAAGCTGAAAACGCATAGCACCCATGTCTGGATTAGAGGAGACAAAGCAAATAGCGAAGATACTTCTTTACTAAAGATTCCAGACAACTCCTTCATGATGGAAATCGAAAAATTAGCCCAGTTAGAAGATGGAAGAATATTCGAATACTCGATCACACGCCATCTGCACGAGAGTTTTGTTTTTGAAACAGTTTTTGTTCATAACTAAGAAGGAAATAAAGGGGCGAGCAACCCGGAAACCTATTTTTCCAAATCAAATGAAAAGAAAAAATCCCCATCTTTATCCAATTAACTGGAACTGAGGACTATATTCATTAATAAAATAATAAAATAGTTTATATCCATTTTATTAATGAATAAGGGAGAAGAAAAAATGGGAATAGTGAATGAAAAGACATATTTATCACGAATCAGCGGTCTATCTACAGAAATTTGGTTAGATGGGGAAAAAGTCCAGGACCTCTCTAACCATCCTGCCTTTAAAGGGATACTACATTCAAAAGCTTCTCTTTATGATTTACAATGTCAGCCTAACTTAAAGGAGGAAATGACTTTCTTATCCCCACTATCCGGGGACTCTATAGGTATGTCATACTTACAGCCGAAGACAAAAGAGGATTTGCGAAGAAGAAGAAAGATGATCGAACGGTGGGCTAAGGAAACAGCAGGAATGATGGGACGGAGCCCAGATTATTTGAATACAGTAATCATGAGTTTTGCCACTTCTGCTTCCCTTTTAGAAGGAAAGGAAAATTGTTACCCTAAGCATATCCAATCCTTATACGAAGCGGCAAGAGAAAAGGATCTTAGCTTCACCCATACTTTTATAACACCTCAAGTTAATCGCTCGAGTATGTATCTAGAATATTCCAACGAGCCAATCTCTGCTCAAATAATCGAGAAAAATAATAAGGGACTAATCATTAAAGGGGCGCGGCTCCTAGCCACACAGGGTGGTCTCACCGATGAACTGTTGGTTTTCGGAGCACCCAGATTCGCGAAAGAGGAAGCATTTGCTTTTGCAATACCTTCAGACACTAAAGGAGTAAGGTTTCTATGCAGAGAATCCTATGTGGGAGGAGAATCTACTATTGATTATCCATTAAGCTCGCGATTTGAAGAAATGGATTCTATTGTTGTATTTGATAACGTCCTTGTTCCATGGGAACGTGTTTTTTTCCACGAAGATCTGGAAACTGCAAATATGTTTTTAAGCCAAAGTTCTTTTAATTCATTTGCTTATCATCAAGTTATTACTAGACAAATTGTCAAAACAGAGTTTATTTTAGGCTTAGCGGAAAATATGATAAACACAATTAATGTAGGCGAATATCAACATATCCAAGAAAAAATGGCCGAAATCATTATTGGATTAGAAACGTTGAAAGCACTAATAGAAAAGGCAGAGAACGATGCTCTCTTAAATGACCAAGGATTTATGATTCCAAATAAAACCATCCTGCTAGTTGCTAGTAATATTTTCCCAAAAATTTATCCTCGTTTTTCCGAAATCCTTCAACTAATTGGCGCCAGCGGTTTAGTATCGCTGCCAACAGAGAAAATGTTTCACTCAGAAGTTGGGAAAGATTTAAATCAATATCTCCAAGCAACGTGCAGATCTGCAGATGAACGCAATAAAATCTTTCGATTAGCTTGGGATTTAACAATGAGTTCCTTCGGCACAAGACAGACACAATATGAGCGATATTTTTTTGGCGATCCTGTCCGCCTTTCTGGATTTTTATATAATAACTACCCCAAAAGTGATTATGTGGAGAGAATTAATGAATTTTTGACAGAATGAGTTATCAACGGCTGCCCAAATGGCAAGGACTACATATGGGTAGCCCTTCTACATAAGGTTAATAACTAATGAGCGCCCCTCCCTTTTCCTCCTAAATTCAGCCGTCGCATTTTTTTGTCAATAAATCCTTCATACATTAGTCATACTTTTAACTCAGGAACAATAAAGGAATATTACAGATGGCAATCGAATATTAAATTTTAAAAGAAGGAGGAATAGAATCATGCAAAAGGTTGTGGAGGGAATAAATTATTGGATAAAAGATTACCAGAAGAATTCAAATCTATGTCTGAAAATAGTTCTTCTCATCGTCCCATGCCAAACAAATGGTCAAAAAAAGAAATTTTAGGGCATCTTTGTGATTCAGCGATAAATAATATAGAAAGGTTTATCAAAATTCAATATGAAGAACCAGTGTATGCTATCCAATCATATGACCAAGATCATTGGGTAAAGATGCAAAATTATCAGGATAGACCACTTGATGACATAATAGATCTGTATCAAGCACTCCATAAACAAATGGTTCATATTGTGAAAAATGTTCCGCACGAAAAGCTTTCCTATCTTTGCGACATAGGAAATAATCAGCATAAAACACTAGAGTGGCTGATACAAGATTATCTTGAGCATATGGAACATCATATTCACTCTCAAATCTTAATCGAAAAATCTTATTAAAAGAAAAGACACACATCAAAATCTACATGCTATATTTATAACCCCGTTCTCCTTTTAGAACGGGGTTATAAATAGGAAGTCAATCTAAAAAAGTCATATTGTCATTTTATCAATAGAAATCTTTTTACAAAGAATAATAATTACTTAAAGAAATAGGCTCTCCATTTTCATGAGAATCATTTGCAGCAAGGGTAGCAGCTAATGTTTGAACACCATTTTCATAGGATGACAGGATTAATTCTGGCTGATTGGCAGCAATCGCTTCAATGAAAGCTCGATCCTGGGCCTCATAATAATTCAACTTTGGTCGATACGTAGTAGTTGAAAATTCATCTGTAATCGTTATATTGGAACCGTTAAAAGCAACACGGAAATTCTTCCCTAAAATTTCTAGACCCATCCGGTGATCTGGTTGTATAAAAGAGCAGCCTAATTGGCCGATTGCCCCGTTCCTTAAAGTGAAATTGACCGAAGTGACATCTGGTATATCAATATGAGGAATATCCTTTGAAACCAATAGATTCATATTTGCATAGATTTTATCTATATCTCCTGCTAAATAGCGAATTAAAATCCAAAATATGTGTGGCTTGTTCTACTAATTGTCCACCTGATTTGGATTGTTCCCGATACCATGGAGTTGGAACAAATTTTGTTAAATAATAGCTGTTAACCATCGCAATTTGTTTGCCTTGTAGATACTCTTTTGCTTTTGCCACTGTATCTAAGTACCGTAAACAGTATCCTGTAGCACAAATAATCCCAGAAGCTTTAATAACCGCAGTTTTTCTCTTTACATTATCCAGATTTAATCCAACAGGTTTTTCTACCATAATATGAATGCCCTTTTTAGCAGCCTTTTCCTCGATATCCCCATGGGCAAATGGAGGGACACATATAAAAAGTGCATCCAATGCGGTCTCTTCCAGCATCTTGTCTACATCTGTATATGCTGGAATATGATATTTCTTCCCTACAGCTGTTGCTTGGTCTTCGGATATATCACATACCGCTGCCATTTCTGCCTGTTCAATCAAAGCAATATTCTTCAAATGTACGGATCCAATCCCCCCGACACCTATAAAGCCTACACGAACTTTTCTCATACCGGACACTCCTCTAAGGGCTAACCTTTTTCAGATTTAACACGACATCCAGATGCTTGGATGTGTCTTGGGCAAGATACTCTGGCCCAAATGCATAGGCTGGTATTTCAGCGGTTACTGTATCCTTATAGCCTATGTTCTTTAATGCTTGGTACACTTTTTCCCAATTTACATCCCCTGCTAATAATGGAACAAAGCCAGTAATATTCCCAACGTTCAGTTTAAAATCCTTAACATGAACTTTTCGGATTCGCTCCCCTAATATGGCAATCCATTGTTCTGGATAGCCATATTGTAATGTATTGCCGACATCATAATAAGCGCCAATATAATCGGAGCAGAACTCATCAATATACCTTGCCATTTCTAAAGGAGAAAGTAGAAATTTATTCCATACGTTTTCGATTCCCACATGAATATTATGTTTTTCAGCTAATGGCAGAACTTTTCTTAACTCATCTTGACTACGCCTATAACAATCAAGGTAAGACGTTTCTTCATTAACTACCCCTGGGACAACTAAAACAGTGTCTGCCCCAATATATCCGGCTAACTCTATTTGTTTTTCTACCACTTTTCTCCCTTGTTCCCGCACCTTTTCATCTCGATGGGAAAGAGGGAACTTCCATAATAGATTCGTAGAAATACTGCTTAAACGTAAACGATAATGCTCAGCCATTTCTCGAATTTGTTTTGCTTCTTCCCTTGACGTATTCATTGTAAGCCCAATGCCATCTATACTTACATTGAGCTCTACTGCATCAAAGCCAGCATCATGACTGTACTTAAATACCATCTCTAATGGTGTATCATCGGGATAGCACCACTGATTAATCCCCTTTAGCATCTTTATTCCTCCCTAAATAGCATCCCTTCATACAGCTATATCTATTGATTATTTGATTCCATTCTTTTCTATCAAAACAGGCCTTTTGCTTTTCACAGATTCATAGCCTGCAAGAGCAAACACCATTGCTTTCAGGCCATCTTCCCCTGTTATAGTAGGTGCAATTCCCTTCATCACATTTGCAACAAAGTCTTCTACAAGATCTTGGTTCATATCATCTCCCCAATAATCCCATTTTGCTCCCTCTGCACTATACACCTCACTTTTCTGCGCAAAGGCATCTACTGACAATGTTCCCTTCGTCCCGATTATTTCTAATGTAACGTCTCCCCATGTTGGGAATGTCTTATTTCTTGACCAGCTACAATCAATAGAAGCAAACACATTGTTTTCAAATTCCATTGTGACGATTCCGCAATCATCTATCTCATAATCAGAAAAGAGATTATCTACTTCCGCATAGACTTCTTTCACATCTGAATTCATATACCATCGCATAATATCCACAAGGTGAACCGTATGATCCATTACAGCACCGCCGCCTGATTTTTCTTTGTCTACGAACCAGCCGCCTGGGTTAGTACCGCGATTCGTTCCTTTTATAGCAATAATACTGCCAAGTTCCCCTGTCTCGATTATATGTTTCGCTTTTGCTATTGGTGTACTAAAGCGTACAGGGAAAGCAATTTGCAGGAATACATTATTTTCTTTGCAAACTTCAATCATTTGCAATGCGTCCTTCCTATTTGTCGCAATCGGCTTTTCACATAAAACATGTTTCCCCTTCTTTGCTGCAGCAAGCACATGTTCATGATGCTTATAATTTTCGGAAGTAATGATGACAGCATCTATAGCTTGGTCTAATAGATCTTCATAGTTTGAGTAGTAATTGGTACTGTATTTCTTTGCTGCTTCTGTACCACGGATTTCCTGGTCATCTGCGATTCCTGCTAACTCTACTCCATCGATTTTCTTTAATGCCTCTGCATAGGCGTACGCATGGCCATGAGCAAAACTAATAATTCCTACTCTCATCGTCTTACCTCCATTTCTTGTTTACGCAATTCTACTACTTTTCCTTCCTTTAGTGACTCGATAGCAGCTAACGCAATTTCCATTGCTTTATACGCATCTAAGGGAGTCACAATCGATTCCTCCTTATTCTTGATGCATGAAATAAAATGTTTTAATTCTGTTATATATGGATTTTCTTTTAATGGACTTTCCGGCACGGCGACCCCAGCTGAACCTGTATTATTGTGATTAATACCTTTTACAAGCGGAGTTGATTTCGAGCTATCATAGTGAATAATTCCTTTTTTTCCAGCTATTTCAAATTTTGTTGCGAAATTTTGGTGAGCCCAAGTTCCTTCCAAATGAGCAATTACTCCGCTTTCAAAGCGCAGTGTCACTAATGCATAGTCTAATTTTGCCATCGCTCTTCCTTGGGCACTTTTGGCATAGACTCGCTCTACCTCACCGAAGCACCAGCGTAAATAATCAAAATCATGAATCATTAAGTCTAGCACTAATCCACCACTGCTGTTATAGTCTGCATACCAATCTCTAGAAGCAGATGGAAAGCCTCCGCCTCTTTTCGTATTTACAACACCTGGCTTGCCAATTTTCCCTTCTTCTATCATTCGCTTTGCGCGCTGGTATTCCGGAAAAAACCGCACGACATGACCTACAAAAAGCTTCACGCCCTTTTCCTTGCAATAGTCGATCATTTCTTTGGCGTCCCTTAAATTGCGAGCCAATGGTTTCTCACAAACAACTTGGAAACAATCATCTGCTGCTTTTATGACATATTCCTTATGAGATGGAGTAGGAACACAAACAGACACAACATCAACAGCACCAAGGCTTTCGATCGCTTCCTCATAGCTTGCAAATGCCTGAACTCCTATTTTTCTTGCCAATTCTTCCGCTTTTTCCAGGTTTTTGTCCACAATTCCAGCTAATTGAACATCATCCATGGTTGAATAAGCGAAGGAATGAGTACTCCCCATTGTTCCGGCGCCAATAACTAATGCTTTTAACATATACACACACTCCCTATTCTATTTATCAATTCTTTCTCCTTCTAACTAGCTATCTTCTAACTCCTCCAAGTGCAATCCCTGCCAGTAAATGCTTTTGCAGAAAAATAAACATGAACAACATGGGAATCGTGGACAAGACAGCACCAGCCATTAACAGCGGATAGTCCGTAGAATATTGTCCTGAGAAGGTGGAAATCCCAACAGACAATACTCTCATTGACTCAGAGTTTGTCATAACAAGCGGCCATAAGAAATCATTCCATGCTGCGAGAATCGTAAAGATTCCTAAAGCAGTAAGGGCGGGTGTCGAATTTGGTAAAATAATTCTCCAATAGATTCCAAAGTACGAACAGCCATCAATTTTAGCTGCTTCATCCAACTCTTTTGGAATGCCCATAAAGAATTGGCGCAGCAAAAAGGTTCCGTAGGCACTGAAAATGCCTGGAACAATCAAAGCGAAGAATGTATCAATCCAGCCCAGCTGTGTTAATGTTGCATAATTTGGTATTAAAATTACTTGAGCAGGTACCATAAGCACGGATAGCATTAAAATAAAGAGAACATTTTTCCCAGGAAAATTTAAACGTGCAAAAGCAAATGCAGCTAAAGAACATAAAATAAGTTGACCAATCGTTCTACCTAAAGTGAGAATAATCGTATTCAGATAATATTTTAAAAAATCCACAGCTTCAAAGACGTTCCCGTAATTCTCGAAATGCCATTCCTTAGGGATAATCGTCGGCGGAACTTGCATAGATTCTCCAAAAGATTTCAGAGAGGTAGAAATCATCCAGAGAAATGGCACAATCATGATAAAAGCTCCGATAATGAGCAGTAAATGTCTAGAAACCCGCTTCAAGCAAATCCCCCCTTATTATGAATCGTAATAAACCCATTTCTTTTGGAAAATAAATTGAATAATGGTCATCAATAGAATGGCAAGAAACAAGATAAATGCTTGGGCAGAAGCAATCCCCATTTCACCATACTTAAAGCCTGATTCGTAAACGCCATACACAATCGTACGCAGTGGTTCTAGTAGCGCTGTACTATTACCAATCATGACAAATAATAAGTCGAATACTTGTAAGGAACTAATCATTCCTGTTATAAAAACAAAGAAAATAGTAGGTGTTAATAGTGGTAAGGTAATGCTAAAAAACTTCCGAGCCCTTGAAGCACCATCAATGTCGGCCGCTTCATAATACGTTTTTTCTATTCCTTGAAGTCCCGCTAAGATTAAAATGATATTATTGCCGACACTCATCCATATGTAGACGATAATAACGGATATTAAGGAAATCTTCGGGTCAAATAACCACGATGGCTGCGGAAGATGAAAGATACCTAGAATGTAGTTAATTAAGCCATAATCGGTGTTATATAGCCATTTCCATACCATCCCAACAGCGACCGGCATCGTAACTACCGGCAAGAAATACAAGGTACGATAAAAGACAATGCCTTTTATTTTTTGATTCAGCATGACTGCTATAAAAATCGCTATAATGACAGTAAATGGAACGGAAATAAAGGTAAATACTGCTGTATTAATGATCGAACGAAGAAAGGAAGAATCAGTAAATAATTGGATCAAATTTTCCAACCCTACATATTCCGGCGTGGAAATACCATTCCATTTTGTAAAGGACAAAGCAAATGAGGCAAGTGCAGGAAAAATATAAAACATAAACAGCCCTAACATGGTGGGAGCAATAAATAAATAGGCAGCAATGGCTTCACGATTAAATTTCTTTCTCTTTCTTGCCACAGTCTCTGGGCTCTTCTTATTCACTACCATCGTTTCCAATCGTAACTCTCCCTTCTTTCTTGAATTTCCCCCCTTCCCTTTCCATTAGGAATCAATGAAAAGGGAAATTACATTTAAAACCAGCTTAATCCTTCTGTTCTTCTTCCAAAATCGCATTCATTTCAGCAGCAATTTTATCTAAAGCCTCATCAATCGATTTTTGTCCTAAGAAGGCACCTTGGATTTCCGTTGTTTCAATATTTTGCCATTCTGATGTTTTTTCGGAAACTGGATATGGGACTGCTTTTTCAAGCGCATCTAAGAATATTTGTAAATCAACATTCGGCAGAGAATCTAACCAAACCTTACTAATTTCCATATGGGCTGGTGTAGCAAATCCTGTCTCAGCCATCACCGTTGTTCCTTCTTTATTAGATAAGCTTTTAATTAGTTCCCAAGCTAAATCTTCATTTTTTGTTTTGCTATTCATTGCCCATCCAATACCATGGACAATGGATGTATCTACTTTTCCTTTCGGCAGGGGCGCTACCCCTAAATCCTCTCCAAGAACCTCTTCATACTCCGCTGCATGAACAGAAATTTCTGGAGTCATAGCCACCTTCTGAGACATGAACCACTGATCTGCATCTGTTTCGATTTGTGCCTGCACGGTCGGAGAAATCTTCTTTTCAATTAATCTATTCAAAAATGCAAATGCTTCTTTTGCTTCTGGTGTGTCAAATCCAGACTTTGTTTTGTCTTCACTGATGACATAACCACCTGCTTGATGCATTAAGTTATAGTAGCCTGATTGATTTCGCACAACTTGATTTAAATAGCCATAGACTCCTTCGTCCGGTTTTGTAAGCTTTGCACCAACTGTCTCTATGTCTTCCCAAGTCCAAGTTTCATCAGGGTAATCTACGCCTGCTTCATCAAACAATTTTTTGTTGTAAAATAGGCCAATAGAATCTACAAAATATGGAGCAGCATATAGTTTATCTTCATAGGAATAAAGATCCACAACGGCTGGATAATAATTTTCCTTGGCGAACTCTTCGTCTCCTTGAAGAAATGGTTCTAAATCTTTAATCAAATCAGAAGTTACATATTGATAAAAGTTGGGGCCATTCATCCAAAAAATATCCGGACCACTACCACCTCCCAGACTTGTTCGCAACTTTGTCCAGTACTCCGCAAACGGAGTATAAGTAACTTTTACATTCACATCAGGATGTTCTTTTTTGAACGACTCAATCGATGCATCAACAGCAGCACTAACATTTTCATCCCATAATGCAACTTCTATCGTTTTCTTTCCATCACCCGATGACTTCCCGCCACATGCCACAAGCATGATGGAGATCAACACAAAGATACAAAGGCTTAATAACTTTTTCATAATACCCCTCCATTTTCCCTATAATAATGACTGAATATTCTTTTAATACCTTTCCACTCTTTATAATTGAAAACGAAATTTCCCTTGAAGAATGACCGCTGCCGCTCCCAATAAGTCAAAATCCGAACCCAAAGAAGTACTTTGAATGTTTATGTCCTCTTTTAATATAGGAATCACCATTTCAGATAATTTCTCTCTTATCTTTTTGATAAATAAGGGATTATCCTGTACGACTTCTCCACTTATTATGATTATTTCTGGATTTAGTAAGTGAATCGTATTAGAAATTGCAATCGATAAATAGCTGATAATTTCATCAAGAATTTCGATACTTAACTTATCATTCCGTTTAATTGCTTCAATAAAAATTTCAGGGGTAAGTTTTCGGACGTCATTTTCAATTAAATTTTTTATTAACGTATCACGCCCTTTAGTTAGTATGGAGGAAACGATACTGGAATAAATAGCTGGCCAGTTTACATAGTTTTCTAGACATCCATTGTTTCCACATTCACACTTTGAACCACCTGGGACAACAGTTGTATGCCCAATTTCTCCAGAGCTTCCTTTGAATCCACGATAGATGGTCCCATTAATCATCAAACCGGAGCCTACACCATCTCCTATAGTGAGATACATGATATCTTTATAGCTGTTAAAAGAACCAAAATAATATTCTCCCACCGCAAATGCATTTACATCATTATCTAAAAAGGTTGGTAAGTTAAACTTTTCTTCTATCATTTCTGTTAGCGGAACATCATAAAGCTTAAGTTTGGTGTTATAACCAATCATCCCGTTATTGGAATCTACAATGCCAGGAGTTATGATGGAAATCCCTTCGCAAAACTCTAATCGGTCATTCCCTGCGACAAACTGTTCCAATAAGTCTATCAAAAGCAAAATAATATCATCACCTTGAAGCTGATTTACTGGATGAACGTTCTTCCTTAAAATTTTTCCTTCTAAGTCCATGTCAGCCATTTTGATATAAGAATTAGTGATAGATATAGCTATAATGGAATGCTTACTCGGGTTAAAGCGAAGTAATACCGGCTTTCGCCCGCCACTGGAATGACCAACACCATCTTCAATTACCATGCCTTTACGAATTAAATCATTGACAGCTGATGTAACGGTAGTAGGGCTTATTTTTATTTCTTTTGCAACCTGACTTCTTGAAATCGGTCCTTTTTTTCGGATCGTATCTAAAATAATGGATCGATTTAATTCTTGTATGAGCTTTAAATCCCCTGTTCTTTGCACAAATGAAATCCTCTCCCTCTACTTACTTTTACCAATGACTTTAAAAAGAAATGAAAATGCTACTTGAAATTAAATATAAATTAGTTCGACTAGGATGAGTATTGTAGGAAATGAATGGGGAATCGTGGTATAGGGAAAATTCTATCAACTTACTTTTTCTAGTGTCGTTATTAAGTATGGAAAATAAATATCTTGTGTTGTAAATATGTTTTTCATAACCATCTAAATATTCGATTTTTCAAACGATAATTGTTTTTATTTCTTTTGACCTCCTTTTATAACCGTAAGATTTTAATGAAGAGCGAGATAAGTAAGGGAGCTGAAAGGTTAATATTCGTGAAGATAGTGTAGATAATTCCAATATATTATTATCATATTGAAAATAGTACATTTTATAGTTAAAGAGCGATAGTCTTAATAAATAGATTCTACCGCTCTTTATTGTTATTGATAAATGATTATTAGAATTCCCTGTAGTTAAACCGTAAATAGGAATAAATGGAACCAGATCCTATATTTCTCTACGTATTCTACTCCAGTAAGCAACTACCATTCCTCCAATTAATAACACTAATCCTACCAGCATAATTGTATAATTTGCTGTAGCTGTATTCGGGAGTATGCTGGACTGATTATTTTTTGGTTCACTTGGATTGGTAACACTTGAATTCGGCTGTGTTGGCTCTTCACTTCCTCCATCATTTCCTCCTGGATTCGGCTGTGTTGGCTTCTCGCTTCCTCCATCATCTCCTCCTGGATTCGGCTGCGTTGGCTCCTCGCTTCCTCCATCATCTCCCCCTGGATTCGGCTGTGTTGGCTCCTCGCTTCCTCCATCACCTGGTTCTGCTGGAATTTCTGGTGCCGGCTGGCCTTTGGCAAAAGACCAAATATCGGAAGTTACTGACCCTGTATAATGATCAGAAGCTACTACGTACCAATCATATACTTGCCCTTCTTTTAGATTCTTCCATGCTATTTCAGCAATCTCGCCACTTGCTACATTTTCTTGCTTGCCGATTTCTTCCTTTGTATAAACATTTACTGCAAAGTAATCCGTAGCGACTTGTTTCTCTTGGACTGTTAAATCTAAATCAATAGCCAATTCATCTTTCAATGGATACTCTATTGGATCATAGAAATTATAATCATCTAAATATGGTGAATACGTATTAATAAGAATTCTATTATTCTTTTGATCAAAATGAAGTAGTTTCATATAGCCTTGCCCGCCTTCTGGACCACCTTGATAGTCGCCAAGCATTTGGTAGACTTTTCTATCGGCTTTTCCGTCCTGATCATCATCCACTTCACTGATTAATGTCTCCGAATCATGATAATGTCCACTTAATACAAGAAAGACATTTTCATTCTTCACTACTATCTTCTGGAAAATTTCTTCCCCAATCGGGCTTCTATTTCCGGAAACTAATAAGTATTCATGAAAATTAAGAATGGCTTTACGATCTGGATATTGTTTTAGTACATCATTTATCCATTTCATATCCTCGTCGTTTACTCCCCAGCCCATATATACCATGATAAAGTCATTTCCACCCGCAGAAATCAAATCATAATGACCACGATTATTCTTGTAAGATTCTCCGTAAAATGGCTTATCTTTAAACCGATATTCTCCGAACCATTTAGAGAATTCTTTGTAGTCATTAGATAATTGGTTCACATCATGGTTTCCGGCAAGCACGCCATAGGGAATTTTATTTTCTTCTAACGTTCGCATATATTCATCTGCATACACCCATTGTTTCTCATCATCAAACTCGTCGACAACATCACCAGTATGCATGACATATTTAATTTTCATCTCTTCTTGTTTTTCCGCAATCCATTCTGTTTGTCGCTTATAAATATCTGGATAGCTCTCTGCATAATATTGCGTATCTGACATCCAAACAAATGTATAATCATATTCATCTGGTGTGCTTGGAATTTCATCTTGAATTAACACATTAACTTTATTCGCCTCATCAGCAAATGCCCTGACATCGACGTTTGCTTTTAATGTGAAATCTTCAGGACCCGCAATTTTATATGTTAGTAGCTTCCATTTATTTTCTTGAATGCTCCAAGCATACATGGAAACCTTTCTTCCTTGCAGTGATTTTCCGTTCCACACTAGCTCCACTTTATCTTGATTACTAATAGAAGGATCTAGCGCTACTTCAAAGCGATGATAAGGGAATTTAGTACTTGAATTCGTTGTTAGATACTTTCCGTCTAAGGAAGAAATCGCCGAAACATCCTTAGCAGTTAATGCCTTTTCCCCTGCTGGTGCCAGCTCAACTGGTGGTTCTGTGTCACTAGCATTTTCAAATGATTTTACTTTACTATCCGATGCTTCATATTTATATCCTTTATAATACGTAACATCCATCGAATCATTTGTTGGATCCGTTACCTTTACCTTCAATTTCGGATCGCCTTCGACTGGTGCTGCTGTGTTATTAGCTGGTGCAATTAATTCTGGCTTATTGGGATTTTCATTTGTCACAGAGAAGGAAATATCGGATTCTCCTTTATTGCCTGCCTTATCTACTGCGACCATTTTTAAGGTATGCTTTCCTGGAGCAAGCTTGGAAGAAGCCGTATCGAATGGTACCTTTATCTCCTCTTCATCAAGGGTTACTTCCAGTGATTCTACACCAGCAAGTGTATCTTCTGCACTCGCTTCAATGGTAAAGACACCCTTATATTCTTTCTCTGTTTCTATATTTGTTTTAATTACTGGGGCTGTATTATCTACTTTTACAGTAGCAGCTGCTTCCCTTTTTCCATCTGTTGCTTTAATAATATAAGCTCCATCAGAAACAGACGTAGTGTCCCAGACATAGGCTTTTGCTTTTGACTGCTCTTCTGTTATCGTAAAAGTAAAATCTTCGAATGGACGATATGTGCCATCATCCCCCATATCGAATACTTGAAAAGGATCCGCCTTTTGAGGGTCTCTAATAACAGTACCATCAGCTAAAATTAACCTTACATTTCTTAGATTATAATCATCTCTATTTTCTTCACTTTCTTCTAATTGGAATGGAGAAGCCTTATTCCCCGAGCGAACGGTAATAGTATTTTCTCCGACGGCTAATTTATTAGGGTCAATCGGAATCGTAAAAGTTTTCCAATCAGAATTATTATCCTTATCCAAAAGGTGGATTATTTCCTCTCCCATTGTAATAGCATTTTTGAAATACATATTCAAACCGCTAATATCAACAGCAAGATAAGCTTGTGTCTCTAATGTGCTGTAGGTGCTTTCCTCTACTTTTTTCCCATCAATAAAAAGTTCTACATCTGCAGCGGCTGTTTCTTTGGATACTGCTTTTAAGATTGCTTTTCCAGTTAAAATATCATCATCTTTAACATTTAAATAGATAGGTGCATTGCTTATTTCATTTTTAATAGTAATGACATATCTTTCGGATGTTACCTCATTTTGCCCATCTGTGGTAACGAAATAATATTCGATTTTCTCTTTCGCAATAAAGTTAGCTGCCGATAAAATAGTGGCATAATATTCGCTGTCGCTCGCATCTACTGTTAATAATATTTTTTCATAATCTGTTTGATCATTTGTACGATAATACAAAAGCACAGATTTAATTCCCTTATCATCGGTTGCTTTTGCTCGAATGGTTAAATCATTCATCTGCTGAATTTCTTGAACATTCGTAGCGTTGATGAGAGTTGGCGGAACCGTATCATCCTCTACATGAACTGGCTCGTTCGGCACTTGTGACGGTTCTATGGAGCCAGGTGTTCCTAATTTTGTTTTCGAACTAATTTTGACCGATTGCGTGGAGCCATCCTCCGGGAATTTATAAAGAACGCCCATATTCATTGCCGTATCTAATTGCGCTGCCTCATCATTATAATAAGCAACATTTATCTCTTCTTTTGTATTCGTGGCAATTACTAGACCACGCATACTTCCATTGGCCATGCCATCACTTTTAATACGAACAATATCTTTATTTTCGACAAGGTTTGTCCCATAATTCGCATTAAAATCAGCTACTGTTTTATCCCCATTTTGAGAATTAATCACCCAGAAGACAAGAGTGCCTTGCGGTTCGATTATCGTATCATCTGGTACAGATGGCCAAATCATATCTGTATTAGGGTCTGCATTATAGCGATATTGAATTTTATAATCCTTGAAGTTTATTGCCTTATCGGTATTATTATAGATTTCGATGTATTCATAGCCATCTGCAGTCCCGACATTAGCACTATCAGGCACTATTTCTGTAATAAGCAATTTAGGAACTTTGGTAAAATCAATATCTGTTTTCTCCACCGAAATTGTATATTCTTCGGTTTTGCTTTCGTTGATTCCATCACTAGCTGCCAAATAATAAATAATGTCTCCATCTATATCTGCTGCTGGTATAGTTGCTGAGTATTTCCCTTGCGTATCCTTTAAAAGAGATACAGATTTAAAATTTTCATCCGCTGATTTTTTATACTGTAAAGTCACAATTGGGTTTGCTGTCTCATTATCCGTTACCTTTGCTTCTACTGTAACAGCCGTAAATGCTTTTGCTGTTTTCATTGCCTGATGAGAAATGACCGGTGGTTCCGTATCTTTCGGAACATCAGGTAGATCCACTATATTAGTTGGAACTTGGTCTGCTTCTATTTTCCCAGGTGTAGGATCTGCTAATACTTTATACTTAACCATTTCCGTTCCCGCTTGAGGAAATTGATAATGAACCACTTTGCCATTATTATCATTTTCGGAACCTAAATAACTAGCTGAAATCGTGATATTCCCTTTGGCATCTTTGATTTCAAGAGCACGATTACCCCCATTCGCGAAACCTGGGAATGTTTGATCTGTAAACATTACTACTTCGTTACTTGTAAGATTTGCCTCATACTCTTTATTAAAATCAGCTAATGTTTTATTTCCATTATTAAACCAGAATACAAGCTTCTCTTTTGACTTTATTTCAGTTGCTGGTAATGGAAAGAGAATCGGCTCTCTCGAATTATCCGTATATACATAGTAGAAAGAGTAACTTGCTGTGTTCAATGTTTGGTTGGAATTATTATATAGCTCAAAGTATTCGTAATAATCTGTGCCTCCTCCCACTGAATTAGGAGCAAGTTCTGTGATTAAAAGGGGGCGATCGCTATATGTATCTTGCACTGGTTCCTTCTCTGGTTCTTTTTCTAATTCGATTGTATATTCGGATGTTTTTGATATATTCATGCCATCTGAAGCTTCCAGATAATAGACTACTTTGCCCAATGCAGCCTCTTTAGGTATGCTGGCTGTGAATTTTTGTGGTTGGGCTGAATCTTGTTTCATCTCTAATACCTTTAACTCTGTGTCTGTTTTACCTTGATAATACAAGGTAGCTGTTGGATTTTTTCTATCATCTATAATAGTGGCTTCGATAGAAATTGCCTCTCCTGCTTTCATGGTTGTTTTTGCTTCATGCGTTATGACAGGAGCTTCTGTATCTTTAGTTTCGGGATTCACTGGAACTTGCTCTGCTGGTACTTGTCCATCACTTAATGCACCTGGAGTTGGGGCAGCCTTAACTTCCTGCTTTACCATCTCTGTACCTTCAGTTGGAAAAGCATAATGAACATCTGCACCTGTATTGTCCGTTTCACCTGGTAAATAGTTTGCTGATACTACTTCCTGCCCTGCAAGGTTTTTTATTAGGACACCTCGATTACCACCATTGGCAAAACCTGAAAAATCCCCTTTAATGGAAATTACTTGTTGTTCTGTTAATGAAGTACTAAAATGCTTGTTGAAATCCTCTACTGAAAGTTCCTTGACATTAAACCAAAGAACAATGGTTTCTTGGGGTGCTAGTGTGGCTGCTGGAATAGACATTATTTTATCTGCTGTATTACCGCCTATGTATTGGTAATAAAAATAATAGCTATTTAAGTCTATTGGCTGATTAGTGTTATTATAGACCTCAATAAATTCGAAGTTATCGGTTCCTTTCGAATCAGGAGCTAGCTCGGTAATAAGTAATGGCGGTAGTTTTGTGTAATCAACAGATTCTTGTTGATTCTCTGCTTTCTCCTGATTTTGTTCCGTATTATTTGTTATTTCCTCTTTTGCTGGTTCCTTCTCTTCCGTTTCCTGAGGCTTATCCTCTTCCTCTATTACTGATTCTTCCTTTTGTTCAGCAGTCAGAGTTGATTTCTTCTCTTTGGAAGTAGATGAGGATTCATTTTCATGCTGATCCTTTTCCTCTACTTTTTCTTCTTCGATTGTTTCTCCCTTCTCTTTGTCGGTTGTAGTCTCAGGTACTTCTACCGTGTTATTTTCTACTGTCTTTGGCGGATTTTCCTCTACTTTTTTACCAGTTGGTTCTGCCGCATACATCGTTAAACCTGGAAAAATAGGAAAATAGGTTGAAAAGAAAAAAACCCCCATCACAAAGATGACCAAAGCCCTCTTTGTTATCCTCTTTTTTATAGTCACAAGCTCATTCCTCCCTTAAGGTGATTATCCTACTCAGTCAAATCATAGAGGTCCTATTTTAAGGAACCTTTAAGCAAGTATTAATAAACATAAAATTTATGTAAAGAAAGGGAAATCAGAAATTTTTAACATTTTTACTTCACCTGTCGTAGTATATATGGTAAAGTATAATTACTACGACAGACATAGTATGATAGATGAAGTATTTGGAAGGGGTGATTTTTTGATTAGCAGTGATGTCATTCGCGGATATAATGACACCATCATTCTTTTTTTACTATTAGAAAAGGATTCTTATGGTTATGAAATTTCAAAAGATATACGAACATTAACTAACGAAAAATACATTATTAAAGAAACAACCCTTTATTCTGCGTTTAATCGATTAATCAAAAATAACTATATTCATTCCTATTACAAAGAAGGAGAATTTGGAAAAAGAAGAACTTATTACACCATAACGTCAGAAGGCAGAAAATATTATCAGGAAAAATGCCAAGAATGGTTCGTAACCCAGGAAGTAATTAACTTATTTATTAAGGAGGGATATAATGAATAGCATTATAAATTATTTAGACAATGTCTTTGCCAGCTTACCAAAAACTTTAGAAATGGAAACACTGAAACAAGAAATGCTCTCAAATATGGAGGATAAATATAATGAATTAAAAAAGGCTGGAAAAATGGAACATGAAGCAATTGGGATTGTCATCTCTGAATTTGGGAATATGGATGAACTGTTAAGTGAGCTTGATCTTCCCTTAACCGAGGAAACATCATTAGAACGCCAACTTACTGAAGAAGAAGTAACAACTTTTTTACAAAAAACAGCAAAGGCAATGAATTTTATCGGTATCGGTGTGATGCTGTGTATACTTGGTTCCGCCCTGCTAATTCTCAGCCTTCAAATGTATGATCAAGGATTGCTGAACGGCATAACCGAAAACACAGCCACTTTAATCGGTGTTGCTCAATTACTTTTATTCGTAGCAATCGCTGTTAGTTTATTCATTTATAGTGGCCAGCTTTTAGAAAAATATAAATTTATGGAAAAAACAGCTAGTTTTGAGCTTTCCATTCCTTTAAAAAAGAAAATAACGGCAGAAAAAGATGCTTATCAGCCAATCTTTTTTCGTTCCGTAATTATCGGTGTAGCATTATGTATTTTATCCCCAATTGCAATACTAGTAACCTCTGGTATCAGTGATCAAGCAGCGGTTTATGGGGTCTGTCTTTTATTAGCCTTTATTGCAATAGCAGTATATCTATTTATTATTAGTGGCGGCAAAAAAGATGCATATGAAAAGCTGTTAAAAGTTGAAGACTATTCCTTCGAAAAAGAAAAAGAGGATAAAGTAATCGGTGCCTTTGCAGCGGTTATCTGGCCACTAGCTGTTGTCATTTTCTTAATTACTGGCATCGTGTATGGAAACTGGCATATCAATTGGATTATCTTCCCAATAGCTGGACTGCTAATGGCCATGTTTAGCGGTGCGTACACCATTATTAAAAAAGATAGATAGAAAAACGGTTATTGTGAAGTCATAGCCTC
Organism: Niallia sp. FSL W8-0951; assembly: GCF_038006525.1. Lineage (NCBI taxonomy): Bacteria > Bacillati > Bacillota > Bacilli > Caryophanales > Bacillaceae > Niallia > Niallia sp. FSL W8-0951. Next base: position 3,273,309 of record NZ_JBBOVK010000001.1, read on the forward strand.
ACAAAAACAGGTGGATATCAGCCAAACTTGGGGGCTTATCAGCCAAACTCGGGGGTTTATCAGCCAAACTCGAGGGCTTATCAGCCAAACTCGAGGACTTATCAGCCAAACTCGAGGACTTATCAGCCAAACTCGGGGGCTTATCAGCCAAACTCGGGGACTTATCAGCCAAACTCGAGGGCTTATCAGCCAAAGTAGAGAGACTATCAGCCAAAGCAGCATCCAAAAATGTCTCTCTGCTTCTTTACAATCTTCGCACTTCCAAGTGAATACCTCTACTACCTCATTAAAATTACAATTAAGTACATTAAATAAAAAAAACAAACACATATTAATGAATAACGGAGATCTTTACGGAGGTATTTCTTATGTATGTTCATTTTTTACTCGGAGTGCTGCTATTTTCTCATTCTGTACTTTTATCAGGTGATTTTATTAAAGCAACAGAAAGTATATCACAACCTAAAGTTAAGAAAGAAGAAAATTTTTTATGGAAGTCCCCTGGTTTACCTGTTATCCATACAGATGAGTTCAATAAAGTAATGGATGAAATAGATAAAAAAGTGTATATCGCACCAAAAGATGCTGCCGTCAATAAATATGGAGGGATTGTCCCTGAAGAAGTTGGTTATCGTCTGCATCGAGTTAAATTTATAGAGCAAATGTATGCACATTATTTTAATGATACTTCTAGTAACAAAGGGTACCCCCTAGAAGTGATTTATCCTAAGGTAGATAGTGAACTGTTAGAAAGTATTCGCCGCAAAAAAATAGGCAGATATATAACATCTTTTAACAAGGGGAATAAAGAACGGAGCATGAATATTTCCCTAGCTACAGAAGCGATTAATAACAGTGTCATTTTTCCAAATGAAAAATTTTCCTTTAATCAAATTGTTGGGAAAAGGACTGTGGAAAAGGGATATTTACAGGCTCCTGTAATTATTCATGGGAAATTTTCAGAAGATATTGGCGGTGGAATTTGCCAAGTTTCCTCTACCCTTTTTAATGCTGTAGATAATGCGGGATTAAATATCATTCAACGATATTCACATAGTAGAAAAATCTCTTATGTTCCGCCCAAGCGAGATGCCACCGTCAGCTGGGACGGACCAGATTTTGTTTTTGAAAATAACTACGAACTTCCCGTCCTTATTCAAGCCAAAATGTTAGGACATCATTTACTCATAGAGATCTATTCAGCAGAAACTATTTCTTATCAGCCTAGAAAAGTTCCCTATCTATAAAGGGCAAGCACAGGGACGGTTCTTGTGAGAAGGATTCAACTCTACAAGAACCCTCCCTTCATTTCCTTTAATCTTTTTTTGATCTTCTTTGTCTGATAACATCTACGAATACTGCTGCTATAATAACCACCCCAATTACGGTCATTTGAAAGTCTGCTGATACGTTCAAGAGGTTTAATCCATTGCGGAGAACGGCTATAATCATGGCTCCAATTAAGGTTCCCCATACGGTTCCAACTCCACCAAAGAAGCTGGCGCCGCCTATAATTACTGCTGCAATGGCATCTAATTCATACGAAAGGCCTGCAAGTGGAAAGGCAGAATTTACTCGCCCCACCATTACTAATCCTGCAAGTGCGGCCATAAAGCCACTTATGGAATAAACAATGATTAGGACTCTGTTTACATTAATTCCTGATAAGTGTGCAGCTTCCTTATTACCGCCAATTGCATAAATATATCTTCCTGTTTTCGTACGGGTTAAGAAAAGATGGAAGATAACATACATAATAAGAACCAATACGAAACTAACCGGAATAGGACCGACAAACTCTCTCCCCAAAAATTGAATCAAATAAGGAAAACCAGCGATTGGAGCTGCTGCTGTGATAATAAGGGCTAACCCTCTCGCTATATTCATTGTTCCTAAAGTGGATATAAACGGATGTGGTAAACGCAGCTTTGTCAGCATAATTCCGTTTAACCAGCCAAAGAATCCCCCCACTAATAAACATACTAAAATTCCAACTACAGGAGGAACTCCCATATTCACAACCACGACTCCCATTACCATAATGGATATAGCAAGAATAGACCCAACAGATAAATCAATGCCCGCTGTTAAGATCGGCAGCAGCATCCCGAGTCCTAGTAAAGCATTAATAGAAGATTGACGAGCAATATTCATTAAGTTATTTAGTGTCAAAAATCGATCGGATAAAAACGTTAAAATAATGCTTAGTGCAACTAAGCCAATAACCGCACCAAATTTATCTAAATAATATCGGAATGATTTTTTTCTTTCCTGGGCCTTAATTTCTGCCTGCACATCATTTATCGCTGCTTTTGACATACTATCACCCTCCTGTAGCTGCTTTCATAATCGTTTCTTGTGTCGCTTCTGTTCGATCTAAAGTAGCAGTTATCTTTCCTTCATGCATGACAATAATACGGTCACACATACCAAGAATTTCAGGTAAATCTGAAGATATCATTATCACAGTCGCACCGTTTTCTACCAGCTGATTCATTAACCGATATACTTCTACCTTCGCTCCAACATCAATCCCTCTCGTTGGCTCATCAAAAATAAACACCTTTGCTTTCGTTTCCAGCCATTTTGCAATCACAACTTTTTGCTGGTTTCCTCCACTTAGTTTTCTTGCATTTAGCTCCACATTATTCGGCCTGACCTGAAGCTCTTGAATATATGAATTGGCCACATTTCTAATTTGCTGAGGATTGATCAACTTTGATTTTTTTCCTTGAAAGCCCTTCATATTAGCTAATGCGATATTAAAATCAAGCGGCTGATCCAATAGCAAGCCTTCACTTTTACGATCTTCTGTAATAAAGGCAATTCCTGCATTGATAGCATCTCTCGGTGTTCGGATGGAAACTTCTTTTCCTTCTACAAAAATCTTCCCCCCATCTTTTGGATCGGCTGCAAAGATCGCCCTTGCAAGTTCTGTTCTGCCCGCACCCACCAAACCAGAAAATCCAACAATTTCTCCGTGATTAACATGAAAATTTATTGGATGAAGAGTCCCTTTCACTGTTAAATTTTCAACTCGGAACCCCTCCTTTCCTAATGGAAAATTCTTCTTCGGATATTTTTCATCTAATGACCTTCCAACCATTAACTCAATCCATTGATCGCTACTAGTTGTTTTTACAGGCAATGTCTCAATTTTATAGCCATCTCTTAAAATGGTTACTCGATCCCCTATTCGCTTAATTTCTTCCAAGCGATGGGATATAAAAACGATTGCCATTCCCTTTTTCGTTAAATTCTCAACTGTATCATATAATTGTTCTACTTCTGCCCCGCTTAAACTCGATGTTGGCTCATCCATAATGAGTAATTTTGCATCCAAAGTTAGGGCCTTCGCAATTTCAACAAGTTGCTGCTGCCCCATTCCTAATTCACTTAATTCTTTATCCGCAATCGATGGGTCCTGCCCAAGCATTCGTAAATATTCCTTCGCTTTTTCATGCATGCTTTTTCGATTTAAAAAAGATAATTTTCCCTTGTTTTTCAATTCTCTCCCTAAAAAAATGTTTTCATATACTTTAAGCTGTGGGATAACGTTTAACTCTTGATAAATCGTGGCAATGCCTATCTTCATAGAATCGACAGGGGAATTGATGGAGACTAATTGATTCTCCCAATATATTTCTCCGCCATCTTTCTCATATGCACCAGTCAAAATTTTAATTAATGTTGATTTTCCGGCACCATTTTCTCCTAATAGAACATGGACTTCTCCCGCCTTTATTTCGAGATCAATCCCTTTTAGGACATGATTATTTGAGAAGCTTTTTTTAATCCCTTTCATCACAAGCAATTGGTTCCCATCTTCCATACTTGTTCTCCTTTCTAAGCTTCTATTTCCATGTTTTCTAGTTACGAAGATATCTGTTATAAAGAACATTTATACGAATTCATCCTCAAATAGACAGTAGAACTCATATAGTTACTTTCATTATTTTGCGATTCCTTCAAGGAAATCTAATTTCTCCTGCGCATTGTCAGACGTAATGATATCAATTCCACTATCGATTCTTGATTCTACTTTTTCCCCCTTCATTGCTTTAACAGCATTTTCCACCCCTTTATAGCCCATTTCATATGGATTTTGGGCAATAGATCCAGCTAAATCTCCATCTATAATCGATTGAATTGCTTCAGCAGTTCCATCTGTTCCAATAATCGGAAGTTTAATTCCCTTCGACTCTGTCGCACGTAACGCCCCTATTGCCATATCATCATTTGCCGAAAATATCCCTTTAATATTAGGATTATTTTGCAAAATATTTTCCACTACTGAATTAGCTTTTGTTTTATCACTATCTGCAGGCTGCTCAGCCACAATAACCATTCCTGCTTCTTCTAGAGACTCTTTCGCACCTTTAATACGTTGATCCATTGCTGTATTTCCTAACGCTCCACCAAGCAGAGCAACTTCATCCCCTTTTTTTAGGAAAGAAGCAAGCAGTTTTCCGCCCTCTTTCCCTGCTGTTAAATTATCTGTACCAATAAAAGAAGTTTTTCCAGAAAAATCGGCGTCCGTATCAATAAAAAGGACCGGCACATTCGCTTGCTCTAACACTGGTACGACAGTATCTGGTTGGGTTGGAGATACAACAAGTGCACCTATCCCTTGGTTTAAAGAATCCTCAATCATGTTTACTTGTTCCATAATTTGTGACTCAGAAGCAGGTCCCACAATAGTAACATCCACACCTAAGTCTTTTCCTGCTGCCTTCGCTCCTGCTTCTACATACTTCCAGTAAGGACTACTCAATGTTTTCAATACAACCGCAACGCTTCCATCTTCCCCGCTTCCGGATGCACTCTTGCCACATCCCACCATCGCAATTACTAAACCAATAATCGTAAGCAACAAACCCAATTTTTTCATAGCATATACCCCTCTATTCTCGATTATTTTTTTTAATAGTAATGACAATAAAGATGAGCTGAACCAATTAATCTATATTTGCTATGGCACTTTCTTCCTTTGCTAATGAGACCGGTTGTTGTGTTAGATAAGAAGATCTTGCTGCATAAGAAATTTGAAGCGCTTTCAATCCGTCGTAAGCTGTAACGGAAGCATGTTTATTTTCTCGAATGCCTCGAAAGAAATCATCTAATTCTAAATAGTAAGCATCTGCGAATCTTTCTGGAAAATGAGGGAGAATATTATGTGTCTTACCTGCCTTTGTAAAGATATGAAGATTATGCTGCTGTAAGTTATCTCCTACCACTATGGTTCCTTCTGAACCAATAATTTCGGCGCGAATATCATAGCCATAGTAAGCATTTCTGCTAGCTTCAACATCGCCAGCTGCACCTGATTCAAACTCTATATAGGAAAGCGCTTGATCAATATCGTTATATTTTTCCACAAAAGGATATTTAACTACTTTCCCATTAGCGGAAACCTTGCTGATTTCGGATGCTAATAAATATCTTGCTATATCAAAATCATGAATAGAGACGTCCACAAAAATTCCGCCGCTGTTCTGAATAAAGCTTTCGTGAGGACAATCTGGATCCCTTGATATGCCTTTGAAGTAAAGCGGTTTCCCAATGTCTCCAGCAAGTATCCTCTTTTTGGCTTCCGCGTATGCCGGGTCATATCTTCTCATAAAGCCCAATTGGCAATATGTATGATTCTTATCAATTAAACTAGTAATCTCTTTTGCCTCCTGTATATCAATGGTCAATGGCTTTTCCACAAAAATCTTTTTATTAGCAAAAGAAGCCTGCTTTAAAAATTCAAAATGGGTACTTGTTGGCGTAGCAATGATAACGGCTTCTATCGTCTCATCTTGAAATATCGCCTCTGCATTTGAAGTGAATTTAGGAATCTCTAACTCCCTTGCTACTTTCTCCGCTCGGATTATATCAATATCAAAAATAGCAGCGACTTCTACATGTTGAATTCTTGTTGATGCATTTACAGCATGCCAATATCCCAATCTGCCAATTCCCATAACAGCACATTTTGTTTTTTTATTCACCTAATCACTCCCTATATACTGTTTAATCTTTGAATCCCCTTAGTTCTTCATTATTGAACAGATACAACCATAAAGTATTAGAGTTATAAATCCCCTCCTTTTTCTACTTTAGATTTGGTAGTTACATAGATGATTGGTCATACCAAAACCTTTTGGTAAAACGCTTTCTTTTGCAGCTAGGTTCATTTTAGCTGATAATCCCATTTATTGCAACATGATTTATTAAAAAAGTTCTCATGATTTTTTCATTATTTGAGTAACTATTGAGCAACTTTGATGTCAACTCATTTTACATTTCGTATCACAACGTAGAATCGCGAATGATTAATTCGGGAGTAAATAGTAGACGCTGTTTATATTTACTTGGCTGCTCCATTTCTTCCATAAGCAAATCGACTACTTTCGAAGCCATTTCCTGAACAGGCTGTGCTATAGTCGTTAATGCCGGGGTAATAACCGTTGATAAAATAGTATTATCAAAGCCAACCACCGAAAGTTTATTAGGAACTTCTATGTCTAAATTCTTCGCTGCTTTAATAATACCTGTTGCTAATAAATCATTACTTGCAAAAATAGCTGTTGGTCTATTCTCCAATGAAAGAAGCTTCATCGCAGCTTCATAGCCCCTTTGATGAGTAGCCTCTGTATAGATAACATATTCATCATATAAAGGGAGATCATATTCTCCTAAAACATCTTTATAACCTACTACCCGTTGATGATTACTTCTAATTTTCTCGGCTATCATGGCAATTCGCTGATGTCCTAGCTGCACTAAATGAGAAGTGGCTAAATAACTCCCCTGATAGTCGTCAACTCTGACGGAATGAATGGGAAGCTTAGGAATATCAGAAGCAATCAGTACAACTGGCAATTGCTGATTTTCAATCACTTCTGCCAATATATCCGTATTATGAAACTCAGAAGCTATAATTAATCCATCGACACGCTGTCTAGTTAACAAGGATAAATAATTTTTTTCTTTTTCTTCTTCATTATCAGTACTGCACATCATGACATGAAAGCCAAGTTCTCTACTTCTATTTTCTACTTTCCGCGCAACTTCTGCATAAAAGGGATTGGATATATCAGAAATAAGAAAACCAATTGTTTTCGTCTGCTTTCCCGTTAAGGCAGAAGCCACCACACTTGGTTGGAAATTCAATTCCTTCATAATGCGTTTGACTTTTTTCCGCGTTTCCTCACTAATACGTCCCGTATTATTTATAACTTTCGAAACAGTAGAAATAGAAACCCCAGCTTTCTCTGCCACTTGATAAATCGTCGTTTTCATTACACTAACCCTACTTTCCTCAAACACTATAAATTTAAATATAGTATAAGATAATCTTATTTGCCAGAGTGATGGATCTTGTGAGGACAGTAAATATATGATTCTATATATAAAAAAAAGGCTGGTTCTATTGAAGTCATTAACCTCTATAGAACCATCCCTCTGTTTGCTTTACAAGTATTCTTTCTTGATTTCTATATTACTGCGCACGGTGTTTATTGGTCTTACGAGCTTTTCAATTTTTTCACGGTTTGGTTCGAGAAATGGTGGTAAGGATAATTTTTCTCCTAATGTTTCATATGGCTCGTCTCCCATAAATCCAGGCCCATCTGTTGCTAATTCAAATAAGATTTGCGGTGCAACATTGGAATATAAAGAACCAAAATAATAGCGCTCTACAAAACCGGAGTTTGGCAATTTAAAACTGCTCAAACGTTCTTGCCATTGATCTAATTCGCCACGATCTTCTACTCGGAAAGCAGCATGGTGAACGGTACCAAACCCTTGTCTTGCTTGTGGAAGAATGGTGTTAAATTCTACGATAACTTGGGCACCATTTCCTCCTTCACCCATTTCAAATAGATGGAATGAACCCTCTTGAGAAGCTTCTTTCATTAAAAACACTTTTTCTAATACTTCCTTAAAGTAATCCAAGTAAGCAGTCCGAACAAATATTGGTCCTAATCCTGTAATCGCGAATTCTAATGGAACTGGTCCATTTTGCCACGGAGTCCCTGATGCAACTCCTTCATTTTTTTCATCTGAAATCAGTTGATATTGCTGGTCATCAAAATCTACGAATGACAATGTCTTTTTCCCAAACTGTTCTTGAATTCCTTTATGCTTCACTTCATACTTATCAAAGCGTTTTACCCAATATTCTAAAGCTACATCTGTCGGCACTCGGAAAGATGTTTTGGAAATCTCATTTGTGCCGTGCACTCCTTTTGGTATTCCAGGAAAATCAAAAAATGTCATATCCGTACCTGGACTGCCGACATCATCCGTGAAATATAGATGGTAGGTTTGAATATCATCCTGATTTACTGTTTTCTTAACTAATCTTAGTCCTAATACATAGGTAAAAAACTCATAAATTTTTTCGGCACTGCTTGTAATTGCTGTAATATGATGAAGTCCTTTTAACTCATTCATTATTTATTTCCTCCTATTAATTATCTCGAAATTGAGATATTTATATAAAAAATATAATTAATTAAGATATCTTTAATTCGAAATAATTTTATCACTTTATTACTTTTTGGTCAATAGGAAAGAATTTCTATCGTGAAAAGAAAAAGTCACTTCTTCTTTTGTTTATAATAATGGAGGTATATAAGGATGTTTGGATATTATGACAGAAATTATTGCAGACAAACTGTTATTTACTGCGCCCTCTAAAAGTTAAAAAGGCAATAAATACATTCTGTAGAGGTGCTTATGGATTATATCAGGATGGTCCAAGTGTAGAAGAGTATAGTCAACATTGTCAGGGATTTGCTATTTTAACTAAAACAGTTGGGAAAGAAAATAGTTAGTACTACTGATTTATGAAGTTCACTGTGTTGGAAATACTGTTGCTTAAAAGTTAATTTAAAAGATTTGGCAGCCCATATTGCAACCAAATCTTTTAGGCATAGTATTTATTACTTTTTCCAATTATATACTTCAAAAAGTAAGCGGAATTTCTTTTGCTCCGCGAATAATAATCCCAGGTCGCCATTCAATTGTGTTTAAATCCTCTTTTAATTTTATTTGCGGTATTTTTTTCAGCAGTTTATTAATCGCAATTTCACCTTCCAGTCTTGCGAGTGGAGCTCCCAGACAGAAATGAACTCCTTTACCAAACGCGATATGGGTATTAGCTTCACGGGTTATATCAAATGAATCTGGTTCAATAAAGTGATTATCGTCACGGTTGGCAGCTGCTAATGCTATAAATACCATATCCCCCTTTTTAATATGCTTTCCTTCAATGATGACATCCTCTGTTGCAAAACGGACATTGCTAACTTCGGCAGGACCGTTATATCTCAATATTTCTTCAATTGCACCATGAATAAGCTCAGGGTGAGATACTAATTTTTCTTTCTGTTCAGGATGTTCTAATAAGGCAAGAATACCATTCCCAATAAGATTAACAGTTGTTTCATGACCGGCAATGATTAAAACGAAAACAAGTGCATATAATTCATTTTCACTTAATACATCTCCTTCATCCTCCACACGCAGAAGATCACTAATTAAGTCATCTTGAAGATGCCTTCTTCTTTCGGCAATTAATTCCTCTAAATACTGGATAAAGGAAATCATCGCGTTTTCAGTCTTTTGAGAAAGCTCTGGATTACTAACTCCTTCCATGATCACATTCGACCATTCCCTGAATTTTTCCTGATCTTTTAAGGGAACACCCAACATTTCGCATATAACAATAATAGGAAGCGGAAAGGCATAGTCCTCTATCAAGTTGATTTCTTGTTTATGCTCAACTTGAAAAAGTAACTCTTCTGCAATTTCCTCTATTCTTCCTCTAAGATTCTCAACCATTTTTGGTGTGAAAGCCTTTTGGATTAAACGTCGTAATCGGCGATGATCTTTCGGGTCTACACTAAGTAAGTTTCTGGAAATTATTTCTTGGTGTGGAGGCAGATTTCCTTTAATAGAAGAGTGGACAGGATAATTTGTAACAAAACGAGAGTCAGCTAACAGTTTGGCGGCATCTTTATATCTTGATATAATCCAGGCAAATTGTCCATTTGGCAATAGAAATCGATGTACTGGATCATTTTTACGAATCTCAGCATAGGCTGGATATGGATTATCGATAAATTTTGTGTTTAGGAAATCAATTTTTGAATTATTGCCATTATGGTTCAGTATAGTCATTAAATGTTCCTCCTCATTTAATTAATCTTATAATTGATTTTAACTTTTTACCCCAATTAACAAAGAAAGAATGCTGCTCGGACGATAAAGCCCATCCCCTATTGCTTGTTCTGCAACGAAACTTAAACAGCATCATAATTCCCACAACTTTATTCGTCCAGGTTAATTTCATTTCATATGAGTTTTTATTGATGACTTCTAAATTAGTGTAAGTAAATATTACCTCTAAATTCAATTTTGTAATAATATCAGTATGTTTAATATTCCTCTATCACTCTATTTAAATCTCATTACCATTCTGCTAGAACAGGGCGATTCTTATACCACCATAATTCATTATCATCAATCGATCTGCTCAAAATAGTTGCCGTATCATTTGATACATTCCAATCACAAAAATTTAAGATAGAAAATACAAAATCGTTTTTTGTATCTTCATCGAGTTTTTGTAAAAATAAATTGGCTTTATATGCAATATCTTGCGGTTTTTGATCCAGTTCGCTGAGCGTGGAAATTAATCCCTTTTGACAAGGAAATAGTTTCTCATTGTAAGCTAGTAACATTCTTGAACCAAACAAAACAATGTCCGTGGCCGCTCTTGTTTTTAAATAGACATTATTTGTGATGATAGCCTGTTCCCAAAAATAAAAGTTATTTAGCATGAGAGCACTGTAAAATGATATTATTTTTTCTTCCTTTTCCCAGACTGGATAAATAGGGATTTTCTTAATTAGCTCAACTATTTCAGAATCATGGGTAAATATACATTGGGCTCCTACGAAGGCATTTCGAGTAGGTTCACTTCCAACTTTAGAAGCTTGGATGAGATAATCTTTTGTAAAGTATTTTATGTCAAAATAACCCTTCTCATAAGTGCAGTTATCCGTAATTACTTCTGAAAGCCTATTCTGTTTTGTAAGTTCCTCATACTTCTCATCACTAACAATTAACATGATATCTACATCAGAATCTATTCTTTCTTTACCTTTTGCAACCGATCCTCCTAAAATGGCAGCTATGATTTCTAAATTATCTTTATATATATTAATGAAATTGTTAATGGAATCTTGATGATGTTTGTACATACAATTATCACTCCCTTTTTTATTTTTTACTAACTATATTCCATCAAAGTATATGTAGTTCTTGCTGTTTTAGAAATTCCAGGAAAAAACGCCCTTTCAGTAGAAGAAGATCTTATAACATTTAGCTTCATGTTATCCTGTCCTTTCTAATCTCAAATTAATTGATTGTATTGGTAAAAACACCAATAAGGAATTCGAAATATAATGTTAGCGCTTTCTTATATGTTATAACATTTTATTATTTTTCAATTAAAAAATATGGTGTTTTCATTTTATTTTTAGAACTTCTTTTTTATCATTTATATTATTATTGCAATTTTTATATAAGCTTTTATACGTGCTTAAACAATGCACATAATTTTTCTGGCGAAAATATGGACTAACTAGAGCTCTAGCGAAATGGACAAACGATTTTCAATTACTTTCTGAATTAGCTCCATTGCATTTAACACAACGCTATCTGATTGGATTCGATTTACTCCAATCGTGATTTTATGAGCTCATAACACATCGAATAAAAGAGAAGGCTTATACTTGCTTCCTTCCTTTTCAACAAATGGCAGAAGTGAAACTCTCTGGATTTCCTGCATGTCATTTAAATACTTTGTATACACATCTGTACAAACCGAATCCTTAGAGCTTTCATTTTGGGATATCCAATTAAGCTTTTTTTCATTAATTAATCTCTTAGAATCTCAAGGAATTGCAAAAGATAGCAGCTATGTGATCGCAGAAAAGGTTGTTCAGTTTTTACGAGAAAATGATCATCTTCCTCTAACAAACGATACATTAACCGCTCATTTTAACATACATGAAAATACAATATCTAAATACATGAAACTATTTTATTAATTCACCGCATTAGAGTATTTAAATTCTTATCGGTTAGAGCAAGCAAGAATCATACTATTAAAAACAGATAACACCATTCAAACAATTTCAGAAAAATGCGGCTTCACATACAGCCAATACTTCTCAAGCATCTTCAAGAAAAAATATTGCATTTCTTCTTTAAACTACCGAAAAAAACATTTAAAAAAAGAAGCAAAAAGACGGTTCTAATGAAGATATCCCTCACTAGAACCGTCTCTCTGCTGTTCTCATCTCACCAACTGCTTGGCCAATTTCCGTTCTTCTTTATCTTTTGTTGTGCTGATTATAGTTCTAAGGCTGTGTTGTATTTCTGGTAACTGCCTTATAGCTGGGGACCATTCTGCCAACACGCTTAATCCCTGCCAGCGTAAGCTCTCATTTTTAGTTTCCAGTGCTGCGCGGACTAATGGAGCCCCTACACCCTCAAATTCATGTAAATCTTGAATAATATACTCTAGACAATACTGTTCTTCCAGCGATAAACTGGATATAGAAAAATGTGTTTCTGCGAAGGCACAAAGATCTTGAATAGACTGTAAATCCCTTGTTTCCATGATAGCACCATACAATATACTGTTTGTCGGCTCTTTCTTCAGCTTTTCAAATAATAGTGCCGTAATGTCTAATTGATAGAATCGAGCTATCTCCATTGCTCGGAAATCTACCTTCTCGCTCGATTGTAATACATCCAATGCCAGCTGTGACCATTTAGGGTTGTCTATGAACGGTTGAACAGCTTCTTGAATTGCCCTGCGTTCATGCGGCTTCCATTGTCCATTTAATCGCTCTTCCCAAATGTCATCTTCGGCATGAACAAATTCGCTTATTTTCATTATCGGATAAAAATCCTCCAAGCTTTCACAGTGGGTTGCGGCGTGGTGAAGGAGGCGAGTCATTACAGCACTGGCGTAAGGATATTGATCCATGCCGTCTTGATTTTCATCGTCTAATAAGCCTTCTATAATCATAGCCGCTCCCGTGTATAGCTCCTTGGAAATATTCACTTCGTAGAGCGCAACATCTAGCTCTCCCTTTACTGCACAACGATGCGCTAGGAAATCAGCAAATTTCCTATTTTCACATCCTTTTGTAAGCAGCCAATACTTCATTTCTGGCGTTTTCGCTTCCACTAGCTCAATCGCTGTCATTTTACCAATCCCTTGGACAGATTGAACTAGTTTCCATATTTGATCATTTACTCCCTTCCCTCCGCTTCTTATAGCGAATATAGCATATGGGGTAAACTCATCGTGTAAGCCGATTGTATATAAGAGCTCCTGATATTCCTCACAGTTCGTAAACCCGAGAACCAGAATAGCAAATTTAACAACATCTCTATGTGCAGCATGCTCTAATAGCCATAATGCCTCTTGCTGTGCCATGTGTTCATCCAATTCTGCTTGCCCTAACTGGTCAAGAAGCTCATCTCGATAGATGGCAATATGGTCAAAAATAATTTGATCATATGTCGCCTTTCTTGTTTTTATAGTGGGTTGTTCCAGCTGTTCTTTAAAAAGCTTCATCAGCTTACTCACAAAAAATGGCGTTTTCGGTTCATTCACGATTATATCAAATAACCCTGGCTCCAATGGTGGATTATCTTCTCCAAAAAAGTACGTATCATCTGGTAGAGTATTTTCTACTATTCTATTATTTTCTAGAACTTGTCGTTGAATAAACGGAACTATTTTCTCTTTATGGTCCCAGGGCAGAAATTCAAGTTTTTCGGATTCCTGCAGAACAGTCTCATTATCAATTTTGATGCTGCAGTTTAAACTTACGTAGCCACCAATTTTTACAGAGACTTTATGCTTTTTCCCATCTTCCAAAGTGAGGACTCCCGATAGCTTTGTATAAGGAATAATATGCGATAGTATTGATTTCCGTTTATTTTGGGCTACCGTTATCCCGTCAATGATAAGCAACTCTTCTTTCATTTGATTGATCACTTCTATCACATGTCCTTTATAATGAACGGTCCAACTCTTTTGAACCTCTTTCTCTATATCCTTTTTTAAATTCCGCATTTCATGTTTTAATTCATCTTTAAAGCCCATGCCATTCCTCCTCTTTTTTGAACACAACAAAAATGGATAGTTTAGTATATTCACCCATATCTACCCATATTTCTATTAAATACTATCTTTCCCTTTTAGGAAAGACTTTCAGTAAAAAAAGACGCAAAAGGACAGTTCCCCTCTCGTCCTATTATTTGGTATAGTAAATTTATATTTCCACTCCACATCCCTAGCATTTATCATGTTTAAACCAAAAAGGAGATAGAAAATGAGTCGAAAAATACTACTTGTTGAAGATGAAGAGGATCTGTCGAAATTATTAGAGCTATATTTAAGAAATGAGGGATACATCGTTACAACCGTTCATGATGGGCAGCTTGCCTTAGAGTATATTGAAAATACAGAGTACGATCTAGCCATATTAGATGTAATGGTACCTAATGTCGATGGGTTTGAATTATGCCAGAAAATTCGAGAAAAATACTACTATCCCATCATTATGTTAACAGCCAAAATAGAGGATTTCGATAAAATTACCGGTTTAACTATTGGTGCTGATGATTATATTACGAAACCTTTTAATCCTCTCGAGGTAATGGCTAGAGTGAAAACTGTTTTGCGTCGTTATACGAGCTACAACGAAAAAACAGGAAAACAGCAGGTCGAGGAGCATGATATTAGAGGATTAAAAATAAACAAAGCAACCCACACCTGTTCTTTATTTGGGGAACCAATCGATTTAACTCCAATTGAGTTTTCCATCCTGTGGTATTTAGCCGAAAATCAGGGCAAAGTCATTCCCTCTGAAGAACTGTTTGAGAATGTTTGGGGAGAGAAGTTTTTAGAAAACAACAATACGGTTATGGCACATATTGCGAGACTGCGAGAAAAACTCAAGGAGCCTGTCAAAAAGCCGAAATTTATTAAAACCGTTTGGGGAGTGGGGTATAAAGTTGAATAAACAAGCAAAGCAAAAGCAAATTAGCCATTATTTAAGAATTCGTTTTTTTATCCTTGCACTTTTCTGCTTTGCGGTTATATTCCTCCTCTCTGTTCTCATCCTAAAAGCAGATAGTGAGCAACTCTTTAATGGGATGTTAGGGACCGCGCTAAAATGGCTTAGTAACCGAATTTTAACCCTCGCTCCACTACTTTTTATCTTTTGTATTATTGCTATTATTTATTTTCAGCGAAGACAATTAATAGCTTATTTAGCTACCCTTTCAGCAAATTTTGAGACAATAAGCTTGGAAGAAGATCAAGAGAAAGACCGTTTCCCGCTACCAGGCATATTAAAAGATACGGAAGAGAGCATAGAAAGATTGCAATTAGCATTACGGGAAAAGGAGCAGGCCAGGAAAGAAATTGAGCAGCGAAAAAATGATTTAATTGTTTATTTAGCACATGACTTAAAAACACCTATTTCCTCCATTATCGGATATTTAACACTGTTGCGGGATGAGAGAAGCATTTCAGATGAGATGCATCAAAAGTTTATCCAAGTTACACTCCATAACGCAGAGCGGTTAGACGATTTAATCAATGAGTTTTTCGAAATTACCCGCTTTAACTTAGCTAATGTCTCGTTAAATTACAGCAAAGTGAATATTTCCTTTATGCTCGAGCAGTTACTATTTGAGCTGCAGCCAGCCTTAAAAAGGAAAAATGTAACGTATCAGTTGGACGGAAGCAAGGATGTAGAAATCGTTTGTGACACAGAGAAGATTCAACGAGTATTTGATAACCTCCTTAGTAATGCTGTGCATTATAGCTTGGAAAATAGCAGCATCATTGTTTCCGTTACGCAGGATAACGGTAATGCTGTGATTCAATTTAGCAATCAAAGTTATCCAATCGAACAAGAAAAATTAGATCGGATTTTTGAACAATTCTTTCGTTTGGATACCTCTAGATCCTCTAGAAATGGCGGCACAGGATTAGGATTAGCAATCGCTAAGCAAATTATCGAACAACATCATGGTACCATTACGGCGAAAAGCGAAGACCAACATATTCTATTCAAAGTCATCATCCCTCTCACCGTATGAATTTCGTAAGAATTTTAGAAGAAAAAAAGAAGATAATTGTTAGATAGAGCAAATAAAAAGCAGCTTATTATTCCGTATGATTAAAGTACGAAATAATAAGCTGCTTTTTATTGTTGGAGGTATGATGATGGAAATTTTACAAGTGAAAAATGTCAAAAAAGTTTATAAACCCCGGCTTGGCGCAAAGGTAGAGGCATTGGCAGATATAAGCTTCACTGTTCACAAAGGGGAGCATATTGCTATTATGGGGGAATCCGGTTCAGGAAAGTCAACATTACTCCATATATTAGCATCATTAGAGGATGTCACAGAAGGACATGTAATATTACACGGGACAGATTATAAACAAATCAAAAATGATGAAATGGCAGCATTCCGCAGAGAACATTTAGGATTTGTCTTTCAGGATTTTCAATTACTCGATCAATTTAGTCTAAAAGATAATATTTTTCTACCGCTTGTATTAGCCAATAAGTCTGTAGCAGAAATGAAAGAAAGACTTAAGCCGTTGGCGAAAACATTAGGAATAGACTCCATTTTAGAAAAGTACCCTTATGAAGTATCTGGGGGACAAAAACAAAGAGCTGCTGTCGCAAGGGCGCTTATCACATCGCCAAGCTTAATTTTAGCAGATGAACCAACCGGGGCATTAGATTCTCGCTCCGCAGATGAGCTATTGGATTTATTTCAGTTATTTCATGAAAAAGGTCAAACAATTATTATGGTCACACACAGCGTTCATGCAGCAAGTAAGGCAAGCCGTGTGTTATTTATCAAGGACGGAAAAATGGAACAAGAAATTCGCAAAACACATTCCGAGGAAGATATGATACAGAGAATCTTCGAAGTACAGGCAGCAAAAGCTGCTAGAGGTGACATTTATGGGTAAAAAAGTCTTTATCAAATTAGCTGTAACTAACATTACAACAAATCGGAAAATGTACCTTCCCTATCTACTAACCTGCACGGTTATCATCTCTTTGTACTATACCATCAATAGCTTAGTGACAGACGAAACATTAAAGTCTATTTCCGGAGGGAACTTCACCATAGACGTTATGAAATTTGGCAGTCTATTATTTACGGTTCTTTCTGTCTTTTTCTTACTGTACACAAATAGCTTTATTTTGAAATGGCGGAAGAAGGAATTTGGCCTCTATCATTTATTGGGACTTGAGAGAAAACATATCCAAAGACTATTGCTGCTAGAAAATAATATCATTGCAAGCTTAACAATTACGAGTGGTATATTAATAGGCCTTATTTTCAATAAATTGGCAGGATTAGCCATGTCGGCCATCATGGATGTTCCATTGACTGTAAGCACTATATCATTAGGAGCATGTTTCAAAACAATCGCTACGTTTTTTGTTATCTTTTTTATCCTATACTTATTTAATAAAAAACAACTCCTTTCCGTTCCTATAATCGATTTAATGAAGGGTGCCGAAGCTGGCGAAAAGGAGCCAAAAACAAGATTAATAGCTGCTATGCTTGGTGGAGTGCTTTTAATAGTTGGATATATTCTATCCTTTACCGTAAAAGACCCGAAAAATGACTTATATTCCATGCTGCTAGCTATCGGATTTGTAACGATAGCTACCTATTTGCTTTTTATAGCTGTTAGTATTGCCCTGCTAAAAGCCCTGCGCAGTAAGGAAAACCTTTATTATAGCAAAAATAATTTCACGTTAATATCTACCATGCTTTATCGAATGAAACAAAATGCAGTTGGCCTCTCCAATATTACGATTTTAAGTACTGGAACATTGATGGTTATGACCATAACACTTTCTTTATATATGGGCATTAACACAATACTAACGAACAGTTTTCCGTATGATATAAAAATTAGCAGCAGTGGAGAATCCAATACGGAACAAACAAAGCTGAAAACCTTTATAGAAAAAAGTGCAGACGCTTTTAAAGTCAAGATTACCTCTATTACTTCTTATCAAGGAGGAAAGTTTGCTGCTGATCTAACGGGTGATGGGAAGGACGACTTTGTGTTTATTTTACCCTTGAACGACTATAACAGGTTAACAAACCAACAGGTTTCCTTGGCTGATGATGAGGTACTGCTTTTAAGGAATGAGAAAACAACTCCACTACAAAGTATTCACTTAGCTGATCACCAATTCAAAGTGAATAAACTCATCGAAGAGCTTCCAATAGACACCTCCTTATCTACTAACCCGGAGAATAAATGGATTTATGTTATTGCACCACTAAACAGCAGATTCACAAACCAAATTGGATTGCCCGATTCTGCGGAAAGCTTCCAAGACATCGCTTTACAAGGAGATCCAGATGCAGTGAATAAGCTTTCCCACGCAATCACTGACGAGGCAGAATCCATCGAAAATATCTATGTCGAAGCAAAATCCATTTATAAAGAATCTTTATTAGTACGATTTGGCGGCCTATTATTTCTCGGAATATTTATTAGTACTGTTTTATTCGCGGAAACAGCATTAATGATTTTTTATAAGCAGATTTCCGAAGGCTACGATGATCGTACGCGTTTTGTCATTATGAAAAGGGTCGGAATGAGCGATAGAGAAATGACGAAAACGATTCGGCAACAAACTTGGATTATGTTTTTTACCCCGTTAGCAGTCGCTCTCTTGCATCTTACAATGGCTTTGCCACTAGTAATGAAATTAATAGGAATCGCAGCCATGGATGACTGGCTTGTGGTGATAGGATGTGGTCTTTTTGCGGCCATTGTTTTTATAATTATTTATGGATTTCTCTTTATTTTGACAGAAAAAAGCTACAAAAAAATAATCAGGCAATAGGAGAATAGAAATGAAAAAGCTAAAACCTTTTTGGGTTATAATGACAGCACTCACCTTGTTAATTATAGGAATTATTTGGGATAACAATCGCGTGGTAGTAGATAAGGTAACGATTGTCAACCACCGTTTGCCAGCAGCATTTGATCATTTCAATATTTTACAGATTTCTGATTTGAAAGGAAAGGAATTCGGAAAAGATCAGCAGAAGCTGATTCATTTAATAAAAAAGCAACAATATGATTTAGTTGTTTTCACAGGGGATTATATTTCCGAAGAAGAAAATTTACAACCACTCGAACACCTATTACAAGGAATGCCACAAAAGAAAGAAATGTACTATATTTTAGGAGACAAAGATGCTGATAATAGTACAGCAGCACTGACAAAAAGCAACCCATTTTATAAATTATTTATGAAATATGGAGTGAAGCCATTATATCCTGGTCAGGAACTAAAAAAAGGTGATGAGTCTATTTGGTTAAAAACCAATCCATATGCTGGAATAAATGAAGTAGGGGCAGATAAAATCCCCTATCACTTAATAGAAGCAAGGAAAGAATTTGAGCTTCGTTACCTACAGCAGAACGAGCCTTTCACCATTGAAATCTCGCATCGCCCTACAGAAATTGATAAAGAAAGCACTACACTCCATGATTATCGGATAACCTCTTTAAAGGATACCGATAAAGAATGGAGACATTGGGATTTGAGCATTAATGGTCATACACATGGCGGCCAATTCAAACTACCAATTATCGGTCCTCTCTATGCACCGAATTATGGATTATTTCCAGGAAAGGTAAATGTAACAGGGGTTCATACTGTAAAAAATCATACACAATATGTAAATGGTGGGTTAGGGGTAACTGGTCCATGGTTTGCTTCATTTCGATTATTCAATACTCCGAGCATTGGACTAATCACTTTAAAAACGAAATAGCTTATTTTGCAAATATAGTAAAGCTCTCCCTTTCCCCAAAATGGTTAATTACTTATATATTCCCCCAGTCCTTTTCCTTTAGGGCTGGGGAACCTTTTTGCGTGGAAACCGCCACTCTGCATCCTATATCAGACCTTTCACTGTTTCTCCTTGGATGAGTTCTGGTTGATAATAGTTTTCGTTTTTCAAATCTTTTTTGCCTTGTAGTTTCTTAATGATCCATTCTGCTGCATCTTGTCCCATTTTTTCTTGCGGATGTGTTAAAGTAGTCAACTTGATATTAGCGTTTTTTGCCATATAGGAATTGTCCTGACCAATAATCGATAATTGGTCTGGAATGGCGATGTTCAGTTTTCTGCATACATGAACAACCTCTAACGCTACCTCATCGTTATAGCAGACAATCGCTGTCATTCCATCCATGTTTTCCTGTAGAAATTCCTTTAATTTTACATTTAAATCAGGCTTTGTTTCGGTTGTAAAAGAATAAACATGCTCTGCTTGAAAACGCAGCTTTGCTTCTCCTAATGCTTTTATGTATCCCTTCATACGAAACTTTCCTTGTAAGTCATCCATTTTTGCTATAAGGCCAATTTTTGTATGCCCTTTTGCGATTAATTCATTTGTTGCAAGATAGCTAGATTTCACATCATCAAGACAGAAGAATGGCACTTCTAGTTCTTCATAATAGGCATTGACCATAATGAATGGAACATCTTGCTCTTTAAAGGATAGATAGTAAGCAATATTTGGATTGTATAAATTACTTTTTGTCGGCTCAACAATTAAACCGTCTACTCCAAATGCCAGCATCATTTCTAATGCCTTCTTTTCTTGTTCCACATCATTGTTTGTGCTTGCTAATAATAAAGAATAATCTTCTGCATTTAACCGACTTTCAATTCCTCGAATAATGGAAGGGAAGATATAATCAGATATATAGGTAGTAATAACACCAATTGTTTTCCTTTTGGATTTTCCATTCCCTTTTAATTGATAGTAGTTACTTACATAGGTACCAGATCCTTTTTCACTTCGGAGAAATCCGTCATTAGACAATTCCAAGATTGCTTTTCGCACCGTATGACGGCTAACTTTATACATTTCCTGCAAGATTGATTCAGTAGGAATTTGTTCTCCAACCTGATAATCTCCAGAAAGAATTTTACTTTTTATATCATCAATGATGATCTGATACTTTAATTTCATTTAATGCACTTCCTTCAATGTAATGACGATCTGGTATTTGTATGGTCATATTTTAGCATAACTGCTACAGAAACAAAACAATGCATATTAGTGCATACAAATTAAACACAGCTAATGCCATTTTACTTTTCCGACAATTTTTTATACGAATATACATAAATTTATATTCAGGCTAGTATTAATAGTAATAAGGCTATTCATAATTCTTTTTATTTGTATGAACATCTATAAATACATTTGACAAATGTACGTACACATTATAAAGTATAGGTATAAAAATGATATTAATAAACACCATTATCTCCACTGATTACGAAACCGCTGTCAAGGAGGGAATATATGAAAAATAATCGAGCAAATACCAAACAAGATATTGTTGAGGGGGCAACCTCACTTGGAATTGAATTCGGTTCCACGCGAATCAAAGCTGTCTTAATTAACAACCGTTTTGAAACCATCGCAACTGGAAGTTATGAGTGGGAGAATCTTTTAGAAGATGGTTTTTGGACGTACAATTTAGTGGACATTATTACTGGTTTACAAACAGCTTATAGTGAAATGAAACAAGAGGTTGAACGAAATTATGGGGTAACTATTCGCACAGTTGGTTCGATCGGGTTTTCTGCGATGATGCATGGCTATTTAGCCTTTGATCATACTGGTGAACTACTTGTTCCATTTCGAACTTGGCGCAATACTACCACAAGTACTGCTGCAAAAAAATTAACTGATGTATTCCAATTCAATATTCCAGAAAGATGGAGTATTGCACATCTTTACCAAGCTATCTGGAATAATGAACAGCATATCCCGCGTATCGACCATATTACTACTTTATCTGGATATATTCATTGGTTATTAACTGGTCAAAAGGTCATCGGCATTGGCGATGCTTCCGGTATGTTCCCAATTGATGAAACAACGCAAGATTATAATGAATCAATGATAGAACAATTCGATGCATTAATTGCTGCAAAAGAATACCCTTGGAAACTGAAGGATATCCTTCCAAAAGTCGCTATAGCCGGAGAACAAGCCGGAAAATTAACAGAAATCGGCGCAAAAATTCTGGATCGTTCACGGAATTTACAACCAGGTATTCCCCTATGTCCTCCAGAAGGAGATGCCGGTACAGGGATGGTTGCAACCAACAGCGTGAAGAAACGGACTGGAAACGTCTCCGTTGGAACTTCTGTTTTTGCCATGATTGTATTAGAAAAAGACCTTTCAGCCGTTCACCCAGAAATTGATATTGTCACAACTCCAGATGGATCTCCAGTTGCAATGGTCCATGCCAATAACTGTACGAGTGATTTAAATGCCTGGATGCGCCTATTCCGCGAATTTTCAGAAGCAATGGGACAAAAGGTAGAAATGGACAAATTGTTCCATGTTTTATTAAACACTTCTTTGAAAGCGGATGCAGATGGTGGCGGATTGCTAAGCTACGGCTATTTTTCAGGTGAAAATATCACTGGTTTAGAAAGTGGCCGTCCCTTATTCGTCCGTTCGCCAGAGAGCAATTTTAATTTAGCAAACTTTATGAGAACCCATCTCTTTACGGCCTTTGGAGCTTTAAAAATCGGAATGGATATTTTGACCAAACAAGAAAATGTTACCATAGACAGCATCTTAGGACATGGCGGTTTATTCAAAACGCCTGTCGTGGGACAAAAAATTGTGGCAGCTGCAATGAACACATCTGTCTCTGTCATGGATACTGCTGGAGATGGCGGCGCATGGGGAATCGCTATTCTCGCTTCTTATATGTTAAATAATAACGAGCATGATAGTTTAGAAGATTATCTCGACAAAAGAGTATTTAAAGAGGTAGATAAACAGACGATTTATCCAGACCGCTTTGACGTAGAAGGCTTTGAAGAATTTATCGAACGCTATAAAAAAGGGCTAGCAATCGAAAAAGCTGCAATCGAAAATTTGATTCTTTAAAGGATAATTGGAGGGATTTACATGTTAGAAAAGCTGAAAGAGGAAGTTTTTCTCGCAAATTTGGAATTACCTAAGCAGGGACTCGTGAAATACACATGGGGAAACGCCAGCGCCATTGATCGCGAAAGTGGTTTATTCGTGATTAAACCTAGCGGGGTTGATTATGAAACAATGCAGCCAAGCGATATGGTCGTAATAGATTTAGAGGGAAATGTTGTAGAAGGAACGTTGAATCCCTCCTCTGACACAGCTACTCACGCTGTTCTTTATAAACATTATCAAGAAATCGGCGGAATTGTCCATACTCATTCCACTTGGGCAACCATTTGGGCTCAGTCAGGACTTGATCTTCCCGCTCTGGGAACTACACACGCTGATACTTTTTATGGTGCTGTACCATGTGCTCGCTTTTTAACACAAGAAGAAATTGATCGTGGTTATGAAGCAGAGACTGGTAAAGTAATCATTGAAACTTTCGAAGAACGGGGATTAGACATCTTAGCAATCCCTGGCGTTTTGCTGCATGGTCATGGTCCCTTCACTTGGGGAAAAGATGCTAAATCAGCTGTTATGAACAGTGTCGTGTTGGATGAAGTGGCCAAGATGAATTTATTTACAAGAGAATTAAACCATTTTTCCAAAGAATTGCCGCAGCGTATTTTGGATAAACACTATTTACGAAAGCATGGAAAGAATGCTTATTATGGTCAAAAGTAATATTAAGCTACTAAACTATTATTAGAAAGAGGGAAATAGCATGTCAACTAATAAAGTATTTTGGTTTGTTGTAGGATCCCAGCATCTATACGGCGAAGAAGCGTTAAAGGAAGTCAAAGCCCATGCACAAACAATGACAGACACTTTAAATGAAAGTGGTCTGCTCCCTTATCCGCTTGTTTTGCAAGATTTAGCAGTGAGCGCAGATACCATTACAAAGATGATGAAAGAAGTTAACTACCGAGATGAAGTAGCTGGTGTTATCACCTGGATGCACACTTTCTCCCCTGCGAAAATGTGGATTCGCGGCACCAAGCTATTACAAAAGCCCTTGCTTCATTTAGCAACACAATACAATGAAAGCATTCCATGGGATACAATTGATATGGACTTTATGAATCTAAATCAAGCAGCTCATGGGGACCGAGAGTACGGTTTCATTAATGCACGTTTGAAAAAACAAAATAAAGTAGTGGTTGGCCACTGGCAGCGCGCAAAAGTACAGCAGCAAATTGCTGATTGGATGGACGTAGCTGTCGCTTATAACGAAAGCTTTCAAATTAAGGTTGCGCGATTTGGCGACAACATGCGTAATGTCGGGGTGACAGAAGGAGATAAAATCGAAGCACAAATACAATTTGGCTGGACCGTTGATTATTTTGGAATCGGCGACCTTGTTCAATATGTAAATGAAGTAAACGAAAATGAAATAAATGATTTATTTGCACAATATGAAGAACTATATGACTTTGACTACGGAAGCTATAATAAGGAAGATTGGGAAGCTAGCGTAAAAGTGCAGGCAAGCTATGAAATTGCCATTAAACGCTTCCTTGATGAAGGTGGATACAACGCTTTTACCACAAACTTTGAGGATTTATATGGCATGAAACAGCTCCCTGGTCTTGCTGTCCAGCGTTTAATGGCGCAAGGCTATGGATTCGCCGGCGAAGGCGATTGGAAAACCGCTGCACTTGATCGCCTTCTAAAAGTAATGAGCCATAACGAGTCAACAGGCTTTATGGAGGATTACACCTATGAATTAGCAGTTGGTCAAGAAGCCGCACTTCAATCACATATGCTCGAAGTCGATCCAACTTTAGCAAGCAATAAACCGAAAATTATTGTATCTCCATTAGGGATTGGCAATCGCGAGGATCCAGCTCGATTAGTATTTGATGGAAAAGCAGGAGATGGAGTTGTTGTTTCCATGGCTGACTTCGGTACTCATTACAAGCTTTTAATCAATGAAGTATCCGCATTCGAACCAACCGTTCCAGCCCCAAATCTTCCAGTAGCTCGGGTATTATGGAATATCAAACCAAATTTTCAAGACGGCGTTAAGGCATGGATCGAAAACGGTGGCGGCCACCATACAGTCGTTTCTCTAAACCTAACAACCGATCAAATTATCACCTATGCAAAACTAGTTAATTTAGAATATGTCGTGATTAAGTAATGACCTCGGAGGGACGGTTCTAGTACTCCCCGCCCTCCACTTCACAAAAAGGACGGTTCTTGTGATTATTATAAATTCTCACAAGAACTGTCCTTTTGCTTCTTCTACTCTCATTTATTCAACTATTTCCTCCTGGACCACTACTTGAATTAACTCGATTATAATGGACTATTTCTCCTAATTTATCTGCTTGTTTATTTTCGTCAGGTGCAGTCATTCCAGATTTCTTTGCGAAAAATAGTACAAGTCCCACCACAATTACCACTGGGGCAAATAGCCATAAAAATATCATTTTTACACCTCCACATCTATTGTTTAACAATTGCTACTTAAGAATACGTTTTAAAGAGCTAATTAGTTTCATTTATTTGGAAAAATATTTTATAGTCGATTCTTGTATTTTTTCCACCTATGCCGTCGGTTAGACTTATATATTTTAACTCCCAAAAAAGCCACAACTCCATTTAGAATAGCTCTTTTTCTCCATTTCACTTTTCCTTTATTTTCTTACTTTACTTTTTCGATGCTTATTATTTCTGTTAAAGAAATCAATATGATTTGATGCTCTCCGTTGCTATAATAAACCAAAGCTCCCTCTTGTTCTCCCTTTTTCCAACCATATAATTGTATGGCTTTTGCATATCCAAAGGGAATACCATGTTCTTCTGATGCGCTTGACCATTTATAAGTTTTTGTCGTTTCATTTCCTCTAATTATTTCAGCATTTCTAGGAACGGGGAAGCCGAAAAAATCTTTGGAAGATTGATAAGGAAAATAGATAAATAAATAATAGCAGCCTCCTATTAACAGAATTACTAAAGCAAATATCAAAACTACTTTTTTCTTCAACATGCTTTCCCTTTCTAAAGCATTTATTTTAAAATCCTAATATTTATATTCATCATAATATTAACAAAAAAAACTTTACTTATTAAAAGTACTAAAAAAAATCAGATTAATCGATAGTTCTTCAACTACTGCTTAATATGTTGCATAGCACCATTCTATCAAGAAGAGCCCTTTTATTATTAGCGATCCCTCTTGCATACCGTAACGAATTTTTGACGAAAAAGAGTCACTTCCCCATTATTGATCAATCGGATTTTCTTCTATTGCGACTAATTCTCCATCTGCTCCTAAGCCTTTCAAATGGATCTTGCCACTACTTCAGCCGTTTCTTTAATACCTCGATTAGCTACACTTGGCTGCTTACCAAAGTTAAGCAGCCATTTAAGATTTTATTTACCTTTCTCCAATAGTGGAGCGGTAACCTGTTCTAATCCAACTAAGCCGAGAATTGTTAATAATATTTTTTGTGCCCCAGTATAAGCGCCGGCAGGGTTATAGTATTCCTGCAATGTATGGAATCCTCCACCTTCCCCACCGCCGCCGAGCGTTAAGGCTGGAATCCCTAAATGAATAGGAACGTTCGAATCAGTGCTACTCGCCTGATCTAGAATCGGTTCAAACCCTAGCGCTGCTGTCGCACATTGAGCAGCTTGCACAATGACACTATTTTTATCTTGTGATCCCGCTGGACGATCACCTACCTTTTCTATCTGAAGACTAACTTGTGCTTCCACATTCCAGCGAGCATTTTCTTCTTCTTTTGCTTGCTCCATCAAATGTAAAAATTTACTTTCGATTATTTCAAGTTCTTCTTGTGAATTCGAACGTAAATCAACTAGCATTTCCGCTGTTTCCGCAATCGTATTAACAGATGTTCCTCCCTTTATCATGCCTACATTAAACGTCGTCTTTGGTTCAATAGGTGTCGCTAGGTCAGAAATTTTGGCAATTGCTCGCCCTAATGCATGAATGGGACTTGGAATACCGAAATTCCCAAAGCTATGCCCACCAGGTCCTTTAAATAAAACATTAAATCTTTTGCTTCCTGTGCCTAAATAAGTGATACGACTTGGATCCCCAGGCTCAATCGAGATAAAACCATCTATATCTTGACGACTTTCAAATAATGATTTCACCCCTCTTAAATCTCCCAGTCCTTCTTCCCCCACTGTGGCACCAATAATAAGATCCCCTTCTGTCTTTATCCCCGCCACAGCAAGCGCTCGAATAATGGTTAAAACAACAGCTAACCCTCTTCCATCATCACAAATCCCCGGAGCATAAATTAATCCGTTTTTGCGGACTGCCTTTATATTTGTCCCTCTTGGAAACACGGTATCTAAATGAGCACAAACAACTAAGGAAGGACCTTTCCCGCTTCCTGGCAGCACACCAAAAACATTTCCTACTTCATCTGTAGTTACTTCCCTAACACCTAACGCTTCTAATCTCTTTTTATACCATTCTCCTTTTTCCTTTTCTTCAAAAGTTGGTGCCTCTATTTCCGTCAGTTCAATTTGTTCCTCAGTTGTTGCTTCATTATCCTCTTCTAAAAACTCTAGTGCTTTTTGGACTTGCTCATTCTCAGCAAGTAGTTTATATACTTGCCCCACCTTCTTGGTAACCCCCTCTGTTTTCTGCTCAACATTTGTCATGAAATCTGCACTCCTCTCTCACTTTTTAATCAATCATATAAATGAAAAGCAACAACATGTTTATCGTTAATTTGTAATTTCCGAAGGCACTTCCTGCTTACATCGATCCATTCTAAATGGACATCTTATATTGAAATACACTCCTTATTAAGAACTTAAAAGCTTTTTCCTCTATTTTAAAAATATTCTGTCTTTTCAAATTGCGGTTGTATGCTCTTTTAAACGAATGATCCCTATATTTCCTTCTAGATTGATTTGCGTACCATATGGCTCAGAAAGTTTAGCAAGTCTTTGCAATATGTCCTGATTATCGGATAGAACCGGCCAGCCTCTTTCATATCTTTTCTTCCCATAGCCTAATTCCACTGGGTAGAGCTTTAGTTCTGATAATTCACCTTTTTCCATTGTCCAAACTGGAATAACCGATTCCCAAATTTTATGATTTGTCCCAAACCCAATTGTGTTATTTTTACTTCTTTTATCTAGTGCATCTGCGACATTATCCGTATGACTTAATTGATACTTTTCATAAAAGTCTGTTGGTAAATAAGGTACAGTGTCATTTTGAAAAATAAAATTACCTAAGCTGTAAAATATCGGACGATTTTTATAAATTTCTATTCCTCTTAATACATGCGGACCGTGACCAATGACAGCATGTGCTCCTTCATCAATGCATCTTCGAGCAAACTTCTCCAAAAACTGAGCAGGTAGTTCCTTATCTCCTTTTCTCATTTCGTGAGCATGAATACTTACAATAATATAGCGAGCTTGTCTTTTGGCCTGTTTAATACTTCTTATGATCCGTTCCATATCTCTTTCATCCGGTGTAGTCGTTTGTCCTTCTTCTTTGCTTTCTTCGAATAAGTAGTCTCCAAAAGAAAAAATCCCATCGGTTCTTCTTAAAAGAAAGCCTTCTTTAATGGATAATTCTTGAGCTGCATTTATATAAGTGGTTGAGGCTATTTGCTTTAAAGTATTCATATTTTCAGGTGTAATCTGGTGGGTGGTTTTATAACGTAGTGGATTAATGCCAGGTCTTCCCATCATATCTGGGCGTTGCTCTCCTGCTACCCATGACTCATGAAAGGTGGATGTGGCTGATATTAAGGCAACTCTGCCAGGATCTGTCTCTAGATATCTGGGTTCACTCGCATAGGCCAAATTCTGTCCAGCACCTGCATGTACAAAGCCTGACTTATTTAAGTATTTTTCTGTCGCTTTCAATCCATCAATAGAATAATCCAAGGTATGATTATTCGCCCATGCAAGGGTATTAAATCCATAATTCTTTAAATCAGACAGAAGTTCTGGAGACCCCATCGCCCAAGTACCTCCACTTTCTGCTCCGGGAATACCTTCATTATGATGAAGTGTGACTTCTAAATTCGTAAATCGAAAATCAGCTTGATTAATAATTCCAGCAATTTCTTTATAGGATGCAGTTTTGACTGGAAGCTTACGTGTGATAAAGGAATCACCAGTCGCCGCAAATGTAATGATATCTTGCATTTTTCCTCCCCCTTTATTCTTTTGTTAAATTCGGAATATTTCCTTAATTAACCCTTAAATTAAAGTATAGAGAGACAAAATATCAAAGTCAATAACACATGTTAAAAACCCTGTAAGATTATCTGACATAATTTTTCTCTCCAATTATTACAGAATTATTACGGAAATTCAGTTTGCTCATTATTTATTTCCTATAGTATACTCGAGGAAAAAATAGTCGGAGGCAATGCAATCATGAAAGCAAAAGCTGGGCTGCTCGGCCCAAAAGACTCGGTCCAGAAAATAATGAATATCGCTAAAGAATTCCAGCCCACTCTAGAAGTTATTCCATGTATTTATAACGAACCAAGTGACTCGGTAGCAATTGTAGAACAAAAGCAGCAATTTGTTGATTTTTGGATATGTTCAGGATATACCCCTTACCATTTGACGAAAAAATTTCACCAGCAGCAATTATTTTTTTATCCACGGTTTAATCAAGGCGCTATTGCCATCATCCTATTAAATATTCTTTATAAGGATGGAAAAAACATTGAAAAAATTAGTATCGATAGTTTTTTTAAACAGCAATTTATCGACCTTTATCAGGAAAACCATATTCCTTTAGACCAATTACATTTATTACATAATGTCGGACTCTCATCCAATGACATTGTTGAATATCATACTAATCTCTTTCGGAATAGGAAAGTAGATATTTGCATCACCTCCCTTCGCTCCGTTTATGACAAGCTTGTTTCGCTGAATATTCCTGTCTATCGAGTGACTGCCACAAAAGAGAATATTAAACAAACGATTAGCGAAGGGTTTGAAAAATGGGAAAAACTCCATTTCCGTAATTCCCAAATTGCAGTCATGATGATAAAAATTGGGGAAATGATGGATACAGCTGCAAAGGATTCGATTTCCTATGATTTACATCGATTAAATTTAAAAATCCAAAATTCCGTATTAGATTTTGCTGAATCTGTTTCAGGGTCTTTTATTA
The DNA here is from genome assembly GCF_038006525.1 of Niallia sp. FSL W8-0951. Taxonomy (NCBI): domain Bacteria; kingdom Bacillati; phylum Bacillota; class Bacilli; order Caryophanales; family Bacillaceae; genus Niallia; species Niallia sp. FSL W8-0951. The sequence goes on from NZ_JBBOVK010000001.1 coordinate 3,303,589, forward strand.
CGACAGGTATCGGCAGCTTTATTATTTTCTCGACAAGGGGCTCGATTGAAAGAAACGGTCAACAAGGAATTTCCCTTCTTTCTCAGATAGAGCTGCTTACAGATTCTAAAGCAAATGTCGGAATTGGTTATGGGGACACCGCCATGATTGCGGAGAAAAACGCCATTCTAGCACTGGAACATGCAGAGGCATATGGAACCTATACCGGTTTTCTTGTCGATGATAAAGGAAATATTACTGGTCCACTTCAGCAAAATCAAACCATAGGATTTAATTACAGGGTGACAGATGAAGAGCTTAGCAATAAACTCAAAAAAGCAGGAGTGACTATTAGCACCTATAACAAATTGATCTCTATCCAAAAAAATACTGGAAAACATGCAATAACTGCATCAGACGTAGCTGAATGGCTCAAAATGACACCAAGAAATGCTAGAAGAATACTGACAAATTTAAAAGAACAAGGACTAGCCAAAATAATCGGCGAAGAAGTTCCTCTTACAAGAGGAAGACCAAGAAAGATATATCAGATTGGTACATAAAAGGACGGTTCTTATGAGTCGGATGATCTCACTAGAACCCTCCTTCTGCTTCCCTTAATTACTGATCACTTCTAAAAGTTTGTTAATATCTTCTGTAGAAGCCGCATAGAGATGGACATGATTATTCGATCTTACTGCGAAATAGACATTGTTCTTTTTACCTGAGTATCCGTATTTTAATAGATTTGAATATTGCTTGGAACTTAGCTGCACTTGCAGATGTATCCCATTTGAATAATCCCCTCCCGCTCCATAGAAATTAGTATTCTGTACCTGATTTACATGAAGCTCATTTACAATTCCATCAACACCTGAAAACGCTTGATCATCAGAACACATTTCAATTCACTCCTCAAATTCTTTTTCTCCCCTTATTGTACTCCACATCGATTCGAAAAAACCTTGTTTGTGTACTAATTCACATACATTTCATAAAGGGAAGCAAGAGAAGTTCTTCCGTTTCCCTTTTTAGCTAAAAAAGGTTGAATTTTTCTCTTAACAGATTTCTTGTTTTTATCCTTAGTTAACCCTCGCTAGAACTTATTCTCTTTTTCTCTTTCTAACCCTTTGACAACGAGCAGGCTTGTTCTTATAATAAATGAGGAATGTAATAATAAAACCTGGTGTAGGACGTGGATTTTTCTAGAGGAAACTCTATTTTCGCCACACGATTGTCTTTTGACAATTGTGTGGCTTTTTATGTTGAAAAGGAGGAAATTTATTTTGGCAAAATGGAATTATGCTTTAATCGTTTTTTTAGGTGGCTGCTGTTACGGAATTTTGTCTACATTTGTTAAACTTGCCTATGCTGCTGGATTTTCGGCAGCTGAAGTAACAGGTGCACAATATTTATTTGGTACAGCCATTACATGGATTCTTGTATTACTTACAAAGAAATATAAAGTAACGTTCATGCAAGCTATTAAACTCTTATTATCTGGTATTCCGTTTGGGATGACAGGAATTTTCTATTATCAATCCTTACAAACAATAAATGCTTCCCTTGCAATTATTTTACTGTTTCAATTTGTTTGGATTGGCACGCTTTTCGAAATGGTTATTTATAAGAAAAAGCCTACAAAGGAGAAGGTCATCTCGATTATTATTCTTCTATTCGGCTCTGTCCTCGCAGGAGGCATTTCTTTAGAAGGGGGCATGGATATTTCCTGGCAAGGTGCCGGTTGGGGATTACTTTCTGCCTTCACCTTTGCTACTTTTATTTTTCTTAGCGGATCTGTCGGAAAGAACACTGCTCCTCTCCTAAAGAGCGGCCTTCTTTCCGTAGGTGGCTTATTCGTTGTTTTTCTAGTATTTCCACCGGTTTATTTAATGGATTTCTCCACGTTAATAGGGGTAGCACCATATGGATTGCTGCTTGGAGTTTTCGGTGCAGTTCTTCCGCCTCTGCTCTATTCTATTGGAATGCCACAAATTGGACCGGGACTTGGCACTATCTTAACAGCTTCTGAGCTTCCTGTAGCTGTCTCGATGTCTGCATTTGTTTTAGGAGAACAGGTTGGCATGCTGCAATGGATCGGTGTTGCCTTAATATTAGGAGGAATCGCTTTTAGTAATGTTCGACTATCCAAAGCAAAAATAGCTTCCTATTAAGGGACATTCTACCGATTCCCTCTAAAAACCTATTAAAACGAATAAGAGGATATATCTTTATAAAAGTAATTAATGGGTATTAATTACTCCTATGAAATCGAGTGTCGGGAAAATAGCACAGAAGGAATCCCGCTAAAGAGAACTTACATCGATTAGATGGTTGCTATCTCTAGCACACTAAAAAAAGCAGCTGACAATTCAGCTGCTTTCTCTATTATTAGCTTACGTTGAAGATAGTAGATTTCTGTTTCTTAATTTCCTCTTTTTCTAATTCTAATTAAAACAGAAAAACCTATTAAGAGCACTCCTGCTAAAATGTAATTGAAGTAACTTGTTGCTGTATCAGGAAGCGTCTTTCCAGGGTTATTTTTCGAACCAGAAGAATCTTCCCCTTTAGTACCACTCTCATCGTCAGACTCTTTCGTTGGTTTCTGTTCTCCGGAAACGACCTTTTCGTTTGCTACTATAACAACAATTGGTTCTTGCTGCCCTTTGGTAATTTCAAACATGATTGGCTCTGATAATTTCTTATAGCCATTAGGTGCTTTCGTTTCAAATAAGAGATATTCACCAGGCAATAAATCTATTAATTCTAAACTGCCATCTCTTCCGCTAATTCCCTCTTCCATGATGATATTACCTTGTTTATCAGTTAACTTGAAATGTGCATTTTCTAATGGTTGATTTGTTTTCTCGTCCACCTTCTTCACTATTGCACTTCCCAATATTAACTTATTAGTGACCATAAGTTCTAATGTCTTCGCCTGTCCTTTTTCGATAGTGAAGTCAATCGGATCACTATTTAACTGGTAGTAAGCTGGTGCTTTCGTTTCTACCATTTGATACTTCCCTGGTTTTAAGCCTTCGATGCGGATTTTTCCATCCTTGTCTGTCTTTAAGCCTTCTTGGAGTACTTTCCCTTCTGTATCTTGAAGTTCAAACTCCGCTCCTTCTAAGACAAGATTCTTATTGTCTGCATCTACTTTTGTTAATTCTACTGAACCTGGAGTCAGCTCATTTATCGCAGAAACTGTTACTAATTTTACATCTGCGGCTGTTTTGCTTTTAGAAATAGTGAAAGTTATAGGTTTCTTATTTAAAACATAGCCTTTTGGCGCCTTCACTTCTACAAACTGGTAATTTCCTGGTTTTAAATTTTCGACTAAAATTTTTCCTTCTTTATTTGTCACCAATTTTTCAAATAAAATATTGCCGTTATCATCCTGAAGGACAAACTCTGCTTCACTTAGAAATTGATCTTGTTGATCAGCATCGATTTTTGATAATTCTACTGAGCCGGTAATTAAACTGTTCTCAGCAGTCACCTTCAGCACTTTCTCTTGACCTTTTTCAATCACAAAAGTTATTGGTTTTCCATTTAATTGATAGTAAGCTGGCGCTTTTGTTTCTACCATTTGATACTTCCCTGGTTTTAAGCCTTCGATAAGGATTTTTCCATCCTCATCAGTCTTTAAGCCTTCTTGGAGTACTTTTCCTTCTGTATCTTGAAGTTCAAACTCCGCTCCTTCTAAGACAAGGTTTTTATCATCTGCATCGACTTTCGTTAATTCTACCGAACCTGGTATTAAGCTATTCTCGGCTACTACTTCCAATGCTTTTGCTTGCCCTTTTTCAATGGTGAAGGTAATCGGCTCACTGTTCAATTGATAGTAAGCTGGTGCTTTCGTTTCTACCAATTGATACTTCCCTGGTTTTAAACCTTCGATAAGGATTTTTCCATCTTCATCAGTCTTTAAGCCTTCTTGGAGTACTTTCCCTTCTGTATCTTGAAGTTCAAACTCCGCCCCTTCTAAGACAAGGTTTTTGTCATCTGCATCTACTTTTGTTAATTTCACTGCTCCTGCTGTTAATTCATTAGTTGCTGTGATTGGTACCATTTTTACATCAGCTAATGTTTTACTCTTGGAGATAGTAAAAGGGATTGGCTGCTTATTTAAATCATAGTTTTTCGGCGCTTTCACTTCCACAAACTGATAATCACCTGGTTTTAAATTTTCTACCAGAATTTTACCTGCTTTATTTGTCACTAAGCCTTCGATTAAAACATTCCCTTGGCTATCTTTCAGCACAAATTCCGCATTACTTAATGGTAAGTTTTGTTGATCGGCATCCACTTTTGTTAGTTCCACCGAACCAGGTATTAAGCTATTCTCGGCCTTCACTTCCAATGTCTTCCCTTGCCCTTTTTCAATCGTGAAGACAATCGGATCGCTGTTTAACTGATAGTAAGCTGGTGCTTTCGTTTCCACCAATTGATACTTCCCTGGCTTTAAGCCATCGATGTGGATTTTCCCATCCTTATCTGTTATTAACCCTTCTAGAAGGTTTTTCCCTTCCATATCTTGAAGCGCAAACTCTGCTCCTCCAATAACAAGATCGTTCTTATCTGCATCTACTTTTGTTAACTCTACTGCTCCTGGTGTTAATTCATTTGTTGCTATAACTGTCACTTTCTTTACTTCTGCTGCTGTACTGCTTTTTGAGATTGTAAAAGGAACAGGCTTTTTATTTAAATTATAATTTTTTGGTGCCTTTACTTCTACAAACTGATAATTTCCTGGTTTTAAATTTTCAACTAGGATTTTACCTGATTCATTTGTTACTAAATTCTCAAACAGGATATTGCCTTTATCATCTTGAAGGACAAACTCAGCCCCACTCAGATATTGCTCTTGTTGATCAGCATCTACCTTCGTTAATTCTACTGAACTAGTAATTAAACTGTTCTCGGCCGTTATTTCTAATTGTTTTTCTTGTCCTTTTTCAATTGTGAAGACAATCGGATCACTGTTTAACTGGTAGTATGCTGGTGCTTTCGTTTCTACCAATTGATACTTCCCTGGTTTTAAGCCTTCGATTCGGATTTTTCCATCCTTATCTGTCTTTAACCCTTCTTGCAGTACTTTCCCTTCTGTATCTTGAAGTGAAAATTCTGCCCCTTCTAGGACAAGATTCTTATTGTCCGCATCTACTTTTGTTAATTCTACTGAACCTGGTATTAAGCTATTCTCCGCTACTACTTCCAATGGCTTCGCTTGTCCTTTTTCAATCGTGAAGACAATCGGATTGCCGTTTAACTGATAGTCAGCAGGTGCTTTCGTTTCTACCAATTGATACTTCCCTGGTTTTAAGCCTTCGATTCGGATCTTTCCATCCTCATCTGTCTTTAACCCTTCTTGCAGTGTTTTTCCTTCTGTATCTTGAAGTTCAAACTCCGCTCCTTCTAAAACAAGGTTCTTATCGTCTGCATCTACTTTTGTTAATTCTACTGAACCAGTTATCAAGCTATTTTCAGCTTTTACTTCCAATAACTGTTCTTGCCCTTTTTCAATCGTAAAGACAATTGGGTTATTGTTTAGTTGATAATAAACTGGCGCTTTCGTCTCTACCAGCTGATACTTGCCTGGCTTTATCCCTTCAATTAGAAGTTTTCCATCTTTATTTGTTTTTAAGTTACCTAGTATCGTATTACCTTCGATATCCTGCAGCGAAAACTCAGCGTTTTCTAAACGAAGGTTCTTATCATCTGCATCTACTTTTGTTAACTCCACTGAACCAGTGATTAAACTATTTTCAGCTGTTATTTCCAATGCTTTCGTCTGTCCTCTTTCAATGGTGAAAACAATTGGTTTTTTACTTAATTGATAGTAAGTTGGTGCTTTCGTCTCTACTAGTTGATACTTCCCTGGTTTTAAGCCATCGATGTAGATTTTTCCATCTTTATCTGTTTTTAATCCTTCTTGCAGTGTTTTTTCTTCCGTATCTTGAAGTTCAAACTCCGCTCCTTCTAAAACAAGATTCTCATCGTCTGCATCTACTTTCGTCAGCTCAACTGAACCTGGTGTTAGTTCGTTAAATGCAGAAACGGTTACTACTTTTACATCTGCGGCTGTTTCGCTTTTAGAAATAGTGAAAGCTACGGGTTTCTTATTTAAAACATAATCTTTCGGCGCCTTCACTTCTACAAACTGGTAATTTCCTGGTTTTAAATTTTCTACTACAATTTTTCCTTCTTTATTTGTTACCAATTTTTCGAACAAGATATGACCGTTATCATCCTGAAGGACAAACTCGGCTTCACTTAAATATTGATCTTGTTGATCAGCATCTAATTTCGTTAATTCTACCGATCCAGTAATAAGGCTATTCTCGGCAGTCACTTCCAATGCTCTCTCTTGTCCTTTTTCGATTGTAAAAATTATTGGCTTTTCATTTAATTGATAGTAAACTGGCGCTTTCGTTTCAACCAATTGATAGCTACCTGGTTTTAAGCCGTCAATGCGAATTTTCCCTTCTTCATTTGTCTTTAATCCCTCTTGCAGCGTTTTTCCTTCCTTATCTTGAAGTTCAAACTCCGCACCTTCTAAGACCAGATTGTGATTGTCCGCATCTATTTTTGTTAATTCGACTGAACCCAATGTTAGTTCATTCGTTACTACCTTCAATAGTGGTTTTTCTTGTCCTTTAACAATAACAAAACTAATTGGGCTTTCCACTTTTTTATAGCCAAATGGCGGTTTTGTTTCAACGAATTGATAGTTGCCTGGTTTTAAGCCATCAATGAATATTTTTCCTTCTTCATTGGTGATTAGTCCGCTTTTGATGCTATTACCTTCTTGATCTTGTAATTCAAATTCAGCGTCCTTTAATGGCATCATATCATTATCCGCATCTACTTTAAGAAGTTCAACCGCTCCAAGAATTAATTCATTTTCAACTTGAATGGATAGTACTTCCGTTTGCCCTCTTTCTATCTCGAAAATAACTGGTTCCTTCTCCAATACATAGCCAAAAGGAGCCTGTTTTTCGATGAATTGATAAGTGCCTGGTACCAGATTTTCTACTAAAATTTTTCCTTCTTCATCTGTTATAAGATCAGACTTGATTATATTTCCATCTTTGTCTTGCAGCTCAAATACAGCATCTGCTAAAACAATCGAATGATCATCCTTCTCTACTTTTGTCAGTTCAACAGAGCCTGGGATCAACGTATTTGCTGCTGTCACTTTTACTTGTTCTGCATCAGCTGCTGTCTTACTCTTGGAAATCGTAAAGCTGATTGGTTCACTATTTAATTGGAAATCAGCTGGTGCTTTTACCTCTATAAACTGATATTTTCCTGGTTTTAATTGATCAACCGTTATTTTACCAGATTTATCTGTTACTAGTTTTTCCGCAATTAGTTCCCCTGCTTCATTGCGGAGTTCAAACTCTGCTCCTGCTAATGCTTCCTTTGAATCAGCCTGATTCACTTTTGTTAATTCAACGGAACCCTCAACTAACTCATTATAGGCTGTTACCTTAACTGGATCTGTTTTACCATCTTCAATCGTAAAGTCAATGGGCTTAGAATCCAGCTTATAATAATCAGGTGCTGTAGTTTCTATAAACTGATAAGATCCAGGTTTAAGATTTTCTACAAAAAGGAGCCCTTTTTCATCTGTTGTAAGATTCGAGGTTAAAAGCTCCCCGTCTTTCCACAACTGGAATACAGCATTCGCTAACGGCGTTTGCTTGTCATCCATATCTAGTTTCGTTAACTCTACAGAACCGAGTTTTTTATTTTTTGCTACTAGTTCTATCGCCTTCGTTTGATCTTCCTTAATAGTAAAAGCTATCGGTTCCTCATTAAGCTCATATCCATTAGGTGCTTTCGTTTCTATAAACTGGTATTCTCCAGGCTCTAGGTTGTCTCTAAATAACTTGCCTTCCCCATCTGTTGTCAATGTTTCTAATTCAACAAACTTATCGTCAACCTTCTTCAACAACTTAAAAGTAGCTCCAGCCAATGTAGTATCTGTTGAGGCCATATCCACTTTCGTTAACTGTACGGCTTTGATTATTTTTTGGTTCTTTATCGTTATTTCGCTATTCTCTTTTTCAATTGTTATATTTTGTTCTCCATTAATGCCTGTTAAATATCCTTCTGGTGCTTTATCTTCTTTTAAGACATAATCACCAAAAAGCAGTTTGTCAAAAAGGATTTCTCCCTTGTCATCAGTGACCGCTGTTTTTAATGTAATGCCACTCTGCTTATCAACAAGTGAAAAAGCAGCTCCCTGTAATTTTTCCTGACTGCTTGCATCGATTTTAACAACTTTCAAGTTTGCAAGCACTCCAGTTCCATCTCCCATACCAGCTGTTCTTTTGACTATAACAACTTTCTCTGTGGACGAGATTTGCCCTGGTTCGATGTTTTCTCCTGTAATAGAAACATCATTACTAACTGCATCATTTACATTCGCCTGGATATATGACTGATACTCAAGTATATGAGGTTCATTTATTTCTTTCAGAAACACTAGTTTAAATGAACTTGGATCTTCCTCAAGCTGTAGAGAATAGTCCTTTCCTTGAACCAGCTCTTCCCCCTTTGTTACATTCCCTTTCGAATCTACATTAGTTGAATAAAGGTGAAAAGAGTCCTTTAATAACATTTGGTTTGGACTAGGAATATCCTCAATGCTCGCATTCATTATCTGAGATTGGGCAAAATTGATATTTACTTTCCAATCAATTAGTTTTCCGGATTGCGTTCCATCCTTCGTAATATAAGTACCACCATGCGGGATACTAACAGATGCAGATAATTCGGTTTCTTTTGTTTCTCCATCATATAAAACTGCTTTATTATCATATTTCGAACTTACTAACGCTAAATCCTTTAAACTAGTTTTATAGGTAATATAATAGGCGGATTGAATTTCCTCTTTAAATTCAATTCTAAATCCTTTATTACCATTCTCATCTTCCTTGTAGGATATAGAATAGTCTTCACTTGGAACTAGTTCCCCTTTCCCTATTCCATTGGAACCACCTGTTAAATTCATTTTAAAGACTTCAATGGAATTATCTACTAAGCGCTGGTTTCCTAAAATATAATCCTCTACTACCGCATTGCGCAGCAGCTTTTCATTATAATTAATTCCAACGTTCCACGTAATTTCTTTCGTAATTGCATCATAATTCCCATTTTTAAAGCCATTGGATTGAGTAAAACTGTCCGGAGTAAACCTAGATACTACTTCTTTTTCCGCTTCTTCACCATTTTCATCAATCCATGTCAATACACCCTTATTTTCAAGGTAATTATGCGTTTTGTCTTGTCGTTTTTCATAGTCGAAGAATGTCTTGTATTTTATAGTCGTCATGTGATCGATCTGATGCAAAAGCTTAATGGAAAATTTTGCATCACTTGTTTCAGCAAGCGTATAGTCTTTGCCTAATTCTAATGTGTTTTCTCCACTTTTTATAACTAGACTATCCTTGTCTAAAGTCAATCCTTCATTTACAAATATATCTACTAAATTAACATTGTTCATCTCATACTGATCGTGATTAAATGTTATGGTCCAGTCAATACTCTTATCTTTGTAATTAGGTGTTCCATGTGATTTAAATAAGATACGCTGCCCAATATTCCTTGAAGCCTCTTTTGTTTCATTGGGGGATATAACTGTATTTTTAATCGTTTCTCCCTCAAATACACGGTCAATCGCTTTAGTCTGATATACTATTTTGTAAGCTGTCTGGATATCGTTGTTAAAACTTAACTTGAATCCATTTTTATTATCTTCGTTTATTTCTTGTAGCGTGTATGATGATGCGGGAATTTCTTCTCCCACACTTTCTTTGCCGTCTTCATCTATTGTGACATTGTAAATCTTCAATGATTCCTTCATTAAGGATTGACTATTTGTAAATAGATCTTTTAAAATTGCTTGATCCTTCTTAATTGCTTTTTCGTTGTAATTATATTTGATTTCCCAACTAATGCTTTGCTTATCTGCATCATAGCCAGTCGAACTTTTCTCTAGATGACTTCCTCTATTTACACTTACAGATGCTGCTGCTTCACCCTTCGGATTATTATTTGAAAGAAGGATGGCTTTATTATCAAATTTCTTCTGATTTTCATCTGTAATAGTAGTTTCATAAACTAATCGATAAGCTGTTCCTATTGTATTTTTAAACTTAATAGTGAAATCTTTGTTATCCTCTGCTTTTCCTATTTCATATAAGGATGGATCTACTTCATCCCCTAACGTCATTTGACCATTCAATTTTGTATTAAAATGAAATAATTTTATAGAACCAGCTTTTAATTCTTGGCCTGTTTGAATGGGATCACTTAAAACAGCATTCTCCAGATTTTCTAAAGATTTATTAAAATCAACCGTCCATGAAATGCTATTAGCATTATATGCTTTATTTGCGAGCCCGCTTTTTGTCACTGTTGGTCCATTCGGAGTGTATTCAATGGGAATCTTTATTGAGTTGCTGTCTTTAATAGGTGTAATAGTGACTGTTTTTTCTTCATTGACAACAAGCTCTTCACTTAACTTTGTCCATACTTTAAGCGTGCCTTCTATATTAGAATATTGTTCAATAAATTCATTAAATACAATAGTTGCTATTCCATTTTCCGCTACCGAAAAATGACCAATAACTTGATTATTGAATCGTATTTCCTCTTTATCTACTATATTATAAACCTCTAGCTCCTCAGGTAATGTAAACGTGAAGGTAGCCCCATCCTTATAACCATGGCCATTTTGAAGTTTCCACGTATAATCAACACCAATGTAGGAGTTCTTATTAGGCCTTTCTAGATTGTTTCCATTCTCATCCTCGTAAGTAAGCTCTGCTTTTACAAGGATGTTCTCTTCTATATTTGAACTTTTAATTTCCCTTATATTTACTTCTTTTCTTTCATTTTCTAGTGGTAAATCAGTTATATCCTTTTCTTGTTGACCACTATCACTAGGTTGCTCTTCTTTTAACGCTTCTTCTGTTTCAGGAGCTTTCTCCTGACCTGAGCTATCCTTTTCTTCTTGGCTTTGGATAGATTCTAAACCAACCTCAATAACTTTACTTCCTTCCCTTAAAGTAAATGGAATAGAGAGAGACTTCTCGTCACCCTTTATCTTTTCTGCATTTAGCTTTACTGGTACAGAAAGCAATCCGTTATAAGCCTCTGTAGTTTCTTCCTCTGCGTTAATATGGAGAGTGACAATCCCTTGGGTGGTGATACTATATTCTCCAACTGATTGATTATCACTTGTTACTAAAGGTCCTTGCTTCTCTTCAGTCACTGTTAGCTCTGAAGGTATTTGAAATGATAATGCTTTACCCTCTGATACATCGATATCAGCAAGAGACCATTGATATTTCAAATCCAGTTTGGAGTCTAACGTAACTTTATTTGCTAGATTAACAGCATTCCCTTGCTCATCCAATAGATTCACATCTATTATCGGATTATCATCCAGTTCTATTGCTAATACTGATGAAGGTAAAAGAATGCTGCTCATTACTGTTTGCATAATAAAAACAAACAGTAGAAAACTAATACTTATCCTCTTCAACCTATTTTCTCCTTTCAATATATATTGCTAGATAAACAAATACTCAAGATTAGCTTTAATTCTTATCTATAGGAATAATAAACTCTCAAATGTATTAATTTTTATTTGTCTATCTAAAACCTTATATATATTATCAGGACCTTCTGAACAAATTCTGAACAATAAAAAGGATATCCCATCCATTCGGGACATCCTCTTTTTCTAAAGCTTCACTATATATTGCTGATACAAATCAAATAACTCCTTGGGTAAAGGCAAATCTAGATCACTCGACCACTTTTCTTGAAAATATTCAAAAAAGCGAATTAGCTCCTGCTTACTTTCTTGTTCCCCCAAATATCTAATAGCATATGCGAGATATTTTTCACTATATGGCTCCATCTCTACTAATTTTTCTAAAGATTTTATAATAATGCTGCTTGATTTTTCTACACGCTCAAGTTTTCCCTCAATATATTGTTCTAAAAAATTTACAAACTGGGATTTTATTTGCTTTTGTTTCCCGATGGCCCATTCGAAATCTTCTTCCTCCAAGTAATCACCTTTATAGAGAGAGAGAACTTCTTCTATCATTTCCTCTGATACCACTTTTTTAGCAAAAATCTCTAACAACCGATCTATATCACTTTTAATAATGCAATCAAATTTATAATGATCATTTAAAAAGACGATGGGATCTTCTAATCCTAATATTTTGAGTGTTTTCCTTAATTGATAGATAGAAGTGTGCAATAATGTTAAGGATTTATCTATTGGAATATCTGTCCATAAGTTGTCAATAATTTTTGTCTTATGCACTAATATCCCCTTGTGCTGCCAAAGATAAATAAACAGCTCCTTAACCTTTTTGGTCCGCCACTTCACAACACTTTCATCCTGATCAAGCAGTTGAAATCCTCCCATCACGTTTGCATATAGGGATCTCTGTTTCTTATCAGTTAAAACTTGTGAATCTGCTCGTCCATAAATACGCAGTTTATCAAAAGTTTTTTTCAATCTAGCAATAGTGACAGGTTTTATTAGATAATCTATTGCATTTACTTCAAATGCATCTAACGCATACTGATTATAGGCAGTAACGAAGATAATATCCATGTGTGTCGGCAAAGCGAGTAGCTTTGCTGCAAATTCTAGACCATCCACTTCTCCCATTTCAATATCAAGAAAAACTACATCCACATTTAATTTCGGTAGCTCCCGATAGGCTTCAAGCGGATTGGTAAATGTCTTCACAATATTTACATTCGTTAATCTATTAAGTTGGCGTACTAATACTTCGATCGCCCACTTTTCATCATCAATTATTATGACCCTCATTCCTTCTCACCTCTGGAAGTATGATGATTATTTTAGTACCCTGATGTTCTGTAGACTCGAGTAAGAGTTTTGAGTTTTTAAGCAGTTTTAGCTTCTTTAAAGCGTTGGAAAAGCCCATCCCATTACTCTTACCTTGAAGTAACCTATTCCTTGACTCTTCGTTCATTCCTTTTCCATTATCACTTATAATAATGTTAACTATTTTTGGTTCCACTCTTTTTATTATGATAGAAATCACACCTTTTTTCTTGTAAGAAAATCCGTGCTGAACTGCATTTTCGACAAGAGGCTGAATAGTTAAGGCCGGAATTTCCATCTGAATATCTTCTTCTATATCAAACTTCACCTGTAAGTCTTCGCCAAAGCGCAATTGTTCAATTGCTAGATATGCCTGAACCAATTCCATTTCTTCTTGTATAGAGATCAGGGTTGGTTTTCGATATAAATCAAGTTTTCCGCGGAAATAAGTGGATAAATGATATAACCCTTCTCTGGCTCTTTCCATGTCCCTATAACTTAAACCGATGATACTATTTAATGTGTTAAATAAAAAGTGTGGTTTTATTTGGGCATAAAAGTAATTAAGTTCATTGTTTACCGCCTGTTCTGCGGCATTTTTCATCGTTAAAAGCGATGTCACTCTTGCATTTAATTCTTCTGGCTCAATAGGTTTTCGCAAAAAATCATTGGCTCCTCTGATAAAGGACTTTGTTAAATCTGCTATTTGCCCTGAAGCCGTTAAAATTAAAATTGGTAATTCGACTAAATGATATTCTTCTCGAATGATGTTACAGAGGTCATAGCCATTTATTTCGGGCATCATTAAATCTGCCACCAATAAATCTATTTTTCTTTCTTTGATTATTTCCAATGCCATGTTTCCATTATCTACTGCAATTATACTATGGTTAAGCAGTTTTAACAGATTAACAACCACTTTTAAATTTGCATGTTCATCATCGACAACAAGTATGGTATAAGGACTTTTGCCATTTTCGATTAAAGGCAGCGGAAGTTGTAACTTTTCCTTGTTTTCTTGAGATTTAACGATAGACTCCTCTGGACGGACTAGTGTTTCAACTGGCAATTTCTCCCCTGTACTAGCTAAAGGAAGGGTAAAGGAAAATTGAGAGCCCTGTCCCACTTTTGATTTCACAAAAATTTCGCCACCGGATTTTAAGACCAGCTGCTTCGTAATAGCCAGCCCTAATCCCAGTCCATCTGTTCCTCGGTTGATTGTTCTTTCACTTTGGTAAAATGTCGTAAAAATTTGCTCTAGCTCTTCTTCTTTTATTCCCATTCCTGTATCCGTAACAGTGATTTCCATTTTATTATTAATGACATCTGCCGTGATAGTGATTTCACCATTGTCCGTGTACTTAATAGCATTCGAAATTAAGTTATAAAAAATTTGGATAAGCCTAGCCTCATCGACATACACATTGGGCAGATGGGCATTTATCTTGTTGGAAATCGTAATATTTTTATTTACAGGAACCAAAAGATACATCTCTTTTATGACTTCATCTATTATTTTTAAATTTAAACTTTTTGGGAATAATGCAATATTATTTGTTTTTATATCAGAAGCATTTAATAAATCTTCCACTAAATTTGCTAAACGCTTCCCAACATTATGGATCAGTGCTAGGCTCTCCTGATGCTTTATAGAAAGTGGTCCTTCCTTGCCCTCTAGCATCAGCCTAGATAAATTTAAAATTCCATTCAAAGGAGTTCTAAGTTCATGAGAAGTTTTTATTAGAAACTCATCCTTCAATTTATCCTGTACTTGCAGACTCTCTGATAGTTTTTCTATTTTAATAAAAGCCTGATAAAATCGTAGTCCCATATATAAAGCAAGGCCAATCGTCATAAATAAAAATAGAATAAGAGGGATTCTGCCTATTTCTGTAGCAAAGAGAAAATTAACCCCAAGCACAAGACCATAACTGATAAACGATGACACAATGATAATAAGATACTGGGAACCTTCTGATTTATTTACTAGAGCCTTTATCAAAACAAATCCTATATACACATAGGCTGGTGCTACTAATAGGACAATCATTATTTGTTTGGTGAAAATAGGAAGGAACCATAATAGATTTGCACTAACACCTGGAACGCCATATAATAATCCGTCTATCATAAGCAGAATGCTGATAACCTGAATCACCTTTTGACTAGTAAACTCCTTAAAACACCCATGGATAAACCATAAAAAGAAGAGCAAAGCACTATGAAATAATAACAGCTGTATATTGGATAACAAGTAAACACTTATGCTAGGAATAACTAGCTCGATTATCTTTTCATTGATAAAAGCTACATATACCCCTTGAAGAATACAAAAAAGACTAAAGTATAATTGATGGATATCCCTCATTCGATAAAAAAAGCTAAAAAGATAGAATACCCCTAAGACTAAATAACCGCCTAATAATAAAGTTTCAATTGTTCTATCACTTTCTCTGCTTGTTAATATTTGAGTTGCCGATCCAAATTCTATTGGTTGTATTACTCCGCCTCGCAGCGGTTGATTATGACTTGCTGCTTGAATAACAATTTCGATCTTATGATTTTCGCTTCTTCCTATACCGATATATTTTCGAATATATGGACGATAGTCTGATTTATCTTTCGATGGGTTGCCACTCTCTCCTGCTTCTATCCCATTGATAAATAACTTGCTGGCATGATTGACAGCATTTACTTTTATACCATAAAGACCATCTTTCGGAACTGTAATTGTAATTCGGTAAGTTCCCGCAATAAAAGGAGCCTTACTCTTATTATCACTCCATAATCCAGGGACGTATCTTAACTCCCTCTCATATGAATCAAATATATTCTTGTTTGGAATTGGAGTAATCAGTTGATTTTTATAAAATTCCCATTCCCCATTTAAGTGAATGATATCTTTATTATCAAACGATACAGATGTAAGATTTATTTGCCCATTAGAGATTTTTGCTTCTCTAGTATGATTCGACCAACTAGAATAGACAATGCTTATAATAGAAAGGATAAAGATACAACATGCTATAATAATTCCAATTGATTTTTTCATTTAGTCACCTCAAAATTCTAGTTCTATTATACCTTGTTATTCTTTCATGCAGCAGCCACCTGGACAAATTTCTAAAATAAAAAAGGTCCCTAAAACATTGGGACCCATTGCATGTTCAAAGAGGGAAAAGAATGAATTTTATCTCTTAAAGATATTCTCCTGCTCAAAAAGACAGTTCTTGATGGCCAAATGACCTCACAAGAACCGCCCCTCTGTTACCAGCCTTCTATTCCTGCAGCATAGTACTTATTTAAAGTATTGGCTTGTTCGCCTAATAATGTGTTTGCTTTATTGGCTAAATCCTTCATTTTAAGCGGCTTAGCTGGTGAGCCTGTTGGTGCATCTACTCTAGATACCAACTGTTGACCATCTTTTAACATTACTTTAGCTATACAATATCTTCCTTTTGGATAACTAATTTCTTTTACGGGAATTGCAGGATCATGCTTTCGATGAATTTTTTTTATTCCTTCTTGAATATCATCGGCAATTTGATTGACAGAAAAATTTTCAATAGATAATGCTTCACCCCGCAATAATAAAGCTGCACAGTATTCTACACTAAAACGCCCCTGTTCTCCATTCTTCGGGCGCGTGTAAACTAATGCAGCATCACCATTGGGAGGGAAATACAAATCAACAGAAGCAACCTCATCAATGGAAAAATTTCTTTGTGCCTTTATATTCTGAATGGCCTCAATGGCATGTGCATTTGCAGAACAACATGGATATAATTTGAACCATAATCCAGGTTTATCTATAGTCCAAGGTTCTCCCCATTTTTCAAAAACCTCGTATGGATTTCCTCTCTGCTCCACATACATAGAAAGTAAACCATTTTTTGCTTGAATGGTATTATTACTTCCGGCGATTCCCTTATCAACAAAATGAAGAATCTGCCAAGCACTTTGGGCAGTTAGACCAGCATGCAGCGGTTTCACCATTGTTCCAAATTGACTCCGAGAACCACTTAATTTGGATACGCATAAATTAATAGCTTGCGAAAATTTCTCTGTTTCGAAATGTAAATAATGGGCTCCAGCTGCAACTGCTCCGTAAATTCCCGCAGTCGCAGTTGTATGGAACCCTTTTTCATAATGCTGGGCACCTAATAGTTGAGCAAAACACTTCATCGTCTCTATTCCTATTAAATAGGCTTCATAGAAGCGGTCTCTATCACGCTTCTTTTCTATTAGGGCATGTAATAAGCTCAAAATAATCGCAGACGGATGTCCTCTAATCTCAGAATGAACATCATCTAAATCTAATGCATGTGCAGAATACCCATTAATTAAACAAGCATCAAAAGGGTGAACCTTTGAATCCGTGCCGATTATTGCTGCTCCCTCTCCAGCAGGATAAATAGCAGTACGTAAAACAGTGGAAAAGTTTATATCGAACCTCACACTGGCAAAACACGCCAGAAAATAATCGAATACTCCCTTTTCCAAATTCTTTTTTGTCTCATTAGTAAGCTCCTTGTAAGACGGGGAGGATTGAATCAAGTCAACTATCGCTTTTGTTAAATCAGTCATTTTTCAAAAGGTTCTCCGCTAGCTTAGCAAAAAATTCAGCAGCCACTTTAATGGCCTCTTCCTGTAAATCAAACTTAGGGTGATGCCATTCTTGGGGTCCATCCACTCCCATCCAAACGAAAAATCCCGGAATATAATTTTGATAAAACGCAAAGTCCTCTCCACCGGCACTTGGCACAGCATCGACGACATTATACCCTGCATCCAAAACTGTGGCTCGGACAATATCTTCATAATCTTGATGATTGTTTACCACGGGAAGATAATCATCCCAAACAAATTCAACCGAACCACCATTTCCCTCTGCAATAGACGCCGCTAGCTTTTTCATTATTGTCGGAACTGCCTCACGAGCTTTAGGCTGAAATGTTCGAACAGTACCTTCTAGTTTGACTTCATCTGGAATGACATTCCATGTATTTCCTCCATGGATGCTTGTGATACTGACTACTACATTATCAAACAAATCCATTCTTCTTGCGACAATTGACTGAACTGCTGTTACGTATTGACTAGCCATAACAATCGGATCAATAGCACGATGTGGTATACCAGCATGACCTCCGACACCGATAAACCTTAAACTAAATTTATCTACACTTGCCATAAGTCCACCTGATTTTACCCCTATCGTTCCTACTGGCAAATCAGGTTTGTTATGCATTCCAAAAATTGCTTCTACTCCTTCTATTGCTCCTTTTTCTACAAATTTCTTTGCACCTTGAGCAATTTCCTCGGCAGCCTGAAAAATAAATCTTACATTTCCATGTAATTTGTCCTTTTGACTATTGATTAGAATCGCTGCTCCTAAAATAGCAGTTGTATGGAAATCATGACCACAGGCATGCATTTTCCCTTCATTTTTTGATTTAAATGCAACATCTGTTTCTTCTATTATCGGCAAGGCATCAATATCTGCCCGAATAGCAATGGTTGGTCCCGCAAACGCTCCCTTTATTTCCGCAACAACTCCTGTTTCTAGACCAAGTTCAACAATGGCAATACCCTGTTCTGTTAACCATTTTTTGATTAATTCCGTTGTATGAAATTCTTCAAAAGCTAGCTCTGGATGCTCATGCAAATATCTTCGTTTGACAATTAAATCGTTTAATAGTTCAGGAGACATGTTCATGATTTATTATTCATCTCTTTCTAAAGTTTTTAAAAATTGTTTTGTTCTTATATTTTGTGGATGATGAAATAATTCTTTCGGCTCATTTTCTTCAATGATATTTCCATCTGCCATAAAAATCACTCTGTCAGCCACTTCTTCCGCAAATTTCATTTCATGGGTCACAATAATCATGGTTGTATTTTGTTGTGCAATATCTTTTATAACTTGCAGCACTTCTGAAACCCATTCTGGATCAAGTGCTGAGGTTGGTTCATCAAATAAAATGGCATGTGGCTTAACAGCGAGCGCTCTAGCAATGCCCACACGTTGTTGCTGTCCGCCTGATAATGTGGCAGGGTATTGGTGAAACTTATCCTCAAGCCCTACCTTCACTAAAAGTTCTTTCCCTAATTTCTCTGCATCTTGTTTATTCATTTTCTTAGCAACAATCAAGGATTCCGTAACGTTTTGCAAGGCAGTTTTATTTTTAAAAAGGTTATAGTTTTGAAACACCATCGCTGTTTCCTGGCGAAGCTGATGAATATCTTTCCGCCCCATTTTTTGTACATTTACATTTGTCTCGCCTATTTGAATAACCCCTTCATCAGGCAGCTCTAATAAATTCAAACACCGGAGCAATGTTGACTTTCCAGATCCAGACGGTCCGATAATAGCCAACACTTCTCCACGGTTAACTTTTAAATTAACACCATCTAATACTATATTCTCTCCAAACCTCTTTTTTAGATTTGTAACAGCTATCATCCTACTACTCCTTTATGATAAATACGGTTTTTCCATTCTTTTTTCAATAGCCCGCTGAACGAAAGTAACAAGAATAATTAACACCCAGTAAAGCAGCGCTAAAGCCAAATAGGTTTCAAAAAATTTAAGAGAACTAGCAGCAATTATTTTCCCTTGGGCGAAAAGCTCCACTACTCCTAAAGTAAACGCTAATGAGGTTTCTTTAATTAAACCAATAAAAATATTACTTGTTGCAGGAATAGCATTTCGCGTCGCCTGAGGTAGAACAATTCGACGAAAGGCTTGCACTTTTGTCATTCCAACTGATAAACATGCTTCCACCTGTCCTTTATCAACCGAATTCAGTGCAGCACGGAATATTTCTGCTAAAAATGCTGCTTGTTTTAAACTAAGCCCTAAGATCGCTGCTGTTATAGCCGTCATCGCACTTAGAGCTGGAAAGATTTGTGGCAGCCCATAATAAATTAAAAATAATTGAACCAGTGTTGGAATGGCACGAAAAAACGAAATATATACAGCGGCAAGCTGCTTTAATACTGGGATATTCGATCTGGATATCACAGCTAAAATCAATCCGCCAATGATGGCAAAAACCATGGATAGAACAGCAAGAAATAAAGTAAGCGGTATGAATTCCAACAGTTCTGGTAATATATCAACTAAATATGGAAAATCTAAATTAAGATTCATACTGGTCCTCCAAACTATTCCTTAACGGTGATATCCTCGTCTGCAAAATATTTCTTCGATATTTCTGTTAAGGTACCATCCTCACGTAATTTTTTTATTTCAGCATTAAATGCTTTTGCCAAAGCTTCTCCATCTTCATTTTTAAGGAACGGAAAAGCAACATCTTCATACACAAATGGCTCCCCTACAAACTTCAATGGCAAATTTCCTTTTTCAATTTCTGCGATCAAAGAAGATTTAGAGTTAACATAACCATCGACACGTTTATTAATCGCATCATTCATTGCACCATCACGGTTTTCATATGTTTTAGGGATGATGTCAGGATCGAAATTTTCTAAGTTCTTCACATTATTCGAACCTAATACTCCGGATACTGTTTTGCCCTTTAAATCATCTAAACTATCATATGCATTGTCTTTATTTGTAACAATGGTAGCACCTGCATAGGCATACGGCTCTGAAAACTGATACTTTTCTTTTCTTTCATCTGTAACAGCAACAAAGTTTGCCACTGTATCAATTTTTTTGGTTTCTAATTGCCCCATTAAACCTGCAAAGTCTGATCTAACCCACTCCACTTGATAGCCTAAATTTTTTGCGATTTTCTCTAATACTTCTATATCAAAACCTACTAATTTACCATTTTCCTCATATCCATTTGGATAACTTTGTGCGGTTGAACCTACACGGAGTGTTTTTTGCTCCTTTGAGGATCCCCCATTTTCTGTTTTATTATCGTTTCCGCTGCAAGCAGATAATAATAATAAAAATGCTATACTCATGATTACAGTCAGTTTCTTCCACATTATCAATTCCTACCTTTTCTTATATGATTTTGCTAAAAGTAATTTTTCTAAATAGATGGTAATATGACCTTTCCCTAAATCCGTTTCTCCAACCTTTTTGTATCCCCGTTTTTCATACATTTCTCTAAGCCAAGGATGCTCCTTCGCCGTGCCCAGCGATACAGATGGACAATGAAGTGTATCTCTTAAAAAACTTTCCTCCACATAATGAAGGATTTTGCTTGCGTATCCTTTTCTTTTTTCTTCTGGAGCAACAGCAACCCACCAAATATGGGGAATTTCAAATGGACCAGGATGACTGCTCCATGGCATGCGAACAGAAGCAGTTGCAACCATTTTGCCTTCATCTCGTAAATAGAAGCATATATTTTCCTTGATATTCTTTTCTACCAATTCTGCATCTGCTGTTGCAGCAGCAAAGTGAATTCCCAGCTCTCGAATAGAGGCATATCCTCTTAGAGATAGATCAAGTAATTCGGGAATATCTTTGGAAGTTGCTTGATGAAAAGATAAATTACTCACTTAAAAGTCCCCCATTTCTAATCGAAGCAATTACTTCATCTACCTTCTCACTAGCTAAGCCAATATATTGACTTGGATCTAATAACTGATTAATTTGTTCTTCTGTCAATACAGCAGCCACCTTTTCATTCTGACCAAGCAATCTTTTAAATGGAGTTTTTTGTTCAGCAGATTCCATTGCGATTTCATATATAAGATGATGGGCAGTTTGTTTACCTATTTTTTCTGATAAAGCAAACATGACACGTTCTGATAAAATCAGTCCACCTAATCGCTCCAAGTTTTTCAGCATGTTTTCAGGTTTCACTACAAGCCCTTCCAGAACGGTTAGCATACTTTTCAATTGAGAGGATAAATATAAACAAATTTCTGGTAAGGCTATCCATTCACTTCTCCAGCTCATCGCATCCCTTTCATGTTCCATCACTAATGATTCATGCAGCAAGGCAACACTATGTAAGACAGGTTTTGTCAGACTGGCAATTCCTTCAAAAATAGCTGGATTACGTTTATGCGGCATCGTAGTTGAGCCCACATTTCCTGCTGAAAACGGCTCTTCCACTTCGTCAATTTCTGTCCGCATTAAGTTATAGAATTCATTTCCTAGCTTTCCTAACGAACCACTTATTAGTCCTAGCACTGAACCATACTCCGAAATTCGGTCACGTGAGGAATGCCAGCAAATCGTTGGCGCATTAAGTTCTAAAATCTCCAATGCCCGTTCTTCAATTTTTGGTCCTATGCTTCCTAAAGCGGCATATGTACCAACACCACCAGCAAGAACACCTGTAAAAATCCGTGATTGGACGCTATTTAATCTATCTAGGTGACGTTCAAACTCACTTAAAACGACTGCGAGCTTAAAGCCAAATGTGGTTGGCAGTCCTTGCATTCCGTGTGTTCTTGCTGGCATCGGCGTTTTCTTATATTTGGATGCTAAACCAATCAGAAGCTCTGCTACTTTTTTTGTATCTCTTCTTATGATTTCATCTGCTTCCTTCAATTGAAGAATCATCGCTGTATCTGTTACATCCTGTGTTGTTACGCCATAATGAACATATTCTCCATAATCACCTGATAGTTTCTGCAAATGGTTAACTGTAGCCATTAAGGAATGTTTTAATTTAGCAGACTCTTTTGCAATTTCTTCAATATCAAAATTTTCTACTTTTGAAGCGTGCTTTATGGCTCTTCCGGCTTCCTTTGGAATGATCCCTAACTCACTTTCTGCTAATGCTAAAGCTGCTTCTACATTCAGAATCTTCTGTAATCTATTTTTATCATCCCACACAGAACGCATTTCTTCTGTACTAAAATTGTTCTGCAGCATTTTTAAAGCTACAACATGTGAACCCATTTCCTATCCTCTCCTAATACCAATATTAATACTATTAAATTATTAAATTATCAAAATATTAATTCCAACAAAACTAATCTGAATTATTGACTATTCTAACATATTCGAAGTGGTTAATCCCATACTTTTTTCTTTTTTTTATAATTTTCATTTGACAGCGTTTATTAAGTTATTATTTTTTAACGTTCCACACATTCATAATTGAGGAAAAACAGACGTTCTAAACTCGCAATTTAAAAGGACAAAATATAATTAGGCTTCTTCTACACGAAGAAGCCTATACACTATTTAATAGAAAACTTTTCTTCCACTTAATTAATCAAAAATTCAATAAATTTCTCGTTACTCCTCAGAAGTAATATCATCTCCATAATACTTTTCCGAGATTTCAGCTAGTGTTCCATCCGCTCTCAGCTTTTCTATTTCTGCATTAAACGCTTTTCTTAACGCATCCCCTTGTTCTGTTTTTGCAAACGGGAAACCAATTTCTGATTTCTTTAAGTCATCCTCTAATATTTTCAGAGGTAATTTCGATTTATTTATTGTTGCTTGCAAAATAGGTTTTCCTTGGACATAACCTGCTACGGCACCCTTAATTGTATCCGATTGTGGACCATCTCTTGTTTCATATTGTCTGACTTCAATATCTAATCCATTTTTCTTCACATAATCTTCCAATACATTAATTTTATTAGACCCTAATACTCCAGCAACTGTTTGTCCATTTAAATCCTTTACAGAATCATAAGGACTATCTTTAAGAACAGCAATCCCTGTACTTGTATAAGAATAAGTTGTCGAATAATTATATTGTTCTGCCCTTTCCTCTGTATATTCAAAGGCATTAGCAATCGTATCAAGTTTTCCGACCCCTAGCTGCCCTACTAACCCTTCAAAGCCTGCTAATGTCCATTGCACTTTATACCCTAAATTCTTTGCAATCGTTTCAAGTACTTCCACATCAAAACCGATTAATTCTCCATCCTCTTGATAAGAGTTTGGAAAACTTTGACCAGTTGCGCCAACGCGGATAACCTTTTTATCTGACGTTTCGCTTTTGCTAGCAGTTTTCGTCGATTCTTCTTGTGAATTAGCAGAATTACTACAAGCAGCTAATAGATTTATTGAAATAACAACAATAAGAAGTGCATTAAGCTTTAGAAAGGTTTTCATTTTCATTCCCCCGCTTCCTTAGTAAAAATCTCTTTATTCGCTCAAATGATTCTTTCAACTGTTCCAAAGAGGTCACCAAACTAATGCGAATCCATCCCTCTCCGTTTTTGCCGTATATACTGCCCGGAACCACTGCTACCAACGCTTCTTCTAGTAATTGTTCGGCAAATTCAACCGAATTCATTGGTAACGGAACCTTAGCCCAAAGGAAAAATGTTCCTTGTGGGGCAACATACTCCCAATCTAGCGTTTCTAAACATTTTTCAACTAACAATTGCCGCTCATGATATAACTCTCTTAAGGCATTACGTTCTGCCTGTTGATGTAATAGAGCAAACACAGATGCATCCTGTATTCCACCAAAAACACCGCCAACTGCATTTTGTAAATAGGCACTTAAATGTTTGATAAGCGATTCATTCCCTACTGTAAATCCACTCCTCCAACCAGCCATATTAAATGTTTTGGAGAAGGTATAAATTTCAACTCCTACTTCCGCTGCCCCGGAAATGGATAAAAAACTGATTGGCTTTTCCTCTGTATAGTAGATATCTGCATAAGCAAAATCATGAATGACAGCAATCCCATATTTATTGGCATATGTAATCGTTTCTTCGAAAAATTCCCTTGTGGCATTTGCACCTGTTGGATTGTTCGGATAATTTAAAAATAAAATCTTTGCTCTTTGACTGACCTCTTCTGGGATGCTTGAATAATCAACTAAAAAATGATTATTCTCGCTAATCGGAACAAAAAATGGTTCTCCACCTGCCAACTCAACAGCCGCTTGATATCCAAAGAAACCAGGATCAGGAACCAATGCAATATCCCCAGGATTTAAGAGGGCCTGTGCTAATCCAGATAAGGCTATTGTAGAACCATTCATGATCGCAACCTGATTAGACGAAATATTTGCTCCATACTCCTTTCGATAAAAATCCACAATAGCTTTTTTAAAATCTTGTTTTCCGCCATAAGGTGGATAACCATGGTTGTTCTTATCATATATGGCTTCTTGCAGGCACTCCACAATACGGGGAAAAGTTGGCTGATCTGGATTTCCTCTTCCGAGATTAATTACCTGCTTATCTGATTGCTGAAGTTCTTTTATCCGTTTATTTTGAACGACTAAATATTTCGGCTTTAATTTACCCAGACGTTCAGAGCAATCAAAATGCATTTAACCCCACCTCATTTTCTGTAATAAATGATTCTAATTTTTCCAGGCCATCTATTACCTTTTGCTTGGTTAGCTCCATTGGCAATGCATAAATTCTAGAGGATGGTCTTAATATTTGATCAGCCATGTTTTCAAGGTCACCTTTCTCAGGGGATAAATGTAAATCTCTCCAGCATATTGGCAACTTCAATTTTTTATATAAAGGAACTAATTGTTTTATTTCTTCATAATTTTCTTCCAAACTCAACTGAAATAATATTCCGTACGCAACAAGGCTGCCATGTAAATGTCTCTTTTTCCCCAAACTGACATATCCGTAATTAAAGGCATGTGCGCCAACGCTTTGCCCAAACTCCCCTCCCAATCCTCCAACAAGGCCGGCTACGGCATAAATCGTATCAAGCATGCGAGAGAAGTCTGCATTGCTTTTTTTAGCTTCAGCAGCTATAACAGCAGCTTCACCCCATTTTAAAATATTATCTCGACATTGCTTAGCAGCAGTATGAGACAGTTCCAATGGAATGGATATTTCTTTACTTGTTAATTTCTTAAAACGAATTTTACTTTCATACCATTTAGCCAAGGTATCGCCAATTCCAGAAGTCAAATGCTCGATTGGTGCTTTAACTAATAATTCTGGTTCAACCATTACCATATAATTTGATTGACTATGTCGTATTGTACCAAGATGGTCTCCTTCAGCAGAATAAACAATACTGATGGGGGTAAAGCTAGCACAATTTGAAGGCAATGTAGGAATTAAGATACAAGGTATTTTCGCTTTACTTGCCACCGCTTTTACCGTATCTAAAACTTTCCCTCCACCAACTCCTATTATGGCATCATGCTGGTGGTGCAAGGCTTCGTTCCATATTCGGTCTATTTCTTCATAGCTGCATTCACCAGCAAACAAAATTTCTTTATAGGGATTCTGAAATTCAGTTTCGGGCCAATAAGGTTGAACAGCCTGCCATGACTTTTGCCCATGAATTATTAATGGAAATTGTATGTGGTTGTCTTCCAAAAACTTCGGTAGTGTATTAATTACTCCAGCATAATGATAATAATTTTGAGGGCCAAAACGATACACTAAATCGATCAATGATTAACCTCCTGAACCTTCCCTTTATCTTTGTAAAGAGTTTAATTTTCTATTATTCTAATACACTTACTCGGAATTAGCAACCACACTTTTC
The DNA here is from genome assembly GCF_038006525.1 of Niallia sp. FSL W8-0951. Classification (NCBI taxonomy): domain Bacteria; kingdom Bacillati; phylum Bacillota; class Bacilli; order Caryophanales; family Bacillaceae; genus Niallia; species Niallia sp. FSL W8-0951. Next base: position 3,329,859 of record NZ_JBBOVK010000001.1, read on the forward strand.
TGAATCTTCTAATCTATATAAATTTTAAAAATACAGGTGCTATTGGCGACTAGTAGTTTTAAAAGAAAAGAGCTCCTACTCTTTCCTTCTTTTACAATAGCGTTGCGCAAAAGGAAGAAAAAAGAGGTGCTCTTTATAAAATAAATTGATTATTTTCTTAGAAATTTGCGGCAGGAACCATATAAGAAGTTTTTTTCAACTGTTGCTGGAATGAAGAAAGTGGGATATTGTAAGTTTCCATAACAAATAGAGACTGGACTATCAGATGATAATAATCCAAAATCACTTAAGTCATAGCTTGTTTTGTCTTTTTGAAACCCTAGATTGTATCCTAACAATGTTTGGGTGGGAAAGTTTTGGGAGATAGGCTGAAGTTTGATTAAATAAATATATAAGTTTTTTCCTAATCGGCATACTTGTATATCTGACTGAATGTCAAACGGCTGATATTCATGCTCTTTTGTCGTTTGATTGAAGTGAATCACATATAGATTGGCGTTCAATTGATATTCTCCACTTAAAGCTATCCAAAGATAAGCTGATGTTTCCTCCACTTTGCGCACCAATGGCCCAGCTAAAATAACCGGCAGATCCATCGTTACCACCATCCATTCCTGTTCTCCTACAGCCTATTCACAAAAAGAAGAGAATATGTTTGCAGAAAAACTGTCCTTCTGAGGTGAACACCCTTTGGCTTCTGTCTTTTTATGGTGCCTGACACCCAATTGATGTTATGATGAGGGAGTAACCTTATTTCGATAATAATGGAGGAAAAATCCGTGAACGATATGAACAACGATATGCAGACAAAGGAACAAGAAGGTAAAAAGAAAATTAGCTTACAAGAAGCCATGAAGCAGCAGCTGGCAAATAAAGCACAGCAAGGACAAGGCGGAAAAGCAAGTTTGAGCGGCAATCAAAAAATGCAAAAAATGAAAAGCCAGTTAACCAAAAAGCCAAATAACCAAAGAAAACGCATGGGTGTATAATGAACGGTCAGAATCGCAAAGACATAACACCAGGCACACCTGTTGAAATAGTACTAAAACAAGATCAAAGAACCGGGAAACGAACAGCAGGCATTGTAAAAGATATATTAACCAAGTCTTCCTTCCATCCCCATGGAATTAAGGTTCGCCTAGAAGATGGACAAGTAGGTCGTGTACAGTTAATTAAGGAAAAATAAAAAAGGGAAGGGGGTGTCCCATATGCTACAAATGAAAAAAAGGTACAAAAAACATCCCTGCACAAAATTTGCATGAAAAGTGTCGAATAAAAAATGACCGCCCTGACTGGTCATCATTTTGATACTTCTTTTGAATTTATAAAGGATGGGAGCTTCATCTAGGCTAAACCGTTACCGCAGGGTAACGGTTCCTTCCCAAAATAAAACAGCCGCTTTGAATACATAAGAACCTTCTATCCTAAAGCCGCAAGCATATATACAAAAAGAGGGTGCATTAATTACACCCTCATCATTTATTAAGTTATGGCGGCTTTGATTTAGCTCAAAAATGCCATTTGCTTTTAACACGCAGTGATCCGACTTCCCAATGCGGAATCCAAGCGTGTATTAAATGTATTAAAGACAATAGATATTGAGGACTTCTCATAAGTTCTTAGTGCCATATCTTTTTAAGCCACAGATTATAGTTCGGCAAAATATTTAATAGTTCTAACCATTTGGTTTGTATACGAATTCTCATTATCATACCATGCCACAACTTTCACTAAAGACTTCCCATCAGGAAGTGAGGTAACCTTTGTTTGTGTAGCATCAAATAATGAACCATATGTTATACCAATTATATCTGAGGATACCAACTGTTCTTCTGTATATCCAAATGAATCGGAAGATGCCGCTTTCATAGCAGTATTTATATCATCTTTCTTTACCGTCTTATTGACGACAGCGACTAACTCTGTCACCGAGCCAGCCGGTACTGGCACGCGCTGAGATACACCGTCTAAATTGCCCTCTAATTTTGGAATGACCAGTCCTATTGCTGTAGCTGCACCAGTAGAAGTTGGTACAATATTTAAAGCCGCTGCACGTCTCTTCGCAAGTCACCCTTTGCATGTGGGCCGTCAAGGGTCATATGGTCACCTGTATAAGCATGAATCCATGCTCTCCATTTTTTTCTTTATAAGTGGAATTTCAATACATATTTCCACCAGCTACTTTCGGATAGAATCAACAGAATAGAAAAGCAAGAGGAGAAAAACGAGCCTTTTTCTCCTCTTGCTTTATATTAGAGACTTTTCGGACAGCCTCTTCTATTTATTATTATTTATATAATAATACTTTTCCTACTGTACCGTCTTTGCTCTCACCAACTATACGAATTTTCAAGCCGGTGGATGGAATATTGCGTCCTGCTTCTAGATTTCCTTGGTTGCTGTAGTCAGCACTATCATCAAATAGTGGAGTTCGTTTTGTAAAATTATCTTTTAATGTAGTTCCGTTAATAGCAGCATAATCTAAAAACATTTTATTAGATTTAGCTAAACTAAAGGCAGCATCATTTAATTGATATCGGGTAGCTCCTACAGTTCCATCACTCCAGTAGTTTGTATGCTGGTCTGCATCGACTACTCCTAAATATCCGTCTCCAGGATGCGCCCCCGTCCAGTTATCACTATATGATTCATCCACATACCAAACGACAAGACCTGGATCATAACTCATGAGACTAGCACCACGGCGAATATGCGCAAGACCCTCATCTACTCCATTTTGTGATCTCCATTCTAATAAATAATAATGTTTTGAATAAAATTTTCCTTCATCTTTCTGAAAGCCTTCTAATGCAAAGGAAGAATCCCCTTCTGCATTATCTGTTAATATTTCCGCTCCATTAGCTGTCACTTTAATATCATCCACATAGAAACCAGGATTAGCAACTGCCACGTCGGTCCAATAATTAAATTCAATTTCGACCTTTTGTCCCGCATATGCACTTAAATCAAAGACTCCATCCACCCATTCACCATTGGTACTGCCTGTAATCCCATTTCCTGGATTTTGGTAGTTGGGATTTTCGCTTGTGGTAATATTTCCTTTAATCGTCTCGCCATTTACCTTAATAGATGCATAATCCCATTCAGCCTCGATGTCGTACCATGTTTTAAAGGTCAACTCGGCACTTGTGGCATTAGTCAAATCTACTGCTGTCTTCATAGAATGATCGATATTATTTCCACTACCACTAAAGTATTCATATTTCCCGCTTGCCGGTGTGTTTACATCTGTTGTTTTATCTGGAAGATTAATACGCACTGCGTCATTATTTATTCCTTTTGTTACCGCTTCGTCCAGCAGTAGTTCTGTTCCTTTACTTGTAATTTCATCCGCATTTAACGTAGTGCCGCTTAACCAATTTCCCCCATGGGCACCTTGCAAATATTCCTTAGCATATGCACTAAATCCACTCGGCTCCGTACCTGGAATATCTCCGGCCCAGCTGCCACTAGCCATGATAGACCAGTAAGCCACAGCCTCACCGCCGCCAGTATATTGCGTATCATATTCATCTGGTAATCCTAAATCATGTCCGAATTCATGCGCAAAAACACCTGCCGCACCATCTTCTGGTTCAATGGTATAATCATATGCACCAAGCAAGCCACCGAAACGATCGCTATTAGATGTAGCTCCTGGCACTGCAACTAGGTTTCCTAAGTTCCAACGATGAGACCAAATAGCATCTCCCCCTAAGGCTCCTCCACCAGCTTCTTCACCAACTCCTGCATGGATAACCATTAAATGATCGATAATTCCATCTGGTTCGTTATATACACCATCGCCATCATAATCATCACGATCCCATACATCGTACTCACTTAAGTCTACATTTGGATCTTGTGCAGCTTTTGATAATGCTTCATAGACTAATTCACGAGGACGTGCATCACTATCATCTGGCCCAGGATAATTTCCTCCATAATAAGCGGCCTCATGATCTGCTGTGTACCAGCCAGCAACTTCCCCTTCTACCGAATAACTGCCACCAGATTGCTCTTCATAAAATTGTTTCATGGAGACAAGATTTTCGTCGTTCGGACCTTCATAACCATCTTCGCCAAAAATCATATTTTGAAAGTGCTCATGTGTGTAATCTTCATAGAACATATCTGTCTCATCTTTTGTAATCGAGCTTTTTTTATAATCTGGAAAATCTATCGCTAAAACGAGAACCTTATCTTCACGAACTTCCCCTTCATACGCTTCCTCTTTGACAGAATCAACTGTATTTTTCTTTGCCTGTCCTAATTTATTTCCTTTTCCCTTTTGGAGACTATGATTAGATGTTTCATTTTCTCCCTTTGTTTCTAATTTTGATAAGGCTTTCGGCAGTTTATCCTTTGTTTCTTTTTTAGCTCCTTCTGCTTTGCCTTGTAAATACTTTTGTAAGGCTTTTTCCGTTTCACCGGTACTTGCATTCTTTGCTAACTTTCCCTCTTTTTTCAGCATTTCAATAATCCGCTCATCATTGGCAATGCCTAAATCAATAGGAGCTCCACCGTAACTGGAGACAACTTCTTTATATGCTGCTTCTGCAGCGGCTTTCTCAGGAGGACCATATAACCCTAGTGAGAGAGTACTAATTCCAAGTACTGCTGCTAGTGCTGTTTTTTTAAGTTTCTTCTTTACCACCAAAAAATCCCCCTCTGATCACAATATGTAATATTACGAGACTTAATATTCTAAATTGATAGTCAATTCCCCTTTTTATTTTCTCAAAATAGTACTTTTATATCAGAAAATTAATTATTTTCAAACTTCAAATCCCGCACTAATCCCCAATGGTGCTTCCCCTATATATCAGAGCACTTCCATAACTAAGGAATATCAACATTAAATCTCCAGCAAATAATCTTCTTTTGCTTTTCAAACTATATAAAAATATTAATAAAATAGACATAAAGGAACCTCTCTCTAACGGCCCTATAAAAATCATACAAAAAACGCAAATAGCCTCCAATTACACTTGTCTCCCAATAGAAAAGGGGAAGGTGAAAATACCTTCCCTCTTAAGCAAGCACTTCTTTTTCCAAATGCCTATTCTCTTATTAAATCAGTCATATATGAACATTCATCGCAGACTGATTATATTTTTTTAATAACTTGGCAAAAGTCTCACGGTCTTCTTCTGTCCAACATTTAGTAACTTCTTCCACTCTGCTTTTTCTAAACTTTTTTTCCTTTTGAAATTCTTCTAATCCTGTTTCGGTTATCTGGAGCGTATAAGCCCTTCCATCTGTTTCATCAGGAATTCTCAGCAAAAAGCCCTTTTGCTCCAACGCAGCCGCCTGTCGACTTACAGTAGAAACATCTAATTGAAATTCAGTTGCTAACGCTTTAACACCGGCAGGTCCTGATGTCACTATTTCATGCAATAACAGGTATGCTGACCGATCCAGACTGCCAGTTTTTTTATGAGAAGAGGTATGGGTAACCCTTCTTATCAGTATAGATAATTCCACTTCAAGTTCTTCCAGCGATTGTTCATCCATTGATTAACTACCTCACCGTTTCCAATATTTCTATAAGATATGATAGCATACTTGATTAAAGATTTGTAAGGAGGAAGGAATCCATCTGACTATAAAAACATTTGACGTTTCATCATATAGTTGTATAATACAATTATATAGTTTCCTTATACAACTACTTGTCCAAAAAAGGGGGAAAGATAAATGTTAGCCCATGATATTATGGTAAGCCAAGTATATAAAGTGAAGGAAAACGACACCGTCCGTTCTGTCATCGAAAAATTCATTCAATATAAAATTAGCGGTCTTCCTATCGTTAATGACCGCAATGAGATTGTCGGTTTCATCAGTGATGGAGATGTACTGCGATACATTGGTAAACATGATGATCATATTATCGACAGTATTTATTATACGGTTGTCATTAAAGGGGATGATGAAGACTTTGAACATAGATTGCAAAGTCTCTTACATTTGAATGTAATGAAAATTGCGAAAAAAAGGGTTATTAAAGTGGCTTGGGATGAAAATTTAGAAAAGATTGCTGCTCTGTTAGGTAAAAAGCAAATAAAAAAAGTCCCCGTTGAAAAAAATGGAGTTTTAGTAGGCATTATTAGTCGCGGTGATGTTATAAGGAATTCTTTTAAAGAATTAATCTAGTCTATAAAAACAAAGGGAATAAAAAAATAAAGGGGAGAATGAAATGTCATCTTCACAATCTGTATCAGCAGATTCAACCAAAAACAATTTAAATACGAAAACAGAAGCTAGTTTATTAAAACAGCCTAAAGCAGTATGGGCTGTATTTTTTGCGGGGATTATTGCCTTTATGGGGCTTGGTCTCGTAGATCCGATCCTTCCTGCTATTGCCGAGAAACTTCATGCCTCCCAAAGCCAGGTAACGCTGCTTTTCACTAGCTATAATGCCGTGATGGCTGTAGCAATGCTAGTGACTGGGATGATCTCCTCCAGACTTGGAATTAAGTGGACACTTATCTTGGGGATTGTTATCATTGCTATTTTCTCCTGCCTAGGCGGACTATCAAATGGGATTTGGTCGCTTGTTGGTCTTCGCGGAGGTTGGGGACTTGGTAATGCCCTGTTTGTAGCAACTGCTTTAGCGGCAATTGTGTCCCTATCAAACAGTGGTACTGCTAAAGCAATTATTCTTTATGAAGCAGCGATTGGACTTGGTATCTCTGTCGGTCCACTACTAGGCGGATGGTTAGGAGCCATGAGCTGGAGAGGTCCTTTCCTAGGGGTAGCTGTTTTAATGATCATTGCCTTTTTCGGTATTTTCATTTTAATGCCAAAAAATACTTCCATGAATACAACGAATACAGTTAAACCTAAAACTTCCCTGGCAGATCCGTTTAGAGCATTAAAACACCGCTCCTTACTAGTTTTAGGGATTGCCGCAGCATTATATAATTTTGGATTTTTCACGTTGTTAGCCTATGCACCGTTTGTAATGGGCTTAGACGAACATGGACTTGGCTTTGTATTCTTGGGCTGGGGTATTTTATTAGCTGTCACTTCTGTTTTTATGGCACCAAGATTGCAGGAACGTTTTGGAACCGTAAAATCAATGTGTGCAATGTTAACCTTGTTTGCAGTTGTATTAGTTGCTATGGGAATTTGGACAACAACCCAATGGGTTATCATCGCAGCAGTTATTTTCGCTGGTGCCTTATTAGGAAATAACAATACGCTTATTACAACTGCCGTAATGAATGCTGCTCCTGTAGAACGATCTACCGCTTCAGCAGCATACAGCTTCTTGCGCTTTATAGGTGGAGCCATTGCACCTTTCACAGCAGGAAAGTTAGCAGAAATATTTAATCCATCTGTCCCATTCCTTGTTGGAGCTGGATTTGTATTAGTTTCCGTATTATTTATCTGGTTTAATAGCAAACATGTCCATCATGTGGATGCAATGGGTTCTGGTCATTAATCAACATCTACCAATAATCATAAATAATTCCCATCTGTCTAAGTATAGATGGGAATGGCAGCAGAGGGACAGTTGTACTACTTCCCTCTAATGCTTGTGATCAGCCTTTAATCAAGTTTGTCTAACTGGAAAAACTTCTTTTCCACTTCCCCTTACTTCAACCCCGTCAACGTTATCCCCTTAATAATATGGCGTTGGAAGATTAAGAAGACGATGATTAGTGGTACAACAGCGATGGTAGCTCCTGCCATGACGATTTCCCAGTAAGTTTGGTTTTCACCGGAGAAAAAGGCAAGGCCGACTGGCAGTGTTCGCATTTCTTCTGTCTCGATAACGATTAACGGCCACAAATAGGCATTCCAGTTTCCTAAAAATGTGAAAATACATAGCGCTGCTAATGCTGGATATACTTGTGGAATGGCGATTTTAAAGAAAATTTTAAACTCATTTAAGCCATCAATTCTTGCAGCATCGAGTAAGTCATCTGGAATAGACTCCATAAACTGTTTCATAAGAAAAATACCAAAGGCAGAAATTACGCCTGGAAACATAATCCCCCAATACGTATCAACCCAGCCTAAGTCAGTAGACATGATATACCAAGGAATAATCAGCATTTCGGTAGGAATCATTAAGGAACTTAAGATGAATAAGAAAATAATACTCTTGCCAACAAAGGAAAATTTAGCAATAACATAACCAACAAGGGTATCAAATAATGCAACACTTATAGTAGTAATAACTGCCACGATAAAACTATTTAAAAACCATTTACTAAACAGGGTATCCACCATGATCTTCCGATAATTCTCTAATGTAGGGTGGTCGGCAAGCAGCTTCAGTCCATATACTTCCGTCGGCGGCTTAAAGGATGTGGATACCATCCAAATAAAAGGGAACAGCATAAAGATAGCCCCAACGGTCAAGAGAATATAGACGATTGATTTTTTTAAATAGTTTCTTTTCTTCAACTCCTCACCCCCATAAAAAACTAGTACTCAAATTTCTTTGTCAAAACTTTCATTTGAATGATTGTGATAACTAAAATAATCAGAAATAAGATAACTGTTGCAGCAGAAGCGAGACCCATATCAAAGTGCTGGAAGGCTAATTCATAAATATAAAGAACAACGGATATAGTAGAATGAAGTGGTCCACCCTGTGTCATATTTTGCACTTGGGTAAAGGTTTGTAAGAAACTAATACTGCCAATGACTGCGGAAAATACAATGGTTGGATTTAGTAAAGGCAAGGTAATATGAATAAATTTTTTCCAACCATCTGCCCCGTCAATTTCCGCAGCTTCATAGAACATTTTGGGAATATTCTCAAGTCCTGCTAGGAAAATAATCATTTGAAAACCTAGCCCTTGCCAGATCATCGTTAAGATAATAATATAAATTGCTTGATCAGGTGATTTAAGAAAGAGCTGGGCTTCCAAGCCAAACTTCATGAGAATATCATTCACAATGCCGTTGTTCATTAGAATCCATTTAAACACCCAGCTTACCGCAACAATACTTGTCACATAGGGAATGAAATAAATAGCGCGAAATACCCCGACAAATTTATTAATCCTTTGCAAAAGCAGCGCTACTCCTAATCCACACATCAGCTGTCCTACTACACCAAAAACGACATAGATAAATGTATTTATTAGTGATTTACGAAAGACTTCATCTTTAAAAAGGGCTACATAATTATCCATCCCTACAAATGGTTTATCCTCTGATAGAATATCCCATTCCCGAAACCCGATATTGAATGTATAAAGTGTTGGCAAAAACCGAATCGAAATAAAAAAAAGAAGAGGTATCAGCAAGCATGTATATACAAAGATATATTTTTGTTGCTTTAACGTAAATCTAGCAGTCTTTTTGGAGACGGCAGAATGGTTCTTCCCAGACATGAAAACCCTCCTTTCTGAATAAAGAAAGACGATTACCGCCTTTCTTTATTCCAGTATCTTTACTTTTTACTCCAATAATCATCGTATAGCTTTTGTGACTTAGCTGCGAAATCATTGTAGGCATCTTCAATTGAAACTCCATTTAGCAACACTTCATTCACTGCATCAATAACATATTGTCTTTGTGCTGTTTCGTCGACATAGAATTGTGCATTAGCATATGGAAGCTGTTCGATGAATGGTCCGTATAATGGATCGTTTACATATTTATCTTGTGTTGCGACCGCTTCTTTTGCTGGCAATTCTCCTACCTCGTCAATCCAGCGTTCCATCACTTCATCACTTGTTAAAAACGCTAAGAATTTTTTAGAAGCTTCTAATTTCTCTCCTTCTACTTTAGCCGTAATGCCATTTGCCCAGAACGAAGATTGTGTAGCCTTTTCTTTATAAGATGGCAGTGGCGCAACCCCATAATTTAAGTCAGGTGCATCTGTCGCCAATGTACCTAAGCGGAAGGAACCGTCAATATTCATCGCCGCATTCCCTGTCTTAAATGCTGTTACATCATCTGTATAAAAACCACTTTCGCCAACTTTATGTTTGGATCCGAATTCCACTAAATACGTAAATGCTTCTAAACCAGCAGGTGTATCATCCCAAAGAATTTGCTTACGATCCTCACTCAATCCTTGACCGCCAGCTTGATAGACAAGAGCATCATAAAACCAGTTGTTCAGCTGTGCACCAATTTCATACGCCATCCCCTCTGTTACAAGCTTTCCGTTTTCTCTTACTGTCAGTTTTTTCGCATAATCTACTAATTCATCCCATGTTTTTGGCGGACTATTTGGATCCAGGCCTGCTTTTTCAAAAAGATCTTTGTTATAAAATAGGGCAAGAGTACGAACCGCAGTCGGAATGGCCCAATATTTATCGTCCAATTTTGCTGCATTTACTAAGGAGAAGTATTCACTTTCGATTTTATCCACTGGAAATGTATCCTCAGGAAGAGGCTGTAAATAGCCTGAATCAATATATTTTGGCAGCCAGCCATAATATAAATTGATAACATCGGGACCTCTTCCAGCTGGAACTAGTGTAGCAACCTTCTCATTGTATTGCTCATATGGAAAAGTTGTCTGCTTTACTTTAATTCCTGGGTTTTTATCTTCAAACTCTTTAATAAGCTCATCCATTAAATCCACTTTCGCCTTATAGGCATATTGCCAATATTCAATTGTTACCGTACCATCTGCTTCCCCGCTAGAATCCTTTCCCTTCGAACAACCAACAATAACCATTGCTATGGCTAGAAAAAGAAATACACTTAAAAACTTTTTCAATAGAACCCCTCCTATTAAACAAGTTAGTTATTATTGCGAAGCAGCTGCTTATAAGAAGTAAATTTGTTTCTATATATTGCTACTTCTTTTGAAAAGTCAGCAAGCTTTTGAATGGACTTTATTCGCTGTCTCTCTGTTTCTTTTGGGTTAGGACCTCCAAAAGCAGAGCGAACCATAACAAAATGAAAAGGATTAATCGCAGTTTGATATTGTTCTTCTGTTAAAGGAAGATGTGTTCCTAATATCTCCTGAGAAATTTGCTTGACTAGTTCAGCAGAACCATCTTTTATTTTTTTCCTAGAACTAGCTAATCGCTGAACCAAAATGCTGACAATCTGATGGGCATCGCGGAAGGATAATTGGCACTCCCTAACCAGTACATCCGCTAATTCCGTTACGGTGGAAAAGCCTTCTGAACAACGGGTCAGGAGTTTATCTACATTCACCTCCATCGTTTTAAGAATTTCTGTCAGCAATTCGATAATTTGATAAGAGTGAGAAAAGCCATTGATAAGAATAGGCTGGATATCATCCCCAATATCGACGATGTCCCCAAAAGGTGTGTTGTGGGACATCATAAAAGCAGCATTTACTTCCCCAATTGTCCGACTAATGAGAGATTTCGTATGTTCTAAAGATGAAGGGTTGCGTTTTTGAGGCATGATGCTCGATGTTTGCACTAAGCTTTTATCTAATCTGATTGCTTCTACTTCATTTGTCGTAAAAAACAAGAGATCATGAGTAAAACGCGATAAGGTACTTAAAGTAATCTTGATCACACTAGCTATTTCCAGCATATAATCAGCAGCACTAATAGAATCATAGGAATTCTCCATTGGTTTATCAAAAGCTAATTGGGTTGCCACAAATGAACGATCAATTGGAAAACCAGAAGTCCCTAAAGCAGCAGCTCCCATTGGGGACTCATTGATTCTTCTTAAAAGAGTGAAACCACGTTCCAAGTCCCTTTGTAAACTACAATCGATGGCTAACAGATAGTGGGCTAAGGTAGTCGGCTGTGCTTGCTGATTATGGGTATAGGCTGGCATAATCGTTAGTTCATGCTCTTTTGCCAAACGTAACAATACCTTTTTTAACTCTACAAGTAAGGTAAGAAACTGCAGGAGCTTTTCTCTAGATACCATTCGATACATGGTTGCATCCATATCATTTCGACTAAAGGCAATATGCATATTTCCAACAAGCACCTCGCCGATTTCCTTTTTCAAATCTTCTTCTAGCATAAAAAATAAGTCTTCATAAAGAGGATTATAGTTTTTGGGATAACCTTTTGCTAATATCGCTTGATTCGCTTTAATGATTTTTTGGGTATCTTCTATTGTTAAGATTTTTTGGCGGGCTAGCATAGTAGCATGGGCGATGTTAATCTCTAATAAATAGGGAAGGTAATGTTGTTTCGTAAAATCATAGATGGGTTCTAAGATATGGTTTACATAGACTTGGGATCTACTGTCTGGCATTATACTGCTTCACTCCCTTCTCTAAATGGAGAAAACGGCGAGCATTATTTTCAAATATAGTTTCGATAGCATCCTCCTGCATATTTATCTCTCTACATACTCTTACTTGTTCTTGTAAATACCGATTGGAAAAACCTCTCGGAAATCCTTTTGAATCTGTTCCAAATAAGATTCTTTCTAATCTTTCTGCATTGTATTGATCGCCCGTTTTTGATCTTTTGATAAAGCTGCTCCCTTCTTTAGCTGGCAAATGACCATGTATATCAATCACTTGAAAATCATTTTGAACGAGCATGTATATCTCCCTTCTAATCTATTTTTTCAACTAGATAATAATTCATGTTTTTTCATACCTAGAACCGCTGCACCTAATAAGGATGCTTGAGGCAGCTTTGTCAGCATAACCTCTGTCCTGCTTTGAATGGGTAAATAATGGTTAATTTTGGCTTGTAATTTAGGGAGAAACCAATATCCTGACTTCGATATTCCTCCCCCTAGAATAATGCATTCTGGATTGAGCAATGCTGCTATGTTAATTAAGGAGACAGCAATATGATCTAATGCCTCATTTATGACTTTCTTTGCAAATGCTTCTCCTGCGATAGCCTTCTCAAAGATTTCCTCTGCACTATACTCCTTTTCTTGCTTAATCTCTAGACCTCTTTGATACTGCTTTACTATAGATGGGCCGCCAGTATGATTTTCCAGAAAACCATAGCCTTCGAAAATGGATTCAAAGCCTTCGGTTGCCTGGTCTTTATTGGTAATCATATAACCCATTTCTCCAGCGGCAAATTGACTGCCGCGAAATAACTCTCCATTTATAACAATTCCACAGCCGACTCCTGTACCTATTGTTACTAAAACAACATGTGCTTTATCTTTAGCCGCTCCTTTCCAGCATTCACCTAGTACCGCCATATTCACATCATTTTCTATGTATATTGGGAAAGAAAAATGTTCTGTCATCTGCTCCCTTAATGGATAATGCAGCCACCCTAAGCTTGGTGCTTCGATCACTATTCCTTGTTCAGAATCCGTCATACCCGGTGCACCAATCGCTAAAGACAACACCTTCGTATGACTAATATTCTGGTCTGATAACATGCTGTTTACTTGATCAACAAGCAATTGGACAAAATTCCTCTTCAACGCTTCTTGCGTGTCGATTTTGCGGTGAAGAATAAATTTACCATCTAAATCCATAATTGCTATTTCGGTCGTCGTTCCTCCAATATCAATGCCAATCGTATATTTGTATTCTTTGGCAAACAATAAATGGACAGGTTTTCTCCCCCCTTTTTTTGCCGCCTTTTTGCTTTCTTTTTCAATAATCCAGCCTTCTTCCACCAGCTCATCTACCAATGCTGATATAGTCGGTTTACTCAGCTTCAATCTTTTTGCCAAACTCGCTCTTGAATAAAGCTTATTTCCCTCAATAATTTCTTGCAGCACTTTTCTCTTATTGATTATCTTCAAGTAGGTGGGAGTTCCTGATTGCAAAATACTCATTCATTCCTCCAATCATGACAGTTAGTAAACCTTCCTTACTTCTTAAATAGCTTATGATTGACTAGAATGTAATATGTTTTAAAGTATTCCGAAATTTTTTGTGAACTTTCCCTTATTTTAGTTAAGGTGCTTTTAAAGAATCGTTGTTTTCCTCGTTCCTTTACTTGAATATTAGAAAAACACCATTTAAAAAATGGCGTTTCATTTCGTAAATATATATATTACTTTTCTTATGACCAATCCAACGATTACGCCTGGTAACACAAAAAGCATTGGTAAAAAAATAGGGCCGATTAGATGCCCAAATAAGAAAACCTCTGATGAATAGATTAATCCTACTGTTACAAAATAAGCTGCAAACACAAACGGAAGAAATAGTAAGGGAGAATTTTCTCCTTCCTCATCAGCATCCTTTACAGCATCCCACATCGCAAAAAAATAAAGACATGGATAAAACATAAGCCATTTCAGATTAACTTCCTCTAAAGATGCGGAAGTATGTCCATGAAAGCTTAAAATAATGGCTTTATTAAAGTTAGCTTGTATGTTCACAACTAACTCAAGTAAGATAAAAATAATTCCTTTTATATATTTCTTATTAAGTAGTTGTCCAAAGCCAGGCAAAGCGATGGACCATAAAAGTTTTTCAAATGAATTCTTATTCACATCTTTCCCCGGCCACCTTTTTAATAGATAAAGTAATTGAGCGTACAGCTTAGTGATCTGCATCTACTGAGAATATAATCCATGGTTTTGCGAAAGAGTTTGAAGTTAGTATTTGCAAAAAATATAAATTTTAGCCATCAAAGTCCCAAAAGTGAGATTCTCCTGCTTCCTTCATAAAGAGTATAAAAAAAGGGACGGATGAGAACCGTCCCCTTTTTTTCCTATATTGTAAATTTTGTGATCGTTTTTTCTAATTCAGCTGCTAAGTTTTTGAGGCTTTGGGCAGCTGAGGAAATTTCCTCTATTCCTGCTAGTTGTTCTTCTGAGGCTGCGGCAACTTCTTGTGTGCTTGCCTTTGTGTTCTTAGTAATAGTAGAGATTTGATTAAAGGAAGCAGATACCTCTTCTGCGCCTGCTGAAATCTCTTCTGAAGTGGCAGACATATTGGTAATATTATCAGAAACTTCATATGTCAATTCTAAGATTTCCATAAATAGTTCTCTTGAATTATTAGCAATCAATACACCGCTTTGAACTTCATCCATGACTGCATTCATTGATTCGCTCGTTTGTTTAATCTCCCCTTGAATTTTCGTTACTATCCCAGCAATTTCTTGAGAAGAACGCTGTGATTCTTCTGCCAGTTTCCGAACTTCATCGGCAACTACTGCAAATCCTTTCCCATGCTCTCCAGCTCTAGCTGCTTCAATTGCCGCATTAAGCGCAAGCAGATTTGTTTGATCAGCTATAGAAGTAATAACTTCCAATATTTTTACAATATCCTGTGATCTTACAATAAGTGATTTCGTCAATTCATCTGAGTTTTGAACCGATTGTTGAATTGTATTCATCTGGGTAATATTTTTTTCAACAGATTCCTTACCAGTTTGGGCTTTATTCAATGTTGAGCTCACCTTTTCAGAAATAGTCGCCGAAGCCTCTGCAATTTGCTGTACTCCTTGTGCCACTTCATCAAGCGCTTCTGTGCTTTCGGTCACCATTTCCGCCTGATCGGCTGCTCCTTCAGCAACAGTTTGAATCGATTCCGTTATTACTACACTTGTTTGATTGGATTGATCTGCACTCACAGCCAATTGCGCAGATGTTTCTGCTGTATGTTCAGAGCTTTCCTTCAACTGTTTAATCAATTCCCGCAAGCTATGTTTCATCGAATTCGTATTTTCCGCCAACTGGCCAATTTCATCTCTAGAGTGAACAGCTACATCCTTGCTTGTAAGATCTCCCGCTGCAACTAAACGAAGCTGAGCAACAATATTTCGGATTGGTTTTGTCATCCCGTTTGCAATCCAAATTGCTACACCAATTATCAGCACAGAAACCACTGCTATAATAATAATAGTAATACTCTTTATACTCTTTGTGACTTGTAATATATCATCGAAGGAAGTAAATAAATAAATCCCTAAACCAGCACTTTTTAGTGGAGCATAAGTAACTAGTTCTTCTTCTCCGTTAACATTTGCGTTCTTATTACCACTGGCTGTTTTTCCCTCCTCAAATATATCCATTACTTTTTGGGAAAATCCTGCTTCCTTAATTGTCTTACCGATTAAATCTGCATTAGGATAATATTGGATGATATCATTACTATCAATTAAAACAGGATATGTGCTACTATTTTGAGAAGTCTCATTTTGGAAAAATTGCTTTATAAGACTTTCAAAGTTAACGGTAGCAGATACAACTCCCACTACTTCTTTATTGGCATTTATAATCGGAGTGGCTATTGCAAGAACCCGATTCCCTGTTGAATTGGATACAAGTACATTCGAAACACTTTGTTCGCCTTTTATCCCTTTAATAAAATAATCTCTTTTTGATAAGTCTAGTTTACCAACTAGACTAGGGTCTGTATGTGCTTCCACCATTCCATCTTTTCCGATAACTACAACTGATTCATAAGTTGGATCTTGCTCTTTAACTATATTAATTTGTTTACTCCGAGCTGCAAGATCTCCATTGATAATGGTATCTGATTTCGAAATAAGCGTAAGTTCATCCAAACGTTTTTGAATCCATTCCTCCATGTTTTCAACAGTAGAAGCTGTTTGATTACCAAGCCATTCCTCTTCCTTGTTTAACGCATTATTACTACTTACATAATAAATAATACTGGAAGCTATTATTACTGGAATAAGACCAATTAATAAAAAATACAAAATAAATTTTGTTTTAATCGATCTGTCTTTACTTTTTTTCATCCTTCCTCGTCTCCTTTATGCATCTCTATTTAGCATCATAAAACATATAACTATACTGCTTAATATACATATCGACAAAATTTGACGTATATCAATACTTTAGACAACCGTTTTCGACATTTTTCTACCGAATTTAGTCTTCAGAGAGGCTGTTCCACCTATTCCCTATTATTTTCGAGAAACATTCAACCATATAACGCTTATTCTCTTCTCGATGGTATTACTTCCCTGAATGAGAAATTACTTTCATATTAGCTTTGGCCCGACATTCATCAATCGCGAGAAATGTCCCTAAGTAAACCAAAAAAGAAGCATAGGAAGACTCCTTAGCTTCTTTAATCTTTAATAAGGGAAGCAAAAAGACTGACTGTCCCTACGATTCCATTTATTCATAAGCATCTACTTCAACTGGCAGTTTAACATTATCCTTTTGGAAAGTCGCATACCATACCCAGAGATTATCTTGAAGGAAAAACTTATTTGGCTGGATATTGCCCTCACTAGTAATAATGATGGTTTTGGCGCTATCTTCGGCAAATCCATAAATAATGGAAAAATTCTTTTCGAGCTTATTATTTGCCTGCCAGGTAATAGAACCTCTCTCTTGTCTCTCTTCTTGAAACTCCTGAAATTCTAATATAGGATAAATAATTTTTTGAAAGTCAGTAAATTCTTTATTAGTAAGTACAGGAACAATCCCCGACCTATTTTCCGCAAAAACGATACGGGACTGCGCATCAAACAACAGGATTCGTTTGCAATCACCAAATTGTTCCGATACTTCTTCACATACCCTTTCTTCCAAAGATGATATAGGAGGAATAAAGACAGTTTTAGTTGGATTTGGATGCATCGCAATAAGGTAAATAACAAAAATGGTCAGAGCTAGCGCAACTATCAAAAGAATGTTCTTCATTACATGTTGCCCTCCCTTCTTCCTTCCTTATTACTATGTCTCGTGAAAATGAAATACACATTTATACAGAGTACTCTTTCCATTAATCCTAGTATATGAACAAAAAGAAGCTGACTTCAAAAGTTGTTCTTAAACGACTTTTGCGTCAGCCACTACTTGCTATATCATGCGATTAAAAAGCAATAAGAACCGTCCCTCCGATTCCCTTACTGCATAGAAACCCATACGCTCTTTACTTCTGTGTAGTTGTTTAAGGCATAAGAGCCCATTTCACGGCCGATGCCTGATTGTTTGTATCCGCCGAATGGAGAGGCTGCATCGAATGTATTGTAGCAGTTGACCCAAACGGTTCCTGCGCGGAGTTTGCTGGCGATGTAGTGGGCATTAGCAATATCTCTCGTCCAGACGCCTGCTGCTAAGCCATATTCACTGTTATTTGCACGTTTAATCAGCTCATCTAAATCGTCATATGGCATTGCCGAAATAACAGGTCCAAAAATTTCTTCCTTGGCAATCGTCATCTCATCTCGTACATCGGCAAAAACAGTTGGGGAAACAAAGTATCCTTCCTCACGTGGATTAAAACCACCTGCGACTAGCTGCGCGCCTTCGTTTAACCCTCTTTCAATATAACCAAGAACTCGTTGTTGCTGTTCAGCGGAAACAAGCGGTCCAATTTCTGTATCAGCGTGGATACCAGCACCTTGCTTCATTTTTTTCGCTTGATCTGCCATATCGGCAACGACATTATCAAAATGTTTCTTTTGAATAAAAACTCTAGATCCGGCACAGCATACCTGTCCTTGGTTGAACATAACACCATTAAATGCACCTGGAATAGCTTTTGTTAAATCTGCATCTGGCAGGATAATGTTCGGTGATTTCCCACCAAGCTCCAATGTAACTCTTTTCAATGTTTTAGAGGCATTCGCCATAATCATTTTTCCAACTTCCGTAGAACCAGTAAAAGCAATTTTATCTACTAAAGGGTGATCAACTAGCGGCTGGCCAGCTGTTTCCCCAAATCCAGGAACAATGTTCACAACCCCATCCGGGACCCCCGCTTCCTGGATTAATTCTGCTAAATAAAGAGCAGATAACGGCGTTTGCTCAGCTGGTTTTAATACCACTGTACATCCGGTTGCAAGAGCCGCTCCGAGCTTCCACATTGCCATTAACAGCGGGAAGTTCCAAGGGATAATCTGCCCAACTACTCCCACCGCTTCATGGCGTGTATAATTAAAGTATGGACCATTAACTGGAATCGTTTGTCCTGTAATTTTTGTACACCACCCCGCATAATAGCGCATATGCTCAATGGCTAATGGAATATCCGCATTAGTTGTTTCGCGAATCGGTTTCCCATTATCTAACGTTTCTAATTGGGCAAGCTCCGCACTGTTTTTCTCCATCAAATCGGCCAGTATGTACATAAGACGACTGCGCTCCGAAGCACTCATTTTTGACCAAGGTCCTTCGTCGAAAGCTTTCCGTGCCGCTTTCACCGCTAAATCAATATCTTCTGGACCTGCTTCATATACACTTGCCAAAACCTCATCTGTCGCTGGATTATAACTGTCGAATGTTTTTTGTGTTTGACTCTCCACAAATTCACCATTAATAAATAACTTTTTCTTACCACTTAGGAACTTTCCAACCTTTTCTTTCAAAACTACAGTCTGTTGGTTCATCGAATTCCTCCTTAAAAAGTAGATAATTTAATGGTCAGGCACTAATAATGGAAAACGCTTACAAAATAATGTTAACACTGTGGAAATAGAGATACAACTAATAAAAGAAGAAATATTTCGAGGATTTTTGACATGTTTGACGGCATTTGACAAGTAACGACAAGGGCGGCGAAAAAGAGGGATTATTCCCTCTTCACCTCTCATATCCTTCATAAATATTGAGAATGATAAAGGTAGTTATATAAGCAAATAAGGAAAAACCAATAAATAGACTAAAGTATAAAAGAAAGAAAAAGGAATAGACTGATATTCCCAAAGTTATAATAGGAGTCCCAGTAACCATTAGGACGGAAATTGTCTTAAAAGGGTGAACTAGTGCTATTTTCCAAGTGTTAATGATTGAATCCTTTACTGAATCTTTAAATCTTGCAACATAAGGAAATATAAAGCTAAACAATATTATATAAGCAAAAGAAAAAAGTCCTAGACTTATCTTAACAAGAAAAACTAAGTTTCCTGTATATTGATTCAGGTAATAGTAATCCATATACAAAATAATGCCGGCTGCTAATAAAATCAACCATATGATCGTACACTGTTTAAAGTTTTTGTGAAAGGCAGCGGCATATGCTTTAACGATTGATACATCTTCATTTTTAGCCATTTTTATTGTTATCGAATACATAGCTGTTAGTGCAGATCCTATTGTGACAATAGGCAAACAAGAAAGGAGAAATAGAGCATTTAGTAGGAATAAATTAACTATTTTTTCTAAAAATCGATAAAAGGGTCCGTTCCATTCAAAAATATTGTTCACTGTAAATCCTTCCCTTCCAAAGATTAGAGGTTATCGGTTTCATTAAAACTACAAGAATCAATGAAACCGATAACCTTATTACTTTTTTCTTTTAATCAAATCAATAAGGCTATTCTTTCACTGAACCTACTACAATACCAGTGATAAAGTATTTTTGTAGGATTGGGTAGATTAATAGCAACGGAACACATGAAACAACAATTTTTGCTGCATTAAGATTCTTGTTAGATACTTCTCCTGCATTTGCTAGGTCACTTGAAGTTGCTCCAGCTTTTAGCATTTCCTCAATACTGATTGTCAATGACTGGATATATGTCATTAATGGATAATTAGTTACTTTTGTCATATAAATCAACCCTGAGAAAAAGTCGTTCCAGTTTCCGACGATACTAAATAAAGCAACTGTCGCCAAAGCAGGCATCGATATCGGTATATATACTTTAATAAGTACCTGCAATGGGTTGGCACCATCCATAATTGCTGCTTCCTCTAGTGATTTGGGAACGCCGATAAAAAAGTTCATTACAAGGATAATGCTGAAAACCTGAACAGCTCCTGGAAGAACTAGTGCCCAAATCGTATTCAACATATCAAGGTTTTTCACAACCAAATAGGTTGGAATCATTCCACCATTAAACAGCATGGCAAAAATAATCAGATTCATATAGATTCCTCTGCCTCTAAATTCTCTTTTGGTTTTTGAAAGAGGATAGGCCATTGTAACAATTAATACCATGTTAATAACCAAGGACAAAATTACCCTCTGAATGGAAATACCAAAGGAGCGCCAAAATTGACTATCATCCATAATCATTTTATATGCCTCTAAGGTCGTATTAATTGGTGTTAGACCAACCTTATTACTAGCTACTGCATCGCCTCCGCTAAATGATATCGCTACAATATTCCACAATGGAAGCAAACAAGTAAGGGCAAGGAAAATAACGATTGCATAAATAGTTAATCTGCCACATTTTGCAGAAAAGCTCTTATTTTCTATCATATGTTCTCCCCTCCTAAAATAATTTGCGATCCGTATATTTTTTTGCTGCATTATTTGCTGATAGAATCAGGATAATTCCAATTACCGATTTAAATAAACCTACTGCAGTACCAAAGCTATATTCTCGCCCTATTAATCCCACTCGGTAGACATAAGTATCCAATATATCACCTGATTCATATACCATTGGGGAATAGAGATTATACACTTGGTCAAATCCAGCATTTAAAACGTTAGGCAAACTTAATACGGCCAACAACAGGATAATTGGCAGCATACCTGGAAGGGTAATGTTCCAGATGCGTTTCCACCAATTCGCTCCATCTATGCTTGCTGCCTCATGAAGCCCAGGATCAATAGCAGTTAATGCCGCCAAATAAACAATCGAATTAAAACCAAACTCTTTCCATACGTCTGTCCCTATCAGCAATGGTTGAAATAGTTTATTACTTCCAAGGAAATTCTGCTTATCTATGCCAAAAAAGGCTAGAAGCTGATTGATTGTTCCATCTAAGCTGAACATATTAACAACCACAGATGCTAGTACCACCCATGAAAGAAAGTGTGGTAAGTAAACAATTGTTTGAATAGATTTTTTCAGCAGTTTCAATCTGACTTCATTTAATAAAATGGCAAAAACAATAGCCAACAGAGATCCTAAAACGATTTTTCCAATAGCGATAACAATTGTATTTCTGAATAGTTTCCCAATATCAGGTAAAGAGAACATATACTTGAAATGTTCGAAGCCTACAAATTCTGAAGCCATTATTCCTTTTGCGGGTACATAATCCTGGAATGCCATGATTACCCCAAACATTGGAACAAACGTAAAGATAATCAAAAAAATCATCCCAGGAAGCAACATCGAATGATAAAACATCTCTTCTTTCGTTACTATTCTTTTTGATTTTTTCCTTTTGGCGCTAGGTAATGAATTTTTACCATTTTCTATTTTCAAATTCGGCTGCTGAAACATATTATTCCTCCTCACCATTCAGTTGTTCTAATAATATCTTTCCTTCTTAACAGAAGGATTCCATGATTAGAACAGCTTTAAATTTATATTATTTATCAGCTAACTCTTCTTTTATCTCAGCAGCTATTTCGTCTCCTCCTTGTTTCTTCCAATTAGCTACAAATGTATCAAAATAATCTAACGGTTTATTACCTGTTACAATTTTAATAAAATCTTCTTCTTCTAGTTTCAAAAGATTAGCACCCTTTTTCTCCATAGTTGGGGTGTTACCGAAAAATACTGGAGTAGTCCAATTGAATTGCTCTTCTTTTGTGAATTTATCAATCAAACTCATTCCGAGCATTCTAGAATGATATTTTGCCCACTCGGAAGTCCCTGCTCCTTCTGGATCATTCTGATATGCCATTATACTTTCCGTGTCAATTTTTAAACCAGCAGTAGGAATATCATCTATGGAAATTTTCCCTTCCACTGCTTCTTGAATATATTTATATTCATCTATAATATTGGTGGATTTATAAACTTCGATATTAAATGGCCTTGTGGAACCGTCCACTGCTAACTCGCCATATTTATAGATTTCTGGATAATCTTTCTGTAAGTCATCCGCATTTACAATTTCATCATAGAATAAGTTTAAAATTTTTATTGCTAATTCTGGATGCTCATAATCCTTTCGGACAACAATAAATTGACCTGTTGGGTTACTATGAAATACATTCACTTTTCCGTTTACTCCTTTTATTCCATAAGCGGCAAACTCAGCATTCTTATCCATTCCCCTTACTGTTGATAATCCCCAATCTGGTATATGCCATGGTCCCGTAACTATCCCAGTTTGACCATTTGTAACAAGCGCCATAATATCATCCCATATTCTTGTTCCAAACTGAGGATCTATGATACCTTTTTTAAACCAATCTGCCATTACCCCTAATGCTTGTTTCGTCTCTTCAGTTGTAGAACCATTGACAATATTTCCTTTATTATCTTCTAACCACATTCGAGGATGAGCATTGAACACTCCGGCAATGCTAGTCATATTCATGCCGCTTCCCCCGTAATCACCTGCATTTAACCAAGAAGCAAAAGGTATACCCACTGGCTTTCCTGTAGCACCTGGATCATTATCGACAAATGCCTTTGCTGTGCTCTCTAACTCATCTAAAGTAATTTGTCTATCTCCATCTGCATCTAATTTAATACCTAACTTTTCCACCCAATCTTTCCTAATCCACACTATATTTGGTGCAGAATCGCCAATTGTACCTGGAATAGCCATCAATTTTCCATCAAATGTTGCATCTTCTAGCGTTTTGTTATCATACGTACCATAAACCTCTTTTATGAAATCGCTCGCATTTTTATCATATACTTCTGTCAAGTCAGCAATTAGGTCATTTTCCACTAGCTCTTTTAGTTCTTCACGACTATCTACACGCATCATATCTGGTAACTCACCTGAGGCGATTGCAAGTGCTACTTGTCGATTATAGTCCTCACCTTCTGCTTCGAATTGATCCACTATTTTAGCATCTAGTTTCTCTTCTACTAATCTTGTGTATGCATTGTTTTCATAGGTGTCTCCTTCAGGCAATTTAGAATTGGCTGCGGTTACTCTCCCCATCTTAATAATAGTTTTCCCATCTTCTGTCACACTCTCACTAGATGAAGAATTATCCATACATGCAGTTAATGACAGTGTTAATGAAGCTGCCATTAATCCAAATGCCGCACGCTTACAAAATGTTTTGTATTTCATAAAATGTCCTCCCCCTTTTTATATAAGTTAAAAACAAGTTTTTTAAGGAATCTTACATGTTACCAAAATATAGTTAAAGTTTACTGGATTAACAAAGAGATGAATATATTAAATAAATCGTTTTCATGTACTTTTTTCCGGAAATTTTTCTGTTGATCATTAAAAAAAAAGACAATATGTTATAATCAACTAGAATTTTAGTCAGGAGGTATTACGATGCATCGTATATTAATAGCA
Organism: Niallia sp. FSL W8-0951; assembly: GCF_038006525.1. Taxonomy (NCBI): domain Bacteria; kingdom Bacillati; phylum Bacillota; class Bacilli; order Caryophanales; family Bacillaceae; genus Niallia; species Niallia sp. FSL W8-0951. Next base: position 3,353,847 of record NZ_JBBOVK010000001.1, read on the forward strand.
GATGATGAAAAGGACGAACGTAGCGTTATTCGGTTTCTTCTTGATAAATTTCAATTTCAACTCGATATAGTAGAAGCAGCTAATGGAAAAGATGCCATCCACTTATTAGAGAAAGAATCAATTGATATCTTATTTACAGATGTGAAAATGCCTTTTGTCAATGGCATAGATTTAGCTAAAGTGGCCAAATCGATAAATCCCAATATCCAACTTATCTTTTTTAGCGGCCATGACGATTTCGATTTTGTCAAAAATGCTTTGTCGCTGCGAGCCGTTGACTATATATTAAAACCAGTTAATCCAAATGAATTAAAACAAACGATAGCATCTGTTATCAAAAATATGGAACAACGAAATCAGGAGCTGAAGAGAGAAAAATCGAATATTGCTTTCCTTAAAAACCATCTATTGTATCGATTATTGAATGGCACTTCCATAGATATATTAAAAAATGAATACCCTTTCATAGATATGGATTATTTATATGCATACAGCCGAATGATACTGATGCAATTTGAAGAACCTTTATTTGATAAATTGCTCAAAGAAGAGACCTCCCTCCTTTTCACACAAATCAAGCAATGTATGGAAGGAATGTCTTTTGACTATCTTCATCTAAATCCCTATCAATTATTACTCTTATTAAAGAAGCCGATAGAGCATACAGAAATAAGATTAATTGCCAAGAATATTCATCAGCAGATTCACTCCGCTCTTGGGATACATGGTTATTTTTCTATTAGTGAAGAAGTAGAAGCCCCAGAAAAAATTCCTGAACGATTTAAACAAATCGAATTTTATTTAGAAGATCGATTTTTCTATAAAGATAACTATCTTTATCCGATTGAATGTGGAAAGTTTGAACAAGAGGAATATTTAGAGCAGGATGAAAATTTTCTGCTATCGATACAGAATGCCATTCAATATGTAGATACATTTAGCTTTCGAATTAGCATAGATGCCCTTTTTCAAAAATATCATAGCAAAAAACAAATATCGCATATTTATGTACGTTATTTATTTTCACGATTGCTTCAGATTTTATGTAATGCCCTACCGGAGTACAAAGAAACGATATTAAATAAAAAAATATCAGCTATTTATAAATGCACTCATTTTTCAGAAATAGAACAAATAATAGAAGAAGTAAAAAGGGGTGTCTTATCCTTCCTAGAGAAAAAGGAAAAGTCACCTAAACATGTCATTCATATTGTAATGCAATATATCCATGAACATTATGCTGAAGACTTAAGCCTGAATATTCTTGCTGATAAAGTATACTTATCACCGCGTTATTTAAGTGATGTATTTATTCAAGAAACCGGTTCTGGGATCAACAAATATATAAAACAGGTTCGAATGGATGCGGCCAAGAACTTACTAATTCATACAAATATGAAAATCAATGATATTTGCAAGCAAGTAGGATATCAGAATATTTCCTATTTTGTCCGCAGTTTCCGCGAGAGTTTTGGTCTAAGCCCTGAAAAATTCAGACAATCAAATGGAAATACGAAAGAGAAGACGAATTAATGAATAAACTATCCCAATGGTTTAAAGATTTAAAATATCGAAGAAAAATATTGGTAATCTGCCTTCTATCCAGTTTATTGCCTGTTACTGCATTAGGAAGCTATTGCTACTTTCAAATTCAAAAACTATTAATCAATCGAGAAAAGGAAGTTTTAGAAGAAACCTTACATCAGGCTATTCTCAGTCTCGATTATAAAATTAATTCCTATAATGATGCCCTGAATCAAATTGTTTGGAATCAAAATATAAAAAGCGGGTTAACCGTTAATTATGACAATAACTTTGATATGTATACGATGTATCGAAATCATCTCAAGCCACTTATCTTCAATGTAAAGAATTCACAAACCGATATCAATCGGATAACAGTTTATAGCAATAACAATACATTATTCCCACATGGGACCTTTCTTCGACCTCTAACAGATGTAGAAAAATTAGAATGGTTTCCGGAAGTTATCAAAAATGCTTCCGCCCATTTAATCGTTTCTTCTGATAAAAACTCTTTTGAAATGGCTAGTAAAATATTTGATTATAATGGAAATAATATAAATATTGTCTACATGGATATCCATTATCAATCTTTCTTTAATCCATTATCCAACCTATTTGAGAATTCCTATGGACTCATTATTCTGGATGAGAAAAAGCAACCTGTTTACAATCATCAAAACTTTAATAAAAATAAACAATCTTATACACTCTCTGTAGACGAGTTATTAAACAAAATCAATAATGGATCGCTGAAAAACGAATATGTATACAAAAGTGCTAAATTTCAATCAAACGAGTGGACAGCTTATTTATTTCGACCATTTGATATCGTATCTCAATCTACTTCACCTATTATGACTTGGGTAATTATCGTTATTATCTTATGTATCTTTACTCTTTATCTTTCTATTTTTTTTCTTTCAAAGGTTGTTGTTCGTCCATTGGAGTTGCTTGCAGCAAATATGAAGCAAATTGAAAAAGGAGACTTAACTGTGACTGTGACCCATTCCTCTCAAGATGAAATTGGTGATGTAATTGGACAATTTGGAGACATGGTTCACAATCTGCAAGAAATGATTAATGAAGTTTATAAAAGTAAAATTGCTCAGCAAGAATATGAAATGAAAGCATTACAGGCACAAATCAATCCACACTTTTTTTATAATAGTCTTTCTCTGATAAATAGTAAGGCTATCCTTGTGGGGCAAGAAGACATTAGCGAGATGGCACAACTCCTTTCTACATTTTATCGTACTACCTTAAACAAAGGGAAAAATATGATTACCGTTAAAGACGAGATAGAAAATACGATTTCTTATATGAAAATACAGCAGATGATGCACAGTAATTCCTTTGATCTTTCAATTATTGTGGACGACCAAATTCTTGGACATACGATGATTAACCTACTACTGCAACCATTAGTAGAAAATGCTATTAATCACGGAATAGACCATAAAGAAGATAGAGAGAGAGGATTAGTAACGATTATTGGAAAACAGGCAGATAATGATCTCCTATTTACTATTTCAGATAACGGCAATGGCATGGAACCAGAAATACTAGAAACCATTCTAACTACTAAAACTGCAGGATATGGCGTACAGAATGTTCATCATCGAATTAAGTTGGCTTATGGGGAAGCCTATGGTTTATCTTATACTAGCAAGCTAGGAAAAGGGACAACGGTAGAGGTACGAATACCAAAGATTTTATAAATGATATGGCAGAGGACGGTTTTTATGGAAGATATTGCCCGCACAAAAAACGTCCATCTGCTTCCCCCTATATTAATGGCTTACCCATACTAAAATCTATTTTATTACAAACCGTAACCTATAACGGAAGGCTCATTCCCTTCGCAATATGAATCTGCTTGCTATTCTTTGAAATCTCTAATACATGCTGTTTTACATTCACAAACACACTTAAAAGTTAAACTATCTGGTAAAATTTCTTTTGCCAGCGCGAGAATATCCTTTGCAAATTCTTAAAATTGGGATAAAGAAGATACTCTTTTACATCCTTTTCCCTCGTAGTACTCCCTTAAAGTATGATGATATAACGCAATTTCTCTCATTTTACAAGAACTTTCCTTATCAACCAAACTTACTCTTGATTCGTCATAAATTGAAAAGGAAGCAGAGAGCTTTCTTATTGAGATCCATTTACTTTTGATAGTATAAAAAAGCCTGCAGACAATGTCTACAAGCTCTCTATTTCCTGTTTATTAAGCTCTTTTACTTTTTCTTCTCTTCATTATTAATAAGATGAAACCTGCTAATAAGAACATGGCACCTAATAAAATTAAATTATAAAATGTTCCAGCCGTATTGGGTAATTCATTTGTAATTACATTAGATTTTTCCAACTGATCAGCTGTTGTCTTATCTTTTGAAATTTCGTTAGAAGGGGTTTCAGCTGTTTTATCTTCAGATCCATTATTTGGTTCTTCAGCTTTTATATCACCAGGATTACTATTTTGCGGTTCTTCCGCTAAATCATCTTCCTCATTTGGTTGTTGGATTGGTGCATCTGCTACCTTTTGAATCTCGAAAATAGTAAAGGTACTGAATTTATCTACGGAAAACTTAATGCCAGTAGGGTTGCCATTTTCATCATAAACAATTTCGCCTTGCTCTACTACTTTCTCTCCATCTGTATGCTCTATATAGATACGAATCATATCAAGATTAATGCCATTGTATAGAACATCAGCTAAAGGCAAGACAATATCTGTCTTGTATCCTTTATAATTGGTCTCGATTTCTCTCGGTGTACCAAGCACTTGGATTTTATTTCCTCCAACCTGAGCAATAGCTTCTTTTACCTGCTCACTGTCTATGGTTCGACTCATTACATCTTCTTGTGCCTCTTTTTCTCTAATTGGAACTATATGGAAATACAAGTCGATTCCATCTCTTTGCAATTGCTGAATTACTTCTTTAGAAAGCAATAGCTTACCTTGATCTGTCCCTACTTCTAGGCTGCCTCCTAACTTTTGCAAAGTACTATATGGAACTTCTATTGCTAGTTCATCAGCAAGATTATTTGTATCATCTGGCATGTAAATCCTTACCGATTCGGTTGTTGCATTAGATACTAGTGAATCATCTACAATCAATTTATCAATCTTATTAAGAATATTACCTGATTGTAGTCCATATAAATTAATTCTTTGAATACTTACTGGTGATGATTTCTCCGATCCAACTGCTACACTAAGCTGTCTTCTCGTATCTTCTGTTACTTTTACACCAGCTATATTACTTTTAACAACAAGGAGGAATGTTTTCTCTAAGCTTGTATCTCCATTATTTAATCTTGCTGTTAGTATCATAACATTATCTTTTACTTGTCGATTAACACTTGCTTTCTGATTATGGATAGAAATAACACGTGAATTACTAGACTCCCAATTTATTTCAGACCCATAGTCTCCTTCTGCTAATAATAAGAATTGCGAAGTGATACTTTCCCATGAATCCTTAACGTTAAAAGTAAACGCCTGTTCTTTGGTAAGAGTTAGTGTATCTACATATAATTTATGTAGTTTAGCTAATCTTGCTTTCTCTTTGGAACTATTGATTTGATTAATTATTTTTACAATGTTTTGGTTTTCTTGTTTCTGGAATTCTTTATCACCAGATGGTTTATCTCTTTGCGCTAATTCATTAATTGCTTTTTCAGCTAATGTTATATAAGCCTTTTCTTTTGCTGGCTCATTAAGGTTTGAGTTAGCAATACCCTCTTTGATGATGCTAATATCATCTGCTGTTTCGAAAATAATGGAGTTTTTCTGTTCCATAATTTTGTTTACTAGTAAACTATAAAGTTCTTTTTTATCGTTAGTTTCTAATGAACTCTCGACAATTGCTTTCTCCATCTTTCTTATATCTTCCATATTTCTGATACTAGAAATTTTTGTTGCAATTGTTTCTTTAATTAGTTTATTCGTTAGTTTATTTAAAGGCTCCATAAGATCTTGCATTACTTTTGTTGCTGCTTCGATTGCTTTCGTATCTTGTGGAGTTGCTTTTAGAGCTTTTTCCTGTTCCTCTAATGCTTTTTCTACTGCTTCATATTCTTTCGCCGTTTTTTCTCCACCAGCTGCTGTATAACGTGTTTCCGCTTTTTTCCCTATTTCTTTTGCTTTTTCTGCAGCTTGAATCGCGTTTTCTAATTCTTTTGCAGCACTTGCTTTTTCTAATACTTTTGTAGCTTCTACTAATTTAGTTGTAGCTGCTTCGATTGCTTTCGTATCTTGTGGAGTTGCTTTTAGAGCTTTTTCCTGTTCCTCTAATGCTTTTTCTACTGCTTCATATTCTTTCGCCGTTTTTTCTCCACCAGCTGCTGTATAACGTGTTTCCGCTTTTTTCCCTATTTCTTTTGCTTTTTCTGCAGCTTGAATCGCGTTTTCTAATTCTTTTGCAGCACTTGCTTTTTCTAATACTTTTGTAGCTTCTACTAATTTAGTTGTAGCTGCTTCGATTGCTTTCGTATCTTGTGGAGTTGCATTTAGAGCTCTTTCTTGTTCCTCTAATGCTGTTTCTACTGCTTCATATTCTTTCGCCGTTTTTTCTCCACCAGCTGTTGTATAACGTGTTTCCGCTTTTTTCCCTACTTCTTTTGCTTTTTCTGCAGCTTGAATCGCGTTTTCCAATTCTTTTGCAGCACTTGCTTTTTCTAATACTTTTGTAGCTTCTACTAATTTAGTTGTAGCTGCTTCGATTGCTTTCGTATCTTGTGGAGTTGCATTTAGAGCTCTTTCTTGTTCCTCTAATGCTGTTTCTACTGCTTCATATTCTTTCGCCGTTTTTTCTCCACCAGCTGTTGTATAACGTGTTTCCGCTTTTTTCCCTACTTCTTTTGCTTTTTCTGCAGCTTGAATCGCGTTTTCCAATTCTTTTGCAGCACTTGCCTTTTCTAGTGCTTGTGTTGCTTCCACTAATTTTGAAGTTGCTTCTTCGATTGCTTTCGTATCTTGCGGAGTTGCATTCAACGCTGAATCTAGTCTTGCTAATGCTTTTTCTACTGCTTCATATTCTTTCGCTGTTTTTTCTCCACCAGCTGTTGTATAGCGGGTTTCCGCTTTTTTCGCCGCTTCTTTTGCTTTTTCTGCAGCTTGCATCGCGTTTTCCAATTCTTTTGCAGCACTTGCTTCTTCTAATACTTTTGTTGCTTCTACTAATTTAGTTGTGGCTGCTTCGATTGCTTTCGTATCTTGTGGAGTTGCTTTTAGAGCTTTTTCTTGTTCCTCTAATGCCTTTTCAACTGCTTCATATTCTTTCGCCGTTTTTTCTCCACCAGCTGTTGTATAGCGGGTTTCCGCTTTTTTCGCCGCTTCTTTTGTTTTTTCTGCAGCTTGCATCGCGTTTTCCAATTCTTTTGCAGCACTTGCTTCTTCTAATACTTTTGTTGCTTCTACTAATTTAGTTGTGGCTGCTTCGATTGCTTTCGTATCTTGTGGAGTTGCTTTTAGAGCTTTTTCTTGTTCCTCTAATGCCTTTTCAACTGCTTCATATTCTTTCGTCGTTTTTTCTCCACCAGCTGTTGTAAAGCGTGTTTCTGCCTTTTTCACGGCTTCTTTTGCTTTTTCTGCAGCTTGAATCGCGTTTTCCAATTCTTTTGCAGCACTTGCTTCTTCAAGTACTTTAATCGCTTGTTTTAAATCTTCTATTAAACTCTTTGACTCGTCTATCGCTAATGGATTTCCTATTAAAGTGAGTAGTTTAAAATCTTTGGTTACAACATCCATATACACAGGATCTGTAGGTAACCCACCTGCATTTTCATAACGCTCTTTTACAGGCTGCGCAACATCAATAGTATTTTTTTTCAGTGGCTCTGACTCTAACTTATCCATTTCCTGAATCGTAACAAGAACAGAATCATTTCCAGTTAATTTTTTATGAAAAACAATAACCTCTAAATGAGTAGTTTCATTACTATAATTTTTCCCATAACCTAATAGTGTTTCTCCGTCTATATCGTAGATGAAGATACTTGCATCAGCAGGGACGTCACTTACTTGTACAACATTAATAGGTGCTAAGGTTTGCACTTGGTTTTCATCTAGTACATCAGAAAGGATTTGCGCCTTTTTTTCTACCTTTACACTTTCGAAATGATTAGGCAAAGTGAAAGATACTTCAATAATCTCTCCCTCTGTTAATTCCACATTTTCAAAAACAACGGTATCATTAGCATCCGCTAATGTTTGAATAGGCGTTTCAATTCCTGACTTATATAGTTTTACAGTCGTATCTTTCGGAACATTGTTAACTGTTACCTTTTTATCTGTAGCATTGCCAATTATGTCTTGCACTTCTGGCGCTTTCGATACATCTAAAGATGCACCTGCAATTATTGGTTCACTTTCTAACTTTCCATTTTCTATAACTGTTATTTGGACACCTTGTCCATTTTTCAAATCACTTTGGAGTTCTATTTCTAATAAAGTAGCAGAATCATAATTATTTGTTGCTTCTCCAATCTTTTCTCCTGCTTCATTATAAACAGCTATAGTTGAACCTTCAGCTACCCCTTTGACAGATAGTTTATCAGATGTTGCAGATACCGATACATTTTCTATATCTAGTTGGGCTGACTGTTCCATTGGCTGAATTGATGTTTTATTACTTTCTAAGTCCCCAGGAAGTGTTAATGTCAAACTAATCGGAGCTTCAACCTTAATATCTTCCTTCAACGTTATAATAACTTTACCTGATGAATTACCCTTAGCTTCTCCAATAACTACTGCTGGTTCTGCAGCATTATAAATGAAGATGCTTGCGTTATGAGGAACATCTACTATCGTAATGGTATTTGTGGTTGCATTAGCAACGACTTTTTCCCCATCAACTTTTTCACTGCGAGCTTGAGCAGCCTTCGCAGTTTCTTCACTCTCGAGTTTATTCTTTTCGGTAAAAGTTAAATGTAATTCTTCGCCTTTTATTACTTCTATATCATGGATGGTTATATTGCCTTTTTTCCCTTCAACAAAAGCAACTTCTACACTATCTTTATATACTTTTACTATTGTATTATCTGGAACATTATTTACAGTAATCGTTTTATCTGTAGCATTCACTACAATGTCTTCTACTTTTGGGGCAATTGACTTTTCAAGGGTTGCATTTACTTTTAGGGGATTACTTTCTAAATCACCCTTATTCGTAACGGTTACGAATAATTCCTGATTATTATCAAGCCCTAAATCAACTAAAATACTAATCTCGTCAGACTCTGTACTATTAATTGCTTCCCCAATTTTTTCACTATCCTCATTGTAGATAGTAATAGTAGCACCTGCAGCAACATTTTTTACTGTTACTTTATCTGTTGTTGCATTAGCAACTATATCGTCTTCTATTGGAGAGACACTGCGTTCTTGAACCTTTTTCGTTGTTTGTTCACTTTCCGTTTTTCCATCCTCTGTGAATGTGACTTGAATAGTATCCTCTTTACTAAAAGTAAGATTGGATAACGTTACCGTGCCACTCTCGGTTTCAGTTGCAATTTCCTTGCCATTTTTGTAGACTTTTACTTTCGTTTTTTCTGGAACATTTCTTACTGTTATTATTCCATCCGTAGCATTTGCTGTAATCTTATCTTCCTTTGGAGCAAGTGTTTGCTCAATCTCTGGTTCCACTTCACCAGCAGGAGGTGGTGCATTTGGATCTTTTGGTATTGGACCAAACGGCTCGCCATTTTTCAAAGTTGTTCCAGGTTCCTTATCTACAAATAAATAAGGACTTAGCTCTGTATCATCCAGATTATATATTACAAATCCTAAACGATAGGTCCCTGCATCTACTGCTTTATATGTAGATGTTTGCCATCCTGTGCTACCGTAGCTTCCTGTAGAGTAATTACCTGTTCCTTTGACCGTCGCTCCTAATATACCAACTTGTGCCTTTACCCCATTAACAAGAGGAATAGAATTAGGATTGTTTATATTTACAAAAGATGTAAAAGAAGCATCATTAAAAGGTTCATAGTCGATTGCTAAATAGTTCCAGGCCATTGTTAACTCTTCATTTGCTTTTAATTCAACATCTTGATAAATATATGAGAAGTTAGTTGTGTTTGGAAATAGCCCTTTAATATAATTACTATTATCTGTAGAAAGCTTTAGTTCATTGATTACCGAATTGTATACTCCTTGACTACCACTCGGTATTAAAACCGCCATTTTTGACTGATATGGGTCAATCGTCCAGTTATAAGTAGGGTCATTAGGCCTTGACCCACCTGTTATATACGGTCCTCCTGCTCCAACATCAACAGTACCGTATTTAGTCCATCCTGTTGAACCATCTTCAAAACCTCCATTAGTTAAAGGACTAGTTATTTCTGAAATAGATGGTGAAGCCTCTAATTCTTCTCTTTTTGGCTCAATATTAGATCCTTCTACCTTTGGTTCAGTATTCGCTGCTTCTACTTTTGGTTCAATCGAATCTTCTTCTGTTTGTACGTTATCAGAAGTTTCGGAATTCCCTTGTACCTCTTGGACTGGTTCTGTCGAGTTCGGCTCTTTCATCTCTGTATTTTTTTCAATTACACTAATTATTTTATCCGTATAATAAGTTACTACCTCTTGAGACTCTTCATTTGTATTCTGTAAAGTCTCGATGGAAAAAGTAACTTTCCGAGACTCCAAATCTTCTGATGTAGTAGAAAATTCGACACTGCTTAATGCCTGTTCATAGTTTTCAACATTATCACTACCGTTAAGTATTAATAAGCCATTATTTGCATCAAAAGATCCTGTTATACCATTTTGTTCAGCAAAGTGCAGTTCATCCCCTTGCTTAAAATTGGTAACAACTACTTTTGCCGTTTCTATACTTGATGAATCTATTAATTCAATGTTTATGCTGTTATCTATAATCATTTTATCGCCATCACTAGTCACACTAGCCTGATAATCGGATCCAAAGATGCCATTTTTTATCGGCTCAGCGAAAGCAGTATTCAAATGAATACTACTAAATGAAGATAAGACAATTAATATAGCCAGCAATAATTTAAAAGACCTATTTATGTTTCTTTTACTCATCTTTCCTATCCTTTCTGCTCCATATTGGTAATTAAATTGTATCTATTGGAAAGTTTTTCTTACTCTTCTAATCACTCAAAATATGTTAATATCACAAATAGATTAGTCATATTACTTAAAGAGTAATCAATCACCATCTCCTTTAAAATTGGAATGAATGCATTAAATCAGGTCGAACAAAGATACGGAATTTTCTGTCATATAATTACATTTATCCTGCAAATTCCGACCTTTTTTCTAGTGCTATTATACTATAGGCATATATCCTGTACTATATATATTTCGCAGCTAAAAGGTTAATTTTTGTTAACCTTCCGAAAGGACTATTTATTGATGAAAATGAAAATATCCATTATTTACCTGTTCGTTTTTTGTTTGTTTTTTACTGATTATAAAGCGAATGCTAATACGGAATATAATATAAACCAAGGATTACTTGATCTACAGCACACCTCTTTAGATAATAGAACTATTAACTTGGAAGGGGAATGGGAGTTTTATTGGAAGTCTTTATATACTCCAGACAACTTCTTGAAAGAACGGAGTAATAAACCTTACATTTCTGTTCCAAGCATCTGGTCCCAAGCTTCATATAGCGGTTCTTCGTCTCTTTCAAATGAAGGTTATGGAACATATCGATTAGTAGTGATGATTAGGGAAAAGCAGAAGGATCAACTGATGTCTTTGTATATCCCAACTGTTGCAACTGCGTATAAACTATGGGTTAATGGATCAATGCTTGCTGAAAAAGGGACAGTTGGAACAAACCGAACCTCCATGGTGCCAATGTCCTATGCTGAAGTTTTTTCTTTTATCCCTAATAGCACAAGGGTAGAAATTATAATGCAGGTATCAAACTACGAACAGAGAAAGGGAGGAATGTGGGCACCTATTAAGTTCGGTTATAATCAAGAAATTAGTCAACTTCGCGAAAACGCGATGATTAGGGACTTGGTTATAAGCATCACCTTGCTCGCACTTAGCTTATACTTAATCTCTCTTTATTTATTCAAGCGGTCTAATACCCTTCCTTTATTTTTAGGAATATTTTGCCTTTTGGCATCACTTCGTACATTACTAGTTGGGGATAGACTATTCATGTATTTTTTTCCAAACTTTTCATGGGATGTCAGTGTCAAATTGGAATACTTAACGATCTATATTGGTTTTATGTTGATTCTGTTATATTTACAGAATCTTTTTCCGAAAGAGATAAACAAAATCATAGTTTATTCATTAGTGGCGATCAGCGTAATATTTAGCTTGACTACTCTGTTTCCGGCATATATATTTACACATTTATATTTTGTCTATCAACTTTTTTTAATTGTTATCTTAATCTATCATTTATATATAGTTGTTCTCGCATATATTCGTAGGCGTAATGGAGCTTTGCTCAACTTAATTGCAATCTGTATTTTTGGATTTGCAGTTGTCCATGACTACTTGTACTATAACTTTTGGATAGAAGGCATTGATTTAGCTTCCATTGCTGCAGGCATCTATTTATTTGCCCAAGCAATCATTATTGTCAAAAAAAGTTCCTATGCCATTTCACAGGTAGAAATACTTTCCCTAGAAATGCAAAAAACAAATGAATTATTAGAAGAAAAAATAAATAAAAGAACCTTAATACTTTATGAAAAGAATAAAAAACTGCAACATATTGAGCAAACGAGAAAGGCATTCTTTTCAGCATTAACACATGAGATTAGAACACCAATCCAATCAATGCAAGGATATATCCAGCTAATCCAAAGCAATATACAGCCAGATAAAGAAAAGAAATTTTTAGAAATCATAAATGAAAAAGCTGAGCTTCTTAACCATTTGTCAAAAGACTTATTAGACTTGGCAAAATTGGATGAAGGGCAATTAAACTTCCAATGGGAGGAAATTGCTGCTCCCCATTTGTTGGAGCAGCTTTATGATCGCTTTTCTTATGAAATTAAAAATGCTGGGATTACCAGTAATTATTCTCCTTTAAGTAATCTTCCAGAGGGATATCAGTTATTTGTACAATTGGATGAAATTAAGATAGAACAAGTATTTTCTAACCTTATTCAAAATGCAATAAAATTTACTCCAAAAGGAGGAACTATTTCCATAAGTGGCTATTATAAGAGAGAAAACCATATCAATTCCAGGTATAATAGTTTTCTTATAATCGAGGTTAAGGATACTGGTACCGGAATAGAGGAGAGTTTGCTTCCTTTTATCTTTGACCGTTTTGTAAAAGGAAAAGATGCCATTTCAAGGCAAGGGACTGGTCTAGGTTTAGCTATTTCACAGGAATTAGTAAAACACCATAATGGAAAGATTACAGCCACAAGCATTTCTGGCTCTGGTAGTAAATTCCTAATTAAGTTGCCCGGTGAATTAGTGAAAGGTGGAGGGGAAGTACGATGAATTCGACCATATTGATTGTTGAAGATAATCTAGATATTCAACAGATACTAACAACTGCTTTAAATAGCTTTGGGTATAGGACGAATTGTGTTTCAACGGGTGGAGAAGCAATAGAAGCTGTAGCTATTCTCTCTCCTGATCTAGTATTACTAGATCTTCAATTGCCAGATACGAGTGGTTTTTCAGTTTGTGAGGAAATAAGAAATACTTCAAATGTTCCAATTATTATTGTCAGCTGTTTAGATGATGGTTCAGATATCATAAAAGGACTCGAACTTGGAGCAGATGACTACGTAACAAAGCCATTCGATTTACACCAGCTTGTTGCACGTGTCCGATCGAACTTACGCCGTATGACTTCCTTTAGTCAAGAGATTTTTTCAACCAATTCAACAAATGACAAGCCTGCTGATAACTTTCAGCTTGGACCAATTACTTTTCATTTTCAGCAACAGCGTATCACCATTAATGGTCAGTATGTACCTCTTTCCATTAAGGAATTTTTAATTTTATCTATTTTGGCCAAGTATCCTGGAACTACATTTAATGCAAATAGACTTTATAACATGATTTGGGGAGAGGATAGCTTAGGAGAAACAAGAACAATCAAAGTCCATATTTCAAAACTCCGCAAAAAACTCGATTCCTACGCAAAGGATGAAATATACATTGAAACAGTAAGAGGGTTGGGCTATAAACTTGTGACATAAATTATAGGAAAGCGACTAACGCTTTCCTATAATAAAGAAATCCGCACAAGAACCGTCCATCTGCTTCTCTACTTCACAATCGCTACAAACTTTTCTGCTTCGCGGGTTACTGCTTCGTAATCGCCTGTGGCTGCTCCTTTTGTTAGGCTGGAGCCTGTTCCTATAGCATAGGCGCCATTTTTGATCCATTCAGCTGCGTTTTCGACAGTAACGCCGCCGCTTGGCATAAAGTTCCCTTGAGGAAGAGGTCCTTTAAAATCTTTCACAATACTTGGTCCAAAGGCTCCACCCGGGAATACTTTGATAACATCTGCACCAAGTTCTATTGCTGTTAGTGCTTCGGTTGGTGACATAACGCCAGGCATAACAGCAACTCTGTAGCGGTGGCACATCGTAATGACTTCCGGGGACAGATTTGGTCCTACTATAAATTTTGCTCCTGCCAAAATAGCAAGTCTTGCTGTTTCCGGATCTAATACTGTTCCAGCACCAACGATAACATCCTCTCCTGCATATTTATCAGCAAGTTTTTTGATCACATCCAATGCGCCAGGAATTGTCATGGTTAACTCTAAAAATTTAATGCCGCCTTGCCGGATCGCTTCACTTACATGCAACCCTTGTTCTATATTTTGCGCTCGAATTACTGCTACAATCTTTTCCTCTTTCATTTTTGCTAAAACTTCTATTTTATCCATAAAAGATCACCTTTTCCTTTTATTTAAAATTAGCAAGGATATTTTCAACTGCCATTAAGCTCATTTTATTGACTGCATCCACACTAGAGGCAGCAGCATGTGACCCGATAATCATATTATCCAGCTCCAGCAGTTCCTTCTTTTCTGGTGGTTCCTTTTTGAAAACATCTATTCCAGCTCCCCAAATTTTCTTATCCCGCAGAACATTATAAAGGGCATCTTCATCAATCAGTTCTCCACGAGCTGTGTTGACCAATACAGCCGTTTCCTTCATCATGCTGAATTCTTTCTCACTAAATAGATTGGTTGTTTCTGGAGTTGCTGGTAAGTGAAGAGTTATAAAGTCACTTTCTTTCACAAGATGTTCCAGTTCCACATAAGTCACCTTGTATTTTTTAGCAAACTCATTATCTGGGCAAACATCGTAAGCTAGAATATCCATGTCAAAGCCATGGGCTCTCTTAATAACGCCCTTTCCAATGGCACCAGTCCCAATCACACCAAGTGTTTTTCCGTATATACCAATACTTGTTTTTTTGCTCCAATCCATTACACGGCATGATTGATCGATTTCTACTATTCTTCTCGCAATCGCTAACATTAGAGCGAAAGTAAAATCCGCAACAGAGTCAGCGTTGGCATTTCGAGTAATCGTTACTGGAATGTTGTTGACTTTGCAATAGTCGACGTCAATATTATCTGTTCCAACGCCATATTTTGAAATAACCTTTAACCGTTTCGCCTCTGCTAGGACATCAGCATTCAATGGATCCACGCCAACAATAACTGCATCTACATCCACTATTTCTTTTTTCATTTCTTCTTCCGTCATGATTCTGCCATATGGGTTAGTAACCACTTCAAAGCCATGAGCAGTTAATATTCGGCTAGCCTCTTCACTGTGTTTTCCAAAAGATCTGGGAGTAATGAGTACTTTCGGCATTTGTCTCCCTCCTTTTCTCGTTTCCTAAATTTAGGTATTATACGAATCGTAAATATTGTTCAACTTCCACTAAATCCCGAAAAATTTTTGGCTTGAGCTTACGAATAATAGCTGTTTCCTTCACAAAATCAGGGATAAAAAATGCTGGAATACCCGCAAGATAGGCCGCTTGAATACCTGCTGGGGAATCTTCCAATACAAGAGCCTCTTTCGGATTCACCTTTAATCGAGTACAGACTTCAAGGAAAATATCAGGACTTGGCTTTCCATTTGGTACTTCCTCTCCTGAAACATATAAATCAATGAAAGCAAGTGTGTCTGATACAGTTAGAAATCGATGGATTACTTCTCTCGCACTTGATGAAGCTACAGCTATCTTTATGCCCTGAGACTTTAAAAAGGAAAGTAATTCGTCCAATCCTGCTTTTTTAAAATGAGGTCCTCTAATAAACGAGTATTCTAATTCACGCTTTTTTAAACGCATATACGCTCGCCACTCTTGCACAGGTTGATCTGGACCATAATAATCAGCCATTTTTCGAACAATATCTTGATTCGTTATGCCGATCAACTGTTCAAATAGTGTCCTTTCAAAAGAAAAGCCATAATGGGCAGCTGCCATTTGCCACGCTCGATAGGCTAACTTTTCTGTATCAAACATTAAGCCATCCATATCAAAAATAATTAACGGTGGAATCCCCAAACTAATTCTCCTTTCAATCAATACAACGCTTAGGACAAATCATCCTTGGAACAACTCCACATTGACCACATTGTCCGGTCTCTCTTTTTTAAGCGTTCTTTCTATGTCTGACACTACTTTCTCTCCCATTCCTCTTAAGCATTCCATTGTATAGGCGGAAGTGTGCGGGGTCACCAGAACATTTTCATATTGGAAAAAGGGATGGGTTTTATCCACTGGTTCCCCTTCTAAAACATCTGTTGCGAGTCCTGCAATTTTGCCACTCTCCAATGCCCGCAATACAGCATCCTGCGCCCACAATTCGCCACGTGCCGTATTAGTGAGATACACCCCTTCTTTCATTAAAGAAAATTCGTGATCAGACAGAAGATGGTAGCTTTCCTCATTAACAAATGCATTTAATGAAATAATATCGGACTGTTTTAATAATTCTTCTAAAGAAACACTTTCCGCACCTTTTTGTTCCAGTTCCTCTTTTGTTTGATAGGGGTCATATGCTAGTAATCTAGCATTAAAGCCATCCTTGAAAATATCGCCAACTCTGCTTCCTATATTCCCTAATCCAATTACACCAACTGTTTTCCCATTGATTTGATGTCCAACAAATTGAGCCCGATCTGCCCAACGTCCTTCTCTTGCTGCCGTTGCTGCTGGATATGTTTTTCTCACTACTGCTAAGAGGTTAGTAACTGCATTTTCCGCTACAGCATCTCTTTCTACTAATGCAGATACAATGGTCACAATCGTCCCTTTTTCTGTTGCAGCTTCTATATCAATGTTGTTATAGCCAATCCCATGTCGGGAAATAATCAGTGTTTCGTCCTTTTGTTCAAAGAATTCCCTCGTAAAAAAAGGAGTAACGCTGGATATAATGATCGTAAATCCCTGCAATTTTTCAGCTAGCTCTTTTCCCGAAATATTTACAGGGAAGGTAAATCTTTTTATCTCTCCAATGCTTTCAAGACGTTCTATTTGATCAGGGAATCTTTCTCCAAAACTACTTGAATTTACAATTGCAATTTTGTTTGCCATTGCTTTGTTCCTTTCCGCTTAAATTGTGCATTACTGAACATATGGGGAAGGAATGAAATCACCTTTTAGAAAACGGTACTTTCATTCCTTGAGAACTATTTCTTAATCGTTTTTAACCCATCCATCAATGGAACTTTTTTGCTGTCTGGAACCGTTTGGAAAAATATTTCGATTCCTTTGGCATCTAACGACTTTAAATGATCAACATCTGTTTCTGTTAACGCAACGGTAGGGATAACAAATTGTGCCTCTCCCTTTTTTGAAACGCCTCCTATATTCAGCCTAGTAACAGGTAACCCCTGTTCCACAACTTCTTTCACACTAGCAATATATTTAAAAAGTAGGACAACGTTATCTTTTCCAAACTGATCTCTATTCCATTTTTCAACTACTTCTTGATTGCTGTATACCTGAATCTTCAATCCAGAAGAAGAGTTTGTATTTATATAAATATCTTTCATAAATTCATCAGATGCTGTTTCGTTGTCAATAACATAAAGGGCATTAGTCCCTAAACCTTTTGACCATTTTGTCATTACTTGTCCATGAATTAAGCGATCATCTACTCTTACTAAATTGATTTTCCCCATGCTGGCCTCCTTTTTCATATTAGATATTTATTTCTTTAAGAAATTCCGATTCAAATGATGAATTCCACTTGTACCTGTTCCCTGCACTGTTTCGATTAAATTATTGGTATCTTCTACTGTTTGGTAGAAAGTTAATAATTCAATTAACATCGGCATATTGATACCGGTTAATATGTGTAAGTCATACTTGCTTAATAACGATAAAGATACATTAGAAGGGCTGCCGCCCAATAAATCTACAAGTAAAATGGTTTCCAAGCCGTTTTTCTCATTCTCTTCCATTATTTTACTTGCATCCTCACGCAAATCATCTACTGATTCACCTGGTCGCAGTGCTAAAGCTCGTAAATTTCGCTGAGGTCCCATAATCATTTCTGCACTTTTAATGAGCTCGATGCCGAATTCCCCATGTGTAATCACCAAAATTGCTCGATTTTCCATACACCTGCTCCTTTACTTTGGGATAATCTTATCAACTTTTTCCTTACCTATATAATCACTTCTCAAAAATAATAGATTTATAAAACTTTGATTGCACCGAGTACAATTAATGTACCAGTTAGCCATAATAATCCTTTGGTAATATTAAAGCCTTTTTTATCGAAGTATAAGTAAACACCTAATACGGTTAATAAAGGCAGTAACCCTGGTAAAATCGAGTCTAAAATATCCTGCAGCACGAATTGTTTTTCTGATAGAGTAAAGGATAGTGAGCTGCTTACTTTTACATAGGACCCTGCCAAGATGCCCATCATAAACAATCCAAGAACAGATAATGCGTCAATCATTGTTTTAATACGGCTTCCTGCTAAAATTTCTTTGGCTGCATTACGTCCCAGCCCGTAGCCCATTCTGACAAAATAATAGCCATAAAGAAATGTTACGAGCGTGAAACCAAGGAACGGAAATAATGCTCCAAGAGGACTGCCTGCCATCGCCCATGGCAAGGCGATTGCAATAAAAATATACTGGACAGTACCGGAGTCAATCGCATCTCCAATCCCTGCTAGAGCACCCATCAATCCTACTTTTGTATTGTTAATCATGTCTGGACTCGGCGCTTCTTCCTCTTTTCCTTCAGCAAGTGCTTTCGCGCGGGATTCTTCAAGGGATGCTGTAATACCAGTCAATGTACCTCCGCCCCAAATGGCTTGCGTGTTAAAAAATAATAAGTGCCTTTGGTACGCCTCACTTAAATCTTTTTTATCTTTATATAATTTTTTCAGAATTGGCGTCATTCCAAATAAAAAGGAAGGAGCCACCATTCTATCAAAGGTATGCGGGATTTCATTTGCCCACCACCATCTTGCCCAAGCCTTAAGCAAATCTTTTTTTGTAATTGGCTCAGGGTAATTCTCTGGACTTTGTTTCTTTTCTTCTGCGCTCATCAATCAACCCACCTTTTTAAGTTCTTAAGCTGCTTCCTTCCCTCTCGTGAATAATACATACAGACCAGCAAGAATAGCACCGAAAATCGCATACGTTACCGTATTAATCTGTAAGTCTTTTAAAGCAACACTCATGAAGTATGCTAGAAAAAAGAATAAAAGCAGTTCCTTTTTACCGATAACATGCATAATAACGGCAATACCCAGAGCAGCAAGACCGCCGCCAACTACTTCAAGCACGTGGATAATTGGACCATCGCTAATTGAATTAACAAAATCAGCAACAACCGGAGCTCCATAGTAAAGAGCAATAAACACTATTGGAACATAAAGAATGAAACTTATGACAATCGGGATAATGATGACAGATGTAAATATTCCTCTGTCATTTACATCTGCTGCATATTTATCTAACACCCGTAATGCAAACGTATTCAAAAAGAAGCGGAATTGATAAGCATAACTACCTAGTATTCCAACTGGAACTGCGATAGCCACTGCTTTTTCCGGTGTAAAATCCCCTAATACAGCTACTGTTACAGCAATAGCTGCCGCGATAGCAGGCTCACTTGGTAATGCACCTCCTGGCGCAACTGCGCCCATATAAACTAATTGAATTGCCGCTGTAATAATCATCGCTTCTGTTATATGTCCTGTTACAATTCCAACAACTAACCCTGTCATTAACGGGCTAAAGCGCAATGTTAAAGTTGCATAGCCTATCCCTCGGGACATAACGATTGCAACCCAAATGGCGATTATTAGTGCTTGACCAATGGATAGTGTTGCCATTTGTCTTATCACTCCCTTATATTTTTAAAAATGTTCATAATTGCACAAATTACTACAACACTGTCCTCCTTCCGCAGAAAAATATGAAATAATTATATAAAATATAAAATTACTTCCTAAGCACACGGTGACCGCCAAATTCATTACGGAGAGCAGCAACCACTTTCGCAGAAAAACTGTCCTCTTCCAGTGATCGGTTTCTCATCATAAGCGACAAAGCAATAATGGGAACAGGAACTTCTAAATCTAATGCTGTTTCAACTGTCCACTTTGCCTCACCTGATGATGCTACCATTCCACGAATTTTTTCGAGTCTGGCATCTTTTTGGAAGGCAGATTCCATTAATTCCATAAGCCAGCTCCGAATGACAGAACCATTATTCCAGACAGCAGCGATTTTAGCTAAATCAAAATCATACTGACTTTGATTCAGCACTTGAAATCCCTCACCAATTGCTTGCATAAAGCCATATTCAATTCCGTTATGAACCATTTTTAAGAAATGACCGCTGCCAGATTCTCCTGCATATAAGTAACCATCTTGAGTAGAAACACTTTTAAATATTGGTTCTATTCGTTCAAAAATTTCCTGTCTGCCTCCAATCATTAAACATGCACCCTGGTTTGCGCCTAAAATTCCCCCTGATGTGCCGACATCTAAGAAATGAATGCCCTTTTCCTCAGCTAAGGCGGCACGGCGGATAGAGTCTTTATAATTTGCATTTCCTCCATCAATGACAATATCATCCGCTTTCATTTTTTCGAGCAGCTTTTCTATCACGATTTCACTTGGTTTTCCTGCTGGTACCATTACCCATACTACTCTTGGAGATTGCATATTTATAAGCATTTGATCTATACTTTCCACAATATGTATCCCATTTTCATTCGCTCTATTTCTAGCATCACTAGATTCGTCAAAACCATAGACAGAATGATGATTGTTTGCTAAGTTTAACGCAAGGTTAAATCCCATTTTTCCTAAACCAATCATTCCAATTTGCATCAAACCACTCCTTGTTTACAAACAGCTTATTCTTTGTAAATGCTTGTGACTTTGAAAAAGTATTACCATTTTTCTTTAATCTTACATTCAGATTATTTTATGCATGAATCTACTTTTTTTCGTGTACAATTGCTAGGTTAATAGATAAATGGGCATAGCTTCCCTACGCTTATCTGCTTCGCTCATCGAGCATCCTAGAAATGATGTACCAAATAAATCGGAACTTATTTATATGTCAGACAGCTCTTACAACTTTCCGGTCCATTCTAAGCTTAGTAACTACCGGAAATTTACTACTATTTTTTCACAAAGTGATATTTACTAGCTAGAACACCGGTGGGCAAATATCATTTGTTAATTCAAATTATACACGTTTTTTCGAGTGAGTCAACCGAAAATAGACGAAATTTCGTATAAATACATTTTTTCGTGTGAAGGGAGTTTAAATTAGTGAAAAAGATCGAACATATTGGGGAACGTATCAAATTATTAAGAGAAAAACACGGATTGTCGCAAGCTGCTTTTGGAAAAAGAATTGGGGTATCTTCGGGAAATGTTGGAGACTGGGAAAGTGAGAAAAAGAAATCATTACCTGGAGCTAAGGCCATTTACACCATTGCGAAGGAATTTGAGGTATCTGCTGATTGGCTGCTTGCTGGAGAGGAATTTTTAGGAGATTCATCCTTAAAAAGCGGAAATATAGTAATCCAAGATGACAAACCATCAATCAGCACTAGTATAATAAAAGAACGAGAATCCATTAATGAACATGCAGCCAACGAAACACTAACAGAAGAAGCAAAAGAACTAGTTTCCATATTTAATGATTTAAATGAACGAGATGCTGCCGAATTATTAATGATTGCCCGAATGAAACGCGATTTTGAAAGTCGGTAACGGTCGACAATTCTTGTACTGGCATTCGTTACCAAAGGGGGAATGGTTCTACCCAGTCATATCTTATGCCTATAACAGGGTAACAGTAGAACCACCCCTCCGATTCTCTTATATCCTCTCCTGCTAGATTTCAGACATTTCCTAATCCTTTGGAAAGAGGGATAAACTGTTCTATATAAATAATGGGACCTCATAGAAACCTGTTCCTTTGAACCCACTATTCATTATAAGAGCCTATTGCCGGATATCCTTTCTATCTTCCATTGATTTTCTTACCCTCCATGATTTGATAATCTGTGTCTCTAGGATATAGGGAGATACTTCCGTAAAGATTTTTTCTCCATTTTTAAAAATGATAGCGCTTTTAAATTTTTCATTGTGTTTTACTGGGTATATGTGATCGATATGCTCGGTGAAGATCCATTGACAGTGAAATTGCCTAGGAGCATGGGTGGGAAATGCATATATATTTCTTGGGGGGTTAATTGGCATAGGCAGTCTTTTCTGCATTCCTAATTTATATGTAATAGAACGACGTCTTCCATCAAAATCAGAACCTCCAATTAATAGATTCTCCTTGATTATGTCAAAGGGAGTTTCTTTGACATACACAGTCCGATCTACTTCTTTTACCACTGTGCCATATTCGATTGCTTCCATGGGCATGATGGTCATCGTGCGTTCATTGGCAATATATTTATTTAAAATACACTCTTTCTTCATCTTTAACACTCCTTCTTTTTCACACACTTTTTAATCTAGTTCCTCCATCGTCTCTTTAATAAGAACTGCATCCAGCTGTAAATCAAGTACTTCACAAATTTTGTATAGGGTACTTACTTTTGGTTCCTTTTGCCCTCTTTCAATTTGACCAAGGTGGGCATAGTGTAAGCCTGTTTCATCCGCAAGCTCAAACTGAGTGAGCTTTTTCTGTAACCTCCTCTCTTTAAGTAATTTATAATCAATACAACTTTTTTCCCCTCTTGTTTTCAAATTTATCACCTCCTTTAGAACTATTATGAAGGAAATGAATAACCAGTAAAACTTCCTATAGGCAGGAATTTGTTAACATTTTGTTAATTTTTAGGAATCAACTGTAAAAACAGAAAAAAGACGGTTCGATGGAAGGTCATTGACCTCACAAGAACCGTCCCTCTGCTTCCGTTAAAAATGAAAGTATTTCGCTTGGTGGAAGGGGTTTGCTATATAAGTAGCCTTGTAGGTTAGTGCATCCTTTGCTTTTTAGGAAGTCAGACTGCTCATGGGTTTCTACTCCTTCTGCAATCACATTCATACCTAATTCCGATGCAAGGATGATAATCGCTGAAACAATGGCTGCATCTTCCTGACTAGCAGGAAGATGACTAATAAATGACTTATCAATTTTAATCGTATCTGCTTGAAACTGTTTTAAGTACATGAAGGAAGCATATCCCGTTCCAAAGTCATCAATGGAGACTTTTATGCCCATGCTCCGCAATGTAGAAACCGTATCTCGAACGAGAAATTCATGGTTAGATAACACACTTTCTGTTATTTCTATTTCTAGGTATTCAGAAGAAATCTTATATTCCATCAGTTTTTTGCTCACTAGTGCAGCGAAATCTTGTTTTAAGAGCTGTTTAATCGATACATTGATGGCGATGGGGATTTTTATATTTAACTTTTCCCATTCTTTTATTTGAGCACATGCTTCATTTAGAATCCACTCACCAAGCAGTAAAATAAAGTCACTTTCCTCCGCTAGGGAAATAAAGGCTGCAGGACTGATTACCCCTTTCTCTGGCGAAATCCACCTAATTAATGCTTCCACTCCAATAAAATTACCTGTTTCTATATTCACTTTAGGTTGGTAATAAAGAACAAACTCGTTTTCTTTCAGTGCTTTTTTTAGATTGCTCTTTAACTGAAAAGCACTGAAAGCATTTTCATTCATTTTTGGATCATACAAATTAAAGGCATTGCCACCCACTTTCTTCATACTATACATAGCAATATCAGCATTCTTCATCAGTTCCTCAAACGTTTGGCCATGTTCCCCACTAAGACTTATACCGATGCTTCCATGGGTGGAAAATTCTTGACCATCTATAATGATCGGTTCTTCAATTGCTTGGAGAATTTTAGCAGCTAATGCACGTAACATGGATTTGCTAATATAATTACTAATTAATATAACAAATTCATCCCCGCCCATTCGTGCCACCACATTCTTTTCACCAATGGCTTCTTGAATTCGTTTCCCTACTTCTTGTATTAACCTATCTCCTGATGAATGACCAAAAGTATCGTTATGTGGTTTTAAGTTATCTAAATCTAAAAACATAACTGCAAGGTGGCTCGTTTCTTGTAAGCGCTGCGAGAAGATCTCCTTTAAATACCGCAAATTCGGCAGATTTGTTAAACTATCATAATTTGCTAGATATTTAATCTTTTCTTCATGGAAATGGCGTTCCAAAGCAATTCCTGTCAAATGACTAAAATCTTTTAACATTTCAATATCAGAATCCTTTGGTTCCAATGGTTCCTTATAATAAACAGCAAATGTTCCTAATAAGGAATCTTTAGATGAGATAATGGGCAATGACCAGCAGGAACGCAATCCATTCGCGAGTGCAATTGCCCTCCAATTTGACCAAGATGGATCTGTTTCTATATCCGCTGTAATTTTTAATTCCTTCGTGTATGCTGAATGGCCACAGGAGGCAAAATTCTCTCCTACAGGAAACTTATCAATTTTTTCAATGAATGTAGAATCTAGCTTTGGACCATAGCCAAAACGCAGCCAATTATGCTCTTCTTCATAATACATAATCGAACAAATTCCTTTTAAAAGTTCTTCTACGCTTTCAGTAATATATTCAATTATTTGTTCTAATGGTTCACCCACGGCAATTCTCGATAAAATAGCCTTTTGTTTCTTTTGCAGTTCCTCAATGCTTTTCTTTTCTGTTATATCTTGGGCGATTCCATGTATACCGATAACTTGATCATTTAACTTCAATGGAATCGTGGTCAATTTGATATCCCGGATTTTCCCATCTTTTCGAATGATTTGCGACTCAATCCCTTGAGTCATTCCACAACAGACCTTGTCAAAACGCAGCAGCACTTTCGGAAGTTGTTCAGGTACGATTAAATCACGGAAATTTAATCTCGTTAATTCCTCCTTTGTATACCCGCTAATTTCTTCTGCAACTTTATTAACATCTAAAAAATTGCCTTCCTTGTCCAAAGTATAGACTCCATCTGGGTCATGTAGAAATAGAGATTTATATATTTGTTCACTTTTTTCTAATTTCGTAATGTCTCGTCCAAATACGATTAGATTTTGACGATTTCCAGCTGAATCAAATATCGGTACCTTAATTATCTCAAATATACGCTCTGAGTTTTGGAAAAA
Source organism: Niallia sp. FSL W8-0951 (assembly GCF_038006525.1). Taxonomy (NCBI): domain Bacteria; kingdom Bacillati; phylum Bacillota; class Bacilli; order Caryophanales; family Bacillaceae; genus Niallia; species Niallia sp. FSL W8-0951. The sequence continues at coordinate 3,379,009 of NZ_JBBOVK010000001.1, forward strand.
AAACGACCCTTTTACTTCTATCTGTTTTCCTGTCTGCCAAGCTTGGAAATCACTTTTCACAAAGCCAGGCACATACGCAGCAATATGAGGATATAGCTCTCCTAATTCCTCGTCTGTTTTCCCTTGATATTTCTCTATATTAAAAAGTTCCAATGTGTTACGATTCGCTTCTATCCAGCGGCCTTCTTTATCCTTTAAAATAATAATATCAGGACTTGCATTAATAAACGGTTCTAATTTCATAGCTTTCTCCCTATTTTTACGGTCATATACAATCCATTATATAGGTTCAGTAAAATTTGGACTATATGAATTCTCGAACAATTTATTAAGTGAAGGATGATCCATCCAAATAAAAGATTCTCATAATCAATAGGGATGTTATTCGTAGTGGTTAGTCATCGCTTTCTCTCTAGAATTCCAATATCCGCTTCAACTTCTCCTTCGCTGTTTTCCGCCACCATTTCACAGCAGAAGGCGATACTCGTTCTTTCTGTGCTATTTCTTTTACAGTTAGCTGATGAACAAAGGTGGCTATTACCCAAGTTGTCTCCCCCTCAGATAGTTCCTTGCAAAGACCTTTTATATAGTCCTCTTCTTCTCGGTATAGAATAGGACTTTCCATCAGCGCCCAAAACTCTTCACTTGGGTAATCATTCCTTTCTGCCTCTCTTGTCCGCCGCTTCAATTCATCAAGAAATCTTCCTTGCATATGTCGATATAAGTAATTGCTGTATTTACCCTTTTCCTCCTTAAACTGACTCATCGTTTCCCAAATGCTTATTAAACCAATTTGAAAAAACTCTTGCTTATCTTTATAAATCAGCAACTTTTTTATCATATGGTGGATCATCGGAGTAAACTCCTCTACTAATTGCTCGTAATTCTTCCCTTCCACATTCGTTTCCTTCCAGAAAAGCGCCTTTCCTTTTTATTCCTAGGTACCTTTACTTTATGGAAAAATAAGGAGACTTTCGACAGAAGAAAAGATACGATAGAATACAAAAAATACAAGTAAAATTTAGAATTGACGTCTAACTTGAAGGTAGAGTGAGGGTTATTTGATAAATAGCCCTATTTTAAGAGGCTGTTATCCTTTAAATAAATCTGCCGCTGCCTCAAAATATGCTATAATTCGAAAGGGAAAATATAAATAGAGGTGACATTCATGGCCATACACGTTGTCTTGTATCAGCCAGAAATTCCGGCTAATACTGCCAATATTGCACGTACTTGTGCAGGAACAAATACAGCGCTGCATTTAATTCGACCACTTGGTTTTTCAACCGATGAAAAGATGATCAAACAAGCAGGTCTAGATTTCTGGGAGAACGTAAATATTACCTATTACGATTCATTAGACAATTTTTTTGTGAAAAATCAAGGCGAATTTTACTATATTGAAACATTCGCTGAAAAAACCTATACAGCCTATGATTTCACTGACCAATCAAAGGACTATTACTTCATATTCGGAAAAGAAACAACGGGCTTGCCAAAAGACTTACTAGAAACACACAAAGACCATTTTCTACGAATTCCAATGACCGAACACATTCGATCCCTAAACCTTTCCAATACAGCAGCAATACTAGTATTTGAAGCATTACGACAACAAGGATATTCACAAATAAAATAAGGAAGCAGAATCTCCTCTGCTTCCCTTTTTTCATTAGTTTTCTTGGAGCCTGAAATAATTACTGTAAATCAATTGAATCCATCTTGCGTATAGTCATGTTAACAATGCCAATTGCAACAATTGTTAAAGTAATAGGGATATAAATAATATTAGCCAAGGAAAAGTCCGTCCCGATCGAGGAACACATAATCATAACAATCAACAGAGAGGAACCAATTGTTGCAGGGGTTGAATAATTTCTCATCCTAAAATAGAGAGGCACAAGCGATGCACCTGCAGTTGCCACATTAAATACCAATATATTTAATAGCTCGGAACGAAATTGATTAATCGTTACATTCATTTCAATTGTTAGATGAAATACTTGATTTAGCCCGAGAAAACTCAGAATGACAAACAGATTAGAAATAATCAACGTCGCCAATGTCATAATAAAAATCAAGACAATCTTTGCGCTCATTATTTTTTTCCGATCTATTGGGTAAGAAAACAAAACAAGCGCAGTTCGATTTTTGAACTCATCTATGATGACCTTCGAAATTAGCACAGAAGCAAAAACAACAAATACGCCACGAACCATTGTTCCAGCAACCATGGAATAATCCGCAAAGCTTTGAAAGGATTCCTCTCCTTCCATTATTTGCTCGAAAGTAATCATGCATAATAACCCAAGAATAACGATATTAGCAATAATAGCTCCTTTAATAAACCAACCTAATTTATGTTTTCTAAGCTCCAGCTTGATTAAATGAAACAAAATATATCCTCCTATTATCATTAAAAGTTAATTAATGATTGATTTTTTCCAATCCAACTTTCTTTATAAAATACTCTTCTAATGAGGTTTGTTTCTTTGTCATAGACTCTACATCAATATCCTCTACTATCAACGTTTTCGTTATTTGTGATGGAGTAATGGCTGTATCATAAATACGAATCACCTCATCATCGATCACTTTCAAATTATTCATATTCAATTTATTGTGTAAAACAAAAGCTGCTTTGCGCTGATTATTTGTTACTAATTCTAGATAATCGGTATTTTTCGCCTTTATAGAATCCATCGTTGCTTCTTCGATAAGTTTACCGTTTTTTATCACACCAATCGTGTCTGCAATTTGTTCAATTTCACCGATTATATGACTAGAAACCAAAATGGTCATTCCATATTCTTTATTAAGGATATTAAACAATTTTCTCATTGACTTAATCCCAGCTGGATCTAGCCCATTAATCGGCTCATCTAAAATTAATAATTCCGGCTTAGTGATAATTGCTCTGGCAACACATAAACGCTGCCTCATCCCCAAGGAAAAGTCTTTTGGTTTCAACGTTTCCACATTTTCAAGGCCAACCCACTCTAACGCTTCCTTAATTGCTTTTTTGTTATGGTAACCCATGTACTCACAATGTAGTTCTAGATTTTCTAAAGCAGTCATTTTCTCATAAAAAATCGGATACTCAATCATGCTGCCAATTCTCGTCAGGTAATCATAGGAATTCGGAAGAAGGGGCTTTCCGAAGATTGTAATACTACCTTGTGTAGGCTTAATCATATTGGTCAGCATCTTCATAATCGTAGATTTCCCTGCACCATTAGGACCAAGAAATCCATATACTTCTCCTTGTTTAATATGAAGGGAAACCTGGGATACGACTTCACGTCCTTGTATGGTTTTGGTTAAATCTTTTGTTCGTACAGCATAGTCCATCTAAATCCTCCTCATTTACTATCTGTATTCATTTTAGCTCCTATCCCTTGCTTTTTTCTGTCTTAAATCTTACAAAAACCTTAAGATTCCTTACCCATTCATTCGCCTAAAGGTAATGTAAAATGAAGTTTTTTCATATGGAATAGAATGCACGGAAATTTCTCCGTGCATCTCTTCGACTAGCCTTTTGGTAATAGTCAGCCCTAAACCACTGCCTTGAAATGCTTTATTTCTCGAATCGTCAAGTGTAAATAGACGCTCAAAGATATTAGCTTGGTCAGCTTCGTCAATTCCCTTCCCGCGATCAAACACTTCTATATAAACCTGCTGTTCATCAAAATGCAGGCTTAATCCAATTACCTTCCCATCGAGACCATAACGGAGCGCATTCGAAAGGAGGTTATGTAAAACACGATTTACAGCTTCCTCATTTCCCAGCGCAAAGACAGACTCATCAGGGATATCAATCATTGCCTCTAGCCCTTTGGCTCTTATCCAATCATGGAATGTTAAGATATTTTTCCTGCATAGTTCAGATAAATTTACTATTTCAAGGGGAATTTCTTTATCACCAGACTCAAGCTTTGCGAGATCAAAGAATGTATTCATTAATTGAATAAGCTCCATTGTTTTGTCATGCACCTGACTTAATAATTGCACTCTTTCTGTTTCTGTAATGGGAAAATCTTTCTGAAACATTTCAATATAACCGGCAATTACCGTAAGAGGTGTTTTTAAGTCATGGGAAATATTTGCAAGCATGCGCTTCATGGAATGTTCCATTTTGATAAATTCTCGGGACTTTTCGTGACGATCATCTAATACTTGATTGATGTTTATAAGGAGATCTTTTAATTGTTGATCATTTGAGACCACGAGAATTCTTTCATTCGTTTGCCTCTGCAGAATTTTTTTTAGTTTGTTTGATATATATGCTATATGTTGATCCCGATTTTTCCTTTGTCGATATTGATAGACGTTAAAAATAAGAAGAACCAAAATAATACTGATCCAGATAATCATTCAAACTCCCCTAACTTATAACCAATCCCCCATATTGTTTTGATATAAATAGGATCAGAGGGATTATCCTCAATTTTTTCGCGCAATCGTCTCATATGGACATTAATAACATTATCATCACCAAAATAATCATCGCTCCAAACAGAACGATAAATTTGTTCCTTTGTAAACACTTTCTTTTGGTTGCTAAAAAACAAAAGCAGGATTTTCCATTCTGTCGCTGTCAAATTAATTTCCAAACCATTCTTCCATACCCGATGATTTTCTTTATCTAATTCCAATTCATAGACTTTCATCCTTGATGGCTTAGATTCTTCACGGCTTTTGTCAGCGTACTGCGTCGATCTTCTAATCGCTGCTTTTACTCTTGCAGCTAGTTCAATCATGGAAAATGGTTTTGTAATATAATCATCTGCACCAAACCCTAATCCTAAAGCTTTATCAATCTCTGTGTCTTTCGCTGACATGATGATAACAGGAATATAACTAGTTGTTCTGATACTTTGAAGAACATCCATCCCACTCAATTTCGGTAACATGATATCTAATAAAATCAAATCATAACGCTTTTCCTTAAACATTTGTCCTGCCGTCTTTCCATCAAAAACACATTCCACATTAAATCCTTCATTATGTAAATATCTTTTTACCATATCACTAATCGCAAGATCATCTTCCACAAGTAAAATAGTTTTTTGCACCTAGACTCCCCCTCTCTTATTTCCCTACATATAAGAGCTAATTATTCTATAAAACATTTATTTACCTTTTATACTACTATAAGTAGTATAAATTAATAATGGCATTTATATGGAGTTTACGAAAAGTACACGTGAGAAAAGATTCCTTTTGCTTAAATTCCTATCCTATTTGGACATAAAAAAACTGCGCCTCCCGTTGTTAGATGTATCTAACAATTGGGGCGCAGTAAAGGGACCGGGTTTAAGATATTTCAACTTTTTTTAGCCCAATCTCTTACCTTCTTCTTTCATAATGAACCTCTACAAACTGGTTGAAACATTTTGTTCCTTTTAAGATCAAGTCCACTTGATAATCAGCTTCTTTAAATAAAGGAACTCCTTCTCCAATTATCGCAGGGGCGATGGTAAGAATGAACTCATCTATTAACTTTTCTTTAAGAAAAGAGTGTAATAGTTCTCCCCCGCCAACCATCCATATATTCTTTCCCTCTTGTTTTTTTAATTTATTTGCAAACTCGATGATATCATCCTTTATAAATGTCACCTCGTCTGTATCCTTGTTTTCCTGTCTCGAAAAAACATAGCATTCCTTATTTTTATAAGAAAAATCGTTCGTATGATTGATAATCCAATCATATGTTTTTCTTCCCATTAGAATAGTATCTATCGTTTCGTAGAATGCAGAAAACCCATTATCTCCTTCTCCCTCTACTTTAAATAACCATTCTAATGATTCATCCTTCCCAGCAATATAACCATCTAGACTTGTTGCTGTAAATAATACGATATTCCGCTGTTTTTTCATATACATTCCTCCTAAAACGTTCGATGGTTATAGTATAATGTTTAATAATGACACCTTTTGTCATATATATAATTTTAGAGGTGGTTGTATGCGGGCTGATCGGTTGATATCCATTTTGCTCCTGTTACAAAATAGAGGGAAAATGACAACAAAAGAATTAGCGAAGGAATTAGAAGTTACAGAAAGAACAATCCATCGGGATATGGATGCTTTAAGTACAGCAGGAATACCCATTGTAGCAGAAAGAGGGAAAATGGGCGGATGGACATTGCTTGACCAGTATCGTACGAACTTAACTGGATTAAAGTATGATGAAATGTTGTCTTTGCTTATTTCTCCTTCTGTTCAATTGCTGTCCGATCTCGGATTAGCAAAAGAATGGCATGATGCCCGCCAGAAAATGGTTGCTGCACTCCCGAATACTTTTCGACAAGGTTCCCTCGATGTCTGGAACCGAATTCATATAGATACAACCGCATGGAAACAACCAGCGGAAAAACTTGTTTCCTTTAAAATAATCCAAGAAGCAATTTGGAAAGAAAAAGTACTGCATATTCAATATGAGCGAGCTGACGGAAAAGTAGTTTTTCGAATGGTCAATCCTTTAGGATTAGTAGCTAAAGGCAGTACTTGGTACTTAATTGCCTCCTCAGACAAAAAGATACGAAATTATCGAGCATCCAGACTCCTGTCCTTAGTGATGACAGAGGAAGCTTTTACTAGACCAATCGACTTCAATTTAGAGAAATATTGGCTGGAATCCACACAAACTTTTATTAGCTCTCTTCCTGAATATAAGGTAGAAGTGGAAGCATCGCCATCGATTATTCATAGAATGAAATTCACCACACGTTTTGTGCAAATCGAAAGAATAGGAACACCAACTGCAGAGGGATGGCTCCCTGTAAGCCTGCGCAGTGATACAGAACAAGAAGCAATTGCCTATATTCTAGGCTTCGGCGATCAAATCAGAGTCATCTCCCCTTCCACGCTGAAACAGGAAATTTACCAAATGGCGAAGAAGATAGTTGATTTTTATAATCTGCAAAAGATGTAAGGGAGCGCTGCTACCGCTGAGAAAGAAACGATAGAATAGGCAAAGTGAGGTAGCATTTAGAAGGATAAAGAAGGATCTAGAGATTACCTTATATGATAATTTCCCAAACATAGAAAGACGGAGTTTACGCAAATAGGACGAATTCCGTCTCTTGCATTTTTGATTGGTGTACAGAGACACATTGTATTACTAACCCTTCAATTTAAAGCTCTATTTATATTCCATTTATAGAAAATATATATGGAGAAAAAAATAAACAAATCTAACTCTATTAACCTCTCTTCTTCTATTCTTCGAATCAAGGCTCTCACTCCCTGCCATCATATTTTCTCTATTTACATCCAAAAATAAGGAGCGAAAACTAAAAATTATAGAATCACTCCTTAAAATAGATAGGACATCTTTAAATTCAAAAAAGCCTATCTTCCTTTAGGTTAGAAAGATAGACTTTTACTGATCAGCTATTGCTAATCTTTATATTTTCCCGCTCAATTTTTTGCTTTCTAATTTCATATGGAATTTCGGATCTTTTGGTGTACTTGGATTAATTCCTTTTAAAGCAGGGACTATTGCACATATTAACTGTACTGCTATTGGATACACAAATGAATGATACAAATAATTATCTCCATTTTCTATCACCAAATTCTTATCCTCAAAACCATCTACCTTACTGCCAATGATATAGATATTATCTGTCCAGTCTGATAGGACGCTAATTAATTTATTTACTCTCGGCTCTTCTCCTGTATGCAAGAATATAATCGTAGAATCTTCATTAATTGCGTTATAGATTCCATGAATAAATTCTTCAAATTCATAACCAGTTACAGGAATACGCATCGTCTCTAATAATTTCAAAGCACCTTCTAAAGTATCCCCATATAATTCATTGGTGCCGACAATTCTTATTTCTTTTGCATTTTTTAGTTTTTCACTATTCTTTTGCACCCATTCTTCCGCAGAATAGTAAATATCTAGAAAGGCATCGCTTGTTTTATTTAATATTTCCATCACTTGCTTCGTTTCCTCACTACTCAATTTCCCATTTTCTTCACCAATATAAAGAGCTAAAAGAAGCAAATTTAATTTTGTGCAATAAAATCCTTTTGTTTTTGCACCTGCCTTCTCTTCCCCACATTGAACAGTCAGTACATAATCGGCAATTTCATCAATTAGTGCATTATCTGTTCCCGCCATGGATGCTATGATACATCCTGACTCTTTGGCTAATTTCATAGAATTGTAGGTAGAATAACTACTTCCCCCTTGCGAGATTCCAATAAAGAGAGTATTTTTTGTGTCCTTTGTTAATAATTCCTTTGTAATTTGAAAAGGATAATAAGCTTCTACAGATAATCCAGTTAACTCACGCATTTTTTGTTGAACTTGCGCCCCTGAATGATAACTAGTTCCAGATCCTGTAATAATAATTCTATTAATCTCCTCTTTTTTAACAGTAGAAAACAGCTCACTTGATAGTGCAATTATTTCCTTCATTTTTGCTGGGGTTTCTTTTAAATAATCTGTAATATTCATTAATAATCTCTCCTTTATAATATTCCAATCCAATGTATAATTATTCCAATAAAAATAGTCGCAATTGTCATCTTAGATATGCTTACTTTTTTTCTAATCATCCAAAAGACAACAAATGTTACTAATATTGGCAAAAGATTAGGCAAAATTTGATTCAATATGTCTTGAATTATTACTTCTGCTCCATTTACGCTAAATTTCAATGGTGTGGTGATATTTAACATAGTTGCTACCATTGCTCCCACTACAAGTAAACCAACTGTAGTAGCCATTGCCATAATTTTGTCCATCAGGCCTTCTTTTTGTATTCTTTCCAATGAATTCACACCAACAGAATAACCAAACTTTAATCCAAAAATTCTTACTAATAAATTGGGAACATTATAAAGCAGCAAAAACAGGATTGGACCAATCAGATTGCCATGCTCTGCAAAGGATATACCAATACCCGCAGCAATTATCCTCAATGTTCCCCAAAATAATGAATCTCCAATACCAGCTAACGGTCCCATAAGCGCTGTTTTTACCGCATTAATCGAACCAGTGTCAAAATCTTCATTATTTGCATTTTGTTCCTCCATCGCTGCACTAATTCCGGCAATAGTAGGAGAAACAACTGGTGTTGTATTAAAAATTTCCAAATGTCTTTTTAAAGCCTGTGCCTGTTCTTCTTCCTTTTCATATAATCTCTTGATTACCGGGATCATCGTATAACAAAAGCCGAGATTCTGCATTCTCTCATAGTTAAAGGCACCCTGCAGAGCAAATGACCGCCAAAAAACGCTTTGCAAGTCCTTTTTACTAAGCTTCTTCCCCTCACTCAAAGTTAATCTCTCCCTCCGTTAAATTATTACTTTCGTCCTTCTTCTTTCCAGCATCGTTATTATCAATGAAAAAGTTTAATAGAATTGCTAAACATACACCCATTAACGCTATTGCCATAACATCAAGTTCTAGATAGGATGCCGCTAAGAAACCAATAAAGAAAAATACGGCCATTTTTTTAGAAAACAGCATATCCATCAAGAGAGCAAATCCAATGGCTGGCAGCAGGTTTCCGGCAATAGTCATTCCCTCTAAAATCACTTTTGGAACTGAATTAATTAGATACGTAACTTTATCTGCCCCAAATAAAATTGCTAAAAAGGTTGGAACAAACACACTTAGGAAAAATAAAGAGATAGGTATCCACATCATGAGGGTAACTTTTTTAAAATCAGCTTTTTGCGCGTAATGATCAGCTTTATGTACAAAATAAGTATTAATTACCCTTACAAGTACACCTAGTGATTGAGCTAAAACTGCAATAGGAACTGCAAGTGCCAAGGCAACCTCCGGACCCTTTCCAGAAATTATCGCAAAAGCAGTACCCAAGACTCCTCCTGTCACAACATCGGGTGGTGTAGATGAACCGATGCCAGCAATCCCCATCCAGATTAATTCTAGTTGCGCACCAATAATAATCCCCGTCTTAAAATCACCAAGAACTAATCCAACCAATGCACCTAATACCAAAGGGCGTTCTAACATCAAGACTCCGAATAATCTGCTATCCAATATTCCTATACCGGCTATTAACCCCAATAATATTGCCTCATATAACAAAAATCTCGCCTCCCCTTATTCTTACTACCATTTTCTTAGATATGATGACGACCATTGTTCGTAGATCTTGATGAAATATTTTTTTATTTTAGTAAATCACTGAATGATTGTTTTTTATCTCTTGGCAATATTCTGAAATCTAAATTTATACCTAGCTGCTCTATTTGTTTCAGGTTATTGATATCTTTTTCGCTGACTGCAACTAAATCAGTCAATTTTTTCTTCCCTTCTTCGTATCTTAGCCCCCCAATATTTATCTCACTTATAGCACCTTGGGAGTTCTTAGCAACTTCTAGAGCATCATCTGTATTTCTTACCAGAACTAATACATTACTTTTTTTCGCTTCAGCAAATTTACTAATTATTTCTCCAGATTCTGCAACTCCTCTAATATATAATTTCACATTATTAGGTTTAGCCAAATCGAGAGCCATTGCTTTTACTTTGTCATTTTTCGCTTCGTCATTTACCACAAGAATAACATTTGCACCAACAGAAGGTGACCATCCAAAAGCAACTTGCCCATGGAGAAGACGATCATCAATCCTGAATAAAGAAATCATTTTCACACCACTCCTTTTACTAATTCATTGATGTATTTAATCCCATTTCTTCCTTCTTTAATAGATTCAGTTAATATCGCTTCCAATGAATCTTCGTTATATGAAGTCATAATGGTAGTCAAAATCATAGGAAGATTCACACCCGAAACTAAATGAAATGTTTCATTTTCTGGTAAACTCAATAATATTTCAGAACAAATATTATTGACACTTCCCCCATACACATCTGTGAAAATAACAAGATCTGTTAAAGTATCGCTATAAATTAACTCTGTTAATTCCTTCTTTCCTACTTCTCCTGATTTTGATTTTGTCATACAAAAATAACTCATTTGGTGGTTTGTACCTATAATTAATTCAGCAGTCTCGATTAATGACTTGGCTAACTCACCATGTGTTGCAATAATGATTCTCACTATTCATCCCTCCATAAGATGGCTTTTTGTGTTATTGATTTTCTATCTGTTTAAACATAAACGCTATCGCACCAAGTGCTCCAGCATCCCCTCCAAGCCTAGCCAGACTTATTTCTGTTTTTATTGGAGTAAGGTTTGTAACTAATTCACTTATTTGATTGATTACTATATCCATCGATTCGGAAACATCTCCACCAATAATAACTCTTTCAGGATTTATTAGATTTGTTGCATTAGCGATAAAAACAGATAGTTCAATAACAAAACTATCTACGATAGAAATCACTTGTTCCTCTCCATGGGAATACTTTTGAAACAAAACTTCAGGGGAATAACCTGACTCTGCCAATGCAACTCCAGATACTTTTGATTCGAATACACCTGGTTTTCCCATCAGGTTAAACTTGCCATTTTCAAAATCACTCCGGCTTATTTGATAGGCAATCTCACCTGCTTGGTAATCATGACCATAAACTAGATTCCCTTCGTTAATAACTGCGCTTCCAACACTCTGCCCTATTTCAATGAATAAGAGATTTTTAATCCCTGAAGGATCCAGCCACATTTCGCCTAGACCTGCACAATTGACATCATTGTTTATGAAAGTGGGAAAAGGAAAATGCGGTTTGAAAATTTCATGAAGGTTAAGATTAGTCCAATTTAAAGCTTTTGCCCGAAATACTATTTCTGAATTAGCTCTACCAGGCACCCCTATGCCCATCCCTAGAATTTTTTCCTCTGGTATAGCAGATTCTTTTATGCTCTGTTTGACAATACTGATAATTTCTTCTACTTGATTCGTTAGCTTCACCTTTTTTTTAAAGATTATCTTTCCAACTAAATTGGTAATAATGATTAAAATTCTTACTCTATCAATGTCTAACCCAATACCATAGGCTGAATCCGTGTTGTATCCTAACATTAATGCAGGTCTCCCACCACCTTTTACTGGACTTTGTTCTCCCATCTCAATTACTAACTTTTTTTCTAACAATTCTTCCACAATAGATGAAACCGTTGACTTACTTAGTGATAATTTCTTCGCAATTTGAGCTCTGCTAATTAACTTTTCTGTTTTAATTTCTTCCAATATCAATGACCGATTAATCTTTTTTATCAAGTCATGATGTGCTGCAACTTTGTTTTTCATAATGCTTTATCCTATCTCCAATACTAGTTTGTAAATCCTTAAAAATTTCTATTATTTCTTATTCCCTTTAATTAGTTTTGTTACTGGACTAATTATTTGTATTATCGCATGAGTTTTCTGACATTTCAATATTTTTTTAAAAAAATTCTGATCATTCTACGAATTTTATTAGTATTTTTTAGTTGCGGGGGAAGATATCAGGGAACTTAAGGGATATATCAGCTAAAACGAGGAGGATATCAGCCAATGTAAGGGATATATCAGCCAAAACGAAGAGCATATCAGCCAAAGTAAAGGGTATATCAGCCAAAACGGGGAGCATATCAGCCAAAGTAGGGATATATCAGCCAAAACGGGGAGCATATCAGCCAAAGTAGGGATATATCAGCCAAAACGGGGAGCATATCAGCCAAATGGGGGAAGAAAATTTATTTTGAAGATTCCTTTACTGAATTATCTTTATTTATACTAAAATAGGGCTCTCTCATACAGTAGAGAGAAGCCCTGTTAAAAGTTAATAAAAGAGACTTTCTTATAGAGTTAAAAATTCTTTTTTCATGCCAATGATTAGCTGCCTCGTTACTTACTCCTCTTTCATATTTAAAGTTAGTAACGGGATTCTTTTTTCATATTTTTTTACTAATGATTCATTATGATTGTCAGATCCTTCTATATTTCCACTTAAGAAAACTGGTGGTTCAAAATCATGATCTGCCATGATTTTAATTGCCTCTGCGAAGATACTATTAAGAATAGTCGCACCAATAACAGTAGAAGTCGGGGCAAATGGTACCTTCACCTTATCGTAGCTTAAGATTGCATCTCCTTTAGCAGAATGATTATTTATCACTAAATCGACTGAATTAAAAAGATGGCTGCCGCTTTTATGACGTGAAGGCTGGCTTTGGGAATATTCTAATGAAGTTATCCCAATGACAAAAGCGCCTTTTTCTTTCGCATATTGCGCTACATCTACAGGGACAGGATTTCGCCCAGATGTGGATAACACAAAAACGATATCATTTGGCTTAATCTCATATTCCTCTATAAAGTTTTGTGCATAATCATTTTTGCGCTCCAGCTGGGAAGAATGCATTGCCCCTTCGTGAAGCATTAGCGGTTCGAATAAGATTGGTTTTAGGGGTACCAATCCACCAGCGCGGTAAAAAACCTCTTCTGTTAAGATATGCGAGTGGCCACATCCAAACAATTGAATAATACCATCATTTTCAATGCTGTCTGCGACTTTCTCCGCAGCCAATTGCAATTGCGCTTTTTCCTTTTCTAAAACGAGCTGCAGTAGATTGCTTACTTTTTCAAAATAGTTCGTTAGCATAAGTTAAGCCCCCAGTTTATTTAGTATTTGTGCAACTTCCGTCGGAATGGTTTTCCCTGTTGCTTGGTCAATTGTGGAACCAAATATATGCGGCATAAAAAATTCTATTTCTATTTTCTTTACTGCATCAATGATTGTCTTTATATTGAACGCACTTATACCACCTGCAGGTTCAATACCACGAATTCCTTTTTGTGCAGCAACTTTTGTTAAATAGACAAGCTCCTCTAAATGAACTTCGCCGGATAGAGGCATAAATTTAATGGACTCCACTCCTAATACGAGCGCAATTTCTACGAATTCCTCTACTTTTACTTCCATACCTGAAGCTAATTTCACAGTTCCAACGGTTCCACTTGGTTTTACCAATGCATTAACAAGCTGAGGAGATGCTCCTTTTCCTTCTAGAAATCCTTTTGCATAGATGGCACTTTCAAATGGCTGATTAATATGTCCTGGATTAGAAATAGCGGCTATGTCGAGAACTCGTTTTGCATACACAGGATCTCCGCCACCGCCAAGACCGATAGAGACGATATCAACTACTTCCTTCAATTCTTTAACCTTACTAGCCCCTTCTTGCTTATTGGAAAAATCGGACGCTACGATTCCTGGAACAACAAAGCCTTTTCCAGCTTCCATGATATCCTGTACATTTTCTTTATCCTTTGCTAGAAAGTTGAATAAAACAAAATCAAAAAGCTTTTCTTTTAACATGTTAGCGGCCCTCTTTCATTTTTTCAATAATTTGTACCATGTTTTGAAGAGCAACTTTGATTATTTTTTCCCCTTTATCTATACGGGCTAATGTTGCATCACTTAAAATGGCTGTTTCGGTGAATTCTTCCCAAGGTGTTGGTGTCACATCGGCAATCATTGGAATGGTTGGCATATCATTTAATGCTTTCTCCATCGCAACAAACTCTGGAGCTAGGTATAACATGTAGGATGTTTCTATTTCATCTGCGTGAAAGTATGTGCCATGGCTTGCTGGCGTTTCTCTAACTTCAGCAATAACTTTGCTTGTACCAGGATAAAATAGGTAGAGTACGATTAACTCTGGGTAAATTTCATAAAGCTTTCGTGCTGCTTCTTTCATGGCAAAAGCATTTCCTAGATGTCCATTAACCATGGCGAAAATTTGGAAGCCCTGACGGTATAAACTTTCTCCGATATCGAATAACATACTAATTAACGATTCATTCGATACATTGATGCTGCCAGGGAAGTTCTTTAAACTCCAAACCTGTCCATAAGGTAACGTCGGTAAAACAAATCCATTAACTTGTTCGGCGAGCTTTGCACTTAACCGTTCCGCTAAAAGATTATCTGTCCCTAATGGTAAATGCGGGCCGTGAGCCTCTACAGCTCCGATTGGTAAGATAGCGACCTTTTTATCGATTATTTTTCCTTTCACCTCAAAGGAGTTTTCGTATTGGAATTGCATGCTTACACCTCGCTCATTATTTTTTAAATGTAAAGCATCTTGCTGGGTTTTCTACAAAGAATTTATGAACCAGCTGCTCCCCATTAAAGCCTTTTTGATTTGCTTCCTCAATGAATCTAGGAACCCACTTGGCAATAATGTATTCGAGACCTAAGCCGTAATCATAATGTTTATAATAGCTTTTACGAGCTGTATCACCCGAAATAAGGATTTGATTTTCATAGCCCTTTTCTACTAAATGTAGAATGCACTCAATTCTTAGCGACTCTGGTGCGTATTTGATTTTCGCTATGCCGTCAAAACTTAAGAGTGCCCCTGTTTTCGCTATTTTTTCATGATAAGATGGATCTGGATTACGATCCATATGTCCTAGACTTAAGAATTCAAGATTCACATTTTCTGATTTTAATAGTTCTATTTGCTCTAATGCCATCGTGCCAACTTCAGTATGGGAATGGATTGGAGCTTTTGTTTCATGATGTGCTCTTGCTACTGCACGTAAAGTCTTCTCTTCTAAGGGCGTAATTCGGTTATAGCCTGTTCCGAATTTCACTTGTCCTGCTTTAAACGGCGTGCCTTCCAGTCCTTCTTCCACTTCTCTAATGACAAACTCCGTTAGTTTATTAATACTTGTTTGATCAATCCATTCCGCATAAGTATCGTAATTTCCAATAAGCGGTTTAAGCTCGTCTTTAATCTTTCCATCCCAAAGAAAACTCTTGTTAAAACCAGCTGTACCGATAATGTGGAGATCCAGCTCATCCGATATTTCCTTTACCGCTTGCACATCGCGGCCATAATCAACGGCTGTAGCATCAACAATCGCTTGGCCTCCATGGCGTTTGAAATCAGCCACATCCTTTTTAGACTTTTCCTTATCATCTAATAGTAAATCATCCGCATCTCTTTCAGCCCAATAGGCTGGACGGCAAACAATATGTTCATGTGAATAAGTAAAACCTAACTCTTTAGGTTGAATATCTCCTCTTAATGTCCGAATAAAGCTCATTTTCATTTACCTCCTGATCTATTAAGTGAAAAACCGACATATGAATCAATGTCGGATTATATAATTGTTATTTAATTAAAGAGCATTCCGATCAATCTGAATAATGGTCCTAAGATGAACATATCAGAATCCGCAGCCCACATGGCGGTGTCTGGAATCGTCGAAGCAATCAGCGTTTTAACCATTAGATATTGTCCCCATGCGACAACGGTTGCTGTTATGAAGCCACCCATTAGAGCGCCGCGGACGCCGCCAGTTGCATTCCCAAAAACACCAGCAGTTGCTCCATGAAAGAATAGTACAATCATTGTTGGCACAAACACATACCCTACTGTTTGCCCTAAAATAATTAGCCAGATGATACCGCCAGCAAATGCGCCAAGGAATCCAAGAATAACGGCATTTGGAGCATAAGTGAATACGATAGGTGCATCTAATGCAGGTCTTGCACCAGGAACTAGTTTCGTAGCGATTCCGTTGAAGGCAGGAACAATCTCACCAATAAACATTTTCACCCCGAAAAGGACAACAGCAATACCAGCTGCAAAGGTAAAGGATTGAATAATGGCATACATGATAAAATTCTGATCGCCAGCTTGAGCAACTAAGGCATCTGCAGCAGGTGTATCTTTTAAAGAAAGAATAACAGCACCTATTACGAAGAGAATACTCATTGTCAGGGCAGTAATAACATTGGAGTCTCTAAGAAATTCAAGACCTTTCGGCAATTTGATTTTTTCCGCATCATTCTCTTTATTCCCAAACCATTTTCCAAACCAAGATGCAAGTAATGCAACGAGCGCAGAAGTGTGTCCTAGCGCTATTTGGTCATGGCCAGTAATTTTCCGCATATACGGCTGGACGATAGCTGGTTGGAAGGTCCAATAAATCCCCATAAATACGGATAATATAAGAACTAAAGCTGCGAATGGGATATTTGTTGTTGTATCGATAAGGACACCTGCAAATATCATGGTTGTCCAGAACATCATATGCCCTGTTAAGTAGATATATTTAAAGCGAGTGAATCTTGCTAATAACACGTTAATAACAAACCCGATAAACATCGCTAATGTAACTGCTGAGCCATATTTCGCATTGAAGGCTTCTTGTCCCATAAAAGCACTAAATTCTGCTCCTTCAATCCCAAATACTTCGCTCCACATCGGTTCAAATACTCCAAGGGAACCAGTAATAACACCTGCACCAGCATTAATGATTAAGAAACCAATCATTGCTTTAAATGTGCCGCTGATGATTTGGCTTGTATTCTTTTTCTGTAAGATTAAACCAAGCAACACAATAAAGCCTAATAAAATTGCCGGTATTCCGAAGAAGTTAGATGCTAGCCATTGAATGACCTCCATTGTTTGTTCCTCCTCTATTATTTAGGATTTATTAAACGATATTTGCTTCAAGAGCTGTTTTAATTTCATTTGTATCAAAGTAATTATTAACGATAATGATTTTGGAGGAATGTCCTGCTAATGACTGGGATAATTCATTACTTGTAATGATAAAGTCAGGACGTTCGGCAGAAGCACTGGAAACGTCTGTGTTTTCTACATCTGCGTCTATCCCCATTTGGCGCAGTACATTTTCTACATTAATTCGTAAAATCAAGCTTGTTCCTTGTCCTAATCCACATACGCATAAAATTTTCATTAGATTTGTCCTCCTATTAATGGTTTAATCTCTTCATAGCTTTGTGCATTCAGTAGTTTTTCTACATTTTCTTGATTTGATAGCAGTGCCGTTAATTTTTGCAGCACGGTAACATGCTCTGTACTAGAGGAAGCGCCTAAAGCGAATACTAACCTCACTGGGTCATTAGAAGAATGACCAAATTTAACTGGTGTCTTTAGTCTGACAAATGATACACCTGCCTCTTTCACGCCGTCTTCTGGTCTTGCATGAGGGAGCGCTATATTTGGCGCAAGGACAAAATAAGGACCATTTGTTTGAAAAGAACGCACCATAGCATGTACATAAGTTTCTTCAACAAGTTTACTATTCATTAGAAGCTTCCCCGTGCTAATAATAGCCTCTTCCGGTGATGCAGCTTCTACATCTAAAGCAATTAGAGATTCCTCCAAAAATTTCATGTATCACACCTCCATGTTAGTTAACCAATTGCTGATCAATTAAGGATTGTTTCATATATTGATAGATATCCTGTGCTGTTTGAAGTTTGATTAATCTGTTCACTGTGTCTTTTTTGGAAAATAATCCTGTTAATTGGGATAAAGCCCTGAGATGTGATTCTTGATCCAAAGGAGCTAATGTAATGATTAAGGAAACATCATGCTTTTCATCATTTGAAAATGAAACGGCTTCTTCAAGTTTCAATAGACTGATGCCTAGTTTCTTGACGCCATCTTCTGGTTTAGCATGAGGAATCGCTACCTTCGGTGAAATAACAATATAAGGTCCATACTTTTCAATTTTTGAAATCATCGCATCTCGGTATGCTTCCGTAATATATTCACCTTCTATCAGGGAGCGAGCCGCTAATTTAATAGCTGATTTCCAATTTGGAACATTTAAAGTTGTCTGGATATGTTCTTCTTTTAAAATATCAAGTAAGTTTGGTTTATAGGCTTCGGTTATTGTCATTTCTGGACTATTTAAATATTGTCTTAATTCCTTCATCAACTCGTCTTTTTGATGTATCGTTGCATATCGTTCCACCACATCGATAATTCGATTTGTGGCAAGATGCTGCTTTTGCGTGCTATTAAAGATAACGTTTACTTTTTTTAATAAGCTTTCCTTTTCAGCATCCGATAGAATAGGACTAACGATAAAAACTGGTGTATCCTTTTTCTGAATCGCTGTTGTGGAAAAGACAAGATCAACATGATAGTTCTTCTTCTCATAATCTCTAACGGAAATAGAATCAGTAATATCAATTGTTGAGAATAACCCTTCTAATTGCTGTTTTAATATTTGAGAGGTGCCAATCCCATTTGCACACACGACTAATGCTTTTTTCCTAGTAATTAATGTTGTCCCAGCTCTCCTTAAGCACCCTCCAAAGTGAAAAGAAATATAAGCGATTTCATTTTCTGGCAGCTGCTTTCCAATCAGCTTTTCGAAGGGCTCAATCACCTTCTGCGTGAGGAAGTATACCTCTTCAAATTGGGATTTAACAGCGTCAACAATATTTTTTTCGACATCAAGTCCATATTTGACCCGATAAAAAGCAGGTTTTAAATGGAGAACGAGATTTTTCACCAGGGTTTCCTGATCATCAAATAAGGTACAAGCAAGGATTTGAAATTGATTCGTCATTATTTTGGCAATCTTCATTAACTCTTCTGAAAGGATATTGTCATTTAAATCTTCTTCCGAGTAATTAACACGCGCCCCTAATAAGTAAGTAGTTAAATAAATCTGTTCATCTTCAGGAAAGGTTGTTTGAAATATACGTTCGAGTTCCCTGCAAATTTGTTTTGCAACCAAAAATGCTTTCGTGTTCCGTAATACTTCCTTTTCCACTACATCCATTTTTATATATTTTGCTTGCGTTATTCTCATGCTAAATAGCATAAATCGCAAACTTAAGCTGTAAAGCATATTATCGGTAAACTTAATATTTAATTCTTTTTCGCTTTGGAACAGTAAATGATAAACTTGTTTCAGCAATGCTAAAAGTTGCTCACTGTTTTTGGCGTCGCTAAGTTGAATTTGCAGAGCAGCTACTAATGAATGCTGATTTTGGACGGGGATGGCAATCGATAAATAATACCCAATTGCTCTCCGAACTTCCGTTTCATCCCCTGATATGGTGTATCCTTGCTTCCGTTCAAAATCCAAATGAAGATGAAAAGAGCAAATATCCATTTTTAAAGATTTAATATCTTCAATAGTAGTCGTTCTACTAACTCTAGTTTTTTCCATTAGGTCTTCCAGAAAATATCGTTTTCCGCCCATTAAGATATAAATAGCAATCCATGCCTTGCGTTCATCTTGTGAGTATTCATAATGCCAGGCTTGGACTTTCTGTATGTTGGTTGGAATAAGCTTTTTCACTTTATCTGGAAGAATAAATCCCGCACTCCGCACTTTTTCCACCTTGTCGATTCCAAGGCTATCGAGCCAGTCATTGATTTTCTCTATATCATAATAGATGGTTCGGCGGGAAACATTTAATTTCTCTGTTAATTCTTCCACAGACATATATGAGTCTGCATGGATGAGTTGCATTAATATCGCAGTACTGCGTTTATCTAATGACATGTCATATTCCTCCTCGCACTTAAGTAATGTGCAAAAAGATAAAGGGCAATTGCTTAGCTTGATTCTACCCCCTATCTGTCTATATGGAAAGACCGATTATAATCAACAGCTTTTGTGCAAAATCGTACTCGTTAATCAGCATGATTCGAAAACAAATTTTATTATCTGTATATACGCTCTTCCCCGTTCCCCAAAGGATACAACCGATATTCCCATCTATGTGTACATTCCTCCAGCATATAATAGCCGTTCTCCTCATTCCTCACTATCCGGGAACATTGCTGTCTTGGAATCGTTCCTGACTCCTTGTCGTTTTCAACTTCTATCCAGCTTTCATTCGCTGATTTATCATAACGAACCTCTAGGCGATTACCATTAATCTCTATTGCTTGCCCATCCTCTTTCTTCTCCGCCATTTTCATAAAAATGTCAATCCTTTCCGTCATTTCTGACGAAAAGGATTGGTTTTCTTCCTTCTTATTTTGGATAGCATTATTACGAGTAGAAGTGGGATTTAGATACACATCCTTTTCTCCCTCTAGCGTTGGAAAACGAACCACATCCTTTGTAATCCATTGGGCGTTTTCCCACCCTATGGCACTTTCATCTCCCCCATCACCCATATCGGAAGAACGAACCATTACTCTAATGGGTTGGCCGTCAAGATGCTTGCCGATAAGTCCGAACTTTGTTTTGTAGAATTCATAATAATAAGTGGTTTCACCAAGGGTAAAATTCCGATGTTCAATCACTAACGACTGCCTGTTATCCGGAGAATCAATGGTCGTATAATTATTTTCCAAAAGGGAAACCATGAGCGCGTGTAAAAGCAAAATAGGAATACTGAGCATTAAACCAATTATCACCCAAAAGGAACGAATGCGTGCAGAACGAAATCCCATAATAGATAAAATCAAAATGTTAAGGATAAGCGGAAGGATATAACCAGTTGGCAGCAGGAAGATAAAATAATAGCCTGAAAAGTGCATGATGAGTAGTACTATATCCATTACGGCTAGTAAAGCCAGGGGCCATTTTGTTTTTGTCATTGTATCATCTCTTTTCTATAAATATATAGAATTTCTATGTAGATACTATATTTATACCTTATTAATTAAATAAAAACAACGACATTCACTAATTAAGCTGCTTTACAAGTAAAATTTATCCCCATCTAATTTAGACGGGGATGCCTTTATCTTTTTCTCAAAATAGACTCTATTCACTCTTCTCTTCCCCAAAAAACTGTAAACACATTAACAAACTTCAACTCTCCTCACCAAACGGACAATTCTCTACCAAAATAGACCCAGTCGGACACCCATCAAGTGCATCGAATAAATCATCATATAATTCATCTGCTAACGCTACTGTTCCTGTATTATGATCTATCATCACCTCTGATAATCCTTCCTCATCGTAATCAAAAATCTCTGGGGCCGCTGCTCCACATGCTCCGCACGCAATACATGTATCCTTATCAACCATTACATATTTAGCCATTCTTATCCCCCTTCCCTCCATTTCTAGCTCAAGCTTCCTCTCCTAATCTTTTCATTTCCAGCTAGTTCTCTCCGGAACAGTCTCTACCACTAACGCTCCTTTCCTAAATAAATACCTACATTTTGGTTGCTTAAAGAAAATCTCATATACATCTTTTACTGAAAAGCAGGCAAAATTCGCTTCTTTTCCTACTTCAATCCCATACTTATCCTTTATAGAGTAAGCTTGTGCTCCATTAACCGTAATCATGTTCACTATATGCTTCAGCTCCTCTCTTCCAGTCATATGTGCTAAATGAAGAGCCATGTGAGCCGCTTGAAGGATATTGCCATTTCCGAATGGGTAAAAAGGAGTTTGGATATCATCATGGGCAATGCATACATTTACACCCTGTTCCGCTAACTCTTTCAAACGTGTAATACCTCTCCCCTTTGGATGAGCATCTGCTCTCCCTTGCATCGTAGTGTTAACTAATGGGCAGCAGACAATTGTAACTTGAGCCTTTTTCACTAATGACATGACTTTGTTGGCATAGGCATCTGAATAATAAAGCATGGCATTAGCGTGGCTAGCGGTTACCTTTCCCTCCATTTTCTCCTGCATTGTCAGGCTTGCGACAACTTCAAGGAAACGAGAATGTTCATCATCGACTTCATCACAAAAAATATGAATTTCTTTTTCATATTTTTTGGCTAGAGAAAAAGCGAATTCCAATGATTGAATTCCTTCCTCTCTCGTATTTTCCAAGTGCGGAACTGCACTAACTGCATCAGCTCCTAGTAATATTGCTTTTTCTAACCGCTCTTGATTTTCCGGACAAGAAATAATTCCATTTTGCGGGAAAGCGATTATTTGAAGAGAAAGGAATGACTTCAGCTCTTCTCTTAATTCCATGATGGCATGCAAAGCTGTTAAGTCAGAATCGGAAATATCAACTGCTGCTCTCACATATAGCACGCCATATTCCATCAACATTTTAAGGGCTTTGAATGCTCTATTTTTCACATCTTCTTTAGTCAGCGATTGCTTTCTGACAGACCAAATATCAATTGCTTCTCCCAATGTACCAGATTGATTAAACCAAGGTTCCCCTGCTGTCAGCACCGTATCTAAATGCGTGTGCATCTCCACAAAAGGAGGCAGTAATACATTTCCTTCTAAATCCATTTCCTCATTCCCCATTAAATTGCTTGATGAAATGGAGTGGATTTTCCCATCCTTTATACCTATATTAGTAGGATTTCCCTTAAAAGGAAGCTGAGCATTCTTTAAAACTAGATCAAACATCTTCTCACTCCATTCATCTGTTTATCCCATCTCTACTAATCTACTTAAACTGCCTTCGCCGAATCGATGCTCGAATTGGGAGCTGCTAATCCAATCACCATCTTTGTATACATACCGCGCGGGAGATAGATTCGCAAAAAGATCATATATATTTGTAGCATCGAATAACACAAACTCAGCTACCCCTCCTTCTTTCATTCCATGGGCTTTTTTCCCAAAAATAGCAGCTGGAGTTTGAGTTATCATATTTAAAACAGCTATCAGCTCCTCTTCACTCGCCAAATGTGCTGTATAAGCAGTAAGTAATCCTATTTGTAATAAATCAAATCGACCAAAGGGATGAAATGGATCACTTACATTATCGGAGGCTGTTGCTAATCCGACCTTTTTCTGCAGCATTTCACGTACTCTCGTTATTCCTCTTCGAACGATTCCCTTATCTCCTCTGCCCTGCAAATACATATTGGCACCAGGCAAAGTGACAGCGTAGATATGTTGAAGAGCCATTTCTTCTATAATGCGATCGGACTTTTCTTCTGTCATAGCAGATAGAGAGCATAAATGCCCCGCCGTTACTCTTCCTTGAAAATCCCATTTCTTCGTATTATCAATAATTCTTTCAATCGTACAAATTTCCGGATTATCCTGTTCATCCACATGCAAATCAACGAACTTATCATATTTAGCGGCTAGTTCAAACAGCTGATCGATATCTTTCGTTGCGTTCGGTGATAAATGTGGTGCTCCGCCTATTCCATCTATCCCATAGGAAATCGCTTCTCTCAATACATCTTTTTCTCTTTCCGACTTCACCGACAAATCCGAGAACATCGGAACAACTTGTATAGTTACATAGGGCTTCAACAAATCCCTTGCCTCTAGTACCGCTTGCAGATGGCTTAATGCCAACTCATTCGATATATTCCATTCAAAGTTAACATGGGTTCGTATATGAGTGGTGCCATGTGAGAGTGCTTGAAGTGCTCCTTTCATTACTCGCCGTTTTATTTCGTTTTTGGAAAAAGAGGCAGCTTTTTCGCTATAATTTCTGATTGCTTCGATTAGCGTCCCCGACTTATTCGGCACCGTTTCTAAAGAGAATGCTTTATCAAGATGAGTATGGATATCAATAAAAGAGGGAAGAAGAATTCTTCCCCCCATATCTATTATTGGTTGATAATCTTCCTTACTGCTCCAAATGTCTTTAAATATGGAAAAATTCCCATTTCTCTTTTGGGTTTGTGGTTCTACTTTTGTATACATGCCGTTTTGAATCACAATGGTATAAAGCTTTTCCGTATTCAGCAATGGCAAAGAAACATTGATCAATTGAATATCCTTCATCTTATTCACCTAAATAATCATTCGTAAATATTTTTGAAACATCTTCTTTCTTTTTAATAATGCCAAGATCCAGCAGCTCATCTTGGAGCATTGTCCAGCGTTCATCAGACATATAACCAAATCCATGCTCTTTTGCATCCCCGCCGAAAATCAACTCTTCTTCTGCTTTCGCTCCGTAATCCATTAATTCCATGGATAAATCAGGATTTTTCTCCTTTAAAAAAGGATTAATTTCGTCTGAATGGTCACGGTAATATTCCCAGCCTTTTACCGTTGCTTTCATAAAGGATTGAACCAATTCAGGATTATCTTTAATAACATCCTCTGTCGTGAAAATAACATTGGCATATGTTTCAAAACCAGAGTCATGAATGAATAAGTAGTCTGTTTTTACTCCATCCTGCTCTAAAACATAAGGCTCCGAAGTAACATACCCTTGCGTGACGGCATTAGGGTCATCAATAAATGTTGCCAATGATCCGGTATAAGCCATATCCTTCACTTCTAAGTCATTTGCCTTCTTAATATACTCCCAATAGCCACTGCCTGGTGCTGTGTATACTGTTTTACCATCTAAATCCTTGAAATCCTTTAATGCACCTTCATGCCCTATTAATACTTGAGGACTTTTTTGAAAAATTGCGCCAATTGCTACTAAAGGTATTCCTTTATCTCTGGCGATTAGAACGTCCTCTGCTTGCGTATAACCAAATTGGGCTTTGCCAGAAGCGACTATTTGTGTAGACGAAATTTGCGGACCGCCTGGCTCAATCGTCATATCAAGTCCTTCTTCTTTATAGAAATCCTGTTTTAAGGCGGCATAGTTCCCACCATGCTCCGGCTGAGCAAACCAATTTGTAACTAATTTAGCTTTCGTTAATTCTCCATCCTTAGAGCTTCCGCCTGATTCCTTCGCATCTCCACAGGCCGTAAGCAGCAACATAGACATAGCAGTGACGAACACACCAATTTTTTTGTATGATTTTATTTTCCTCATTCACTAATTTCCCCCTTTACGATTATCTAGTAAAAAATCACATGCCTATTAATTGTCTCGTTTCATTTCTGATTCATGCCAGGATCCTAAAACCCATTTTGACAATAGATTGACCAACAGGAAAAAGACAATCCCTAAAATACTCGCAGAAATTCCACAGGCAAATAAGTAGGCTGTTTCCATGCGACTAGAGGCAACGGTAATCGCATAGCCTAACCCACCGTCTCCACCGCCAATGCCTGCAATATACTCCCCGACAATGGCACCAACCACAGCAAGGGTACAGGAGATTTTCAGCCCTGCCATAATATAAGGGAGGGCAAAAGGAATGCGGACCTTCCACATAATTTTCCATTTAGACGCTTGGTACAAGGTTAGTAGATTAATCATTCCTCGATCCGTTGCATTTAAACCCACTAAGGTATTCGACAGCATTGGAAAAAATCCAATCGTAAAGGCAATAATGACAATCGCATTTGTTCCAGATCCGAACCAGATAACAATGATCGGGGCAATCGCGACAATCGGAATCGTCTGGAGAAGAATGGCGTAAGGATACAAGCTTCTTTCCAGCATTTTCGAACTAGCCATTAATATTGCTGCAATGACTCCCCCAATCACACTAAAAATAAATCCAATGATAGAAGCAGTAATCGTTTTAGTCACTGCATTTCGCAAGTTCTCCCAGTTCTCTAGTGAAGCTTGAAGAATATCTGTTGGTTTCGGCAATAGATAGGGTGGTATTTGAAATAGCACGGTACCGTATTGCCAAAGGAGCATAAACAATACAAATACAATCAAAGGGGGAATCCAAACGCTAAACGCTTTCGTCCATTTTTTATCCGTTTTTATTCCTATTATCTGCACTTCTGTAACCTTTTGTGATGCTTGTTCCATAATATCCCTCCTTTTAAATTATCTCTGATTCTTGTTTCACCGGAATCTTACCTGGATTTAGTAAATCGAAAGGATCATTTTCTCGTTTCTTCATTAAGATTTTTTCCATTTTCAGATTATAACCGCCAAATCCAAGTAAGTACGTATGGGGATCATTAATTTCCACTTCTATCGTTCGGCAGAAATCAATAATTTCATATAATCTTTCTTTTGACTGATAGAGTATGACTGGTAAGGAGGCAGGAGTAATTTTTCCTTTTATCTTGATATACTCAAAGTGAAATTGAATCTCCTCTCCAAATTCAGCCCTCAATGTATCCATCTGTTCAAAAATACGATCAACCTTAAATCTAGCTTGAAGGTATGTCATATTCTCACCATGTTTATGAGCCCAAAGGGTTGCATGATTCCATGTAAAATCAGATACCTTTAAACCTTTATGATAGTTGTTAGCAGGTATCATTAAATCTGTACTTCCTTTATATTTATCTACTAAGCTTTGTAATGCATCCAAACAGGACTCTTCTATTTCTAGCATCGTAATAGATTTCTCCTCATGAAGAACGTCTTTTAATGAATGAAAGTGAGAAGGAATCGGCCATTCACACACAGATACGAGACGTTTTGTTATCTCTTCCTTATGGGCTAACTCATCCCCAAATTTCACCGCCTCTTTAAAGGTCGGGAAGGAAATGATGTGCTGGGTCCACTCTTGCTTCTCCTCCACTGGTAAAATAGCTTCTAACACAATTCCGGTTGTCCCGTAATTATGTATATAATCTTCTATTTCCTCTCCTACTACCTCAAAGATTCTCGGCTCGCCTTCAAAAGTCATCACCGTCACACCTAGAATATTGCCATCCCATAAATTACCCCACCGAATGGAACCAATTCCACCCGAACCTCCGCACAAGAAACCACCTACTGTCGCAGTCATAAAAGTGCTTGGATAAATCCTTAGTTCTTTTCCTTGTTTTCGTAATTTTTTTTCTAATGCGCCAAGACGCATTCCCGCCTGTACTTTGACGGTATCTTCTTTTAAATCTAGTAATTTATCCATTTTCGTTAAATCAAGCACAATTCCACCTTTTAAAGGAATTGCCTGTCCATAGTTACCTGTTCCTGCTCCCCTAATCGTTACAGGTACTTTATTTTCGACTGCAAAAGTTACCAACCCTTGTATCTCTTCTATCGATGTCGGTTTTACTACACAATCAGCTACTTTATCTTTTAATTCTTCGAATAGTACGGGCGAATACCAGTAATAATCCTTAGACAATCGTTCTCTTAAGTTATCACTTACAATGACCTTCTCTTCTCCCACTAACTCTATTAATTTATCTAACCACATAAAAATCACCACCTATTAAAATTGTAAATAATGAGAAACCTTTGCTGCTATATCACTAAAATGATGGGAAGTTCTTAATTCAGCATTTCTCGGAAAGGGTAAGTCCACTTCGACTGTATTTTCTATCTTTCCTGGACTAGGGGTCATTACGGCAATTTTCGTTGATAAATATACGGCTTCAAATACATTATGGGTAATGAATAGAACGGTCATTTTTTCCTTTTCCCATATTTTTAATAACTCTGCTTGCAAGTTTTGTCTCGTTATCTCATCTAATGCGCCAAAGGGCTCATCCATTAATAGTAATTTTGGTTTCGCCACAAGCGCCCTGGCAATCGATACCCTCATTTTCATGCCGCCAGATAATTCCCTTGGCAAAGCTTTGCGGAAATCCTTTAATCCTACTAATTCCAACACTTTTTCTGCCATTTCCTCTTTTCGCTTTTTAGGGATTTGCTGGAATTCAAGTGGAAGCAAAATATTGTCCATTACATTTCTCCAAGGTAATAAGGTAGCATCTTGAAAAACGAAGGATACATCTGTGCTCTGTTTTTGAGCTTGACGAGGGCTCTTCCCTAGAATCGTTAGTTCTCCATCTGTATGTTCAATCAACCCGGAAATCATCTTAAAAATCGTTGATTTTCCACAGCCTGATGGACCAACAAAGGATACAAACTCTCCCTGTTCAATATCGAGACTGACATTTTGAACGGCTGTTTTCCCATTTGGATAAATCTTATTAACATTTTGGAGATGAACAATCGTTTCATTTAAAGGATGCAGCTTTTGTCCTTCCATCACATTGGTATTTTGCATACAGAACCTCCTCCTGAGTTTTCGAATTATATTATGCTTTTGACTGTACGAAGATCGAAATGAATCATTTCCTTAATAGCACCGGCAAAGCTTTCACTAACTAATTGGAGAATCTGTTCCCCTTTTTCAATGGTCGCACTAGCAGCATCTCCCGCAATTCCTGTTTCCGATATATCCTTCATCACCCACGCAAAGTAACTGTTTCCTTTCAAATATAAATGCTGTGTATCTTCAGGTAAGTGGACAAACTCTGTTGGACTAAGTTCCATGTCCACCCATGCTTCTTTTAACGCTAACACCATGGACGTCTCGACCTCGCCTCCATGAATCCCGTACTTTTGTTCCTTATCAGAAATAAGGGAATGTAGGACCGAATAATCAGGGTTTAGTCGAAAGACATTCATCCCTGTTTCAATCCGTACTTCTCTTGCCATCATATTTAGAAGATCATGATTCCCTCCATGCGTATTGAACAGAAGCAATTTTTTAAACCCACTTTCCTTTACACTTTTCGCAATATCACGAATGACAGCCTGTAAAGTGTCTGCTGACAATGTTATTGTTCCTGACATTCCTAAATGCTCTGTACTCTTTCCATATGGTAAGGATGGTAAAATCCAAACATCCTCATCTGGGATTAAATTTAATGCTTCCACTAACAGCCCTTCGCCTATTAAAGTATCTGTATAAACAGGCAAGTGTGGTCCATGCTGTTCTACTGCACCGATCGGCAAAATAACAAGTGCGTTTTCCTTATCTAATTCCTTAATTTCTTTGGACGTCAATCTAGGTAAGAACCTTTTTTCAAAAGCATGACCGCTATATCTACCATGTAACATCTTTTCCCATCTCCCTTTAAGAAACCTATGAATTTTCGTACCCCTCATCCCAAAATCAACTTTTTATGCCACACCATTACGACTGATGTTATATTTACTAACATAAACATAATATTTATATTAGTGGTTACTTTGCAAATATACATTAGCAGTTTCGTAGATATTTTCATAATATTTTGTATACTTTGAACAAATTTGAATATTGGGATAATTCATAAATGAAGAAGGTGCTTTTCATTTTATATCTTCCTTCTGTTTTAGAAATTTATCGTCAGTTGGCGCAAAAGGTAAAGTAGCGAGGATAGGGGAGTAGGAAAAAATAGCAATAATAGAAGAATTAAAAAAGGAAGCAGGGGAACTATCCCCTGCTCCTTAAGAGACGTTAATTATTTTGTCATTATCTGTTCGTTCTGGTACCCGTTCGACTTTCCCTACTAGGAATATATAGGACAGGGCGCCTACTAATGCGATGCAGGCAATAAATGTAAGAGCTGGTGCAAAGCTGCCTCCTTTTACTAAGAAGCCAATGACAATTGGAATAATAATAGAGGCTGTTCCCCCAATGAAATTAAAGACGCCGCCGGCAATACCTATTAGTCGTTTTGGTGCTAATAGAGAAACGAATACCCATGTGATCGAGGCGAAACCGTTACCAAAAAAGGCAATAGACATGAACAATACAATTAAGCTTGGACTATTCACATAGTTGGCTCCGATAATGGAGGTAGATAAGATTAAGCCTGCAATTATTGGTGTTTTTCTTGCTTTATTGCTAGACACTCCTTTTTTCACAAGGAAGTCGGAAAGGAAACCTGCGGAAAGGACCCCGATAAATGCAGCAATAAAGGGCAAGGATGCTAAAAATCCGGTCTTAATAAAGGATAAGCCGCGATACTCGACTAAATAGGTAGGGAACCAAGTTAAGAAAAACCATAGGGTGGAGCTAACTGCAAATTGGCCAATATAGATTCCCCAAAGCTTTCTGCTTGTTAAGACCGTTGCGAAATCTTTCTTTCCGATTTTCGGTTTGTCCGCTTTATCAGCAGCTGCATCAACAAAGCCGTCTCCAGCTTGAATGTAATCAAGTTCGGCCTTGTTCACTTTTTTACTTTTGCTTGGATCGCGATAAAGAATGAACCAAAGAACGGCCCACACAAGTCCAATAATACCAGTAACAATAAACAGGCCTCTCCATCCAAACGTTTGTTGGAAGAAAATAAGAGTCGGTGTTAGGAATGCTAGTCCAATAAATTGACCTGAGGTGTAAATGGAAATTGCTCTTGCACGTTCATTTTCCGGAAACCAGCTAGCTGCAACCTTACTATTTGTCAGGAAAGCTGGTGCTTCAAAAACTCCTAAACCTACTCGTAATATAAACAGTCCTAAGAAACCGCTTGCAAATCCTTGAAGTAAAGTCATAAGGGAGAATCCTGCAATCCCAATTGCATGAGTATTCCGGTTCCCTAGTTTATCCAACACCCAGCCACCTGGAATTTGAAGCAAGCAATACGTCCAACCAAAAGCTGAAAAAATAAGACCCATTGTCACAGAACTTAATCCTAGCTCTTCCGTAATAAAGGGAGCTGCAATAGAAATATTACTTCGATCCATATAGTTAATAATAACCGTTATAAATAACATGAATACAACACTATAGCGAACCTTTGTTGCTTTGTTCTTATCTTAGTCCTCCTATCGTCCTCTTTCACTATCAATCCTTTTCTTTCTACGGCAGGGAGTTTCTCCCTGCCGTACAACCAGCATCCTTACCACTCTGCCACGCTTCCATCACGATGACGCCATACTGGGTTTTGCCATTGATGACCTGTTTTCGCCATTTCACGAACAACATCCTCATCAACCTCAATCCCTAGTCCAGGTCCTTGCGGAATTTTCACATAACCATCTTCGTAAGAAAAGACTGTTGGATCCTTTAAGTAATCAAGTAAATCACTGCCTTGGTTATAATGAATACCTAGACTCTGTTCTTGAATGACAGCATTATGTGCTGTTGCATCTACTTGTAAACAAGCCGCTAATGCAATCGGCCCTAATGGACAGTGTGGTGCAGCTGCTACATCATAAGCTTCAGCCATACTGATAATTTTTTTGCATTCCGTGATTCCACCTGCATGGGATAAATCTGGCTGGATAATATCAACATATCCATCGCTTAATAAGGATTTGAAATCCCATCTTGAAAACATACGTTCGCCTGTTGCGATAGGGATAGCCGTTAATGATGCAATTTCTCTTAATGCTTCATTATTTTCTGGTAATACTGGTTCTTCAATAAACATTGGATTAAATTCTTCTAATGCTTTAGCTAGCACTTTTGCCATTGGCTTATGCACACGCCCGTGAAAGTCAATTCCAATCCCGATATTTTTGCCAACGGCTGCACGAATAGCTGCAACGTTTTCAAGTACTTTATTCACCTTTTCATAGGAATCTATGTATTGCATTTCTTCCGATGCATTCATCTTTATCGCTTGAAACCCTTTATCGACACACTCTTTTGCCGCTCTTGCCGTATCACTTGGGCGGTCTCCGCCAATCCATGAATAAACCTTGATAGAGTCACGGCATGCTCCGCCTAATAATTGATAGACTGGGGCATCATAGTATTTTCCTTTTATATCCCAAAGTGCTTGATCAATTCCAGCGATAGCACTCATAAGAATCGGACCGCCTCTATAAAAGCCTCCTCTATACATGACATTCCAGTGATCTTCAATTCTTAATGGATCTTTCCCAATTAGATACGTCATTAGTTCTTCTACAGCCCCTTTGACTGTAGCCGCTTTCCCTTCAATTACTGGTTCTCCCCATCCAACAATTCCTTCATCTGTTTCGATTTTCAAGAATAACCAACGTGGTTGTACGGTGAATAATTCATAGCCTGTTATTTTCATAGAAAAAACACTCCTTATAATGAATAATTTTGTGCTAACAACGTAAATTTATTTGACTTTTCAGTTAATTCTTGTAAATATTGTTCCGTTATTTCCTTTTTTGTGTCTACTAACGAACTACCAATTCCCAATCCTGCAGCCCCGGCTTCTAAGTATTCCTTCACATTTGTTAAATCCACTCCGCCAGTTGGTAACAATGGTATTTGCGGCAATGGCCCATGAATATCCTTGATAAACTTCGGACCTACAGCAGTGGCTGGAAAAACTTTTATAATATCCCCTCCAGACTCGTACGCTTCCAAAATTTCAGTTGGGGTGAAAGCAGCAGGAATGCTAACTGCACCATATCTTTTGGTCATCCGGATGGTTTCCTCTTTATAAGTCGGGGATAAAATAAATTGAGCACCAGCTAACAGAGCACTTCGCGCAGACTCTGCATCTAACACCGTACCAGCACCTACCGCCATTCTGTCTCCAAATTCGTCGACTGCCCTTTCAATGGCTGTTAGCGCTTTCGGCGAATTCATCGTAATTTCGACTACTCTTATTCCCCCTTCATATAAGGACTTAACAATTTTCAATGTATCCTCTGGGTCAGCCCCTCGTATGATGGCAATTAATTTATGATCGAAAATTTTCTGAAGTGTACTCATCTTATTACCGCTTCCCTTCTATTATCTATTCACTTCATCGGTTAAGTCGGATTGAAAAAATTGATTTAATTCCCTTTTGCTAGGAAGTCCTTCTATATCTCCATTAGTAGAACAAACCATAGCTCCGATGGCACAGCCTCTTTTTACTGCTTCACTGATGGTTAATTTATCAAGCAGCCCAGACAGGACGCCTGCAGCAAATCCATCTCCTGCACCTACTGGATCAATTACTGTTTTTACTGGATAACTATCAATATATCCTTTGCTATCAGTAGTAGAGTAATAGGCACCCTTCTCTCCAAGTTTAATAATTACTATTTCCACTCCCATCTCGTGGAAGGATTGAACTGCTCTCCCATATTCCTTCGTGCCAAATAAAAATTCACATTCACTTATACCTGGCAAGACAATATCGGATTTCGCCGCTATCTCCAGAATGACTTCTCTTGCTTCCTTATCATCCCAAAGCTTTCTGCGTATATTGGGGTCAAAGACTATTTTTAATCCGTTGTCTTTTGCAATTTCAATCGACTCAAACACAACTTTTCTACAAGATAGACTAAGGGCAGGTGTAATTCCAGATAGATACAAGTATTTCGCATTGGCTATATAGTCTCTATCTAAATCAGCTGGTTCTAGCCTGCTTGCAGCTGAGTCTTTGCGATAGTAATAAATATTGACAGCATCCTGATTCAAGATTTCCTTAAAGAGAATTCCTGTTGGTGCTGTTTCATCAATCACTACCTTGCTAACATCTACCCCTTCTCCTCGAACTGTATTTAAAATCATCTCACCAAATTCATCACGGCCCAGCCGGCTGATCCACCCAGCCTGATGGCCTAATTTTGCTAAACCAATCAAAGTATTGGTCTCAGCACCGGCAATCCTCGAAGTATACTGATTCGCATAGCGGATTTTGCCGAGTGTATTGGGTGTAAATAAAACCATCGTCTCACCGATACTAATAACATCCATCTCTTCACCTCGTTTCTTATAACGTGAAACTTCCATCAGATGACCAACCCCACTGATGATTAGTCGAACCATTCGAACCTATACGGACAGTTAAACTCAACCAATCTTCTCCAAATTCTCATAAGCATACGGTTGAGTCTTACTGTCTGCTAAGTGTGGGATAAAATGCAACCCATACTTTCCGAAATTTTCTTCGCTGTCCAAAGAACTCTTTCTACTACTTCTTCTTTTTGTTTAAGCATTCTTTCCCTTGGGCCTGCTACACTTATTGCTGCTTCCAGCTTGCGTCCTGGTCCAAATACAGGTGCCGCCACACAATATAATCCTTCTTCTCCTTCTTCATCATCAATCGTATATCCAATCATCGAATACTGATAAAGCTCTTTTTCTAATTCCGCTCTGTCTGTCACTGTTTTCTCAGTAATCGGAACAAGTTCAATCTGGTCTAAAATCCGCTTTCTCTCTTCTTCTGACATATTAGCTAAAAAGGTCTTCCCCAACCCCGTGCTATACAATGGTTTACGATAGCCAGTTTGGGCAGTCGTACGGATTGAGCGATTGCTGTTTATTTTTTGGACATAGACTAATTCATTTTCAGCAAGCGTTGCCATAAATACAGTCTCTTGAACATTTTCCATTAATTTTTGCAAATATGGCTTAGCTTGGATAGATATATCCATATTTTCCATAGCAAGTGTACCAATATGGACTAATTTTGCTCCTAATTTAAATCGCTTCAATACATCTATACTTAGATAATTCTGTTCCAAAAGCGTCGCCACGAGATTAGATGTACTACTTTGCGGGAATGAAAGTTTCTCACTAATTTCTTTAATTGATAACCCATCCGGATAATGGGCAAGTAGTTCAAAAATTCGCAGAACCCTTTCGGCAGATTTAACTGACATCCAATCCTCCCCTTCCTTCATATCACATATGTGATGCAAAATCATATATGTGATTAATTCCGATACATAATATCACCCCTTATTTGCAGTGTCAATATGTTTTGTGGAATCGCTAACAAAAAAATAATCGCTAAAATAAATCCTTTGAAGGCAATTTCAAATCTATAAAACCCACATATAAAATAGTTTTTTTCAGAAAAAAGAAGCTTCAGAGAGTTGGATCAACTCACTAGAAGCTTCTTGCGTTATATTATTGTTCCTTCTTTTAATAAATTTACTTAAACCAGGACGTGGAACCTGTCCTTTTTATATCAAAAATCCATTTTTTCATTTAAGCGCTTGTCATAAATTTTTCCGAAAAAGAAAAGAGATAGAGATATGTTATAAAGATACAATTGACCTACAAAGAAAAAAGAACCATAAAAATGGTTCCCAGGCTGTCGAGAAACTCTCGACAGTCTTTATTTTATGCTTTTGCTTCACTAATTCACCGCGTTAATATGATATAATATAGTTAATATTACTAGGATGGTGGATGGTATGTTCAAACCGAAAAAAGAATCACAAAAT
Organism: Niallia sp. FSL W8-0951; assembly: GCF_038006525.1. Taxonomy (NCBI): domain Bacteria; kingdom Bacillati; phylum Bacillota; class Bacilli; order Caryophanales; family Bacillaceae; genus Niallia; species Niallia sp. FSL W8-0951. The sequence goes on from NZ_JBBOVK010000001.1 coordinate 3,414,308, forward strand.
GAAGCTGAATTTGTTTTTATTGAGGACTTGGTCCCGGAGGATCATCTTCTAAGAAAGGTTGATAAGTACATTGATTTTTCTTTTATTGGGGAGAAAGTCCGTCCCTTCTATTCTGAGAAAAACGGGCGTCCTTCGGATCCAATTATGCTATTTAAGATGATGTTCATTGGTTATTTTTATGGCATCCGCTCAGAGCGACAATTAGAACGCGAAGTCCAGATGAACGTGGCATACCGATGGTTCCTTGGCTTAAAGCTCAATGATCCCGTTCCGGATCATTCAACAATCAGTTGGAACCGACGAACTCGTTTTAAGGATACAAACATCTTTCAAGAAATCTTTGATGAAATTGTCCTTCAAGCTATCAATCATAAAATGGTCGGTGGAAGAGTTTTATTTACTGACTCCACTCACCTTAAAGCGAATGCCAACAAGCACAAGTTCACTCGTCAAGAAGTAGAAATGGAGACTCGTGAATACATAGATGAACTCAATAAAGCTATTGATGAAGACCGATCAAACCACGGAAAAAAGCTCTAAAAGATATAGAGGAGGTGACAGAGACAAAAGAAATCCGAAAAAGTACAACCGATCCGGATTGTGGCTTTATGTCCAGGGATAACAAGCAGGAAATGTTCTGTTACCTTGACCACCGAACAACGGATATGAAGTTTAATATTATAACTGATGCCTATGTTACTCCTGGAAATGTCCATGACTCTGTCCCTTATCTTTCTAGATTGGATCGTCAGATTGAGCGATTTAGATTTAAAGTGGAAGCTGTAGCACTAGACTCAGGTTATTTAACGAATCCCATTTGTAAAGGTCTTCACGACAGAAGTATTTTTGGCGTCATTGCCCACCGAAGATTTCAGCCCACAAAAGGACTTTTCCCAAAGTGGAAGTTTACTTATGACAAAGAAAAGGATGTCTATGTTTGTCCGAATGGCCAGGAGTTAGTTTATCGCACTACAACAAGAGAAGGATATAGAGAATATAAGTCGGATGCTAAAAAATGTTCGGAATGCCCACTCCTGAAGGAGTGCACAAGGTCAAAGAACAAACAAAAGGTCATAACACGCCATGTGTGGGAAGAGTTCAAGGAGAAGGTACGCCTAAACAGACTCTCCCTTTCCGGAAAAATGCTTTATAAACTTAGAAAAGAGAAAGTCGAGCGAAGCTTCGCAGATTCAAAAGAACTGCATGGGCTTCGCTATTGCCGGTTACGGGGCTTGCGCAACGCGAGTGAGCAAGTGTTACTCACCGCAGCGTGTCAGAATATGAAAAAGATCGCCATGCACCTAGCCAAGCTAGGGTAATTGTGACGATCCTTGTTTTTTACATAAAAATGATGGAAGGCAGTGAAAAAAATAAATATTAAACCAAATAAAAAAGCTTGTGGAAGAAAATATAGTGCCTTTCTCCACAAGCTGAGAACCATGAAAATGGTTCCTTTTCCTTGCCCTCACCTGCTTGGCGCTGGATACCAATATCAAACCGAAAGATCAATTGATTTCCCTAATGTAGGATGTGGGGCTTCTAGCATTTTTAGTAATTGATCATTATTCTGTTCAGCGGTATCCATTGCCTTTTTTGTTAAAGCTATGCCGACATTTTGCGATAAGCTTGCTTGCTTCATTCCTATTGATAATGCAGCAATATCCATTTTTTTCACCACCTCTTCTTGTTATCGGCTGCCAGACATAACTGTAAACAAATTTTTACCAATCTATTACTTAGAGCTTGGTAATACCTTAATTGCTTATAGCAAAAATCTCCATTTGCGGTATGTTTCTCTATCTTTATTTCTATTTATCTCCAATCTTCTTGCCATTAATTAAACGGCCGAACCGTCCCTCTGAATTTATTAAGTTGTCATAGGCTCTAATTTCATTATTGCGCCAAAATATTGGGAAGCGGTAGTAAAGGTGATAAACGCAATAAGCTCACTGATTTCCGCTTCTGAAAGATACTCTTTCAATATATTGAATTGGGCATCTGAAATGTCCCCTTTTTGCTTCAAAAAGACTTCTGCAAACCCTACTGCAATCGACGTTTTTTCATCGAACAAGTGAGATTCAGGTTTTCCCTTTGCCTTGCAATATTCACACCCATTGCTTTGTGCTAATGTTCTTCTTACTTGTTCTTTTAGATGGGATGATAGATTCAAATCTTTTTCTAACACATCTCCTAATTGATTCCATCCATTTAAGACATCTACATTATATCCTAAGAGTCTTTGAAAAGGTGTTTCACCGTTTTTTGATTCATTAATTCTTGCCATCCTTACTACCTCCTTGTAGAATTAATTTTACTGGAGATTATGAAAGGTTCCCATTAAAAATGATACATTTTTTATAGATACACTTTACAAACTTAACAAATATGGAGGTTTTTTATTAAAAATGAAAATAGATTCAATTGATAAGAAAATAATCGATGAATTAAACCAAAATAGTCGATTATCGATGAGTGAACTTGGAAGAAGAATTAATTTATCTTCTCCGTCTGTAACAGAACGCGTAAGGCAAATGGAGTCATTTGGAATAATCAAAAGGTATACTTTAGAAGTGGATTACAGTAAACTTGGACTTCCTATTCAATGTATTATTGAAGCAACCGTCAAAAATGGTGATTATAATTCTTTTAAAAGGTATATTGAGGAGCAGCCAAATGTAGAGTTTTGTTACAGAATTGCCGGAAATGCCTGCTATATGCTAAAAATGCAATTCGATACATTTGCCAAAGCAGAACAATTTATTGAAGATATAAACCCTTTTGCTCACACTGTAACACATTTTATTTTTTCAAAGGTGGATACAAATTTAAAGATTGATTCAGACTGATTTTATTTAGATTTTTTTAATGAGATACCCCCTTAAAATGGATAAAAGTGTTTATTTTATATGGAGCGGTAAGAACGCACTTGTTATTGAGGAGTTTTGTCCGTTATTCCCGCACGATTAGAAAAAGGAAGGTTTCTCCCCTATGGTGACCTTCCCTCTTCTTATTAGTATTTTTAATCAATAGTTGAATTTCTTCCGTTGTATAAACAGAAAATCAAAGAAGCGCTTCCAACAAGCATCGCTACTGCCATCTAGCTAGTGTCGGCCGCCCCCCCAGAAAACAATGTACTTTTTATTCTGAATAACGCTGATTAAACAGCCGTAATGACAACTTGCTTTTCACTTACTGTCCTTTCCTTTATCGTATCAATTTGTTTATAATCTGCACTGTTTGTAATAATAACAGGAGTAATCAGATTGTATCCTTCTTCTCTAATTTTTTCCATATCAAATTCTAATAACAAGTCACCAGCACTCACTTTATCTCCTTGCTTTACATGTGCTGTGAAGTATTTACCTTCCAGCTTGACTGTATCCATTCCAATATGAATTAAGATTTCTGCCCCATTGTCAGATGTAATTCCGATGGCATGCTTTGTTTTGAAAAGAGTCGTAACAATACCGTTTACTGGAGATACAGCCCTCCCTGCTGAAGGGATAATGCCAACGCCTTCCCCATTGATTCGGAAGCAAAAACTTGATCAGGAATTTCTTTCAGAGAGATTAGTTCACCAGAAATCGGGCTAACTATTTCTTCATTTCTTACTCCTTTCATTATTTCTTTCCCTTCACTAACCACTTCTTTTGCTTGTTTATTAATACCACCAAACAATAATGTAAGAACGAATGATAATACAAATGCAACACCAATCGCAATCATCGCACCCCAGAAGGCTGTATCTACACCATTTTCTGGGTTGATCAATGTAGGAATTTTGAAAATTCCTAGTGGACCTGGAGAATATGATTTTGCATTCATGACCGCAATGATTGCCCCACCTATGCCTGCGCCTATGCAACTGATAATAAACGGCTTTTTAAGTGGTAGTGTCACCCCATAAATTGCTGGTTCTGTTACACCAAAGATACCAGAAATAAAGGCTGGAATACTTAATGATTTTACCTTTTTGTTTTTAGTAAGAAGCATAACAGCTAGGACGGCACCAATTTGCGCGAATGATGCTGCAAATGTCATTATTAAGAAATTATCATAGCCTAATACGGGGTAGTTATTGTAACCGATTGGAACGAATCCCCAGTGAAGACCAAAGATAACAAATACTTGCCAAAAACCACCCATGACCAAACCTGCAATAGCTGGAACAGCTTCATAAATCCATAAAGTTCCTTGACCAAGAAGGTTTGATGCCCATGTTGATACAGGTCCAATAATTAAGAATGTTAGTGGGACAATCAATAACAAGGTGAATAGTGGAACAAAAAAGCTTTTTACCACCGCTGGCATGACCGTTGCTAACCATTTTTCTACTTTTGCCGCAAAATAGGTTGCTAAGATAATCGGAATAACACTAGATGTATAAGTCATTAGAACAACGGGAATTCCTAAAAATTCGATTTGAATTGGTGATTCAAATAGTGTTCCTTGAAAAACTGTCATAATTGGATCAAGCGCTTTGATATCCACAAGAGTTGGGTGTACCAAAGCTGTAGCGATAGCCATCCCTAACATAGGTGTTCCGCCAAACTTTTTCATTGCCGTATAACCTAAGAAGATTGGCAAAAATACGAAGAAACCATCTCCTATCGCATTTAATAAGGCATAGATTCCATAGGTAGACTCCACTGCCCCTGTCTGAGCATTTACTGGTACATTACTGATCCAGCCAAATGCCACGAATAATGCATTAAAACCTTTGATAATACCTGTTGCAGCTAGCAAACCTAAAACTGGGGAGAAAATATTTGAGATAATATCAATAAAGCGATTGAACAAGCTTTGTTTTTCTTGGTTTTCATCCTCTGGATCTACTGGGGCTGATGATGAAAATCCGCCTGCTGCCACAACATCTTTGTAGACATCTGGCACATGATTTCCAATTACCACTTGGTATTGTCCACCGCTTTTGATAACGGTTACAATTTCATCCATGTCTTTTAATACCTCTGTGTTTGCCTTACTTTCATCTTTCAACTTAAAACGTAAACGTGTAATACAATGGGTTACGCTCTTTACATTCTCTTTCCCGCCGACATTTTGTATTATGTCTTTTGCTAGTTGTTCATATTTCATGATGGTGACACCTCCAACATGTATTATTTAGCAAAATTTTCAGATCGTGTCGAATCATGAAAAACAAAAAAACCTAAATCTCTTACAATATAAGACATGAGCCTCATATTATAAGTGACTTAGGTTTTGCCTGCTTTACCAGTAACAACCCTATTACGGTCTGATATTTTGCTGTTGCCTTCAATATAATATAAATCCACTAAAATGTAAACCCTTTCTTTTTTTGATAAATGTAAATTTTGAACAATTTAACGCTGACACACTCTTTCAATATGAATCGTTAAGTAAAGCAGTTCTTCATTGGTTGGTGCATAATGATACTCTTTTTTAAGATAATCATTAATTTTTACCGAACAGGAAAAGGCTTTTGGATGTTTCTCTTTTACGATATTAAATAAATCATCATCATCATTATCCATATAAGTACGAGTGAGCATTCTTTGGGCAAAAAACTTCAGGTGCGTGATAAAACGAAAATAATTTAACGACTCCTCATCAAAGTCTATCTTAAAATGATATTTTACAATCGTTAAAAGTTCCTGAATGACTTTGGTAATAGACATAATATTGGTGATATCATCGTTCAACTCTGCGTTCAGAATATGAAGAGCTATAAAACCAGCTTCATCCTCAGGAAGCTCAATCCCAAGCCTTTCCTTTATCATCTTAATAGCTTCCACCCCAATAGCAAACTCATCTTTATATAATTTCTTCGTTTCCCACATGAGAGCATTTTTAATTTCATAGCCATCTTTTTTTCGTTGAATTGCAAAATTAATATGGTCGGTCAAAGCAACATAAATAATATCATTTAATTTCTTATGATATACCGTTTTAGCATATAGGATGATCTCTTCACATACTTCCATTACTTCAATAGGAACTTCACGAAGCAGGGTTTTAAATTTTTCCGATACTTCTTTGCTGTCTAGCGTATAGATTTTTTCAATTTTTTTCTTATTGACCAGATCTCCAGGTTTTACCTGAAATCCAATTCCTCTTCCCATTATCATTAATTCTTTGTTTTGATTATTTACGACACTAATAATATTGTTATTGAAAACTTTAATTACTTTCAAATTTGCACCACCTTTCTAATTTCTGCTATTTTTCCGTTATTATTTCTATAATAAGGAACAAAGAAATGGAGTGTCAACAAGAATCAAAGCGCAAAATATGCAGGAAGGGAATATCCAATCCAAGAATTAAATTAAATTCGCTTTCCCCTTCCTGAAAAAAATCCAGATACCTTATTGGCAGCTGGATTTAAAAAACTGTAATTTCCCTTTAAAAGTGCAGCATACAAACATTTTTAATCCCTTTGGCATAAGGTTCTGCAGTTATCCTATTATGCAATTGCTTTGCTTCTTCAGTAGCAGAAGACTGGAATTGTCCCCCCTTAAGTGAAACTTACTATTTTGCTAAGCTTGTGAATAACGATCAGATAGTTTCTTTTTATGTGACTGAAACACTTCTTCTAGTGGAATATTGTACTTGTTGGCAATTACTATTAAATTACCCAGCACATCACCTAGTTCTTCCGTTAACTCCTGTTTATTTTCCTCATATGAGCCTACTACTTCATCTGGCCTGTCTCTACCAATTTCAAGAGCTCTTATAGCGCGTGCTACCTCACCTGTTTCTTCTGCTAAAAAGCCAATTCTAATAAATATATCCTTAATCACATACTAATAAATGAATTATTGGATGGAGATTTTTTAGGATGAATGAAATACACTTTTTACGTAAATTTAATAGGTTAAGTATAAATATATTATAAAGATCTAATTGACTTACAAAGAAAAAAAGAACCATAAAAATGGTCCTTTTTCCTTGTCCTCACTTGCTTGGTGCTGGATAGCAATCAAACCGAAAGATCAATCGATTTCCCTAGTGTGGGATGTGGGGCTTCTAGCATTATTAGTAATTTATCACTATTCTGTTCAGCAGTATCCATTGCCTTTTTTGTTAAAGCTATGCCGACATTTTGCGTTAAGCTTTCTTGCTTCATTCCTATTGATAATGCCTTAATTGCTTATAACAAAATCTCATTAGGCGGTATGTTTCTCTATCTTTATATCTATTTATCTCCAATTTCCTCGCCATTAATTGACAAAAGGGAAGCGGCAGAACCGTCCCTCTGAATCTGTTATATTGTCACAGGCTCTAATTTCATTATTGCGCCAAAATATTGGGAAGCGGTAGTAAAGGTGATAAACGCAATAAGCTCACTGATTTCCGCTTCTGAAAGATACTCTCTCAATATATTAAATTGAGCATCTGAAATATCCCCTTTTTGCTTCAAAAAGGCTTCTGCAAACCCTACTGCAATCGACGTTTTTTCATCGAACAGGTGGGGTTCAGGTTTTCCCTTTGCCTTGCAATATTCACACCCATTGCTTTGTGCTAAGGTTCTTCTTACTTGTTCTTTTAGATGGGATGATAGATTCAAATCTTTTTCTAACACATCTCCTAATTGATTCCATCCATTTAAGACATCTACATTATATCCTAAGAGTCTTTGAAAAGGTGTTTCACCGTTTTTTGATTCATTAATTCTTGCCATCCTTACTACCTCCTTGTAGAATTAATTTTACTGGAGAATATAAAAGATTCCCATTAAAAATGATATATTTTCCTTCGAAACACTTTATAAAATTAATAAAAATGGAGGTTTTTTATTAAAAATGAAAATAGATTTAATTGATAAGAAAATAATCGATGAATTAAACCAAAATAGTCGATTATCGATGAGTGAACTTGGAAGAAGAATTAATTTATTTTCTCCGTCTGTAACAGAACGCGACAACTTGCTTTTCACTTACTGCCCTTTCCCTTGTCGTATCGATTTGTTTAAAATCAGCACTGTTTGTAATAATAACAGGAGTAATCAGATTGTATCCTTCTTCTCTAATTTTTTCCATATCAAATTCTAATAACAAGTCACCAGCACTCACTTTATCTCCTTGTTTTACATGTGCTGTGAAGTATTTACCCTCCAGCTGGACTGTATCCATTCCAATATGAATTAAGATTTCTGCCCCATTGTCAGATGTAATTCCGATGGCATGCTTTGTTTTGAAAAGAGTCGTAACAATACCGTTTACTGGAGATACAGTCCGCCCTGCTGAAGGGATAATGCCAACGGAGGACAGAGCCTGTTTTTTTCTCTTAATATATTTCATGGACGTTTTTTATAAAAAATTTGATCATTTTCTGTTTGTGTTGTTAAACAATCGCGCCATTAATGGAGTAAAATACTCACCTATAATTGGTCCATCATATAGAGTATTGTGTCTCTTATTTTTTCTGAGGATCCTTTTTCTAATAACGTCATATATGCCTCATAGCTGTCACTCGCATAGTAGCCTTCTGGGACTATATATCCTATGTAGTCGTTAGTGTTACCAGCTATGAATACTGGTACTCCGTTGTAGTTATTAGTTATTTCTGTTCCAGTTTCATTAAATATTTCTCCAGGTATTGATACAAATAAGATCTCACCCAGCTTTAATACTTGTATTTCGGTAGAAATGGTTAATGAATTTTCTAACGCTCCTGATTTCTTGATTAATGCAGAAACACCTTCAATCTCTGATTCTATCTTTCTTAAATAGGCACAGTTATTTCCAGCTGTTACTCTTTGGATTTTATGTCTTTGTTTAAGTTCGTGCAATTTATGCTGCAGTTGTGCAGAATCTTCTATGTTGCGAAGGGCCAAATCTACTTTCTCTATTTTAGAACTTATGGTATCAACCTTGATTTGTTTTTTGTGAGTTAATAATTCCAGTACCGCTGCTGATAATACTGTTCCTACCCTTCTTACTTCATAAAAACTTGCCTCTTTTCTTGTAAAACGTGTACTAATATCACCTGACGGACCATTTATAAATAATGCAATTTCTACATTATTTTCATTTTCTAAATTAGAGCTAGTTACTCCAGGGAAATCAGCACTAATTAGAAGGTTGTTTCTATTCATTATCGTTGGATGGCATGCAAAGTGATACACTATAATCTTTTTGTTCGTTCTGCAATATTCAAATTCTATTACTTTTAAAATTGAGGAATATTCTATTTCAGATGATATCCTATTAGCAGCAATGCCGCTGACTTCCCCCTCACAAATACTAACTTTACATTCTTCTAAATTTTCCAATGCTAGTTTAACAGCCTCAACAATTTTTTTATGTTGTTCATTTACAAGTATTCTATCGTATGGCATCCATAAATCAGGAAATGCTCTCCAGATGGGAGATGTTTCCTGAATAGTCCCCCCTGGACCAGAATGAGTATGCGTAGCGTGAAGGAAGATACATTCTTTTGAAACATTCGTTTGGTCTGAAATTTTTTTGCGAAGTTCGACTGTATAGTTTTGATCTATACAAATCAAATCTAAGCTAACTAGAATTATAAAAGTCTGTTGAGATCTGATTGCAACAATTCGTGCATAAATTGGATCATGAATTCCCTTAGATTGTCTTGTAGCCATATAACCTGCTAAAAGCTTACTTTCAGTAGGTGTGATATCAACTTTAGCTGATCCACAATAAATATTCATTTTATCACCTTATTCATTATAAAATACCAATCTATTTACCCAATACACAAAAAATAATCATTCCCATTAAAATTTTGATTGCACTAAAACCTTACTTAATTAATAGGAAACTAATAACTGTAATAGCTAAGGGATGTAAGCTAGGTAAAATCCAATCAAAGATTTCCTGGAACTTTATTTCTGCACCTCCCACTTTTAGTACATAAGGAGTGGCTAATTGTACAAGTTGCGGGATTAAACCACCAATGACTACAATCCCTAACATCGTTGCCATTGCAATATATCTTTGAACACATATAATTGTAAAAATTGAAAAGTACTGCATATAGACAGAATTATTACCATCTGAGCTCCTTGTAAGATATTAACTGGATACTAGCTTTTTGAATGGCAGTTATTGTAAAGGGATCAGTTAATATACCTAATTCCTTTATTCTTTGTATATTATAAGAACTGTGATTTAAAAGTTGTTGATCAACAAAACCAGGATGACACATCATTTCTAAAGGGGTCACACTTGCACGCTCAAAAATATCCAATAAAGTTTCATAAGAAGCATTATCATCATGGAATTTAGAACAAAACTCTAGAGTGTTTATCGCTGAATCATCCTTATTTAATTGACGTATTGGCAGCCGGTACTCTTCAGCCAAAACTTTTACAATCGAAGAAACTGGCTCTGTGCCGTGTAAATTATGATGAGTATCTATGTGAGTAGGATTCAATCCAAAAGTGTAAAATTCGTTCATTTGTGCCCTAAGTTCTTTTTCTATCTCAATTACATTTGCCTTGTTTAAAACTTCTTTCTTGCTATGGAAATATCCCTTTTGATTGACTAGTGATGGAACATTTTGATGAATAGGTTTACCTGCCGTTAGGTTGAGGTGAACTCCAACACCCAAAGAAGGATATTTTTTGGCTAGGCTTGAGGCATGTTTCGCTGCCGGCATGTTCACCATTAGCGTTGTTGATGTAACAATTCCACTTACATGTGCATCAATAATTCCGTAATTTACTCCTTTTGAAAGACCAAAGTCATCAGCATTTACTATTAAATATGGCATGATGAGTTTCTCTCCGCTCTAGAAGGGAAATTTTTGGCTAAATGCCACGCTCCCCATAAACCGCTCTGTCCGCTAAGTGCAGCCAATTTAAGATCCAGATGACCCCTGTGAATTTTGAACAAGCGTTGATTCATTTCATTTTCTATTAATGGAATTAATAGTTTTGACTGATTATTCATAATTCCGCCTCCTAAAATTATCGCGTCAGGGTTGAAAATTTGTATTATATTTGCCAAACCAATCCCTAAATATCGGCAAGTTTGTTGGATGATAGAAAAACAGGCTTGATCTCCCAACCTAACTGCCTCAAAAACCATTTCAGCATTAACCGAATTCTTACCGGCAAGTTCTAATAATACTTCAGATTGCTCTTGAATCAATAATTGCTCCCCTTTTTTTGCAATAGATGTTCCAGAAGCCAAAGCTTCTAGGCAACCGAAATTCCCACAGGAGCATGGTGGTCCGTCTGGTGATACCGTCATATGGCCGATTTCGCCCGCAAGATCTTGTTTTCCATAATATAGTTTTTCATCTATAATGATTGCACCTCCAATACCTGTACTGACTGTCAAATATATTTGATTCTTATAGCCTTTTCCTGCTCCATAAATCGCTTCTGCAATACCAGCAGCGTTAGCGTCATCATCTATGATTATCGGAATATCATTGAGCCTTTTTCTTAGTTCTTCCACAATCTTAAAATTGGACCACTTTAAATTTCCTGTGAAATGAATAACTCCATTTTCTCGATTTAACGGACCCGGGACACTTATACCGACCGAGTTTAACCTTCCATATTTATGGTCCGTTTCAGCTATTAATGAATCGAATTCTTTCATAAGAATATCTATCAGCATTTGTGGTGATTCTATAGTTTTAGACATCAACTGACGTGTGCCAATAATTTTTTCATTAGTGGCTATTCCAATTAGGGTTTTAGTTCCTCCAATATCCACTAATCCATACAAACCACTCATTTTATCACCTTTTCTACATTTTTTCTGAACCATCTGAACTAATAATTTTACTAACATCCTGTACAAGGTTTTGCGTTTTTCTTTTTTAGGACTAATCCTAAAATGAAACCAACTAAGATATAGACCAAAACTAGTATCAATACCAAATTATATGGCCAGGCCGGAAACGGAAAAATGGAGCGATAGATCGGCAATAACATAACGAGAGCACCAATTATTTAGTGTTTATACCAATTCTAAATTGGTACGAACCAATTTACATAAATTTTATATTTACCTGATATTTTTGTCAATTTAATTTTAAAAAAATACGAATCCCTTATTTTGGATTCGTATTCATAGTCTAGCTATAAATTTCAGTATTTATTTCATATCTGTCTCCCCTATATACTGAATGAGCAACCTCGAAAATTTCGTTATTTTGATCAAAGGTTATCTGTTTAAAATGAAAGACGGGTACAGAGTAGTTTATTTCAAGTAATTCTGATTCCTGAGGAGTAGGCATTCTTACCTCGATTTTTTGTTGAGCCTTTGTAATCTTTATACTGTATTCATCCTCTAAGATTCGATATAGCGATTCGTTCTCGAAGTTTCTACTTTCAAGATTATTAAACTTTTCAATCGGCAGCATTATTGTTTCAATTGCTAAAGGATACAAATCTGCCAATCTTAAACGCTTCAGCATAAGAATCTTTCCCTCAGATTTTAAATCAGCAATCATGTTTGCAGGAGGTTCTACAATTATTGTTTTCTCTAGAACCTTGGATCCGGGCAACAGCCCTCGCGCTCTCATGTCCTCACTAAAGCTCTTTAAACGCCTACCTTGTGGAATTTTAGATTCAGCTACATATGTCCCGCTGCCGTGTCGTCTTATGAGAATATATTCATTGACCAATTCTGAAATAGCTTGCCTCACCGTCATACGACTCATTTCGAATAATTCTGCAAGTTCTCTTTCAGGTGGTAACACATCACCCGGTTTCAACTCCCCTCTTTCAATTTTTTGTATAATTTCCTTTTTCAGTTGTTTATATAAAGGGGTTTTTTTATTGTTCATGTTTCACATTCCTTTTATTTAAGATTATTCTATTGACATTATATACATATTTTTATAATAATTAAAGAGAATTGGTATATATCAATTTATAAAGGAGGTATAAATTCGAATTATGGTGTAAATCTTTATGGATATGATTCATTAGATTTAAACAACTTAAAGGACGTACTGCATTACTTTTTAGGGTTTGATTAAATTGACTAAATAAACATACGGAGTGATTGATGTGAAAACAGCTATTATATTGGCTGCAGGTAAAGGAAAAAAAATGTGGCCATATAATGATTATTGGCCTAAGGCAGCATTACCAGTAGCTAACCAAGGAAATATCGTTCATCTCGTAAACCATCTTAAGAGCTTGTCTTTTGACCGGATTATTATTGTGACTAGTTATCTAGGACGCAGAATTAAATCTCTTGTTTGCGATTTTGAAGGAGTTGAAACTATTGAACTCTCGGTAACTGAGGGGACTGCAGATAGTTTAGAAAAAGTAGTGTCCCTCGTTAACGACGAACATTTGTTGATCATGTATGGAGATATCTTTATTACTCTAGAGAGATTAACTAGTTTTGTTGATGCCTATCAAAAAGAACTTAATACTGTAGATACACTCATTTTATCTAAACCTATAACAAATGAATTTGCACCTGATTGGTTTGGAATTTCCAAAGGGACCGGAAACAGTGTTCAGAATATTTATGGTCACCCTCGTCCTCATTATGTACAAGAGCGACTCATAGGCGTCTTTGCTCTAAGTACAAAAGCGTTGAAGAGAATGTTGCACCATAACCCAGGTTTCATGAAAAATGTACCGACAGGAGTTATGCCACAACACGAGATGGAATTTGAGCAAAGTCTACAATGGTTAGTAGAAGAAGGATATACGGTTTCATCCTATCCTATCACAGATGGAGTAATTGATATAGATAAGCCTTGGCACCTAATGCAAGCTAATCAGCTGGCGCTATCGGTTATGACAAATAAACTTCAACATAATGATATTCCTGAGACTTGTAATATCCATCCGACAGCTGATATTCAAGGATGTATAAAGCTTGGAGAACATGTGGAAATAGGAAAATATGTAACGATAAAAGGAAATGCGATTATTGGAGATCATACAAAAATTGAAAATGGTGTAACTATAGAAGGAAACGTAGTAATAGGTTCTCATTGTCGCATAGAAAACTTTTGTAGGATAGGTCCTGATAGCGTCATTGGGAGTAAAAATCGCATTGGACATTGTGCAGAATTTAGCGGTATTACCTTTGATAACGTCAGTTTTATACATTTTGGTGAAGTGTTCGGAATCATAGGTGAATCAACAGATATCGCTGCTGGAGTCACAGTAGGTATTACTCGTTTCGATGATCTGCCTCAAACTCAAAAGGTGAATGGTAGAAGAGAAATTCCTGAGAAATTTGGAAATGCTGTTTATTTTGGCGACTTTACTCGGACCGGTATTTTGAGTCTATATATGCCGGGAACTAAAGTAGGCAGTAATTGCGTTATCGGATCAGGTGTTGCAGTGGAGAAAGATATACCATCTAAGACGTTATTGTATGCCCAACAAACTCTAATTGAAAAAGGATGGGACACTCATCGTTATGGATGGTAAAGCTTAAAAGCTATCATAGTAATAAATTCAAAATAAAAACTTTTAATGGAGGAAGAACAATGGGATCATTATTTGCGGATTATAGTAAATTCTTTAACAATATTTTAATGGAAGTTCAAGAAACACAAGAAGAAGCCATTATAGAAGGTGCTAACCTCATCTCACAAGCTGTTAAGTCGGGGGGAAGATTTTATGTATTCGGTTCTGGGCACTCTCATATGATTGCCGAAGAGATTTATAATCGTGCAGGTGGACTTGCCTTAGTCACAGCTATTTTACCTCCAGAGTTAATGTTGCATGAACGCCCAAATAAAAGCACCTATCTTGAAAGAATCGAAGGACTTGCGAAGTCGTACTTAAATTTACATGAAGTATCAGACAAAGATGTAATTATGATTGTATCAAACTCAGGAAGAAATACTGTACCCGTTGAAATGGCTATAGAGGCAAGGAAAAAGGGAGCAAAGGTCATTGCTATGACGAGCATTAAACATTCTCAAAGTGTAACTTCAAGACACCAGAGCGGAAAAAAACTTTATGAACTTGCTGATGTAGTACTCGATAATGGCGCTGTTATCGGTGATGCTGGTTTCCGGATCTCAAACTCTGACATTTATTCTGGAGCTACTTCAGATGCCGTTGGATGCTTCCTTGCTCAAGCTCTCATCGTTGAATCTCTACAGCTTTTAATAGAAGCTGGTATTACCCCTCCAGTATTTAAGAGTTCAAATGTGGATGGGGCTGATCAATTTAATGATGAGATATTTTCAAATTATGTAAAATGGTAAGTAATCCATAATTTGTGTTTCTGTATTAAGCTATTAAAAATAAATCAAGAAAAGGAAGAGAGTGCCAAAAGTCTGACTTTTGAGCACTCTCTCTTATTACTTTTCCCTCTCTTTACGTCAAGCCAAAAATCCCAAAGCTTGAAGTCTTTTGAATCCTTTCTGAAAAGATCGAAACCAGCTTCCGATATATCTTTATAGTCATTATTCTCAATCAGATTTAAAGCCTCTTCAATAATAAAAAGTACAACTTCTAAACTTTTCTGAACTTGTTTGTAGTTCCCCACTTACAGGTGTACCTAATCACCACATATTAAAGATATTTTTTCTGAATTACTGCATCTTTAATTGCCTCTTTGGTTTCTACAATACCATCAGGCAATTCCCAACCTCTTCTGGGCTCCTTCTTTTACAAAACCAATTCTTTCTTCAAAAAACTGCCAAGAAAGCACAATAAGCCTTATTTCATTGAATGGCTCTTCGGAATATACTGAAGTTTTTTACAACAACAGCATAAATAAGAAATCAAATTACTGTAACAAAAACAACCAGTTTTGCTACGGGTGGTAGTGGCATACTTTTAGACTATCTAACTCGTATAAAATAATTAAGAATGTTAGCGGGACAATCAATAACAAGGTGAATAGTGGAACAAAAAAGCTTTTTACCACCGCTGGCATTACCTTTTACTAACCATTTTTTTTACTTTTTCCGCAAAATAGGTTGCTAAGATAATCGGAATAACACTAGATGTATAAGTCATTAGAACAACGGGAATCCCTAAAAATTCGATTTGAATTGGTGATTCTAATCGTGTTCCTTGAAAAACTGTCATAATTGGATCAAGCGCTTTGATATCCACAAGAGTTAGGTGTACCAAAGCTGTAGCGATAGCCATCCCTAACATAGGTGTTCCGCCAAATTTTTTCATTGCCGTATAACCTAAGAAGATTGGCAAAAATACGAAGAAACCATCGCCTATCGCATTTTAATAAGGCATAGATTCCATAGGTAGACTCCACTGTGCCTGTCTGAGCATTTACTAGTACATTACTGATCCAGCCAAATGCCACGAATAATGCATTAAAACCTTTGATAATACCTGTGGCAGCTAGCAAACCTAAAACTGGGGAGAAAATATTTGAAATAATATCAATAAAGCGATTGAGAAGTTGTCGTTTGTGAATAACGATCAGATAGTTTCTTTTTATGTGACTGAAACACTTCTTCTAGTGGAATATTGTACTTGTTGGCAATTACTATTAAATTACCCAGCACATCACCTAGTTCTTCCGTTAACTCCTGTTTATTTTCCTCATATGAGCCTACTACTTCATCTGGCCTGTCTCTACCAATTTCAAGAGCTCTTATAGCGCGTGCTACCTCACCTGTTTCTTCTGCTAAAAAGCCAATTCGAATAAATATGTCTAGATCAGACCAGCCTCTGCCTTCATAATAATCCTTTACCCATTGCTGAAATTCCGTTACATTCATACTCATCTAACCTCCAATTCAATTATAAGTTTATCAAAAATAATGAAAATTTTTTATGGTTTTAATAGGATATTTTCTAGGAGAATTCATTATTTTAAAAGGAATTACAATAATAAATAAGATTCCTTTTTATTAAAAATTTATAATTTTGCTTATCCATTTTTGAACTATTGAGTGTAAAACCAAGTGCATATTCTTTCACAAGTAGTCAGCTGTATTTCAAAAAGCACTTAGAATAAAATGGGAATCAATAGAACAAAAGGAAAGCAGAAGCCCCCCTGCTTTCTTACTCATTCACTCAAAATATTGTAAACAGGGGAATTTGGTTTCAAGTCAAAGTCATGCTTTAAGGGATTCTTATATTTTGGATCAATATACATGGATTGCTTATCACTGTTGGAGGCTTCTTTAAAATCTATAAAATCTGTATATTCTTCTCCTTTCCAGATCCATCTTCCCTGTTTGTTCTCTTCTTTATGATAAATATTTTTCACTAGTCGATTATCTACATTTTTTTGAAATTCATTAACGATAAATAACTGTGAAGAATTAGTTGTCATGATATTTTGTTGGATGGTATTCTTTTTGGTATCATATTGCAGAAGCAGCTGTCCCCCCTCTAACCCCTTTGTATCATTTTGATAGAGAGTATTTTTTGCAATAATAGTGTTGGTAGTACCGCCACGCTCTTCGTCATATCCCCCAATAGATATACCGGTATAAACATTTTCATAAACTATGTTGTGGGTAATCTCAATATTATCTGCATACTTCTTTCGATGCTCAGATGTTGCCTCAATCCCAAGGTCATTAAGATAAACCGTATTAGCTTTCACTTTTATATTTTTGCCGCCATCTACATATATCCCCGCTGCACTATAATCCTCTCCATAAGCGGGATTACCAAATGAAGAATTATTATATACTATATTATTTCTGATTATTCCATTACGGGTGAAATCATCCTTTTTTCCCGTTCCTTCGTATCCAATTAGATCAATGCCAATATTATCATTATTACGGACTGTATTCCCTTCAATGATAAATCCGTCTATATTACCATTTAAGACAAGTGCTTCACTTGCTCCAAGCTTTAAATCTTGGACCACATTATTGCGAATGACAATATTCTTCATTCCCTCTGTTCCATAAACTGCTATTCCATGTGCATTCCCATCCTCGTTCATGGTGCTGATTTTTCTTACTACATTGTTCTCTATCACAATATGGCTGCTTGACCCTGCTATATATATTCCCATTACTGTTTCATCAGCAAGACTAGTAGATAAGTCTTCCATTATTAATCCTTTAATAGAAACATAATTTTTATTCTGAATGGTTATTAGAGATGTCTCCTCTTCTTTTTCTGCCATCTCCACACCGCTAATTATTACTTTCTCTTGGTCATAGGCTTGAAAGACAATCGGAAGTTCTTTTTTGCCGCTATGTTTAACTGTGAGCGGTTCTTTGTAAATCCCCTCACGAATATAAACAGTTGTCCCTGCTACCGCTTTATCTGCCGCTTTTTTTAATGTTTGAAAGGGATGTTCCTTACTTCCATCATTTCGATCATTTCCTGTTGGTGAAACATAAAGAGATTGGATTCCAGTTTCTTGCTCCTGGTTTATTTTGGGTTCTGTCTCTCTATCCTCTGTTTTTCCTCTCCAATCGATAAACTCATAAATTATGACAACAAGTATTACAATCGCAATTAAGATTACTACTTCTTTTTTCAAATTTGTTATCCCCTCATCTAATTTATTTTTAATTAATGGTACTCTAGCAGTTATCATACTGCAAGACTTGCCTACCGAAACACATTCTACTTTTAGAAAATCACAGCAAAAAAAACCCCCATCTATTTGAAAATAGATAGGGATTTATTTTACAAAGAACTATTAGTACAATTTTTGTATTGCCTGCGCCTACTTAAAACTATTTAGAAATTTACTCGCCTCACTGTTAAATTTCCACGTTACCCCGTACTTATCCACTACCATTCCGAAACTTGCTGACCATGGTGTAGAAGCTAACGGCATGATTACAGTACCATCTTCTGCAAGCTTTTCAAATATTTGCTGATTCCTATTTTGATCTGCATCAATAATACTGATTAAGACGGTATTCCCTTTTACGATTTCGCCCGTAATAACTTGCATAAAAGGCAGGACGTCAGAAATCATTAGAATATTCCCTGAAAACTCAATACGAGATTCCATAATCATGTTTTGCTCTTCTTGCGTTAATGGAGCATTAGGATCTTGACCAAAAGCGCCAAATCTCACCTTTTTTACATTTGTTGCATGTAATGCCTTTTCATAGAAGTCTATCGCTTCTTCTGCTTTTCCATCGAATTGTAAATAACCTATTGCTTTCATATTTAATTCCTCCTTTTTATATTTAAAGTATAATAGGACATAAGCGACAACTATATGTCGTATATAGGAGGAGAAAATGAAAAAAATTGAGCGACTTATTTCAATAGTAATGATCTTATTACAAAAAGAAGTTGTTTCCGCATCAGAATTTAGTCGACTTTTTCATGTAACGAAACGAACGATTCAACGTGATATGGAAGCATTAAGCTATGCAAACATCCCTATTTATGCGAAATATGGTGCTGAAGGTGGATATGCACTAATGGATGAGTATAAATTCGATAAACGATTACTAAATCAGAAGGATATTGAAAATATACTCGTAGCTTTAGGTGGTTTTGAGCAGCTGATTACAAATCAAGAAATTCAAACGACTATTCTAAAAATCAAAGGAATGACCAGTGCAAATATATCTCCAAAATTAGATGTAACTTTTTATGATTGGAAAGGAAGAAGTCAAATAGATGAAGATGTTTTATTAATAAAACAAGCAATGGAAAATAACTGGTTAGTAAAATTTGAGTATGTAGATTCAATAGGAAATATAACTTCCAGAGTTGTAGAACCTTATAAGATGCATTTGCGAGAAATGCATTGGTACCTTTTTGGTTATAGTTTAGAACGGGAAGATTATCGAACCTTTAAATTGACGAGGATGACTAATATCAACAAAGGCGGTTTTTTTATACCGAGAACTGATAAGGTATTGGAAGCAGAAAAGCAACATAATGAACAACAAGATTTAGTTAATGTACAGGTATTGATAGACGTTGCAGTCAGAGATCAATTTATCGAGAGATATGGCAAGAACGCTGTTAACAAGAGGAATTCAGAAAGTTATCTTGCCACTATTGAATTGCCTATGAATCCATTTGCCTACCAGTTTTTAGCGGGATTCGGTAATAAGGTGAAAATTATAAAGCCTAAAGCTTTTATTGCTGAATACTTACATTTTTTGGAGGATACAGTGAGGCTTTATAAGTAAAGTTGATGTTAACCATCATTTTCAGCTCCTTAATAATTGCTTAAAAAAACTGGATCAATACTTTTATTATTATTGATGATTAAGTTTAACAGAAAAAAACTCCAATAAGTCATAAAATCCTTTAAAAAAGGGAATCCAGAGCCTTCCCTCTGATTCCCTTCTCCCCCCTCACAACCGTTGCAATCGAAGTTCCTGGATAAACGCATCGTAATCAATTTCTAAAGTTTCACAATTGGCTTTTACTTCTTCAAAGAAGTCGAATTCTCCATCTGCTGGGCGGTCACGGTTTTCGTAGTAAAAGTTGATTAGGTGGTATAGTTTTATAAAAGAATCTAGCTTCTCTTTTTTATTCATTTATCCCGCTCTCCTCCTGTTTTTTTTATCTACAAAACTTTAATAGAAGCAATCACAAATCACCTATGCTCCTAAGCTGGAAAGAAGAACCGTCCCTCTCATTCCCTCCTCCTGGCACCACGATTCTTCCAATTGGTTGACTGATAATTTGGCCGTTTTCCATTACTTTTGTTCCGCGGACAATGGTGGCGACTGGCATTCCTGTAATAGGAGTTTGGTCGTATGCTGTTACCTTGCTTTTACTGTGGAGCTCTTCTCTTTTAATAGTATGTTTTTTCTTCATATCTACTATTGTAATATCTGCATCGGTTCCTACTTGTAATGATCCTTTTTGCGGATAGATTCCATATTGCCTTGCTGGGTTTTCGGAAAGGAGTTTACAGGCATCGACTAAAGAGATTTTCTCTTCACTTACTGCGTTTAATAGTAGTGGTGCTAATGTTTCAACACCGCACATTCCAGCAGGAATATCCCATAAGCTGCCATCCTTTTCTTCCTCGGTATGAGGAGCATGGTCGGAGCAGACAACCGTTACGGTACCATCTTGAATTCCTCTCCACAGCTCTTCCTGATCCTTTTTATATTTAATAGGCGGATATACCTTCATCTGCGGGCCAACTCTTTCATAATCCTCATTGGATAAAAAGAGATAATGCGGACATGTTTCTGATGTAATATTTGTATAGCCATCTGCTTGTGCTTGTCTTATTAACTTTACCCCTTCTCCTGTACTTACATGAAGAATATGCAGTCTAGTGCCAAGACTTTTCGCCAATGCAATCCCAGATTGAATGGTCATTTCCTCTGCTAAGTTCGGGCGTCCTTGCAGAAGTGCCTCATAATCTCTTTTCCCGGAAGCTTCTACTTCCTCTGTCAGCCGTTGAATTATTTGATTATTTTCCGCATGAATAGCAAGAATTTGTCCCGTTTTTTGAACTTCTCGGAAAATACTATAGACCTCTCCATCTGAAAGCGGCGGAATGACGCCTTCGTCTCCATCCTTATAGTTATACATCAACTGATAAGTCTCTTTATTAATGGCATAGCCCCAGAAAAACTTAAAGCCAATAACCCCAGCATGATGCAGTGGAACGATATCCTCTCGGTTAGCATCCCCTAAGCAGATTCCCCATATGGCGAAATCCACATGTGCTTTAGCCGCAAGGTTTTTCTTTTGTTTCTCAAAATTTTCGACATTATTTATAGGAGGATTAGTGTTCGGCATTTCAAAAACAGTCGTAATCCCACCTGCCGCTGCAGCTTGGGTGCTATAATAAAAATCTTCTTTATACGTTGGACCTGGATCCCTTGAATGAATATGGGTATCCATAAAGCCAGGACAAACATATAATCCCTCTCCATCTGTTACCTCTGCCGCTTCTCCCGCTAATTCATCCTGAGAGATGGCCGCAATCTTTCCGTCTTTTATATAGAGATGCCCTTTTTTAAATCCATTTCCGGTATATAAATAGCCGTTTTTAATAACATGATCCCACAACATATTCTCCACTCCTTTTTTATATGAAAAAATTGATTTATCAACCAATGCGGCGAGGATATCAGCCATTCTTTGGGGTTTATCAGCCAAAACGGCATGGATATCAGCCATTCTTTCGTTTTTTCAGCCAAAATCGCTATCTTTTCAGCCAATCTTCTCTTTTATCAGCCAAAACCGCTGCCTTTTCAGCCAACCCTCCATCCATCCGACTACCGAACCACCACTCCACCAATAATCTCTTGTATATCCTTTATTCCATGTGCCTGCATATAGGCTTCTATTTCATCGCGGATCGTTATCATTGCTTCTGGATCGACGAAGGAAGCTGTGCCAATTTGTACAGCGGACGCACCCGCGAGCATTAATTCGATGGCATCCTCTCCATTCATGACGCCTCCGCATCCTATAATCGGAAGGGAGGTTGCCTGATACACTTGGTAAACCATTCGGACAACGAGGGGCAAAATAGCTGGGCCGGAATAGCCGCCCATTACATTGCTGATCTTCGGTTTTCTAGTATGAACATCAATAGACATAGCCAAAAATGTGTTGGAAACCGTTAAAATATCGGCGCCGGCTGCTTCACAAGCTTTGGCAATCTCCACAATACTTGTTACATTAGGAGATAACTTCGGAATGAGCGGCTTATTTGTCGTCTTTCGTACCTGGCTTACTAATTCATGTGAGATAGATGGATCCATGCCAAACGCCATCCCATTATTTTTCAAATTGGGACAGGAAATATTTAATTCAATGGCATCCACCTCGTCCATAGCACCGAGCTCTGCGCTAACCTCCACAAATTCCTCGATGCTGTCGGCTGACACACTAGGGATAAGAGGAGTCGAAAAAGCTGCATAAAAGGGGATGATCTTTTCTTTAAAATACGTTAATCCCTCACTTTGAATCCCAATCGAATTAATCATGCCACCAGCCTTTGTTTCACAAATACGAGGGGTAGGATTGCCTGTTCGCCGATTCATTGTAATGCTTTTGGGAATAATGGCTCCAATCTGATTGATATCAATATAATTAGTCATTTGTTCCGCAAATGTTCCAGACGCTGGCATAACCGGATTTCGCAAATGAAGATTGCCTAATGTTACTTCCAAGCCACTCATGCAAATACCACCTTTTCTAACGGAAAGACTGGACCTTCCATACAAATCCGGACTGGCCGGATGCGTTCCTCTTCTTCAATCTGACAGACACATCCATAGCAAGAACCAATCCCGCATCCCATATTTTCTTCCAAGGCGATTTCAGCAAAAAGCTTGTGTTCATATGCTAATTCCTTCATTAATATAGATAGTCTTCTTGATCCACATGTATAGATGCCATCTATCTTTTTTTCGCTTATCCATGTTTCTGCTAAAAGTTTTACGTACTGAGGATCACTCGTTCCAGCTTCATCATTTACAAACACAGCTTCCACACCAGCTGCCTTTAACTCCGCTTCCACTAAATAATCTTCCTCTGTTCTAGCACTGACAATCGCAAAACACGAAATATTCTTACTTTTCATCTTGAAAGCAAGAGCGGAAAGGGTGGCAATTCCTACACCTCTAGCAACAACAAGAATATTTTCACTTCCTTCCGCTATGCTAAATCCCTTCCCTAATGGACCAAGTATATCCAGCGTCTCTTCCGACTTTCGCTCCGCTAAAGCCTTTGTCCCAACTCCTTTTACTAAATAAAGAAACTCCAATGTACCTTCTGCTTCATTGATGCGAAAAATACTAAGTGGTCTGCGTAACAAGGGCTTAGGTCCATCATTGCATTTGATATGAAAAAATTGACCCGCTTGAACTGGGAATAGCTGCTGATTGGGAACTTTTACTTTTAAATGAAAATACCGCTTGCTTACTTGCTTGTTAAATATTATTTCTGCCTTCACTGCCATCCTTTTTCTCTCCTTCCTTTCTTTAATTAATACACGGCTATTGCTTGCTGTAATACAGCTGCCTCTAATACATCAATTCCGATTAAAATATCGTCTAAATCGGTATGTTCATCTGGATGATGACTAATCCCGTTTAAAGACGGAATAAAGATTAACCCAACTGGACCGAAGGAAGTCATATTCATGGCATCATGCCCAGCGCCACTTTGCATCCATTGATAAGGAAGCTTTTTTTCCAGACAAATTTTTTCTATTTGAAAAGTAAGCTCTTTTGATAACTGAACAGGCTCTTCCTTGCTAATCTCCTGTGAAGTTATCGTTAAACCTCGTCTTTCCTGAACATCCTCCATTTTTTTTAAAAGAGCAGTGAGTACTTTATTTCTAGAGGCAGTCGAAGTGGAGCGAATATCGACTTTCATTTCGACTGTACCTGGTACCACATTCATCGCCCCCATTGGAATGGAAAGCACCCCGATTGTTGCGACGGTACCGTTATGCTGTTCTTCTTTCGCTGCTTCTTCTAAAGCAAGCGCTAGTTCACTTGCCCCAAGCAATGCATCCTTGCGCATATTCATCGGTGTTGTACCAGAATGTGAAGCAGCGCCTTTTACTTCAATAATGAAGCGGACGGGTGCCGCAACCCCTGTTACTATCCCAATTTTCTTATTGGTATTCATCAGAATCGGACCTTGTTCAATATGTAATTCAAAGAAAGCTTGAAAACGTTCTGTCGCTCTGCTTGCCAAATCCAATTGATCAAATCGCAGAGCACAAAGTGAAAGAGCTTTTTCAAAGGTAATTCCATCCTTATCCTTCAGATGACGATACTTCTCCTTTTGAAGTGTTCCTGCCATTGCTTTGCTTCCAACCGTTGAGACCCCGAATCGAGACGATTCTTCACAGGCGAAAGAAATAATCTCAATCGGATGTTCCGTTTCCAGGTTTTGTTCATTGAGGCGTTTTATCACTTCTAAACCTGCTGTAACTCCTACTACGCCATCGTATTTACCACCTTGGTAAACGGTATCTAGATGGGACCCTATGACAACTGGCGGAAGATTTTTTTGCTTTCCTTCTCTTCTCGCAATAATATTGCCGCAATAATCCATTCTAATTTCTAGGCCCTCATTTTTACACAAACGCATAAAGGCATGACTGCATGCCTGTTCCTCATTTGTAAAGGCCACTCTTGTGATTCCTTTCGTTCCCGAATTATATTGATTCATATTATTCAACAGTTCTTCGTATCTTCTTTTTCGATCCATCTTTCTATCTCCTTGATTATGGGCCATGGAGCTCCGCCCTTCTCTTTATAAGCGAATAGAACTTAATAGATGCATAGATTTCATATGTTCACTTGCCTCTTTGGCCACTTCGTTTATTTGTTTCACTAATATTTCTTGCTGCATTTCGATATAGTCACTTTCGCCAACAATGCTGATACTGACATTCGTTTTTTTGTCATCATAAAATATTGGCGCGGAAATAGCAGATACGCCTATTTCCAATTCTTCAATGCAAAATGCGAGTTGGGAATGATAGATTTCTTTTAGTTCTTGTTTGATATCGAGAGGATTCGTTTTCGTATAGGGGGTGGTAGCTTCAAAGGGTGTCTCTTGCACCATCTTCTCAATCATTGCTTCCTCTTGATACGCCAAAATTACTTTTGCTGCTGCGGCACTATGAATCGGCATCCGTTGTCCCACATGAACAAAATATTTATTGCGCAGATCTGATGGCTGATGGGTGTAAACACAATAGACATCGCCTCCATGATAACGACAAATGAAGGTATACAGATTGGTTTCATTAGATAATTTTTCTCCATATCTGCCCAGTAATTTAATCGGATCCTGCAATCTTAAAAATTGACTGCCCCACAGCATCGTTTTCGGTCCTAGATAATACTGTTTAGTCGTTTTATC
The DNA here is from genome assembly GCF_038006525.1 of Niallia sp. FSL W8-0951. Lineage (NCBI taxonomy): Bacteria > Bacillati > Bacillota > Bacilli > Caryophanales > Bacillaceae > Niallia > Niallia sp. FSL W8-0951. The sequence continues at coordinate 3,440,004 of NZ_JBBOVK010000001.1, forward strand.
CTGCACAACAAGCTGATGTTCACACATACTTGTAAGCATTCGATGAATCGTACCCTTACTTAAATCTGTCTCTCTCGCAAGTTCACTGACACCCATTCCTATATTGGCATTAGAAGAGAGGCAGTCCATTACAACTGTAAAGCGATTTAACCATTCCAAGCCATGTCTCTCCTTTTAAAAAAGTTTCTCTAAGCGGAACATCGTTCCATTTTTTAAATAAGAGAAGGTGTCATAAAAACACCCTTCTCTCTTAAAATATAGATTGTAACCTTAATTCTTAAACAATCTCTTTATCCTTTGATTCAGGAATTAAAAAGATAAATGCTAGTGCAGATAAAATGTAAACACCGGACAATAAGCTAAGTGCATAGCTTAAAGAATGATTAAGAGAAATATAACCAATAATAAATGGCGCAAATCCCGCGATTGCTCTCCCTACATTAAAAATAATGTTTTCTGCAGTGGAACGGACTTCTGTATTATAATGCTCTGCTAGCAGGGCTCCATATCCACCCATCATCCCATTTACAAAGAATCCTAATACGCCGCCAAGAAGCAATAAAGCTGCTGTCGATGTTACTTGGAAATAGACCCAAACAATAATTGCCGCAGCAATCAGGAAAGTGATATAAGATGGTCTGCGTCCAATTTTGTCTGCCAAATAACCAAAGATTAAAATCCCTAATATCATCCCGACAATTGTTGTTACCGTCCATAAAGTTGTTTTATTAAAATTGTAGCCTAGTTCCGAAGCAAGCATCGTCGGCATCCACGTCATAATGCCATAAAAGCCAAAGTTTTGAACACTTGTGGCGATAATTAAGCCAATCGTTATCTTCGTTGTTTCCTTTGAAGCAAATAATTGTCCAATGGCAATTTTATTTTTATTTTCTTCTTTAAGTTTTGTCCAAATCTCTGGTTCCTTTAAATTTTTGCGGGACCAAAACGCAAAAACCGCTGGTACTACCCCTGCAAGGAATACACCATGCCATCCAAATTTCGGTGCAATAAACAATACGGTTAAAGTAGCAAGAACAATCCCTAACTGAAATCCAACCGCTACTACAGATGTAGCACGAGAGCGATACTTCTTCGGCCAAGTCTCACTGACAAGCGTCATCCCAATTCCAAATTCTCCACCAAGACCTAAACCAGCTAAAAAGCGAAAAATCGCAAATGTTTCTAAATTAGGAGCTAAAGCACATAAACCCGTAAAAACAGAAAATATTAAAATAGTCCAAGTAAACACCCGTACTCGCCCAAATTTATCCGCCATTACCCCAAATACAATTCCACCAATTACAGCTCCAAGCAATGTAATAGTTGAAAGGCTTCCCGCTTGCGCTTGGTTAATGCCAAAAAAAGCAATTATGAGCGGCAGTGTATAAGCCAAAATCATCATATCTAACCCATCCATGGCATATCCAACCGTTGAAGACCACAGCGTTTTCCACTGATAACCCGTTATCTTCTTTTCCGGTACCTCTGAATTTTCATATGCTTTCATATTCACTGAATAACTCCTCCCCTTAACTTAAATATGACCGATTCTATCCTGTTATCTTTCTATCAAAACCTGCTCCCCTTCTCCTCTCCCCAAAATAACCCTTGTATGTCTTTCTACCGGCAGTGTTTCACTGAACGGAACGATGTTTCAAAATTAAGTAGCATAAACGTATAATACTATTAACTTTTTTGGAAATCTATGATATTGTCAGAAAATATGACAATATTATTTATTTTCAGATATTTATTTCTAGTTTGATCCATACAAAAATATCCTCATCTGGAATGGCGATGAGGGGAAGGATTTTTATACTTAACTATAATAAATTATTATGTATGGTGTAATAGTTTGGTTAGCTGCCTTGCCCAATCTACTAAAGACTGTCTATTAATTATTAATCTAAGGCTAATCCCTGAGTCTGTTCCCATGTTTGAATGAATCATTCCATTGTCAAAGTGAATATAAAATGTATAAAGATTTCCCTCCATTCTTTGATAGCTGAATGAAATGTCGGGTTCAATGGCTGTGATTTCTCCAGAAAGATGGAGGTTTTCCAATTGGGACACCACCGCTTCTATATCATGGTTAGACCAAGTTACCTCATGAGAAAATGTTCCAAAACTAAAGTCAAATGTAAATCTTAATTGTAATTGAATAAAGTCTTCTATATTACGTATATCGATTACTTCTATTTTTAGTTGTGTCTTGCTATATTCAAATCCTTCATCTTTTAGGAAAAACATGATGATGAGTCCCCTCCCTTATCTGATTAATATTATCTTACCATTTTCATTTTGGTTAGAAGAAGCTGTTGTCATCTATTCTTAAAATAACCTAATGTTAGTGTTTTTTTGTTGTGGAATGGCAGAGTATTTTTCTCCTTAGTTATCAAGGCCCTATTTCTATATACCATTAACATAGCCTCTACCATCAATTTATCCTTCTAAGATGGACAAAATTGATAGGATGTCTTTTTATGGTGCCTGTCACCAATAAAAAAAGGAAGCAGAAAAACCCCCCTTCTGCTTCCTTTTTATTTATTTATTAAATCAACCAGGTTATAAAGATTGGTAATGTAATTAATGATAATATAGTGCTAATTACGAAAGAAGATGCTGTTTCTGTTGTTAGCGAATCGAATCTAGTTGAAATCATCGCTGCAACGGCTGATCCTGGAAATGCTACTAATAAAATAGCTTTTACTGTATCGGCATGGTTTAACCCTACTAGATGAGCAACCAATATCATAAATACTGGCAGCACTATCACTTTTAATAGTGAAATACCAAAAGCAACTCCTTGGAAATTGATCTTGCGAATACCTACGGTTACCCCTACCGCAAATAAAGCAACACCAGATGTTACGGAGCCAATTTGATCAAGCGCACTTTGTACTATTTCTGGTGAGTGGAAACCAAATAGTGTCAATACAACTGCTAGTAATGGAATACAAGCAAGTGGTTCACTTAATCCATGCAAAATAATACCTATTGTGCTTCCCTTCTCATCCTTTGCTTTCCCTTTATTGCTTTCGCCGATATTCCCCACAATTGTTGCTAAAGGATCTAAAATAGCATTAACCACAATTCCTGTAATCGCAATAGGAATAGCAACTTCTTGTTGTCCGAATAAACTACCAAGCACAGAAATCCCCATAAAAGCAAATGCCGGCTGCGTAGAATTTAATGAGAACATCGAAGCTTTTGTAACATCATATTTAAAAATAAACTTCGCAATAAGTAGTAATATGACATAAAAACCAATAATACCTATAAACATATTTAAGAAAAACGGCCATTGATCGATTAATGTTTGCTTCGATGTAGTTGTAATTCCAATAAATAAATGCGCTGGTAGTGCAAATTTTGTTACTAATGTATTGAGACCTTTAGAAGAATCAGCATTAAAAATGTTTAGATAGCCACCTAAATATCCTAAAATAATGGTAAAAAAGATGGGGATTAATACTAAAAATATATGTCCAAGAGACATGGTAATTCACTTCACTTTCCCTTTGTTCGTTTCTAAGCTGTTTGAATCGTCTTACAGTGATTGCAAGACGATTCTATTTATTTAATTGTCTTGTTTTAATGTTATTGTTTTATATTCAGGGTTCCACATATAATCATTAAGCGCTTGTTCTATATCCTCTATTTCCGCTTGCGCAATTCCTTCTTCGATCGCAGCTTCAGCTACTGCTATAGCTACGGCTTTAGATACCTCTTGTAATTTGTCAATGGAAGGAAGGATAGATGCCCCAAGCGAGCTGCTATCAGATAATGATGCAACAGCATTTGCGGAGGCTGCAAACATTCCTTTTGAAATAATGGAAGCTTTTGCAATAATTGCTCCTAACCCTAGTCCGGGAAACACAAACGCGTTATTCGATTGACCAATTTCATATGTGACACCGTTATATTCCACGGCTTTAAATGGACTACCAGTAGCAATTAGTGCTTTCCCATCTGTCCATTTAATAATGTCTTCTGGTGTAGCTTCTGCTAATGGGGTTGGATTAGACATCGGCATGATAATCGGACGTTCAACATGTTTAGCCATCTCTTTTACCACTTCTTCAGAGAAAGCACCAGCTTGTCCAGATGTACCGATAAGAATAGTCGGCTTTACTTTTCTAATAACTTCTAGAAGCGGAATAATATTTTCCTCGTTTCTTTCCCAATCCTCTACTTCTTTTGCAGAACGAACATATGGCTGTTGGAAAGAAACAACATCTGGAGTTTCATCTGTTAATAATCCACGGAAGTCAATTGGCCAAAAGCGATTATACGCTTCTTCTCTCGAAACTCCCTCTAATACCATTGTTTCTACCATTTGATCTGCATTCCCAATGCCAGCAGCACCTGGTCCAAAGATAACAATTCGCTGATCAGAAAGAGACTCTTTCGTAACCTTTAAAGCAGACATGACGGCCGCCAAAGTAACAGCGCCTGTTCCTTGGATATCATCATTGAAAGTAAGAATTTTATCACTGTATTTTTCCATGATTGCACGAGCATTTACATTTCCAAGGTCTTCCCAATGAAGGAGAACATCTGGAAAAGTCTTCAAGGCATTTTCCACAAATTGCTCAATAAACTGATCATAGTTTTTGCCGCGAACACGACTAAATTTGTTACCAAGATATAATGGATCTTTAATTAAAGCTTCATTGTTTGTTCCTACATCCAACACAATTGGAAGCACTCTACTAGGATCTATGCCAGCCGCTGCCGTATACACAGCTAGTTTACCGATCGCAATATTAATTCCTCCGACACCCTGATCTCCAATTCCAAGAATGCTTTCTGAATCAGTTACTACGATTAAATCAATTCCATCACTAGGAATATTTAAATTGTTAAAAGCTTCTTCCATGCTCTCCATATTATCGATAGATAAATATAATCCACCAGGAATATGATATTCATGAGAGTACTTTTGAATCACTTCTCCAACAGTAGGAGTGTAAATAATGGGCAGCATTTCGTTCAGGTTATCCTGAAGTACTTTGTAAAATAGAACAACATTTCGATTGTACAAATCATATAAAAGACCGTTTTTACGTAAATCACTTGTTTGGGCAGAAAATTGTTCGTAAATACGTTTTGCTTGTTCTTCTAATGTTAGAATTTGAGTTGGTAATAAACCATTTAAACCAAGCTCTTGACGTTCTTCTTTCGAAAAAGCTACGCCTTTATTAAGAAAGGGATTTAATAAGAGCTGTTTTCCTTTTAAATTTGTTTGAATAACATCTTGTTTACTAATTGTTCCTATTGCCATGTCTTGCTCCTTCTTTCTTTTTGTAAGTTAACAGAAATTCTCAAATTAGTATATCTTTAATTCAAGATAATTTCTGACACTTCTTTTCCTTACGAGGTTCTATCTAAGCCTCGTTCCTTCCTATAATTAAACTACTTCTTCTTCCCCCCTTCTCACTTATAGGTCATTCTTCCTCTTTTTTAATAATTTTTTCTACCCTAGTTATAATCCGTAACCAAATATACTCCTGCTAAAAATGCTTGTCAAGGAATTGATTTAGACAAAAGTTTATGAAAAATAAGGGGACTTTAGTAACAGCGTCGATGGTACCGTTTTATCATCATAGAAAAAAAACAACGAAATCACTTATCCTTAGTGGAAACAATTTAGCATCCTTGTTTTTGCTTTTACCTCCAGCTTACTCTTTACCCTTTATTAGGTTAACTAGGTAAAATTTAGCTAGTTCATTAATATGATTGTCCTTAGGAAGTATTATAAAAAAACAGCCTCCTGATGAAGATTGTTTTCTGCCTTCAACTTTTGTTGAGAAAATGATCTATTTCTACTTCACTTTCTCTTTTTGATATTCTATTTGACTGTACCACGGCTCGGTATCATTATTAACCTCAAACACACTGTCTGGAAATTTCTTTTTTGTCCAAAGAAGAAATTTCGTCAACGTCCATGAACGCCAGTCTAGACAGAGGGATCATAGTTGTACCACTTTTACAATACATAAAGTGGTTATAAATATTATATCCACGTTTCATTTTAATATGTTCAAGAACGATAAAATATCCTTAATTGAGCTCTGTCCAAGACATTGGAAAAAAGTCTAAATGTTACCTTTGTCCATGGAAGCAGATATGAACTAATTTATACTATAGTTTAAATGTTCACTTCGTGTTAATAAAGTACAAATGTTATATTTATTTGAGCTTAATGATATTCTCTATTTTTATTTTTCGTTTATAGAGATTTAATATACTATTTTGGGAAATAAAATAAAAACCACTATTATTTACGCTAATTCTTTAGGAATTGAATCATAAGTTATCAAGAAATATGGAAGATTGATGATACCACCATGAATTATACTGATTAACAATATTTTCTTTTTGTTTTGGATCTAAACCTAATATTATGGATAAATATGTCTAGTGGATTTTAAAATAAGTGTTTGGAGGGGGGGAAGTATGTTTGAAGAAAAAATTCATTCTGACATTTGCTTTAACTATTCTGTTAATAGGAGGATGCTATTATTTTTTATCTATTTCCCCTATCCACCTTCAAAAGATTTTTATGACTTCCTATTCCTAGAAATGCTGAAATAATAAGAGAAACTGAAACTTCAAAAACTTATAAATGGTCAAATGCATTAGAAGAACATGCTGTTCCCTTTGGATATTAAAAGCTATAAAATCAAATGGCTGGAAAAAAGGAGAACAAGTGAGCCTTGACTTATTATATAACGGAGATCATCAAATTCTATTGACTCCCACAACAGATATAGAAGAAAAACGTAAACCTTGGTGGAAAAACTCTTTAAATAAGGTCAACTTATTTAACTTTCCTAAGTATTGCAAAACCTAGATTGGATATTGATCAGATTCTTTTCCTCTCGCATGTAAAAATTGAAGATATTGCTCAGGTTTGGGGTCAGGAAAATACGCAAAAATCCGTTCTGAATTTACCATACTTCCCTCTTTGGTCTCTATATAGTCAAAATAACTGCTCCAAGGATATTCTTCCAAGCTTTCTACCATACCAGCTCGAATTGGATTTAGATGAATGTACCGATTCACTTCTAATTCATATTGAGCAGAAGTAATCAACTCAGATCCATAACGACTTTCAAACACATGTCCTGTAAAATCGTATTTCTTATTGAAATATATCGCGTAATTAAAATGAAGAGTTCTTATAATGTCACTTGGGGAATGTTGAAGAGTTTTAATTTGAAGATGGATGTGATTTGTCATCAAACAATAGGTTTGCAGAATAAATGGCCTTTCCTCCATTACTTCTGTCAATAATCGCAGATACTTTTCGCGGTCTTCCTCGTCCAAAAATAAAGAAGTACGGCGAATACCTCGACTCGTAATATGATAACTAGCACCAGGATACCAAACACGCTTTTTTCTAGCCAACGAACAACCTCCCTTTTTATGAATTTTGCTTGCATATTATGAAGGATAAAATCGACGGAGATTAGCAAGAGGGTTTTATTCTATGCCCTCTAATAGAAAGAGGCATCTTAAAATACAACATTCTACATTCCATACAAAATCCCTGCATTTTCCGACAAAAAAATAGGAAAAGAAATCAAAAAATGATCCCTCTTCCACTTTGTCCTCCAGAGAGAGACAGAATTAGCTTTTTGTCTTTTTATGGTGCCTGTCACCAGGAGTTGTTCCATTTTCCACTCCAAGTTCCTGCAGCCATCTACGGTAGCTGATCGTCAGGGCGTCTGACTTAAGATGTAATTCTGCCTGCAGATCCAATGGCAGTAATTCTGGCTTTTGGCTTTGAACAATATCTAAATCTTGATAAAAGATTTTATCCTGGAATTCGATAAATGGTTCATCTGGTTTATCTAAATCATAGTTTCTTGTTAACAGCATAAAGGCTTTCGACTGTTCGTTATCTTCTTGATTGACGACAAGCAAAATCGTCAACGCATCTTCTGATCCATCTGTTGTTTTCGTGAAACGAGCAGTTGTTGGATTTAGAATTTCATACACATAATTGGCATATCCACCTTTTGAGCGTCCATCTGGATTGGGCTGGTAGACAGGAATTTTGCTTGTAATAAAACGGTTATCGATAAAATCCACTTTATAATCGACCACTTCGGCATGATCCTCATCTCCAAGCAAGCCTTCATGAACAAACATAAGATGGGAAACATCGAGGAAGTTTTCAATGATTCGCGGTGCATTTGCTTTTACCTCATAAGGACCACATATCGCTGTTCGATATCCTTCTGTACTATATTCAGGATAAGAAATAAGCGGTGCTGGATCATCCCCCAAGTTCACCCAAATAAGTCCAAGGTATTCCTCACAATGATAAACGGTTGCTTTCGCTTTTCTTGGAATAGCTCGTCCATTTGGCAATGCTGGAATCTTGACACACGCCCCTGCACAATCGTATTCCCAAGCATGGTATGCACAAACTAAATTTCCGTTTTTTACCTTACCAAGCGAAAGTGCCGCTCCTCTATGAATACACAAATCTTTAAAGGCATGAACGCCTTTCTCATTTCGAAAAATAGCTACTCTTTCCCCAAGCACAAATACTTGTTTCGGATCATCCTGCAATTCCTCTGCTTTACATACTGGATGCCATTCATTCCATAGTCTATCTTGTTGCATAATCGCGCCTCTCCTGTTCCTATTTTTAGTTAATATTTACCGTTGGCTTGTTTGTATTTACACGCTCTACTTGTTTTTGCGGCAAAACTAGATTAAGAATTAATGCAGCAATGGCTCCTATAGCTGTCCCTGATGATACAAAGTAAGTAACAATTTCAGGCAGCCCATTTAACACATTCGCCGGCATTAATACAGCAAATAAAGCGAGCATGATTGGAACTCCAATAACAATCATATTTCTCTCCGTAAATTCCAATCCTTTCACGACTTTAAATCCATTCATCATAATGATTACGCATAAAATCGCAAATACACTATTAATCACCACACTAGGGATACAGGCAATCAAACTCGTCAGTTTTGGCATCATGCCTAGAACTACTAACATAATTCCACCCATAATAATTGGCTTACGGCTCTTTACTCCTGTAATCGCAATAATACCAGCATTAGAGGAATAGCCCGTTACTGGCGTTCCACCAAAAAAAGAACCGACAAAACAGCCTAACCCTTCACCGAATGCACCGCCATTTAAACGTTTGTCATTAAGCTCTTCACCCGTTACATTGCTTACAGTAAACCATGTTCCCGTTGTTTCAATAGTGACAATTAAGTAAACTACAATCATGACTAGGATGGCATGAACATTGAATTGTGGCGCTCCAAATGCAAATAGACTTGGCATTTGAAACCAGCTTGCATTTTCTAATGAGGCAAAACTAACTAAACCGAAGAAAGAGGCAACAAGTGAGCCTAATCCTAGTGCTAAGATAACCGATACTACTTTTATATATTTCCATTTAGATTTAGCCTTTTCCCCTACGTACATACAGAAAATCAATACAGCTGCTGTAACGGTCGCAACCAAGATATTTTCGCCAAAACTACCTTCTGCTGTATAAATAGAATTAATCGCACTCGGCATTAAAGAAATCCCTACAACCACAATAACAGTCCCAGCAACAATCGGTGGGATGACTTTTCTAACCACTTTGCTATAGAGTTTAAGCGGATAACCAAGCAAGGCAATAATTAACGCACCAGGTATTAAGCTGCCTATCATTGTTCCAATTCCTGATGTCGTTCCAATTGCTGCAAGTGCACTTAATGGCACAAAGGAAGGTCCTTGCATAACAGGAAGCTTCATTGCAAAGCCTGCTTGAATAATCGTTGCAATTCCACATGCGATAAAGGTCATTTGGATCAGCAATGCACTATCCGATACGGAAAAGGACAATAAGCCTGCCAAGATAATCGGCGGGATAAACAAATCCATCGCTAATATTTGCTGTACTCCTAGAAAAATCGATTTGCCAACGGTAATTTCTTCTTTTCCTTTCTGTATATTCCCCTTTGCTTCCAAATCTTTTGCCATATTCTCCATCCCAGTACCCCCTGTTGATGATACCTTCATATAATCTTTGTTTCTTCATTAACGAGCAAATTCACCGAACAGAAAAGCTCGAAGTACATACCTTCCTTAACAAAAGAAAAGCATGCACTTCGAGCCCTTTATAATCAAAGTATGACAAGAATAGACATCTCCCTATAAAGGGACGTCATGTCCATTTTATCTCTGCTTTTCATAGTCAGTTTATTTACGGTAAACAGGTAGAAACTTGTAGGCCATATCCCTACGATTATATGAAAATACACTATTTATTTTTGAATATTATAGCAACCTGAAACATTTGCAATGCTCAAGCTCACCTTCAACATTCACTTCATTTTTTAAAATACGCAATAAAATTTTTTATTTACTAGCAATTATCAACTTGCTACAATGACTATATTAACACAAAACACGAACATTAGGAAGGTGTTTATGAACAATTATACGCATATTTTTCACGGAACTGCTTTTTCTAGTGAATCTCCCAAAAAAGTAACTATATTGAAAGACTATTTATTCTTTATCGATACCAATGGAATGATAAAAAAAATGATTGGACCGGAACAGGCCGAATATCCAGCCTTGTTAGAGACTTATGAAGGACAAGCTAACTTCCACCGTTTAGCAGAGGGGCAATATTTCTTACCTGGTTTTGTAGACTTGCATGTTCATGCACCGCAATGGGCACAGTCGGGTACAGCTTTAGATATCCCGCTATACGATTGGCTGCATACCTATACATTTCCGCTAGAAGCTAAGTATGCAGATTTATCCTTCGCCTCATCAGTATATGAAGACTTGGTAAGCACCTTGCTTGCAAATGGAACAACAACCGTTCTTTATTTCGCGACTGTCCACAAAGAGGCGAGTTTGTTATTGGCAAAAATCTGTGCAGAAAAAGGGCAAAGAGGTTTAGTAGGCAAGGTCGTCATGGATGATCCAGAACAAAACCCATCCTATTACCGAGATGCTGATACAAAAACAGCTCTAGCTGATACAGAGTCATTTATTTTAGCCGTGAAAGAGTTAGCCAAAGAGGCGAAACAAGGTGTTTATCCTGTTGTTACACCTCGATTTATTCCAAGCTGCTCAGACGAAGCCCTTAAGGGACTTGGCGAATTGGCAGCAAAATATGATACCCATATTCAGTCCCATTGCAGTGAAAGTGACTGGGCCCATGGTTATGTAAAAGAACGCTTGGGTAAGCATGATGCATTCGCTCTCCATGATTTTGGATTATTAGGCGACAAATCTGTGATGGCTCATTGTAACTTCTTAAATGACAACGATGCCGCATTATTTGTGGAAACTGGTACAGCCATCAGCCATTGCCCGCTATCCAACGCCTATTTCGCCAATAGCGTACTGCCCATAAAAAGATTTCAATCATTGGGAATTGATATCGGACTAGGTACAGATATTTCCGCTGGTGCCACTCCAAGTCTTTATGATAATGCGAAGCAAGCCGTTGTTTCCTCGAGAATGCTAGAAGATGGCGTAAATCCAGCTCTTCCCGCAGAGGAAAGAGGCGTACCAGATTCCCGAATTTCTATTCATGAAGCCTTTTATCTAGCAACTGCCGGCGGGGGTGAAAGCTTAAGTCTGCCAATCGGACGTTTACAAGAAAACTACACTTGGGATGTACAAATCATTGATACAAAAACACCAACTGCAAAACTGCCGATTTTCTCTGAAGCAGAAGATTTAGATGATATTTTCCAAAAGATCCTCTATCTCGTACGCCCAGATAATATCTCGGAAGTTTGGGTTCAAGGAGAGAAAGTTCACTCCCGTTCTTGAGAATTCTATTGGTCTACAATCAATCAGATAACATGAAGCACCCTAATCAAACGTTTGATTAGGGTGCTTCTGCTAAGTAAAAAAGCTAATATTGAAGAATATATTTAAATGTCCCTTGTAGAGAGACAGTGTCTTTTTATGGTGCCTGTCACCCTATCTTGTCACCCTATCTCTACCTTAACCCCAAAATGATCAGACACAACCGGCGTGGTTCTTCCATCAAAAACAGTTTCATATGAGTAAACAGATAGATTAGAAGAAACAAAGATATAATCAATCCGAAGCAGATCACTATTATTCTCCCAGCCATCAATTTTCTTCACCACAGTATGGCTGCCATTTTTGACCGTGGCATCTAGATAAGCATCCTTTAAATGAGGGTGCTTGGAAACAACACTATACCCTTCCTCTTCGATATGGGCAGGGTTATTAAAATCGCCCATCAACAAGATACATCCACCTGCCCGTGCTTCCGCTTCCCATGCCTCAACAAGCTTGTTCCATTCATACAAGAAAGGATAGCTTTCGGTTTCATCCTGCCACCAAGAGAGGTGCAATCCGTATACTAAATAGTTTCTTTCACTTGCTTGAAAACTAACTTCCAACGCTTTTCTTGTATGATAGTCTGTATAATCATCTTTGCGGGACAGCAATATCCCTCTTGCATTTGTTACTTTAAATCGAGTGAGAATGGCGATTCCTTCATCATATTGGTCGTAACCAATATGACTAGGAACCCAGCTCCAATAATATTCAAGCCCTTCTTTCTTCAGCTCCTGCTGGAGAAGAAAAGCAAAGTTATCTTTTTTAATTACCGTATCTTGATTGGGGGCAATGAAAAAAGAATCCACCTCTGCATCCTCTGCATCCATCGATTGATTTACTTCCTGTAAGGAAATAACATCATAGGAATCAGCAAGCAATTGCTCCTTGATCGCTTCCAGTTTTTCTAAAGGACTTTCTTCTATCCAGCTATGGGTATTTAATGTTAATAATTTCATTCACTTTGCTCCAAATAGTCATTAATGTCTGATTTCAGAATGTCAGCCTTTGGACCATAGATAGCTTGAACACCGCCATCCTTCTTAATTAAGCCCATTGCACCAGCTGCTTTCCATGACGATTCATCGCCTACTTTATCTAGCTCTTTTACGGAGACACGCAGTCTTGTCATACAGGCATCCACATCGGTAATATTAGCTTTTCCGCCTAATAAGTCGACAATTTCTAACACTTGGCTGTTAGTAGGACCAGCGTTCCCTGCTTCTGTGGTGTTAGAATCTGCATCACTTTCATAGTTACCATTGCGACCTGGTGTTGAAAAATTAAATTTCTTAATCATGAAATTCGCAATAAAATAGCTCACTATAAAGAAGACAATACATACAATTACAAAGTTTAGGACGTCGCCTCCCAAGCCTGCTTTAAAAGCAATCGGCAAACGTGTAATCAGTTCTAAGTTTCCAAAGGAATGGAGCCGTAAATGGACAATATCCGCAGAGGCAAAAGCTAATCCTTGTAAAATAGCATAAACAACATAAAGTACAGGAGCAGCAAACATAAACATGAATTCTAATGGCTCTGTAACCCCTGTTAAGAAGACAGCGATGGCTGCGGAAAAAATCATTGATTTATATTTTTTCTTTTTATCCATATCCACATTTCGGTAGATTGCAACAGCGACTCCCATCAAAATTGCTGTCGCCCCAATCATCTGCCCTACTTTAAAACGTGCTGGAGTAACAGATGATAGCAGTTGATTATATGCCGCAGTATCACCCGCATTTTGTAGATTCACTAAATCACTTGCCCATGCTAGCCAAAGTGGGTCTTGTCCAAATACTTCCTTACCAGCCATCACACCAGACATGATCGTATATGTTCCACCTAGTGAGGTATAGTTAATTGGAATCGTTAACATATGGTGTAGACCAAATGGAATAAGTAGACGTTCAGCTGTACCATAGATAAAAGGCGCTAGGATTGGAGCGCTTTCACTTGAAGTCGCAATCCACAGTCCAAAATGGTTAATTCCTGTTTGAATCGTTGGCCAAATCACCGCAAGGATCAAGGAAACGATAACAGACCAAAGGATAACCACAAACGGTACAAATCGTTTTCCATTAAAGAAGGCCAGTGCATCTGGCAGCTTTCTGAAATTGTAATATTTATTATAGACAATGGCTCCGATAAAGCCGGAGATAATCCCCACAAACACACCCATATTAAGTGCAGGCGCTTCCAATACACTTGTAAAATATCCTTCTACTAAAATCTTGGTTCCAAATAAAGTATGCGTAAATGCACCATCTTCAGATAGCATTTCATTTGTGACCCCAAAGATAGAGCCTGTAATTCTATTAATTAATAAGAAGGCAATCCCCGCAGCAAAGGCCCCGCCTGCTTTTTCCTTTGCCCACGAACCACCAATTGCTAAGGCAAATAAAATATGTAAATTCCCAATAATCCCCCAACCAATATTCTCTACAACGCTTCCAATTGTGATAAAAACAGAAGCATCAATCATGGCAATCAGCTTACCTAAACTAATCATAATCCCAGCTGCCGGCATAACAGCTACCACTACCATCAATGCTTTTCCGAATTTTTGCCAAAATTCAAATGACAACATTTTTTTCATTGTGTTCCCTCCTATTTCCAATTAAAACGTTTGCACTAAAACTTATCTTTGATTATAGTAATATATCTACCATTTTACAAGAAAAATATTTATAATATTAGTAATTAATTGTAAAAATAGCGCAAACGATTGCATTAATCGGAATCACCTTCAGAAAAAATCCTTCTTTTAAAAAGAATGATAAATAAATTGCTTCTGTTAACCTAACTGTCTATCTCCTATGGACAAAATAGACCGTTTGTCTTTTTATGGTGCCTGACACCCAAAAAATCCCCAACCAGTTATGGATGAGGATTTTATCAAGTTTTTTAGTATAACCAAAGCCTTACTTCACCAAATACCCTTCCACTTCACTCAAAGTTGGGATTGCTTCTTGGCCGCCGCTCCGCGATACTTTTATTCCTGCTGCAACGCTTGCGAAATTAGCCGCTTTTACTAAATCATTCGTATCTAAATAGGCACTAGCAAGAGCACCTGCAAAGCAGTCGCCTGCTCCTACTGTATCCACTGCTTTCACTTTAATAGCATCTACTACTGTTGCTTCTCCATTTTTGTATACTAAGCTTCCATGTTCGCCCATTTTGACAATGACATCAGAAATGCCTTTTTCATTTAGTTTTTTCGCTGCTTCAAGTGCCGTTTCTTTATTTATTACATCAATTCCAGTGATGCGTTTTGTTTCTTGTTTGTTTGGTGTTACTAAGTCAGCATATTGAAAGGCTTCCTCAAAAATTCCATCAGCAGGTGCTGGATCTAAGATTACATACATTCCGCGTTCTTTAGCAGCCTGCATTGCAGCGATGATAGATTCCTTGCTAGTTTCCAATTGGACAAGCAGAATCTTCGCATCTATTTGGGCGAATATCTTCTCAATATCCTCTTTTGATAGAGAATCGTTTGCTCCCTTTGTTCCTACCATTGTGTTTTCACCTGAACTGTCAACAATCGCAACAAAAGTACCAGTACCTGATGCTTCACTTTGCACAATATAACTAGTATCCACATTTTTTGCCTGTAAATTCTCAATCAATTGATTTCCTGCACTATCTTTTCCAACGGATCCAACTAGACACGTTTTTTTACCAAGCTTCGCTACAGAGACAGCCTGGTTTGCTCCCTTTCCCCCTGGCAGCATCTTAATCGAATCACAAAACATCGTATCCCCATATGCTGGATACTTCGGTGCTTCTACAATTATATCCATATTAATACTGCCGACAACTACGATATCATAATTCATTTTAGCTTTCCTCCAGTTGGTTTTAGTTAAATATTTCTCTTGTTAATCGAACATTTTCTTCCAATGAATGATTACTATTAAATACAGCACTTGTTCCTAATACATACATCGACGCACCATTTTCTTGGCATGTTGGAATGGTACTTTCTCCAATATTGCCGTCTACTTGAATCTCGATTTCACGATTATACTGCTTTATCTTCTCATTTAGTTTCGCAATCTTTTCATACATAGAAGGAATAAATTTTTGGCCGGCAAATCCTGGGTTTACAGTCATCACTACGACATAATCAATTAAGTCATATACTTGATCAAGGAATTCAAGCGAAGTTCCCGGATTTATCGCTACTCCCGCTTTTATTCCTTTCTCTTTAATTTTCATTAATACACTATGTAGAGCATTTGTTGATTCTTGATGCACAGAAATCATGTCTGCTCCACACTCTGCAAATAAGTCGATATGTCTTTCTGGCTCTTCTACCATTAAATGAATATCTAATGGGGTTGTTGTAAGTCTGCGAACCGTTTTCACAAAGTCTGGTCCTAATGTGAAATTAGGTACAAATTTTCCATCCATAATGTCAATATGATAAAAATCAACACCCGCTTTATCTAATTCTTTAATATTTTGTTCTAAATTCCCTAAGTCTGCACACATCAGAGATGGTCCGATTTTATTCATTAATACTTCCTCCATTAATTGTTGACGAATTTCTTATGACTAACTTTGGCTCCAATTCATATTGTTTCTGCTTATTCTTCGGATTTTTTATTAATTGGATTAATTCATTGACCGCTAATCTGCCAATATCTTCTTTGCACTGATCTACAGATGAAAGAGTTGGATACATATAGGAAGCAAGACTAATATTATCGTAGCCAACAATCTTCACTTCACTTGGTACTTTAATGCCAAACTCATGGCATGCACGCATAGCGCCAATAGCCATTGCATCGTTTGCACAGAAAATGCTATCGAATGAATGGCCATTTTGAATGAGAGCCTTTGTATTTTCATACCCACTTGCAGTTCCAAAATCACCATAACATATATGCGTTTTGACAGGATGTCCCGCCTCGTTTAAAGCAAGCGTGAATCCAGTTAAACGATCAATCGCACTTTTCTCATTTTTAGGTCCGGAAATAAACACAATATTATTACATTTTTCATCTCGAATAAGATGAGTAACTGCCAGCTGTGCACCTAAAGTGTGATCAACAGTTATGGCAGAGTATGGATGTTCAAAATTTGCACGGTCAATTGTAATTGTTCTAATTCCGCGTTTTTCTAATTCTGCTAAGTCACTTGCATCTACATGAAGCGAATTTATAATGGCGCCACTAACATAGTGGTCAATCATGGATTCTAGATAATATTCCACTTTCATGCGATCATCATCACTATTACATAAATACACATTATAACCGTTTTCATTTGCAACCTTTTCAATTTCCCTAACCAACTCAGGAAAAAAGGGATTATTCAATGTTGGAACAAGAAGCGCAATTAAATTGGAGCTTCCTTCCGAAAGACTTTTGGCTATTTTATTTGGTTTATAATTTAATTTCTTTATGACATTTTCTACATGCGTAATTGTTTCAGGCTTCGCGCCACCTTTATTATTAAGAACTCTTGATACAGTAGCAACAGAAACACCTGCTTCTTTCGCAACATCTTTGATTGTTATCATCTTAATCCCTCATTTACGTAACCGATTACTTATTTTCATTTAATCATTCCAAAAAAATAATGTCAACTGAAATTATATATTTTAAAAACTTACCGCTTTTTATCAATCCAGCGAAAAGGCTCTCCTATCAACGAAACCGGTTACTTCCCTTTCTCTCGTATTCTTTTAAAAATGCTTTTCCTTTAATAAACTAATTTAAATTAATAGTTGTACCTTTAAAAAAATTCTGTTATATTTTGAGTAACCGTTTACGGAACCGATTACGTAAATTTCATAAAAGGAAGGTAAGCCAAATGTTTTTTGAGAAATTAAATGATGCTTTTAATGGCTTTATTAATTTAGGAGGATCTGCCATGATGTTTATCATCATTACGATTCTTTCCTTAATCGTTGGCGTTTCTATCTCGAAAGCAATTGAAGGCGGCCTAAGAATGGCCATTGCCTTAACGGGTATGGGAGCAATTATTTCTTTGCTTACTACTGCTTTTTCACCAGCACTAAATAGTTTTGTAGAATCTACGGGAGTTGCTTTATCTGTTACAGATTTAGGATGGGCTCCACTCGCTGTCATCACATGGGGATCTGTTTACACACTCTACTTCGCTTTTATATGCCTTTTAGTAAACGTATTCATGTTGATCGCCAAGAAAACAACAACCTTAAACGTAGATTTATTTAATATTTGGAATCTCTCTGTCATTGGTCTTCTTACTATGTATTATTCTAACGATAATCTAATTCTTACGACATTATTCGTAGCTTTTATTTACGCATTAATGCTTATCAATGCAGATGTAATGAAGCCTACAATCAATGAGCTTTTAGGATATGATCAAAACAACATTACAACAACTGCTCATCCATCCTTACTAATCGCACCACTTGTTATGGTGTTAAACAAGTTTATCGATATATGCTTACCATTTATTGATAAATTTGACTTTAATGCAGAAGCATTAAATAAAAAAATTGGTTTCTGGGGCAGTAATTTCGCAATTGGTGCCTACTTAGGGATATTCATCGGTATTCTTGGACAATTGTCGGTCGCAGAAATTTTCACCTTAGCCTTTACTGGTGCTGTTGCCCTTGAACTATTTGCATTAGTTGGCAGTTGGTTCGGCCCAGCTATTGGTCCTTTATCCGAAGGTATTACATCGAAAATGAGTAAGCGTTTTAAAGGCCGGAAATTATTGATAGGAATCGACTGGCCAATCCTGGCGACACGCGCAGAACTATGGGCAGTAGCGAATATTTTAGCACCAATCTTGCTGCTAGTCGCTATCTTTCTTCCCGGCAATACAGTCCTTCCATTAGGAGGAATTCTGCTTACTGTATTAGCCCCAGCCCTTCTAATCGTGACAAAGGGAAGAGTGGTGCGCATGACCATTATTGGAACCATTTTAATTCCTTTATTCTTATGGGGAGCAACTTTTATTGCTAAATTCGTGACAGAAACATCTAAAGCTATGGGGAATTTCCCTAATGGACTGGATGCTGACGCCCTGTTCTCTTCCGTGGACTCTGATCCAATTGAAAAAATGCTAGCTATTCTATTTGGGAAAGCTGTCGATACTTGGGATATCAAATTAATAGGATTCTCCGTGTTAGCGCTTATCGCTTATATCCTGTTATTCGGCTGGTACTTTAAACAAATGAGAAAAGAAAATAAGAAAATGGAATTGAAACAAAATACAGATAAGAAAGTGTCATAAACAGAAAATAGGATGTTAACTTTGAAATTTCAGGTTAGCATTCTGTTTTTATTTTCATGGAGCGTATAAAGAAAATCGCCATAACTACTGTATTCATCCTTCAGCAGATTCTACTGCCAAAAGAAGTCCTTATCTTCTGTTTTTTCAAAATTTTTATTCAAAATACGAACTTTTTAAGTTACAATGTAAATATTGTACGTAAATAACCCGTATAATCCCGGTAATATGGTCTGGGAGTCTCTACAGAGTGACCCTAAATCACTCTACTATGGACGGAAAATTTCTTTTTCTAGAAACC
This sequence comes from Niallia sp. FSL W8-0951, assembly GCF_038006525.1. Classification (NCBI taxonomy): domain Bacteria; kingdom Bacillati; phylum Bacillota; class Bacilli; order Caryophanales; family Bacillaceae; genus Niallia; species Niallia sp. FSL W8-0951. The sequence continues at coordinate 3,459,422 of NZ_JBBOVK010000001.1, forward strand.
GTTCTACTTTGCTGAACGGTTTTTTTCTATAGGACATTGCGGGAAATAGTAAAGGAGAAGGAAAATGGAAGATATACTAAAAGACATACTAGCGGCATTTAGTGTTGTATTAAATGGATTGCCTCAAGGGTTACTGGCGCTATCATTTGGCTTTGCGTCCGTGCCAACTGCGCTTGCCTTTCTTGTAGGTGCTGCTGGGAATAGCTTAACAAGCAATGTGGCCGTTATTTCCTTTCAGGCGGAAACCATAACAGTTGCAGGAACAATGGGAAAAAATATGCGCGAACGGCTCTCTTCCATCTTTTTTGGTGCCTTTTTATTAGTTATTATAGGTGTTTTTGGATTGATGGAACAAATCGTTGCCTGGATTGGTCCTGTTATTACAAATGGGATGATGGCTGGTGTTGGTTTTATGCTTGCGAAGGTTGCCTGGGATATGGCGAAAAACGATCGATTGATTGGGATAACTTCATTCGCTAGTGCCTTATTAACCTATATTATTTCAAAAGACTTAGTATATACAATCACTGTTTCTGTGCTGCTTTCTAGCATTGTCTATCATTTCACTAAAAAAGAATCTGCCACTGTAACAAATATGCTAACAGAAGATAAATTTAAGCTCCAAAAGTTTATTCTCAACCCTTCTGTTATTCGCGGGGCACTCGCTCTTGTTTGTTTAAATATTGGTGCTAATATTGCCTTTGGAAAAATCAATGGAGAAATCGCTGGAGCAAATGTAAACATTGACACGCTAACAATTATTAGTAGTTTAGCAGATATGGTCTCTTCTCTATTTGGTGGAGGACCTGTGGAAATCATTATTTCCGCGACTGCTTCCGCTCCCCATGCAGTATGGGCAGGTGTACTAACAATGGCCATCATGGCAGCGATCCTGTTCTTCAAGCTTTTGCCGAAGATTGGAAAATATGTACCCAGCTCATCCATTGCCGGTTTCCTTTTCGTCCTAGGTGCGATTGTGACATTACCAGGCAATGCAACAGCTGCACTAACTGGTACAGAAGCTAGTTCTCCTATTGTTGGAGCCATTACTATCATCGTAACAGCCATTGCCGATCCATTTTTAGGGTTATTAGCTGGCGTTGTGATGGAATTTTTACTAGGACTCTTTGGAGTTTAAGAAAAAGGAGGATTTATGATGGAGACTTATTCACTAACAGTTGCAGGAGTAAAAAGAGAGTTACCGATTATCCCTATTTCAAATGATTTAAAGATTGCAAGCTTTGTCATTTTAGGTGATACAGAAATCGTCGTTGCAGCCGCTTCCCTTTTAGCAGAGCAATTGAAAGACATCGATTATTTAGTAACAGCTGAGGCAAAAGGAATTCCCCTCGTCCATGAACTATCGAAACAACTAAACATGCCAGAATATATTGTTGCTCGCAAAAGTGTAAAACCCTATATGGACGAACCACTAATTAATCAAGTCGTGTCCATTACCACACAAAAAGAACAATTACTCTGTTTAGATGGAAAAGACGCCGCCAAGATTAAAGGAAAACGCATTGCCATAATTGATGATGTCATTAGCACCGGGGAATCGATACGAGTACTCGAGGAACTAGTTACCAAAGCAGGAGGAATCGTTGTTTCAAAAGCTGCCATTCTTGCTGAAGGAGATGCTGCCGAAAGAGATGATATCGTTTATTTAGAGAAGTTGCCTGTGTTTTAATAGGTTGGGATACAAAGAATGTTTTTTGTGAAGGATTAAAAAAATTGCGTAGTAAAAACAGCCATTGGAACAAACATTGTTCTAATGGCTCTTCATTATTTTATTCACTTTAAAAACAGTACCCGAAGCTCTACAATACTCCCTCAAAAAAGAAAGCAGGAGAAACCATCCTGCTAAATAATGGTATATCCTAATTCTTGTACGTCCTTATTAAACATTTTTACTGTGTCTAGGGATATAGTTTTTAGGTCTCTACCTACGTTTTCTAGTTTGTTAAGGATGTCTGGAGAGCAGGTGATGATGGAACAGCCACATGCGTCTGCTTGCATGATGTTTAATAGCTCTCTCGAACTGGCCCATAATAGCTCCGTTCCTTCTTTTTTGCTGCATATTTTGGCGGCTTCTTTCATAGTGGGAATAGGATCGATTCCCGAATCTGCAATTCTGCCGGCGAATACGGAAACGATATTTTTTGTTCCAGGTTTGAAGGCTTGAACCGTTTCTTCGACTTGGTCTAGTGTTAAAATGGCTGTAATGTTTAATTGCATTCCTTTACTGGATAGTTTTTTGATTAAGGGAATAGATGATTGCCCTATCGAATTAGTAATTGGTATTTTAATATAGACATTTTCTCCCCAGCTATTTATCTTTTCTGCTTCTTTCTCCATGATGGCAAAGTCATCGGAAAATACTTAAAATAAAAAATTTCCCTTTAATCATAAAACCCCCATATTCTTCATTCATAAATCTATACATAATTGTTTAGCATCAATCAAATTTATTGATGAATATTTGTTAAAATATTTTTAATAGCATTATAGCTCGGTTTTTTTTCATAAACACTATTCAGCAACAGAGGACTATCACTCCTTATCCAAGTATATTTATCTGTAAATCCCCACATACTAAAAACGGTACAACTTCCCTTTAAATTCATACATGAATTTAACACAACTGAATATTGCTCAGCCTGTTTCTTTAGCTTTAACTTTTCAGAATAATTACTATCAGAAATCTTTACATCTAATTCCGTAACATTTATTTTTAAACCAATATCTCTAAACCTTTCCATATTTATTGTTATCTCATTTTCAGTGAATTTTTGATATAGATTGGTATGAAATTGAAATCCAATTCCATCAACTGGTATTTTTTCATTTTTAAAACTTTTTAACAAATTAAAAATTGCATTTGATTTTTCATTAGTTACTTCAGCACTATAATCATTGTAAAATAATAGCGCATCAGGATCTGCCTCTTTTGCCCATATAAAAGCCTTTTTTATATATTCAGGTCCAATAGTTCTTAACCAATAAGAATCTTTTAAACTACCATCATTATTAAAAGCCTCATTTACAACATCCCAAGCATATACCCTACCTTTATACCTGTTAACTACTGTATATATATGATTTTTTAAAATTTGTTCAGCTTCTTCCTTAGTAAAGTTAGAATTCTCAAGCCAATCAGGTATTCTTTTATCCCAAACGAGAGTATGCCCTCTAACTTTTATTTCATTTTCTTCAGCAAATTCGACAATCTTGTCGGCATTTTTGAAATTAAATTTATTTAAATTCGGTTGTACTACACTAAACTTCATCTCATTTTCTGGAGTAATAATACTAAATTCTTCTCTTATTTTTTTCTTATATTCAGCATCATTATTAAGTGCCTCTCCGTTCACTGCTGTCCCAATTAATAAATCATGCTTTCTACCTTCCACTTTTAAGCTACTATTTTTATTAGTGTTTACTTCTATATTAAATATAAATATTCCAATACAAATGAATAATAGTAGTAGAAATATAATTAATTTGAGTCTCGATCTCTTATATTGCATTCTAAAGCTCCTAATGAATAGTTTTATTGAGTATACTTATTTCCTAAAAATCAATATATCTATTATTTATATTTGGTATCTATATTCTCTTAAAGTAAAAACTCTTAGTTATTTTTTCAGTTCAATTTCCTATCAAAATACTCAAAAGGAGCACTAAAAAAATAGTACTCCTTTTATATGCTTATTATCCATTTTATTTCACAAATACTAATCTCTACTAAACAAATCCCTCGTATAAACCTTCTCTTCAACATCTGCTAAATCACTAGATAATCTATTAGCAACAATCACATCAGAAATTTCCTTAAATTGATCGAAATCATTAATCACCCTAGAATTATAGAAAGTTTCTTCCTGCAATGCTGGTTCATAAACAACTACTTCAATCCCTTTTGCTTTTATACGTTTCATAACACCTTGTATAGCAGATTGTCTAAAGTTATCTGAATCCATTTTCATTGTTAAGCGATAAATACCAACAATTTTTGGATTCTTTTTGATAATCATTTCTGCTATGTGATCTTTTCTCGTTCTATTGGCATCGACAATGGCTGTCATGATATTATTTGGAACATCTGCATAATTAGCTAAAAGTTGTTTTGTGTCTTTGGGTAAGCAATAGCCACCATATCCAAATGAAGGATTGTTATAATGAGTTCCGATTCTTGGATCTAATCCAACACCATCAATAATTTGTTTTGAATCTAACCCTCTTACTTCAGCATAAGAATCAAGTTCATTAAAGAATGCTACTCTCATCGCTAAATATGTATTAGCAAATAGTTTAATAGCTTCTGCTTCAGTAGAATTCGTAAATAATACATCGATATCTTCTTTAATTGCACCCTGTACTAGTAAATTAGCAAAAACTTTTGCTCTTTCTGATTGTTCGCCTAACACAATGCGCGATGGATACAAATTATCATAAAGTGCTTTACCTTCTCTTAAGAACTCCGGTGAAAAGATAATATTCTCTGTTTCAAATTTCTCCTTAATTTTCTCAGTATATCCTACCGGAACAGTAGATTTGATAACCATTACAGCTTCTGGATTAATAGATAGTACATTAGCAATTACAGCTTCAACTGTTCTAGTATTAAAATAATTTTTTTCTGGATCATAATTAGTTGGTGTAGATATGATTACATATTCTGCATCCTTAAAAGCTTTAAAGTTATCAGTAGTAGCTGATAATTTTAATTCCTTTGTTGCCAAGTATTCCTCTATTTCATGATCTATTATCGGGGATTTTTTCTTATTAATTAAATCTACCTTTTCTTGTATAATATCAAGCGCAATTACGTCATTATGTTGAGCTAAAAGAATAGCATTAGATAGACCCACATAACCAGTCCCAGCAACGGTAATTTTCATATATTAGGCACACTTCCTTTAAGTTTGTAAATCCAAATTAAATTAGAAGTAAAGTTAATCCTCTATACTCTTAAGTCTAATAAAATTTCCTTCCAAGAAAAAATTGGATCCTTTACATCTTCTTCAATAATATTAGTCCCTTTTTGTATCTCAATAATTTCTAAATCCTCTATCGCTCTTAAAGCATGTTTGATATAAGGAGATATTTCTATTACATCACCAGCAGAAATGACACGCGATTCATTATTCATTATTAATTCTCCACTGCCTTTAATTACAGTCCATACCTCTACTCGATGCTGATGGTAATGATAACTCAAATTTTTGCCTGCATTAATACAGATTTTTTTTGTAAGAACTTCCTTTTCTTTATCGTACTTTGAAAAATCAAGAACCTTATACCAGCCCCATATACGCTCTTCATACATTGGACGTTGATTAAAGTCAGTTATTAAATCTTTAAGTTTAGGACTGCTTTCTTTATCACTCACTAAAATGCCATCAGGGGAAGCAGCTACTATTAAGTTTTTTCCTCCTAAAACAGCTACTGGTATTTCAAGTTCGTTTATTAAATGGACATTTTCGCTATCTTCACTAATTGTTCCAATTCCCATTATATTTGTTGTCATTTCCTCAGTAAGGGTATTCCAGGTTCCTAAATCTTTCCAATAACCATTATAATCAATTGCCACGATTTTATTTGCCTTTTCAACTACTTCATAATCAAAGCTATTCTTATTAATTAAATTATATTGTTTTTTTAATTCTTCATAATTCGTTGATAATCCCAAATCTTCTATTATGTTAATAATAAATGAGAGTTTAAATGCAAAAACTCCACAATTCCATAAGGCACCTTTTTTAATTAACTCTTTTGCTTGTAATTCGGACGGTTTTTCTTTAAAATGACTAACTTGTAAATAATCATGTTGTAATTTGTCGTTACTCGGAACAATATAGCCATATTTTGAAGATGGAAAAGTTGGATTAACCCCTATTAGCGCTAAATCAGAATCAGTATTTTTTACAATATGCTCTAACTCTGCGACTCTTAAAAAAAATTCATCTTCAACATATGGATCTACAGGTAGAATACCAACAACTTCATCCATATCAACAGCACACTTTGTATATAAATATGCAGCAGATAATGCAATTGCTGGGAATGTATCACGTCTTTCTGGTTCAACTACAATTGACACTTTATTACCAAGTTGATTCTTAATCATATCTACTTGAGAGGCACTAGTAGCAATCACAACAGACTTATCCAAACCTACGTTTTTTAGTTGCTTATATACTCTTTGAACCATGGATGCTCTATTATTTTTATCTTCTAAAACTTTTAAAAATTGCTTAGAACGAGCATCATTTGATAGCGGCCATAGTCTTTTTCCTGATCCACCTGATAATAATACTAATTTCATAGTATACTCCTCTATAAATATATTGTTAAATTTCTCATGCAATTTTGGTGCAAACAATTAATCACTATCTTTTCAACTCATTCTTTAGTAAGTTGTCCCTTGCACAAACTATATGGTAAATAAAGAATTTAATGACAACACATAATTTAGACTACTGAAAGCTAGAGAATACTGTTAATAACGTTATTTAATTGTTTAATATAACGTTCTTCTTTTATTATTTTTACCTCTTTAATTTTCTTCTTAAGTTCATTTCTTTTTTTAAAAGCAACTCCCAAATTCTTAGCAATTGACTTCGCTGAATTTTCTGTATATACTGCACCATCTTGATAGATTAATCTTAATGCTTCCATATCAGACAATACCATTACCTTTTCTGCACCTAATCCTTCATTACTTACACTCATCTGAATATCATCGAATATCGTAAGCCCCAAAAGAATATCACAATTTTTCAATAGATCTAAATAATCTTTAGTTTCTATCCATCCTGTAACTTCTACATTTTCCGGTAAATCTTTTTCAGACAAATTAAAGTTTGAATATAACTTTTTATAATTACCAGTCATTATAATTCGAAATTCTGGTACTAATTTAGCACTGTCGATTACTTCAACGATAGGTTCATCCATATTAAATGAAGCAGGAAAAAAAACAATTGGTCTCTTATCAGCACTACTAGTTACCTTTCTTTCTACTTCCTTGATAAGTGGAGTTTTGTCTTCTAATACAATAATTTTGTCTGGATTTATATAACTAAAAAGATTCCTTTCTCTTATTCCTCTATACACAATTTCATTATGAACAATTAATAAATCACAATGACTTAATAAAAATTTGGTGCCAATTCTATTTAGCCATGGTTCACGAGTCATTGCATTATGCAAATCAGAAATTACTTTTACCTTTTTATTAATAATGAGCTTATATAAAATTGGAGCAAATAGTGAGTAGCTTGGAGGATTTTGTACAAACACACTTTTGGGCTTACTTTTAATTATAAAAACTAAATCTTTAAAAAAGTAAATCATATATAATATAATTTTTTTAATACTGTTTGCTGGCGGATTATCTCTATAAATAATCTTTGAGTCCCCTAAATTTTGTGCTATATCTTTTATTAACGACTCAACCCTCGATTGATACTTCGTCCATACTAAAAATATATTATCCATCTAATCTATTCCTCACTATTCTGTTTCATTTAAAATATAATTTACAATAACATTGGCTAATTCACCATTTGAATTGTATTTATTATAGGTTGTTTTATAAGCTTTAGTAACATAATGTTCTAATTCCTTTATATCCTCAACCATTTCAATATATCCCTTTTGAAAGAGAACATTTACTATCTCTTTCTGATGATCATCAACATGTTCATTAAATTTAGATAGTCTTGGAACAACTATTACTTTTTTAGATAGATTAAGCGATTTAATTATAGCTGAGGTACCACCATGACAAATAACAAGCGAGCTATTTGCTAAATACTGATCAAAGTCATTCTCCTTAATTATCTCAAAACTTTTAGCGAATTTTGAAGTCTTACTATAACCAGATTGTATTACAACTTCCTCAGCAGCAAATACGTTTCTCTCTATTAATAAATCAATTTCATCTATTAATCTATTCATAGGAAATTTTTGAGTCCCTAATATAACAAATATCAATATAAACTCCCCTTATATATTCCATTAGGATAGAATTTTAGCATTTCTGGCCATTGAACATAAAATATATCTGCAAATTTATAAACTATTTTTCCAGTTATAGTAGGGCTATTAATTTTCGCATAACTTTCAATAAAAATCACTTTCGAACCCATAAGCTTTGCAAATATCAGATAAAGAATAGTCCCACCTGCTCCAGTTGATATTACATAATGTGGTCGATATCTGATAACATAATATAAAGATAAAATTGCATTAAGAACTAAAATGAATATTAGATTTTTACTTTTTCTATCTTGTTGATAAAGAAAATCAACTTTTTTATTATCCTTATTAGATTCATTTTTTTCAGTTATTAACTTTATTTTGACCTTATTTTCAATAGACTCTATTTTTTTGAATTCTTTATATATATTGTTTAATTGTGTCCAATGTCCACCAGTTGAACTAATTAAGGTCACCCTTTTCACGTGAAGTCCCCTTCCTGACTTTTTCGAAATGTAAAAACATTCACTAAGCATAGTATTAATAAAATAAACGGTAAGCTAAAGTGAATAGTTACAAATAAATTATCATAATAAGAGACTATTCCAATGGAAATAATACTTATAAAAATAAATTTATTACTCAACAATTTATTTGATTTGTTACTATAAATTAACCATCCTATAAATACTAAAATAAAAATAATCATTATTATACTACCTAATATACCCACTTCAAGGTAGGATCTAATATACTCATTATGAGGTGCTACAAATTCTTTATAAGGATTAACATCATATAGCGATTGACTTGCGCCCATTCCTCTTCCGAATACAGGATATTCATTTGCTCTATCAATAAAATACTTCCAAGCCCAATATCTCCCGGAGGTATTTATTCCTCCACCTTCATTAGTTGATCTTCTTAAAATACTTTTAACCATATAAATAAAGATAAATATTGCTGGAAAAATACTTATAATAGTGATAAAAACAATTGGTATTGAATACCTATTGTTGATTATTGTAATATACAGTTTCTTAATTAACATATATAAAATAATCAAACCTGCACCTAAAAGAGTAATTCTAGTAAAAGTAAGAATCAAAATTAAAGTATTAATAAGTAGGTAACAATATAATTTATTGGTTGAACTTGAATATAGAGTTTTTTGAATATCTTTCTTTAGTAGAAGACCTACAGAAGTAATTATAGCAACAAAGCAAATTTCAGCTAAATGAGCAGGAGGATTACTTCCTTGTAGCCTATTCACACCTGTAAATTCAAATTTTATCACAGACCAATCAGTAAAGAGAGAAAAGAACAATCCGAATACCACACTGAAAATCGGCAATTTTTGTATTAAATCTAAGATTCTTTTAATTTCTTCATTTCTTAACCTAATCATTAGCATTAAAAATAATAAAAGATAAGATGAAAAAGATTTAAATATGTCGCCCAAGTTCGCAAATTCAACAGAATCTAATCTACTAATTTGTAAAAGTAGATAAAAAAACAATACAAAGATACCACATAAACTGAAATAAGTAAGAAAATTCTTATTAATCCCTCTCGAAATTATAATAAATATTATTGTTATTAATAATGCTCCTTTCACTAATGTTAAAATCGTCCCACCATAATTTGGTATTAACGGTTTCCAAGAAATTGCACCTAACATAACAATTAGCCAATAATATAAATAAATCAATTTCATCAACCTTTTCTAAGATTAAACTTCCTTCAAAATCAGTGAAAGAACTTCTTGAAATTAGGAGTGTAATCTAATTCTTTATTTCTTTCTCCAATCTTCTTAGCAGGAACTCCCCCTACAATTGCGTATGGCTCAACATTTCTAGTTACAACTGCACCAGCTGCTATTATTGCACCTTTCCCAATAGTTACACCAGGCATAACCATTGCGTTTGTGCTAACCCAGGCATAATCATCTATAACTACTTTTCCCTCAATATATTTAAAATTAGAACTATTTACATCATGTTCCGCAGTGTAAATTTTTACATAAGGTGATATATTTACGTTATTACCGATTTTTAATGTACCTCTCCCATCAAGTACAACGTGGTCATTAATAGCACAGTTTCTACCTATTGTAATCTTAAATGGATTGTAGAAAAAAACAGGTCTCAAAATAGTAGTATCTTTCCCAATATTGATTTTTAGTAATCTATATAAAAATATTCTTAAACTATGAAATGGAATATTTGGCACAATAAAATTTAAAATTGCTAAATAAGAATCTTTAACTATTTTCATTATGACTCCCTTTTAAATTTATTTTGTCATCCTTTAATTTATTAAGAATTAAAATTGCAACAAATACTACCATCAACAAATCTGAAACTATACTTACAATAATAGCTCCCATAACTTGAAATTGGCTTATAAAATATATGTTTAATAAGAAATTCAAAATTGCTACTATTATTTGAATAATACTTCTTTCTTTTTGGTAGCCAGCCCCTGTAACTGCATCAGCCAGTATATAGTGAATGTTTCTTAAAATAACAATTGGTAATAATAGTTTAAACATACTGATACTTTCTAAATATTTATTATCAAATATTAGTTTAATTAACGGGGGAACAAAATAAAATGAAAGTACACATATTAATATTAGTAATGGTAATAGAAGAAACATAATTTTCAAACCAAAGCGTAAAGTTTTTCGTATATTGCCTTCTTTTCCATATTTAAAAAACATCGGAAAAGTAATTGCAAGAATGGCTTTAATAGGTATGAATAGTACATCCAAAACTTTATATGCAAAACCATATTGCCCGGTAGTTTCTAAATTAGTATATTTCCCCATTAAGGTTTTATCGATATCATTATATATTCCCTGTGATGATAATCCTATCGAGAAATAAATCCCTTCTTTTATATACGATAGTGATATTTTCTCTCTTAATAATGGTTTTTCATTTTTTTTAAGAGTATAAATTAATATATATATAGTGAAAATCAAGGATCCTATTAAATATATTTTCCCCCAATTTAAAAGCCCCGTATATTGTGGATTAATTCTAACCATTATAAAATAAAATAAGACTGACATAAAACGAATTAAACTTATAAAATTTAGAATATGAGCAGAAATTTTCACCAAATTTTTAGCAATAAAAATTTGCGAAGACATTTCTGTTAACTTTAAAAATAATAAATCGGCAAGGCTGATGAGTATAAATAACTTAAATGCAAAAAAGTAGTTATCAAATAAAAAACAAACAGCTACAGAACCCATTATCAATAATAAAACATAACTATATACTGTTATTTTTAAAGCATTACCATAGACTCTTGGAAAATTTTTATTATCGGTAGAAATTATTTTAACCAGTAAACTATTAAATCCTACTCCACAAAACGGACTAAGTATTACAGTTATAGCTGTAATACTTACATATATTCCATACTCATAAGGTGTAAATACAAAAGCTAAGCCCAGAAAGTAAATTGTTTGAAATATCAGCCTTCCGCCTTGTCCATAAAGCATCCAACCTACTTTTTTCATCATTGAATTCATTAGAATTTCACCATAATCTTTTAATACGCTCCATTTGGTTTAAACATGCATTTTACAGTTCTTAAAATAATTTTAGCATCAAATAGAATTGTTCTTTTTTTTATATATTCAATATCCAATTCAACCATTTGTTGAAAGCCCAACTCATTCCTACCACTTACTTGCCACAAACCAGTACAACCTGGAACTACTAATAATCTCAGCTTGTCATAAGAAGAATAATCAGCTACTTCCCTTGGTAATGGTGGTCTAGGGCCTACTAGACTCATTTCCCCTTTTAAAACATTAAATAACTGGGGTAACTCGTCGATACTGGTTTTCCTAATAAACTTTCCAATCTTGGTTACTCTTGGATCATCTTTCATCTTGAACATTGCTCCAGATACTTCATTTAATTCTAATAACTCTTTCAGACGTTCCTCAGCATCGGATGCCATTGATCTAAACTTATACATATAAAATTCACTACCATCTTTTCCAACTCTTATTTGTTTAAAGAAAACTTTCCCCTTTGGATCTTCTAATTTAATTAAAAGACCAATAATAATAAAAAGGATGCTTAGAACAACTAATCCACAGAATGAACCGATGATGTCTATTGATCTTTTCATTACAAGGTAACTTCGAGCTGTATTTACAGATATATTTTGTTTCATTTCTAAATACAGAGATTGATCCTTATAAAATTCAGACATCACTATATCACCTAACCCTTAATTATTTTTCTTTTTATGTAGTCTCCAGATAACTAATAAATAATAAAACCATGATACTATTAAATATACATTTTCCTACTATTAGTTATCTAGTAAATTATTGGATTAAAATATCCCTAAAATTTTCTTTCTTTTTATCCGTTCAGGAATTTCTTTTATTATATTCTTATCTTCCACTAGAAATTGGGCATTTTCTTTAAAAAGATAGATATAATCCGTACCAAAATTTGCTTCAATCATATCTAAAGCTTCAGTCATTTTAAATGTTCTATTATGGATATTATGAGCATCGGATGCAATAAAATGGGTTAAATTGTACTCAATCAACTGCTCTGAAAATTTTTTCACGTTCTTTCCAAAATATCCCACCACGCTAGATGCCGTTACTTGAGTTAATGCGCCACCTTTTACGAACTGATAAAGAAGATTAGGCTTTTCCTGCAATTCTTTATTTCTCTCCGGATGTACAATAATTGGAATTATTCCCTCAGTTTGCAATTCATACAATAACCTTTCTGCATATCGCGGCACAGAGGAAGAGGGAAATTCTATGAAAAGATATTTTGTATGATTAAGTGTTAGAATTTCTTCTTTATTATAATCTTCTATCACTTCTCCATAAATTCGTACTTCCTGACCAGGAAGTACGGTAAGAGGAATATTTTCTTGTTTTAATACTGTATTTAGCTCATTTACCTTTGTAAGAATCGAAGATTTCAAATTATTAAACTGATTATTCTTATGATGAGGTGTAGCAATGATTGATGTTATGCCTTCGTTCACGGCTGTTTTTGCCATCTTTATGCTATCTTCTATTGTCTGTGCCCCATCATCAATTCCAGGTAATATATGACTGTGGATATCAATCATTGGTTCTACACCCCTCTATTATTTTACTAACTTTTTCTATAACTATATTAAGTGATATTATCGTAAGCAATTTAACTGATTGTTAATTTGTGCCATAATAATAATAACTACCTTTTTTGTCCGCTTTTTTATTATTTAATACTACACCTAATATTTTTCCCGTCGAAGCAGCAAGCTGCTCTTTCGTTTTCACCACAGCTTCTTTATCCGCTTTCCCGCTCCCTGCTACTAAAATACTTCCATCACAAAGATTGGCCAGCACTTGTGCATCTGTCACAGCCATTACTGGCGGTGTATCGAATAAGACAATATCAAACTCTGCTAATGCTTGTTCTAAAAAATGACTCATTGCTTTTGATCCTAATAGCTCTGAAGGATTTGGTGGTATTGGCCCACTAGGAAGAATATATAAATTCTGTTCATCATCCTGATGAACAGCTTCCATTAAACCCATTTGGTTTGTTAATATGGAGGTCAATCCAGCTGTATTATTTAAATTAAACGTATAATGGACAGTTGGTTTCCGTAAATCTGCATCCACTAATAATACTGTTTTTCCTTGTTGTGCGAACACCACTGCTAAATTTGCCGTTGTTGTCGACTTTCCTTCCCCTGGTCCCGAGGATGTCACTAATATCGAACGGATTTCTTCATCCACACTTGAGTATATGATATTTGTTCGAATATTTCTATACTGTTCAGAGATTGGTGATTTCGGATCATACTTTGCAATCAGTTTTCGTCTATTATTAAGTGCTAATCCGCCCTTTTTTGCTCTTTTACTTGCTGCCAAGTAAATCCCCCCTGCTTCTTCCTTTTTGTGTGCCTCTAAGTTTTGCTTCAAAGCTTTCATCAATTTTTGTAATAGCTCCCAGTACAGGTAACTCTAGCAATTTCTCAATATCCTGCTCTGTTTTCACTGTATTATCTAAGTATTCAAGTAGTAACGCTAATCCAACACCTATCATTACTCCTACTACTGCAGCAATCGCAATATTTAAAGGAGGATTAGGGCTAACAGGAGATTGATTTTCTTGATCATCTGCTAATGGTAATATACTTACATTGTCTACTTTCATTAAGTTTTTTATTTCCTTTTCAAACACTTCGGCAGTAGTATTGGCAATTTGCAATGCTACTGTGGGATCCGAATCTTTTACTGAAACAGTCATAATTTGAGAATTTTGTGCACTTTCAACTGAAATTTTATCATTTAAATCTGAAATAGACATATCTAAATCCAATTCTTTTTTTACATTATTCAAAATAGCTGCACTTTTAATTATTACACTGTACGTATTAATTAATTGCACATTAGTCTGGACTTCATTGTAATTATAAATCGATTGATCTTCCTTTGCCTGGTTAACAAGAATCTGTGTCGAAGATTTATACTCAGGCGTAATAATAAAATAGCTTACAACGGCACTTACTATCATAGCAACTAATGTAATGGAGATAATAAGTGATACTCTTTTCTTTACTGTATCAAATAATTCTTTTAGACTAATAGTTTCTTCCATGACTTCCTCCTAGAAAAATATAAAAACCAAAAATATTATATCATATAACGTTGCATATATTGTCATTTCTTGTCATAATTTTAATTGAATTGTTTTTACGTGTTTTACTATATCAATTAATTTACATTTTTGATATATATTTTTTTTAAAAAGGGAGAACTTTCCTATCTTATGTACTAACTTGGTAGATTGCTAAATAATTATACTATTCCTAGGAGGTTTCAATGAAAGCTATTATTCTATCCATCCTCTCTATTATTCTCGTGCTCATACTTATTATTGGGAATACGCATTGGAATAATCGAGAGGTCAGTCCTTTAACTAACAGCCATCCTACTAAAGATGCAGAAGTAAAAAATAAAGACCAGGAAGAACATAAAGACCAGTACTTTAGTCTTGACTACTATATGAGTTTCGCCAAGTCTTGGCCTGAGAGTGCCCAGCAAGTACTGGAAGAGAAACTTGCTGATAAACAAGCTTTTCATATCTTATTAGTTGGTTCCGAGGAAATTGGCGATAAAGAGCTTGGGTTAATTACACCATTGCAAGAAGCGTTAGCTAATAAATATGATAAATACGTAACCATTGATAGCATTACATATAATGAGACATCATCCGATTATGTAAATAATAATGAATATGAGTCTATGATCGATAAGAAGCCAGATATGGTCATCTGGGAACCTTTTTTGTTGAATGATAACGGTGTAGTTGATATTTCTACAACCTTATTGAATGTCAACCAAGTGATAAATGAAACAAAAGATGAACTGCCAGATGTAACATTTGTTTTAATGCCGGCACATCCCCTGTATAAGGCAGGTCTTTATCCTATGCAAACGAATGATTTGCAAAAGTTTGCAGAATCGAAGGAAATTTCCTATTGGAATCATTGGGAAGCATGGCCTGATAGCAATGATTTAAAACTTAAAGATTATTACGTTGAGTTAGGTGATAAATCAAAAGCAAATGAACAAGGCTTTAAAGTTTGGAGCAGCTATCTGGCTAAAAAACTTATTTCTGAATAAACTCTTTACTAACTAAAGCGAGATTTTCTCGCTTATTTTTCACAAAATAGTTCTTTATAACGAACGAAATAGCATATTATCACGATTTCTGAATATTTGCAAATGTTACTTCACTCCCATTTCTTCTTGTAAACGCTACCTAGTTTCTTCTATTATATTATATATTTTACTTACTCATTTAAAGAATGCTCGTTTGCTATAATTGGCTGGCAATATGATAACTCTATGGGAGGAATAAAAGCTTATAGGAAGGTTTGCAGGGAAAGTAGGAAGAAAGGGGGGTACTTTCCCTTGATCAAAGTTCAACTATGTATCTTTTGGGTGCTCATGCATCTATTTGATCGTTCTTTTACTGCTTGTTTTATTATTAAGCATATCTTTTTCAAAATCATCACTAATTAAGTATTCCACGCTTGTTCCTAGTTTAGCGGCTACTTTTTCTAAGAAGTGTAGAGAGGGATTATTTTGTAAGCCTCTGTCGATGTTGCTTAAGTATGTTTTGGATACCTCCGCCTCTTTTGCCAACCTAGATAACGAATAACCTTTTCGCTGACGTAAATATCGAATTCTTTCGCCAATCATTCATTCTCCTCTTTTCCTTTAGGTACTCTTTATTGTAATCAAACCTTCCTCTTTTAATGTTTCCAAGAAGGAACAAACATGCTGCTCGCATTTTCGTTGTGTTACTTCATATTTTTCCATTAAGATAGCTACCACTCGGTCAATCGAGATTGGCTCCTTTATTAATTCCCAAATATCGCCTCCAATATGACCTAAATTATAGTATTTGCTATTCGCAATGCTTAACATTACTTTTTCTCCATTCATATCACTCACAATGTGTCCTGGAGTTTGTACAACGATAGTCTGTTTATTTATTTGCGCTTGTGTTTTCCTCATTTGTCTTCTTCTCCCTTTTGCTTTGTTAAAATAAGCTCTACCAGTTCATTTGCAGTAAAGCGAGATTTCGGCCGTTCGATTTGATAAATAGAGGTACTTTCTAAGAATTTAGATGTGGTTATTAAGTGCCATTCCAATAAACCTAATGGTTGAAGAAAGCTGTTCCGAAAAGTATGCTTATACAATATTTGCAGCCGTTCAAGATTCCGTTTTTCTTTTATTTCAATCTTCTCTCCGTCCTTTTTTGTGAGCTCAAAAAGGCCAGCCAGCGGGAGACAGTTTGTTTCAAATTGCTGTTCTATTGGCACACTAAATTTCTCTTCTCGATAAGCAATCGGTTTGAAAGAAAGATTAGTCATTTCAAACTCATGCAAACTCTCTAGCCATAACTTTTGATAGGGATAGGTAGGGATAACAATTGGTTTTCCGTCTTTATTTAATTGGACTGGAATAATGTCGTCACTTATCAATTTATAGCCTTTTTGTAAAAATGCTCTTGCTAATGTAGACTTGCCTGCGCCACAGTCCCCTACAATGGCATATACTTTCCCCTCAATCACAATTCCACTGCCATGAAGAGGAAGAATTCGTTTTTGCATGAGCAGAATACCCATACATGTACCTAATAAATAGAGGCGCATTTCATCCATTTTATTTGCCGACAATAACGTGATAGAAATGCTTTCCCCTTTTTCGATTAAAAATATTGCGATATTTGGAACATGGAAGAGAACCATATCCCTCTCTATGACAAAATAGTTATTTGCCTTTGCTTTAGCATTCCAATATTCCCGCAGGTCTTTTTCTTTAATCACTAGTTCTGGAATGACTTCTACTTTTTCTTCTTTGCATAACTCTGGCAGCATGAATTCGCTGTACACATGGCATCCAAAAGCATAATAACGAAATGCACTTTTTGTTATCATATGTCCCTCCTACACCTTCTTCCTTATCCTATCAAAAAGAAAAGCCTCTACCTTCTTAACAGCGAAGGATGGAGGCAGATCGAAAAAATATAACTATTATGTCCTAAAAGTGGAATTGATCATTAGCTCCAGCCAAGATCAGGGAATGGCGTTCCAGTTTCATAAGTTGCATCTAACTTATTGTTATTAAATGGTCCTGCCATTGTTTCTTTTACATCTAAAACTTCTAAGTTTGGCTCTTTCCATTCAAGCTTGTTCATCTTATCACCTCCTTTCAAGTTGTAAGATCTAGTATCTTCCTACTCATCCTGCCAACTTTAGCTTTTTTAAAAACCGATACACGATAATGCTTCTAAACAATGCTCGGACATCAGGATCCACTGCGAGTTCAGAAATTGCTCCTTTTTCCAGCTTATCCAGTCCCCTTTTCAAGCAACTATAATTAATATAGGAAAGAATCGCTGGATCTTTTGAAACCTCCCTAGCCTCCTGCAATAGACTCTTCCAATGGGGAATTACTCGATAAAGCCAGTCCGTCCCTTGAGCCCCTCTTATTTGCTGATTCAGTCTTATTTCATCAGGCAAATATCCTTCCGTACTTCTTCTTATCAGAGCACGATCCATTCCCTTCTGTACATACTGATCTTCTGGAATAGACAAACAAAAACGAATAACTCGTAAATCATTTGTCGGGTCTCGACTGATTAATCCATATTTCAGCGAAAGTTTGGTCATGAATGTATTGGAAGCATTCCAGTGAAATAAGTCATCAAAATGCCTTCTCCTTTGCTCAAATGCGTTTAATTCAGAAAACCATCCTGTTGCATCAATTCCTGCTTCTGCTAATTTCGTATATATGCTTGTTTTCGCTGCAAACTCTGGATTAATCAGCGGCGGCGGCCCTCCCGTTGTATATTTCTTCCTTTGCTGATTTAAAAAAGGAAAAGTTTCTCTAAGCACCATCGCAGCAACCCTTTTCCGTGGTCTTGCAATGTTTTTGCTATATGCCTCCACTTCTTTATAGAGTTTAAGCAATCTACATTGTTTTAGTAGAAGAGGAAAATAATCCTGCACTCCTCCCCACGATATAGACAGGTTTCCTCGATTTCCATTCAGAAGAATGCCTATGTCCCGTTTTTGCGCCTCTTCAAAAATCCCCTTAATCCAAAAGGAATTTTCAAAAAACTTATAGGGCATTTCCATTATTTCTAAAAATTCGTCTAACTGTGTGTAGGAATCTTCCCCTTCGAAATCTAGGTAATGATCCTGTAAATGGCCAATATAATTCACTGTTTTATTTACAAAGGCTGATTCATTGGCTACTAAATTCTTCGGACCAAATGGAATAAAGTCTTTTGGTGGTATATAGCTAAAAGTATGTAAGCCAGCATCTCCTCTAAGATGTTTGGCTGCCAAACTGACAACCGACCCTGAATCCAATCCACCACTTAACTGAGACCCAACTTTTTTATAGGTTCTAAGCCTTGCTTGGACAGCTGATTGATAAACCTCCTGAAACGCTTCTACATAATCATTATCAGTAGGTAGATGTATTGGTTTTACTTCAGAGCTTATCTGACTATATCTCTTTACTTTTTTCCGTCCTTTTTCAATTGTGATGCTATGTGATGGCGGCACTTGCTCAATCCCGATAAAAGGCGTAATGGAAGAATCAACCGTATCTACTACTCCAGCAATAGCTAAATATTCAGCTAGCCATTCCTCATTTAACCGCTGCTTGACATTTGGTAATTTCAATAACGATTCTATTACCGTTGAGAAGTAGAACTGCCTTTCCTTATACACATAATATAAAGTTCTGCTTCCCGAAAAGTCTCTTGCACCAAATAACTTTTGCTGCCTTTCATCCCAAAGAAAAAAGGCAAAATCTCCAATCAGATATTTCGGAGTTTCTTCCCCCCATTTAAGATAAGCAAGAAGAATTAACTGCGTATCAGAAATAGTTTGCTGCAAGGAGCGATCAACCTGCAGGGATTGAAACAATTCCATTCGGTTATCAATAATAGAATCAGAGGTGATTACCACTCCGCTTGTTTTATCAAAATAAGGATTTCTCTCTCCAATTGATTCTGGGGTAATCCACTGTGCATGACAGCCAAGAAAAATATTCATCCTGCTATATACTTGAATATCATCGGAAGGGAATCCTTGAAACCCATTCATTATTCTCCTAGCATGCTCTGTTGCTATGCTCGCTTGATTTTCATATAAGATTCCAGCTATACCACTCATTTATTGTGCTTCACCCTCATTTATTCTTAATAAAGAACGAAAATCTTAAAAAAATACGATTGCTAAGTAATGTTCTCTTAACACATTCTTTATTAAGAACGTATCATACTACAGACTTCCTAGCAATACCTGTTTATAAATTTATTGCCAGATTTTTATAGGTTATTCCATTCATTATTTGTTTCCATTCTAGTGAGAATCGATAAATATCCTCCTCAACTAGCTCACTGCCTGTCTGTACTTCAATAATTTCCATTGTACTGGTTGCTCTTAAAGCATGCTTTGTTCCTAGGGGAATATGAATAACATCCCCTGACCGAATATGCTGTAGTTGATCATCCAATACTAGGACACCTTCTCCTTTAACAACTGTCCATACCTCACTTCGTTTGTAATGAACTTGATAGCTCAGGTTCTTCCCGGTATCTACACATATTCTTTTTGTTAAAACTTCATTTCCTTCGAGATATTTCGTATGTTCCAATACCTTATACCAGCCCCACCTTCTCTCTTCAAACATAGGTCTTTCTATTAGGTCTTTTAATATTTCCTTCACTTGCAGACTATCCTCTTTATTTGTTACTAAAATACCATCCGGACTTGCCGCCACCACCACATCATCTAAACCTATTAGTGTAATAGGGATATCCAACTCATTTACAATATGAGAATTGGTTATACCTTTACTAACAAAGCCCTTTCCACTAATCGGGTTTTGCATTTCCTCTGTTAACGTATTCCAGGTTCCAAGGTCTTTCCAATAGCCCGTATAGGATAAAGCAATTACTTGCTCTGCCTTCTCTGCCACTTCGTAGTCAAAGCTATTCTGAGGTAATAGGTGATATTGACTTACTAGTTGCTCATATTGAATAGGATAGCCTCTTTCCAACAAGATATTAAGCAGGTATTCGATTTTGAAAGCAAACACCCCACTGTTCCATAATCCGCCACTTTCTATTAGTCTTTCTGCTTCTTCTTTTCTCGGCTTTTCCTTGAAAGAAGATACTCGCATATAACTCCTCTCTTCTTCATCAAAAGGAACCATATATCCATATTTTTCAGAAGGATAGGTTGGCTGCACTCCTATTAAAGCGAGGTCTGCATTACTTTCTACTACCGTTTTCTCAAGCTCTTTTACCTTCGAAAAAAAGTGATTCTCTACAAAAGGGTCAACAGGAAGTATCGCTATCACTTCATGAGGACTGCAGCCTTTAACAGAATATAAATAGACAGCGGCTAGAGCAATTGCTGGAAATGTATCTCTTCTTGTTGGTTCTACCACAATAGGCACTTGTGTTCCAACTTGTATTTGAATCATTTCCACTTGCGATTTACTTGTTGCAATCAGCGAATCCTTGGCAAGATCATTTTTTTCAAGCTGTCCCCACACTCTTTGAACCATCGATTCCTTATTGCCCTCTTCATCGGTTAACACTTTCAGAAACTGCTTTGAACGGGCATCATTGGACAACGGCCATAGACGTTTTCCAGAGCCGCCAGACAATAAAACAAGTTTCAATTTCATCCTCTCCTTCTTGAAATTAAGCCAATGTTTGATTTCCGGCTAATTCTTGGGAAACAAGCATTTTTCTTAACGCTCCCTTTGTTTGCGCCAATTGCTTATATTCCCCTTCTTGTATTACCTTTCCAGATTCCAATACCATTACCTTATCTGCATTTCGAATCGTTGATAGACGATGAGCGATTACGATTATCGTCATTCTCCCTTTTAATTGGTCAATAGCCTGCTGAATCTTCTGTTCATTTTCACTATCTAATGCACTTGTTGCTTCATCTAATATGAGAATAGCTGGTTTTCTCAAGATGGCCCGCGCCAAAACGAGACGCTGGCGCTCTCCCCCTGAAAGCCTTATTCCTCTATCTCCAATAACCGTATCCAATCCTTCCGGCATTTGTTTAACAAAATTCTCTGCAGCAGCAAATGACAAAGCTTGCCATAATTCCAGTTCTGTCGCCTTTGGTGCTACCATTAATAAATTATCTCGAATGCTGCTATGAAATAAAAAAGGCTCCTGAGCAACATAACTAATGGAATTCCGATATAACAGTATCTCCTCCTCTGTTAACGATTTTCCGTTTACAAGCAATCTGCCTTTTTCAGGCTGCAGCAAACCCATTACTAAATCGACTAATGTCGTCTTTCCCGCTCCTGACGGCCCAACTATTGCAGTTGTTTTCTTAAGCGGAAAATGAATATTTACGTTAGTTAATGTCCAGTCTTCCTGAGATGGTTGATAGCGGAAATAGACATGGTCACATTCTATTGCTTGTTCGAGAGTAAATGGCTCCCATTCCCTTGTGCGAAAGGTACTCCATTCTTGGCTTTTGTTACTTTCCGCTTGAACACGCAGAACATGATCTAATGCCGGAAACATGGAAACAATTTGTTCTACATTACTTTGCAAGGAGGAAAACCGCGGCCATAATCTTGAAAAAATCAAAATAATTACCATAAGCTTCTCTGGCGGCAGTTTAAGAAAGGAAAAAGAAATAGATACAAAAAGGACAATCAAGATACCAGCCATCAGCCGATAAATGAATACAGACTTAGCGTTTAAGCGAACTAAATTCATCACATTATGATGAATTAAATGAGACTTAGACTGAAACCAATCAAAAAAAGATGGCTCAAGCATATTGCTTTTCATATCTTTCATTCCACTAAACTGTTCTGTAATTCCTCCAAAGTAATCGTTCATTAACTCTGTTGTTTCTTTGCCAATTGTTTTAGAATTCCTTACGAATTTCCTCATAAAAATACTAAGTAACCCACCAATAATTAAGACTATGCTTGTTAAGGATGGTGATAAGAGAAAAGCCAGCATTATTTGAACAATAGTAAAAAATACAATGCTGATTAATTGGATAATACTATGTGTTCCCACGCCGACTCGTGATATTTCTGTTGTGAGAATATAGTTAAAATCCGACTTTCTTTTTCTCAGCATATATTCCCACTTCACTTTGATAAGTGATTCATATGTCTCTAGTCGCAGCTGTTTAATAAAGTTCTGCTGGATATCTGTATTTAAAATCGTTTGACTCCGTTGCAGCAAAGCCTGACCACCTATCAATAGAAGATAAATCAATAAGACAGAAGTCAAATTTAGTTGAAATGGCAGCTTTTCCATTGCTGCTACTATTAAAGTAATAGGAAACAGATCATTTATCTGCATATTCAACAATCCAATAACAGAAAGCATTGGTATTAAAAGATAAATGCTAATTCCTTCAAGGGCACTTATTAGAATGCTAAGAAAAATATTAAGATACATCTTCGTTCCAGTAACTGCCTGCAGTTTCTTAAAAAAAACAATAAGATTTCTCATTTTCTAAAGTCTCCTAAGTGAAACTTTTTGCTTTAAAATTACTCGCCACAGCCATAAAATTGGTCTTAATGGAAGATAAAGAAAGTGCAATGATTTTGGTAAAGGAAGCACTTCTGCATCCCATGAATTAGCATAGAATTTCCGAATGATGTAAGCTGCCTTCTGCTTAAATGGTTTCATCATAAATAGATACTTTTTTCCTTCCTTATCCCATATCTTTTCTGGAGGATGAAAAAAGTTGATTCTTTCTCTCATGAATAGAAAAGCTTTTTGTGCAAGTCCCTTCGCTTGCTTCTTTATCTTTCTCTGATACCTTTTTGGGCTTAATTGTAGGTTTTCTACTAAATAGAGCACTTGTTGATAGAGGTGGCAGGATTGATTTTCCATAAAGGCCTTTGGACAACTATTAATATCTTCTTCTCTCTTCAGCAGTTGCACAATATCTACTAGCCACCGAATACGAAACCAGCCATGACGTGCCCCATGTGTAACAAGATAATAGCACAATATTTCCTCACCTAAAGTATGGAATGCTGTTGACCCTATAGACACCGTTTTGCGATTATTCCATAAGTCTTCAAAGCTCGGCTCTTTACTAGGACCGGGATGAAGTCTCCAATGCACTTCCACTTTGCAATTTTTCTCTTTATGAAGGAATTCAAGATGATGGTTTCTTTTTTGCCAATCTTTTAATTTTCGTGGTGGTTCATACTCCATTTCATATCCCTTGGCTTGCAGTATTTCTATCGTTGATTTTAAATCTTGAAAGGAAATCAGAATGTCAAGATCGTTGGAAGTTCTGGAAGATAAGTCTCCGTACAAATAATAGGAAAGAATTGGTCCTTTTAAAGTCAGCATGCGGATCTTATTCTTCGTTAATGCAGTTGAAATATTATCTAGTTCTTTGATTAATTGGAGCATTTTGATTGTATTGTCTTTATATAAATCCTCTACTATTTTGACTACGTTGTTAGGTAAATAGGGAGAGTCTATACTAGACAGTCTTAAATAGATGGATGGATACACATTATGAAAATAAACCAGCTGAAGAAACTCCTTCCAATCTACCTTTTTATAAAATTCCTCTATCAGTTTTATGGAGTCTTCTTCCTCATTCAATAGCCTTAATAACAACTGCAGTTCATTGGAACAGCTATGCAGATCAATTTCTTCTGATCCCTTCATTCTTTTCACCTCTTTTACTCATACCACCGGCAAATGTATTCACAACGGTAAAACGTTGTTTACCGCGTGCACCTGTCACATAATGCGAACCACTTCTAACCCATGCATGTGCTTCCATTTTGCCTGCTGGGTCCCTTGCGATACCTAGATATAAAGTGGTTGGAATCTTTCTTCTATTTAACATTCTCGTTGCTGCAATTGCTTGGACAAGGCAGGCACTTTCCCAAAATGTATATTTGCTCATCGTCTCAATCGCCAATGATACATCTTTTATCATCTTTTCATTGCCATATACCTGAACTTCCGTTTCCATCGATTCTTCACCCAGACTAGGAGCAACTTTCGCGAATGGCAATAGTTTCAAAAACCTACCTCTTGCCAAAAAAATAAATGCCTCCATCATTAGGCATTTTAGTTTAAAATCCATTTTGATAAATTTCTTGACTTTCCGTATCACTCTAGGCATCCTTTTAAATCTACCTTTACTAGTAAATTATCTGCTAATAATTCTGCTAAAAAATATTCTACTTGCTGCTCACATTCTTCTTTTGAAACTTCATAGTCCTCCATTAACATTGCTACGATTTGCTGCTCACTTATCGGATACTTACAATATTCCCATATCACAGTCCCTATTTCTCCAATCTTGTAATACGTATTATTTTGCTGATTCCATATATACATTTGGCTATTTAATTCTTTACATGTATTTTCTTTGTTAACTTGATAAAAACAATCTCTCGCTAACTCCTCATTTAATAACATCATCATCGCTCCTAACTGATTGATTGTTTCTTTGTCCAGTGAACGTCTGAAATGATATAAGATTTTACTACATTGATATTCGTTGTCTTTTCCCAAATTTGCTGTTTGTGCGCTATTTTTTCCTCTATAAACTGTTTGAATTCTGTACGAAACCGTTCCGGAGAGAAATTCAAAGCATACTCTCGACAATGGACTGGATTGAATGGTAATCGTTCGAATTGCTCCACAGCCCTTCTTATCGCTTCTGGTGTTTGTTCATAGAAGAAATACCCAGTTGGATGAAGCGATTCATTGTATCCTTTGACCGTTTCTAAGGATCCCCCTTTTCCATAAGCAATGACCGGCGTACCACAAGCCTGTGCTTCTAGAGGGGTTATGCCAAAGTCTTCTTCCGCTGCAAAGATAAAACCTTTTGCCCGCTGCATATGGTCTTTTAACACTTCAAAGGATTGATAGCCCATCAAGTGAACATTTGAACCTGCTTTCGCCTTAATTTTTTTAAAATCCGGACCATCCCCAATTACGATTAATTTCTTATCTGGCATCAGAGAAAATGCTTCAACTATTGTATCTATTTTCTTGTAAGGAACCATCCTGGAAGCAGTAAGATAGAAATCCTCTTTGTCTGGATAGAAGCTAAATCTAGAGACATCCACGGGCGGATATACCGTTTGTGATTCTCTTTTATAAACCTTCCAGATTCTTCTTCCAATAAAATCAGAATTAGACATAAAAAAATCTACACCATTTGCTGTTCGATAATCCCAATTACGAATTTGGTGCAGTAGAAATCTAGTTAAATATCCTTTTATTCCTTTATCCATCCCTGCTTCTTTTAAATATTGGTGCTGAAGGTCCCAAGCATAGCGAATAGGAGAATGAACATATGAAATATGAAGCTGATCTGGTCCAGTTATGACCCCTTTTGCTACAGCATAGGAGCTAGTGATAATGAGATCATATTTAGATAAATCTAATTGTTCAATGGCTAATGGCATTAAGGGAAGATACGCACGATACTTCCTTTTTGAAAAAGGAAGCTTTTGAATAAAAGTCGTGTTCACTTTCTTATGTTGAATAAAATGCCGATCACTCTCATCTAAGTAATCGACTGTACTGTAAAGGTCTGCATCTGGATAAATCTTGAGTATCTCCTCTAGTACTTTTTCTGCCCCATTATAAACTACCAGCCAATCATGTATAATTGCTGTTTTCATGGGAATGCCTCCTTTTTATCATGCCTTCTTTCTCTTATGCAGCCAGTGTTCAGAAGTAGCCTCCTGTTCACTTGCTAAAGCTTTTTTCATTCTCCATTCATTGATTTTGGTATCAATAAACGCTTTAAATTCTTTTTGAAAACGTTCATTCGAAAAATATAAGGAGTGATTTCGGCAATCAATCGAATCTATCTGGATATGCTCAAACTTTTGGACAGCCGCCGCAATTGCTTCCACATTTTGTTCATAAAAAAAGAGCCCTGTTGGACTAGTAGATTCATTGTATCCTCTAACTGTCTCCCGAGACCCGCCTTTCCCGTATGCAATAACAGGTGTTCCACATGCTTGTGCTTCTAATGGAGCAATTCCAAAATCCTCTTCCGCAGCAAAAATAAAGCCTTTCGCACGCTGCATATAGTCCTTTAATACTTCAAAAGGCTGGTATCCCATCAAAATAACATTTGACCCAGCTTTTGCTTTAATTTTCTTAAAGTCCGGACCATCTCCTATGACAACTAGTTTCTTGTCTGGCAATAAAGAAAAAGATTCTACAATGGTATCTATCTTTTTGTACGGTACCATCCGTGAGGCAGTTAAATAAAAGTCTTCTTTCTCATCTCTTAACGTGAACGCAGATACATCTACTGGAGGATATACTGTCTTGGCTTCCCTCCGATACGCCTTCCAAATTCTCCGCCCAATAAAGTCAGATACGCACATAAAAAAATCCACACCATTTGCTGTTCGATAATCCCAGTTTCGAACATAGTGCAGAATGAACCTTGTGATCCAGCTTTTTATCCCCTTTTCAAGACCCGATTCCCTTAAATATTGATGCTGCAAATCCCAGGCATAGCGTATTGGTGAATATACGTAAGAAATATGCAGCTGATCCGGACCTGTTATCACTCCCTTTGCAACTGCATGAGAACTGGAGATGATTAAATCGTATTTAGAAAGATCCAATTGCTCGATTGCTAACGGCATAAGAGGAAGATAATTACGATACTTCTTCTTCGAAAAAGGAAGCTTTTGTATAAATGTTGTTTTCACCTGTTTATTTTGAATAAAATGTCGATCTTTGGCTTCTAGATGTTCGACCGTACTGTATAGATCTGCATCTGGGAAGAGTTTAAGTAATTCCTCCAGCACTTTTTCCGCCCCGCTGTAGACTACTAACCAGTCGTGGATGATGGCTGTTTTCATAAGATTCGACCTCCTTCAGTATGCTTGCTACTAAAAAACTATTATAAATTTATTAGTTTTACTCATACATTTTTGTTAATTGTCGATTTATGTTTCTGAAATTTATTTATATAGATTACACTAAATAGTAATTGCAAAAGTGATTTATATGAATCTATATAAAGGGTGAATAATGACCTATAGTTTACACCTATCTTACAGCTTGCATGTAAATTTATAATCCATTTTGCAATCGAACTGCTCACTACTCCCAGCGCTGCCGCTTCTCCACCCATAAATCTATATAAAAGTACTGTAACAATTAACCCCACTATAATACCTAAAATCTCCGAGCAGGTAATTCTATGAAACTTAGCTTCAGCAGTTAAAAAGTTGACTAATATCGCATTTCCTATCGAAAAAGGGACACTGCTTAAGAGTATTACCCCCATAATGATGGAATCTACAAACTCTTTCCCATAAATTAAAGGAATCACTAAAGGCAACACACTACTTAAGAATATTGATACAAAGAATGTCCCGTAAAATAACGTCCCATGTATTCTCTCCACTTTCATATATCTCTCGGTACCCTTTAAATCCATTAATTTAGGCATCAAATAGACACTTATTGCTCCATGAATTAGGGATATTAACATATTTCTAATACTTACAGCTACTGTATATAAACCTAAAATAAACGGACTTAGAACTAAGGAAATCACCAACTGATCCATTTGATTACCAAAACTAGATGTTATGGAATAACCATAAATTTGAATACCTCTTTTTGTTAATTCTTTCGTTTTATTTAAAGTGTTATTTAATGTTGGTTTTATAAATTTTAAAACCATTAACAAGGAAATGATACAAATAAGAACATTCAATAAAGTAGTTATAACAATGAAATTATAGACATTGTATTTACCAGCAAAAATAAGAACTAAAATTATTGTAACAATCCCAAATGGCGTCATTAATTTAATCGCCATCACATGCTTAAACTTATTGATACCTTGTAGACTTCCTATTAGACCATGTGACATTATTGCAAAAGGTAATGCTAGTAATGATATTTTTGCCATATTTATAATAGAAGCGGGTTGATTGGAGATTATCATTGGAAAAACTATAAAGCCGATAATTAAACCAATAGGACCTATAATAGCATTAAGTATAAAATACGCACTTAAATAACTGCTTTGTTCTTTATTATTTTTCTTTCCTAAGAAAGTAAGTGCACCAGGCAACCCAAACGTAAAAAGCAAGATGAATAAATTTGGCCATCTAGTTGCTATTGCCAATTCCCCTCTCCCATATGCTCCTAAATAACGTGCGCTTAATATACCAGTAATTAAATTGATAATCATTATAAATAGATTGACAGATAAACTAGATAAAAATAATTTTTTCATCTAATAGCTCCTATTATTACGATAGTTTTCCACATTTATCCCTATATTCATCTAACCTCAATTGCATTTTCATATACTGTTAATCGCTGCTTTGCCGCTTGATTCCAACTATATTTTTGTGCAGTATGATAAGCATTCACTTGTAAATCATATAATAATGCCGGTTGGTTAATTAACTTTTCAAGAGCATTCCGCAATAACTCTTTATTTCTCCTCGGCACCACAAGTCCATCATGCATATTCGTCAAAATATCTAACGGACCTGGTGTTTCAAAGGTGATTGGCGCCAGACCACAAGCCATAGCCTCTATTAATGTTTTTCCAAATCCTTCAGATAAAGAAGGAAAAAGATTAATTTGGTAATGTTCTAGTAGTTCCGGCAGTTCGCTATGTTTATATTTTTCCATTACCTTTACTCTACTTCTTACCTCAGGAATGTAATCTTGATAGACCTTTTCCCTATTACACCCTGTTCCCAGAAAAGTTAGTTCTATATTTGGATACTTCTGAAGTAGTTCATTCATTACTTCCGAAGTATATTTTATCCCTTTTCTTTGAATGTAACTCCCAATCTGTACTATTTTAATTGACTTACTGTCATCCTTTTTCCGCGTAAATTCTCTCCCTATAAAGTAATCTGGTATACCATTGGGAACAATATAGACGCTTTTAGGATTGACTTTGAAATGGTTGATTGCATATTTCTTATCATTTTCATTTAAGAATATAGACACATCAGACATCTTTATAGACTTAGCTACTTCCCAAAGTCTGAACCCACCCCAATATATAGGATATTTCCAGCTTAAATTCACATGGCCATTCTTTGATTCTTTTAATAACTCATGATGGGCTAAATGCTCTAATCCGTGACTACTAAAAACGGTAGTAGGACGATTTCTCATAGAAGATAATACCCAGCCATCCCCTGAAGCGACGTCTATCACATCATAATCATTCCATTTCATCTTATTCCAAGCTACTTTCCATGGGAATAAAACCTTATCCGTTAGCCCCCCAGAAAAACTTTTTAAATCATCCATGAAATACGTATCGGCCTGCACACCTAACTCTCTAAGAGCATCTCTAAAAGCTATTCGAGTACCAGAAACTCCGGTATTTGGATCATAATCAGCACTTGATATTAGAGCTACTTTCATTTTCACACCTCAAATGTATTTATATAATTGATTACTGCCTAATGTGAGAATTAATATACTTTTCTACTAATGACACTGTTTTTCTAATATCAAAATTATCTTTGAACTTGTGATAGCCATTTCTCGCAACATAATGATATTTTTCTTCATTTTTGTAAAGCAGCGCTATTTTTCCGGCTAATTGATTGTAATCTCCTGGTGAATATAAGATACCTGTGAGATCATCCTCAATTAACTCCAACGGTCCTCCTATCCCAGCTGCAATAACTGGCTTTCTAGAAGCCATTCCTTCAATAATCACCCTGCCAAAAGGCTCTGCTCTAGTAGAAGCATGCACTAGGATATCGATATCTTTCAATAATTCCAAAACGTTTTCTCTATGACCTAGAAACTGAATATAATTACAATCCTTCGCTAATTCTATTAAATGATTCTTGTACTGAAGTTCTTCTTCTTTCGCAAACAATACATCCCCAATTATCAAAAATTTGATCTCGGGATACTTTGGGTGCAAAAGCCTTGCTGCTTTAATGAACACGTCTTGCCCTTTCCATCTAGCTATCTGACCCACAATAGCAACTTTAAATTCCCTCACGACTTCTAACCTCCTCTAATGGAAGGATTCCGTTATAGACAATTTTTGTCTTCTCTGTTTTTCCAAATTGACTGGATACAGACTTTGAAATACATATAATTTCGTCCGCAAACTTTGAAAGCAAAACAAATAATTTCTTATTTATTCCACCATCCATAATATCCCTTACATGCCAGATAACCTTTTTAAATGCCAGCTTCCCAACAACAAGACCAATAAAATGAGCTTTCATCGAATTAGAATAAACAATCTTTGCCTTACTCTTATATATGAAAGAAAAAAGCCTAACCATTGGGATAAATAATGAGAATATGGACAAGAACCTTAATATACTTTTTTCATCTCTGTTATACTTCAATACTTTAGCGGAAAATGGAATGACAGCAACCTCCACACCAGAAATTCCCGAGACCTTTTCCACAAGTGGACCGTCCTCAAAGCATACTAATGTGGGCTGGAATCTTTCTTTGTTGATATAGGTCAATATATCAATTAAACTTCTTTCTCCCCCTCCAATTATTGCCGTGTGTACTAGGAACAGTACTTTAATCTTTCCAACTTGCTTCACTGGCTCCCCTCCTTTTTGCCATTTTTATGTATAAAAAAAAGCAGTTCTTGACTACTTCAAAGTTGACTTTCTATAAATTTGCTAATTTAGGAAAAAGAGAAGGATAGCTGTTTATTTCTTTCCTTATTCTCTGTACATCCGCATCCACCATTATTTTTACCAGCTGCTCTAACTCTGTCTTTGCTCGCCAATTTAACTTTCTTTTCGCTTTTGATGAATCTCCCAAAAGGACATCTACTTCTGCGGGACGGTAGTAGTGTGGGTCAATCACTACATAGTCTTGATAACGTAAATCCAGATAGCTAAAGGCGATTTCACAAAGTCTGCGTACAGTTGTTGTTCTGCCAGAAGATATAACGTAATCATCTCCTGATTCTTGTTGAAGCATCAGCCACATTGCTTCTACATAATCTGCTGCATAGCCCCAATCTCTTTTGGCTTCTATATTGCCCAGCCTCAATTCCTTTTGTATCCCCATCTTTATTCTTGCCGCAGCATCTGTGATTTTTCTGCTGACGAATTCAATTCCCCTCAATGGCGACTCATGATTGAAAAGAATGCCACAAGA
This sequence comes from Niallia sp. FSL W8-0951, assembly GCF_038006525.1. NCBI lineage: Bacteria > Bacillati > Bacillota > Bacilli > Caryophanales > Bacillaceae > Niallia > Niallia sp. FSL W8-0951. The sequence continues at coordinate 3,491,182 of NZ_JBBOVK010000001.1, forward strand.
AGTATGCATTTTATAGCTTTCTCGATAATTAATTGTCATCCAGTGTGCGTATAATTTAGCCGCTCCATAAGGGCTCCTAGGGTGAAATGGTGTTTTTTCTGTTTGAATCTCCTCCTGCACTAATCCAAACATTTCACTTGTTGATGCTTGATAGAATCTTATTCCTGGATTCGTTAACCTTATAGCCTCCAGAATATTCACTGTTCCTATACCTGTGATATTGCCTGTTAATACTGGCTGTTCCCAAGAGGTCCCAACAAAACTTTGCGCTGCTAAATTATATACTTCATCAGGTTTGGCTAACTGTAATGCTCTTATCAAAGAAGACAGGTCTGTCATATCTCCGTCAACTAATACCACTTCTTCCTTAATTTGCAGATACTCTAGTCTCCATAACGTATCTGTACTCCTTCTGGCTAGTAACCCAAACACTTTATATCCTTTATTTAATAGCAATTGTGCTAAATAAGCTCCATCTTGACCAGTTATCCCCGTAATCAGTGCAGATTTCAATCATCTCGCCATCCTTCCTTTATCCCTCTAGGTTGTCTAAGAGCTTCACTCTACTCGACCATAAACAATTGCTATTAACCCACTTATATCCATTTATCCCCATTTCCTTTATTAGCTGCTTATCTTGCTGTAACACCTGAATCGTGTTTACTACCTCTTGAACGTCTGTAGAATTTACTAGGTAGCCAGTCATTCCATTGACTACTGCATCTGGCACTCCTCCATTGTTACCTCCTATAACTGGCAATTTATGCATACCCGCTTCTAAAAAGACGATACCGTAGCCTTCTACATCCCCTTGCTCTTGCAATTCCCTATTCAACATAATAAATAAATCAGCCGCCTCATATAATGCTTCCAATTCGTTCTGATCTATGGCCCCTGTAAAAATTACAAACTTCTCTAATTGTAATTTCTTTGTCTGCACTTCTAACTTTTCACGTTCTGGCCCCTTGCCACAAATAATATATCTAATATTCTGATTATCTTGTACAAGCTCCTTTAATGCTTCTAGTACTTTATCATGGCCTTTACGCTCTACTAGTCGGCCAACTGTTAACAAAACAAATTTATCCTGAAGTTGATACTTGGTTATTACTGCTTCTTTATGTAACTTTTTAGAATCAAGATTGGCATGGATTCCTGGATGAATGACCATTAATTTACTTTCATCGATACCTGATTGGATCAGCACATTTTTCGTATAATTGCTATTACAAATTATTTTCGTAGCATGCTTTAAACTATAGTGTAATAATTTATACTTTAATGGGTTGGTCCTGGATTCAAGGAAATCAAGGCCATGGATATATGGATAAAACTTTACCTTTAACCATTTCTTAGCAAATGGACCAACCAATCCAATCGGCATTATATTTCCGAAATGGAGTTCCTGTATATGATGGTTTCTTTTAATGGACCAAATAGAGAAAAATAAAACAAATAGCTGTACAATTTGTTTGACCATGGACACCTTGTTAGAGATTCCGATTCGATATGTTTGAAAGGACTGTTTGCTATCGAATTCTTTATAAACATCCTCTCCTAATCTATTAGAAGTCAAAACAACTGTTTTCATAGGATCAAGATGAGAAACAAGCCCATATACATAGTTTTGAATTCCACCCTTTTCTGGTGGAAAGTCTACAGATATAAATAATCTATTGGTCATTAATAACCCTACCTTAATACTAGATTTTAAGTTTATTTTTACATAACCTTTTCAAAGGCGCTCACTAATCGAGCAGCAATCCCTTTATTTCCATATTTGGCTATAGAGAATTCTCTAATATCTAATGAATTACTTGTTTTCTGAGCTAGTTTTAATATCTCATTAGTAAGTTGTTCTATATTTCCTTCTTCAAATACATTTTCCATCCCTAAGTTATTTAGCACGATAGGAATCTCCCCACTAGAACTTCCAATAGATGGTACCCCGCATGCAGCGGCCTCAATTAAAACCCTGCCAAACTGCTCTCGCCAGTTAGGCATTGTAATAGAAGGCAGAACATGAACATCCATCCCATTAAACCATTTAGGCATTTCGGAATGAACAGCCTTATCTATAAAAACAACCCTTTCTTTCACACCTATTTCTATTGCTAATTTTTTCAAGTCATCTATTAAAGGTCCTCTTCCAACAATTAATAAGTACAAATTACTTATTTCTTTATAAATGGAACTATATGCCTTGATTAATAGATCAATACCTTTTTCCTTTACAAGACGGCCAGCAAACCCTATTACATAAGCGTTAGATGGAATATTTGCTTCTTTTCTCGCCTCTTCTCTTAAATCTGCTGAAACATGAAAGTGGTCTTCATCTACTCCTAAAGGAACTTGGCAAATTTGATTTTTAAATCCTTTTTCTCTTAATACTGATGTAACATCTTCACTAATGCTTACTGCGAGAGAGGAGTTTTTATAAACATACCTTTCCATCTTTCGAAATAAGAAAGGATAGTCTTTTTTTATATTTTGTGCCGAATAAAACCCAATTGCTTTGGTGTATTTTAATGCGCTTTTTAAAATTTGAAAACAACTAATCGAATAAGGTTCTTCCGCAACATAGACAAAATCTGGCTTATTATTTTGAAAGAATTGTTTTAAACTTTTTTTATAGAAATGGAGTGGAATACTTTTATTAAAATATATCGGAATTTGTAGAATTCTCCCACTAAATGCCGGCCATCTTTTAACTGAAATTGGCTTATCAGTAAGTCCTGGAGCAATAAAATTACTAGGAACTATTAAATCAACTTTATGTCCCATTTTCTCCATTTCCGCATATATTTGCTGGTTGATATCTGTAACGCAAGCATGACTAATGACTACTAAATGCATAAACTTCACCTCGATAACTACTATATTGTTTATGAATCCACCCTACTAACAGCCATGTTATTATTGAGGTTGTATAGAACCCTCCATTTACCCAATTTCCAATTCCTCCTGCTAAAATTCCTAACACCATGATGTATTCTATTTTCCTTTGCATACTTATTAGTTTGATAAGTTTATACATTGTCATAATAACTACTAAAATGTATATAACTCCTCCAATACCTAATGCTACTATCATATTAGAAAGGTCCATTTCTGTTGACATAGCATCCGTTCCCCCTGATTTATCTGCAGCTTTTGTTACAGATGCAATGCCGTGCCCAATGGGATTGGTGGCGATTGTTTTCATTCCTTCAACAATCCTTTCAATGTGACCTAAACCAGTTTGTTCTTCTGATAACGGGTCAACCAAGCCTTCTATCATATGTTGCACTGCTGGTTCAGCAACCCCAAACCATGATGGATTTAAACGAGGTAAAAGGGACCAAATAGAGAATAGAACCATAATTGATATTGATCCTGCTACAATTTTTTGAAGCAGTGTTTTCTTAGATACAATCAAAATCATTAATAAAGCTATAGCCATAAAAAAAATAACTGTTCTAGAACTGGCAAAAAAAATGGAGAGCAGAGTTATAAGAACTACTGGTAAATGAATCAAACATTTTTTCTTGAAAACCAACTTTGTAAATCCAATCATAAAAGTAATCATTGTAAAATATACAAATTCCTGCGCACTCGGAAATGTACCAATTGCTCTTACTGTTTCTGGAGCTAGATACAAAGCAGCATACCCCGTCAAATCCACCCACATTTGTTCAAATGGAAGAATCCCAAAGAACGTCTGGTAGATGCCATATAGTGCGATCATTGTACCGATCACTTCTACAATATTTAAAACCCTCCCGATATCCTTTTGCGTAATTTTGTAGAATGCGATGAAATACCATAGCCAAGGAACAATTATGTATATCGCGGCTACGAAACCTGATATCGGACTCCCGGAGTAAGGATTAAACATTTGTACACAACCGAAAATAAAAAGAGTAACCATTAATTTATCCGGCTTCTCTTCTCCTAGGCTCTGCTGACTTTTCAATTCCCAAAATAAAGAAAGAGCTAAAATAATCGTTATGCTTGGTCCAAGTATTAGTAAAGGATCAAATGAGCTCCAGCTTGCAATGGGAATCAACGCCCTTCTAATTAAGCCCATGCAAGCTAAGTAAACAACTAAAAAGAAAATGATTCGTTCTCTAACGATTGCTAACATGGCTAATGTAAAGATAAAGAGACTAGCAAATATAAGTACTCTTACATTTCCAGGACTTATTGAAAGTCTGCCAATAACAAGTAGAGCTAAGAATACAATCCCTAACTCCATTAATCTTCTTCTATAAAGAAAAGTAGTCAATATTCAGCCCTCACTTTTAAGACACATCAATTAAACTCTCATATTGCTTTTGAAATAACTTATAGGTCTCATCCCAAGTTATACTTAGCGATCGTTGTCTAACTTGGAATGACATCTTGTCTCTTAATTCTGGATTTAATGCTAATTTCTCCATTGCTTCTAAAACTGATTCCTTATTTCTTTCAACGGTATACCCTGTAATATTATCTTCGGCAATTATATTGGCAATACCAACAGAAGTCATAATGACTGGTAAACCGCATGCCCCTGCTTCCAATGATGCAATGCTAAACGTTTCATATAAGCTAGGGAGAACATATATATCTGACAATCTATATAAATCGGCTGGATTCTCTTTGAAGCCGTGAAAAATAACATGATCGGTTACCTCCTTAGAAAAACCTTTCAATATTGCCGATTTGTCCCCTTTTCCTACTACTAATACTTTTGCTTTTAGTTCTGCATTCCTCGATAATAATTCTTGAAAAGCCTCTAATAGAATTATTAGACCTTTCCTTGACCAATCCCCACCAACAAAAACGAATACTAAAGCCTCTGTAGGAATTCCTAGTTTTTTCTTATAATGCTTTTTCTCTTCAATAGATGCTGGTCTAAAAGCTGAAACATCAACCCCATTATAAATAATACTTATATCATCTTCTTTATAAAGAAAATGCTTTAAAACTTCTTTTTTAACATGTTCAGAAACGACTACTAGATGCGGAATACGGTCTGGCTGATAACAAACCCCTTCCATCCATAAAGCAAAATTGCCGTGTAACCAAGAATTTATTTTATGAGCAAATGATTTTGTATGTTTGAGACGATCATTTAGTCCAAGACTTCTATAGGCCCGATGGCAAAAGTGGATAGTAGACATATCCACTCGGTTAAAAACTATGGCACCCGTAGTATGAACAAAATCGTATTTTTTAAAAAACAAAACAAAACTTGCCATAATCGCAAAAAGTACACTTTTAAGAAAAACAGGTCTCTGTGGAACTGGAATTTTTAAAAATTTAACTTCGCGAAATGCCCCACTTAATTCAGAAGCAATAACAGTAATCTCATATTCCTTACTTAGTCGTTTAATCATCTCTGAAAGATGAATTTCCATTCCACCTCTATTGTTTATGTTATGGGCAACAATCGCTAGTTTCTTTTTCATCTAGCTTAACTCCTTACTATGGTTTTTAATTTTTTTTGAAATCCTAATCGAGTATGAATATTTACGGAGAATTTTTGGAAGTTGGATTTTGGATTTTTCTTAAAAAGTCGAATAAGTTGTAATATTCCCGGCCTGTCAGATGTTCCAATCATTATAGACCATCCTATATATAATAATTTTCGGATCGGATTTGACATATATTCAGATAAGATCAAAGTCTCATTAAATACCCCTTGTAAATACGCTTCCTTATTAAACCTTCCTCTCTGATCGAGATCAAATCGCGGAGCTGGATAATGATCCACTGCTGCATCCGGGTCATATACCAGCCTCCATCCGCGCTTTCTTACACTTAAACTAAATGCCATATCATTATGTACTTGTGCTCCCTGCCCTAATAATCTTTCATCAAAAGTTAATCCAGCAATGGCCTTTCGACGATAGCTCATGTTTGCTCCTTTTAATACATCTACATCACGAGCTTCTCCATATCCTAAATGGTGATTGCCAATGACACGACCAAACCATTGTACTTTTCCAACAGGATCTTTCCTTCCTTCTTCTTTATAGTTGCCGTGAACTACCCAGTCACGCCCGCCGACTCCGCCAATTTGGTCGGAGCTCTTAAATATGTCGATTATCTTTTGAAGCCAATGAGTATGCGGCACTGTATCATCATCTAATATACAAATGAATTCTCCTGCTGCCTGCTGCAGCCCTTCGTTTAATGCGGCAACTTGACCTGGTCGAGTTACGATTGCTTGTTTAATAGAAATAATAGATTGATAGTCTTTTAGAAAGCTTGCAGTTTGGTCATCTGTATCACGAACTATAACTATTACTTCATCCGGTTTATAAAGTTGTCTGCTTAATCCCTCCAAACACCTTTTTAAATCATCTGTCCGCTTATAGGTCGGAATAATTACCGACGTTTCCATACCTTCATCCCTCCACTCAAAAGGCGTCCTTTGATCCAAATAGGACAAAAAATGTTTTAATGATTAACTTAAAATCAATAAATAGGTTTCTTTCTCTTATATATTTAAGATCAAGCTCTACCCATTCACTAAAACTAAGATTGCTTCTTCCACCAACTTGCCAATAGCAGGTGATGCCTGGAACTATCTTTAATCTTTGTCTTTCATATGATGAATAGGCAGCTACTTCTTGTGGAAGGGAAGGCCTTGGTCCTACTAAACTCATTTCTCCTTTTATAACATTTATTAATTGTGGAAGTTCATCGATACTAGTCTTGCGGATAAATTTTCCGACTCTTGTTACTCTTGGATCGTCCTTTATTTTAAACACAGGACCCGTTGCCTCATTTTTATCCATTAACGAGGCTTTAAGGTCTTCTGCATTGGATACCATAGAACGGAACTTATACATCTCAAAGGGTTTACCATCTTTTCCAATTCTCGTCTGTTTAAAAAAGACTGATCCCCGTTTGTCCTCGAGCTTTATTAATAATCCAATAATGAAGAATAATACCGAAAGTATAAGCAGCCCTATGATGGCACAGAGAATGTCGAAAACTCTTTTGAAAAGAAGATAAGCTTTCTGCTCTTTGATCAGCAATTCTTCTGTCCTTGCATTTAATTCTCTTACTAATGTTTTTTCTCCTAACGACAACTACTTTCACCAGCTTTCTTGTTAACTGCTAATTAATATGTTCGAGTTACAATAAATATTATTTATCTAGTAACAATGATAATAATATTTATTTCTCTTTTAAAAAAACTTAACGAAGAAAACGAACTGGTTTCCTTCGTTAAATTTTTTTAAAATGAGGCATTTAACCTCTCCTCACATCACACTTTTGCAGACTAGCGCTAAGGTAGAGCCTTCATTCTACCCACAGCATGACCGAGTGCCTCTATTGATATTGGTTAAGAGACATCACCAAAAAATTCATTTCAAAAAACAACTTATTCTTAATAAAGAACGACTCATTAAAAATATATAGCCTGATAAAGGCCTGTATTCTAAAAGAACATAAAAAAATACAATATTTATATTTAAACTAATTTGTTCTTTTTGAAGAACGATTAACTAATCGTCATTATAGCAATGTATCCACTAGAAGGAAATAGCATTTTTTGTCGAATAACGTTTATTTTAAAAAAAATACGTAAGTTAGCAGGTTTCGATTCAGCTCTAGTTTATTCTCACTTTTTTGCGCTGCCTTTTACTCACACGCTCATCATTAAGCACTGCACCTAAAAAAATCGCTTTGGAATTCGAAAGCATATCTCGTGTAAATTCAACTGTTTCTATATTGTTTTTATTGCTGCGTACTACCATTAATACCCCGTCTGATATATTCGATAGTAATAAAGAATCAGCGACAGATACTAGTGATGGCGTATCAAATATAACCATATCGTACTGATGGGATACGTTACTTACTAACATCTCCATTGCAGGTGAACCGAGTAGTTCTGATGGATTAGGAGGTACAGGTCCACTAGTTAGCAGGTCAAGATGGTCAATAGGTGTTTCTATTACACATTCTTCTAGCCTGTCCCTGTTTACTAGTATAGTGCTTAAACCAAATTCATTATTTTCTTCAAATGATGTGTGTAATGTTGGATGACGAAAATTGGAGTCAACAAGAAGAACTCTTTTTCCTACCTCTGCAAAAGCTATTGCTAAATTAGCAGAAAAGGTAGATTTTCCTTCTGATTCTTCTCCAGATACAATTGCTAAGGTTTTAATCTGATTTTCATTAATAGCTAACTGAATGCTAGCACGTATTGCATGGTATTGTTCTCTAATTGGCGATTTGGGTTTTAGATGGGATAATAGATTACTTACCCTTTCTAATTTAGATTTCCGTTTCGGTAGTGGTGACATTTAACGATCTCCTTTCAGCTTTTAAGGATTCCATAAGTGATTGAGGGATTCTGTCTTTTTCAGAAATAGCAGATAGCGTTCCTACTACTTTTATATTTAATTTTTCTAAATCTGATTTTGATCTTACGGTCGTATCTAAAAAGGCAAATAATAAGACTAATCCCACTCCCATAATGGCTCCTAAAGCAACCGCGATTCCTATATTAACAGTTATACTAGGGCTGATCGGCTTTTCATTTACTATTGCTTCATTCATTATTTGCACATTATTAACCTTCATTAAGGATGGCAGTTTTTCTAAAAAAGTAGTAATAGTAGTATTGGTAATTTTTGCAGCTCGTTCTGGATTAGTGTCTGTAGTTGTTACATTTAAAACTTGTGTAGAATCTTGTTTAGCAACTTGGATTTGACTACTTAATTGCTCTGCCGTTATTGGTAATTGGAGCTTTTCAACCACATCATTTAAGATGACTGGATTTCTGATAATGACAATATATGTATCGATTAAATCCATATTGGATCTTACATCCAGTTCACTGACATCAACGACTTTTTCAATATTCTTATTAACCAAAAGCTGTGAGCTGCTTTGATAGAGCGGCGTTATTTTATAATTAGTATATAAGCCGCTTACAATGCCAGCTCCAATGGATACTATCATGATAAGTAACATTCTTTTTTTCAAAATAGCTAAAATCTCTTTAACCGACTTTATTCCTTCCAATTGCTTACCTCCTAATATCGTACTTAATATAAGTTCATCCTTCGTTTTATCGTTCTCTATAAAGAACTTATGTCTATTATACATCTTTTCTATTTCCTTGCGATAGGAATTTTTAACGATTTTTTTATTTTTTCACTTTCTTAATAATATCTTGTCAATACTCCCTCCAAATGTAAATGCTCACTATTTTTTCTGTATTTGATTTCATTTTATAGTTATAATTGGAATTTACTAGAGACAGTGATAATTATCCGTTTATTTTAAAGTTTTTCAAATTTTAACTTCCCAGAATGGAAAAATGAAGAGATTAGTCAGCTATATTGTTGACTATCGTTAAAACAGCAAAAAAGATACCCCTATTATACTAGTTCTTATATCCTATAAACATCATCAATTGGTAACATATACCAAGATAATAGGATAAAAATAGTGCTTTGGACCACCGAAATTATGATAGAATAGTAGTGTTATACAGATTTCTCTGTAAAAAAATAAGAAGGGTTTTGGTGATGAGGAAAAGAGTATTTTTGTTAGTTGCTGTATTGGTATTTAGTTTGGTGTTTCCTTCTAACTTAAGTATCGGACATGCTATGGAAAAGGCTGATACGAATGAGTTGGATATTAGCTCTAGCTATTATTTTATTTACTATAATGGCGAAAAGCAGGAAATCAACCTGAATGAGGAAGTTGTTTTACACTTAAATGGCTGGACAAATGAAAAGCAAGAAGCTGTTGAAGGTTATCTAACTGACTCATTAGGTGATCACGAAGTATTTTCAATGAATGTCGGAGAAGATCGAGAGCAGCTCCCGCTTTCTGAGGAAGAAAGTATACTTTATCGAATCGTTCCATCTGATTCTTACAAAATAGAACAGGTCGAACCGGTTACTTTCACAGATCAGGTTACTGTCATAGCACAAAATGATAACGGTACATCGATTGAAGAAGTAAAAACCTTGGATGAATATGGGACGGTTGTTCACAATCAAGGATTAACTTATTATTCTATAGACGAGAATCAACAAAAAGCATTGATTACGAAGGAAGAATATGATGCATTAAATTTTGTAACAGACCCCTCTTCTTCTGAAAAAGTAGAAGAACCTTCCACTCCTAGTGAGGAAGTTCCGGAAGAAACACAGGATGATGAAATTGTACAGCCAGAGAATAATCAGGATGCTTCCCTCGAAAATGAGGAAACTTCTAAAAGCACAACTACAGAAGAAAGTCCTTCTGTAATGCCGAAAGCAAAAGCCTCTCGTGCAATGATACAATCTGCTGTATTAAATCCTTCTATTAATTATGCAAGCTTTGTTGATGGAAAATGGCAATCTCCTGTTAAAGACGGGATATTATCTGGAACTAGCGGGCAATCGAAACAATTAGAAGCAATGAAAATTTACCTTGCCAATGCAAATTACGCTGGCAGCGTTACCTACAAAACCCATGTACAAGGCTATGGCTGGATGACAAGCAAGACCGATGGAGCAGAAAGTGGTGCGCCTGGTGAAGGAAAGCGTATGGAAGCAGTCCAAATAGCTTTAACTGGGGATATGGCAAAGCACTATGACATCTATTATCGGCTTCATGTTCAAACATTTGGCTGGCTAGGCTGGGCAAAGAATGGTGCATCTGCTGGTACGGAAGGGCTTTCCAAACGAGTAGAAGCAATGGAAATCAAACTAGTAGCAAAAGGTGCGCAGGCGCCTGGCTCAACTGATAACTCCTTTATTACAAAACCATCTGTTACATATGCAACACATGTTCAGACAATCGGCTGGCAGGATGCGGTTGCGGATGGAGAAATGAGCGGAACTTCTGGACAGTCCAATCGACTAGAAGGAATTAAAATTGATTTAAAGAATAAACCATACAGTGGAAGTATCGAGTATTCCACACATGTTCAAAGTATCGGCTGGCAAAACGCTGTGTCGAATGGCGCACTTTCTGGTACGTCAGGACAGAGTAAACGTCTCGAAGGTATTCGCATTAATTTAACAGGCGATATGGCCAAACATTATGACGTCTATTACCGTGTTCATGCACAAACTTACGGCTGGCTTGGCTGGGCGAAGAACGGTGCATCTGCTGGTACAGAAGGTCTTGCGAAGCGTTTAGAAGGAATTGAAATTGTCCTTGTAAATAAAGGTGCACAGGCGCCTGGTTCGACAAGTACTTCCTTTGTGAAAAAGCCTTCTGTGTCCTATAGTACCCATGTACAAGGCAAAGGCTGGATTTCTTCTGTGAAAGACGGTGCTTCAAGCGGTACCACTGGACAAGCAAAACGTTTAGAAGCTATTAAGATCGAATTAAACAATGCTTCTTTCCAAGGAGATATTGTTTATTCCACACATATCCAAGGTACAGGCTGGGTAACAAATTCTTCTAATGGAGAAATTTCCGGTACTGTTGGAAAGAGCAAACGATTGGAAGCAATCAAAATCAGTTTAACTAGTGATATGGAGAAATATTTCGATGTTTACTACCGTGTCCATGCACAAAACTATGGCTGGCTTGGCTGGGCGAAAAATGGAATGAAGGCTGGATCGGAAGGATTATCGAAACGATTAGAGTCTATCGAAATTAAAATTGTTCCTAAAGGAACTGGCTCCGCTGTTAGTGCAGCTAGTGCATTTAAACAAGCGAAAGCCGTTTTCCTAGATCCTGGCCATGGCGGATCAGACCCTGGGGCAGTAGCAGGCGGTTATACCGAAGCGAACTTAAACTTAGCAGTAGCTAAGAAGGTAGAGAAGCTGCTGAAAAGCCGTGGCTATATCGTCTATATGTCCCGTACAAATGACACGTATGTTTCCTTACTAGATCGTTCGAAAAAAGCAAATGCTTTAAATCCAGATATCTTTGTGAGTATTCATCATAACTCAACAGGCACTGGTTCAACTACGGTATCTGGAATGGAATCTATTTTCTATAAATACAACCCAGCTTACCCTTCTCAAATCAATAGCAAAAACCACAATGATCCAAACCGGATTATGAAAAGTACCTTGCTGGCTGATTTGCTACAGAAGAATATGGTTGGTGCAACAGGTGCCAATAACCGTGGTATCTACGGTGAAACACTTGCAGTTTTACGTGAAACGGCTGTACCTGCTACGTTACTAGAGTTAGGATTTATCAATAATCCAACGGAACGTCAAAAGCTTGTATCAAGCAGCTATCAGGATAAAACAGCAAAAGCCATCGCCGATGGAATTGAAGAGTATTTTAAAAGATTTTAGTAATAGTTAAAAAGGATTAGCATGATCGCTGATCCTTTTTTCTATATTAAGGAATTCATATTACAATTTATTTACTGTTCCCTTCGTATTCTTTGGTTCCTCCCCTCCTATGCTATAATGTTCCTCGAGGTGATTTTAGATGAGTGATTTTCATTGGTCCCAAATGGAGCGATTTATCGCTGCCTTTCAACGTTTTAACTGGATTGATTTAGGTATCGCCTTGTTAATCTTTCTTGTCTTTTTAGGATTTCGAAAGCTTTTTACCGCCTATATATACAAGTTAGTATTAGCAATGGTAAAGAAACTGCCGGTAGATATTGTTTCAAAAATATTGCTAGCATTTGAAAAACCGCTACGATGGTTCTGGGTGATTCTCGGTACATACTTGGCACTTACTTATTTGCCATTCCCGATTACTACCTTTAACTTTGTAAAGCTGCTATATAAGTCGTTTATTATTGGATTGATCGGCTGGGGAATCTTTAATTATTTTTCCGATCAGTCGAATCCGTTCGAACGAATGATTTCTCGAACCAAATTAGATTCAGATAGTATGCTGATTCCTTTCTTAGGAAGAGTATTCCGTATGCTTGTCGTCATTTTTACGGCTGTCAGCATTCTAGATGTTTGGGAAATTCAAATTGGTGCCTTTGTTGCCGGTCTCGGAGTTGCAGGTCTTGCCTTCTCCTTAGCTGCACAGGACACGGTCGCCAACTTCTTCGGCGGTGTCGTGATTATCACGGAAAAACCATTTTCAAAAGGTGACTGGATTCAAACGCCTTCTGTAGAAGGAACCGTTGAGGATATTTCCTTCCGCAGTACGCAAATTCGCACATTCGCTGATACGATTGTAACCGTGCCAAACTCCAAACTTTCCAATGAAGCTATTACAAACTGGTCGAAGATGTCAAAACGACGAATAGACTATGAACTAGCCATTTCCTATCGTACGCCAAATGAAAAGCTAAAAACAGCTTTAAAAGAAATAGACGAAATGCTGCGTGCACATCCAGGTGTACATCCCGATGCGATAATGGTTCGTTTTACCGATTTCCGTGATTATTCATTAGGTATCTTTGTCTACTTTTTCACGAAGACAACTATTTGGGCTGAATACCTAGCAGTGAAAGAAGACACAAATTTACAAATACTTAGTATCTTAGAGAAACACGGAATTGAAATTGCCTTGCCTAGTCAGCAGATTTACTTGCCAGAGAAAGAGGATGGGAAAAAATTGATGACTGGGGAATAAATGTTGAAGGACAGCTTTAAGTGTATTTTGCACTTAGGGTTGTCTTTTTTATGAGGAGTATAAATGGAAGAACTTATCAAGCACAAAAACAACATAATTCCTCTTGCTTTTACAAATAATACCTTCTAACTAGGGGGTGTCACAATGATGTGGAATAGCGCTAAAAAAATCATCTGGCTGTTATTTGCGAGCACGATTTTATCCAGTCTATTTAGTGCGGCAATGATTGTCATAAGCATGAAAATGTATAAGGATATATTATTTTTAAGAAGAAGATTAAGTAATACAGGTGACAATGGGATTAGATTTCAAAAGTATCGACAGCCCTAATCTTAAAATCCCTTTTACTTTTTAGAGGACACACCGTAAAAAACGTCTAGAAAAGCATAGCCACCTTTTCAGACGTTTAATGGTGAATCAATGGATTTCGTTATTCAACATCCCGCAAACGAAAAAGACCCTAAAAACATTAAAATATAGGCTAATAAACCTCCGCCTATAAAAAACACTATCACTGGTTTATAATGAAACAACAAATAGACGGCGATAATTCCGACTGGCATGACCATCGTTTGGAAAGGGCGTCAAAGGAAAGAATATGGCGTGTTTGACATATTGAACTAGCGAAAAATCATAATGGTCATATACAGGGAAAATATATTATATAATAAGACCACACAAAACCAAAACAGGAAGGATAAAAATATCATACTAATAAATCCATAACCAGGATTCACTAATAGCAGATATCGTGGTACAAGACCGAAATGCTAATAGGATCGATAAGAAAACAGGAACAGGGCGTAAAAAAGGCAGAAGACTAGTTCCGTTGACTGGAAATAGGCAAGCAAATGGCATGTGATGAACGAGTCAAACAATGGTTCTTTATACCTGTCAAAAATCAAACCACACCACTGTAGAAATGTTAAGATGTGCTTGGCTAATTATTAGACGTATATTTATTGCTTCCAGGAAGTTTTTTGATATTGTTCCAAGCTTCAATTGCTTCCTCACGACTCTTCTCTTGATTATTAATGTCAGCAAAAAAATCACGAATAAATTGATTGTATTCGAATTGAGGAGCGATTATTTTCTTGTATGATGGGTCCTTCTTTCGTTCTTCTTCTTTATACCAAGCATCTACTGCATCCCGATATGTTTTTCCAATGTTATTTTTAAAATAATTTTGGATATACGTAGAAAAATGAAAATTAGGAATAACTGTCTTGAAGAAGGCTCTTACATTTTGACTACAACGATGATTTTCCGAAATGATTGTATCAAGACTTAAATCGCCCGGTATCTCTGACTTACTATTTAACTTTGACTTTCTAATCGGCTTCTTTATCTCTCCTGTTCGAAGTAATGTTTCAATTCTATCGGAAATCTCTATTTTTGATCCCGATGCACTTATTCCATTTTCCCTGCAAAAAGATTGTAATTCCTCTTTTAACCAATAAAAATCTTTAAAACTATCTATACTAATATCTTTTGTAAGATTTGGTCTCATATTTTACACCTCCCTATTCATATTATAGAACATTTGTTCTAATTAATCAAAGTTAATCAGAAACAAAAGTAACAAGATTTACCAAAATCCATAAGGAAAAAGGATTCTTTCTTACCAAGCATCGATTTTTACAATTTATTTATAATTCCCACCATCTTTTCTTGTGTTTCCTTTAACCGTTCTGTTATTCCTATATTGGCTGATTCATCATCAGAATAAAAAGTTGAAAATGACTGATTTTCATACCTTGGCACAATATGCATATGATAATGGGTAAGTTCGTTAAAGACGCCCCCATTTTGGCATATCGTTATTCCATCTGGATGATATAGTTCTTTTATAACTTTTGAAAGGAGGATGGATGCCTCCATTATTGACTTGGACGTTGATTCATCCAGTTCCTCTACCTCATAAAAATGCTTCTTTGGCAAGATTAATGTATGCCCTTCATTAAATGGACGATGATCCAAAAAACAACAAACATAATTGTCCTCATATACAACGTAAACTGGTTCGTTTTTATTCGCTAATTTACAGCCTATACAATCCATAACCGTTCTCCTATTCTATCTTTCTATGTAATAACTGCTTTACTTCTGAAGCAACTTGTTCATAATCTTTTTCATCTATGGCATTTTCGAAATGAAACCATTGTTTGCTAGCATCATTTAAGTCTTCATTCAGCCGATATCGTTCATTTACATCATGTGCCGTTACCTTTTTTGGTGAGATATGTTCTCCCCAGCTCGTTGTTATTCCCTCTGCCGGACAAAATGCTAATTCCACAACAAATGATCCACCATAACGATTAAATTGGAACGTAATTAAATCAATATGATTCTCCTTTTGTCTTCTAAAATGTGGAAATGCCCCCTTAAAACCATGCTCTCTTAAATAGGAAACGACAGTAATCTTTAAAGCTTTAATCATAGCTAGACGATTATTTGTACTTATGATGAACACCTCCCAATTTTTCACACTCCTACTCTTAGGTTAATCATTTGGATATTCTCT
Source organism: Niallia sp. FSL W8-0951 (assembly GCF_038006525.1). Lineage (NCBI taxonomy): Bacteria > Bacillati > Bacillota > Bacilli > Caryophanales > Bacillaceae > Niallia > Niallia sp. FSL W8-0951. Next base: position 3,507,212 of record NZ_JBBOVK010000001.1, read on the forward strand.
GTAAATAGTGTAAAAATTATTATTACTCTGACGAAAAATTACAGACCCCATTGACTCTACCCTTAGAGGAGAGTTTACACTTAATCTTTGTAGATACTTCTTAAGGAGACGAACATTATGCTTAGACAGAATATTACTCTTTCTATCTTACTTATAAATTTATTCATTGCCTTTCTCGGTATTGGTCTGGTTATTCCTGTAACTCCAACGATTATGAATGAGCTTCATCTTTCTGGAGCGATTGTTGGTTACATGGTGGCAGCTTTTGCGATTGCCCAGCTTGTTGTTTCTCCTATAGCTGGTCGCTGGGCCGATCAATTTGGAAGAAAGCGCATGATTGTCATTGGACTACTTATCTTTGGTGCGTCTGAATTATTATTTGGAATCGGTAAAACTGTCAGCATCCTTTTTCTTTCTCGTGTGCTTGGCGGGATTAGTGCGGCGTTTATTATGCCTGCTGTTACGGCTTTTATTGCCGATATTACTACAATGGAAGCTAGACCGAAAGCACTTGGCTATATGTCTGCTGCTATTTCCACTGGATTTATCATTGGCCCAGGAATTGGCGGATTTTTAGCAGAAATTGGGACGCGTATGCCTTTTTATTTTGCCGGAATCTTAGGCTTTACAGCTGCGATTCTTTCCTTTTTCGCCTTAAGGGAGCCTGAGCGACGGACAGAGGAAAATCAAGCAATTGCAGAAAAGGTGGGCTGGCAGCGAATTTTCGTGCCTATCTATTTTATTTCTTTTCTTATTATCTTTATTTCATCCTTTGGTTTATCTTCCTTTGAATCACTATTTTCACTTTTCGTCGATCATAAGTTTGGATTTACGCCAAAGGATATTGCAATTATCATTACAGGTGGGGCGACAGTTGGAGTCATTGCGCAAGTAGCCTTATTTGAAAAATTGACAAAGTGGATGGGCGAAATTCTGTTAATTCGATATAGCCTGCTTTTTTCCACTATACTAGTCTTGCTTTTAACAATTGTGCATTCTTACTCTCTCATTCTCCTTGTTACGATTATTGTTTTCGTTGGCTTTGATTTAATGCGGCCAGCCGTGACGACCTATCTTTCCAGAATCGCGGGAGACGAACAAGGCTTTGTCAGCGGGATGAATTCCATGTTCACAAGCATTGGTAATGTATTTGGCCCGATTATTGGAGGAATATTATTCGATATTGATTTAAATTATCCTTTCTACTTCGCAGCTGTCTTTTTAGCGATCGGTATCGCCTTGACTCTTATTTGGAGACAAAAATCGTTAGCTAAATCTTAGAATGGATGGAGTTGATTAAGATGGAAGAGAAACTTTACTCCATTGGAGAAGTCGCTAAAGTGGCGAATATTACCATTAAAGCACTTCGCCATTATGATAAAATCGGCTTATTTAAACCTGCTTATGTCGATCCCAAAACGAATTATCGCTATTATCGGGATACACAATTATATCGGCTTGATATTATTAAATTGCTTATTTCAATCGGCACACCTCTTGGGCAGATTAAAGAAATCCAAGAAACAGATAACTTGGATTTCGTCGCTTTCTTGAAAAAACAAGAAGAGCTGATATCCGAAAAAATCGCTTCCTTACTGGAGACACAACAGTCTATTCGAGAGCTCCGCGAAGAATTGCAAAGACAAGAATATCCGTTTGGAGAAATCGTCCTAATGGAAAAGGAAGATCAAGCCATTATCCAAACAAGCGTTAAAAATATTGGGCCACAGAACATTCTTAATCCTTCCTATAGCAACCTAAAAAAAGCAACAAAGGAAGAATTTCGCAACAATGGCTATGGCTCCATTATTCCATTCAAACAATATGAAAAAGTGGAAGAGATTACTTATAGCTATCTTTATACACCAGTCCCTTTACGAAAACAGCTATCCAGCCTTTCCAATGAAGCAGAGCGAGCAGTTATTCCGAAGGGGACATATGTATGTATCAAATTAAAATCCAACATATTTACAGAGTACTTTCAAACCTTGCAAAAGCTCCTTCACTATGTACAGGAACAAAACTTAACCGTGACCAGTGACATTTACGAAACATTCTCGGTGGGGCTTTATCATAAGAAAGAAGAGTATATTAGCGAGTTTAGTGTGCGGGTCGCTGAGTGTGGAAGCAGGGGAATAATGGATGATAAAATGAAAGGGTAGAAGTAAAGCGTTTGGGTAGAACTTTGCCGATATTAGGCGAAAGTATATTCTTGTCAATAACCATAAGGAGATACTCAAATAATTTGCCTCATTTCTGCGATTGTTCCTAAGGCTTAATTTTGATGCATAGTCTCACATTTAAAGAATAACGATAACATTTCGTAAACCATGATCTGATCTCATTTTGGACAACCTTAAGTCTTACGTGACTGTTTTGTTCATAAGGAGGAATTGTTCCGCAATTGCAGAATAATGTATCTGAAGGGTTTATAATTCCCCTATCGAGAAGAGAGAAGAGATGCGTGAAACTTATTTAGAAACTGGATTAGAAGGAATTGCCTATTGTTGTCTTCCAGTGGCTGATATTTTTCAGACTGCGGAATGGTATGTGAAACATTTTGGTTTTGAAGTGAAGTTTCCTCGGGAAGATCGGTTAAGTCTATGGAATAACGGGAGACCTATTCTTGACTTATTGAAGAAAGACACTGATACAACTGCTACATTTACCCTTAACGGTAAACCTCATTGGATTATCACCTTTAGAACAAAGAATATCCATGCACTATACAATAAGCTTAAAGCCGAGGGCGTTTCTGTAAGACCTTCTATTACGGATGAGGGGGAATGGGGCAAATTCTTCACGTTCAAAGACCCTGACGGAAATTTTTTTGATGTATGGGAGCACCCGGATTGTCCTATGTAGAGATTTAGGATCAGCGAAAAGAAAGATGTATTTTACTAAAGAAGTTTATGTATTTTGAAAATGACGCTAGAAAAGTCAATGTCTAAATAAACAAAATAGGCTGCATAAATCCAACATAAAAAAGTCAGGTCCCAGACCCGACTTTTTTATGTGCATTTCTTTTCCTTTGGCAAAAATAATACTTCGAAATCTTCTAAATCATCGATACCGTCTGCTTCCATTTTCTTACCGACAGCGGCTACTAATAATCTCATTCCTTCTTCGACTTTTGCTTGCTCACTTGGCTGCAAATTGTCTAAGACGGCTCCCATTATTTGTTGAATGGGCTTTGGGGATTTTTCTTCGATTTTCTTTAGCATTCTTTCTGTTAGCATAATCTGAACGGATCGTTTGTCTTTCGGATTCGGTTTCTTAATCAGAATGCCCTTTTCTGTCAGTCGTTCTACAATATCCGAAACGGTACTTTGTGTGATGCGCAGATTTTGGGTAAGCTCCTTCACACTTATTTTTTTATGAAGGAAAACTTCTAGGATGACACGCGCTTGAGGAGCAGTTAGTCCATGCTCCTCTGCGTGCCTTTGGAGGCTCTTCATAATAAATCGATTCAAGAAATCAATCGATTCCCAAATGTATGTCGGCCTATCTAACATTTTTTACCTCCTTTCTATAAGAAGCTGGAAGAAAAACTCGCAACATTCTAGCGAGTTTTTCTATGAAAATCTTTTTATTACGATGCTTCTTCAAACTGGCTATTATAAAGCTCAGCGTAAAATCCATTTTTCGCGATTAGTTCTTTATGTGTTCCGGCTTCAATAATATCGCCGTCTTTCATGACAAGTATTAAATCGGCATTTTTAATTGTAGAAAGTCTATGGGCGATCACAAAGGAAGTTTTTCCTTCTGTCAGCTTATCCATTGCTGTTTGGATCAGTAATTCCGTACGGGTATCCACGGAGCTAGTCGCTTCATCTAGGATAAGTAATGGCGCCATTTTTACCATGGCACGTGCGATGGTGATAAGCTGTTTTTGACCTGCTGATAAACTTGTTTTGTCATCCAAGATAGTATCATAGCCGTTTGGCAATGTTTTGATAAAATGATGCAAGCCAACTGCTTTGCAGGCAGCTTCTACTTCTTCATCCGATACTCCTTCTCTTGAATAAACGATATTGTCGCGGATAGAACCTTCAAATATCCATGTATCTTGCAGCACCATACAGAAAAGATCATGCAGGGCCTCTCTTGTCATTTGGTTGGTTGGAATCCCGTCAATCGTTATCTCGCCGCCATTTATTTCATAGAAGCGCATGAGCAAATTAATTAATGTTGTTTTTCCAGCGCCAGTCGGGCCTACGATTGCGACCTTCTGACCAGCGGCTACTTGTACGGAAAAGTCTTCAATAATCGTTTTATCTTCGCTGTAGCCAAAACGGACATGCTTAAATTCCACATCGCCTTTGATATTTGCCAATTTTGCTGTTTTCTCCTCTTCTGCTGCTAGTTCTTCCTCGGACAAGAACTCAAAAACACGCCCACTTGCTGCTGCTGTGGACTGCAGATTTGTTGCTGCTTGGGCAATTTGTTGCAGCGGCTGTGTGAATAAGCGAATATACAGCATAAAGGCAACAATAACACCAAATGAAATATGGCCATTTACGGCAAGAGCCGCCCCGACAATACATACAACCACATAACCAAAGTTTCCAATAAACATCATTAACGGCATCATCAGCCCTGACATAAATTGCGATTTCCACGCACTCTCATATAGTCGTGTGTTGATAGCAAAAAAATCGTCCTTCGCCTGCTGTTCAGCATTGTAAGCTTTCACGACATTATGGCCAGAATAGATTTCTTCAATATGACCATTTAGTTTTCCAAGCTCTTGCTGCTGTTGAGCAAAGTATTTCTGTGATTTCGAAATAATAAAGAACATAAACGCAAAACCAATAAAGGTGGAAAGAATAGCTGCAATAGCCATAATCCAGTTTGTATAGAACATCATGATTAAGGAACCGACGAACATAGTAATAGCCGTAATTAAGCTGCTAATACTTTGGTTCATTGTCTGTCCAACCATATCGACATCATTGGTAACCCGGCTAAGGACATCACCAGTTTTTGTATTATCAAAATATTTTAAAGGCAGACGGTTAATTTTTACCGAAATGTCTCTTCTTAATTGTTTTGAAATTCTCTGGGTAACAGTTGCCATAATATAGCCTTGCACATAGTTAAAAATAAAGCCTAAACCATATAGGAAAACCAGCAGAATCGCTACATCATATACAGCGTCTAGATCAATTTCTCCCATCAGTCCTGCTGTAATATGATCCGTCATTTTGCTTAGCTGATCAGGACCGATAATGCTAAAGATTGCCGCTGTCATCGCAAGAATTAAAGCAAAGATGATAATCGGAAAATAAGCCTTACAGTAAATGACCAGCTGCTTTAAACTGGAAAAATTCATCCCTTTTGCACGCGGAGGAATCGATTTTGCTGGCTGGTTCCCCAACTCCTCCGTTTGGGTTGGATTTTTTGCTTCTTTTACCTCGTTTTTCTTAGCCAATTTCGAGTTCCTCCTTTGATAATTGTGATAAGGCAATTTCTTGATAAACATCGCAAGTTACCATCAACTCATCATGCGTACCCATTCCAACCACTTCGCCTTTATCTAATACCAGAATGCGGTCAGCATCCTTAATTGTTCCAATTCGCTGTGCCACAATAATATTAGTGGCATCATTGATCTCTTCTTTCAGTTTAGAGCGGAGGACACGATCTGTTTTATAGTCCAACGCGGAAAAAGAATCATCAAATAAATAGACTTCTGGATCTTTATAAATGGCACGTGCAATCGATAATCTTTGTTTCTGTCCACCAGAAAGATTGGTTCCACCTTGTGAAATCGCGGCCTCATATTGCTGATCCATTTTTTCAATAAAGTCTTTTCCTTGCGCAATTTCTACTGCTCGTTGGATTTTTGTCTGTTCCACTGAATCCTTATCTTCCTCTCCAAACGTAATGTTGGAAGACACAGAGCCACTGAACATAACTGCTTTTTGCGATACATATCCAATTTTGTCTCGTAATGCTTCTAGCTTATAATCCTTCACATTTAGACCATCTACCAAAATTTCGCCCTCGCTTGCTTCCATAAAGCGAGGTATCAAGTTCAACAGAGTACTTTTTCCGCTCCCAGTAGAACCAATAATCGCAACAGTCTCCCCTTTAGAAGCAGTAAAGCTAATATTTCGGAGAATATAATCACTCGCACCAGGGTATTTAAAGCTGACATCGCGAAATTCAATCTCTCCTACCTTGTCTCCATCTGTTTTCGAACCACTCTTAATTTTCACATCGGTATTCAGCACTTCGTTTATTCTCTTAATCGAAACTGCCGCACGAGGAAGAAGAACAAATGTAATGGAAACCATCATAAACGCCATAATAATTTGCATCGCATAGGAAGAAAAGACAACCATGTCTGAGAATATCGGCAAGCGGTCTGCCATTGCCGCATTATTGATTAACACTGCTCCAATCCAATAGATGGCCAGCGTCATCCCCGACATTATCAGGGAAATCGTCGGCATCATCAGAGCCATGATCCGAGAAGTGAATAGATTAGTGTCCGTTAATTCCTTATTTGCTTTCTCAAATTTTCTCTCATGATAATTTGCTGCATTATAAGCATGAACAACACGGATTCCGTTTAAATGCTCTCTTGTTACCATGTTAAGATTATCCGTTAACTTCTGGATAACTTTGAATTTTGGAAGAGCAACTAACACAATCGTAGCAATCAGCACTAATAGCACCGCAATCGCCACGCCTGTAGCAGCAGTCCATTCCCAGCTTTTCCCGGTAATTTTTAAAATTCCCCACACGGCAATGATCGGTGCCTTAATAACAATTTGTAAGCTTAATATAATCAGCATTTGAACTTGCATAATATCATTTGTCGAACGAGTTATTAAGCTAGCTGTTGAAAAACCAGACAGCTCTTCCATTGAAAAAGATAATGTCTTATCAAAAACCTTTTTACGGAGACGATTCGAAAAGCCCGCGGCTACTTTTGCGGCAAAGAAAACCGTGATAATCGAAGCAACCATACTTCCGATCGCACAAAGCATCATAAATCCGCCTTGAGCTAAAACGTCGCTTAACTCACTTCCCTCTGTCTGCACCAGCCTTGTAATTTCAGACATATAATCTGGCAGCTTTAAATCAAGCCATACTTGTAAAATAATAAAGACTAATGCACATGAAATGAACATCCAGTCCTTTTTTTGAAAGTTTTTAAAAATATTTATCATGAAACCATTCCTCCCCCTGCAGCCATACATCAATTCCACCAAATACATCGTATCCGATATATCGTATGCGATTATATTAATGATTTTAGAGTTCGATGTCAAACAAAAGCTTTTACCAATTAAAAAACAGCCCTCAAATTCAAGGGCTGTCTGCTTATTTAATAATCTCTTGGACTCTGCTCTTAAAGCTATTGTATACATATGTCCAAATAGCTGGCTCCGTGCGATATCTTTTTTGCAGGCTTTCGTAAAACTCTTTTTGTTTTTCCGCAAATGCTGGGTCCTCTTTTGCAGGAAGCTTAGCGCGTCCTTCATTAACTATTTCTTGGACTTCTGGTGCACGCGGTCCCCATTTGCCAATTAACTCGCCTTGTTCATTTAAAATAAGCACCATAGGAATTGCTCTGCCGCCGTTTGTTAAATGGCGATCAATTAAATCTGTATCTGCATCTCGCAATGCCACATGCATTGGCAGATCCGCCGCTTCCACTATTTTGCGAAGAACAGGATTAATCACCATCGCATCGCCACACCAATCTTCCGTAATCGTTAGGAAATGCAACTTATGCTTTTTTAATTCTTCTATAAAACTATCTTGCGGTAAAGAGAAGTTGTCATATACTTCATAGCTTTCCTCTTTTAATGTACTCATGTTTTCCATATATGTTTGAATCGTTGTGCCTTCTTCAAAATATTGCTGCTCTGTCTTCATTAGGTACACGCTCCTTTTTTATGTAGACCTTCTCTATTATTTTACTATGTCTATGTGTTTCATACTATTTTGACGATTTGGGATAAATTGCTTTTTTTGATAGATGAATGCATAAGGCTTTGTTACAATTATCTTAACACGATTTCTTAAGATTGGAGTTATGGCATGAAGAAATTTCTTTCAACACTTGGAATGGCTTTGATTGGAGGAGTATTTGGCGGGGCACTTATGCTCGCTCTTTTATCGCAAGAATGGAGTATAACTAATATTCTTATCAGCGTAGTTTGTTTCCTTGCTTTTTATATTATACATATTATTTTACATGAAGGGGGACATCTTATTTTTGGAAAATTGACTGGCTATTCGCTTGTTTCCTTTCGCGTTTTTTCCTGGATGGTTGTTGCCACCAAAGACGGTTTAAAGTTGAAAAAGCTGCATATGCCAGGTACATTAGGCCAATGTTTAATGGCTCCTCCCGAATATGTGAAAGGCAAGTATCCCTTTAAGTTGTATTTATGCGGCGGAGTTATCATAAATTTTCTCAGTAGTTTAGTGGTTGGCGGCATTGCTTGGATTATATATGGGAATGCTTTCCCTATCCCTGTCACTCTATTCGTACTCCTTGGCCTCTTCATTGGAGTAACCAATATTATTCCCTATGGTTTTAATGATGGGATGACGCTAAAAATGGCTTGGAGCAACGAAAAAAAGCAATGGCAGCTATTTAGTCAATTCTATATTAACGCCCAAACTTCCAATGGCGTTTCTTATCAAGAGCTGCCAGAAGAACTATTTGCACTGCCCGATGGCGATGATGGGAAGGATTATTTTTCCCAGTGGGGACTGTGCATGCAACAAGTTCGCGCAATGGACCGCCTCGATTTTGAAGAGGCAAAAAGAATTAATGACATACTGTGGGCAAGGAAAGACGAGTTAATCCCCCTTTTCCGGGTGGAGGTTGCCAAAGAGCGCTTGTTTTTGTTAACTGTACTGGATGGTGACAAGGAAGAAGTCCAATCTATTTATGAGAATAAAGAAGTTAAGCGTTTCTTAACAATCAAACAGATGAGCAATAAACGAATTGCAGCAGCGTATGAAATGTATGTAAATGGCGATCATGATAAAGCAGCTGCGCTTTGCGAAGAAGGCGCTCAGTTGGAGAAGCATAATCCGAATATGACGGATATTGTGCTGGAGAAGCGATTGATGAAGACTTTGTTGGCGGGATGAGTTTTGGTGGGGAGGGTTGGATGATTTTGGCTCGGGTTTGGCTGATATTTTCCCAGTTTGGCTGATTCCAACTCCACTTTGGCTGATATTTTCCCAGTTTGGCTGATTTCTCCTCCACTTTGGCTGATATTTTCCCAGTTTGGCTGATTTCTCCTCCACTTTGGCTGATTCCTCCCCCACTTTTCCCAATAATTAATGGATAATGAGCATAGTTTATTCTCTACTCATCATCCATTCGTATATTTATCCAATTGCTTATGGTTTTTGATACTTTCTTCCTCTATTTTCTCCTATACTTCGCAAATTCATTTTCACTAGCATTTTGGCAGCTGTTTCACGTGAGGATATATTGGCAAAGTTCCGGAATTCTTTATTGGTAATAGTGGCTTTTATTAATAAAAAATAATCGTTCACTGTTTGGTGATGGGCATGTTTATCATATGTGTTGCAGTGAGGGCAGAACCATTTGCGTTTTTGACGTATCATTGCAAATTTTTCACAGGATGGGCATTGTACGCCTGTGATGAGGTCGCTTTGTGGGATTCCATATTTCCTTAGTAGATCAATACTTTCAGGAGTGTTATTTTTCAGGAGATTTTTGGATACTTTGCGGAGGAGCTTCCCTTCTACCACAGTCACTTTATATTTTTGAGAGAGATTGTCCCATTTTTCTATAAAACTATGACTGTGAATGACTTTATCTCTGATGGCTGGACTTCCTTTTAATACAGTGGATGAACTGCTGAATATTATGATGAATTCGATGGGGATTGGCGGGAGATTGTGCAGTTGAAAGTACTTTTGCAATTGACGTTGATGCCTTTTGGCTTGGGAAATTGGATTAGAATAGCCTTCTACCTTTTCATCTACTTTGCGAATCATCTGATTAAAGTTAGTGTCAATCTCTACTTCTCCATAATAGTTTTTGCATTCAACAATAAGTGCAAATTTTTGCGTGAGGATGAGGTAGTCCATCTGAAAATATGTTTTTCCATCGTAAAGACGAAGATTATGAATGATGAGGCAATCTTTGTCTGGCAAAAATTGAAAGTAATACTTCATATCTTTCTCACCCCGATAGCCTGCTAATAACTTCCTTAAATCTTCCACTACATTTGGTCTCAGCCTATACGTTTCTTTTAATCTTTTGACCAGAATTTCCGTTGTTTTTAATCTATTACTCTTACAAATTTCGTTTATAAACAATTTACCACTTCCTTTCTCTATTTCATTTATTCTATTTGTTTGCTTGAAAATCCTTTTTGGTGGGGAGAGGGAAATTGGGTTGGCTGATATTTCTTCAGTTTGGCTGATTTCATCCTTACTTTGGCTGATATTTCTTCAGTTTGGCTGATTTCACCCTCACTTTGGCTGATATTTTCCCAGTTTGGCTGATTCCACCATTACTTTGGCTGATATTTTCCCAGTTTGGCTGATTCCACCATTACTTTGGCTGATATTTTCCTAGTTTGGCTGATTCCAACCTCCCTTTGGCTGATATTTTCCTAGTTTGGCTGATTTCACCCTCGCTTTGGCTGATATTTTCTCAGGTTGGCTGATTTCATCCTTACTTTGGCTGATATTTTCCTAGTTTGGCTGATTTCATCCTTACTTTGGCTGATATATCTCGCACTCTAGCTGATTCCACCACTACTTCAGCTGATATTCGCCAACCTCATCCAAATTTACTGTCATCTCCACTGATTTCCTCGCCTGCTTCAGCAAAATCTACCTCAATCCAGCCAATTCCACCCATATTTCAGCCAATTCACACCGAACTTCTCCAACCAACCGCCCCGCTCAATTCCCCACTCCTTAAGTCAAACTACCTCAAAACTCTTCATACTCAGCTGGATCTTGATCGGCAATGCGGCCGTCAGCTCGGGTTAGGCTGGAAATTTTATTCATTTCGGCATCGTTCAGTTTAAAATCGAATATCTCCAAGTTTTCTTGTTGACGTTCAGGGGAGCTTGATTTTGGGATTGGTAATGCTCCTAGTTGGGTGTGCCATCTAAGGATGACTTGGGATATTGTTTTTCCATGTGCTTCTGCTATTTGTTTAATTGTTTCGTTTTCTAGAACGTTATTTGCGCGGCCGAGTGGGCTCCATGATTCGGTTACGATACCGTTTGCTTTATCGTAGGCCAATTGTTCCTTTTGAGAGAAAAATGGATGGAGCTCTACTTGATTAATGCTTGGCAGTACGCCAGTTTCCTTTTTCAAGCGATCGAGATGCTCTGGCAGGAAGTTACATACGCCGATGGAGCGAATGAGTCCCCATTTTTTGGCGTCAATCAAGGCTTGCCATGCCTCTACATATAAGTCCGTTTTGGGGTTTGGCCAGTGAATTAAAAATAAATCGTAATAATCTAATTTGGTGCGGTATAGTGATTCTTGGATGGTATAGATGGCTTTGTCGTATTGATGATGGCGTCCTGGAAGTTTGGAGGTAATAAATAACTGTTCTCTGCTTACGGTGCTGCGGCGAACTGCTTCTCCAACTGCGCCTTCGTTTTCATAATTGAATGCAGAATCTAGTAACCGATAGCCCATGTTTATTGCTGATGTCATGGCCTGAACCCCAGTTGCTCCTCGTAAATTATAGGTACCAAGACCAATTGCTGGAATAACAAGACCGTCATTAAGCGTGATTTGTGGAATGGTTGTTTGCATGATTATATCCTCCTTCTATTAATTAGAAAAGATTTCCTCTTCAAAAAAAGTATAGTGGAAAGCTTGTAGCTAATTCTAGTGATATGCTTCCAGCAAGTTATCTTTACTTCAAAATATTTCTTCATTTTCCAAGACAGTATGTTAAAATATAGGATATATATTAAAAAATGTATAGGGAGGGAAAAAGTATGAAAAGCACAGGAATTGTTCGTAAAGTGGATGAATTAGGTCGTATTGTTATTCCAAGAGAATTGCGAAGAACATTAGGAATTGAAATTAAAGATCCTTTAGAAATTTTTGTCGAAGGGGAAAAAATTGTCTTCCAAAAATATAAAGCTTTTGAAGAATGTGCCATTACAGGAGAAGTCTCCCCCGATAATATCACGGTTGGTAATGGAAAGCTTGTGTTAAGTAAAGAAGGCGCAGCATTATTAATGAAAGAGTTGGAAACTGTCTTTGCAAGTGAATCACAAAAGTAAACTTTATAATAGGACAATTCCACCTTTTTCTATCACATCGGAATTGTCTTTTTCTTTGGAAAACGACTCATTAAGAAGGACAGTCCCTCACTTAGGAGGAACTGCACGCTACTACATTTCTGCCTAATTTCTTTGCCTTATACAGCATTTGGTCACTCTCTTTTATTAATTCATCTAGTGATTTCCCAGCAGAAAGACCGCCTATTCCAACAGAAACAGTTACTTTCCCATTAGGCTGAGTCTCTTCCCCAAAGAATCGATAATCCTCCACATTTTTTCGAACTCGCTCTGCAATATTTGCAGCTGTCTGCATATTCGTTATTTTGGTAAAGCACATAATAAATTCCTCACCGCCGTATCGGGCAAAAATGTCTTCTTGTCTCATCGTATCATTTAATAGCTGCGCAATTGTACGTAGTACAGCATCACCAGCTGGATGACCATGGATATCGTTATATTTTTTGAAATAATCTACATCCATCATGGCAATGACAATGGGGACATTATTCTGCATTAGCTTTTCAACATTTGTCCGAAAAAAACGAATATTATATAAATCGGTCATACTATCATGTCTTGAATGATATTCTAGTTCTTTTCGTAATAACTGTTTTCTGCTAACACTATTTTGCATAAGAAAAATGCAGAGAACAGCAACGAGTTCAAATACTATAAGTAATATTACTGTCATGAACGAAACATGGGTCGTCTGAAGAATAAAAAATAGCCTTAGGATCTGGTAGCAGAAAAATGCGCTCAGCATATGCTTCATATTTATAATGGAATATGGTGGATTATAAGACTTCTTATCTTGGAAAAAAGCGCCTATTATAAATGGCAGAATAATTGCCTGAAATATCCCATCCATTACAAGGGTGCCTCCAAGCTGATAGCGATATAAAGCTGGTAAGATGGTCGAGATTAATCCATATTTCCATCCCAATAAATAAGAAATATAAAAAATCGGAACACCTCGTAAATCCAATCGCACTTCCCCATAAATTAGTGGCTCCCACATGGCTGCAATACTTAATAGACTAACAAAAATTGGAGTAACCCACATATACTTGAGAATATTTTTATATCGCAAGACAAGATATTCTTTTAACTGCAGTACCAAAAACATAAAAGCAATTATTAATGTCATATTATTTAAAAAAGCATGGAACGTTATTTTTATGTCGATCACCCTATTTTCATGTAATCTCTTGCTGAATAGCGAATGATTATCCACTCTAGTTATAATGGAAACTATTCCAACTTTCCTCCTTTTACTGAAAAGGATGCCAATTTCTAAGGGATTATTTATTTAAGAAGATTTATAGAGGAAGCACTTTAACTATTAGAAAGGAAGCTATCCTAAAACCAGCATTTAATGACGCGGTGCAAAAACCATTATCATCACACCTAATAAACAAATTCCTGCCCCTAACCAGTCATATATATCTGGTGTTTTTCTATCTATCCCCCACCCCCATAATACAGAGAGAATGATAAAGATACCTCCATATACAGCGTATACTCTACCAAAAGACATAAAAGATTGGAAGGTTGCAATAATACCATATAAAATGAGCGAAATCCCGCCAAAAATTCCCCAATAATAGGGTTTTCCTTCACGAAGCCATTGCCAAATAAGATAGCCTCCACCAATTTCGGCTATGCCGGCGATGATAAATATAAGAATTGTCATGTCAAACCACCTAATTCTAGTATTTCCTTATATTATACCAAATCGAAGGCTGTTTAATGGTCGCTTTCTTTCCTGCTTCTTTTCATTAATTTCACTGTGAATTGATGAAATAATAGGAGCGTGACATAAAGAACTGGATACGTAAATATAGAATATGATTGCTTCCAACCATTTAAATAGAAGGTACCACTCCAAATAAATATCGTTTCAAAGATCATGGCAAAGACGCCCCAGACAAAAACATAGAGTATCTTATTCCTGAGCTTCTTTTTATACGGAAAGCAATTAAGAAAAATAATATTGACCGCAGGATAAATTCCCAGAATATAGATAAAGCTATCCCAGTCAGGCCCTTTTTCAAAGTAACCATAAATATTATATTTCAAACTAAGATAGATATCTGTAAGTAACTGAATTAACATTGCAAATAGTGTTGTTGTCAACATTTCAATAGGAGTTAATCGTTTTGGAATGCTATATGCTATCGTATTAAATAAAAGTACAATAAGGATAAGAACGAGCATGGAATAGACTCCGATCTATAATCTATACTAAATGTTCCTTCTTATCCTTGCCGAAATCAGATAAATTACTCATCTTCTTGCCATTTCATAAATAGTTTTGTAATTAAATATCCACCAATATATAGGAACAAATAAATCAGGAAAATATGAAAAAAGTTAACCCATTTATATGGTTCAAATAACCCCATGCTTGTCAACAATGGTTTAAAGCCAAAACCAAAAATGGCTGCTAAAATGACGGCATATAGATAGAAGTTTTTTTCGTGTTTTAATGTCCATTGAAATACTAGCATAACCGCGACTGGGATAATCGACCCATCTAGCGAAAAGCTTGGTAAGAAAGGAAGCATCTGATATGGATAGGCCCATAACCCAAAGCGAATACCAGTTGCATCTGCATAGAAAAATAACATATGCACGGCGAATCCAAAGAAACCAATGATGAAAATCCGCTTGCGGTCAATGGTAAAATATAAGACGATCAGGGGAACAACTAACATAAGCAGCACCACCCAAAATTGCCATGAATCTATGTTTGAATACAAACTCCAATACTCTTGCGCCTCTTTTGTATATTTTTCTTGAATGGAAACTAATCGATCAAAAAAGGAACGTTGTTGGTCATTCATCTGATCACCTCAGGAATTATTTTCATTTTGTAGTATGAACTTTTTTTTAGAAAATATTTCTCCCCTGCAAAGCTTATTAAATTAGAAGAATAGGGAATGCTTCCATTAATAGAGGTTTGTTCGATTAAGATTAGCACTGGAGGTCCGATATGCATCATCGAATTTGGAATAATCCTGCTTATTTTCGTTATCTTTTCTTTATTCTCTTTATCATTAGTATCATTTTAAATCGCTATATTCTGCAAAACCATGATAATTATTTTATTTTATATATATTATGCTCTATTTTTCTGGGACTCGGCTTCTACAATAGCTCTCTTTGGAAGATTGTAATGTTGACGTTTCTAGTTGTTGTTTGTAGATTTTTTTTCATTCCGGAGCCACATGCTTCATCTATTCTTACTTTTATTACCTATTTATTAACCTATCTTCTGATCACGTTCATATCCGTTGCCTTTATGTCACGCGTGCAAAGAGTGATGGAAGATAATTTAGCCTTAACAAAAGTACTTTCCAATGCACTCGACTCCCGAGATTCCTATACGATGCACCATTCGAAAAATGTCGCAAAATATGCCATGCAAATTGCCGAAAAAATGGAGCTCCCCCATCATTTATGTGAGGTTATTCATATCGGCGGATTACTGCATGATATTGGAAAAATCGGCATCCCCGAATCTTTATTAACAAAACCAGGAAAGTTAACAGCAACTGAATATGAATTAATAAAAAAACATACAACAAAAGGGTATGAAATCATTAAACATGTTAAGCAATATAAAAATAGTGGGATATTGGATATTGTTTTATATCATCACGAGCGCTTTGACGGAAAAGGTTATCCGCAACACTTAAAGGGAGAAGAAATCCCATTGCTCGCTCGTATCGTCGCAGTTGCAGACACCTTTGACGCGATGTCTTCCGGTCGCGTTTATCGAAAAGAAATTCCTTTAGAAGAAATTCTTCACGAAATTAGGCTGAACAAAGGAAAGCAGTTTGATCCAAATGTGGTCGATGCCTTTCTCGCTCTTTTTGAAGAAAAAAACAAACCATTTACAGCTGATTCATAAATTAGTGATTTCCTTAACAAGATCTCAGCAAATCCATTGACTTCTCCAAAAAAATATGCGAAAATCCAATAGTTCGCATACGAACAGTTCTGATAAAAACTATTAGAAAGGGAGAAAAATTCAGATGAACGGGTCGTTAAATAATGAATTAATCCGCTCCTATTCTCGTATTAATAAAGCCTATAACCATCTAGTGCACCTTGATGCGAAGAAATTGGATTTAACAGCCGTGCAGTTAAAAACGCTGTACAGAATTTATTTCTGCCCTAATATCGGCATTGGAGAACTTGCAACAAAACTATCTTTAACCAAAAGCACCGTTAGCGGTGTTATCGATCGACTATCCCAACGACAATTAATTGAACGAACCATTCCTGAAAACAATCGTCGATCGGTCAACATCCAACTAACTGCAGAAGGTCAGCACGTCATGCAGCAATATTTCGCTGGGACTTCTATTCTAGCAGGAAAAGTAAGAGAAGTTATGCAGCTTCCAGAGGAAGACATAAACAAATTACTTGAGCTAAATGAAAAAATACTGACCATATTAAATGAAATTGAGGAGGAACAACCATGAATAGTAAACGCATGATTTTATTAAATATTATCCTATTGATTGTGTTAGTTGGCGGAGGTTTTGCCGGCTATTATTTCTACGACCAATCTGTTTCCTATATCAAAACAGATAATGCTCAAATTGCTGGACAACAAATCAGCATCGCATCACCAGCAACAGGTAAATTAACGGATTGGAAAGGCGAAGCAGGTACTTCTTTTAACAAAAACGAAAAAATCGGTACTGTAGAGGTTGTAACAGAATCAGGTACAACTAAAATGGATATTACTGTTCCAGAAAATAGTACCATTGTTCAATCTAGCGCTGTCCCAAATACATTTGTTGCTGCAGGAACTTCCCTTGCTAAAAGCTATGATTTAGAAAATCTATGGGTAACAGCAAATGTCGATGAAACAGATATTAACAAAGTAAAAGTTGGGCAAGAAGTTGATTTATATGTAGATGCCTACCCAGAGACTGTTTTAACAGGAAAAGTAGACAGCTTAGGACTTGCAACAGCAGGAACATTCTCCCTTCTGCCAAGCAACAACAGCTCAGGAAACTATACAAAAGAAACACAAGTAGTTCCGGTAACAATCTCTATCGATAACTACGGCGGACTAAAACTAATTCCAGGTATGAACGTTTCCGTAAGAATTCATAAGTAGGTGATGGATATGACCACTTACATCACAAGCTATATTATAGGAAGCATCCTCCTTCTGCTGATCATCAATCTTTTTTTACGAAAAAAGAAGACAGTAGCAAAACCGAGCCGCGTTATGGAAGATGCCAAGAAGGAAAATGACACCACGTCATCCCTTACAAAATCAGAGATGGTAAAACAAGAAGAGTCGTCGGATACCATAGAGCATGCAGATGCAATGAAAGAAGACGGTGAAGATGGCGTAGCAGAAGCAATGGAAACAAATGAAGGAATATCCAATGAAAAGGAACGCCTTGCTAATGCTGTCGAATCTAACGAAATAGCGGATGAAGAGGAGCAAGCAGCTGAAGCCAAAGAATCAAAAAAAGCAAAAGCTCCTTATAAACCACTAGAAACGGCCGAAGAAATCAACCGCGGTAAAGTGATTGTTGCCCTCATGCTAGGTGCATTTGTCGCTATTCTGAACCAGACTTTACTAAATGTGGCCATTCCACATATTATGAACGATTTAAATGTATCAACAAGCACCGTCCAATGGCTGTCCACTGGATATATGCTGACAAATGGTGTGTTTATCCCAATCACTCCATTTTTAATCAATAAACTAGGAACACGGAAACTGTTGATTTCAGCAATCTCCGCGTTTACCATCGGATCCATTGTCTGTGCGACCTCTGTTGGATTTTCGATGCTTCTAATTGGGCGTATCATCCAAGCAGCAGGCGCCGGTTTATTAATGCCACTTTTAATGACCGTTTTTTTAATTATTTTCCCGCCCGAAAAACGCGGAACAGCAATGGGGATTATGGGTGTCGTCATGATTTTCGCACCAGCCATTGGGCCAACTTTATCAGGCTGGTTAATCGGTCATTATTCTTGGAGAGTCTTATTCGAGCTTGTTATTCCAATCGGCATTCTCGATTTAATTATCGCTATTCTGTGGATGAAGGATGTAACAAAAGTATCCAATCCAGTCTTTGATACGATTGGCTTTATCACTTGTACAGTCGGCCTAGGCTCCTTGCTTTATGGTTTCAGCGAAGCAGGAAATAACGGATGGGATAGCAGAGTAGTTGTTCTTTCTCTTGTTATCGGAGTAATTTTCTTATGCCTCTTCGTCTGGAGAGAACTTACAACAGAAGCGCCTATGGTAGACTTACGTGTATTCAAATATAGTATCTTTACTTTAACAACATTAGTAAGCATGATTGTCAATATGGCGATGTTTGCGGCAATGCTGCTTTTACCAATCTATTTGCAGAATATCCGCGGCTTCACTGCCCTCGATTCTGGATTATTAATGCTGCCAGGTGCGATTGTAATGGGAATCATGTCACCAATTTCCGGAAAACTTTTTGACCGCTTTGGGGCAAGACCACTAGCGATCATCGGTTTAATCATTACGGTTCTGACTACATGGGGCTTCACTCAATTAACGATGCAGACATCTTACTCTCATCTCATGATGCTTTATATTTTCCGGATGTTCGGGATGTCATTTATTATGATGACGGTTATGACAGAGGGAATGAACCAGCTCCCATTAAACTTAACGAGTCATGGAACTGCTGTCTCCAATACAGCCAGAACAGTTGCGGGAAGTATTGGTACTGCCTTCTTAATCACAGTCATGACCAATCGTACCGCTTTTCATCTAGATAACTATAACAACATTATCTCGTCTGCCAACCCATATATTGCAGAGAAATTTGCTCAGCTTGGTCAAGGTTTAGCTGGTCTCACAGGACTTCCAACCGGAGCAGGTCAAACCTTAGCAATCTCTACAGTTTATGGAAAAGCAGCTCAAGCATCTACAATCAGTGGAATTAATGACGCTTTTATTGTAGCTACGATTATTGCGAGTGTTGCATTAGTGCTATCATTTTTTATCCGAAGAGCTACTGCAAGTTCGAAATAAAAAATTAAAAATAGGAAAAAATCCCGAAGCAGAAGATGGTGCTTCGGATTTTATTGTAAAGATTGGATTTTTGAAAAAGAAAACTTGTTTATAAAGAAATGTCACAAGATAGAAAGTTAATTTTTTAGCAATGTTGTCATTAATATGCTGAAATAGAGTAGATAATCAGCAAAAATAACGATTTTTTTCAACCAAACTTTCCAGATATCAGCCAAAGTAAGGGTGGAATCAGCCAAACTGGAGATATATCAGCCAAAGTAAGGGTGGAATCAGCCAAACTGAGAAAATATCAGCCAAAGTAAGGGTGGAATCAGCCAAACTGAGAAAATATCAGCCAAAGTAAGGGTGGAATCAGCCAAACTGGAGATATATCAGCCAAAACAAAGTCATCGCTGCCACACGAAAAAGCACCTCTCAACGAGATGCCTTTTCCCCATAATACCCTTTAATCAGCTGATCCATCACCCAGTTTGTTCTTGCTCCACTTTCGCCTGTGCTTGGGCTAGTGCCTTTTCCAGTTAACTCATCCACCATCAATTGAATCATAGGCTGCTGAATATGACGTGGATTTTCGATTACCCACTCTTCCGTTCCTTCTGATGTTGTTAAAGTAATGGGACCATTCCCAAAGGTTGCAAAAGTCAGTTTCCCTTTGCTTCCGACAATTTCGTTTTCGTCCACATGGTCATATGCGCCAAAACACCATGTTCCTGTTCCATGCACACCTGATTCAAATAGATAATTGCCGGTCACCATGTCTTCTGCTTCGTAGCTGCCATTTTGGTTGGTTGCAAATCCTTCTGCCTCCTTAATCGGTCCAAGCAGAAAATCCAGAATATCCAATGTATGACTTGCTAAATCAAGGAATAGTCCACCGCCTGCAAGTTCTGGCTGCACTCTCCATGCTTGATCATCTTTCAGCGGCGGCTGGTATTGGATTGTCCGCACAAAGCGAATATCCCCAAGTACACCGCTGTCGACTATTTCTTTTATTTTTAGAAAACGAGGAAGTGCGCGACGATAATAGGCAACAAATAAAGGCACATCTGCTCGTTTACATGCTTCAATCATCTCTAGGCACTCTTGATAATTTCTTGCCATTGGTTTTTCTACATACACTGGTTTCCCTGCTTTTGCGGCAAGAAGTGCATATTCTTTATGAAAAGCTGGTGGGGTAGCGACATAAACAGCATCGACATCTGGATCATTTATTAGTGTTTCGCCATTGTCATACCATTTAGGAACATGATGACGCTCCGCATAATCCTTAGCCAATTCACCATTGCGGCGCATAACTGCCACTAGCTTTGAATTTTCCGCTAATTGAAAGCCTGGTCCACTTTTTACTTCTGTCACATCTCCACAGCCAATAATTCCCCATCGAACTTCGTTTTCTATCTTTTTCATCTATATTTTCACCTCTCCTTCTTATTCGCTCTCCGTCTTTGAAAACCCTTCATTTTTTCAAAATTTGTCTAGTCAATTCAAATTTTTATCGCTTGCCCAGGGTAAATGAGATCCACATTTTTAATCTGTGGATTTTTTGCTTGGATGGATGAAAGGCTCATTCCATAGATTTTGGCAATTTTCGTTAACGTTTCTCCACTGGAGACGATGTGTACTGTTTCTTGCTGCGGGTTAATCCATGATCCTGGTTTTCCTGCTATTTTCGTGACATTTATCATTCCTTGAGATTTGTTAAAAATCGAGTATATTCCTGGCTTGACGATTCCCTTTTTATTTTGGCCAGCTTTAGCATCTGCCGCTGTTAGAAAGGCACCTGTTTCCTGCTGAACAGTATACTTATTCGCCTGCACTTTTTCCGTGTCCCAATGCCCAGGATTTTGCATAATCTGATTCCGGTCAATGTTGACGCCCTCTAGGATGATATTATTTTCATATTGATACATATGAATAAAGGGAGCGACTTCTCCGCGTGACCATGCATAGGTCTGCCATAAGTAATCAACCTCCCCCTTCATGGTATGCATCACTGCATAGGAACCGTATACTCCTATTTTATAAGATATCAGCTCCTTTTTCACAGCTGAAAAGTAAGCTTGGATCTGGGCCATTTGCTTTCCTGTAACCTCACAATCAACTGCAAAGTAAATAGCAGTTCCTTCTGGCTGCCCAACTGCTTTTGCCCACTTTTCTGCGTCCTTCCCATCTACTGTTCCTTGCTTTTCTGTAAAATAGGAAATCTTATTAGCTCTTTTTTGAAAAATACTAATCAGCTTTATTCCCGCCTTTTGAATTACTTCTGCCTCTTTCTTATTAAAGGACTTCCAGCTATCTCCTAAATAGCGTGCAGCATAGCGAAACCCTGCTCCATACAAGTCTTTTGCCATTTTTTCTGTTAACTTGGTAGCACAATCAAAGCCCATTGTCATTCTGAACCACTCCTTTTCTTTTTATATAGAAAAAAAGGAAATAAATGGTCAGCACTATTTCCATCTGTAAATGCATGTTGTCCTTTAGTGAAACTATTATCTGAAAAAAGTGAACTATCTCTTCCTCCTCCTATCTATATTGGCGAGGAAAAGAAGTTATTCTTTGTTGCTATTTAAGAATCATTAAAGAGTATGAATAATTCATAACTGGAAAGCATAACCATTCCTAATTTTGCACATCAAGTAGTTGTGCCGGAACAAAAAGGATATTGACATCTTTATTATTCAATTCTATCATGGTATTGTACTAGAGTTCAGAAAAATATACTCGAGTTTTATTTTATACAACAGGAGGATAAGAAGAATGACAAATATTAGAGCACATCCCATCGACATTAATGGAAATCAATTTAGTAGAGCCGGATTTGTCCTCGTTTTAATGATTGGTACTTTTTTAACTATCATAAACCAAACATTATTGGTCACAGCTTTGCCAAAGATAATGGTTGACCTAGACATTAGTGCTATTAATGCACAATGGCTCATTACTGCGTTTATGTTGATCAGTGGCATCATGATTCCCACTTCAGCATTTTTGTTAAATACAATAAATAATAGAAAATTATATATGGCAGCAATGGTAAGCTTTGTAATAGGCACAGTAATCTGTGCACTCAGTCCTACATATAACATACTGTTATTAGGACGTATCATCCAAGCGGTTGGTTCAGGATTAATTATTCCTTTAATGCAGACATTAATGTTTTTAGTATATCCAGTTGAACGGCGAGGAGAGGCTATGGGGTTAGTAGGAATTGTTATTGCATTTGCTCCTGCTATTGCTCCCACTTTATCTGGATGGATTGTTGATTATTTTAATTGGCGATACTTATTTTATATAATTCTCCCAATTGCTGTGATTAACATGTTACTGGCATGCTTCTATTTGAAAAACGTCATTAATTTAACTAAACCGAAGATTGATATCCTTTCTATTATGCTTAGTAGCATAGGTTTAGGTTCCCTGCTATATGGGATTAGTGTTGCAGGGAATATAGGGTGGCAAAATAAAATTACAGGGTTCTCTTGCGTAGCTGGCCTCCTAATCATAATTTTATTTTCCCATCGACAATTTAAACTCACTCAACCCTTTTTGGAGTTACAAGTTTTTAAAAGTAGAACATTTACATTGTCTACAATGATTGTCTCTATTATTTTTATGACTATGATTGGATTTGAAGTTCTTTTACCTATTTATACACAAACTATAAAAAACTTTTCAGCACTTCAATCGGGGCTAATATTATTTCCTGGTGCGATTGTACTGGGTATTATTTCTCCAATATCAGGGAAATTATTTGATAAGTTTGGCGTTAAAAAAATATCAATAATGGGCATGTTCATTCTAGCGGCAGCAACTTTTCCATTCTTATACCTCACTAACAATACAGCTACTTGGTGGATTGTTTGTCTTTATTCTTTTAGAATGCTAGGTATGGGATTTGTCATGATGCCTTTAGCCACTGCGGGAATAAATGCATTGTCTAATGATTTGATAAGTCACGGTTCTGCTATTAATAATACTGTTCGACAAGTGTTTGCCTCACTAGGATCTGCAGTCATGGTTGGGGTTATGTCAGCTACTGTGACCAAATATTCAAGCTATTATGAAGACTCTTCCTTTATTCCGTTGTTGAATGGTCTTAAGAATGCCTTTATATCCGGCTTCATTCTAATCGCCATCGCATTTGTATTATGTTTTTTTATAAAGTCTCCATCAATTAAAGCTGAATAAACAGTATCTCTTCTATTAAATAATCCCCCTTACGGACACTCTTTTAAGTGTTGAAGGAGAAAGGATATCTAGAAATTCGATATGGCTTTGAAATTTAGAGATATGGGAGGAATTATTATGACTATTTAAATCGACTCACAAGAGTTCAATCTATTAATCTATTTGTAACTTAAGAACTCTTAACAAACAGTGATCTAAAATCAGGCGTAATCTATTTCTTAAAACTCAACTAAAACGATTGGTGAGTTTTAATAAAAACAACTATGTGGAGGAATTAAAAATGAATCATTTAAAGTCAGATGACCCAAAAAGTACATACATTCAATCTTACGATAACGCATTAAAAGCACTATGGCCAACACAATTTTCCTCTTACTTTTTAGAAACGTCTTATGGAAACACCTATATAATTGAGAGTGGAGATAAGTTGTCTCCACCCCTACTCCTTTTGCATGGTGCTAAAATGAGTTCGACCATGTGGTATCCAAATGTGGCAGAATGGAGTAAGCATTATAGAGTCATTTGTATAGATATTTTAGGGGATACAAATAAAAGCATTGCGGAGAAACCATTTTCAAATCGATTAAGCTATGCTTCTTGGTTAAATGAAGTGCTAGACTCTCTGAAAATTGCTAAAACAAATATTGTAGGTTTATCCTATGGTGCTTTACATACGGTTAATTTCTTGACCTTCTTCCCTGATAAGGTGAATAAAGCTGTTATTATGAGCCCAGCCGCTACTTATATTCCTTTTAATCCTGAATTCTATTCTTACGCTATCGGATTGGTTAGTAATGAAGCAGGAGTTAACAACTTTTTAAAATGGATTTTTAATAACCGTTATATTGTTGACCCTCTTATAAAACAACAATTAATAGCTGGAATGAAGGACACTGTGTCTTCTCCACCAAAAGCAACTCAAGTGGAACAAGCATTCCCTTATGTATTTGAGGATGAAGAATTAGCCCAAATTCAGACTCAAATTCTTCTGTTACTTGGAGAAGAAGAAGTAATGTATGATCCTGTGGAAGCTTTTAATCGTGCCAAGAACTCCTCTCCTCATATTACAACAGAGATTATAAAAGGGGTAGGTCATTTGATGTCGATGGAGAAGCCAGAACAAATTAATGATCGTGTTTTAAACTTTTTTAATAAATAGAAAAGATAAAAGCCCTTATCGTTATGCATGAGGGCTTTCCTCATTCCATTAATGTACATCTTGTGACATTAGAGTAGTTTGTGAAGATTTTCTAGTGAGTAACACTAGAGTTTCAGACCACCCTGATCGGTAATAGGATTATAAACTTTTATAACTTCTAGGACCCTCCTCAGCCTCTATATAATAACTATTATATAGAAAGTATAAGGAACCTTCTTCCTCAGTTGATAGCTGTATTCAATAGAACACTTATTTTATCACCTCCTTGCTGACGGACTTTTTACCTTGATTAAGATATTAAATCTTTAAGGAATAATCATTCCATTCCCCCTTTCAATCAAACCGAAGTTCATTTTTCTGTACTCAAGTTTGTTTTTATGATAGATTGGTATTATAATGATATCCATCATATTTAAAGGAGTTAGAATTGTATGAGTAAAAAAGAAAAAATCATTGAAGCAGCAAAACAATTATTTCGAACAAAAGGCTATCATGATACTGCAATCCAAGATATTTTGGAACAAGCCAAAGTTTCCAAAAGCACATTTTATAATTACTTCTCTACAAAATCACAATTGATTCTTTATATTATTCAAAAAGTTGACGAAAAGGTTGACGAACAACAAAATACGTTGTTGCTCGAAGGAAGTCCATACGATAAGCAGCTATTTTATACCCAGCTTCGGGTAAAGCATTCCATTTATGGAACGGAGAAAATCTCAGAATTATATAATATCTCTTTGGGCGAAAATGATGAGGAATTACAAAGTTACATGCAAGAAAGACATTATAAAGAATTAAATTGGCTGTCAAAACGCCTAATAGACGTTTATGGAAAAGATATCGAAAAGAGCGCAATGGATTTATCCACTCATTTTATTGGGAGTTTAGGTTATCAGTTTAGATATTCCGATCAAATAAAGCTGAATATAAATAGCTCTGATATTTTAGATTACAATATTTTACGTTTAGAAAATAACATTGAAATTACAAAACAAACAAATCAAGTTTTATTTCCGTATAAATCACCTAACTCAGCCGACGATCAAGAATCCGCTATTAGGGAAATAAGAAAATTACTTGACAAGTGTATAAGTTGGGATCATTTATCACAAGAACAAAAAGAATTAATAAGTTTTATTTTAGAAGAAACTCAAAGTTCTTATACAAGATGGGGTGTTTGTGAAGGTGCTATTCGTCAATTACAGATACTATCTTCCTCCACAGATTCAGTTTATCAAAATATATTGAAAGAGTTATTTGACATTATCCATACACAAAAAGATATTTATCAATAATGTTAAATGAACGATCTTATATGTAACAGTCACTTTTGTTTTTCTCGCATACCAAATGCAGATTAACTTATTTTAAATACTTCCTGGAGGGGCAATTATAATGGACATTTTATATAAATCAGCAGTGCAGCTAATTGAAAAGCGCTATCCTACCGGTTGGGGCGGTGCAGCCGCAATGCGTACAAGTGATGGAAATATTATTACTAGCGTAGCACCAGAAGTGCTGAATGCAGCAACTAATCTTTGTATAGAAGTGGGATCTATCCTAGAAGCTCATAAACAGCAAACAACAGTTACTCATTCCATTTGTGTTGTAAGAGATGATGAAAATAGCCCTTTCAAAATTCTTACTCCTTGTGGTATTTGTCAAGAAAGATTGCTGTATTGGGGAGGTGAAGTATTAGTAGCCGTGACGCATAAAACAGATGAAATTAAGTATGTCTCGTTACAAGAACTTCAGCCATTTCATTGGACAAATGCTTATACATGAAATTAACTAGTTGAAATATAGCTGAAATTTCATAAAACCTTCATGCTAAATGCATAGGGGGATTACAATCCGAATCTATCAATATTCGAACAGTTGAGGATTCTCAAGGCTAATAACAAAAAACATGTTCTTATAAAGTAGAAGACTGCTTAATGGATTATTACTATAACTAAAGTGTAGTTACATAAGAGTAAGGAGAGAAGACCATGAACACCTACTTAGAGAGATTAAGGAAGCTGAGTAAATTGGAGCCAAAGACACTGGAGCAAATGGCATTGAAATTATCAGAAGAAGCTGGAGAAGTATCACAGGCTGTGCTTTCTTATTTAAATGCAAGCGGAAGTGACTATAAGCAGCTCAATAAAGAAGACATTAAGGAAGAATGTGTTGATACTCTCCTTGTTGCATTATCCTTATTTTATAAGCTTTCTAATCGAGAAGAAGAGCTGTATGACTTACTAGATAAAAAAATGAATAAATGGGAAAACAAAATTAGTTAAACAAAAAGCCTGTCCCATAGCGAGGCTACTGAAATGAACAAATGATACCAGGTTGGAATGGTAAATACTTCTTTTGTCAAAATACCTTTACAGCACAGCAGATAAGTTTTCCAAAGAGCGTTGAGCTTTGATATTGGACTAGTGATTCTTTGATTAGAATAGGAAATTCCCTAACTATACTTAGAAGCAAAAGATAAAAACAGATGGTAATAAAGGTAGTTTTCTTGTCACGATATTCCAGATATATATTTTTCTCTAATATGCAACAAAGTTCTATTTATGTTATAAAATTCAATATACATATGGGAAAAAGCTAGATATGCGTGTGTTCCCAACATGCCAGTCCGCACTTGAAACTATTGCAGCTGCTGACTCCTGAATAAAAATCACCCTTTCTAATCACACTAAGAGAAAAAAGGGTGACTTTTTTATGACTAATTTTCTGCTGACTAACTTATTTTCGGCATTCCTGCTTCATCGCAACTTACAATGGCACCGCAAGCTTGTCTTTCTTGCTATCCCGTTGTTTTTTCTATTTATGCTTCTGCAAGGAGAGTATATGATTGCACGCTTGAAAAAAAATACTATTCATATATAAATTAACGGGGAACATGGATAGCATCCTTTCCCCTTTCTTTATGCATTCTCCCTATTGATAATGTTTCCGTTTACATGTATAACTAACATATAGACATTAAAAGGGTGAACATATTGAATAATAAGATTATACTTTTCATCAACAGAGTGGCTCAGTATACGACTGCTGGGTATTATTTTTGGATGTATCTTTTGCGCGGGGGACTTGTATATGGCTTAGTTCCTGCTGGTATTGGTCTGATTCATAGCATTGAAAGTATTCACAATGAGGTAGAATACAGTATTCGCATTTCCTTTGAAGAGGCCTATCAGAAGCATAAGGGGAATAAACTATTGTCTTTTGTAGTCTTTTTGCTGACTGTGGCTAGTTTACTATCCGTTTATTATTCGCTCATTACAGCTAGTCCTGTTCTTGGCTTTTTTCAATTCCCGCTTGTTTTCTTCACTTTTTTCGCTTGGATTTATTACATTTATTGTATTTATTTTCTAGCTGATCCTCCGAAAGGCAAGGATGATCAAAAATGGCTGTATGCAATCGCATTTGACACCTGTATTCGCCGTTTTATTAATAGTTTGATTATACTGGCCACTATTATTGCGATTAGTTTTCTCGTCCGCATTAATTTACTAGTATTTATCTTCTTTGCCCCGCCGTTGACAATCTTTTTGACAAAGTATATTGTGCCTCGGCCGGTGTAATGGAAAAGGGATAGCATCTTGTTTGGATGCTATCCCTTTTCTTTATTTAACAGAGCCAGATACTCCATTATAAATATGTTTCTGTAAGGTTAGGAACACAATTAGGATCGGAAGAATAACGATGATAACACCAGCAAGGATAACTGGCCAATCTGTGCCGTACGGACCTTTAAAGGCAAATAGTGCTGTCGAAATAACCTTTAAATCTGGTGACGGCATATATAGGAACGGATTGTAGAAATCATTGTAAATTCCGACACCACTGATGATTAGAATCGTAATCATCGGTGCTTTTAATAACGGCAGAATGATTTTACGATAGATCGTAAAATACGATGCCCCTTCCAAAATCGCTGCTTCATCTAGTGAAACAGGGATGTTTTTCAAATATTGCAGGAAGATATAAACAGCAATAACATCTGTACCTAAGTTGAGAACAATAACAGACCAGATGGTATTAAATAATCCCATTCCATTAATGATTTGGAATGTGGCAACCTGTGTTGTGATACCAGGAATCAATGTTGCAAGAAGGAATAATGCTAGAATAACCTTCTTCATTTTAAAATTAAAGCGATCCAGTACATAGGCAATCATCGTTCCTAAAAGGAGTTTTCCGATGATGGATGCAATAAAGATAAGGATCGTATTTTTAAAACCAGTCAGCATTTGTCCATCCACAAAGGCTGTAACATAATTGTTAAAGGTAAAATTCTTCGGCAGTTCTAATACACCCGTTGTTAAAAATTCCTGCTTTGATTTAAAGGAGCCAATAATCACAACTAAAACAGGAACAATGGCAACAGCGGCTCCGATTAATAAGCTTCCATATTTGACAATGAATCCGAGGATATTCTTTACCATCATCGCAGTTGTTAATCCATTTTCACTTTTTATTCCTGTTTGTTTTTCCAAGCTAGTTTGTGATTTCATGTTATTTCGCTCCTTTCTCTCTTGTTAAGAACTGCTGCAGCAATGTCACAACAATAACAATAACAAGTAATACTAACGCCATCGCAGATGCTAATCCGACCTTGCTGAACTTAAAGGCTGTGTCAATTGTCTGGATAACGAATGTCTTCGTACCGTTTGATCCACCAGTCATGATATAAGGAATTTCGAATACACTCAGTGAGCCACTGATACCAAGGATAATATTTAAGAAAATAATCTGCTTAATACTCGGCATAATAATATATCGGAATTGCTGCCAGCGATTTGCTCCATCAATCTCTGCAGCTTCATAAATTTCTGAATCAATAGACTGAATAGCACCAAGGAAGATGATAAAGTTAAAGCCCATATAACGCCAAATAGAAGTAAATGCCATTGATACGTTATTAATGGAGCGATCCCCTAACCAAAGACGGATTTGATCTTCTAGTCCTAAGAAATTCAATACGGTATCTAGCGTACCTCCACCTTTGTAGAAATATAAGAAAATGAACCCAATCGCTACCCCATTTAATAAATATGGGAAGAAAAGAATTCCTTTCCAAAGGTTTGCGAATTTTACTTTAAACGTTAAAACGGTCGCAAAATATAATGCGATTCCTAGTTGTACAAATGTTGCAAAGAAATAATATAAGCTTACTTTAAAAACAGAGAAATATTCAGGAGTGGTAAAAATGCGAATATAGTTATCCCAGCCAACATTTTCACTTGTCGGGCTTATTCCATTCCAGTTTGTAAAACTATACTGTACCATTTTAAATAAAGGATAATATGAAAATAACAAAAGTAAAAAAACTGGCAGGGCGGAAAATAAAACAATGATTAATCGTCTCTGCCCGTTATACCCCAATTTCATTTTATTCATCTTGCCTACACCTCTTATTCTTTCACTAACGCCTTTTATGGAAAACTCATTCACCTCCATCGGCGCCGGCGTAAAATATGAAACTACAAACGGGAACTCTCTTGTGTTATAGCATCGTACAAATGAATAGTTAATGACTACAAAGTAAGAAGGATTTTCTCTGCTGTGCCCCGTCTGAAAACTGATTTTTACAAAAACTCAATAGTAATGAAGGGTACCTTAAGAGATTTTCTCTTTTAAGATAACCCTCCATTTTTAAATAACAATCTTTTTAATCGTTTTCATTTCCCCATAATACTTGCGATTTCTATATTGGTTTATTGTCCAACCTCTTCGATTGCATTGCCCCATTTTTCGTTAAGCTCTTTCATGATATCGTCAAAAGATTCTTTTGTGTTGCCCTTTGCCGCATCCACGATTCGTTGTTTGGTTGCATCCGTTGTACCTAAACCGATTTCCGAACTGTTGTTGATATCAGCAAACAATGATTCTTTTCCAGCAGGAGCAGGTGTTGCTTGGAAGAATTCCACTCCAGCAGTTTCCATTGATTTAAGTGCAGCTGGTAAATCAGCTCCCACTTTTGGAGATATTCCGCCAGTGTCAGCAGCATAGTTTGACTCATCAACAAACCAATCTAAGAATGTGCGTGCAGCTTCTTTATGCTCACTGTTTACGTTAATACCAATATTGTAGTCTCCACCAATCACTGTGTATTGTTTTCCATCGTGTGTTGTTGGAAATGCAGCGAATTGGATGTCTTCTGGATTTTCCGCTAGCGCTTGTACTTGTTCAATTGCCCAGCTTCCTAATACCATTGCTGCTACTTTTCCATCAGCAAGATCTTGCTTAGATTGTTCCCAATCTGTTGTCGTTGGATCCGCTTCTGTATAGCCTTCTTTTACAGAGTCATAAAGCAATTTGTAAATAGTATTCATAGGCTTTCCATCATCAAATGGCGTTTTATCTGTTGTTAACTCATTTGTGAAGTTTGGATCGCCTGCTGCAGATTCACGTACGAAATCCCAATTCGACATTGCCCAGTTAGAAGCATAGTTTGTGTATAATGGCGTAATATCCGGATTTAATTCTTTAATTTTTCCTAATGCTGCTAGAAATTCTTCTGGCGTTTTAGGGAATTCAGTAATTCCTGCATCATTGAATACTTTCATATTAACAAGTACACCTGTTGTATTTACGGCAATTGGAATACCATAAGATACACCGTCATATGCACGGTCTGTTAATAATAAGTATTTTTCTTCTAATTCCTTTTGATCACCAAGCGGCTCAAAGAAGTTTGCGTTGTCTTCTGGCTTAATCGTTGTTGGCACCATTAACACATCGCCATAATCTTTTGAGTTCATGCGAATTTGCATTTGACCAGCATAATCAGTAATTGTTTCTACTTTCACTTCAATATCTGGATGTTTTTCATTGAATTGTGCAATGTACTCATCCCATTTGCCATTCCCAGTCCAGTCTGTTTTGTGGTTAATAAAAGTGATTGTCTCTTTCCCGTCTGCCCCTTTTCCCCCTTGCTTTTCCGAATCACTGCTACAAGCACCAAGCATTAATGCAGCTGCACTAGCAATCAGGCCAAACCGAAATAGTTTATTACCTTTTTTAATCCCCATTCTATTTTCCCTCCAAATAATTAGGTCATATAAAGAGTTAAAGCATATTTTGAAAACTTTACCATTAAGCGCTTACAAACATATTCTACCATGGTCAATTCCATTTGTATAGTCTTTTGTTGAAAAAGTAAGGACAATTATTTTTATGGTGATATAGTTATGTTAAGCGCATACATTTTAATGATTTGATTTATTGCTTGCTAGGACACTTGATATATTGTTGCTTTGTTTGCTTTTGACTGTTCTTACCGCTTTTATTGCTTCATGAACACCATTTTTATGATTGCCTAGGCTGGTTTAGGCTTTCATCTCTCTTATGAACACCACTTTCCCGCGTACCTCCGCTTCTTTTGGCTTTCATCTCCTTTATGAACATCACTGTTCCAATTCCCTCGGCTATTCGCGTTCATCCTACAACTACCCTCCATCCTCACTCTCCACCAACAGAAGAATAATAATCCTTAATCACTTTTTCTGCCGCTTTTCCATATACAGCGTAATCTTGATTACTTTTTGCTTGTTCGATTGGATATAGATGAGCTTTCCAGTCCCATAAGGCAAATCCCTTTACCCAGCTGCGTTTGCTGGTTGCTTGAAACATTGCTTCATACCATCTTTTTTGAACTTCTTCGCTGAATTCGCCTCTTTTTGTCCAATCATTTGGGAGCAAATCTCCACCTACCCAGCTTGGACAGCCAGCTTCACAGAAAAAGAAAGGTTTCTTGTGTTTCTGTACTACTTTTTCGATACGGTCTAATTGTGCTTCCCAGGCATCAATCGGGTAATAGCCGCTAGAAGAAATTACGTCAACAGCATCCCACCACTTTAAGACATCTTCTTGGTACTTATCGCAGTTATATGTGATTAAACCGCTATATACTTTGCGCACTTCTTTTATAAGGTGACGCCATTCAGCTTCTCTTCTGTCTGCATTTACTAGTTCGCAGCCGATTACAAACATGGGACACTTCATTTGCTCTGCTAGCTTTGCATAGTGCAGAATGTACTCATTATAAGAAGCGAACCATTCAGACCATTTTGGTTCACAAGGTACATCCGTATCAAAGAAATTAATATGGGCACGCCATGTACCATCTGCCACGTTTACCATTGGCTTTAAAGTGACCTCTAAGCCTATTTTGTTAGCGTATTCAATTAATTGCACGGTTTCTTCATCACTGACTACATCGGGATGATTCTTCCAATTAATTGTGGTGGATTGTGGAGTATCCTGCTCTGCAACAACAGTTAGGACAATATGTTCAACTGCACATCTTTCTTTTAGCAGCTTCAGTGATTCTATCGTTTTCTCCTCTTGCCATTCTCCTCTTTTGCTCATAAATCCAAAGCTAAATCCTTTCATAAATTCCATCGCACTTTCCTCCTTTATCAATAAATCAATATAAATATAAAGTTTTATATTGAATTGTCTATACTTTTGTTGTAAATTAATTATATATTTCGACTTCCAATAAGTAAAGAACAAAACGGGAGAAAAAATAGACAATTTAATAGAAAGAAAGTGACAGAATGGAAGATAGCAAGAAAGAATATTATAGGAAAATGATGTATTTTACCATCCCTATTACTATTCAGCTTTTGATTACTTCAGGTCTTAATATTATTGACTCCATTATGGTCGGCAGACTTGGTGTAGACAGTATTGCAGCTGTGGGGATTGCCAATAAATTCACGCAGATTCCGACGATTCTTCTACAAGGATTTGCAAGTGGCGCAACCATCTTCTGTGCCCAATACTGGGGAGCAAAAAATAAAAACGGCATTAGTCGCTCGGTTATCTTTGTAAGCGTACTCACCGCAGTTTTTTCCCTTTTCTTTACACTCTTGACACAGTTTTTCTCCTACCCGATTCTTAGCTTTTTTTCTTCGGATATTTCTGTTAAGCAATTGGGCGGTGAATTTCTGCAAATTCTCGGTTACTCCTATGTTTTTACAGCCTTATCTATGATTTTTGTAATCGCTTTAAAAACAACTGGCGAAGTACGTAAACCAACCTATTATAGCGTAATTGCCTTATTAGTGAATACGCTATTAAACTATGTCCTTATATACGGGAATTTCGGAGCACCTGCATTAGGAGTCGAAGGTGCTGCGATTGCGACACTAATCGCTCGTATCATTCAAACTGCTCTTCTTTTCATGCTTCTTGTAAAAAAAGAGTTCCTTTCTTTTTCGATTATCAAAAAGAATCTCGATGTTTTCCGAAGCAGTTTAAGCAAACAATATTTTAAAATCACGATGCCATCCATCATTAACCATGGTACATGGACGCTTGGAGATACGCTCTTTTTCTGGCTGTATGCCACAATGGGCACAAATCAAACTGCCGCTATCTCGATGATTGATCCGATTATTTTTATTTTCACCTGTGTCTTTACCGGGATAAGCGATGCATCGGCAGTCATGATTGGAAATCAGCTTGGTGCAAATGATAAAAAAGGTGCTTTTCAGTATGCGAAGAATTTCATCCGGATTACTACGGGAACTTCTATTGTCGTCGGAATTCTGATTTTAATCCTACTCCCGCATGTGCTGTCGCTTTATCGACTTACACCAGAAGTAGAACAACTTGTTTATGGCATTATGTTTGTCTATATCCCCTTTTCCATTGCCAAAAATCTAAATTATATCAACAATGTCGGCATCTTGCGTGCTGGAGGCGACACAAAATATGTAATGTGGCTAGACACAATCGGTGTTTGGCTAGTCGGGCTTCCACTTGCTGCATTAGGCGTATACTTCCAGCTGCCATTGTTTGCTGTCTATGCACTTGCTAACTCCCATGATTTTATTCGAGCCTTCTTGGGGTTAAAAAGAACTTATACAAAAAAATGGATTCGCAATATTGTTGAAGGGTAAAGAAGGTAAAAAAGAGGAGGAGTTACCATGAAGAAAATAGAGTTTATGGAAGAGTTGGAGAATCGTATTTTGCCATTTTGGTTAAATCTAATGGATAAGGAGAACGGCGGATTCTACGGGGTGGTTGATTACCATTTAAAGCTTCATCCTGAAGCCCATAAAGGTGGCGTTTTAGGTGCTAGAAACCTATGGACCTTTTCCGCTGTGTATCAATACAAACAAGATCCAGCCTATTTAGAAGCTGCCCATCATGCTTATGAATTTTTTAAAAATAAGCTCTGGGATCAGGAAAACGGCGGCATCTATTGGCTTGTTGATTATAAAGGAAATCCGGTTATCTCATCAAAGCATGTCTATGCCCAAAGCTTTGCGCTTTATGGCTTAAGTGAATATTATAAGGTGTCTAAAGATATGGAAGTATTAGCTTTAGCACAAAAATTATTTTATCTTATAGAAGATATTTGCTTCTCTGAATCATTAAACGGTTATTTGGAAGAATTTAATGCCGATTGGACTAAAAAGGAAAATGTTCTATTAAATGAGTGCGTGGAGGCTGCCTTTACAACAAATAGCCATTTGCATATTATCGAAGCATACACGACCCTTTACCAAATTTGGCCTGATGAAAGACTATTACGCAAAATTGATAATCTATTAACGCTATTCCATACACATATTTTTGATCATCAAAAGCATTATTGCCACGCTGCCTTTGACCAAAATTGGAATAGTATAAAAGATACTTTCTCGTTTGGACATGATATTGAAACGAGCTGGCTTTTATCAGAAGCATTGAATGTAACTAAGCTCGATAGACCAGAAATAGTAGAAATGAATAAGCTCATGGCATTGGAGGTTGCTAGA
The DNA here is from genome assembly GCF_038006525.1 of Niallia sp. FSL W8-0951. NCBI lineage: Bacteria > Bacillati > Bacillota > Bacilli > Caryophanales > Bacillaceae > Niallia > Niallia sp. FSL W8-0951. The sequence continues at coordinate 3,542,675 of NZ_JBBOVK010000001.1, forward strand.
GAAGGGCTTGCTGAAGATGGATCGCTTATGGATTACAAGGCAAATGGCACCATTCACGCAACAAGAGTCTGGTGGGGACAAGCCGAAGCAGTAATCGGCTTCCACAATGCCTATGAATTAACGAATATCCAAAACTATTTAATATATAGTGAGGATGTATGGAAATACATTCAAGCATCTATCCATGATAAGCGCGAGGGCGGCGAATGGTACTCCCGCATTGATACAAACGGTGAAGTTATTTCTTCTCTCCGCGATGAAAAGTACCAAACACAAGAAAACATCGTCGACTCATGGAAATGTCCCTACCATAATGCAAGAATGTGCTTAGAAATGATCAAACGCTTAGCAAATTAAAACGAAAACCACTGCTCTGCAGTGGTTTTCTCTTTATCCTCTTAGCACCTTATCAATAGCCACGAGCTCTTCCGCACTAAAATGAATATTATCCAGTGCCTTCACATTGTCTTCAATTTGGCTTATCTTGCTTGCACCAATGAGTACACTTGTGACAATGCCATCACGCAAAATCCAGGCAACTGCCATTTCGGCAAGGGTTTGCCCTCGTTCTTTCGCAATATTGTTTAAAGCTCTTACTTTATCTATTGTCTGATCCACATTTTCTTTATGCAGCCATAGTCCCGTTTCCCGATTGGCACGAGAATCCTCAGGAATGCCATTTAGATAGCGGTCTGTCAATAATCCTTGAGCAAGTGGACTAAAAGCAATCGCTCCAAGCTGTTTTTCCACTAAAACATCCTTCAATCCATCCTCAATCCAGCGATTAAACATGCTGTAAGAAGGCTGATGAATAATGAATGGCGTTTTTTTATCTTCAAAAATCCGCGCTATTTCTCTTGTTTGCTCCGGTGAATAGTTGGAAACACCAACATATAACGCTTTGCCTTGACGGACCAATAAATCCAAAGCCTCCGCCGTCTCCTCTAAGGGCGTTTCCTCATCTGGACGATGGTGATAATAAATATCCACATATTCAAGACCCATCCGCTTTAAGCTTTGATCAAGACTAGCCACTAAATATTTCTTCGAGCCACCATCACCATACGGACCAGCCCACATCCCATATCCTGCTTTTGTGGAAATAATCAGCTCATCCCGATACGGCTTTAAATCCTTTTCTAAGATTCTCGCAAAATTCTCCTCCGCACTGCCGGCAGGCGGTCCATAGTTATTCGCCAAATCAAAATGCGTAATTCCCAAATCAAATGCTCTTCTTACAAGAGCACGACTATTTTCAAATAAATCGACACCCCCAAAATTATGCCACAGCCCTAGTGACAGCGCCGATAATTTCAATCCGCTCTTCCCCACACGATTGTAAATCATTTTTTCATACCTATTTTCATTAGCCGTATACATGATTTGTCCCTCTTCTCCAATTATTTTAACTGCTATTTTTTGCAAAAAATAATATTGTGGACTAGCAATATATTGAATTTTGATCGTTGTTTAATGGTCAGCGCTACTTCGGCGGTACCGTGTCTGTTTGTTTGAGAGATCCAAAAACTTGTTTGTGCAATTTGCTAGATTACTTGTGGATTTTGTCCATTTATTTGCGCTTCTTGCAAGTTTACTTGTGACTCCGCCCTTTCCACTGCCTACTTCCCAAAAGCAAGCTCATAATTATAAACAGCACCAATTAAATTGGCGTCATTTTGAAATTCGCATATAGCTACTTCGGGAATGAATGGAGCGATTTTTGTGCTTTCTACTACTCTGGCAAGATGAAGGTTCAATTCGTCTAGTAAGCCTTCTTTAGCAGAGACACCCCCGCCAATTATGATTTTTTCCGGATCGAAGCTGTACTGCAGATTATAGATGCCTGTTGCCAAATAGTGATAGAACGTTTTTACTTCTTCTTTTGCTGTCTTATCCCCTTGTTCGGCGAGATCGAATACTTCTTTGCCGCTTAATGGCGTTTCTAATCCCATTCGCTTGGAATAGCGTTTTGCCATATTGACAGCCGTCCCTAGGTCACTAAAGGTTTTATCTTCTTTAAGCAGCATGTATCCAAACTCGCCCCCAAATAGATGTTTTCCATGGCGGATTTTCCCATCCACAATCACTGCGCCGCCAATTCCCGAGCCAATAACTACGAACAGAACATTCTGCATTCCACGTGCGGCACCTTTCCATACTTCCGCCAGACCTGCACAGTTTGCATCATTTTCCATGGAAACTGGACAGCCAAATAGTCCCTCTAGCTCGAAAATAACTGGAAAGTGGTGAATATAAGGAACAGCACTTGCCCCTTCAATTATTCCTTTCCTTTGATTCACCGCCCCTGGAGCACTAAATGCAATACCCTCAATAGTGTATTTTGCGTCCATTTTTTCTTTTAACTGTATCATTTCTTGTTTCATCTCATCCCAAGTTTTTGGTGTGATGAAAGAGCCTTTGTCCACTAGCTGTTCTTTTTCCCAGACAGCAAACTTTACAGAAGACCCGCCTATATCCATTACTAATAAGGACATTTGAACACCCCCGATTTGTGTGCGTTTTTACTCTTAATTATATGCCTGGAGAAAAGACCATCGCAAAAATTAAGCGATGATCTTCTTCCTAATTATTCAATCCCATTCTTAGCACTTACTTCTTTAATCCAATGACCCGATTTCTTAATAGTTTTCACTTGTGTATGAATATTGTTTGAAATAAATCCATAGCGGTTGCGATAGGCATTCATCCAGCTCCAGCAATCGATTGGCGTCCATAAATGATAGCCATAACAATTAGAGCCCTCCTCGATTCCCTTATGAACCCATTCTAAATGTTCTTGAATAAATTCAATGCGGTAATCATCCTCGATCACACCTTCTTCATTTAAGAAACGTTCCTCGCGGGAAACGCCCATGCCATTCTCTGATACAAACCATTCGATATTTTTATAGTTATCACGAATATTAATGGCAATATCATATAGCGCCTCCGGAAAGATCTCCCAGCCTTTATCCAAGTTCATGCGGCGGCCAGGCATAGCATAATGATCGTAATAGCGATCTGGCATCCAGTCGCCGACACTGTTCGGTGCTACATCTGGCGCTTTTACACGCGAAGGATGATAGAAGTTTACCCCAAGTGTATCAATGGTATTTTCTTTTAAAATCGTTAGCTCTTCTTCTGTTGATTCCCAAATTACTTTATCCTTTGTTAAAAGTTCCACTAATGCAGGCGGAAATTCTCCGTATACGGCTGTATGCAAGAACATTTCATTGCGCCATAGGTCTGCAATTCTCCCTGCTTCCACATCTTCTGGCTTATCGCTTGCTGGATAAGAAGGAGTTAGATTTAAGATTGTACCTATTTTCGCACCTTTTTCGTTCATTTTTAAGTCGCGGAATTCTTTAATTGCCTTTGCAGATGCTAGGTTTAAGTTATATGCCACCTGTACTGCCTTTTTTCCGTCTACTACTTTTGGATAATGGAATTGGTATAAATATTGCCCATCGACAATGACCAATGGCTCATTAAATGTAAACCAATGCTTCACGCGATCGCCGAATAATTCAAAGCAGCGGCGAGCAAACTTGGCAAAAAGATCAACGACATGCTTGGATTCCCAGCCGCCATATTGATGATACAGCTCGACAGGCAAATCGAAATGGTGCAGGTTCATTACAGGTGTAATCCCTTGCCTGATAAATTCATCAATTACATTGTTATAAAAACGCACCCCATCTTCATTTAAGCTTGCTGTTTCGAAATCATCAATTAAACGTGTCCACTGAATCGATGTACGAACAGAGTTTAAGTTGATCTCTTTCATTAACGCAATATCTTCTACATAACTATTGTAAAAATTAGATGCTGTATCTGGTCCTACATGATTATGGAATACTTCTGGCTCCGTTTCATACCAGTAGTCAAAAACGTTCGCATGCTGTTTATTAAAACGACCTTCACTCTGCGGCCCAGATGTTGCTGCACCCCACCAAAAATTTTCCGGGAACTTTTTCATGATTTTAATCTCCTTTATTGTTTCTCTGCTAAATAAAATATCTTGCTGTTGTAATCGGAAATATGCTCTCTTGACCAGTAATCGCTGGCACGGTCGATATAATTCCCCGCAAATATTAGCCCGATTTCCATTAAATCATCGCCATATCGCTCTACATCATTATTAATCGTATATAATTTATCTGCTGCTAAGCCCTTTAACCGCAAGCGTTCATACGGTCGATTCGGCTTTGCCAGCACTTCATAATAGCCGATGATTGCTTCTGTCTTATCTTCGGAGACGACCATCCAGGCTGTTTCGTTATTCGTAAAAGGACTTTGTAAACGGATAAATGTACCTTGCTGGATTAGCTTGCGATGCTTTTTAAAGAAAGCAATATGCTCCTTCATCTTCGCATGCTCTTCTTCCGACATTTTCGTAATGTCCAGTTCATAGCCAAATGTACCGAAATAAGCAACATTTGCTCTTGTATCTAAGCTCGTCATCCTGCCAACTTGATGATTTGGAATAGCTGACACATGACTCCCAATGCTAGATAACGGATAAACCATAGAAGTACCATATTGAATTTTCAAACGCTCAACTGCATCCGTATCATCACTAGCCCACGCTTGGGGAGCATAGTAGAGCATGCCTGGGTCGAATCTAGCTCCGCCCCCAGCACAGGATTCGATTAATAGATGTGGATATTTAGCTAGCAGTCTCTCATATAGAGAATACACACCTAAAATATAGCGATGGAATACTTCTCCCTGCTGCTCCTTTGGCAAAGCAATCGAAAAGACCTCGGAAATATAACGGTTCATATCCCATTTGATATAGTCGATTTTGCTGGTAGAAAGAATAGCATCCATTTGAGCAAAAATTCCGTCGACAACTTCTGGACGAGAATAGTCGAGGACAAATTGGTTGCGGCCATGAGATGTTCTTTTTCCAGGAACATGAATAAGCCAATCTGGATGGTCTGCAAAAAGCTTCGTGCCTTTGCTGATCATTTCTGGTTCAAACCATAAACCAAACTTTAGATCTAATGCATGAATTTTCTCTGCTAAACCTTTAATGCCATTTGGCAATTTGTCTTTATTTTCAAACCAGTCTCCTAAGGAAGAAGTGTCGTCATGTCTTTCCCCAAACCAGCCATCATCGAGGACGAATAATTCGACACCCACTTCAGCTGCTTTTTTGGCAATATCCAAAATCTTATCCTCATTAAAATCGAAATAGGTTGCTTCCCAGTTATTAATGAGAATCGGACGTTCTTTATCGCGCCATTCACCGCGAGCAAGTCTTGTACGATATAGCTCATGGAAGGTCTGACTCATCCCATTCAGGCCTTCATCTGAAAATACAACAACAGCTTCTGGCGTCTGGAATGCTTCATTCGGCTTTAAGCGCCAAGTGAATTCGAATGGATTGATGCCGATCATCGCTCTTGTTACTTGATATGTATCCACTTCCACTTGTGCTAAAAAATTGCCGCTGTAAATTAAACTAAAGCCATATGCCTGTCCTGTATGCTCTGTCGTATCCGGTCGCACCAATGCCATAAACGGATTATGCTGATGGCTGCTTGCCCCTCTTGCACTAGAAATCGCTTGAATACCCGTCATCACAGGCTTTCTTTCCATCTGATTTTCCCGTGCCCAAGCTCCATGTAAATGAACAAGTTCAAAATTTTTATCAGGAAAATCAAGACTTAAGCTCAACGCTGATTCTAAATCATAGCTTTGCTTACCATTGTTTACAAACTTCGCACTCCGAGCAATTGCTTTTCTCCCCGCAAAAATTGTATAAAATAAATGAATACTTATGTCTGAATACGTATCTTTTAAAACAACCTCTAATGTCTCCGCTTCGCCTTTGTCCTCTACATAAGTAGCAGGCAGTCCCGTTAATGCAGGCTTTCCTTCTAGGATGCTATGATGATCATAACGGAAATCAGAAATCCGATCCCCTTCCGGATAACGAATTTGCTGTGCCGGTGTGCGAAAATCTGTTGTTCCATAAGAAGGGTATTCTTGTCTTATATGCTCTAAAGAAGAAGTATGATCTCCCTCTATTTGATTATTAGAAGGACGAATCTCTCTTTCTAGTAAATATTGAAAATTATGACGATGTCGGATTGCCTTACCAAAATAAAGATGCTCTAGCTGGGATGTTTTTTCAATGACACGAAATAAATAACTTATAAGTCCGTTTGATAAATGAAATTCTAGTGTTTCTTTATTGAATGTAATCATTCTACTCATGATTTAACAAAAACCCCCTGACTCTATCTCCGAGCTTCGGCAAATATTCATGCCCGTACTCTGGGAAGAAAATCATCTCTTTTGGTGAAGAAATCTGATTGTACACAGCAAATTGCGTTGCTGGCGGACAAACGCCATCTTCTAAGGCAATTGCCCACTTTACTTCTGCTTTAATTCTCGGTGCCAAATGCTGTAAGTCAATGTATTCTAATGTATCGAAAAATTCCTCTTCTCTGTCATGCATTGGATCTCTGAACCGGAACCAATATGCCAATTCCTCATATGCAGATGAATTAATGTCTAACTCAAATACTTTGCGATAATCACTAAGGAAAGGATATTGTGCTACTACTTTTTTCACTCTCGGTTCTAGTGCTGCACAGACTAATGACAGAGCACCGCCTTGTGAGGCACCTTGAACAGAAACAGCCTCTTCATCAACTTCCTCCATGCTCATTAAAATTCTAGCTGCATGAGCAGTATCTAAAAATACGCTTCGATAATAAAGGCTCTCTGGTCCTTCTTCGACACCGCGGATAATTAATCCTTTTAATGTCGTTCCTTTCGCCGTTGTCGTATCTTCTGACTCTCCTCCTTGCCCGCGACAATCCATCGCAAGAACAGCGAACCCCTCTGTTACCCAGGAAAGCTTATCACCAAAGTCCCCGCTATCCCCATGGTAGCCATGAAACATCAGCATCCCAGGCACCTTTCCTTCTATTTTTTTCGGACGGATATATTGGCATCTTATCCTTGCACCTTTTACACCTGTAAAATATAAGTTGAAAAATTCTGCCGTTTTGGAAGGAATCTCTACTCTTTCTAACTCGTAATCTAAGCTTTGTTCGTCTAGCTCTTGTAACGCCTTATCCCAATATAAATCATAATCCGCGGGCTTTCGACCAGATCCTTTATATTCTCGATATTCATTGATTACCTGCTCTTTTTTCATGAAGGACACCTCCGAACTGTTATCGCTTTCATTATAATGTATATACTTGAAATTGTAAATGTCTATATTTATTTATATTAATGTAAAATCAAAATTTGGTTGTAGTATTTTTTCGTTTATAAATGCGGTTATTGTTATTTTATTGAATAATTTTCATTGTATACTTGCCGATTATGCTTTTTTGTTGGGGCTGATGGAGAATGAGTTTGCAGTTTTTATAGCATTGGTTGCATTTTTCTTACTTTATTTGCGACCTTTCCACCTTTATTTGCGAATTCTTTCATCCTCTCCAATCCAATAAACTTTTCACAAAAACAATAAAAAATGTATATCTGCGGAAATGGCTGCATTTGTTAGAAGTAACAGATTTGCATTTAAAGGGGGAGTTACAATGGGGCGACATTCAAAAAAGGTAATGGTGATGGAATCGGTAAAGGATTGGGTAATCAATGGACGAGTGAAACCGGGGGATCGGATTTATTCGGAGTATGAGCTTTCGAAGCTGTTTGATGTAAGCAGGCATACGGTTCGATTAGCGATTGGAGAACTTGTCGATGAGGGATGGCTCTATCGGGAGCAGGGTGTTGGCACCTTTTGCGGGGAACCTTTTGCTAGTAGAAAGGGCCAGAAAATAGCGAATGGGAAAAACATTGGGGTGATGACCACTTATCTTTCTGATTATATTTTTCCATCGATTATCCGTGGAATGGAAACTTATTTAACAGAAAGGGGATATTCTTTAACATTAGTTTGTACGGAAAATGATCATGCAAAGGAGCGATTATGTATCCGCAAGCTCCTTGATTTAAATGTGGACGGACTCATTTTAGAACCTACAAAAAGCAGTCACTTCAATCCTAATCTAGATTATTACCTGGAGCTGGAGGAACGCCATATCCCCTATGTAATGATTAATCAATATTATTCGCAGCTCTCTCCCTTCTATTTAATTATGGATGATGTAAAAGGCGGATATATGGCAACAGATCATTTAATCCAGCTTGGGCATGAGCCAATTCTTGGTCTCTTTCAATCGGATGATTTACAAGGCGTTCATCGCATGCAAGGCTTTTTGCAGGCGCTGCGAAATGAGAGGCTTACGATTGCACCGGAGCTTGTCGTTACTTTTACTACCGAAGAATTACATGCTGGTTTGGAGGAGAAAATTTTGAATACGCTTACAAATAGAAAGAATATGCCTACTGCTATCGTCTGCTACAATGATTATGTTGCCGTTATCGTTCACAAAGTTTTACAAAAATTGCATTTATCTGTACCAGAGGATATCTCCCTTGTTGGCTTCGATGATACTGCACTAGCTGACTCACCAAATCTTCCATTAACTACTATCGCCCATCCGAAAAGTCATATGGGAATAGATGCAGCTAGAAGAATTATTGCAGCCGTTGAAGGAAAAGAATACAATCTTTCCTTGGACGACCCGATTATTTATGAACCAAAACTAGTCATCCGTTCCTCCACTGACGTTGTAAAAAAGAACAGATCCGCCGTGTTTTAACACATGCGGATCTTAACATACTAGAATATTAACTTTCCTATTAATCCACTGATAATTCCTAAAACGACTACCGATATGGATACAAATACGAGTACTTTTCTTGGAAAGGATTTCGCTACCATCAATAAAGATGGCAAGCTTATACTTGGCAGTGTAATAAGCAGGGCCGCAGCTGGTCCTGCTCCAAGACCCATTGCCATTAACGTTTGAATGATCGGAATTTCAGCGGCTGTTGGAATAACAAAAAGCATCCCAGCTACTGCAAAAATCAGAATAGCAATCAAACTATTAGACATGCTGTCACTTAGCTGCGGGAAGAGCCAAAAACGCGCTGCACCTAGAATTAATACGGACAGAACATAGGCCGGTACCACATAAAGAACCATGCTTCCAAGAGAAGTAAGCCATCTATTTAAAAATGAACGCTTATCTACTTCCGCATCTTCTATTAATTTATCCATAGAAACAGGAGTTGGATTTTTGACAAAGCGGTTGGCAAAATAGCTAATGCCAAAGGTTAAAACTAGTCCAACGATAAGACGTAATACAGTAAACTTCCAAGAAAGGACAAAAGTCATAAAAATTAAGGTTGCTGGGTTGATGGTTGGATTCCCAATCCAAAAGGCCAAGCTTGCGCCGACGGAGGCATTTTTTTTACGAAGCCCCACAGCGACTGGCGCGGCACAGCAAGTACACATCATTCCTGGTATAGATGCTAGTCCTGCTGCTGCAGTACTGCCAAAGCTTGTTTTCCCTAGCACTTTTAACAGCCAGCCAGTCGGCAGAAGAACTTGCACAAGGGAACCTAGCAGAATACCTAAAATTGCTGCCTTCCAAACAGATTGGAAGTAAGTAACCGTATAATCTACTGCGGCACTCCATGTGAATGTTCCGGAAATCTGATCTTGCAGAATCGAATCTCCGATAGAATTTGTTTGAAAAGAAAGGATGGCCTTATGATAATATGGCCACCATTTCACATATGTGAGACCGATTACTGCGACTAAAACAAATAGAAAAGCGAACCAAAACGTTCTTTTTTTACTTGATTGCTCCTCTGCTAACGTACTCATCACTTTCACCTTCGATATATTAGATTAATTGCGTTTTAAATTATATCATATTTTAAAATTTAGGTACCCGAAAATGATTTAATCTCCTTTTTTTCCCATCCAATCTACTAAGCATGCAATGTCCTGCTAACTGCTTTATAATAGAGAAGAATACTTAATAAAAAATATTTAATTTACTAGAAAGAAGGTTGGTGTCATATGACACAGTCTTATTCCGTTAAACTTACATCTTTATCTTCCAAAGGAGGCTGCGGCTGCAAAATCGGTCCTGCTGACTTATCTGAAGTCATTCGTACATTACCACCAGCAGAGAAAAATCCAAATCTTCTTGTTGGCTTAGATACAAGCGATGATGCTGGCGTTTACAAGCTGACAGATGAATTAGCAATCGTGCAAACAGTCGATTTCTTTACGCCAATTGTGGATGATCCTTACTCGTTTGGACAAATTGCTGCAGCAAATGCCTTAAGTGATATTTATGCAATGGGTGGAAAACCGTTAACTGCCCTAAACATTGTGGCTTTCCCTATTTCTGTTTTAGAAAAAGAAATTTTGGCTGATATTATGCGAGGTGCTGGCGATAAAGTGAAAGAAGCTGGAGCTACCCTTGTCGGCGGACATTCCATTGATGATAAAGAACCAAAATTTGGTCTTGCTGTCACTGGAACCATCCATCCAGATAAAGTACGTACAAATGCCGGTGCTAAGCCTACTGACAAACTAATTTTAACCAAACCAATCGGTGTCGGTATTTTAACCACTTCGATTAAAAGGGGTCTATTAACAGCAGAAGAAATTGATCGTGTGACAAAAGTTATGGCTACACTGAATAAGAAGGCTGCTGAAGTGATGGAGTCTTATAATGTACATGCTTGTACAGATGTAACTGGATTTGGATTACTTGGACATGCTTCAGAGATGGCGAAAGGAAGCAATACAACCATCCATATTAACCGCGATCAAGTTCCTGTTCTTCCACGTGTAAAAGAATTAGCGGAACAAGGGGTAATTCCTGGCGGTACGAAAAATAACTTTGCCCACCTAGAAGGCGATGTTACTTTTGCTTCTAGATTAGATGAGCTTGATCAGTTAATTTTATGCGATGCGGTAACTTCTGGTGGACTGCTTATTTCTGTTGAAGGTGAACAAGCAGATGCATTGCTGCAAGAATTAGTTGATGCCGGTGTAGAAGCGGCGATTATTGGAGAAGTCAAAGAAGAGAGCCCTGGCCATATTTTTGTTGGGTAAGAGAAAGGCGGAGCTACCTTGTTTCAAGATATAACAATCGAACGATTATTTGAATTACGGGAGAAAAAAGAATTTTCTTTAGTAGATGTTCGCTCTCCTTCTGAATTTAACGAGCATACAATTCCTGGCAGTGTCAATATCCCTCTTTTTACAGATGAGGAAAGAGCAGAAGTTGGGACTCTTTATAAGCAGGTAAGTGTGGAAGCGGCAAAAGCTCGCGGCTTGGAAATCGTGTCTGCTAAACTGCCTGCTTTCATCCAGTCATTCCAAGAATTATCAAGGGATGTAGTGGTCTTTTGCTGGCGGGGCGGCATGCGCAGTAAAACAGCGGCAACCGTTATTGATTTAATGGGCGTGCATAGCTACCGCTTGCAAGGCGGTTTCCGGACGTACCGACAATGGGTTATCCACCAATTAGATACAATGGAAATGGCTCAGGAAGCAATTGTCTTAAACGGCTACACTGGTTCCAATAAAACTGTTATTTTACAGCATTTAAAACAAGAAGGACTTCCTGTATTGGACTTGGAAGGAATGGCCAATCACCGCGGCTCCATCTTCGGCCAAATTGGACTCAAGCCCCATAATCAGAAGACTTTCGACTCCTTGCTTGTCGGCGAAATCGAAAAGCTGCCTGCTTCTTCCTATTTTTTAATGGAAGGTGAAAGTAAGCGAATTGGCAAAGTACTGCTGCCTAACTTTCTTTTGAAAAAAAAGGAGGCTGGCCTTCAGCTATTTATTCATATGCCAATCGAGGAACGAGTTCAGCATATATTGACTGACTATTCTCCAGCCAATCATCATGATGAATGTGTAGAAGCATTCCAATTAATCAAGCGGCGCATCCACACACCCGCGGCTGCTAAAATTGAAGAATCTCTACAGACTAGAAACTATGCTGAAGCTGTTGAATTGCTGTTAACCTACTATTATGATCCGCTCTATGAAAGAACGGCTTTACAATATAAAGATGAGCAAACTATCGATTTATATGTGCAAAACACAGAGGATGCGATCATTAAAGTAAGGGAGTTTTGGCAAAAGAAGAGTCGGACTTCAGCGAAGAGCGAAGCGAACTAACTTTTGGAAATGGCTTTATTACTTGTTATTGAGGACAAGTGATAAAGCTTTTTTTTAGTTTGGAGGGTGTGATGCGTGTAGAATGTTAAATGAAGGAAGGGATTTTGCAGTGGTGATTGACTATGGAGTTGATTTGGGTGCCGTTTTTGTGATTATCCTTCTAATGATGGAGTCGATTCGGGCAGAAATTTGGAATTATTGGCTAGAAACACTGAGACAAGAGCAAAATTAAGGGAAGGGATTTTAGGATATCAGCCAAACTTGGGGCGTTATCAGCCAAACCTCAGATTTATCAGCCAAACCTCAGTACTTATCAGCCAAACTTCAGTATTTATCAGCCAAACTTCAGATTTTTCAGCCAAACTTCAGATTTATCAGCCAAACTTCAGATTTATCAGCCAAACTTCAGATTTTTCAGCCAAACTTCAGATTTATCAGCCAAACTTCAGATTTTTCAGCCAAACTTCAGATTTATCAGCCAAACTTCAGATTTATCAGCCAAACTTCAGATTTTTCAGCCAAACTTCAGATTTATCAGCCAAACTTCAGATTTATCAGCCAAACTTCAGATTTATCAGCCAAACTTCAGATTTATCAGCCAAACTTCAGATTTTTCAGCCAAACTTCAGATTTTTCAGCCAAACTTCAGATTTATCAGCCAAACTTCAGATTTATCAGCCAAACTTCAGATTTATCAGCCAAACTTCAGATTTATCAGCCAAACTTCAGTACTTATCAGCCAAACTTCAGTACTTATCAGCCAAACTTCAGTACTTATCAGCCAAACTTCAGATTTATCAGCCAAACTTCAGATTTATCAGCCAAACTTCAGATTTATCAGCCAAACTTCAGATTTATCAGCCAAACTTCAGATTTATCAGCCAAGCTTCAGATTTATCAGCCAAACTTCAGATTTATCAGCCAAACCACCAGCCACTAACTAATCCCCCCTCACTCCCACAAATTCCAAACAAAAACGCCTCTCACATGCAGTTGATCTACATCCAAAAGACGTTCTCTTATTACAATACTTTGATTTTATCTAGATCAGCTTTATCCAGTACTGCTTTCATATATTCAATAATTTCTTCTCGCATTTCATCTCGTCGTAAAGCAAATTCTAATGTTGTTTTAACGAATCCTAATGTTTCACCAACGTCATAACGATCTCCTTCGAAATCATAAGCAAAAACACGTTGAATTTGGTTTAATTGTTGGATGGCATCTGTTAATTGGATTTCTCCGCCTGCACCTGTTTGTTGATTTTCCAAGTACATGAAGATTTCTGGCGTTAACACATAGCGACCCATGATTGCTAGGTTAGAAGGTGCTGTTCCAGGAGCTGGTTTTTCAATGAAATTATTTACCTGGTATCTTCTTCCTTCGCTCTCACCTGGATCGACAATTCCGTAACGGTGTGTTTCATTTTCTGACACTGTTTGAACGCCAATAACAGAAGCATGTGTTTCTTCGTATTGGTCAATTAATTGTTTTAAGCATGGTGTATCGCTCTGCACGATATCGTCACCAAGTAAAACAGCAAATGGCTCATCGCCAATAAAGCTTTTTGCACACCATACAGCATGTCCTAAACCTTTTGGCTCTTTTTGTCTAATATAATGAATATCTGCAAGATTTGAAGAATATTGAACTTTCTCAAGCAACTCAAATTTCTCTTTATCACGAAGATTCTGTTCTAATTCATGTGCGTAATCGAAGTGATCTTCAATCGCTCTTTTTCCTTTACCGGTAACGATAATAATATCTTCAATACCAGAAGCAATTGCTTCCTCTACGATATATTGAATTGTAGGTTTATCGACAATTGGTAACATTTCTTTCGGCATCGCTTTCGTTGCAGGCAAAAATCTAGTACCTAGACCAGCGGCTGGAATGATCGCTTTTCTTACTTTTTTCAACTTATTTCCTCCTTTAAGCAATTCACTTTTGATTATACCATTTTTTTGTTACAAAGGAATTCAAATACGAATTTCTTCTTTGTAAATTATTAGTAAAAAACACAAGACTGTTCTTTATAAAATTATATTAAGTATTAATTCGTTCTTCATAACGCACAACCATTATATCACTTTAGCTTCTCTTTGAGAATAGTTGTTATGTATTTTTTAATAACTTATCACTTTTTACAATATTTTGTCAAATTATCCCTTAAATGCATTTATTACACCTTTAATATTCAGAAAACTTATTATTCTACCATACAAAAAAAGAGTTGTAATAACAACCCTTTTCTTCTAATATTATTCCGGATATACTTCTTCTTCGGTGACCCACTTGTGATTTGTTACCATATTGCCGCCTGTTGCCGGTTGATAATCTACCATATATACGGTTGTGTTCTCAGCGGAATCTATCGTCGCTTTTGCACCTTTCATCCCTTTCATATGATCTGCTTCTAAGGTAACCTCTGTCCCTTTTTCAAGCATTTCATTCCCAGCATCTTTTATTTCCTCTTGAATAACCCATTTATGATGCTTGACTGGTTTTCCACCTGTTGTCGGAGTGTAAGTCACTTCATACGCAATCGTGTTAAATGCATTTAATATCGTCGCTTCTGCTCCGTCCATTCCTTCCATGTGATCTGCCTTTAAGATGACTTGACTGCCTTCTTTATAAGTAGGATCTGATGCTGGCTCTAGGCCATCGGGAATATCTGAAGATCCCGTTTCTTTGTGTTCATGCTGGGTTTGCGTAGATAGATTTTCACTATCGCTATTTTTTTCACCAGATGAACAACCGTAAAATAGTAACAGTACGGCAAAAACCGCCGCCATGTAAAAATGCCTACTTTTCATTTCATTACCTCCTCTATTATTATGAATTCTTTCACTTTAGAGGTTATTTTAAACATACGTCTATTTATTAGCGAGAGGTAATTGAATCGTGAATGTGGTACCCATTCCATCTTCTGAGACATAATCTATTTTGCCCTTATGTTCTGCGATAATGTTATAGCAGATTACTAGCCCTAGCCCGGTTCCTTTTTCCTTTGTTGTGTAAAAAGGTTCCCCCAGCTTATTCTTTATTTCATCTGGTATTCCCTTCCCATTATCAGTAATAGTAACAACTACCCATTTTCCATCAAGCTTTGCTTCCATATTTATGATGCCGCCATTATCCATTGCTTCAATCGCATTTTTGACCAAATTGATAAAAACTTGTTTAATCTGATCTACATTGCATAATGTATTTAAATGATCTCCATATGTATCTAAATTAATGACAACATTATCTAAATTGGCTTGTGATTGCATTAAGGTGTAGACATCGAGAAGAATTTTTCCAATGTTTGTTTCTTTAATTTCTGATCTGGCTGGTTTTCCTAAAAACATTAGCTCGCTTGCAATTGTTTCGATTCGATTGATTTCAAGATCAAGGATTGGATAAATATCATCTAATTTCATCGCCCCTTGGTATGCCAGCTTTAAAAAACCTTTAATGGCCGTAAGAGGATTTCTAATTTCATGGGCAATACTTGCTGCTAGTTGTCCTGCTATTCCTAGTTTTTCATTTTTTATCTGCAGCTGCTGGTTCTCTTTTCTAACACTTATATCTCGTGCAATGATAATAACGGTGGAACTTAAATCTTCAAAAAGAAACGGATAAGCTAAAACTTCTACCTCTACCTTTTTTCCTTTTGAGGTAATCAACTGCATTTCATATGGAGTAGAAATTTCTTCTTTCCATATATTTCTAGATTTATCTAAATAGTTTTCTAGGAAATCTGGCTCCATAATCTCGTAAGCTGACTTTCCGACAAGATCTTCTGCATCTAATAACTTTGCAGCTGCTTTATTTACATACATAATAATATTGTTGGAAGTAATAAATACCGCGTCTAGCATGTCCTCTACTAGCCGGGAATAGTAGGTTTGTGCTAATTGTAGGTTGGCAATCGTCTCTTCATATTTACCATTTCGCACGGGGGATGGAGGTAAGATTTCTTTTTCATAAACACTGGATAAGGTAAATTCCGTATCTGTCATCACATATGGATGGTACTTTTTTAAGCTTATATAATTGCTTGCAGATAATTCCATCCCGTCATAGACACATACCGTATAATTATGATAATCCCTTATGTACTCATCTACTTTATCCTCGTATTGAAGTAATTTATCTATGTTACTTTTTTCACTTAAGAGTCTTGGTATTATTTTCCCCCAATAACGGATGGTAATTTCTTTATTGAAAAATAGGGTAGGATCAACCAAGTCTTTGCTTGCCTCCATTATATTCTCCAAACATAGTTCTCCGTTTTTAAAATAAACATCTTCACTATCAATAAAGTTTATTTTATCAATTAGCTTAGTATGTAATCCGTTCGCTTCCAACTTTTTTATTATTAGTGGCCATATTTTCTGCTGATCGACAAAAATTACTATTTGCTCCAAAAGCAGACCGGTTTTTAAGAAGGACGCCGCATTAGTTATGTATTTATCTTCGTCGTTCGTTAAGTATAAGACATGGGCACCACTTGTCATATCAGAGAGATTTGTAAGAGCAACCTCTGGATGAAACCTTGTCTGAGGAGTATATACAGCCATTAAAAACCCCCAACTTTCTTTATAAAGTTTAATATCCTTTTATTATAGCATGTAAATTTCCGACTATTTGGATGAATTTATTATTTTTTCAAAAATAGAGAGAGAGTTCCTCACTATGCAGGAAGGAACTCTCTCTCCGTCTATTCTTCATATTCATACAAGGTTACACTCTCAATATAATGAACAAATCTACGAAGTTCTTTCGTCTGTTCTCGATTTATTTCTCCTTTTTCATACATTTGCTGTATGGCTGCGCGTTGCTGATCCACGATGCCTAGACGTAATTCTTCTATTTGTTCCTGCAGCTTTTCATTAAATGATGCTGATGGTTGTTTTTCCCAGCGATCGACCATCCGTCGGTATTCTAAAATAACGGATTCTACTTGCTGTTTATGTTCCGCTGTCTCTTTCCATTGTTCTAAATAGGAAAGAGCAGATTTCATCGAATTTAATAGCACCTCTTTGCTGATACGAATTTGTTCTCTTCGATCACGTTTATTACCGCGGTGTTTCCGCACAAAGCGTTTCCAGCCTCTCATGGCCTTTCCAAACAGAAATCTCGTCCCAGTTTGCACATTGGTGCATAGTATTTCTTCGCGATAGTCCAATGATTTTTCAAAAATCGCAAACACTTCTTCTGAAATTTTTTCCTCTTTTACTAAATGGTGTACATAGTTACGTTCTTCTTTTAAGGCGCGCAACCTAATTTCAACCAAGGCTGAATATTTATTCTCTTCCTCTTCTGTTCTTGCCACTTGATAATTTAACTGCTGAATGCGTCGTTTATATTCATCAATTAGTTCATAAGCAGCTGCTGTATTTTCTTCATTCATTTCTAAATAAAGCTTATCAATAGTGGAAAGCATAAGCTTTTTCTTTGCTCTGATTACTAGTTCTTCATCATTTATTTCTGTCTCTCCACTATTTTTACTAAGGAATGGCAAAAATATCGTAGCTGCAAGTAAAGTGAACATGATAACACCTGCAGCTAGAAAGAGAATTAAGGAACGCTCCGGAAATCCTTGGCCAGTATGGATGACAAAGGGGATCGACAGTACCCCTGCCATTGTTACCGCCCCGCGGACTCCTGTCAGACTGACCAGTAAAGTATGCTTCATACTCGGCTTTTCGCTTTCTCTTGTCTTGTTCGCTTTATATTCATAAATGGAAAATAAATAGGACCAGAAAAAGCGAATGCCAAGAATAACAATCCCAATTAACATGACATATCCGATAATTAACCAATTACTTAAAGAAGGATCTTCCACTGTATCCACAATAGAAGATGGGATATTTAACCCGAGTAATAAGAAGACTATTCCATTAAGAATAAAGATAACGATAGACCAAATATTTTCCGTTAATACCTGTTCCTCCGCAAGCATCGTTTCTGTTCTTTCACTCACTAAGGAGTGAATAATTCCACCTACTACAACAGCAATCACCCCAGAAGCATGGAGCATTTCCTCAGCTATAATAAAAATTAGAAACGGTGTCAGCACCTGTAACAAAGAGTGGAATGTAACATCCTGGATTCCCTGTTTTCGTAAAATAAAACGGATTATGATAATAAGAAGACTTAAAACAAGTCCTGCTACAGCTCCAATGAAAAAGGTATACGTGAAATCAGTCAATGCCTCTGTAATCGAGAAGTATCCTGTGACAACAGCAGCAACCGCATAATTAAATGCCACTAGCCCTGAAGCATCATTAATCAGCGATTCTCCTCTTACAAGGTTGAGCACGCTTGCTGGAATATGAATACGTTTCGCAATCCCATTGACAGCTACTGGATCTGTCGGGGATAAAATTGCCGCTAAAGCAAAGGCCGCCGCAAGCGGGATACTGGGAATAAGCCAATGAACAAAATAACCGCCAACGATAGTCGTAAGCAATACTAAGATAATGGCATTCCCTAAAATAGAAGTACGCATCTTCCATAGCTCTTCTCTTGGAAAATGCCTGCCATCGTTATAGAGCAAAGGGGCAACAAACAAGAGCAAAAACCACTCTGCCTCTAATTCAAGCTCAAAATCGGAGAAGAGAAGTGCCATCACTACTCCAAATGCAATTTGCGTTAAGGCAGTTGGGATAGAGGGAAGATAATGACTGACAATATTCGAAATCAGTAAACAAAATAATAATAAAATGATTGTTATTAATAACTCCATCTTGTTGTCTCCTTGCAGATTCTTATGCTAGTTTTTCTCCTTTTTATGTAGATTATGTTGGAAAGAGATTAAAAAGAGATTCCCAACAGGAACCTCCCTTCATAATTAAACCATGTATCTTTCTTTAATCAGTTTCAAATGATGAAGCTCATGCCCGGCAATAATATAAGCAAGGGCCATGACAGTAAATTCTCCGTTATTAGCAAAACCCCTGTTTTCCCAAGCATCTTCTGGAAGGCCTTTCAACAAGCTTACCGTAGATTTGCGGACTGCCACTAATTCTTCTAATAGATCATCTATTGTTCTTGTCGAAAAATGGGCATTCTCCATATAGTCCTCATCATCATAACCGGCTAATTGCGTTTTATCTCCTCGAGCAATCCGCATTAAGCGATATGCCTGAATTCTCTCCGTATCGCTCATATGACCAACCACTTCGATGAATGACCACTTTCCATCTGCATAGCGAAAATCACGTCGGTCTTCGTTTTCCTTTATATAAGCAACTGTTTCTTCTATTTGAGCATTAATTAAAGCAATTATATCTCCCTCTGGAACTAAGCCTATATACTCCCGATAATGTTCTGGATAATCACTAATGGCTGGTCTTATCATGCTGACTCCCCCTTATTCTTCTACTGGAGATTTAGGTCCTGTTAATTCTAGCTGATAAAAGGCTAAATCTAACCATTTCTCAAATTTATAGCCTGCCTTTTTTATCGTGCCTGAATACGTAAATCCTAATTTCTCATGAATAAAGATACTTCCTTTATTCGTACTGTCAATTCCGGCAATAAGGGTTGCATACTCCTCTTCTTCCGCCCGCTCAATCAGAGCTTTTAATAAGTGTGTACCAATTCCTCTTTTTCTTGCTTCTTTATGAACATACACCGAATGCTCAATCGAATATTTATAAGCTGGCCATGCTCGAAATGGTCCATATGTTGCAAAACCAAGCACCTTCCCAGCCTCCTCGAAAACAAAAAGAGGATATCCGCCCTCCAGCTTCTGGTTATACCATGCTTTTCTGTCTTCTAAGGAATGGGCACGATAACCATATACGGCCGTTGTATGTAAAATGGCATCATTATATATTTCCAAAACCTCTTCTAAATCTGTTTCCTTCATCTCACGGATCATTGCCATATCCCCTTTTTTCTATAATTTGAAAAATTCCATCAAATTTTATAATCTTATTAAGTAAGATACCAATTAGGGACGAAAAATGAAAGTATTTTTTACTTTATCTAATGAAAAAAGATGTCCTATTAAAGACATCCCTTACTCTTTCCTGCTATTATAACCACTATCTCCAAACGGCTGTAATTTCTCCAGCCACTTTTCTTCCAACTTAGCCAGCTCTTCCTTTTCATTGTAATAAGGATCATCTTTCTTCGGCTTTAATACTTCTACTATCTCAAAGGAAAATGCTTCTTTGCCGTATTGCTTCCATTCATCCACCAATTTTTTATTTGCATATCCGCCATTTTCCAAGGAGAATTTCACGCCATTAATGGTTTTGAAATTTCTTGTACTAACGACACAGACTTTCCCATTCTTCTTATTAGTAATTGTATAAATACCGGCTTCGACCGGAATTTCTTTATATTGCATTTTCAGCTCTTTTTTTCGGTCCATTGTGATTCACCTTTCTTTTACTTTTTTAACCAGTAAAGACTTCCATCTGCTTTACGGTCAAGAAATCCGTATTCGATTAAATATCTTCTGATAAGAACATAGTCAGGGTAAATTGTTTTTAAATGCTGATTCAATTGCTTCTCCGTGTAGTTTTCTTGCCCTTCTAAATACTTCGCTATTTCCCGAAGAACCCCTAATTTCTGCTTTTGTTTGATCGGGAATTTACTTAATATACCATTGTTGAAATATTTTGCTGCTATTTTTCCCTGCTCTTCTTCCGTGATATTATATCTGTCGTCTACCATTGCAGCAGTAGGATGAACAGGGACAAAGCTTGGCGCATGATGGTCCTTTTCCTTCAGCAGCTCCATTATTGCCAGAAAATTTTTCGCCTGCCTTTCTTTTTCCTTAAGAGCAAAACGATGATGCCGAATGGTTGAAGCACTGCCGATTTCCAACTCTGCTTTCACTTCTTCATCCCTTTTTCCCTGATAAAACAGCTCCAGCAATTTTGTCTGATGCTCCGTTAACCCTGTCATCTTTTTATCTAAGCTTAGTAAAAAATGAAAAACTGATTGATGGACATCCTCGATATGACGCTTCATGTACTTTTCCGCTTCATATAATCTGCCGTCTTCCGGGTAGATAATCCCTTTCTCGATCTCCTCCCCACATAAAAGACAAAGATACGAATCTGAATTCTCAATATAACCCTTTTTTAATTCATCAATCGTTGCATTTTGAAAATAAGATGAAACATTCATTTATAAACACTCCATTAATTCGTTTGTTGTTTTACAAACAATTATCATTTACGTTAGTTAAATATTAAACCTACTTTGGGTAATCGTCAATAGTCTTAGGAGTTTTTTGTTGTTGAGTCTTTGGCGTGTTTTGAGGCTTTGGGGTTTCTTTCTTTTTCAGCTTCTATTGGAGTTAGGTTATGCAAGCTATTTTTCTTCTCTATTCTATTTTTTGGCTTTCATCTGTGCTCTGAACGCCTCTTTTTTCTTCCCAACTCTATTTTTTGGTTTTCATCAACGCTATGAACACCACTTGTCCCTTTCCAGCTCTCCTTTTTGGTTTTCATCAACGCTATGAACACCATCTTTCTCTTCCCTGCTCTCCTTTTTGGTTTTCATCAACGTTATGAACACCACCTTTCTCTTCCCTGCTCTCCTTTTTGGTTTTCATCTGCGCTATGAACACCACCTTTCTCTCCCCTGCTCTCCTTTTCGGTTTTCATCACCGTTATGAACACCATCTTTCTCTTCCCTGCTCTCCTTTTCGGTTTTCATCACCGTTATGAACACCTTTTTTTCTTCCCTGCTCTCCTTTTCGGTTTTCATCACCGTTATGAACACCTTTTTTCTCTTCCCTGCTCTCCTTTTCGGTTTTCATCACCGTTATGAACACCTTTTTCTCTTCCCTGCTCTCCTTTTTGGCTTTCATCTGCACTATGAACACCACCTTTCTCTTCCCAGCCCTCTTTCATCTTAGCTCTCTATCTAACAATCTCTGAATGGACATTCCCAAACAAGTGTACTACCATGAAAGAAACTGCTTTTATTGGAGGATATATGGATGAATATTCTTTGGGATTTTGATGGTACGTTGTTTGATACGTATCCTGCTTATACAAATATTATTTATAAGGTATTGGGTGAAAAGGTGGACAAGGCCGGTATTTATAAAGAGCTAAAAGTATCTTTTTCTCATGCGATGGAATATTTCAACATATCAGAGCAGCAGCGAAATGAGATTAAGCTTATGAATAAAGGAATTGCTGCGGATGAGGTGAAACCTTTTACAGGGGTAGAGGAGATTTTGAAAACTGCGGAAATAAATGTGATTATGACGCATAAAAGCTATGACGGTGTGGTAAATTTTCTTCGGCACTATGGGTGGGAGCGTTATTTTGCTGAAATAGTAACATTGGAGAATGGTTTTCCGCGGAAGCCTGCGGTTAATGCCTATCAATATTTGCACACGAAGTATTCCATTGACTTAGCTATTGGTGATAGAGAACTGGATTTAATTCCAGCTAAGGAATTAGGGATACAAACTTGTATATTTCAAAATCAATGTGAATTTGCTGACTTTCATCTATCAGACTTTGCTGATTTTTTCAAAGTATACCCGATGAAAGCGTAACTATTAAGATAATAAAGAGCATCCCCTTACATCTCGGAATGCTCTTTACTCTTTTTCCAACACTACTTCGATAATTTCAGGACGATTAAAAATTCGCTGGGGAATGATGCTATTTCCTAAGCCTCTATTCACAATCATTGCTGTGTCTGCTTTTTTATACATACCAGCTGTATATTCTGGCATGAAGCCTTGATCTGGAGCGACAATTCCACCGATAAAGGGCAATCTTACTTGACCACCATGTGCATGTCCTGTTAAAGCTAAATCTATTTTTTCATAGAGAGAAAAAAGCTCTGGCCGATGGGACAACAGCAAATTGAAATGTTCTTCATCCTTCAGGCCACCTAGTATTTCAGCTAGATTATCCTCTCCAGATAAAAAGGTTGGATCATCTACACCGATAATATTAATCGTTTCTCCTCCAACCTTTACAAGTGTCTGTTCATTTCTTAACACAAACACGCCTGCATGTTTTAATTTCGCTTCTAATGACGGAAATTCCCCTGACCAGTATTCATGATTGCCTGTTACATAATACGTTGGCGCAAGCTGGACAAGTCTTTCCATTAATGTCATACTTTTTTGTTCATCGTATTTTTTTGAATCCACAAGGTCTCCAGTGAAAACGATCAGGTCTGGGTTTAGCTTTTTTACTTGCTGTATTAAACGCTGTTGCTCTTTTCCAAATTGCTTACTATGTAGGTCCGATAACTGCATTATTTTTATCGGCTTTGTTATTTTGAGAGACGAGAGAGTAAAGCTCGAGGTCGATAAATGATTATTCTGGTAGTATGAAAAAAATATACAGATGCCTATTAAACTAGCAAGAAGCAACATTCTTTTTCTCACTATATTCACTCTTTCTCCCAGTTCACCTCAAAACCGCCTTGTAATCCATCTCCGGTCACAATAAGCTTATAGGTTTCTGTTTTTTTTGCATCAAAGGTTAAAACTTTTTTCTCTTCATTACTTAAGCCAATTCTTCGATTTTTTTCATCTATTAAATAATACCCGAAGCCACCGCCATTGCGATTGGTAAAATCAATGTGAATGGTAACCCTTTCCCCTTTTTTCGCTTTAATCGGGACTTCATCCTCCCCGTTAAAATAAGCAAAATAAGCTTCGTAGGACTGTTCGCCTCTTACTGTATTCCATTCTTTTTTCACCGTGAAGTCTGGGATTGTTAACAAAAGAAAGAGAATAGGTGTACAGGCAAATATCCACTTAAACCAACTTACTTTAGCAGCTATTTTAATCCCTATATAGAATAAAATCGCGCTAAAACCAGAAACGATAGCAAGGACAGGTAGAACATTCCACATAATCGGCAAAAAAAGACATACTCCCACCACAATATATAATAGTAATTCTAGCTTTGGAAAATAGTTAGATATCCAATCTATTACGATCGAAATAAGAATTCCGAAACCAAAAAAGCCTATCCAAAAGTATGGATTTTCAATTTCATGTGAAAATAAATATAAATCGAAACTTGATAGAAAAATATAAGAAAAAAAGAGTGTTGCCGCAAAACCAGCTCCTGCTAGTTTTATAAAGGCATATTCCATTCCCCTTCTAAAGTTCTGACTATCTACCATATTTGTTCCTCCTAAAGGATAGTTACTAATATTCTATCAAAATAAGAAAATAAATTGTTAAATTTTTGGAAAATAGGCATAAGTTAAGGAAAATTTCCATCAGTCGGTTTGCTTGAGGTGGGTTATCCTAGCTGTTAAGCATACGATAAAATCAATTATTGATTTTATATGCTTTTATCAAAAAGAAGATTCTTATTCTTTTCCGTCTCAAATAATTACGAGTGGATATCCTTATCTTATATATTTTTCAGGCAGCAACATATTGCTGTTTACTTATTTTCTATTTTGACAAACCAGCCCGTTCTCTTTAACTATCCTATTGGGATGGAGCTTATGGTATTCGAAAATTGATCATGCTGTTGTCTCACTGTGGGGGCATTTAGCTTTTATAAGATGCGAGGAATAAGAATTCGTGAGAAGGAGGGCTATATTATAACCAACCATTCCGCTTCGCCTCGGCAATGGCCTCCATTCGATTTTTTGCCCCTAATTTGCTGATTGCTTCTGAGATATAATTGCGAATCGTTCCAGAAGATAAATAAAGCATTGCCGCAAGCTCCTTTACTGATTTTCCTTCTTCAATCAGTACTAATATTTCTCTTTCGCGCTTTGACAATGGATTTTCTTTTCCAATGCTGCCAAAAATCAGTTCAGAGGCGAACTCTCTTTTTCCGTCCATGATTTTGCGAATAGCTTCTGCTAATTCCTCGCTGGGACCATCCTTTAATAAATAGCCATGAACATTGGCATTTAGTGCTCTTTCAAAATATCCTGGTCGCGCAAATGTCGTTAAAATAATCACTTTACAAGAAGATTTCTGCCTCTGTAATTCCTCTGCCACGTCTAGACCGCTTTTAATAGGCATTTCAATATCTAATAAACAGACGTCTGGATTATATTTTTTTATTAGCTCTAAGGCCTGTTCGCCATTTTCCGCTTGTCCCACGACCTCCATATCCTCTTCAAAATTAAGCAACGTTCCTAATGCTCCTCTTAGCATGCGCTGGTCTTCAGAGATGATAATTCGTATCACAATATCTCCTCCTCTCTTCTTTCCTTTCGAATAATGGGAACAATGATGTGCAGAGTGGTTCCCGAATTAGCCGTCATACTCCATTTTCCGTCAACCAATTCCAGTCTTTCACGCATTCCCTTTAATCCATTCCCTTGCGTTTCATCTCCCTTCACGCCTTTCCCATTATCCTGCACGATAAGCTCTATCTCGCCTATACGTTGTTGAATCGATACTTTACTGATGGTTGCCGCACTGTGCCTGATTATATTTGTTACTGCTTCTTTTAAGCAGAGACTAATAATATTCTGGGTTAAAAGCGGGACCTCTCCATCTTCTAGTTCGATTGCTAGTTCACTTTCTATCTCTGCTGTCTGTAAAGCTGTCTGTATCTCTACTATTGCTTCACGAATGGTTATGGCGCGCATATCAGACACAAGCTCACGAACTTGCTTTAACGCTGATCGTGATATGCTTTCCATTTCCTTTGCCTCTTGTATGGCACTATCTGGTTGAGCTGGCACCATTTTTGCGATAAGCTGGCTTTTTAATGTCAGCAGGGATAAAGTGTGGCCGAGCGTATCATGCAAATCTCGAGCAATTCTCATTCGTTCTTCTCTTTTAACAAGATGGCTAATTTGCTCATTCGCTATATCTAATTGTCTTTCTAAATCCATCCGTCGGTTCATCGAGCGGATTCCAAAAGGAGAAATCAGCATAATGATAAAGAACGGCACTAAGAAAAAGAGAGACTGAGGATTGATACCATTCCAACTAAAGATAATTGGAATAACCAAGGAAATGGCGAAAAGGCTGTAAAAGTAATAGAAGTACTTTTTGCCTGAGTAATATCCGATAAAGTTAGCAGGAAAATACCCCATAAATAATAGATTAGGATCATAGAAGATACTAAAAAACATGACTATCAAGATTTGCACAACCAGCCAATAATTAAATATACTCTCTTCCATATGACAGTATAATTGTCGATAAGCCAGGAGGAAAACAAGTACAAGCAGGATACCAATCAATTGCTTTATCCCATTCTCCTGCATTACCTGAATAATCGGAAGTAATACGTATACTAAAAAGATATAAGGAAAAAAGCCATATCTTTTCGGAAAAAGCTCAAATTTCTTCTTGGTATCCATTTTGGACTTTACACCGCCTCTCGTTTTTTTCCAATATAAATTGATAATAACATAAATAGGAGAAGATACCCGGTAATCATCAGATAATTGAGAAAGGATGGATATTGATCTCTAATAATCTCCCACGCTCCATTAGCAAAATGATAGGAAGGAACCCATTTCGCCACTTGCTGCATAAAGGATGGAAACACATCAATCGGCATCCACATTCCTCCTGTTATTGCCATAGACATATATAATAGATTGCTAATTCCTGAAGCTGTTTCTACTTTTTTGATATTACCGACGATCGTTCCAAGCGCTAGAAACGGGAGGGATCCGAAGAGAATCCAGATTCCGCAAAGCACCCACTGAGAAAAAGAAAGATGAACCCCATTAATAAGGACTCCAGCCGTAAATATCACCATGATGGAAAATAAATGGATAACAGTTTGTGCCACCATCTTGGCTCCAAAGTAAGCAAATTGGGAAAGGGGCGTAATATGCAGGAAAATGGTCCACCCTTCTGCTTTTTCCTCCACAATTTTGATTCCTAACGTCATAATACTAGACCCCATAATGCTAAATGTTGTCATCGACATTAAATAATGTACATTCCATAACGCCTCATCATCTCGTGGCGCCGTGAAAATATTGGTAAATAAAAAATAAAAAAGGACGGGAATAAGTAAGGACCAAAAGATATAATATTTATTCCGAAGCGTTCGGACGATTTCCGCTTTACTTTGCATCCAAAAAGATTTCATTCTCATTAACCCCCTTCGTATCTTCCATTAACTGCGAGAAAACCTCTTCTAACCGACCAAGCTTTACTTCTATATGCTGAATATCCAACTGTCTATCGAAAAGTTCTTGTAAAAGCTGATCCGAATTTGTAGCAGTCAGCATTACTTTCTCCTTCTCTTTCTGCACATCCACAACATATGGCAATTCTCGGTAGAATTTTAAACTATAAGGAGATTTCTCCTGAAACATTACCCTTGGTTTTGTAAGTTTTTCCTTCAATTGTGCTGGTGTACCGTCGCCTACTACCTCCCCCTTATTAATCATAATAATTCTTTCCGCTACTTCATCTGCTTCTTGTAAGTAATGGGTTGTAAAAAGGATTGTCTTTCCTTGTCTATTCAATTCTTTGATTTTTTGCCAAAACTGTTCTCTTGACGTTACGTCCATGCCCACGGTTGGTTCATCTAAAAACAACAAATCAGGATTTCCTGCCAGTGCCAACGCAAAATTCAAGCGTCGTTTCTGCCCGCCAGAAAGCTTTTCCGTCCGTTGATTCCAAGCTTCTTCTTGAAGCCCTGTTAGTTCCAACAGAGTTGATAACGCTAGCGGACTTTGATAATAGCTTTGAACTAATTGGATTAGCTCCTTTACCTTCAAGCTGTCCATCACACTAACTTCCTGCAGCATCCCACCTACCTTTTCTAATACTTCCTTTTGTCTAGGATTCTTGTGAAAAAGAGAGATAGTCCCTCGGGTAGGTTTAATTAATCCAAGCATCATCCGCATCGCTGTCGTTTTCCCTGCGCCATTCGCTCCTAAGATTGCCACCATTTCTCCACGTTTTATTGAAAAGGAAATATCATGAACTGCCTTCTTTCCCTGAAACTCTTTCGTTACGTGCCTTAACTCTACAATTGTTTCCAACTACTCCACCTCCAAGCTATTATCCTTAGTATAGCGAGCAAATAAGAGGCGGTTTAGTCGCAGATGTCAGGAATTTAAGATGACAAATGTCATTTTTTTATAAAAAAATGCTCTGGTTACTAACCAGAACACGGTTTGTTTCCTTCTTCTCTTGTCATTACGAAAAACTCTACATCATTTGCATTCTTAAAAGCAGAAACTTTACGAAAGCCAAATTTTTCATATAAGGCGTTAGCTCGTTTATTAAAGGCTGCAACCGTTAAGCGCAGCGGCTGATTAGTTTCTATGGAATCGATAATAAATTGCATAAAGCCCATGCCCCGTCCCTGTCCTGTTAAGTCAGGACGCATACCAAGACCGATATCGAGGTATCCTTCTGGATATGCTTGAAACAGATATCCAATTGGAACCTGAGCAACAAAGCCTGTACAATAGAATCCGACTAGATTCCCCTCCTGTTCAATCGCATAATAAAGGTTTTCTGCAAACTCTTGTAACGATTCTTCTGTTACTTCTCCATTATATAAATCATAGGGGACGGGATAGGTCCAGCTAAGGATTTCCCTGGCCGCCTCTTCTGTCATCTTTTGGATAGTGTAATTCATCCGCTATTTTCCCCTGTCCTTTTATTTCGCGTGAATCCTAAATATCTTGTGCCTTGAAATTGCAGTTCCCCGCTGTCCCCTTCAGCCAGCATGCCATATTCTTCGTCTTTCAGTTGAAATTCGGTACGATTTCCATTCGTAAATTCAAATGTGGCAAAATAGTGATTATATGCACGAGTATTTCCTCCGCCGTGAATACTTGTTCGTTTGCCTACTACCTTCGCAGCAGAAGTAAGATGTGGCTGCCGATTATTTTCCCCCCACTGAAAGATACCCTTTAAAACATTAAATAAAATAATAGCAAATACAAGAAAAATAAAGAGACGTGCAACTGTAAACATAATATCCCCACCAAGCAAAAATTCTTCCATAGACCAATCTCCTTTTATGAAAAGATTATTTTCTTTTGTTCCAATAGCACTATTACGCATGTATATGGGAAAAGGTTTCAAAAGGTAGTCATCATTTTCCTAAAAGGTTGTGCTTTCTTCAACAAAAAAATCTAGCGCTACGCCGCACTAGACTTTTTTATTAATATACTCGAACAGTTTATTTTTTATATTTATTTTTGAATTACTGCTGTGGTGCACCTGGAGGATAGAAGCTCGGCGGCATCTTAATCCATCCATGTTCCCTCATTCTCGTTTTTAACTCCATCCCATAAATGCTTTTCTCCGTATGGAAACGAATCCACATTAATCCGACATCACTGCGCACACTTTGCGTAATATTAGTGGAGCACATAACAATATTGCTTGTTACTTTTGCCGCCAGTAAATTGGCTATCTCCATATCGGTAGATTTCGCTCCTAAAGGCACGGCATTCGGATCGGACTTAGGCTTTGACTCAGCAGAACTTGAGAGGGGAACGCCTTCCTTAATCATAAACTTCTCTAATGTTTTGCGCTGTTCTGTTGCTAATTCTTTTGCTTCATGAAGCAATTTGATTAAAACATTATCTGTCGTTGTATTAAGTGCCATCTCAAGTACAGGAATTTCATCCGCAATTGCAGCATGATATGTCCAGCAGCCCATCGCCTCTCCAATATGAAGCAAAGGTTTCGGTTCTGAATCAAATCTTGTCTTAATATAGTCAAGAAGCGCTTCCATCTTATGTGCCATTACTACACCTCTTAGTGTTTTTTACCTATAATGTTTACAATTAGATGGCAGTTTATTCAAAATAAAGAAAAGGGAGATGAAAAGTGAAAAGAATCTCCTTTTTTCACAAATGAGCGACCATTTAAGTTCACAGTAAAACTTATTGATACTTTTGTTTGCGACTCTGGCTCTTATACTTGCTCCTCTCCTCACTTTGCTTGCGGCTCTCCACCCTTTTACTTGCCGCTCTCCACTCAGCGCAGCACGCCGATCTGCTTTCTTACTTCCTGTAAAAATGGCAATGTTCGTGCTCTCGCTTTTTCTGCTCCATTTTGGAGAATGAGATCTATTTTTTCCGGATTTGCCATTAACTCCTGATATTTCTTTCTTGGTTCTTCTAAGAATCGATTCATCACAGCAAATAATTCTTTTTTCACTTCACCCCATCCGATTCCGCTTTCGTACTTTTTGTGCATCTGTGCTATTTCTTCGACACTAGCAAATTCCTTATACAGCGTGAATAGAATAGACGATTCTGTATCTTTCGGCGCTTCTGGCGGAAGCGAGTCTGTTTTGATTTTATTAATCAGCTTTTGTAGCTTTGCCGGTTCTTCAAAAAGCGGAATTGTGTTATGGTAGCTTTTGCTCATTTTTCGACCGTCTAGGCCAGGCAAGATGCTTGTTTCTTCATCTACGATATATTCTGGTAGTACAAATGTCTCTCCATATTGGTGATTAAAGCTTTCCGCAATATCGCGGGCAATTTCCACATGTTGTATTTGATCTTTTCCGACTGGTACCATATTTGCTTGAAATGCAAGAATATCAGCTGCCATCAAGATTGGGTACGTAAATAATCCCATATTTACCCCATTATCTACCTCTTTCCCTGCTTGTTTATTGCTATCAACTATTCCTTTATAAGCATGTGCTCGGTTCATCAATCCCTTTGGCGAAAAGCAAGCTAATATCCAATTCAGTTCAAAAATTTCGGGCACATTCGATTGACGATAAAAGATTGTTTTTTCTGGATCCAATCCAAGTGCTAACCATGTTGCTGCTACTCCATATGTTAATGTTCGAAATTCTTCCCGATCGTGAATTTTTGTTAAACCATGATAATCTGCAATAAAATAAGCAGCTTGATAATCGCTATTTTCTGCTAGCTTCAAAGCCGGTTTAATTGCTCCTATATAGTTCCCTAAATGAATCTGCCCAGTTGGCTTAATACCCGTTAAGACAATTTGCTCCATTTGATAATCCTCCCTTTTCTATAAGCGAAACCTCCGTCAGCGGGACTTCTTCCTCCTGCTGATGAGGTAGTTGAACCATTCGAAACTTTACGGACGGTAAGCATCGGACAAAACACAAAAAGGGCTACTCATCCTAAAAAAGGACGAGTAACCCGTGGTGCCACCTTCATTCGTTTATATCCGATAAACGCACTTATCCGTACAGAAACATAGCCGTTTCTTATACTTTGTCTTTTTTAACGGTAAGACGTTTCCGCGCAGCCTACTATTGGTTCAGCCTTGAAGCTCCGAAGCCCATTCAACAATCAATCCGTACTGATTCGCACCAACCATCAGCTCTCTTAAACCTTTCAACTGCCTACTCTTCTTCCTCATCGCTCATTAATATTACATATATAGTAAAATATACTTTTCAAAAGGTCAAGGGATCTAAAATGAAAAATTTTTTAAACACAAAATCAACATAACCTCTTGTATTTGCAAATTTTATCTGTTAGTATCTTTATCAAGTTAGCGCTAACTTCAAATTTTACTAAATATATCTCTTAAATATACATGCTTTGATTGGAATGAGTAGTGCCTATTTCCCTGTTTTTAGAGAGTCAATGGCCGGTGCAAATTGACACAAAAATAGACGCGAATTACCTCCAGGAGCATTCTTTGTGAAAGAATTTGATTCGATTAGCAAAGAACGGATGAGCCGTTACCCATAATGAGTGGAAGAGTATAATTAATTATATTCTTCAATTAGGGTGGTACCACGTGCTTACAAGCAACCACGTCCCTTTTTTAGGGGCGTGGTTTTTTGTTTATTAATCATTCATTTAACGAAAGGAGAAAAAAGATGAGTCCATTTATTGAACAGTTAACGAGCGACCAAGAAAAAGAAATGAAGAGGCAGCTAGATATCTATCGCCAAGGCGTACAAGACATCATTCCAACAGAAGAACTCGCAGAAAAAATTGCAAAATCCCTTGTGACCAATACGCCGCTAAAAGTAAAGCTTGGTCTTGACCCATCTGCGCCAGATGTTCACCTTGGCCATACTGTTGTACTGAATAAATTGCGCCAATTTCAAGAAAATGGGCATACCATTCAATTGATTATCGGAGATTTCACTGGGAAAATCGGTGATCCAACTGGAAAATCTTCTGCTAGAAAACAACTGACAGATGAAGAAGTGAAGGAGAATGCAAAAACTTATTTTGAGCAATTCGGAAAAGTATTAGACATGGAAAAGGTTGAGCTTCATTACAACTCTAAATGGCTCTCTTCCCTTTCTTTCGAAGATGTTATAGGACTTGCTGGAAAAATAACTGTTGCCCGCTTACTAGAACGAGATGATTTTGAAGAGCGATTAGCATACGGAAAATCAATTTCCTTGCATGAGTTTTTTTATCCATTAATGCAAGGGTATGATTCTGTTATGTTAGAGGCAGATATTGAGCTTGGTGGAACAGATCAGCATTTTAACATTCTCATGGGCCGCCACTACCAAGAGAAGTTTGGAAAAGAAAAGCAGATTGCTATATTAATGCCTCTTTTAGAGGGGTTAGACGGGGTTGAAAAAATGTCTAAGTCAAAGCATAACTACATTGGCATTGATGAGAATCCCAATGATATGTACGGCAAAGCGATGTCCATCCCTGATCCACTAATGAGCAAATACTTTGAGCTTATTACTGATCTTGAGCCTGCTGAAATCACGCAAATAAAAAAAGAATTGCATACAGGATCTCTTCATCCTCGGGATGCTAAAATGCTGCTTGCAAGAACAATCGTCCGGATGTACCATGGCAAAGAAGCAGCCGAAAAGGCAGAACAGCAATTTATTACAATTTTTCAAAAAGGCTCCTTACCAGAGGATATTCCAACCGTTAAGTGGACTGGAAAAAATCCTGAATCGCTTGTTCAGCTATTAGTAGACTTACATCTATTAACCTCGAAAAGTGAAGCAAGACGGATGATACAAAACGGTGGTATACGCATCAATGGAGAGAAAGTCGAAGAAATGGACCTTGAAGTTTCAATCAATAAGGAATTGATTATTCAAGTAGGGAAAAGAAAGTTTGTAAAACTGTTTAGCGAATAAAATAAAAATGGGCTAGCTGCTAGCCCATTTTTCTATTCTCTCACTTTAGGAGCTTACTACTTCGCCTCCATTTACGTGCAGAACTTGCCCTGTTACAAATCGAGAATCATCAGAAGCTAAATATACAAAGGTCGGTGCTAATTCAAATGGTTGGGCCGCTCTTTGCATTGGATTCTCTGAACCAAAGATAGCTACTTGATCAGAGGAGAAGCTTGCCGGAATTAATGGTGTCCAAATTCGCCCTGGCGCTACTGCATTTACTCGAATGCCGTCTTTGACAACACTTCTGGCAAGAGCACGAGTGAAACCTACATTTGCTGCTTTTGTGGCAACATAGTCAATTAACAGAGGTTCCCCAGCATATGCAACAACGGAAGCAGTGTTAATAATGCTGCTGCCTGGCTTTAAATGTGGAAGAGCTGCTCTTGTCGTATAAAAATGCGAATAAATATTAACCTTAAAAGTATTATCAAATTGTTCATCCGTAATATCTGTTAATCTTGTCTGTTGAAATTGAATGCCGACATGGTTACAAAGGATATCTAATTCTCCGAATACCTTAACTGTTTTCTCCACAATATCTATACACTGTTTTTTCTTGCGCAAGTCTCCTGGTAATAACAGACATTGCTGCCCTAACTCCTCAATTCTTTTTTTCGTACGATTCGCATCCTCATGCTCATCTAAATAGGCTATTGCTACATCTGCCCCTTCCTTTGCAAAGGCAATTGCAACGGCCGCACCAATACCACTATCTCCTCCTGTTATGAGAGCCACTTTCCCTTTCAGCTTTCCACTTCCTATGTAGTGGTCATTTTCAATAATTGGCTTTGGCACCATATAACTTTCAAGTCCTGGCTGACGAAGCTGTCTATTTTCTGGAAAATTAATCGGTATTTCCTCATACTTCGTGATTCTTCCGTAGTTCGGATAAAGCGGATATGGTTCTGTCTGTTTATTGGCAGTAAAAAGGTCTTGGACTTCCTTTAATTCCATAAGCTTATCTGATTGATGATTTCTTTTTTCTACTAATTCATAAAATGTTTCTGGCACTTGATACATCGGATCTCTCGGATCATTTACATAAATAGACATACTGATCCCTCCTCATAGTCGTAACATATCCTATGTGGCATTCAATATTTGGTGCCTAATTATCTTTTTGGGACTAACTCTCTTTTGTTGGAAGTGAATACATTAAAAGGAGAAATGAAGGAGGGGTAAAGATGAGATATGAATTTAACCCGAAGGTAAAATTATTACTGCAAAAGCATTCTAATGAAACTGTGTATATGACCTATATCAACCATAAATGGACAATGCCAAAAATAACGATAAGGCCGCCATATTTTAAAAAGCCAGTTTATGAATTACATTTTCCAAAAGTATAAAAAAATCAAAGGAATGGATCTTTTCCATTCCTCTTTTATGGGCTAATTCCCTGATTCACTTACCTTTCGCTTCAAAGCAGCATGAGCTTGTCCCCAGAAGATAAGTAAGATACCAATAATCTGCAGAAAATCAGGACGATATGCTGTTAAGACAATATCCATAAAAATCGCAACTGCTGGATCGATAAATACTAGGATTGCAATTGTCCCAGAAGACAGCTTTGGCAAGCTGCTAAAAAACAAATAATACACAAACCCTGTATGGACGATCCCAGTTAATAAAATATAAAACCAATTTTCGCCCGTTAACTGGCTAAAATAATCCCATTGGACAAGCGGCAATAGCATGAGAACCCCGACTCCTGTTTGGATAATGGTTGTTAATATAGGATTTAATTTTGAAATTTTCTTGCCCATCAAAGTGGTTAATGCATAAAATAAGGCTGCTCCAAATGCCCACGGCAATCCAGCTGACATAAGACTTTCTAAAGACAGATAATCTTGCATTCCCCCAACTAATAATGTTCCGATAAAACATGTAATAACCGTCAGCATTACTTTTAAAGTGATCTTTTCCCGATAAAGAAAACTTCCCAGTAACACAACTAGAACCGGTGCCAAATGATAGATCGAAACGGCAACCGTTACGGACATATGCTCAAAGGAACGAAAGAAGAAGACCCAGTTAACAACGAGAAACACACCACACAGGACACTAAAGCCAATCTCCTTTTTCTCCACCGCTTCTTTTTTCTTATTTGAAAATAAATACACCAAACTTAATACGACACATGCACAAATGCATCGAATAAATACAAGTTCGATTGATGGCAAATTTGTTTTGGCAGAAAAATAGCCAACCGAACCAAATATGGCCATCGATAATGCAAATTTCATTGCTGCACTCATATTACTCCCCCAAATTCTTTCCAGTTGCTCATTTTACTCTTAATGATATAGAAAAATTGGTCTTTTTGGAATATGTTGGGGGTATTTTTTCAGTTTATTTCGTAAATTCTTTAAATACTAGCAAAGCTGAAAAGCAAACTCTATTAAAATGAATGTAAATCCATTCAGCAAACAGAAAAACCCTTTCTAAGAAAGGGCTAAATTCTTTTTGCACCATAATATTTTGTTTTCCAATAAGAGTTAGATAGCTTGTCCACTTTTACTCCTTTGGAGGAGGAACTATGGATAAACTGATTACTTCCTATGTATATGCCGACATGAGAGGCACCTTTTTTATATGTTTCAAAGAAGATTAAATCCCCTTTTTGCAAGTTTGCTTTCTTAACTTTTTTCCCTTTTTTGTACATGCTTGCGGTTGTTCGTGGCAGTGATTTGCCGACCTTTTTGTAGCTATAACCGACAAAACCGGAGCAGTCAAAACCTTTTGGAGACGTTCCTCCGTATTTATATGGTGTTCCAATGTAATTTTTCGCAACAGTAACAACTGATTTCTTTGAAGCAGCACTTGCCTCAGGTGCAGTAAATATGCCGGAAAATAACAAACCAAATGACAGGAATGACATAACAAGAACTTTTTTCATGTAGTGACCTCATTTACCTAAAATATTATTCCCAAGGCTTCCTTCTATCAACAAAATCTATCTTCTCATATTATTCAGATAATTAGGTTACAGCTTGATAGAAATTCGATTACAAATCTATTACAATATTATTTAAGAATAACTTTCCTGTGGTTCCAATATCTTCTTGTTAGCTAATTTCTCTAAAGAAAGGAGCGAACATGATATACTAATAGAAAAAAGAAGGAGCGTATAAACAGTGGATTTTATTGCTATCGATTTTGAAATTGCGAATGCTGATATGGCAAGCGCCTGTTCCATTGGATTAGCATATGTAGAAAATAACGCGATAATAAAAGAACAATATTTTTTAATAAAGCCGCCAAGTCTATCATTTGATCCAAAGTTTGTAGCGGTTCATGGAATAACAGAAAAAGATGTTGAGAATGCAAAGAGGTTTCCAGAAGTATGGGAACTAATAAAAGAAGATATTTCTTCCCATACCATCATCGCTCATAATGCCCAGTTTGATATGAGTGTTCTTTATGCCTGTCTAGAAAAATATCAATTGGCAAAACCAGACTTTTCCTATATTTGCAGTATTCCTATTAGCAATCGGGCAACAAGAGGAGCAAAAATTGGGCAATCATTGAAGGATCGGACATCTTATTTTGGTATTTCTATGCAAGAACATCATCATGCAGGTTCCGATGCGCGAGCATGTGCAGAGCTAGTAATCGCTTGTATTCACTCGAGAAAGAAGAATTCGTTAAGTCATTACTGTGCTTCCTATCCAACTCTTCCTATAAAACAATTTTCTGAATTAAAACCACAAAATACTTTTGGAAGAGCAACTAATTTTTCCAACAGAAAACCATTCAAGAAATTTGCTTCCGTTTCCATATCGGAAATAACACCAACAACGGATTCCTTTGATGTGGATCACCCGCTATATGAAAAAAATCTTGTATTTACTGGCGATCTGCGTACACTAGAACGGAAAGATGCGATGCAGCAAGTGGTTAATGTTGGAGGCATTATTAAAAGTGGTGTCAGCAGCAAAACCGATTATTTGGTGGTCGGTGACCAAGACCAAAAGCTTGTGGGATCTGAAGGCATTAGTTCTAAAGAAAAAAAAGCGTATGATTTACAAGCAAAAGGAAAACCCATAGAAATTATTAATGAACAGCAATTTCTAGCACTATTAAAAAAAGAACGAGTCAATCATTAATCAAATAGAAAGTCTGTTTCTTCCCCACTAAGAAGCAGTCTTTTTTATTATCCTTGCTTTCCCTTTTCCATCGAAAGGAAATAAACAAAACAGAAAATAAAAAAAGGCGACTGTCCCAAGATCAAGTATGTTATATGAACTAAATAATCAATCATATAATTACCGTCTGTATAAGTATTAATAATCCACGCAAGCACTGCACTGCTATTTAGGACAAAACGAACCCTTTTTAGTCGGTTTATATTGGTGGACAAGCACAAAATAAAGACAAGTCCATATAATAAGAATGTGCGTAACAAAAAAGTGAAAATAGCGGAAATGGGGATAACCTATAAATAACTCTGGTGTGAAAATAGCCATCAATGCGCCAATCATGCCGAAAAAATAGACAACTTGAAAAACAAACTCCCATTTTGTAATTAGAAGCAGCAAACAAAGCACTAAGCTAATAGAACACAGATGGAACGGCAGTATAAAGAAGCATCCCATCATCCATCCTTATACATCCAATAATCATACATCACCTCTAAACCAAGTAACAATACAAAGAAAGTAGACTAAAAAAATGATCATTTGGATGTTATTCCGAAAAAAAGCAAGTAAAATTCCCCCTATTATAAGAATACCTATCATGATGAGAAGAGAAACAGAAAATAATTCAAAGGGGAAATCATCATAAAGATGGCCGTACCATCCCTTCCTTACCACCATTCTCCTTTCTGATATTTTCCGAAAAAAAACTTTTTCCAAATTATTTTTAAAAACTATGTATAAAAGTTTAATAGTTTGGGAATATTATAGACAAATACTACTGAAAAGAAAAAACCATTTTTGAAGGAGAGGATTATGATGAAACTACAAACAAATACTGCAATGACCGATTTTATTGACAAAGATAAATTCGAATTAGAATCCTACCTTGAATATTTATTTAATCTTGCTTCGGAAAAATAATCTGAAGGATACGATGATTTTTCATCATTAAAAAATCATCGTATCCTCCAGACTCCCTTTTAGGTGAAATGATTAGATATCGCTTTTCTTCTCGCAAAAAAGGAAAATTATTCAACAAGTCATTCTCCTACATTTTTGTAAATTTAATAGAAAAAGTACTTATTTTTTCCAATTTAATTTGGTAAAATAATAAAGCAATCTATAAAATATAGGAGCTTTAAATGATAATGGTACTTTCTCGAATGAATATAGAAAACGTTTGTGAACTTATGGACACAATCGATTCTTTAAAAATACAATTGCTTAAATATGGGATTGAAAAAGGATTAGATGATCCCAATACCATTCAAATAAGTGAACTGCTAGATACATATATTGTCATGTATCAGAAAAAACTGGCTCAAAAATAGACAAATATACATAGTCCTCCTGCAAATCCTCTTCTACATTTATTCCTGCCGAATAAGATTAATCATATCTTTCATCGCTGCTGCTGCTGCGCCTCTCGGATGTGACGCACCGCCAACACAGCAAATGGCTCCCATTTCTTCCGTTTCAAACAAGATTCCTTTATTTGTTCCCTTTACATGGATTAACGGATTTTCAGGAGGAATCATTTCAGGTTTTACTTGTAAGATAAACTTATCTCGTTGCTTTTTCGCTGTTGCAATTAACTTCCACTCACAGCTATTTATTTTGGCACGCTGTATATCTGCTTTGGTAATCTTGTCGATGCCATCGATATCCACATCTTCTAAAGTTAGATTCGTATGAAGTAAACCATTTGCTAACAGCAATATTTTGCATGCACTATCCAACCCTTTAATATCTAACTCAGGATTTTTTTCCGCAATTCCATTTTCCTGTGCTAACTGTAATGCTTTTTCAAAAGTCAGGTTCCCCTCTGACATACTTGTCAGGATGAAATTGGATGTTCCATTTAGAATCCCTTTTATCGATTGAATGGTACTGCCTGCCAAACTAAATTCACCGATATCTAATGTAGGCAGCGCTGCTGCCGTAGCTCCACTATACTTAATATGACATCCTTTCCCTTTGGCAATGGCCAGTAATTCTGGCAAGCAATGAACAAGCGCCCCCTTACTGACAGATACAATATCCATATTTGCCTCGAGCGCTTTTTTTATGTAAGAAAGGGCTGGTTCGCCTGTTTCTATATTCGTAGGAGTACACTCTACAAGAATATCTCCTTTAATGGCTGGAGATTCAAGCACTAAATCTTTCATACTAGCATATTGCGAAATCCCAATCGAACCTGTTGGGAGCTGATGCAGTATAGATAAATCCAATCCTTCCGATTCATAGACCATCCCTACAGATCCAACTACTCCAGTTACCATCAATTCTGTATGATATTGTTTTAGGAACAGTTCTTTTTTCCGATACAATAATTCGATAAATTCCTTCCCGACTGTGCCATATCCCGTAACGATTATCCTTTTTTGTTTCATTGTTTCAACTATTCCTTTCTTTTATTCTTGCTATAGACTTCTTTTTTTTCTGTTATATTCCCTTTATTTTGGATTAAATATTTTTCACTGTAACTTTTCATCTCATTAAACGTGTTATAAGTGATAGGGGGCGAAGATGAAGGATTCAATTGATTCTATTTATCAAACTTATTTTAATGATATTTATTATTTTCTCCTTTCACTCTGCCATAATCATCATTCTGCAGAAGACTTAGTTCAAGAGACATTTTTCAGAGCACATCTCTATCTGGAAACTTTCCAAGGAAAAAATGTGAAGGCCTGGCTTTTCACGGTGGCGTATCACGTTTTTATCGATCAGTTTCGAAAAAATAAGCGACTAGTAGTCAAAGAGAATGATTTCTTTCAAGAAAAGATGGATAACGCGCAAAGAACAGAGGAGACAGTCTTATTAAAAGAAGAAATTCAAAGAGTGATAAACATGCTAAAAGTATTGCCTGAAAAACAAAGGATGGCCGTATTACTAGCAGACTTCCAAGAACTTACAACAGAGGAAGGTGCCATGGTAATGAACATTAGTCCAACCTACTTTAAAGTTTTACTCTTCCGAGGGAGACAAACAATAAGACAGAGGGGGAAACAAATTCGTGAGTGAAGAGTACAAAAAAAGGTTAGAAGCATATAAAAATGGGGAACTTTCAAAAGAGGAAGCAGCAGAAATAGAGAAAGATTTAGAAAAGATGGAGCAATATTTTCAAGTTTTTGAGGAAGCAGAAATGAGCAATCATCATCAAGCCGCACCACTCCTGATTGATTCAAAAAAACAAAGAAGAATAGTAAGAAGAGGAAAGTGGATGGCCCGATTTCAAACAGCACTCACTGCATTAGGACTAATCATTCTTTTCACCATTCTTTCTTCCATTTTCACTGCTGTTTATTACGCTTGGGGCACCCCTGATAGAACAGATGTATACCGAAACATTATTGATTTAACCCTTACTGTAACAGATCCCTATGGGCAGTACAGTGGAACAAGTGCAGCTACAAAGCCTTACTTTGGACTGGAAACAACAACAGATATTGAAAAAAGAGTCGGGGATGAAATCTATAAAACGGGGGAGTATAAAACAAAATTTTTCTTTTCACTCATGGGAATGCCTGAAAAGAAAACACAGGGAGTCATCTCCCAACAACAAGCCTCCTTTTCCTTTTTACCAAAAGAGTCATCCCCATCGGAATGGAAGCGACTAGAAAAAGTAAAGAATGGCACTGTAGCGTCTGTTTATTTGTCCTTCTCTGAATTATTATCAACAAATAAAGTGTTTGATTATTTAAAAGATAGAAATATAGAAATTATCTGGTTTGCTGTTGATACAGGGGTAGAGAATAGAGACGAATTTGGTATAGATCCAATTGGCTTTCCTAATAACCCTATTTGGCATGATGATGATATGATCACAGATTCAACCAAAAAAGAAGGAAACTTTTGGTTTTCCATTGAATCTAGCTCCTCTAGTTCGCCAGAGTATACAGTAGGAGATGCGGAGATTCTGCATAAACAGTTTCTAAAAACACTTACATTTCTAGAACCGTATGAAAAAAAGGCGGAGAATTTTTATTTT
Source organism: Niallia sp. FSL W8-0951 (assembly GCF_038006525.1). Classification (NCBI taxonomy): domain Bacteria; kingdom Bacillati; phylum Bacillota; class Bacilli; order Caryophanales; family Bacillaceae; genus Niallia; species Niallia sp. FSL W8-0951. The sequence goes on from NZ_JBBOVK010000001.1 coordinate 3,583,946, forward strand.
GGTCATTTAGAATTAAATAAACGAATTGCTTATATGAAAAAAAATGGTATTAATCATTATGGGGTTGTTATTACTGGTCCTACAGAAGAAATACTCAAGTTAAAAAAAGAAAGCTGGATAAAGGAAATTAGTATAGATGATATAGCTTTTTGGAATTGGGATGAATAAAAGAAGAACCCACAGGACTCAATAAAGCTCTGTGGGTCTATTTCTCCTATAAATACTTCCGATGCAGCGCTTTTCCATCATAGCTATAAAGAAGCGGTTTATCTTCTACTACCGTCTCCATATGCACGCCTCTTCCCCATAATTGATGAATATACGGAAGAACCTTTTCTAAATATTTCAAGTCTAATTCAATTCCCTCGAAGCCATGCTTTAAGTACAGCTCTCCATTTTTATTATAATCACCATCATTGACTGTAATATATGGGAAACCCCCATTAACGCGCATGCTCACTAATTGATCCCGGACTTGTTCCCATGCCTTGTCGACAATTTTATAATCTCTTCCTTGCTTTTGGAACAAATACATATCTTCTCTCATGACAAGATCTTTGGTTAAATAGTTTCTCAGAAAAGAAATATCTGATTCTATTTCCCGAACTTCAAACATTTTTTCTCGCCCTGATCCTGGTTTAACACCTCTTTGCTTCATTTCTTCTGTTGGATTATTATAGCGTTCCTCGATATCTTCAAATATCTTTAAACCTAGATAATAGGGGTTAATGCCCGTTTTAGACGGCTGTACTACACCAGCATTCAGCTTTGCAAATTCAATGGCTTCCGCACTTGTTAAATCTAATTCTCGAACAATCCGCTGATGCCAATAGGATGCCCAGCCCTCATTCATGATCTTTGTTTCTAACTGTGGCCAGAAATAAAGCATTTCTTCGCGCATCATGGTTAAAATATCCCTTTGCCAGTCGCTAAGCTCTCGACTGAAGTTTTCAATAAAAAGTAGTAAATCCTTCTCTGGCTGGGGCGGGAATTTCTTGGCTACTTTTTTCTTCGGCTTCTTTGGTTTATTTCGGTCGTCCAATCCCCATAATTCATCATAAGGTGTACTTGTTGGTTCCTCTTCCTCCACAAATTCTACATCGTCCATGGACCAAGCTAATTTAGGTCTCATCAAGCTTGGGTCAATATGTTCATCAATGGCTAATACCGCATCCAAAAACGTTTCCACTTCCTGCTTCCCGTATTTGATTTCATATTGACGAATTCGATCAGCAGTTGCGGCCATACTTTCCACCATTTCTCGTTTGGTATTTTGAAATCGAACATTATTTTTAAAGAAATCACAGTGTGCCAGAACATGGGCAACGATAAGCTTATTATTTATTAAGGAGTTACTATCAAGCAAAAAAGCATAACAAGGATTTGAGTTAATGACTAATTCATATATTTTGGATAGGCCTAAATCATAATGTAATTTCATTTTATGAAATTGCTTTCCGAAGCTCCAATGGGAAAATCGAGTAGGCATTCCGTAAGCACCGAATGTATAAATGATATCCGCAGGACAAATTTCATATCTCATTGGATAAAAGTCTAGTCCAAATCCAGTAGCAATCTCGGTGATTTCTGCAATGGCATATTCCAATTCCTTTTGTTCTACCTCATTCATTCCGCTCTCTCCTTTCACCGTTTAAACTAATGTATGAAAAAAAAAACGGAATCATGAGTAAATTGAATAGAAATTGAATTGGATAGATCTTTTATTTATTGCTTGTGTAGGTGTTGGCGAAATGATTTTGGAGTAAGTATGATGCTGTTTTTGTTGGACTAGCTGGATATTGGCTTTCATCACGGGTATGAACGCATTTTTTCTGTCACTCCTTCTACTTTTTAGCTTTCATCCCACCTGTTGCCCCTCCCTAATCCTTCCTGTCTACTTTTATGAAAAAAAAAGGAGCATTCCCACAGAACACTCCTTTTCTCTTTATTCTATTATCTCTTTTACCTTTTTCACAACGTATCCAGAGCTGCCTTTATCTTGTACGCTTTCCATCATCATTGCAATCAAGAGGTTCTTATTGCCTTTATCATAGGTAACATACCAGCCGTTTTCTGTTCCCTTTTCGCCTTGCTTTTCTTTTAATTCAGCTGTACCTGTTTTTCCTGCGAATGTTTTCCCGCTTATTTTTCCGGCACGTGCTGTACCGTGAGGACTTTCAATAACCTGTTGTAAGTCATCAGAAATGGTGTTGGCTACTGATTCGTCCATGATTTTTTCTTTCCAAACCTTACTCTTCTCTTCACTATCTAATAATACAGGTGTTATTAGATTTCCACCGTTAACAAATGGTGTGTATGCTGTCGCAAGATGAATCACACTCATTTCCACATGCCCTTGGCCATATCCTGAGTCTGCTAAAAGCTGCTCTGTATCTAATTTGCCATAGGTGGATGTTTCAATTGGGTAAGCATAAGTAAACGGTTCTTCAAACCCGAATTTTTTTAGTTCTGCTGCAAACTTATCTTTACCTAAATCAAGTGCTGTCTGCGCAAAGTAAATATTATCACTATATATCAAAGCATCCGCCAGATTTACAGGCTCTGAGCTTGTATGCACTCTTGTGACATAATAACCGCCCCAAGATTTATCCTTCTGCCACTTCTTAGTGGTAATCTTTCTTTCCTGTTCAGGAGTAATGACGCCCTCTGTTAATGCAGCAGCTGCTACAAGCGGCTTCATAACAGAACCAGGAGCATATTTATTTTTAAAGCGATTGGTAAAAGGATCTAGCTTATTATTATCATATGCTTCCTTCTCAGACGTTGTCAGGCCAACAATCATCTTGTTTGGATCAAATGCGGGACTGCTGACTAACGCAAGTGTTTCCCCTGTTTGCGGATTAATAGCTGTAGCTGCACCTGCTTCGCCATCCATTTTTTCATATATTTCCTTTTGCAAGTCTGCATCGATTGTTAACTTTACATTTTCACCATTCTTCACATCTTTTTTCGCTAAAGTAACTGTACTGCCGTCGGCTTTTTTAATAGAAATTTCTTCGCCATTCGTGCCTTTCAATCGTTCCTCCAGCACTTGCTCTAAGCCTCTTTTTCCAATTACATCTGTGCTTGAATAACCCTTCCCTTTATTCTCCTCCAGCTCTTCTGCTGTGATGCTGCCAATGTAGCCAATTAAATGGGCAGCACTTTCGCCAAATGGATAAATTCTTCCTTTGGTATCTTGCTTCTGCACACCAGGTAATGCAAAGAGTTTATCTAAATAAGCACGATCTCCTGTGGCAACTTTCTTTATTGGAACAAAAAAGCTCGGTTGGACCCAATCTGCTTGGATCGCTTTCTCTATTGTTTCTTTTTTAATATCCAAAAGCTTTGCTAGATTACTTATGACAGCATCTGGATTGTCTCCCATTTGTTCTGGAACCAGCCCAACTTCATAAATAACTCCATTCATGGCCATCGGATTCTCATTTTTATCCACAATACTACCGCGTTCTGCTGGAATCGTGTTGACCGAAATTTTATCATCAGGACCTAACTCAGAAAATATATAAGTAGTATCCCAATTTATATACCAATTCTCGTCTTTGTCTCGCTCTTCTTTTACAAGCGTGGCCTGATTATCAAAACTGATTTCTCCTGCCATACTGTTCATTTTAACCGAAAATGGAATTTCTGCTTTCTCTACTTTATCAAATTTTTCGTCGTCTGAAGGTTTCTTATATGTTATCTCTAAATCTTTAATACTTAAGTCTTTGTAAATTTTTTCATATCTAGAAACAAATTCTTCTTCCGAAACATTTTTCTTTGCTTCTGTTGATAAGAAAGCATACATTTCTTTGAATTTTTCGTCATTCCACAGTTTTATATATTGTGATAGCCGTTCATCTGGGGTAGGATCATTCTTATTGCACCCTGTTACCACTGCTATCAATACAAATATCAGTAAAAGCATCCATCTCTTTTTCATTCCTATCTCCCCTTCTAATCTACTACTACTAGCGTACCATTTTTTCATAAAAACGGAAAAAGAATTACATACAAAATGGTCATTTTTTTATTTTTTCTTTCCTGCATCCTGTATATTATTACCTTTCTGACAAAATAATAACTTTATTACGAAGACCAATTGAAAAAATTACAGATCGTTTTTAACATACTTTTGCTTCACCATTTGCTAAAATACAGACTAAGGGGGGATATAGATGATTGTGTTATTTGATGGGGTTTGTAATTTATGCAACAAAAGTGTGCAATTTATTATTAAAAGAGATCCACATAACCAATTTTTCTTTGCTTCCTTACAGAGCGAAACTGGAAGAAATCTATTGAATAAATATCATTTATCTGAGGTTGATAGTGTTATCCTTTTAAAAGAAGATAGATACTATTTAGAATCGGATGCCGCTTTAGAAATTTGCAGCCATCTTACAGGTGGATGGAAGCTTCTAGCTATTTTAAAAGTAATCCCGCCTTTCATCAGAGACCCTCTTTATCGAATTATTGCTAGAAATCGTTATAAATGGTTTGGCAAACAGGATTCCTGTATGCTTCCAACAGAAGAAATGAAGAAGCGCTTTTTATAGTTCCCTCACATTCTTGCCTTTTCGAATAAAAAAGACCGCTTTCTCATCAGAAAACGGCAGAAAATTGGAGATAAAAGGACTACTCGTAAAACAGATATTGGGGTTTAATAGAAATCTCAAAATTTCTATTAAAAATGCTCAATTAAGTTTTATTATGCGAATAATTAGAAGGCGTAGGTGGGCACTTCTAAAAATAGCAAAAATATTCTTAATATATTGCAGTAAAAACAATTAAATCATATTATTAAGATAGATGAATTCTTGATTTCAAAGTAAATTTCGGCATTTTAAGGCATTTAGCACTGTTTTTTTGCAAAAATCTTCAAAAATATAACTTTAGGAATATCATTAAAAAAAGGTGAGCTTTTCTATGTAGGAGTGAAGCGATTGAATTTTTCAGCGGTTGGGGAAAAAATCAAGGAATTACGAAAGCAAATGGGACTATCACAAAAGGAACTTTCTCACAATATTTGTACACAAGCGCAAATAAGCAAGATTGAAAAAGGAGAAGTACTTCCATTGTCTTCTACTCTTTATCTTATTTCTAGGCGATTGGGAGTAGACGTAAATTACTTCTTCGATATTGGTACGACCCCCAGACTAGATTATGTGGAAGAAACTTTTCGGCAATTAAAAGCAGCTAGAAGGAATACTGATTATCATACAATAAAACAAATTGTAAAAGCAGAAGAAAAAAATCCTTTATTTACGCACCATAAAAAAAACTATCAATTGCTGCTTTGGCATAAGGCAATTTATGTATTTGAAATCGACCGTGATTTTAATCGAGCAGTAAAGCTTATTAATGAAGCAATTGAACTTACCTTTGACACTGTCTTCACAGAAAGAGAAATAGAAATCTTTATTAGTAAAGGAATCTTTCACTATGAAGAAGGATTTATTGATGATTCCTTGACCATTTATGAACAAGCATTTAAAGCGATCAACCAGCTTCCCTATTTAAAGGATGATACGATTAAAAGCAGATTATATTTTAATATCGCGAAATCCTTAACAGATCAATCCATGTTTGATGCATCCATTACTTATTGTAAGGAAGGGATTGATTGGGCGATACAACAGGATAACCTTTATTTGCTGGCTCACTTTCACTATCATATCGGATATAACTATGAATTACAAAAGAATTTTGACCTAGCTATTCCTTATATGCAAGATGCACTAATGATTTTCCAATTAGTAAAAGATCATCGATATACGGATTATATCGAAGGAAAAATCCGTAGCTGGCAAACATAATATATGTATTATATAAAGATGTCCTCCAACTATTCTCCCCTACGAATCGTGAAATAGTTGGGGGCATCTTTTTTCTTAAGCGGGGATAACGATCATTTTCCATCGCCTCTATGCTATCCGCATATATACCTAGTTAGTTATTCCCTGTTTATACAATCAGTTTCATCTCCAGCAACTAATGTCCTAATGATAAGATTCTATGAAAAATTACCTATTTTCGTAAAACGTTATCAATTTTATTAAAATAAAAGGTCAATAGTCTGATAGGTTATGGTAAGATAGATATACTATAGTTTAATCATTAGGAGTGAGTGATAAAAAATGAAGAAGAAAGTCACAGTATTGGCAACTACGGCTATTCTGTCAACCACTTTCGCAGCGAATGCCTCTGCTAGTACTTATGTAGTGAAAAAAGGGGATACTTTAGGACAGATTGCGAAGAAATTCAATACGACTGTTAATGACATAAAGTCGCAAAATAATCTTTCCTCAGACCTTATTTTAATCAATCAAGAATTATCTATTGGCGATGATTCAAAATCTAGCAGCAATACAACTAACGCTAGTAAAACTTCTACGAAGACAAGCTCAAGTGCCAAGACATATAAAGTTGTTTCAGGAGATTCCCTTATTAAAATAGCAAATCAGCATTCTATTTCTTTAGGAGAGTTACAGCAATGGAACAATCTATCCTCTTCGCTTATCTATCCTGGTGATATTTTATATGTTTCCAAACCTGGAAATGCTAATTCCAACCCGTCTAGTAACTCTGGAAGTAACAGCAATACAGCTGTAAAGGAAACTACAACTGCTTCTACAGGAACTTATACGATTAAAAGCGGAGATACTTTAAGTAAAATTGCTTCTACGTATAAAATGTCTGTAAGCCAACTAAAGCAATTAAATAATCTAAATTCTGATTTGATTTTCCCAGGACAAAAATTGAAGGTTACTGCTTCTGAAAAGATAACTAACACTGGAAATACTAATCCCTCTTCTAATAAACCGACTCTTATTTCTAATGGAAACAATGGACAATCCTATGCTTCCAAAGTCGTTTCGGTCTCTAAAAGTCTAGTTGGCATTCCATATGTTTGGGCAGGCTCAACTACTGCAGGGTTTGATTGCAGCGGATTTGTTTACTATGTGTTAAATCAAAGCGGTAAATCAATTGGACGTTATTCTGCTGAAGGCTACTATGACCGCAGCTATTATATAGATGTTCCAGCTGTTGGAGATATTGTCTATTTTAAAAATACCTACAAACAAGGTATCTCTCATTTAGGTATTTATATTGGCAACAATGAATTTATTCACGCTGACTCAAGCGGCGTTCGTGTTACAAGTTTAGATAACTCATACTATAAAGAGCATTTTGATAGTTTTAAACGTTTATATTAACAGATAATAATAGAAAGGGCTGTCTATTTAGCGGGCAGTCTTTTTTGTATGCTTTGGGGTTGGCTGATATATCCCTACTTTGGCTGATATACCCACTACTTTGGCTGATTTACTCCTTGTTTTGGCTGATATACCCACTACTTTGGCTGATTTACTCCTCGTTTTAGCTGATATCTCCACTACTTTGGCTGATATACCCTTACCATGGAACAAATATTCCTCCATTTTGCTAATATATCTTCCAATCTCGCACCATTCAGCGCCGAGCTTTTACCAAACTGCGTATATTTTTTCCTACTTTCATTGTCTATTCTCTTCATTCCCTATATTCGTTACTTCAAAACTAGTATCCAATTACGCTCTTTTACTTCTCTTCTTCTGTCCTCTACCATCTCTATTCAAAAAGCGTTATAATTAAAGAATGGACTTTTTTGGTGCCTCTACTTCTTAGAGCACATCTTTAAGCAAAATTAATCGATTTACCAATATGGGAGGGATACATTATGCTTCTAGAAAAGTATTTGGAGCCAGTGAATTTTTGCGCAGAAAACTTAATGAATTTATTGGATGCAAATGATCCCCAAATGAAAAAGGTTGTGGAAAAGGGACTGCTTCTGTACAGACAAAGCTTTGTCTATCAGGTCAAGTTCTCCAATGAATTGGTGACGGGAATGATCCAAGATGTAACGCCTGTAAGGGCCACTTTAGATTTGGATTATGTTCAACAGAGCTCTTGTACTTGTCACGCAGAAGGATTTTGTCGCCATCAGCTCGCTCTATTTTTCTATTTACTTGCACAAGTTGGGAAAGTGTCCACTTGGTTGGAAAATTGGCGTAAACCAATTGAGAATGCGGAAATGTTAAAAAATCTCGGTATTATGCGAGCAAGTGACTTACTGAAGGAAAAAGAAGACAAAGAGCCAAATTATACAGATTGGATTGAAACATTGGAAAAGAGTTTTCAATCCCTTATGGAGACAAATCATAACAAACCATATCTGATTGCGGAAACGTATTATATTTATATACGAAAAATAAAAGCAGCTACTCCTCTCCAAACAGAGTGGAAGCTCCTTTATTTAGTTATCGCCCATGTATTTACTTTTAAACAATTATTAATAGTTAGTAAAAAACTAGATCATAATACACAAACAATCAATCGCTATTATCGACATCTTTTTCATGATTTAATGAATAGCATCGAGGATAACCTCTATAAATTATCAAACTTTACCTTTCCATTTGCGTTTGACGATTTTTTAATTAGTCTAAAGGATGATATACGAGCAATTCTTACCATCCAGCCAATATTAGCATTTGAGTGTATACAGCTTTATCGCTTAATGTGGACGGATCTTTTCGCCACGAAAAAATGGAGACAGGATGAATTGACACAATTGTCAGCGAACAGCGACCCAAGCTTTTCCGAAAAAATTGCCATGATTCACCTAGAAATCCTTCTTCAAAAAGATGAGAATGCCCTTAAAATCATTCAATCACTTGATACACAAGTTACTTCGTATATGCTTTATTGGATTGATTATTTATCGAGTCGCAAAGCTTGGAAAAGAATGGATTTATATATACCAGCATTTATTCAAGAACTGAAAAATTATATATGTACAGATGATGATGACGATTATTGCTACGAATTTACACAGATGGCAATCCGAGCGATTCTCCCTTATTGCCTAGCTATGAATAAAGAAGACTTACTTGAAAAAGCATATATTCATACACTTCCATATAGCTACCGCAAATATGAGGATTTTCTGTATGAGAAGAAACAATTTGATAAATGGATGGATCTGTTTACCATGATGGGATATGGACTAGATCATCTTCACAAAGAACAAATAAAAACGCTGCAGGAATATGATCAATCATTATTGCTTTCCTTATATCATCGTTCGATTCAAGAACATATCGAAGGGAAAAATAGAGAGCATTATCGAATCGCTGTCCGTCAGTTAAAAAAACTGCGTACCCTTTATAAAAAGCTGAAAAAACAAACCGAATTCGAGCAATTCTTATTGGTTATCTTAGAACGTACGAAACGATTAAGAGCCTTTCATGAAGAATGTAGAAAGGGAAAGTTAATCCATGCTGAAAACTAACTATCTAAAAATAAATGTTCATTACTATGAGAATAGAGGATTTTTTTTAACAGGAGAAATAGAGAATCGCTATCTATATCCTAATTATTGGAAAAAACTTCTTTTTCAGCAGCATCAAGAGAGCTATTATGGAACTATCCTAGATACTGTAACAATTGATGAAATAGAAGGCGTATTATTAAGTGGCTGGCAGTTGGTGACTTTGCTTGCTACTGAAGGGTTTAATCGTTATGTAGATTGGGATTGGAATGATACTGCACAGGTTTGTCTTGCTGCTGCCCCAAGTATTTTGGAAGCTATTAAACATAAAGAATGGATACCGGATTTCAGCCAATGGGAGGTTGGCAATTTCCAATGGTCCCTGCCCAATCGTATCATGGATGAATTTGACCCGAGCTTTTGGGAAATGGAACTTCACGATGAGTTGGCAGGTCAAACAAATAACGATTTTATCCAGCAATGGTTCCAGCATTCGCTCAATCATTATTTGGAAGATCATCAAGAGACAAAACAAAATTTCCATGCAAGAATCCAAACATTAAAGAATGCAAATATTCCTTCCGAGCAGCTGGCTGCTTATTTCACTGAAGATAAATGGCAGGAATGGATGGGGTTAAAAGAAACAGACTATCCATTCACGCTAGGAATCCGTCTGGAAGAACCAACTGAAATCGATACAACTTGGGATTTGGATATATTTTTACGATCAAAGGAAAATCCTGATCTCGTTGTGGATATACATGATGAAAGTAATATGCCGAAGAAGTGGTTAAACTTTACCTCCTATATTGAGGAAGAACAACAGCGCTGGCTCCTGCTTTTCCCATGGCTAAAAGGAAAAAGCGGGATAACCAATCAATTAACAGAAGAAGAAGCTTGGCTTTTTTTATCAGAAGCTAGTGAAACATTCCTTGCCCTTGGAGTGGATATTCTTCTTCCTTCTTGGTGGCAAGCAATGAAGTCAGCCAACTTGAAAGTGAAAGCAAAGGTTTCGAGTACAAGTCATCGTCCATCCTTTGTAGGGCTACAGGCAATGCTGGATTATAATTGGCGCTTTTCTATGAATGGCGTCACCCTCTCTGAAGATGAATTCAATAAATTAGTGGAGGAAAAACGCCGTCTTGTCTTTATTAAAGGTCGTTGGATTAAATTAGATCCCGCTTTTATTCGGCAAATACAGGATTTAATGAAAAAAGCTGAAAAAGAAGGTTTGCATGTCCGCGATATTATTGAGCAAGAGTTAATGCAAGCGGAAGAACAACAAAATGATGAGCTAGAGAATCCGAAAACATTTGCAAGAATCCAAATCGACCTAAATAGACAATGGAGAACGATGATTCATCAATTAAAAGAAGTAAAGAATCTGCCATTAGAAGAAGTTCCACACAGCTTTTTAGGCGATTTACGTGCTTATCAAGTGCTTGGGATGAGCTGGCTTCTCTTCTTAAGAAAGTATGGATTTGGAGCCATTTTAGCAGACGATATGGGACTAGGAAAAACAGTTCAGCTTATTTCTTATTTATTAAAAGTGAAAGAAACAGAAGCAGAACTAACAACACCAGCTCTTATCATTTGTCCTACTTCTGTCCTCGGCAACTGGCAAAAGGAGTTAGAGCGATTCGCACCTGATTTAAATGTATATCTCCATTATGGAGCTAATCGCTTAAAAGATGAGGCCTTTTTAAATAGAGTACACGAAGCAGATGTAGTCTTAACCTCTTATGGATTAACACATATCGATAAGCAAAGCTTCGAAGAACTCACATGGAGTACCATTGCAATCGATGAAGCACAAAATATCAAAAATGCGCAGACAAAGCAATCAAGAGCTGTGAGAAAATTAAAGGGAGCACATTATATTGCGCTCTCTGGAACACCGATGGAAAATCGTCTCAATGAGCTTTGGTCTATTTTTGATTTTACTAATCACGGTTATTTAGGTAGCCTCGGACAATTTCAAAAGCGCTTTGTTATTCCGATTGAAAGGGAAAATAAACCGGAACAAATCCAGCAATTGCAGACACTGATTCGTCCATTCTTATTAAGAAGAACGAAAAAGGATGAAGAGGTTGCCTTGAATCTCCCTGATAAACTGGAGCAAAAGGAATATTGTCCTTTAACGACGGAGCAGGCTGCCTTATATGAACAATTAGTTACCGATACATTTGCCCAAATTGAGCAGCTCTCTGGATTCGAGCGGAAAGGTCTTGTCCTACAAATGTTAAGTAAATTAAAGCAGTTATGCAATCATCCTGCCCTTTACTTAAAAGAGCAAGCACCTACTAGCTTAATTGATCGATCAGTAAAAATGGAGAAATTGGCAGAACTGACCGATACGATTTTAGAGAGAGGTGAAAGCTGCCTTATTTTTACACAATATATTGAAATGGGACATATGATTCAGGAAATGATGAAGAAAAAGTTCAGCATCGACGTTCCATTCTTAAATGGCAGTATGTCCAAGCAACAACGTGATCGCTTAATTGACCAATTCCAAGCTGGAGAATTTCCGATTTTCCTCCTTTCCTTAAAGGCTGGAGGAACAGGATTAAATTTAACAGCTGCCAACCATGTTATTCATTATGATCGCTGGTGGAATCCTGCTGTAGAAAATCAGGCAACAGACCGTGCATACCGCATTGGCCAGACTCGTTTTGTTCATGTTCATAAGCTGATTTGTACAGGAACATTAGAGGAAAAAATTGATGCGATGCTGGAAAAGAAACAATCACTAAATGACCAAATTATCCAAAACGAAAATTGGATGACCGAGTTAACAACAGATGAATTAAGGGATTTGGTGTCATTGAATGAAAACCCAGCAGCCTTATAGGGTGCTAGCAGAGAACAGAACCAAATGGATAATACAGAAGACATGAATAAAAACCCCAGCAAGGATATGAATTACTCGGTATCCTTGCTGGGGTTTATCTTTGATTGAAATACTTATGTCTCAACCTGTTTCTCGTCTTCTTTTATAGATCGGTTTGTTTATTTATCCTCTGGGACTTTAATATCTTTTCGATTTTCTTGTTTAGTCATCTTATAGAAATATACAGTTTTCGTTGTTTTATGGCCAGCTAAATCGGTTGCTGTGAATTCAAATTCATTTAAGCCATTTTCTAAGTCTAATTCCACTTTCTTGATTGTTTTTTCTAAACTTCTCATAGCATATGGCTCTTTAAATGTCTGATAATAAAGCTCACTTCCATTTAGAGCTAATTGAATATCATCAAAATTATCCTTTACTGTTACATGTACAGTTGGATTTTTGCCATTGCTATTTACGATTCGATTGCCAGAAAGCCCTTTGAAGGAGATGACGGGTGCTTCAGCATCAACGATAAAGCTTCGTTTAAAGACTGCTGTATTATCAGCACTGTCTATTGCTTTGATTTCAACAGAATGAACGCCATTTTCATAAGGAATGACTGTATTAAAGGTATATTCTTCTTTCTCCTCATTATAAACAGTGTCTACTTTTTGACCGCCAATCGTAAATTCTTTAAGGTCCGATTCATCCTTGATTGTTCCACTAAATACCACTTCTTTTTCTCCATACACCTCTAAAGCTTCTGGGGTCGCTAAAGAGATTACGGGAATAGTTGTATCCTTCTTCTCTTCTTCGGCAACCACACTTGCTTCCTCTTTATTGCCAGCATAATCATACGCAACAACTGTTACAGATGTACCTGGTTTTACTTCATTCGGCAAAGTAAATTCAGTTGTTTCACCGCTGACTGGAGTAGTTACAACTGATTTCCCATCTACTAAAATATCTAAATAAGAAATCCCAGAGCCATTTTCATCATCAGACGCAGCAATTTCCAATACTTTATTATCTTCTGCTAAGTCCACTTCAACAGTTGGACTTACTGTATCAACAATAACCGGAATATCTACTATCTGTGGTTTTGCACCTTTATAGTCAAGGGTTGCACTAACGCGGTAGAAATATTGCCCTTCCACTAGCTTTCCATTCACTTTTCCATCCCATGCCCAATTGGAATCAAGAACATATTTTGTTCCTTTGCCGCCATCATAGTAATTCTTTCTAATTTCTTCTTGTGTACGTAATGTCCTTACGGTTTTCCCCTTACTATCAACAATAGAGAATTGAACTTTCTTTGCATTTCTTAAAAACGATAGAACCGGAATTATTTCTTCTTGGACTCCATCATTATTTGGAGAAATGGCAATTCCTTCTTTTGTAAACTTACTTGTAATCGGATCATATCCAAGGTATAGGAAGTCTTCTCCTTCTTTTGTCACCGCTCCAGCCATGCCATAGAAAGATGTCTCATCATATTTCATCCCATCTAAAATGGGTGCTTTGTTCCAGTCACCTTTAAATCCAACATACGGCACGGTTAATGTTGCATTTGTTTCCTGAGGATCTGTTAATGTTACATACCCTTCCACAAAATAGCCATTTTCAAATACGCGATCAATCGCTACAGGTGTTTCCCAACTGCCTGTTTGAGAAGGATCAATTACTTTTGCATTTGTTAAATCAACAGATACTTTAATTTTTTTGCTTTTGTTGGCAGGAATGCTTATCGTTGTTTCATTCTTATCATTTACTTTTATCTTTGCATCCAAAATCTTCTGTGCTTCTAATAGATTAGCAGTATAACCTAACTCTCCGTAAGCCGCAAAGTCTGTTTGTATATTTGCAGCCACATCATACTTAACCTTCTTATCACTATAGTTTTTCGCTTCTAGAGTAAAAGTAAAGGTGTTTCCTACTTCTTTTAAGGCTACTTTCCCTTCTTTCGTCTTCTTCTCCGTTACTATAACAGGTGATTGTAATGCTGCATGCAGCTGCATTAATCCAGCACCTTGACGACGTGGAGAATATGGTACCTCCCAGTCAAATGCACTGTTTACTGTTCCAATATCTGTCACCGGTTTAGCGGTGTTCATTAAGAGATTTTTCGCAATGTTTACTCGATCAAAGCCTGACACATCGAATTCATTATCTACACGTTCTAATACAAGGGCAGATCCCCCTGAAACATGCGGAGCTGCCATCGACGTTCCACTCTTCATCCCATATTGATTATTTTCTAAAGTAGAATAGATTTGTCCACCTGGTGCTGTGATTTCTGGTTTAAAGTCTAAGTTATTCGTTAGGCCCCATGAGGAAAAGCTACTCATTTTTCCGGCTTCTGGATTAGCGGAAGTTATTTTTTTGCCATCAAATGTAATCGAGATAGTTTCACCACTTTGAAGAGCTGCTGCTAATTTATCCCCATCTGTTTTTAATAAGAATAGTTGAGGAATCTTAATGCTTGCATCTGTTGCCATGCTAACAAAGCCATCTGTATTATTATAAATAATAACACCAGCTGCCCCTGCCTGCTGTGCATTGATTGCTTTATCCACGAAGCCGATTTCGCCTCTTTGGATGAGCGCATAGTTATCCTTCACATCAACTGCGGCTAATTCTTCTGGTTTCCCTAATCCAGCATAAACAATTTTAAATGTTTTTTCCGTAACTGAATTTGGGTGAACACTGCCTGCTGACAGGAATCCAGCTTGTTCCATCTGACCATCATATTGATAGGAAAGTGCATCAATATCTATAAAACTATTTTCAATAGATGCAACTTGTAAACTATCATAGGCAACACCTGGTGAACCAGATACTCCAATATCAGGGTTAGAGCTAGATGGATTGGCAAAGCCATTTCCAAAATGGGCAGAGTTTCCAGCTGAAATAGACATCATAATTCCATTTTCCACAGCACGCTCTACAGCTTGCTGCTCTGGTGCATCGGCCGCAACAAAACCTGCTGGAGATCCTAAACTCATGTTAAGGACATCTGCACCCAATACGATCGCATCATCAATAGCTTTAATATAAATATCTCCCCAGGTAGTCGATACAGTTGGGTCATTTCCGAAAACCTTTAACGCTAAAAGCTGTGCCTCTGGCGCAACTCCTTTAATCCCATTATTGTCTTCATCGCCATTTGCTCCAACAGTACCTGCGACGTGCATCCCATGCATACTTGCCCCTTCAGCGATATCTTGAATAATGTCATTTTCATCCATATAGTTATATCCGTATGGTACCTTTTCGCTATAAAATTTACCTTTAAGCCCATTTTCCTTTTTAAATTGGGCAATTTCTTCCTTGCTCAATTCCTCTTCTGTTTCATCAGAAAGTACCATGTCCTTATGATTTGGGTCAATGCCGGTATCAATTACACCAACAATCATTCCTTCGCCTTTAAAACCATAATCCCGCCAAGCATCTTGAGCTTGTACAAGTTCTTTACTATATATCATGTCTGCTTCTTCTTCTGGTCTTTCATAAGCTGTGGCAATATGTACTTTTGCTACCTCTGGAAGTTCCTCGATTTTTTCAATATCTCCGTACTTCATTTCTCCACTAAAACCATTAAAAATGGTGGTGAAATTCTCTAATTCCTTAAATTTTACTTTTCTTGCTTTTACTTTTTCTTTTACTTTTTTCTGCTCTGCTAACTTTTCGCTCTTTAATTTTTCTTTTGTTGATTTAGGCAATTCTTTTACTTGCTTTGCTTGTGCTTGAGCATATTGCACCGTCGGCTCCGTGTTCATCTCTACCACTACCCGAACCGTATCGTTTTTATTATAAGTGGTCTCTAGCTCGTCCACCTTTATGGTTTGGATATTTTGCTTGTTTTCTTCTCCTTTTTTACGAATTTCCTTATCTGGTACAGTTGCTGCCAATACACTATTGGAAAATAGCATACAGAGCATAATAACTAGAAAAAATACTTTTCTAAGTTTCATGTTAAAACTCCCCTCTACCCCTTCTTTATTTTCGGAATATATCGAACTATATAAAAATATCACAATATTCTTATATTTATTAAGGGACGAAAGTACTGTCTCTCTCTTGTATATACTAGTAATTTAGTCAGTAAATATCGCATTTTTATTCCTTTTTCGCCAAGAGCTGACGTTATTCTGCTTTTCTGCCAATATCAGGATATAATCACCTTGGGGAATTATTGATGAAAGGCTGTGATGAAAGCTAGTTTTTAGAAGCAAATGTTAGCAAAAATTATAAAACATTCTCCTTTTAGAAAGAATAGATTAAAAAAATAGTGAACAATATAAAACAAACTTTTATTAATATAATTTTTAAAGAGATTGTTTTCAGATGGAGGCAGGGAGAATATTTTTGTACTATACGAAATAGAATTATATTTACTTATTTTCCAATCGGATCATTCGAGAGCTTAGATAATTCATCAAGGTAAGGTATAATAAAAGAAAAGGAGAATTTGCCTGGGGAGGGATTATCGTGAAAACTTTTAAATTAATTTCTTTACAGATTCTCACGAAGGAAAAGCTAGTGCCGATTAAATTGATTGATGGATTGATTATAAATAAAGAAGATGATTTTAATCATTGGCTAATTGAGGTTTATACAGAATTAGCTGCTATCGCTTTTCTTGATGAAGCATTTCAGAAGAAGGAGGAGTTGCTTGTTCAAGCTGTTATCTCAAAAAAAGAAAATGATCCCGCTCCTTTTGAAGTAACGATTCTGTCTATCCAAAATTTTGGTGATAAAGCAAGCATTCTTTTAGAAGGAACATTAAAAAGAGACAGAAAAGACTATGCAGAGCTATTGCTCCAATATCTAATCGAAGAAGGCTATGAAGGGAAAAAATTATCGAATAAATTTACTGAGCTGATGCAAAGCAAGCCACAGACATTTTTGGAGAAGAAGCTGTAGGTTGCAGGAGAACTATTGAATAGACGAATCTCAAGGCCTGGAATAACCTTGAGATTCTGAACATATAGGCTCTTTATCGATCTATATCGTCTTTGTCTTTCATATCATCTTTATCTTCGATCATATCTTCACCAGGATCATTATCATCCTTTGTTGGATCTAGATCATCATCTTTATTTTCATCTGGTACATCTGGTTCGTTGTCATTATCCAGATCAGTACCTCTGTCTGGAACAACGTCATTCGTATCTAAGTCTTTATCTTCGATTGTGGTATCATCATCCGGTGGAGGACTTTGATTATCATCATCATTACCACAAGCAGTTAACAGCATAGCAGATAACGCTGAAACTCCTAATAACTTCATCCATTTAGTCATTCGTTATACCCCTTTTCTTGATAAGTATCATTCATGACCATTCATTTGGTCAGTTATTAGGTTATCCAAGAAAAGAAAATTATTACGCCTTATTATTCAATTCCAATAATAAACAATGTTGTAAAGAAAAAAAGAAGAAGCTGCTCGTTTAAACAGACACCTCTTCTTTCTGCCTTTTTATGCTTCTTTCTTATCTCCAAGGGCAAACATAATTTCTGCTTCACAGGCAATTTCACCATCAACAGTAGCTACACATTTTCCCTTTCCAAAATTGCCACGTAGTCTTGTCATTTCTACTTCTAGTCGCAGCTGATCTCCTGGAAACACTTGCTTTTTAAAGCGGCAGTTATCTACTCCAGCAAAGAAAGCTAATCTTCCTTTATTCTCTTCCTTAATCAACATGGCAACCGCTCCTACTTGCGCCAATGCTTCTACAATTAATACACCTGGCATAACTGGGTATTCAGGGAAATGCCCATTAAAATATTCTTCATTTGCCGATACATTTTTAATACCTACAGCTTTTTTACCTTCTTCCACTTCTAAAATTCTATCTACTAATAAAAATGGATATCGATGAGGAATTATTTCTTTAATTTGATTAATATCTAACATTTTGTGACCTCCTACTAATATGTGGTTATATTATATTGTACTAAAAAAAGCTATGAAAAAGGAAGGGATATCCCCTCCTTTTTTAAGATGTTTTTTAAAATAGTTGTTCTAGCTATCATCCTGAACAGCTATTTCGTTAATTTGATCATTCCAGCACACCAGCAAAAAAGGAATCTGTAATTATTTTTACAAATTCCCATCTTCTTTACTCTTCATTTATCAAATTGACAATATGCATCCAGGTATCTTTTTTAAAGGTATCTGTTGCTTTTCCGTTTCCCATTACACTATAACCGACAACGGCTCCAGCTAGAACACTTACAGCCATTACTAAAATAATAACAACAATACGTAGCCATATAGGAAACAGACGAACTCTAATCTTCTGTTTAGGAGAAGCTTTCTCTTCTGGATTATTCTTCTCTTTTTGATCTTTTTTAACCTGTTCTCTTGTCTTAACCATTTCTTGACTACTGCTATTTAATGCCATCACTTTTCTCCTTTTTTAACGTATTCCATTCACTAATCCCATCATCTGATCTGCTAAAGAGATGGATCTGGACTGAAATTGGTAGGAGCGCTGTGTAGCAATCAGATTGACCATTTCTTTGCTTATATCCACATTAGATTGTTCTAATGCATTTTGTTTCATTGCAATTTCATTTCTTCTGCCGCCATTCAAATCGACCATTACTTGATTTTCATCAGCAGTGTCAGAGAGTCGATATAAGTTCTCCCCTGTTTTTTCAAGGCTTTGCGGATTATTAGCATACGATATGCCGAGATTAAAGGTTTCCTGCCCGCCATTATTCAATTGAATTGTTAAAGTTCCTGTTGATGAAAAAGCATATTCTTTAACATTATTATTTAATAAAATTGGGTTATTATTCTCGTCAAGGATAGCATGGCCTTCTTTCGTAACCAGCATATTCTCATTATTAGATACAGGTGATAAATACATCGCTCCATCTCTCGTATAACGCATTTCGGAAGTTCCTCCGTCTTGCACCAATACTCTGTATAATTGTCCTTCTTTCGTCAATGCAGTATCCAAAACGCGATCAGATGATTTAATCATTCCTTGTGTCATCACTAATTGCGTTTGAGCCATTTTAGCGCCTACTCCTTGCCTGATGCCGTTTGGCGTCTGACGATTGACTTCCTGCGTTTCATCCTTTTGATTATTAAATTGCTGATAAAGCATATCTGTAAACGTCCCATTTTGCCTTTTATAGCCTGTAGTATCAACATTAGCCATATTATTACTAATAAGATCCATTTGCTTTTGCAGCTGTGTTAAAGTATTACTAGCCGTTATCATCGTTCTATTCATAGCGATTCCCCCCTTTACTACTATCTAAATGATTCTTATAGCTTACCAATTTCATTTGCGGCTTGATCCATGCTCTTATCATAAGCCTGCAATATTTTCTGATTAGCTTCAAATGCTCGATAAGCAGTCATCATATCTGTCATTGTCTGCGCTGTATCAACATTAGAATTCTCTAAAAAACCTTGATTGATTTGAAAGGTAACTTGGTTATTTGCATAAGCACTTTGTAGAGCGGCTCCATCTTGTGCTCGATACAAACCATCCCCCTCTTTTACGAGCTGTTCCGGTGAATCTGTATAACTTATTCCAAGACGATACACTTCTCCATTACTGCTTGTAAGCACTCCATCAGATGTAACAGAGAAATCCGTACTTGTAAGTTGAATTCGTTCATTATTTTCATCTAAAACGTAAGCACCACTAGAAGTAGTTAAATACCCTTGGCCATCTAAGGTGAAATTTCCGTTTCTCGAATAAGCAACTCCATTATCATTTTGCACTGTAAAAAATAATCCGCCGCCAGCATTCGTTCCATTCCCTGGAACATTCGCGTTTAAGATTGCTAAATCTGTCTTTAATCCTGTTTGATTAAGATCACCTTGAGTAAACTTCGGGATTATTTCTTGCATATAGACTCCTGTTGCTAAATAGCCTACTTGCTGCTTTTCTACAGTACCAGCTGCATTTTTCCTAACGCTTTGCTGTAATAATTCAGGAAAAGCTCTCATGGATGATTGATCTGCTTTAAAACCCGGTGTCGTACTGTTGGCCATATTATTAGAAAGCATTTCGGTTTTGCGCTGCTGAGCAAGCATACCAGAAGCTGCTGTATAGAACCCTTTAAACATAATTGTCTCCTATCTATACAAAAATTTCGATTCAAGCATATATATTCTATTATAAAAAAAATATCAAAAGATTACATTAAATTTTGTTGAAAAAAGTCTAAAAATGTTCGTTATATTAATCATTTATTATATCGGCTATTCATAGGAACAATCTACTGGAAGATAAAGGAGGAAGAAGAACCTTATGGTTACTAAAAAAACAGAAACAGCTAAATAAAAAATCGGAATAAGAAAAAGAAATTTTTCCATTCCGATTTTTTAGGTTTAAGACTTATACAAACGGGTATGAAATAAATAGATTTCATTTTCCTATGCATAAACAAGTTTTTTCACTTGTTTATGCCCCCCCATTTTTTAGCTTAATTTTCTTTTTGGAAGACGATCAATATTATCTAACATTATTCCTGTACCGATTGCTACAGAATCCATTGGATTTTCAGCTACTAATACAGGAACCTTCAATTCATCCGCTAATAGTAAGTCAATCCCGTGAAGTAATGCTCCACCACCAGTTAAGATAACTCCACGATCAATGATATCAGCAGAAAGCTCAGGTGGTGTTCTTTCTAAGACACTTTTAGCAGCTTGTACAATAACAGATACGGACTCTCTTAATGCTTGCTCAATTTCCTCTGAATGTACCGTAATAGTTCTTGGAAGACCAGAAACCATGTCACGACCGCGAATATCCATTTCTTCTTTTCTAGAACCTGGAAAAACAGTTCCAATATTAATTTTTATATTCTCTGCCGTACGTTCTCCAATTAAGAGCTTATATTTTCGTTTAATATATTGGAGAATTTCATTATCAAATTTATCTCCAGCCATTTTAATACTAGAAGAAGTAACGATATCCCCCATTGATAGCACTGCTACATCTGTAGTACCGCCGCCAATATCAACAACCATATTTCCACTTGGTTGGAAAATATCCATTCCTGCACCAATCGCTGCAACCTTTGGTTCTTCTTCTAAATAGATTTTCTTTCCACCACTTTTTTCGGCTGCTTCTTTAATTGCTTTTTGTTCCACACTAGTAATATTTGTTGGACAACAAATAAGAATTCTTGGCTTTGAAAGAAATCCTTTTACGTTCAATTTATTAATGAAATGCTTTAGCATTGCTTCTGTTACATCAAAATCAGCGATAACGCCATCCTTTAGTGGGCGAATAGCAACAATATTTCCAGGCGTACGTCCGACCATACTACGAGCTTCTTCTCCTACCGCTAACACTCTGCCTGTATTGCGATCTAATGCCACAACAGAAGGCTCATTTAATACAATCCCTTTTCCTTTTACATGAATGAGTACATTTGCTGTTCCTAAATCGATACCAATATCTCTAGCAAACATTATATATGCTCCTCCTTCGCCTTTAGCTTTTCCATTTTTTTCATTTTATAATTTCATTTTCCTTATAGAGACAAAGAGCTGGCTTCCACACTATATGTAACGACATCCTCATATTTAAGTTTCATTAAATGTAGTTAAACGAAAAAACATTCCTAAGAATTCCTTCCATTCACACAGTTATAGCGCCTTTTTAAATGCCACTAAATATTTACCTCGCTTAAATATGTCTTTCTTATCGCTCTATATTAAATCAACCATTTTCATTCTTTTGTAAAGTGAATTATGTATTTTTCAGGTTAAAATTTGTATGTTTTTTTCTCTATCTATTTAAACCACTCTAATTTTTTATTTTATCATAAGATCACGAAATAAGTAACTTTTTGTAAAAAAAATGAGTTTTTTTTCACAAAATAATTTTCTTTTTTCTCAAACAAGAAAAAGGACATTGCTTCCAAGGTCCTTTTAGCTATTATGTACCCTTTATTAGCATTCCAAAATGAGTTGCTTTTTATACTCATTCTTTTTCTCTATCGATGGAGACACCTCCACCGATAGACTGTTGTAACTCCATTTTTCTAAACTTCCCTTTCTGTTTTAAATATTTCCAGGGTAACTTAATATTGCATACTTTTTCTATTTAATTAATGCATTCATGATAAAGCATTACCCTGGAATTTCTTACTGTACAGTTTCCCCTTCAAGCTCTTCCTTTTTATATTTCATTTTTGTTGCTTCCCCACCGCGTAGATGTCGTATTGATTTATGATAATCAAGGATCTCTTTCACTTCATTTGCTAAATCTGGGTTAATTTCAGGAAGTCTTTCTGTTAAATCTTTATGGACTGTACTTTTGGATACGCCAAACTCCTTCGCTATTACGCGAACCGTTTTTCTCGTCTCCACGATATACTTTCCAATCTTGATAGTTCTCTCTTTGATGTAATCGTGCACACCACTCGCCCTCCCTAAATTGGATGTGAGAAGTGTGAAATGAGACTCGCTTTTCGCTTCATTGAAATTCTTCATCCCGCACGTTTCCTTTCCTGCATAATACTTTTCTTCATGCGGCAGAAAGTCAAAAGCTTTCTGTTCTTATAGGGATTAAACATGTCCTCAACTACATATCCATTATCTTCAAACGACCCCTCACTCCAAACTTCCGCTTTGTAAGGTTTGTAACATTTTATTAGCTTGGGTAAGACTTTATGCAGAAAAATATGAATAGGGACAAGGTTTATCTGTTTTTTTCTATATTTACTTGTTTTTGAGGAATTAAATAGCTATGTTTTATGCGAAACAATTGATTGGCTTGAAAAACAGGAATGATATTTTTAAAAAGAGGAAATTGCCGATGTGTGGTTTTACATCTGTTATTATTAGAAAAATATCTGTTATTTTCATCGTCTAGAGGTTTAATATTTCCCGAGAAATTTGTCATTTTCCGCTCGTAAGTGACTATTATCCATTTATGTCTTCCACTTATAGTTAAATTATACTACTACTTTTCACTTATAAATGTTCTGGAGTTATTAGATGTCTTGCCTTTTAGTGGACTATTCGAGGATATAAAGGGAGATGTCTAGATGAGAATTCTTTGTATTTACGTATTTTCTTCGACATTTCCCATCCATAAAATACTTCTTTCGAGAATACATAAAGGTTGCTATAAAGTAGCTATCACTCGCATAATCATTATTTTATGCTTTGTAAAAACTACTTATAGCAACCTCTAGTTATTAAGCGTTTGGATCTGTGGTTGTAGACCCTTCTGAATCTTCATCCTGTTTAGCGTCTGTTCCATTTTCTAATTTGTTATCTGTCGGCAATTCTTCATCGGAATTACTTGATTTTTCTACTGCTGAATCATTTCCAGAAGTAGCACCAGAAGTATCATCACTTTGTAAAGCACTTACCGGTTTACCAAAATAATCAATAGGGTTCACAGCTACATTGTCTTTTCTTACTTCAAAGTGGACATGAACTCCTGCTTCTTGATTCAACTTACTTTTTCCAGCAGTTGCTAATGGTTGGCCTTTCTTTACTTCAGCGCCTTCTTCCACTTGGAAATCCTTCACAGATTGATAATATGTTTTAATCCCATTGTCATGATCAATTTCAATTGTATTCCCTAATAGAGAATCTTCCGCAACTTTTGTAACGGTTCCACTTAGAGCTGCTACTACTTCAAATTCGCTATCATCTTCCATTTTTAAGTCAATACCTGTGTTTGGCTGATATTGATTATTATAGAATACTAAAGATTCAGCTTGCTTTTCTTTACTAGCCGTATTATCATAGAACTCTTTTTGTGTAATGAAAGAATCTTCATCGACTACTGGCCATGCAAAGTTCTCAAATTCCTTTGCTACTGGTTCTGCAGGTTCATCTGTTTGTTTTGTTGGCATATCAGCGTTATTATATTTATACTTATCTGTTTCTGATGCGCTATTTTGATACCAAAGGACCCCTGTTAGAATAATAGCTGCACTTGCGATATAAATGGCTGGAAATGCCCAACGCTTTTTAAAAAAGCTTTTTACTTTTGACTTTGGAGAAGTACGTTTGTTTTCTTCCTCTCTCATTTTATCATCACCTCAGCAATCATTCTGAACAGATAATGATAAATATATACCTACATGCTAAAAAATTTTTTAGACTTATTTTTCGACAAAGTTCTTGAGTTTATACATAGAAACGAAAATTTTAATTATTAATGGGATGAAGTCACAATAAATAAAGCAAGCCTTCTTGAGGAAGACTTGCTTTTTAGGCTTGTAATTAGTGCTTTGGCTGATTCACCCGCTGCTTTGGCTGATTCACCCGCTGCTTTGGCTGATATTTCTCTACTTTGGCTGATTTCACCGCTACTTTGGCTGATCCCCTTATTTCTGAGCTGTGTATTTCGCTAGCATATCATCAGATGCTGTTACATCTACCCCTTTATAATAGTATTTTACGATTTCTTCATAGTTTTTCCCATTTGCGGCCATTCCGTTTGCCCCATATTGGCTCATGCCGACACCATGACCATATCCTTTTGTAGCAATATAAACGTTATTTCCCTTTCGTTCCATTGTAAAGTCCGTTGATTTTAAGCTTAACTTTTCTCTAATATCTGTTCCTGATAATTGTTTTCCATTAATCTTGGCACTTGCAATTCGTTTTCCTTTTGTATATTTAACGTCTTCTAATACTTTCCTGTCAGCTGTAAGCTTAACGCCTAAGCTCTTCTCGAAGTCTTTAACAGGCATTGTCACTTCCCCTTTAAACTTTGGCGAATTGACATCCCATGGGCTTTCCACACTTTGTAAATAGGAGATGGAATTAGCCCAGACATCATCTGAATTTTCCGTGTATCCATTGCTTGTGGAGAAAAACGTGGCATCAATAGGAGTACCTTCATACGTTAAAATTTGCCCCTTTGTAGCCGCTACAGCCTCTTCTATTTTAGCCATATTCTTCTTCCAATCTAACCCATCATTTTCCCAAATTTTCTTTAATTCTTCGCGGTTATTATACACTTGGTAGTTTATTGTATCGCCAACTAATGCTCCCTTTGGAAGATCTGTTTTCTCTTGATGCATCATTCTTTTTACAATATATGTTCTCGCTGTTAAGGCTTGTGCTTTTAATGCTTCTTTTTCAAATTTCGCTGGCATTTCTGATGCAACAACCCCAACTACATATTCTTCTAAGTCTAATTTCTCTACTTCTTGTTTATTTTCACGATATACAGCTACTTCAATAGCAGGCTCTGGCGTTTCTGCAGGTGGTATATTACTCTTTACCTCTTCCTTTTTATCCTGAATAGAGGGCAGAACAAGGATGGTCGGAATAAGTATAGTAATAGCAAACAGAATAACTCCTAGTACGATGAAAGGTTTGATTTTAATCATGAATAAAGCCTCCATAAGATAGAAATAAGACCTTTTTAACTGTCTCTAAAACATTCTTATGGAGATGGACAAGCTTTTATTCCTTCTTTTTTCTAGAGAAATATCCTTAATTTATGGTTCTAAACATATCCGTTTTGCATACTATTTTAGCAATCCTGTGTTTTAAACAACTCCGGTAATCCCCTCTATTATATAACAGATATTAACAGAAGTAGGAACTGAAACATATATAGAAGCCTCTATTGAACTTCTCGGTTATTCTAAAATATTTTTCATATTATGTATAATTTTGCCCATAAAAAAACAAACTTTATCTATCGGAATGAAATCGATAAATAAAGTTTGCCAATTATATTTATGCATTTAAATCTGCAACATAGCTTGCCGTTAACGTTAATTCACTTTCTTCGGTAATTCTTTCAATATCAGCGCCTAACGCAGCTAATTTTTCGTGGAAATTAACATAACCACGATCTAAGTGTTTAAGCTCTGTAACGCGTGTAATACCGTCTGCTACAAGTCCAGACAATATTAAGGCAGCAGCAGCACGTAAATCAGTAGCAGCTACTTCTGCACCTTGCAGATTAGTTGGTCCATTCATAACAACAGAACGACCTTCAATTTTCACATCGCCATTCATACGTCTAAATTCTTCTACATGCATAAAACGGTTTTCAAAAACAGTTTCTGTAATCATACTTGTTCCCTTTGCACGAAGAAGTAATGCCATCATTTGAGATTGCATATCTGTTGGAAATCCTGGATGAGGCATTGTTTTGATATCTACAGCTTTTAAATTTTCTGCACTAATCACACGGATACCGTCTTCTTCTTCTTTGAAAACAACACCCATCTCTTCCATTTTGGCAATCAAGGATGATAAATGTTCTGGAACCGCACCCTGTACAAGGACATTTCCATTAGTAATAGCAGCAGCGATTAAGAATGTCCCTGCTTCAATTCTATCCGGAATAATCGTATGTTCTGTACCATGTAGCACTTCTACACCTTCAATGCGAATAGTTCCTGTACCTGCTCCTCTTACTGTTGCGCCCATTTTATTTAGGAAGTTCGCCAAATCAACAATTTCAGGTTCTTTTGCTACGTTTTCAATAATAGTCGTACCTTCTGCTAAAGAAGCAGCCATCATAATATTTTCCGTCGCACCAACACTTGGGAAATCAAGATAGATTTTCGCACCTTTTAAACGTCCATCTACGGAAGCTTCGATAAATCCATTACCAACCTGAACCTTTGCTCCCATTGCTTCGAAACCTTTTAGATGTTGATCAATTGGTCTTGAACCAATTGCACAACCACCAGGTAATGCTACTCTTGCATGGCCATTTCTTGCTAACAAAGATCCCATTACTAAAACAGATGCGCGCATTTTTCTTACGTACTCAAATGGCGCTTCAACGCTTAAATCATTTGATGCATCTACAGTTACTTCTCCGTTTTCAAAATGTACTTCTGCATTTAAATATCGCAATACTTCATTAATCGTATATACATCTGAAAGAGTCGGAACTGATTTAATTATACTTTTTCCATCACTTGCTAATAATGTAGCGGCGATCACAGGCAAAACGGCATTTTTTGCGCCTTCTACTTTAACCGTTCCATTCAACCTTTTTCCGCCGCGGACGATGATTTTATCCAAAGTCTATTCCCCTCCGCGTCCAATATCTCTATATTAATATTCAATCGTTATGATGGGTGTGCCAACTACGAACGTAGTTTTTCCTCCCATATCTTGTGTTCTTAGTCCTATTTGTACGTTCATTTCCTTTTCGCTATTATCAATTCGTTCTTCAAATAGCGGCGTATATGCGGAGGTGGATATAAAATCATCCTCTTCCAACGCCTCTACTTTTTTTGCTTGAAATGCATCTAGCAAATGGTTAACTTTATAAGGCAAAGTCTCATTCATCTTATCACTGAATTCGCCTTTAATACAAGAGAAAATTGTTGGTTTTCCTCGAAATATGTCAGAAATTTTTTTATTAATTTCCATATCTAACCTTTTCATTTCTTTGTTCGCTAACTTCTTTCCTCTCACCTCATACATAATATATGATTGGACGTTATCAGTTGTTAAAGAAGTGGTTAAGATTATACTTTCTTCTATTTGGCCACTGGATTTCAAGACCATCTTTGCTTGCCAGCTCTGATGATTTTTCGTTTCCACCCAATCACCATTTGGGAAAACTCTTTTTAACTCTGACTGATATGCTTTTGCATCTTCAATGCTTGTAACATTTTCCAGCCTTTCTCTTGCATGCAGAGACCATTCATTAATCGTTACATTTTCTTGTTTTTGTAAAATTTCATTTATAGTTATTAAGTCAGACTTCGTTCTCGCGATAGTGATGTTATTCCCAATTGTAAGACAAGCCAAACCAATTAATATTGTTATTATAATTAACGTTTTATTTATCTTCATTGTTATTCCTCCCCCATACTACCATTGTTTCCAAGGAGAAGAATTGCATACTAATGATTAATCGTCACTTTTTGACATGAATAAAACGTTAATCAATGAACAAACTATTTAAGCACACAAAATGAATTTTACTTAAAAAACAAAGGAATGAAAACATGTATGAAGACCTATCTTTGTAATTAATTATTTCTTATTTTGGTAATTACTTCAATATTAATGGCAATTGTTGTGACCAAACTAAATAGTCGAGTAAGAAATTGCTGACAATCGATCCCATTATAATTGCTAATAATACATATAATACTCGTGCTTGAAAAACTCTGTTTTTTCGAAGGAATTTCTCAAAATTTAGTGACTGTAATGCCCACCATGAAAGAGCGATAAAAACGATATGTATCAAAATACTCAGTAACGCCTGTTGTCCAAAAGCTTCTACCATTTTTTCCTCCCATCTATCCCTTCTGTTTCAACTCTTATTTGACGTATTGACTTATAAAAAGGTTTCAATTTGTGTAATTATTTTTTTATTTTTTCCATCCTTAAAATCGTAAATATTTATCCGAAGTAATTATCTCTCTTCCCTACTGATTGTTCGGTACACTTTTAAGCCCCATTCAGAGTGTTTTTCCATTATTTACTTGCCATTATCTATTTAAAAAATAGGAAATCTACTTTGCTGTCTTAATCCTCACTTTAAATCTACCCCACTAAAAAAAGCCCCCTTAGGGACTTTTTTAGTATTTTTTCTCAACAATGGATATACGATTCATTGCACGTTGAAGAGCAAGTTCTGCACGTCTAAAGTCCACATGTTCTGATTTTTGAGCATGTAATCTTTGTTCTGCGCGCTCCTTAGCACGTAAGGCACGATCATAATCAATTTCTTCCGCTAATTCAGCAGATTGAGCAAGTACTGTCACCTGATCTGGGCGAACTTCTAATATTCCACCATTCACCGCTATATATTCAGAATCTGAACCATTTTTCAAATGAACAGCTCCTATTTTAAGTGGAGCAACCATCGGAATATGGCCTGCTAAAATTCCAAGTTCTCCACTTTCTGCTTTTGCGATCACCATTTCTACATCTGATTCATGCACCGGGCCATCAGGAGTTACTACATTGACTTTAATCGTCTTCATTACTACCCCTCCTGATTATTTTATACTTCTACACCCATAGATTTAGCTTTTTCGATTGCTTCTTCAATACGACCAACTAAACGGAATGCATCTTCTGGAAGGTGATCATATTTACCTTCAAGAATATCTTTAAATCCTTTTACCGTTTCTTTTACAGGTACATAAGAACCTTTTTGACCTGTAAATTGTTCGGCAACATGGAAGTTTTGTGATAAGAAGAATTGAATTCTTCTTGCACGGTGAACAACTAATTTATCTTCATCGCTTAGCTCATCCATTCCAAGGATACTGATGATATCTTGAAGCTCTCTATAACGCTGTAATGTAGATTGTACATTTCTCGCTACATTGTAATGCTCTTCTCCAACTATTTCAGGAGAAAGGGCACGAGAAGTAGAAGCAAGTGGATCTACCGCTGGATAAATACCCATCTCTGTTAATTTACGCTCAAGGTTTGTTGTTGCATCCAAGTGAGCAAACGTTGTAGCTGGTGCTGGATCTGTGTAGTCATCCGCTGGTACATAGATTGCTTGGATAGAAGTTACAGAACCTACATTTGTTGATGTGATACGTTCTTGTAATTTACCCATTTCAGTTGCTAATGTCGGCTGGTAACCAACTGCTGACGGCATACGGCCAAGCAGCGCGGAAACCTCAGAACCAGCTTGAGTAAAGCGGAAAATATTATCGATGAAGAAAAGTACGTCTTGTCCTTGTTCATCACGGAAATATTCAGCCATCGTTAAACCTGTTAAGGCAACACGCATACGAGCACCTGGCGGCTCATTCATTTGTCCGAATACCATCGCTGTTTTCTTAATAACGCCTGAATCCGTCATTTCATGGTAAAGGTCATTTCCTTCACGAGTACGTTCCCCAACACCAGCAAAAACAGAAATACCACCATGTTCTTGCGCGATATTGTTGATTAATTCCTGAATTAAAACTGTTTTACCTACACCAGCTCCACCGAATAGACCAATTTTCCCACCTTTAATATATGGCGCTAATAAGTCTACTACTTTAATACCAGTTTCTAAAATTTCTACTTGGGTTGATAATTGCTCAAACTTAGGAGCTTCTCTGTGAATAGAATCACGTCTTGCACTTGCTGGAATTTCTGGATCTAAATCGATTGTTTCTCCTAATACATTAAATACACGACCTAGTGTAACATCCCCAACAGGTACGGAAATAGATTTTCCAGTATCTATTACCTCTGCGCCTCTTGTAACACCATCTGTAGAAGACATCGCAATAGCTCGAACTGTGTTATCACCTAAATGAAGGGCCACTTCAAGGGTTAATTCTATGTTAGAAGAACTACTTGGATCTTGAACAACACGTAATGCGTTGTTAAGGTCAGGTAGACTTCCTCCATCGAACTTCACGTCAACAACTGGTCCCATAACTTGAAGAACTCGTCCTGTGCTCATTAATTTCCCTCCTAAACTTTCTTAAAGCAGGTTCTGCTAAAACGTTAAGTTTAGCAGAACTTATTTGTATCATTATTCTAACGCTGCAGCTCCACCAACGATTTCCGTAATCTCTTGTGTAATCGCTGCTTGTCTAGCACGGTTATACTGTAAACTTAAATTGTCTATTAATTCTTTCGCATTATCAGTAGAATTCTTCATCGCTGTCATACGTGCAGAATGCTCACTTGCTTTACTATCAAGCAGAGCACCATATAATAGACTTTCTGCATACTGTGGTAATAGAACATCGAGAATTTCTTCTGCTGATGGCTCAAATTCATAGGATGTTAATGTTTTATTAGAAGCATCCATTTCCGTTAACGGAAGAACCTTCTTCTCTACCACATCCTGCTGAATAGCACTTACATAATGACTATAGTAAACATAAAGTTCATCAAAAGTACCATCATCATACATACCTACTGCTTTGCTTGTTACATCTCTAATATCTAGGAAATCTGGTAAATCAGGAATACCCACTACATCCAAAATGACATTATGTCCTTGTTTTAATAGAAAGTCTCTCCCGATTCTACCAATCACAATTATGGCATATTCGTCTTTTGATTGATGACGTTCTTTAATTGTTTGATTTAGCTTTCTTAGTACGTTACTGTTGTATGCTCCTGCTAATCCACGTTCAGAAGTAATAACCAGATATCCTGTTTTTTTAACAGGTCGTGTTTGAAGCATTGGATGGCTAACACCTGAGCTGCCTAGAGCCACAGAATGTGTTACTTCTTCCATTTTAGACATATACGGAATAAATGCTTTTACATTAATAACCGCTCTATTCATTTTAGCCGAATACACCATCTGCATGGCTTTCGTAATCTGGCTAGTCTTTTTTGTTGAGTCAATACGAGCTTTTATATCACGTAAAGATGCCAAAGATTCTCACCACCAATCTATAAGTTTGCCTTCTTATTCAGAAGCTACAAACGTTTTTTTGAAATCGTTAATTGCTGCGTTCATATCATCATCAGATGGAAGATCCTTTGTTGTAACAATATGTTCTACCACATTTGTATGATTATGATCTAACCAATTTAAGAATTCTTCTTCGAAACGTTTAATATCCACTACAGGAATATCATCTAAATGACCACGTGTAAGTGCATATAGAATCGCAACTTGTTTTTCTACTTTTAATGGTTTATTAAGATCTTGTTTCAATACTTCTACTGTACGAGCACCACGATTTAATTTATCTTGTGTCGCTTTATCTAAATCAGATCCAAACTGAGCGAATGACTCTAACTCACGGTATGATGCAAGGTCAAGACGTAATGTTCCAGCAACCTTTTTCATCGCTTTGATTTGGGCAGAACCACCAACACGAGAAACAGATAAACCTGCATTGATCGCTGGACGTACGCCAGAGAAGAAGAGATCAGATTGTAAGAAAATTTGTCCATCGGTAATCGAAATTACGTTTGTTGGAATATAAGCAGAAACATCTCCTGCCTGTGTTTCAATAAATGGCAGCGCCGTAATAGATCCTCCACCTTTTGCATCACTCAATTTAGCGGCACGCTCAAGAAGACGTGAATGCAAGTAGAAGACATCCCCTGGATATGCTTCACGACCTGGAGGACGACGAAGTAACAGGGACAGTTCACGATAAGCAGATGCTTGTTTTGTTAAATCATCATATACGATTAAAACGTGTTTACCGTTATACATAAACTCTTCACCCATTGCTACACCTGCATATGGAGCTAGGTATAGAAGTGGTGCTGGTTGAGATGCAGATGCTGTTACAACGATTGTATAATCTAATGCACCATTTTTACGTAATGTTTCTACAGCGTTACGTACTGTTGATTCCTTTTGTCCGATTGCAACATAAATACAAACCATATCTTGGTCTGCTTGGTTAAGAATCGTATCGATCGCTACAGATGTTTTACCTGTCTGACGGTCACCGATGATTAACTCACGTTGTCCACGACCAATCGGCACTAACGCATCAATAGCCTTAATTCCTGTCTGTAGTGGCTCACTTACCGATTTACGATCCATTACACCAGGAGCTAAATATTCAATTGGACGAGTCTTCGTAGTGTTGATTGCACCCAGTCCATCAACTGGTTGACCAAGAGGGTTTACTACGCGTCCAATCAGCGCATCTCCTACTGGAACCTCCATGATTCTTCCCGTACGGCGAACTTCATCACCTTCACGAATATCTGTATAAGGACCAAGGATAATGATACCTACATTGCTTTCTTCTAGGTTTTGAGCTAAGCCCATTACCCCATTAGAAAATTCAACAAGCTCTCCAGCCATACAATTATCCAGGCCATGTACACGAGCAATACCATCACCAATATTAATTACTGTACCAACTTCACTTACTTGAACTTCTGATTGGTAACTTTCAATTTGCTTTTTTATAAGAGCACTGATTTCTTCCGCTTTGATGCTCATGCGTTTCACCCCTATCTAAAGAATTACTATCCTAATAATTGTCGTTGTAGACGGTTCAGCTTCCCTTGAAGACTACCATCATATATTTGATTACCGATTCTTACCTTAATTCCGCCTAATAGGTTAGAATCAATGATATTTTCAATATTTAGCGATATTTTCCCAACTTTTGCAGCGAATGTAGCTGAAATAGCTCTTTTCTCATCGTCTGTTAACGGTTTGATGGAATATACTTTTGCATCTGCAATCCCTTTTGCTTCATTAACTAGTGCAATAAATTGATCACATATACTAGTAATCATCTCTTCTCGATGACGATCAATCAATAGCATTAAAAGGTTTTGAATATACTCACTCGCAGAGGCAAATGCCACTTTCACCATTTCTTTTTTCTTTTCTAATGCAATATTAGGAGATTGTAGAAATGTATGAATATCAGGCGAAGAAGTGACTAATGTCCTTACTACTCGTACTTCTTCATCTAGTTGATCAATCTGTCCGTTTTCTTTGGCGATTTGGAAAAGGGCTAAAGCATAACGCTTTGCAACACCTGTATCCATCATCGTTTCTCGCCTACCTCTTGAATGTAATCATGAATTAACTTTTCTTGATCCTGCTCATTTAATTCTTTTTCGATCACTTTAGAAGCGATTAAAACAGAAAGAGAAGTGACTTGATCGCGAATTGTTGCAACAGCTTTTTCCTTTTGCTGTTCAATTTCTACTAAAGCAGAGTTTTTGATTCGCTCTGCATCTTTTCTGGCATCGTCAATGATAGTTTCTCTTTGAGCATCTGCTTGTTGTTTTGCTCTATCAATTAACTCTTGTGCGTCATTGCGCGCTTCTTTTAATAATACTCTTTGCTCTTCTAATAGTTTGGCAGCTTCTTGTCTGCTTTTCTCTGCATTATCTATTTCATTTGCAACAAATTCCTCACGATCCTTCATCATTTTCATTAAAGGACCCCATGCAAACTTTTTGATTGCCCACAGTAATAATAAGAAAGATAGTAATTGAACGATTACATCACCGCCCGCAAAATTCATTACGGCACCTAATACTAATCCATTTGTGAACACGCTTGATTCACTCCTTTCAGATAGTGTTTGTATCACATACTGGAAACCTTTATTCGATTATGGAAAAAAGGTGAATATGCTTATTTATAAATTAATAGGAACAATTTTTAAGCTATCATAATACGCTTTTTTGCGTGTTTTTTATGTGAATTGTTGATTTTAAATAAAGGAATGGCGAAGGTTCTTATCGAATGATCTTCGCCATAACTGGAATAAATATATTCGTATTCTATTAAAGAACCATAAACGCGATAACAACCGCCATGATAGGAATCGCCTCTACGAATGCAACCCCGATGAACATTGTTGATTGAAGCATACCTCTTGCTTCTGGCTGACGAGCAATCCCTTCTACTGTACGAGAAACGATTAATCCGTTACCTAAACCTGCACCTAGTGCTGCTAAACCAATTGCAATTGCTGCTGCTAATGAACCCATTATTAAAATCCTCCCTAAATTGTAATTATTATAAAGTTTGTCCATATTCTGAACTGGGTATATATATTAATGGTCTTGACTTACTTTATGAGCCATATAAACCATTGTTAATAAAGTGAAAATAAATGCTTGGATACTTCCGATAAAAATGGAGAATCCCTGCCATACCATTGTTAATGGGAAGGCCGCTACTGTTCCAATATAATTGGCTTTCGCTAAACCATTTACTAGTAAGTTTAGTAGTACCTCACCTGCATAAATGTTTCCGTATAAACGAAGACCCAGTGTGAGTGTGTTAGAAAATTCCTCAACTATTTTCAATGGTAATAAAAATCCTACTGGTTGGACAAACTCTTTAAAGTATCCTTTTGTACCACGCATTTTGACACCGTAGTAATGAGTTAAACCCACAACCATAATTGCTAGTGTTAATGTGACACCTGGATCTGCAGTTGGCGATTTCCACCAAAGCTCATGATGCACTGTAATAGCAAAAGGTAAACCTAACATATTGGAAATAAAGATATACATTAGAAGCGTGATTCCTAAAACATGAAACCTTCCTCCGTCTTTCCAATCCATGTTATTTTTAATAATATTACGGACAAAGTCCATAATCCACTCCATCAAATTTTGTCTGCCTGTCGGCTTCATTTGAAGATTCCGAGTGAGAAAAAATGCGATTAAAAATACAATTATACTTGATACAACAATCATTAAAACATTAGATAGGTTAAAAGTTAATCCTAAAAACACTTTGGTAGGTGCTTCATGATGCAATATTACTCACCTCTTTTCTCACCATTCTTATGTAAAATAAAATAACGCACTAAATAATCTGCCATAATGACAATATAAGCTGTCATCAATCCAATTACAACACTTATTAAGTGAACTTTTTGTGGATATTCTACGGCAATTAAGCAAACTATTACTGCTGTAGCCATTCGGGAAATGGTTCCTAAGCCATAAACCTTCCCTTCCTCTTCAATGGCTTTATCAAAGACCTTTGCTCTTCTAACCAGTAAGGTGAGATTGAATACACTGGCACTTGTCCCGACAAATAGACCAAGAAAAACAGATTGATAGGGGGTGAACGCCCAAGCAAATGCACAAAATGATAAAAAGAAATAAAGGTATTTCTTAACCCTCATATAAATCTCAAACAATTGTTCCAATTCTCTATCCTCCTTATTTTCAGGGCATCACTCTAAACCCGCGAAAATAAAGCGAAGCAGAGAAAAAGCACATTCCTTTTGTATCATTCGGGCATTATACCATATGTTTATCCTTCCTTTTCATCCGATAAACGAAGCGATTATATCGCTTGCCCCTTAACTCTATTAACACTATACTAGTGTTAAAATCTTGATACTCCGCGGGTGAAAACCTATTCATACCCCTTGTAAGCATACAATAGGGTATTGTCAATGTCAATGCATTTAAATACAAAAAAAAAATTCATTGCTCACCATTTAACAATCTCTTTGTTATAGCTTATTTTATTTTTAGAATTTTTTCAAGCATGTCCTCTTTCCCAGTTTTTTTGGCGAATATTTTCATTCGATATGTCCCTGCCTCCTCTACTTTCGTTAAGGCAAATTCACCTTTTAATCGACCTCTTTTCACTTCTTTTTTCCAATCTAGAAACCGGACAAATTGTAATGTATCTTCTCTAAAAAGTGCAATTCCAAATTCCTCGGCGCCAGTTGGCAGATAGGTCTCATACTCATAACAACTTTCTCCATTCTTCTTATGAAAATCGAACCCCATAATTCTTGGATAATCTGGTTCTTCCAATACATATAAATAGGGTAATTCAATTAATTTTCCGCCTGCTCTCACTTTAATTATACCATCTTGCAGTTTCTTATTGAAAAGGTTATCATCAATATTCATTATTATTGGAACATTTTTCTCTTCTCTTGGTTTTAGTGTAAAAGAAAGGGGAAGTTTCCAACTAATCCCGCGCTTTCCTTTAGGAAAATCAAAGGAAATTTTTTCTCTTCTTTTCCCCACATTTTTAATGGAGATATACGCTTTATATTGATTCTTTTCTTTTACTAATTTATATTTTCCGAAACGAATACTTCCTGGCATGATTAAAACATTGGCATTTATGGCTTGGTCAACTTGAATTCGACCCGCCCCTTGCTCGTATACTTTATATGTCACATTTTGTCTATTTTTGACTGACTTTGCGGTATTCATTAAAGCCGCTTTTACTTCTTCTGGTCCCCAGTCAGGATGCACTTCCAACAATAACGCACACGCTCCAGCAACAAAAGGAGCTGCCATACTTGTTCCCTGTAAAGCCATATATCCATCAGGGACTGTGCTATTTATCACAACTCCAGGCGCGAGAACATCTGGTTTAATTTCCCATGTACTTGTAACAGGTCCCCGCGAGCTAAAATCTGCCAGTATATCCTTTTCCCACTTCTTTTCGATGGTTACATATATTTTCTTTTTTTGAATAGTCTTCTTTATAAATTCTCCTTCCTCCTTTGTAATTCCTGCTACTGGTAAAGGTACTTCTTTTTCTAGCATTCCTTGAAATGCTCCGGGCAAGTTATTAAATATTAATACGCCCACCGCCCCAGCCTCATAGGCATTCTGCACTTTTTCTGTAAATGTCAATTCTCCTCTTTCTATTAATACTAACTTTCCTTTTACGTTCGTCAGTTGCTGCTTCTTTCCTATCCCACCGCTTGCTAATGGAATAGATTCCATTCCCATCCATTCCTTACTGTTCTCCATATTTGTTAAGGCAATTTTCTTATCATCTATGGTAAAAAAAGGAGTATGGATATTGGGCGTGGTAGCGCCTACTGAAATGGCCTTAGCTGCGGTTCCTGGAGAACCAACTGTCCATTCAGCAGGACCAGCGTTTCCAGCTGCTGCAACTGCAATTATCCCCTTCTTAACGACTTCGTTTAAAGCAAGACTAATTGGCAAATCAGGGCCGTTCACATCACTGCCTAATGATAAATTGATAATATCAACTTTATCTCTGACAGCTCTATCGATTGCTGCTAATATTTGTTCTGTTGTTCCAGAACCACCTGGACCTAATGCTCTATAGGCATAAATTGTTGCGTTCGGAGCAACTCCTTTGATTTTTCCGTTTGCTGCAATAATTCCAGCAACATGAGTTCCATGAAAAGTATCTTTATTCCCTAACCCTTTTGTTTCCATCGGGTCCTTGTCCTTATCCACGAAATCATAGCCACCCCGATAATTTTTGGCTAAATCAGGATGTTGGTAATCTATCCCTGTATCGATGACCCCTATTTTTATTCCTTTGCCACTAATATGTTCTAATGACTTGCCTAAGTAATTCCTAATTTCATCTGCTCCAATTATTTCAACCGGGTCTTCTGTTTCTGCCATATAAGTCTGAACCTTTGAGACTTGATTCACGCTTTCGCTTTGTTTTAATTTTTCAAGTTCATATACCGGTCCTTCAACAGAAAAACCACTGAATACTTCTGTAAAAATATATCTTCTTTTTAAATCTGGATATCGACTAAGAAGCCGATCGATTTCTTGTTCGGCATAATTCTTCTTTGTATGCACAATAGCAATTTGAACTTCATTGAAATTTTGCGAGGGAAGATTTGGAGTTTTTAAAGATGCTGCCATTGTTAAATGTGATAGTAATAGTGGTATAAAGAGGAGAATTCTGAGTGTTTTTTGTAGCATTATTACCGCCCCCTGCAAATCTTTATGCTTTTTATTTTGACCGCAAGTTGTGTTTTTATGTATTGCCAAAAATACACATCACAATCCGAATGTGACTTTTCTCACAAATATTTATTTCATTATTGTTAAAAGCAAAAAACTCTCTCTAATTTAATAAGGTTATAAAGAAGCAATGAGATTTGCAGTTCTGTTAGCACAAAGGAAGCAGGAAAAGCTTATAATGAAATGATATAAAGTTTCTTTTCCCTAGGAGATGAGCGGAAATAAGGACCACCCGTGAGAACGGGTGGTTTTCTCTGCGGCTGAAAGCCTTTATTACTGACCAAACCCTAAAGGGCTACTGAAAGGTTCGCCAATTGTACTACTTCTACTGGCCAGACCTCAAAGGCCTTCTCTCCTAATTTTTTCGTTTCTTTTTCTTCACTTCTTCCCCTGTAAATGGATCAATATATTCCATCATTGTTAATTGTTCTGCGACTATATCATCTTGTATTTGATTACGGATATATTCTTCAATTACCTTTTTGTTTCTTCCTACCGTATCTACATAATATCCTGTACACCAAAATTTTCGATTTCCATACTTATATTTCAATTGTGCATGTCGATCAAATATCATCAAGCTACTTTTCCCTTTTAGATAGCCTACGAATGCTGATACACTTAATTTTGGCGGAATACTCACTAACATATGTACGTGATCCTTACACGCTGTTGCTTCTATTATCTCCACGCCTTTCCTCTCACATAAGGTACGTAAGATTTGCCCAATATCTTTCTTTATTTTCCCGTAAATAATTTGTCTTCTATATTTTGGTGCAAATACTATGTGATACTTACAATTCCAAGTTGTGTGTGCTAAACTATTATTGTCTTTTGACATAAGGACTTCCTCCTGGCTATTTATTTTCGGTTGGCGAACCAAAAAATATTTTAGCACCAAGAGGAAGTTTTTTTAATACCGCGCTGTAAGCTTTTTGGAACCCTAGGCATAGCCCAGGGTTTTCTTTTCTATAAATAAAAAAGGCCCAAAGCTAAGCTGCTTTGGGCCTTTTTGGAACGATATTATTTTGTACCAAACAATCGGTCTCCAGCGTCTCCTAGACCTGGGATAATATAACCTTTTTCATTTAGTTTTTCATCTAATGCCGCAATGTAGATATCTACATCTGGGTGTGCCTCTTTTAACGCTTCCACCCCTTCAGGAGCTGCGATTAAGCACATAAATTTAATATTTTTTCCGCCTCGATTTTTTAAAGAGTGAATTGCTTCAATTGCAGAACCACCAGTAGCAAGCATTGGGTCTACAACAATAAAATCTCTTTCTTCGACATCAGAAGGTAACTTAACATAGTATTCCACTGGCTTTAATGTTTTAGGATCACGATATAATCCAATATGTCCAACTTTCGCAGCAGGAATTAATTTTAGAACCCCGTCCACCATTCCAATACCAGCACGCAGGATAGGAACGATACCAATTTTTTTACCTGAAAGAACTTTTGATTTTGTTCTTGCGACCGGTGTATCAATTTCAATTTCTTCTAATGGCATATCACGAGTAATTTCAAAAGCCATTAAAGTAGCAACTTCGTCTACTAACTCCCTAAATTCCTTCGTACCTGTTTGTTTTTCTCTGATGTATGTAAGTTTATGCTGAATTAATGGGTGATCAAATACATATACTTTTGCCACAACTATTCACTCCGTTCCTTCATTAGTATAAATATCCTCTTTTTTCGACAGGATACTTCGTTAACACACTTCTATTTATTCTACAGAAAAAGTATTACTGAATCAACTGAAATTCTTTTCTAAATTTGAATTTTCTCTGATAGTTTTTCCGAAAACCTAGAAAAAAATCGTTTTAAAAAAAGAGAACAGTTGATAAGCCGCTATACGCCTTATCAACTGTTCTCTTCCTCTTATAGTTCCTTGTACAATTCAAATTTACTCGTTAATACTGTTACTCTTTTAGCAGCTTCCGCTAACTTCTCAGCGTCTTCATGGTTTTTAAGTGTAAAACCAATAATAGAAGCTATTTCATCCATCTCCTCTAAACCAAATCCACGAGATGTTACCGCTGCTGTTCCAATGCGGATTCCACTTGTCACAAAAGGACTTGCTGGATCATAAGGAATAGTGTTTTTATTTACAGTAATCCCCACTTCATCTAATACATGCTCTGCTGTCTTTCCAGATAAACCCAATGATTGGAGGTCAACTAATAATAAATGATTATCCGTGCCGTTCGATACTAAGTTTAATCCTTCTTTTTGCAGACCACTTGCTAATCTCTTTGCATTTGCAATAATATTCACTGCATAATCTTTAAAATCAGCTTGCAGTGCTTCCCCGAATGCAACAGCCTTTGCTGCAATTACATGCATCAGCGGACCACCTTGAATTCCCGGGAAAATAGATTTATCAATTTTCTTGGCAAATTCCTCTTTACATAGAATCATTCCTCCACGAGGTCCACGTAACGTTTTATGCGTTGTAGTAGTAACAAAATCAGCATATGGAACTGGATTTTGATGTAAGCCCGCAGCAACTAAACCAGCTATATGAGCCATATCGACCATTAAGTATGCTCCAACTTCATCAGCAATTTCACGGAATTTCGCAAAATCAATTTCACGTGGATACGCACTTGCTCCAGCTACGATTAACTTTGGCTTATGAGCCAACGCTTTTTCACGAACATCTTCGTAATTAATATAATGTGTTTCTTTATCCACACCATACTCCACAAAATTATATTGAACACCACTAAAGTTAACTGGACTACCATGTGTTAAATGCCCACCGTGAGACAAATTCATTCCTAACACGGTATCTCCATGCTCTAAAATGGTAAAATAAACAGCCATATTTGCTTGCGCACCTGAATGCGGCTGTACGTTTACATGTTCTGCACCGAAGATTTCCTTCGCACGATCACGCGCAATATCTTCTACAATATCTACATATTCACATCCACCGTAATAACGTTTAGCAGGATAACCTTCTGCATATTTATTAGTTAATACAGATCCTTGTGCTTCCATTACCGCTTCACTAACAAAGTTTTCTGATGCAATCAATTCAATCTTCGCTCTTTGGCGTCCTAATTCTTGTTGTATTGCTTTAAAAACCAGTTCATCTTGCTCCGCTAAATGCTTCATATGTATTTCCTCCCGACTATTCTCTCTTTTCCACCGTAAATCTGCCTCTATTCTATCATGTATATATTTTAAAAAGAAAGAGCTAATTTACGAATTATCAAATGATTTATACACTTTTCGTTCGGTTTTTCCAAAGTATTTTCGTTATTTTTTTAGAAAGATACAAAAATATTTATTTTTCTACTATTTCAATAAAATGAACCTGTGTTAAAAAATAATTTTTTCATTATTATTGGGTGGTTTTCTTAGCAAAGAATTATTATTTAACAATAGTACTCATGGGAATGGGATAGGAGAGTGGAAGTGTCGTAGTCTCTAATATCTTTTTTCTCTTACTCTACTTAACTTCGTCCTTCCTCCTTCTCAATACACCTTAGATTCTCTTCCTTCAGCTCCAGTCCATAAAAACAAGAAACCAACAAAATCCCTAAAAAACATGCAGGAATTTCATTGGTTATTCATTAACAAGAAAGATTTTCTTTTGTGTTCTCATATACAGCTCTTGGACCACCAATTAATTTAGGACGGGATTTTGCTAGTGTGACATGAGCATTTCCTAGTTCCTTCAGTGAGGTTCTGATTGGTACAGCAACATGCTTTAAGTGCATGCCAATAAAGGTGTCGCCAATATCGATTCCACCATCTGCCTGAATAAACTCTACGACCACTGGATCTTCCATCTGCTGAAAGGCAAAAGTGGCCATCGCTCCACCCGCATGACGCACCGGTACAACAGAAACTTCCGGTAAGTTCCTTGCTAACATCACTTTTCTTTCGACTACTAAAGCCCGATTTAAATGTTCACAGCATTGAAAAGCAAGCGAAATTCCTGCTTGCTGCTGATATTTTTGGCATTCTTCAAAAATTAAGGAAGCGACATCTACCGTTCCCGCGGTACCAATCTTTTGACCGATGACTTCACTTGTACTGCAGCCAATCACAAATAATTGCTGTTCTTTCAGCTGTGCCTGTTCTTGATATTCCGTTAGAATCGTTCGTAGCTGCTCCTTTAGCTTAAGTGTTTCCTCATTCATTTAAAACACCCCTCTTCAAGTTACCTACATTTCTTATACTATAACCATCATGGCACAAAGATATAGGGAGTACAAGTAAACTATCTATTCTTTAATGTGAAAGCGACAAATGGTTTGCTGCAGTTCTTCTGCATGCGCTTGTAATTCCAATGCCAATCCATCCACCTTGCGTATAAGTGCCGTTTGATTATCCGCAATATTCGTTACCTGTTGTGCTCCTGCAGCCGTTTCTTCCGCAATTGCTGCAACTTCTTGTGATTGCTGGGTTGTTTCATAAATTTGTTG
This sequence comes from Niallia sp. FSL W8-0951, assembly GCF_038006525.1. NCBI lineage: Bacteria > Bacillati > Bacillota > Bacilli > Caryophanales > Bacillaceae > Niallia > Niallia sp. FSL W8-0951. The sequence continues at coordinate 3,626,658 of NZ_JBBOVK010000001.1, forward strand.
TTTTTGCTTATGAATCAATTCGGTTATATCAGCTGTTGCATCTACCATTTTATTTGTAGTTTCATTCATTTCATTAAAAATTAAATTCGTTTTCTTCCCTGTTTCCGCTTTTTCTTGAGCATTCTCGACTTGGTTTGTAATTTGTTCAACGACATTTCTAACTTCTGTCTGCATATTGCGGATAATCTCCGCAATTCCTTCTACCGCTTTGCCACTCTCATCAGCAAGTCTTCTTACTTCTTCGGCTACCACACTAAAGCCAGCACCATGTTCTCCAGCTCGCGCCGCTTCTATAGATGCATTTAATGCTAATAAATTTGTCTGTGAGGCAATTTCTCCAACAAGCTTTAACACTTCTTCAATTTCTTTAGAATGAATCTCTAAATTTTGTACAGACTTTAGGGAATGCGTATTCTCTACTGCCAATTCCATCATTCCATCCACTAAGGAATGAACTACTTTATTTGTCTCTACTAACTTTTCAGACATTTGTTCGGAAATAGCTTTGGACATATTCGCTTTTTCTTCCACGACAAGAGCGATATTCATTGATTCTTCTACAGACTCTGCTGAGGCTTGGACACTTTGTGCAGACATTTCAGCACCCCCAGCAATTTCACCAACCGAATTAGAAATTGCTAATGTTTGCTCTAGCGCGTTATCCGATTCAGCAGAGATCCGTTTTACTGTTTCGTTTGTTTTGTTAAAATTATTTTCAATACTTTGAACCATGTCGCGTAAATTAAACAGCATATGATTAAAAGCTAAGCCTAAGGATTTGATTTCATCATCTGATTTGGACACTTCTGCATCCCTGCTTATATCTCCGTGTGCGGCTTTTAATGCACTTTGTTCCAATCGCTTTAACGGTTTAATAATAAGCCCTGCCGCCAAAAAGCCTAAAAAACCAGACCAAAATACGCCTAATGCTAAGGTGACAATATTAAAAATAACGGAACTAATGGCGATTTTGCTTTCAATGGCTGGATAGAGAATATACATAAAAAAAGCACTCGTTGAATACGTAATAATTGCAAGAATTGTAATAAATAGCGCCAATTTCTTTCGTAAACTAAACTTATACTGCACCTTCGTTCCCACTCTTTTTCCCCCTTGTGAATAAGTAGCACCTTACCATTCACTTTTTGTTATTTTTTCCATTATTTTATCTATCAATATTTCTAATTCTTCATATGTGTCTCGATAAATCGAAACAGGTCCTCCAAAAGGATCACTCACATCCCCATCTGGGTCATCCTCTGCATATTCTTTTATCGTAAACGTTTTCTCAATGGAGGATGGATATGCTGATACAAGCATATTTTTATGCCCTTTTGTCATTGTGAATATATAATTTGCCCAGTCTATTAACTCTTTTGTGACCATTGTGGAAGAATGGTTATGCTGGATTCCCTTTTCAGAAAGAATCTCCTGTGCCTGCAAAGATGCAGCACTACCATCTACCGCATAGACTCCAGCGGATTTGACTTCGACTTCAGAAGCAAATTTATGCTTTAAAATAGCCTCTGCCATTGGACTTCTGCACGTGTTACCTGTACAAACAAACAATATGCGAATCATCATTATCCTCCTTTATATGGTTCTATTATAGACCATTTTACCTAATAATTCTATTTTATCTACAAAGAAGATAGTGCAAATACTCGTTTATTATCGGTTAAAGCTAGGACATTTTCAGCATTTACTAATTGGAGTATGTTACATTACCTTCAAATTATCTTTTCACTCTATCATTTTCTAAACAAGGAAATGAGAAATGGCTTTCACCCAATGATGAAAGCCACTTCTCCGTATCTAATACTACTATAAACTAATAAGCAGCTTGATTCCAAAAATAAGAAGGATTCCTCCCCCAAGCATTTCTCCATAAGAGCCTAACCAGCCCTGTACTTTTCTTCCAATTAGTAGGCCTAACCACGTCAGTACCATCGCACTAATTCCAAAGCAAAGCAGAACTACTACTGTTCTTGCCTGGTATATTCCTAGACTTAAGCCAACGGAGAAGCTGTCCAAACTTACACTAACCGCAAATAGAAGCAAGCCGAAACCAACCGGCGTAATTCGACTTGTCTCCACTTCTTTAAACCCAGTCCAAATCATTTGAATTCCTAATAAAACTAGAAGTGCTCCACCTATATATCCGGCTATTTCACTGAAATTTTCCGAAAGAAACTTCCCTGTAATCATCCCCAGTAAAGGCATTATTACATGAAAGATTCCAATTATAAAGCCGATTTTTGCGATTTGCTTTAATCTTAGTTGAAACATCCCCATTCCTAGCCCAACCGAAAATGCATCCATTCCTAAAGCAAATGCCATTAAAATAAGTGTAAAAAGTTCTCCCACAACTGCAGACATTCTTTGGCCCCCTTGGACTTGCTCATTAGAGATTATGCACGTCCAAGTTCTTTTAGAATTAAATATCCGCAAATATTTTTAAGAGATGACTTCTCATTAAACACTATTTTATTACTTGGTGAGAAGCAGCTTTCATCAATCTGTTCATAACAGCTTGTCCAACGCCCTCTGTCGGAAACATCTCTCCGAAGATAATATCGACTTGCTGATGATCAAAGCTTCGCAAACCATCATATAGCTCAGCAGCTACCGTAGATAGATCCAGCCGTTTACCACAAGCATAAACAAAATCAGCTCGATAGAATGCTTTATTTTCCTTTGTAGTTAAAACACCAACTCTATGTCCCTTTTGTTTTTCTTCTTCTATTAGTAATTGAATTTTCTCCTTAGAACCGTCCACTAAAAACAATGGAGCATTTGGAGCGTAATGAGTGTATTTCATCCCAGGTGACTTTGGTTTTATTTCCGTATCAGTCAGCGCCTGATCAACTTTCACTTCACCGACAACACTTTCTAGTTGTTCTTTCGTAATGCCTCCTGGGCGGAGAACCATTACTTTCTCATCCGTACAATCAACAACAGTAGACTCAACACCTACTCCTGTGGAACCACCATCCACTATTCCGGCAATATATGTATCTAAATCTTCTTTCACATGAATCGCTTTCGTGGGACTCGGTTTCCCGGAACGGTTAGCACTTGGAGCTGCGATTGGCAGGGATGATTGTTCAATAATCTGTAATGCGACAGGGTGATTAGGCATTCGAATTCCCACTGTAGAAAGACCAGCAGTCGCTAACTCCGATAACACCCCATTTTTCTTTTCAAAAATAATCGTAAGTGGTCCCGGCCAAAAAGCATCCATTAATTTCTCTGCTGTTGCCGGTACTTTTTCTACTAACTCATCTAATTGCTCTCGTTTTGCAATATGTATGATAAGCGGATTGTCAGACGGTCTTCCTTTAGCCGCAAATATTTTTGAAATGGCGGAATCTTCTTTTGCATTTCCACCAAGGCCATAAACCGTTTCTGTCGGAAACGCAACGACCTCATTTTTTCTTAAAAGATCAGCAGCTTGTTGTATTTGTGAATAACTTTCCTCTTTATCCACATTTTTATCCACTGACCAATAATTTGTCTTCATTAAAATCCACCTTTTTCCATTTTAATATCAATTACGCTAAATCGCTTCTTATTCCTCATTTTTCGACAATACCACCATTTGTGGAAAAGGACAAGCTTCTCCTTAAATGGGGATAAAAATCTGACTTGTCCCCAAATTGTGAATAAACACCCCTAAAAAGTGGATAACTTTTGCTATTTATCCACAATATTCATCGGAATATACATAAAATGCGACTTATCAACAGTGAAAACGCTTTTTACAGTATTCGACTCTTTCAATGCTGCTGGAATGTTTTCTTCTTCTATCGCTTGAAACCCTAATAAATGAAATAATTGCATGGAATGCGGATTATGAACCTTACAATAGATGGTATCTAGGTCTTTATCCTTCGCTAATTTTAACGCTTGGTGTATTAAAAACAATATATCTTCCACCGTCCCTTTAGAAAGAACCATCGAACGAAGCAATCCTATTTTCCCAAAAGGTTCTATTCCAATGGTGCCTATCAGAGTTTGATCAGTTTCCGCTTCCATAAGCAAAAAGCAGTCCAGCCATTCTTGCAATCTTTCTACTGTCACTTCTGCTTTTGTTAAAAAAGCAGCAATCCTTTCTAAATCCCCTATTTCTGCTTGTCGAATGATATGCATCTTTCTAATCCCCCCACCATCTAGTATTTAATCTATTACTATGAAATGATGGAGGAAAAAATGCGAGATTTCTTATTTAAGGCCAAATTCTTTTATTTTGTTATATAAAGTTCCTCTTGATATTCCTAGCAATGTTGCTGCAGCACTCTTATTTCCATAGGTTTTTTTGAGCGCTTCTTTTATTCGTTCCATTTCGTTATCTTCCCTATTCCCTTTTTCACCCCGAATAGAAACCTTATACTTCTCTACAATTTCTGCCGGGATATGTTCAAGAGTTAATTCCCTATTTCCCTCACATACTAATAGACTATGTTCTATTACATTCTTCAACTCTTTTATATTACCTGGCCAATCGTATGAACATACAATATGCATTGCTTGTTCATTTATTTTTGTTACGTTTTTCTGATATTTTTCATTGTACATTTTTAGAAAACTATTAACTAAATGCGGTATATCTTCTTTTCGTTTGCGGAGTGGAGGAATTTCAATATGAATAACGCTAATTTGGTAATAAAGCCTTTCATTAAATTCGCCTTTTCTTACTAACTCTCCTAAAGGCTGGGTAGATGACAAAATAAGTCTTGTTGCTGGCTTTTTCTGCTGTTCTCCGCCCACCCTAGTAAAGGATCGCTCAGTCATATAGTGCAGTAGTTTTTCTTGAACAGTTAAAGGCATTTTATCCACTTCTTCGATAAATAGTGTCCCTGACTCAGCCTGCTCTATCTTTCCTTCTATTTCTACTGGATCTCCCGCATTAAAACTCATTTTCTGATATCCAAACAGTTCCATCTCCATTAAATCTTTTGGAACAGTGGAACAATTTAACGATAAAAACGGATTCTTTCTTTTCGATCCCCCATAATGAATCGCTTGTGCAAGCTGTTCTTTTCCTGTACCTGTTTCTCCAGATATAAGAACCGGTATTTCCGCCGATGCTACCTTTTGTGCCATTTCAACCGCTCTTTTCACTTCTTTGCTGCTTGATAAAATAGAGGAAAAAGGCTCATCCTTTTGCACATATATAGAGGTAGTCGAATCTAATTCTTGATTTAGGTGTATTAGCTTCGTAATATCATGTTCTGTTGAAATGCCACCAATTATTTTATTATCTACAAGAACAGGTGAAGCATTAATTAACACATGTGTATGTTCATTTGGGCGGTGATAAGTACCTCTAATCGGATTTCCTTCCTTTAGGATACGATGTAATTGAATTGAGTCTGTTTCAAAATGCTCGCCGATTTTTTTACCGATAATTGCTTCTTTTGTAATTTGATAGGTATCTTCTGCTACACTATTCCAGTAAAAAACGGTTCCGTGACTATCTACTGCTGTTACGGCATCATTCATAGTCTCAGCAAGTGTTTCAAAATAAGTAGCGATATATTTATTTTCCTTTTGTAAAGCTTGGATTCTTGCTGCCGCAGTCACAATCCCTTGAAATTCATTTTGTTTCTTTATAATGACTGGTCTTAACCAACTTAGATTGTCCTTTTTTATATCCTGTATAGTAATTACCTCTGAAGGTAATATATTACTTACTTGCAGCCAGTCTTTTATTGTTTGACTATTCCTTACAGCTGCTAGCAGGTACTGCTCAGCATTTCCAATCGTAAATAACTGCTCACTTTCAATAATAGCGTAGGAATAATCTGCTAACACCTCTGTTAGCGTACTAATTTTTTCGTCGTCTGAGAGGATGGTAAATGAAGTTTCAATCTTCATTTGCGAATCTGTAAACATATCTTTATCCTTTCTTTCCTTATTATTGTTAATTTATCACTAAATAACCGTTTTTTCCAATAAGAGAAAATGGATGCAATTTATTCTATAGAAAAAAGCTGGCTCTAAAAGGAATCCACTCGAATGATTAAAATGCAGAAGTTACTACTTCTTTCTAGTAATATTCTTGTGTTCCTAATAGAGTCAGCTTGATTAAGTTGGTTTATTTTTGACTATGGATTTACTCTGCCTACCATCATTTCCCCAAAAGACAGCTAGCAATTACACTGATTACAGTACTTTTTTCGTGCTTAGTTTAGCTTGTGTGAAAAGTAACAGATAGTCGAATCCTCCTGCTTTGGAGTCCGTTCCAGACATGTTAAAGCCTCCGAATGGGTGCACTCCTACTAATGCACCTGTACATTTCTTATTAATATATAAATTGCCGCAATGCTGATTTTCTAATGCATACTCGATTCGATCATCTTGAGTAGAAAAAAAGGAGCCGGTCAAGCCATATTCGGTATCGTTATATACTTCAATACCTGTTTTCCAATCAGGCACCTTACAGATTGCGAGAATTGGACCAAAAATTTCCTCTTTCATAATGCGAGCATCTGCGGGAACATCTATAAAAATAGTTGGTTCAATATAGTAGCCATTTCCTTCTGCACGAGACCCACCTATTGCGAGGTTCCCTTCGTTTTTGCCAATTTCAATATAGCCTAGTATTTTGTTTAATGCTTTTTCATCAATCACTGGCCCTACTGCTGCATTCGTCTCTGGTAGGCCAATAGCTAAATTTTTTGTCCGTGCTACTACCTTTTCTACTACTTTATCATACACAGATTCCACAATAATTGCTCTAGATCCAGCAGAACATTTTTGACCTTGAAAACCAAACGCCGCTGCCACAATCGCTTCTGCTGCTGCATCAAGATCTGCTGTTTCATCGACTACAATGCCATCTTTCCCACCCATTTCGGCTACAATTCGCTTTAACCACATTTGGCCAGGCTGTACAACAGATGCACGCTCATAGATACGGCAGCCTACAGCACGAGATCCAGTGAAGGAAATGAATCTTGTTTTAGGATGCTCCACTAAATATTCTCCTACTTCCAAACTATCGCCAGGAAGATAATTAATAACACCCGACGGCAAACCCACTTCTTCCATTAATTCTACAAACTTAGCAGCAATAACTGGTGTATTATCGGACGGCTTTAAGATAACGGTATTCCCCGATACGACTCCAGCAACTGTTGTCCCTGCCATAATAGCAAGCGGGAAGTTAAATGGAGAAATAACAACCCCTACCCCAAGCGGAATATAGGTAATCTTATTATCTACTTCACCAGCTGTCGGGTATAGCGGTTGGTGGATCGATGTCTCACTTAAACGAATCATTTCTCTCCCGTAAAACTCAAGGAAGTCAATTGCTTCCGCAGTATCTGCATCTGCTTCTACCCAGTTCTTCCCTGACTCTAAGATTAAATATGCGGAAAACTCATGTTTTCTTTCCCTCATTAATTGTGCAGCTTTAAACAAATATTCAGCACGCTCAGCTGGTTTTACTTTCTTCCATGTCTCAAACGATTGCAAGGCTTCCTGCATGGCCTTTTCTGCATACTCTTTATTCCCTTTACTTACTTCTCCGATGACTTCATCTACATTCGCCGGATTAATCGATACCGTTTTTTCTTTTGTCATAATTTTGGCTTTGCCAATTACAAGGGGGAAGGTTTTTCCTAATTCCTCTTTTACTTTTTGAATAGCGGCTTCCATTGCATGCTGGTTCTCGATTTTTGTAAAATCGGTAAACGGTTCATTTTTATACGGTGGGATACTTGTCATATTCGTCATCTTTTATTTCTCCTTTTTTGTTTATATTTTTTCATCCTGATATCTAGCAAACTTAATATATAAAAAGGGGAGCTCGATTCTACCGACTTACTTAAATAAGTTTTTCAAAATAAACCAAACGTTTGCTGGTCTTTCTGCCAATCTTCTCATAAAATAGCCGAACCAATCTTTTCCGTATGGCACATACACTCTTACTTTGTACCCTTCTTTCACTAGCTTATTTTGCAAATCCTCACATATTCCATACAGCATTTGAAATTCAAACTTGTCTTTATCAATCCCATGATTTGCGGCAAGCTCTTTAGTGAATTGGATTATTTTTTCATCATGGCTGGCAACAGCTGTGTAGTTTCCATTCAGCATATGCATTTCAATAATTTTTTTATAATTTTCGTCTACGTCCTTTTTCTCTGGAAAGGCAACATCCGGTGACTCTTTATAAGCCCCCTTTACCAAACGCAGATTTGCGCTTAATTCATTCAAATGTTTCATATCTTCTTCTGTTCGATACAAATAGGCTTGAATGACCAAACCAACATTATCATATTCCTTGCGGAGCTCTTCATAAATATCAATGGTTACTTGGCAATGAGCGTAGTCTTCCATATCGATACGGACAAAGTTTCCGTATTGGTTGGCTCTAGAAACAATTTTCCGCATGTTGTTCAAGCATAATTCCTTGTCAATATCCAACCCCAGAGATGTCATTTTGACTGATAAATGGGAGTGAACGCTAGATGCATGAATCTCATCTAGTGTTTTTAAAGACATTCTCGTTGATTCATCTGCTTCTTCTTTCGTATAGACAAACTCTCCTAAATGATCAAGCGTAACCACTCTACCTGATTTGTTTAATTCACTGACTTTTGAAATTGCTTCTGCTATCGTTTCACCAGAAACAAATCGTTTTGCTCCAAAGCGTAAACCGTATTTGCGAGCTAGTTTATTGGCGGACTTATTCTTAGCTAATGACTGAAACATATTTCTCAATGCAACTTCCATTATCAAGCTCCCCTTTTTGAACACTTTTGTTTAAAATTTAAGCACTGTACATTTGTGTTTAATTCATACTTCGATTATACAATAATACCAGCTTTGAAATCTATAATTTTCTGATTAATTTTTATTATTAAAATACTGGAAGCGCATAATTTATTTCTTTTGATAGCTGCTTAAAATTTAGAGGGAAGAGTATCCGAAGTGATTAATGAATGAGGCTGCCGATCACATAAAAAAAGATTGTCCGACTAGTACTCTCTTTAAAAAAGGTTCTAACCCCTCTTTTAAAAGAGTACTTCACAGACAATCTCTTAACTAATTTTGTATGTTCTCTGGTTGTGTTTTCTTCTTGTCATTCTTTTTGCTAATACTCCATATTTCGGAGAGCAAAGGAAGCTTATCATAAAAATGATGCCTGTAGAAAAAGCCATCGCCCCTGAAATAGAGGTATCTAACCATACCGCCATATAATAGCCAATAAACGCCGATAGAATCCCAAACCCACTGCTTAACAGAAAAAGAAAGGATAATCGATCTGTCCATAAATAAGCTGCAGCCGCAGGAGTAATAAGCATTGCTACTACCATAATTGCGCCAACAGCATCAAAAGCTGCCACTGTTGTTAAGGAAACCAAAGACATAAATAAATAATGCATAAAGATAACCGGAATACCAAGGCTTGCTGCAAGTGCAGAATCAAATGAAGTAATTTTCCACTCTTTATAGAATGCAATAATGACCAATAGAATTACAAATAACACGCCGCTAAGTAATACTACTGCCTCTGGAACACTTCCTAGAATGGGGACTTCTACTCTTTCCCATGGGATGAAAGTAATTTCTCCCATTAAAGTATGTTTCACATCTAAATGGGCATTGCCTACTTTGGTTGCAATTAAAATAACCCCTATCGCAAATAGTGTAGTAAAGACGATTCCAATCGAAGCTTCTTGTTGAACTCCGCGTGAATGCAGCCACTGAATGAAAAACGCAGTAATAAGGCCAGCAATAACCGCGCCAATCAACATATGAATTCCTGTTAATTCTCGTGTTATTAAATAAGCACACACTATCCCCAATAACACGGTATGGCTAATAGCATCAGCCATCATAGCCATTCTTCTTAAAATCAACAAAACGCCAATTAAACCACAACTTAGTCCTACTAATGAGGCAGTCAACAATATCCAACCTGTATAGCTCATTATTGTTCTACCTCCCTCGTCATTTTTACTAACTCCATGCTCTTCCTTTGTCTTTTCTGTTGAAAATAGACAACAGCCAATCCTTTTTTACTTCCTAAAAATAAGGAGATAAAGAAAATAGCAGCTGCGGTTACTACGATAAACGGACCAGTTGGCCATCCTTTTCCAATTGTGCTTAAAAATGTTCCAATCATTCCGGAGGCTCCTCCAAACAAGGCGGAAAGAATCACCATCACTTTAAAGGATTCTGTCCAATATCTAGCACTTACACTTGGAATTATTAATAAGGCTGCCATTAATATGACGCCGACCGCTTGAATGCCAACCACAATAACTAAAACAAGAATTGCCATATAGAGTGCATTCATCCCCGTTATGGATATACCTAATCCTTTCGCAAAGCTTGGATCGAACAAAAAAATTTTCCACTCTTTAAAAAGAATTACTGTTAAGAAAAGTACAATAATAGCCACCATCATCATGGTCCAGACATCTCTTGATACCATAGATGCCGCTTGCCCAAAAATAAAACTATCCAGTCCACTTTGATTACCGCCAGGCATTCGATTAGCAAATGACAACAGCATAATCCCTAAGCCGAAGAAAACAGATAATACAATTCCCATGGCTGCATCTTCTTTCACACGACTTGAGCTTCTGATCCACTGAATAAGAAATGCACCTAATAAAGCGGTAATCGCTGCTCCAATTATCATGACAAATAGATTTTTTTCTCCCAGTACTATAAACCCTAATACAACTCCTGGTAACGCAGCATGAGAAAGGGCATCACTCATTAAGCTTTGTCTCTTCCAATAAGCGAAGCTTCCAATAACACCTGCTGCCATTCCTAATAAGAACGTACTGAATAATACAGATTGCGCATTATAAGAAAGAAAACTAAACATTATCTCTTCTCTCCCATCCAGTGCAAGGTACCACCATATGCTTTCCTAATGTTTTCTTTTGTAAAAGTCTCACTTGTAGGACCATGGGCAATAACTGTTTTATTTAACAGGAGAACATGATCAAAATATTCTTCAACAGTCTGCAAATCATGGTGGACGACCATAACAGTTTTACCGCGCTCTTTCAACATCTTTAAGGTTTCCATAATCGCCTTTTCCGTTGTTGCGTCTACTCCAGCAAGCGGTTCATCTAAGAAGTAAAGATCAGCCTCTTGCGCCAGCGCGCGTGCAAGAAACACACGCTGCTGCTGTCCACCTGATAACTGACTAATCTGACGATCTGCATAGTCTTCCATCTTCATTTCTTTTAAGGCTGCCATTGCCTTTTGTTTATGCTCTTTCTTCGGCCTCTTGAGCCACCCTATTTGCCCATATAAACCCATTGTTACTACATCAAGAGCATTTGTTGGAAAGTCCCAGTCTACCGAACCACGCTGGGGTACATACCCAATTCTCGATTTGGCTGTTTGATAGGTTTCACCAAAAAAGTTCACCTCTCCACTAATAGCATGGTGAAGCTCTAATATTACTTTTAACAAAGTAGATTTCCCGGCCCCATTTGGTCCGACGATACTCGTCAGAGTTCCCTTCTCCACTTGAAAACTAACATCAGATAGTACTTCATTTTTACGATAAGCAGCGGACACATTTTCCACTGTAAGTACTGTCTCCATCTTTATTCCACTCCTCTGCTCAATGCTTGATAGATGGTTGAAACATTATGTTCATACATCCCGATATATGTTCCTTCATTCGATTTCGCATCGCCCATAGCATCAGAGAACAATTCTCCGCCAAGCTCTATATCAAGCCCTTGTTTTTTTGCTCCTTCCAGAACGGCATTGATGGAGGCTGGGTTAATGCTGCTTTCAACAAAAACTGCTGGAACTTGATGCTCTACTAGTAATGCAATAGTGTCCTCTATATCCGTTAACCCAATTTCAGCTTCCGTACTTAAACCTTGTAAACCAACAACTTCTATATCTAACATTCTTCCAAAATAGCCAAATGCATCATGTGCTGTAACCAATACCCGCTTATCTTCAGGCAATGATTCCATTTGTGTTTTTGCTTCTTCTTTTAATGAATCTAATTTCGCAAAATATTCCTGTTTATTTTTTTCAAAATAGTTACTATCATCAGGTGACGCTTTCTTTAACTCGGTCGTTGCAGCATCAAGTGCCTCTTTCCACAAATCAACATCAAACCAAATATGGGGATCAATTGCGCCTTCCTCATCCTTCAAAAGTTTCTCTTCGGCGATACCATCCCCAATCGCAAGAACTGGTTTTGTTTTGCCGATTTCTGCAAAAACCTTTACCATGTTTGCCTCTAGATGCAGCCCGCTATAAAAGACAATATCCGCACCATCCATTTTCTGGATATCTCCTTGTGTCGCTGTATACAAATGAGGATCCACTCCAGGTCCCATCAAGCTTTGCACTTCTACTTTATCGCCGCCAATAACCGACATAGGCTCTGCAATTTGCGCAATTGTAGTAACAATCGTAAGCTTACCATCTTCTTTTGATTCCGTTGATTCAGCTGAACATCCTGTTAGAAAAACAAACGACATTAGCAATCCTGTTAGTACCAATTTCCACATTATTCCTTCCCCCTTTTCTTTATCGAAACAAACATACCCTTTGGACAATTTGTTTCCCTAAGGAAACTTTTATGTTTATATACAAAATACTTAACTATTCGAAAAATGTCAATGATTTAATCGTGATTAGGGAAAATTTTTTAAGTAACTTTGCTAACATTCAATAAAAAAAGATGCCTTTATTAACAGCATCTCTCTTAAAAACTATTTTGTTATCCAAATATCTTCTCCCATAACTCCACAAGAAAGAATTTCACTTCTACTTCTTCTTCTTTTTCTCCTTCTACAAATACAGGATCTTGTTTCTCTTCCGCTTTAGTTTGTTCTTTTTGTTCTTTCGTTTCTTTCTTTTCTTTCTTTTCTTTCTTTTCTTTCTTTTCTTCCTTTACTGCTTTATCTTCTTTTTCTTCTTTCTTCTCTTCCTCAAATCCATCACTTACCGCAACTCCGTTAGAGAAATCCAAGAAGCATAATGGCGGGAAAAGAACACACCACCAATTGGCCCCTTCACCTTCTCCTAAAGTAATTAAAATGGCATCATATTGTCCAGCTGGATATAAGAACTCACCATAAAGCTTAGTTGGAAAATCCACTTTATCAAACGTAACATTTACAGCTTGATTGGCTTTTTCTTCTTCTACTACTCTTTCCGCAATCTGTTGAATCTCTGGTAATTTTTTCTTCAATAAGTCTTTTGCCGCTTCTTTAGAAGTTAATTTGGAAACCCAGTTTGTAATTTCCTCATTTACAGCATCTCTTACTTTTCTTTTTAACTCCTGATCATTTTCCTTATCACTATTTGCTAAAATTCTTAGACGAATCGCATCATTAGGAATAATTACTTCATTATTTGCTGTCACTTCATTTTTTGGAATATATAAACTCATCATTGTAGATAAAATAAGTACAAATAAATAAATAGTTGCCATCGGTTTATTTTTCATCTTTAGCACCGCCCCTTCACTAACACAGTGTGGGCAGATTAATAGAATCTTAAACTAGTAAATTTCATTTTTTTGGAGTAATTTTTTGTAGAATGGGAATTTGTCTTCATTTATTTTGCCGTTTGCTGCTTTTTCTTGCAGTTCTCCCACCTTACACTTGCGGCTCCTCCTCTCCAACTTATAAAACGACTCTTCCCAAATAAAAAAAGCATATGCTATTACACCGTATAACCGGGTATAGCATATGCCTTTTCTCCTACTAATCAAAAGCCTACTTCGGCAAATACCATGCGATCTTTGCCATTGATATCATATTGAACTTCTACTTTTGCCTGAGGGAAAGCGGCTTCTAAAAGCTGTGCAACAGCATTGCTCTGGCCCGCACCTACTTCAAAGCCAATAATAGCTTTTTCCTTGACGACCTGAGGTAGTTCTTCACATAGCCTTTTATACAAAAGGAGCCCATCTTCTCCGGCAAACAGTGCTCTATGCGGCTCGTGCTCGGTTACCACGTCAGACATCGTCATGACATCCCCTTCTGGTATATAGGGAGGATTGGAGAGTACAACGTCAAAGCTTTTCCCTTGGGCAATAAATGGCTGCAATAAATCTCCTTGTACAAATTCTATTGGATCTGCCCCTAAATTCGCAGCATTCTGCTTTGCAACAGCTAATGAAACTTCATAAAGATCACTAGCTACCACCTGCAAGGATGGACATTCTAGCTTCATAGTCACAGCAATTGCCCCGCTTCCTGTCCCCACATCTATTAGCTTTAACGCTGCATCTTTTCCAAACAGTCTATCTATCCGTGCAAGCGCAGATTGTACAAGCTCCTCCGTTTCTGGTCGAGGAATGAGCACTTCCTTATTCACCTTAAAAGCTCTGCCATAAAAGTCTTCTTGACCAATAATATATTGGACTGGTTGTCCTTTGGCATGCAAGTAGACTAGCTTTTGGAAATCCTTGAATTGTTCATCACCTATGTCTTCACGAAATTTCATAAGCATTTCAGATCTACTCACTTGTAACGAATGCCTTAATAATAACTCCGCTGCATATTCTTCTCTATTATGCTCCTTTAAAAAAGAAGAAGCCCATTTTAGGGCTTCAAATACCTTACACATCGGAAGCACTTTCCAAACGACTAGATTGTTCTTCAAAAATGAGGGCATCGATAATATCATCCATTTTTCCTTGAAGAATTTGGTCTAACTTTTGAATAGTTAATCCGATACGATGGTCAGTCACACGGTTTTGCGGGAAATTATACGTACGAATACGCTCAGAGCGGTCCCCTGTTCCAACCGCAGATTTACGTTGTTGATCATATTCTGCTTGTGCTTCTTGCTGGAATTTATCATAAACACGCGCACGTAATACTTTCATTGCTTTTTCTTTATTTTTTATCTGTGATTTTTCATCCTGACAGGAAACGACTGTACCTGTTGGAAGATGCGTTAAACGGACAGCAGACATCGTTGTATTAACACTTTGCCCTCCAGGACCACTAGAAGCAAATGTATCTACACGAATATCTTTTTCATGGATTTCAATCTCTACTTCTTCTGCTTCAGGCAAACAAGCAACTGTTGCAGTAGACGTATGGATACGACCACCAGATTCCGTTTCCGGCACCCGCTGTACACGGTGGGCCCCATTTTCAAACTTTAATTTGCTGTATGCCCCTTTTCCGTTAATCATAAAGATGATTTCTTTATAGCCGCCAACACCTGTTGAGCTCGCATCGATGACTTCCATCTTCCATCCTTGCGCCTCCGCAAAGCGGCTATACATACGGAAAAGATCCCCTGCAAATAATGCAGCTTCATCTCCTCCGGCAGCACCTCTTATTTCCATAATAACGTTTTTATCGTCATTAGGATCTTTAGGGATTAACAATATTTTCAAACGTGCTTCTAACTCTTCAATACGTGCTGCTGTTTCATCTAATTCCTCTTTTACCATCTCGCGCATTTCTGAGTCTAGCTTTTCTTCCAGCATTGCTTTAGCTTCTACATGCTGTTCTTTTACTTCTTTATATTCACGATAAACTTCTACTGTTTCTTGAATATCCGATTGTTCCTTCGAATAGTCACGCAGTTTTTTTGTATCATTCACAATTTCAGGATCACTTAATAATTCATTAAGCTTGTCATAACGATCCTCGACAGCTTGAAGACGATCAAACACACTATTCACCTCGTTTTTATCCATAACGTATTCATTATATTATAGGCTATTTTTCTCGTCAAAACCAATTCTTATGAAAAATAGCATTTTATCGCTTCTTTTCTTTTTCAAAAAAATTCTTCCACTTAAAAAATAGCGCCTTAATTAAATAAGCATAAGAATGTAGAGCCAATTTTTTCATTATCTATTATAATAGATATAACACTAAAAAGAGAGGAAATGACAAATATGTCCCTAACGAACCATTCCATTTACGAATATGTGATGGACAAGGCGCCCTCTATTACGAAAACATGGTTTGCTATTAAAGATGGAGAACCAGGGTCTATTTACTCAAAAAACACCTCCCCTGCAGTTGAAGAAATGCTTAAAAAGCAGCATGCTTTTACCATTCAGACTGTTATCAGTGCATTTCTAGAAGATGAAAGCATCTTTGCTGATAATCTAGAAGTATGGGCAAATGAAGTTGCTAAAAGCAGGGTAGAATTAGCAACGCCTGTTCATGAAGTATTAGAGGCATTAAGTATTACAAGAAAGGCAATATGGGATACAATTGAACAATTTATCCTTGAGCATAAAGAAGTTTCAACAGCCTTAGTTTTACAATGGAGCACTAAATATCACTCTACTTTTGATCAATTGACAAATCAATTTACCAGTATGTATCATACTTTTACCAAAGAAAAAATCCATTCCCAAGAGGAGCTTATCCAGCAATTAAGCGTTCCTGTTATTCCAATTACTGATTCGATTGGTGTTCTTCCCCTAATCGGTGACATTGATAGCTTACGTGCAAAACTAATATTAGAAACCGTTCCTGTACGCTGCAAAGAGGAAGGCATTGAGCATCTGTTCATTGATTTATCAGGTATTTCTTCCATTGATACAATGGTTTTGCATGAGTTAATGAAACTAACAAAAATACTTTCTTTCATTGGTATTGAGTCTACTATTTCTGGACTTAGTCCTGATACAGCACAAATGATTGCTGCCTTGGGAATTAAATTGGGGAAAGTTTCCACATTCAGTACGCTAAAACAAGCGCTATCTTTACAGGAAAAGTCTTTAGATGTCGCAGCCTCTAGCATTAGTACTATGCCTTTCGCAAAGCATAAACCATAAAAAAACTCTGCTAAATTGTTTATACTACTATCGGAAATGGATTTCCTGCATAGCAATAAATGATTTAGCAGAGTTATTAATCTTTTTTCTATTAAACTAGTAAATTCAAAATTAGAATCCTTTATTCAGAATTTCTTCTCCTACAAATTCATCACGTATCTCGCCAACAATTTCTTCTAGAATGTCCTCCATTGTAACGAGTCCTACAATTACGCCTCTTTCATTTTTCACTAAAGCCATGTGCACTCTTTCTTGCTGCATTTTAAGAAGAACATTTTTGATTGGTGACGTTTGAAAAAAAATAGGCATCTCATGAATAAATTCTTCCATTTTCGTTTCTCTTCCTGCTACCACATTTGTCAGCATTTCTTTTGTATTTACATACCCTACTAGCTTTGTTCCATCCTTTGTAACAGGGTAACGAGTATATTCATGTGTATCCAAGACAGTCAACATTTCTTCCAATGACATTTCTATTTCTACATTCACAATTTGTTCTCTTGGAATCATAATTTCTTTTAGAATTCGATTATCAAAAGCAAAAATATTCTTTAAATAGGCTAATTCTGTTTGATTGATTTCGCCACTCTCATAACTTTGAGTCACAATCAACTTTAATTCCTCTTCCGAATGGGCTATTTCATGTCCAGTCGGTTTTATACCAAACCATCCGAGGATCGCTCTAGATGAGCCATTTAGAGCATGGATAATCGGCTTTGTAACCTGCCCAAACCAATATAAGCCAGGAGCAAACATCAGCGTCATTTTTTCAGCATATTGAATAGCCAATGTCTTTGGAGCCAATTCTCCGACTACAACATGTAAAAAAGAAACAACTGACAAAGCAATTGCATAGGAGAGTACAGTTGATAAAGCATTAGGCACATCGAACCTCTCAAACAAAGGATGAAGGATTTTTTCTACTGTTGGTTCCCCTAAAGCTCCTAAAACGAATGCCGTAATGGTAATCCCAAGCTGACAGGCAGATAAATAGTAATCTAAGTCATGCGCTACTTTTTTTGCAATAATTGCCTTTTTATTTCCCTCGGCAATAAGCTGATCCAGCCGTGACATTCTTACTTTTAAAATAGCAAATTCCGCCCCAACGAAAAACGCTGTTAACATAATAAATACTGCTACTAAAAACAAATTCAATAGTATTATACTGTCCAATTATTTCCCTCTTTTAAAGGGATTCACCTCCATGAGTTATCGATAAAGCAGTTTTGACATCTAGATAGTTTTAAAAGCGTTTTGTGTAAGGCTAACCTCTTTGATCTGGTAGTTATCCATATCGGTCACAGTCCATAATCGGTCCCCTTGTTCTACTTGATCCCCAATTTTTGCTGTATCTAATAGCTGATATTGTATCCAGCCTGCAATAGTATCAAGTTCTTCCCTTTCTTCAAACGGGATTCCAAAACGTTCTTCTAATTCATCTAGCAATACACGGCCATTAATGAAATATTTATCCTTCCCCGACTCTCGGATGTCCGCCACTTCATCTGCATCAAACTCATCACGGATTTCTCCAACAAGTTCCTCTAGTATATCTTCCATTGCCAGGATACCAGAAGTACCACCATACTCATCAATAACCAATAACATATGCACTCGCTCCTGCTGCATTTTTAAAAGAGCATCCTGCAATCTTGTTACTTCTAACACAACCGGAAGGTCACGAACGAACTCTTCTAATTGACGATTTCTTCCCCAAGCCATTTGTGTGAGCATTTTCTTTACATTCACTACACCAATAATATGATCTTTATCTCCATCCTCTGTTACAGGATAGCGCGTATAATTATGCTCATCCAAGACCTTTACAATCTCTTCATAGGACATATCTTTATTTAGTGTTACTAACTCTGTTCTAGGAACCATAATATCCTTCGCTACTCTTTCATCAAAGGAAAATACATTTTCCATATATTCAAGCTCTGTTTGATCAATTTCTCCACCTTGATAACTCTGTGTCATTACTATTTTCAATTCTTCTTCAGAATAGGCCTGTTCGTGCTTAACAGGTTTGATCCCCATTAAACGAAGTACTACTTGTGCAGAACCATTCAATGCCCATATAAAAGGTTTCATCACCTTACCAAACCAATATAATGGCGGCGCCAGCAATAAGGTTAATTTTTCAGCGAATTGAATAGCAAGTGTTTTCGGGGCCATTTCTCCTACCACCACATGCAAGAAAGTTACCAATGCAAAAGCAATAGCGTAGGAAGCAACTGAGGCAACAGATGGAGAAGCATTCAGTAAATTAAATACTGGATACAATAGTTGCTCAATTGCCGGTTTTCCTAGGGCACCAAGACCAAGTGCGGTTACGGTAATACCTAATTGACAGGCAGAAAGATAGTAATCTAACTCACTTGCTACTTTCTTCGCCATAATGGCCTTCTTATTTCCTTCTGCTATTAACTGATCAATTCTTGACATACGAATTTTAACAACAGCAAATTCTGCACCAACAAAGAAAGCTGTTAGCGCTATTAATAGCACTAGTAAAAATAAATTGATTATCGTTATTATGTCCAATTATTTCCCTCGTTTCGAGGGATTCACCTCCAGGAATAGTTACATTAAAGACAGTAATTTCATTATGTCTAATAATTTTGTTTCAAGTGTACGATACACTTTCTTTTTCTCTTCCTGCGGCGCATCTTTCAATCGTTCTTCCAAGGAGGCCAGTTTTTTATGCAAACAGGCAATTTCGTCCTGTACCTCATCCATCATTGGTTCGATTTCTTGGTCTTCCATTGAATGAATGACTTTTCGTATTTCTTCAATCGACATACGTTGTTTTTTCAAAAGTTTTATTCGTTCCAATGTATAGAGAACATCTTCGGAATACAGGCGATAATTGGAATCAGATCGCGTCACCGGAAGCAATTTATTACTTGTATAGTAATCAATCGTTCTTGTAGATAATCCGCTTAATTTCGCCACTTGGCCAATACGCAATAACGCCTTCCCAATGAAAAAACCCCTTTCTGTTTATAAGTTAATTATATAGTAACATGAAAAACAAAATCCGTACAGTATTACGTTACGGTTTATCGTTCATGTTGATAATGAATTTTACCTAAGAATAGCAGACGAATTCCAGGATTTTATCAATTCTACGGTTTTGTACTTGTTTTCGATATTTTCTATAAACAATAAAAAAGCTCCCGTTAAGAAGGATCAACCATTCCTAACAAGAGCTTTTTCTTATAAAGCTGTTGAGGTATTATCTTTATTTGCTTTCTCTGTACTTCTAGGTACTTCATGATGATGGCGACATCTTGGTTCATAAGATTCAGAAGCACCTACTAAAATTACAGGATCTTCATAGTTAGCTGGGGCACCATTAATCAATCTTTGTGTTCTACTTGCTGGAGAACCGCAAACGGCACAAACTGCCTGAAGCTTCGTCACTAATTCTGCGATCGCCATTAATTCTGGCATTTTTCCGAATGGCTCGCCTCTAAAGTCTTGATCTAGACCAGCACAAATCACTCGATGGCCACTATTTGCCAAATGTTGAATAACTCCAATAATTTCATCATCAAAAAACTGCACTTCATCTATTGCAACTATCTCTATATCGGAAGTAACATATTCAAAAATGTCTGCTGATTTACTAATAGGAATCGCATTGGTTGCAGTTCCATTATGAGAAACGACAGATTTCTCACTATAGCGATTATCGATACTTGGTTTAAACACTATAAACTTCTGCTTAGCAAATTGCGCTCTTCTTACACGACGGATGAGTTCTTCTGATTTTCCTGAAAACATACTTCCACAAATAACTTCTACCCATCCATGATGTTTCATTACATACATGAAACCGCTCCTTCCTAGATAAAACAACTTGTCTCTTCCATTACTCTATTTATATTTTCCTAATTAATAGTCAAGATATGAAAATCACTATCCATATTCTCTCTTACATACTTTAACAGCTATCCATGCTAATGGAAATAATAGATTCACTTCAAATATCATTTTTACTAGCATCTCGCATGAAAAATAGACAAAAAAATAACATAAGATACTTAAGAATAAAAGTTATATCATGACTTTCATTCTTAAAAATCCTACTATCAGTCCAAATAAAAAACAGGCAAGGAGAAGTAACTTCTTGCCTGTTCTTGATATTCCATATTACTTAAGACCGTATTTTTTGTTGAAGCGATCAACACGTCCGCCAGCTTCAGCAAATTTTTGACGTCCAGTATAGAACGGATGGCACTCAGAACAAGTTTCAACTTTGATTTCTTTTTTAACAGAACCAGTTTTGAACTCGTTACCACAAGCACATTTCACCGTAATTTCGTTATAAGTTGGATGAATTCCTGTTTTCATTCCTTTTCATCTCCTTCCGCCCTGCAACTTTCGAAACAGAGTTCTAAAACAGTGCTTAGACACTGTAATTGTAAAACACATTGATTATATTATAACAAGTACATTCTTGTTTTGCAACACTATTAACCATGCATTAATTACCAAATATTGAAAAAAACTGAAAGTCTTCAATCATAGAAATAAATAATTTAAAAATCACTTATATCGCTTTTATCTGTGATTAGGAACGCTTCGCAGTTCCTGCTTTCATTTGTTCACCTAGGATCGCAAAGAAATCCTCATTGCTTTTCGTTTGTCTTAATTTTCTTAAGAACTTTTCAGCAAAGTCTGGTGAATCAGACATTGACTTACGAATAGCCCATAGCTTGTCTAAATGTTCTTTAGGAATCAATAATTCTTCTTTTCGTGTTCCAGAGCGTCTAATATCAATAGCAGGGAATATTCTTCTTTCTGCTAATGCACGATCTAAATGAAGCTCCATATTACCTGTTCCTTTAAATTCTTCATAAATAACATCGTCCATACGTGAACCAGTATCAACTAGTGCTGTAGCCAATATAGTTAAAGAACCGCCTTCTTCGATATTACGTGCAGCACCGAAGAATCGTTTTGGTCTATGGAATGCTCCTGGATCAATTCCTCCCGATAAAGTTCTTCCACTTGGAGGAATGACTAGGTTATAGGCACGAGCTAATCTTGTGATACTATCCATCAAGATAATAACATCACGTTTATGTTCTACAAGACGCATTGCTCTTTCTAGTACTAATTCAGCAACTTTAATATGGTTTTCGGGAACTTCATCAAATGTAGAGCTAACAACGTCTCCACTTACAGATCTTTCAATATCTGTTACTTCTTCAGGTCTTTCATCAATGAGTAAAACAATCAACTCTGCCTCTGGATGATTTGTTGTAATACTATTTGCTATTTCCTTGATCAGCATTGTCTTACCTGCTTTAGGAGGAGCTACAATGAGACCGCGTTGTCCAAAGCCAACAGGAGCTAACACATCCATTATTCTAGTAGATACATTTCTCTGTGTTGTTTCTAAATGTATTTGACGATTCGGGTATAGAGGCGTTAAGGCTGGAAAATGAACTCTTTCTTTTGCTGTCTCTGGATCGTCTCCATTAACAGCTTCTACTTGAAGTAAGCCAAAATACCTTTCGTTTTCTTTAGGTGGGCGAACTTTCCCTGAAACTTTATCTCCATTTCTCAAATCGAATCTTCTAATCTGAGATGCTGAAATATAAATATCCTGTGAACTTGGAGAGTAATTAATCGGTCTTAAGAAGCCAAATCCTTCTGACTGAATAATCTCTAGAACACCTTCCATGAAGAAATAGCCTTCTTGCTCTGCTCTTGCCTTTAAGATGGAAAAAATCAGTTCTTTTTTTGTTAACTTACTGTAATAGGCAACTTTATATTCGCGAGCTAATTCATACAGCTCTTTTAATTTCATATTTTCTAAACTAGATATATTTAATCCCATTTTTACACCACTCTTTTATATTTTCAGTTATCCCTACCATTTATTTCGAAATGTGGGAAGGTTTTTCTTCTGTTTGAGGCGAACGCTTTTTGTGAAGAGAAATTTTGATGCGAGAAATAATTAAAGTGAAGGATGGAAAAGAAGAATCCTGCTTCTTCTCCAGCTATCGATAAATCGTATACTTTCATTTTCTTATAACTTTTTTCATAAGAATGGCTTTCTTTCAATAAAGCGGAAGGAGCCTTGATTTGAATATAAATTTATCTTAAGAGGAGTTTTTATTTTATCCTTCAGGTTTCTATTAGCTTCAACGAGAATCAATTAAAAGCAATCTCTATTTTACCTCCATCTACGAAAAATGTGCAACAAGAATTTTTTTACCAACACTTGTCCACTCCATAATGGAAGCGGAATATGGATGAAGTTTCGTTTTCATCCTTCTTTTTTTAGGGTCGTTCGAAAAGGAAGGTATGGAGGAAGCTTAATGAATATTCCCGTTTTGGAGGACATTTATTTTTTCACAAAGCAAATTTAAAAGGATGGTCCCTACACCCCTTTTATAGCGAAAATCTTACGTATGAATGGTTTATTAGACTTATTTCCGTTCAAATTCTTTTTCCAAAAAGTTTTTAATGAATCTAGAACAGAGGGAACTTCCTCCCTCTGTTCTCCTATATTGGCTAATAAATAGAAAAAGGTTCTACACATGATTCTTAATGAATAACACGGCGCTTTACTAGTTCATTATAGCTTAGCCATTATTTATTTGTTCATATTCCTCTTCGGTCATCTTTTCTCGCCATATTGTCGCGCCTAAACCAGTAAGTTTTTCCACTATATGGCTGTACCCTCTATCAATATGCTCAAGACCCGTAATTTCTGTCACTCCATCTGCCATAAGCCCTGCTATTACTAAGGATGCACCAGCACGTAAATCACTTGCTTTTACTTTGGCACCTTGCAAATGAACAGGGCCATTAATAATGGCAGATCGTCCCTCAACTTTTATTGTGGCATTCATTCGACGCAGCTCATCAATATGTTTAAATCTTGCACCGTAAATTGTATCTGTAACCATACTTGTACCATTTGTCTTTGTTAAAAGGGACGTGAATGGCTGCTGAAGATCTGTTGGAAACCCAGGATATACAAGTGTTTTTATATCTACTGGTTTCAAAGAGTTATTGGAGCTGATAAACACTTGTTCATCACTTGATTCAATCGAGACTCCCATCTCTCTTAATTTCGCAATTAGAGACTCTAAATGTTGAGGGATCACATTATCCACAAGCACACCATCTCCAACTGCTGCTCCAATTATAATATAAGTACCAGCCTCGATTCGATCCGGAATAATAGTGTGACGGCAACCATGAAGATGATCTACCCCTTCAATCCGAATTACATCAGTTCCTGCACCTTTTATTTTCGCTCCCATATTGGTTAAAAGTGTTGCCACATCAATAATTTCCGGTTCTTTAGCAGCATTTTCGATGATGGTTTTCCCCTTTGCTCGTACTGCTGCAAGCATAATATTGATTGTTGCCCCGACGCTTACTACATCTAAGTAAATTCTTGCTCCCCTTAACTCATCTGCTCGAAGATAAATGGCTCCTTGTTCATTTGTAACCTGTGCACCAAGTGCTTCAAATCCTTTAATATGCTGATCTATCGGTCTTGGTCCTAGATGACAGCCACCAGGTAAGCCAATTACCGCCTTTTTAAATCGTCCTAGCATGGCTCCCATTAAATAATAAGAAGCACGCAATTTTTTTACCTTCCCATTCGGCATAGGCATAGAAATCATAGAAGAGGGATCAATTGTTATATCAGACTCTGATATAGATACCGTTCCACCTAACTCTTCCATAATCTTTTTTAATATCTGAACATCTGAAATGTCAGGCAGTCCCTCAATAGTAACGGGAGATTCAGCTAAAATGGTTGCTGGTATAAGTGCCACTGCACTATTTTTTGCACCACTAACTCTAACCGTTCCTTTTAAAGGTGATCCACCTGCAATCATAAGTTTTTCCATTTCTAGCTCCCTTCTAAGCCAATGCAAAAGTACGAATTCTGCTATAAGTTAATCAAGATGAGGCTTGGATGTAGAATCTTGTTTGAATTACTGTTACTTATTATACCAAATATTAAGACTCAATGGAAAAGTATATATGTATGAACTTTACATTCTATTGTGTTAACAAAGTACAAACATTTTTAGTATTACCTATATAAGGCATCATGATACTCGAACCAATTTATTGGCATTTATCTGGTACTATGAATCTTCAACTTTCATATACGCTTTTTCCATAAACCAGTCATGATAATCTTTGGTAATTCGCTAATCAACTGAAAGCTGCTTGCTAGTATCCCTTTTGAAATATAAATATGGAAGTTATTTTTCGAGGTATTTATTTGTTCCATTCTTTACAAGTATCTCCTTTTACCTCTAACAAAAACATCTTTTTAGAAATATTCCATAAAAAAGAGGATATCCTTTAAGGGCCTTCCCCTAAAAGATATCCTCTCTTTCCTTTAGATAAAATTATGCTTTATTAGAAGAACCAAATTCTTTGATTTTGCCGATTACAGTTGCTTTAATCGCATCACGAGCAGGTCCTAAGTATTTACGTGGATCATATTCTTCTGGTTTAGCAGCTAATGTTTCGCGAACAGCTTTAGCAGAAGCAATTTGGTTTTCAGTGTTAACGTTGATTTTAGCTGTTCCTAAAGAAATAGCTTTTGTGATATCTTTTGTTGGGATACCAGTACCACCGTGTAATACTAATGGTAAACCAGTTAAGTTGCCGATTTCTTCCATTTCTTTAAAACCTAAGTTAGGCTCACCTTTGTAAGGACCGTGAACAGATCCTAAAGCAGGAGCTAAAGTGTCAATGCCAGTACGTTTAACAAGTTCAACACATTCGTTAGCATCAGCATAAATTACACCTTCAGCTACAACGTCATCTTCTTGTCCACCAACAGTACCAAGTTCTGCTTCTACAGAAACACCTTTAGCATGTGCATATTCTACTACTTTAGAAGTAATCTCAACGTTCTCATCAAATGGATGGTGAGAAGCATCGATCATTACAGATGTAAAGCCAGCATCGATAGCTTCTTTACATTTTTCGAAACTTGAACCGTGATCTAAATGAATAGCAACAGGAACTGTGATGTTATAGTCTTCCATTAAACCTTCTACCATTTTAACAACAGTTTTGAAGCCACCCATATAACGGCCAGCACCTTCAGAAACCCCAAGAATAACTGGAGATTTTTCTTCTTCTGCAGCTTGAAGAATTGCTTGAGTAAACTCAAGATTATTTAAGTTAAATTGACCAACAGCATAGCCTTCTGCTTTTGCTTTGTTTAACATGTCTTTCATTGAAACTAAAGGCATATTTCTTCCTCCTTATTTAATGATCGTTCTTTTTTACAAGAGAATCTTTATTAAAATTCCCAAAGGAAAGTTGAATATGTATATAATACCTCAAGTAAAATAAAACGAATCATTCCATTTAAAAACTCAATTGTAATCATACCAAAATAAAACAAGAAATGCTATCGTTCAAGCTTTTTTTTCTATTTTGTCACAAATTAATATACTTTTTGACGAATGAAAGCACTTTAATTCTAAATCCACTTATAAACTATAGAAAAAGCATTGGAAATATGACCTATAATGGCTTAGTAAGAAACATCACAGATTTAGATTTCAAAAAAACAATAGCTTCTAAACAGAAACTACATTTTTAGAGATAAGGGAAAACATATAAGGACTATCTGGCTAATAAATATGTATAAAATATGGCGATTAATGATTAATGTACTTCTTAACAGCCTCTCTCAAATCATCAATATCAAACGGTTTAGCAAAATGCGTTAAGGCACCAAGGTCCTTCGCTTCTTGAATCATATCAAGTTCTCCATAAGCTGTCATGATAATCACACGAATATCTTGATTAAGCTTTTTCATTCGTTTTAAAATTTCAATTCCATCCATTCCTGGAATTTTCATATCAAGCAGCACTAAATCAGGTGATTCTCTTGTCACAATTTCTAACGCCTGATTCCCATTTGCAGCTTGGAACGTCTTATAGCCTTCCTTTTGAAAAACTTCATTCAAAAGGATTCTAATGCCGAATTGATCATCAACAATTAATATTTTCCCTTTCATAAGGAACCTTCCCTTCTAAGTCAAGTTATATGTATGTATTCTCTCGTTTTTATCATACTTTATCTTTTTCTACTATTTAGTCGTTTTTTC
This sequence comes from Niallia sp. FSL W8-0951, assembly GCF_038006525.1. Lineage (NCBI taxonomy): Bacteria > Bacillati > Bacillota > Bacilli > Caryophanales > Bacillaceae > Niallia > Niallia sp. FSL W8-0951. Next base: position 3,653,571 of record NZ_JBBOVK010000001.1, read on the forward strand.
CTGCTAATCCCCTTAAATTTTACCTTTTCCTTCAATTTAATTATAATTATCTACTATATGAAGCAAATTACTGTTTTAATTTAATAAAATGGAGGTTTTCAAACTTGCTTAAAATGTTTTCCACTCAACTAAGTGGGCTATTTAAAAGATTGCATGAGAAAGAAGAGGAAGCAATCGAAGACAGTTCAAGACTATTAGCACAAGCCATTGTCAGTGACGGGAAGATTTATTTCTATGCCACAAATGAAATGGCTGGAGTAATAGCAGAAGCAACAACTGGGATGGAGCCAATGCCAAATACAGAAGAATGGGCAAATACACCGCTTGAATCTATTACCTCAAACGATCGGTTTATTCTTTTTGCTCGAACAAATGAAGAGGAAGAAATAAACACATTTGCTAAACAGCTATACGATGCTCAAGTTCCCTTTATTTCCATCTGTTCCATTACCAATCCTGATATCGAATCACTGATTGACTTCGCAGATGTTTCTATCGACTTAAGACTTTCTAAAGGCTTATTGCCTGACGATGAAGGAAAGCGATATGGCTATCCATCGTTAATTGCTGCTCTTTTTATTTATCATGGCATTAAATTTACAACCGATGAAATTCTCAAAGAATATGATTTATAAAGAAGAATGACTATTACATTAAATGTTAGAAAACATTACAAAAAAGAGACTTTTCCAAATAAGTGGAATAGCCTCTTTTTTAAGTTTGCCCTAAACTTTATTTTTCTGCTAAGCGGATAGATGCACCAACAAACTCACGGAAAAGAGGTTGCGGGCGAGTTGGTCTCGAGATAAATTCTGGGTGGAATTGAGAAGCAACAAACCAAGGATGATCTTTTAATTCAACAATTTCCACTAAACGGCCATCTGGGCTAGTTCCTGAGAATACAAATCCTGCATTTTCCATCTCTTGACGATATTGATTATTGAACTCATAACGATGACGATGTCTCTCATAAATTACCTCGTCTTGATATGCTTCATATGCTCTAGTATCTTCTTTTAATTTACATGGATATAAACCTAAACGAAGTGTTCCACCTAAATCTTCCACATCCTTCTGTTCTGGCAGAAGGTCAATAACTGGATGCGTTGTTGCTTCGTTAATTTCAGAAGAATGAGCATCATTCCAACCTAAAACATTACGAGCAAATTCGATAGATGCTACCTGCATACCTAAGCAAATTCCAAAGAAAGGAACCTTCTGTTCACGTGCATATTGCGTTGCAAGGATTTTCCCTTCCACGCCACGGTCTCCGAATCCTCCTGGTACAAGAATTCCATCTGCATCTTGTAATAATTCTTGGACATTTTCTTTCGTTACCTGCTCTGCATTGATCCAATCGATCTCAATGTCAGCATCATATGCATATCCAGCATGTTTTAAAGCTTCTACTACAGAAATATAAGCATCTTGTAATTCAACATATTTACCAACAAGGGCAATTTTTGTTGTTTTAGAAAGATGACGAACGCGATCTACTAGTTCAATCCATTCTGTCATATCTGCTTCTTGACATTTAAGCTTTAAATGATCACATACAATTTGATCAAGATTTTGCTCTTGAAGAGCTAATGGAATAGTATAAAGTGTATCTGCATCACGACACTCAATAACAGATTTATTGTCTATATCACAGAATAAAGCAATTTTATCCTTCATATCTTCAGAAATAGGTTTTTCTGTTCTTACTACAATCACATTTGGCTGAATTCCTAAGCTGCGCAGCTCTTTTACACTATGTTGTGTTGGTTTAGTTTTCATTTCCCCTGCAGCTTTGATGTATGGTACCAATGTACAATGAATATACATAACATTGTCACGACCAATATCACTTTTAATTTGACGAATAGCTTCTAAGAATGGTAAGGATTCGATGTCTCCAACCGTTCCGCCGATTTCTGTAATTACTACATCTGCATTCGTTTCACGACCAGCTCTAAATACTCGTTCTTTGATCTCATTGGTAATGTGTGGAATTACTTGCACTGTACCGCCAAGATAATCTCCTCTACGTTCTTTTCTTAATACAGTAGAATAGATTTTTCCTGTTGTCACATTATTATATTTCGTTAAATTGATATCAATAAAACGCTCATAGTGTCCTAAGTCTAAGTCCGTTTCTGCACCATCATCTGTTACAAACACTTCTCCATGCTGATATGGACTCATTGTACCAGGATCCACATTGATATACGGGTCAAACTTTTGAATCGTTACACTTACACCACGATTTTTGAGCAAGCGTCCTAGTGATGCTGCTGTAATACCTTTTCCTAGTGAAGATACTACTCCACCTGTTACAAAAATATATTTTGTCATTATATAATCCCCCTTGATTTAAGTTTGCTCCAATTCCTCTTTATTTAAGACGAATTAACTAATTTTTTTAGAGGGGTATGAAACGATTGCTATTTACTTTCTTTACTAAAAAATAAAAAGCGCTCCACTTACTTTCTAAAAGTAAGGGAGCGCTATATTTAGCGAATTTTAGTTCGTTCCTCTTTTTAAGGAGCCCAAAAAAGATTTTACTAGCAACGACTCTAAATGTCAAGACTAGGAGATTATTTATCCTCATCCTCGTCATCAAATTCGTCGTCGTCTTCCTCGTCATCCTCATCAAGGTCATCGTCATCGATTTCATAATCTTCATCGAAGTCATCATCATCTTCTGACAAATCGTCATCTAGTAGATCATCATCTTCTTCATCTAAATCCTCATCCTCATCTAGAAGCTCTTCGTCATCTAGATCAGCATCAAAGTCATCAAAATCGTCATCTTCATCTAGGCTATCAAAATCATCGAAGTCATCATCGACAGCTTTTTTCGCTTTCTTCTTCTTCGGTTTTGTGACTGTTACGACATCTTCTTCTGACTTATCTACAGGATACCATAAACGAAGCCCCCAACGATTGTCTCCTAATGATAAGAAGCGACCATCAATATTAACATCTGTATATAATTGTGCTATTTTTTCATTAACCTCTTCTTCACTTAACCCAACTAATTTTGCTACTTCATCCATTAGTTCATTAAACGCATAAGGTGTTTTACCACCATTCATAATTTCATGTGCTACATCAATTAGCGACATTTCTTTTAGTTCTTCTTGTGTGTATTTATCAACACTCATTCTTTTGCACTTCCTTTCTTATCTACTCTTATCCCTTTCCTGAAAGCTCGGACTGAAATTCAGGTGGAAGTTTCACTTTTCGGGAGTTTATTATTTTTCTATGCTTTTGTTGATCATTCTGCAATAAATCCTATAACCTATTTTAATGCCTTTTGAAAAGAGCTTTAACTAAAATAGTAAAAATACATATTCTCCATTATAAACAAATTTTAGGTGAATATGCTAGTTCTAGTTAAGGTTTATTTAACTTTTCTTCAAAATAAAAGTTTTCCTTCTCTTTTCCCATTATTTTTGAATGTTTGTTCTTAGCTAGTTTAAAAAACAGAAGGGATAAAAGAAAGAAGCCAATGGAACCTAAGTGATGCTTATAAAGGAAAGTAAACACCACCATATATACAGGTATTCCCATCCATATCCATAATTTCCGCACTGCTAATCCATCCCAACTAAATGTAGAATATTCTTACTTCTAGGATAACGATTCTATCAAGGGGTGCGCAAGTCTATACTCTATTTTTTCTTTTCTCTCCCATCATTTATTGTAATTTTGATGAATAGCAATCTCTACGGACATTACCAAGCAAGGTATGAAAGGAAGGGAATATCGGCAATACTATCCTTCTAAGGAGGGCATTATGAATGAAGACATTCTTGATTATCCTAAGCATTATTGCCATACTCATTTTCCTTCTTTACCTGGACTTTCAATTAGGTAAGAGAGCTCAGCACCAAAAAATCAATCGAAAAAATCATCCTTTTAGATATAGTGACTTTCACATTTACTCGGACGGAACGGAGCTTTTTCCAGCCCTCTTTCAAGCAATTGAAGAGGCTACTGATCATGTCCATATTCTTTTTTATACTATTAAAACAGACAGTATTTCCAAAGAGTTTCTCAATCTTTTAAAATCAAAAGCACATGAAGGAGTGGAAGTGCGTCTTATTTTAGATTGGTTAGGAAGTTATAAAATAAGAAGAAAAGTTAGGGAAGAATTAAAAAAGGCTGGTATTCAGTTTGCTTTTTGCCAGCTTCCATCTTTCCCTTATCTATTTTATTCCTTGCAGGTTAGAAACCATAGAAAAATTGCTATTATTGATGGTAAAGTTGGTTTTATGGGCGGCTTTAATATTGGCAAGGATTATATTCATGCCAATATTAAATTGAGCCCGTGGCGTGACTATCATCTTAAATTGATTGGCGAAGGGGTCGATGACTTACAGCGAGAATTTTTAATGGATTGGTTAAAAGCTTCAAAGATAAATCTACTGCAAAATCGAATATATTTTCCTGTGCAAAAAAAGGGAGCATCTAGGCATCAAATAATTCCTACACAAGGGGTTTACTTAGAAGAAATAGTCTGTCATGTCATAAAAAACTGCAAAAGTTCTCTTTTAATTACCACTCCTTATTTTATACCTAGTAAACAAATAACAAGCGAGTTACTAAGAGCATTACATAGAAATATTTCCATTACTATCCTTATTCCAGATAAGGCTGATCATTTATTGGTCAAGGAGGCTTCTTTTCCTTATTTACGTACATTGCTTGCACATGGAGCAAGTGTTTATCAGTATATGAATGGTTTTTTTCATGGTAAATTAATTAATATTGATAATGAAATTATCATTATTGGTTCAGCCAATTTTGATAGACGCAGTATCTTTTTAAATCATGAGTTAAATTGTTGTATCTACGACCAAGGCTTTATAGAAAGAATGAACAAGATTACAACAGAGGATTTACAGCAGGCAAAGGAGTTATCTCTTGAAGGTTTAGATACCATTACAATGAGAAGTAAGCTAAAAGAATGGATAGCCCGCCTTTTCGCTCCATTTCTATAAACACATTACGGAACTATCCTTAGACGTTTTGTAAAGACATGCCCGGAATATAAGTATTCCAGCTAAACATAACCCCAAACAATCACAAGAAGTAAATAAAACTTCTTGTGACTGTTTGGGTCTTTATTTTAAAAAAAGAATTATTTTGTAGTTATTTTCCGCAGACGGAATACCATTCACTTTCCATGGGCTACCCCTAAGCTGCTTCGGATTTGCAACCAATATCCAATCAATCATAAACATCGTTACTGTTTTTTATGACTGGTATTTTTATTTTGACAAAAAATGATTCTTCCTTATAGGTGTAATCAAGATAGCCACAATGCTTCTTCACGATATCAAGGATGATTCTTGTTCCATATCCTCGTTCTTTCCCCATCTTCGTCGACTTACCAAATTTCTTATATAAAGAGTCTAAGATGGAAACTGGAATAGGCAAGCAGTCATTTTTGCATGTCAGTAAATAAAGCCCACTTCTTTTGGATAGCCGAATAGTAATATGGGCCTCTCGTTGATACTCTTGCTGCCATTCTCGACTTGCTTCTAAGCTATTAGACAATAAATTTCCTACTAAACCGACGATATCCTTTTCTTTCATCGGCAACGTCGATAAAGGTATATCAAAATCATATTTTAGCGCGATATTTTCCTGAACCGCCTGCTTATAAACTCTATGCAAGACAGAGGCTACAGATCCACTTTCCCCTTTTATAGATAGATTTGTTTCTTCATATCCTTCTACCAGTTCGTCTAAATAACACTTAGCATGGGAGGAACCCTCTTTTTCCAGCATAAAATGCACAGCTGAAATATGCTTTAAAAAATCATGTCTTTCGCTGCGCACTACTTGAAAAAGTTCATTATATTGGCTTATCTCCTTCTCGTAGGACTCTTTTGCCTGTTTTAGTGAAAAGATTTTTCCTCCAATCATAAACCGCACTATTTCTATTAGTACAAACAACAGCAGGAATAATATATTCCAGTATGTGAAAGTAACCTGAATATGCAAAAGCAAAACCAATGATTGTACAAGCCAGAAGAGAACTTCTAAGCTGGAAGTAATAACAGCTTTATCTTGATGTAAATATTTCGAAAAAACAAAGCATATTCCCACAAAGAATGCAAAGATCCAATATGCTTGCACTGAAAAACTTACGTGGTCGATTACTATTTTGCTATGTATGGTGCTATAGACAGCAATAAGCAGCCAATAAAAATGGTTATTATTAATCATATATACCTCTTTAAAAATAATTTTCCTGAAGAAAATCTACCTTTTCCTTTGTAATCAATGCCTTTTCCTCTAATCCTTCGAATGCTACAGCATAAGAGTTCTTTGCATAAAGAGAAAAATTTTTAACATAATGAATGTTTATAATAAAGGATCGATGGGAGCGAATAAAATCTCTTTCTCTCAGTTCTCCCTCTAATTCATTTAACGTTTGATATGTTTTGATCGCTTCTGCTTTTGTATAAATGGTTGTTGACCTTCCAGATCGTTCAATAAAAACAATATCCTTCTTTTGGATAATGTGAATTTCACTCTTTTGCTTAATATAAAGTCTTCCAGCAATCTCTGTAGACTTTGTCTTTTCTAATGCTCGGTGTACCGATTGGGTAAGCCGCTCCTTATTATAAGGCTTCATAATATAGTCATGGACGTTCAGTTCAAAGGCATGAACAGCATAGCCACTAGTACCTGTTACAAAAATGACCAAAATATTCAAAGCATGAGAATGAATAATGTCCGCTAATTCATATCCCGATAAACCTGGCATTTCAATATCCGCAATTAACAAATCAATGCTTTCTTTTTTTATTTCCGTATAAGCCTCTTCCGCAGAAAGTGTTGAGAAGATAATCTCAACATCAGGAATACCGGAAACAATGCCTATTAATTTATCTAGATCAATCATACGGTCATCAACTAAACCAACTCTCAACTTTTCTTTCTCCCTTCATCCCCACAAATACTGACAGAAATTACCCTTTTTATTTTACCATGATTTCTCTACGTTCGGATGGGTTTCACCGCATTTTCCATCCCCACAAGTATTCCTATATGCGGTATCCTCCCTTTTCACGACATGAAAAGCCATTTTCGTGACATAATGGCAGAAAAAAAGAGGCTCTCCGATTATGATAAATGTAACGAAACCAATACGAGGTGAAAGAGTATGATAACAATTCAAACGGTAACTAAAAAATTCCAAGATAAAAAAACTTCTGTAACAGCCCTGAAACACGTGTCATTTTCCATAAAAAAAGGAGAAACAATTGCTTTACTTGGAGAGAATGGAGCAGGCAAGACGACGCTTCTACGTTCCATTGCCACCCTTATTCAACCAACAGAAGGAACTATAACGGTTGATCAATATGATACAAAGAAAAACCCAAATGAAATTAAACAAAAAATTGGTGTTCTATTCGGTGGAGAAACTGGTCTTTATGAGCGATTAACTGCAAGAGAGAATTTGGAGTACTTTGCTAATCTATACGGATTAGGAAAACATGAAACAAAGGTAAGAATCGATGAGCTTTCTAGGATGTTTGGAATGAGAGATTATTTAAATCGCAAGGTTGGCGGCTTTTCTAAAGGGATGAGACAAAAAGTGGCGATTGCACGAGCGATTATTCATGACCCCGAAATTATTCTTTTTGATGAACCTACAACAGGCTTGGATATTACTGCTTCAAATGTATTCCGCCAGCTTGTTCATCAATTAAAAAGAGAAGGAAAAACCATATTATTTTCCAGCCACATTATGGAAGAAGTAGCGTTGCTTTGTGATAGCGTTGCTATGATACACAAAGGAGAGCTTGTCTATCATGGAAAGCTTGAAGATTTATACAAAGCGGAAGGCAGCCAGGACCTAAACTACATCTTTATGAGTAAATTAGTTAGAGGAGGAAACACATATGCTATTTAAATTATTTTTAAAAGAATTAAAGGATTCATTTCGCGATAGACGCACATTACTACTTTCCGTTTTCTTACCGATTATTATGATGACAGGCTTAACCCTCTTTTATGAAAAGTTAGTATCTAGTGATGAAGGAGACACCTACCAATTAGCCATTCCAACAAATATAAACGAAGAGATGAAAGCTAATTTAGCTGCTTATACAAACATTGAATTAATAGATTCTGATAATCCCGAAAAAATGGTAAAAGACGGAGATGCACAGGCTGCCATACTGATAGAGAATGGTTTTAGCGAAAAACTCAGCCAAGGAGAAAATACCAATATCGTTCTCATTGGAGATTCCTTTAGTGAAAAATCTTCTACGTTACTTTCGATTGTTATGAATGCATTAAATGAATACGAAAAGATGGTGGTAACAGAACGATTAAATGAAGCAGGTGTCGAAAGTTCGATTGTACAGCCTTTCTCTATTGAACAACAAGAAATTTCTGCAGAGGACCCAACCATTAATTTAGTCGCTATGCTTATTCCATTAATCCTATCATTAGCTTTAGGAGTCGGAGCTTCTCCTGCCGCTGCGGATCTGTTTGCAGGAGAAAAAGAAAAGAAAACAATGGAGGCATTATTAATGACTCCCGTAAAGCGTTCAACTTTAGTTATTTCTAAATGGTTAACTATCACCACCATTGGGGTTTTAACTGGTTTGATCACTTTGCTGGTAGTTGTGCTTGAAATTGCCTTTTTTACGGAAAATTTAAAAAATGCTGTTCCTGTGCATGATAATTTTGCATTAATTATCTTATTCGCTTTGGTTATGACGATTATTTACTCTATGTTAATTGCTTCATTGCTTATGATTACTAGTATTATTGGTAAGACGATTAAAGAGGCTCAAAGCTATAGCACACCGATACTGCTTCTGACTATTTTTCCAATGATGCTTTTATCAACTACTGGAATAAATGAATTAACTACTAACCATTTTATTATTCCTTTTGTTAATGTATTTAGCACTCTAAAAGAGTTAATATTCGGGGAAATAATTTATCAGCATTTGCTTCTTACCCTAGGATCAAATTTAGTCTTTATCGTTATTTCCTTTCTGATTGGCAGAATGCTATTTTTAAAGGATAAGTGGGTTATTAATTAAGCATAATAAGTATTTCAATCAAATATAACCCCGAATAATTATACGTACACACTAAAAAAAATATTCGTATAATTGTTCGGGGTTTAATTAATTTTTAAGAAAAAGGGTCTGTGGTGATCAGCCGCAGCCTGAATACACTTCACTTTCTCCATTTAGCAAGCGGCTCAATGCGGCGGGTAAGACTCCGATTTCCAGCGCAAGCTGATTAAGGGAATAATCGTTTTTGACCATAATACTGCAAGACGTAATCACGTCTAATCTATTTCTTTCTACCGGCACTTTCCTCCCCTTCCGTTCTTGAATAATCTATTTTCTATACTTTTAATTACGTTTTTTATGTCATGGAATCCAAAGTCTAAACTATCCTTATTGGTGATTCCAGTCATTTCTCTATTTTATTTCTTGAAAATTGGACAGCAGGAATTTTTTATACTTTGGAAACAGGCAGTGCAGAAAGAAAATCTTGGATATCATTTATATACTCCACATAATTTTTCTTTTAAAGAATTAAAATTGTATAACCTTAAAGATTATTTATTGAACAAGTATTGGGATATTAAAAAACCTTTATTGATCAAGACACAAAAATTTTGAGAAAGAAAATATATTTGAATCTCATCTATCCCCCTTTTTATTTGGACAAGTCGATCGTATTGCCAGTAGCCCAAATGTTTTGAGTTTCCAGTTAGAAATGTATCTTGATTAAATTTTGATAAAAGTATTCTAGAATAATCAACATCCCACATAGACACGCACAGGGGGAAAAGTCATAAGATTGAGGTGGTGTATATGTTTTTAAGAAGATGTATAAACATTTCATGCTGTTTTATTGTTTTACTTATGTTATCTGCATGTCAATCATTAACAAAGTTTAAAGATAAAACCATTGAAGAAACAAAAAAAACAATGCATTTTACTGAGGGTAACGAAAACGAAACAGCTGAAACAATGGAGAGTTTGATTGCTAAGGGAAAATTCGCTCAAGTGGTCTACAACGAAAAACTTTATCAGCTGAAAGATAAAGTTGATGAAGACACAAAAGGAAAAGTCATAGGGGCAATAGGCAAAACTTTCTTTGTAGATAGCGACGGAAAGAGATGGTCGGAAGAAGAACTGAAAGAACCGTATATCTCTCTTGACCCTGATGATATCAGAGAGAAAAAACCTTTACGATATGGGAAGGTTTACAGTGCAAACGAAGACGTCGATGCCAAAGATGAAATCATCGTTGAGTTTAATCACGAGTATTATCGGGCGGTTTTGATTAAGAATGAAAAGGAATAAGGGAGAGTGTGAAATGAGTGCAGTCCTATTAGAAACCAAAAGTCTTACAAAAAAGTTTGGCAAGGAAACAGCTGTTTCAGATGTTTCACTAACTGTTCAAAAAAACAGCATTTATGGTCTGCTTGGACCAAATGGAGCTGGGAAATCGACAACACTTAAAATATTGACAGGAATTTTACGGAAGACTTCTGGTGAGGTTTTCTTCGACGGACATAAATGGGATCGTTCTGATTTGCAAAATATTGGATCTTTAATAGAAGCTCCGCCCATTTACGATAATTTAACAGCATTTGAAAATGTAAAAGTACATGCCACGCTGCTGGGCCTATCTGAAGAGCGTATACACAGTGTGCTAAAGACTGTAGATATGCAGCATACTGGTGAGAAAAGAGCAGGCCAGTTTTCTATGGGGATGAGGCAGCGGCTGGGGATTGCTATTACTTTATTAAATCATCCTAAATTATTAATTCTTGATGAGCCTACGAACGGGCTAGATCCAATCGGTATTCAGGAGCTCCGAGACCTTATCCGCTCTTTTCCTCAAGAAGGAATAACCGTGATTTTATCTAGTCATATCCTTTCAGAAGTAGAGCAAATAGCAGATCATATTGGGATTATCATCGGCGGTCACCTTGGATACCAGGGCGAAATAAATAAGACTGATGATTTAGAGCATTTGTTTATGGAAGTTGTAAAGGCAAGCCGTGAAAAAGAGGGTGTAAAAAGATGATAAATTATATGAAGGCCGAAAACCTGAAGTTTAAACGGACTTTTTCTAGAAAAATGATTATCTTTGTACCGCTCCTTAATATAGGTTTTTCTTTTTTAATGAACATTCAATTTTTTGTTTCCGGTACTTTTAACTGGTGGTCTATTATTTTTATGCCAGTGATGATTGCTTTACTTTGCTCGTTATCTCATCAAAAAGAAAAAAAAGCCTCTAATTATAATGGCACATATTCATTGCCTATTGATTTGGGGAGATTATGGTATTCTAAGATTGTCATTATTATGGTTTATTCGTTATTATCTCAAATTGTATTTTTAGTGTTTATGTTACTTATGGGATTCGTTTTAGCTGATTTTGCCATTGTTACGCTTTCTACAGTTGCCGCAAGTTTATTGCTTTGGGTAACAAGCCTTTGGCAAATTCCACTTTGTTTATTTGTTGCCAAAAAGTGGGGTCTTACAATAGCAGTAATGTTAAATCTCATAGGAACATTTGTTTTGGGAATAATGCCGGCATCTCGCTCTTTTTGGTGGTTTATTCCGTGGAGCTGGCCAATCCGAATGATGTGTCCAACAATAGGTATTCACCCTAACGGTCTGTTGCTTGAAAAAAATAATCCTTTGTTGAGTTGGATGGTCGTCCCTCCCGCTATATTGATTTCTGTACTATTATTTTTGTTAATAGCGTTTTTAACCAGCCGTTCATTTGCTCCTTCCATTGATTACAGAAGAAAAAAGCAGGGGGCGATGTAAAGTGGGACTGCTTTTGAGGTGTTTACAAGCTGATTTTCAAAAAAACAGGCACACCTCCTTTATGTGGCTGCATTTCATTATCCCTATAGTTTGTTCAGGTGTGTTAATCCTGTATTTTTATGGAAGAGACCAAAGCCAATTTCATTTGTATAAATCTTTTATGGAAGCTATTGCTATTGCATTACCGCTGCTCATAGGGGTTTTATGCGGCATGACCGCATCTTTAGAAGAACAGGCTGGAAAATTCCAAGTGTTGCTGGGAGGCACATCTCCGAAAATTATTGCTTATGCCAGTAAATTGTTAATGCTTCTTCTCATGGAACTTTGCTCAATTGGCATAGCGCTTTTCCTTTATATAATGGGATTAACATTTATTTTAAATGTGCCGGATTTGCCTTATGATATTTTTATAACAGGTGCTGCCTGGCTGGTTGCGGGCAGTGTCGTTCTATATGTTATTTATTTTTTTATCAGCTGTATGTTTGGAATGGGTGCTTCTGTTCTGATAGGCGGAGCGGGCCTGCTTTTGACAGCTCTCATGAATACTGGATTAGGAGATGCGATATGGAAATATAACCCTTGGGCTTGGAGTATTAGATTATCAGGTTTAAATGGGGTTCTCCATTTTATAGAAAAAGGGAATTATTCTTTATTAATGCATGAAATAAATTCAGCGGTATTTATTGTTGTTTTTGGTACAGTATGTATAATTATTGCCAGTCTAATATGGTTTAGCAGATGGGAAGGCAGAAAAACGTTTGAATAGCATGAGGGGGATGGAAAATGGCAAAAATCCTTGCTGTCGATGATGAAAAAGATATTCTTGCACTGATACAAAATATTTTGCGCCGTGATCAGCATAAAGTCGACACTTTAGATCGTGTTAAAGGCCAGCCGCCTGATTTATTTCAAGGATATGATTTAATTTTGCTTGATGTTATGATGCCGGACATTGACGGTTTTGAGCTATGTAAACAGATACGGCCTTTGGTGGATTGTCCCATATTATTCCTCACGGCTAAAACTGAAGAGGAAGCGATAATCAAAGGCCTCATTACTGGCGGAGATGATTATATTACAAAGCCGTTCGGCGTTAGAGAGCTTAGTGCTAGAGTTAATGCTCACTTAAGAAGGGAACGGAGAGACAAACATCAATCGAAAAGAGTCATCTCTGGTTTTTTATTTCATTTTGATAGTAAAGAAGTATTTATCAATAATCAAAAACTTAACTTAACAAAAAATGAATATAAAATATTTGAATTTTTAGCTCAACATAAAGGGAGAACTTTTTCAAGAGAACAAATTTACGAGGAGATATATGGACTAGAGGGGAATGCCTTGTATTCAACAATTACTGAGTTTATCAGAACGATTCGCAGAAAATGTAAAGAGCATAATGCAGACCCTATCAAAACGGTATGGGGATTCGGGTACAAATGGGAATAAATTTTAATGGCCAAAAAACACTTCTTAGAGAACTGATAAAGTATATAGCTGCGTTATGTATTAGTTTGATTGTACTTGCTCTGCTCTATTTATTTATGAATACCATCGCTATGAATATGGGCTTCTCACATCCAGCAAATTATAATGAACAAGAAGCAGAGAAACTTGCGCCGAAGCTGGAACATGTAGATAAAGTAACTGCTGATGTGATTCCTGATACGATGTCATTTGCCCTCCTAGATAAAGAAACAAAACAAAAAACAGCTGGAACTATTAAAGAAACAGATCTGAACCTGGTAAAAAAGAAGCTTGAAAAAAAACCGTATGTCAATTATAAACAAAAAGGATATTTGATTATAGAAAGAAAAAATGAGTATTGTATTTTGCAATATTCATTACGGGCAGATTTCAGCTCACCTTTATTAAGAAAATACCTTCCTAATTATGAATTAACGAGTATCAGTATTTTGATAATCTTGCTCATTATAGACATTTCTATTATAACAACGTACTTTGCTAATAGATTAAGAAAACATTTTGAAACACTGAATGTAATTACTCGATATATAAAAGAGCAAAATTTGCAGTTCACCCCCGAATTTACACATATTAAGGAATTTGATGATGTAATTGACTCCTTAATTGAAATGAGAGATGCTCTTCGGTCATCACTCGAGGCCCAGTGGCGGTTAGAAAAAAATAAGAAAGAGCAAATTGGTGCTTTGGCACATGATATCAAAATCCCGATTACCATTATTAAAGGAAATGCTGAATTACTCAGCTTATCTATTCAAAACGAAGAACAAGCTGAGTATACAAAGTATATTCTTGGAGCAGGAAATCAAATTGAACAATATATTTCTCAGCTTATTTATCTTTCAAGAACGGAGGATTCCTTAACTATTCATTTGGAGAAAGCCTTTATAGATAAGCTGACAGAAACTCTGCAGAAAGATATATCCGCCTATAAAGGGAATAAGAAAATAACTATTTCATTTAAAAAAGAAAATCTCAAGAAAGAGGCGGAAATTGACTGGCAGCTGTTACATAGAGCGTTATTGAATATTTTAACAAACGCGGTTGATTATACACCAGAAGATGGGACTGTCTCGGTGCATGCGGAATGCGATTCTGATACTCTTTACTTTTTGGTAAAAGACACAGGAAATGGATTTTCGGAAAGCGGGCTAAAAAAAGCAACAGAACTTTTTTACATGGATGACAAGGCCCGTCAGTCTAAAGGTCATTATGGAATGGGGTTGACCTTCGCAAAAAATGCTGTGAATCTCCATAATGGAGAACTGACTCTTGGAAACACGATAGAGGGCGGCGGAGAAGTGCGAGTGAAAATACCCTTATATAGAAATCATTAACCCCACGCCCTATCTGGACGTGGGTTGTAATGCTTCGCGCGGTATAAAGCCAAATAAAAATGCTGATGATGATCGAAGCTGCCAGCAATGCTAATATAATACTCAATTTCATCATCTCGTTATTTATTTCTTATATGATCTTACAAATACTGAAGAGTATTATAGGAATAGGAAAATGTTAAATCTCTTCTCCTTACCTTTTTTAATACCAAAAGAAAAAAATCGAATACCTTGCAATGTTGAAGAAATAACCTATTAAAAGGAGGAAAGCATCTATTTTCGCTTTCCTCCTTTTGATTTATTACATTTTTTCTGGTGCAGATACGCCAATAAGCGCCAAGGCATTTCTTAATGTGATTTGCGTTGCTTGGATTAATGCTAAACGTGCTTTTGTTCTTTCTAAGTTATCTGCATCTAAAACTTTTTCAGCGTTATAGAAGCTATGGAAAGTTGATGCCAAATCGTAAATATAATTCGTAATACGGTGCGGCATTCTCTTTAATGCTGCTTCTCCTACTGCCTGCGGGAACTCTCCTAATTTCTTTAATAAGTCAAATTCCTTTTCCGCCGTAATTAGTGCAGCATTCAGCTCATCGGTCAGCTCTATTCCTTGTTCCTTTCCTTGTCTCAAGATACTTGAAATACGAGCATGGGCATATTGTGCATAATATACTGGGTTTTCATTCGATTGGGATACAGCGAGATCTAAGTCAAAATCTAAATGCGTATCCGCACTTCTCATGGCGAAGAAATAACGAGTTGCATCTAGCCCTACTTCTTCTACTAAGTCTCTCATTGTTACAGCTTTCCCTGTACGCTTACTCATCTTCATTTTTTCGCCATTTTTATATAAGTGAACAAGCTGAATAATTTCCACTTCTAATGCTTCTTTGTTATATCCTAATGCTTGGATTGCAGCTTTCATACGAGGAATGTAACCATGATGGTCTGCACCCCAAATATTAATAAGCTTTTCAAAGCCTCTATCTAATTTATCCTTATGATATGCGATGTCTGGCAATAAGTACGTAAAAGAGCCGTCATTTTTAATAAGCACACGGTCTTTATCATCTTCAAAATCAGTAGAACGTAACCATGTCGCTCCATCCTGTTCAAAAATATAGCCATTTTCCTTTAATTTGTTTAACGCTATATCAATCTTTCCATTTTGATAAAGAGATGTTTCGGAGAACCACACATCAAATTTCACACGGAAATCTTCTAAATCTTGTTTTAATTTAGCCATTTCATACTTCAGACCGTATTCACGGAAGAAGTCAAAACGTTCCTGTTCTGAAACATGGACATACTTATCCCCATATTCCTCTGCTAGCTTTTTCCCGATTCCGATAATGTCTTCTCCATGATAGCCATCTTGCGGCATTTCTTTTTCCATCCCTAATGCTTGGAAATAACGCGCTTCTACCGATAATGCTAAGTTATTAATTTGGTTACCAGCATCATTAATATAGTATTCTCTTGAAACATCATAGCCAGCTTTATCTAAGATATTGCAAAGAGAATCTCCTACAGCCGCCCCACGCGCATGACCTAAGTGAAGGTCGCCAGTTGGGTTAGCTGAAACAAACTCCACTTGTACTTTTTCATTATTTCCAACTGTAGTTTGTCCATATTGCTCTCCTGCTTTAAGGATAGTTGGAATTAAATCCGTTAGATAGCTGTTATCCATATAAAAATTAATAAAACCAGGACCTGCTATTTCAACTTTTTTAATAGAAGCTTTCGTTTGATCGAAATTCTCAATAATCGCCTCTGCAATCATTCTTGGCGCTTTTTTGGCAACTCTCGCTAATTGCATCGCCATATTTGTAGAATAATCACCATGGGCTTTATCCTTTGGCAACTCCAATATTACTTCGGGAATTTGTTCTTCTGCTGCTAATCCAGCTTTTATGACACTTTGTTTAATTTCTTCCTTTAGCTTGTCCTTTATTTGATCTACAATATTCATTTTTACTCTGTCTCCTCCTTAAATGAAATAGTCATATGATAGGTTCCATTATTGCTTCCTTGCATCTTTAAATCATATAAAATATCTAATGAACCTGTGGTTGCTTGCTGTTCCACTTCTAGCGCCAGTCTCTTTGTATCGGTAACTAGCTGAAATACACCGTAAGGACTTTCGTAGCTGCCGACCTTTTGTTTATTAATAAGAAAAGGAAGGCGCATTTTGACTGCTCCACTTCGAAGGATTAATCCTTCCTTTTCTGTGATTTTAATAATTGTTTTGATGGTACCTTCTTCTATGATTTCTTCATATTTTATATATTTACTAGTATCTTTTTCTAAGTATTGACCAAACCCAATCCACTCAATACTTTCTTTATTTTTCCCGTTATATATATGTGTTGTAACGTGTAATTTTACAGGCACTTGTTGCCCTGATGGTTGAGACAACGACAACACTTCCTTTTCATTTACTGTGTAACTTTATAAGTATAAATTTTTTAAAGGGGAAGTGCAAGATGGTTCGCAAAAGAACGAAGATATTCTCTCTTGACATAACCCTATATGTAAAAAACCTACAGTACAATCTGCAGGTTTTCGCTTTAATAGTTGCTTAGTTCCTTGATTGGTGTTTGGATAATCACAGGATTTTTAGATGGATCCAGCCATTTTAAAACCTTCACAACGTTTGCTTCTGAAGTTGCTGTACAGCCTAGCGTATAACTATTTGCAATATGGAAGAAAATTGCGCTTCCTTTATTAGGAACTCGCTTTGTATTGTAGTCAATAACAAATCCATATTTGTATGCCGGCACATTCATATTTTCGGCACTTTTCCATTGACCTTTTGTTACCTTTTTCGACTGCCATGTGTTATATAGCTTAGATTTCGGATCATCTACCCAAACATCATCATTGGTTATCTTTCGATAAGGTAATTTTGTCCCAGGATTTTTTTGTGTACCAAACGCTGTTCCGATCGTAAACTTCCCAATGGGTGATTTTTTTCCGCCTTCACTCATATTTGAAGTAAAGCCATATTTCCCAATATGTCCAGTTGTCGTTAAAACCGGAATCCATTCACCCTTTTTATTTTTTTCAAAAGTGCGAATCTCAGCAGAGGATATATTATAGCCATTTGAAGTAACAAGAATCAATTGTTTATTCTTTCCTACTGTTTTTAGGCCAGCTGCTAAATTTTTTGGTTCTGCGGGTTTTTTGGTTGTTAGGTATTTACTTGATGCCCAGCCTGTTTTGCTGCCCACTGTTACCTTGCTCCAAGATCCCTTTGTTTGTGATACTTTTAAAGATTGATTTTTTTTGACTGTCGCAACTACTTTATAGTTGGTTCCTGTACCACTTCTCACATTTAACGTACTTGCTGTAACATACATCGTTTTTGTAGATGTCGTTGCCTTTGCTGCTGGCTTTTTTGTCGTTAAATATTTGTTAGAAGCCCAGCCTGTTTTCTTTCCAACTGTCACTTTATCCCAAGACCCTTTTGTTTGGGTTACTGTTACAGCCTGATTTTTCTTAACGGTTATCACTACTTTATAAGAAGTACCTGGACCACTTCTTATATTAAGAGTGCTTGCTGTCACATATTTCGTTTTTTTACTAGCAGCTTGTACCGTATTTACTGAATGAAAGCCCGCAAATAAAACCATTACCCCTACTAGTAGAACAAAAATCCTTTTCCCCATTTTCATCCTTCTCCCTATGTAATATGATGCCCTCCTTTTCATGGACAAGCATACGCCAAATGCTCCATATATAGTCTAGCAGAACACTATTTCAGTTTCTTAATAACCACATTACAAAGCTACAATATTTTCCTAGTCATTTTCTAAAGTTAATGGTTGAATTTAAAATGTCTAATAATAAAGTCAAACAACCATATGAAATCTTTCGTACAATTGTTTGACTTTATTTCTAGCTGGAAACTATGTCCCAGCTTATTAAAATTATATTATTTTACAAACCCTAAAATCATTTCACGGATTAATTTACTTGCTGTATTCGCTGTTTGCTCAGATGGATCGTAAATTGGCGCTACTTCAACTAAATCCGCTCCAACTACCTGAACATTAGAGCGCGCTATTTCATGAATGGATGCTAATAATTCTTTTGAAGTAATTCCTCCTGCATCCACCGTACCTGTTCCAGGGGCATGCGCTGGATCTAAGACATCAATATCTATGGTTACATATACAGGTCTGCCTGCAAGTGTTGGCAAGATTTCTTTTAATGGCTCTAGCACCTCAAACTTAGAAATATGCATCCCTACTTCTTTCGCCCACTGGAACTCTTCTTTCATTCCAGAACGAATCCCAAATGAATATACATTTTTGGGACCAATTAAATTGGCTACTTTTTTGATCGGCGTGGAATGAGACAATGGCTCTCCTTCATATTCATCGCGAAGATCTGTATGGGCATCCATATGTATGATAGCTAAATCCGGATATTTTTTATACATTGCTTGGAACACGCCCCACGATACTAAATGCTCTCCTCCCATTCCAAGCGGAAATTTATTATCACCTAATACTTTGTCCACAAATTCTTCAATCATATCTAAGCTGCGTTGTGGATTTCCAAATGGTAAAGGAATATCCCCTGCGTCAAAATATTTTACTTCCTCAAGCTCTCTATCCAAATAAGGGCTGTATTCTTCTAACCCAACAGAAACCTCTCGAATTCTTGCTGGGCCAAAACGGGAGCCAGGACGGAAGCTAACGGTCCAGTCCATTGGCATACCATACAATACTACTTGGCTTTCTTCATAATTTGGAAAACTTTTAATAAATACATTTCCTGAATACGATTCGTCAAAACGCATTAGTCATCTCTCCTTTTTATTCAAAGACAGTCCAATCATTCCCTTGATTTGCTGTTATCCCCGTCACAGAGATCTTGAACAAACTTTGGTAAGATGAAGGCTGCTTTGTGTAACTCTTTCGTATAATACTTTGTCTCTATCGAATGGAAGCGACTTTCTGGAACATTTAATGGATCATACTGTTTAGATCCAATTGTAAATGCCCACATGCCACTTGGATACGTCGGAATATTGGCGATATATAATCTGGTTATCGGGAATATTTCCTTTACATCTCTTTGCACGGAACGAATGAGCTCTCCTTTAAACCAAGGATTGTCACTTTGAGCAACAAAAAGTCCATCGTCCTTTAATGCTTTCGCTATTCCTGCATAAAAGCCCTTTGTAAACAGATTAACAGCTGGACCCACTGGTTCTGTGGAATCAACCATAATAACATCGTATTTCTTCTCGCTTTTGGCAATATGCATAAACCCATCGCCTACTTGTACATCTACTCTTGGATCATCCAGCTTACCTGCTATCTCTGGTAGAAACTTCTTACTATATTCAATTACTTTACCATCAATATCAACAAGCGTCGCTTTTTTGACACTAGGATGCTTTAAAACTTCTCGAATAACCCCGCCGTCCCCACCGCCAACAACTAGAACATACTCAGGATTGGGATGTGTAAACAGTGGAATATGTGCTACCATTTCGTGGTAAACAAACTCATCTCTAACAGAAGTCATCACCATATCGTCCAATAATAGCATATTTCCCCATTCTTCTGTTTCTACCATATCTAACTTTTGAAACGGTGTTTGTTCTGTATGTAATGTACGCTTGATTTTCATAGTGATTCCAAAATCGTCGGTCTGCTTCTCTGTAAACCAAATTCCCATTGACATATCCTCCATTCATTTGATTGGTATAAAGTTTCTTATATGCTAAACATTCCTAGTTTCTTCATTTCTTGTGAGTACAATCTTCTTTTTATACTTCCCAATCAAACAAATAACAAACACGAAAAAAGTATAGTGGATATTCGTATAAAAGCAAAGATTTTTTTTTATATTCCATGATAAAAATGTTTAAAACGCCAATCTTTACCACATACTAGTTTTATCTATTTATCTTTCATTAATGCGATAAAAGAACAAAGAAGGTTCTACTTAGGAGGTGTCATGTTTTGGAAGTCATTGTAAATAAACTTAAAAACTCTGGGAAATATTTACGTCTATTGATTATATTAGGACTTCTTTTCATGATAACCGCAAGCATGATTTTTATCGGTATATATGTATATGCTCGTACACTAGGTCCTCCACCGCTAGCTGTTTCTCAGTCAACAATCTACTATTCAGATGATGGCAGCATTATTGGCGAAAGCAGCAATGGACAGAAAAGGTATTGGGTATCCATTGATGATGTTAGTCCCTATTTAGTAGACTCTACTGTTTCTATTGAAGATAAAAACTTTTATTCTCATCACGGCTTTGACTATAAACGAATTGGCGGTGCTATTTTAGCCGACATAAGAGCAATGGCAAAAGTTCAAGGCGCGAGCACAATAACCCAGCAATATGCTCGAAACTTATTTTTAGAGCATGAAAAGACGTGGAAGCGAAAAATTGCAGAGGCATTTTATACACTTCGATTAGAAATATTCTATACAAAGGATGAAATTCTAGAAGGCTATATCAATACCATTTATTATGGTCATGGAGCATATGGAGCAGAGGCTGCAAGCCAATACTACTTTGGAAAAAAGGCCTCCGAACTAACATTAGGAGAGGCAACCATGCTTGCTGGTATTCCGAAGGGACCTAGTATATATTCTCCTTTTTCATCGATGGAGAATGCGAAAAAAAGACAGGGCATCATCCTAAATTCCTTAATTGAAAATGGATATATAACAGAAGAGGATAAGCAGTTAGCTTTAACGGAAAAACTGTCGTTAGTAGGAAAATTTCCAAATGCTAGTGTCGAAACAGCTCCTTATTTTCAAGATACTGTAAAAAGCATTCTAAAAAACCAGCTTCATTTAGATGATAAAACGATTCAATTAGGTGGATTAAGAGTGTATACAACCTTGAATACAGAGCAGCAAAAAATAGCAGAGGAAACGATTAACCAGACGATAAATAAGGATAGTAATATACAAATTGGCTTCGTTGCCATGGATCCAGCTACAGGCCACGTTAAGGCAATGGTAGGTGGAAAAGATTATGAAGAAAGTCCATTTAACAGAGCAATTCAAGCAACTCGGCAACCTGGTTCGACGATCAAGCCTTTATTGTATTATGCAGCTCTTGAACATGGATTTACACCGGCTACGATGATGAGCAGCGAACAAACAACCTTTCGCTTTGATGATGGGAGAGATCCATATACCCCGCATAATTTTAACAATCAATATGCCGATGGAAATATTACCATGGCACAGGCACTAGCTGTCTCTGATAATGTTTATGCGGTTAAAACCCATCTTTTTTTAGGGCAAGATACATTGGTAAAAACAGGCAAGAAATTCGGCATTACAACCGATTTACAAGAGGTTCCATCTCTCGCTCTTGGAACGTCTAATGTTCGTGTGATTGATATGGCAAATGCCTATAGTATATTTGCCAACGGAGGAAATAGGGTATCTCCTGTTTTCATTACAAAAATTGAGACAAATGATGGGCAGATTCTCTATGAACATAAGACAAAACCAGAAAAGATTTTAGATACGGATTTAACGTTTGTGATGAATCAAATGATGACAGGCATGTTTGACCCTACTCTTAATGGCTATGCCTCTGTAACAGGAAGTACTATTAAAGACGACATCACAAGAATTTATGCAGGAAAATCTGGCTCCACTGAATCAGACAGTTGGATGATTGGTTATACTCCACAGCTAGTATCCGCTGTTTGGACAGGCTATGATCAGGGAGAGCCTATAACGTTAGCAGCCGATAAAACATATGCAAAGAAAGTTTGGGTTCAGTTTATGGAACATAGTTTAAAAAAAGAGCCGATCAAAGGATTTACACCAACTAAAGGTACTGTTGGCGTTTATATCGATCCTAAGAGCGGCAAACTCGCATCAGCTGCATGTGATACAAAAAGAATGATGTACTTTACTAAAGATACTGTACCAACAGAATTTTGTGCTGATTTACCAAAAGAAGACTCTAAGGAAAAACCAGCAAATAAGGACAAAGCAAAAGAAAAAGTACCATGGTATAAACGAATTTTACCGTGGTAGAAGGAACTTGATAAAGCATACTACCAGCTCTTTTGAGTGTAGTATGCTTTTTTGTTTAGGTGCAACAGGGTAAAGCTCCCCTCTACTCCCTTTCCCCTTACTTCCTCTCCCCAAAGGACTCAGACAACGGTTCTATCACCTATTCCTCCTCAAGCCATACATCTTCTATATGCTTTCTTTTTTGCTGCTTGTTTATTTTCCGATATTCTTTCGATTTAAAAATAATATCGAAATCATAATCTTGCGGATATAGCTCTGTTCCTTTTATATAGAGCTTTAATCGTTTTTGGTTCACGGTTCTTTTTTCCTGTCGAACCTGCACTATATATCTTCCTTGTACATCAGGACCTTGATAAACAATTCCCATTTCATCCGTCTCTGTAAGAATCACATTATCTCCTCTCTCAAAAATAGGCTCCCGGGATGGAAGGGTTTTAGTCGTTTTTTTCTCTACTGCCTTTCGCGCGTATTTATTGATTACAATTTGCTGCTGAAAATCCAGCTCCTTTAAATTCTGTTCATGATGGAAATTCCGAAATGTTTTATACGTTATCTGGTGCGCCTTTTCAATGAGCTTAGGGTGCAAGCCTAATTTACTTGCAATTTCAAATGCCTGGCTTCTTCCGCTTTGTCCCAGTAATAGTTTATATGTTGGTCGCAATGTATTGATATCAAATTCCATTGTTCCATTTAAAAAACCTTCTGTTTGATCTGCAAATTCTTTCATCTCGCTATAGTGAGTGGTCGCAAATAAGGTTGCTCCTTTTTGATAAAGTTGTTCTAAAATGACAATAGCAAGAGCCATACCTTCTCCGGGATCGGTCCCTGATCCTAGCTCATCAAGCAATACAAGGGATCGGTCATTGGTTGTTCTTAAGATATCAATTATATTTACTAATCTGGAGCTAAATGTACTTAAATTTTGTTCAATACTTTGTCCGTCGCCTATATCCACAAATATATGTTGAAAAATGGCGATTTTACTCCCTGCTTTCGCTGGAATTAATAAGCCAGATTGAGCCATCATTGTTAATAAACCAATTGTTTTTAATGTGACTGTTTTCCCACCTGTATTTGGTCCTGTAATAACAAGGGCACGATGCTCTTCTCCAAATGAAATAGTTAAAGGAACTGCTTTGTCTCCAAGCATTGGATGACGAGCCTCTTTTAAATAAATCGTATAATCTTCTGATAAGAAAGGCGGCTTTGCAGCAATTACTCGGCTATATTTTGCTTTCGCAAATAAAACATCATAATAGTGCATCGTTTCTATTGCTAAATTAATGGCCTCTTCCTCAGCCAAGAGCTTCTCCGTTAATTCATATAGAATTCTTTCTACTTCAGATTCTTCTGCTAGCTTCATGGTTTCGATTTCTGCTTGCATGTCAGCAAGTTCAATTGGCTCAATAAATACCGTCGCTCCAGATGCGGATGTATCCAGTACACTACCTTGGATTTTCGTTCGATATTCTCTTTTTACAGAGAGGGTCAAATGACCGTTACGCTCTGAAACAATTTTGTCCTGAAGATAGCCCGTATATTTTTTCGATTTCACTAATTGACTCGCTTTTTCTTTTACTCGATCTGTCAGGATGGACAGCTGTCTTCTTAAATAGGCTAAATCACTAGAAGCATAATCATCCACATTACTATGTCTAATACATCTTGCTATTTCCTCTGTAAGCTCTCTAACATCAGGAATGGATTGAACATAAAGCGAGACATTTGGTGCCGCATATTCCTTATCCTTCATAAATTGTTTAAGCTTGGTACAATGTTCCAAAAAGGAAATAACAAACGGAAATTGATCTGCTCGAATATAAATCCCTTTTTTTGCTTGGCTTAAATAAATAGACATTTCATCAAGTGTATGAATCGGCACACTACTAGATATTTCTATGATTTTCATAGCCTCTTCTATTTCCTTGATTGACTGCTCCATTCTTCCTTTATCCTGCAGCGGTCGCAGTTTTCGTATTGTCTTTTTCGCTAAATTTGTTTTGGCATAGGATTCTATCTCTTCTAAAATTTTATAAAAACCTAATACTTCAAATGCCTGTTGATTCATTTTAATTCCTCCTATTTTTCTTCAAATAGCCCTTAAAAATAGAAAAAGCCAGCGTGAACAAACGCTCACACTAGCTTTTTGGGGTAGACCTATCCGCTTTAAAGTGCCGGATTAGGAGATCCTTTGCAATAAAGAAATAAAAACTATGACAAATATGCCATAGCTTTTTATCATCTATTGCTTGCTATGAGGCTTATTCTTAACCTTCCTTGAAATACCCATGCTAAATAAACCGGTATATCCCCAGTTTTTTAACAAAATTCAAGGCCGTATATAATTAACGGTTAGTTAAGAACACTCACACTCATAAAACAATCTCCTTTAAAAGGGCTTTTTATTTTTTATTCCCTTTTAGTTTATCGATTTTTCTTTTCTTTTGTCAACATTTTCAAAAAATTAATTTACTAAAGAGAAAATTTCATTTCTCAATAGTTAAGAAGGGGATAAGTCTTGTTTCAGCTGTTCTACAGAGTTATCCCATAGTCGCTGATCATGTTTTTTCAAAAAATCTGCCAGCACCTTTTTAGACTTCTCATCCATATGATCGACCATAATATGTCTTTTCATACTTTTATCCATCTTATTCACATGCTCTGGAAGAGACTTATAACCCCTGCGAATAGAACGATCCACAGTCATTTCACACGCTGTTACACCAGCATAATAAGGACCTTCAGGCTTACGGTCAATTGTCACCCAGACTAACCAGTAAGGCTTACCATTAGGAACCTCTTCTTTTGTTTTCAAAAATTTGATGCCACGTTCCACTGCACTTCTTGCATGCATGGCGCCGATATCAACGATGGCTTCTCCCTCTTCTACATCAATAATAACAGGAGATACATTTTCTAAACTAAGACTGCCAATTCCAAAGCCTTTATGCCCATCGGTTGGGTCATTTTTAATAATATTAAAGCCTATTGTTTTCTTCTTTTTTTCTTCCATGTTCATACTCCTTTTGCGATTTATTATAAATGATCGCGGATTGGTATAGCTTGACGATTTTTTATTTGTCGTGTATATAAAGCCGACTTTTATCCTCTGCAAAATCAAAAGAACAATTGATTAAACAGCGATAGAAAAAAGTATCGTATCACTTCAATCCAAGGGAATATCGTATAGCTTGATAAACCTGTAACAATTAATACAATAAATAAAATAGATCCATAAACCTCATACTTGGACATCGCTGCTCTTACCCGCGAGGAAACGAGATCTTCAATAATTCGATAACCATCTAAAGGGGGCAAAGGAAGCAAATTAAAAGCAAAAAGTAATAAGTTCATATAAACAAAAATTTCAAAAAACGGATATAAATCAAAATTACTTCCCGCTGGTACTTGTAACTTTATTAATATTGCAATAATGATAAAGCCAAGAAAAGCTAGTATTAAGTTACTGACAGGACCTGCTAAAGTGACTAATACTCCAGCTAATTTTGGTCGTTTAAAATAATGACGATTAACCGGTACTGGCTTCGCCCATCCGAATCCTGCGATTAAGATAAAAATTGCCCCTATGAGATCAATATGAGCGATTGGATTTAGCGTTAATCTTCCTTGCTTTTGCGCCGTGGGATCTCCAAATTTATAGGCTACAAATGCATGTGCGAATTCATGGAAGGTAAAACCTACTACAATGGAAATAATAATATAAGGCAAATCCGCCAAATTTTGCGAAAATAACAAATGATTAGCTCCCCTCTATACACAGTTTCTATGGAAAATGAATATTCTCTATCTAGTAATGTTTCCTTTTAAAATTATACATGATATTAAATTGGAAAGGAAAATTTTCTTTTGTTACCTCTTCATAAGACTCTATTTAAATGCATATACGCTGATTAGAAACTTGCACTTTTCCAAGAAATATGAAAAACTACAATCAAAACTAAGGAGGATTTGAACAAATGCCATATGTAACTGTAAAAATGTTAGAAGGTAGAACTGAGGATCAAAAGAGAAATTTAGTAGAGAAAGTAACAGAAGCAGTTGTGGAGACAACAGGCGCATCAAAGGAAAAAGTAGTGGTCTTTATTGAAGAAATGCCTACAAACCATTATGCTGTTGCAGGCAAACGCCTAAGCGATCAGTAAAAAGAGTTCAAAAAGGTCCCGTCCAGCAATTCAAATCGTTGCATGGCAGGACCTTTTTTTAATGATTTCTTTTCTCTCTTAGGCTTTCAATATACGCATATGCAATCTCTATTTCTTCTTCCGTATATTTTTGCTTGGCCTTTAATGTGAATACTTTTTCCTTCACTTCTTCCTTTGGAAGGCTATCAAAGAAAAGAACGGTTGACACAAGCTCGAGGAAGCGAGAATTCTGGCCATTCATATCTTCTAGACAAGGAGACAAATCAGGCATTTCCACCTCATTAAGATCCAAAAATTCCTTTCCATTATCGGTTAAAGTATATCGATATTGGAAATATCCTCCCTTTTTCTCTTTTACTTCATTCAAAAAACCCATATTGCATAATTCTTCTATTCGCAAGGTTAATTCTTCTGAATAGGGACCGAAAAAATGAAACTGATATTTTTCATGAAATGGAAAATCGAGCTTTTTTGCGATATATATCATTTTTTGCAGCTTTTTTCTTCCAATAATTTCGCCCGAAGCAGCAATTGCTTTCATTACTTTGGCATGATCTTTTAACAAATTGGGTCATCTCCTACTCCATTTAATCCTAAGACATACATCTATTGAATATCCAACAATTGACGAATTTGTTTTTTTATTTCCCCTTTGGAACTGTCATCCTTTAAAATATCCTTAGGAAAATATAACTTGTGATCGGTTCTTCTTTTTCCAGAAATACTATCAACAATTTCTGATTCTCTGGAAAGCTCTCTAATTTCTCCGTTTTTCATCAATAGATGAATCGGTAATCGCTCTTCCTCTTCTCCAGGTCGATAAAAATCATAGGGAAGATCTGACGAAGAATCGACAACTAAATAATACTCCGGATCCAACCCTACTTTATGGAATAAACCAGATAATTCTTGAAGCTTTTTATACTCTTTAGCTGGATCAAACTCCACGTATTTAAAAAGATTTCGGTTCATAAACCTGCGGCAGAGATCCTTCAAAACGGCATCATCTTCTTCTTGCCACATCTGAAAATAATAGAGAATAATAGCCTCATCCAATTTTAAGTAGTCTTCTAACGATGTTTCGTCTTCAAAAATTGAGTAAAAATGAATAGGGTGATATTTAAAAGAGTAGAATTGCTCGTGTAAATATTTCGCTCTATGTAGAATTTTCGTAAGAATTACTTCCGCACTTCTTGTCACTGGATGGAAATAGACCTGCCAGTACATTTGATAACGGCTCATAATATAGTCTTCCACCGCGTGCATTCCGCTTTTTTTAATAACAGCCTGATCTTCACGCGGGCGCATTACACGCAAAATTCGTTCCATATCGAAATTCCCGTAGCTAACCCCTGTAAAATATGCATCTCTTAGCAGATAATCCATTCGGTCTGCATCTATCTGACTGGAAATTAAACTAACTACTAGTTTTTCCTTGGAGGTTTTAGCAATTATTTCTGCAACCTTTTTAGGAAAGTCCTTCTCTACTTTTGTCAAAACCTTATTGACTTCTGTTTTTCCTAAGATAATTCTGCGTGTAAATTCTTCATGATCAAGATCAAACACTTTTTCAAAAGAATGAGAAAAAGGGCCATGACCTAAATCATGTAGGAGAGCGGCACATAAAGAAAGCAACCTTTGGTCATTGTTCCATTCTTCTCGGCCTTCAAAAACATCATCAATGATTCTTCTAACAATTTCATATACTCCTAGAGAGTGATTAAACCTGCTATGTTCTGCACCATGAAAGGTAAGATAGGTCGTGCCCAGCTGTTTAATTCTTCTCAGTCGCTGAAATTCTTTTGTTCCAATCAAGTCCCATATCACTCTGTCGCGAACATGAATGTAGCGATGGACAGGATCTTTAAATACTTTCTCTTCATTTAGCTTATCCGTCGAATATGGCATCTTTCTCACTCTCTTTCGTTCATTGGCTATTTTTTATTCATTCTAGTAATTAGAGTTATTCCATATTCTAAAGATAGAAAAAGAGGGTTCCGTTGTAGGCATTTTAAAAGGGAAAAATCATGGCTTTCTCCATAAAATAACTATCCAGTGGAAACTCCTCTGTTTTACTAAGGCTCTGTTCTTTTTCATTGTTGTTTTACACAAAAAATTAAAGTATTGACAGCTTTCCATTACTTTTTCAGCTTCGCATTGACTTTATCCATTAACTCTTCTTCTGTTAATGCGGCTAGTGGACGATTATTGACAAAAGCAAATGTTTTTTTACGACCAGGCCCACAATAGGATTGACAGCCTATATCAATTTTAGCATCTGGATCAATTTGCTTTAAACGAGGTATTAACGTTTTTAAATTCACTGCCTGACAATCGTCGCAAACACGAAATTCGTTTGCCATTTGGACAACCCTTTCTATACTTGCTCTCCAATAACGTTATCGAAAATTCATTCGACAACATTCTCACTTATTACTATATGGTATTTTACCCCTTCTCCACTAGCAATGCAAGATGCAAAAGATTGTAAAATAGTGACGAATTTGTGGAGAAAATCCACTGGCCTTACAGTATCATTCCCTTACTACTATCATTATATTTTTTGTAAACTAGCTTGCCTCTCTATATTAATTAATCAATATGCGTTATAATTTTCTCTTGAATATAGGGAGGTTTTACAATGAACAAAAGTAGAATATTAGTAATGTGCAGCATTGTTCTTGCAATGCTTATTGCCTCTATTGATACGACTATTATGAATACAACTATGCCAATTATTGCGGAAGAACTTGGCGGTACGGAATTGTACGCTTGGTCTTTTGCTGCTTATATGATAGCAAGCACAATTCTATCACCAATTGCTGGAAGACTTTCCGATCTATTCGGACGGAAAAAGCTGTTTGCTTTTGGAATTATTGTCTTTTTAATTGGTTCTCTGCTATGCGGAATCTCATCCACTATGACTCAATTAGTTATTTTTAGAGCATTGCAAGGGATGGGAGCCGGATTCATGATGCCATTTCCTGCTATCATTGCCGGGGATCTTTTTTCTATTGAGAAGCGAGGGAAAATCCAAGCATTGTTTACTGGCATGTGGGCTCTATCCGCCATATTAGCCCCTACTCTTGGTTCTCTCTTTGTAGAATTTATGAGTTGGAGATGGATTTTTTATATCAATTTACCAGTATGCATTATTGCACTACTAACTTTAATTCCATATAAAGAAGTCTATCAGGCGAAAAAGGCACAGGTGGATTACATCGGAGCAATGCTATTTGGAATCGGAATAACTTGTTTATTACTAGTTACAGTGCTTGAAAACTACCTTTATCTTTATGCTATAGTAGGTGTCCTTCTGTTAATTAGCTTTTATTTCTTTGAGAAAAAACAAGCATCTCCTATTGTCCCGTTATCCATTTTCAAAAATAAGACGATCACTTGGATGTTTATTAATGGATTTGTTGGAACATTGGCCTTATTTGGAACATCGAGCTATATTCCATTATTCCTACAAAATCAGGCAGGGCTCTCTGTATTATGGAGTGGCGTTTCTCTCCTTGGCCTATCGGTTGGATGGATGGCCATGTCTGTTCCTGCAGGGAAATGGATATTAAAATATGGCTATCGCATTCTATTAATTATTGGAAATGCACTATTGCTGCTTTCAGGAATATTATTAGTATTATTAAATGAATCAAATGGCTTCTGGTACGTATTTATTCTTATGGTCGTACAAGGCCTTGCATTCGGCTTACTAAGTACAGTAGGTGTGATTGGTGCCCAGGCACTAGTTGGAAACCATGAAAAGGGTATATCCACCTCTTTCTTTATGTTTTGCCGAAACATGGGAACAGCTATTGGCGTAACGATTATGGGATCTTTGCTAAATAGTGGCTCAACCTTTATGGATGGCATTCACCATCTCTTCCTATTTGGATTTATTGTTAGCATATTTGCTTTTCTTTCAGCATTCTTCATTCGAAACGAAGGAACTTTAAGCGAAAAAAACGTATAGAGATTTCCCACCTTATCTATCTTAAAAACAGTCGGTTTATCGCCGGCTGTTTTTTTCATCCTCTTTATCCGCTAATTTCCCTTTTTTCTATTCTATAAAAAAATCTACTATCCTTGTATTTCTTTTGTATAAACATCCAAGTTTCTGGAAAAGATGGGACTAGAAATATTTATTTATCGTGATTAAGTTGGGAGTTGAGTTATCAATGAAAGTTAGACAAGACGCATGGTCAGAAGAAAATGACCTATTATTAGCAGAAACAGTTTTAAGACATGTGCGAGAAGGGAGCACACAGTTAAATGCCTTTGAAGAAGTTGGGGATAAACTAAACAGAACTTCGGCAGCCTGTGGATTCCGCTGGAACGCAGTCGTTCGTCATCAATATGAAAAAGCACTTCAGCTTGCAAAAAAACAACGAAAGCAACGACAACGGATGTTAGGAAAGGATCAAGGCGGCAAGAAAAAACTATTATATTCACCACCAGTGCCAACAGTGGATGATTTTGAAGCACTTACCGTATCCACTAATTTAGAAATCGGTTCTATGGATTTGGATGCGATGGAAACATTCATTACAACTGAAACATTAGAAACAAATGTTACTAGTCCACAAGAAGAAGAGCTTGCAAACTATCAATCAGAAGAAGACGCACAGCCATTACCAGCATATGAAGCGAAACAAGCACCTGCCTATTCATCTGTAAAGCATAGCCAAGCTGGCACACTAAATTTCGACATGGTTCTTTCCTACTTACAAAATTTCCGAAATGCTACCATCCAGTTGGAAATCCTAAAAAGCGAGAATGAAAGATTAAAAAGAGAAATGTCTTCCATTAAAAGTCGAAACAAGGAATTAGAAGACAAGCTTCATCAAATCGAAAACAACTCAGAAACCATGCAAGAAGATTACGAGACACTGATGAAAATTATGAACAGAGCCAGAAAACTCGTCCTACTAGAAGAAGACGAGCGCCCAACCAAATTTAAAATGGACCGAAACGGAAACCTCGAAAAAGTCGCAGAGTAACTAAAAAGCGGAGGCGCCTTGCTTATCAGCGTACAAACTGGTCGACTAAGATCGCCACGTCCTGTGGCGACGTCGACACTAGTACATCCTATACGTCGAAGGGCTTCGACTGAGATAAAGGATACACGGCGAACGCTAGTGAGTCGATGTTGACTTATCGTAGGGAGAAGACTGAAGTTTGCTAGCTGATAGGCGCTGGAGCTGGATTATGTTAAAGCGGAAAGGGACTGTTTAGCGGCGTGTGGGGTGGAGCAGCATTTCCTGAGATATAGGAAACACAGTGAGCGATAGCGATCTGATGTTGACTTATCGTAGGGAAAGGCTAGCCCATCACCCAAAGCTACTGCAGCGGTCCACATTTATTAAAAAGAGAGAGTATTAATAGTTGGCAGCACATTTCTCGATTATAAATAGAGGATAAGAAAAGGGATTTTCTCTACTTGAAGTCCCCTTCCTTATCCTCTTTTTGGTTTTAGCGAAATGGCTGCATGATTTTATCGTTTCTTTCCACGACCCGATCATAATAAGATTCAAATAGCGAAAGTTCTTCTCCTTGTAATTGATCTGCAAATAAAAATTCTGCATGATCCTTTAAAGCGAGTAACAATTTGGTCATAACTTGATCAACCGTTAAAGAAACTCCTAACAATTCTGCTAAGGATGCCATTACTTCAGGGTTTATTTCAGGATACTCAAACTTTGTCGTCTCTCCTTGTAGACCAGAAGAATAAAATTGTTTGATGATCCCTGCTCTATCCTGTCCACTTCCATTTACGCAAAGATAAATTTGCACAGCAACTCCGCTTCTTAAGCGTCTCTGGGAAATTCCAGCGAATTTTTTTCCATCAATACTTAAGTCATAGCTGCCCGGACAATACGAACCAACAATCTCTTTTGCTTCAATTGTTTTTCCATAATCACGGAACATATATTTAATCAATTCGAACATAGTATCATAGCCACTGTTAATATCAATTCGTTTCTCCTGCTCTGGGAGAATAAGCGATATATTTAACACATCCTTATCTAATACAACAGCTAGACCACCTGAATTACGAACAATATAGTGGTATCCCTGCTCCTTTAAAAAAGTTAATGCCTCTTTCAAATGTGGTAATCTCGTATCTTGAATTCCTAATACAATTGTCCGATCATGGACCCATGTTCTGGCCGTGGCTGGTGCCATCCCGCTTCCCACGGAAGAACATAAGGTGTCATCCATACCAAAAGATGTGAGCGCGGATACATGTAAACCTGTTGTGGACTGATCAATAATTCTCCATTTTTCTTGTTTTAATAAACTAGTACTGCCAACCATCACTTAGCTCCTTCTGTTTTACCAACTATCTATTCTATTTTAAAAAGATTTAGCCCTCTTTATTCATCACAATGATTTATTATAGCGAATTTAGAGCTATTTCAAAAGCAATCTTCTCTTTTTTGATATATTTTTCGTATCCTTACTTAGGGATAAACTTAAATCTGCTTCGTTCATTCGCTCCAATCTCCTAAATAGAAAAACCACTTAATCAGTGACAGCGACTATCCATACTTTGTATAACTTAGAATTTTCATTAAGCTTCTTGTACATGTGGGAGTAAGATGAAGATAGATAACATAAACAAAAAAGACGCCTCCCATTCTAAGGAGACGCCTGCTTTTAAATTTATTTTGTTAAGCTTTGACCAGCTGTAATTAAAGCTAATTTATAAACATCTTCTTCGTTACATCCACGAGAAAGATCGTTTACAGGAGCATTTAATCCTTGAAGGATTGGTCCCACTGCTTCAAAGTTCCCTAGTCTTTGTGCAATTTTATAGCCAATGTTACCAGCTTCTAGGCTAGGGAATACAAATACGTTTGCATCACCTTGAATAGGAGAATCTGGAGCTTTTTGTTTTGCTACAGATGGAACAAATGCAGCATCAAATTGGAATTCACCGTCGATTACTAATAACGGATCTCTTAATTTAGCTTCTGCTAATGCACCTTCTACTTTTTCCGTTTCTGGTGATTTTGCAGAGCCTTTTGTAGAGAAGCTTAACATTGCAACACGTGGATCAATGTCAAACATTCTTGCTGTTTTCGCACTTTCCACAGCGATTTCTGCAAGATCTTGGCTGTCTGGAGTAATATTGATTGCACAGTCTGCAAATACATATTTCTCCTCTTCACGAACCATGATAAATACACCAGATGTCTTTTTCACACCTTGTTTTGTTTTAATGATTTGTAAAGCTGGACGAACAGTATCTGCTGTTGAGTGAATCGCACCACTTACTAGACCATTTGCTTCGTTAGCATATACAAGCATTGTTCCAAAATAGTTTTCATCTAAAAGAATTTTACGAGCATCTTCTTCCGTTACTTTTCCTTTACGTCTTTCCACAAAAGAAGCAACTAGTGCATCAAATTGAGCATACTTCTTTGGATCATAAATTTCTGCATTTTCTAATGAAACACCAAGATTGTCTGCTTTTGCTTGAATTTCTTCTATGTCACCAATTAAAACAGGAATTAACACTTTATCTTCCGCTAAACGACCAGCAGCTTTTAAAATTCGCTCATCTAAAGCTTCTGGGAAAACGATTTTTACGTTTTGGCCCGTTACTTTTTCCTTTAAACCTGTAAATAAATCACTCATTAATTTTCTTCCTCCTTTTTATGTACACTTAATAGGATACTCTACCATCATAAAATTTCAAGAAATTTTCCTTACTTTCTTCTATTTTCATCCCATATAAAGCAAGATTCACTCATCTACCAATCAAAAGAAGATGAAGACAAAAAACATTAGTTATAGTTCTATTTATACAATCTGATATTTCCCTATATTTATCTTCCTTATACTCTTTTGCCCAAACTGAAACTTCCATTTTCCGGAAGTCACAATAAGTTCACAATTATCCTAAGGGTTATTCCACTAAAATCTGGAGAAACTATGATATAGTTAAAATCGTATTAACGTTATTAATAAGGAGTGAACATATAAATGAGTGAAGCAGCAAAAACATTAGATGGCTGGTATTGCCTTCATGATTTCCGAACAGTAGATTGGACTACATGGAAAATGTTACCTAGCGAGGAAAGACAAGAAGCCATCACTGAATTCCTAGGTCTATTGGAAAAATGGAATACTGTTCAAGAAAATAATAGCGGCAGCCATGCGTTATATACAATTGTTGGGCAAAAAGCAGACTTCATGATGATGATTCTCCGTCCAACTATGGAAGAATTACAGAAATTAGAAACAGAGTTTAATAAAACTAAATTAGCTGAGTTTACGATCCCAGCTCATTCCTATGTTTCTGTTGTAGAATTAAGTAATTACCTGCCTTCCGATTCCGATAAAGATCCTTATGAAAATCCATATGTAAAATCTAGACTATACCCGATCCTGCCGGAATCCAGCTATGTGTGCTTCTATCCGATGGATAAACGTCGTCAAGGAGAAGATAACTGGTATATGCTTCCTATGGAAGATCGTAGAAGCCTAATGCACAGCCATGGCATGATTGGCCGCCAATATGCAGGGAAAGTAAAACAAATTATAACAGGATCTGTTGGTTTCGATGACTATGAATGGGGAGTAACCTTATTCTCTGATGATGTTCTTCAATTCAAAAAGTTAGTATATGAAATGCGTTTTGATGAAGTAAGCGCTCGTTATGGCGAATTTGGTTCTTTCTTTGTAGGAACCCTTCTAAAACAAGAAGCAATCACCGAATATTTACATGTAAACTAACATAAAGATGGAGAAAATTTTCTAATGAATCTAGATGATAGATGATTGGGAACTTCTCCATTTTTTTATTAATTTTTCTCATTAATTTAAATATAAATTCAACTCTCCTTGTCATAACTTATTCCTTTTTCTCATAGGATGAAATAGTGAGCGATGACCTATGAATGAAACAACATTCACCGTCTACTTCTTATTTCTAAAATTGTGGTCAACTTCGAATGGTGGAAGTATGTAGTGAAGATTGGATAGAAGATAATGGAGGGATGAAAATGAGTCAGTCAAATTATGGGAACTATGGTTATCCACAAGGATATAGGAGTTTTCCTGGGCAAATTCCTACCTATGGAAATCAGCAAGGGTTTCAACAACAAGTACCAATACAACAAGGAATGCCTACACCTGCACCTACGCCACCTGCAACACCTACTACATTACCAGGACAATTGCCAATAGAAGCATCTTATATCGAGAATATTTTACGCCTTAACAAAGGGAAAATTGCTACTGTCTATGCAACATTCGAAAACAACAGAGAATGGAACGCCAAAATCTTTAAGGGAATTATTGAAGCAGCAGGGCGAGATCATGTTATCTTAAGTGACCCACAATCTGGAACTCGCTATTTAATTCTAATGCTCTATATCGATTATGTTACATTTGATGAAGAAATAGAGTATGAATATCCTTTTGCCGCTGGCATGCCAGGGTTAGCAACATCCCCGCCTAGATAACCAAAAAGCCTTCCCGTGCATCACTCATTTAGTGGTGTACTTTTTTTGTTCTTTATTAAGATTGATAATGTTTCTCTTTTTATGAAAACAAAAAAGAATAGGTTGAACATTTTATAATCTGCTCACCCTATCCTTTTTTAATATACTCTTATTACATCCATTTCCACGCAGCAATAATCACTAAGAGCCATGCTGCTATAAACGCTACTCCGCCAAGTGGTGTAATAGCTCCTAATACTTTTATTTGGGTAACAGCCAATATGTATAGGCTTCCTGCGAATAGGATAATCCCAATTAGCATCAGCCAGCCTGCCCAGTTTAACAAACTGCTTTCTGGAAACTTACCTAAGAGTAAACCGATTAGAATTAAACCAGTACTATGAAACATTTGATAGGTAACACCTGTTTTCCATATTTCAAGGTATTTATTTGTAATTTTCCCTTCTAAGCCATGTGCGCCAAATGCTCCTAAAGCAACGGATAGCAATGCATTAATTGCTCCAATAATAATGAAAACTTTCATTTTTATCTCCTTTTTTAAGGCTTTTTGCTAACTAATCTATGTAAAAAGTTTTGATATTCCTTAATCCTTTTCCTTAGTTGCTATTCATGTGCGTAAAACAAATGTACTTAAAAATCAAATAAGGAATCACCATTTCCTTCGTCCATTTTAATTTTATTTGTTTGTGTCTGTATGGGTTGTTGTGGAATGCTTATTGGTGCTTGAACAGCTTGGAAGGATGGTTGCTGAACAGGCTGCTGATAAGTAACGCCTTCTTTTCTTTCCTGTTCTAAAACCAATTCACATAAGGATTTAATTGCATAAACTCTTTCTCTTATTCTCGCGTCAGAATTGCTTGTTTTTGCTTCTGTCAGCTGATCCTCTATTTTAGCTAATAATTGCTGGATTGATATATTCACTTCATCCCTCCTTTTGCCTGGAATCGCAGGCATTCTTGTCCAGAAGCTCTTTTTACTTCAACAGATGGCATCGTTCTGCCTTTAAATTGGAATGCCTTACACCCTTTAGGAAACTGACTATCCCATGTAACATAGTAGAATTTGCATTTATAACAATTAACCTTATTCTTTTCCATTCCCTACCCTTTCTAATCCCTTAGAAGGAAATACATAATGAGTAGATACTTCTATTATCTAATAGAAATGACCCCTCATACGTATTTCCTTTATTATATTCTTCTTTTCACAAAAAATCATCTATACACCAATTGATCGGGGACTGCCCATTATTTTCAAGCATCCTATTTATAGTAGAAAATGGTCTGCTTCCTAGAAAGCCGCGGTGAGCGGAAAGTGGACTTGGATGTGTCGATAAAATGGTGCCATGCTTGTCTTGATCAATAAAAGCAAGTTTTTTTTGGGCTGGATTTCCCCATAGCACAAAAATAACTGGTTCTTCTCTGTCATTCAACATCTTTATTACTTTGTCTGTAAATACTTCCCATCCTTTCCCACGATGAGAATTCGCTTGTCCAGCTCTCACTGTTAAAACTGTATTTAATAGAAGCACCCCTTGGTCTGCCCAGTTTTTTAAATAGCCATGGTTCGGAATAGGACAGCCAAGATCAGCATGAAGCTCTTTATAAATGTTTTTTAAGGATGGTGGAACTTTTACTCCTGGCATAACGGAAAAGCTTAAGCCATGAGCTTGATTCGGACCATGATAAGGGTCCTGTCCCAAAATAACAACCTTTACTCTATCATAAGGAGTATATGTTAAACTATTAAAAATATCTTCTCTTTTAGGATAAATAGTAGATTCTCTGTATTCTGTTTCTAAGAAGGCTTCCAATTGGCTAAAATACTCCTTCTGACGCTCCTGTTCCAATAATTGCTCCCATGATGCAGCCATACTATCTCCTCCTTTATTCTTCGGCAAAGCTTACTTCAAGTGTATAGCCTAATCTTCCATAGAATTCCTTCAATGTTTTTTGAGCATTTTCCTCTGCTTTCACTAAAATCCCCTGATTTACAGCCTCTTTCTTCATCGTTTCCTTCGCTTCATCCATTAAACTATAAGCTTCTTCCCACTTTACATCTCCTCTAAAAATGCCTGAAACAGAATATGTTTCTACTTTTTCAAAATCAATGGAAGGATCCTGAAGAAAATCTGCCTTTGGTAACTCAATATGGATGCTTTTCTCATCCTCATCTACTTGTAATTGTTCGTCCGTAACTATCGATAAGTCTACTCCAGCTGTTAGTGTCCCTGGTACAACTAACAATATTTTTCTTTTTGTGCCAGGAAAATCCGTCTCAATTTCCTTACCAAAAATTTCATTATCCTCTTTTTCTAGAATTGTTTTTATAAAAGCTTGAGAGGTGGCTAAAGTGGATAAATCTTTCATCTGTTCTAAATAAGCCGTTGTTTTTAGAACGGACTCTTGCGGAAAGGCAACTTTCCATAACCCTACGATTCCGACTATCAAAATCACGATTAACACACTAAAAAAAAGCATGATTTTTTTATTTAACCGATTCATTAGTCTATATAAACCAAAAGAAGGAAAGCGAATTCCCCTTCTGCTATTTAACTCCAATGCTGTACTTGCCTGTTCCCTTTTCCCCGCATCTAACTCCCGGCTGATTCGTTCTTTTTCTTTTTTACTTACCATTTAACTCCTCCTGATCCTATTATTGTCTCCTTCTATTATATAGGGAAATTTGTCGATTGTGGGGATATTTGTCTATATAGTATTTCCCAAATGGCAGGCGATGAAAAAATTACCAACGAAAAAATTGTTTGATTACCATTTTAAGAGGCTATATAAAAAACATAGATAAATTCCACTATTATAGGAGGCTATCATTATGTATAAAGTAGAAGTAGTAGAAAACGGTGTACAAGCAACCAATATTATTAATGCATTAGAAAACCAAGGCTACAAAAAAGAGAATATTTACATTTTTGCTCACGATAAAGACCGTTCTGAGGATTTAACAAATGCAACGGAAACTGGAAATGTATCAATGAAGGAGCAAGGTTTACTTGATTCTATCAGCAACGTTTTCCGAAAAAGAGGCGACGAATTGCGTTCTAAATTACAATCAGTAGGCTTAACAGATGCAGAAGCAGCTAAATACGAGGAAGTATTAGATACAGGTAAATTAGTAATTGTTGGGTCACAAGAATAAAGAGAAATCCCGCCTTCTTTTATGCGGGATTTTTTTATCCTAATAATTGGTCATATAGCTTCTTTGCATAGACAACATCATTTGTTTCATGGATTAATGCTCTTCCATCTTTAAAAAAGACTACTCTGTTTCTTTCTAGCTGAACAGATAGGAGAAACGGATTTTGTCGCACTTTATATCCTTTCTTTTGCAAGCTTTCTGTTAATCGTTGAAAAGGAATATTTTTTGGACTAGATGGACGAATTTGAACCGTTTCTCTTCCACATAAAACAGCTACCTTTGTCTGATTCTCCCTTTCAAGAAAAGGATATGACCGTTTTTCTCCACATGTAGGACAATCACTTCTCTTTGCACGGCTCACTTTCACATTGTGATATTCATTATTCCATAAATCAAACGTTAAAAAGGATCCGCGCAAAGCAGCTTTATCTCCCCTTAAAAGCTTCAACGCCTCTGTTACTTGATGAGAAACGACCACTTGTACAGCTGGTGCAATAATTCCTACTGTATCACAAGTTAAACCAGTCATGGGCATCGTTTTCAATAAGCAATGAAGACAGGGTGTCTCACCTGGTATTATCGTGTAGCTCATCCCGGAACTCCCGACACAGGCCCCGTAAATCCAGGGAATTCCATGCTTAACAGCCATATCATTTACTATCATTCTTATTTCCATATTATCCGCAGCATCTATTATTAAGTCGATATTCTCAACGAACTGTTCTAATAACGCTGCGGTTGCCTCACCAATTATCCCTTTCACTGTGCAGCCTCGATTAATTTCCTTTAGTCTATTTTCGGCCGCAAATGCTTTTGGTATTTTCTCGTCAGCATCCTTTTCTGTATATAGCTGCTGCCGCTGAAGGTTGCTTTTTTCGACATAATCTCTATCTATAATGGTTAAGCTTCCGATACCGCTTCTGCATAACATCTCTGCAACAGAAGACCCTAATGCACCTGCACCAATAATTAACACATGCTTCCTGCCAATTATTCTCTGCCCTTCTGCTCCAATGGGGGAAAACAAAACTTGGCGTGAATATCTGCTTTGATCCATTTGTACCTACTCCTTCCTCATCCCCCGCTAACAGGTGGAATAAAGGCAATTGTATCGTTTTCTTCCACTGTATCTTCATCCATTGCAAATTCCTCGTTTACCGCAACCATTACTCCTTGAAGAGACAGCGAAGGGAAGGCACTTAATAAATATTCCTTAACCTGTGCAATCGTCTGCCCTTGCCATTCCAATTCCATTGCCTCTTTTCCTATCGTTTCTTTTACTCCAGCAAAGAATAGTAATTGGATCAATTTAATTCCTCCTCACTTGGTCTGCCATCTTCATACCTTTTCGTACCTTTCTGGTTCCCAATCCACTCTTCACCAGATTCCCAATGTTCCCTCTTCCAAATTGGCACGATTTCTTTTATTCTTTCTATCGCATATTGATTTGCCGTATAGGCATCCTTTCGATGTGGAGTCGAAACTGCTATCACTACTGCTACATCACTGATTTCCAGCTTGCCGATTCGATGGGTAATCGCAATATCAATG
The DNA here is from genome assembly GCF_038006525.1 of Niallia sp. FSL W8-0951. Taxonomy (NCBI): domain Bacteria; kingdom Bacillati; phylum Bacillota; class Bacilli; order Caryophanales; family Bacillaceae; genus Niallia; species Niallia sp. FSL W8-0951. Next base: position 3,694,621 of record NZ_JBBOVK010000001.1, read on the forward strand.
TCTCCCCACTTCTCCTTTACCTCTTCCCCTATTTGCGCAAGTTTTTTCGCAGCCATTGGCACATATGCCTCATATGTTAAAAACAATGTTTTTTTTCCGGCAGTCATTTCTCTTACCGTACCAATAAAAGTAGTAATCGCACCCGCGTTTCTTCTTACAACCTTATCAATAACTTCTTGCAAATTAATTGGACGGTCCGTTATTTCAAATTTCATATAAATTCCTTTCTCGATCTACTCTCATCTTTTTTCCATATCGATTTTTCATTTTTCTTTCAAACGTAAAGATTATATTTAAAGGTTACCATAAACAAAGACAGAATTCTCTTACTACTCTTCGCTCTTTTCCATATTTTTTATCGTTGGTATGCAAAATCATCTTGTAAAGCAGACTAAGCAAAGGGTGCGGAAAAGTTGTATGATTAATTAAAATGGTCTACAATTATTCAATCAAACAAAATTACTTTTCGCTGAAATAATAGCCATTACATAGGAGGCATAACAAATGAAGAAAGTATTAACTTTAGCAGGCTCTGACACAAGCGGCGGTGCAGGTATTCAAGCAGATTTAAAGACATTCCAAGAATTAGGTGTTTATGGTATGACTGCTTTAACAACGATTGTAACAATGGACCCTAAAAATCATTGGCACCATAACGTATTTCCCCAGGATATTAATACAGTTAACGCGCAATTAGAAACCGTGTTATCTGTGGGAATTGATGCTATGAAAACAGGAATGCTTGGATCTGTCGAAATCATTGAAGCAGCGGCAAAGCTAATTGATGAAAATAATATCAAAAATGTTGTGATTGATCCTGTCATGATTTGTAAGGGCGAAGATGAAGTTCTTCATCCAGAAACAGCTGATGCCCTACGTGAATTGCTTGTTCCAAGAGCAACTGTGGTAACACCAAACCTTTTTGAAGCTTGGCAGCTTGCCCAAACTGATAAACCAATTAAAACAGTAGAAGATTTAAAAGAAGCGGCCGCAAAAATTCACGAACTTGGACCTAAATATGTTCTCATCAAAGGCGGCAGTAAGTTAGGACATGAAAAAGCAATTGATCTTCTATACGATGGAAAAGAATTTACTATCTTTGAGAGCGAACTAATAGATACAACGTATACTCATGGGGCAGGCTGCACAAACTCTGCTGCTATTACAGCTGAACTAGCTAAAGGTGCTACCGTAGAAGAAGCTGTTCAAACAGCAAAAGATTTTATTACAGCAGCTATCAGCAATGGATTTAAATTAAACGAGTATGTAGGACCAACTATGCATGGAGCATATCGTAACGAAAAAGAAAAGCTTAGTGCGAAATAAAAACAGCAGTTCAATATATTCTCCTTTTACCATGCCATTATAAAAGGAGAGTATGCCCTTACCATTTTTTATTATTTAAATAAACTATTAGCAAGGAGGGATATTCTGTGGAATTTGTACAAATGGAAAAAGTGCAAAACGAAATCGATCGTTTTAGTGGAAAGAAAATCTATATTCACTTAGAAACAACAAATGGCGCTTATGCCAACCATAATGATGAAACCTTCTTCAATTCAGGCGCCTATATCCGCAATGCCCAGCTAGCCTATGAATATGGCAAAATTACGGGAAACGGCCCCTATCGAATTGGCTTAAAAACAGCAATAGGCTGGATTTATGCTGAAGGTATCACCCACTATGAAATTGACGATAAAAATAGATTGTTATTGGCAGGCTTAGACTTTACCGGAAAATTAGCAGTAGCCTTAGAAATAAGCGAAACACCATTTGAATAAACAATTAATGGAACATGCTTTTTTCATTACATGAAAGGAGGAACTCAGATGGAAACAGAAAAACAAGTATTAGTTATTTTTCCTCATCCCGATGATGAGGCATTTGGTGTATCTGGAACCATTTCAAAATTTTTACACGAAGGGGTTCCAGTTACTTACGCTTGCTTAACCCTTGGACAAATGGGAAGAAACTTAGGAAATCCACCATTTGCAACAAGAGAATCCTTACCAGAAATTCGCAGAAATGAATTAAAGGAAGCAGCTAGAGCAATGGGCCTAGAAGATCTCCGTATGCTCGGCTATCGTGATAAAACAATCGAATTCCTAAAAGAAGAAGTATTAGTCGATGAGTTTACAGCATTACTAGATGAATTAAATCCTTCTTTAGTGATTACTTTTTATCCAGGTTATTCTGTGCATCCGGACCACGATGCTACAGGAGCTGCTGTTGTAAAGGCCATCGAAAAGAGAGAAGCTTCTAAACGACCAAAACTTTACTGTGTAGCATTTTCCAAGAACACAGAGGAAGACCTTGGACAGCCAGATATTGAAATTGATGTGGAAAATTTTGCAGAACAGAAAATCAAAACAATCGCAGCCCACCTTTCTCAAACACAACAATATGTAGCAGTCCTGCAAGAAGGAATAAAGAATCAGGACCCAGAAGTTCTAGCTCGATTGTATACGGAAAAATACTGGACATATAAATTTTAATTTTGGAGAAAACAGGGAAAAAGATTGAGACATACGTCTTGCGATTATAAAAAAGTTTGTGGTAAACACCTGTTTCTGCGAGAAATAGAGATGCCATAGCCCTCTTCTTTTTCCCCAGTACCTTGTTTGTCTGTAGAGTAATAGAACAAATTGCTTTCGCCTCTCGGGCTTTTATTTACATAAATACCCAAAGTGGTGAAAGCAATCGTTATTAAATCGCTATATTAGAAATTGTTCATCTATTCCCATTATCTATTTTGTTTTGTCCCTGTATGTTTTTATTTAAAGAATAACCGCCTAAATTAAGCTTTTAGCCAAGCATTTGCAAGTAAAAGCGCTCCTTTTGCTGCCTCAGTATGCGCCAATGCATTTAGCATAACAAAATCATGTATGATTCCACCAAAACGAGCAGAGGTTACCTTTACTCCCGCTTCACGAAGTTTATTCGCATAAGCTTCTCCTTCATCTCTTAGCACATCTGCCTCAGCCGTAATGATTAAAGCTTCTGGCAGCCCAACTAATTGATCTTTTGTTGCTCTTAAAGGAGATGCTGTAATTTCTGCTCTTTCTTTTGGATCAATAGTATATTGATCCCAGAACCATTTCATGCCATCTCTTCTTAAAAAGTACCCTTCTGCAAATTGGTTATAAGAATCTGTTTCAAAGGATGCGTCTGTAACAGGGTAAAATAGTAGCTGTTTTTGAATAGCAGGGCCTTTGCGTTCTTTCGCCATTAATGTGATCGCTGCGGACATATTTCCGCCCACACTGTCACCTGCTACAGAAATTTTATTAATATCAAAGGCATACTCTTCTCCTTTTGCTGCAATCCATTCTAGCACCGTATATATTTCTTCAATCGCAACCGGATATCTTGCTTCTGGAGAAAGGCTATAATTGGTGAATACAACGGCAGCGTTGGAACCTACTGCTAATTCACGAATTAAGCGATCATGTGTATGTGCATTACCGAATACCCATCCTGCACCATGTGTATATAAAATCACTGGCAATTTAGTTGTAGAGCTGTTCTCTGGACGAACAATTTTAATTGATACTTGATTGGCCGGTCCACCTTTAATAAAAAATTCATTTTCCTCCACTGGTAATTTATCTATCTCACTAGATTGTACTTCATCTACTGCTACTCTACCTTCTGCTGGCTCCAAATCAAATAAATATGGTGGATTCGCTGTGTCTTCTGTAAATTTTTTAGCCGCTTCTTCTAATACAATGTGATTTTTGTTATTCATAGCAAATTACCCCTTTTGATTTCTTAAAATTTAATTGCGCACAACTTATTGAATTAAAATTTTTTACTCCTATGTTTTCTGTTCCTTTACATAAGGAGTACAAGTAGTTAGTTTTATCTGCTGCTCGTAAATTTAGTTGCACACAATTTAATTTTACAATACCAACTTTCCCATTCAAAGTCAATTTATTTTTTATTAAAAATGCTGAGGAAAGTCTTTTTCCTCAGCATTTCATCAAAAAGATATATTTTATAAATTTTCTACTCTTTCTTCTAATACTTCTTTCGCATTCTGCACATGATCATTATCTTCAGATTTCACCATTTTGACAAGAAACTTTCGCATAAGCAGCATTTTTAGTCCCTTAACATGTACAGTGCCTTCAAACTCTACTTGGGTGCCTTCAGGAATCTCCGAAAAGCGATAAGCATAATCAACTATTAATCCATTTGAACTACTTCTACGCAAAAATCCTATATTTTTATCAAAAGTGAGATATTCTATTTCTGCAGATACTGTATTTCCACGAACATTTCTTATCTCTTTATATTTTGTGCCAACTCCAATCGGCTCATTTGTCAACTTTTCTGTTGATACCACTTTATTCATATATTCTGAAGCATTTGCCATGTCCGCAAAATAAGCAAAAACTTCTTCAATGGGCTCACAAATAATAACACTCGCATTAAAATCTGCCATTTTTCCACCTCAATAGAATCTATCTTTTTAGGTTTTTCATTTCTATTATAGCGAATAAATAGCAAATTGAATAATTGATTTCTAAAGGTTGTTTTATCCTTTTCCTAGTTATTAAGTGGAAGAAATTAAACTTATTCTTTATGGATTAAAACCTCGGGAATAATAATAAAAAAGGTAGATGAACTTATTCGCGTTCATCTACCTTTTTTGACCATCTTATTCCTCTAATGCTTTTCTAATTGCTTGAGCCACTCCACTTTCTTCATTTGTTCCTGTCACAAAGTGGCATTGACGTTGAATATCTTCCACCGCATTCCCCATCGCAACTGCTCTGCCAGCCATTTGAAACATGGAAACATCATTATAATTATCTCCAATTGCCATCGTGTCAGAAAGAGAAATGTTGCGATCCTTCACAAATTTCTCAAGCGCAATCCCTTTTTGAGCATGAATAGAAGTAATTTCTAAGTTCTCCTTACCGGAAGCACTAATTGCTGCTCCTTCCAGTTTAGTCAACTCCTCTCTAACATTACCTAAAACGATCGGATCAAAATGGAATGCTAATAATTTATAAATAACCTGGTCATCATCTTGAAATAATTCTTCATAACTATCTAATTGATGAATTTCCTTCAGTCTTTCCTCGGCCGCTTTTTTAATCTCTTCCATATCCTTCACATGGCCACTTACAGTAAAAATATCCATAATCAGTGATCGTGCTACTGTTTTATCAAGTGTATACGTTCCTCTATTAGTATAGACTTCATAATATACTTGATATTTATGTAAAATTTCAGCCATTTGTCTGGCTAGATCTTTACTTAATGGATTTGTATCGACGATGATATGCTCATTCGTCCTAATTTCTGCTCCATTTGCACAAATCATCGGTGTAATAACCCCTGCCTCTTTTAAAAGGTCTCCTGCTTCTTCATAAGCACGTCCAGTAGCGATTACTACCTCTACTCCTTTATCTTGTGCTTCTTTAATTGCTTCTCGATTTTCTTTCGTGATTTCTTGTGTGGATGTTAATAACGTCCCATCCATATCAATTGCTATGCATTTAATCATCTAAACACCCTCAATAATTTATTCAGCTTCATCAATAATTTTCTAATTCCTTTATCATCATAACATGAAAGAACAAGCAGCAAAAGGAAGAGAACTTTAAGAGATGCTTGTCTTTTTGTAAATTATTTTATCTGTTTGCTTTATAAGCAGGCACACCGGTTAGAAATAGGAATGCCCTTACTTGCGGATTTTGACTTTTACTTGCGACTCTTCTATCTAATACCTTCACCAACCCATAATGAACTATCTTCGCTGTCCTCTTTCCCTTCTCTGCCTTCTTTCTAAACCATCTTCTATTTTGTCTTTTCTGTGAACGGATATGTGAACATTTTTCAAACAATGAGTGAACTTTACCGCAAACTGACGAAATTTCATTATGATATACCTATCATTTACCAAAAGGAGACGATCGGAAAAATCAACTTTGTTAAAAACCTTTTATATCAATGTTTATCGACTTTTTCCAACATTAAATTACATAGGATGAACATCACGGAAAAGCACTTTTAACAAGTTTTTTTATCCTACTGCCTCAATTAAATCTAATTGAATTTCATCTTATGCAATGATTTTTATCGCTTTATCGAACTGGAAGATTCACAAATCTGTTCAAAATACAAAAAGGAGGAGAAACTCATGGATATGATTTTTCTATCGCGTTTGCAATTTGCTTCAACGACCATATTCCACTTTTTATTTGTTCCCATTTCTATTGGTTTAGTATTTATTATCGCAATCATGGAATCTTTTTATGTGAAAACAGGGAATGAAGAATACAAAAAAATGGCAAAGTTTTGGGGCAAATTATTTTTAATCAATTTTGTTATTGGTATTGTTACAGGAATTCTTCAAGAATTCCAGTTTGGTATGAACTGGTCTAACTATTCTCGCTTTGTTGGTGATGTATTCGGAGCACCACTTGCAATTGAGGCATTGCTCGCTTTCTTTATGGAAAGCACCTTTATTGGACTTTGGATATTCGGCTGGGACCGTTTATCAAAAAAAGTACATTTAGCATGTATTTGGTTGACTGCATTTGGAACAACGATTTCTGCCTTCTGGATTTTAGCAGCAAACAGCTTTATGCAGCGCCCAGTGGGATTTGAAATTAATAATGGCCGCGCTGAAATGAATGATTTCTTTGCACTTATTACAAACGGCCAAGTTCTTGTTGAGTTTCCTCATACTGTGTTTGGAGCACTAGCTACTGGCGCATTTTTAGTATGTGGAATTAGTGCTATTAAATTGTTAGGCAAAAAAGATGTTGATTTCTTTAAAAAATCCTTTCAAATCGGGATTACCGTTGCATTAAGCGCTACGTTTCTAACGCTTGTTGCCGGTCATGCCCAAGCACAATTTTTAGTAGAAACACAGCCAATGAAAATGGCTGCTAGTGAAGGATTATGGGATGAAAGTGAAGATCCAGCACCATGGACCGTGTTTGCCAATATTGATGTAGAAAACAAACAAAATAGCGGAGAAGTAAAAATTCCTTATCTACTAAGCATCCTATCTTACAACACATTAGATGGCAGCGTAAAAGGCATGAATGATCTGCAAGCAGAGTATGTGCAGAAATATGGAGATGGCAATTATATCCCTCCAGTTAAAACAACTTTCTGGAGTTTCCGCATCATGGTTGCAGCAGGAGTAGCAATGATTCTCCTTGGAATATATGGCGTATTTCTGGCTTGGAAGAAGAAATTAGTTGCTAAACCTAATAAATGGTTCTACCGTTTCATGATTGCAGGAATTTCCTTACCATTTATCGCTAATACCTCTGGATGGATTATGACAGAGATTGGCAGACAGCCATGGACTGTTTTTGGATTAATGACAACAGAAGATAGTATTTCCCCAAGTGTTTCAGCTGGGCAAGTATTATTCTCTATTATTGCATTTTGTACCATCTACGCGATATTAGGTGCTATCATGGTTTACTTATATGTAAAAGTTATTAAAAAAGGGCCATATTTGATGGAAAAAGAAGATACAAAAGTAACGAATGACCCGTTTGCGAAGGAGGGTTTCCATGCTTGAGTTAAATGTTCTTTGGTTTATCTTAGTCGCTGTTTTGTTTATTGGATTCTTCTTTTTAGAAGGTTTTGATTTTGGAGTTGGAATGTCAACAAAGCTTTTAGCAAGAAATGATATGGAAAAACGAATACTCATTAATTCTATTGGTCCTTACTGGGATGCAAATGAAGTGTGGTTAATTACTGCAGGGGGCGCCATGTTCGCCGCTTTCCCTCATTGGTATGCTACAATGTTCAGCGGATTTTATACACCGCTTGTAGTTGTTTTATTAGCGTTAATCGTTCGGGCAACAGGATTTGAATTCCGTGCAAAAGATAGCCACCCTGCATGGAAAAAGGCATGGGATCTGTGTATTTTCTTAGGAAGCTTCCTTCCTCCTTTATTATTTGGCGTTGTTTTTGCTTGTTTTATGCAAGGACTGCCAATTGATAAAAATATGGAATTAAAGGCTGGCTTCTTTGATGTTGTAAACTATTATACATTAACCGGCGGGCTTACAGTATTAGTCCTTTGCCTTGTGCATGGACTAGTATTTACTACCTTACGTACCGTTGGAGACTTACGAGAAAGAGCAAGAAATTTAGCACAAAAGCTTTTGCCTTTATTAGGTATCTTATTATCGTTATTTTCCGCATTAACTTATATTAAAACAGATATTTTCCAAGAACGTGGCTTAATCCTTTCCTTTATCTTCTCATTAGGGGTTATTGCCTTTGTTGTTGGGGGATTCTTTATCTCTCGAAAAATGGATGGATGGGCTTTCGGGATGACTGGTGCCGTTATCGCCTTATCTTTTGCTTCCATTTTCATCGGCTTATTCCCTAGAGTAATGGTTAGCTCAATAAGTGATGCATATAGTTTAACCATTCAAAATGCAGCTTCCGGTCACTATTCTTTAAAAGTGATGACAATTGTAGCCCTAACGCTTCTGCCATTTGTTCTTGGCTATCAGATTTGGAGCTATATTGTGTTCCGGAAACGTATTACTGAGAAGTCTCATTTAGAATACTAATGGATAAAAATCTTTTAAAACTTACTAGGATCAAGCCGATTCTCGCAACTATAGGAATATTAACCATTGTGGAAGGAGCTGCTATTATTCTGCAGGCCAAATGGCTTGCAGAAATAATAGCCTCTTTATATAACGGAGAAAACTATCAAGAGCAATATGTAAAGATCATATTGTTCTTATTAGCTTTTTTAGGGAGGCATTTTTTACACACTATCCAACAAAATATCGCTGCAGCATTTGCTGAAAAAACGAGTAAAGAGCTTCGTCTTCAGTTAATGCAAAAACTATTTGAATTAGGTCCTAAGTACACCAAGAAACAAGGAAGCGGAAACATTGCTGCACTTGTCCTTGAAGGGATTAGTCAATATAGAACATATTTAGAGCTTTTTCTACCAAGAATGCTGGCTACAGGAATAGTTCCAGGCATGATTATTCTATATGTATTTTGGAATGATTGGCTATCAGGTGTAATCTTAACAGTTACAATGCCGATTTTAATCGGATTTCTAATACTTGTGGGCATGGCAGCTAGCAGCCAAATGAATCGACAGCTTGCCACCTACAAAATCTTATCTAATCACTTTTTGGATTCTTTAAGAGGACTAGACACACTGAAGTTTCTAGGTAGAAGCAAACAGCATAGCGGAAATATCGAAAAGGTAAGTGAACAATATCGCGGGGCAACGATGAAAACATTGCGATTAGCCTTCTTATCCTCCTTTTCTTTAGACTTCTTTACCTCTCTTTCCGTTGCAGTGGTGGCAGTAAACTTAGGATTACGCTTAATAAATGGTGATTTAGTTTTATTACCTGCCTTGATGATTCTTATTTTGGCACCAGAATTTTTCCTGCCTGTTCGAATGGTCGGAGCTGATTATCACGCAACATTAGACGGAAAAGAAGCTGGGGATGCAATCCAAACGATTATCCAAACCCAAAAATCTGCCAAAATGACTGGACAGTCTATTTCTTTAGGTACAAAGCCTTCCTTAACGTTTGACCATGTTACCTTTCAGCATCATCCCGAGGAAAAAGCAACCTTAAAGGACCTTTCCTTTATGATTGATGGCTATAAAAAAATTGGCATTGTCGGTGAAAGTGGCGCGGGGAAGTCTACGCTTATTGACCTCCTAAGCGGTTTTTCTCAACATTGTGCGGGGAGCATTTCTGTAAATAGTGTGTCTTTACCTAGCCTTATGACAGAGGAATGGAGACAGCTGACTACGTATATTCCGCAATCTCCTTATATCTTTAGCATGACATTACGAGAAAATATCTCCTTTTACCAGCCAGATGCTGCCGACGAGGAAATTATCCAAGCATTAAAAGCGACTGGTCTATACGACATTTTTACTACTTTTCCTAATGGTCTAGATGAATTATTAGGAGATGGAGGAAGAAACTTAAGTGGCGGGCAGGAACAAAGAATTGCTTTAGCACGAGCATTTTTAACCAATCGAAAAATCATGCTGTTAGATGAGCCAACCTCTCATTTAGATATTGAAACAGAGTTCGAATTAAAAGAAACGATGCTACCTTTATTTAATGAGAAACTAGTATTCCTTGCAACCCATCGTCTTCATTGGATGAAAGAGATGGATTCAATTATCGTCATGGATCAAGGCACTATTGTAGAATCAGGCACACATGAAGAGCTAGTCGCAGCAAAGGGCTTTTATTATAAGCTATTACAACAGTAAGGAGGATGACTCTAAAAATGAATGAAAACAAATGGATTTCTCCATTTCTGAAAGCAAATAGTGGCCGAATTGTCTTAATTCTTTTCTTGAGTGTCCTAGCTTTACTTACAGCTGCGATGCTTACCTTTACTTCTGGCTATCTTATTTCTAAATCAGCCATTCCAGTCGAAAATATATTAATGGTTTATGTACCAATTGTTGGCGTAAGAACCTTTGGTATCAGCCGGGCTGTATTTAGCTATTTGGAAAAATTAGCTGGTCATCATACAGTTCTGCGCATTTTATCGAAAATGCGGATGAAGCTATATCAAATTTTAGAACCACAAGCTTTGTTTTTAAAAAGCAGATTTAAAGTTGGCGATATGCTAGGGATTCTTTCTGATGACATTGAAAAACTGCAAAATATATATTTACGGACCATTTTCCCAACCTTTGCAACCTCTGTTTTATATATATTAGTGGTATGTGCTATTGGAATATTGGATATTCCTTTCGCCATTCTCATGGCAATTTATTTAGGTCTATTATTATTCGTCTTTCCTATTCTTTCTTTAGTGCTCATGCGCAAAAACCAAAGAGAATTTAAACAAAGAAGAAACGGGCTATATCAAAAATTAACGGATAGTATTTTAGGCATTAGCGACTGGGTTATCAGCGGTCGGTCGAAAGGCTTTATAGAGGAATACGAAAAAGAGGAAGCGATTGTTGCGCAACTCAACTATAAGCTTGTTCAATTTACTCGTTGGCGCAACTTTGCTTCCCAAGCAGTTGCGGCATTGATTATCCTTTCTCTCGTTTTCTGGTCTAGTAAGCAATATATCGATGGCGCTATTCCTGTTACATTAATTGCTGCTATTATTCTAGTTGCCTTGCCAATCCTGGACGCTTTTCTAGTCGTTTCTGATGCATTTGAAAAGCTGCCAGCCTACCAAGACTCGTTGGATAGACTTAGCAAACTGAATGTTCCTGAACAGAAAAACGAAAGAGTTCGTCCAATCATAGACACCGATATAGTCGATATTCAAGTTGATCAAATTACTTATCAGTATGAGAAAGAACAAACCTCATCCCTATCTAATGTTAGTTTAGATATTCCACAAGGGAAAAAAATTGCCATCATCGGTCGTAGCGGTGCTGGTAAATCAACCTTACTGAAATTGATTCAAGGAGTAATCCAGCCAACAACAGGAAGAGTCACCTATAATGGAGAGACATCGGCTTCGTTTCATGCAGACACTTCTTCGATTATATCTGTGCTCAATCAAACACCTCACCTCTTTGCAACAACGTTACGAAATAATATTTTACTAGGGGTAGAAGAAGCATCGGATAAAGAACTAATAAAAGCGATTAAATCGGCTCAATTAGAGGAGTTAGTTTCATCCTTGCCAAATGGGTTGGATACTTTTATGGAGGAAACAGGCCAACGTTTTTCTGGCGGAGAGAGACAAAGAGTAGCACTAGCCAGAATATTGCTCCAAAAGACTCCTATTGTTATTATGGATGAACCAAATGCCAGTCTTGACCCAAAAACAGAAAAAGCATTACTTAAAACAATCTTTACAACATTGGAAGGAAAAACAATGATCTGGATTACCCATCATCTTGTAGGTGTAGAAGAGATGGATGAAATTATCTTTATGGATCAAGGAGAGATCGTTCTGAGAGGAAGTCATCAAGAACTGCTAGCTACAAGCAGCCGCTACCAGCAATTATATGCATTAGATCATCCAGAATGAATCCGATAATAGGCGAGTCTTCATTAAAGAAGGCCGCCTTAATGTTTTATTTGTTTCGGTTCTTCCTCTGTTACCTTTTCGCAAAAGAGCCTTTGAGGATACCTCTTTACTAAGACATGTTGAACGGCCTGCCCTGCTCTTAAAAATTTAATGAATTACATCTTCTACTCTTGCTTCTGTAACTTGGATTAAATTGTTAACTGCCAATTCAATTTGAACACCAATCTTCCCTCCACTAACAATAATCGTGGATTGCTTGTTCACACTCTCATCCAAGATTGTCTCATACTTTTTCTTCATGCCGATTGGTGAACACCCACCCCGAATATAACCAGTTGTTTTTTGAATATCCTTTACGGCAATCATTTCTAGCTTTTTTGCATTGACTACTTTTGCTGCTTTTTTTAAATCAAGCTCTGCTTCAACAGGGATAACAAATACATAAATTCCATTCCCCGTATCTTTCACCACAAGTGTTTTATACACCATTTCGATTTCTTTACCAATCTTACCCGCAACGGATATACCGTCCATTTTCCCATCTTTATTTTCATAGGTATGTACACTGTAGGAAATCTTTTCGGCATCCAAAATGCGCATTGCATTTGTTTTGGTAATAGCCATAGCTATATACACTTCCTTTCCTAACACTGGTAATTTTTCTCTAATTAAACCATATCATATCGTTACCCAAAATGAATATTAATTATTTCAGAACCAAAGCCCCATATTCTTCATATAGTATGGAAAGTAGAAATCGACTTGCTGGGAGGAATAAAATGAAACCGACCTATCAAGATGCCCTTGCCTATTTCGGGGTGAGCGGTGCACATCCAGGTGGCTTAACATTAACAAAGTTCTTATTGGAACAAGAAAAAATTACGACCCATACAACATTACTTGATGGCGGCTGCGGCACTGGCCAAACTTCAGCTTATATAAAAAAAAACTACCCCTGTGCTGTCACAAGTATTGACTATCATCCTACAATGGTGCAAAGAGCAAAAGAACGATTTAAAAAAGAAAATCTGTCGATTCAATTAGTGCAAGGAAGCCTAGAAAAGATGCCCTTTCCTTCCAACAGCTTTGACATCATTTTAATAGAATCTGTACTAATTTTCACTAATTGCAGAAATTCCCTTGCCGAAATTAAAAGAGTGCTCAAGCCAGGCGGCATCCTACTGTTATTAGAAATGACTGCGGAAAGAAGTCTCCATGCAATAGAACATCAGAATATGTGTGAAGTTTATGGCATTGAAAAGGTCTATACAGAAAAAGAATGGATAGATTTAATGAAGGAAGCGGGTTTTCCCAAAGTAGAAATAAAACTTGGACACTCTGTTTTTTCCCATATGATGACGGGAATGGAAAAGGAAGATGAAGCAATTGATAGAACGGTACCAACGAATGTCCAATTAGAAGGTAAATTGATGGACCATTCCTATATTCTTTATACTTACGGGGATATAATCGGCTACCGAGTATATAGAGCTAGTTTGTAAAAAAAGAGGCTCTCGGTGGATTAGCCTCCATTTGAGAAACCTCTTTTTATTATTTTCAGCTGTCCTTTAGTAAAGCTTTATGAATCCATATAGCTGCTTGCGATCCTTCTCCCATTGCGATTGTAACCTGTTCCGAATGAGCCACAACATCACCTGCTGCCCAGACGCCATCTATATTAGTCATTTTCGTACGCGCATTCACGATAATATGATTATTCTCCATTATCTCGACTCCTAAAGGCACTGCTAAATCTGACTTTACTTTATTCCCGCCAAATGCAATAAAACTATGCTTTGTCTCGAGCATCTTTCCATTTTCCAATACATACCCTTTGATTTGGGAATCATCTGCTAATACTCGATCTATTCTCTCTGTATAAATGGAAATTCCACTATCACTTAATTGTCTAGCCAGCTTTTCGCAAGTAGTCTCTCCACCATGATTAATATACGTAATATCGCTTGTCCAATACAACAAAGTAAGGGCCATATTTGCCCCAACATTTCCATTTCCAATCACTATTGTTTTTTTATCCTTTACTTCATATCCATCACAATCCGGGCATAAGTAGACGCTGATTCCCAGACAAGGGTACAATTCGGCAAATGGGGGAACATTATCCATAACACCTGTTGCAAGGAGAATTTTCCGAGATTGAAACAGACCCTTTTCAGTTGCTGCCGTAAAATGCCCCTCTTCCTTTTTTAAAGAAGTAACGGTACTCTTAAGAAACTCTACCCCAAGGCTTTCTGCCTGTTTCCTTCCTAAACTCCGCAATTCTGAGCCGCTGATTCCATTAGGATATCCTAAAATATTATGGTAGCTTTTACATATCGTAGATCGACCATCCTCTGCATCAATAATCAGCACATCATGATTATATCTTCCTAATTGAATCGCTGCCTGCAATCCCGCTATGCCACCGCCTATAATAATGCAATCAAGAATTTTGGTCATCTTTTTCCCTTCTTTCTTTTAGTCAAGCCAGTTTCTTTAGTTTTTACGAGGAGACAATTCTTATTCTTCCAAAATACTATCCGCTATAGCGGAATAAAAAAATGGCTATGTATTACGGGATTCCCGAATACATAGCCATTTAATCTTATCTTATGAAGATACTACTTCTTCTTTGAAAAATTGCGGTAAGTGCTCTTTATGTGCTTCTAGCATTTCATCCAAAATTTGTTTTGCCACTTTGTCTGACGGCAACAACGGATTAATCGTCATAGCTAATAATGCGGTATGATAACTTCCTGTAACTGCCGCTTCTGCCGCCACTCTTTCAAAGGACTTAATTTGTTGAACAAGTCCGCGAACTGCAACAGGCAGATCACCGATCGCAATCGGTTTTGGTCCGTCTTTTGTGATAATACTGCTAATTTCTACAGCTGATTCATTTGGAATGCTTGCAATAGCTCCATTATTTATTGTATTGACAGGCTGAATATCTCTTCTGTCATTGTACATAGAATCAATTAAGCTGCAAGCTGCATCACTATAATAAGCACCACCTCTTTTTTCTAGCTGCGGCGGTTTTTTATCTAAGTTTTCATCCTTATAAAGTTCAAACAGCTCTTTTTCTAATTGCTGAACGACTTCAGCACGTGTACCTTGTTCTGCTGCTTCCTCCAACTCATTTTGCAGCATTTCTGCTTGCTTATAATAATAACGGTGATATCCACAAGGAATAACTCCTAATGCTTTAATAAAGTCTGGCTCCCAGTCAATAGCAGCAATATTCCTCATCGTATCACTTTTATGCTTCGACATTTTCTCTAAAAAGTCTGGCGTAATGTTCTTCCCATCTAAATATACATTTAACCCAAATACCATATGGTTCAAGCCAGCAAAGTCAACATGCACACGACTAGATTCTACTTCTAACAGCTTAGCGATACCCATTTGAATAGAAATCGGTACATTACATAGCCCGACAATCTTCTTCCAATTACTATGACGAAGAACAGCTTCTGTTACCATTCCAGCTGGGTTTGTAAAGTTAATGAGCCAAGCGTTTGGACACAGCTCTTCCATATCCTTTACAATATCTAAAATGATAGGAATGGTTCTTAATCCTTTAAACAGCCCTCCTGGACCATTCGTTTCTTGCCCAATCACATTATACTTTAGAGGGATTCTTTCATCTTTAGCACGTGCAGCTAGTAGGCCAACTCGAAATTGAGTTGTAACAAAATCTGCATCCTTAAGCGCTTCTCTTCGGTCTAGAGTTAAGTGAATTTCAATTGGTAAACCTGCTTTCTTCACCATTCTCTTCGCTAGATTTCCAACAATATTAAGCTTTTCTTCTCCTTCAGGAATATCTACTAACCATAGTTCCCGCACAGGTAATGAATCATATCTCTTAATAAACCCTTCCACTAATTCAGGTGTGTAGCTTGACCCACCGCCGATAGTAACAATTTTAATCCCTTTTCCCATAATAGATCGCCTTCCTTTTCTACTTATTTCTGCAATCCCTTACAAAATTACCGATTAAATGAATGTCTCTTCACTTACAACCTTAACGTCTAACTAGACCCGAGTAAATAGGATGCTGGGAATTAGGACTTTTTCACACATAATGGAACGTGTTCCAAAAGAGAAACGTGTTGTTTCACAAGGATTCTGCCTCCCTTTTAGAAAAGAACAATAGAATTACTTTGCTTTATTGCTTAAAAAAAACTTGATAAAGGGGCTTTACCCTTTATCAAGTGACTTTTTCCGAGCGTTTGCCCGAAATATTAATTGATTAATTACTTCCGAAAACATTAAACCCATTGCAATAGATCCTGAAATTAAGCAGACCTTTGCTGCTAAGCTTACCGCTACATAATAATTATTCTCGACAAAATTACGCATCGCATTATAAGCAGTTCCCCCCGGAACTAAAGGAATGATTCCTGCGACACTAAATATAATAACTGGTGATTTATATATTCGGGCGAACACTTGACTTATGACGGCGACAAGAAAGGAGCCTGACAAGGCCGCAATTACTTCATTTTGATGAAAATGAACAATTGTCCAATATGCCATCCATCCAATTGTTCCTACAAATCCGCATTGAATTAATAATTTCCGAGGAATATGAAAAATAATTCCAAAGCCAAACGTTGCAACAAAGCTAGTTATTGCCTGTGCTAAAAATTCATTCATTACTTATTCCTCTCCTTAAAAAACAAAAAATGCAACGGCAATCCCTGAACCAATTGCTGTAGCTGTTAAAAAGGCCTCTGCCCCTTTTGAAATACCAGATACTAAATGACCTGCTATTAGATCCCGCACCGCGTTCGTAATAAGCAAACCTGGTACAAGCGGCATTACAGAGCCGATAATAATCTTATCTACCTCTTGACCAAAACCAATGGAAACAGAGAAAAAAGCTACTAGTCCAATAACAAATGCTGCCGAGAGCTCAGCAAAAAACTTTATTTGCAAAGCCTTATGAAAATACAAGGAACACAAAAAGCCTAAACCACCAGCTAGCAATGCAGGGATAAAATCGCCCCAAACTCCATCAAACATAATTAAAAAACAGCCACTTGCAATGGCAGCTGCGATGACTTGAAAGGAATCCGAATACGTACATTTTTCATCTTCCACATCTTTCAATAAATGGTACGCTTCCTTCATACTCACTGTTCCTGTGCTTATTTTACGTGAAATATCATTTACTCGAGCTACCTTTTCTAAATTAGTCGTCCGCTCAATAATCCGATTTAATTTCGTCTTTGTCGGTTCTACCCCTTCTAACGATAAAATAATGCCTGTTGGGGTTACAAAGCAGTCAGAATCGGTCACGCCATATGCAGTTGCTATTCTTGTCATTGTATCTTCTACTCGATGGGTCTCCGCTCCATTTTGGAGCATAATACTTCCTGCTAATATGCAGATCTCCATAATGTCATATGTTTTTTCCACTGATATATATGTCATACTATCTCTCCAACTAAAACAGTATAGGTACTCTTAAGATCCTCCATTAGACGCTTTATCTCATCAGTACTTTTAGCATTCTTTATTGATCATTTTAAAAAGCTATTTTTATCATAAGCAACAAATTACAGTTTATATGAAATATGGCTATTTTATCAATAATTGAAGGGAAAATAAAATGGAGGAATTTTTATTAACAAAACAGAAGAGTGAAAAAAATTTTTTCCAAAATAAAAAGTCCATTATGACATCAAATGGACTAAAAAAATAACATATAGTGTTTTTTATTAATCGTTCTGGATGCCAAATCTCGCATTGATTTGACCACGGAGCATTTGCTTTTTGACTTTCCGCTCTTCTTCTTCCTTGTTTTTTTTCATAATCTCTTGTCTAATTTCATGTGTTCGAACGCCTTCTTCTCGTTTATTAGCAATCTCAATTAGTCTTTCTACATCAGAGAATGAATATTTTCTATTTCCTCTTTCTGGTCTCTCCGGAAAAATTAATTTTCGCTGTTCATAATATCGAATTTGTCTTTCCGTTAATCCAGTTAGTTCACTTACAACACCAATAGTAATGACCTTTCTTTTCTTATAGGATGGTTCATGATCCATTACATCTCACCTCATGAAGTAAAGTAGTATTCTCATTTATCTTAATTATAATACTTTTCAGATAAAGAAAAATACCTTTTGTTATATTTCCTAACACAAAATTAAAAAAATAGGTAAGATTTCCTTACATTTTCAATGATTTTTTCTATATTTTCCGTTAAAATGCTAAATGTATAAACGATATTTTTTAATTTTCAGCCAAGGAATAGGTAATCGGTATTATTTTTTGTAAATGGAGAGGAGCCTTCTTAGATGATAACCAAAGAAGCAGTCGATTTAGCTAAAAAGATTGTGGAACTTGATCTTTTGAGAGACGAGATTTGGGAACACTTAGCAGAAGTTGCGGGTGAACACGCCCATGAACTTCTTCGAATTGTTCAGAATAGCTAAACAAACTGTATAACCTTTACAATTCATGTTGTTATATAGAGGAATTCCCAATCAAAATTGATTGATGGATTCCCCTTTATGTTTATAAACAGCGATTCTATCATTCATTTATTTTCAAAGAAACAAATCATGTCACCTAATTGTTAAT
The DNA here is from genome assembly GCF_038006525.1 of Niallia sp. FSL W8-0951. Classification (NCBI taxonomy): domain Bacteria; kingdom Bacillati; phylum Bacillota; class Bacilli; order Caryophanales; family Bacillaceae; genus Niallia; species Niallia sp. FSL W8-0951. The sequence continues at coordinate 3,713,218 of NZ_JBBOVK010000001.1, forward strand.
AAACCTAACATCATTTTATAAGAATTTACCTACAATCGCAAGTGATTGTCTATTTTTTATAATATAAAAAAAAACCATCTGTTAGTAACCCATTAAAATGGGGAACTAACAGATGGTGATGATTCATTAAATACTAACATCCTTCTTTTTGAAAAACCAAAAAGTGATGATCATGATTATTGCATAGTAAACAAATAAGATACCTAAAGACATCGGCATGGTTACTGTTTCGATTATTTTATCTTCAAACAAGAAAATCGTTTGGTCTAAATGTGGGAACACTAACAATTTTAGCCATGCATACTTTTCAGCTAATGATTGAATAATTTGGCCAATTGTTGAGGATACAAACAATATAAATACCCCAACACCCACTGCAATTGCCTGATTTTTAAATAATGTCGATAGCATAAAGGATAAAGTTAATACAAACAATAATCCCGGTAAATAATATAGGATGCTTTTCAAAAAGAACGGTCCACCACTTGCTACAATCTGGTCAACTGTCCCAAAAACAAGCACTTTATCTTCAAAATTTCCTACTCCAAAGAAAACAATACTTACTAAATAGCCAACAATCATTAAAAATGCAACTAAAATGGCAGTATATATCAATAAAGCAATATATTTAGATAAAAGGATTGCCCAACGTTTATACGGTCGAATCAGCAATTGCTTAATGGTTCCATCAGAGAATTCCGAGGAAACGCTGCCCGCGCATATAATTACCACAAATAAAGTTACTAGAGACTTCATGCCAATAACCATTCCATTCATATTGGACCAAGTAGTTGAATATGGACTGACATCCTGCTTTAAATTATTTTGATAATCTTGGATTTTCATTTCAATCGATTCTTTCGTATCATCCCAATCAAAATCTTTTCCACTTTCTATTAGACTATCCTCTGTCTTAGCTGTAGGCAGCTTCTGTTCCAGCTCGGTTATTTCCGCTTGCACTTTCGCTCGCCAGTCATCTCCTTTATATTGGGGAGTTATCTTCGTTTCCAAGAAACTTCCGCCAATAAGGGCAAATAAGAGAATGATCGGAAATATCCAGCTGTTTTTCTTTTCCCAAATCTTTATAAGTTCATTTTGTACTAATCCAATCATTTTGTTTCCTCCTCTCTCTTCTGATTGGTTATTTCTAAGAAGCGATCCTCTAATGTAGCTTTTACAACATAAATGCCGTATACGGCAACATTGTTCTCGACAAACAGCTTATTAACAAGAGGAATTGAATCTTTAGGCAGCTTCGCCATCAACTCGCTGCCTTTTACGGAGCTTTCTTCGACTTCATATTCACTATTACGAAGGAGTTCAACCGCTTTTTCCGGCGAGTCTAATTCAAACGTTACTTCCCTTACACTTACTTCTTCTTCCGAAACCGTTTCATCCATATTGGAGATATGAATTAATTTTCCCTTTTCAATAATCGCAAATCGATGACACATTAATTGCATTTCCGATAAAAGGTGAGAAGATACTAAAACAGAAATCCCTTCGCTCGCCAATAAATGCAAATAATCACGAAATTCGCGAATCCCTTGGGGGTCTAAACCATTTGTAGGTTCATCTAGAATAAGAAGAGCTGGTTTATGTAATAACGCCTGCGCAACCCCAAGGCGCTGTCTCATACCAAGTGAATAGGTCTTCACTTTTTGATGAATGGCATTTTCTAATCCTACTAGTTTAATTACTTCATTAAAGCGTTCTTCCGAAATTGGCTCTTTAGCCATTCTTGCATAATGCTTTAAATTCTTATATCCACTCATATATTTATAGAACTCAGGATTTTCTACGATCGCACCTAAGCTGCTCATCGCTTCTGAAAAATTCTCATCCACGTTATAGCTATCTATGACCACTTTTCCATTCGTTCTATTTATTAGATTAACAATCATGCGGATAATCGTTGTTTTCCCCGCTCCGTTTGGACCTAATAACCCAAATATCTCCCCTTTTTCCACAGAAAAACTAACATTATCAACAATGTTCCTGCCTTTAATTCTCTTAGTGAGATTTGTGACTTCTAATGCATTTAAGCTCATTTTTTTCTCCCTTCTATATAATTGCTCTAAAGTAGTTCCCTCTACCCACAAGATGTATTCCTTCACTTTCCGTATACTAATACGATTTTTTTCCAAAAAAGTTTCAATTAAATAAACTTTTTTGGAAATTTTTTTCTCCAATATGACAACAGACTGGCTGATTACATGTTTTTTCTAATGAGAGCAGGCCAAATTTGCTATAACTCTTAGGAAAAACAAATAAAAAAACCGCTCGCCTTTGATTTATTCAGAGGGAACGGTTGTGGCTATTCTTATAGAATTATTAAACAGTGGTTGTTGATAAATTGTTAATAAGTTCTTGAACTGATTTATACTCATAACCAAGATCTTTCGCTACTGGAGCAGAGGTGATTTGTCCAGCAAAAGTATTTACACCTTGTTTAATAGCGTAATTCGTTTCAATTGCTGTTACTGCGCCTAGATTAGCAATTTGAAGTGCATATGGCATTGTTACATTTGTTAAGGCAATCGTAGATGTTCTCGGAACAGCACCAGGCATATTTGCTACAGCATAATGCACAACTCCATGCTTCACATAGGTAGGATTATCATGGGTAGTGATATGATCTACTGTTTCAAAAATCCCACCTTGATCAATTGCCACATCCACAATAACAGAACCTGGAGCCATCTTCTTCACCATCGCTTCTGTTACTAGCTTCGGTGCCTTTGCACCTGGAATTAATACAGCACCAATCACCAAATCTGCATTCACTACAGCTTCTTCAATGTTTGCTGGGTTAGAAATAACAGTACTTAGGCTTGCACCAAATTGATTATCTAACTCTCTTAATCTTTCTGGATTTAAGTCTAACAACGTTACATTCGCCCCTAAGCCAATGGCGATTTTCGCTGCATTCATTCCCACAACTCCACCGCCAATGATGGTTACATTCCCTTTTTTGACACCAGGGACACCTGCTAATAAGATTCCCTTTCCTCCATGAGGCTTTTCTAAGAACTGAGCACCAATTTGAACAGCCATTCTTCCTGCAACCTCACTCATTGGTGTCAATAATGGTAATTTACCATTTACTTCAATTGTTTCATAAGCGATTCCAGTCACGCCATTCTCCGTTAACGCCTTTGCTAGTTCCTGTTCTGCCGCTAAATGTAAGTACGTAAATAAAATAAGTCCTTTGCGGAAATATTGGTATTCTGAAGCGAGCGGTTCTTTTACTTTTATAATCATTTCTGCTGTATTCCATACTTGAGCAGCTGAGTCAATTATCTGCGCACCTGCCGCCGCATATTCTTCATCTGTAAAGCCACTGCCGATTCCTGCATTTTGTTCTACTAAAATTTCGTGGCCCCCATTCTTTAAATAAGACACACCGGAAGGAGTAATTGCGACCCTATTTTCATTGTTTTTAATTTCCTTTGGGATACCAATAATCATGAGAATTCCCCCTTGTTATAAAAACTAACACTAATTGTTAGTTGTCTTAATATTATAATAGGACGAATTCAGAAAATTATCTTTGTTAAAATTAATGAAACAAAAATCGCTCATTTGTGAAAAAACACAAAGGGAAAAGAGGAAAGGTTTCTAATCCTATTTCTATTCTTTCTGCCAATGCATTAATTTTAAATCTAAGTAGATCATAAATTTTTGACTAGGCACCGACAAATCCACTTCCATGATTTCTACCATCCGCTTTAAACGATAAGTAAGCGTATTAGGATGGATGTGCAAACGTGCAGCTGTCTTTTGAATATTTTCACTTTCATCTAAATAAGCTTCTAAGGTTGCTAATAATTCTGTATGATGGGTTGAATCATATTTTTTTAGATTTCGAATGGCAACGTTTTCCGATCCATCTTGTCTTCGTTTTTCTAAGAGGATATCTAAAAACTGATAGATACCTAACTCTTGGTAGTGAACGAATGCCCCTGCTTCCTGAGGGAATTTCTCACGTACCTCTAAAACAGTCCTCGCTTCTCTGAAACTCTTTGGTATATCTCGATACTGTTTGTAAATTCCTCCAAAGGACCCCCTTACTTCTTTAATAGAAAATCTTTCTTCTAGGTTTTGTTGAAAACTACTAATAAATTTTTTATAACAAGCAATAGAATCCCCGTTATCCTCAAGGGGAGTTGCCAAAATAATTAATTCGTTATCTTCAATAGTGGAGAAAGAAATTTTTACATCTTGGGATACCTTCAATAGATAGAGGATATGCTTTTCTATTTCCTTTGTAATCATTTTAGAAAACGGAAAAATCATCACCGTAAAGCAAGCTGCTGCAGGCATTCCCATTTCCTTTAATTTTTCGTCTATATCTGTCTCTTTCACATACCCAGTTAACATTCTCCAAAAAAATTCTTGATTGTCCTGTAAAGTAGGAGTTTTGCTTCTAGCAAAGCGTGACAATAAATGACGCGCTACTGACGCCGCGTTCTCTAAAAACCCCATCTTTTCCTCTGTTAGAGGGGTACCCATTTCAATGGCCCAAATATATCCGATTACCTCCTCCCCTCTCCAAATGGAAACTGCCACCCGATTTCCAAGGCCGATTTCCTTTTTCTCTTTAATTCGAATTGGCTTTTTACTTTGAAGAAGCTGCGGAATCACTCCATCCTTCCATAAACGATTGATTACTCTCTCCGGAACCCTGCGGCTAATTATGGTAGAGATTCTGACCATATCCGTTTCTTCGTCATGACTGCTGTATACTAGCACACGATGATGAGGATCCTCCAACGTAATCGGACATCCTAATAATTCACTAACATGATCTACAAAACTTTCAAGGGAATCATACATATCCCTTCTAAACGGGTTTCGCGGCTCAGCTGTCATCCATCTACTCCTCTCCAAAACGCTTACTAAAATCGTTCAATCTTGTTATATCTTTATTTTATCTCGTTTATAACGCTTTCAACAATAAGAATCTTTAGAAGATTATATTCTTTCGGCCAAAACAGTGTCACTTCTCATTTGCTTGTTCTCTCTAGTAAAAAGCATTAGAGGTTGTTTCCCTTTTATCTTTCCCCCAACAAAAAACCTCTCAAAAGAATTTACTCCTTTGAAAGGTCTGTCATGCAGGATTAAATTAGCCGTTTATTAGGCTTGTTTCCATTAATATCTTTGTTTCTTTTATCCTTTGCATATTATAAGATGATTCTTGCATTAATGTCTCATCTATATAAGCGGGATGTGTCATTACTTCAATGCTTTTTCCAAGTTCCACACGCTCTCCTAATTTTTCAAAATAATTCTCTGTAATTCCATCACCATAGAAATCATCAAAAAAAATATCGGTTAATATTTGAATATCCGTAAAATGAGAACCTGCATTTCTCACAGGTATCTCATACTTATCTGATAACCTTTTTATCACTGGATAGAATTCTTTTATTCCGTGCACATGATGATGACTATCTAAATGAGAAGGAGTAAGATTGGCAGCAAGGTATTTTTCAATTTGTGCTGTCCATTCTCTTTCTAAATCATCTAAGCTTATAGATTCTGGATCACCATATACCAATGTCTGCTTTTTAAAATTACCTGCTTCATCTACAAGTGTTGGAACATCATGTAAAAGTGGCCTTCCCCATGTTAATACAAGATGGACGCCAACCTTTAAAGAAGGTGTATCCTTTGCTAAGGTGATGGCATGCTTTGTCGCTTTTGCATTCATCATCATGGTTGTGGAAGTAACAATTCCCTTAAGATGGGAATCAACAATTCCATAATTGACTCCTCGGCTAAAACCAAAATCATCTGCATTAATGATTATTTTTGTCATGGATTCGTCTCCTTTAAAGCTAGTCATGTGTTTCATTCAGCATAACTCCGCTTTTACATACGAATACTTTCCTTTTCCGTGAAAAACTGTGGTAAATATTCCTTATGTGCTTCAAGCATCTCATCTAGGATCAGTTTAGCAATTCGATCGCTTGGGACAAGGGGATTAATGGTCATAGCAAGCAATGCTTTATCATAGTTACCGGAAATAGCTGCTTCTATCGCTACCCTTTCAAAGGACTTGATTTGGGTTACTAATCCTTGAACTGCTACTGGAAGTTCTCCAACTGCTATTGGCTTGGGACCATCCTTGGTAATTATACAGCTTACTTCTACCGCTGATTCATATGGAATTCCTGTAATGGCACCATGATTAGCAGTATTCACCGCTTGAATATCACATTTATCTGTATAAATAGAGCAAATTAAACGTACAGCAGCGTCACTATAGTAAGCTCCTCCGCGCTTTTCTAACTGAGGGGGTTTAATCGCTAATTCTGGGTCTTTATATAATTCAAACAACCCCTCTTCTAACTTCTGTACAACCTCTGCTCGCGTTTTCCCCTTTTCTGCTTCCTTTAATTCCTGGGCGAGCACATCTCCTGTTTTATAATAATAGTTGTGATAAGGGCAAGGAAATAAATTCAATCCTCTTAAAAACGAGGGTTCCCAGCCCATCGCGTGAATATTTTGCATCGTAATAGCCTTTTCCGGATCTGTGATTAACTTAATGACCTGTTCCTTTACACTTTTACCATCTATATAAACGTCTAGGCCGTAAACCATATGATTTAACCCTGCAAAATCAATTCTTACTCTGGCAGGATCAACTGCTAGTAAATCAGCAACCCCCCGTTCCATCCCGATTGGCACATTACACAAGCCAGCAACTTTTGTGATACGACTGTGGCGAAGAACTGCTTCTGTTACCATTCCAGCTGGATTTGTAAAATTTATGAGCCAGGCATTCGGACAAAGCTCCTCCATTTCTTTCGCTATTTCTAAAATAACCGGAATAGTTCGAAAAGCTTTAAATAACCCCCCAGGTCCATTTGTTTCCTGTCCGATGACTCCATACTTCAAAGGAATTTTTTCATCAAGTGCTCTTGCAGCGAGCTGACCGACTCGTAATTGTGTTGTCACAAAATCCGCTCCCTCCAGAGCCTTTTTTCGATCCAGCGTAAGAAGAATATCAATAGAAACTCCCGCTTTCTTTACCATTCTACGCGCAAGCTCCCCAACAATTTCTAACTTTTCCTTTCCTTCCTCAATATCTACCAGCCAAATTTCTTTAACTGGTAACTCGTTATGATATTTAATAAAGCCTTCTATTAGTTCCGGTGTATAGCTTGAGCCACCTCCAATAGTTACAATTTTTAAACCGCGACTCATTCTACCGACCCCTTTCTCGTTGTCTGTTGCATACACTCCTGCCGTAAATCAATTATTTCAACCGCAAGATCCTTCAATGTCATTGCATTCATTAAGTGATCCTGTGCATGAATAAGAATAATCGGAATCATAAATTGATCTCCGCCGGCTTCAAGATGGAGTAATTTGGTCTGGATTTTATGAGCCTCCGATAGTTCTGTTTCCGACTCTGTTATCTTCTTTTTGGCTTCAGCAAAATCCTTTTTTTTCGCGTCTTGAATTGCTTCCATCGCAAAGCTTCTCGCATTTCCACTATGTAATATCAGCTGAAAGGAGAGTTGGTATAATTCTTCCTTATTCATGTTTGCACCCTTCTTTCCTTTAGAGACTAACTGAATCCGAATCTTTCGTAAGCTCTGTTTTATTTTTGGAATCAATTTTTACTTGTGCATAAACAAATGGTAAATAAACAACTGTTGATATCAGTAAATTTAATGCTGCCAAACCAGCTCCCCAAAAGCTTCCCCCCGTCGCTAAGTACCCGCCAATTATCGGTGGTGTAACCCATGGAATCTTAGCCGTTACCGGTGGAACGATGCCATACTGCACAGCAAGATAAGAAATGACAGTTGTAATAACTGGCCCAATTACAAATGGAATAAACCAAATAGGGTTTAAGACGATTGGCAAACCAAAAAGGATTGGTTCATTAATTTGGAATACCCCAGGCGCCCCGCCAAGACCAATCATTTGTTTATACCGTTTTCTCCCTGCAATTATCATCGCAATAATTAATCCTAAAGTAGCACCTGATCCGCCCAAGTAAACAAATGCATCTAGGAAGGATCCAGCTAAAATATGATATTCTCCTAATGCTTGAATTCCTGATTGAGCTAAATCAATGTTTTCTGCTCCTGTTTTTTCAAATAATGGTGTCGTAATCCCACCTAATATGTTTGGACCATGAAGTCCAACCATCCAGAATAAATGCACTAATAAAACAATTAATACTGCAAATGGAAGGGAATCAACTGCATTTGTTAATGGAGAGACAATAACCGTATTTAACCAATCATTTAGAACTTTTCCATCTGTTATCATTCTGAAGATAACGCCAAACACGCCAACTAGAAAAATAGTTCCCATACCTGGTACTAATTTAGCAAAGGATTTAGAAACAGCCGGCGGTACTCCATCTGGCATTTTAATGATTAAAGCCTTGATTTTCGATAAGCGCAAGAAAATTTCTGTAGCGATTATCGCTACGATAATAGCAGTAAAAAGGGCAGTGGCATTGAAGTAATTGACAGATACTAGCCCCCAGACTCCACCTGCAACTGTTTCAGTAGCGGCTTCATCTATTGGTAACGTGACACTTGCTGTTTGGGGCAAAAGTAAAAAGAAACATGCAGCAGAAATAAGCATTGCTTCAAACCCTTCATCCCCATAGGATCTAGCTAATTTATAGGAAATCCCAAAGACTGCAAATACAGAAAGAAAAGCAAATGTTCCAAACCATATGTCCCCGCCCAAAGTCGACCAGTTAGCTCCGAATATTGCTTCCATCATTTTTCCATAAGGGGGAATAATTTGACCGAGATTATTAAAAAGTACAGCAAATGAACCTACAATGGTAATAGCAATCATTCCAATTAACGTATCCCTGATAGCAAGCAAATGTCTTTGATTACCAAGCTTTAATGCAAAAGGCATAATATATTTTTCAATAAATCCCATCATCTCTTTATTCCCCCTTTATTAAAGCTGTGGCATGTTCTAACACTTTTTCACCATTACATAATCCATAGTCCTGTGGATTAATTGTTGCAACTGGAATTCCTCTTTGGTCGCCGGCCTTTTTTACTTGTGGTAATAGAAATCGTACTTGAGGACCTAACAAAATAACATCAGCTTTCTCTATCTCGTTGTTCACTTCTGAGGCTGCTATTGCCCAAATCTTGCAGTCTATCCCTTGGTTTCTGGCACTTTGCTCCATCTTTGAAACTAATAAACTTGTAGACATTCCGGCTGAACAACATAGTAAAATATTCACTATTCCATCCCCTTTTAATTGATAGATTATTCCGATATTTTATTCTAAAAAATGTTTCCTTTCGTACGTCTTTTTATCAGCCACCCTTCTTAGGAAAGTAGTAACATCTTATATTTATATTGTAATAACAAATACGACATATTTCAATACAAATTTATTTGTTATTACAAATTTGTTATTTATTTGCTTATTAGGAATAGAAAAGATATTCTATATTTAGGGACAATATGGAGGGAAACGATTGTGGAAGAAATGAACAAAGATGCTGCGCTACACTCGATTGTAAAAGAGTCCATTATCGACATGATTAAAAGCGGCGAATATCAACCAAATACTAAATTACCAACCGAAGCTGAATTTTGTAACACATTCGGTGTCAGCAGAACAACGATTCGCACAGCCCTTCAACAACTAACAGTTGAGGGCTATGTTTATCGAGTACAAGGGAAAGGTACCTTTGTAGCCGAAAATAAAATCAAACAATCTTTAACTAGTACAGTAGAGCAATTCTCTGAACAAATTACTTTGCAAGGGAAAGCCCCGTCTATCAAGGTGCTTCAGCTGAAGGTTATTGAAGCGACCGATTTTCTAGCCAAGCAATTCAATCAAAATATAGGGGATCCCGTTAACTGCTTAGAACGCATGCGCTATGTAAATGATGCTCCACTACAATATGAAATCTCTTATCTGCCTTGGCACAAGGCACCAGGATTAGATAGCGCTGCTTGCGAAAAGTCTTTATACAAAATACTGGAAACGAAGTATAATATAAAAATCCGCAAAACAATAGAGCACTTAGAATTAGTTTTAGCAGATGACACTATTTCTAAGAAATTGGAAATTCCTGCAGGATCCCCTTGCTTTCTACTTGAAACCTTTGCTTATGCAGAAGATGAAACTGCCATTGAATATTCCAAAACTATTTTCCGAGGAGACAGAGCACACTTTGTTATTGAGCGGAATTATTGAAGAAGGCAATCAAAAGGATATTTGTAATAACAAATATCCTTTTTTGTTCCAACTGTTTTTCCTCTATTCTCTTCATTCTAACTTCCCTTTCCCAGCCTTCTCCCTCGCTTAGTTTTCCACAATAAATCCACAGAACATCTTTTCTTCTACTAAATATCACCTGATTCCTACTTAGTTTTCCACAAATACAATAAAAATTACCTACGTTATCCACATACTATCCACAAAATCAATATATTTATCCACAAAAAGACCGGTTATCCCATAAGTATGTTCTAACCGGTCCTTCATCTATTATGCTGCTAATTTTGAGTTAACATTTGAATTGATTTTATTTTTACTAAACGACTTACTAAGATGACACCAATGATGGATCCTGCAAAACTGCTAACAGCAAAGGATGGCAAATAAAATAGAGCACCCGTTTTTGTCCCTAAGAAAAACGATGCATATGGTACTGCCACTAAGGAGGCGATGACGCCTGTTCCAATAAATTCACCTAAAGCTGCAAAGATTGGCTTAGCTGTTTTATGAAATAGATAGCCTGCCAAAAGTGCACCTATCATACTTCCCGGAAATGCTAATAAGGATCCCGTTCCTAATAGGTTTCTTAACAAGGAAGTAGCAAAAGCAATGATAACTGCTGGAACCGGTCCAAGTATTGCTCCCGCTATTACATTTAAAGCATGCTGAACAGGATATGCCTTGGCAATACCTGCCGGAAACCATACTAAGGTTGAGCCATATGTCCCAATTGCCGTAAACATGGCCATAATCACCAATAATTTAATTCTTTTCATCGTAATTATTTCCTCCACTCAAAATAGTTTTAAGCATGGAGACTAAGCAAACCTTCTATTGACTAGACCCAAAAGGCTTACAGGGCTATTAAACGACGGCTTTTCACAAACTAAAAAAGCCAGATCTAAATAGACCTGACTGCTAAAGTCAAAAGAAATAGAGTGAATCCGCTACTTCCCTACGCTGGTATGATCCAGATCAGGTCGTTAGGGTTAAAAAACGAATTTGTTTTTCTCTCAGCCACCAACTGGCACCCCTAGTAGTCCATATATGCTTATACCTTCATTTTAACTTATTTCATTTAGGACGCAAAGAATTATTCTTATTGTTTCTTGGACAATTTATCCACAAACTGCATATCGATTAATTCTTCGTATTTATAGCCTTCCGTATAGACACCCGTTTTCTCGACAACATCCATTGGTTTTGCAACAGCTTCCTCTGAGATGTAACCGTCCTTGCTCCATAATTCATCAGCATAAGCACGATCCAAAGATGCTTGTAAAATCTCATCTGATGTAGATGGAAATTCTGCTTTTAACACTTTCATGGATAGGTCTGGGTCTTCATCCACCTTCTTAAGTCCTTTTAAAACAGCTTTTACAAAGCTTTCCACAACTTCCGGCTCTTTCTCAATTGTGGATTTTTTTACACTGACAACAGAATAAGGATAGTCTCCCAAACTGGCAAAACTGTAGAATGGCTCTTTCCATGCTCCCTTTTTCATTCCTTCTGTGATTTGCGGTTCTCCACCATTAGCAATATCGGCATTTCCGGATTCTACAAGGGAAACTACTGCACTGGCATCAGCTGGTTCTTCTAACTTCACATCTTTTTCCGGATCTAAACCTAGCTCCATTAACAGCCATCTAGTTAAAAGATTGGGACTACCACCATAGCGCCCAGCTGCAATAACTTTTCCTTTTAAGTAAGCTGCCAGCTCTTCATCGTTTGTACCATCAATCGTTTCCTCTGAGTTTCCCATCAAATAAACATTAGCGCGGTTAACGACGTTTACTACTGACTGAATCGGATCAGAGCTTCCTAAATTGGCCATTTGCACAGAATCTGGTCCGCCCATAACACCCCAGGCATCACCACTAACAACGGATGTAACATGGGCACCTCCTGTTGCTGTAATGACTTCTACTTCCAATCCCTCTTCTTTAAAATAACCTTCTTCTATGGCAACATACAGTGGAAGATAGCCGATCAAATGTACTGGCTCTGAAATAACAATCTTCCTCAATCCATCCTTCGTTCCCTTTTCTTCTTTTGAAGAACATCCTGCAAGGATTAAGACGAAACTAAGACACATAAGCAGAAAAAGCCTCCACTTTTTCAAGGCAAAGCCCCCTTTTTCATATATGAATAGAATGGGAAATTTAGTAGTAGATAAGAAAATGAAGATGAACCAGAAGTATATTGCGGATAATGGAAATACATATTCTATTTCATATATATGGAACATTTTTCTCTTTATGTTCTTTTCAAAGGGGAAAATATTTTATTCCGCATTTCTTCCTCGCAAAAGAAGCTTTTCTATCCATACTGTAGCAAAGTACATCACAATCGAAAGAATAGACAGCACAGCTACGCCCACCCAGACAAGATTGATATTCATAATCTGCCCAGCATATAGGATCATTCGGCCAATCCCTTGTCTAGAGCTGATAAATTCCCCGACAATTGTACCAGCCAATGCTAATGCTATGTTAATTTTCAAACTGCTTACAATCCACGGCATTGTCGTTGGTATGACAACTTTAGTGAAAACATGCCATTTCTTTGCACCAAGGGAATACATTAATTTTTCTAAATCTTTATCTACTGCCTTCACTCCACTGTAAGCAGCAAGAGCTGTTGTAATAATAGTCATCATAAAGGCAAGAACTACCTTGGAGCTAAACCCTATTCCAAATAAAATAACAAGAACTGGTGCAAGAGCTAGCTTCGGTACTGCATTAAAGGCAATTAAATAAGGTTCTGAAATACGTGCATAATAGTAAGACCACCAAAAGGAAAGTCCTAATAGGGCGCCAAAGAAGGTTCCTAGTCCAAAACCAAAGATAGTCGCACCAGAGGTATATAATAAATCACTCCATAAAGATCCTTCTGTCCAAGCTATATAACCCGTCTTCCATATTGTTGATGGACTGCTCCAATAATACGAATCAATTAGTTTCCACTTGGAAAGCAGCTCCCACGCAAGGAGAAATATACTTCCAAAGCTCCATTGCCCAATGCGAGTAAATTTCCTTTTTCTTCGGGCAATGACCTCATCATCCTCTATATAAAGAACCTTCGTTTTATCCTTTGATTCCATCTCTCCATTCCTCCCTCCCTATTTTGTTTCTTCTGTTGATTTTAGTGCTTGTAGTACATATTCTTTTAATTGAATAAATTTAGAGTCTAGTAGTGTTTGTTCATTTCTTGGTCTTGGTAATTGGATTGATACCTTCTCCTTAATGGTGCCTGGTCTTGGCGTCAAAATATATATATCATCTGATAAAAAAATGGCTTCATCTATATCATGGGTGATAAACAAAATAGTTTTCTTAAAATCTCCCCATATTTGCAAAAGCCATTCCTGCATAAATAAGCGTGTTTGTGCATCTAAGGCGCCAAAAGGTTCATCCAGTAAAATAACATCTTGGTCATAAAGCAATGTTCGCAACAAAGCCGCACGCTGCCTCATTCCTCCAGAAAGTTCTTCCGGAAAATGCTTTTCAAACCCTTCCAATCCATATCTCTCTAATAAAGGTAATGCTCTTTGGATCGCCTCTTTTTTAGGAACACCCTTTACCTCCAATCCTAAAATCACATTATGAAGAATATTTCTCCACGGAAGAAGCAAGTCTTTTTGAAGCATATAGCCAACATGCCCACTCTTTCCAACAATGTCCCTTCCGTCTAACAAGACATGACCTGTTGATGGTGTTATTAATCCTGCAATTATATTAAATAGTGTTGATTTTCCACATCCACTTGGGCCGATAATACTGACAAATTTCCCTTCTGGAATCTGCAAATTTGTATCCTTTAATGCGAAAAACTCCTTGCCATTTTTTCGAAAAACCTTACTACTGTCCTTAACCTCTAATTTATACAATTACAGCCCTCCGTTCTAAAATATTCATATTTTTAATAGATTTTTTATAGACCAATTTCTCGTTCCTGTTATAATCAGCTGATTTATCGTTCCCTTCACATGGTCTCTTGTAATGGAGAAAAAAGTGATCAACAGCCTTTAAAACTCCCTATTGCCAATGAATATGCCATGCTTCTAAATTTGCTCTTGCTATACTATATGTAAAATTAGGCGAATGGGTAATTATTATAGAAAAAAGTTCAATCGAATAAATGATGGCTTTACAGGAGACTATTCCGAAATCAATATTCTGAAAATTTTCACGACTACAGCTTATCCACCAGCATTTCTATGTTAAAATGAACTTATATTTTTACAAGAACTGGAGTCCTGTATATGTTAGAAAAAATGAATGCTTTTCTTGGGAAGTGGATGCCCCTTTTAACCCCGATTAGTGTCCTAATTGGGGTATTGCTATCAGATATCCTTCATCATGTCTCTTTCTTAGTTCCATGGATTTTTGCAGTGATGACTTTTATAGGGAGTTTGACATCTAACTTAAAATCAGTGAAATATACAATCACCCATCCGCTTTCTTTGCTTTTGACACTGGCTATTCTACATATTCTTACTCCTTTGTGGGCATTTGGGATTGGTCACTTATTTTTCCAAAATGACCCTTACACGATTACAGGGCTTACGTTAGCTGTGGTTATTCCAACTGGAATCACAAGTGTTATCTGGGTTAGCCTCTATAAAGGAAACATTGCACTTACTCTTGCGATTATCTTGCTCGATACCTTGCTGTCTCCGTTCCTTGTTCCATTAAGCATGAGCCTTTTTGTAGGAGAAACGGTACAGCTTGAGGTTTGGGGGATGATGAAGGGGCTGCTTGGAATGATTGTTCTGCCATCTATTTTCGGCATGATGGTTAATCAGTTTTCAGTGGAAAAGGCGAAAAAGTGGAATCATACACTATCCCCTTTTTCTAAAATTGGGTTAGCACTAGTTGTTAGTATTAATAGTTCTGTAGTAGCCCCTTACTTACGAAATATTGATAAAAAGTTTCTCCAAGTAGCACTTACTGTTTTTGTAATAGCATTATCCGGATACTTTTTTGCCTGGATATTAGGGGTAGTTACAAAACGAAGCAAAGAAGAAACAATAGCAATGATCTATTCTGGCGGGATGAGAAATATTAGTGCAGGAGCAGTTCTCGCTGTGAGCTTTTTCCCTCCAGCAGTAGCAGTTCCCGTTGTGATTGGTATGCTATTCCAACAAATTCTAGCAGCTTTATATGGATACTTTATTAAATTAGTCTATGAAAAGCCTGTAGTAGGGAAAATAAAGGAAGGGAAAATTTCTTAATTCATTTGAAAATCAAGAGGTGGTTCTAAGTATTCTAACAGAGGATAATCCCAAACGACTGATAAGAAAATACTACTAATATTTTCCTTATCAATCGTTTGGGTTTTTAATAGTTTGTGGGTATTACCCGCAGACTAAAATACATTTCACTTTCCAAGCGGCTGACTTTCGGTCGCCGCAACATAGCCTTTGAGGTTTTGACTTCTTCTGCTCGCTAACCCTATAAAAATCTATGTTGTCTGCTTCGTGTTGATTTTTATGATTTTTTCTCTATAATCATGGCACACATTTCTATCATCTCACTTGCCATAATCTTTAATGTTTCGGTTGTGAGCATTTGATCTTCTGCATGCATGAGAATAAGGGAGAATGGCAGTTGTTCTCCAGCAGCTTCTCTTTGGATAAGAGAAGCATGGACTTGATGAATTTGATTGTAAAATTGAACACCTTCTTCTATTTTTTGCTTCGCTTCGTCCATTTTTCCATTTCTTGCAATCTGAATAGCTTCTACATAACAACTTCTTGCTTCCCCAGCAAATGAAATAATCTGAAAAGCTGCTGTCTGCATTTCCTCTAAAGTATTCAATTTCACCACCTCTATTCTCTTGGTTAATTTTTAGCTAATGATAATGCATGGTCTAGTATTTTCTCTCCATTAGCTGTACCGTACAATCTTGTATCAATGACATCCACTGGAATTCCATATGGTTTCGCAGCACTTTCTGCCGCCTGTTTCATAAATCGTACTTGCGGTCCTAGAAGAATGGCCATTACCCCTTCGCTTGAGGTTGCTAATTCATCAGCAATTGCTCCTTCTGGAATGGCATAAACATCAATTTCTTCGCCTCTTGCCTTAATAGCTGCCTTCATTTTTGATACTACAATGGAAGTAGACATACCTGCTGCACAAGCTAATATTATTCTTTTCATCCTTCATTCCTCCTGTTATTTAATAAAATCATCATTTTTTACGGTGATTTCTCGAGCTTTAATGATTTCCTTATACCAAAAAGCTGACTTTTTCAATTTTCGGTTTCGATTTTCTTCTAAATTAATTTCAACTAGTCCATATCTATTTTTAAAAGCATTCATGGGCGAAACATTGTCCGTAAATGCCCAGAGCATATATCCTTTACAGTTTGCTCCCTGTTCGACTGCTTTTAATAACCATTTAAGATGTTCACTAATAAACTCAATGCGATAATCATCTTGGATTACTTCACTTTCGTCTTTATACTTAAACTCATTTTCCACACCCATTCCATTCTCGGCCACAAACCACTCAATATTGCCATAATCCTCTTTCAAGCGAGTTGCCATATCAAACATAATCTGCGGATAGATTTCCCAGCCTCGGAATGGATTCATTTTTTTGCCTGGCATATCGAACATTTCATAATAATAAGCTGGATGAAAAGGGGTATTTTCGTTCCATGCCGTTGTTCTAGCCTTTACGCGATGAGGATAATATAAGTTAATCCCCACATAATCAACGGTATTATTTCTTATTACCGTTAAGTCTTCTTCTGTATGTTCAAATAAAATATTGTGTTTGTGTAAAAGATCCATTAATTCTGCTGGATATTCTCCTTTAATCGATGGATCTAGAAATACTCGGTTAAAGAATAAATCATAAATACGGGCGGCATCTTGGTCATGCGGAGCCGAAGATCTCGCATATGTTACCTCTGGATTTAAAATAACCCCAATTTTAGCCCCTTGTCCATGCAGCTGCTTTTCTTTAAACAAGGCAACAACCTTAGCAGTGGCAAGTGCTTTATGATAATTCCACTGCATCCACTTTTGGGTATTCTGCTCAAATGGATAACGTATTGCATCTAAATATACACGGGTCTGCACAACAATTGGTTCATTAAAAGTAAACCAGTGCTTCACTTTACGCCCGTAACGCTCGAATACTTTTTCTGCATATTTGACGAATAAGTCCACAACATGTCTGTCGTTCCATCCGCCATATTTCTCAAAAAGAGCAGCCGGTAATTCATAATGCTCTAAGCAAATCATTGGTTCTACACCTTTATCTATCAGCTCATTAATAACATTATCGACATATCCAGCATAATCCTCATCTACCACTGCGTTTTCATAATCCACCAAGAAACGAGACCAATTGATCGATGTCCGGTAATGCGTTAACCCTATTTCCTGCATTATGCTGATATCTTCTTTATATCGATGGTAAAAATCTGTAGCGATTCCTGGTCCGTAGCCATTGTGCCAAACATTTTTATTATTTTTATACCAGATATCCATATAGGAGTCTTGAGAGTCCTTCTTTCCAGCCCATCCTTCTGTTTGCCACGCAGATGATGCTGCTCCTAAAATAAAATGATCTGGAATACTAACTTTCATTTGTTCCATTATTTCTCCTCCTTACTCTTCACAAATAACTATTAAATTCATGATTCCTAATAATCCATCATAGACCATCTCACAAGTATTGGCCGGATAGGAGAAATGAGGAATCACAGCGTCTATCCTATACAATCCGATTGTCAAATTTATCTCTTCCTCCCTTCCCGTATTAAATTACTCGTCTTCTGGAACAGCAGGAGCCTTATTAGCAATCAATACAAATGGCAAATAAATTAGAACAGATACGATAATACAAATAATCTGGGTAATAACCGCTCCAATACTTCCGGCCGTGGATAGGTATGCATTAATAATGGGCGGGGTCGTCCAAGGAACCATGACGACAGCCTTAGCAGCAAATCCAGTTACTGTAGCAATATAACCGATTGTCCCTGTAATCAGCGGGGTAATAATAAAGGGAATAGCCATAACTGGATTTAACATAACTGGTAATCCAAATATAACTGGCTCATTTATATTGAACACACCAGGTCCTGCGGATAGTTTTGCAATACTTCTCATTTCTTCTCGTTTAGATACTATAAAAATTGCTATTAATAAACCAATGGTTACCCCTGAACCACCAATATTCATATACACATCCCAAAACGGCATCGTGATAATATTAGGAATTTCCTTTCCCTCTTGGAATGCCGTCATATTAACAGTAATAGATGCCAGCAACAGTGGTTCTCTTATCGGTTTTACCATTTGATTTCCATGAATACCAATCACCCAGAAAAATTGGGCCACAAACATAAGAATCAGAATTCCTGGCAGTCCTTGCATGACACTTTCTAACGGTCTTTGTACAATGTTATATACTGCTTCATATAAATAAATCCCTGTAACTTTGAAAAAAAGAAATCCAAAAGTAGCAACAATCGTTACAGTTAAAATAGAAGGAATTAGTGCTGAAAACGAAGTCGCAACATTTGACGGAACACTATCAGGCATCTTAATTTGCAGCTTATCTACTTTCGATAACTTGCAATAAATTTCAACCGATACAATGGCGATAATCATTCCGAGGAATAAACTTTTTGGATCAGAAAACTGCCTTGCTAAAACATCAACCACTAATTGGCTCTTCTCATTAACAAGCAGTTCTAGCGTTGTTGGAACAACAGAAACATAGGACATTAATGCTAATATTCCAGGGAATAACGACTGATGGCCATTGATCCGTCCGAGCTCTATCCCAATAAGAAAAACGGCCCCAATTGTAAGGAAGTTCAAGGTAGCATATTGGATCGCCTTCATAATTGGCTGGTAATCAGCCAAAAAGGCAAATGCTTTAAAATGGGCTAAACCACTCTCTGTTCCCATCACCATATTCGCGATTAAAACGGCAAACGCCCCTGTTATAATGACAGGCATTAACGTCACAAAAGCTTTTTTTATGGCCATAATATATTTCTGATTTGTTATTTTGTAAGCAACATTTCCAAGGGTCTCGGTAGCTTTGTCTTTAAAACTCATTGATTAACCTCCATTCCTAATTTAAATGGAAATGATATGTTTCATTTCTTGTTTTCCATTCTATTGGATAAGCGCTTACATTTACATACACTTATTTTCCACCTTAAACTGGAAATGGCTGACTCAAAAAAAAGGAACTCTAGTCCGGAGTTCCTTCCCTTCTATAAATTCCTATTGTCCAATAGCTAAAATACATTCTTTGAATTCGTCAAAGGACTTTACCTTTAATAGCTGATTCACCATATAGGCATTTCCTGATATTTTGACTAGCAGCTGATATAGCTTTTGAATATCTTTCTTGTACTTTTTTTGTACACTTAATAAGAAAATAAGCTGCACTTTATTTTCGCCCCATTGAATTGGTTTTTTTAATGTGCAAATAGATAAAAAAGTACTGTCGGTGATTGGTTTTAGAGGATGAGGAATGGCTATGGCGTTTCCATAACTTGTTGGAGCAATCTCTTCTCGTTCCATGATTAACTCAAAGAAATGATCTGGCGCAATCCCCTTCTGTATAATTTCTCTTGCTAAAAATGCTAATACTTCCTCTTTCGTTTGATACTCTTGTTGAAAAAATCCAAGGTCAGGATAAAAATATTGCAAGGTAGTTTCAACTCTATCTACAACCATATGCTCTAATTTACTAATGTCTTCCTCTCTTAAAATAGTATGTACATCAATAACAGGTATGGTTAATTCCCTTTTAATAGGAATGGTACTAACAATGAAGTCTAATGTACTTAGATCATAGTTATCGATGGTAAACATATTAGCAGTTCCTACAATTTCAAGTTTATTGCCAAAGGTGGACTGAAGCTTGTGATACAGTAATTGAGCACTTGCCACCCCAGTAGCACAGACAATCAAGCATCTTTTCACATTGTTTTTTGCTTTCTTTCGCTCAAGCGCTGCGCCAATATGTAATGCTAAATAACCTATTTCATCTTCATTAATGTCCAATCCCTTATGTCTACTTAAGTATTTCCCCATAATAACAGCAGCATCAAAGGACATTTGATAATTTTTCTTGATTTCAGCAAGAAGGGGATTCTTTATGGTTAAATCGTATTTATATCTATTGATAGCAGGCTTTAAGTGCAGACATAACCCGTAAATTAATTCTTCATCATAGGCTATTTCTAGATCCAATTCTTGCTCCACTTCGTGGAGCATCGCTTTTGTTAATGCTAAAATGTCTTCCTCTATCATTTCTAACATATTCTCTCTGCTATCAGACTGGTAAACTACCATTTTCGCACCTAATAAATGAATAGTTATGTAGGCTATTTCTGATTCAGGAAAAGTAACCTGTAACGTTTTTTCTAGAAAAAAGACAATCTTTTTGGCAATCGTAAATTCTCTTTTTTCTTTAAGAGGCTCCATTTCTTTTAAAGGCATGGAAACATAATTATCATTTTGTATGCGAATACAGGCAATCGCAATATGCGTTGCTAAATTATTTACGCCAATATCTGATAGAAAAATAGATACCTTTTCTGCTTGTTCGATAATAATGTTTCTTATTTCTTCTAGTTTTTTATTCGGAAGTATCCAATCTGTTTGATCCTGGTCAAACACATATGCCGCAAGACAATAACGCAGTTTAGCTTCTTGCCCCTTGATTTTCAAACCATAGTTTGGCTTCTTATCTAGATTTAAATTAAAGTCTTTTAATAATCTTCTTACTTCTTTCAGATCATTTTTAATAGAGGATTCACTTACAAAAAGCTCCTCAGCAAATTGTTCGATTTTTAAGTATTCTTCCGCCAATAATAGACGTTTTAGAATATAGTCGACTCTTTCCTCAGGTTCCGTTGGAAGGGGTGTACTTACGTTATTTTCATTCATTATTTTTGTTAAAAATGGTTTAAAATAATGATAATTTCCAATAACTAATTCATATCCCTTCCCTCTTGTCAGTACTATTTCTGCTCCATTATCTTTTAATGTATCAATCAATGCCTTCATATCACTTCTAATTGTTCGCGTGGTTACATCCAGGGCATTTGCTAAGTAATCACTGGAAAGCGGAGACTTTGACTGCATAAGCTGATGCAGTATCTTTTGTTGTCTTATTGGTAACAATTTCACTCACTCCTTTTAACCAATTCCCTTCTATGATAGTTATATCCATCATATCTTATCAGCCTTTTATTAGAAAGCGGTTTCTAAACAAATTATCCATTATCCATAATGCCAATAATCTGCAGCAGAAAGCATCTCGCCTTTTTTCATTCCTGATACGCAGGGGTGCCCTTTTACATAATATCGTAATGGTTTTAGCGTCCATTCCTCTTTATTTGGAATCCCAATTCTCGGAGACTCAATTATTTGGGATGGTACTTTCCCATCTACAATCCGTAAAGATTCTTCATTTATTAAGATACCATTTAAAGCTTTGGTGATTTCCATTGCTTTTGTAAGCTTCCCAGGTCCATTACATACATTTACTCCATTTGCTTGTCGATTCTTTTCCATCCCTTCTATTCCTTCAAAAGGTTCAATCGCTCGGATAAGAACAGCCTGGGGATTTCCCTCTTCTTTTGTAACAATATTTAACATATGGTGGGTATGCATCGTATAAATATAGATTGTTCCACCTGACTTATACATCGATTCCAATCGAGGCGTGCGTCTTCCTGCATAGCTATGACAAGCCATATCTTCTATCCCAACATAGGCTTCCGTCTCTACAATATAACCACTATACGTATATGCCGGCGTTTTATGAATAAGTTTTTTTCCTAAAAGTACTTGTGCTATTTCTTCTGTTGACTGGTTTATATAATCAATCATCGTCTCTCTCTCCTATTATATTTCTTCTAGTATACGTTTCTTTCCCCCAAAAAAGAAAGAATCATCCCTTTATAAAAAGAGATGATTCTTTTCACCTAGTGCTTATTGCTTAACAAGTTCTTTTTGTTTCGCTATAGCTGCTAATCCAGCTTGATTTAATGTATTCCACGGTTTGTTAAAATGCGGTTGAAAGAAGAAATCGATAAATCCTAATTCATCAATCGTCATTTTAGTTTGAATACATACAGATAATGTATTCATCATTTGTGTCACATCTGCTTTTGAAATTAATTGTGCCCCCAAAATTTCTCTTGTCTCTTGATGGAAAAGTACTTTTAAACGAATTTCATGAAATGTCGGCATAAATTCTGGACGATCATTATCGATTACTTCTGTTACTTCATAAGGGATATTATTTAATTTAGCCGTAACTTCTGTTAATCCGGTAGATGCCATATTTAAGCCAAAAATATGCAATCCAGAAGTTCCTTGTGTTCCCATATATTTCAATGGTCGTCCAGCAATATTATAGCCGACAAGTGTTCCCATTCGAACAGCATTTGTTGCAAGGGGGATATACATTTTTTCTCCAGTTGGATTATAATTAACAGCACAGCTGTCACCTGCTGCATAAATATCTGGATTACTTGACTGCATATATTCATTAATTTTAATAGCACCATTAGGAAGCAGGTCTACTTTACCTTTTAACAGATTTGTGTTTGGTCTAAAGCCCACACATAAGATAACTAAATCTGTTTCATATTCTCCTTTTGTGGTATAAACCTTTGTTACTTTTCCTCGTTCATCACCTGCAAATTTTGTTACTGTTTGTTGTAAAGCTAAGTGAATGTTACGCTCCGCAAATTCTGCCTCAACCACATCTGTAAACTCTTTATCTAAATATTTATTTAGAATTCTGTCCTCACTATCAATTAACGTCACGTTTTTTCCATTTAACGCAAATGCTTCCACTAACTCAACACCAATATATCCCGCCCCAATTACGGTAACATTTCTTACATTCTTAGAGCGCTCAATTATTTCATTTGCTTGATTATAGTTTTTAGAAAGCAAAATATTATCCAGATTAATTCCATCAATTGGTGGAATTATTGGCCATGAGCCAGTAGTCATTACTAACTTATCATATGGATCAATCTTTTCTTCTCCTGTTTGTAAGTCTTTCACACGTACTTGCTTGTTTTCTGTATCAATTTCTAGGACTTCATGCTCCATATGCATCGTTGCGCCAAGCGCTTTTAACTCTTCTGGTGAAGAATAAAATAACTGACTCGCATCTTTGGCAACACCGCCAACATATAAAGCAATTCCACAAGATAAAAAGGAAACATTATTATTTTTTTCATAAACAGTTATATCTATATTTTTATTTACATTTGCTAATGTTTTTACTGCCGCTGTCCCAGCATGTGTACATCCAATTACAACTACTTTCATGTATAAAAACTCCTTTTGTAATAGATTGAATGTGAAATCCTTCACTTAATTAGTGAAAAAAATCACATATATTGTGATAGAATTCACATTCTGTTCACATCTTTATTATACATCGAATATTTCTTAATGCAAGTATTTTGTGATTGAATTCACAAAATAAAACATAGAAATATATTCCAATATTAGAGTTAAAAAAGTAGCTGGAAATAAACAAACTATAATGGGGGAAAAGGAAGCGACCGCTTCATCGAAAGTAAAACATTGTATTCAGGCTCTCTGTAATTACAACAATCTTTCTTTTTAAATGAATTAAAACCCAGCCAATAATATTTTTAGTATCATTGGCTGGGTTTGTCTTCGATTGAATAACGTTTTCCTAGTCTCTATTATCTGCAAACTCCAAAAACACTTTTTAAGTACTTCTACTCCTTACTTTGCACGGTAAGCTCAACTAGCTGATCAATCGATTTGTCTAATGCTTTCTCATATCCCAAAGGATCTGATAAAGCACGCCACCCCTCTTTTCGTATGAAGGATAATACTTCTTCCATTTCCTTATCCTCTATTCCAAGTTCTGTTAACAAGACTAAGGTACGTTCCAATGCGCCAACCATTCTTAGTGGTCCATAATGAGCAGGCTCTCGATACAGCCCTTTTGCACTTGTAAGAATATAGCCGCTATAATCTCTAACAAGTTCTACTAGCTTCTCATTTTTGTATGTTTCCATATCTGTCAAAAGAAATTACCTCCTCTTTTGCCCTGTTTTTTTTCTTTCTTGGAGATTCTTTTGAATAGCCTAAACTGATGAGAAGCTCTGGCTCCATCTCATGTGGAAGCGCCAACAATTCCTTGATGGCTTTTTTATGAAAGGATCTAACTGGGCAATTTCCGATACCTAATGAATGGGTAGATAAAAGAATATAGGCAGCGACTATTCCTAAATTAACAAAACGCAATACTTCTTCCGAATCTTTCCCGCCTTTATGGAGAGCTTCTGCAGGGTTGGAGCACAACACAATAACAGCCGCCGGATCTCCTGATAGACCTGGGGAAAATCTTTTTATTCTTTTTATCTGCTCTTTGTTCTGGACTATGAGGAAGTGAGATTCTTGAGCATTGCTCCCTGACGGACTATGTAAAATACTTTGTTCAATTGAATCGACTACTTCTATAGGTAATCCGCCTCGTTCTGCAAATGAGCGTGAACTTCTTCTTGTTTTTATTGCCTCCAATACATCCAATATCCATTCCTCCCTTAAAAAGAAAAGCCTCTACTTTCTAATACGTTCTTCAAATTTTCTCTTAAGCTTGCTGAGGCAGCGATTGTTTCTGGCCTTGTGCATCTTCTAGCAGTATGTTCTTTCCATCCGTAGTCCTTCCCCTGCTTTTCTGGTTCTCCAGCTAAGGAGACTCTACGGCCATCGTAGGTTTTACGAGAAATCATCGTATGATCGTATTGTTCTAATGACTCGTCAAGATTTTCTATTGAATATTTTTCCTGATGAACCATTACTTTTTCTGGTAATCTCGGCTTTACGCCTCGTCTTGTGCCTTCTTTTTCAATGCCTATCGATAATCCCGAAACAGCAAATACGCCTGCGGGTAGGCCGAGCTCCTCTGCAACCGCATCGGGATGGTTTCGAATAGAACCAACAGGTACACAACCTAATCCTAACGCTTCCGCAGCCACTACTGCATTTTGCAGAGCAAGGGTGGCGTCCATTGAGGAAAGAAGAAACATTTCTAGCGTATTGGCTAGAAAAGAATATCCTTGTGATTCTGTCACGTATTTCAAACGGTAAATATCTGCACAGAAGACTAGAAACACAGGTGCCTCATGGATAAATGACTGTTCGCCAGAAAGGGTAGCTAACCGTGATTTCCTTTTTTCATCCTTTATTACAATAATGCTATACGCCTGCAAGTTTGAAGAGGTTGGTGCACTTCTAGCTGCAGTTATAATCGTTTGAAGAATGTTTGCCGGAATATCTTTTGATTGAAAAGCCCTTACTGACTCATGAGCAGTAAGTACCTCAATCGTTTCATTAAGTAAATGCTCCTCTTTTGATAAGCCTTCTAACTCAATTCTCGTTTCCCGTTTCGAATATTCCCTCACTCAAGTCACCACCTTGCTATTTTATCAGTACGCCTTTCTCCATCAATAATGCATCATCTATATAAACGGTAGGTTGGGTGACAACTCCATCTATATGAACGCCTGCTGAAACTGTTCCACCAAACGTGTCATTGCTACCAAAAGCTATATGAATGGTCCCGTATACTTTTTCATCCTCTAATACCACACCTGTGATCCTTGCCTTATCATTTGTTCCTATCCCAAATTCTGCGAGCATTCTGCCTTCCCCATTGCCTAATATCTTTAATAATTGCTCTCCTTCTTCTCCTTCTGCCTCCACTAAGCGACCTTCTTCTATCTTAAGCTTAAGCGGAGTACTTAGCTTTCCTATTCCAGCCACAGAGCCATCCACTACAATGGTACCAGCTGCAGTTCCTTCTACTGGTGCAATATATGCTTCTCCAGACGGCAGATTACCCGATTCCCCGGGGTGTAAGTACATTCCCGTACTTGGGATGCCCTGCCTTTCTGTCATATCAAATGCTAAACAATAACCGTCTTTTTCAATTTTGACCTGCTTTCCCTTTGTAAGCTGCTCCGTTATTTCTTCCGTAAGAATTCTCACTTGTTCATAATCCGCAGAAATGGCTCCTTCTAAGAACATATCCTTTGTTATTCCTGGCATGGTCGCAAGCCTTGTTCCTGTCTCTACTGCTTCTTTTCTAGCTTGTGTATGGGTTAAGGAATGTGCCGTTACACAAACAGCCACATCTGCTGCTTTCATGGCCGCTGCAACAGTTGCTGGTGGCTCTTGTCCCGACTTTTCTCTGTCCTGCATAACAATAAGCATCGTTTCAGCGTGTAACGCTTTACCAGCTTCATATATGGATTCAGCTATTTCCTTCTTTGCTTCATCTGTGACAACGAGAAATAACTCTCCTTCTTTTATGCCTAAACAGTTAGCAAGAACATTTTTGCTTGTTTCTATCATTTTTTCGTTCATTTTTATCCTCTCCCTATATCATTTCTGATACTAATTTTGCCATGATTGCATTGGAGAGAATGACTGGTTTATTAGCTATTTCTGCTACCATCTCTCTGGCATTCTCTGTATATCCCATACAATCCAACAAAATTATATCTGCTTCCTTCTTTAATTCTTTAGCTGCATTCTTAAAAGTTTCTATACTCATATTATATGGTGATGCCACACTAAAAATAGGTTTTAACCCTAAGGGGGCATATTTAGGAAGAGACGTCTTTATTTGTTCCTTAAGTGGAACAATTACACCCAGTCTTCTATTTCCTACTAATGCGTGAATGGTGGGGGGAATGATATGATCAGGTTCAATTAAATAAGCTTTCCTTGTTTGCAGCCCTGGAAAAACACCAGTGCACAACAGCAATATTTGGTTTATTCCCATATTCTCTAAATAATAGATTTTCTCCTGTAAAATTGGCTTTATTTTTTCGCGAGACATAACTACCGACTCATTTGTTACTAGTCTGGAGGTTAAAACATAATCGCCTTCTTCAGGATATAGATTTGTCTCAATATAATCTTTCGACATCCCATCTAATACTCCAACTTGGATAAGTTCCGCTTTGTTTACACACTTCTCTACAATTGGGGCAACATCCGTTCTTGGAGCTTGACCAATTGTAATCATTCCAAGCTTTTTCATATAAACAACTCCTTTTAATAAGTCATTCTCTCCTCTACTATAAGAAAAGAGAGGAAGCAATGCCCCCCTCTCTTTTCTTACTTGGTTAAGACTGAGGAGAAACAGCTTTCCCCATTGTTTGCAGGACTTTCATGGAACCATATAAGGTTGTCATTCTATTAAATTCATCTTTATCATAAAATTCGCAAGTTCCATTAGCTATTTCCTTTGCAACCTCTATAGAAAAACGAACGGCATCCGCAATATCTGTTTCGTGACTAGCCCCCGTGCCACACCCTGGGACGATTGATTGAGCTGTTATTGCCAAGCCAATAACTGGTGCGTCTGTCGCAACAGATGGCTGCAAAATGGAATTGATATGGTATAAATCATTTCCATATGGTGTTATATCTTGTGAAGTGACAGGGAAGGTGACTGGAAATTTCCCTGTCGTCATTTCCATAATTCTTAGTAAGTCCTCACTAACTCGAAGAATGTAGCCTTCTTTTACTGTTGGAGAAAGAGCAATTCCTTTATGATTGATCACTCTATTTCCTTTTGTAGTATCAATTGAAATAATACTGTCCATTTCTGGAATTACTTCATGTTTATTCATTGTTAAAATATCGACTGGAGAATCCATAAAGTCAACAGGTTCATGTGGTCTTGTTGGTGCATCTGGGCAAATATGTGTTGAAACAATCACATCTCCAGCAAGTACATCTCCCTTTACCTGCATATCTGCTAGTTTCAAAGCAGAAGCAATTGCCGCTACGGCACCATCAGCATCAGATACTAACCCAATTCTGCTTGGTCGTGCACCAATGCCCCCTAATCTTCCAATAATACCTAATGTCGGAACAGTTCCACCAGAAGATTTCCCTTTTGCTCCCGGTATGGTAATCTTAATAAAATCTGTGCTTCCTTTTTCCCCTGTTACTTTTACAACATCTGTTTGTACATTTGGATATTCTTTAAATAAATCAGCAACAATTTCTCCTGTTACAAATGCATTATCTAACGTTTCTAATGCTACTAAAGTTTGTTTTAAAACCATTCTATCAATCTCTCCTTTTTAAATATAAGTTAGAATTTTTTTGTTTATTATTTTTTCAATTGGTTGGATTAACTTTTGGTTACTCATCGTACTACTTAAGCGTAATTTTTCCTTGGGAACGGTTATAACAGCTACTTGCTGACCTTTTGCCATTTCCGCGGTTACAATAGGTCTAGCTGTTTTTGTATCCAATGTCATAATAAGGTCTGGAAAGGTTCCAAAACGCACTCCATTTTTTTCAATTGTCATATACTCGTTCCAAAAGGTCATATCATAGCAGTCTTCAATAGTTACTTTTCCTACATCGAAACCTCCTATTGTTTCTAAAGTACATGCCGTTACTGTTCCTTCTGTGACTATAGATCCGCCTAATTCAGACACAACTGCTTCGATAGCAGATTCCCCTTTATTAGACAGCAAGGCTTTGCCTACTGTAATTGCTTGCGAAATGGCTCCCTTCGCTCCGTTTTGCTTTGCGTATCCCACTGTGATAGGATTTCTTGCCACTGCTACTAACCCGCCAGCATCAATAGACAATTGGCGAACTGCTTTTGCTGTTATATCAAGAGAACCAGTGATAAGCATTTCTATATACTTATCTCCTTTCCCGCCAACGGCTGCTTGATGAGAAATATAAGTAGGCATCTCTGTTAAATTTAATGATCCCATTGTGCCAGTTGGATGAGCTCTTCCATTACAAGGCAGATCTACTACTGGTAACCCTGTCATAGCAGATTGAAACCAGCCATTTACTGTAGTACCAGCTCCATTTTCATTGGTAATAATTCCTTGAATTGGTCTATCTAGCTTACTTGCCAATAGCTCCATTGCTTTGACATAATGAACCGGCTTTACATACTGCCCTTTAGCTGCTGGAGCACCAACTAGCGAAACCGTTACAAGTAAGTCTTCATCCGCCATTTCCTCTGCTGTTTTTAAGACAGGCTGACCAACCTCTAAAGCAAGGCGTCCTATCTGAAGTCCATCTTCTATTTTTCCTCCTCCGCCGCCTCCTAGTATGGCACCACCATATACAGCAAATTCTACAATCTGTTCATCTAACTTTATTGTCACGTTTCATCTCCTCATTTCCCTAATTTAAATACAGAGTTAAAGAAACTATACAGTGCATCCCCAGCAATAAACCCTGCAGCTAAAATACTCATTGGCGTCTCTGCTTCTTTTCCTTTTTTCTTCACCCACATTAAACGAATCGCAATTCCTACCAATACTGCAACGCCTGCATATGGAGTTAAAATTAACAAACCTGTTGCAAACATTACTCCTAGCTGTCTACTTGAACCACCAAGTATTTGTAGGATAGCCCCTGGAATAGCCCATATTAATAATTGCCGAGCGACTTCCATAGAAGTGCCTGCCTGAATCGTAGAAACATAGACAGCATCTATTGGTGGAACAAGATTATTGGCAAAATATCCTTTATAAGTGACTAGCACTGTTAGCAATGCGACTCCAAAGGCAACTAATGACGTCATATATTGTTGTTTTCTTCCATCTATTTCATATTCTTTGTCAGCGCCTTTTCCCCGTAGAATATGACCTGTTTTAAAGTCATAGCCCATATCTGCAAAAGCCGGTCCTGTCGCGGCACTGAATCCTGCAAGTAAAGCAAGTGCTAAAGGCGGAAAACCAATCATCATACCGATAAGGAGGGTAATAAAGGCAACCGCAAAGGCTGGAAACCACCCTGAATGCATGGCAGCAATACCAACGATTAACTCATGAACAAATGCGGCAAATGCAGCAAAAATAAGAAATCCAATCAACATACCAAATGACATATCTGTAATAAGTCCACCTGTTAAAGCAATAATTAAAGCAATCGCAATATAAACAATAAAGCCAATTCCTAAAGTCTTTCTTGCTACTGAAATAGGTGTTGTATAATTCGAGTCGTCTACATCATTTTCCATAGCTGCAGCTACCTCTTGATTTTTTCCCTTTTGCTTTCTTTTATCTTTTCCAAAGATTAATAGCGTAACTTGGACTAACGCCACAATTCCTGCACCAATCATAATGCCATGTGGGATGTAAAGGGCGTTTACATCTACACCAAAAACAGGAATAGAATATTGTCGGAATAGTAAGCCAATTCCAAACATAGTTAAAGCCCATATGTTACCGATAAAAGCAACCCCAAAGGCAGACATCGGAATATGCAAAATCGAGCCGATAACACCAATAAGTGTTCCAATTCCAAGAAGCCCTGCCCGTTTTCCTCCCTTATCACCAGCAACGATAGCTTGTGCTGTTGCTACTCCTGGTGCCCATGTACCTGATGCAGGAAACAGCTTCGAATCAAATAGTTTATATAAAATGGCAGCATCTGCAAACATGGCCAATGCTGCTCCGATGAGCATCGGAATAATTAAATCTGGTTCCCCAATTAGAAAGGGAATACCGATTGGGATTAACAAACTATTTGCAGCCCCAAAAGTTGCAGCTGATATAGAAGTCTGTACTAAATTCTGTCTATGTATAGACTTATATTTCTTGAAGATAGTAATAGGAATTCTAGCAATCAACATTGCTAGAAGCGCTCCTATAATAGATGTATTGGGTGTTACTCCTAAAGAGACGATAATTTGCATCCCGATAATAGCACCAAATACTGCAGTAATAATGGTAAATATAAGGGAAACAGGTTCAAATAAACGAGGGTGTTTTTTTACTGGTTCTACTTGTTTCATAGACTAGCCTCCAAATTATTTTTAAATAGCATTTTGATATTAAAGAGTGGAGTCATACTAAAATAAGTGGTACATTCGATGTTGTTGATATTGTAAGCCAGTGAATAAAGAATATTAAAAATAAGTCCAATTATTTCGTTACTCTTATTTAGTAAAAAAGAAAATCAAAACGATTGTCATACGATGAAAAGAAAAATTTTTATCAACTAATTGGTTGTCCATATGACAACGTCAGTATAACTGTGCTGCAAACTGTCCTTCTGCTTCGACTGCATCAATAACGGGAACTCTCAATTCATTACGCAATTGGTCTGCCAGTCCAATTGTTGAAAAACCTGTGCAAGCAAACACAATTACCTTGGCTCCTTGATCTAACAGATCTTTAGCAGCCTTCAGCCCCTTTTCCTTCCCTTCCTCTTTCAGTAAATCGGTCGTATTTTCTACACCTTCTGGAACTTTGAAGCCTACCAACAGCTCCCCTAAAATCTTCTTCATAACTTCTGGAACATCCTGGGTTATCCCTAATATCCCTACAGGTTTTCCTAAAGAAAAAGCTGTTAATGCAGCAGCACTTCCCGCTCCTATTACTGGTATAGATACTGCTTTTCTTAGTTCTTCAATCCCAGGGTCTGCTGCACAGCTAATAACAAGTATCCTTGCTCCTTCCCTTTCCATCTTTTTTCCTAACTCTACGATTTTTGGGATTGCTTCTTTTTCTGAAGCATTATCATAAATACCTAACGCTTGATCTGGTATACAGTGATTTACGGTTGGCAATCCATATAATTCTGTAATTATTTTGCCATGATGGTCCAAGACTGCTTTATTCTCCGTTGTAAAAACACGAATGACACCAATCATATCCCCACTCCTCAAATTTAAATTTTCTGAATATTTATATTTTAACTTTTCTGTCTTTTTGTCACAATGTCCTAAAAAAACAAAAAACAGAGGGGGCTATTGTGCTCCGAGTACAATAGACCCCTCTGTTTTAGGAACCCTTAAAGTTATGAAAGAATATACAACAATAGTATAAAACCTTCTCTTGGAAAGTATCTAATTTAATATCTGCTATTTCTTTTATTCTATCAATGCGATATTTTACTGAGTTACGATGAATATATAATTGATTTGCTGTTTCCTTTAGACTTCCATTAGAAGTCAAGTAATAAAAGAGCGTTTTGACAAGATCACTGTCATTTTCTTTATCATATTGTATTAACTTACCTATTTTCCTTTCAATAACTGGATCCATATTGACATAGTCGGAACTGTCTAGTAACAACTTAAATAGCTCAATATCTTCATAAAAGTACATTTTTTTCCCTTTATTAAGACTTGATCCAATTAAAAGTGAATTTCTAGCTTCTAAATAACTTAAATGTATCTCCCATAATAAAGCTCTTCCGCCAAATCCTACTTGAAAATCGGTATATTTCTTAATAAGGGGGACTAATTTCTCCATCCATAGTTGATTTGTTTCCGTTGTCATAATAGGTTGATAGGGAGCGGCTGAGAGGATAACAAGCCGATTTCCTTGTTTCTGTGTGTAAACCTTATTAGCATGGGATAGATTAACAGATTCTATAACGCTGCTTAATTCATGTAACAATGGTGAACCTTCCTCCATAAGATTTGCACTTTCCATCACGATTATTTCCCACATTATTTCAGGATCCAATCCAAGTTGTCTTCCTTTATTCACCACTTCTTCTTGAGGGAGAAATATGCCTGCAAGCAGTTCTTCAATAAAGTTTCCTCTTAAATGATTCTCTGTATCCATTGCTGTTTTTCTTCTCATTAATTCTAAAGAAAAAACTAGTCGTGCCTGTTCTACGCAAATTTTATCCATTTCATCCAAATGCTCTTTTTCAATTAAAAATTTGCCAACTCGCTCCTTATCTACTGTAATATCCCACTGCTTTATATGCGTATATTCGTTCATCCTTCCTTCCATTGGGGAGCAAACAATTTTTTTGCCAGCTTTATCTAAAAGAATAATAGGTGCTTCTATCATTTGTGATACATTATCAGCAACCGTTTGTATCCCACTGTTTTCAAGAACCAATGTCGTTAACTTCTTATAAATTTCTTCAGACCTTCTAAGTAAAGCAGCATGTTTATTTACAATTTGTTCCATGACAGCATTTGTAATATCAATGTATGGCACACCGACTGGAAGCTGAATAATGGGAAGATTATATTTATTACTTACCTCCATCATCTCTTTTGGCATTTCATGTAAATACCTTTCCGGTTTTATCGCTAATGCAGCAGCATTTGCCTGCGCTAATTTCTCCACAAGCTTTGTCAGTAAGGAAAGATCATGCCTTATGGAATAAGCTGTTGTTAGCAGCAACTCTCCCCCCCTTAACCAGCCGTCGATATCAGGAACTTCCATAATATCGATATTTTGAACATTTCTATTTAACCCTTCCCTCCCACTTATCACTTTTGCATCCTTTAAAACAGGGAGTCGTAATAAATCATTAACTGTAATACCCGATTGATTCATTCTTACCACCTCCACTACTTTTATCCTTTTCATCAAAAGAGGCTTCCTAATTTTCGGAAGCCTCGATTCATAATTTTTACTGTACTTTCATAGCTAAATCTCCAGCTTTTGCCCAGCCTGCGCGAAGAATCACGAAATAAAGCGGAAGTGTAATCACAATTGGAAGGACCATACCTACTGCCACATAAATTAAGAATCCATGCAAGCCTTGTGTGGCCATAATGCTGATTGGCGCAATTAAAGAATTCAATCCTAATCCAGCCAATTCATACGTTGCCGTGAATCCGAATCCTAATGTTGCAATCGGGGCACAAATGACGGCTGCTACAAAAGGTGGAATAATTAACAATGGGTTTTTGACCAAATTAGGGAACTGTACTTTTGGTGTAATGATAGATTGTGCAAGAAATCCTCCTAAATCATTTTGACGTAGAGACATCGCTGTAAATCCAACAAATTGTACCGTACACCCGATTAACGCTGCCGCACTTGACACTGGATCCATTTGCAATGCAATTGCTAAAGCTGCTGATGATGCTGGAGTCATCAGCAGGATGCTCCATACTAACGAGATAACCATTGGCGCTACTAAAGGTGAGCCTTGAACCGATGAAGTGATTTGGGCACTAATCCATTCTAGCATTGGAGTTGTCACTGCCGCTAAACCTACTCCAGCAATTCCTCCAACTAAAATTGCTGCAGCTGGAATGGCCACCATATCTAAAATTGTTTTTCCGTTAATCCACTTCCCAACATATGTTGCCACTACTGCTGCTAATACTGCACTGATTGGCTGTCCGGAAACAAGCACCATTCCAGCATCTGTTGCATGCAGCGCATTTCCCCCAATTGTACTACAGACCATCGCACTAAAAATAACTAATGTGTTTCCACCTAACTGATAGGCAATTCCCGCTCCAAATGCCGGTGCTAACAATACCTTTGCTACTCCGCCAATTTGAATTAAAACATCCCAGCCAAATGCTTTTCCGATCGATTCTAACAACAATCCCATTCCTAATGTTACAAGGACTGCATTTGACATTCCTGCTGAGGCTTTATACATTCGTTCCATAAAATATTCTTTGTTCTTCATCATTCTCTACTCCTCTATTTGAAAATAATTATTAACTAGATAAAAACAAAAAAGCCTGTCCAATAATGGATAGGCACCTTCAAGTTTTACAAACTGTTTAGCGCCTTGTTTTTAAATAACAAAAACTGGACTAAACAATTCCCGTTTTAATAAAGAGGGATTATTTAATCCTAAGAGCATAATATGAGTATAATATTCAGTGCTGTATTTGTTTTGATCTTCATGTCATGCTCCTCCTAAACCGTTTAATTAGTGTGTAGCTATAATATCACCAATATTCTGAATATGTAAATAATTTTTTTATTTCAGTCTTTATTAAAACGCTATCATAGAAATCAGAATGTAATCTTCCTCTTCCCTTTATATAAAAAGTGATTATTATTCAAGAAAAATAAAATCAATATGAAGGTTATATGTAAAATTTTTTTCACAATTGAACTTTTGTTAGAATATTTAACAAAAAAAAGAGTGGCGAGCCACTCTAAATAATTTCGGTATTCTTAGTCTCTTTTCCAAAAAACAGAACTACTGCTGCTCCGATTAATACAGCAATACAAAAAATAGTAAAAATAGCGGGAATCGAAACCTTTTGTGCTGTTAGGTAGGGAACTAATAACGGTCCTAAGATTCCGCCAACTCTTCCAATCGCAGCAGCCATTCCTGCTCCAGTTCCTCGGACCTTGGTCGAGTATTGTTCTGGTGTATAAGCATAAAGAGCTCCCCATGCACCTAAGTTAAAGAAGGATAAAAGAATCCCTGCAGTAAGCAGCATCGCTGTGCTTCCCGCTAACCCAAACATAAAGGCACTACCTGCTGTCCCAATTAAAAATAGAACGAGTACAAACTTTCTTCCTGCTTTTTCAATTAAATAGGCTGCCAAAGCATATCCCGGTAATTGTGCTAGTGTCATAATTAATACATATTCAAAGCTTTTTATCATACTAAAGCCTTGAGATACCATGACACTCGGAAGCCATAAAAACATTCCATAATAAGAAAAGACTACACAGAACCATAAAATCCATAAGGTTGCTGTTTGCTTCCGATTTTCCTTCGACCATACAGCTTGCAAGCTTTCCCTAATCGTTAGCTTTTTCTCTTTTTCTACTTTTAAAAATTTTGGTGAATCAGGTAGATGCAAACGTAAATATATAGCGTAAAATGCTGGGAGAACGCTTATTATAAGTGCGGCCTGCCACCCATATTTTGGAATAACAAAATAGGAGATTACTGCAGCGAGTAACCAGCCAAATGCCCAAAAGCTTTCAAGTAACACAACGACTCTGCCTCGTTTTTCCTTTGGAACACTTTCTGAAACAAGTGTGGATGCTACCGGCAGTTCCCCACCAAGTCCCATTCCAATGAAAAAACGTAGGATTAGAAAGATAGTTAAGGATGTAGTAAAGGCAGAGAGCCCGCTGCCAATAGAAAAGAGTAATAATGTAATCATAAATACATGTTTTCTTCCGATTCTATCTGCCATTAATCCAAAAACAAGTGCTCCGACAGCCATTCCAATCGAATTCATACTGCCAATCCAGCCCATTTCTTTTCCCGATAAACCCCAATCTGCTTGGAGAGCAGTAATAATAAATGAAAGCATTCCAACATCCATCGCATCAAACATCCATCCTAATCCTGCGATACCAAGAATCTTTCTTTGAGATATTTCCTTTTTCATTGTAATCCTCCCATTTTTCCCTTAGGTTCCCACTGATAGGTATAATTATAAAAACTAACTATTATAATAACACTTGTCATGACACTATTCATTACATTTCAAATAATTTTTTAGTTAAAAGGCAAAATACTTAGCATATGTTACGGTAAATAATGGGTTATTCCTATAAATAATTCCAAAAAAAGCGCTAATTACTACTATATTCAAGATTTTTGAAAAATTTCTAAAAAAAAATGCTCTCATTCCCTTTACTTTCTTCCAAATAAGCATAAAATGATTGTTATGTTTTCTATTTTTAAAATGTAAAGGGGAGTTTTACCTGTTGAGTGTTTCAACAAATAAAATACAAAATCAGTCTCTTTTTAATATATCTTGGCCACTGTTTATTGAACTTGCTTTACACATGGGTATGGGAGTAACTGCTACCTTAATGCTAAGCCATTATTCTGACAGCGCAGCTGCAGGTGTAGGAGTTGCCAATCAGCTTCTTGGGATTTTTATTCTAGTCTTTAATGTAACGTCTATTGCTGCCATGATACTAATCGGGCAAAAACTTGGGGCTAATGAGCTTAATCTTGCTAGAAGGTTTGCACGCTCTGCGGTTGGTTTAAACTTCTGGTTCGGCATAATTATTGCAGCCCTCGTTGTTATCTTCGGTGAACATTTATTACAACTTTTCGATATTCGCGGTGAAGTATTAGAATATGGATTAATATTTGTTCGTATATGTGGTGCGTCCCTCTTCTTAGAATCTCTCTCACTTGCACTTAGTGCCATATTAAGAAGTCATGGCTTTACAAAAGAATCCATGATTGTTAGTGTTTTGATGAATGTAATTAGCGTATCCGGTTATGCCATTAGTATTCTTGGTGTTTTTGGTTTACCTATCACAGGTGTCATTGGTGTTTCATGGACTATCGTTATAGCTCGTACATTTGCTGTGCTTGTTTTGCTTTATCTTGTTTATAAAAGAATTGCTTTAACCTTTTCCGTTAAGGATTTCATCAAAGTCAATAAACAAGATATTCGAGATATGCTCTATATCGGCATTCCTTCTGCGGGAGAAAATTTATCGTATCAATTTTCACAGCTTATGATTACTGCAATGGTTGCTTCTCTAGGAGATGCCTCCTTAGCAGCCAGAGTATATATTAGTAATATTTCCATGATCTGCTATTTATTTACTTTAGCAATTGCTGAAGGTACTCAGCTTCTGGTTGCACGTTATATTGGCGGGAAGCAGTTTGACCGTGCATTGAAACGAGGCATTAAAACACTTAGACTTGCCATGATCGTTTCATTAGCGGCAGCCCTTGTAATGGCATTAATCGGCCAGCCAATATTAGAGCTATTTACAGATAACTATGAAATTATTGCTATCGGGCTACCTATTCTCTGGGCAGTGGTCTTTACAGAACCAGGAAGAGCGATGAATATTGTCTTAATGAGTTCCTTAAAATCCTCCGGTGATGTTCGCTTCCCTGTCATTATTGGTATTATCTCCATGTGGGGAATTGCCGTTACGCTGAGCTATGCTCTAGGAATTACATTAGGATTGGGACTTCTTGGTATCTGGTTGGCTCAAGGGATAGATGAATGGTTTAGAGGAATATTTGCCTTCAGACGCTGGAAGTCAAAACCTTGGGAACGAGTGAAAGTTAATCGTTCGATTTCGGAAAGGTCTATGTAAAAGAGTGTTTTTACATAGACCTTTTTTTGGGTTTGGCTGATAAATTGTATTTTTCGCGAATTTTCTCTTCTTTTTCGCGAATTTCTCAAGTGTTTTCGCGAATACTTCCCCTCTTTTCGCGAATACCCTCCCCAATAATGTTCATATTATCCCCTTCTCCTACTTTTTCCCTAATTATTGAATTAATTATTGAAAAGCGCTTTCATTCCATTTATAATATCACTAAACCGGTTTACTAAATCGTTTTATGAAAGGTGAGATATAAATGTCTGCTATATATATCCCTTTGAACTCCTTTTTTGACGAAAAAATTGCAACGAAAGATTTACTTCAAGCCATTTCAATCATTGCAAAATCAAAAGCCTCCGGAATTGAAATTAGGAGAGAATTATTACATGAAGAGGAATTGCTAACAACCTTACAGCTTATACAGCCTATTCTCCAGCATTCTAACTTATTTACCGTTTACTCTGCTCCCATTCCAGTTTGGAACAATGCGGGTGCTGTAAACGAGCAAGCACTTCATACTATCTTGGAGGAGAGCAGGATTCTCTCAGCAAAATGGGTTAAGCTCCCCCTGGGACATTATTTGGAGAACAAATCAGAGCTGCACTCCTTATGGAACATCATCCAGAACTACCCTTCTCTTTCCTTATTAGTGGAAAATGATCAAACAATGGAAGGGGGAAAAATCCAGCCGTTAGCATCCTTTTTTGAAAACGCTTCTAATTTGGAGATGCCAATCAAAATGACATTTGATATAGGCAACTGGATAATTCAGGAGGAAGATGCATTGACAGCATTTCAAATTTTCCAACCATATATTTTTTATTTTCATTTAAAACATGTATTTAAACAAGGCAAGCATTTTTTTACCGATCCCTTACCACTTGATCCAAATGCATTTTGGCGAAAAATGGATTATTTGATTCCGGCTGCCATTCCGAGAGCATTGGAGTTTTCCTTGGAGAGATCAAGCTTGGAGATTAATAAATTTATAGAGATTGTCCATGCAAATCAAGGGAGGGAAAAATCACATGCACTCAATTGATGTCATTACATTTGGCGAGGCCATGGCAATGTTTATAGCCGACTCTTGCGGCCCACTACATGAGGTACAGCATTTTACAATGGAACTGGCAGGTGCGGAAACAAATGTAGCAATCGGCTTAGCTAAATTAGGATATAAAGCTAGCTTTGTAAGTAAAGTTGGTGCTGATGCCTTTGGAAAATTTATAACGGAAAACCTCCAAAAGAATCGAGTTCATATAGAACAAATCATGACAGATGCATATTTCCCAACTGGATTTCAATTAAAGTCACGGGTAACCAAAGGTGATCCAGAAGTCCAATATTTCCGAAAAGGCTCTGCTGCAAGCCATCTAGCTATCGCGGACTTTGATGAAGATTATTTTCAGAAAGCAAAGCATCTGCATATGACTGGGATTCCATTAGCACTTTCCTTGGAAACTAGAGATTTTGCTCAGCATGCTTTATCGTTTTTTAAAAGGGAGCGTAAAAAGGTTTCTTTTGATCCAAATTTAAGGCCAAATCTTTGGAATTCAGAAAAGGAAATGGTAGATACCATCAATTTCTTCGCAAAACAAGCGAACTATGTATTACCAGGATTAGAGGAAGGCATCAAACTAACGGGCTATCAAACACCTGCTGATATTGGTTCCTATTATTTAGACGCTGGCGTGGAATTAGTTATCATCAAACTTGGCGCGCGAGGTGCCTATTATAAATCCCCTACAGAAGAAGGAACCATCTATGGCTATCCTGTAGCAAAGGTGATTGATACAGTTGGTGCAGGGGACGGCTTTGCTGTTGGAGTAATAAGTGGGTTCTTAGAAGGTCTTACTGTAGAGGAATCCGTGCAGCGAGGAAATGCAATTGGTGCATTAGCTGTACAATCGCTTGGTGACAATACTGGCTATCCGGATAAACAAGAACTTAGGCATTTTATAAACAATCAATCTCAAAGGAGTGTACGTATATGAATACCCTTTCTAAAAAAAGATGGATTCGTCTTATCCCGATTGTTTTTATTACTTATAGCTTAGCTTATTTAGACAGAGCAAATTATAGTTTTGGAGCTGCTGGCGGCTTGGCAGAGGATTTAAATATTACTGCGGCTACCTCTTCTCTGCTTGGCGCGTTATTCTTTTTAGGATATTTCTTCTTTCAAATTCCAGGAGCTCATTACGCAGAGAATAAGAGCGCAAAAAAACTAATATTTTGGTCATTAATCCTTTGGGGTTTTTTAGCAACAGCCACTGGCCTCATTTCCAATGTGAACATATTATTCGTTATACGCTTTAGCTTAGGGGTAGTAGAAAGTGCTGTTATGCCTGCGATGCTAGTATTTCTAAGTCATTGGTTTACAAAGGCAGAGCGTTCTCGCGCAAATACCTTCCTCATTCTAGGAAATCCGGCAACCGTTTTATGGATGAGTATTGTATCTGGTTATATTCTTGAATCTCTCGGTTGGAGATGGATGTTTATATTAGAAGGTTTACCTGCCGTTATCTGGGCATTTTTATGGTGGAAACTAGTCAATGATCATCCGAAAGATGCAAAATGGCTTAACAGCGACGAAAAGGCTGCCATTCATCAAGCTTTGTTAGAAGAACAAAAAGAACTTAAACCAGTTAAGGACTATCGTGAAGCATTTAAGTCAAAGACTGTTATCCTGCTTAGTCTTCAATATGCACTTTGGAGTATTGGCGTATATGGTTTTGTGATGTGGCTTCCTACTATTATTAATTCAGCCCCAAATGCAAGTATTGTAACAACGGGCTGGCTTGCATCAATTCCTTATGTACTAGCATGTGTGTTAATGTTAGCGGTTTCTTATTTCTCAGATAAATATCAAAATCGCAAACTTTTTGTCTATCCATTTCTCTTAATTGGAGCAATTTGCTTCTATGGCTCCTATTTAATTGGCACAAGTAATTTCTGGTTATCCTTTATTCTCCTTTCTATTGCTGGAGGAGCAATGTATGCACCTTATGGCCCTTTCTTTGCGATTATTCCAGAAATCCTTCCTAGAAACGTCTCTGGCGGGGCAATGGCATTAATCAATAGTATGGGAGCATTAGGTTCTTTCGCTGGAGCCTATATCGTTGGCTATTTAAATGATTTAACTGGTGGTTTTGGAGCTTCTTATAATTTCATGGCAATATCCTTATTATTGTCAGCTATTTTAACAATTATTGCTACAAAAAAGGAAAAGAAGGTAATAGAAAAATTAGCACAGCAACCATTGCATGACTAATTTTTAAGCGTTTTCCTCTTTCGCTTTCTTGTAACGGTAGATTGTTTTATACTAAAAAAGAATCTATTAAAGTAGCGAGAGAGGAAAACAAATGGCGAAAGTAACCATGGCGGATGTAGCGAAATATGCAGGTGTCTCTAAAAGCACCGTTTCACAATATATCAACAAGCGTTATGAATATATGGGAGAAGACACAAGGAAAAAAATCAAAAGTGCCATTGAACAACTAGGGTATCATCCCAATTATATTGCACGGAGCCTAAAACAAAAGAAAACTTCTATGATTGGAATTATTGTTGCTGATATTGTCCATCGATTTTCGACAGAAATCTGCCGTTCTATTGAAGATTACTGTTTCGAACATGATTATCAGGCAATCATCTGCAACGCTGATAACAATCCCAAAAAGGAACGAACATATATAGAAACATTGCGTGCCAAACAGGTAGATGGTCTGATTATTTTTCCAACAGGGCAAAACACCGATATTTATGCCAAAATGATAGAGGAAGATTATCCCGTTGTCTTTATGGATCGAGATATTCCGGAAATAGATGCTCCTTTTATTCTATCCACAAATGTAGAATCAAGCTATCACGCAATTAAATTATTTTTGGAAAATGGGCACAGGAATATAGCTATTTTGACACAGCCATTAACTATTTCGACAAGAAAAGAACGAATTGAAGGCTATAAGAAAGCTTTGCTAGAAAACTCTATAGACATTTGCGAAGACAATATTATTAGCTCAGAAATAGAAAATGTGAAGAATGAATTACATCACCTATTTCAAAAAAAGAACCCACCTACTGCTATTCTAGCAGGTAATGATTTAGTGTTCTTAGAGACTTTAGCATTTTTACAGGAAAAGAAACTACGTATTCCTGAAGATGTATCCCTAATTGTTTTTGATAATTTTCCTTTTGCACATCTTTCTAATCCTCCAATGACTATGATTGCACAGCCTGCATTTGAAATGGGAAAAAAGGCTACGGAAATATTATTAAAACAAGTTAACAAGGAATATTTTAAAGTAGAAAAAATTATTTATCCTTGTGAATTAATTGTTAGACAATCCTCAATAAAGAAAATATAAAAGATCTATCTGAGAAGCGTTCCTTCTAAACTTATTGAGATGAGCAGAATGACGCTTCTATACTGTTCCATTAATCTATTAAAAATTTTTACCGTTTAAATAAACCGGTTTAGTATTGAAAGAAAGGACGGTTGACAATGATTATTCAATTAGCTTTGGACCGATTAACTATTTCTGAAGCAATTCGTATAGCCCAGTTAGTAGAAGCTGATATTGACTGGATTGAAGTTGGGACCTCTCTAATCAAGGAATTTGGAATAGACAGCGTCCGCCAAATGAGAAAAGCATTTCCTCATAAAAAAATCCTTGCTGACACGAAAACAATGGATAATGCGAAATATGAAGCAGAGATTAGCTTTGCTGCCGGGGCAGATATTATCACAGTTATGGGAACAGCCCCAAAAGTAACCATTGAGACATGTATGGAAGTAGCGAAAAAGAAGCAAAAAAAAGTAATGATTGATTTATTAAACACGTCCAGAGAACAAATGATATCACTTGCCACGATTAAGGATGCTATTTTTTGCTACCATATAAGTAAGGATGAGCAAGAATTAAATGGGAAAAGCGAATGGGAAACCGGCACTTTCTGCCTAACCCCAATTGCAGCGGCAGGCGGAATTACTATCGATTCTATCCCACAGCTTCAAAAAAGCGGCATCGATATAGCCAT
The DNA here is from genome assembly GCF_038006525.1 of Niallia sp. FSL W8-0951. Taxonomy (NCBI): domain Bacteria; kingdom Bacillati; phylum Bacillota; class Bacilli; order Caryophanales; family Bacillaceae; genus Niallia; species Niallia sp. FSL W8-0951. Next base: position 3,756,350 of record NZ_JBBOVK010000001.1, read on the forward strand.
TATTGGCTCCGCTATTACGAAGGCTGCCGATCCAGCAAAGGTAGCAAGACAATTTAATCAGGAGGTATTATCCAATGAGTAGGCTTACAGCTATTCAACAGGAAATTCAAGTCGTTTTGTCACAAGTCAATGAGAACTTATTAATTGATACAGCCGCATTAATTAGAGAAAAAAGAAGAATTTTTGTCGTGGGAGAAGGACGATCTGGGCTCATGGCCAAATCCTTTGCCATGAGATTAATGCATTTAGGAGCAACCGTTTATGTAGTGGGAGAGACCATTACTCCTGCTCTTTCTTCTGAAGATATATTAGTCGCTATTTCTGGTTCTGGGAAAACAAAGTCTGTTATTTGGACGGCTGAAACGGCTCATAAGCTAGGGTGCACTGTGTTAGTCTTAACTACTGATCCTAGCTCTCCACTTGTGGAAGAAGCAACCCATACAATCTGCATTCCGGCAAGCACGAAATATCGGCAGGCAAATGAGATGAAGTCTATCCAGCCCTTAGGCTCATTATTTGATCAGTGTGCCCATATTGTCTTTGATACCATTTGTCTAAATTTTGCTGAGCTAAACGAGATTGGATTTGAGGAAGCCTTTAAGAGACACAGCAATATGGAATAATGGCTTGATAAATACCCGTAGAAGCGAGTGACTGTGTGTACGTGCTCCTTAGCGGGTATTTTTTATTGTGCCTCTTTTGAAGAGCATATCGGCTGTTTTTTATCATAAAAGAACAATCCTCTTATTATCACTGCTATTGTTTGCCCTCGCCAAAACACGAATTGACAATTGCTAAAAATGGTTAAATCACTCTACTCTTCTAGAATGGTCGATTCACGAACAATGAGCTTCGGCTCAAAAATATGTTTCCCTTGATTTTTGTTTCGTTCATTAATTTTTTTTAGGAGCATGCGTGCACAAGCCTCTCCCATTTCCATTAAGGGCTGCTTAATTGTGGTAATTTTCGGTGATGAGATTCTATCTAGAAAGACGCCATCAAACCCAGTTACTGCGTAGTCTTCTGGCACACTTTTCCCTGCCTTCTGGATTGCTCGAATCACCCCTGTTGCAATGCGGTCAGAAGCGCAAACAAATCCAAATTTACCATCATTCTTTGATAGGAATTCAGAAACCTTTGCCTCTGCTGCTCTTGAACTATTTGCTACTCTTATAATTTTTCCTTCTATAGCATTCTCAGAAATTGCATCTACGTACCCTGCCTCACGAAGCTGCCCAAAAGGCTCTTTCTCATCAATTCCGATAAAAATTAGCTGCTTATATCCTAGGTCTAAAATATGTTTAGTCGTAACGTATGTCCCTTTTTTGTTATCCACATCGACAAAATCAAATCCATGCAAATTCTCTCCAAATAATACAACCGGAATTGTTAATTTTTCAATAAAAGCATAGTCAGATTCACGCATACCCGTAACAATGATGCCATCACACTTTCCTATATTAAGCGATGTCCTTGTTACTAGCTGTAAGGAATAATGGTTCTTATCCAGCTCCCTGCTCATTCCCGTTAATAAATTCATATAATAAGGTTCAACCGTATCCATTTCTTCTAAAATCAGTAATTTAATCACTTGTGTTCGATTATTAACCAATGCTCTTGCCGCATAATTAGGAACATAATTTAATTCTTCCATTGCTTTATATACAAGCTGTTTTAATTCATCTGTTACCTGCTCGGGATGATTTAACACTCTTGAAACAGTCATCTTTGAGACATTTGCTTTTTTTGCCACATCTGAAAGTGTTGCCAATGGAACTCCCCCAGTATAAATTTAAATTTCTCTATCCATTAGATTACTAATTATTGAAAGCGATTTATTATACTACTTCATTTATTCTACAACAAATAATTATTCACTATTATATTTAAACTAAACTTTTTTATAAATATGCTTGATAAATAACGAAAATGGGTTGATAATAGAGGGGTGCAAACGTTTTCCTTTTATCTTTTTATATTATAATTGTTTTTTGCTAGATACTCAACTATTTAATAATGCAAACGATTGCGTAGAAAGGGAGATTTTATGTTAAAAGAAGCGATTTACCATCGGCCTGGCAATAATTTTTCTTATATTTATAAAGAAGATATGGTCCACATCCGTCTGCAGACGAAAAAAGCAGAAATGGAGTCTGTTCAGCTTATTTTTGGAGACCCTTACATTTTTGTGAATCAAGCTTGGCAATACGAAAAAGCTACCATGAAAAAAAGTGGCAGCACAGAACTTTATGATTATTGGTTTATTGAAATAAAGCCTGAGTATCGACGTTTACGCTATGGATTTGAGTTATCTTCTAAAGGCGAGACACTCATCTATACAGAAAAAGGATTTTACCAAGCAATTCCAACAGATGATACTGCCTATTATTTTTGTATTCCTTTTGTGCATAAAGAGGATTCTTTTTATGCTCCCGACTGGGTAAGAGATACGGTTTGGTATCAAATTTTCCCAGAACGCTTTGCTAACGGGGATCCTATGCTTAATCCTGCTGATACACTCGAATGGGGAAGTACAGAGCCAACCCCTACCAACTTTTTTGGCGGCGATTTTCAAGGTGTTATCGATCATGTAGACTATTTAGTCGATTTAGGCGTTAATGGTGTTTATTTCACTCCAATATTTAAAGCTTACTCTAATCATAAATACGATACAATTGACTATATGGAAATCGATCCCCAGTTTGGCGATAAACAGACGTTTCAAAAAATGGTAGATGTTCTTCATGATCATGGGATTCGAGTTATGTTAGATGCTGTTTTTAATCACAGTGGTTATTTCTTCCCTCAATGGCAAGATGTCATGGAGAAGGGGGAGGAATCTATCTATAAAGATTGGTTCCATATTCGTGAATTCCCGATTCAAACAGCACCAATTCCAAACTATGATACTTTTGCCTTTACCCCGTTTATGCCAAAGCTAAACACAAGCCATCCAGAAGTAAAAGAATATTTATTAGAAGTTGGCCGATATTGGGTAAGAGAATTTGGCATCGATGGCTGGAGACTGGACGTTGCCAATGAAGTAGATCATCCATTTTGGAGAGATTTCCGCACAGAAGTGAAAGCATTGAAGCCCGATGTGTATATTCTTGGAGAAATATGGCATGACTCTATGCCTTGGCTGCAGGGAGACCAGTTTGATGCTGTCATGAATTATCCGTTCACAACAGGTGCTGTAAATTTCTTTGCGAAGGATTCGATTACTTCGACAGAGTTCAAACATACGATTACCAATGTCCTTCATATGTATCCAAGTAGTGTTAATGAAGTATCTTTTAATCTATTAGATAGTCATGATACGCCTCGTATTTTGACACTTGCAAATAATCGAAAGGATAGAGTGAAACTACTTTATTTATTCCTTTTATCTTTCACAGGAACACCTTGTATCTACTACGGCGATGAAATAGGAATGGATGGTACACAGGATCCAGGCTGCAGAAAGTGTATGGTGTGGGAAAAAGAAAAGCAAGATCTTGACTTATTTGCCCATATTCAAAAATTGATTTCACTTCGTAAAAACCATCCGGCATTTGGTAACAAAGGATCATTTATTTTCGTAGATTCAAATAATAATAATATTACAATGTACCAAAAAACATACAAAGAGGAACATATTATTTTCTCTATTAATAACACAGATCAAGAACAAACTTTCACGATTCCTGTTGAAAATATCGATAATAAAAATGTTCAAGATCTCTATCATGATAAAGAGATTATTTGGAATCTAGAAAAAGAATTAACATTGTCTCCAGGTGCATTTTCAATTTTACAATTCAAGGTAAAAAGCTAACACCAGCCTTCTTTTAAAAAGCGCATTCCTCCTGTGCTATGCAAGGGAATACGCTTTTTGTTATTGTTATTAACTTGGCTGGGGCTTATATGCGTTGAATATCATTTTTTCTGGCTTTTATCGCTCACATGAACGCCATTTTTTTCGGCTACCCCTCTTTTTCTGGCTTTCATCTCTCTTAGAATGCTACTTTTACTCCCTCTCCCCAAAACAGCACTTTCCCCAGCCAAATAAAAAAGAACAGAGCGCACCACACACTCCATTCTCTTGCCACCCTATTATTCCCCTAACTTTTCCTTTAAGCGTTCAAGGGTTATTTCTGCTGTACTTCCGACTTGCCAATCTGCTAATTTCATGCGGTCAGGGGTGCCAACACCAACTGCAAACATATTTGCTCCCTTTATTGCTTGAATGCCAGCTTCCGCGTCTTCCACTCCCACACATTCACGCACTTGTAACTGCAGCTGCTCTGCTGCTTTTACAAAGATTTCTGGATCAGGCTTCCCTTTTTTTAATTTTCCGGGATCAACGATGGTATCAAAAAAGTTTGTTACTTCTAAACGATCTAATATCACTGGACCATTTTTGCTTGCAGAAGCAAGGCCAAGTTGTAAACCAGCTTCTTTGCATTCTACCAAGAAGTCTTTTATCCCAGGCAATAAATCATTCGGGGTAATTTCTTTAATTAGCTCTTGATAATAGGTATTTTTATCATGTGCCAGCTCTTCCACTTGCGCGTCGGAAAATTGCCCGCGAATTCCCCCATGATCTAGTATTTTATATAAAGAGTCCATGCGGCTAACACCTTTTAATTCTTCATTAAACTCACGATCAAAAGGAACAGCAATGGCCTCAGCTGTTTTCTTCCACGCTAAATAATGATATTCTGCAGTGTCTGTAATAACTCCGTCTAAATCAAAGATAATTCCTTTTAACATATTCACGTCCTCCTATGAAAAAGGAGCCGCGCTTCCTTTATTCTAGCGCCTTTCTCTAGCAATAGAATAACAATCAATCAACGGCTCCCTTCTGCTAACTAGCTACTTCTTTCCAACAAACTCTTTTTCTAATAAAGTATCTTTTCCATATAACTGAATCTTTAACGCATTCCCAGACAGAAGCTCTAATTTCACTTCCTCTGAAGTCGTCGTGACTCGAATTAATCGATTTCGATAATTGATTGTAAAGGTGTAGCTATTCCATCCTTTAGGAACAAACGGTGCAAAGGAAAGAATTCCTGTTGCTGTGCGCATTCCAGCAAAACCGTGGACAATAGCCAGCCAGCTTCCTGACATACTAGTTATATGCAATCCATCTTCTGTATCGTTATTATAATTATCAAGATCTAATCTTGCCGTGCGCTGATACATCTCATATGCCTTTTCCTCCAGCCCGATTTCTGCTGCTAAAATAGAATGAACACAAGGGGAAAGACTTGATTCATGTACAGTCATTGGCTCATAAAAATCAAAGTTGCGCTTTTTCTCTTCTAAGCTAAATTCATGATTTAAGAAGTACATCCCTTGTAAAACATCGGCCTGCTTAATAAAACAAGAACGCAAAATTTTATCCCAAGACCAATTTTGATTAAGTGGTCTCTCTTCTTTTAAGAGGGTATCTACAGTCTGTAAATCCTTATCAAGGAATGTATCGTGCTGAACAAAGATTCCCAATTCTTCATCTACTGGGAAATACATCTTGTCAATGATTTCTTGCCATTTTGCTAATTCACTTTTGCCAATATTTAAATCTGTTTTTCTTTTTGAAGTTGTTTTATCAAGTAATTCTAAAGTATATCTTAATGTCCACGTCGCAATCTTATTCGTATACCAATTGTTATTTACGTTATTCTCATATTCATTTGGTCCTGTTACTCCATGTATCATGTATTGATCATTTTTTTTCGAATAATGTACGCGATCTGCCCAAAAGCGGCTGATTCCGACTAATACATCTAATCCTTCATTTAATGCATAGGTTTCGTCACCTGTGTACGTTGTGTAATTAAAAATAGCATGGGCAATGGCACCGTTACGATGAATTTCTTCAAAGGTAATCTCCCATTCATTATGGCACTCTACCCCAGTGAAAGTTACCATTGGGTATAATGCACCTTTCAGTCCCTGCTGTTTGGCATTATGCTCCGCACCTGGCAGCTGTTGGCGGCGATAACGTAATAGCTGCTCAGTTACTTTAGGCTCTGCTACAGCCAAATACATTGGTACGATATATGCTTCTGTATCCCAGTAGGTTGCTCCCCCATATTTTTCTCCTGTAAAACCTTTTGGCCCTACATTGAGACGCGCATCGTCCCCATAGTACGTAGAGAATAATTGAAAAATATTGAATCGGATTCCTTGCTGCGCTTCTTCATCCCCATCAATTTGAACATCCGCCTTTTCCCAGCGGGCTGCCCAGGCAGCAATATGTTCTTCTTTTAAGGAATCATATCCTTTTTCTCTCGCTTGTTTTGCTAACAGATCAGAAACAGCCCCTAATCTTTCTTCTTCCCAATCACGAGAGGTCGAAACCGCTACATACTTCTGGAGGTGGAGTGTATCCCCTTGTTTAAGCTTATTGTTATATGCATTGGCAACAAACATCGGCTTTTCATTGTAAGAAGTCACTTCTAAGTGATTTATGGTATTTGACATCGAAGCAGATACTGCAAATCTTGGTGTTCCAAAAGGATTATCAACCGTTTTCATTATTAGATTGGCAGCATTAGCTTCTACTTTTCTGCCAGTCTCTTCCCAGAATTTCTCTTCATAGTTGGAATCTTCATTAGTCACATCACCATCTAAATATGGAACTAATTCAATCTTATGCGCTCCTGTTAGCGCTGTTACCTTTATATCTATTGCACAAACTTCTTTTGCAACAATACTTAAAAAGCGCTCAAACTTAAACTGGATTTGACTTTCTCCTTTGTGGAGGATGAAGCTTCTTCTTAAAATGCCTTCCTTCATATCTAGCTCTAGGTGAAAATCAGTAATGTTTTCCTTATACAAATCTACTTTGGTGCCGTCTACATAAATATCTACACCAATGAAGTTCAGCGCATTGATCACTTTACCAAAATATTGAGGATAGCCATTTTTCCACCAGCCAACTCTTGTTTTATCAGGAAACCATACGCCTGCAATATACGTACCTTGATGAAAATCCCCAGAGTAGCCTTCTTCAAAGTTTCCCCGCATCCCCATATAACCATTTCCAATGGAGGTTAGGCTTTCCTGCAGTCGCTTTTCTTTTTTTTCCAACTTATTTGATATTAGCTTCCAGCTGTTTATTTCGAAAAGACGCTTATTTGTCATAATCTTCTCTCCCTATGCTTTATCTGAGTCTACCTTTAATCTTTTTTCTTTAAAACCTGTTCTAAAAAATGCAAATGCAATCATTAATACCGTTCCAAGTCCTTGTATCATGATGAAGGTTGCAACATCAAATTGAATAAATCCATAGATTACAGCTAATATGGTTGGCAGTCCTGCTGCATTAAGGACGATGGTTGCTGCCTCTTTAAAGGTTCTTATATCGGTAATATTGGATTTCTTTGTCAGCCATAATACGAATGACATAAATAGAAATTGCACTACATTCATCGCTGTATAAACACCAGCCAGTAATAGTAACAGGATTGGCAGAAGGAAGGCTTTGTTCTGCACATACCATAATGTTCCGATATATTGCAGGACATCTTCCTTGTTTTCTATTTTGAAAGGATATTTCTCCTCATTCATTGGGTAGTACAATTGAAACCCAAACCCATTTTCTTCGGCAACTACAGCATAGTCCTCTTTAAAAACAATGGCGTTTGCATATCCTTTTATACCAATTGTCTGGTCTTCTCCAGTCAGCTGATATTTATTATCTTTATCAATCGCAATCACATTTCCGCCTGTCTCTTCTGTATATTGACTGTCTATTCCCACTAACTTGCCGTTCTTAACTTGTTTAGAAGACAATGAATCGGCAAAGTCAGCTGTGATTAATTCAGCTGTTTTTGGAAACAAAAACTCAAATGGGAAGTTTGTTAGTTTTGCCATTTGAATAGAGGTTGGCATCATCATGCAGGCAATTAAGAAAATAAAAAGGAAAATCATTTTCGGCCATGTTAATAGATTCTTACCCTTAAATACATTTGTCGGTGTAATAATAGACTTAAAATATTGCATCAAAAATGGTTCCGACTTCTTCATTGTAATCCCACTCTCTTACTTAAAATTCTTCGTTGTTTTCTTTCTATCCTAAAGACGCCCGCCCCACTAATAGCAGACGTCTCTATCATTTCTTCTCTTGGTCATTGATTAGCCTTTTGATCCACCGCTAGTTAAACCAGATACAAAGTTCTTTTGCAGGAAGAAGAATAAGACAACAATTGGTAATGCTGCGAGAACCGCCCCTGCCGCAAATAGCGCTACCTTTTGTTCACGCGGGTTGGAAATTAATGTTTGTAACCCAACCGCCAATGTTAATAATTCGTTGGAGCGTAATAAAAACTTAGATAATAAGAAATCATTAAATGGTGTCATAAATGCCCATAAAGCTTGAACAGCAAGCATTGGGCGCACCAGTGGTAAATTAATTTGTACAAAGATTCTTAAATGACCTGCTCCATCAATTCTTGCACTTTCGTCAAATTCACGCGGAATGGTATCAAAATACCCTTTCATTAACCATACGTTCATCGGAATACCACCACCGATATAGATTAATGATAGCAGCCAATAAGAATCAATTGCTCCAAGTACTGTCGCTAGTACGTAATAAGCCGTTAATGCTGCCATTGTCGGAACCATTTGAATAACGAGGAAGAAAATTAAGCTATATTTTCTTCCAACAAAGCGATAGCGGCTGAATACATATCCAGAAAGAGTTACCAATGTTACTTGCACAACCATTACTGCAACCGCAATAATAATCGTATTTTTATACCAGCTTAAATAATTCGTTTCGCTAAAAAGTCTTTGGAAATTATCAAGTCCCCAGTTTGCATTCAATTTCAAAGTAAATGCCGCCATATTAGTAGCTTGAAAGGCACTTGATGCCGTTACTAATAATGGGTAAATGATTACTATTGATAGGATTCCAAGAAAACCGTACGTTAATATTCTATTGATAAGTCGCGATGCTTTCATGCTCATCCTACATCATCTCCTCATTGCCAAAAGCATTTGTTTTCTTAAATGTTATGAGTGATACTGCAATTACAATTGCGGAAATAATCAATGTTACCGCTGCTGCAACTGCATATTGCGGTGCTTGCCCTGTTGTTAATTTATAAATCCACGAAATGAGGATATCTGTCGATCCTGCATTCCATCCAATACTTCCTGGACCACCTTCATTAAACAAGTAGATGATAGAGAAGTTGTTAAAGTTAAATGTATACTGTGTGATCATAACTGGCGCTGTTGCAAAAAGGATCATCGGTAGTGTGATATTGCGGAATTGCTGCAAAGCAGTTGCTCCATCAAGGTTGGCTGCTTCATATAAATCATCTGAAATAGATTGCAATACTCCTGTTACCATTACAAAAATATATGGGAATCCAAGCCAGCCTTGGATCATAATAAGTGCTGTTTTTGTCCAAGCCGCATCTGTCTTCCAAGAAATTGCCGGTATGTCAATGAACGGAAGATGATTAATCAATGGGATTACTTGTGCGTTAATAGCACCGATACTGTCATTAAACATATTAGAGAATCCCATGATAGAAATAAATGCCGGTACAGCCCATGGCAATAAGAAAAGAATTCGGAAAAATGCTTTCCCTTTTACATGCTTCTGATGCAGCACAACAGCAGCAACGACACCAAGAACGATTTGTAACGTAGTTGCCCCAAATGTCCAAATTAATGTCCAAACAAGGATTTTCATAAATGTTGCACGATAAGAACTTAAGAAAAAGATGTTGGTAAAGTTCTCAAAACCAATCCAATCAATCAGCTTAAATGGCGGTATATGTTGAAAATCATAGTTTGTAAAAGCGATAAATAATGTCACTAATACCGGAAAAATAATGATAAAAGCCATTAAAATATAAGACGGGAATGTAAAGATATAAGGGAATCCTTGCTCCCAAAGATTTTTCAATATATCTACCGTCTTCGTATTGATTTTTTCTCCTCTATCTCTTAATGCTCCTATCTTACGAGCATCAAAAATATTTAATATATAGAAGAAGAGAAAGATAACAGTTAAAATTAACTGTAATGTTCCTTTAATCATTAGGAATAACGAGTGATCATCACGAGGTATACTTCCTAATGTTATTAAGCCTTCTAAAGCCTGAAATCCAGTTAATGCCATCTCTATTGCAAAAACGAAGAAGAGAGCAAAAAATACTATTCCTTTAAATGCTTGTTTATTATAAAACTGACCTAACCCAGGAATAATGGATAACAGGGATGCTTTCTTTTTATGATTTCTTTCATTTTGACTCATTGTGGGCTATCCCCTTTCTATAAAATTGCATATTGTTGCATAATGGTAATTTATTGATTTACCAAAAAAAATCATCACTCGCCCAACTTTTTTTGATAAACCAACTTGTTTTGTAAGTGTTTTCAATGCAAACGATTGCGTTATGGAAAGACGAAATTTCTAATTATCAGCTATGACAATTAGAAATTTCGACTAAAAGGGAGTGGAATATCTCCCTTCCTTTAAGCTACCTTATTTATATTTTTGATCAATCGATTCTTTAATATTTTTCACTGTATCTTCTGCAGATTGTTCAGGTGTTTTCGCACCAGAAACTGCATCAAACATTAGATATTGTCCGCCATCCCATACTTCAGCCATTTGTTGAATATTAGGCATCGGAGAAGCGTTTTCAAAGTTTGCAATAACTGCTTGAGCTAATTCATTATCTGCTGGTACCGCTTTACGTGCAATTGTGTTTGCAGGAACTTCGTTTGTAGCTTCAAAGAATTTTGTTGAATTATCAGCATTCCCCACATACTCTAACCATTTTGCAGCTAATTCCGGATCTTTCGCATAAGAAGAAGCTACCCAAGCCTTTCCTCCACCAAATGCAGCAAATTTTTCACCGTTTGGTAATGTAGGGATTGCACCAACTCCATAATTAACGCCATTATCTTTAAAAGTTGCTGCCATCCATGGACCATCAATAATTACAGCTGTTTTACCAGTAGTAAACATTTCTGTGATAAAGTCACCAGAACCGGTTACGTCCTGCATACCTTTAGGCCATTGATCATACCAAGTCTTTGCATATTTAATGGCATCGATTGTACCTTGGTTGTTTAAACCAATGTCAGTTGGATCTGTTCCTTCTTTTCCAAATGCATATCCACCATATCCAGCAACTAATCCATAACTAAAATAGAAGTCCGTCCACTTCGCTAAGAAAGCTGTGTTTTTGCCAGACTCAGCTTCAAATGCATACTTGCTATCTTTTGTTAATGCTTCTACCTCTGAGAAATCTTTAGGCATTTCTTTAATTAAATCTTTATTATAGAACCCTACTAAAGTTTCGATAACAAATGGTGTTCCATATTGTTTGCCATCAAACGTTACTAGTTTTTCTTCCGTTTCTGTAATTCCTTCAGGCTGTGCTGTTACTTCAGCTAAATGCCCTTGGCTTCCCATTGAACCAACACGGTCATATGGTGCGATAAATACATCTGGACCAGTTCCAGCAGGACCATCTAGCGCTAATGCGTCAGCTTGATCTGTCATCGCCATTACGACAACTTTTACTTCAGCATTATTTTTAGATTCAAAATCGCCTTTGATACTATCAATATATTTTTTATATCCATCTCCATCTACTGACACAGTTAATGTTTGTTTTCCGTCAGAAGATCCGCCTTTTGAACTTTCTTTCGTATCATTGCCGCCACAAGCGGTTAAAGAGAATGCAGTAAGTAACGCTACTCCTGACATTAATAGTTTTTTATAACTCTTCATGAAATTTTCCCTCCTTATTTATCTCACATTCTTATTGTAGATTTGAAACCGTTTTAATGCAATCGCTTTCTCTGTGTTACCGATAACAGAATGTAACATAAAAACATAACAATGAATAAATTACGCTATTATTGGGTAATGTCCGTAAAAGTATGTATAATTTTATGGACCAATAGAATTTGATTACCTTTGTCCGATCCTTTTTTATTAGCTTTGAGAACCTCTCCATGTACAAATAATGGAACGCAAACTAAAAAAGAGTCGAAGTTATCCCTCCTAAGGGATACTATTTCGACTCTTACTTATTAAAATTTTATCCTCTTACTCTTTTCAAAGAAACTTTCCCCATATTAAGCTTAGAGAAAACAATTGTCAGAATAAACGGTATAACAATTGCGAGCACCATTGCAATTAAAAATGTAGGCATATGTTCTGCTTTGATAGATAAAAATCCTGGCAATCCTCCTACCCCAATAGAATGAGCCATAACTCCTGATCCAACTGAGATAACTGCTGCCACCATCGAACCAATCATGGCCGCTAAGAATGGGAAGCCATATTTTAAATTAATACCAAACATGGCTGGCTCTGTAACGCCTAAGTAACAGGAGATTGCCGCTGGAACGGATACTTGTTTTTCTTGTTCGTCTTTACGATTTAAATAAATCATTGCTAATACTGCTGATCCTTGGGCAATGTTGGATAAAGCAATCATCGGCCATAGATTTGTTCCATCAAATACACTCATTAATTGTAAATCGATAGCATTTGTCATATGGTGTAATCCAGTAATAACAAGTGGTGCATAAGCAAAGCCAAATATGGCCGCAAATAACCATCCTACCGAAGAAGTTAGTCCAGAATAGACAACATCAGAAATGGCAGAACCAATCGTCCATCCAATTGGGCCTAATACGGTATGGGCAATTAATACAGTTGGTACTAATGCAAAGAATGGCACAAAAATCATCGAAATCGCATTTGGAATGATTTTACGCAAACGCAGCTCTAGAAATGAAAGCAATAGACCTGCTAAAATAGCGGGAATTACTTGAGCTTGATACCCAATCATGTCTACTTTTGCAAACCCAAAATCCCAAAATGGAATTTCTTCTGCTCCAGCTACTGCATAAGCATTTAATAATTGCGGCGACACGAGTGTAATTCCTAATACAATTCCAAGAATGGGGGTTGCACCCATCTTTCTTGCAACTGCCCATGTAATTCCGACAGGCAAGAAGTGGAATATCGCTTCTCCTATTAACCATAAAAAGCTATTTGTTCCAGCCCAGAACTGTGATACTTCTACTAAAGTTTTGGTTCCGTCCTCCACTAATTTAATTTCGCCAATAACATTACGAAAACCTAGAATTAATCCTCCAACAACAATAGCTGGAATGAGCGGAGTAAAGATATCTGCTAAATGGGCAATCATTCTTTGCAGAAAATTCATGTTTTGTTTCGCTGCCTTTTTCGCTTCATCCTTAGAAGTATCACTTACTCCCGCAATAGCGATAAACTCATTGTAAAAAGATGAAACTTCATTACCAATGATAACTTGGAATTGTCCTGCTTGAGTAAAAGTTCCTTTTACAAGCTTGATTTTTTCAATGCTGTCAATATCAGCCATAGATGGATCATTTAAAACAAAGCGCATTCTTGTCGCACAGTGTGTCACTACAGAAATGTTTCCGCTTCCACCAACATGCTCAAGAAGTTCTTTTGCCTGTTCTGTATACTTCCCCATCGTTCTTCCCCCTTTTGACTATACTATCCTGTATTTATTAAATCGATTATAATTCCTATTGCATAATCAATACATGTATATACAAGTGTTGATTACGTTTTCATTATAGTTGTATATACAGGTAGTGTCAATACAATTAAAATAAATATTTGAGATTAGGGAGAAAGAAGTTATTTGTCCAGGTTTTCCTATTTAAAAAAAACAGATCCCTACAATTTATTCATTTCTATTGGTGTACATTCCCGAAGATATGAATAAATGTGAGACCTGAACTGCCAAGACCTATATAAATACAGCAATACAAATAGCAATAACCAGCATCATACTAAAATATAAATAATCAAATAATATAATAGAAGTTTTTTGAAAATATGTCCTATCTCTTTCTCCAGTAAATCCTCTTACTTCCATTGCCATCGCCATTTGCTCGGAACGGCGAATTGCCTGCGTTAACAAGGGAACTGCATAGCGAAAGAACGCCTTCCAGGTTCCGCTATGTTTATAACCCCGGATCCTATGTGCTTCCTTTAATTGGGCAAGATCTGATTGGAACATCGGTATGCAGCGAAAACCAGCCATCATTCCATATGCCCATTTCGGAGATAATTTCCATTGATGGATAAGACTCATCATTAATTCGTATAAATTCGTGGTGGTTGTAAAAAGCAATCCGATTGTCACAAATGCTAGCATCCGCATGGCAATAAGCAAACCACTATTGATACTTTCTTCGGTTACTTGAAACCAAGCCCACTTCCAGACGACTGTTTCTCCTTTTCCAAACGCCGCTAACATCCAAAACGTAAGCATAAAAAAAATAGAATATGGGAGAAGCACTTTAACAAGAAATTTCCCCTTCCATCCTCCCAATGTTAAACCAAGTATTAACACATACAGCCAAATTGCTGCAGTCGAAAATACGCTTTGAATCGTCATTAAAATAACCATTAATATAATATGGGTCATTAATTTCATCGCTGGATTAAGATGTGATAGATAAGACTCGTTGCTTTTGATTGTCTTCACCCTCCTTTAAATCAGCGATTAATTGATAATGAATAGGAGGGATAATAGCTAGCCTTTTACAAAGCTCTTGATTCGAAAAAAGTAGATACGGCTGACCAGCAAAAGCCAGCTTCTTTTGTTGTAAGACAACGACTTTGTCTGCAAATTGATCCACTATATCCATATCATGTGTAACCATAATAATGGAAGTTCCCTCTTTCTTTCTTTTTTCAAGAACCTGTAATAAATCATGCGACGATTTTGCATCTTGCCCAAAGGTAGGTTCATCTAATAGAAGAATATCTTGATCTAATAACAGCATCGTAGCTACACTTAATCTTCTTTTCTGCCCAAAGCTAAGGGTGAAAGGATGTTGATTTTGATAAGGCTCTAATCCAAATTCCTGCAAAAGCTCTGTCGTTCTTTTATGAATAGCCGCTTTATCCCATTGATATTGAAGACCGGAGAATGATATTTCATCAAAAACCGTTTGAGTAATAAATTGCAGCTCAGGGTTCTGGAATACAAACCCTAAGTGCTGATACAGCTCTCTGTCTTTCCACTTTTTCAAATCCTTCCCATGAAAGCGGATGTCTCCTTTTTGGCTCTTTTTAAGATGAGCAAGCAGCTTTAAAAAGGTGCTTTTTCCCGCACCATTATTGCCAATAACAGCAATCCATTCTCCTTTATTTACGGTTAACTCAATGTTTTCTAAAATGTTCTCTTTAAGGTAAGCTGCTGTTAAATTGTTCACTTCCAGAATAGGGTCGGGTTTTATTTCCAGAGCCGCTGTCCTTTTTCTTTCATATGCCTTAATTAATTCTAGTCTTCTCGAATGATTTTCATTTTGGATTATATCCTCCCACTTATGTGGAAAAACTTGTGGAAGCCATATACCTGCCTCTTGCATCTCCGCTTTATATTGTTTAACTACCATAGCTGGGGTGCCGTCAGCAATTATTTGCCCTTTTTTATTGAAAAGAATGACACGATCCATCCATTCGATACAGCCATCTAACACATGCTCTACCATTATCAGTGTTTGCCCAGTTCCAGCTGCAGTATCTTTCATTACTTCAAAGACTTCTTTTCTACCTGCCGGATCTAGCTGTGCTGTTGGTTCATCTAAAAAAAGCACCTCTGGCTCCAATGCTAAAAGGCAGGCCAGTGCTAGACGCTGTTTCATTCCCCCTGAAAGATTTGCAATAGGAGTATGTGGCTCTATTGTTAGTCCTACCTTTTCAAGAAGTTCAAAAATAATAGCATCCATTTCTTCCCTGGGTACCTTTCTATTTTCGAGACTAAAGGCAATTTCTTCATCAACATGCTGCATGCAAAACTGGGTATCAGGATTTTGGAAAAGAACCCCTGTGCTTTTTCTCCTAATCACTTCTCCCGATACATATGCTTCAATATGTTCTGGAATAATGCCCGCTAAAACAGATAGAATAGTAGATTTTCCACTGCCGCTTGGACCTAGGATTAATACTTTTTCTCCTTGATTAATATGTAGTGTCACTTCTTGGAGGACAGGTTCCTTATCCTCCAAGAAGCGCACAGACAGATGGTTACATCCTAACAATGAACTCATCATTACTCTCCTTTTTTCGATTCACTTTAGAAATCGCATAGCCCTTTAAGACTCCTGTTTTTCCCAGCCCCTCTACAATTGCCTTTGCTAATAGTCCACCCAAAATAAGACCACTTATTACTTGAATAACAAAGGTTAATATAAGTGTTGTCGTCGTATAATAGGAAAAACCATTTGCTAGAAGGCTATAAAGCATGCTTCCACAAGCAGCCAACCCTCCAGATAACATTAAGACAGAAACATGATATTTTTTATAACGGAATATCGCAAATGCTATTTCTGCCCCGACTCCTTGGAATACGCCGATCAAAAGGGCTGATAAACCAAAGTGACTGCCAATCAAGAGCTCGACCGAAGCTGCTACTACCTCTGCTATTAAAGCAGCTCCTGGCTTCTGCAGAATAAAAGCAACTATCGGGCTGGCTATCACCCATATGCCAAACATAAAGTTAGCACCAACAGGGCCGACAAGCGCTGAGATAGGGAGCCATAAAGTGGACCAGCCCATATAGAGAACACCGCATGCCACGGCAATCACTACTAGTAAGACAACCTCTTTAACTTTCCAGTTCATATAGACACCTCAAACGTCTTTACTGGCCACTCCTCCACATGGTATGCCATATCCCAAAACTTATATTCTAGCTGACAGCTTAATAAAAAGTATTCCATTAACTTTTCCTTCTGTTCTTCATTAAGTGTTTCAGCAAGTTCATCTAATCGCTGACAAAGCGGAGTAGTAACTGTCATAGGGCCATCCCCATAAAAATGGATCCAGTCATAAAAAGGATGGCTACTATCTGGGTTTACCTCTTCTAAAAGTTTTTTCCCGATTTCTACATACGTCCATGGGCAAGGTAAAAGCACCGCGATAATATCAGCAATTCCACCTTGATGTGCAACTGTTAGCATATGGCGAATATAATGGTGAGCAGAGGGAGCTACTGGGAATCCTTGTAGGTCTTCGTATTTAACACCTGCTACCTCGCAAAAATTATTATGAGGATGTATCTCACTATGAAGCACAAAGGAAATTTGGTTATTAAATAGCTCCATGTCTTTTCTGTTCGTGCTTTTTGAAATCGCCAATCCATAAATTTTCATAAAAGCATTTAAATATTCAAAGTCTTGTTTCACATAATGTATAAGCTGCTCTTTCTTTAAATCCCCTTTACCAATTCCTTGCACAAATGGATGTTCCATAATCGCCTGAAAGATTGGTTCAGCCTGTGCACGTAATTTTTGTGAAAAACTCATTTCCATTTCCTCCTTCTTTTGTTCCTGATAATTTTTGCTGAAAAGGAAAATATGGAGTAACTTTGCTATACAAAAAAGCCACTCCAAAAATGGAGTGGCTTTATAATGAATAAATAAAACACTAATATTCAATGGGCCGACTCCACTTTCCTACGCTAGTATGAACTAGATCAGGTTCAAAGGGTCCAAATAATCTTGTCTCAGCCAAAAAGGCTCCCCTAGTGGATTTTCCTATTCAGTTACTTACTACATTACCGAATAAATATAATTTTTGTCAATCATTATTCACCGATACTTTTTGATTATTCTGTTTATCCTTCGTTTCAAAAGGGAAAATTTTATAATATAAGCGAAATGTAATCGATGATTTTTTAGAAACTTTCACAAAATAGACATATTTATGTGATGTTTTTCACAAAGTTTAAGTGTATAATCACTATATAAACAGTAATAACATTTTACAAAAGAAAGAACTCTAAGATATTATGGAGAAAAGTAACAACACAGTAAATGATTAACGAATTTGTTCTCCATTTAGCAATAAATAGCTTTAAAACTATTAATCTATTTAGAAAAAGGGAGTTGCAAAAAAAATGAAACAGCAAAATATTAACCGCGTCGTTTTAATTGGTACAGGTGCTGTAGGATGCAGCTATGCTTATTCATTAATTAATCAAGGCATTACAGAAGAACTCGTTTTGATTGATGTCAACAAAGAAAGAGCTGAAGGGGAAGCAATGGATTTAAATCATGGTATCCCATTTGCCCCAGCACCAACGAAAGTCTGGGCTGGCGACTATTCAGACTGTGGAGAAGCTGATTTAATTGTCATTACTGCCGGTCTACCTCAAAAACCAGGAGAAACTCGTTTAGACTTAGTTGCCAAAAATACAGCTATTTTTAAAAGTATTGTGAAAGAAATTACTGCTAGCGGTTTTGATGGAATTTATTTAATTGCGACAAACCCTGTTGATATTCTGACTTACGTGGTTTGGAAAGAGTCTGGTCTTCCGAAGGAACGCGTAATCGGTTCTGGAACCACATTAGATTCTGCCCGTTTCCGCTATATGCTAGGTGAGTATTTCGACGTTGATACACGAAACATCCATGCTGCTATTATCGGTGAGCATGGAGATACGGAACTGCCTGTATGGAGCAGTACAACGATTGGATTAGAAAGCATTGAAACAAAGCTTGCTAAAAATGATAAATACTCTCAAAAAGACTTAGATGAGCTTTTCATTAACGTTCGCGATGCAGCTTATCATATTATTGAACGAAAAGGTGCCACTTATTATGGAATCGGCATGTCACTTGTCCGCATTACAAAAGCTATTCTTGGCAATGAGAACTCTATTTTACCAGTATCTGCATACCTAGATGGGGAATATGGTCATAAAGACATCTATATTGGTGTACCTGCCATTATTAACCGCCAAGGAATCCGTGAAGTACTGGAGCTAGAATTAAATGAAAAAGAAACAGAACAATTTAATCATTCTGTCGAAGTTTTACAACAAACAATGAGATCAGCTCTAAATTAATAAGTGATAAAAGCCTATTGCTGCTGTCGTAATAGGCTTTTTGCTGCATTTTATAAATTCAGCTAGTTTAGCAATATCTTCTATTAGTCTACAACTATTAAATCTGTTCATCGATAAAATTCAGCGGTTCATATCCATATTCTCTTAAATTAAGCGATCCGTTTTGCTGAAATACAATTCCCTCTGCTTCTAGCAATCTTCTTTGAAGCTGGCCATGTTCACCGCTTAATCCAATACAGCCTTTACTATTAAGCACTCTATGCCAAGGAAGTTGGTATTTTTCTGATAAGGTATGAAGAACTCTAACAACTTGTCTTGCTGCCCGAGGGCTTCCAGCCACAGCAGCTATTTGTCCATAGGTCATTACTTTTCCTTCTGGAATATCTGTAATAATCTCCACTGCTTTTTTTGTAAAAGGGTTCATCATCTATCCTCCTATATTTACTACTATTCTAACAAAATTCTTTTCCACTTAAAAAGCGTATCTGTCATTTATGATAGAGCAAGAGAGAAATAGATGAAATGTTGATTCAACCGGGAGATTCTTCAAGAAATAAAAAAAGAACTGTTATTCCAGTGAATAACCAGTTCTTCCAAATCTACTATTAATGCCCACCCAAATAAGCCTGCTTTAATTCATCACTTTCCTGTAATTCTTGTGCAGATCCTGATAAAACCACTTTTCCTGTTTCAATGACATATCCTCTATGTGCAATCGATAATGCCATATGAGCATTTTGCTCCACTAATAAAACCGTCGTTCCTTCTTCATTAATTTCTTGAATAACCTGAAAGATGGTACGAACAATAATCGGTGCTAATCCCATGGAGGGTTCATCTAAAAGAAGCAATTTCGGTTTTGCCATTATAGCTCTTCCCATTGCCAGCATTTGTTGTTCTCCACCAGATAAAGTACCAGCTAATTGTTTTTTTCTTTCAAATAACCGCGGAAAAATCTCATAAACCTTTTGTAAATTCTTCTGAATTTCCTGTTTATCTTTTCGTAAAAAGGCACCTAGTTCAAGATTTTCCTCCACAGTCATATTAGAAAAAACACGTCTTCCCTCTGGAACATGTGACATACCTGCCTTTACAATCGATTGTGCAGGCTTTCCTGCAATAGACTTGCCTAAATATTCTATAGAACCCTTTTTGGGCTTGATAAGACCGGATAATGTCTTTAATAATGTACTTTTCCCCGCACCATTCGCACCAATAAGCGTTACTATTTCTCCTTCCTTAATATCAAGCGTTACTCCTTTTAATGCCTGAATATTTCCATAGTATACATTTAGATCCTTTATATGAAGCATTATTCAGCAACCTCCTCTCCTAAATAAGCTTCGATTACTTTTGGATGATTTCTAATCACTTCAGGTGTTCCCTCTGCAATTAATTGCCCATGATCCAAAACATAAATCCGCTCACAAATCCCCATAACAAGAGGCATATCATGCTCTATAAGTAAAATGGTCAGCTGAAACTTTTTGCGAATAAAGGCAATCAATTCCATCAGTTCATGTGTTTCCTGAGGATTCATCCCTGCAGCAGGTTCATCCAATAGCAACAATTTAGGACCCGCCGCTAAAGCTCTTGCTATCTCTAAACGGCGCTGCTGACCGTACGGGAGATTTTTCGCTTTTTCCTTCATATAACGGTCGAGTTGAAAAATCTTAAGAAACTCTATTGATTTTTCCTCCATCTCCTTCTCCCCTTTAAAGTGGGAAGGGAACCGCAAAATACTGCTTAGCATAGAGTGCTTAGCCAAAGAATGGTAAGCTACCTTTACATTATCTAAAACAGATAGTTCTTCAAATAAACGTATATTTTGAAAGGTTCTACTAATCCCTCTACGTGTTACCTGAAAAGGCTGCAACCCCTTTAAACTTTTTCCGTCAAAAAGAATTTCTCCTTCTGTTGGCGCATATACACCAGTTAACATGTTGAAGGTAGTCGTTTTCCCCGCTCCATTCGGACCTATTAGTCCAATTAACTCTCCTTGATTGAGCTCTACATCAATCGCGGACACTGCTTTTAAGCCTCCAAAAGAAATACCTACATTTTTCATTTGCAATAAAGGTTCCTGCTTAGTCATTGGAATTACCTCCTTTGCGTTTAAACAAATCTGTAATTTCCTTTGTTCCCATTAATCCTTTTGGACGATAGAGCATGACGATTACTAAAACAAGGCTATATATAATCATTCTCGTTTCTGGATAATCTTGAAGATAAGTAGAAATAATGGTCAAGAAGCTTGCTGCAATAACAGATCCTGATAAACTCCCTAATCCTCCAAGGACCACGTAAATCAAAATATCAAAGGACTTTAAAAATCCAAAGTTAGTTGGGTTAATAATATAAAAGTTATGAGCTTGAAGCGCACCGGCTACCCCAGCGAATAAAGACCCTAGTGCAAAAGCGGCAACCTTATAATAAGTTGTGTTAATTCCCATTGCATCTGCCGCAATTTCATTTTCCCTAATTGCAATGGCTGCACGGCCATGTCTTGAATTAGTAAAATTAACAATGACTAGAATAGTAATAAATAAACAAATAAACGTACTTGTCCAAGTAGTCAAATGAGTAATCTGCATTCCCGCTGCCCCACCGACATAATCGATATTTAAGAAGAAAATCCGAATAATTTCTGCAAATCCTAATGTGGCAATGGCTAAATAATCGCCTCTTAATCGCAAGGTTGGAATTCCAACTAACAGTCCAGCTAGTGCGGCAACAATTCCACCAGCTAAAATAGCAATTGGAAAAGGCATTTGAAACTTCATCGTTGCAATTGCTGATACGTATGCCCCTACCGCCAAAAAGCCAGCATGACCAATTGAAAATTGTCCGGTAATTCCTATGACAAGATGCAAGCTAACTGCCAGCATAATATTGATAGCCATTAAAATAATCATATTGCTGTATAAAGTGTCAATCCAGCCGCCAGTCATCAGGAACTGAATTACGCCGTAAATAAGTGCGGACAGTATAAGGAATATCCAAAAAGCTTTTGATTTTTTCATCCTTCCAGTCACCTACACTTTCTCTTTTGTATTCTTACCAAGAATACCTGATGGTTTAAAGATAAGAATCAAAATTAAAATAATAAAAGCCGCAGCATCTCTCCATAAAGAAAAACCTAAAGCACTAACAACCGTCTCAACTACCCCTAAGATAAGTCCGCCAATCATCGCTCCTGGAATAATTCCTATTCCCCCTAAAACAGCTGCAACGAATGCCTTTAATCCTGGAATAACTCCCATTAGTGGTTCAATTTTTGTGTAATAAGCGCCGAAAATAACGCCTGCTGCTCCCGCTAAAGCAGAACCAATGGCAAAAGTAGCGGAAATAGTCCGGTCTACATTAATCCCCATTAATCTTGCAGCGTCTATATCATGAGAAACCGCCCGCATTGCTTTTCCTGTCTTCGTTTTATGAACGATAAATTGCAAAATCAACATTAATCCAACCGACGTTCCTAAAATAATTAGGGACTTACTTGTAATTTGTGCACCAAACACATCAAATGTCTTTGTTGGCAAAACGCTTGGATAGGTTTCTAAGCCCGCACCTCTAAAATAAATAAAAACATACTCGATTAATAAAGAAACCCCGATTGCTGTAATTAGGGCAGCGATTCTTGTCGCATTTCTCAACCGTTTATATGCAATTCTTTCAATGATAATCCCAAAGATAGCACAAGCAATCATGGAAACAATCAAAGCTGGAAAAAAACTAAGTCCCCAACCAGTAATAGCATAAAAGCCAATAAATGCTCCAACCATAAATACATCGCCATGAGCAAAGTTAATAAGT
Source organism: Niallia sp. FSL W8-0951 (assembly GCF_038006525.1). Classification (NCBI taxonomy): domain Bacteria; kingdom Bacillati; phylum Bacillota; class Bacilli; order Caryophanales; family Bacillaceae; genus Niallia; species Niallia sp. FSL W8-0951. The sequence goes on from NZ_JBBOVK010000001.1 coordinate 3,779,068, forward strand.
TTAATGATTCCATATACCATCGTATATCCTAAGGCGATAAGAGCATATATACTTCCCAAGGAAATGCCGTTAACTAGCTGTTGTATCCATTCCATCTATTTATTCACTCCCTTTTGCTAAGCATGCGTCAATGCAATAACTTTTCACATAGCCTACTGCTAATTAATTCTTATAAAAAACGTTTTTGTTCATACTCTCTATCTCTATCATTCTTTTATCTCTAATTTTCTTTCCATGGAAAATAGGGAGGCTCTCCCTCCCCATCCACCAAGTCTTATTTTGGATCAACCTTTGTTTTAAATACTTGTTTTCCATCTTGATATTCTAAAACTGTTGCTGATTTGATTGGGTTATGATTTTCATCGATTGTCACTATCCCAGTGATCAACGATAAATCTTTTGTTTTTGCCAATTCTTCTTTAATCTTATCCGAATCAGTACTTCCTGCTCTTTCAGCAGCATCTTTTAATAGATAAACAGAATCATAACCTAAAGCATTAAATGCATCTGGGCTTTTTCCGTATTCGTCCTTAAATGCTGAAACAAACTTTTGAATTTTCTCATCTGGATCTTCCGAAGAATAGTGGTTTGTAATAAACGTATTATTTAAGTTCTTTGCTCCTGCTAAATCAATTAATTTTGGAGAATCCCAGCCATCAGCACCCATAAAAGGAGCTGTTATACCCATTTCGCGCGCTTGCTTAATAATTAAGCCAACTTCTTCATAATAGCCAGGAATAAACACAAACTCTGGATTCTTCCCTTTAATTCTCGTTAATGTCGCGCTAAAATCTGTATCTTTTGCAACATAAGATTCTTCTGATACTATTTTTCCACCAGCAGCTGTAAATGTCTCTTTAAATGCTGCAGCTAATCCTTTTGCATAATCACTTGCACTATCAGCATAAATGGCAGCATTTTTGATTTTCAAATCATTAATAGCAAAATTTGCAGCCACATTTCCTTGGAAAGGATCAATAAAGGATGTACGGAATGCATACTCATTTAGCTTTCCATCCTCATTAACCGTAACGTTTGGTGCTGTACCCGATGGAGTTAATAAGACTGTTTGCTTATCATTGGCTATTTGCACTTGTGCTACTGTATCACCACTCGTAGCCGCACCTATAATTGCTGAAACCTTATCTTGGTCGATTAGCTTCAATGCACCATTAGTTGCCTCCGTTAAATCAGATTTATTATCTACCTTAACAGGAACTATTTTCTTGCCATCTATTCCACCATCTGCATTAATCTCTTTAATAGCTAAATCAATACCGCTTTCTAATGATTGTCCATATGATGCAACAGCTCCAGAAAGCTCCAGATTTACTCCAACCTTAAATTCATCCTCTTTTGATGCATTTTTACCACCAGCACTACACCCAGCCAATATTCCAGCAGCCAATGTAGAAGCTGTTATTAAAAGACTTAATTTTTTCTTCATACTAATTCTCCTCTTTTTACTTTGTTTGATTATTCTGACAATAGGAAGAAAATGACACTACATATTAAATATAAGTGCTTACCGAATCATAATTTGACTAGTCAGACTATTCGAATCATTTTTATATTGCGAAATTAATCATAACGAACTAGACAAAAATAATCAATACCCGACAAACTTCACCATAATGTTATATTTTATAACATTTAAAGAAATAAATTTCAAATTTTTTCTAACAATTCTATTAGGAATAAAATAAATCATCTTCTTTTTGTTAGTTTTTTTACCATAATAATTTGGTTTCCATGTACACTTAACAATTCATCAATATTCACCATGAATATAAGTTACTTTTTCTTACACAAATGCGACTTTCCACCCTGAAAATTTATTCATAAATTTTTTAAATTTTTTAATATAACTCATTTTTTTCTTATTTTAGGGAATATACAGTATTAATAAGGCATAGAAAGGAGTACGATGTATGAAAAAATTTCTATTTTCTTCACTCTTTATCTTTTCACTTATTGCAAGCGGCTGCTCCAATGGATCAGCCGAAAGTCAATCAAATCTGTCGACAGCGGAGAAAGCAGACGCAGCTGGACAAGCTAAAGCTAATACGGAAAAGGAACAAAATATGGAGAAATCCCCATCAAACAATGAACAGATGAAAGAAATTCGCTCTATGCTCAAGATGCAAGATAATAAATTACCGATGAAATTTCCGATTACTGATTCTGAATATATGGGAGCTAAAATTAATAAAAATGAAACAGACCAATATTCTATATCATTCTATCGAACGCAAGAACCTGTCTCCATCAATGATAAATCTTTAGATACAAATGATAATTTGCTTGCTACTTTTAAAGCAGAAACATCCCATGATAAAAACAAACAAGAGAAGCTTTTTCCCGAGGTTTCATTAGATTCAATACCAGATGAAATGAAGGTAGATTTGGGACATCAAATTACTGGAATGAAGGAAGGAGCAGCGGGAAGTTCGTATTTACTTTGGAAAGAGGGACGATGGGTGTTACAAATTAAATCAATTTCTGCTGATAAGTTAGACACTACTGATATCGCAAGAAAAATGGTGGACTTTTTGGAGGAAAATGCTCTGCCCGTCCCACAGGAAAATGGAAGAATAGAAGTAAATTATCCGGAAAATGCTGATAAAGTAGAGTATATGGCGAGATGGGAAGAAGGAAATATTGTTTATACTATAGAAACGGGAGAAGTACCAATAAATGCTTTAATGATGACTGTCTCAACAGAATAATTCGTATTACTTTTAGTGAAAATCACTGGGTTCCAGTCAAAGCTTGATGCTTTTCAGCCAAAATTGAGAAATCAGCCAAAGCTCGCTACTTTTCCCATCTAACAAAAAAGATCTATTGGATAAGCGGAAATCCGTCTTCTCCAATAGATCTTTTGTCTATGCAATAAAAATGTGGACCAAGTAGCGATCAATTGAAATCAAGCTCGTATTTTCATTACTGAACAATCATCGCATTGAATCATATTTTTTATTAATTCTTTATTCTTCTCTTCAAATAGTTCATTATGTGAAGAGACCATTGCGCTATTACTTGCCTCTGGCTGAATATATAATTTAGCTTTATTGACTGCATTTGCTGCGTCTTGAAAAGCACCGGCAATTAAATGGACTTTACCTTCATGCTTTAGAATATCTCCAGCAGCAAATATTCCTGGCACAGATGTCTCACTATTAGCATTACCTGCTATGTAGAAATCTTCAAGCATGTCAATTTTTAATTTACTATTTTTTAAAAGCGACGAATCCATTTCATAGCCATGATTGATAACTACTTCATCTACTTTTAAAGTCTTTACCTCTTCTGATTGTGTATTCGTTAATTCAACAGAATCAATACGATCATGATTTTCATTCGCAATCAGTTTAGTAATAGAGGTATGGAACAAACACTCTACATTGCTTTCTAGCAATTCTCTCGCTTTTGCCTCATGACCAGCAAGTGTATCTTTTCTACATGTTAAATACACCTTCTTAGCTATCGGCTCTAGTTCAAGAGCCCAATCCACGGCAGAGTTTCCGCCTCCAGAAAGAACAACTACTTTATCTCTAAAATGCATTAAGGATTTTACCGTATAGTTTAGGTTTGCCACTTCGAATCTTTCGGCACCTTCAATTTTTAATTTTTGCGGAGTGACGATTCCGCTTCCTACCGCCACAATGACTGTTTTGGAATAATGAACTTCTCCTGAGTCTGTTTCCAGCAAGAAAATTCCTTCCTCATTTTTGGAGATAGAATGAATCTTCGTATTTGTCACTACTTCTGGGTTAAAGGTCAGTCCCTGTTGGACAAGCTGTTCTCTCAACCTTTCCCCTGGCATTGGAGTGATGCCGCCAACATCCCAGATCATTTTCTCTGGATATAAATGCAGCTTTCCGCCTAACTGTGGTAAAAATTCAATAACTTTTGTCTTCATTTCTCTAAGCCCACTATAAAAAGCAGAATATAGACCTGCTGGCCCGCCGCCAATTATCGTCACATCGAATAGTTCTGTATGATCCATTAACCCGCTCACTCCTATATTGAAAGTTTTATACTATCTATATATGATTAACTCATTCAGTTTATTAGTTAAATTGATTATCATTCTCATTTACATACTACCTTGTTTTTGGAATTTTTTCAATCCTATCTAGTAACTTTTAAACAACATTTTGTGAAATAAAACAATCTCTTTACTTAGAATATAGAACTAACTGCCAGTTTTAGATCGTACTTGCTTTTTATAAACTAAAAGTCAGAATCTAGAGTTATTTAGTGAATAAGGTAGTATTTATAAGTATTCAGTATATTTAATTTAATCAGAAAAAACTTTACGAACGATATAAACAGGATATGCTATATTTTCACGTTTGCACTGCCTATTATTTGTTTTATATAATAAGAAGGACTCTACAGGAGAAGGATATGGATAAGTCCCATTGCCATACTGGGAGTAACAACAAGCAAGTAATACTATATCAAACTAATTTTTACCCAAAGTTCCACTAAATGTATTGCCATAATACTGGTTTAATTCCCACTATTCCTCTAAAAATAATCAGTTTTATTTTTTATTTCCTATTTATTTATCCATATTCGGAAATTCTCCTAAATAAAAAAGAAGGAGAAGTGATTAATGCCTAAAATTGAAATTAAAAATCTTACAAAAATATTTGGGGGAAACCCAAAAGAAGGGCTGAAAAGACTACAGGCTGGCGAAGATAAAACAAAAATACTGAAAGAAACTGGAATGACAATTGGTGTTGATAATGCCTCTTTCCAAGTAAAACAAGGAGAATTCTTTGTCATAATGGGATTATCCGGCAGTGGAAAATCTACTCTTATACGTCTTATTAACCGACTGATTGAGCCAACTTCAGGTGAAGTGCTAATTGACGGGAAAAACATTACTACCATGAATAAAAAGGAACTTATTGATATACGACGTAAAAAGCTCAGCATGGTTTTTCAGAATTTTGCGTTATTTCCAAATCGAACTGTGCAAGAAAATGTTGAATATGGTTTAGAAATCCAAGGACATCCGAAGAGTGATCGTTCAAAAAAGGCTATTAAAGCCATTCATGATGTTGGCCTAAAAGGCTATGAGGCAAGTTTCCCTCATCAACTTAGCGGCGGGATGCAGCAACGGGTAGGTCTTGCTAGAGCATTAGCAAATGATAGCGATATTCTTCTAATGGATGAAGCATTCAGTGCCTTAGATCCACTTATTCGCAAAGAAATGCAAGATGAACTTATCCGTTTACAAAACAAGCTAGGAAAAACAATTATTTTTATCACTCACGACTTAGATGAGGCTCTTAAGCTCGGTGATCGTATTGCCATCATGAAAAATGGCTCGATTGTACAGTTAGGGACAGCTGAAGAAATTTTGGAAAATCCAGCGAATGACTATGTATCGACATTTGTAGAAGATGTTGATCGTTCGAAAGTGTTAGTTGCTGGTCAAATTATGAAACAGCCCGATCTTATTACCACTTGGAAAGATGGTCCAAGGATGGCCGTAAGAAAAATGGAAGAAGCCGGTCTATCCAGTATCTTCGTAGTAGATAAGGATAAACAGCTAAAAGGCATTCTTACTATTGATGCTGCCATTAATGCCTATAAGGAAAATAAGTGGGTTGAAGACGTATTAGAACACGACTTCCATTCTACTACATACGATACCCCATTAAATGATTTAATTGGAGTTGCGGCAGAATCAAAATTCCCTATTGCCGTTACAGAAAATAATAGATTGTTAGGAATCATCGTTCGAGTCTCTATATTGTCTGGACTAATTCTCGGAAAAGAACAAAAGGAGGCTATCATATGAACTACTTCTTCTTTCCATTAGAAAAATGGACAAATCAATTTGTAGACAATTGGCTGCTGCCGGTTTTAGGTGACTTTTTCAACTCCTTCAGCGGAGTGTTAAGCATACTTATAAATGCTGTCACCAATTTATTCACCTTTATCCCTGCTGAAGTAATAGCAATCCTTTTAGCACTTTTAGCTTGGCGCCTTGCGGGAAAAGGAATAGCTCTTTTTACCATTATTGGTGCTCTTTACTTAAGTTCGGTAGGTCTATGGACAGGTGCTATGCAAACTCTATCTATTGTTATTGTAGCAACCTTTTTCTCCATTGTTGTTGGGGTTCCCTTAGGAATATTCACTGCTAAAAATCGAACATTGGATCATATTATCCGACCATTACTTGATTTCATGCAAACACTACCTAGTTTTGTGTATTTAATCCCTGCTATTCTACTCTTTGGTTTAGGAGAAGTTCCAGCTGTTATCTCTACCTTCGTTTTCGCTACTCCACCAGCAGTCCGTATGACAAGCTTGGCCATTAAACAAGTTCCCGCTGATATCGTAGAAGCTGCTAAAGCTTTTGGTTCTACTTCTTGGCAGCTGCTCGTAAAAGTTCAGTTACCTAATGCTATTCCAACCATTATGGCTGGAATTAACCAAACTATTATGTTGGCATTATCCATGGCTGTTATTGCATCTATGATTGGTTCTCCTGGACTAGGAAGCACTGTTTTATCCGGTATCTCTAGTGTAAATGTTGGATTAGGTCTTACCGGTGGACTTGGGATTGTTGTTCTCGCCATCATCCTGGATCGAATAACGCAGGGATTAGGAAAAAAAGCATAAAAACAAACAATCTACCAAATTAACAGGAGAAAGGAAGTATACGAATTTATGAAAAAATTAAAACTTAGCTTTTTGATGTTATTACTATTCACTCTTTTAATTGGCTGTTCCTCCCAAAACCAAAATACAGGAGGTAGCGAGTCAGGAGATTCTAAAACTGTTACTTTCGGTGTTACTCCTTGGACTAGTACCATCCCGCCAACAAAAGTTGCTAAACTATTATTAGAAGATATGGGCTATACGGTTAAGGAGAAAAATGCAGATGCAGGCGGCGTTTATACAGGACTTTCCCGCGGTGACTTAGATGTATTTATGGATGCTTGGCTGCCTGATATGCATGCAAATTATATGAATCGATACAAAAATCAATTAGAAGACTTAGCAGTCAGCTATAAAGAAGGGGAGCTTGGCTGGGTCATTCCCTCTAACATAGAGGGCATTGACAGTATCGAAGATTTAAAAGGAAAAGAAGATCTCTTTGGCGGAAAAGTGTACGGTATTGAAGAAGGTGCCGGAATGACCGTCACTTCTAAGGAAATGATTGAAGAATATGGATTAGATTTAGAATATGTTGCTTCTAGTGAAGGTGGCATGCTGGCACAAGCCTCTAAGTTTATCAAAAGTGGCGATCCTGTCCTTTTCTTAGGATGGCGTCCACATCCAATGTTTGTTGATTATGATTTAAAAGTATTGGAAGATCCAAAAGGTTTCTTTAAGACATCAGAAGTTCACGTAGTTGTAAATAATGGTCTAAAGGAAAAATCCCCTGAGGTTCATGAATTCCTAAGCAACTGGAGCATGCCTGTTGAAGATATTGAAGAAATGATTGTTAAAATCGAAGATGGCGCTGATGAGGAAGAAGTTGCACAGGAATGGATCGATAATAATCAAGATAAGGTGAAAGCTATGTTAGGGAAATAAATGAAGAAGCGGTTGGGACACAAGTATTCCAACCAATATAAGCCCTGGACAATTATATGGAGATTCTTATGCGATCTTCATATAATTGTCCAGGGCTTTTTTTTGGAAAGAGGATTGATGGTAATTGCTATCCACAGCGCTAGCACCGATCCGCTTCGTTATTACATTCCTATGGGAAATGACAGAAGTAGATTCAATCAATTACTATCTAATCCCTCATAACGGAAGTATGCGAAATCAGCGTATGTACTTGCTTTTTTATCCATATCGTGGACTGCTATCCCAATGAAATTTCCGGTAAATCCCCCTGCCAAAAATAGGAGGTCTTGGCTGCTGGTTACTTCTCGCCAAGAATGTTCTTCATCTGAACGAAAGTAAAAGTTTCCTCTCGCTCCGTTTCCAATAACCTTTAGCTGCACTTTTCCTGCAGTAATCGTTATGATGGCCGGATCTAGTTGAAATTGTCCATTTTCGCAACGCATAAAGCGAAGAACTCGGCCTCTTTCTTCATCAAATGTCACGTAAGCATATAGATAATTGCTATCATTTAAATAAAGCATGAGACCAGCCATTTGATTAAAGGTAATAGGGTGAAATTCTACGCTTGTTTCGGCCTGAAAGTGAAAGTCTTTTTGACGAATGGCAAGAATATGATGCTCGAACAAGGACTGAATGGATTCCCCTGCAAACATACGTAAATAATTAGATCTACTTGTTAAATCACACCAAGAGTCATCTGCTAAAATACGTAAAGTATTCCACTCTTTTTTTAAAGAGCCTGTAAAGTCATCCTCGAAATCAGTATTGTTTTGAAAAATTACTTGTTCGCGCGTAACAATTTCAGTCAACAAGCTGGGTCCATTTGTACCAGATGAAAGGCGAAGCCAGCCGTCCTCTGTCCAATAAACCTCTTCTATCGCTGTTTCTCTTCCTAGTATCGCGGCTTTATTTTGTAATGGTCTAGTACATAAATAAACCATATACCAATTTCCAAGGGACGTCTGCACGATACTTCCATGTCCTGAACATTGGAGCGATGACTCAGGTTTATCACTTGCTGTAAGCATAGGATATTCTGGATCTAATTCATAGGGTCCTGTTATTACCTTTGAGCGGCAGACAGTTACTGAATGCCCTTTCCCAGTCCCTCCTTCTGCCGTTATTAAGTAGTAATAGTCTCCATAGTAATAGAGATGAGGAGCTTCCGTTTTAGCTAATTCTGTCCCATCAAATAGTTTATAAACAGGTCCAATCAGCGTTTGATTCTTAGCATCATATTCCTGCATGACAATACCTGCTGATTTATTTCCTGTTATCATACGATAATCCCATATTTCGTTTAACAGCCATTTGCGTCCATCTTTGTCATGAAATAAGGATGGGTCAAATCCGCTGCTGTTTAGATATACAGGACTTGACCATGGACCATTTATACTTGGCGCGGTAATCAAATAGTTATGACAATCCTTAAATGGTCTTTTTGTACTTTTAACATCTGTATAAATAAGGTAGAACAGCCCCTCTGAATAACTAATTTGCGGAGCCCATATGCTGCCATTTTGTGGATTTCCTCTTAAATCAACTTGATTCGTAATAATATCTGTCTCATGTTCCCAATTTACTAAATCATTAGACTGATAGATTCGTACTCCTGGCAGCCATTCAAAAGAGGAAACAGCAATATAGTAAGTATTATCTACCCTTAAAATATTGGGATCTGGATTAAAACCACGTAAAATAGGATTTTTAATAGTGGTTCGATACATAGCCTTCTCCTTTCTTACTCACATTAACTCCTTTTCGCAACAAACATAACGCTCCTGCTAGAAAAAAGAGAAAGGCGATGGGAAAAGCAATAAATTGGGTACCTATCAATGTTGAAAATCCAGCAACGAGATAGAGGACTCCAGCCCATCTCGGATGTCGATTTCTCCAGATGAAAGCAGTCGCAACTATAACAAATGCTAGGACGAGTATTAGTGTAATACCGAACCATATAGCTAAGACATTCATGGCTTCTAAACTATCCTGCATCTCACCGGAAGAAACGCCTTCCTGCAGAATAGGAAAGACTGTTTCTTTATATGTTTCTGTATCCATGGAGGTCATTGTTAGCGAAAATCCTCCTAGAAATAGAACACTTAACACCATTCCTGCCATCCCAATTATTACTTCCCATTTCCGTTTCATTTCCCTCGTTCCCTTCTCCTAGTCTCTAACTGATTAGAGGCTCAACTAAGCATAGTAATTTTCTATTTCCCGAAATGTTACTGTTTCTCGATTCTCTTTCTTTCCCCAATCGTCCCATTTATCCGAGTGAATATGAGCCCCTATTCTACATTGAGAAAAAGTTACATTGGCGTATGGTCTCCACGGCCGCCCTAAAAAGACATTAGATACATCCTTATCTGCTGTTAAATAGCAACGAGAAAATAGGAAGCCATTTTTCCCGATCGCAGTACTTGCTGCCGTAATATATCCTGGCAGGTTGTTAGGCCGTTTAAGAGATTTCAATTCACATTCTTCAAACTTTGCTTCTCCTCCACCAAATATATAATCAACGGTTCCCTCAATAGAACAATGGATAAAGGTCGTTATATTGTTCTGAAAGTTATTTTTTATCTCTGGTGTTGAAAAAGGAGTTCCATCCTTTTGTACATCTGGCAATGGACCGAGACAAACGGTATCTTGGTACCCTTTTATGGAACAATTTTTAAAGCTAACTTTGTTTCCTTCACTATATAAAGCAACTGCTTGCCCCACTATTTCTCCCGGCCCCGAATTATTTATGATTTCGATATTTTCTATCCAGATATTCTCTCCATTGATAAAAAGAGTCGCTGTTTGAAAAGTACCAATTTCACAACCAAACTCATCCAATTGCCGTGCATACTTATTTCCAATAATCCGGACCGTTCCTATTCCAAACAACTTGCGATTTGATTGATAAAGAAGGATATTTTCATAGTAATCTCCACCTAGGATGATGAATGTAACAGGTCTCTCGATATTGGAACAATGCATAATGGCTTCCTGAATACTCATAAAATCACAATCATTGCCTTTCCCAATGACAAATTGAAGTTCATTTTTCATAAATGCTTCTGCAAAAAGTTTTCCCATTGCTTTCTCATTTCCTTTGTCTCTTGATGACCGCCAGTTACAATTTGGCTGTTCCACTGATTCCTCGCATCATATTTTCCATATATTTTTCCTAATTCCTCATCTAGCAGCATTACGCCTTCCAGCGGACACATGCGGTCATCTTTTCCAACAAGACTCAAGCGCGGTCTTGGGGCAATTAACGATTGCACAGCTAAAGTAGAAAACTGCTTTAAAAAGCCTGGCACATAATAATAAAAACCATGATGATCTAGGCCCCGTTTCTGCCTTAATGTTTCTATATGTACCTGTGCAGCTATATCTACGGTTACTTTTATGCGATCATCTAGTGCTGCCATCCACCAGCTCATAAGGCCTCCCATTGACATTCCAATCGTCGCTACTCTGTTTTGGTCGATGTCCGTCCTTTCCACAAGATAATCTAGAAAAGCAATATTATCAAAGATCCGCATCCCCCATAGCGTTCTTCCATCTAATAACATTTCTTTGACTAACTCGCTCTCTAATTTACCTTTCCGCTCACTAAATCCCCACATATCAATGGATCCTACAGCATATCCCAAATTTGTTATAGCCTCGACAAAAGATGGGGATTGTAAGTAACTGTTACTTATTAACAGCTCTTCTTTTCCCTGTTCGAAATTCCCCCCATGTGAATGATTAAAGAGGACGATAGGCAGCGGACCTTCCTTGTTTAGAGGCTTGGCAACATAAGCAGGTACGGATTCCTCCTCATTTAATTGCAGCATGAGGCTTTCTAATACATAGTTATCTTTCTCTTCCCTCCTTATTAGCTGCACCTTCCTATCCTTTGCATGTGCATAATCCCCTAATAACTCTATTAGCCTTTTTCGCTGTTTTTCCACTTACGCCTTCACTTCCTTCAAGAGCGCTTCTTCCTTCTTTGTATTTTTAGACTTACAGTTTATTAACTCGATATCCTCACAATTTTCGAGATAAAAAGCTGGACCTTCATGGTTTTCAACCGTTACCCGGTTAAATAAAATATCCTTTGCAAAACCGACATAAAAGCCCCGGTTATTCATATCTTTTATGCCTGCCATCATTGCTGGTTTTCCAGGAATCGCATCTACCGCCAAAGAAATATCCACTTGGTTAAAAGTTAGTTCTGATATATATTGCTCGGCTAAACCGTATATGAATCCGGCTGCAGCATGAACATTCCTAGCCGTTATATTGGCAAAATGAATGCGCCTAAACATCGGAGTCTCATTAGTTACTGGGTAAGGATTTTTATCCCATACGTATTTGTCCTTTCCTTTAGGACCACAGAAATAATATAAATTTAAAATGAACGGACAAATTACACCTTCCATTACGATATTACTTACACGAATATCTTCAACGACTCCTCCACGCCCTCGTCTAGACTTCAGCCGAATGCCACGATCTGTATCTTGAAAGACACAGTTACTAATGGTGACATTTCGAATATTACCGCTCATCTCACTGCCAAGCACTACTCCTCCATGTCCATGAACCATGGTACAATTTGTAATCGTTATATTTTCACAAGCTACTCGCTCTGCCGTATCCTCTGTTCCTGCCTTAATCGCAATGCAATCGTCCCCTACATCAATATGACAATTACTGATTCTAACATTCATGCAGGATTCTGGATCAATGCCATCTGTATTTGGTGAATCTTGCGGATTATGGATTTTTATATTATCGATCGTAATGTTGTTACTGCATATGGGGTTAACCGTCCAACTTGGAGAATTTATTAAGGTCACATCTTTAATCGATACGTTTTCACAACCATCTAGGCTAATCAATTTTGGCCGCGGATAAAGCAGCTTCTCTCGCTCATTTCGAAAAAGATGCCACCATTTCTCTCCATTTCCGTCAATGGTTCCAAAGCCAGTGATCGCAATATGCCGGCTATTTTCTGCGTATAAGCATGAAGCATATACTTCTCTAGCGACACCTTCCCATCTAGACGTAACAACGAAATAGTCCGCTTGCTGATCAGAGAATTTCAATACTGCTCCTGCGGCTAAATGAAGTTCAATATGATCCTTTAAAAAAAGCGCACCTGTCAGAAACTCACCTGGCGGGATAACAATTCTGCCTCCTCCATTTTCATATGCCTTATCTATCGCCTTCTGAATCGACTCTGTACATATACTCCCATCATTCTCTGCACCGAAATCAGTGATAATATAATCGCTCATTTTATAATCTCCTTATTCGTTAATAACTTCCTCCACTTCCACTAATGCCTGTAAAAAGGCCCCTAAGCCTTTTTGGTCATTGCAAATAATTGGTTCACTAATATAATAGGTATAAGTTCCGTCTCGTTTGTCAGCTCCGCCAAGTCCTGCTACCTGACAATTTTTATTTAAATTGACCCATCCCTCTTTTGTCAGCAAAACAAATTCATCTAATAATCCTTGATAGCCTTTCTTTAATGGATGCAGCCATTCTTGTTTTTCTAAAACTCCAAGGCGTATCCCTTTTGCAATAGAACATACGTACATACTGCTTGCAGACGCCTCCAAATAATTTCCCTTTTCCCCTTGCTTATCGACTACCTGATACCAAACACCCTTTTCCTTATCCTGATAGTTTAGTAATGCTGCCAATGTATTCTTAAGAATTTTTTCTAAAAAAGGGCGATCAGGTGTATCCTTTGGAATAATTTCTAATGTATCTACTAATGCCATGACATACCATCCCATGGCTCTTCCCCAAAAATTCTCTGATAGTCCTGTCTCTTTATTAGCCCATGGCTGGACTTTCTTCTCATCCCATGCATGATAAAGAAGCCCTGTCTTTTCATCTAATAAGTGTTGATAACTGATTTTGAATTGGTGAAGTATATCGTCAAGACCTTCTCCATCTCGATATTCCATTTGATATTGCGCATAGAATGGCGCCCCCATATATAAGCCATCCAGCCAAATCTGATACGGATAAATTTGCTTATGCCAAAAAACACCTTCTGATGTTCTTGGATGCAGCTCTAATTGGGATTTCAATAAATCGGCTGCTTGCCGATACTTTTCCTCTCCCGTTTGTTTAAAAAGTTGAAATAGTAATTTTCCATTGTTAATATGGTCAATATTAAATTCTGATACTTCATATCCTTTAATCGTTCCATCCGGTTGAACAAAATAATCGAGATTTTCTTTTATAAAATGCAAATATTTCTCCTTGCCTGTTCGTTTCCAAAGGTTTTCAAACCCTTTTAAAACAACTCCATAATCATAAGACCATTTTCCGTTATAACCTCTATCTTCATATAATCGTGGAAGTCTTTCCATAATGGATTGTGCTGTTCTCTCTGACCAACTCATTTCTGCCATTCTTATATTCTCCCATCCTATTTAGATTCTTTATAAAGCCTCTTCATGAAGATTGTTGCTTGCCTTATAAAAATCTTGTTTTTAAATTTTTTAAGGTGAGTGTCTAGCCGAAATCTGCTTTCCCCTCACCTTTATTCAAAATTATTTCGTTTGTTCGTATGCTGCTTTATATTCCTCTTTAATCGTGTTTCCGCCAGAATCTCCCCATGTCTTTACAGCTTGTTTGAAACCATCCAGATCTATTTCGCCTAAAATATACTGGTATGTGGCATCAGTAATAATCTTTTGTAATTCCGATCCTTGTGATGTATTGGTTGCAGATTCTAAAGAATAAGCAGGATTTAACACGGCATAATTCGCATTGTCTGCAATCATCTCATCTGCTAATGCTTTAATAGGGTTGGGATCTTTTAAATCATAGCCTGACTCTTTTGGTCTAGAAGCCGCAAATGGCTGCACTTCCTGTGTCCATAAATCCTGATTGGTAATTTCATATGCACCATCATCTGTTAGTTTATAATGGACATCTTCCAAACCATATGTCATTAATGTGTAAATTTCTGGATCTAGTAAATCATTTACAAACTTGAGAATCCTCTTTAATTCTGCTTCATCCTTTACTTCGGAACGCGGAAATGCCAATAATCCGCCAATTCCATTATTCGCAGCCCAAATGGCACGTTCAGGATTAGATTCCGATACCATATCGTTCACTAATGCTAATTCCATGTTATCTTGGATGCCTGCAGCCATCGTTTGTAGGTTTTTAGCATCGAAAAGTGCGCCAATATAAATTCCTGCTTTTCCCTGTGCAAAGCTTTGCTGCTGGTCTGTTTTTGCGGTAACGGCAAAGTCTTTATTTATCCAGCCATTGCTATACAGCTCCTTCATATAATCCATTGTTTTTACATAACCATCCGTTTCAAATTCCGGGATGAAGTCTCCATTTTCATCCATTTCCCATACATTAGGTGTACCGAAATAAGAACTTAATGTTTTAAAGGCTCCATATATTAAATCGTTCCTATCTACAAATCCAGTCGTATCATTTTTCCCATTACCATCAGGATCACCTTCTGTAAACGCTTTCGAAACTTCCATTAATTCATCAACAGTCTTCGGGACTTTCAGGCCTAAATTATCAAGCCAGTCTTTACGTAAAACGACACCATTACGAGCTAAATCCTTCTGGAAGGGAATGCCATAAAGCTTTCCTTCTATGGAAGCAGAAACCCGTACATCTTGTGAAATTTCCTTCAGATTAGGGAATTCATCTAAATAATCTTCTACATTCCAAAACATTCCAGACTTCAATGCATTGCGGACAGAGGAATTATCTAGAATGGTTAAAGTAACAATATCTGCTAATGAATCAGATGCTAAAGCTGTATTAATTCTTTCTTCCTTTGAAGCGTCCGGTATCCACGAAAATTTAATTTCAGCATTCGTTTTCTCTTCGATTTTATCTAAAATAGTATCTGTTGGAGGAGATGCCGTATGTAGAATATTCAGCCACGTAATTTCAGCCTTACTATTTTCATCATACGTCCCAGATGATTGTTCTTTTCCTCCACTACAACCCGCTAATAACAACATACCTGCTAAACTAATACTGGCTAACTTTGATAGTTTTTTCATTTAAACGCTCCTTTACAATTTGATAAAGCGAAAGTTCCATCAATGAATGTTTGCACTGATTAGTGGAACCATTCGGATCTATATCGATGCTTTCCCACCTATCTTCCCCGAATTGGATAAGCTAAAAATTAAGTCTTACTGTCCGTTAAGCGTAGGATAGACGGTTGTATCTTCTACTTCTTCTGTATTTTGTAATTCCATTCTAGTAAACACTTGATTTGCTGTCCAAGTAATCATATAAAATAAGAAACTAATACCGAAGAAAGTGAGAATCCCAGGAAAAAATGTGATTGCTGTCCAATAGGTAGCGCCAATCACAACAAACAATAATAGAGAATATTGAAAGCAAGAAAAACCAAAGATAAAGGACATCTTTATGCGAAAGAATATTCCTTTCCAGTTATAATGAGCCATTAATGGATAAATATAAACGGCAGAAAGGAAATATAACGAGAATATGATCATCAAGCATACTTTGAGATACCAGTTTGTAACATGGAGTAAATCGATTACTAACACATAGCCGAGTAGTAAATAAATCCAGCTAGTAACTATGGATTCCTTGAAGGACTCTTTGTAATACTTCCAATAAGAAGAAAAGATAGGGAGACTGGTATTTCCCCTCATCCACTGTCTCATGATACTAACTAGTGCATAGGTTGCTGGTCCTGCCCCAAATATCCCCAATCCTAATAAAGTAAAGAGCCACCAGAGGAAATTCACATAAACTAAGTTTAATATTGTTGTAAAAATGTGATTTATTTTTTCCACTGATTTTAACATCCAATTCCTCACTTTCTCCTAACTTTAATAAACCCCATCCTCACCAAACTTCTTGGCAAGCTTATTTGAAAGCATAACTAAAACTAATCCTACTAATCCCTTAAATAAACCAACAGCCGTACTAAAGCTTAATTGTCCATTCTTCAAACCAGCTGTATAAATATAGGTGTCAAAAATCTCTGCGACACTTCTATTTAATGAATTCAATAAGAGATACATGTGTTCAAATCCTAAATCTAACGTGCTGCCAATTTTTAAGATTAATAAAGTAATAATTACTGGTCGAATGGCCGGTAATGTTACATGCCATGTTTTGCGCAGTCGTCCTGCTCCATCCATTTCCGCTGCTTCATATAATTGAGTATCTACAGCTGTAATAGCGGCGATATATATGATAGTAGACCAGCCTAATTCTTTCCAAATTACTTGTGCAATATAAACGGTTCGCGTCCAATCAGGCGAAGTTAAAAAACTGACTTTATTAAAGCCCATTGCTGCTAACATTTCATTAATCAATCCACCATCAACATTTAAAAAGACATATGTAATGGAAACAATAATTACCCATGACATAAAATGGGGGATATAAATTAACGTTTGGATACCAGATTTAAAATATTTGTTTTTGACTTCATTTAGCATAAGCGCTAAGATGATCGGCATGGGAAAGAAAATGAAAATATTTAAAGCAAATAAAATAAGTGTATTACTTAAAAGCATAAAAAAGGTTGGTTCTGTAAATAAGCGAATAAAATGCTTCATCCCTACCCATGGGCTGCCCAAAATCCCTAAAAACGGTTGATAATCTTGAAAAGCAATGATCAATCCGCCCATCGGTAAATATTTGAAAATAATAAAATAGAGAAAGCCAGGGAAAATCATTAAATATAGAAGTTTGTTCTTTCTCATATTAGCCCAAGTTTTTTGTCTTCTAATCTTCTTTCGCTGCTTCATAGTTAACTCAGGTAATGTCTGATCATTAGGCTTAATGACGCTTTCCATTATTTACCCCCTTACTTTATGGTGTGATGTTTAATTCATACCTTAAGCATATGGAAAAAGCATAATTACGTATATAATCATTATTTGATAACGCTTACAAAACCTTATTCTATCGATAGTTTCCTCTTCCCCACCCAATGTAATGATTACCATTTTGTCCAAATGATTATCTGCCTTTTCAATCGAAAAAAACGAAATTGGTAAGCGTTTTCTTTTCCTGAAATAGTGATTATATACGTAATTATCTTCTCTTGATAAAGTAACTTTATAGTAAGAGAGTAGATCTATTTCTTAGGCTGTTTTCTACAAAGAGTGTTGACTTTATGAAGGCTTCTAAAAGGATCTGCAGATATTTGCCATACGGATAGCAAAGTGTATTCCCAGCTGTGGAAAAAGGAAACAACTTTATGAAACGGACCTTTCCTTAACTGCTTGTGGCTCCGTTTACAGTCTTAATCCGAGCAATAAAACATCATCATTAGTTATAAGTTGTAGTTAGACAAAATAAGAAGGAGGATCTATATGGAAAAAGTGTATAAAAATAAGAAAATAACAAAAGGAGGACGGGTTTTTTCCATTATTAATGGAACCATTTTAATTATTATCGCCTTAATTTGTTTTCTGCCTTTTGTAAATGTTATAGCTAGTTCCTTTGCTTCTACACAAGAAGTTGTAGCTAAACGATTTATTCTGATTCCTGAAACTTTCTCATTAGATGCATACCGTTATATTCTTTCTACGCCAACACTCTTTAAGTCTTTAGCGGTATCCGTTGGCGTTACTGGCGTCGGTACTTTAGTAAGTATGGTCCTAACATCTTTGATGGCCTATGGCTTATCACGTAAATATCTTAATGGAAGAGGATTTCTTAACTTTCTTGTTGTATTCTCTATGTTATTTAGCGGTGGCATGATCCCAACCTTCTTAGTAGTTAAAGCCTTTGGATTAATTGATTCTTATTGGTCTTTGATACTGCCTGTAGCAATTAATGCGTTTAATTTAATTATTATGAGAAACTTCTTTCAAGCACTACCGGATAGTTTAGAAGAATCAGCTAAAATGGATGGCTGCACAGATTTAGGAGTCTTTTGGAAGATTATGCTGCCATTGGC
The DNA here is from genome assembly GCF_038006525.1 of Niallia sp. FSL W8-0951. Lineage (NCBI taxonomy): Bacteria > Bacillati > Bacillota > Bacilli > Caryophanales > Bacillaceae > Niallia > Niallia sp. FSL W8-0951. The sequence continues at coordinate 3,797,627 of NZ_JBBOVK010000001.1, forward strand.
ACTACCATCTATTGCGACCATTTCTTTGTTTTATGCCGTTACCTATTGGAATACTTATATGACAGCTATTCTTTATATTAATGATTCTACGAAATGGCCAATTCAAGTTTTATTGCGACAGATTGTTATTGTTTCAAGCGGCATGCAAGCAGAAGGTTCGTCAGTTGACGTTATTCCACCTGCGCAAACGATTAAGATGGCCGTTATTGTTATAGCAACAGTACCAATGCTTATTGCATACCCATTTGTTCAAAAATATTTTGTCAAAGGAGCGTTGGTAGGCTCTGTAAAGGGATGACGTTACAGAAAAGATGCTTTTATTGACAGCAATTTGTTTACCAGTCAACAAAATGATATTCTAGTAACTTATATCCTCATACATTTAAAAGAGAACCCTTTCTCATCTGGCTTGTCCTTACCGGTTATGATGTTATCTCTTATTCTCACAGGAATTCAGGATGTGCTCAAGACGATCTTAATTGCGGTTCATAAAAAGCGTGCAAGAATAAGCTCTTTCTTGCACGCTTTTTAATTAATGATTATATTGTTTCCGATAATCCCCTGGGGTCATGCCTACTTTCTTTTTAAAAAAACGGATGAAGTTTTGAGAATTTCGATATTGGAGTTTTTCGGCAATCTCCTTAATTGGCATATTTGTTTCTTCTAGCAGGGATTTAGCCTTTTGCAGTCGGAATCCCATTAGATAGTCAACAAAGTTTTCTCCATATTCTTTCTTGAAAACGCTGCTTAAGTAATTCGGATTATAATGAAGACGGTCAGCAATAACGTCTAAAGAAATTTCCTGGTCATACTCTGTCTGAATGATTTGAACAATTTTATCAGATAAAGATCGAAACTCCTTATCCGTTTTATCCTGTGTGCTGATAATAATTGGCGTAATAAGATGTTCAATTAGCATTTGTTTTATTCGAGCAGGATAATAGGCATTAATTGCTTCATAATAAAGCGGCTTTATACTATCAAAAATCTTCGCCTCTGCACCTAACAGCTGCCCAAGTTGAATAATTTCATTTATTAACCGAATAAGTGTTACTTCTAAGCTGACCGGATTTTTATTCATCCGGAAGATTTCGTTAATTAAGGTATCTACTGTCTCCTGCACTTCCTCCTCATTTCCTGAGCGAATCGTATTTAAAAGTTCATTTTGCAATTCTACAGGATATTTAGAAATAGAAGCATCATTCAAGAGAGGAGCAATATCATCATAAAAAATGATAGACTCTGGTCCTACATTTACACGATAATGCAGCGCTTCTTTTGCTAAATCAACTGCCTTTTTACTACTAATTAATGTTTGATAAACAGGACTTATCCCTATACTGATAGTGATATTTAAATATTCCTTTGCCGCAGATTGTATTTCCTCATAATACTTCATAATTCTTCGACTGGAATCATGATCATTTACATCGGTTATAAATATGGTTGCTTGCATCTCATCATTTAATACAATAGGTATCAATCTTTCCTTAGCAGGGACTATTTCTTCGACAATATTATTTAAAGCCAATAAGTATAAATCTTTCTCAACAATTTTTTGGCTATCCATATTGTCAATTTGTATTAATCCTGTGTAAAAATGATGCGTATCATTAAAGAAATAGCCAAATTGTTTTAACCTGTGCTTAGCTTCATTTGTTGTTATTCTATTTCTAAATAAGCTTAAGACAAACAGCGTCTCAAGCTGTGGTTTTTGCATGGTTAAGCTAGCCATTAATGTTTCATTCTGACCAATAATCTTGTCAACAGAATCAGCAACAAGGGAGAGTTCATTCTTCTGCCCACTTAGATGATCTATTGCTAATTTCTCCTGTAATTTGCGGATAGGTCTTGAAAAAGAATTTGCTAACATATAGGAAATGATACCGACCAAAATAATCAATAAGGTCGAGACAATGAGTAAACCAATCCTTGTATTATTAATCATATTAGAGATTTCTTTTGGGTTAATCTGTACAACATAAATCCAGCGATTATAGTCTGACTGAGCATACACAAACTTTTTACCCTCTGTGTCTACTATTTTGATATTCTCTCCCTCGTTTATCATTTTCTCATAATTCTCGTGAGACAACAGCCTTTCCTTTTGTCTACTTGAATATAGTAATTCATTTTTACTATTATATATTTCTACTAAACTATCTTGTTCATTATCAACAATCTCATCAATGCTGCTTCTTGGAATATTAGATATTCCTAAAGCAAATTTATCACGTTGATAAACAGGTAAAGTCATAATCATCTCAATTCCAGTACTTGTTGGTCTCCAAAATAAGCTTTGCTTCGCCTTTTCCACATACTTTTCCTTATACCCAGCAATTTCCTCTTCCGATAATTTCTTTAAAGAGCCGTCAATTATTCCCCAATTTTCTGCCAGGCTGATTAAATTATGCTTACTTCCTTCTATTCCCATCATTTCTATATAACTGATTTCTTTTTTTATATCACGATATGTATCAAAGTCTTTTCCTGATAACGGCTTCTTAAAAATCGTCTCAAAGTTTGCAGTAGAACTATATGCCGTATATCCATATTCAATCGTTCGCACCTTTTGCTCTACATTATTAAGAATTTGTTTTGTATAATTTTGTTTGTCCTTCAGAAATTCCTCTTCGACGGAGTGATAGGTAGAGTTATAGATAAAAACACTAAAGCCAACTACAATACTAATCCCTAATAGAAAAAAGGGGAAAAATAATTTGTAAAACAACCTTAATTTCTTCAAATCCTCACACTCCTTATTTCCTCTTAACACACTTTTATTGTAAGCGTTATCAAATTATTCAACAATTTTTAATACGAAAAATAATCATTTTCTTATCTATTATGAAATGATTATTTTCTATAATTTGGATTAGAATATACATATAATAGCATATCTAGTCTATCTTTTGCGAGTGGATTTTTTCACGTGTGCAGCAAATGACCGATTGACAAACTGCCTGAAGAATTATAAAATGTGAACGTTAACATTATTATCAGGAGGAACTATGGTTACCATTAAGGATATCGCAAAGCTTGCAGGCGTTTCGCACACCACTGTGTCAAGAGCGCTGAATGATAGTCCCCTTATTAAACCTGCAACCAAAGACAAAATTAAAAAAATTGCAGCAGAATTACATTATGTACCAAACTTTAATGCTAAAAGTCTCGTAAACCAGAAATCTTACACAATTGGCGTTTTTTTCTCTAGTATCAGCCATGGAACAAGTTCAAGTTTTCTTGTAGATGTAATAAAAGGTGTTAATTCTGTGCTAGATGAAAACTACAGTATTGCAGTAAACGGTATTGATACATTAGTCCATTTTGACAAAATCATTTCCAAACGATTTGACGGGATTATCGTACTAAGCCAAAGTGACACAGACAATGCATTTATTTACTATATACAACAAACCGGCATACCTTTGGTTGTACTAAATCGCAGACTAGATGATCCTTCTATTCCAAATGTTTCGGCAAACGATCAACAAGGTGTAGAACAGGCTATCGATGAGGCGATTAGCCTTGGTCATAAGAATTTAGCGTACATTAATGGAAAAAGCTCTTTCCGTTCCTCAGCTGAAAGGAAACAAGGATTTGTCAATAGCTTATCGAAACATCGGCTTCCTGTACAGCCTGAATTTATGGTCAATGGGGATTATAGTATGGAAAGCGGCTTTGAAAAAATGAAGCAATTGCTAGATCTGCCGACTCCGCCTAGTCTTGTATTTTGCGCAAACGATGATATGGCAATCGGTGCATTAAAAGCTTGTTTTTCGAAAGAGAGGAAAGTGCCAAATGATATCTCAATCATTGGATTTGATGATATAGCTTTTGCGCAATACTCTACTCCAGCTCTAACCACTATTCATAAGCCTATTGATAAAATCAGCGAAATTGGCATGCAAATGCTCATTGCGTTAATGAATAACGGAACATTAGAAAAGACACAAATCTTAGTAGACACATTCTTAGTTAAAAGAGAATCGCTTAGTTTTCCAACAAAACAGTCATAACTGTTTTGCTTTATCATAAAATGTTAACGTGTGCAAAAGGAGGAACTATAGTGGAAAAGCTTTCAAAGCAATTAAAACCTAATTTGTCTTTTTTTCCAGAAAAGGTCATTCAATTTGGATCAGGAAATTTCATGAGAGGATTTCTTAATTGGCAACTACAACAAATGAATAACCAGCATTTATTCAACGGTAGTGCTGTGTTAGTGAAGCCGACCAAGCATGTTTCGAATCCAACCTTAGAAGAACAAGATTACCTTTATACTGTCGTGCTTGAGGGGTTCTATCAAGGTCAAATGGTTCAGACGAGTGAAATTATTACAACTGCTAATCGATTAATTAATCCTTATGAAGAATGGGAAACTTATTTACAATTGGCAGAACAAGAAGAATTGGCCTTTATTATTTCTAATACTACAGAAGCTGGAATACAATTTGATGAAAGGGATTGTTCTATCGATCAACCTTCAACTAGTTTTCCTGGAAAACTTACTGCCCTACTATTCAAGCGCTTTCAATTAAAAAAACCAGGATTTACGATTATTCCTTGTGAGTTAATCGATCGTAACGGTGATCAACTTAAAGAAATTGTCTTACAATATGCAAGTCTATGGAATTTAGAAGAGGAATTTATTAGCTGGATTCATGCTGAAAATATATTCTGCTGCAGCTTAGTAGATCGCATTGTTCCAGGTTATCCACGTGATACAGCAAATCTGCTTAATGAGGAACATGGCTATATTGATAACTTAATGGTTAAAGCAGAGCCTTATTTATTATGGGTCATTGAAGGTCCACAAGAATTAAAAGAATCATTTCCTCTCGAAAAGGCGGGATTGAATGTACTGGTAACCGATGATATGACACCATATCGAGAACGAAAGGTTCACTTATTAAATGGCCCACATACAGCGATGGTCCCACTTGGATTACTTGCTGGTCTTGAAACTGTGGAAGATGTGATGAATGATGCAGATTTTGCGGTCTTTATTAATCAATTAATGCAGCAAGAAATTATGCCATTATTACCTCTCCCTTTAGATGACTTAAAGGCATATGCAAAATCTATAATCGAACGCTTTAAAAATCCCTTTATCCGCCATGAATTATCATCCATTGCTTTAAACAGTGTTTCTAAATATAAAGCACGCTTATTACCGCTGCTAATTAAATACCAAGAAAAACAGCAGCAATTGCCTCCATACATGACTGCTTCTCTTGCTGCTTTATTCCTAACCTACAGGGGAACACAATATAAACCAAAGGATAGCGATGAAGTCCTTGAGGCCTTTTCAAACGCTTGGGAAAATCCCGAAACTATCGCTTTTACTATTTTGAATGACAAAAATTTATGGGATACAGACTTAACCACTATTCCTAACCTTGCGGAAGAAGTAACTGCATATATCCATATGCTTAGAAAAGACGGTGCCCGAGCTGTTTTACAAAAGCTAAATAACGAAAAGCGGCCTCCTTCTCTATTAAAACTAAATGAGCGAGACAATGTCGCGGTTGCCCTAAGACCAATTAACGCAGCGGAAACAGTCTATCTTGATGGCATCTCGATCACAGCTAAAGCTGATATTCCCCAAGGCCATAAAATAGCCTTAACTGATATTCAAAAATCTAGCAATGTGATCAAATATGGCTATCCTATCGGACATACGCTGACGGAGATTACGCGGGGGGATTGGCTTCATACGCATAATGTAAAAACAAATTTAGATGGAGAACTTGAATATACGTATGAGCAAGATATCCACCAAGTAAAATACCCTAAAAAGGATCTTACCTTCCAAGGATACAGACGGGCAAATGGAAAAGTAGGAATTCGCAATGACTTATATATTGTACCGACCGTTGGCTGTGTAAACGGAACGGCAGAATATATGCTGAAAGAATTTGAAGCTCTCCATCCTGACTTAGGTACATTCGATAATATTACCATTTTAAAGCATCCCTACGGCTGCTCCCAATTAGGAGAAGACCATGAAAATACTCGCAGTATATTAATAGACGCTGTGAGCCACCCGAATGCTGGCGGAGTACTTGTTTTTGGATTAGGCTGTGAAAATAACGTTATTGCTGAATTTAGAGAGTTACTAGGAGATTATGATGGAAAAAGAGTTAAATTCTTAGTTGCACAAGAGGTAGGCAACGAAATAGAAGCAGGCTTAGAACTATTAGAAGAGATATATGAAGCTGCTAAAAATGATCAGAGAGAACCTATTCCAATTGCCGAGCTAAATGTTGGCCTAAAATGTGGCGGTTCCGACGGTTTCTCTGGAATTACGGCTAATCCGCTATTAGGAGCTTTTTCGGACTTCTTAATTTCCCAAGGGGGCAGCACTATCCTAACAGAAGTCCCTGAAATGTTTGGTGCAGAACAAATGCTTATGGCTAGAGCAGAAAATGAAAAGGTTTTCGAAGATATCGTCCATTTAATCAATGATTTTAAACACTACTTTCATTCTTATGGGGAGCCTGTTTATGAAAATCCTTCCCCAGGAAATAAGGCTGGAGGGATTACCACTCTAGAAGATAAATCATTAGGCTGTACACAAAAGGCTGGAACAGCACCGGTTGTAGATGTACTGCAGTATGGAGAGAAAATCTCCAAAAAAGGGCTAAGCCTATTGCAAGCACCAGGCAATGATCTAGTAGCTTCTTCTGCGCTTGCCGCTGCTGATTGTCATTTAGTTTTATTTACAACAGGCCGAGGAACGCCTTTTGGCAGTTTTGTTCCAACCGTAAAAGTAGCAACCAATTCTACCATTTATGAACATAAAAGGCATTGGATGGACTTTAATGCCGGTCCTTTACTAGAACGACCAATGAATGAAGTATTAGAGGAATTTATTGAAAAAGTAATAGCGGTCGCAAGTGGAGAAAAAACACGTAACGAAGCAAATGGTGTTCGCGAAATCGCTATATTTAAAACAGGAGTTACTTTATAAAAGATAGGTCAATGAGGCTATGATGGAGAAGATTTATAGAAACATAGTGTTAACCTGTGGTGCATTCATTGAAAGCAGTAATGCTGACGCTCTCTCTGTTTCCTTTTGCAATCTATCGTTGAGCTTTTGGGCACTGAGACAATAAAAGCACTATTAAACACGAATTATAAAAAAATAACGAAAGAGGGATTCTAATGTTTCTAAATGACCAATTTCTATTAAAAAATGATATCGCTCAAAAACTATTTCACGACCATGCAAAGCAGATGCCTATCATCGACTATCATTGTCACTTAGATCCGAAAGAAATTTATGAGAATAAAAACTTTAAAAACCTTACAGAAGCCTGGTTAGCAGGTGATCACTATAAATGGCGATTAATGCGCGCAAACGGTATCCCGGAGACTCACATTACTGGCGATGCCTCTGATTATGACAAATTTTTAGCTTGGGCACGCACAGTACCTAAAACAATTGGTAATCCCTTATATACATGGACCCATTTAGAGCTAAAACGTTTCTTTGGCATTGATTTATTACTGAATGAGGAGAATGCCCCTCTTATTTGGGATTTAGCCAATGAGAAATTGGCTACCGCTGACTTTAAGCGTCGCAATATTATCATCAATTCAAATGTTAAAGTAGTTTGTACGACCGATGACCCGACTGATGATTTGCATTACCATGAACGCTTAAAGAACACAGAACGACATTTTCAAGTACTTCCCTCTTTCCGTCCCGATAAAGCATTAAATATTGACCAAGATGGATTTATCGAATGGGTAGAAAGGCTAAGTATACAATCACATGTTACGATTAATTCCTATCAAGGATTAATAGAGGCACTTAAAGCACGTGTTGATTATTTCCATCAAATGGGCGGAAAATTATCGGATCATGCACTGGATATATTGGCCTATGAAGAAGCAGATGAGAAAACACTGGAATTGATTTTTCAAAAAAGACTTAAAAATGAAGCATTATCCCCATATGAAATCAGTGCATATCGTACAGAAACCTTAACTCGCTTAATCGGTTTTTATCATGAGCATAATTGGACAATGCAGCTTCATATCCATGCATATCGCAATACGAATTCAGCAATGTTTAACCAATTAGGTCCTGATACTGGATATGATGGTGTGAACGATCTCCCTCTTACCATACCCTTGCAGCGTCTGTTAGACCGTGCAGAAAAAGAGGGGAAATTACCGAAAACAATTCTTTATTCCCTGAACCCAAATGACTTCTTTGTTTTAGCTACTTTAATGGGATCTTATCAAAAACACACACCTGGAAAGCTTCAGCTAGGTTCAGGATGGTGGTATAACGATACGAGAGCTGGGATGCGCCATCAATTAACCGTTCTTAGTGACACTGGTCTCCTTTCCACCTTTGTCGGGATGTTAACAGACTCACGAAGCTTTCTATCGTACACAAGACATGAATATTTCCGCCGAGTGCTCTGTGAATTTATCGGAGAAATTGTCGAACGAGGTGAAGCCCCAGAGGACGAGGACTTGCTTGGAAGCTTAGTTAAGGACATTAGCTACCATAATGCTAAACAATATTTCGGATTTGAGCATTCTTATGTTGAAAATCATCAATGATAACTATAACCACAGTTCAGAAGAAAATCAGCATATGACATTACACCTTTCCCTTTTAGATAATAAAAAAAGACCCTTCATTCTCGTTTGTCCAGGTGGAGGGTACCACCATTTATCTGAAAAAGAGGCACAGCCAATTGTAAAATGGCTTCATTCGATTGGTTATCATGCTGGAATTCTCTATTATCCTGTTGGAACAATCAATCATACAAGCATTATAAAGGAACTAGAAGAAGTATTTAGTCAACTACGAAACAATGCCAAGGATTGGAATTTATTAGAAAATAAAATAGGTGTGCTTGGCTTTTCTGCTGGTGGACATCTAGCAAGTCTTGCTTGTACCAAAATAAACAATCGTGCTAATGCGCTAGTATTATGCTATCCAGTTGTTACCTTCACGGAACCTTATGGGCATTCTGGAAGCCGAGAGCATTTTTTGGGGAAAAATCCGCCCAACCATTTAGTTGAGGCTTATTCGATTGAACATTTGGTCGACGAACATATGCCGCCCACCTTTATGTGGCACACTGCTGATGATCAATCAGTCCCTATTCAAAATACCATCATGTTAGCCGAAAGTTTAGCCAAATTTAACATTCCTTTTGAATATCATATTTTTCCTTCTGGGAAACATGGGCTGGCATTAGCAGAGGAATCTCCCTATGTCCATCGCTGGTTGAGTTTAGCAGAAGCTTGGTTAAAAACTACTTTGTCATGATAATCATTTCATTAAAGTGAATATTGGAGGGGGAATTATGTCAGACAAGATAACTATATTTCTAGCAGGTGATTCTACCGCCGCAGAAAAAACACCAGATAAGCGTCCAGAAACGGGTTGGGGAGAAAAACTTTCCTCCTTTTTTACAGACCAAATTATTATTGATAATAGAGCTGTAAATGGAAGAAGTACCAAATCTTTTATAAACGAAGGACGACTAACTGCCATTGAACAGGCAATTCGTCCTGGAGATTATCTCTTTATTCAATTTGGACATAACGACCAAAAAGATGACCAAGCTCGCGGAACAGATCCATACGGAGACTATCAAACAAACTTGCATACATTTATTCATACCGCCAATAAGCATAACGCACACCCAGTATTACTTACTTCCGTTTCTCGAAGGCATTTTAGAAATCAGCTTATTGATCATATGTCTCTTGGTGAATACCCACAAGCTATGAGGGAACTCGCCAAGACTTACAATGTAACACTTCTAGATATTCATAAAAAATCAATAGACTTGTTTCAATCCCTTGGCCCAGACTTATCCAGGAACCTTTTTCTCCACCTTGAGGCCCATGAATCCAGCAATTATCCAAATGGAGTAAAAGATGATACTCATTTCAATGACCAGGGAGCCGATATAATTGCCAAGCTGATATGTAATGCAATAAAAGGAAGTGATCTACCTTTAAAAAAGTTTTTTAAAAATTAATTCAGGAGGGAATCCAATGTTAACACTTAATCTTGGTATTCGTGCTCATGATTTAGGCCAACTAAGCCTCGAGGAATTATGTAAGCAGTTAAGAGACTATCAATTTACCAATATTCAATTTGCGATAAAAAAGTCTTTTCCAGATTATGTCCCCTCCTTTCAAAGTCTATCACCAGGAATAGCCAGTTTTTTTGGCGATTACTTTGCTAATAACGGGATAAAAATTAGCACATTAGGCTGCTATGTTAATATTTCGAGTCGAAATCTTGCTGTGCGCCATAAGGCATTAAATGATTTTAAAACCCATATACAGCTTGCTCGAGATTTTCGTGCCAGCCTCGTTGGTACAGAAACTGGCAGTGTAAGCGAAGGTTTTACTCCTGAAAATTTCACAGAAGAAGCTTATCAAATCGCTAGGAGCTCTGTGCTGGAACTAGTAGAATATGCTGAATACTTTGGAATAACGGTGGGAATCGAAGCTGGGCTTAACCACCCTCTCTATTCTGCTCCATTAGCAAAACGTCTCATAGACGAGGTACAGTCTCCTCATTTAAAAATCATTCTAGATATTGCGAATCTAATAAACGTCCATAATGTCTCAGAAAGAGAATTTATTCTAAATGAAGCATTAGACTTGTTACATGATCATATTGCTATGATTCATCTTAAAGACTTTACAGTGAATAAAGGAAAAATAGAGATCGTCCCTGTTGGTAAGGGAATGCTAAACTTTGAACCAATTCTCACTTATCTAAAATACGATAGACCTTTTCTTCATGCTACTTTAGAAGAAACACAAGGAAACGCAATTGGGCCAGCCATCACCCATATAAGAGAGATGTATCACCGTTTATAAGGCGTTTTTAAGGAGTGAATACCTTGGATACATTAGAGGAAATTGTTCAGCAAAGCTATGACACCCACCAAAAGAACTCTTTCAAAGTACTAATCCATCTCTACAAAGGACATTATATAAAACTATTGCTATCTGCTGTTTTTTATACGATTAAACATATTCCAGCATGGGTAATGCCGATTGCAATAGCCAATGTAATAAATGCCGCTACCATAAAAGATGGTGGCGGCATTCGTACCATTTATATAAATGCCATCATTATGGTGATTCTGGTATTACAAAATATCCTCACTAATTATTATCATACGAAATATAATAGTATAGCTATTCGCAGCGTGGAATCTGGACTACGCGCTTCTCTTATCAAAAAATTGCAGGAATTATCCATTCCCTTTCATAAAGAAATGCAGTCTGGACGTCTCCAATCAAAAATCATGCGAGATGTAGAAGCTGTTCAAACTCTTTCTTCCCAAGTATTCGTCTCGAGCTTAAACATACTTGTGAATTTAATTGTTGCACTAGGAATAACTTTATATAATAGTCCAACTGTTTTTTTATTTTTTATTCTAACTGTTCCTATTTCTGCCATTATCATTGTAGCCTTTCGAAAAAAAATTAGGCACTCGAATTCAGAATTCCGAAGAGAAATGGAAGAAACATCAGCACGAGTCATTGAAATGATTGAATTAGTTCCCATTGCTCGAGCACATGCTTTAGAGAAGCAAGAAGTCTCTCGTTTAAATAATCGTTTCCAGCAAATTTTGTCAAAAGGATTTCATTTAGATATGATTCAATCCTTATTTGGAGCTGTAAGTTGGGCTAGCTTTCAACTCTTTCAAATTATTTGTTTAGTATTTACCGGTATTCTGGCATTAAAAGGAACCATTACTCCTGGTGAAGTCGTCATGTATCAAACATACTTTACAACAGTAGTTAACTCTGTTTCTAGTATGATTACTTTAATTCCAACTATTGCAAAAGGAATGGAATCTGTTGAATCTATTGGCGAAGTTCTTACAGCAGGTGAAGTGGAGAAACATGAAAATAAAAAAAGACTAAAGGAAGTAAAAGGGCATTTTGTTATCCAAAACGTCGCATACCGCTATACAAATGAAAAGAGGGACATTCTCCATAGTTTAAACTTAGAAATAAAACAAGGAGAAACAATTGCCTTTGTGGGAGAATCTGGCTCTGGAAAGTCCACCATTCTTCATTTATTAATTGGCTATATCCAACCGACAAAAGGAAAGATCCTATTAGATGGGCACGATATGGCCTTTCTTGATTTGCGCTCATATCGAAATCATTTGGCAGTTGTACCTCAATCAACTATTCTCTTCTCTGGAACGATTAGAGAAAATGTTACTTACGGAATGCCTAGCGTCTCAGAAGAACGCCTAAAGGAAGTTCTTAAAGCTGCAAATCTTTGGGAAGTCATTCAGAAATTGCCCGATGGTTTAGATACAAAAATAGGGGAACACGGAGATAAACTGTCTGGTGGGCAAAGACAAAGGGTCTCCATTGCCAGGGCACTTATCCGGAATCCAAAGGTAATTATTCTAGATGAAGCTACCTCTGCCCTTGATAGCCATTCCGAAACAAAAATTCAAGAAGCATTATCTATTTTATGCAAAAATAGAACCACCTTCATCGTAGCCCATCGATTATCCACCATAAAAAAGGCCGATAAAATTGCTGTGATTGAAAATGGTAGCTGCAGTGAATTTGGTACATATGACGAGTTAATGGATAAAAAAGGTAAGTTCTTCCGATTAAAACAACTACAAAGCTAGTAGAAAGCAGATGATCCTCTATCTAAAAGGGGATCCTGCTTGCTTTGGCTGATTCTCTCCCCGCTTTGGCTGATTCCCTCCCCACTTTGGCTGATTCTCACCCTACTTTGGCTGATTCCCTCCCCGCTTTGGCTGATTCCCTCCCCACTTTGGCTGATTCTCCCCACTTTGGCTGATTCCCTCCCCACTTTGGCTGATTTCCTCCCCGCTTTGGCTGATTCTCTCCCCGCTTTGGCTGATTTCCCTTCTAATTTGTTAAGATATCACCTCCCCTTTCACTAATTTCTAACTCATCTATTCCTATCTATTATTCTTCTGATGAAAATCCACTCCATTTTTACTTCTTTCTTATAAAAAAGGCTTAAAATAAATGCCTTCCCTAAAAAGAGCGGTCTTCACACATTATTATTATTCTTTTATTTGAGCATAGGCTCTAAATAAAATTGCAAGATAATAATTCTAGTGAAAAAAATTTCCCTTGTATATAAAGATGTTTTCAAAAATTTTTATCGGGGTAATGTATTCGTACGTCTATCCCTTACATAGCAAAAACAATATACGATTAAAAAAGATAATAATGAAATATATCCCACTTATTATTCAAGTAAAGTAATTGCCTTTCGCAGTCTAAGAATCTTATTTAAAAGGGATAGAACGACAGGTTAGCAAAGGAGATGAACTTCGATTTACATTTCAAATATAACGATAATAATGGACACTAGAAAAAAGCATTATTATAAGAGGAGGAGAAAGTAAATATTATGAGTGACCAATTAAACCCTGACAGTAGGAACACCAACACGAATAAAAAAAATAATTTAAAAATCATTGCCATTATCTCTACATTTGGTGGTCTTCTTTTTGGATTTGATACTGGTGTAATAAATGGGGCCTTACCCTATATGGCTCGTCCAGATCAGCTAAACCTCAATGCAGTTACTGAAGGTCTTGTTACTAGCTCGCTCTTATTTGGAGCGGCATTCGGAGCAATGTTCAGTGGGAAACTTGCAGATAGCTATGGACGAAGAAAAGTCATTTTATATTTAGCTGCAGTTTTTCTTATTACAACATTAGGATGTACTTTCGCACCGAATTTCCCCATCATGGTTACTTTCCGCTTCTTACTCGGTATCGCTGTTGGAGGAGCATCAGTAGCTGTCCCTACCTTCTTGGCAGAAATGTCTCCTGCTGAACGACGTGGTCAAATGGTAACCCAAAATGAATTAATGATCGTAAGCGGTCAATTACTTGCCTATATTACAAATGCTATTATTGGAAATACAATGGATGGTGCAGGAAACGCTTGGAGATACATGCTTGTCATTGCAACCTTACCTGCTATTGTCTTATGGATAGGAATGCTTGTTGTACCTGAAAGCCCTAGATGGTATGCATCAAAGGGCAGGTTCAAAGATGCTTTTCGTGTATTATTGCATATTAGAAAAGAAAAACGAGCAAAAGCAGAGCTACAGCAAATTAAAAAAGCAGTGGAAACAGAAGCACATGTGGAACAAGTTAGCTTTAAAGATTTGGCTGTACCTTGGATTAGAAGAATTGTCTTTCTTGGTATTGGGATTGCCATCGTTCAACAAATCACAGGGGTAAATACCATCATGTTTTATGGAACACAAATACTAGAAAGCACTGGATTCTCTACCGAGGTCGCTCTCATTGCCAATATCGCCAATGGAGTAATTTCTGTATTAGCTACCTTCCTGGGAATTTGGCTGCTGGGACGTGTAGGAAGAAAACCAATGTTAATTATCGGACTAATCGGTACTACAACAACTTTACTACTAATTGGGATTTTCTCCTTCACTTTAAACGGAACAACTATTCTACCCTTTGCTGTACTTAGTATGACGGTTACTTTCTTAGCATTTCAACAAGGGGCTATCTCACCAGTAACCTGGCTTATGTTAGCAGAAATATTCCCTTTAAAACTTCGAGGGTTAGGGATGGGTGTTTCTGTATTTTGCTTATGGATAACAAACTTTCTTATTGGTTTAATTTTCCCAATTCTTCTCGATAAGATTGGCTTATCTAATTCCTTCTTCCTTTTCGCCGTACTTGGAGTATTTGCCATAACATTTGTTAGCAAATTCTTACCAGAAACAAAAGGAAAAACATTGGAACAGCTCGAACAGTATTTCCGAAACTTTGATAAGGATTCCCGAGGTGTTCAGAAAACCAATATTGGAGAAAAACAATTCCATTCTTAATAAAAACAAATTGAAATATATAATCAGTTCATAAAGAGTTCCCCTTAGAAAAGGAGGAGCTCTTTCTTATTTTTACATTTTGCATTTTTTCAAACCATTTATTTTACATTTGTATAAAAAATCAGTTCATTTCATTGCATTTTATATAGTGGATTTAAAAACATTAATCATTTTATTACTTTTATACTTTTTCGCGTTGAAGCATTAAAAATAATCATTGACGATTATCTAGTTATTACATATAATAAACTCCAAATTCAAGGAGAATGGGGAGTTTAAGGTGAAAGAGTTTTTCAGTAAATTATTAAATGGTATGAGTATCGGAATTGTTGTCTCGTTAATCCCAAATGCATTGCTTGGTGAAATCTTAAAGCTCTTTATTCCTTTCTTTCCTCCGCTTCAGCACGTATTAGATATTACTGCAATTATTATGAGTTTATTGCCCGTGCTAATTGGTGTAATGGTAGGAATATCCTTTAAGCTATCCTCTATACAGACGGCTAGTATTGGTATTGCTGCAATGGTTGGTAGTGGTGTTGTTCAAAAAACAACGGAAGGGTTATTTACGTTAAATGGTATAGGGGTTGTTTTGAACACAGGTATAACCGCAGCGCTTGCGGTATTATTTGTCCGTTTTATCGGTGACCGCTTGAAGGCCTATTCTATTCTTCTATTACCAACATTATGTATATTAATCCCCGGAATGGCTGGGTACTTATTATTACCATATATGAAATCTACTACTGGATTAATTGGCATCGCAATCGAAAATGTTACAAACTTACAGCCAATTCTCATGGGTATCATTATCGCTGTCTTGTTCTGTTTAATTATTCTTTCTCCTATCTCAACAGTAGGTGTAGCAACCGTTATATCTCTGTCAGGAGTTGGATCTGGAGCAGCAAACCTTGGCATTGTGGCAGCAGGTATTGGATTGGCTATTGCAAGCTATAAAGCAAACTCTTTAGGTACTGCATTAGCACATGTTTTGGGATCCCCTAAAATACAAATGGGTAATTTCTTTATGAAACCGAAGATTGTTATTCCAATGATTATTACAGCTGCTGTGTTGGGTGGATTGGCTGGCTATTTAAATATACAGGGAACTCCTTATAGTGCTGGTTTTGGATTATCGGGATTAGTCGGGCCCATGAATTTTATGCGCTTAGCCGATGGTGGTTGGACTAGTAAAAACATTACGATTATGGTTTCTACCTTTTTAATTATTCCATTTCTTTTAAATGTATTCCTACTGTATATTTTTTCAAAAAAATTAAAAATGATTAAATCAGACGATTATAAGTTGAACTTTGATTAAATTTTAGTCAGAAAAATAGAGGATACCAGTCTATAAAGCCTGATATCCTCTACTATTTTTCTCTACTTTGCGATTGCGATAATGCCCTCTTCATCATCTAACACTAATTTCAACCCCATATATGGGTCCATATTTAAATATTCATCTAACCACAATCTGAGTGCTTCAATCATATTTTGAGTGATAAGGACTTGTTTTCGATCATGTACATATGCTTCTGCTGAAAAGCCATAATCATCATCATACATTAGCTCTACTTCTACTTCCTCTGGTCGCACTTGTTTTTTTCGTGCTACATAGACGCAGATTGCATTGATAATATCCTGTTCTGGAATGATTAATTTCTCCAATTATTTGCTTCCTCTCTTTTTTTGTTTCGATAGAAAGTAAATATTCTTTTAATTAAATTGAATACTAATACAATCGCAAGGATATTAATGAAAAGCCCTAATATAGACCCAAATGCTCCCATATTAGCAAAAAGGCTGCCAAACAACAGGCCGGCAAGTCCTCCAACCATTAACCCTCTCATTAGACCTCCACCTGAGAAGAAGCCACCAGATTTTTTCGCTGTCGTTGATTGATTAGATTTTGACGTATCGTTTGTATTATTTTTCTTTTGGAAAAAAGAATTTGTATTACTATTATTGTTGTTATTGAAGCTTCGTTTCCCAGATTTATAAGACTTTGCTTCTACCGTTGTTACAGAGTCTTGAAATACTATACTTACTGGTGATAAAACTAAACCTAACGTGAGAATTGCTGACAAAATTTTCTTCATATTTTTCTATTCCTCCTAAAAATTTGTTTTGAAATTGACATACTAATTTATAGACTTTATCATTCTCCTTGCTTCCTTAGTATTTGCAAGAAAAATAAAAAGCCTTTCCATTAATTTGGTAAAGGCTTCTAATTTCTATCTATTTATCCCTTTACCAAGAACGGCAAAGGTCTCGCAAACAACATCTCGTTGCCAGTTAAGCCGGCGATTTAATCGCGTATTGACGACGTAACTGTAAGCTACTCCCCTTTGGAGTATGCAATTTTTAAGTATATATACATTTTAATATAAACAACTTGTCTAGTCAACTTATATGGTGTAAGCCTCTTCACCTATGTTTCCTGAGATTCCGCTAACTACTAAAAATTACACCTCCTATTTTTTGTAAATCAATGTATAGGATTAACTTATTTTCACACCCTATATATATAATTCCAAAATTAGTAAGTAGGTATGTAAATGAGCGCAACACTAACCTTTCCAAAAGCAAAATATAGCACAGCAGGTATCACCTATTTAATGTATCAAAAACCAAGTACTGTTGCTTGGTGGTCTGCTGTTTTCCCTGGATTTGGTCATTATCTTCTTAATCAGTATGCCCGTGCAACATTGCTGACTGTTTTAGAAGTAATTATTAATACTGGTGCCAATATTAATGAAGCGATGGTTTATTCTTTTTGTGGAGAAATAGAATTAGCAAGATCCGTTATTCATTTAGATTGGATGATTGGATATATTGTGATCTATTTAATAACAATAGGCGATAGTTACCGCTCTGCCGTACAATTAAATAAGTATATTGAATTATCCACACCTGATTTAGCCAGCTTGGAGATATTCCCATTTGAAATACAATATTTGCAAAATAAGAGCCCTCTTTTAGGGGTCTTCTACTCACTTTTCTTTCCTGGATTGGGCCAACTGTACAATCACCGGATATTTTTAGGTTTTTATGCAATATTTTGGTGGTGGGTATATATTTTATTATCACATGCACATAAAGCTATAATCCTGACCATTACTGGCGATTTTGCTTCTTCTACTGCTATATTACACCCACATTGGTTACTTTTTATGCCTTCCATCTTAGGTGGAGCCGTTTATCATTCCTATATAACATGTATACAACATAATATTCTTGCAAAAGAATCACAGCAAAAACGTTTAACAGACAGATATGTCGGTTCCAAATTTAGCATAAGAGGTGTAAAGGGATGATTATTGTCGGAACATTCCAGCCATCTATTGAAATTGAACGTGCACTTTTTGAAATGGAAGCACTAGGTGTTCCGCCAGAAGAAATGATGGTCCTATATATGAATGAGATTCCTCCTATCAGCAGGAAAAAAAAGGCTTCTGCCGATATTCATGTTTCATCTTTTGAAATTGGCGTTGCCTTTGCTACTGGTATGGCTGTGATAGGTGCCAGTATTGGTTTTAAATTAATTCTAGGACCTATCTTTAGCGGTCTTCTCGCTGCTATTATCGGTTTTTTTTGTGGTTATTGCCTGTACTATCTTTTTCATCGGAAGAAAAAAGACAAACTGTCTCAAGGCTTGCCTGAAATCATTGTGCTTATTCAAAGCACAAAAGAAGTTGCCCCATTAATTAAGGAGATTTTATGGAAACATAAAGCACTAAGCGTTGGAATGAGAAAAAGATTGTAAAAGAAACGAATAATAACAAAAGCCAAAATCTAATTAGTAAGTATTATGGCTTTTGTGACTATTCGTTTTTTTGATGAATATCTTTTTTAAACGAATTGACTAAATTAATTTATAAAATTTAGATATTTTATCCATACAATATGCAAAAGAACATGTTAATATATTGGCATGGTATATCGATGTAAGGAGTTCTTACATCAAATGTGAAAGGGGGATGGCATTCAATATGAGCTTAGAGGACTTAAATAATCGAGTACAAACAGATCTAGCTTATCTTAATTACGGAGGACAAAACTGGGTTCGTCCAAAAATTCATGCGGAAGGACATGTTTTCGATGTGGTCATCGTTGGTGGAGGTCAATCAGGATTAGGGATTGCATTTGGTCTTTTACGCGAAAGAGTATCAAATATTCTTGTTATCGATGAAAATAAAGAAGGACTTGAAGGACCATGGGAAACCTATGCTCGTATGGTCACCTTACGCACTCCTAAACATTTAACTTCCATCGACCTTGGTATCCCTTCACTAACCTTTCGTTCCTGGTGGGAGGCACAATTTGGTAGAGAAGGATGGGAAAAAGTCGACAAAATCCCTCGTGGAGAATGGATGAATTACCTTAGATGGTATCGTGACATTCTGCAATTACCTGTTCAAAACGAAGTGAAATTGACTTTAATTGAACCCATAGAAAAAGGGATACACCGACTCCATATTAAAAGAAAGAGAACCGTTTCATCCTCCTTACTCGCTCGAAAGGTAATTCTAGCAACCGGCATCCAAGGGGGAGGAGAATGGCATGTCCCAGCCATGATATCCGATAATCTCCCTTCTTCTTTATATACTCATACTTCTGCATCCATCGACTTCCCTTCCTTCAGAGGAAAAAGGGTTGCCATTTTAGGTGGGGGTGCATCTGCATTTGATAATGCTAACTTCGCTTTATCACAAGGGGTAGCCGAAGCCCATGTATATGTCCGCCGTCATAAAATGCAGCGCATTAATCCGATTAGGCAGATGGAAGTATCCGGTATGATTGAACATTTTCCCGCCTTAGCAGATGATGATAAATACGCTAGTATTGCCCATTTTTTCCAGCATAACCAGCCACCAACAAATGATACTTTTAATCGAGCGTCTTCCTGGCCCGGTTTTCATTTGCATCTCGGTTCTCCTTGGCTGAAAGTAGCCAAAAAAGGAGAACAAGCAGAAGTAACTACACCAAAGGGAACCTTTTTATTTGATTACTTAATCATTAGCACAGGTTTATTAACAGATCCACGATTGCGTCCAGAACTACGTTTAATCGAAAAGCATATTGCCCGTTGGAAAGATCGTTATAAAGCCCCGGAAGAAATAGCATCTCCTATGCTTGATGCACATCCTTATTTAAGTCATGGCTTTTCTTTCATTAGCCGTGACGCAGAAGGAGAAGCATTACTTCACGGTATATACTCGTTTAATTATGCTGCCCTCATTAGCTGTGGTTTATCTGCTTCAGCATTATCTGGCATGAGATATGGCATTCCCCGTATTGTAACAGCTGTTACGGATGAACTATTTCTGGATGATAAAGACATGAATTTAAAAGACTTTTTTGAATACGATACAGAAGAATTCACTGGAGAATGGCCTGTGAATCAAAAGGATCCCTCCAAAGTTATTTAATAACAAGCTAAGACTCTTTTATGCAGTCTTAGCTTGTTTATTTTGTCGTGTTTTAAATACAGGATGCTGGGTATTAATTAAAAATAACGGATTATAACTGATACATACTATCATTTAGGGGGTATTGAAATGGTAAATAAAAAAATGGACCAATTAAAAAAATACACCATTTATAATGAGCAAAACGCGGGATTAACGACCAATCAAGGCTTAAAAATGGCAGAAGATGAATTCTCCTTAAAAGCAGGATTAAGAGGACCTACTTTAATGGAGGACTTTCACTTTCGGGAAAAAATGACTCATTTTGACCATGAAAGAATTCCTGAGCGCATTGTTCATGCCCGAGGAGTTGGTGCACATGGCGTATTTCAATTATATGAATCCCTTGAAGCCTATACGAAAGCTGACTTCTTAAACGATCCAAATAAAACAACACCTGTATTCGTTCGTTTTTCTACTGTCCAAGGATCTAGAGGTTCTAGTGATACTGTTCGCGATGTACGAGGATTTGCTGTTAAATTTTATACAGATGAAGGTAATTATGATTTAGTTGGCAATAACATTCCCGTCTTCTTCATTCAAGATGCCATTAAATTTCCTGATTTTGTGCACGCTGTAAAACCTGAGCCACATAATGAAATTCCACAAGGAGCAAGTGCACATGACACATTTTGGGACTTCATTGGTCAAAATCATGAATCAGCCCATATGGTAATGTGGGCAATGAGCGATCGTGCTATCCCGCGCAGCCTCCGCATGATGGAAGGTTTCGGAGTCCATACCTTCCGCCTTATAAATAAAGAGGGGCAAGCCCATTTTGTTAAGTTTCATTGGAAGCCAAAGCTTGGAATTCATTCACAGGTTTGGGATGAAGCACAAAAGGCTGCTGGAAAAAACCCCGATTTCCACCGTCAGGACTTATACGAGGCGATTGAGAAGGGCGACTATCCTGAATGGGAGCTCGGTCTGCAACTTATTCCTGAAGAAGACGAATTTGCCTTTGATTTCGATATATTAGATCCTACAAAAATATGGCCGGAAGAGGAGGTTCCTGTTAAAATTGTAGGAAAGTTAACCTTAAATCGTAATGTCGATAATTTCTTTGCGGAAACTGAACAAGTTGCTTTCCATCCTGGGCATGTTGTTCCTGGAATCGATTTTTCTAATGATCCATTATTACAGGGACGTCTATTCTCTTATACAGATACGCAATTATCTAGACTTGGCGGACCCAATTTCCACCAAATTCCGATTAACCAACCAGTTTGTCCTTTTCACAATAACCAACGGGATGGTATGCATCAAATGACCATTCACCATGGACAAACAAGCTATCATAAGAATGCATTGAATAATAATCAGCCGGAACCAGTACCTGTTGAGCAAGGCGGTTATGAGCATTACCAAGAAAAGGTAGATGGTAGAAAGGTTAGAGGTCGCAGTGATAGTTTCCTTGATTTCTATTCACAAGCTAAACTTTTTTATAATAGCTTAGCACCATTTGAACAACAACATATAAAAGATGCTTTTAGCTTTGAACTTGGAAAGTGTAAATCAGAAGCGGTGAAAAACCATGCAGTCGCTCTCCTTAATCGAATTGACCGCAGTATTGCGGAAGAAGTAGCAAAAAACATTGGAGCAGTATTACCTCAAGAAAACCTAGAAGTAAAGTCAGTGAAAAAATCTCCAGCCTTAAGCATGGCAAATACCATAAAGAAACCTGACACTCGTTGTGTAGCGATTCTTTTAAATGGAGAGCCGGACAGCGCCCAATTACTTCAATGGGTTCAGGCTTTAGCAGCGAATAAAGTGAATTTCAGCATCGTGGATAAACATCTGCGTACGATAGACGGAGAATTAAAAGTAACGGACACATACGATACTGCTGATGCAAGCCTATTTGATGCTGCACTACTTATTAGCACCAGTACGAAGCTGGAAACGAAAGCTATTGAATTTATCGAAATGACTTTTAATCATTATAAACCTTTAGGTATTTCCATTAATGATTATGCAGCATTAGAAAAAAGCCGCATAACAATAAATGAACCAGGGATATTCGATCTTGCTAAAAATACGATTAATGATTTTATTACAGGTATAGCGGAAGCTCGATTCTGGAATAGAACAGTATAATATAATAAAAGAATGCTTATGTCTTGAAGGCATAAGCATTCTTTTGTTCCCTGCGCTCTCCATGTAGCAAACCGTCCCTTCTTTCTTCATTCCTGCAAATTGAAATACGGTTTTTTTCATGAGATTCTTATGCATATGGCGTCTTTTATTCTTTTCATCAAAATATAAGATAGGATTAAAATTTTCTTCATATAAATCTAAAAGCTGTATATCTTTTATAAAGCCGTTTTCCCTGCATCCTTCTAACACATTTTTCAATAGGGCACCATTTAAGCTCTCCTTGCTTGGATGTGTAAAGATAATCAATACGTTCATAAAAACCCTCCCATATGGTTATCAATTGATAATTGTTATTTGATAACTTCTGTGCTATTTTACCTTTGAGGTGATTCATTTTGAACGAAGAGCCATTTTTTCAACAGTTTATAACATTTACTGCTTCTGTTTATCAACTAAAGCATGCGTTAACCAATGATTTAAGACCAAATGATTTAACTCCCATTCAGAATAGTATTCTTAATATGTTTCCATTAATCAGCCGTTATCCAAAGTGAAATCAGCGACTGTCTGCAAATATCACTACTGAATACAAGCCGAGAATTGAAAAAATTAACGGAGAAAAATCTAATTAAGAAATTTACAGATGAAAAAATCGCAGAAAATAATTTATGTCACTTTCAGATGAGGGAAAAAGGGTAATGAATCACGTTTTTCTTAAAATGGAAATAAATTAAAGAAACGAATAGGCCACCTTTCTGCTGAAGAATTAGAGGAAATAAATACTGCGATGGCATTTTTACAAGGCAAGATGTTTTTTAATAAATATACAGAGGTGAATAATCATGTACCAGCCCTCCTCCTTTCTACCACCTAAAAGAAGTTTAACGGTATATGGAAATAGCACATTGTCGCTGGAACCAAATATTTGTAAAATAACGCTTGGTATTAATACAGAATCGAAAAGTGTAACAACTGCCCAACATGAAAATGCCCGTCTACATCAACAAGTCATTACAGCCATTTTGGGTTTAGGCATCCCCTCCTCCAATATCCAAACAATAGACTATACTATTTTTCCGCAATATGACTTTGTGGAAAATAAACAAGTATTCAAAAGTTATAAAGTAACCCATCTGCTATCTATTCTTGTCGAAACCATTCAGCTTGCAGGTAAGGTTATTGATACAGCTGTACAAAATGGCGCTAATCAAGTCATGAGTATTCACTTTGATGTCAGCAGTCGTTCCAAACATTACGAACGAGCGCTTCAAGGGGCCATTAAAGATGCTTTGTCAAAGGCAAGGGCCATTGCTGAAACTCTGCGTATAACCATCGATCCTATCCCAGTAAAGGTTATAGAAATCCCATCTGATTCTAGTATTCCTATGCCTTTAGCAAAGATGTCGTTTGCGGAGATTGGAGGAGTGTCTACTAATCTTGAACCCGGACAGCTGACAATTGATGCGAAGGTGGAAGTCAAATTTTCTTACTAAGCCCTTTTATTCCTCCAAAATTAGCTATGCTGAATTCCCGTTGAAAAATCAGATCCCATCACTTTAAAATGCCTTCTATTTTCTAATAAAAGGCATTTTTGCGTCCCACTCCTTTATGTAATAATCCTCTTCAAAATGATAACGTTTTAATAAAATTTTCCCATTCCATGAAAAATCTTTGACATCCTGATCAAAATAATGTAAAGTACCTAATGGTCGAACATTTATTAAATAATTCGACCCTAATATTCGTATTTAGGAGTGTATTTAATGGATAACGTGTTTGATTACGAAGATATACAATTAATTCCCGCTAAATGTATTGTGGATAGTCGTTCAGAATGTGATACAACCGTTACACTAGGCGGTCACACTTTTAAACTTCCCGTGGTTCCTGCCAATATGCAAACTATCATTGACGAAAAAATCGCTGTATACTTAGCTGAAAATGGCTATTTCTATATTATGCACCGTTTCCAGCCAGAAACGCGCAAAGCTTTTATCCGTGATATGCAATCCCGTGAGTTAATTGCTTCTATCAGCGTTGGGGTAAAAACGGAAGAGTATGACTTTATATTACAATTAGCAGATGAAAACTTGGTTCCTGAATTTATTACAATCGATATTGCTCATGGTCATTCTAACGCAGTCATTGCCATGATTAAACACATCAAAAAGCACTTGCCTAATAGCTTTGTTATTGCTGGTAACGTGGGAACTCCTGAGGCAGTAAGAGAGCTTGAACATGCTGGTGCAGATGCAACGAAAGTAGGTATCGGACCTGGTAAAGTTTGTATCACCAAAATTAAAACAGGTTTTGGAACAGGCGGCTGGCAGTTAGCTGCATTGCGTTGGTGTGCAAAAGCCGCAAGCAAACCTATTATTGCAGACGGCGGTATCCGCACACATGGGGATATTGCAAAATCCGTTCGCTTTGGGGCAACAATGGTTATGATCGGCTCTCTTTTTGCTGGACATGAAGAATCTCCAGGAGAAACCATTGAAAAAGATGGAAAGCTTTATAAAGAGTATTTCGGTTCTGCTTCTGAGTTTCAAAAGGGCGAAAAGAAAAACGTGGAAGGCAAAAAAATGTATGTAGAGCATAAAGGTCACTTACAAGATACGTTAACAGAAATGGAACAAGATCTTCAATCCTCTATCTCTTATGCTGGTGGAAACAAATTAGATGCCATTCGCAATGTAGATTATGTTATCGTGAAAAACTCTATTTTTAATGGAGATAAAGTGTATTAAATAAAATAGCACATTAGTAACCCCACCCCTTATACGGAGATGCTAGCATAAATTTTCGTATAAGGGGTGGGGTTTTTTGATTAAACACGAAATGGAAGGGAGCGAATGACCACTCTACTTTTTCCTTACTAGCTTAAAGAATGTTCGTCTTTCTCCATTCTATACTTTATTTTGTGCCAATCTCTTTGATTTTACAAAAACAGCCAATTAGGAGAGTGACATAGGTTAAAATCCCAGTTATAATATAACTAACTTCTAGATTAATCCTCTTGGATCCCCAAAAATAAAATAGAAAAAGAAAGGTTGATTGTATTTTTATGAAGAACTTTTCCTTCCACACAAACCACCGTGAACGAGAAAAATCCCCAGAAACAAGAATTAAACTGATTCCTCTTACCGGCACCCAAAGCAGAAGTGAAATACTAAAGAAAATAGAAATCAGCTCTCAATTTAATATGCGTTATCGAGGACTATATGAATATTATGGAGATGATTTAATAGCATATAAAAAGGAAAATCCTGCTGATTATTTCCGCAATGAATTTCTGCGAACATTCTCCAGTTATCTCACTGACTATCTAGAAGATAACATGCCGGCATCTTGGCATAAATGCAAGAAATCTTTTATCGAGTTACTCCTCCTTATTCACCTGCCTAATGCTTTAAAAATTTCCCAGGAACGTAATAGTATGCAGCACTTTATATCTGAATTTAAAAAGTTTTCCATATGGCTGGATCACAGAGAAAAAACGACGTGGACAAAAATGTCAGCTTCTTATGGACAGACATTCCATGAACTACAGTTATGTGAAGATTTGTTAAATAGATTATATCTACAAATGTATCCACAATTTTTTGCATCAGATTGGGATTATCAAAAAGATTTATCAAGAGTTAGGCAGCTCTTAGAGGAATGCACAGAGGTGGAGGATAATTTCTTTCAAATAAGCACTATTGATAGAAACACCGTTTATTTTTCCAATCTTCATACAAAGAAACAATTTCAGGTAAATAATTTTCCGATTGAGGAGCAATTTCTTGGGCTGATTCTTCATGGTTCCATCGGCCGCTTAGAAGGCCATTCATCGTGGTCTCTGCTTCTTACAGCAGGAGTGTATCCAAAGCGAGCAAAAAGATATTTAACTTTAAGAGGAAATTAAGATAAACAATAAAAACATCGAGGCAAAAAAATACATATGCTTCGATGTTTTTTTGTTTATCCATTAATTCTTCTCTTTATATAGGACGTATAATTATTATTATCTAATAAATAACGGTATAATTATAATTATACATAATTGAGGGTTGTTAATTAAATAAGATATACATAAGTTTTCTTATCATCATAATAGACAAGGAGTTATAAGAATTATGACTATTCTTTTAGTAGATGACAATACTGTCAATCTATTTGTAATGGAAAAAATACTTAAAAATGCTGGATACGATGATTGTGTCTCGCTAACCTCAGCTAATGAATTATTTCATTATCTACAACTTGATGCTCCTAATTCCACAGGGAATAGTGTGGACTTAATATTACTTGATATTATGATGCCAGAGATTGATGGCATTGAAGCTTGTAAACGCATTAAAAAAGTGGAAAACCTCAAAGATATTCAGATTATCTTTGTCACAGCATTAGAAGATAAAAATAAACTAGCAGAAGCGTTGGATATTGGCGGCGTTGATTATATTACAAAACCTCTAAATAAAATAGAACTCCTCGCAAGAATACGCGTTGCATTGCGATTAAAAGCAGAACTGGATTGGCATACCCAACATGAAAAAAAGATTCAGTATGAATTAGACTTAGCCACACATGTACAAAGAAGCTTATTAAGTTCACCTTTACAAGACGAACATATGCATATCGAAGTTTCTTACCTGCCTTCTTTTAATCTTGCAGGTGATATGTATTATTGGCATAAAATAGATGAAGATAAATATGCCATTATCCTTTTAGATATGATGGGGCACGGTATTTCTGCCTCTTTAGTATGCATGTTTATCTCCTCTGTCCTAAGAGAATCCGTTAAACAATTAGTACAGCCTGACCTTGTTATAAAAGAATTAAATCGTTATATGACTTTACTAAAAAATGAAAAAGAGGGGCTGCCTTTTTACTTTACAGCTATTTATCTAGTAATCGACACAAAGGAGAAAACAGTAAAGTATGTTAATGCTGGGCATCCTTATGGTTATATGCTAGTTGATGAAAATGATGTTGTGGCATTAGAACAAAGTACTTGTGCTGTAGGATTTTTTGACGAAATGGAAATTAATACAAAGGAGATCTCCTTTGAAAAAGATGTCCAAATTATTCTTTATACGGATGGGGTATTAGAAGCGATGGGCCCTTGTGAATTCGAGGCAGAAAAACAAATCCGATCTATTTCCTCCAAAAGATGGGAACACACTAGTTCTGTAATGGATTATTTACTTACAAAAGAACAGCAGTCTAATCAACCAGATGATATGTGTGTCTTAATGATCCAAGCAAAAGCAAATAACTGACATAATATTGTTGATTATTTACATAATAAAAGAAAAAGGGTTTCTCTTCATAGGAGAAATCCTTTTTCTTTATAACAAAGAGGCAGCACCGTTCGAAGAGCCTTAATAAATCTTTTGATAAAGTCTTTCGCCATCATCAAGTTCTCTATATTTTGGCATTACTTCAACAAAACTTAATGTCTCTTTATCCCCTAAACCTAGAAACCCATCTTTACTTAAACTCTCATAAAATAGATGATGCACTTGATTTTGAAGCATTGGGTTAAAGTAAATGAGTACATTTCTACAAATAATAACATGAAATTCATTAAAGGATTGATCTGTTACTAGATTATGCTGCGCAAAAATAATATTTTTCAACAAATCAGAATGAAAGTAAGCATATTGATGATCGGTTTTATAATATTCCGAGAAAGCATTCTTCCCACCAGCAAGCATATAATTTTTCGTATATGCTTGCATTTTGTGGAGAGGAAATGCACCTTTGCTTGCCTTTTCCAGCACAGTTTCATTCATGTCTGTTGCATAAATAACCGTCTTATCCTTCAATCCCTCTTCTTCTAATAAAATAGCCATAGAAAAGACTTCTTCGCCAGTAGCACAACCAGCATGCCATATCCGAATTTCTTCAAGATTTCGTAAATGCGGGATGATTTGTGCTCTAAAAGAACGAAAAAAGCTTGGATTCCTAAACATTTCTGTTACATTGATTGAAAAATCATTAAGAAGTTGTTCAAGGAATGCCTCTTCATGAATCACTCTTTCCAGCAGCCTCGTAATCGTAGGAATATTATCCATCTTCATTCTATAGTAAATTCTGCGTGTAATAGAAGATCGGTTATATTGACGAAAATCAAAACCTGATAATCGAAAAATCCCTTCGAGCAGCAGATCTACTTCGATGTCTGCATGATCTTGGTTCTCTACCTCTTGATCATTATTCAGGAATGGATAATCCATCTCCGTTCCTCCTTACTTTGCTAACCATACTCTTAAGACGGAGTATAATTGATCCAAATCTAGCGGCTTACTGATATAATCAGATGCTCCCGCCTCTAAACATTTTTCACGGTCATTCTTCATCGCCTTTGCCGTTAATGCGATAATAGGTATCTCTGTCAGATTCAGCGTTTGGCGGATAATTGTCATGGTTTCATAACCATTCATATTCGGCATCATAATATCCATTAGTATCACATCTAAATCTGTAGTTCTATCCAGAATGTCCAAACATTCCTTTCCGTTATAGGCAACAAGGACATCCATCCCTCTTTTTTCAAGAGTCGTTTTAAGAGCAAAGATATTACGATTATCATCGTCTACAATCAATACCTTTTTTCCTTTAAACACATCCTCATTCTCATCCTTAGAACTCACGATTTTTGTTTTTCTTTCTTCTTCCTGCTTTTGTTCTTCTTTAGCTATTTCTTGTCGAGCTTCTTGCTTTTTCACTTCCATTGTAGCAGCTACATTCATCTCACTAATATTGAGCTGAGTGTCTGCTATTCCATTTGGAAGACTTGGAATAATGAGGGTAAAAGTACTTCCCTTGCCTTCCTCACTCTTCAAGGAAATCCAGCCACCTAGCAATCTAGCAAACTCTCTACAAATGGAAAGGCCTAAGCCAGTACCTCCATATTTACGTACAGTTGCTCCATCTGCCTGCTGGAATGTTTCAAAGATTAATTTATGCTTATCTTTCGGTATGCCAATACCGGTGTCTGTTACAGAAATATCTAGCCAATCATTGCTTAATTCTCTCATACTGCGGCTAATCTGGTTTCTCTTCTTAATATTTAAGGAAACTGTTCCGCTTTCCGTAAATTTAAAGGCATTGGATAATAGATTTTTAATAATTTGTTGGAATCTCTTTTCATCTGTAAATACGATATCTTGGAGACCTTCCTGTTTATTTACTAAAAATTCTACTTCCTTCTGGTTAGCGATAGGTGCGAAGCTTCGCTCCAATTGTGAAGTAATATCATGGATGCTTACTTCTGCAAAATGAACATCAAGCTTGCCTGCCTCTACTTTGGAAAGATCAAGAATATCATTTATAAGCGAAAGAAGATCTTTACCAGAAGAATGAATAACATTTGCAAACTCCATTTCTTCTTCCGATAGGTGATTCGACTCATTCTCCGCTAACATTTCTGAAAGAATTAGAATGCTATTTAGCGGAGTTCTTAATTCATGAGACATATTAGCTAAAAACTCTGATTTATAATTAGAATTTTGAATAACTAACTCTGTTTTCTCTTCTAATTCCTCTTTTGCTTTTTCTAAATCCCTTGTCTTCGCTTCTGCTTCTCTTGTTCGATCTTCGAGCTGTTCATTAGTAGCCATCAGTTCTTCTTTTTGCATTTGCAGTTCTTCTGATTGTGACTGTAATTCCTCTGATTGTGTTTGCAGCTCTTCTGATTGAACTTGTAACTCTTCCGTCATTGCTCTAGATTCATTTAACAAGCGGACGATTTCCATTCTACCCATAATACTATTAATCGTTAGTCCAAATGTCTCCACTACCCCGGTAATGAGATTTTGTTGAAGGGCTGTAAATTCTGTCATTGTAGCAAGCTCAAGTACAGCAATCGCCTCTCCTTCAAACAGAACGGGTACAATGATAATACTGCGTGGAGAAACATCCCCTAGCCCTGTTGCAATTAAGCGATAATCACTTGGAATTTCTTGATAATGCAAGACGCGCTGTTCTTTGGCACTTTGACCAATCAGACCTTCTCCTAATTGAAAAGTATCTCGAGCAATCGTATCTCCAGATTCAGCAAATGTTGCCGTTTTTACATAGGTTTCCTTTTTTTGTTGAGTATCTTTCACATAAAAGGCTCCAAAGCTTGCATTTGTTTTTTGTGCTATTTCTGTTATAAACACACTAGCCAATGATTCAATAGAAGGAATCCCTTGTATTTTCATCACAATATCAGCAACGTTTGATTGTAACCATTCTCTTTGCTCAACGGTATCAAGAAGGCTATTTGTCACTTCTGCCAACTCTCTTATTTCATCGTTTGTCCGGACATGAATACGAGTACTGACATTTCCTTTTGAGGCAGCGATTGTTTTAATAGATTCTGTTACTTCCTTAATTGTTCTAACAATCGATTTAGAGGTTTGGCCAGCCAGACTAATAGCAACAAGAGAAATCAAGACTAATACGCCGAATAGTCCTACTGTTAAAGCATTATTTTGTTGGTCCAGCTTTGTTGCCCGCTTGGCCGACGCAGTCTTCTCTGTATCTCTAAGATTCGTAAACTTTTCTGTAATCTCGTTTATGTAATCCCGTCCATTATCCTCTTTGAAAAATTCATCAAGTTCTTCTGTATTATTTTGTGCTTTGTATTGAATGGTTGGCTCACCAGCCGTATTAATCCAATTCAAAATGTTTTCCTTTATTTCGAGTAAATTCTGCTGCTGTACAGGTTTATTACTCAATAATTGATACAATTCCTCAAATTGCTCTTTCCAATTTTCCTTCCCATCATTATACGGAATTAAGTAACTTTGGTTACCTGTGATTATGTAGCCACGCTGACCTGTCTCCATATCTAATACACTTTTCTCAATGGAAGATGTAAGTTCATGTATGCGAGAATCGTAATTGATAATCGAATTACGTTCCTGTTGAAGGGAGCGTATTTGATTATTTAGTAAAATTACTGACACAAGTAAGCAAAGAATGATAACAATGTAACCAAGGATAATTTTGGAGCGAATGCCAAACTTAAACTTCGAATCCATTTGATTACCTTCCTTAACTTATTTTCTATTTTAATAGTATAGTATTTACAATAAAAATGAAAAGGGAATTTGTTCTATTTTCTTCTTATTCATCTAGTTTATATTACTTTTTTTATCGCTTCAACTTTACAAGCCTATGCTTTATATTACCTACTAATGATTTAGTAAACAAAACGGTGCTTGAGTAACACTTTACTTTTCCATTGCTTACAACGTGGAAAACAAAGGGTGAGAATGACTATATTTACCGCTTCTCACCCTTCTCTAACATTCAAAGCCTTTATGTGTATTAATTTACGTCTGATAAAAACAATCATTACAAACATCAAACTTAAATTTAGCTGCTAGTTCTTTCCCACATTTCTTGCATTGCTTCGTCCGTTTCTTCCCTTTAATCCCTGTCTTTAACTGATCGTTTATTTGGTCACTCAATTCCAGTCTTACCTTTTCCCAATAATAAGCTTCTGTCCTTCTTTCTAACCTATATAGAAATAATAAGTGAAGACCAATCGCTTTGTAAGCGAGTTCCAGTTCCTCCAGACTATCTTGTTTAATTTTCGGTTCTGGTAAATCCCTGTTTTCCACAATTGCCTCCATATTTACTTTCCA
Source organism: Niallia sp. FSL W8-0951 (assembly GCF_038006525.1). Classification (NCBI taxonomy): domain Bacteria; kingdom Bacillati; phylum Bacillota; class Bacilli; order Caryophanales; family Bacillaceae; genus Niallia; species Niallia sp. FSL W8-0951. The sequence continues at coordinate 3,829,717 of NZ_JBBOVK010000001.1, forward strand.
TTGCGCTCGTAATGAGGCTTCACTTGTGGCGAATGGTAGTTTCAGAAAACTAAATAAATCATGCAGGGACATTCTCGCTTCGACCATTGTATCCATAATCATTTCATATAGCTGCATTTCCTCGGTCAGTGAGGCCTTTTTTGTTCCTTCTGGACTTCTAAAATGTCCCCATAAATAAAAGAACAGCCCTAGATTATTGGAATACTTTTGAAACCTTTCTAAAACAGCACTTGTTGGTGCTATTGTGAATCCATACAAGTCTTCATCTCTTTTTTCTAATAAATACATCATTCTTTTACGGTCACTGGTGAAAGCAACCCGCCCAATATCATATATTCCCTTTCTTCCTGCTCTACCTGCAATCTGCTTCACTTCCTGTGAGGTTAACATCCTTCTTCTTATCCCATCAAATTTGTCATTCTCTAAGAAGACAATTCTCCTTATTGGTAAATTAAGCCCCATCCCAATTGCATCTGTTGAAACAATAACTTTCGTTTCTCCATTAATAAAACGCTCCATTTGTTTTTTTCTTGCTTCTGGTGGCATACTTCCATAAATTATACTGACTTGCCACCCTTTTCTTTGTAATTCAGAGGCTGTTTCTAAGACACTTCTTCTTGAGAAACACACTAATGCGTCTCCTTTTCTTGTATGACTTAATTGAAACAACTCATTTTCTACCTGTAACGGTGTCTCCCGTCGATATTCATGAACCTCTACATCTATATCACCTAATAACTGCAAAATCATGTTTTTGGCATGCAGACTAGCAATAATATGGACCTCTTTTGCATTTGCCTTGGTGATAGCGCGATACCATGAGAATCCCCGTTCTCTGTCCGCAATCATTTGTGCCTCATCAATGACAACAACTTCGTAAAAATCCTTTTCGTGAAACATTTCTACTGTACTCGATTGATGTTGAGCCTCTAGAACAAGCTTCTCTTCTTCCCCTGTTTTTAGCGAACATGGAACTCCTTGCTGATTTAGCTTCTCATATATTTCTAATGCTAATAATCTCAATGGAGCTAAATATAAACCGCTTGTAGCTTCCATCATTCGGTTAATTGCTTGAAACGTTTTACCAGTATTCGTTTCTCCAGTATGAAGGATATATTTAACATCTATATTGGTTGGAGGATAATATTCTCTTCCAAATATATCCTCAATCATTCTTGCTTCTTCTTCTTTACGTCGTCTTTGCTCCTCTCGATCTTCTGCTTCCTTCTGTTCCTTCCTTTGACGGTCTTTTTCCATAATCTCTTTATGAATTTCTACATCAAAAGGAATATCTAATAATTTTTCCAAATCGATTACATACTCAGAAAACAAATCCTCAAGAAACTCTTCTGTTATTTCTTCCAGTAAAGGCGTGCTTATTTCTAGTAAAAAGGAATTGCTTAAGGAATGGTCAAATATGTCTTCATATTCTTCTTTTATTCGAGTAGGCAATTTATCTTTAATCCATGTCGGCAAAAAATCAATTAAATGCTGAAAAATTAAATTTTCATATGCTTCTGTCCGGTCTTCCAAAAAGTAAAATTGGTTATAGGGCATATTCATTTCATTTGATAAATATTCTTCAAAGGTTAATTCCATCGAAGATAAAACAATGCCATTCCGTTCTATCTCTAGCGCGATATTGCTTCCTGTTAAATAGCGAATATAGAGAAACAATTCCTCATAATGCTTTTCCATTAATTGCTCAATATAATAAGAGAATTTCATTTTATATTTACGTTTCTCTTCTAGATCTTTCTGTTCTTCTACGTCTTGCAAATAGCTTTTTCGTCTTTCTTTATACCTTTTTTCCCATTCTTCTTTATTATCCCCTAGGTTTGTTCTTATCCATTCTTCATAAGGGAATACTTCAACCTCGCGAATTTCACTTCTAAATAATCGGTTAATAACCTTTTTATTAAGATCATTAATGTCTAATCCCTTATTCGTGAGATATTGCTTCTTCTCAGCATACTTGACATGACTAGTTGCGGTATTAAGCCAAGTATTTAGCCAAATTTGCTCTATAAATACTTTTCGGTCATCCATATATTGTTCAAAAGCAGGCAGACGATCTTGTTTCTCTAAATACTTATTAACATCATTCAATATATGGTTTTTTGTTTGTTGAATCGCTTTATCGTATTGCGGTTTTAATATTGGATTTATCATGATGAACTCCTATAGGAAATGTTATACCATTCTTATTTTCCTTTATTTTATCTTAGACATGTAGTTTTTTTAAAATTTTTTAGACTTTCTCCCATTTTTCATGTGGACTTTATTAACGATCATAACATGGATACTAAACTAAAAAGTTGTTATATTGATTTATTTTATTCAATGTCGCTTTTTATCGTTTATTTGCATACGATTTTTGTGTTTTGAAAGATTATTTCCTTAAAAATAGGGAAAAATAAGTAAAGGATGATTTCTCGGGAAATAAAAAAATCCTTGCACGTTGGCAAGGATTATTTGGAAGGGTCTTCTTTAATAGAGTAAATTTTGTTAAATTAGTTTTTCTTAAGGCTTAATTCTTTTTTATACTTCTCTAGTTCTTTCTCTGTGCAGCGTACAAAGTGACCTGGAGTTACTTCTCTTAACTCAGCCGGTTCACTAGTATCATGTACAGATGGATCATATGCAATTCTCTTGCGCTCACGTTCATAACGTGGATCTGGAAGTGGAATTGCGGATAATAATGATTTTGTGTATGGATGAATTGGGTTTTCATACAATTCATCTGCTTCTGCAAGCTCTACCATATTCCCCATATACATAACACCAATACGATCACTAATATATTTTACCATGGAAAGATCATGGGCAATAAATAAATAAGTCAATCCACGCTCTTTTTGAAGCTTTTTCAGAAGATTTACTACCTGTGCTTGAATAGAAACGTCTAGTGCAGAAATAGGCTCATCACAGATAATGAAATCTGGCTCAACAGCTAGGGCGCGAGCAATCCCAATTCTCTGCCTTTGACCGCCGCTGAATTCGTGCGGGAAGCGTGTGGCATGCTCTTTATTCAACCCAACTACTTCAAGGAGTTCTTCGACTCTTTGACGACGCTCTTCTGGTGTTTTTGCAAGATTATGATTATCAATTCCTTCTGCAATAATATCAAGTACAGTCATGCGTGGATTTAGAGAAGAATGTGGATCTTGGAAAATCATTTGCATTTTTTGATTAAATTTGCGAAGCTCTGCCTTTGATTTTTTTCCGTGCACATCTTCGCCTTCAAATTTCACTTCTCCACCTGTTGCATCGTAAAGACGGATGATTGTTCTACCTGTTGTTGATTTTCCACAACCAGATTCTCCAACCAGACCAAAAGTTTCTCCTTTAAAAATATCAAAGGATACACCGTCAACGGCTTTAATGACTCTATCTCTACCTGCGGAAAAGTGTTTTTGCAAGTTTTTTACTTCTAGTAATTTTTCTCTAGTCAACGTTTTTCACCGTCCTTGCGACCTGTTTTGGAGAAACCAAGCATTCTTTGTTTAACAGCTTCTGGCGGCTCAACCTTTGGTGCATCTTCATGCAATAACCAGGTTGCAGCATAATGCGTATCAGAAACTTTAAACATTGGCGGCTCCATTACTGTATCGATTTCTAGCGCAAATTGATTTCTAGGCGCAAATGCATCTCCTGCTGGAGGCTTTAACATATTTGGCGGGCTTCCAGGGATAGCGAAAAGCTCTTCATCCGTACTATCTAGGGTTGGCATCGATCCAATCAATCCCCAAGTATATGGATGCTTTGGATTATAGAAAATATCATCTACTGTGCCAATTTCAACAATTTTTCCAGCATACATAACAGCAACACGGTCTGCCACATTCGCCACAACACCAAGGTCATGTGTAATAAAAATAATCGCACTATCTGTTTTCTTTTGAATATCTTTCATCAATTCTAGGATTTGTGCCTGAATCGTAACATCAAGTGCTGTTGTGGGTTCATCGGCAATTAAAATCTTTGGGTTACACGCAAGAGCAATCGCTACAACCACACGTTGACGCATTCCACCTGAGAATTGATGCGGAAACTGATTAATGCGAATTTCCGGCTGTGGAATACCAACTAATTCAAGTAATTCTAAAGCACGCTTTTTTGCATCAGACTTATTCATATTTTGATGCTTTATTAAGCCTTCCATGATTTGGTTACCAATTTTCATTGTTGGGTTTAAAGAAGACATCGGGTCTTGAAACACCATGGAAATATCTTTTCCGCGAATTTTTTGCATTTCTTTTTTTGACTTTTTAACAAGATCTTCGCCTTCAAATAATATTTCTCCACTTTTGATGACACTTTGCGGTTCGGGAAGAAGTCTCATTAAAGCATTGGACGTAACGGATTTACCAGAACCGGACTCTCCTACAATTGCTAATGTTTCCCCTTTATTTAACTCAAAGCTCACACCGCGAACAGCTTGTACTTCACCGTTGTAGGTGTTAAATGATACTCTTAAATCTTTGACTTCTAATAATTTACTCATTTATAAACACCTACTCTCTTATTTATGCATTTTAGGATCGAATGCATCACGTAATCCATCACCTAATATATTGAATGCAATCATTAATACTGACAATACAGTCGCTGGGAAAACTAATAGATATGGGTACAATCGTAAATTAGCAAATCCTAGTTCAATTAATGCCCCTAATGAAGCATTAGGCGGAACAATACCAAGTCCGATAAAGCTTAGGAATGCTTCGAAGAAGATAGCTCCAGGAATCGAGAACATGGTATTAACAATAATTATCCCCGTAATATTCGGAACTAAATGTTTTCTAATAATTGTACCATTGGTCGTTCCTAATGTTCTTGCTGCCAGTACAAATTCTTGGTTGGTAAGTTTAAGTACCTCACCACGAACAATCCTAGACATTCCAATCCATCCTGTAATCGCTAAGGCAATAACAATAGAGACAATTCCTGGCTGGAGAATCAGCATCATTAATAGAATAATTACTAAGTTTGGTATCCCTACTAATATTTCGGCGATACGCTGCAAGACGTTATCGACTCTCCCGCCATAGAATCCAGATACCCCGCCATACGTTACACCGATTAATAAATCAAGTATAGCAGCGACAAACGCAATGATTAACGATACACGAGTACCTTCCCAAAGTCTTGTCCATTGGTCACGGCCCAGTGTATCCGTACCAAACCAGAAATACGTATCATCCATATCTTTCGCTTCATAAATATGGTAGGTTGCTCTTACGGCAGCAGAATTTCTTGTACCGTCGCCTTCCTCTAAAACTTTGATATCAACAAACTCATCTGTACTTTTATATCGAGCCATTGCTTTTGCAGTTGCATCCTCTACATTCGTACCTTCATATCTACCAGATAATGTACCATCTAAGCCTAACCAAGAAACATTCTCTAAAACTGGTATTCTAGGAGGAAGCTTCGCACGGGAAAGGTTCTGTCCATCGTTTCCGTAGTCATTCATATGTGGTCCAATAATACTCATTACGATTATTAATAGTATTATAAATATACTGACAATTGCCGGCTTATTTTTTAATAACGTTCTTCTTGCATCCTGAGCAAATGTTCTGCTTGGCGCAGAAATTTTCTCACTTGTATTCTCTTCTTGCTTAAGAGGTCTAAATAAATTTTTATCTATTTGATTAAGATTCTTTTTATCCATTTTATTTTTTTCCTCCTGCAATTCTAATTCTCGGATCAATTAATCCATATAGGAGGTCAATGATTAAAATTATAATAACAAAGCCAAAAGCAAACATTAAGGTTGTTCCCATAATTGTTGGATAATCATTTACAGTAACAGATGTAACAAATTGCTCCCCAATTCCAGGAATAGCAAAAATTTTCTCTATAACCAATGATCCTGTCATTAAACCAACGGCCATTGGACCTATAACGGTAACTAGCGGAATCAGTGCATTGCGCAATCCATGTTTGAAGATAATTCCTGCTTCTGTAACACCTTTTGCACGAGCTGTCGTTATATAATTTGAATGCAATACCTCAATCATTTCTGTTCTTGTAAACCTCGCCGCAACCGCTAATGGAGAGATTGCAAGTGCAATGGTTGGTAGAATCGTATATTCAAAGCCGCCCCAAAGCGCAACAGGCAGTATATCCCATCTTACTGCAAAGAAATATTGTAATAGTCCGGCAAATACGAACGAAGGAACCGATGTTCCCAGTACGGCAATAACTGTTGAGGTGTAATCGATTGGACCATTCCTATAAATCGAAGCTATCAAGCCTAGAAGAATCCCAAGCACTGTTCCTAACACTAATGCCTGTCCACCTAGAAGCGCGGAAGGACCGATTTTTGATGATAAAATTTTTGTAACAGGGGTATTATCAAATTTAAACGAAACCCCTAAATCCCCTTGCACAAGGTTTCCTAAATAACGAACATACTGAACTGGAATAGGATCGTTCAGTCCATACTTTTCCAAAATGATTGTTTTTTGTTCTTCACTTAACTTATCTTCTGCCTGCAGCGGACTTCCCGGAAGGAATTTCATCAGGAAGAAGGAGACTGTCGCGATAATGAATAACGTGATGAACATATACCATAAACGTCGAAGAAGATATCGAGCCATCTGTGCACCTCCTAATTTTCTTTGTTTATTATAGCATAATAATTTATTTTTGCTATAATCAGAATTTTCCTACTCAAAAATACAAGAGAGTATATGCTATAAAAGCATACACTCCCTCTTATTTCATAGCATCGAATTTTTCATAAAAGCAAAATTATTCTGCAGATCCCATTGATACCCATTTGTATTCATAAGTTGGTCCAAATGGATTATCAATTAAGCCTTGAATTTTTGGTGATGATAGGAATGCGCCAGCACGTTGATATACAGGAGCGATTGCTGCATCATCAAATAGAATTTTTTCAGCTTTTAAGAAGTTTTGGTAACGAGCTTCATTGTCTGTAGCAAGAGTTGTTGTCGTTTCTTCTAACAACTTGTCGTACTCAGGATTTGAGTAACCCATTTTGTTATTTCCGCCATCCGTAACCCATAAGCTTAAGAAAGTATATGGATCAAGGTAGTCAGGACCCCAACCAGCTAATTGAAGATCATAATCTTGGTTAGTATCTAAGTCTAAACGTTGTTCAAATGGTACTTGTTTCAATGTTACTTTTAAACCTGGTAGGTTTGTTTGTAACTGATTAGCTAAGTATTCATTCATTGTTTTCGATACGTCTGTATCCCCACCTAAGAATTCAATTTCTACAGATTTAGTACCTAATTCTTTTAGGCCTTTTTCCCAGAATTCTTTCGCAGCAGCAGTATCATATGTTACTAAATCTCCACTAACTTTACGGAAATCACCGCTGCCATCTGGCATTGGAGTGAAATCAGCTGGAATTAAACCGTTAGAAACTAAAGAACCATTGTTTAGGATAGTGTTAACTAATGACTCTTTATCAAACGCACGGCTGATCGCTGCACGGATGTTTTTATTAGCAAGCGCTTTGTTTCTTGTTTGGTTAATTTTTAGATAGAACACTGAGTTATCAGCTTTAACTGTATAGTCTTCATGAGAAGAGTATTGGTCAACTAAGTCTGATGATAATGAAGCACGGTCAACTTCGCCTTTTTCATATAGGTCAACCATTGTTTGAGCGTCTTTTACTACTACATAGTTGATTTTCTCTAACTTAACTGTATCTGCATCCCAGTATGTGTCGTTTTTAGCAAGATTCCACTTTTGCGCAGTACTTTCCCAGTTTTCTAAAACAAATGGACCGTTTGATAAAAGAGTGTCAGAGCTAGTCGCGAATTTATCGCCTTTTTCTTCCACAAATTTTTGATTTAATGGTAAGAATGTACCGAATGTTGTTAATGATTCAAAATACGCAGTTGGGTTAGCAAGTTCAACAACTAAAGTATGGTCGTCTTCTGCTTTAACTCCTAGTTCTTCTACTTTCTTTTCGCCTTTATTGATTTCTGTAGCGTTTTTGATTACGCCACCCATCATATATGGACCGTACTCAGAACCAGTGTCAGGATTTACTGCACGCTGCCAAGCATAAACGAAATCGTTAGCAGTTACAGGATCTCCGTTTGACCATTTAGCATCTTCACGTAACTTGAATGTCCAAGTTAAACCATCTTTAGATACTTTGTGAGATTCTGCAATACCTGGTTCTACCTTAGCATCTTTACCTAAACGATAAAGACCTTCCATAGTAGCTCCTAAGAATTGGAAACCGTATTCATCCGTAGCCATTGATGGATCCATGGATGGAATTGCATCTCCGTTAATTAAGTTTAATACTTGTTCTACATCTTTATTTTCTGCTGACTTATCTGAACCTTTAGACCCTTTGTCGTCGCCACCAGAACATGCCGCTAAAAATACACTTAACACTAACGTCAGTGAAAGCAGCCAAGTAAATTTGCGCTTCATTAAAAAAGACCCCCCATTGTTATATTATTCTGTAAATTACATCTAAAAAAGAAGCTAAAGAGAGTATACTATTATTCTAGTAGAGTTGTAAAGACTAAATATAGAGATAATTTCAAATATTGTTATACTAAAACAGTACTATACTGCATTAAAACAATAAAGACAACGCTTACTTTTTTGATAAAATTCTAAAAATTATTATCAAAAAAGAGGGGAAAAATACTTCAAAAGGCCCCACTATTGTAAAATATATCCATATGCCAATATACTTTTTCTCCATATATTAGCAGATTATTTTATTATACTAGAATTTTTTAGCGAGTGCTGTTTCACATAACAGTGGTTTATTACAACTTTTAGTGTAAAAGGTAAATGAAAATACTGGTTTTCTGAAATATTGAATTTCTATCCCTTTTTCTAAAAATGTACTTTCAATTAGAGTTAAGGTAAAATACTTTTATTCGTGATTAAAAACTTAATTAAAAAAGGTGAAACTTCATGCAAAATAAAAAATGGTCTATATTTCTTATAAATCTCTTTCTTACATTCATTCTTTTTTTTATCTCTTCATCGTCATATTCTTTTGTTCATTATATTAATGCCGTCTTTTATTTAACTTTCTTTTATATTGTTATTTTTCTATTTATGTATATTGCTAAGGGCGGTTTTTTCGACGGAGTAACATTCAGTTTCAGACGGTTCCATCATGTTATTCTAAAAAGTAATGATTATTTAGAAGAATGGAAGGAGAAGCCTCTTCCTTCTCAAAAATTTAATAAAAGGTTTTACTCTGTTCTTAAGTTCCAAGTTATATCTTTATTTGTTTATTTACTAATTTTATTGATAATTTACTATATCTAATAAGATGGAGTTTTATAGTAATCTTTTATCCCGTACATTCTCCCTATTTTTCTAAAACGTAGGAATATTTATTTAATTACAACATTAAAATTGTATATATAGTGTTTACCCATTATAATGGTGTTGTAAAAATATTGAAATGAGGGGGATGTATTAATGAAATTGGAAGCGTTTCCACCTGTAAAAGGCAGACATAACCTTGAAAACTATGAGGAGCTGTACCAACATTTCAAATGGGTTCAAGCAGAAAAGGATTTTTCATGGCATCAGACTGGAAAAATTAATTTGGCCTATGAAGCTATTGATCGTCACGCTGAAAACTACCGCGCCAATAAAGTAGCCCTCCATTATTTTCATCCATCAAGAAAAGAAACATACACATTTAAAGACTTAAAGAAATTCTCCAATAAAGCTGGAAATGTATTAAAGGATGTAGGAAATGTAAACAAGGGAGATCGAGTGTTTATTTTTATGCCTCGTTCCCCAGAGTTATATTTTGCTTTACTTGGAGCAATCAAACTAGGTGCCATTGTCGGCCCATTGTTCGAAGCCTTTATGGAAGATGCGGTGAAAGACCGTCTCTTTGATAGTGAAGCAAAAGTAATTATAACCACACCTGAACTAGTAAATAGAATTCCACATACAGAATTACCTGCTCTCGAAACTATTTTTATTGTCGGTGAAAATATCCAAGAAGACGATAAAACAAAGGATTTCCTTCATTACTTTCAAACAGCATCTACAGAATTAGACATAGAATGGGTCGATCGCAAGGATGGTTTAATCCTTCACTATACCTCTGGGTCAACAGGAAAGCCTAAAGGTGTGCTTCATGTTCACAATGCTATGATCCAACATTATCAGACGGCAAAATGGGTATTGGATTTACAAGAGGAGGATGTATATTGGTGCACAGCTGATCCTGGCTGGGTTACAGGTACCTCCTACGGAATCTTTGGGCCATGGCTTACAGGCTCAACAAATGTTGTGGCAGGAGGTCGCTTTAGTCCTGATGTATGGTATAAAACGATCGAAACTTTTGGAGTGACTGTTTGGTATAGTGCTCCTACCTCCTTTAGAATGCTAATGGCGGCTGGAGAGGAGGTAACAGAAAAATATACACTCTCTTCGTTACGTCATATATTAAGTGTTGGCGAACCACTGAATCCCGAGGTAATTCGATGGGGATACGATGTGTTTGGACATCGTATCCATGACACTTGGTGGATGACGGAAACTGGTGCTCAACTAATATGCAATTTACCATGTATGGATATTAAATTAGGTTCAATGGGGAAACCATTACCGGGAATTGAAGCAGTAATTTTAGATGACAATGGCAACATTCTGCCGCCAAACCAAATGGGGAATTTAGCCATAAAAAAAGGCTGGCCTTCGATGATGCATACAATATGGAACAACCAAGAAAAATTTAATAGCTATTTCCAACATGATGAATGGTATGTTTCAGGAGACTCTGCTTATATGGATGAAGAGGGATATTTCTGGTTCCAAGGCCGAGTTGATGATGTTATTATGACTGCTGGAGAAAGAGTTGGACCATTTGAAGTGGAAAGTAAATTAATCGAATTTCCAGCAGTGGCAGAAGCTGGCGTCATCGGTAAACCGGATCCAATTCGAGGGGAAATTATCAAAGCCTTTATTGCATTGGTTGATGGCTATGAGCAAACGGATGAATTAAAAGAGCAGATAAGATTATTTGTAAAAACCGGCTTGGCTGCTCATGCTGCTCCAAGAGAAATCGAATTCTGTGAAAAGCTGCCAAAAACTCGGAGTGGGAAGATTATGAGACGAGTACTGAAAGCTTGGGAGCTTGGTCTTCCAACAGGCGATCTTTCTACGATGGAGGATTAAGAGAACGAAAAAAGAGAAGAGTTGCTCCAGTAAGATTGGCTAACTCTTCTCTTTATTATTATTTTTGTACATAAATAGAAACAGAACCGCCATTTACATAGAATTGGCCCCAGCCATCATTATTAATAGTGACTGTTTCCTTTCTATTCCCTGTAATATCGTACCAGACTTCTCCAGCATTTTGTTTTCCTACTTCCATCCATTTATATCCTCCAGGACCATCTGTTATTAACGTCGCCAGTCCTGATTTATCCCTTGCAGCCTCTCCCTCTCTAGTCCATCCGATAATATCCCAATGATCAATATAGTCACGTTGCAAACCATATGCATAGTTTTTGCGAGCAGTTAGAATCGGATCCAACTGCGTTTTTAAAGAAGGAATCTCATAATTACTATTCCCTTTCGTTCCATAGTAATCTCCATAAAAAACAGATGGATATCCTTCAGCTCTTGTTAGAATGAAAGCATAGGCTAAGGGCTTAAACCATGTACTTACAACAGACTCCAAAGATTGTCCTGGCTGGGAATCATGGTTTTCCACTAAAGTAACTGCCAGCCTAGGATTGCTTTCCATTACAGTTCCTTTTAGAATATTCCTCATATCATAATTTCCATTGCTATTAGATGCATAATGAAAATGATAATGGAGAGGTGCATCAAAAACAGACTGATTATAATTTGTCTTTGCTAAATAGTTATTTAGCTGCCCAATATCATTCTGCCAATATTCCGCTACAGTAAACATCTCTTTACCAGTCTGGTTTCTTACATGTGTTACCCAGTCCCGCAGGTAATCATGTTTTATATGTTTAACCGCATCTAATCGAAAACCGTCTAAATTTAATTCTTTTGCATACCAGGTTCCCCATTTTTTCATTTCATTGATTACATCAGGATGTTCATAGTCAATGTCTGCATACATTAAATAATCATAATTACCATTCTCACTTGAGACTTCCCAATCCCAAGCCTTACCAGTTCCCCGAAATTTATATATTCTATTTATTTTCCTACTCTCATCCCAATCAGTCCCATCGAAGTGATACCAATTCCATTTAAATGGAGAATACGTATTGCCTCTCCCAGGAAAAGTAAAGCCTGTCCATGCAGAAATTTGATAATCGCCGGATGTTTCCCGGTTTCGATTATTTGGATCTACTTCAACTGCAGTTACAGTCTCTGTAAAGTCAGCTCCTCCTTTATGATTCATTACTACATCGCCATATACATGTATGTTTTGTTTATGTAATTCAGCGATTGCCGATTTCAATTGGGCTTTTGTACCATATTTAGTCCTGACCGTTCCTTTTTGGTTAAACTCCCCTAAATCATATAAATCATAAGCACCATATCCAACATCATTTTGACTTGTTCCTTTATATGCTGGAGGGATCCAAACTGCCGTTACCCCTTTACTAGAAAGATTTGCAGCATCATTTTGAAGTCTTGTCCAATGATTTCCATCATTCGGTAAATACCATTCAAAGTATTGCATCATCGTCCCATTTGTAGAAGCCGCTGATACAAATTTTTCACTTCCAAAGGGAAACAACAAAAAAATAAGTATTACAATAATAAACGCTTTCCTTATAAAACCTTTCATTCTATTCCCACCTTTCTTGTAAGCGTTTTCTTTTTTATAATAATTATATGTTTACTTGTATGGGATAGTAAATAGGACATCTTTCATTTCTTTTATAAAGAAACTTTCATCAGTTGGTTTTCCTCATAATACTGCTGATGGTTAGTTCGCTTATTTGATCTTTACAGGGCAGTTATTCTAACTTTGTTTCCTTCATTTCCCTTCAGTATGAGGAGGATTAAGAGCGGGATAAAAAGTACATAATATTTGCCGTTTAAGCCGTTCATATGTCAAAATGAATGAGGAAACAATAAAAGCGCTTTCCATATAGTTTAGGAGGAGTAGAAATCATGAGAACTATGAAGCTAGGTAGCAGTAATTTAGAAGTGCCAGTAGTGGCAGTTGGCTGTATGCGTATAAATTCATTAGAAAAAAAGGAAGCAGAACGATTTGTCCAAACTGCTTTAGAACATGGTGCTAACTTCTTTGATCACGCAGATATTTATGGAAAAGGTGACTGTGAGGAAATATTTGCTGACGCTATACATATGTCACCAACTGTTCGCGAAAATATTATCCTACAATCTAAATGCGGGATCAGAACAGGAATGTTCGATTTCTCCAAAGAACATATTTTGCAATCAGTAGACGGTATTTTACAAAGATTGAACACCGAATATTTAGACACTCTTCTACTCCATCGCCCAGACGCTTTAGTGGAACCAGAAGAAGTTGCAGAAGCATTTGACATTTTGGAGCAATCAGGAAAAGTTCGCCATTTTGGTGTTTCCAACCAAAATCCAATGCAAATTCAATTATTGCAAAAATATGTGAAACAACCAATTGTGGCTAACCAATTGCAATTAAGTATTACAAATGCGAATATGATTTCTAATGGGATTAATGTCAATATGGAAAACGACTCAGCCATTAACCGTGATGGCAGCATATTAGACTTCTGTCGCTTACATGATATAACGATTCAGCCTTGGTCCCCATTCCAATTTGGTTTCTTTGAAGGCGTTTTTCTTGGCAACGATAAATTCCCTGAATTAAATCAACAAATTGATGAAATTGCAGACAAATATCAAGTAAGTAACACAACCATTGCGATTGCCTGGTTATTGCGTCACCCTGCCAATATGCAGCCAGTAATCGGCACAATGAATGCAGATCGATTAATTGATTGCATAAAAGCAAGTGACGTTTATTTAACAAGAGAAGAATGGTACAGCATTTATCGTGCCGCTGGAAATATTTTGCCATAATCTTATTAATCCAAAAGAAAAACCAGTCAACTACTCTACATAACGAGTCGCTGACTGGTTTTTTCTTATCGATTGTCTACCTTTTCTGGGTACATATCATGGTTCATTAATCGATGTGCTGCCATCTCTTCAAATTTAGTGCCCGGTTTTCCATAATTACACCATGGGTCGATGGAAATTCCGCCTCTTGGAGTGAATTTTCCCCATACTTCAATATATCTTGGATCTAACAGTTTTATTAAATCATTCATAATAATATTGACACAATCTTCGTGAAAATCTCCATGATTGCGAAAACTAAATAAATACAACTTTAAAGATTTGCTTTCCACTATTTTCTTATTTGGTATATAAGAAATATACATTGTCGCAAAGTCAGGCTGTCCTGTTATTGGGCAAAGACTTGTAAATTCAGGACAATTAAATTTCACAAAATAATCTCTATCCGAATGAAGATTATCCACTGATTCTAATACCTCTGGTGCATAATCACTTTTATATTGAGTATTTTGATTTCCTAACAAAGTTAAATCTGTTAATCCTTCTTCGTTCTTTCTTCCTGACATGAAAGTGTCCTCCTTATTTGGTGTTTCCCAACACTGCTTAAAAGAGAGGCATTTACCTTACGCAGAAAAACTAGCTGAATCAAACAAAAAAGCCATGTCCTTTATGGACATGGCGTGAATTGCATGTATCCATAGTTTTTTATAGAGGGTATTTGCTATGAACCTCTCCCGTTTCAGTACGGGTATATCTTTTCTTACTATATAGAATCCACAAAAATTCGTCAATTAAAAATCGCTGGCCTTCTATATCTTTTTTTCCCTTTATTTATGAATTACTTCCACTGTTTCTATCCCTTCTTTATCCATTTCAGCATTCAGATCATCTTGTACCGTTATATCCGCAAGCTTAACTTTTGAGCGATAAGCGGAACGAACAATGACATGGGATGCAACAGGAGAAGTTAAAAAAACAAAGAAAATTCCCAAGAACAGGCGAATGCTAAAAACACCTTCTATAATAAAAAAGACAAATGTGCCAACAAGGGTAAAGAGTACCCCCATAGTAGAACCTTTGGATGCAGCATGAGATCTTGTGTATACATCTGGCAGTCTTATTAATCCAAGGGAACTCAGAAAACAAAAAATAGCGCCACAGAATATAAGCAGAACAGATATGAGTTCAATCAGATTGTTTTCGCTCAATGACTACACCTCTTTCCATATATCGGGCAAAAGCAATCGTTCCAATAAACGACAAAATTCCAATTAATAAAATCACCTCAAAAAAACCTGTATTCCGAAGCAGAACGGAAAAAATCGCTACTCCTGCAATTAGATTGATTCCTAAACTATCTAATGCCTGTATTCTATCAGGTGCTGACGGTCCTTTGATAAGACGATATATTGTTGCAAGAATAGATATAATCAGTAAAATTAACGATCCAACCAATAATTGATCAATCATAGCGAGTCACCCTCTTTATGGCCATTTCGAATTTTTCCTTTGAACGAAAGATGGATTCCTTTTGTGCAGGGATATCCATTGCATGAATAAAGAACTTTTTATTATCGGAAGTAACCTCTACTACAACAGAACCAGGAGTTAAATTCATTAATAGAGCTAGTAAGGAGACTTCCAATTCCCCCTCTAATTCCGTTTCTAACGAAAATATTCCTGGGGAAATATTTAATCTTGGCCTTGTTATCTGCCTAATCACAACAACACTTGAGGTAAACAGCTGCTCAATAAAAACAAAAAATAACTTTACGACCGCAAAAAATGTTTCTAAATAAAATTTAGTTGGCAAATAGCGACGCAAGATAAATAAAACTAGTATACCGAACAAGTAACCAGTGAAAAATGTTAAGACATTCCATGTGTCCTGTAAAAACATCCAGATGATACCGATTAATAAGTTGATCAATATCTGCATAGGCATGGATACCACCCCTTTCTGTCTATTTACTACTTAAATTCCCTTAATTATTGCTTAAAACAGCTTTGACATAATAATTGGGGTCCATCAAGCCTTCAACTGCCAAATCTACATATTCATGAATCCCTTCTGTCCCTATCCCTAATGCAATGGTTAAGAAAGTAAGGAAAGCTATTGGCAGCATTAATCCCTTCGTGGTCCCTTTTTCTTGTTCTAGTGTTAAATCGGTATAGCCCCAAAACACAGCCATAAATACTTTCATAATAGAATAAAGGACAAATAAGCTGCTGATCAGTCCAAATGCACCTAACCAGTAATATCCTGCAGTAAAGGTACCCTCTGTAATAAATATTTTTCCTAAAAATCCACTTAGTGGAGGAATTCCTGATAAGGATAAAGCTGCAACAAAGAACATCCAGCCTAATTGCGGGTGCAAACGAATCAATCCACTCATCTCATCTAATTTACTTGTTCCAGTCAGATGAATAATTGTGCCTCCCAGTAGAAAGATAAGTGCCTTAATCACCATATCATGAATGAAATAGTAGATGGAACCAGTCATCCCCACTGTTGAGTACGTAGCAACACCCGCTAAAATAAACCCAACACCAATAACCACATTATAGGTCATCACTTTATAGATATCTCTATAGGCTACAGCTCCAATTGCTCCAAGGGTCATTGTAATAGCTGCGAGAATTCCAATTAATAAATGGGTAATGTGAACTTCATGATAAAAAATCAAGGTAAACACTCGAATAATCGCATACATTCCTACCTTGGTTAACAGCGCAGCAAAGATAGCAGAAATAGCTGTTGGTGGTGCACTATAAGAGCCTGGTAGCCAGAAGAATAAAAACAATCCAGCTTTTAAGCTAAATACAATTAGGAATAAAATTGCTACCGTCGTCATAAGCCCGCCTTGACCAACCTCTGCAATACGGACAGATAAATGAGCAAAATTTAGCGTTCCAGTAATGGCGTATAAATAAGCAATTGCAACGAGAAACAGAAAGGATGAAATAATATTTATCAGTATATATTTAATCGATTCTCTTAGCTGAACCCTTGTTCCTCCTAATGAAATCAGGACATATGAAGCAACAAGCATTACTTCAAAACAAACAAATAGGTTAAATATATCTCCTGTAAGGAAAGAACCGTTTACACCTGTTATCAAAACCAAGAATAACGGATAAAAATAATACTTCTCCAATTGTTCCCCAATCGAATGAAATGCGTACAGCAAACAGCAAAACCCAATAACACTCGTAACGAGAACAAGAATTGCTGCAAACATATCGGCAACCATACTTACACCAAACGGCGCCTCCCATCCTCCTAATTGAATGGACTGAATCCCGTCTGTTTTAATTTGATCAATTAAAACACACGCCACAATAAAAACAGAAAAAACTGCTACTAAGCTTAATATCCGATGAAGGATAACTTTATCTCGAAAAATAACCATGATCATCGCAAATACGATAGGAAGGATGATCGGCAAAATGACAATATTATTCATCCTCATTACCCCTTAATAAATCTGTATCATCGGTGCCTAGTACTTTATATGCTCTGTAGCTTAGTACTAAAAATAAAGCTGTTGTTGCAAAGTTTATGACAATGGCCGTAAGCAGCAATGCCTGAGGCAGAGAATCTGCAAAAGTATGATCGGTTATACCTAAGAGAGGTGGCCCTCCCTTATTCAATCCACCCATTGTAATAATAAGCAAGTTTACACCGTGACCAAGAATAGATGTCCCTAAAATAATTCGTAATAATGTCTTTGTTAAAATAAGGTAGATTCCGATAGAGAATAAGACACCTACAAGAATAGACATTAACGTCTCCATTATCGATCATCCCCTATTGTCATAATAATTGTTATGGCGGTCCCGATAACGGCAAGAGCCACACCCACATCGAAAAGGACTGCAGTCGCCAACTCTGTTTTTCCGAAAATCGGCAGATCAAAGTATCCAAAGGCTTGGGTTAAAAATGCTTCCCCAAATATCATTCCCCCTACCCCTGTCAAAACAGCGATTAACACGCCAACTCCCGCTAATACTTTAAAGTCAACAGGAAGGTTCTTTCGTACGGATTCAATATCAAAGGTAAGAAAAAGCAGTATAATCGCTGCCGCAAAGGTAAGACCGCCAATAAATCCGCCACCTGGAAAATGGTGTCCAGAGACAAAAAGATTGATCGCAAAGGTGAGGATAATGACGACAGCAACCTTTGCAACACTTCGGATGATAATATCATTTGGTTCCTTCATTCTTATCTCCTCCCACTAGTCTTACCTTTATTAACGTATAAACGCCCAAACCTGCCACTGTAAGCACAAGAATCTCTAACATCGTGTCAATACCACGGAAATCTACCAAAATGGCGTTAACGATATTTTTTGCGCCGGCCAGTTTATATGAGTTTTCATAATAGCTTGAAATAGAAGCAAATAGATGGGTTCCATTTGCAGATAGAGCAATCAGTGTAACGACTAGCCCTATGCCAATCGAAATAATGGCATTAACCACTTTAAAAGGTACCCTGCTAATTTCTTTCTTTAATTGCGGCAGATGATAGAAGCACAGCAAGAATAATACAGTAGTTACCGTTTCTACTACTAATTGCGTAAGTGCTAAATCTGGAGCTCTAAAAAGAACAAAGAAAAATGAAACAAGAAATCCTAGCGCTCCAACCGCTACAATAGATGTAATTCTCGATTTGGAGAACAGCACCGTGACAGAACTTACTATCATTGCAATTACTATTCCCATATCAAAGATAGTAATTGGTGAATCATGTGACATATCAAATGTAAAACCATTAAATAGGAACAAGGATCCCCCAATGATTAAAATGATAAAGCCAAATATATAGACTAAATAATCACGTAAAAAGCCAGTCATATAAAAATCAGTAATGGACTTGGAGAATTTCTCCAGATATTCCAAACCTAGATTATATAAATTACTTAATGTAAAGGCTTGTGGATATAAACGATAAATCTTATACCATTTTCGTAAAAGTAAATATAGTATCGTGCCTAATCCCACCACACCAATCGTCATCCAAAGCTCTGTATTAAATCCATGGAAAGCACTAATTTTTTTCGACTCCACCGTATGCGCAAGTGTTGGCAGCACGGCTGCAAATGCTGGCTTTAGCAAAAACTTCGAGACAACATTTGGAATAAAGAAGAAAAGAATAACAAGCGCACCTAGGATGATAGGCGAGAGTAACAATCCAATCGGTGCCTCATGCACCACCTTATCTAGTTTTGGTGCTTTATTTTTCCCTCTAAATGTTTTAAAAATTAATACCATGCAATAAACAAACGTTAATACACTAGCAATCCAAGCTATAATAGGAATAAAAATTCCAATATGCTGAAGTTTAAATATTTCCATTTCCGATGCTTGCACAACAGCGGTAAAGAACATTTCTTTACTTAGGAAACCATTAAATGGTGGAAGACCAGCCATCGAAAAACCGCCAATTACAGTAAGGGTAAAGGAAACTGGCATTAAGTGAATTAGCCCGCCAAGTCTCCGCAAATCCCGAGTACCGGTTTCATGGTCAATTATTCCTACGACCATAAATAAAGAGCCCTTAAAGGTGGAATGATTTACTAAGTGAAAAATCGCTGCAAAAATCGCTGTTGCATACAGCCCTGCTTCTTCTACAGCTAACTCTTTATACATTGCAGCAGAACCCAAGCCAAGCAGACTCATAATCAATCCTAATTGACTAATGGTTGAATACGCTAATAATGCTTTTAAATCTGTCTGCTTCACGGCATTAAAGGAGCCATATAGTAAAGTAAAAATGCCTATTCCTACAACAATCCAGAACCATTCCATCGTCCCGCCAAAAATAGGAGTTAGACGAGCAACTAAATAAATTCCTGCTTTAACCATCGTTGCCGAATGTAAATAAGCACTGATTGGAGTCGGTGCTTCCATGGCATCAGGAAGCCAAATACTAAACGGAAATTGGGCAGACTTCGTAAATGCCCCTAGCAAAATGAGAATCATTGCTGGTATAAATAAAGCATGGCCTTGAATTAAATCAAGTTGAAGCAGCGTTTCTCTTATGCTGGTTGTATCTGCCATAATAGAAAGCATAATCAAACCCGCCAGCATCGCAAGTCCGCCAAAAACAGTAATCAACATTGCCTTCTGTGCGCCATATCTAGAACGGTCCCTTTCATACCAATAAGCAATTAACAGAAAGGACGACACACTCGTAATTTCCCAAAAAACATACAAAACATAATAATTATCAGACAATACTAGCCCAAGCATCGCTCCCATAAATAACAATAAATATACATAGAAGTTATGCAACGCCTCGCGATGCTTTGATAAATAGAAAATAGAATATAAAATGACTAAACTTCCTATCCCAGCAATCAGCAATCCAAAAACTAAGCTAAGCCCATCTAAATAGGTTATAAAGTTAATACCGTAGGCTGGTATCCATTTAACCGCAGAAGTAAACACCTCTCCTTTTGCCACTTTTGGAATGTACGTCAACAGGTAGATAAAAATAAGAAATGGCACAAATAGTACAAACCAGCCAGTATGAATTCGCGGCGTCAGCCTTTTATAAATAAAAGGCACAATTAAGGCAAACATAAATGGAAACAATATCATAAAATGTAACCAAGTCATTTTTAATTTCCCTCCTTTAAATTGGTTCTATTTTGATGAACTTAAGTCAAAAAGGTATTTATAATGGAAACGATGTCTAACCTTACTATTAGTAAAAGAATATAAATATATTTGTTCATTTGGATAATTTAAGAAATCCATTGACTCATAAAGTAGCATACGTTATAGTCATACATAGTTTATTATTAATGGTGTAAATCATTCACATCTATACCTGAGGTGAAAAAAATCATGATAAATGGAAAAGAACGCATGGATGAAAGTATTCTCGTCTGCGTTTATTACGGTCCTAACGGTGAACGTCTTATACAACGAGGCTGTAAATTAGCTAATATGCTTGATTGTCCACTCTATATTCTAACGGTGGATTCCAAACCGTTTGATGAGCTGGATGCAGAAAAGTCAAACTATATTTCTAGATGGAAAGAGTTAGCTGAACGTCATAGTGCGGATGCGTTTATCATTAAAGACAAGGAATCAAGACCAATCTCTAAGGTAATCGCAGAAGTAGCTAGAGAAAAAAACATCACCCAAATTGTTCTCGGTCAAACAGCGCAAAGTCGTTGGGAGCAGATTGCAAAAGGTTCGATTATTAATTCGTTATTACGTGAAATCCCATTCGTTGATCTTCATATCATTTCGGTCGCTCGTTTTTTGAAAAACCCTGAAGGTCAATATGAAAAAGGTGTACGTGCATATTTAGTAAAAGAACAAAATGGATACCGTCTAATTTTTAATCATACAAAGCAGGTAATGTATGAAGGGATTTTCTTTAAAGAACATGGTACGGATTTCAATAATGGTGTATTCAAATTTATGAAAGATCAAGAAACATTGCAAGTGCAAGTACATGAGGACATCGTTAACGAATTAACGAATGTTGACATCGATACGAACGCTAGTAACGATGATGATTATCTATAGGCCATTTATACTCCACCAAACTTGGTGGAGTTTTTTATTAAAGATTAACGTCCACTTTAACTAATCTCTTTTCGTGCTTTTCAATGCCTATATATTTTAATGTTTCCGAACGGGAAGTGTGATTGTATACATGCATCAATAAAGAAATAGCAATCCCCTTTCGATAGGCATGGTAGCCGAATGTTTTTCTCAAGGTATGCATTCCAATCTTCCCAGAAATTCCAACTAATTTTGCCGCTTTGTTTATAATCCGATAGGCCTGTTGACGAGTAATCGGTTGATTATTCTTCTGAGACTTAAAAAGAAATTCATCTTCTTCAAATTCATGTTCTTGCAAATATTTCTCCAATTCAGTATGCACTTTACTATTTAAATAGTATGCCTTCACTTCATCTGAATCACGAAGATACAAAAACTCCTTAATTCCCGACGCATCTCTTACATCCCGAACTTTTAATGCGAGTAAATCACTAACTCTTATTCCTGTATTAATACCTAATACAAAAAGGAGCAAGTCTCTTTGAGATTGTTTTCTTAATACTTCTTTAATCGCATTAATATTCTCAATTTCTTTTATAGGATCGACATATTCCATCGGTTTGCCTCCCAATAATGTTACATAACTTTATGTTATCATCATTTAAGTAACATTACAACGAATATCTACTATTAAATATTATTTCTTTTGTAGTATGCTTCTCTTGTGTGGAAATAATCTGTTATGAAGTTTCTAGAGAATTTGCTTTTCTATGCTACCGGAAAGGTAATTTTTTTAACTTATATGAAAAGGAATATGGATGTGTTTTTTCTTTTACCTTTTTTTCTTGAAATGGGTTTTGACACCGCTTCTAATCCTGACAAACATAAAAAGGCAGTAAATGTCTCCCATCTACTGCCCCATCCTACTTAATATTGAAAAGCTTCTAGCCATTCCTCTCCCGTTTCCATATCTCTCACTTTATACGTATTTCCATCTACCTCGTTTTCTCCTATTATAATGACCTTTTTGACACCTTCTTTATTTGCTTTATCTAAAGCTTTTGCCAGTTTTTTCTTTCCTAGTTCTAATTCCACTTTAAAACCGTGGTCTCGAAGCGCTTTTGCTGCTGATATAGCTTCCATCGGGCGACCAATTGGAATAATGTAGTAGTCTAGCCTTTCCGCTTCTAAATAGCTATTCTCTAATGAAAGAGCGGCAAAAATGACATCCAGCCCAAAAGAAATGCCCACTGTTGCATAAGTTTCTTGGGAACCAATTAGGCCTCCTATCGCGTTATCATATCTTCCGCCACTCCCGATGCTTGACTTTACGCTTTTATCTGTTAAAAAAATTTCATATATCGTTCCTGTATAAATTTCAAGCCCTCGCGCAAGAAATGGGTTAAACAAACAACATGACTCAATTTCTAGCTGCTTTAAATATGCTTGTAATTCATTCCATTCTTCTAACCCCTGTTTGATAATCTCCTCTTTTTCTGCCAACTGTCGATACTCCTCTACAATACCGTCCAAGTCCTTTTGTAAAAAAGATTCTATAGCATCTATCGCCACTTGGTCTAATCCCGCCTCCCTTAGTTCTTCTTTTATTTTTTCTTTACTAATTTTCTCGATTTTATCTAAAATCAAAATCACACGGTTTACCATTTGACCTGTAATATTTAACTGACGGAGAAATCCAACTAATAATTTACGATTATTATATTGAATCGTCACGTCCATCTTTAATCTTCTGAAAACATCTAATGCCATCATCATGAGCTCTGCTTCGGCCACTTGCGATTGAACACCTACAATATCCACATCGCATTGTGTGAACTCCCGGTAACGGCCGGTCTTTATTGGTCCATCTCGAAAAACTTTGCCAATCTCGTAGCGTTTAAAAGGCATTTTTAATGTTGGATTCATTGCAACAACCTTCGCAAAAGGGATCGTTAAATCATAGCGCAGCGCCAGCTCTCTTTTCCCCCGATCGGAAAGTGTATACATTTCTTCTAATATTTCTGCCCCGCCAGCATATTTAGAAGCAAGCAAGCTTTGATAATTTAGGATTGGTGTCTCTATCGGCTTGCAGCCATACTGAATGAATACATCTTCCATCGTTCTGCGGATCGTTCTTCTAATTCCTTCCTCTTCTGGCAAATAATCGAGTGTTCCCTTTACATTTTGATAATTCATCTTCTTCATTTTTTTAGCCTCCTGTTTAAAAATAAAAAACCGCCCTTGATTTAAGTAGTAAAACTTAATCAAATGCGGTTTCATGAGAAATAGCCTTCCTATGTACGATTTTTAAATCGAAATAGCAAGACTACTGTTTATGATGATGTAATTGTGAAAGAAAGATACTAAGTGTGCGTTTAACCATTTCCATCACCTCTTATTTTCCAAATACTTTAACATATTAGGAAAGAGAAAACAATAGCCACTTATTATACCGTTCCTTTATGTCCATATATGATACTATCTTAATTAGATTGGTAGGTGACAATAATGATAAAAGAAGTCTGTGTAGAAAACTTTACCCTTGTTCCAAGCGCCATCCAAAAAGGGGCAGATCGAATTGAGTTATGCGATAACCTTTCTGTTGGAGGAACAACAGTAAGCTATGGCGTTGCGGCAAAAACGATTTCCTATTGCAGAAACACCAATACAAAGGTGATGGCTATCATTCGCCCAAGAGGCGGAAACTTTATTTATAACGAGCATGAGATAGATATTATGCGCCAAGATATCCACCTTTTTAAAGAGCTTGGTATAAATGGAGCTGTAATCGGCTGCTTGAATAAAGCTAACTGGATTGATGAAGAAGCGCTGGAGAAATGCATAGACGCTGCCGCTGGGATGGAGATTACCTTTCATATGGCCTTTGATGAAATTGCTCCTCAGCTAAAATGGCAAGCAATCGATTGGCTCGCATCCCATGGCGTGCACCGTATTTTAACGCATGGCGGCCCTCTATCAACCAGAATAGAGAACAATCTGCCTGCACTAAAAAGTTATATAGAATATGCTGCTGAAAAAATTATTATTATTCCTGGCGGCGGAATAACATCTGCTAACCTGCCGTTGCTTTCTTCGGAGTTAGGAATGAAAGAAGCGCATGGGACAAGAATTTTGGGGAATTTATAATTTTCCTAAAGAGGCATCCTTCTTTCATGAAAACAGCAAAGGGACTATCCCTAAATGGACAGTCCCTTCTTTTAATTATTCGCTTCTTTATAGTTCTCATCAAACCATTTTAATACAATCTGAATTGTTTTATCCCAAAATGCCCAGTTATGATCTCCCGGCATTTCAATATAATGAAAATCTCTTATTTTCTTTTGCGCTTTCTCTCTAAACTTTAAGTTATCCTGATAAAGGAAGTCTTCTGTACCACATATTTGCAGCATCTTCACCTGGTTATCTTCTTTTAGCTTCTCCAAAAGATAGAATAAGTCATTTTCACTGCCAGCCAGCTGCTGAATAGATCCAAAAATATCTGCAAATGCTTTGTCTCTATCTTTATCCCTCTTCCACAATTCCACGGCATCCATTGCTCCTGATAAAGAGGCAAAGCTGTTGAAGCGATTGGGAAAAGTGAGAGCCAATTTCGTTGCTCCATAGCCGCCCATGGATAGTCCAGCAACAAAGCTAGCCTCTTTCTGATCGGAAATACGAAACCACTTTCTCACTAATGCAGGTAATTCTTCCGATAAAAACGTCCAATAGCGATTTCCATTTACCATATCTGCATAGTAACTTAAATCCACTTGAGGCATCACAATCGCAAATTCATACTCTGACGCATATCTTTCTAGTGATGTAGCAGTTAACCAAGCTTCGTCATCATCAGACCAGCCATGTAACAGATAGATAACAGGAATAAGGGGGCTATTCCCTTTATCAGGTAGATAAATATTCATAGAAGTTGCTTTTCCTAAAACTTCAGAACGAAAATTCACTTTAGAGACAGCCATTTTTCCACCCCTACTTTTTATTAGAAATAAATGATTTTCCTTCTACAAAACTGGTAATTATCCATTCATCCTCGACTTCTTCATTATTTATCAACTGAACCACTTTTTCCGCGGCAACCATTCCCCAACGATGTTTGGAATAAGAAATTGTCGCTAATGACGGATTAAGAAAAGAGCCAATTTCTATATTATCAAATCCAATAAGAGAAATATCTGTGCCTATCTTTCTATCTTTATCTTTAAAATATTTATAAATCCCTACAGCCATTTCATCATTAAAAGAAAAAATAGTAATCGGTGAGCATGTCATCTTCGAATGAATGATTTCTGCTGCTGCATAACCCGATTCCTCCGTAAATGCAGAGGGAATAACCTCATATTCTACGCCATAGCGTGCTAATTCGCGTTCACTTGCCTCCAGCCTCTGCCGGCTATCAAACGCTTTTTCTGGACCTGTTACCAAATAAACTTTTCCCAGATTACTTGAAATTATTTTTTCCACCGCAAGCGTTGCTCCGCCTTTATTATCCAATAACACTTTTCTAACATTTGGACAACTAATTTCTCGATCCAGCACAACTAAAGAGTGGCCTCGATTAGCAAATTGAATAATTTCATCCGTGCTAAAGGTCCAATCTAGAATAATACCCCCATCTACCATTCTTTCCGGAAGAAACAGATGGGACTTCTGCCCACTGCAAACAATCATATCGTAGTTGTAATAGGCAAGACCCCGTTTAATTCCTTCTAATAGCTCTCCATAGAAACTCCCGCCATAATCTGCAAGATAGACAGCTATAATTTTTGTTTCCTGCTTTTTCAATGTTCTCGCTGCCATATTAGGAATATAATTGAGCTCATTTGCAATAGCAGTTATTCTTGCACGAGTGGCTTCCGTTACCTTTGGACTGCCATTTAGTGCATAGGATACGGTAGAAATAGAAACACCAGCTGCCTTAGCTATATCTTTAATCCCTACCATTGCCTTCACCCCTTCCTATTAGCAGTATACTTCTAATATATTTTCTTGTTGTAATACTTTCTTCATTGCTTCCTTATTTAAGCATATTCCACCCTGCCGATAAAGATTATCTTCTAGTCTGTTCTCTAGAACATTTCCATTAAAGATCGCCTTCCTATCTTTAGACCTGAGTATATACTTAATCTCTACAGGCTTATCTAATAATTGAAATGTTACAGTTAAACCATTTAAGCTTTCTGGCAGAACTGGATCAATAATAACCTCTGCAGCTGTTTGGCGAATCCCTAACACATTGCTTATTAACTGATTAATATAAATTCCTGGCCCGCTGGAGTATATACGCCAGCCGCCTTTTACAGGAATACCGCTATTTTTAAGTTTACCAAAATTCTCTTGTGCTTCATACCTCGTTTTGAAATCGCCATCAGAACTGCTGAAATAAACATTACTCTGCCGAATAGCTGCATTTTCTACACGATCTTTAAGACCAATTGGATTAATCGTATTTAATCCTTTCCATGTTTCTTCTGCTTTCCCTAACTTCGCCATTGCTTCCGTAAAACGAATATGGGCGTGTACATATTGCAAACCAATTTCCCTTCCAAAGTTAGCAGCCTGTTCCGCACGTTTAAAGTTAGTGCTTACGCCGCCTTTATAAGATGCAGGCCGATTCATTAACCGCACTCCATCCGGAAAATATAAATTTTCTTTTATAATTCGATAATGATGTTCGGCCATCTCCGGTGTGATTAATTCCGCAATCATACTTCTTGTCATGGGTAATAATCGGTATTGAATATTTGTTTTTTTATCATCTGGATGTATCATTAATTCCACATGATCCGAATCCTCCATATAGACAAATCCTGGAATGGTATCTGTACTTAATATAAAACGGTTAAAGTCCACTTTAATATTTTTAGCCAAATCAAAAAGGTATGCTGCATACAGACTATCATAGCTCTCTAACGCTCTCGCTAAATTACGGATTGTCTGGTAGGTAAGCGCTACTGTCCAGCTGCTAGCCATATTTTTCTTTAACCTGCTATCATATGGCTGTAATGTATCATCCCAATCTCCATCTCCATAACAGGATAAAAACGTATTCGGCAGAAAATTTTCCTCTATATAGTGGATTTGCTTCTTAACATGCTCCATTAACGGATAAGACTCTTCTGTTTTCGCAAATGTATCCCGATCTGTAAATGGAATAGACTCCGCTAATATGCTCGTATCGCCTGTAAATGTTAAATAATCTCCAACTACCTTTAACGGCCATACAATAACATCGCCATGACTTTCATCTGCTTTAATCTTTTCAAAGCGATCAAACATAAACCACTGCGGCCAATTCCCATCATTTTCGAATTGGTTTGCATATACTTTTTTCAAAATCTCACGGACAATTTCAGGGCGATTAACAGCAAAGAAATATTCCACCGGCCCCTGTGAAACGTCCCTTGTTCCCCATGCAGCCCCGCCATATTGCTCTAACCCATGCGGAGACAGATAATGGACTAGCATATTATGAGAATACCATCTACTAAGCAGATTCATTCTCTCTACTTCTTCTTGGATGAGCGGATTCTCATGCTTCATCTGAAAACCATTTAATAATCCATCCAGATAACGTTCATAGCTTTCCGTCTCTATACTTTCGCTCTTTTGATGATGCTGATAATTTCCTCTGTGCAAATTCCCCTGAATAGTAAGGTTTACGGTATGTTCTTGCAGCAATTCTAACATGACTAGCGGGAAGTCAGATCCTTTCTTAAGAGAAACAAAAACCGTTTCATCCTTCAACGTAAAGGGTTGTTCAACATGGATATGATAAGTTAGCTCTGGATAGCCTTGATCGACAGTTGAACTTGGTGTGCCATTAAATGTGATGACTTGATTTGATTGTTCCCATTTAAACGGTACAGAATCCTCTCCATCATTCATTAAAATATGATTACTAATGACGAAATCATATTTTTTCCCTTTTTTACTCTCGATGCTCAGCTTAATCTCATGCTCTTCAACAGAGGTATAATTTGTCACTGTAATCAAGTCGTCCGCAAGCTTGTAATACCATTTAGCAACATTAAAGCCCATTTCAAATGCAGATGGCATAGCTAATAACTGCCACTGATTATTTATTTTTATATAAATCCGTTGACCAGATTTCTTCATTATATTAAGTGAATTTCTATTATTGCTCATCATTTTATTCATGGAAGTGTTCCCTAAAACAATTTGGGAATTAAAAATTCCATACATATAGACCGTTGTAGCCATTACCGGTTTATCTACTACTAAGTCAGTTCCGCTTAAAAGGATATGACCATGCGGCCTTTCCATTTGAACTTCCTTTTCCTTTAATACAACATGACGTTGATTATCGGTAAAAAAGGACAAAAGTTTTTGATCTACTATCTCTTTTTCTAGTTGAATACCAAATAACTCATCTATTTCCTCAGGAGTCAACCTTTCTGTTTTGATAACTTGATTAACGATACATGTCATTTTATTTACTGGTTTTGTAACCTGTTCCAACTTGCTTGCTTCTACCCAAATTTTTTCTATTTGTTCCGTAGTAAAACAAGGTTTCTCTACGGCTGCTGGATGGTTTTCCAAGATAGAACCATAAAAAACGAACGATTGCTTCTCTTGTACATTTCGTTTCTCTGTTTGCAGGGCCGCATAAGCCATTTCATACTGATAAACCTCTGTTGGAAGGCTTTCTCTCTGTAATGCCTCAGGAATATTTGTTTCTTTGTAGGACTTTCCAAAGAATTGGTATCCATCTGTACTAAATCCAATTGTTTTTTGCAAACATCCTTGTTGTAGATACGGAAATTTACCCTCTTGCGGCTGATTTTGTCTGGAGCAAATTGTATATCCGTGCTGTGAATCGATGTAATGATCGATATATTGAGACACATACGCTTCATTTGATTGAACGGCTCCTTTTGCCGCAATGCCAATATCCTGTCCATATAATAAGTCTACTGTTTGATTCCCTTGTAAAGAAACTTCCCAGAACCATACATCCTGTAAAGTTAATATAAATTTAACTTCATAGGATACTCCTTGAAAGGTGCCATTCCAAATTAATACACGCTCACCTACTGCCAGCTTGCTATCCGATTGAATACCTAGTAATGGTGTTGAAAGAATTGTCCCATTTTTAAACACACGCAAATAGATCTGGTTAGCACTGCCATCTAATAAATTCCCTATGAGTTGGTTAACCATTATATCCTTATGACAAATCTCATATATATCCCCGCTAGGAAGAAATGAAAATGTCGTATTATTCCCATTCAATGTAACTATTTGAGTATTCATATCTTCATCCCTATCCTCTTATCTTTTTTAATTTAAAACATTTTGATTGAAGTTCTATGCTATTTGGACCAACCATTACTTCAAAATCGCCATCATCACTGATGAATTGCATATTTCTGTGGGTATATCGAAGCTGCTTCTCCGAAATAATAAATGTTACCACTTGCTTTTCTCCGTTTTCTAAATAAACTTGCTTAAAGTCCTTTAATTCCTTAACAGGACGCACCACTTCTCCGACTAGATCACGAATATAAAGCTGGACCGTTTCTGTGACAGGATAGTTGCCTCTATTCTCCACTTCCACCGTAACTGTCACGGCTTCATTCTCCGATATGGTCTCTTTATCTACTTGCAAATTGTTATAAACAACTTCGCTGTAGCTTAATCCATAGCCAAATGGATAACGTGCATAATTTGAAACATCCAAGTATTTAGAAACATATTTTTCGTCCGGATTCTCTTCATAAGGACGACCTGTATTATCTCCATTGTAGTAAACTGGCACTTGCCCCACATTTTCTGGGAAACTCATGCTTAAACGTCCACTTGGGTTTACATCTCCATATAAAATGTCACTTAGTGCATTTCCACCTTCTGTACCAGGGAACCACGCTTCTAAAATGGCAGCTGCTCCATCTAGCTCACTAATATCTAACGGTCGGCCATTATACAGCGTAACGATTATCGGTTTACCTGTATCCTTTAATTGCTTAAAAAGCTTTATCTGTTCTTTCGGCAAGGAAATATTACTTCGGCTGGCCGCCTCTCCACTCATCCATTCTTGTTCCCCTAAAGCTAATACAACGACTTCTGCATGACTCGCTGCTTTTAGTGCACTTGAAATCATGTCTTCTGATAGTTCAAAGTAATCACAAGGTACTTCTGCTGAGAGAATATTAGCAGATTTCGTTTGCATCCCTTCAAGTAACGACACAGCTTCATCCATTTTCCCTTGCCATGACCAAGCTCCTAAAATATCCTGTGAATCTGCTCCCGGTCCGACAACTGCTACTTTTTGATCGGCAGATAACGGCAGGACTCCATTGTTTTCTAGCAATACAATTGATTTTGCTGCTATTTCTCTGGATGCATTTCGATGAGATTGTGACAGTATTACTTCTTTTTCCCGATCCGCATCTGCTCCGCGATGAGGATTTTCAAATAACCCTAAATCATTTTTCAATTCTAAAATTCTTAGCACTGCTTCATTTAAAAGTTTTTCGTCTACTACTTCTTCCTCTACTAACTCCTTTAAATAGTGAGCATAACAAGTGGTCATCATCTCAATATCTACTCCTGCCTTTATGGCAAGCTCCGCAGCCTTTTTTTCATTTCCAGCTACGCCATGAGCAATCAATTCCTTCACTGCTCCCCAATCAGATATTACTACCCCATCAAAACCAAACTGTTCCCTTAATATTTTTCTAAAAAGCCACTCATTCCCAGTTGCGGGAATCCCGTCCACTGTATTAAAGGAGGTCATTACTAATTTAGCACCTGCATCAATAGCAGCTTTGTAACTCGGTAAATAGCTTTCCCTTAGTTGCCGTTCAGACATATCGACCGTATTATAGTCTCTTCCTCCTACTGGAGCACCATATGCAGCAAAATGCTTTACACAGGCCGCTAGTCGTTCTGTATCGCTTTTCAAGTCTTCTCCTTGATAGCCGTGCACTAACGCTTTCGCAAATTCACTATTTAAATGAGCATCTTCTCCTGTTGATTCCATCACTCTCCCCCATCTAGGGTCGCGCACTAAGTCAACCATCGGTGAAAAGGTTACATGTAAACCAGATACACTAGCTTCTAATGCAGAAATTCGCGCCATTTTTTCCGCAGCTTCTAAACTCCAGGAACTCCCTAAACCTAAAGGAATGGGGAAAATCGTTCGAAATCCATGGATAATGTCAGCCATCATTAAGGTTGGAATTCCTAAGCGATGCTTTTTCATATATTCCTTTTGGATACGAATAGCTTCTTCAGCTCCCGATAAACCTAATGTAGAGCCAGCTTGTTTGATATTTTCTTCTGTTAACCCTAAATCAGTTAAAGGTCCTGTCATTTCTTCACTTTTTTTTGTATAAAAATCGGCAGAAAGCTGTAGAAGCTGATCTACCTTTTCCTCTACTGTCATTTCATCCACTAATTTAACTAAATCTTCTTGTCTCATTTACATGCTCCTTACTTCAATCCTGATACATTGAATCCTTGCAGGATGTATTTTTGGAATATCATGAATACAATAATGATTGGAATAATCATAAAGGTAGAACCAGCCATCTGCAGAGCATAATTGCTTGCATATTGTCCTTTTAAAAGCTGTAGACCAACAGATAATGTATAATACTTTTCATCATTCGCCATAATTAGCGGCCATAAGAAGGAATTCCACGCACCGATAAAGGTCAATATTCCCTGCACAGCTATAACCGGGCGTGAAACAGGCATAATTATTTTCCAAAATATTTTCCATTCACTCGCACCATCTAATCGAGCAGCTTCTAATAATTCGTTCGATATAGTAGACATAAACTGACGGAATAGGAAAATGGCGAAAGCCCCCACTAGACCCGGAAGAACAATCCCTGCCATTGTATTTGTTAAACCCATTGCGTTTAAAATCAAATAGACTGGAATCATTGTGACTTGCCCAGGTATCATCATTGTCGCAAGCACTAAATAAAAGAGAATATTCTTTCCCTTGAAGTTATATTTTGCAAAGCCGTATCCTGCCATCGCGTTCAAAATTAGTCCGCCAAATGAGCATAGGACGATAATTAATGTATTTTTTAAATACACGGCAAAGTTAAACGCTAAAAACAATTCTTTAAAATTAGCAAAAGTAATCTCCTGCGGCCAAATAGTTGGAGGAAACTGCATAATTTCTGCATCCGTTTTCAGGGAAGAAAGCAGCATCCAAATAAATGGTAAGACCATAAAAAATCCGCCAACAGTAAGAATAATTCCAACAATCCACTTTGAAGTTCTCATTTGCTTTTGAGATGTATGCATAGCTATTTCCTCCTATAATGATTCTTCATCACTCTTACGCTGAATGCGGAATTGAATCAAGGTAACGATAATAATCGCAATAAATAAAATAAATGACCCTGCCGCTGCATAACCAAACTTACTAAATTGGAACCCGTTCCGGTAAATAAATAACGCAACGGAAGTAGTACTATCTAAAGGCCCGCCATTGGTCATAATAAACGGTTCTTCGAAAAACTGGAGCCAGCCAATCATCGTCGTAATCGTTACAAAGAAAGTTGCAAACTTAAGCATTGGTATCGTAATTTGAAATAATTGTTGACGTCGATTAGCGCCATCTAATGAGGCAGCCTCATAATATTCTTTCGGTATACCTTGAAGAGCCGCTAAAAAAATAATCATATTCGTACCAATTGCTCGCCATAAAGCAAGAATAATTAATGACACTTTCGCCATTGTCGGATCTTGCAGCCACGGTACTGGAGAAACATTGATAAGAGACAGTAAATAGTTTAAAAATCCAAAGCTCGGGTTATAAAGATAACTCCAAACCACTGCTACGGCGACCACATTTGTTATCGACGGCGTATAAAAAATCAACCGAAAAAATTGAAATATTTTATTTTCCCCGAAGTTAATCATAACCGCGATTCCTAAGGAACAGGCGATAACTAAAGGCACACCAATCACTACATAAAACAAGGTATTTCCAATAGACTTGAGGAAAACAGGATCTGTTAAGATTTCCTTGTAATTACTTAATCCCACAAAATTGATCTGTGACCAATCCGCTAATCCAACTAAGCTGATATCTGTAAAACTAATAAAAAAAGCTACAACTATAGGAATTAAGGAAAACAACATTAGTAAGAGCAATGCAGGAGAAATGAATAAATATGGGGCTCTTTTACTAGTAAAGTTTCTCAATTTTAAAGCACTTCCTTTACTTTAAATAGAAAGGAGCATCTCTTTAGAGAAAGATTCCTTTTAACACATTCAGATTAGAAAGATATTTTTCTAATCGAACGGTTTATTCAGATAGCTTCCTCTAATGTTTTAGATACTCCTTTCTGCTCATTTATTTACTTAAAACCTTTTCTGATTCTGCATTAAATGCATCCATCTCTGTCTGTACATCTGCTCCACCTAAATAAATTTTCTCAAAATGCTTCAAATAGTTTTGAGCGATTTCTTCAAATTCTGGAATCAATGGCATGGGATGAGAATTTTCCATTTGTGCTCCAAATACTTCATATAATGGATCTCCGGCTAGCTTTTCATCCTTCCACGCTTCTTTTACTGTTGGCATGGCATTTGTTAATTCTAACCACTTTAATTGGTTTTCCTTGCTGACCATAAAATCAATAAATTGTGCCGCTTGATCTTTTTTCTTCGAATGTTCAAATATGGTTAAATTCGATCCACCAAGACTAGAATCATTATTATCTTTTCCAGCAGGAAGAACGGCAGTTGCCCATTTGCCTTCGATATCCGGCACTGTATCATTGACTGTTTTCACCATCCACGGACCACTAATAAACATTGGTACAATAGCATCTCCTGAGAACGTTTGCGAAACATCCATTCCTAAGTCCTGTTTAGGCGCATAACCTTTTTGGATCATATCATTTAAAAACGTCACTGCTTCTACAAACGGCGCTTGGTTAAATCGCGCTTCTTCCTTATCTGACAGTAATTCAGAACCATTTTGTCGAGCAAACATGAAACCAAGTGTTTGTTCTTTCGAATCGACATTTAAACCATACATATTGTCTCCTCGTTCTGATAATTTCTTCGCGGCGTCTTCAAGCTCTGCCCATGTTTTAGGCGCCTCTTTATATCCAACGGATTCTAAAATATCCGTACGATAGAATAAAACTCTCGTTTCTGCCGCCCATGGAATCCCGTAATACTTATCATCAAACTTGGTTGTTTCTACTGACCCTTCGAAAAAGTTTTCTGGCTTTAAATGATCATTTTTATCAATAAATGGCCCCATATCCGCCAATGCACCAGCTTCTTGAAACTCCGGCATCCAAGTAGTGCCCATTTGAAGGACATCAGGTCCTTCCTTCGAAGCTACGGCTGTCAGTAATTTATCATGAGCACTAGCCCAGGGGATTGCTTGAATTTTTACTTCAATGCCTGTTTCTTTCGTAAATTCCTCCGCCATTTTAGGGAGCTGCTTCACTTCATCTCCCATTCCCCAAACGGTTAGTACTTCTGAGTCACTAGCATCATTTTTACTCTCAGAACATCCCGCCATTAATCCTACTGCAAGTAATGCTGTGGTTCCTAGCAATGCAAATTTCTTTTTGAAATTCATTCTTGTTTCCTCCATTTTCAGATGAATTTTATAGAAACGTTTCGATATAAGTTAGTATATATCACGAAAAATTAACTTGCAAGCGTTTTCTAATTAATGCATTTAATATTATTAGTAGAAACGTTTCACAAAACACAATAAAAAAGACCCAACAAAGTGCAAAGATTTAAGTAATATCAATGTTTTATATTGACATTCTTTCCTCTTTTACCTCCGTTAGATCTCCCCACGTTCATTGGAACTTATCCTTTAAAAAAGTCTTTTAGTACTTGGAAATCTTCCATTACATCAATCTTATTCGGCTCTGCATTTTGCAGTCTTTCTACCATTGCTGGTATGTCATTTAGATCTTTGTTATCAGTATATTCAATAAAGGATAACTCATGCAGCCAATCATTATAAGAATGTTTTGCTTTTCCATAGCTATTTCCGAACACTAGACAAGGTGTCTTAGTGATAATAGAAAAGATCATAGCATGCAACCGATCTGTAATGATTAACTTTTTGGAACCAATTTTATCAAGCGTTTTTAAGAAGTACTTTTCACGGTCCGCATAATCAATCACATCAACCTCTGATAAAACCGTATCTGTCCGCTCCACAGACTCCGTTTTTCCAAATAACTCCATTAAGTCGGAAACAAAGCTTTCTTCTGTCACCTTCTCCTTATCTGCTCTTAGAACAAATAGAACACCATCACGTTCCAGCTCCCTTGGCTCAATAGACAGAGATAATACCATATCTGGAGTGTAAATAACATTTGCCTGGAAGGTTTCTTTTAAAATATCTAAAGTTTGATTCTCTCTTGCCACTAAAGTTAGATTAGGATTTTGATTGTATGCCTCTTGGCTTTTCCGCTTCTCTTCTCTACCTTCCTCTGTATCCTCAAAAAAGGCGGATTGTGGAAAAACAATTGTTTTGTAGTCTTTAAAGGATGAAACTACTTTTCTACGATCTTCCTCAATATCTACGTATAAACTTCCGAGATTTCCTCCACCTGTAAAACAAACAATATCATCTTCGCTTATAATCTTTTTGACTAGCTCTATTCCTTCTTCTGTTGCATAGTCCATAATTTCAATATATTCATAGTAAGGAAAACAATTTTTAATAAACTTCTCCTCAGCATAGGCAATAGCTTGATCCCCAATATTCGTATAACTTGGCGATCCAAATAGGAATACTTTTCTCTTATTATTAAATAATGCTTCCTTATCTACATTAGGAGCAATTCCTTTTACAATATTCCATTCTTCTTTCCTTGCTTGATTTAACATAACTTTATTCCTCCTTCTCACTTCGATAGAACCTAGGGTTAATTGTCATGTACCCAAAACAAGCTATAAATATTCCGAAAACATTAACTTTCTCCTTTACTTTTTTTGCTTCCATATCAATAGAATTGATTTGCCATCGTTCGGAGAATCTTCTCCATAATTAAAAGGAAGCACGGCAAAAAAAATAAAATAAAAGGAAAAATAAACAAACTGATAGAAAAATGAGCTTTTTGGTAGAACATCCTGAATGATTAAAGAATTAACGACTAGAATCGACAATAAGTTAAATAATACACCTCCCCCATGAATCAATGTCTGCTGCCATCTTTTTTTCTTCTCTATCCCTTTATAGTGGCAGGCAGCATCTACAAAATAAAGTACATGAATATGCATACACCCTATAGAAAACAGTCTTTTTCCCCTGCCAATCGTTAAATCGCCCTTCAACCCAAATATCCATACAAAGAGTTGATGCCCGGCAGCATGAACTAAATTAACAATAGGCAAAACGACGAAAAAGGCCCATGCAAATTTGTCGAGATCACTTAGAGTAAACATCTTCATCCCCCTTCTCTCCCCTTTTAAGATGGGCAGTTTAAGTTACTAGTTATCTTTTAAAATTTGGCTATATGTAAGATACCTCTTCCGCATTGGAACCAATCCCGTATTAGAGATTTGATAGATATTGGTAATATTTATATATAATTTTTTTGGCAGATAGTTGATTTCGAAGGGAGAGTCTCTGGATAAATACCCCTTTCTCGAACAGCTGCTCGAATGACTGCGATGGGGTGTAGTCATTGTACTGCTGGAACCTGCTCTGATTGTTTGAATGATCTGTATGCTATGCAAATATAGAAACCTATATTATTTTATGGTAGGGGTTTTCTTTTTGATAGACGGAGCAAAATCAAGCCAGCCAGTCGCTACGCTCCTGACCGATAATCTATGTGAAACAAGAAAATGACGAAGGGAATGTGGACTTTTTACTCATTTCTGCAAAATATCGTATTCTTTTCTACTGATTTGGATATGTATATGTATATACAATGTAGAAACGAGATGATAGAATGGTTTACAACGACAAAGAAGGAAACCAGAATAAAAGTTCACATGACAAAAAAGGAGGAAAACATATGACAACCCTTCAAAAATGGGGAAATAGTTTAGCCGTCCGCATTCCTACTCATCTTGCTAAAAACATTGGGGTAGATAACGGTTCCGAAATAGAACTTCAATTATGTGATGACGGAATCATGATCCGCCCCGCTAAAACGAAACCTACATTAGATGATCTACTAGCCAAAATAAAAGGGAGACCCAATCCACATTTAGATTATGACTTTGGCAAACCAGAAGGGAAGGAATACATTTGAATAACGCTGTTCCTAAAAAGGGGGATATCGGCTTTTTAGACTTCAATCCGCAATCAGGGGTGGAGCAAGCCGGTCATCGCCCTTGTATTATTTTAAGTCCCGAATCTTTTAATTACGCAACAGGTCTTGCTATCGTCTGTCCGATTCGCACGCGAAGCGGAGATTGGCCGTTTGAAGTAGCCTTGCCTCCTGGACTAAATATTACAGGGTATATATTAACAGACCAATTAAGGAGCGTAAACTGGCGAGCAAGAAATTTCAATAAGCGAGACGAAGCTCCAGAAGAAGTATTGGAATCATGTATGGATCTCATCCATACTTTTTTACCGTAATGAACTCTCTTGTTTTCTTAACCCGTATCGAAATCTCGGTACGGGTTTTCTTTTTGTAGAAACAAGTCGTTCGCTATGCTCACAACCAGCAAATCCTTCGATGTTAATCCAAAAGGAGGCTAATCAGAATGAATGTTGTTGTTTTCTTAGAAGGCGGAGTTGTTCAACAAGTAATAACAGATTCGGAAAATGTTCAAGTTGTCATTGTAGATCGCAATACGGAAAATTTACCAAAAGAAGACATACAAACAATATTAGGAGAGGAAGCTTATGTGTATAATGCCATTTCCGAAGCGGATCGAAATCCGACTCTTGTTGCGGAAGTATTAAAGGATAGGAAATAAAAAGAAGCATGGATAAACAACTGACAGAAACTCTACCTAAAGAGGTTCTCAGTTTGTCGACAAAAAGATATTGGAGAAGTAGAATTGCATTTTCATGCGTTGCTTGGAGTGGAGGGGGTGAGACTCCTGTGGGATCTGCGAGACAGTCTGAGACCCTGCAGGCCGAAAGCAGACCGCGGCTCAGCTCGAGCCCCACGGAAAGCGAACCCCCTATCGTGATCATTGTTCCCGCTGCGGTACAAAGGAATGGAAAACGTGCGCGTAGGTCGGCTACACGCCGAACAGATACCGGAAAGGTTTCCGCTATCTGTGTACGCACACATCCATTCCATTGTATGCACACCGGTTTGAAATACCAGCCAGAAACGCTTGCACCTTTCTGTCTAAACAATCATTTTCAGTGTGCAAAAAGCGTGAAATACCTTCCGGAAATGCTCGCACCTTTCTGGATAAAAGACCGCATTCGAGAGCATAAATACCTTTCTGAAAAGCTTGCACATTTCCTTACAAACACATAAAAAATCCTTTTCTCTCTCCATATACGTACAATTAAAAAACGTTATTTTAAAAACACTTATTTATAATTTTTATTCCAATCTCTAAACTCCATCATTTTGAAGTCAATTTCCTCATCTATTTTCAGTGGGGTAATAAACTCTAAAGAATTTCCATCTGGGTCTTTAAAATATAGAGCAGCGTGGGATTGTGGGTTATTCGGCAGAACAATTGGTTGTTGTTCTGGTTCAAAACCAAAGGCCTTCCGAACACTTACACCTCTTTCTTCCAACCATTCTTTAGCATTTAGTAAATCATCTAATTCTACATGGAATGCAATGTGTCTTAGTGAAGGGTGATAAGGGGTCTCTACCTTATCTGTTTCCCATAAACCAAGCCAACTCTTTCCTTTTTCAATCCAAAAAAATGTTACTGCTTCTCCCTGATAGGCTAACTCTAATCCTAAATTGCTATAAAACTCAGTTGATTTAGATATACTACTCACTGGTAAATGTGCTTCATAAATCCCTTTAATCATATGTAAATCTCCCCCCTTTTTGTTTAATAAGCTAATAAAAAAGCATTAATCCACCTTCAAAAAACACTGTCCTAATGTTAAAGAAAAAGAACTGTAAACATAGAATACTAATCAAACTTTATTATAAGCTATCAACCTTATTTTTAAATATTTCTCACTTTGTTTTAATTAATCATACTTTTTTATAAAAATATAGAAACGAAATTAAAAAGCCTAAACACTTAAAATGATACAATAAAGACAACGACAAGAAGGAGTTGATTTATATGCTATTAAAAAGTGCTGTTTATGGATTTATTACTGGTGATGCACTAGGTGTCCCCCATGAATTTAAAATAAGGGGAACATACGCATGTGAGACTATGACAAATGGCGGAGTATGGAATCAACCTGTTGGCACATGGTCAGACGATACATCCATGTTGCTTGCTACATTAGATTCCATTAATCATGAAAATGGTATAAACATCAAAGATATGAGAAATCGTTTTCTCGATTGGATGCATCATGCGAAGTATACAGCAAGAAATGAAACTTTTGATATAGGATTAACTACACAGCAAGCACTAATGGACGGTATTGGTAAAAGTGATGTTAGATCAAACGGTAATGGTTCGCTTATGCGTATTCTGCCTCTTGCATTTATTGATTGTGATGATAAAAATGTCAAAGAGGTATCATCTATAACACACGCACATGACATATCCAAGAAAGCATGTCTTATTTATGTGGACATTGTAAGAAGGTTAATAAAAAATGAAAACCTAAAAGATATTCTAAATAATCAAACACATGAGGAACCATTCACACGCTTAAATTCATTGCATGAACTTGCAGAATCCGAAATCAAATCGACAGGTTATGTTGTCGATACCCTTGAAGCAGCTCTGTGGTGTGTCTTACAATCACATTCATACAAAGAAACTGTGCTAAAAGCAATCAATCTCGGAGGCGATACAGACACTATCGCAGCAATTGCTGGTGGACTAGCGGGTATTATTTATGGTTATGACGCTATACCGAAGGAATGGATTGACACATTACATAACAAAGAACTTATCACGGCCATACTGTTAAAGCAAAAACTAGAATAACCTTTGCTTTACAGTCCCTTATAAAAAGATAAATACCTTCTTTTTTGGCAGCAAAGAAGTCAAACAAAAATGTCTCTGATTTGAGATATAATTTTAAAAAATATAATAAAAAATTATTTTTGTGACTATTTTTTGGATGTTGGACAACAACACAAATGAATACCATATGTTTCTTCAATCGTTTCTTTTAATGTCTGTAGCTGTTTCGAATATTCAATACAGATATTCTGATACGAATCTTTTTCTTTATTTGTTTTACACGTTTCTATACAATTGGACATTCGTAACAAATCTAGTTTAACCTTATTGAATTTCTTAATATCTTCTTCTAGTATCCACTATCACCTCAAAAAGGCGGCAATCGGATTTGAACCGATGATAAAGGTTTTGCAGACCTTTGCCTTACCACTTGGCTATACCGCCGTGTTCTTTATATTA
Source organism: Niallia sp. FSL W8-0951 (assembly GCF_038006525.1). NCBI lineage: Bacteria > Bacillati > Bacillota > Bacilli > Caryophanales > Bacillaceae > Niallia > Niallia sp. FSL W8-0951. The sequence goes on from NZ_JBBOVK010000001.1 coordinate 3,870,769, forward strand.
TATAAAGTGAAAAAGCTATGCGAAAAATAAACAGGAAAAAATATTTTTAAAGTTGTTTATTATTTTAGTTCATCCTTCACTTATATAACTAGGGATGTAGCCAAAAGGAAAGGCAGTGTTGAGCACAAACTAGAGTCTTTGGTTCGATTCCAAAGCGTCCCTTGAGAACAATGGTTCTTGCAGCGCGCCTTCTATAGGGGGTTTTTTTAAGTTATTGGTGTTATGTGTAAATGTAACATATAATGGAAATAAATTATATGTAATGGAGACGGGGGCCTTTATGTTTAAGTACAATAAGTTGTATATTATTTTATCTAGTATATTTATGATTTTATGTATAGCACCTTATCTTTCACTAGTTTTTTTCTTTGACAATTCAGTTGTTTATCGCATTGTTACTTTAAACATCGATCCTTCTATTAGCTTAATAATGACACTTTTTTATGGAATATTAGGTTTGATTTTTGCATTATTGTCTAAAGGCAATAGTAGAATATTATTATTAATCTTTAATGTAATATCTTTATTAGTAGCAGCTTTTATAATATTGTTGAGTATGGGATTTAAGACACCTTAAATCCTTTTTTTATTTTTAGGTGGTTTATAATTTCAGTTTTCATTCTCTTTATAAAGAGTAAGTAAATTATGAAGAGGAGATGGAAAGATGAGAGAAGGAATGAAGAATTCGATCGTATTACATTTAATGAAAGTTCAAATTCTGGCCTTAATTGGTTAGATGCTGACCAACAAAAAATTGTAAAAGAGACATTGGAGTATGTTGGAAAAGATTCATTGCTTAATGTTGAACCGTATTCTCAAAATGAAGTAGATACGAAGTTTTATCTTAATGATGGTAAAGGAGATTTAACAATAAAATCAATTATTCTATTGCAGAAAAAAGGGAATCGGTGGTGTGACAGTTATTACTCCAAAGTAGTGGATAGGGGGACGTGAAGAGAACATTAATACAGTTAAGGTGTTTTGGGATGAAAATCATCAAATATTTTTAAAAATTCGAGAAAGCGGTTTATCACGAATAGTTAAAACCGAACCCTTCCTGCCATTAAAGACATAATTGGGGGATTCGAAAATACGTACAGTATATAAAACATAAAGCACATAACCCTAATCTGCTATGTGCTTTTCATCCCTTCCTAAATGCCACCTTTCAAAATAAAAAAAAATTCCCCATTGACAAATCCTACCTCTCTCTATAAAATACTGAATAATTTTGCAAAATTATCAATTTGATTCGCTAAATAGCGAATCAAAATAAAAGGAAGAGATCCATGGACAAAGTAAACATTTGGATTAAAAAACATGTACGTGTCATTTACTCCCCCTTTCGTGAATTGTTAACAAGTTTACATGTTTTACACAATCCAGCTCATCACCTGACGAGGCTAGACTGGGCAGAAAAAACAAAAGAAGAAATATCAAAAAAGCATTGGAAAATGATTCGATTTTTTGGGGAAATTAGTAATGAATGGCTTAATTTTCTCGATTTGAATGATTATCTTTTATTGGAAGAGAAGCATGTTGAGGAAGCCATTGAACGATTACGTTTACTGCCAGAACAGCAATTTCTTGCTTTCCTGATAGGTAAAAGCAATTTTACAGACGCAAATACAAATCAACAAAAGGTTTTAAAAAAACCTAATTATTATCGGAATCTCCTTTGCGATTTGCTCTATGATTACCAGCAAAATTATTTTGCGCGCGAATTATACCGAATGGAGCCGTGGTTAGTTAAATCTGTTCATGAATTAAAAAAGGCAATAGCAGCAAATCCCTATGAAGCGATCAACGCTATCCATCCACGCTTCAAACTTGATCAAAAATCGATACGGTTTTATAAAGCAGACACCTGGATTTTTGCTTATGAAGAGATAGAAACATTGACGATATACCCATCCAGCTTTATCGCTCCACATCTCTTAGTTGGCTTAGAGGTTCCTGCCATCATTGTTTATTTGCATGTCTCCTTTCCTAATCAGCTGGGAGCTAGTCAAGATATAGTCCCAATAGACTTGCTTTCTACTCTCTCTGCATTAGGGGACAAAACGAGATTACAATTATTAAGACAAATGTCCCGGCATCCCTTTTGTACACTGCAATTATCTGAATCTACCGGGCTTGCAAAGGCCACAATTTCTAAGCATCTAAAAATCTTAGAAAAGGCGTGCTTAATAAAAGGGGAAAGACATGGACACTTTGTGTTTTATGAAACAAATTTGCAAAAATTAGACCAACTGAAGGTCGACTTAAATCAGTTTTTTGATTAGCCTTCCCTTGGTCAAAAGGAGGATACATAAATGTGGTTGAGCATTTCTGCTACTTTTTGGCGAAATTATCTCGTGATGAAAAGAGCTTTTCCTTGGTCTTTTTTTCTAGGTCATATATTAAGCGCCATTTATATTATTGTCTTTGCCTATCTTACCTATTTTTTTGTTTTTAAAGGAGAATTATCATCCAGTTTCTCTGCTTATGCGGGGACAGATGACTATCTTTCCTACTGCATTTTAGGTGGATTACTTTATTCCTTTTCAGTGTCTCTTTTAATGATTACAAGTCGGACACTTATCACAGAACTGCGAGAAGGGACCCTAGAATCCCTTCTTCTAACACCATCGACTAGAAAGGGATATTTTCTCGGCTATGTAGCGCAAGGGTTGATTAGAATTATGTTGGAATTCCTTGTGATTATTGCAGCTGGCTCTCTATTCGGCTTGCATTTACAAGGAATAAACTGGCTTCATGTCATAATTGTTCTTACCATTTTGATTCTTTCCACCTTTTCGATGGCATTAGTATTAGGATCGTTTATGCTCTACTTTCGAGATACATATATCACGCAGAACACTTTATTTGTCCTTATGGGACTTGTTTGCAGCATCACTTTTCCCAGCGACTTTTTACCAGAGGGAGTAAGGTGGGTCAGCCAAGTCATGCCACTCACCTATGGGATTGATGCTTTACGAATGGTCTGGATAGAGGGGACCCCACTTCATGAGCTTTTGGCTCCATTACTAAAAATGGCGGCGCTTGGATTAATTTATTTACCAATGGGCTCATATTTGATGAAAAAAATGGAGAAATACGTACTAGAAAAGCATTTTGGATAAGGAGTGAGAAAAATGATCGAAGCAAAAGGAATTAGTAAGTATTACACAGTGAAAAAAAGAAAGAATTTTTTCCGTTCAGAAAAGCAAGTTGTTTGTGCTGTTAAAGATTTGAACATCTCTATTAAAGAAGGAGAAATCGTTGGCTTGCTCGGTTTAAATGGGGCTGGAAAAACTACAACCATTAAAATGCTCAGTACCTTACTAAATCCAACAGAGGGACAAATAACGATTGATGGTTTTGATGCTGTAAAAGAGGCAATGAAAGTAAAAAAGCACATTAATATGATTGCTGGCGGAGAAAGAATGCTATATTGGCGGCTGACTGGATCCGAAAACCTTCGATATTTCGGAAAGCTCTATCAACTATCAGGTCTAGAGCTGGAAAAACGCATCGCCTATCTTCTCGATCAAGTTGGATTAAAAGAGGCAAAAGATATTCCAGTAGAACTATATTCTAAAGGGATGAAGCAAAGGCTCCAAATTGCGAGAGGACTTATTAATGATCCTAAATATTTATTTCTTGATGAACCAACGCTTGGCCTGGATGCACCAGTAGCCAAACAATTGAGAGGATTAGTGAAAAACTTAGCAAAGCAGGAAGACAAAGGAATCTTATTAACAAGTCATTACCTCGAAGAAGTGGAGGAGCTTTGTGATCGCATCTATATTATTGAAAAGGGATCGATTATTTTAGATGGCACACCAGAAAAAATTATTTCATCTGTTGTAAAAAGCTATCATTTGAGGATGGAAACAAGTTCCCTATCAGCAAATGTGCAAAATAAACTCAAACAAGCATTAGTCGATTGCAGCATTCAGTTTAATTGGCTGACAGAGAGCACAGTGATTCTTGTCGATGCACCATATGATCCCACTTCTTTCCTTATTAATATTTGTATGAATGAATCTGTTCCAATCCTAAAGCTGGAGCTTAAGCGGCCAAGATTAGAAGATGCGATTCTAACCTTAGCAAAGGAGAAATCTGCATGAAGTTGTTTTCTATTTTACAAGCAGAAATGGCTAAAAGTCATAAACATAATTTTCATAACAAGTTTATCTATTTTTCCTTACTCTTATGGCCAGCTTTATTGTTTATTACGTCTTATTATTCCTTTAAACCTTTTAACCTAACGAAATCTAGTCCGCTATCGGCCTATATGGATGTTGACCAAATCACTATGTTTTTACTAACTGGGTACTTAGGATATATTTTCTTCTGGAGTCTCGTTCAATCCGCTTGGAATATGAGCTACGAGCGTCAGGCTGGTACACTTGAGCTCATCTTTCTTACACCTGCAAATCGTTTAACTATCATGTTTGCACGCGCAGCTGGAAATTTGCTTGAAGCCGTATGGCTATTCACTACCTTCATTCTATTGGTGCTTATTGTTACAGGAAAGGCGGCTGAAATTTATTGGGCAAATGTCCCACTTGCCTTATTTCTTCTTAGTGTATCTGCCATTGTTTGGGGGGGATTTTTAAATATTGTCTTTCTCTTTTCGCGAGATGCTGGAATCCTTTTTACCATTTTTGAGGAACCAATGCAATTCTTCTCTGGTGTACGTATTCCAATCCTTGCCTTTCCAATCTGGGGGAAAGCAATTGCCTACCTTTTTCCACTAACTTATGTACTAGATATCTTTCGAGATCTTGTGCTGAATGGAAAAGGTTTTACGCAAATGGTCGGACAATATTCGCTTTTATTTTCCATTATTCTTATCCTTGCCGCTGCCTCTGTCTTGCTTTTAAAAAAGGCAGAAACCCATGCTAAGAATACAGGAAATATGGTCCTTTATTAAGGATAATAATCATGCCTCTGCGTTTCACGTGAAACACAGAGGCTATTTTCTAGAAAATAGCCTACACTAAAAAGTCCACCAGCTTTACGAAAAAGGACAATGCCCTTACCGTCAGTTTCTTCCAAAAACCTGCTTCTGTTTCCTTCACTTTATCATCTGATTTATAAGCCCCATCTTCTAAAACTTGAAGACTTTGATCATTTACCGTTTTATTTAATTCCTCTTGAAGAAAGTGAGCGAATTCTTCACTATCAATCAATACCATTGTTTCGGTATTTAAAAAAGTACTTCTTGCATCTAGATTATAGGAGCCAATTAAACTAATTTTCCCATCAAAGATATACGTCTTTCCATGAAGCGATTCCGTTTTCGGCTGGTACTCATATAACTCATCAACGAAATGAACAATGTCCTTCCTGCTTGCCCAATATCCAGAAAATGCAACTAAGTTCGGTGAAGAGGCAACGGAATTTGTTAGGACCTTCCAATGATCAACCGCTATTTTCTTTTTATCTACATATGCCAGCATTTTCTGCGTTGGCACAATATAAGGGCTTTCTAAATAAATGGATTTTGCTTGTTCACTTAGTGATACAATTTCTTTCCAAATAAGAGGATCTTTATTAAAGCGCTGATGTGGATTAAAAAGAAAATGAACTTTTTTCGTTGGATATGCATCTTTTTTCCAGTTAATCATTTTATCTATCGCCAATGGGTAAACCTCTTTAGCATGTTTTAATAAGTAGATGGCTCTTTTTCGCTTTCGCTCCCCTAACTTTTCCTTCCTTTGTGAAAGTTTCTTTACGGAACTTTTTGTAAAAGGGTGTTCCCAAACATATTGATAATAAACATTCATCTGCTTTAACACACTTGTTTCTAATTTTTCAGTAAACACAAGTACATCGCGATCATTGGAAGCTCCTTTAGATCCTTGTGCACTAAAATATTTATCTCCTATATTTCTACCGCCAACTAACGCAAGTTCTTCATCTATAATAAATAGCTTATCATGAAATCGATTATTCCAAGTCCAAGGCTTTCCTAAATGTAGGGGTTCATAATACTTTAATTCCATATTCGGATGCTGATAAATAGCATAGCTATACAAACGTAAATCCTTATTAAATTGATTGACCATTCCATCCAGTAAAATACGTACTTTTACCCCACGATCTGCTGCTTCAAATAGAGAAGCAAAAAACAAATCAGAATATGTACCTTTTTGAATGGCATAAGTAGATAAATCAATAGATTTCTTTGCATTCTTTATTAACTGCAATCTTGCTAAACCAGAATCTTCCCTGTCTTGAAGTAATACTACTTTATCAGATGACACTACATTCTCTTCGTTCTGCGAGAGGTTCACAGCTGGATTCCAAGAAGAGTTTTCCTTAGGCTTGTAAAAGTAAGGCACGATAACACAGAATACAATAAGGTATAAAAGATAGCATCCAACCAAAACCAAAATAATATTTATGCTTTTATGTATCATAATGTTTCCCACCCAATTAAGTTAGATACAAAGTAGTTTCTCCAATAAATCTTTAATTATGAAAAAGGCCTCTTCTTCTTTTACATAGTTTTATTTCTTAATTTTTTGAAAACGGTATTCCTATTTTTATAGAAGGCTTGATAGAAGGCTTGATTATATTATTGATAGGCGAACGAGCCCCCCTTAATTGAGAATAATCTTTAATAAATGAAAATTAATAGATCGATAACAAAAACACTGCAAATACAGTACTTATGTTGTCTGCTTTTCACAAATTCACGCAAGAGTTATTATTAATAAAAATTAAAATAAGTATTAATAAGTTTTAGATTATCCTTGACAAAATAATTAAGTTTATATAATAATAAATGTTGAATTGTAATAATTATTATTTGCATAAGTTTGGATTATTTGTCCAAACTAGTAATAAATTATTCATATTAGGAGGAATTTTATTATGTCAATTATTGGAAAAGAAGTTTCACCATTTACAGCTCAGGCATTTCATAACGGTGAATTTATTGAAGTAACAGAAGAAAACTTAAAAGGTAAATGGAGTATTTTCTGCTTCTACCCAGCTGATTTTACTTTCGTATGTCCAACTGAATTAGAAGACTTACAAAACGAATATGCAACATTGAAGGATCTTGGAGTAGAAGTTTACTCTGTTTCAACAGACACTCATTTCACTCACAAAGCATGGCACGATCATTCAGAGGCAATCGGCAAAATCGAGTACATAATGATCGGTGACCCAACACAAAGAATTTCTCGTGATTTTGACATTCTTAACGAGGAAGCTGGTCTGGCAGATCGCGGAACTTTCATTATCGATCCAGATGGTAAAATCCAGGCGGTTGAAATCAATGCAGACGGTATCGGCCGTGACGCAAGCACACTAGTAAACAAAATTAAAGCTGCACAATATGTTCGCAACAATCCAGGTGAAGTTTGCCCAGCTAAATGGCAAGAAGGCAGCACTACACTTAAGCCAAGCCTAGACCTTGTTGGCAAAATTTAAGGGAGTGGCTCCATATGTTACTAGATAATGAAATTAAAGGGCAGCTGAACCAATATCTGCAAATGATGGAAGGCGATGTTGTTCTTAAGGTTAGCACGGGATCGGATGAAGTATCCCGTGACATGCTAGCCCTAGTTGATGAACTAGCTACTATGTCAGCTCATATCAAAGTAGAAACTGCTGAATTAGAAAGAACACCAAGTTTTAGTGTAAATCGTGTTGGCGAAGATACTGGAATTACTTTTGCTGGTATCCCTCTAGGACATGAATTCACTTCTTTAGTATTAGCTTTACTTCAAGTAAGTGGTAGAGCTCCTAAAGTCGATCAAAAAGTAATCGATCAAATTAAAGCAATCAAAGGTGAATTCCACTTTGAATCTTACATTAGCTTAACTTGCCATAACTGTCCGGATGTAGTACAAGCGTTGAATGTGATGAGTCTTTTAAACCCTGGTATCACACATACAATGATTGATGGGGCAGCTTTTAAAGAAGAAGTAGAAAGCAAAGATATCATGGCAGTTCCTACCGTTTTCCTTAACGGGGAATCTTTTGGCAGCGGTCGTATGTCATTAGAAGAAATTTTAGCAAAAATGGGCAGCACAGCTGATGCTTCTGAATTTGCTGATAAAGAACCATTTGATGTATTAGTAGTTGGCGGTGGTCCAGCTGGTGCAAGTGCTGCAATCTACGCTGCACGTAAAGGAATCCGCACTGGTATCGTTGCAGAACGCTTCGGTGGCCAAATCATGGATACGTTAGCTATTGAAAACTTCATTAGTGTGAAACAAACAGAAGGTCCAAAGCTTGCAGCAAGTCTGGAAGAGCATGTAAAAGAATATAACATTGACGTTATGAACCTTCAACGTGCTAAGCGTTTAGAGAAAAAAGACTTAATAGAAATCGAATTGGAAAATGGCGCCGTTCTGAAAAGTAAATCTGTTATTCTATCAACTGGTGCTCGCTGGCGCAATGTTGGCGTACCGGGAGAAGCAGAGTTTAAGAACAAAGGTGTAGCATATTGTCCACACTGTGATGGACCATTATTTACTGGAAAAGACGTCGCTGTAATCGGTGGCGGTAACTCAGGAATTGAAGCTGCTATCGACTTGGCAGGAATTGTGAAACACGTAACAGTTCTTGAATATATGTCGGAATTAAAAGCAGACTCTGTTTTACAAGAACGTTTAAACAGCCTACCAAATGTTACAGTTCTTAAAAATGTTCAAACAAAAGAAATAACCGGTACTGATAAAGTTAACGGTATTACTTATGTTGAACGCGAAACCGGTGAAGAAAAACATATCGAGCTTGCAGGAGTGTTCGTCCAAATTGGTCTAGTTCCTAATACAGATTGGTTAGAAGGCACAGTGGAGCGTAACAGAATGGGTGAAATTCTTGTTGATAAGCATGGCGCTACAAGCCTGCCAGGTGTATTTGCAGCTGGAGATTGTACAGACAGCGCTTATAAGCAAATCATTATTTCCATGGGTTCTGGTGCAACTGCTTCGTTAGGTGCATTTGATTATCTGATTCGTAATTAATAGATTTTGAGAAAGAGCTTCCCTTTTGCGGAGGCTCTTTTTTAGTTATGTTGAGGTAGGCGTTGGTGGGTGAAGTGAGAGAGATTGGCTAGTATTTTGGGCTTTAGCTGATTTTACCTCTGCTTTAGCTGATTTCCCTTCTGCTTTGGCTGATTCTCCCTCCAGTTTGGCTGATTTCACCTCCGCTTTGGCTGATTTCCCTTCTGCTTTAGCTGATTTCACCTACGCTTTGGCTGATTCCTCCTCTGCTTTAGCTGAATTCACCTCTGCTTCGGCTGATATACCATAATTATGAGCTTATATCTACCCCATCTGCTGCCATTCCACTATACCTCATCGACCAAATAAACTCCCCATCACTTTTACCAAATAAAAAAGAGGGTCTGTCCACAAAAAGGATGACCCTAACCACTCCTGCATTATTATTCTAGCTCCAACTCCATCCACTCATCCGTTTCCTTAAAGCCGAACTTCTTATAAACAGGTCTGCCAAGCTTCGAAGCACCCAACCATATTTTCTTAATACCTAAGCTTTTAGCTTCCTCAACTAATTTTGTTAGTAGAGTGGTAGCTATTCCTTTTCCGCGATAAGCATTCTTTGTATACATATTAGTTACGTAGGCCTTTTTTCCGCTCTTGTTCGTATAAGTAGGTGGGAATTCATATATTACGATAGCTCCTGTTGCAATTATTTCATTCTCCTCCATTACAAGCCATTGAATAAGGGAACCTTCTGCTAATTTCCTTTGAAAAAAATCTTCTAGCTCGTTATCAATATCTTTATCTGCAGTAATTCCCTCATCTACTAACTGGAATTTTCTTAGCTCCATTAGCAGATTAATATCTTCCCTAGTCGCTTTGCGATATTCCATTCAATTCCTCTCCTTCCAACTTCCTTATATATAATCTACCCAAAAGCAGGCAGTACTCCTTCAAACTCTATCACGTAACGGATTAAGACAGCAAGAAGAACAACAAATCGTTCCTTAATCCCCCAACACATATCTTTAGAAAGGAATATTCATTATTTTCTAACCTTATCGTTCCATAATTCTGAATCTCTTTTTCTTATAAAATAAAATCCTTCAGACAAAATAGGTCTAAATATACTAAATCTTTCAATAATTATTCAACAATAACTTTACAACCACATCTACTAGTAGGTATAATAATTTTTATAGTTTTGAATGTTCACTAGATAGATAATATTCAGAATTAAACAACATAAACAGGGGGAATACTTCATGAAACGAAAAAATTGGTTATTACTTCTCACGTTTGCATTTGTGCTAAGTGTATTAGCTGCATGCTCTGGCGATAATACCGACGTTTCTACCGACTCAAAGGATAAGGACGGTAAATCAGACGAAAAAGTCCTTAACTTTATAAATCCAGAGGCAATTCCGTCAATGGACCCAGCTTTAGCTACAGATGAATCTTCATTTGTTTATCTTGGTGCTACAATGGAAGGGCTTTACCGTTTAGATAAAGATACACAGCCATCACCAGGTATTGCAACTGATCACAAAGTTAGTGATGATGGATTAACTTGGACGTTTACATTAAGAGAAGATGCTAAATGGTCAAATGGTGACCCAGTTACAGCAAACGACTTTGTGTATGCATGGCAACGCGCTGTTAATCCGGACACTAAATCGGAATATGGTCCTTATATGATGAACGGTGTCATTAAAAATGCTGCTGCTATCAGTTCTGGGGAACTAGCTGTTGATCAATTAGGTGTGAAGGCGGACGGTGATTATACACTTGTTGTAGAATTAGAAAACCCAACACCTTATTTTGAGACATTAACTACTTTTGGTACATTCTTGCCATTAAACCAAAAGTTTGTGGAAGAAAAAGGAGATAAATTTGCAACAAGTTCAGAGAACTTATTAGCAAACGGGCCATATAGCATTACTGAGTGGGATAGTACAGGTACTTCATGGGTTCTTGCAAAAAATGATAGTTATTGGGATGCAAGCACCGTTAAAATGGATAAATTGACATTTGAAGTAGTAAAAGACCCACAAACAGCTCTTGGTTTATATGAAAAAGGAACAGTCGATCGCATGGATCTTACATCTGATTTAGTTGACCAGTATTCAACTGATGAGAATTATAATGTTTCAGCAGACACATTTGTGTATTTCCTTAAATTTAACCAAACAAAATCAGAAGCTTTAGCAAACAAAAATATTCGTTTAGCTCTTAGCCGTGCATTTGACAAAGATGCTTTAGTTAATGAAATCTTAAATAACGGTTCTATCGTAGCAAATGGACTTGTCCCAGCTGACTTTACTCCAATGCCAGAAACTGGTGAGGACTTCCGCAAAGTTAGTGGAGATCTTGTTACTTATGATTTAAAAGCAGCAAAAGATTACTGGGCAAAAGGCTTAAAAGAATTAGGTACAGATAATGTTTCGCTAGAGTTTTTAGCAGATGATGATGCAACAACAAAAACTTTAGTTGAATATGTGGCTAACCAGTTATCTACAAACTTAGAAGGCTTGAATGTTAAAATTAAACAAGTTCCAAAAGAGCAACGACTTGATCTAGATTCTAGCATGGATTATGAGCTGCAACTTTCTAGATGGGGCCCTGACTTCCTTGATCCATTCACATACATGAATTTGTGGATTACAGATGGAGGAAACAATAAAACAGGCTATTCTAATAAAGAATATGATCAATTAGTTGGCGATACAGCAACTAAACTTGCAACTGATAACGTTGCTCGTTATGATAACTTCTTAAAAGCTGAAAAGCTATTATTTGAAGATGCTCCAATTGCACCTGTTTACCAAGCATCAAGAGCACAATTGATTTCACCAAAAGTAAAGAATGTATTTGTAAATCCATTCGGAGCAACTTATGAATATAAGTGGGCAGATGTAGGAGAATAAGAATTAACTTAAAAAGCGGGAGTATACCTATATCGGTAAACCCCCGCTCTTTACTTTCTAACCATCATGCTTCCTTCATTATGCGGATAAATTCCTCATACATACTTGCCTTTAATATTTTATGAACACTTGTGTGGTCCTCAATAAATTTACCGAGGACATCATACATTTCCTGCAAATCCTCTTGACTGTTCTTTTTTACACATAGCAAAAAGATAATCTGAACCGAGTTATTATTCCAATCGATAGGTTTTTCTAAGGTGCATACACATACAAATGTTTTTTCTGTTTGGGGCGTAATCGGATGCGGGATAGCAACCAAGTTCCCATAAGCGGTTGGCGCTACCTTTTCTCTTTCATATACCGCGTCTAAAAATGGTTTTCCCACTAAACCTTTCTTCATTAACTGTGTATGTAAAAAGGTTAAAACCTCTTCTTGGGAATGGAATGTTTTCTTTAAAAAAATAAGATCTTGGCGAAAAAAGGATTCGATTGGCTGATGATTACTTTGGTTTAGAATAAATTTTTCAATTGCCTTTAAATCACTTTCCTTCAATATTGCATTTACCTCAATGACTGGAATGTCAAAGCTCTCCTTAAACGGAATAGAACTAACGATAAAATCAACTTCATTTAAATTATATTGATCGAGCATATAATATTCTGTCGTCCCAACCACATCTAAATTACTGCCAAAATAAGATTTAAGACGATAATAAATTAACTGGGCGGTTCCAAGCCCAGAAGCACATACAACTAAACAGCGTTTTGGACCTGAACGTAATTTAGTTCTTTCCATTGCTGCACCAATATGAAGCGCTAAATAACCAACTTCATTTTCATCCATTTCGATTCCTGTGTATTCTTTAATGGCCAGTCCCGCAATAATCCCTGCCTCATAGGCAAGTGGATAGTTATTTTTAATTTCTTGCAACATGGGGTTCCTTATATTCATTCCATATTTAATGCGGTTAACTGCAGGCTTTAAATGCATACTCATTCCAAAGATAAGTTCTTCATCCTTTTCAATGCCTAAGTCTAATTTTTCTTCTATTTTGGACAAAACAAAATGAACCAGCTGAAGAATATCATCCTCAATTACATGATCAATATGACCCTTTTTCTGGGTAACTAACTTTGTTCCAAGTAAATGCATGGCAATATAGGCAATCTCCGCCTGTGGAAACTTAATTTGATATAGATCTTCTACTTCCTTCACTATTTCATTTGCTACATGATATTCCCTTTGTTGTTCAATTTCATCCAAATCGGCATGAAATATTGCTACATAATGACCACTAACAATCCGCTTTTGGGCGATTACAATATGAATCAATAAATTATTAATAGCGATATCCGATAAAGTAATTTGATACTTTTTTATTTGTCTTAAAATAATTTCTTGGATATTATCCATTTTCTCTTCATTAAAAATAGAAGGATGAGGACTATCTATTGTACTGATTGTTTGTTTTTTACGGTCAAGTACATACTCTGATAAACAAAAGCGAACTTTAATTTCATCCCCAATTGCTTTAAGTCCATAATTCGGTCGTGCTTCTAATATAATGTCATACTTTTGGAGGCTTTCTTTCACATGCTTAATGTCTTGTTGAATAGTAGACTTACTGACAAACAGTTCATCTGCGAGATCATCTAATTTAAGGTATTGATCATTTAATAAAAACCGGATAATAATATAAGTTACTCTGTCTTCTGGTGTTTTAGGGATACCAGTATGAGAAAGTGAGTTTTCTACAAATATAGAATGTAAATACTGTTGAAATACAGCTTTATCCCAAATCTCCAACGTGTAACCTTTTGAGATAACGGAAATTATTTTTGCACCATGATTATTTAATATAGCATCTAGGTTTTTAATATCTTCTCTTGTTGTTCGCGCTGTCACATGATTAACAGTAGCTAAATATTCACCTGTTACTGGTGTATCCGCTGCCAATAATTCACTTAATACTTGTTTCATTCGGGAGCTTAACAAAATAAAGTCTCCTTCCATTCATTTTTTACTATTTTATCCATATACATTTTTACTCAAAAAGGTTCTGATCTTAACTCTTGATCAGAACCTATCTTGATATCTAGAAAGATTATATCAGAAACATTCACGGTTGTTCCTAAAATCCATTATTGGCTGCTACATTTTTAAACCAGTAAGCACTTTTCTTTGGTGTTCTTGTCTGTGTTTTTAGATCTACTGAAATGAAACCGTAGCGATTTTTATAAGCATTGGACCATGACCAGTTATCCATGAATGTCCATAGATGATATCCTTTAACATTACAGCCTTCTTCAATAGACTTATGCAGCCATTGTAAATGTCCTTCAATAAATTCAATACGATAATCATCTTGAATTTGACCATCTTTCAAGAAACGCTCTTCATCTTGTACTCCCATGCCATTTTCGGAAATAAAGGATTCCACATTCCCATAGTTTTCCTTTAAATTCACCATGATATCGTAAATACCTTTTTCGTAAATTTCCCAGCCGCGATAAGGGTTCATTTTTCTGCCTGGCATCTCATAGGGATCAAAGAACCATTCTGGCATAAAAGGGCTATAAGGATTTGGTAAATGCTCTTTTGCCTTTACTCGGCGGGGCTGATAATAGTTGACACCGAGAATATCAACTGTATTTTCTTTAATTAGTTCTAAATCTCCTTGCTCACTATTCGGTAGTTGTCCATGTTCACGTAATATTTCTACTAATTCCTCTGGATATTCACCAAGAACAGCAGGATCTAAGAAACTTCTATTAAAGAATAAATCACAAATATTCGCAGCTTTTAAATCATATGGATTCTGGCTTCTTGGGTAGGATGGTGTTAAATTTAAAACAATCCCTATTTTTGTATCTTTGTCTTGATTCCATCCTCGAAAAGCTTGAACAGCTTTCGCATGTGCTAAAACTGTATGATAGGCTACTTGTGCAGCCTTCTTAAAATCTACGATATTCGGATAATGAAAATCATATAAATATCCACCTTCTACCGGAACAATCGGTTCATTGAACGTAAACCATTTTTTCACACGATCACCGAATAGCTGGAAGGATTGCAAAGCATAGGCTTGGTAAGCATCTACAACTTCACGATTTTCCCAGCCACCGATTTTCTGCATCTCTAGCGGCATATCAAAATGATACAGGGTAACGAATGGTTCGATTCCATTAGCTAGTAGCTCATTAATTACATTATTGTAAAAAGTTACAGCTTCTGGGTTCACTTCTCCCCGTCCGTTTGGAATTAATCTAGACCAAGAAATAGATAAGCGGAAAGAATTATGCCCAATTTCCTTCATCAATTGAATATCCTCTTTATATTGATAGTAGAAATTAGAAGTAGTTTCTGGCCCTACATTGTTAAAAAAGCGATTTGGTTCTGCCTCATACCAATGGTCCCAAATGTTTTTTCCTTTTCCTGCTTCATTCGCTGCTCCCTCTATCTGTGTTGCAGATGTGGCACTTCCCCACCAAAAACCTTTAGGAAATTTGTATTGAACAGTCATTTTAAGAAACCTCCAAAATTATTTATTACGATAAATCTCAATTATTTCAGTAGCTAAATCACGAACAGTAATAGCTGTCATCAAATGATCTTGAGAATGAACTAAAATCACATTCACGCCCGCACCATTTCCGCTCGCTTCCTCTTGGAGTAATCTCGTTTGAAAACCATGCGCTTTACCAAGTTCGGAACTTGATTCTTCTAGTAATCGATCCGCTTCTTCAAAGTTTCCTTCTTTTGCTTCTTGTATTGCTTCCATTGCACATGAACGTCCATTTCCAGCAAAAAGAATTATTTGAAAAGCTATTTCTGTCATTTTGTTATCTGTTTCCATCCCTGTCACTCCATTTCTAAAACTAAAGGGGGTTTACACTTAAGGTTAACTAAGGTAAATCCCCTTCCTCTTAATGTAAAACTTATTTCTATCTTGCTGACTGCTTATCCTTTTTTCTCTGTTTCATAATAATTTTTGTCTAGAACTTTTAGGAATGGCCACCAAATCACCATCACAACAAGTAAGTTAAAGATTTGCAGTGCTGCCCCTCTCCAATCATTACCAGTTGCTAAGAATCCACTAATACCAATCGGTGTTGTCCACGGAACAATGATACCTGCTGGTTTCGGAACGATACCTGCTGACATTGTCAGATACGTAATGATTGTTACTACTACTGGCGCTAATAACCACGGAATAAGAACTAATGGGTTCATAATGATTGGTAAACCAAAGATAATTGGTTCATTTACGTTGAAAATTCCAGCTGGTCCACCTAGTTTTCCAAGTTCTTTTGTTTGTCTGCTCTTACCGATTAAGAAGATAAGAATAACAACCCCCAATGTCATCCCAGTACCACCCATACCTACTAGGAACGTA
Organism: Niallia sp. FSL W8-0951; assembly: GCF_038006525.1. Classification (NCBI taxonomy): domain Bacteria; kingdom Bacillati; phylum Bacillota; class Bacilli; order Caryophanales; family Bacillaceae; genus Niallia; species Niallia sp. FSL W8-0951. The sequence goes on from NZ_JBBOVK010000001.1 coordinate 3,887,056, forward strand.
TCCATAAATTGTTTTGTGATAACGTTTGGAAGCTCTGTTCCTGCTTGGAAAGCAGTAAAGTTTTGGTCATTCAATGCATACCAGATTGGGTCAAGGACAGAGTTCATAATAATTTGTCCGTGTAAACCGAAGAACCAGAATAATTGAATTAATAATACCACTACGATTGTTGCTGGAAGACTACTACCTAGAGCAGTTAATGGCTCTTGAATAATTGTATAAATAAAGTTTTGTACTGTTTCAAATGGTGTAAAGCTGAAAAGAATACGAATGATTAAAAAGAATGTTAATGTTAGTGTAATGGGAATCAATGCACTAAAGGATCTAGATACAGAGTCCGGTACACCTGGCGGCATTTTAATCGTCCAATTTTTCTTCACAAAGAAGCGATATAGCTCTGCGGAAATAAATGCTGTGAAAATCCCCAAGAACATACCTTGTGCGCCAAGAATAACTGTTGGGATAACCCCAGTTACTTCCCCTAATTCTTGTGGGTTTAAAATAAGGAATGATGCAACCCCTACAACAGCTCCATAAATTGCTTCAAGACCATAATGCTGTGTCAGCTTATATCCAATTCCCATTATGACAAAGAGTCCCATAATACTTAGCGTTGCTGCGGATGCTGGACCTAATGCATTTTGATAAGCTGCATAAGCATCTTCGCTTATCATCTTATCTAGGAAAGGAAAGTTTGCAATTACAACAAAAATTGATCCAAAAATGATTAGCGGCAAGGCAACCATAAATCCATCACGTAATGCTGCTAAATAACGATTGTTGTTCAATTTCTCAGCAATTGGCAATAGAATATTTTCCAAAACCTCCATAAATTTATTCATAAGGTTTTTCCTCTCTTCCTTCTTTTAGTAAATGCTTTCATTTGGAAATAAACGATTACTTGTTATTCTCGATTAATTCTAACGCTTTGTTTAAAACAGCCAATCCATCAATTCGTCCATAAGCAACTGGATCAATAACATCTAATGGAATTCCAACTGATTCTGCTTGAGTAGCTAGTTTCTTTTTTAAAAAGCGCATTTGCGGACCAATTAAAAGGACATCTGCACGTTCCATATCTGTCTGTGCTTTATCTTGAGCAACAGCCCAAATTTCTGCTTCAATGCCTTTTTCCTTTGCAGCGTCTTTCATTTTAGAAACTAATAGACTAGTAGACATTCCTGAAGAACAAGCTAATAATATTCTTTTCAATTTAATGACCTCCGAGTAATTTATTTTAAGGAAATTATTTATGATGATTACTACGCTTTTATCTTACAATGAAAACTCTTACAACTTAACATATTGTTTTTCCGTCTAAAGGGGGAAATGAAATGTTAGCACTTTCATTTTACTTCCGCATATATAAGAGAATATTATGTGCTAGAAAAGGAAAAAAATAAAAACCCAGGAGCTAATTTCCTGGGTTTTACCATTATTCATTTTCTTGATAGCGGAAATATTTAAAGTCTGCTGGTATATTTTGACCACTTGTATCTTGACATTGCATTCCTACAAATGCTCCAGTAAAGAAACCGCCACCGCGAATATAGTCATCAGATAGTTTTTTTGATTCAAATACTATATCTAGTGTATTCCACTCTACTTTATCAAATGAGTAAGAGTAGTAGTAGTATTCATTTTCGACTGTGACTCTTAAGTAAATATATTCTATTTCGGTTGGAACAATTATTTTCTCCTTCAATGGTTGAGAGAAAGAAAAGTTGTCATTAACCGTTAAATCAAGGATGCGTCCAAGATTTTCATCATATGTCACTTGCCATGCTGTCCAGTTTTCAGTGTTATAGTAATTTACTAAACCTGCAGCCTGCTGTATATTCTCTGGCGTAAAAGCTACGGCTGTTTCCGCTTCAAATTGAAGGCTTTGCCAACGTCTAGCAACAAAAGATTGTGTAAAGGTTGATGTTAATGATTCTTGGCCAAATAAGCGTAAATGATGAGGTCTTTCTGATAAAGAACCTAATTTCTCTGTAAAAGGAATGCGCAATGTTTGGAAATTGATATTGAGCTTATCTTCCTCAAATTCATCGACAACTGGATAAGTTGAAGGAAATTTTGTTTCTGGAATCTTTGGAGCTTCTACTTCCAAGCTCCCTTCTTTTCCGCCAACTACATATGGCCAGCCATCTCTCCATTCCAGCTTCTGAATCGCTGTTTCCCTTCCTAAAGGACAATATCCCCTTTGTTGGATTATAGAATCATCATCTGGATGAATAGGACGGCCAGTTAAATGAGCTAAATACCATTCATCCGTATGGGTGTGAACAATAGAAGCATGCCCACATTTTTGCAATGGATTTCTAGGATCATGCCAGGAAGTTAAAAGTGGGTTATCCGGATGAACCTCATAAGGTCCTTCTATATTTTTGGAGCGTGCAATTGTTGCAGCATGCTCATATTTCGTTCCGCCTTCTGCTGTTAATAAATAATAGTATTCACCAATATGATAAAGATGCGGCGCTTCTGTTAATTTAATATCCGTGCCTTTAAAAATTATTTGCGGCTTATTAATTAGCCTTTTCTGCTTTGTAGAGTATTCCTGCATAACAATTCCGCCGAAAGGATGACGGCCAATACGCTGATCCCACAGCATATTTAATAAATATTTCTTGCCATCCGCGTCATGAAACAAGGAAGCATCGAAACCAGAGCTATTTAATTTAATCGGCTCTCCCCAATCCCCATCTACCGTTTCGGAAGTAACCAAATAATTGTGACAATCTTTCCAAGCGCCATCCACTACTTTTACATCAGTATAAATAAGCCAAAACTTCCCGTCGCTATAGCTTAGGCAAGGAGCCCAAACACCACCAGAGTTAGGATTTCCTTTCATATCTAGTTGAGAAACTCTTTGTAATGGGTGTGCAACTAATTCCCAATTCACCAAATCCTTTGAATGATGTATTTGTACTCCTGGAAACCACTCAAAGGTAGATACTGCGATATAGTAGTCTTCACCGACTCTGCAAATGCTTGGGTCTGGATTAAATCCTTTCAGTACAGGGTTGATAATTTTCATTTAAAAAATCCTCCTTATGAATAATGATTTAAATAGACTAGTATTTTTCTAATTTGCAATTTTTCAAAATTCCCTCCAACTTTCAAACTTACCCAGCTAATAATTTGTAATCCGAAAGTTAGTTTGTTTGTTGTATAAACAAAGTTAACCATTTTTTGAAAGCGCTTGTCAATCATTTCGCAAAATTTAAATCATTTTTCTATACATATAGAAAAAACATAGGAATAGCGAAGCTTCTATCGGTTTCTCCAAAAGAAAAACTTCCATCCCATGATGAAAGTTTTTTTAAATAAATGTATCTGATTTTGTATTACTTGTTCGAAAAAAATTTTTTCTCTCATAAGTTGAATAGATTAACAATCTAATTTCGATTAATGATGAATAGGGCTTTTTTCAGACAATCGCAATGTTTCTGCTGTTAATGTATGAACGTCATGCAATAGCTGGGGGTTTTCTTTTAGGGATAATCCATACGACGGGATCATTTCCTTTAATTTCGGCTGCCATTCTGGCATTTTTTCTGTAAAACATTTCTGGATTACTTTCAGCATAACGTGAACAGCAGTAGAGGCACCAGGTGAGGCACCAAGCAATGCTGCTATCGAGCCATCTGCCGCACTTACAACCTCTGTTCCAAATTGAAGTGTCCCTTTTCCGCCAGCTTCTGTATCCTTTATTACTTGGACACGTTGCCCAGCTACCACAAGATCCCAATCCTCCGCTTTGGCATTCGGGATAAATTCACGTAATTCTTCTATTCGCTTTTCTTTTGAAAGCATAAGCTGCTGGATTAAATAACTTGTTAAGGACATATTTTTTGCACCAGCTGCCAGCATCGTTAACAAATTATCTGGCTTAACAGATGTAATTAAATCAAACATGGAGCCTGTCTTCAAAAACTTAGGTGAAAAACCAGCAAAAGGGCCAAAAAGCAATGATTTCTGATTATCGATGAATCGTGTATCTAAATGGGGAACGGACATGGGTGGTGCTCCGACCTTTGCTTTACCATACACCTTTGCATGATGTTTTTCGATTATTTCTTGATTTTTGCAGACTAAAAATATACCACTGACTGGGAACCCACCCATATGTTTACCTTCAGGAATACCAGATTTCTGCAGTAAATGTAAACCGCCGCCGCCGCCGCCAATAAAGACGAATTTAGCAGCATGTGTTTCCATTGTGCCACTATTTAAATTTTGTACCTTTGCTTCCCATAAACCATCTTTCGTTCGTTTTAAATCATTTACACTGTGCTTGTAGTTAATTTCTACCCCCTTTTTCAATAAATCAGCAAACAGCAAGCGTGTTAAGGCACCAAAATTCACATCTGTTCCAGAATCAATCTTTGTCGCGGCTATCGGCTCTTTTAATTCGCGATCTTGCATAATGAGAGGTATCCATTCTTTTAGTTTTTCAGGATCCTTTGAAAATTCCATTCCTTTAAATAGCGGATTACTTACCATTGCCTCAAAACGTTTCTGTAAAAATGCTACATTTTTTCCCCCTAGCACTAAACTCATATGTGGCAATGGTCTAATAAAATCTTGTGGATTATGTAATACTTGATTATTTACAAGATGAGACCAAAATTGCAAGGAAACTTGAAACTGTTCGTTAATTTCTACCGCTTTACTTATGTCTACAGAGCCATCTGGTTTTTCTACTGTGTAGTTCAATTCGCATAGTGCCGCATGACCTGTTCCCGCATTATTCCATTCATTCGAGCTTTCTTCACCTGCACTAGCCAATTTTTCAAACACTGTAATTTTCAAATCTGGGTCTAATTCTTTTAAAAGCGTTCCTAGAGTTGCACTCATAATCCCGGCACCAATTAAAATAACGTCTGTTTTCGTCTCTCGTCTGCTCATTTTAACCTTCCTTATACTTTTATTTTCAGAAAGAATGTAAGCGTTCCCTTTTTGATGCATTAAAGTAACCAAGGAATTATTTAAGCTATCATCTTTTCTGGATCAAGCATCACCTTGTTACAGCCCAACTTATTTTCAAAAAATTTTAAATAGTTACCTATAATTATACGCTAATTATTCATTTTTTTAAAGCCAGAATTTCCCCAAAAAGAAAGCCCTATCCTTATAAATAGTTAGGATAAGGCATTGATATGCTATTTATCAGTGAAATATGACTGTCTTTAGACAACCTCTTATTTAAAATGCAGGAATGGCTGTTTCGTCATATTTTTTCTCTAAAAATTTACGAACCTCTGGACTAGTCATTGCTTCCGCTAGCTTTTGAATAGGTTCCCAATCTGCATTATCTTTACGAGCAACTAATGTAATCGCAAAATCATTTTCTACCCCTTCTACTAACAAGGCATCACTTTTTGGTGTTAAGCCAAGTGGGGAAGCATAAGCTGGTGTCATCACGACTAGATCGGCATCATCATACATTCTTGCAAGCATTAATAAATCAACTTCTTCGAACTTATAGTTTTTCGGATTTTCGATAATATCCGCTTTGGTGTAATAAGGACCCGTTTTCTCTTTTAGCTTAATGACATCATGTTGAGCCAATAATGCCAAAGAACGGTCTACATTGGATACATCATTAGCAATTGCGATTACAGCACCTTCTGGCACATCATCCATAGAATCATATTGTTTTGAATAAACACCATAATTTGCAAAATAAATAGCTTTTACTGGCACTAATTCAGCGTTATTACTTCGGTTAAACTCTTCCATGTAGGGGACATGCTGGAAGAAGTTTGCATCCACTTCCCCTGCCGCAAGTGCCGTATTCGGCTGTACATTATCACTTAATACTTTAACATCAAGGTTAATACCTTCCTCTGCTAATGTTGGTTTTACTAACTCAAGGATTTCCGTCATTGGTGGTATTAAAGACGCTACTTTTAGCGTTACTTCTTCTTTTTCCTTGGTATTCGTTTGCTTTTTATCTGTTTCTGCCTTTTCTTTTCCGCAAGCTGCTAACAGAAATAGGCCTATTATCATTAAAAATAATATTTTTTTCATTTTCTTATCTCCTCATTTATCTTTTATCAATTACTTTTGCTATTGCTGTACCAGTAAACTGAATAGCCTGTACTAATATGACCATAATAATAATCATATAAATCATTAAATCTGTTTTAAATTGTTGATATCCATAACGAATCGCAAAATCTCCAATACCGCCGCCGCCAACAACTCCCATAATGGTTGAATAAGAAATAAAGCTGATAATCGAAGTTGTTAGTCCTAGCACAAGTCCAGAACGAGCTTCTACGTAAAGAAATTTGAAGATAACTTCCCTGACAGATGCTCCCATCGAAATGGCTGCTTCTATTACGCCTTTTGGCACTTCTAGTAATGATTGCTCCACTAAACGAGCATAATGAGCGATGGCAATAATCGATAATGGGACCGTTGCAGCTGCTGTACCCATAGCCGTTCCAATGATGATTCTCGTAAATGGAATAAGAAAAACTACTAATAATAAAAATGGAAAAGAACGAATAATATTTACTATTAAGTTCAGTGTAGAAAAAATTATTCGATTTTCGAGCATCTTTCCTTTTCTACTTAAGAAAAGCAATGTTCCGACTGGCAGTCCGATGATAATCGCTGCTAGGATAGACATGCCTACCATTATAAAAGTCTCCCCAATAGATTGCCAAATTTCCAATCTATATTGAATTAATATCTCAGGCATGGTCTACTTCACCATCCTTTTTCAGCTGTTCTACTAACCTTTTGGAGGTGTTATTTATTTGTTGAATTCCTTTTGGCTGGATTGCAACGGTATCATAAATTTCTCCATCTTCCAAAACTGTCACACGGTTACAGATGCTTTTGATTACCTCCATCTCATGACTGACGATTACAACCGTTACACCTAGACGCTTATTAACGTCCTCTAGAACATGCAAGATTTCCCCTGTCGTTTTTGGATCAAGGGAAGAGGTTGGTTCATCACATAATAATACTTGCGGATTATTCGCAATTGCGCGTGCTATCGCTACACGCTGCTTCTGACCTCCGCTTAATTGTGCAGGATATTTATCCATAAAGCTATCCAATCCAACAAATCGGAGACACTCTATTACTCGATTTCGTCTGTCCTTTCTTGAATAGTTAGCCAATTCTAAAGACACTAGCACATTATCATAAACGGTCTTATTTGCAGCAAGATTGAAATGTTGAAATATCATCCCAATTGATTGACGGGCTTGTCGAAGTTCTTTATAGTTAATACTGGTCAGCTCTCGGCCGTCCACTAGCACTTCTCCCGCTTCCGGAACTTCTAATAAATTCATTAACCGCAGCAACGTGGATTTACCAGCACCACTCGCTCCAATAATTCCGAAAATTTCTCCTTTATGTATCGCTAAAGAAATAGACTTAATGACTTCATCATCCGCAAAACGTTTACTAACATTACGCAATTGAATCATTACATAACCCCCTTTTTCATTTGAAGGGCACTTACAGCCCTCTCATTATAGCGAAATATAAAGGAGATGTCATTCTGAATGCCCAAAGCGGGATGTCATTTTAAGATTATTAGATTTAGACCTAAATAAAGTGCCATCGCCCAAATAATAACTGCTGATACTTGGTTAATGCGTTTAATCAGCTTTCCGCGCCCGGTGATTTGTCCAATCTTTCTCCCTGCTATTGCCAATAAACAAAACCAAATCCAAGATACACTTATACAAGCAGCAGTAAACAAGATTTTCTCCTCTCCAGTATAGGCTAAGGAGCTTGTGCCAATCACGCCGATTGTGTCGAGAATAGCATGTGGATTTAATAGAGAAACAGAAGCAGCAAATGCTATTTGGCGGCGTGGAGAAAAGAGTAGCTGTTCTTGCTTGCTCCCCACCATGGCTGCTGTTTTCCACATAGACCATCCCATATACGCTAAGAAAAAGAAGCCAACAGTAAAAAGCACTGTTTTCACCCATTCAAAGGTAAAAACTACTACTGAAACACCTGCAACTGCTAAATAAATAAGTAAACTATCACAAATACTAGCCGTAATTATGGCCGGTAACACATAACTAAATTTTTTATGCGTTGCTCCTTGATTAAATATAAATATATTTTGAACGCCTAATGGTAGTATTAACCCAAATGCTAATAAAATTCCATGTAATATTGGTTCCATCCTTATTCCCCCTTGCTTTTATTGAGCATAACGAAGAATAGGCTATCTGTCTCCATCCAATTGGATGGTTACAAACCCAACCATTTTGTTAAAATAAAAGAAAAAGCAAAGGGAGTATACAATTAATGGCAGAAATGGAATGGAAGCCACAAAAGGATTCAACCGTTTCCTTACACCAACAAATTACTACCTATCTGAAAAAGAAAATAATTCATGGAGAATGGACGATTGGTATGAAACTCCCTTCCCAAAGAAGTTTGGCAAAACAATTCGAAGTCAACCGGAGCACCATTGTTACAGCACTTGAAGAATTAGCTGCTGATGGGTTAATTGAAACAAAAGTAGGAAGTGGAACAAAGGTAATAAATAATACATGGAGTTTACTTGCCTCCACTCCACCTCCTGATTGGACTAGTTATGTTAAATCGAGCATTCATCGACCGAACATCTCTATTATCCAAAAAATTAATAAAGCCGAAGCAAATCCGAATATTATTAGACTTGGTACTGGCGAGCTTTCTCCAAAGCTATTACCTAAAGCACGGATGGAAGAAATCTTTCACCTTAAGGACAATCTAAGCTTTTCACTTGGATATACCGAGCCTAAAGGAAGTTTAGCTTTGCGACAAGCGGTTAGTTCTTATTTAAAAAAGAAGGGAATAGTCGCTACCTCTGAATCGATCTTAATTGTTTCAGGCGGGCTCCAAGCACTTCAATTACTATCAATTGGTCTCTTAAAGCGAGGAGCAGCCATCTTTCATGAAACACCATCCTATTTAAGTTCCATCCATGTCTTCCAATCAGCAGGAATGCACTTATTAGGCCTGCCGCTCGATGAAGAAGGAATTACCTGTCATACCATTGGACGGCTAAAAAGACAGCATCAAGCCGGGCTGCTGTATACAATTCCTAACTTTCATAATCCAACTGGCATTGTCATGTCTGAAAGGAGACGAAAGGAGTTAATAGCAATTAGTCAAACAGAAGCAATACCTATCATTGAGGATGATGTATACGGAGATTTATGGTTAGACACTCCTCCGCCCAAGCCCTTAAAAGCACTTGATACACAAGGAAACGTTCTCTATATCGGAAGTATGTCCAAAACATTAAGCCCAGGGCTCCGAATTGGTTGGATTGTAGGACCTGAACCAGTTATCGGGCATTTAGCCGATATTAAGATGCAGACAGACTATGGTTCTAGCAGTTTATCTCAATTTGCTGTAGAAAGATGGCTGCAAAACGGATGGTACGAGGATTTCTTAACAGAAGTAAGAGCAGAGCTAAGACTGCGAAGAGATTTTACAAATAATCTATTAAAGAAAAATTTCTCAGATATTGCTGAATGGACAGTACCTAATGGCGGATTCTACATCTGGCTGAAATTAAAACCAATGATTTCTTCACGCAAGCTATTTGAGATTTCTCTTAAAGAAGGAATTCTTATCAATCCAGGCATCGTATACGATAAAGCAGATGACCGGCATCTGCGAATATCCTACTCCTATGCCTCATTAGAAGAATTAGAAAAAGGATTAATAACCTTAGCACAGCTTATCAACAGGGTAGCAGAGGGATGATTCCACCGAGGACGTTCTCAGTAAAATCGACCCTCTGCGGTCAGTAAAAATTCTTGCAAATAAGCGGTATTGTCCATGTTCTTATTGCATTCGCTGCTATCTGTACAAATCAGGTTTCCGATAGCCTTGTAATAATCTGCATTTTTAGGTTTCTTGTCTTTGGTAATCGTTGAAAAATAGGCAACCTCTCCAAAGCTATTGCAGAAGGAACAAATATTTTTTTTATTAGTCGGCGTCATCTTCCCTTCCACCCCTACTAATTTCCCATCTAATTCATAAATGACAAATTTTCTATTAGACTTTCCATCTGTCCAGCTTAAATAGGTTAATTGATGAAGGTCTATTGTTGCGAAATCAGGTAATCTTAATTTCTTTTGCTTTGGGAATAATTTTTTTAGCTGCTGTTCTGTAATTTTTGGAAACGGCAATACATACTTAGCAAGTCGCTCTATATATTGTTCATATTCATCCTTTGTTTTCCATTTGGAAATATCCAATAACTCTTGCTGATCACTTGTTGCTTGGGGAAAAAGCTCGAAAATTTTTGCCTCAGCTAACTCCATTACTGCAGCTAACACTGTTTTAGGTAAACTTTTATTCATACTATCTTTAATGTTGGAAATTTGCTTTTTGATAAAATTTAATTGTTCATTTTTTATAAATGCTTCTGTCATATCATTCTCTCCTATTAATGGATTATCCTCTCTTCCTATATTAGTAGAGACACTCTATTTCTAAAATGGAAAAGATGACTAAGAAACGATTTTTACATAAAAAAACACTGATGAAAACTCACCAGTGCTATTCTTTATTTTTATGTGAATAGACGATTTTTTTAATTGTTTCTGTGGAGAGATGATATTCCTTCGCCAATGCTTGAACGGTGCTTCCATTTGCAAAAGCTGCTTTTATCGCATTATTTCTGCGATCCAGCATTAATCTTCCCCCACTTGAAGTTCCCCACTTCTTATGAGCATTTTCTTGTTTTGGAATATATAGAGTCTCGCCCTGGACATATTTTTGAATTTCCAAAATAAGCTTTTCAGGTAAAACATTCATTGCGTTTGTATACTTCAAATTTGCCCGCTCCCTTATTTTTATTTTTGTCTAAAATAAGGTGCAAAGCCAAAATATTAGTCAGCGATAAAATTAGTTGTTTCGCCCCATGCAAAGTATCGCCTTTCCAATAATAGGCTTTGCATGAGTGGAAGTAGTATCAGACAATCGTATATGATTCTCCAACTGTAAGCACCCCCTTTTTTCATTATTATAGCTAATTTTATCAAGTGTTTACATGAAAATTTCAAAGAACTGCTTCTGCCAGCAGTGTATAGGATTGCATTTTTTCTTCAAAATCATAAATGTTCGTAATAATCATCATTTCATCGGTTTGGTAGACTTTACTTAATTGGAGCAGTCCTTCTTTTACTTTTCCCGGGGTTCCAATGATGGCCCGTTTGCGATTTTTTCTTATGATTGCTTTGTCTTCTTCCGAAAGCCTTATACTTTCCGCCTCTTCCTTTGAAAGAAGGAAAGTATCTTGCCCTTTTTCGATTGCTAACAGCCATAGATCTTGACTTAATGCCATTTCTTCGGCTTCTTCTTGGGAAGGTGCACAAACAACAAATACACATACATTTGCCTGCGGATTTGCAAGAAAACTAGACGGCTGGAAGTTCTCTCTATAATGCTGCATGGCAATACTTCCGCTAATGGGGTTTATAAAGTGGCCATAAGTAAAAGCAGTTCCCTTTTCAGCAGCTAATCTAGCTCCTCGCTGTGAGACACCGAGCATCCACATTTCCGGCTGCGTTTCAACAGAAGGATAAGCTTGAACCTCGTGATTAGGCGAAGAACCTATGAGAAATTCTTGAAGTGCTGTTACTTGGCGAGGAAATTCATTTAAGCTTTTTCTAACCCCATCCGTAAGGGCCAAGCGGGTTAGGGTAGACCCCCCTGGAGAACGACCCATTCCTAAATCCATTCGATTCGGATAAAGTGCTTCTAACACTTTAAAGTCTTCTGCAATTTTAAAAGGACTATATTGGGGCAGTAAAACACCTCCTGATCCCACACGAATTCTGTTTGTCTGAGCGGCAATACTGGAAATAAGTATCTCTGGGGAGGTACCAGCGATGCCATTTGAGTTATGATGCTCCGCAACCCAAAAACGAGTGTAGCCAAGCTCCTCTGTTCGTTTTGCCAATTTAATGGTATTTGCGAGAGTCATGCTTGCATTCCCATTCTTACTTATTACAGATTGATCAAGTACACTTAACTTCACTTAAATACCTCCTTTCCTTTTCATCTAAAAAACTTTTTCACCAAACTTCCTTGGCAATTAGCTCATATGACTTTCTTCGACTCTCATAGCTATTAGTAATGGTTACAATCATGATTTCATCAGCACTGTAGACAGCTTGCAGCTCAGCCAATTGTTGTTTCACTTCTTTTGGGTTTCCAATCATCATCTTTTTGCGCATTTCTTGTATTCTTTCTTTCTCATCGCTTGTAAACGAATAATTTCTTGCTTCTTCCATAGTAGGAATGCGGTTATTTTTTTCACCTTTATCCGTTTGGATTTTTGATAGGAACCAGCTTAAAGCAAGCTCTTCTGCTAGTTCGGAGGTTTCAGCGCAGATAACCGATACAGTTATGATAGCTTGTGGTTTTTGGAGACCGCTGCTCTGTCGAAATGCATTCCTGTATGTATTGACAATCTCGATTCCATCTTTGTCACTCATAAAATGGCCAAATGCATAGGCAGTCCCATAACTTGCTGCTTGAATAGCACTTTTTTCACTGGTTCCAAGGATCCATGGAACAGGAGGTATATCTGGAAGAGGATGTGCTGTTATTTTTGAAAACATCTGATCTGTTGGATAATTATTATATAAAAAATGGAGAAGATCTTTAATTGAGTTAGGCATATTTCGGACATTTTCTAAAAAGTTCCCAGAAAGAGCTATCGAGGCTTCGGCCGATCCACCAGGTGCCCGTCCTATTCCTAGATCAATCCGATTGGGAAATAACGTTGCAAGCATATTAAATGTTTCTGCTACTTTATATGGTTTATAGTGTGGCAATAGTATGGCTCCTGCCCCAATTCTTATCTTTTCTGTATTGGCTCCGATATACCCAAGCATCACTTCTGGGGCAGAACTAGCAAGACCAGGGAAATCATGGTGTTCTGCAATCCAATATCTTGTGTATCCCAATTTTTCACCAGATTGAGCAAGCTTCATCGATTCTTTAAGTGCCTCCTGCGCACTCTTCCCAGATAATACAGGTGCTTGATCTAAAATACTTAATTTCATATAGATAACCGCCCTTTCCGTTTATAGAAGCAAAAAAAACAGATCGCTCTATCCACTTAACGGTGATCTGTTTTGCCAAACCCCTTCTAAATTTATTCCACTTCCATTAATTTTAAAGAGAAATCACTAGTACTGTCTTCATCAGAGAAATTGGTATAGGAGGTGGAATACTGATTAATTTCCCCTCTAAATTCCAATGACTTATCAGGAATGCTGACATCGAATATATTCTCATATAAAAACTTCGTAACTACGTGGTATTCTTCCCCACCTCTTACTTTAAACTCAAAGCTTACTACCGTTAACAGCTTCTCTGATTTTTTACTTTTCACCTTTTCCTCTTTAAAATTTGAAACCGTTAATGCAAAATCATTTAAGAAAACCTTATTGACCATTCTAATCGCTCCTTGTTTAAAAATGAAGGACGAGTTTCTACTGAGGTCGGGCTAATTGATCTCCGTAGAGCCGTCCCTCTGCTTTCCTATTTTTACTGTTATCTCTGTTCCTTTTCCTATTTGGCTTTTGACTTGGATTTCGCCTTTATGCAAGTCTATGATTTTTTTGACAATAGAAAGACCGAGGCCGTTTCCTCCTATATTTCGATTTCTTGATTTATCTGCTTTATAAAAGCGTTCAAATATATGCATGAGCGAATCCTGTTCCATGCCAATTCCTGTATCTCTTATTTTAACAGTAATAACCTTATTCTCCGATTTAAATGCCTCGACTGTTATAGTACCTCCTTTTGGCGTGAATTTTATACTATTATGAAGTAAGTTAATCCACACTTGATCAAGCATTTCTTCATCTGCCATAATTGTTATGTGCGCAAGGGAGATATCCATATCTATTTCTTTTTCTGTCCATTGTGGTTCATTGGCAAGAATAATTCGACGAAGCTGTCGATCTAATCGGTACTCTTTTTGCTCCAAAGGTAAATGCTCTGATTCTAAAGAGGTAAGTTTTAATAGGTTTTCACTTAATTTGGACAAGCGGATGCTTTCCATTTCAATGATGTCCAAATAGTGATTGCGTTCTTTTGGACTCAAATCATCATTTTTCAAAGCATGAGCAAACCCACTAATAGAGGTTAAGGGAGACTGAATTTCATGAGACACATTGGAGATAAATTCCTGACGCATTTCCTCCATTTCTCCTAATTTTTCTGCCATATGACTAATATTTGTTACTATTTGATAATAAGGATGATCATTGTCACCTTCTCTAAACTGATTTTTATAATAGGAAAGGTCAATATTAAAATTTCCTTCTGCTATCATTTTGATTGCTTGAATGATTGGGTATAAGTGTTTATCCTGTTTGGATCTAATCCACGGAATTTTTGAGATAACTGCTATTATGCATCCAAAGAGAAAGAATCCGGCAATTGAATTAATTAATTGTCTGATGAATTCGCTTGGAGATACTTGGATTGCTTCATAAAACCATGCTGTTAACCAATAGGAGAAGGACCAGCATACCATTAGAAAAATAATAATTGCAAAAATGCCTGCTATTCTTTTCATCCATTGTGAGAACTTCACTATTTAACCTCCAATCGATAACCAAGACCGCGAACTGTCGTTATTTTAAAGGGACAGTCCTCTTGGGCAAATCGCTGCCTTAGACGTTTTATATGAACATCAACGGTGCGCTCATCCCCCTCATAATCATAGCCCCATATATCTTCAATTAATTGTTCTCGCGAAAAAGTTTTCTTTTGATGGGTTGCAAGCTTAAATAATAATTCAAATTCCTTTAAAGGTAATGTAATTTCAGCAACTCCAATAGAAATTTTATAGGTGTCTCGATTAATCACGACATTTCCTATCTCAATCTGATTGGAAACATTAATTTGGTAGCGCTTGAGAAGTACCTTCACCCTAGCAACTAACTCAGCAGGAGCAAAGGGCTTTACTAAGTAATCGTCCGCTCCTAGTTCAAACCCTCTCACTTTTTGTGTTGTTTCTCCTTTTGCTGTCAACATCAAGATTGGCATTGTCTCTGGGTAATAGGTTCGCACTTCACGGCAAAGTGTCCAGCCATCCATATTCGGCATCATAATATCAAGAATAATTAAATCTATTTTTGCTTGCTCGAGTATAGACATCGCGGCTTCTCCATCTTCTGCCTCCATAATAGAGAAGCCTTCCTTTATTAAAATGACACGGATTAATTCTCTAATATGTGGATCATCATCTACGACTAGTATTTTTGCCATATTATCATTCCTTTAAAAAAAATAAGGAGAACCGCTAATTTCATAGCCGTTCTACTTCATAGATTATTCTCTTTATTCTACCATTTAATCCTTCAAAAACTTATGCGCGTCTCATATAAGCACGTACGGTAATCGGTGCAAAAATAGCTACTATTACGGCTGCTCCAATAAGAGAGATTGTGAAATCTAAGCCAATTGTTCCTGCGTTTGTTAGATCCCTAACTGCTGTAACTAAGTGAGAGATAGGATTAATTTTTACAAACCACTGAAGGAAATTAGGCATTGTGTCTGCTGGAACAAAGGCATTGGACAGAAATGTTAATGGAAACAAGACAATCATAGAAATTCCTTGTACACTCGAAGCAGTTCGTGAAATAACACCCAAGAAAGCAAAGATCCAACTGATTGCCCAAGAACAAACAATAACAAGAATTCCTGCCAAGATTACAAAGCCTATACCACCATCTGGTCGATAACCCATAATATATCCCATCGTAAACGTAAGAGTTGTGGCAATGGTATAGCGAATAGTATCAGCAAGCAATGCTCCTGCTAAAGGAGCAATTCTGGCAATCGGCAAAGACTTAAAGCGGTCAAACACGCCTTTATCCATGTCCTCCCTGAGCTGGACACCTGTTACCACTGATGTTGTAATAACAGTTTGAACGAGAATTCCCGGAATAATAACCGGTAAATAGTTTTGCACATTGCCAGAAATAGCTCCGCCAAAAATATACGTAAACATAAGAGTAAAAAGAATCGGCTGTAAGGTAACATCTGATAATTGTTCAGGTGTACGCTTTATCTTAAGCAAACCTCTATAGGCCATTGTTAATGAATTTCGCACTGCTTGACGAAAAGTGGAGTTTCTGTAAATTTTTTGTTCTCTGGTTGGTTTTAATGTAGTAGTGCTCATACTAATCCCTCCCCTTTACTAGATTTATCTACATTTGCATTAGAACCAGTAATAGCTAGAAATACTTCATCTAATGTTGGCTTTTGCACACTTAATTCAGCCAATGGAATGCCCGCTGTCTTTAATGTCATAAGCAAATCGGTTACTTTATCTGGATCAGCCATTGGCGCTGTAATTTTTCCGCCTTCTGCTGATACAGCTGATTGAACGTTAAGCACACGTTCCACAATCAGGCGAGCTTCCTGCATATTTTGTTCGTTTTGGATACTTAAGTGTAAGGAGGAAGTCCCAATAGATCCCTTCAACTCATTCACTGTACCTTCTGCGACCACTTTTCCATGATCGATGACCGCAACTCGATCTGCAAGTTCATCTGCCTCTTGCAAGTACTGTGTTGTCAGCAGGACTGTTGATCCCCCTTTTACTAATTTCCTGATTGTCTCCCACATTTGATTACGCGTTCGTGGATCGAGTCCAGTAGTTGGTTCGTCTAAAAAAATAAGTGGCGGCTGTGCAATAAGGCTCGCAGCTAAATCCAGTCGTCTCCGCATTCCTCCTGAAAAATTTTTCAATGGACGTTTTGCTGCTTCTGTTAAGCCAAACTCTTCTAATAATTCCATTGCTTTACGTTTTGATTCGATACGCCCTAAACCTAATAACCGAGAAAAAATGATTAAATTCTCTGTCGCGCTTAGGGATTCATCAACAGAGGCATATTGACCTGTTACACCAATTAATTGGCGAACTTGCTGTGGCTCCTTTCCTATATCGTAGCCGAAAATCTTTGCAGAACCTGCATCTGCCTTCAACAAAGTTGCGAGCATTCTAATCGTAGTTGTTTTCCCTGCTCCATTAGGACCCAGCACCCCATAAATAGAACCTGTGCGAACCTGTAAATCCACTCCATCTACAGCACGGTTATCGCCAAATACCTTTACCAGCCCTTCCGCTTCCACAGCCAGTTCTCTACTATCTATAATCTTTTTATTATTAGTCACTTGATTCAAAGTAAATCCTCCCTCTTTCATCTTATGAAGTGATAATAAATTATAAATATGAACTAAATATGAACTGGAATAAAGAGATAGGTCGAAGCAATGACAGAAGTCTTTTTGTGAATGAAAATAGATCTCTATTATCAATAATCCTATCTATTTTTAGTGGCAATATTAAATTTATCTTTTTTGAAATAAGCGCAAAAAGACGGTTCTACCGGGGACAATAATATTAATTGCCCTCTAGTAGAACCGTCTTTTGACTGCCTTGGCCTTAAAAGTCTATACTTTCTTCACAAATTCCGATTTTAATTTCATTGCTCCAAATCCCGCAATTTTACAATCAATATCATGATCGCCGTCTACTAAGCGAATACTTTTTACCTTTGTTCCTTGCTTTAAAACTGATGAACTCCCTTTTACTTTAAGATCCTTGATAACCGTAACGGTATCTCCATCATTCAAAACATTTCCATTTGCATCTTTGATAACTTTGCTATCATCATTTGCCTCCATATTACTATTGAATGTCCACTCATGTGCACATTCCGGACAAACTAAAAAAGTTCCATCTTCATATGTATATTCAGATTCGCATTTTGGACAATTAGGCAAGGTGTTCATTATTTTATTCCTCCACTGGTTAATTTGTCTTTAAAAATATTATTATAACAAAAAGAAGGAAGCACCCCTATGCTTCCCTTTTCATTAATCTACAGAGGCAGAAGATGTAGCAGCTTGGTCTGCTTTTACACAATCAATTGCAACAACCAAAGCAATCAGTATCGCTTCCATTTCTTCCTTCAGTATTTGCACTTTATAGCTATCACCCCAGGTAAACCACTCTTTGCTTACCCTGCCGACTTCTTCCCCATTCTGAAAAACGCGAAAATCCATATCCCACCAATTCCCACTTACTTCAATGCCAGCAGCATCAATGGTATAGCGGGATTTAAAGAAAGAAAACTCTTTGTTAATCGTTAAAACATTTTCCCCATTGATTTCTATATAAAACTTCGGTAAAAAGCTAAAGACCTTTTTGGTAATTAGGGCAATTTCATTATTGTTTGCATCCTTTATGGAAAAGGTTTTAGGGATTTTAAAAAAGCTTCCTTCCACATAATAAACATCTTTTTCCTGTTGATCCTTGACTGTAAATTTTTCATTAAGGCTAAAAATCTTTTGCTTCATATAGAGTTGTTTCATTCAGTGCCTCCATAATTAAAATAGTATCCTTTTCTCTACGAAAAGCCATCGGCTAAATCTACTTTCGTATAAAAGAGATGTTATCCTTATATTCAACACTTTATGACATAATACCTTTCTTATTCACTCATAAAAGCAGCGACATACAACCAGTTATCTTCTAGTTAAATTCTTGTTTATCTTTTCCTATGATTTATTTTAATTTCTTGATATAATTCTCTAATTCAATTCATTTATTTGTTTAGTTAGCTAACATTTCAGCTGAATGAGTTATTTCATTTGTTGCTTGATAAAGTTGATTGACAATTAAATCACTGTTTTTTATCTCGGTAAATATTATTTCTGTTTTTTCTTTTGATTGCTGAACCGCATGGACAATTTGATTAAAAAACTCGATTGTTTCTTCCGTGATTTTTTGGTTTTTTACGATATCCTCATTAAAATCGGTAACTGAAATATGCACTTGTTTCACTTGTTGAGAAATATCCTTCACTAAAGAACCAATTTCTTCTGTAGATTGTTTAGTTAAACTCGATAATTTTCTAATTTCCCCTGCTACAACTGCAAATCCTTTGCCTTGTTCTCCTGCACGAGCGGATTCAATCGATGCATTTAATGCCAGAAGATTGATTTGATTAGCAATAGAAGTTACTACGTCTACTATACTATCAATCCTTTGGCTAACCATACTCATTTTCCTGATTTCATCTTGCAGAACAAGAATCTGATTTCTTATTAAACTGGCGGACTCTTTTTCTTGGCTCATTCTCCCTTTTCCGTCTTCAGATAATTCTTCTACCTTTTGAATGGCTTGCCCTCCATCTTTAGTGAGTATTTGAATTTTTTCAAATTGGCTGATGAGCTCTTTTAAAGAGGCACTTGTTTCTTCCGAAATTGCTGATAACTCATGAGCGGTTTCTTTCATTGTTTCCTGTATTTTTTCTTTTTCTGCTTCTTTTACTTTACGAAGAGACTCTTCCCTCAATTCATAGGATTCTAATACCAATTGTTGTTCTAAACTAAAGATTTTTTGGAGAGAACTAACAGCTTCAAATAATTCCGCTTTATTTTTTATTTCTTTGTAGAAAACTTCTATAATTGTATTCAGCAGCTGTTGAAAGGCATTAACATACCACTTCGTTCCTAATCCGATTTTGACATGGACATGGGCAATTCTTTTTCTCTGCATGACGTAAGATTCATTTACCTTCCCAGAAAATATTTCTTTAATATGGTGGTATAATGTTTTTCCAAGTTTTTCAACATTGCTATAGGTATTAATAATTGTAATTAAGGAAGGTTCCTTCCCAATAGTTTCATAAAATGAATCTACTAGTTGCTGTGCTTCTCTTTCTATAATTGGCTGCAAAACAAATAATCGCTTCACATCTAGCTCTGTTAATCCAATCATTTCAATTTGGGTTTGTAATTCTTTGGGCAAATTAAAATCAACTTGTATGGTTCCTAAAGAGGAAAAATATAATTCTTCCTTTTTCTTTCCTAATAAGAGCATAATGAGGTCTCTCCTTGTTTGTTAGAAAATGTATATTTATAACTATTATACCATTATATATATAGGTAAATGGACTTATTGATGTATATTGATATAATTAAAGATTCCATTTTTTTATAAACCTTATTTATAATTAACTATTTATTTAAAAATAAAATTGACTCATCCAATATGAAAAACACCATTAAATTATTATACAAAAATAACATTGAAACTATAATTCCATTTATAAATGGCCATAAAAAAAGAGAAGCCCATTGACTTCTCTTTATCTAGTTATGTTATCTAATCAACCTTGTCACTACTGATGCCATGCTTCACCATTTTTCTCTCTAAATCACCGGAAACTATTTCTCATCATAGAAGAAATTAGAAAATTATACTGCTTTCTTTCGATTCTTTTAACAGATGATTTACAATTTACAAAAGAGAACCACTATAACAAGTCTTTCCATGAAAGTACTATAGGCTGACTTGTGGCTGTACAATGGTGCGCTTTAAGAATTCTTGCGTACGTTCTTGTACAGGATGGTGGAAGATTTGTTCCGGACTTCCTTCTTCCGCAATAACGCCCTTGTCCATGAAGATAACTCTGTTTGATACTTCTTTTGCAAATTCCATTTCATGTGTTACCACTATCATCGTTAAGCCAGAATGTGCAAGCTCCTTCATGACCTTCAGTACTTCTCCTACCATTTCTGGATCAAGAGCTGATGTAGGTTCGTCAAATAGCATCACATCAGGATTCATGGATAAGGCTCTTGCGATTGCCACACGCTGCTTTTGACCGCCTGATAATTGTTTTGGCTTCGCATTAATATACTTGTCCATTCCCACAACATTTAAGTAATGCATTGCTACTTTTTCGGCCTCTTCTTTAGAGCGTTTTAAAACTTTTATTTGGCCTACTATACAATTGTTCAGTACATTATGATTGTTAAATAAGTTAAATTGCTGAAATACCATCCCTAAATTTTTTCGGTAGACCGCAACATCATGTTTTTCATCTAATATATTTTCGCCATGATAGAATATCTCCCCGCCACTTGGCTTTTCTAATAGATTTATACACCGAAGAAGCGTTGATTTACCAGAACCAGAGGAACCAATGATCGAAACCACTTCACCTTTATTAACGGAAAAATCAATATCTCTTAATACCTCATGTTTCCCATAGGATTTATTCAAATGCTTGATATCAATAATTTTGTCCAACCTTATTCACCTTCTTCCTTATTTTAATTTACCCCTTAATGGTTGTGCATCTGTTCCGATAACAGTGTAGCTATCGGACCCTTCTAACTTTCTCTCCATATATAACAATATTCTCGTAACAATAAAGGTCATTACAAAATAAATTAGACACGCTACGAAGAATGATTCAAAATACTTAAAATTATTTCCAGAAATTGATTTTGTCACAAAATATAATTCAGTAACAGAAATAACGTTTAATACAGAGGTATCCTTAATATTAATAACAAATTGGTTACCAGTTGCAGGTAAAATATTACGGATGACCTGTGGCAATACAATGTTCCACATTGTCTGCACATGATTCATTCCAATCGCATGCGCTGCTTCAAACTGCCCTTTATCAACAGAAATAATCCCCCCTCGAACGATTTCTGCCATATAGGCACCTGTATTAATGGAGACTACAATGATTGCTGCAGCAAAAACATTCATGTCTATACCAAATGCTAGCGCAGAACCATAATAAATAACCATTGCTTGAACAATCATTGGTGTTCCACGGAAGAATTCAATATAGATAGACAGGATGATATTAATTACTTTTAAAATAAACTTTTTTATGCCGCGTTCCGGTGTTGGAATAGTGCGGATAACCCCCGCAATCAATCCAATAGCAGCTCCAATAATGGTCCCTATCAAGGCAATGATAAGTGTTAACCCAGCACCACGAAGAAACATCGGCCAGTTTTCTGAAATTATTTTAATGATCCACTCAAGACTCATTTTTTCTCCTCACTTACTGTATAAAACCGCCTGTATTAAGATATACAGCCGGTTTTGTTCTTTTTTATTCTGCTGCTGGTTGATTTTTGATTGCATTATCCATCAAGCTTGTACGTTCTTTCTCTGGGATATCTGCTAAGATTTTATTAATCTTCTCTGTTAAATCACTATCCTTTTGCAGCCCTACAGCAATGGATGTGTCTTCTTCTGATGTTTTAAATCCTTCCTTAAATTCAACCATTACAAATTTATCATTTGCAGTTGACGCACTAACTGCTTCAGGACGTTCTGATACGTAGCCATCAATAACACCAGACTCTAAAGCAACCCTCATGGCTGGGAAGTTATCCATAGCTGTCTTTTTTTCTACCCCTTCAATTTGGTCAATGACAGAATAGTGAAAGGTATTTAGCTGTGCTGTAACTTTAGCACCTTTAAAATCCTGAATAGAAGAAGCCTTTTCATACTTGCTGCCTTTTTTTACTACCATTACTAAATTTGATTTATAATAGCTATCTGAAAAGTCAACAGTTTCTTTACGGTCTGCAGTTGGTGACATCCCTGCAATAATAGCATCTATTTTCCCTGAAACTAACGCTGGTACTAGCCCGTCCCATTCTGTTTTCACAATGACTAATTCTTTTCCGAGACCTTCAGCCACTTTTTTAGCAATTTCTACATCATATCCACTAGCATATTCTGATGATCCTTTGATTTTAACAGCCCCATTGGAATCATCGTTTTGTGTCCAGTTAAAAGGAGCATATCCCGCTTCCAGTCCTACTCTAAATGTATTGTCATCTGATGATCCAGAAGCTTGCTTATCGCTTGTTCCACAGCCTGCCAATAAAAGCATGGCTGAGACCATTAAAACCATCATCATTAATAATTTGTTTCTCATGTTGTCTCTCCTCCTATTTTTCTTTCAATCTACTAAAACAAAAAAAACGACCTGAGATCAACTCAGGTCGTAGTATATGTAATAGCCCTAAAGTCCTCTCTTTATCCCAAATGAGATAGCACAACTCAATAAACTAGGCGTTTATTGAGACAGTCCTGCAGCTCTTAACTACAGACCCAGCATGTAATACGGAGAAATATTACAAACTTCGGCGACATTTCCTTCTCCTTAGCATCATAGCTTCTCAAACTCCACTAAAGACTGTTAAATATCGCGCCTCTACCTCACTGTAAAAAAGTGAGGTCTTATTCAATTAATTTTAATAGTACCGTATTTAGTCGAGTTTAGTCAACCCGTTTTTCAATTCTAGTTTTTCCCATATTACTTTGTCTCTTTAAGAAAATCTTTCCTATAGATTATTTATTCTTTAAAGCTTCTGCAAGTTTCTTTAAAAACTGATAATCCTTTATTTGATAATTTCTTCCGTTCTTTTGCAAATATTGTTTTTCACAAAATTTTGTAAGCATGTATAACAAATGGCGATAGGATACCCCTAAATAATCACAAACAATCACATGTTTCTCCTTATAAATTCCATTGTCTGCCGTTTGCAAGATAAAGTCTGCAAGTCTATTTTCAAGGGGAAAAGCAAGGGTTTGCGAATACTTAGCTGCCATTACTGTTGCCTTTTCACTTAAAAACCTTGTAAGCTCACGCAAAAACTTAGCATCCTCCAACAATTTTGTTCGATAATAATAAAACGGAAGAGCAAAACAAATAACTTTAGTTGATGCTTGTATGCCCTTTGTATAATACACATCATGCAGTAATTCCATTTCGCCAATATAATCATTTGCATTAATGAAATTTATTAAAGATACCTTTCCATTTTGATGTGTTACATATATTTTCGCTTTTCCTTCCATTACAAAAAATAAATAATCCGGTCTCATTCCTTCTTTTATAATCCATTCATCCCGCTGGTATTCATGAATTTCTATATACTCTTCTACTTGGAAAGAAAATAGATCAGCAATTGAATTCCTTGTTAAAAATTGCTGCTTTTTATCTCCTTTGTAAATTTGCATCTTCTGCCTCCATAAATAAGAGATATCTCCTATTATTTATCTTTACTTCTATGATACCATGCAAATGAATGAGGAGGATAAGAATGAATACACAACGATGGATGAGTACACGTTTTTTTAGTTTTTTTATGACTTGGGGAATATTCCTGCCTTATTGGTCTGGCTGGTTAATTTATACAAAGGGAATCTCCGTCTCACAAGCCAGCTTCATTATGAGTCTTGGCTTAATCGCTAGAGGGCTGTCAACATTATTTGCCTTTCCTTATTTGTCGGAGAAATTTAGTAGTAAAACGTTATTAAATATAATGGGCGCCGGCACACTTGTCTCTATTAGTGGTTATATGCTAACAAACTCTTATTCCGGTCTATTAATCGTAACGGTTATTTTACATCTATTTTATCCAACTCTAATGCCAGCTTTAGATAGTGCCGCGAGTGTCCTTGTGCAGAATAAACAATTAAAACACTATGGGAGAAGCCGCCAATGGGGATCTATTGGGTTTGTTTCAGTAGGAGTCATATTAACTATTTTTACAGGTAAGTTCGGGGATGAGATCATTTTTTGGGCTCTCTTACTAGGGATTATTAGCTTTGTAGGTCTTAGTTTTATGAATGCACCTGCAATTTTAGCGAAAAAACCACAAGTTAAGCCAGCAGAAAAAATAAGTTTGCTGCAACTATTTCGCATCAAACATTTTATTTTAGTACTTATTATTGTCATTTTGCTTCAAGCAGCCCATGCTGCTTACTATAATTATGGCTATATTTTTCTTCAGGATATACATGCACCTATTTATCTCATTGGAGTAATCATTAACATAGCCGTCATTGCAGAAATCATCTTTTTTTCCATAGCAGATAAACACTTTAGTAGATTCTCTGTCGGTACGTTATTGGCAATAGCAGCAGCTGGTTCTTCTCTGCGATGGATAATCATTTTTGCGTTTCCTAATGTCATTGTTTTCTGCCTAACGCAAGCTTTACACGCCTTTTCATTTGCGATGGGACATTACGCCTTTATGAAATATTTGATCAACAATATTCCACAGGCACAAATCCCAAAAGCACAAGGCATATACTCAGCTCTCGCTCTGAGCTGGAGCACTGCCGTATTCACCATGCTTGGAGGCTTTTTATACGAAATAGAACCAAGATATGCCTTTCTTGGTATGCTCGCTTGCAGTCTGCCAGCAATGATCGTTGCACTGATTTATCAAAGGCTAGAGCAGCGAAAACAAGCTTGGATTTCTAATTGATATACCCTTCTTACCAAACAGCTTTACTATTGCTTTATTTAAAAAGGATTGGCCACTATGATGGACCAATCCTTTTAGTCATTATTTTGCCTTTTTAGATACTCTTACAACGTTAAAGATGCTGGCTGCTAAACCACCCCAGAGGATGATCATACCCACTATCATCATAGTGATTGCACTAGCTGACATATCAAGCAACCTCCTTATTTCTTTCTAGAGCTATATTCGCATTCCATTTTTTTCTAGATAGAAGAACTCCAATAATAATGCTCAGCACAACAACAAGCACACCGGCAGACAGAATCAGTTCTGTTGGATATCCTCCATAATTTTCTCTTAAGTTTTGGCGAATATTATCAAACATCATATAGCCTAGAACAATAGGTGTTATAACACTTAAACAAAATTTCCACCATGCACCAATACGCAAGTCAGAAATAGCATTCGTATGTGACTGTAATCCGTTTAATCCTCTAAAGAACCATGCAATTAAGATTACTTCTACAAATCCTGCCGTAACAATTCCAAAATTATTAATAAAGTAGTCCACTACATCCAGTAAATATAAACCACCGTTTGTTGCGAAAAGCAGGGAGATAACTGTTGCAGCAATTCCGCTTGTTAATACTGCTTTTGTTCTTGATACATTAAATTTCTCTTGCACACCTGCTATAAAGGTTTCCACGATTGAAATCATGGATGTCAAACCGGCAAAAACAAGAGAAAGGAAAAATAATACCCCAAATAATCCGTTCATACTAGGAAATTCATTGATGATGCTTGGGAAAACCACAAATGCTAGTCCAATTCCACTGCTGACTACATCTTGGACCTCCACACCTTGTTGGTTAGCCATAAATCCAAGAGCAGCAAAAACACCGATCCCCGCTAATAATTCGAATCCAGAATTTGCAAATGCTGTAATAAACGCATTATTATTGATATCTGATTTTTTTGGTAGATAGCTAGAATAAGTAATCATGATGGCAAAACCAATCGATAAAGAAAAGAAAATTTGCCCATATGCGGCAATCCAAACTTTTCCGTCCAAAATCATATCCCAGTTTGGCTTAAAGAAAGCATTCAAGCCTTGGACAGCTCCATCTAATGTTAAGGCACGAATAACGATTACCAAAAACATCACAATAAGAACAGGAAGGAATATCCTATTTAATTTTTCGATTCCTTTAGAAACTCCACGATACAATACAAATAACGCTACAACCCATACAAAAAGTACTGGAATGACAATACCAGGAACTAAACCGCCAATCGTTCCAGCTGTATCTGCTCTCTTTAAAACATCATTGAAAAAGAAACTTTCCGGATTTGAACCCCATTGGGTCCCAAATGAATAAATAGTAAACTTAATTGCCCATGCGACAATGACAGAATAATACGTACAGATGACAAAGGCAATTAACAACTGCCACCACCCCAGCCATTCTGCCTTTTTATTTAAACGAAATAGAGAAAGTGGTGCGGAACCACGAAATTTTTGTCCAATTGTGAATTCTAATATTAATATTGGGATACCTGCTGTTATAATCGCAAATAAATACGGTAAGAAAAATGCTCCTCCCCCATTTTCATAAGCAACCGCTGGAAACCTCCAAATATTACCTAAACCAATTGCAGAGCCTACAGCCGCCATGATAAAGCCATAGCGTGACCCCCATTGCTGACGTTGTTCCATAAGATGACCTCCAATTAAACTATTTTTTAAAAAGATTCAGATAGTTTAGTTTTTTGCATTCTATTAATATAGGGGTTATTAAGATGAATGTCAAACTACTTTTTGAAGTTTTTGTCGAAATTTAGGTGGTGATTTTTCCCAGGCTTTTATAGTGTGATATTTTCCCTCTTTTTAAAAGAAAAAGTAGTATAAATACTTTAGTAATCTGTGTAAATTTGATTAGGACAATTGTTCGCGTTTTTCATTCATTTTAAGAAAGAAGTTAGTAGTAATCATCCGCAGACTGAATACACTTTGCTTTCATGGGACGAGCTTGGTAGGGGGGTCGAACTATCTCGCAGCTCCCCTAAGAGTCTATGCGTATTCAGTCTGCTCCATTTTAAAAAAATTAATCTTGACTGCGAACTGTTCTAAAGCCTTTGTCAGTCCTTCTTTGCTTCATATACCTTCAAGGATTTACCCTTAATTGGTGTATTCTTCATCTTTTCGAGCACGACACGTCCTTTATCATTCAAAATCTCTACATACGAAAAAGTATCCATAATCGTAATAATCCCAATATCCTCTGCTGATACCCCTTCAATTTTTGCAATTGTTCCAACAAAGTCCACTGCTCGAAGCTTCTTTTTTTTACCGCCATTAAAGTATAATTTCATAATATGTTTATTTAATTTCTCATTTTTTGCCTTTTTAATCGCCGGCTCAACCTTCTTTTTTGCCTCAAAGTCAGATCGCTTATCGGCAACTTCCTCCTCTGCAGGAACAGCCCTTGTAGGAATTTTAAAGCCGATATATTCTTCTATCTCCTGTAAAAACTTCTCTTCAAATGGTGTCATGAAGGTAATGGCTCTTCCTTGTTTACCTGCTCGTCCAGTTCTTCCAGTACGATGAACATAGCTTTCCTTTTCTAAAGGAATATCATAGTTGATCACATGGGTTATATTATCAATATCAATTCCTCTTGCTGCTACATCTGTCGCAATTAAGTAGCGGAATTCTCCCCTTTTAAAATCATTCATAACATCCAGTCTATCTTCCTGTACCATCCCGCCATGAATTTGATCACAGTTATATCCTAAGTCCGTTAATTGATCACTCAGCATGTCCACCCTATCTTTTGTCCGACAAAAGATAATACAACTATCAGGATTCTCTACAATCGTTATAGCTTGAAGAAGAGAGAATTTTTCTTTTTCCTCTACTCTTATAAGCGTATGGTCAATTTTATCGGTAGTCAGTCCATTTGCCTTGATTTCAATGTCAATAGGTGTCTTCATATAGCGCTGGGATAGCTCTTTAACTTCCTCCGGCAACGTTGCTGAAAACAGCATAGTTACTCTTTTTTTTGGTAAAGCCTTGATTATTGCCTCTACCTGTTCAATAAATCCCATGTTTAGCATCTCGTCCGCTTCATCGATCACAAGATAGTTCAATTTTTCTAAGGTCAATGTTCCTCTCTCGATATGATCTAATACGCGACCTGGAGTACCAACTACTACATGTGTTTTTTGCTTTAATTCTGTTTTTTGGATGGCAAACGGCTGTTTTCCATATACAGCTGTTGCTTTAATCCTCTTCAGTCTTCCTATATCAATAAAGTCATCTTTGACTTGAACAGCAAGTTCTCTTGTTGGTGTTAATATTAACGCTTGTGGTTTATTCTCTTCCCATTCCACTAATTCACAAATAGGAATTCCATAGGAAGCTGTCTTACCACTTCCAGTTTGGGATTTTACAACAAGATCAATCTTTTCTAACACAAGGGGGATAACTTTATTTTGAACCTCTGTTGGATTTTTATATTCTAAACTATCTAGAGCTTTTACTATTTGATTACTTAAATTAAATGCATGAAAACCTTTTCCACTCATAACAAAGCCTCTTTTATTTTGGATTATTCTTTTATTATTTCCGTAAGCTCCTATTATACGCTATTTTTCACTTGATTCTCCTTGAATATTTAAAATGACGGCCTTAAATGAACTATATTGTCATTCATTCATCTTAATTTCAAAATACACTTTGTCGAAATAGAAGAAGACGATCCACTTCATACGTGAATCGTCCTAATGCTATTCAAGGAATCTTTGCATATCCTCACTTACATAAACCCAGCCCTTCCAGCCAATATGAATCGTATCCCTCATAAAATAGGGATCGTGCTCATGGCCGGAGTAATCAGCATAGTTAAAGCCGTTATCGCTTATCTGTTTCTTTATACGATTGTAATAACCTTGCCGCCCTTTTTTAGGAAAGCCTGTGTAATCATAATAAGCACCATTAACTGGAATGATAACAAAAAGCGGTTCAGCTTCTGCCTTTTTTAGAATATCAAGCATCAGCTGAAAATCATCGTACTCCAGCGATTCAGCATAGGAATGGCCTTTGTTCTTTCCTTTCATACTCTTCATATAATCATTCTTATGCTTATATACTTTATCATCAATGTAAAATTTAGAATGCTGTGTCCGTTTTTTGCCATAGGCATCAGCTTGTGCACGTAATTCTTCCCAAGTCTTATCCTTCACTTCAGCTGACTGATGTCGATTGGTTGGTTTATCTTTCAAAAGTGTAAAATATAAATCCTTTTTCTTAAGGATGGATATATACCCCTTTGCAGGAACGGATAACATTTTAAACATTGTCTTCTTGTCATTTAGATAAGCATCATAAAGTTGATAGAGTACCGTATCATTCTTGACCGCATTATATGACATCAGCCGCTCCATCAATTTTCGTTTCACCTGCTCATCCACATCCTTATTAAACGGAAGCTGGTACGCTTGCAGGGCAGAATAATTTGGTGCAAAATGCTGTTCGTCTGTCCCATGCTTTACAAACCATTGCGGCGATACTATGATGACCATTTGCTTGTTCTTCAATTGAGCAGCATGTGTTGCAAAGTTTAAATCATGAATAATAGATGTCATTCCGCCTTTTCCTATTAAATAAGGTGTGAATGGGGCGGAATTCATTTCGAAATAATTTGATGGATGAAATGGATCCCAGCGTGACAACTCCGAAGAGCCATAAATCGGAACATAGGTCGAACTTTTGAGCATCTCATTTTGTAAGTATGTTCCTTGGAACATACTTGGCTCTAAACTGATTGCAGATTCCTCTAACCGATCAGCAGGAACTAGCTTAGCCAGCCATGATGTGGGTATAAATACAACCCCGGCAAACAGGACCAATGCAAGAATGATTGGTCCAAATAAATATTTCTTCTTCATTATTTCAGCTCATTCAGACGTTCAACGATAGCATTTGGTGTATTCCATGTATCTCGGTCGAACTCTGTAATTGGTACATTGATATCAAGTTGTTCCTCAAATTTAACAAGTAATTCTACAGTCCCAAATGAATCGATCAATCCTGAATCGAATAAATCCAAATCATGCTCTTCTTTCACCACATCATCTTGACAAACTTCTGCAATAACTTGTAGTACTTTTTCTTTAAAATTCATAGATAGATCCCCTTTTTATTGAAATGGTTTGCCGGAAAACAGATAAAAACCGAAACAAACGACATGGAAAGTAATAATGATAGAAACCACTGTCATCGCTTTTCCTGTTGGCCAGCGTTTATGTTTTTTATTCCAAGTCTCGAAGAAATTAAAACCGCTCATCATCAGGGCATGATATGCTCCATAAATGATGTATTGAATCTCTAATCCATGCCATACACCCATCAAAAGGAACAGGAGAATATACCCTAAATTTGAAACGAGCATATTGTTCTTTATCCATTTTTTCTTCTTTATTAAGAAAACAAAGCGCATAAACACATAATCACGGAACCAAAATGACAAAGACATATGCCATCGATTCCAGAAATCCTTTATATTACGGCTCATAAATGGCTTATTAAAGTTCTCCGGTGACCGGATACCCATTATATAACTGACTCCGACTGCAAATGCCGTATAGCCGGCAAAGTCAAAGAATAGGTATAGGCTATAGCTGTACATGTATAGCAGGTGATAAGAAAGCTTACCATCTGCAATATAAGTTAAATTCATGATGAAATACGCATTAATGCAATAGCCGATTATAAATTTATACAAAAAACCAAGGAAGATTTTGTTAATCCCTTTATAAAGCAGATCTCTGTATTCCTCTGGTGTCCAACGCTTATTCTCATCCTTCTCAAATCGACGGAAACGGTCAATCGGCCCCGATGAAATGGTCGGATAAAATAACATAAAATTAACAAGCTGATAAATCGAAAGCTGATTTTTAATCAATCCATCTCTTGTTTCAATAATAATTTGGACAGCTCGGAATGTCAGATAAGAGATACCTAGAAAACTCGCCCAATTATCCACTGCCAAAATAGGCAAGACTTTAGATAAAATTAAAGGCAGAATGGATAGAAAGCTTATTACATAAAATACGAGACTACTATTCTTTTCCTGGCGATAATGAATATAGCCTTTTACCAATATCACTTGAAGGATAGTGAAAACTACTAACGAGAAAAAGCCTGCATTCCCACCAGAAAAGATAATGGCCAATACAACAATAGAAACAAATACATTGTAAAAACGCAGGTTCTTGCCCTTTATACCGAGGATTATCGTCGGCAGCAGCAAGATACCTAGAATTATGAAGAAAAGGAAAGAGCTATACGGGGTCATGCGAGTACCTCTTCCTTCATCTTCTTACGGTCTGCTTTTCCATTTATCGTCATGGGAATAGAAGAATGATACGTAAATTTACGAGGAATCATATATGCTGGCAAGCGCAAAGCAAGATCCTTACGGATAGCAGCTGTCAGTTTGAATTCCTTATCAAAATCATGATCCTCTGGAACAACTGCCGCAATCAAGTATTCAATTTCTTCATTTGGTGCATAAGGAATAATAATGGCATTCTTAATATATTCAGACTGATTCAGGTGGAACTCAATTTCTTCCAGTTCCATCCGATAGCCATGCAGCTTGATTTGATAATCCATTCTTCCTTGGCAGTACACCACACCGTCTTGAATGAAGCCTGCGTCTCCAGTACGATATACATTCATTCCGTTTATCATGCCAAATGCCTTTTCTGTCAGTTGCGGCTCACCGAGATATCCTTTTGATACACTTGGCCCCGCAAGAATAAGTTCACCTTTTTCTCCTTCTGGGAGCGGATTATCCAATTCATCTAAAACGAAAACCCTCATATCCGATTTTGGATAGCCTACTGGCAGAGCCTTCTCTTTCGTAAGCAATTCTTCCGTGATTTCAATAGACGTCACCGCTACTGTTGCTTCTGTAGGTCCATAGGTATTAAAAATTCTCGCTCTTGGGAAACGCTCCTTCAGCTCCTTGGCTACAGCAAGTGGCAATACTTCCCCACAGAAAAGGAATAGTTCAAGCTCTGGAAGCATCTTTTGATCAAAATCAGGATTAGGAAAACACATTTGCACAAAGGATGGTGTCGAGGTCCATATTTGTATAGACGAATGACTTAAGTTCTCAAACAAAAGCTTCGGTTTATTGCTTACTTCTTTCTCCAGCGTATGAATGGTACCCCCACTCTGTAAGGCTGGATAAAAGTCCATTACAGACAAATCGAATGAAAAGGGTGCCTGGTTCAAGAATACCTTTCCTTCCCCTAACGGAAAGTCCCCTGTCATCCAATCGGTAAAGGATTGTAGATTCGCTGCAGTTATTTGAACTCCCTTAGGATTTCCAGTACTGCCGGACGTATAAATGATATAAAAAACCTCATCACTTTGGACCCAGTACTCTTCTCCAATATGCTCTATTTGTTCCAAATTCATTTCTAGCATTTGTAAAACTATAACACCATCAAAATCCAGCTTGCT
Source organism: Niallia sp. FSL W8-0951 (assembly GCF_038006525.1). Taxonomy (NCBI): domain Bacteria; kingdom Bacillati; phylum Bacillota; class Bacilli; order Caryophanales; family Bacillaceae; genus Niallia; species Niallia sp. FSL W8-0951. The sequence goes on from NZ_JBBOVK010000001.1 coordinate 3,919,718, forward strand.
AGTTGTCGTATTAATTACCACTCCAGCACCGGATTTTTCGACAATAAGACGTACCCGTTCGATTGGAATCGACGTATCTACCGGTATATAAGGATGGCCGGCCTGAACACAAGCGAGAAACGATACCGGCATATCTATTCCCATATGTCCATACACTACAATTGGCGTCTGCCTCTCAAGCTTAATAGCATGTAATAAGCTTGCCAGCCTTCTTGATTTATCCCAGAGCATTCCATAAGTCAGCATCTGGCCTTCTGTACGATATGCTATCTGTTCTGATTTTCTTACCGCATGCTGCGCAATACGAGTTAAAAGTTTCATTTTATTATCTTCTCCATTTAGAAATCATTATAAATATAGTTGCCTGTATTGGCCGTATGGAAGCCATACATCAAGAATAAGGTAATGAGGATGGCAAAATAAAAACAAGTCTGTAAAGCAAACCGGACGCCAGTATGCCTATACAACTGTTTAAGCTTATTCATCTTCTCTCTCCTTTCTTTTATTCAAACTTATAGCCTGTTCCAATAACAGTCCGGATATGATGGGATTCAAAGCTTAATTTAGCCCTAAGCTTTTTAATATGTGTATCCACAACTCGACTATCACCATCGAAGTCGAATCCCCATACATGATTCAAAATTGTTTCACGTGAAAGGACATTATTTTTATGCTGAAGCAAGAAAACTAATAATTCATATTCCTTTGGCGTCAATTCGACTTGTTGGCCTGCAAGCTGAAGCTGATGAGACTTTGTATTAACAATTGCCTCACCGAAGCTTATCATATGACCGGTCGGCAGATAATGCTCTTTTGCCCGTTTCATTAAAGAATTAGCGCGTGCTACTAACACTTTTGGACTGAACGGCTTGGTAACATAATCATCAGCTCCAAGTTCAAAGCCATGGATTTTATCATCATCACTGGATTTCGCTGTCAGCAGAATAATGGGTACGCCAGAGTTCATGCGAACCTGCTTGGTGACAGCAAACCCATCCATTTGCGGCATCATAATATCAAGAATAACTAAATCAGGATATATAGCATCAAACCAATCTATTGCACTGCTGCCATTATCCGTTTCATATACTTCCCAGCCGTCCTTTTTAAAATAATCAGCTACGACTTCTCGAATTCTCACTTCATCCTCGACAAGCAATACTTTCTTCCCCATCGTGAATCTTCCTTCCAATTTAAAGATATTAACAAGGTTATATGTCTTTCATGTGTCCTAATAAGAAATTATTACCATTAACAAAAGTAAATATAGAAACGCACACCGCCTGGTATGTTTTCTGCTCCATAATGAAAGCCATGCAGGCTAAGTATTTGCTGAACAATGGCCAATCCTAATCCTGTCCCACCCGTCATTCGGCTGCGAGAAGATTCAGCCCGATAGAAACGTTTCCAGATTTTATCCAGCTGTTCTTCTGGTATCTGTGCACCTGTATTTTCGATTTGGAACACACTGTTGCCATTTTCCTGATCTAATTCGATACGAATCCTAATGACAGAGTCAGGTTCGCTGTGGCGGATTGCATTAATAAGAAGATTTTTCATTACCCGTTCCATCCACTCATAATCTGCCAAAATATGCTGTTCATTCTTCGGCATGATTTCAATTACCACATTTTTCTCTTTGGCTATGCAAAATAGTTTATTTGCCAAATCCTCAATCATTTCACTAAGCAAGAAAGATGTTTTCCGTAGTTTGATTGCACCATTCTCCAACTTAGCCAAATCCAGCATATTCTTAATCAGCACTTCCATCTTTTCTGATTCCTCAATAATTACTTCTATATAGTGATCTTGTTTATCAGGACTGATTCCATCTTGCAGTCCCTCTGCAAAGCTTTTAACAATACTAAGAGGGGTCTTCAGTTCATGGGAAGCATGTTCGAAAAATTCACGTTGCTCCTTCTCCATTTGCAGTCGTTTTTCCATATCTTCCTTCAGCTTTCCGTTGGCTTCTTTCAAACCATTTAATGCAATATCCAAGTTTTGCGCCATAACTAGCATGTTGTTCGCCAAACTCCCCAGCTCATCCTTCTGCTTAATCGGCTTCAGCGATGTGAAGTCTAGATGCACCATTTTTTTTGCCATTTCATTTAGCTTAATTAATGGTCTACTAACAAGACGAGAGAAGAATAACGACAATAAAAGAATGAGAATAAAGCCAGCAATCCCGATATATACATAAAATATTCGGAGTGATTCATTGGTATCTCTGATTTCCTGAAGAGATGTGACAGAGAACATAATTTGCATTTCTCCGTCTTTCTTAATTGGCTCCATTAATACTAAATAATGTTTTCCACTCCATGACTCCACCCAGTCTAGCTGCAGGCTTTCTCCTTCGGAAAGCTGCTTTATCTGCTTCTCTTGAAGAGGAAACCATTCCAATAGTGCATCATAGAGAATTCCTAACCCTCTACTTGCCACTTTCCCCTTAGGCAGCGAAATACTTTTTACCTTCCCTTTGATGGTCACTTCATTCTCAGCCTGACTTTCTCCGACACTAGAGCTATCCTTCGTAATAATAGATGGATAAATGACTGAAGGAACTAGAGCATCTACTTCCCCTTGCACAATCACTTTATCTCCCTTTGCAATATTTAATGCTTGTACTTGTTTTCCGTAATCTGTGATGAGTAACGAAAGCGATACTTCCACAATTTCGCCATCCTCTGTATCCAACATGATATTAAAAGGATCTTGTACCAACTGATAACCTTCTGTGTCCACAATCGTCAACGGACTTTTTGTCTTCTTTATGTAGGACAAGGTCTGTTTTGTCAGTTCTGCTTCACTCCAAGAATTTTGCTCATATCCCTCTGCTAACTGATGGATGTGCCTTGCTGCTTCTTTCGTTTTATGATGTTGATAAAAACGGTCAAAGAATACTAACTGAAATATCATAATCATGGCGTAAAACACCAAAAAGAATATAGACGTTACAGCGAATAACTTGACAGTAATACTGCGTTTTCTCATGTTATACTCCTTTGTTTCATACGGCAGTTTATTCCTAACTTAAACTTAAGCTATGGATATGTTTTTTGTGTGTCCACATGTAATCCTCCATATAGTAACCATTTTTTTCAAGTTAGGGAACCCCTTTTTATCTATCTCTCTTATTTAAAAAGAAGAAATCATAGTTTAAACGAATCTGGATTAAGTAATGGCGATATGCTGTATTTTAGTGACATAGTTTATTTGTCCAGCAGAAATCACCTTTTTTTGTACAGTAATTATTCAATAGAGACTAGGGAGGAAAGCTAAAAGGGGACCATTAATGACCTATAGAACTATAAACTAGCGTAGTACTAGATTGGTTGTAAGGTAGAGATAGTGGGATTTTAGAAACTTTTTAACGATGGAGATAAGCTAATTGGAAACATACGTAAAAGCTTCTTCTAGTTATTTACCAAACGTAAAAGACGGAATTTGCCCAAATATGGACAAATTCCGTCTTTGTTTTCATGATTGCTGTCTATAGGAATGAATATGTTAACTATCCATATAAAATGTTACTTTTTTCTTTTACTATCAAAGTTGTTGCCTTGTTGGACGTACTAATATTTCATTTACTCCTACTTCTTCTGGCTGATTAATTGCATAATAAATTGCTTCAGCAATATTTTCTGGCTCAATACCCACAGACTCTTCAATTTGGTTTATCGCATTTTTTTGTTCTTGATCTGTAATATGTTTTGATAATTCAGTAAGGATAGATCCTGGTGAAATAATTGTAGATCTAATATTGCTATCTGAAGATTCTTCTAAACGTAATCCTTCACTTATTGATCTCACAGCTGATTTTGTAGCACAGTAAACAGCACTACCAGGAAAAACAATATGGCCAGCAATACTTGATAGATTAATTATATGACCATTGTTTTGTTCACGCATATAAGGTAAAACAGCATAAATACCATAAAGGACACCTTTAATATTTACATCTACCATTAAATCCCATTCGTGAATTTTTCTATTTTTAAGTTCAGATAGAGGCATTACCCCTGCATTATTAATAAGGACATCAATTTTTCCGAATTTTTCTGAAGCAAATGATGCAAGTTCTTCCATTTGATGAGCATTAGTAACATCAGTAACTTTGTAAACAGCCGTGCCACCGTTTTCGTTAATAGTAGTAGTAATTTCTTCTAATAAGTCTTTACGACGTGCAGCTAATACAACGTTCGCTCCATTATTTGCCAACTTTATAGCTGTAGCTTTCCCTATTCCACTAGAAGCTCCAGTAATAATAACGGTTTTATTTTCTACATTGTTCATTTGTAATTCCTCCTTGTTTGATGTAAATTAAGTATATCAATTAAACTTTGGTTTAACGCAAGCTAAAACAAAAGTGCTTTCATATCAATATTTAGAACCCATCAAAAGATTTTAAATAAAAATCATAATTAAAGTAACTTTAATTAAAGGAGGAAAAATGAAGTATATAGATGAAATTGCAAAAACAAGGAATTTAACTGAATCTACATTGAGATATTATGAAAAAGAAAAGATTATACCAAGAGCACCACGAGATAAGAATGGGCATAGAATTTATACAGATGAAATTGTTGAGTGGGTAGATTTTATCATAAGTTTAAAAGAAACTGGGATGCCACTGAAAAAAATAAGAAGTTACGCTGAATTATATAATCATGGTGATGAAACATTAAGAGAAAGAAAAGAGATGATGCTTCAACACAAAAAAAGTGTAAAAGAGCATATTAATAAAACCGTAGAACATTTAGAAAAGATAAATTATAAAATTGCTTTATATGATGTTCAACTAGAAGAAGTAAAAAGAATGCCTTAAAAGATAATCGGCAAAAAATATATGCCGTTCTTTGAAATTATATTAATTAACAATCTGTAAACAACGTAGGGCAACTTATATAGAAAGTAGGTTCCATACATATTAATTGATGATACTGATAGAATGTTCTTGTCCAACTACAAGAAAGACAATCTCATCCGTTTATGTATATCACAAGCACAAGATCATCAAATAAGATTAGGAGTAAAAAAGATAGCTGAAACCATTACCTTATTGAGTAATAAAAGGAACTATTATTACTCTCTTCTATGATAAAAATACAAAATCCACACCAATCTTTATCATGATTGGTGTGGATTATTATTAAACATTTTAATTACTTGTGATACGTTCTCTCATGTTGAAGAAGCCATTCTTTCCTCCATAGACCTCCTGCATAGCCAGTTAATGTCCCATTTGAACCGATTACTCTGTGACAAGGAATGACAATGCTTAACTTGTTTTTTCCATTTGCACTTCCTACAGCTCTAATCGCTCTTTCATTCCCGATAGAAATGGCTATATCCTTATAGGACCCCGTTTCAGCATACGGTATTTTTATTAAAGCGTTCCATACCGCGCTTTGAAAATCTGTTCCTTCCAATTGGTATGGGATGGAAAATTCATGACGCTTGCCTTTAAAATATTCGTCGAGCTGGTTATAGCATTCTACTAAAACGAAAGGAGTTTCTGGTTGTAATGAATTCACGCTCTTATCATTTTCTTCAGAAAATAAAATAGAAATAATTGCTTCATGGGTACCAATTATTTCTATCTTTCCAATCGGCGATTCATAATCTAATTTATGTATTTTTGTCATATAATGACCTCCAAAGATAAAAAGTTGCATATGCCTGCCAGCCTTTCCAACCTTCTGCTAATTCTTCTGTTTTTTCTATAGTCGGTTTACTCTTAAGCTCTAGTACATTCTTTAATGCATTATGAAGGCCGACATCTGAAACTGGGAAGGAGGAGGTGTAGTGGAGGCATTTCATCATGACATACTCTGCCGTCCATGCTCCTATCCCTCTTATCAACAGAAGAGATTTTTTTACTTGATGATCATCTTGTTTCATAAGTAATAATTCTTTTGTTAATTTGCCGCTTTGCATATCTTTAGCAATGCCAATGATGTATTCAGCCTTCCTTGTAGTAAATTGAAGTTCCCTTAAATCATCGACATGGATGGACGCAATTTTTTCAAATGAGGGGAATAACCAAAAGGTTTTCTCTTGGAATGTCAGGCTTTCTCCATATTTTTCAACAAAACGTTTCTTTAAAGTATAAGCAAATGTTAAATTAATTTGCTGACCCATAATTGCCCACACGATCGCCTCAAATAAATCGGGAATGCACATAATTCTTAAACCATGATATTTATGGGTAAGTGTCCTTAACACCTTATCTTTATCTGCGACTTGGTAAAAGCTCTCCAAATCCTGATCCAAATCAAACCATTCCCAAATATACTCCGCCACTTTTTTGTGGATGTCATTGGATTCAGGATTCAATGGAAATTCGACCTTTATGGCATGATTGATTGATCCAACTTTACATAAAATCAACGATTCATTCACTTTTATCAATTTGTATAAAAATCCCTCTTCCATCCGATGAAGCACTTCCTGATCGGATCTGCCTAAAAAAACTAAACACTCTTCAAAATTAAATTCCTTTGGAGGATAAATCTCTATATAAGATTCATAATCAATCCAATTCATGTTGGTATCCCTTGCGATATTCACTAGGAGAACAGTTTTTTATGCTTCTAAATACTTTGTAAAAATTAGAGGAACTCTGAAAACCCACCTCATAACAAATTTCTAGGTTTGTCATAGCAGTGCTTTTGAGAAGGTGGGCCGCTTTATCAATGCGTATTTTTTCTAAATAAGCACGTGGAGTTTCAGCAGTTTCCTTTTTAAACAATCGTTCCAAATAAAAGGGACTCAAACCGACATGGGCTGCTATATCCTTTAATATCAAATTTTGTTTATAATGATTGACTAGGAAGGTAATGATATTTCTGACAAGTTCAATATGAGGAGAATGCTCAACTTCTGGCTGGCACCTTTTGCAAGGACGGTACCCAGCTTTTTCAACTTCATTCCTATCATGGTAAAATTCAACATTTTTCTTTTTAGGCTTCCTTGATCTGCAGGAAGGACGGCAATATATTTTTGTTGTTTTTACTGCGGTAAAAAATATCCCATCATACTTACGATCACAACTGATGATCTTCTCCCACATCTCTTCAAATGAAAGATTGAGATTAGTCGACATATAAACCACTATCCTTTCATCCTAGTGCTTCTTTTTCATACAAAGAGGACGTATCCTTAAGCTCTAATAATTTGCCAGCCTTTTTTTCTAAATAAGCAATTACACTATCAGATAGGGCATTTCCAAAACTAAATCGTCTTACTCCTAATTCTTTAAGCATATTACAATTCGTCAGCCCAGGTAAAGATAATAGATTTAGTGGAGCGCTAACATTCTTTGTAATTTCTTTAATTTCCTTTTCCTCTCTTAACCCAGGAACAAAAATCCCGCTGGCACCACTCTCCACATATGCATGAGCTCGTTCCATTGTTTCCAGCAAGGGATTTTTCCCCTTTAAGTAAGTATCCGTTCTGGCATTGATATAAAAGTCTTTATAACCACTTCTATCTAAGGCTGCCCTCATTTTTTCCATTAGTTTACAATGTTGCGTTATTTCTCTCAATTCATTTGATTTTTTCAATGAATCCTCTATATTGATACCAGCAACTCCAATCTCAGCTGTCCTTAATACATTATTAATAATCTTATCAGGATCCTCACTGTATCCAGCTTCAATATCAGCGGAAACAGGGATTTTTACATTCTCTGTAATCGTTTGGATTATAGCTAAGTGTCGATCAAAATCAATTAATTCTCCATCTGAATATCCTAATGAGTTAGCAATTCCCCAACTAGTTGTACCAATTGCTTTAAATCCAGCCTTTTCTAGTGTTAAAGCTGAAAGAATATCCCAGGCATTTCCAAGAAATAATAAATCATCTGAAAAGTGTAGTTCCTTGAATTCCTTCATCATATTCATTTTTATTGTCCTCCAAATCTTTTATTGGACCTATTTTAACAAGTAATCTACCACCATTTCGTCCTCATTCTTGCTTTTATGGTCTGTCTTTGGAAAAGAAAAGTGAAGGAATATTATGCTCTTCTTAGCTCTATTAAAATGAATCATGAGTGGCTGTCTTCTTTAGATTTACAAGCGTATTTTACGAAATTTATCCAATTTACAAATACAATAACAAAGAAGTCCTGCCTAAAGTATAGACAGGACTTCTTTGTTATTTAAGCATCGTAGCTTTTAAAAATTCTTGTGTTCTTTCTTCTTTTGGATTGTTAAAAAATTGCTCAGCTGTACCGTGTTCAATAATTTTTCCATCATGCATATACACAATACTATCTGCTACTTCTTTAGCAAATCCCATTTCGTGGGTTACAACCACCATGGTCATTCCTTCTTCTGCTAAGTCTTTCATCGTTGTTAATACCTCTCCCACTAGCTCGGGATCCAGTGCTGATGTCGGCTCATCAAAGAGCATAATATCTGGTTCCATTGCAAGTGCTCTGGCAATGGCTACCCGCTGCTTTTGCCCACCTGATAGTTTACTAGGATAAACATCTGCCTTATCCTCTAAATCTACTTTTTGCAGTAACTGTTTTGCTTTGGAGATAGCTTTATCTTTGTCTACACCCTTTACCATGATAGGTGCTTCAATAATATTTTCCAGTACGGTTTTATGTGGAAATAAGTTGAAATTTTGAAATACCATTCCTACCTTTTCCCTAATTTTGTTCAAGTTATCGGTGCTTGGATTGACCTCATTCCCTTCAATGATAATGCTGCCGTTATCCTTTTTTTCTAAAAAATTCAAACAGCGAAGGAGGGTACTTTTTCCTGAACCACTTGATCCTATTAAACAAACGACATCACTTTCATAAACAGTCAAATCAATATTTTTCAATACATGTAAGTCTCCAAATGATTTATTCAATTGGTTTATTCTAATCATTTCTTTCTTGTTCAATTTCTTCGCCCCTATCTGTCGCTTACTGCTAATTTTAATTCAATTCGGTTTACTACAAATGTCAACAGTGCTACTAGTACTAAATAGTAGACAGCTACAATGAGTAAATAGGTCATTTCGTCAAAATTATTGGATCCTAGTGTTGTTGCTACATTGAACAGCTCATTCATGGAGATGAATGCAGCTAGCGAAGAATCTTTTAAACTAATGATAAATTGATTACCTAAAGGTGGCAGCGCGCGTCTAAATGCCTGTGGAAGAATAATTCTCCTTAATGTCAGTGCCTTTGTCATTCCCAAAGAACGTCCTGCTTCTAACTGACCTTTGTCAACTGCCTGAATTGCTCCACGAAGAATCTCAGAAATATAAGCTCCATTATGGAATGCTAACGCAAGGGAAGCAGCCCAAAAATCAGGAAGAAGGAAAATTCCACTTATTCCGAAATAGAGAATAAATATTTGAACAATCAGCGGTGTCCCGCGAACCAAATAGACATATGCATCGGAAATAAGCTCCAGCACTTTGATTTTAGAAATTTTTAATAAGGCAAAGATAAGCCCAATGACGATTCCGAGTACGATCGAAACAGCTGTCAGCTCTAATGTCAAAAGCATAGCTTTTAGGAATACACCTTTTGTTTCCGCTAGTATGTTAAAAAAATGTGAAAAACTTGGCAAAGTATTACTTCCTTTCTATTCTGGTATAAATTTATTCTGGTTTAGTGGTAATGTCCTCTCCAAAATATTTCATACTAATTCGAGTAAGTGTCCCGTCCTCTCGGAGTTTTTCCAAGGCTTGGTTTACTCGCTTCAATAGTTTTGGATTATCTTGAGGAAGAACTATCGCTTGTTCACTGCGATCAATTAACTGCTGGGCTTTAATCTCAAACCCTTCCTGTGCAGCACTTTTCCCTGTTACAAAATCTGTGATTACTGCATCATGGCGACCGCTGCTTAACGCTTGTAAAGCCGTAATATCACTGTCATATGTTTTTATTTTGTCCGTATACTTGGAGGCAGTATCGGCATATGTAGAACCTTTTGCAACGGCTACTTCCTTTCCTTTTAAATCTTTGACCGTCTTAATTGAACTATCTGGTCTGGTGAAAATTTGCGGGCCCGAGTAGTAGTAAGGGGTACTGAAGGCAACATGTTTGCTCCGCTGCGGATTAATGGTGTGACTGGCAACGGCTGCATCTGCACGTCCTGTTTTCACCCCTTCTACAATCCCTTTGAATTTAATTCGCTTCTGAACTGGTTTAAGCCCCATTTCTTTTGCAAGTGCTTCGCCAACTTCAATATCGAACCCTGACATGGTGAGATCGTTATTTATATAACTAAATGGCTTAAACTCACCAGAAGCAGCAAAAACAAATTGATTTTTATTAATCAGTTCAGATCCATCTGCAAGCTTCTCCTTTTCGGCACAAGCAGATAAAAGGCAGAGCCCGATTAAACTGAAGAACAGTAGTATCTTTTTATTCAACAACATGTTGGCTATCCATCCTTTTTCTTTCATTTACTTTTTACCATTACTTCTAACTTGATATATTACTTATGGAAATATATACCCTTTATCCTTCTGATAAAACAAAAAAAATCAGGTAGATTCAATAGTAGGTAGTTCTGTTTTTGTGGAGAAACACTATAATTTGCTAGCTTGCAATATAGCAAATAACACCCTAACCGCTTCTTAACAATAGATATTGTCATCGTGCAATCGGGGTGTTATTTTGCTTGTTATTTGGTATGTCATTTTTATTTCATTCAGGAAATTTCAATAGTTTTAATTCTGATGCCTGCTACAAGAAATATATTTTTACACTTAAATAAATGTGTTCACATAAAAGACAAAATCCAGAAGAAAATCCATTTTGTTCAATTCCTATTCAAAAGGGATTTTTTGTGTTTGCTGTTAAATAGGAATTGATGTGATATTTCTGAGAAAGATGTCCATGCCTACTACCAATATTCCAATGTTTTACTATATTAAAATTAGCAGAATAACTGGTTCAAAATCTCTGAGTATGGTTTTGTTATGTAGATTTAGGTTATTTACTGTACATAACCTAAAAATTTGGTGGGATTAAAATGACGATTAGTCTAAGTCTTGTTTTTGTAATTGGATTTATTTTTATTCACTTCTTTTCTAAAACAATGAAGTTTATCAAAGATTCACCTAGAAGTAGATTTCTCTCAATTGCTGGTGGTATAGCAGTTTCTTATGTATTTATCCATCTAATGCCCGAGTTAAGCAAACATCAAAGAGTATTAGAGCAATTAGGAGATAAAGGAATTTTTCACCTATTTGAAAATCACGCCTATCTGATAGCTCTGCTGGGATTAACTATTTTCTATGGACTAGAAAAAATGGTTAAAAACTCAAAAAAAGAAAGTGGGACGAAAAAATCGAAAACCGGTGTATTTTGGATTCATATAACATCTTTTTTTGTATATAACGCGCTAATTGGTTATCTTTTGATTAGAGAAACATATAGAAGCAACTGGGGAATGTTATTCTACTTCTTAGCAATGGCGGTTCATTTTGTTACCAATGATCACAGTTTAAGAAAAGATCACAAAGAAATATATGACCATTTTGGTAGATGGTTACTAACATTAGCAATATTATTTGGATGGCTGGTTGGCTTATTTACCGAATTAAAAGAAATTTATATTTCCATGCTCACAGCATTCTTGGCAGGGGGGATAATTTTAAATGTACTGAAGGAAGAGTTACCAGAAGAAAGAGAGAGCAGTTTCGTTGCTTTTTTCCTTGGTTTGGTGAGCTATTCTGTCTTGTTATTGCTTGTTTAGCTAGAAAGTTTTGAAGTATTTAAATAGCCAAAGCATAAGTAAGAAACAAGAAAGCTTGTAAATAATACTACTTAAACAAAAAGATCCGTCTGTTAAATAAAGGGATACATTTTTACTAATAGGAAAAAAATAGGAATATCTATAAAACGACATTCCTAAATTATTACTGATAAACTTATTTCTATTAACGCTTAGAAATTGTAATGAGAAATAATATTACCTAAACCTAATATGCTTGTATATATTTCCATATGTGATTTGAGAATCCAAATAGAACCAGTAAAGAATGGTTCACTAATTAATGATAGTTCGGCCAAGACAATATGTTTTATATTATAGGGAACCATCACCATTTTTTCTTTACTGCAAATTTCCCTTCTAGAACAAGATATACACTCATTGTTAGAGCAGTAAGTACATATTTCTTAATTGTTTATTTGCCTATAAGCGGAATAGATAACCAAGGTAAAGTAACCATTAGAATGAGAAGCCATTTTTTTCACAGCATAATATTTACAATCTAACTATCTACAAGTTCCCTTAAAATTTTGCTTAACTGGTAAATTCCCTTTTTCAAGTCAGCGATGGAGGCATAGCTATAAGAAAGGCGAAGATAACGGTTAGAATTTTGACCATATATACTTCCAGGGTTCAGTAATATGCCTCTGTCTAAGGCTTTTACATAAAGTTCTTTCATGGAAATTTTTGAAGTTATTTTTAACCAAATAAAGAATCCACCCTTTGGTGTATACCAAGAAGCTATATCGCTTAAATAATATTCTAATGTTTCTAACATGACTGTCCGTCTTTTTTTTAACTCTTCTCGTACCAAGCCAAGGTGCTGTTCATATAACCCACTTTTAAACCATTCAGCTGCTACTCTTTGAGATATGGAGCTGGAACCATAATCTGTCTGCATTTTAATATCGGATAATCGTTCAATGACTGGTTCTGGCCCAACAATCCATCCAATCCTTAAACCAGGGCTTAACGATTTAGATAGACTGCCTAAATACAATACATGACCATGTTTATCATTTGCCTTAATAGGAGAAGGTGGGATTTCATCAAGCCATAATTCTCGATAAATATCGTCTTCAATCATAGGAAGCTGTTCCTTTTTACAAATGCTAAGGAGCTCTTGGCGTCGTTTGTCAGGCATTAAGATACCTGTAGGGTTATGAAAACAAGGAATTGAATACAAAATGGCTCTGTTGCGTTGTTTATTTGTGATGGAAATAGAGTTAGGTATAAGTCCATCTTCATCAATTGGTAGTCCTGTAAGCTTCATCCCAGCAGATTGAAAAACACGAAGGGAATAAAGATAGGAAGGTTGTTCCAGTAAAACACTTGAACCTCTATGGAGTAGCCCCACTGAAATTAATTGCAGAGCCTGTAATGCACCAGACACAATTAAAATGGAAGAAGGGGAAGCCTGAATACCGATAGTTTTAAGATAATCACTCAAAGCTTCTCTTAAAGGAAGAAACCCTTTTGGTTCTTCATACCCAAAAGCCTCTAATTGGTCAGATACTCTTCTTAACACAGATTTCATTGTATCTAAGGGAAATAAATCTTTAGATAACTCCCCTTTGCTAAGTTGGATAAGATCAGCATTAGATTCGGCCAGATTTATTTCCTGTACAGTTGATTGACTTGGTCTAAGTAATCCAGATTTAACGTGTTCATCCCAATCAGGTGGTGGGTTTGTAGCCAATAAAGTCCATGTGTTATTCGCTACGTATGTGCCTAATCCAATTTTAGCCTCAATTAATCCATCAGCCATTAACTCTTCCAAAGCAGTAATAATTGTACTTCTATTAACCTCAAATCTTTTTGCTAATACCCTTTGGCTAGGTATTTTACTTCCGATCGGCCACTCTCCATTAGATATTTTCTCTTTAATAAAATCGATTATTTGTTGATATTTTGGAGTTTTAATTTTCAATACCAATTCCGTTTACCTCCTTATAAAATTTCCTAATCCCTTAAGTGGTTGGTTTTTTTCTTTTTTAACTGGTTGCAGACATTTTAACAAATCTTAAATACTATGGAAAAGAAAAATAGAATTGGTTGGAAATTTTATCGAGGATGTGAACATATGCCGTATAAATTGAATATTAGGATAGTAGTGGCAAATTGCCTTATAATTTTTGTTTGGGCATCAGCTTTTACAGGGATTCGGGTCGGATTACAATCTTATACACCTGAACACCTTGCCCTATTTAGAATGTTAGTGGGTTCTATATTACTCATAGGAATTGCTATTATTTTCAAAATGAAATTGCCTGAATTTAAAGATATTCCCATTATATTTTTGTTTGGATTTTTAGGCTTTACTGTATACCATTTGGCATTAAACATAGGAGAAAAGACAGTTAGTTCAGGAATTGCCAGTTTACTGGTCTCAACTACACCGATTATTTGCGCTTTTTTAGCTGGTTGGTTTCTCCAGGAAAAATTCGGAATATCAAAATGGATTGGATCTATTATTAGCTTTTTTGGAGTAGCTTTGATTTCCTTAGGAACATGGGGGTTTGGAACTGGCAGTGGAATTTTATTTATTCTTATAGCATCAATATCAGAAAGTTTTTATTTTGTTTTTCAAACGCATTATATTAAGAAGTATGGTTTTTTCGAATTTACTGTTTATACCATTATTGCTGGGACTATTTGTATGCTTTTTCTTCTCCCAGGTTTAGTAGGAGAAATTACAAACTCTTCATTAGCGTCCACTTTAAGCGTCATATATTTAGGGATTTTCCCTACCATTATTCCGTATATAATATTAGCTTACTTAACTTTACGTGTTGGGTCCTCTGTAGCAACTAGTTCGCTTTATTTAACTCCAGCACTTTCTTTTGTGATTGGGTGGTATTGGCTTGGTGAAAAACCAACACAGGTATCTCTATTAGGGGGACTACTAATATTAGCAGGGGTATCGTTTATTCATCTTAATTTAGAAAAATTACAAATTAGATTTAATTTGAGAAGAAAGGGATTTCAAAAATAAGTAAAGGAAGTTAAGTGAATTTGGATAATAAAAATAATCTGATATTGATATATCTCTTTAGAAATAGGAAGATTTCCATAATAATTGAATTAAAAAGGAATTAGCCTGTTAAGAAATATACTTAAAGTAATGGGGGCTTCGTTGAAGAAGACAACTTTGCAAATAAAACGATTGGTAATAAATCCAATCGTTTTGTTTGTTATCATATATTAGTTCATCTGGTATTAGTTAATCCTCATCTATTCCATCCCTATGCCTTAGCGGCAAACGATTATTTGCCGTATAAACTTTCCCTTTGGGACTTCACACCGATCTACTATTTCAAAACCTGCTTCACCCAGTATTCCATCTATATCTTCAGTCGTTACGATAACCATTTTTTTAGCAAAGCGACGGGCGCTTTGCAGCATTGCAAATTTTTCCTCATCGGAAACAACGGAGCAAAGATTATATGGCATGTCGATAATTGCCACATCATACATTTCTGTTATGTCTCTGATATCCCTTAAAAATACAGGACCAGAAAGTCCAAAATGGTCGAGATTGTTCCGAATTCCCTTCAGGACTAAAGGATTATAATCACTGCCTGTTATATTAACTCCCATCGATAAAGCCTCTACCAATACTGTCCCGATGCCACAGCATGGATCAATCACCTTCACTCCTCTTAATTCTGGAACTGCAATATTCACTAGCGCTCTAGCCACTCGGGTAGTTAGCGCAGTTGAGTAGTTATGAGGCTTTTGTTGGTGAATAAGCCACATACCCTGATTTTCCGAATAGTATCCGAAATACCATTTTCCTTTTAACTTGGTAATAGCGAATACTATCTCTGGATCATGAAGACTCGCTGCACCTGGAATCAAGCATCCAATTTGTCTAGCAATCCCTTTCCTTTCATCAAAATCCATTTTATCAAGGGGATCTATGTCCCGATAATTGATGCCGATTACCTTATAAGTACTAGGCAAAGAAGGCATTGCCTCTACCCTTTGTTTTAGCTCTTCTAACGTATCACCTGTAAATAGAACCGCTATTTTCTCTTTTATAAAAGGACTCCTGCTTGGGTCTCTATCTATTCTGCTCTCTAATACAAAGGCATGTAAGTCAGCATGAAATAGAGAACGAACTTCTAATTTACATAAATGTTCTTCTTCCTCCGCATAATTAAAGGTATATAAGAAGGTATTGGGGATCAACCTATTTTGACTCAAGTCCTTTCTCCTCCTTTTTGGATAAGCCCTTGAGCTGTTCCATTTTTCATGAAAATAGTAAAACGCCATACTCTTACATATGGAGTATGGCTGATTGTTTTCCTACATATTTAAATGGAAGATTTATTAAAGCCTTCTTCCCTTAAGTATTCACAAGCTTCCTCGTAACTGGAAAAACTATTTTCTAGATTGACTCCGGCATATATATTCCAAAACCCTTCTTCTTGAAAAAGGAGGAGCGTATTATTTTCCGTATCAATCCATGTTTCTTCTTCCACGATTTCTTCCTCCACCGTCTCTTCTTCTTGTATATTTGGTCCTAATGATTGAATGGATTTTTCAATAACTTCTATTAATTCTTCTTTTAAAAAATCTCTAATATTGACCATCCCTTTTTCGTCTGTCTCATACTCATTCAGCTTGTCTGCATATACAAATCCGTTTCCATTGGGATGTAAGTGATACACGACGTTCTTTTTATCACTTACACTTTCTGCATAATGAAAATTGACGCGTTTTAAAGAAACATTCTTTCGTTCTAATTGAGGGAACGACTCGATAATATTTAGTTTTTCTTCAAATGATAGCATATTTGCCTCCAGGATTTTTATTAATATTATTATAATTAGTCTCCGTTCTAATTGTGGGTAAAACTAATATACCACGTTTTGTTAGTATGAATATAGTTCAACTTACTAGGATGTAATTTCTAAAATATTTCCATCCGGGTCTATAACATAGAATAGAGAATGGATAGAACTTCTTCTGACCTTAAAATTTTGTGATTCTAATAGTCGATAAAGATAAAATATTTGCATCGGTTTTACTTCCCGTATTGCTTTAGTAAGTGCGATAATCATTTCTTGATTAGAAAAAGGAATTTCCATATCTTTATTATTATTTTGTAATTTTAGTTTCTTTCTAGCCCGATGAAGTGCTGTTTTAATCGACTCATTACTTATTCTTAACATGGATGCCATTTCTTTTGAAGTGTAGCTAAATACATCCTTCAAGGTAACCAGCATAGCCTGTTTTAAAGGTAAGGTAGTAAGTAAAATTTCTATTAAACCATCGTAATCTATAAAATCGCAGGCCTCTCCGAAAAGATCCTCATTAAATAAAATACTCTCTTTATATTTCCTTGTCTCATCGATAAACTGATTTTTTGCCACCGTACATAAGTAAGAAAATGTAAACTCCCTTTTCGGCTCTGCTTTTTTTATTTTATAAACCTTTAGGATTGTTTCTTGTACTAGATCCTCGGCTGTCCAAGGTGACCCTGACAACCTTAAGCAATATTTATAAAGTTTTTTAATCACAACCTCTATATCTTCAAAAACCATGTTTCCCCCTCTTTATATAAATTTATATATAAGTGTAACTTTTCCACTATTATATTCGTTATAAGGAAGAATTTCATTTCAAGGAGGAAAATTATGTTTAAAGTAGGTAGTATATTTATTCCCGTTACAGATATGAAGAAATCTACCGATTGGTATGTAAAGTTTCTTGGTGTGAAGATAATCGATAGTTGGGAGGATGGTGCCGGCTTTTATTTACCAGCTGGGACAACACAATTAGCCTTAGTAAAAGTAGAATCCCCCCAGCCTACTGAATTTATTATTAAAGGGGAGCAGAAGAACTCCTATTTTAATTTTGTCGTTGATGATATTGAAGCTGCTCATCAACAATTTAGAAACAATGGCATCGTTACTACAGAAATCGATGATTTTGGCGGAATGAAATTCTTTGATTTCTTTGACTTGGATGGTAACCCATTTAGTGTCGTTAATGAAGTGAGTAATTCTCCCTTCCACTCAGATAATGTAAGGAAAATGCAAGAAAGAGATAAAACAAATAAATAACTATTTATAAAAAAAGAATTATCCATTCTACTTCAATGGTAATTCTTTTTTCTTTTACAGCAGGATAAATTTATATGAACGGGAAGTTTTTGTGAAAAAGGTACCCTTTAGGTTAACGGATGCGCAAACTGTTCAACCATTGAAAATACAGTGTAAATCTATTAACCAAATGCTCCTATTCTATGAAAAATAAGTTATTCCCTGTTAACTTTGTTGCATATAGGGAATACATCTAGAATAATAGATAGAAGAATATACATAAGGACGTGACAACATGAAAAGACTAGCCTTGCTATTCTCAGGAGTACTCCTTGTTGTTTTCCTCATCTCTTGTTCGAAAAACACTCCTACTATTAAAGAAAGTGAACAACATGATGAAGAACAGACACAGGAAGAAAAGTCTTCTGGTGAGAAGAAAGCAATAAAAGAAGAGAATCCTCCGCCAGCCTACAAACCAATGGAACCAACAGAAGGTGCTTCTCCTCTAGACAAAAAGGTAGCTGAAGAGGAAATAGAGAAGATGCCGAGTGCAGAAGCCCGTGGGGAAGATCGCACTAGAATGGTTCCACTTGGAGAAACTTTGGTAAAGGGTGCTGATGACCAAACCGATGGTCCCTTAAAGAATCATAGACTTATAGCGTATTACGGACATCCAAACTCTACCAAAATGGGAATATTGGGAGAAATGGAACCAGATGAATTAATGGCAAAATTAAAAGAGCAAACCCAAGCATATTCAGATGCAGACCCTTCACGCCCTGCTGTACCAATGATTGAACTCATTTCTACCGTAGCACAGCGTGATCCAGGGACGGATGGGAAGTACTACCATCCAACTTCACCAGAGCAAATTGATGAATATTCCACTCTCGCGGAAGAAAACGATGCCCTGCTTATGCTAGATGTTCAACTTGGAACAGATTCCGTTCTAAATCAGGTGAAATTGCTTGAGAAATGGCTAAAGCTCCCTCATGTCCACCTAGCGATTGATACGGAATTTCATGTAAAAGAAGGACAAACTCCAGGTGTTAATCTTGGTCAAGTAGACGGAGCTGAAGTACAAGAAGCAGTGCAGTACTTAACGGAAATGGTAAAAGAAAATAATTTGCCCGATAAAATTGTCCTTGTCCATCAATTTATGGACGAAGCATTAACGAACAAAGAAGCCATCAAGCCAACCGAGAATGTAGAAGTAGCCTTAAATTATGACGGTTGGGGCGATTCTAATACTAAAATGGCACTCTATCGCAAATTCGTGCGCAATGAAGCAGTGCAATACGGTGGATTTAAAATCTTTTATAACAAAGATAAACCTGTGCTAAGTCCCGAAGAGGTCTTAAAGCTGGATCCAAGCCCTGCGATCATTAATTATCAATAAAGAGTTAATGTTTGTGAAAAAAGGGAGTTTCATTACTCCCTTTTTATTATGATCCCCCTCTTCTTCTTCATTCATATAATCTGCTACAAAGTCGCGCAAGAGCTCATAGAATTGGAAACCTACTTTTCTCTCATTTCATCCCTTGATCTGCCACTATTTATGATAAACTTCATCACTCTATTATTCGATTAATATATGAGCCACTCGAATTATAAAAGGTATATATCAACTATTCCACTTATTCTCTAGTATTCCTGATATGACAGATGGTGCTATACACTCCGCCTAGGTAAAAAGGTAAAAAAATCCACTAAGCGGTTGCATGTCAAAAAGGAGTTTAGTCTCAAGACAGGGTGGAATGTTAAATAACACATAAATAATTTAGGAGGCGTTACAATTGAGTAAATTAGACGAACAAACCATATTATCAAATGGAGTCACTCCTCAAAAACAATCCGAGCAGCCGGGGATTGAAAAGGAAATGGACCCTATCCCGATTTATGAGCTAGAAACCCATGTTGGTTCTGGAAAATTGAAAGGAAAAGTGGCCTTGATTACTGGAGGAGACAGCGGAATTGGTAAGGCAGTAGCGATTGGATATGCAAAGGAAGGCGCGGATATTGCTATCGCCTACTTAAATGAACAAGAGGATGCGGAAAATACGAAAAAGCGTATTGAGCAAGAAGGCGTAAAATGTACGCTGCATGCTGGAGATGTGGCGGATGAAGCATTTTGTAATCAACTAGTTGAAGATGTTATTCAGCAGCATGGAAAACTGAATATCCTTGTTAATAACGCAGCACGTCAGGAAGTAAAAAACAGTGTGCTAGAAATCTCTGCTGAACAATTGAAACGTACATTTGACGTAAACTTTTTTTCAATGGTGTATTTAACTAAAGCTGCCATTCCCCATTTATCAGTTGGTGATAGCTTAATCTATACCGCTTCTATTAATGCATATGTTGGCAATAAAGCGTTGATTGATTACACATCTACTAAAGGGGCTATTGTATCCTTTACTCGTTCCATTGCGCAAGAACTCTCCTCAAAAGGAATTCGAGTTAACGGTGTAGCACCTGGACCGATTTGGACACCACTTATTCCAGCAACCATGACAACCGACCTGCAAGAATCATTTGGCGTTTCTACCCCTCTTGGTCGTCCTGGTCAACCAGCAGATCTTGTAGAACCATACATCCTGCTTGCTTCTGAAGGTTCTGCCTATATGACCGGCCAATTCATCCATGTGAATGGTGGACAATATATGTCTTCTTGATTAGATAAATAAGTCATTCGGACAGCTAAAAAAATCAAGCAGTATTTTCTTCATGAAAAGGAAATACTGTCTTGATTGCTGCCATCTATTTAAGGTATCACCTAATGGAGGAGGGTTGCCAATATGGAAGGTTCAAGTTATATCCAGTCTGACCATTATCAGGATAAGGAAGAATTGAAGAAACATATATTTAAGACACTTCATTTTTATTATCCGGCCTGTATCGATGAGGAAAAGGGCGGATATATTAATGGGTTTTTAGATGATGGTACTATTTATGACACAGATACTAAACATTTAGTAGCGACTAGCCGGTATATTTATATTTTTAGTATTGGTGCGATTTTAGATGGACCAGACTGGTGTTTAGAAGCCGCACGACATGGGATCCAATTTTTGCATGAACATCATTTAGATAAACAGTATAATGGATACTACTCTGAAATGAATGGAACGGATGTAAAAGATGCTGCTAAAATGGCCTATGGTCATGCCTTTACATTATTAGCATCCTCTATCGCCTACCAAGCTGGCATAAAAGAAGCCAGAGAAGTGATGGAAAACGTCTTTAATGTGGTGGAAAATCACTTTTGGGATCCGGAACATGGATATTACAAAGACCAATGGGATGCTGCGTGGACCACTCTTTCCTCTTATAGAGGGCAAAACCCAAACATGCATATGTGTGAAGCCATGCTGACTGCATATGAAGCAACAAATGAAGAAAAATACTTAAAGAAGGCCTACCAGCTAGCAGAGGGCGTTACCCAAGAATTAGCAGACCGTGCAAGTGGAATGATTTGGGAAAACTATACACCGGACTGGCTGCCTGATTATCAATTCAATAAAAACAACACAAAAGATGAATTCCGCCCATATGGATTTATCCCTGGTCATCAATTTGAATGGAGTAAACTCTTAATGTGGCTTGACAGACATCAATCAGAACCTTGGATGCAGGAGACTGCAGAGAAATTGTTCGCAAAAGGATGGGAACAAGGTTGGGATGTAAAATATGGAGGTATTTATTTTGCCCTATCGCCAAGCTTAGAAGTCATTGATACGGATAAAAATTACTGGGTTATGTCAGAAGCAATCGCTGCCGCAGCCTTACTAGCTGCAAAAACAAAGAATCAAAAATACTGGGATTATTATAATCAGTTATTCACTTATTCCGCCCAGTATTTCATGGATCATGAACATGGTGGTTGGTATACACTGCTTAACCGGGAGAATGAAAAATATAGCAATGTAAAAACCTCACCTCCCAAAACAGATTACCACCCCGTCTCAGCCTGCTATCAATCCATACTAGCTCTGCCATAAGCCAGATGTCTAAAGAATGGCCTGGATTATGATATTAAAAAGCATCTTTTAGTGGGTTTGGCTAAAAGATGCTTTTTATAATACAGTTCAACGTAATGTATATAAATGGGGTCTAACAAGCATTGATTATGGACAGTATAGGAGTAGTCTCTTTTGTAAACCTTCCAAGATTTCTACAGGCATTTCCCTGACCTTGATATCCTCACCTAGGAATAATAGCCAACTTGTTATTTCCGTTAATTCTTCGGAATGATTAACATTAATAAAGGTCTTTAGAATGGCTGTAGTTTGGTAAGGATTCGTATAAGAAATGGACATTCTTAACGGATGGTATTTCTTATACTGTGCAATTGCCTTTGGACCAAGTTCAAGGACAAGATTGATTACTTCCTCCTGCTTACTTAGTTTTTCTAAAATCTTTTTCCTACTTAATCTATTATTGGTAGTGCATGGTTCTACATCTGTGAGATTGTCGACAGGCAAAATCCGTTTCTTCTCTTCCTTTAAATCAAAGCCTTCAATCAGCCACAGGCTTTTTTCACGATAAAGGTTCAAGAGGTAAACAGGATAGGACTTTATGACTTTCTCCTCTCTAATACTAATTAGTAAATATCTATCCATAATAAGTAATTGGATTAATTTTTCTAACATGGGATGAGGAAGATCTGACAAATCAAGCAGATCAGGATTATTCGGGTTGGTCCCTTCAAATAGCAAGATGCGATTTAAAAGAACAAGGTCATCTTGCTGGGTTTCCGAGATGAGTCCTAGTAATTTTTCAGCTAAAGACTGGCGACTCTTTAAATATGGTAGTTGTTGGTTTCTCGTGGCCATAAAGGCAATAAAAAGAGCTTTAATCTCATTATCGGTAAAACGAACAGTTGGCAGGACAGAGTTGTTCATAACAAAATATCCCCCGTCCCTTCCGACTTCTGCGACAAGTGGCATCCCCATAGCTTCAATTTCTCTGATGTCTCTAATTGCTGTCGAACGAGAGATGTTAAATTCTCTCATGATTTCAGAAATTGTAAAGTTGGCGCGGTTGTTAATATACCGCATAATGGTATTAATTCGTTCAACCTTTTTCATCCCGTCCCCCTAAACAGTATCATTTTTTGACATGGTTTAAGTTTATTATATATCTATCAAGTGAAAAGAAAAATCATTTGATTAATTTTTTAAAGAGGAAGTGTTGAATATGGCAGATTATATGCTAGAAGAAAAAGACAGCTTTATCGTTTTAGGGATTGGAACTGAACTTAAGAGTGATTACACAGACTATGCGGGCATAACAAAGGAAAAAGCGGACTTTTGGCAAGCAGTCAAACAAGAAGGAAAGCTTGACACCTTAAAAGCCATTGCCACAAATGACTATATTTTTATCGTAAACGAAGCAGTAAACAACAAGATGATGCATTATGTCGGGGTCATGACAGAGCAATCATTACCAGAAGCGGACAGAATGATTCAATTTCCTAAAGGAGAATACTTAGTAGTTAAAGGGGAAAGTAAGAGCACTGATGAATTGCAGAATATGCTTACTGGCATTGCATTTGGTCAAATCTTGCCTGAAGCTAAGAATTTCGCCTATGTTGGTGGACCAAATACAGTGGTAGAAATGGGACAGCGAAACGGCTTATTACTTGGTGAGATGTGGATTCCTGTTGTAAGGAAATAAGAAGGATATGGAGGGATAGAAATGGCCTATATCGTTGATTTTAAAAATGTGTCTACGATTGGTTTAGAATCTTCACCTATAGCAGAAGCACTTGCTGGCTTACGAGCTAACGAGGCTCGTTACTTTATGAACAAATATAAGCATGAATTTACGGTTGTACCAGCTAATGAGTCCTGTGAGACCCTAGATTATGTAAACCGAATTTTAAAAGAAGAACGTGGTATTGAATTTGCAGCTAAGCCTTTAGAAACTTCAACCTTTCAAGTAGAAAATATCAAATGGACCTACGTCTTTTATGAGGATGGTCTTGCAATTAACGTTCTGTATACAGTAGATGACCCGAAAAAGCGCGCCGTTGGTTTTAAGCTTTCAGATGGGATGGAAGTACCAAAGGAATTAGAAGGGAAATTTAAGTTTGCTAGGCAGAAATCTAAGTTAGCTGGAACAATCCGAGGCTCGTTTTTTGTTATTAAAGGCGAATATTAACGTTGGTAAAGCAGCACCCCTTAAAAATAGAGGGTGCTGTTTTTATTTTTGCTTAGCTTATTTACTTGTGGTACGGTTCTCCGTGGTGATTTAAGAGGCAAAAAAAAGCTTTGGGAAGGTCTATCCCAAGGCTGTTTTCATTTTGACTAAAATATTGTTAGCCTCTATTATTTATATATAGCTATAATATGGAATCCCAGCTATTCCTTCATTTATTAATTTATTTAACTCCTCAGATTCATAAGATTTAACCTTGTAATATCTATTTTCTAAGGTTGAAATAGAAACTCCACTCACTTTAGAGATAAGGGCCAAATCGAATCCTTTTAAAATTAATTCCACAATTACAGAGTTTCTAATAGTTTCAACAGGATAAGTAGATTTATCTTCTGATATATCAATAATATTAAATTCCCTTAATAAATTATAAAACCATGAATTCAAATCCTCTGGTCGGAATGAACTTTCATTCAAGAAATAAAATAGTCGGTCAGAATTATCCATTTTTTTATCCTTAAGCTTTTCCGTCAATTTAATATTTATGATGATCTCTTTTCTTAAACCATTTGGTATATTTATTTGCACATCATTTATAGTAAGTGTTCTATAATCTGTTGAAAAATCCGCTTTTTTTATATTACATATAATAGCTCTTTTAGCAGGTGCAATTAAGGTAAGTTTAATGAATAGCATTAATGAAACATAGCTCATATATCGTTTTCTTTTTTGACCTGATAAGTCTGCTAAAATTCTTGAAGCAAAATAATCATCTAAACAACTGATAATTTTTTTTATAACATCCTGATCAAAAAATTCTCTTTCTTTTGTTTCCTCTAAGTTAAACTTATCTGTTAAATATTTCTTATAGCCCTGATAATCATACAATTCAACAAATATATCGGTTGTCCATGCTTTACTAACAAGAAATTTATAAAATGATTTAATGCTTTCTAAATGATTTTCCATAGAACTTACCGTATTAATTTGTCCCAATTCATTGTAATAACCTATACAATCTTCTACATCATTAATATTGATTTTTGTTGGCTTATCAGCTTTATTTATCTGTTTAATAAAATGCACAAATTTATTAATATGATTTTCATAGCTTGCATCCATTTCGAGATATTCCTTGCTCCAACTCTCTATTAAAGTCATCAGCGACCCCCTATTTTCCATAAAAGTTACTTTTCTATCGTTTATCTTTTATTTCATTTTTTAAAGGAATGCACAAATACAATTAATTGCACATTCCTCAATCATCAATTAATTGTCGATATAGGAACCTTTATCCTATCCTTAGCAACGCAAACATTTTTATAAACAATATAGCATTCTACGTAATGTTCGCCTTTAAAGTTAGTAGACTCAAATTTCTTGTGTGTACCCTTGTCTCTTACAATTTGTCCTCTTATACAGTCTCTTCTAATTGCTTCCTCTCCACGATTAAGAACTTTCCAATACACTTCATAATAAAGATTATCTTCATCATCTTTAGACAATGTTTCAAATTCATTTTCAGTTATGAAAAATTCTAAGCTCTTATTTGCCTTTAACGGTAACTTATCACGTAATATGTTTCTTAGAAACTTATTTCTAAATCCATCTTGTTTTACTATACAGTCAATTTTTAGATGATAACGAATGTCAACATCAAACTTATGTTCAATAAATTCTTCTGTTTGTCGAACATTTCTACCAAATAATGCACTCTTTTCAATCACACTACTCTCTTGAATTTCTTCAGGTACAGGAAACACTTTTCCAAAAATGTCCTGTAATGTATCATATAAATCTTCGCTGTCTTCTGTCTTATCATTGATTTTTTCATATGCTTTTTGGCTTGATTAACGAACGCTCCTCCTTTGTTATAAACCTTTTGATTACTACCCAAAGCGAACCAATACTTTTGATCCTTATTTCGAGTTTTCAAATAATAGAAGAGATCCTTTAACAAAGAAAGGTAATCATCAAAAGTCGAATCTTTATAGTTATCATTTTCATCGAAGAAATTATAAACTAATGTATCTATTAATAACCCACCAAATTTAAACCCCTTTTTATTCTTCCAAGCTCTAACTAAATTACAAACATATTTATAATTCGAGTTCGTCTCGTCTATAACTTTTATACTCTCATCAATTTCTGGCATGGGGTCTGTTTTCTTCCAAGACCCCCCATTATTTGAATCGGGAAAATCATATGCCCCATCCGTTCTCTCAAAGCATGGACATACTTCAACTGTTTTGTTTATACTTTCAAAACTTACGACAACAACTTGTCCATCGCCTCTAACTATTGTTTTTGGGTAACGTTTCTTAATTTCCTGTTTAACCTTCTGCAATAGTTTCGATTGACCATTTCCCTCGTATTCGTCGTATTGTTTTTTTAGTTCCTTTGGTAGTACATAAAGCATGTCAACATCGCTAAATGTTTTTATTGCTGTATCCCTTCCTAAAGAACCTACTATATGACTGTTTTCTATCTCCTCATTATCTAAGTCTCGAAATGATTTATTTAACCTTTTGGTAATTTCCTTTACCCTTTTCGTTTCTTCTTCTATTGATTCTATTTGTAATCCATCGACAAATTCCTCAAACTTTTCTCCTAACATATAATCCCCCTATAAAACAATGATTAATAGTATGATTAACGCAATGAAACCAATTACTGCTATTCTGAAGGAAATAGGAATTTTGTCCTTCCAAGTGAATTTTTTTTGCTCATCTATCCATTCATACTGACTTTGAAAAAAAAGCTTATAATGAGCAACCCAGTCACTCAGGAATATCTGTTTTGAGATGCTTATTTGGTAGAACTCTCCCATTAACTCATTCAGTCGTATTGCTTCGTTCGATTCATTGCTAAAGCTCTCTTGTTCTGAACTTTTAGCCTGATAATAGATTTCTCGAAGTTCATTATGAATCTGTATTAACCTATTTCCAACTTCTCTATATCTATCTTTTTCACTGTTGTATTGACTAATGGTTAAAGCAATGATGCTTGCGATTATTAAAAGTAAGGAAATTTCTGTATTATACGGGAAACTTGGTTTATATATTTGCCAAATACCAATAGCAAGTGTAATAAAGGCTATTCTCCCTGGCATTTTTACAACTGTATCATAGGTCGAAAAATGCTTTTTAGCTCCATATATGACGTTATATCCATTCTCTGCAAGTTGTCGTAAAAACAAATTTTTTTCCAACTGCAAGCCCCCTTTCAAAATTTCTTTATATAATTACGAAATTAAAATAACTCATACATCTATAATATAAAAACAATTGCAAAGGAGGTGTATAGATGAACAAGGACAAATTCCAAACAACAGATAGCAAAAATCGTGTAGCCATCGTAAACGAGTTGTTAAAAAGAGAAGGTTTTGATTTGCAAAAAGTAGCGGATACACTTGAAATGAACTATTCTACCTTTACGAAACTGATGCAAGAAGACGATTATGTTTATATTAAACGGGAAAATCAGTATTATAAATTTGTTCGTGATGAAGGACAGATATCTACTATATCTAACCAAAGTGATTCCGAAATGGATTATATTAAAACGAATTTTCCCCTTTTGAAAAGCATAATAGAAAGATATAAACACAATGACGACTTCATTATTGACAAGCGTATATTCCGATCTACTTCAAAAATCTCCAGTAAAAACTTCCGTATGCCAGACGACCTCTATCAAAACTTTGTTTCTACTTGTGAAAACGACTTCCCCCACTTGAAAATCCAAGATATTATTGCCCAACTTCTTCTTGATTTCACAGACAAATACTCCAACAAATAATAATGTAAAAAAGACAAGGCAGTTCCATTATTAGCACTTGATAAAGGACTGCCATAATTACATCCTTTTCATTAAAAAAGACAGCTCTAATCCAATTAGAAACTGTCTTTCCTTCTTATCTGGTTGTTAGTTCATGTTGTTAAAGTTCTTGAACAATCTCTTCATCAAGTATAGTTTTTCGTTTTTCCCAATCAGGCATGAGAGTATACAACATGTTATAGAAGCTATCGCTATGGTCATTGTATTTAAAGTGAATGAGTTCATGGAGAACAACATAGTCAATACAATGTTTTGGAGCTTTAATTAATTCAGTATTAAGAAGTATGGTGTTCTTTTCAATTAACGCTGAACCCCATCGTGCCTTCATCAAGCGTAAATCTAAAGAAGGTTTTTCTACGCCATATTTCTGCATTAACAAGCTCATTTTATCGAGTGATTCCTGAAATATTTTCTGAGCTTTTCCCCGATACCATCCATCCATCAACTTCTCTTTCCGCTGATAGCTTTGTGGGTTTTGCACATATAAGTAAATAAACCCTCGAAAATACTTAACCATTTCTTCGTCTTCTGTTTTTTCGACACGCAAGCGGTATTGCTTCCCCAAATAGCGAAAAGACTCCCCGTTTACATACTCTCGCTCACTCTGTTTATGAGGCAATACGTCTTCGAAGGTTTTCACATTCTTTACAATCCAAGCACCTTTGCTTTTCACAAATTCATAAATAAAATCAATCGGTACTTGATCATTTGCTGATACTTGAATAGTCATATCAGGCTTAATGTTTAAATTCACATTCTTAACATTTTTACGTTCAAGCATAAAATCAATACATTTGTTACCATAGTGGATTTGATGTCTTTCCATGCTGTTCACAACCCTTAGTAACGTCGAATCGCTACCGTTTTTATTTGTTCAATTAATTTATCAATCGTATCATAATCCAGCTCAACACCATGTTCTTTAGAGAAATCATATAAAAGATCATCCAAGTCTTGTGCGATGCGATTATGGATTTGAAGATTGTTGTGCCAATCAACCTTTTGGTGCTGATTAATAATTTCATCCATCTTCAAGGCTAACTCTCCCAGAAGATTCTCCCCATAACTTGCAGGAGTTTCCTTTGTTTCAGTTAAGATATCCTTCGTAACACCGTAAAAAGCTTGAGCGTGTGGGTTTTCTTTAATAACACTCGGATAGTCTTCTCTTGACTCACCATTTCGGTAATCTTTCATAATTTCTTTCATCTTGTTCAGATATTCCGCTTCTGAAATGCGTTTATCCTTATATTCCTGAATTGCTTCTTGGATTCGTTCGGAAAATTTCTTATAGTAAGAAGGGTTTTCATCCCACTTCGCATGAACGCTCTTCGTTAAACGTGTTCTAATTGCATCCGCTTTTGCACGTTTAGATTCTAAACGCTCCAATTCCTCTTCAAATGCTTTTTCGTTTAGAATATCGACTGGATTCGTAATACGAATGACTTGCTCAGCAGAGATGTATTGATCCATAAGCTTTTGCATTTTTGCCTCATACTCTTTATGGTCAATCGTATCGGAATAACGTAATTTTACACTTTTCCGTAGCTCTTGGAAAAATTTTAAGTCCTTTTTGTATGTGGCAAGTTCTTCTGGTTGTAGTGCATTATAGATTCGTTCGGATTCCAATGCAATGCCAAGGTTACGACCAAATTGACTCAATATGTTATAAAAGACTTCTCGTTTTTCTTCGTCTTCTAACAACACCTCATACTCTTCGACATCTTGTTTGTTTTTAATAGAAGAGAAGAGTTGTATTAAGTCAGAATGGTGCTGTCTAAGTGAACCAATTACACTAATAACATCGTGGATTGCACCTTGTAAATCTGTTGGATCGAAATTTTCTAAGCCTGCTCCTGAATACATCTCCAAGGCTTCATCTAACTTAGATAACAGCCCACGATAATCAATAATTAAGCCATAATCTTTTCCTTCGTATAAACGATTCACCCTGGCAATAGCTTGCAATAGGGTATGTTCCTTCATTGGTTTATCAATATATAAAATCGACGCACGAGGGGCATCAAAACCTGTTAGTAGTTTATCGACTACTATAAGTAAATCAATATCATCGCCATGAATAAACTCATCTTTTATAGCATCTTCATAGTCTTCTGCTGTCGAATAACGATTCATCATTCGTTGCCAGAACCGTTGGATTTTATCATTTGATTCTTCATCAATTGATTCATGACCTTCTCGTTGATCGGGTGGAGAGATGACAACAGCACAGTTTAAATCTCCAAGTTCTTCAAACGCTTCTAAATATCGAATGGCTTCCATCTTACTATTTGTGGCAAGCATCGCTTTAAACTGGGAACCTTGCGTCTTATAATTTCGATAAAAATGCTCGTTAATATCAAAAGCAATCATACTAATGCGTTGATCAGATGAAGCAATTCTTTCGAAATGACTCCATTTTTTCATTACTTCGTCTTTCTGCTTATCATTCAGATGACGGGTAATCATCGACAATCGGTTATCTATCGCTGTTTTGTTAACTGTTTGATCGACCATTTTCCCTTCATACAGCAAAGGGACAATCGCCCGATCTTTTACTCCATCGGCAATCGTGTACTTATGGATGAGCTTGCCGAACTTAATCATCGTACTTTTCTCTTTTTTCATTAAAGGCGTTCCTGTAAAACCGAGATAACATGCATTTGGGAATACCTTTTTCATTTTAATATGCAATTCCCCATACTGGGTGCGGTGCGACTCATCGACAAGCACAAAGATGTCCCTTGATTCAATTGGCTTTTGTTTCGTAGAAGCCGTATCGAACTTATGGACTAATGTCGTGACGATATCAGCATTTCCGTCATTAATAAGCGAAACTAAATGACTGCCAGATGTTGCTCTACTTGCTTTTAACCTTGTATGATTAAACGTTTTGTGAATTTGTTTATCCAGTTCCACACGATCTGTAACAACAACAATTTGTGGATGGTAGTCATTTAACTCTGATAAAATATAACGGGCAAGCATCACCATTGTGAGCGATTTACCACTACCTTGCGTGTGCCAGATGACCCCGCTCTGTCGATTACCGTTTTCATCCCGCCCTTGGATTGTTTTCAATATCTCTTTAATCGCAAAATATTGCTGATATCGAGTCACCTTTTTTATATCTTTATCAAACAGTGTAAAGAAACAAGTCAATTCAAGAAGACGTTCTGGGTGAAACAAGGAAATTATGTTTTTGTCTTGCATCGTTGGCAATCGCTTTGCAACGGTTTGATCTAACCAATAATCTAACCATGCTTCATGTTCTTCTTTCCACACTGACCAAAATTTCTTCGGTGTTCCACAGGTTGCATACTTCGTTTCATTTTTATTCGTTGCCATGACCATCTGCACATACTTAAACAGTTGAGGAACGTAGTTATTTTTCTGATTACGAATCATTTGACTGATTCCTTGTTCCATTGAAATCGAAGCCTTTTTACATTCAATAACTGCAAAGGGTATACCATTTACAAATAACACAATATCTGGGCGAACCGTACTTCTGCCGTCTACACGCTCGACAGAAAACTCCTCTACGATATGAAAGACATTGTTCTCAACATTTTCCCAATCAATAAATTGAATGGTGAACGACTTCTTCGAACCATCGGGCAGAAATTCAGTGTAAGTTCTGCCCAACATCAATGTTTCATAAATACTTTCATTTGCTTTCACAAGCCCGTTTGTTAGTGGCTCATCCAAATCACGTATCGCTTGTTCAATATTTGTATCACTGAACTTATACGTGACACCTTTATACTGATAGGAGTTTAACTCTTTCAGTTTCGTTTCCAATACCGTTTTCAGCAAAACACTATAGAGATTGTCACGCATTGCCTCAGCTCGTTCAGCCTCTATGTACTCATAACCTAAGCCTTGCAATACCTCGATAGCAGGTTGTTGACTAATGTAACGTTCATCATAACTTAGCGGAATAGACATTTTTCCACCTCCATCGGTAAGAATAACGGATAAGGAGCAAAGGAAATTACACCTTTACTCGGACTTTCCCTGTTAGAAGAAGTTGCATGAGGCCTTGTTTTTGTTTTCTGTATGTCTCTAATTCTTTCTCTAACAAATAAATTTCTTTATCACTACATTCTAAAATTTTTGATTGTTTTTGTTGTTCCTCAAGTGATGGGAGTTTAATTGTTAACTTGTATAATTCCTTAGGTTGGATGCGTTTAGAACCTGTTCCACTTGAGATATTTTCTAAGTTCGTATAGAAGCTTTCTCTTGAAAAATAATAATAGAACCAGAGACCATCTACACCTTCTTTAAAATCAAAACAGGGTATATCAGATGAAGATTGGAATCCATTTAACTCTTTTGGAATCAATCCAAATGCCCCTTTATGTAGATTCTGTTTCCCATAAATAAATTGGCCTTCTTTTCTGATATATTGTGTAGTTGCTCCCTCTATTTCTACAGTAGATGTTTCTCTTTTACAAACACCTTTCAAATTTAATCGCACAGTAATCCTTTTATCTAATTGCGGATTTTTTGCAATTACCTTGCTTTCTTCTAATAGTTCCCCGATTTTTTTCTTTTCCCATTTGGCACTAAACCCAGGCAATCTCACTTCACCCATCAATAACTTCTGCATTAACCCTTTTTTCTGTTCTTTTTTCTGCTCGATTAGCTTTTCTTTTAGCTCAATTGCCTTGTCCCAAGTGGAAAGGATGGAGGCGATTTTTTGTTGTTCTATAAATGGTGGAATTCCCACAATCATTTCCTTTAGTTCATTACTACTTAAATTTGGGAAAGTAGAACCCGCAGTCTTTTGTAACAACTGATTTACTTTATAGTTCAATGTGTAATAAATAAAACTTGTTTCGGCTTTTTCTTTTTTAGCTCTAACAGAAGCTACTCCTCGACCAATGCAATATTCACCATCAGCTATATTCATCCGACCTGTTGAACTTCCTCTTACACACAATAATATATCTCCAGTTTTACAAAGTTTTGTAGGTTTTGTTGTCCATTGTTTTACAACTGGGTATTTATTCGTAAATTCTGTTGGACCATTGATTAAACCAATTCCATCCTTGGTATCATTATATGAACTTCCTGGAGGAGACTGTCCCATAGTAATGTTAGCAATGTCACTAAGGTTACCATCATTCCATTTGTGTTGCTTTAATGCTTTCATTAATTTTCACCTATTGTCCTTTCTATTTTTCACTGTCCAACTGCTTCCTTTGCTCCAAAAATTCATCAAAATCATCTCTTTTTGGTTCAGCTAATCGCTGTTGATGGAAGACTTCATATTGTTCATTTGCAAATTGCTCTGCTACTTTTGCTCTAATTCTCCCAGCGTTAGTTAAAATTTCATGCTCATTGAACTCTAAAAATGCATCTAACTTTTCTGCCCAGTCCTTCATGTACATTGGCTTTTTCCTTTTTGCTTGAGTTTCTGCGTAGTCTAAGTACATTGTCACGATACGGTTTAAATCACTTAATTCTTCTTGTGTTAAATAGTTTTTTGCAACAACGGCATCTTGTTTACGTACTTTGTCGCCTTTCCAGCTTGTTAACCCCATATTGGGTTTGGAAGCGTCTGCTCGCTTCATAATTAATTCGGAAGCTGTATGCCCATGAATGGCAAAGTGTAGCTTATTCTGAACGGTTGCAAAGAACTCTCTTGCAATTGGTGTACTTGGATTGTAATCAATGGATGTTGCATAAATATCTGTAATTTTGTGATAAAATCGTCTTTCAGAAGCACGAATATCACGTATACGTTCAAGTAATTCATCAAAATAATCTGCACCAATGTTACGCATTTCTTTTAGTCGTTCATCATCCATCGTAAATCCTTTTACCATATATTCATTCAATCGCTCTGTTGCCCATTGACGAAATTGTGTTCCACGATGCGAACGTACACGATAGCCTACCGCAATAATAACCTCAAGGTTGTAAAAAGTTACTTCTCGTTCTACTTCCCGAGAACCCTCAACTTGAACTATTCGGTTTTTCCGAATAGTTGCTTCCTCTTTTAATTCGCCTTCAGCATAAATATTCTTTATATGTTCATTAATAGTTGGAACACCCTTTTGAAACAGCTCCGCCATTGTCTTTTGTGTCATCCAGACTGTCTCTCCTTCTAAACGTACCTGGATTTTTGTATCACCATTTTCAGTTTGATACATTAGAAAGCCTGTATTAGTTTCCATCTCTCCACCCCTATTCCTTCTATTTCAAAAGACTTTCAACCATTCTTCTCGCTTAGGAAAAATGGTCGTGTCCTTATGATTAAAGCCCTAACTCCTTTAAATACTTTTCCATCTCTGCTTCCACTTCTTGTAGTTCTTGTTTAATGTTTGCTATATTCTCTTTCACAGCATCCATATCAACAGGCTCTTCTTCTTCAAATGTGTCTACGTAGCGAGGAATGTTTAAGTTATAGTCGTTTTCTTTTATTTCATCTACAGTGGCAACATATGAGTATTTATCAATCGTTTCTCGTTTTTCATATGTGTCTACTATTTTGGCGATGTCTTGTTCTCTTAACTGATTTTGATTTTTCCCTTTTTCGTAGTTCCCTTCTCCAGATGCATCAATGAAAAGAACATCTTTACGAGTACGATTCTTCTTAAACACAAGAATACACGCAGGAATTCCTGTTCCATAGAACAGCCCTTCTGGTAAACCAATCACCGCATCCAGCAAATTCATTTCTATTATTTGCTGACGAATTTTGCCTTCACTTGCTCCTCGGAAAAGAACACCATGCGGAAGGATTGTTGCCATACGACCGTTTTCCGCTAAAGAATAGAGCATATGCTGAACGAAGGCATAATCACCTTTTGATGATGGTGGAACGCCCCACTCAAAACGTCGATATGGATCTAAACTCGCTTCCATTTTAAACTTGCTGTCATTTGTTCCTTCACCTGCAAAGCCCATCGCCCACTTGTCGAGAGAGAATGGTGGGTTTGCTACAATCGCTTGGAACTTCATTAGCTTTCCTTCTTCTAAATGCAGTGGATTTGCTAAAGTATCTCCCCATTCAATTTTCGCATCATCAATACCATGCAAATACATATTCATTAATGCTAAAGAATGAGTTGCTCCGTTACGCTCTTGACCATA
This sequence comes from Niallia sp. FSL W8-0951, assembly GCF_038006525.1. NCBI lineage: Bacteria > Bacillati > Bacillota > Bacilli > Caryophanales > Bacillaceae > Niallia > Niallia sp. FSL W8-0951. Next base: position 3,954,615 of record NZ_JBBOVK010000001.1, read on the forward strand.
AATTGCTACCTTTTTGTTAGGTACTTGATTAGCTACACGAATAAGAAGTGATCCCGATCCACAAGTTGGATCGTAAATACGGTCATTTTCTTGTGGTTTTACAAGTCGTGCTAACAATTCAGAAGCCATTGACGGCGTGTAAAATTCTCCGCCCTTTTTCCCCGCATCAGAAGCGAAACGTTCAATCATATACTGATAAGCGTCACCAATGACATCTTCACTTCCTACAACAGACGGTTTTAACGTCAGCTTATTAAAATCTTCTAATAAAGATCGAAGCATCGCATTTCGTTCTTTCGCCTTACCAAGAATGGCTTCACTGTTAAAGTCAATGTTACGGAAAACACCACGAAGCTTCCCTGTATTTTCGTTTTCCAGTCGTTCTAATGCTTTGTTAATAATTTCACCGATTTCTGCATCATTACGTTTGCTGTACAAGTAATCAAAAGTAGACTGTTCATCTAAAACAAAACGCTCTCTTGATAACGCACGTTGAATACGTTGTTCATCACCATCATAACGTTTCGTATACTCTTCCAAATGCTCTTTATAAGCATCACTTAAGTACTTAATAAACAGCATCGTAAGAATATAATCCTTGTATGTACTGGAATCGACTTTTCCTCTAAATGTATCGGCCGCTTGCCATAAAACACTGTTAATTTGGTCTTTTGTTACTTTTTCGCTCATGATAATTCCTCCTTTAGTTCACCTTTTATCATTTTCTTTGTTAATGCCATGAACAACTTTTCCTTTTCCTCAATCAGTTGTAAATACAATGTTTTTTCCCGTTGATGTAGATGATAGAGATTAATGATTACCTGTTGTTTAGATAGAGGAATTTCTTCTATTGGAATTGTACTTAATGCTGTTTTATTTGTACTTGGAATACGAGAACCCGCTTGCGAACGTTCTAACTCCTTTTTAACCTCACCAGTATTCAAGTACCAGGCTACATACTCTGGTAAAAACTTAATTGGATTAACGGTAATAATGGCAAAGTATGATGGAACCAATAAGCCCGTCATTGCTTCGTTAATATAAATGGCGGTATGCGGATAACTTAATCTTATTAAAACGTCACCGTTTTCTGTAAAATGGGAAGGATTTAGCATGTCATTACTTTGAAACACTTCAAACGGCTCATCATTCAATATTCCGTTGTCAGTAACGTTTTTTAATGTAATTAGTCGATAAGTAGCTTTCACATCTGTTGAAAGCTCAGCCTTTTTTCTCGTTAACACCATTCCTGTTTTAATTTCAGCTATATCACCAAGTAACATGTTACACCTCCATCCACTTTTGTTAAATACAATATTTAAAAATATGTTAAATAAACTATATAACAATATGGAAATTAAATCAACAAATAATCAAAAAAAAGAACCTTGTGTAATTTACACAAAGTTCTCTTCTTCTAATAACGATATATAAAGTAATCTGCAACTTCTTCTTGCCGTATTCTGTAACTTTCCTCGGTTTCGAAAGTTTCTTCTTTCATGAAATCTTCAATGAGCCTGTTTGACGAATAATCCAATCTTGTTAAAATTGCAGATTGAATGGTTTCTGTACTATTTTCTTCCTGTTCACGTATAACCTTTATATCATTTCTGCCATAGAAGTATGGACTAAAGAATTGAATGAATCGCTCAAATATCTCAGCGATTTGTTCAAATGTTTCTTCATATGTTTGCAATGGTTGAAAATAAACACCGATTCTTCGATTTTCAAAACAAATATGCGGATGTACTTTTTGTCGAATGGTTTGCTCCACCTTCTTAAATTCATCATATTCCTTTTCTCTCGATGAATCGAAATACAATTCTACAAATGCCAATGATTTTGCATTTTTTGCTGAACAGCGATAAGAGATGTTACTTCGACCAGATCCAATCGTAAGCACATGATCATAGAGGTTCGCTTTTTTCCGATAATGAAAGTTTAAAAAGTAAGGCATTCTCTTTTTCAATACCTCTAATAGCGCCTTTTTTATATCATCTGGTCGGGAGAAATCGTAAGTTGGAGGTTCTATCGCCACACCTCCGCAATGGGTTGGATGCAAATTTTTCAGTTTATATTCCACATGCAAAAGATTACTTATGTCATTTAGAACATCCATCTTGTTATAAACATCCAGTTTGTACAGTTGATTTAAACTATGCAGTTTTTTCATTGCTTCTTCAGAAATAGTCAGTGCGTAAAAGTCGATGTACTGCTTATTGTGTTTTAACATCCAATCATCTAAATCTTCTAATAACGATATGTCGAAAGAACGGGCTACCCAAATAATTACGGATTCAGGGTATCTAATCATCATGGATTTTATTCGACCCAGATATTTTTTATTGGCTTTAGTCAATTGAATCTCCATGTAAATGCCCAATTTCCGTATAATGCTTACTGCTGATAAGTCAATATTGTTATTTGCATGCCTTTGTTCTAACACGATATTCGATAGTTCAAAATCTAATAATTCCTTCCGGCCTTTGTATTGGTCTTTTAAGTAAATGGCGAAAATAGCTTCCTTATTGCTTCCTTTTTTACTCATTTCTACACTCCTTCTATTATCAACGAATTTTTTTGTCATTTATTTTTTACAAAGAAAAAGCACCTACCATTTCTTCTCTGGTAAGTGCTGAATTTTTTCGTATATACTTTTCGAAGGTGATAAGTAATCGTCTCATTTCCCATCCAACCCTTTCATTTTTATCAGATTATAAAAGAGAATGTTCGTAATTGTCAAACAGGTTTGGTAGTAATATATCAAGTATGTATCAATAGCATATGTTATCTATAAACTTTATATATATTTTACAATAATTCTTGTTGTTATTGTCCTAACCGAATATAACCACGATATTAAATCTATATATACCTTATACATATATCATATGTACAACGGAAACCATTATTGGCTCCGTTTTTGATGAATCACAATTCTTTCAATTCAACAATCAATTCACCAATTCTCTTCAGGGCATCTAACAATTGTTCAACTGATGTTGATTCTACCTCTAATGCCTCTTGTAAAATGTCTAATAACACTTCTTTTTGATCTGCAGTTAACTAGTTGCCACCAAACTCTATTTCATTGGTAAAGAACATTTCTTCCAATGAAAGTGGTTCATTTGTATCCTTTGCATCCAATCCAACCAGAACGTTTACGTCTACGTCGAGTCCTTCTGCAATGTGTTGAAGTACCGAGAATGTAGGTGTCTTTCGTTCACCACGCTCAAGTCTGTTTAAATAGGAAGGCGTAACGTTACTTCGTTCTGCTAATTGTTGCAATGAATAACCTTTTGATAACCGAAGCTTTTTCAGCAACTTTGCAAAATCATCATTTAATTGTTTTCTACCTTTTCCCATTTCTATCTACTCCTTTGACTTTTTCCATCAGGAAATCCTTATTTATGATCAGAAGATCTTTATCATTATAGATTGGGAAAAGGGTTTGATAACTTCATTTTAGGTAGTAGATTAAGAATTTGTACACTCAAATTAAAAAGAAGTAGAGTGAATATAATTCGCCCAACTTCTTTTTAACGCATATTTTTCCACCTGATAAAGTCATAATTTTATAGATAGAATTTTTCTCGTATCCATTTCCTGTTTTATATTTGAATATGCCATTTCGTAAAAGTCAAACTGTTTTCTACCTTCTTTTTTACACTTCTCAGTTACTATTTCTATAATCTTTATTCTATCTTCTTTTGGTGTGTTAATTCCAAATATAATAGCTTCTAAGTCTTCGAAATTGTATTCAAGCAGTCTATCTTTTGATTCACTGAACATTTCAAGAACACTACTCAAGATTATACGATATTCCCTCTCATGTGACCAAGCAGGTAACTTCTTCAAATAAGCTGTTTCGAAGGACTCCCAGTGTCTATTCCTCCATTCTTCTTTATTTGAAAACAAATGTTCACTACAAATACTTCGCTCCCCTTTTTCATTTGTATACCATTGTCTTTCTAAATGACCGACTGGTAGTCTTCCAATATTTCTAAAGAAGTCTAATTCATCAAATTCATTAGAATAAACCATTTTTTTTAATTGAAATTCTACTGTTCCATATGTATTCCCTGATGATGAAAATCCTGTAATTGTTTTTAATTTTAGTGTAGGTTTTTCTTCGTCTTTTATTTTGTACTTTAAACAAACTCCCCTATGATTATCCCCATAAGTTCCCCAAATAGAAGTATTTGTACAATTATCCATAAAGCAAGCTATGTACGCTTCTGGATAAGTTAAGGCTTTTATCGCTTCTATATACATTTGTGGAAATTCAACATATATATTTTGCATTTTAATTGAACTATTTAATTTAATGATATGTTGAAAATCCATCTCTTTCATTACTTCATGCACTGCTTTCATTAAATGTTCATACATTTCTTGACCGTCAGGTAACTCACTCATTTTTCCCCAAATCGTAAAGAAAGCATCTGCCTGATCATTTTCACTTTTTAAATCATTAATATCTTCTGATGTTGGTATTAATCCATGTTTAGCATCTACTTCAAAAACAGCATTTAATGCGTGTCTTAATAAGAATTTTAAGTGAACATACAGCTCTTCCGAGTAAATTTTGTATGGATTATTGATGATAAAACTTAGATAGGATTGAACAAAACGATTGGAAAAGAATACTTCGTAGATTTCTTGAATACGATCCCTATATAAATCTGTTGGCAAATTTTCTAAACTTTTATATATTGGAATGTCGTCTTTTGTTATCTGTTCATTTTCTTCAGTTAATCTTGCAATTGTAACTACATGCTCCAAGCATAAAAGATAATGTTTTAACAAATTTCTCCATACAATTTCGTCTCCCTGCCAGAAATATCGACGCATTCCTTCCATTGGATCATTTAGTTGTTCAGGGTGTGCAAAGTATATTTGCTGTTTTTGTAACTCTTGAAATTCTCCGATTAAGTTTGACACAGTTCTAAACCTATACATCACCATCAGCCTTTCATTCACTTCTTAAAGTTAATCAATTATTATTGTTTTAACTATTATTTCTTCCATTGTATTGAAATTAAATGTTTTGATTTTTAAATAAAAAGAACCACCCGAAGCCTGGTAAGCGGAGTGGTTCTAACATGGATCTACTTATTGCCGAACCGAACTTCAAGTTCAGTTATGGTACACGATACTCACAATATCGTGCTTATCATTATTATAACCATTATTAACCATATATCAACTGTATTTCTATTCAAATTTTAATATCTTAACTTATTTACCATAAAAATTTATCGAGGGGATTGCTTAGAGTATTTGGTGCTTTTGGGTAGTTTTTTGGAATGGGGATTGGATTGATGCCAAGTTGACTCAACATTTCCAGACGGTTTCGAAATGTGGCTTTTGTCATGGATTTTAATGGGGTATCTATACTGTGAGAAGAAACTTGTTTTAAAAATTCAATCAGTTTATTTTTATTGGAATCAGAGAGGGAGGAGTTACGTATACGTTTTCTTGCTTCCTCTATCTTATAAAATTCTCCAGGATGGTAAATGGGGGACATATATTTGCGGAAATAATTTCGATAAACATCTTCTTTCATATATTCCTTTAATTTCTTCGGTCGATAATTCCCTTTGTCCTGTCGAGCCATATAATTAATATGATCTTGTAGAATTCGTACTTCAAACCTTAGTACGTTTTTTTCATACTCTTGTATCTCTTCTTTTTTAAATAATCGTTCTTCTTCTTTTGAATAAACTACAGCTTGTACCGATTTTGACGAATGGTAAACAGTCGTTTCATATTTTTGAAAAACACCTTCTGCATCAAGCTTACCTATATACTTTTTTTGATACCTATGTGATTTAGTAAGCTTCTGATACAAGTGGAGCAGTATATCTCTGTGGAGTTTTTCCTCTACAACCACATCGTATCGGTAATCAATTCTTTGCAGAATATGATGTTTGAAATGCAAAAAATGTTTAAAGAGAATCCAAAGAATATTCATTATCTCTTGTTCTAACGAAATATAGTTATCCTCCATAATGTCAGACTTACCAAGAAGGAGAATTGCATCTATGAACATATATAACTTCCACTGTCCATTGCCTTTATTTGAAATCTGAAGCGTACCCCCTTTAAACTTACCATCGTAGTAATTAGCAAAGTAGTCATTCAGTTGAGTGTAAATAATATTAAACCTTTTTTGCAAGTCCATAACTTCATAGTATTCAATGGGGAAATACAGCTTGATTGTATGGATCATTTATACCACCTCCAGATTGACCTTGGGAGGCTGGAAATCTTTATACATCAAGGGTTTATTGTTATATTTTTGCTCCCAGCCCCACTATATTTATCCTTCATTGCCCCCAAAATTAGATGGGCTATTGACAATATAAAGGAAAAGTCAAGTTGATATAAATAGGTTTTGTGTTCGAGGTGGTTCGAGGTATTGGTTCTAAAAAATGTTGCAACATTCAATTAACTATTGACATAAGGCAAAATATTTTTTATTATAGTTTATAGAAATTTTTATATAACATATTTTGATAGATTATAGACTGTTTTACTTAGATACATGAACAATCCAATAGGTATATTTGTTTCAAGGGGGATTTTGCCCTCTTGCTTAACTACTTATTGCGTTTTTTTGTATATCTAAGTAAAGCAGTCTTTTTTGTTGTTTTAGATGCATTCTGGCTTCTTTTCGGAACATATTCCCTCGTTTTTTTACATAGGTTATTGACTCATTCCTCATGTCATTAACCTTAAATAACCTCAAAAATCCACTACGAAAGGAAGATCCCCCAATGAAAGAATCCCCTACTTTAAATCTTAATGAAGAAATTGAAGAACAATTATTGATTGGACCTGAGCTGGAAAAATATAATGCTCGAAAGTTTCTTAACTTACTGTCCGATCTGATTGTCAAATATGAATCTACTATATACGACAAATTTAAGGAAAACAGATTAGGAGCGTGATTGATTTATCGTGCTGTTGGTTATGTTCGAGTAAGTACCGATAAACAATTAGACAATACTATTGCAAAACAAAAAGAGGAAATTGAAAAATATTGCAAAAATAATGATTTATCCCTCGTTCGCATCTTCGATGAAGGAGCAAAATCGGCTGAATCATTTAAAAATCGACCTGAGTTTAAAGAGTTATACTCATTTGTTCTTGATAAACAAAATGGAATAGATTACGTTGTCGTTTATGATTCAGACCGTATATCGAGGGACAATTTAGAATCCTTATATATTTATAAGCGACTAACGCAAGCCGAAAAACATCTTATTTGTATAGCTGACAATATTGATACAAGAGATCCAAGAGCAAAAATACTTTATCAAATCATGTCATTAGTTGCTGAATTAGAAAGAGATATGATCATATTCCGAACAAACTCTGGTATGGAGAAAAGAGCCTCTGAAGGAGAATTTAATGGAGGCATTATTTATGGATATGCATCGAAGAATAAGAAGCTTAAAATTGTCCCTGAAGAAGCAAAGGTCGTAAATTATATTTTTGAAAAGTATGCAATTGACCAGTGGGGTTATAAAAAGATCGCTTCTAACTTAAACACTTTGGGTGTCACTACAAAGAAAAATAATTTTTGGTCAATTACTTCCGTAAAAACGATACTAAGCAATCCCGTCTATATTGGAAAAATGAAATGGCGTGGTGAACTGAGAGATGGAAAGCATGCCCCCATTGTTGACCTAAAGTTATGGAAGAAAACACAAGAAATATTGAAAGTAAGCAGTTTTATACAAGAGAAAGTTCATCCTGGAAGCTTCCCCCTATCGGGTTTACTAAAATGCCCAGAATGTGGCTCAGCCATGGTACAAGGAAATAGCAGTCCAAAATACAAATACTATCAATGTTCAAGAAACAAAAACAGCGGTAGGAAGGCGTGTTCCTCAAACCTTGTAAAAAAGGATTATGCTGAAGAGCATGTATTCAACCAAGTGTTTATAGCGTTACAAAAATACAACATTATAGAACCTATAACCAGTATGCTACACGCATACGCCATGAGTGAAATAGAGCCATTGGAAATGAAATTAAAGACGTATGAAGTCGAGTTAGATGAATTAAAAACAAAGAGAAAAGAACTTATAAATTGGAAGTTGAAAGATATTATTTCAGAAGCGATTTGAAAGAGGAAATGGTAGATTTACAAGAGGAAGAGAAAACGATTTTAAGTCGAATTGAAAATTTACAGCACCTCATTAAACTCAGAAATAAAACCTTTTTAGCTGATATTATTTCAACTTCACTACACGATTTAAAAGCCTTTTTCGATATGATTGAAGATGATGACAAAAAGGAATTGCTTCGTTCTCTCATTGAAGAAATTCATGGAAATCCAGGGAAGACTACTAAGGATAGAACTATAAAAGAAATCATCTATAAATTTGATTTAAAATATTTGAATCAATTGAACTAAGAGAAGGGGAACATCCCTTCTCTTTTTTGTGTTTCATATTAAAATTACAAGGAAGGGAGGATTTTTATGCATGAAATAAAACGAGTTGCTATTTATTGTCGTGTCAGCACTGAAGAACAAGCAACAGAGGGATATAGTATATCAGCCCAACTACAAACATTACGTCAATACACTCAATTGTATGGTTGGGAGATTGCAGAGGAATATGTAGATGAGGGAATAAGCGGAAAGAACATTAGCGGTCGCCCTGCTATGCAAAAACTTATTTCAGATGTTGAAAAGGATAAATTTCAAGCTGTTCTTGTTTGGAAGATCTCACGCCTATCACGAAATATGTTAGATACTCTCACTTTATTAGACAAATTCGAAGATTATGGAGTAAAATTCATCTCTTACTCTGAAAACTTTGATACAGGCAGTCCAATTGGTCGTTTAGTTGTTCAGCTAATGGCTTCCATTGCGGAAATGGAGCGTAACACATTAGCAGAGAATGTTAAATTGGGAATGAAACAGCGAGCATTAGAAGGTTCATGGAACTGAGGCGTTGTATTCGGTTATGACAATATTGAAAAAGAACTTGTAATTAATCAAAAAGAGGCAAAGATAGTGCAATTAATCTATCAGTTATACGCAAATGGTAAAGGTTTAAAGGCAATAGCAAACCACCTAAACAAAGCAGGATATCGTACTAAACGAAATCGCCTTTTCTCCATCAATGGTATTGCTCAAATCTTAGATAATATTACTTACAACGGTAAAATCAGTTGGCTAAAGGTAGAAAATTGGGATACAAAACGCAGGAGAGGTAAAAACCCTAATCCCATTATTGTCGAAGGACAGCATGAAGCCATTATTTCCGATGAATTATGGAGTATGGTTCAAGCAAGGCGGAAAAGCAAATCATTTAAACAAAGGCAATCCAATGAACCTTTTTTACTTAGCAGTCTTTTACGTTGCCCTGATTGTAGTCAAGGTATGGTTCCTGCAATTACAACACATAAACGAAAGGATGGAACAAAGAAGAAATATCGTTATTATGTTTGCTCTAACTTTCATAACAAAGGTTCATCAGCATGTAGAGCAAATTCAATAAAAGCTTATGAAGCAGAATGCGAAGTAATTAATAAGATTGAGAAGATCCTTTCCAACCAAAAACAGTTATTCTCTACACTTCAATCTATAAATTCTACTTCGATAGAATCTTTAAACCAACTCAGTAATGAATTGAAACAAGTAGAAAATCGCCTTTCTGAAATACAAGAGCTACAGAATCGTTACTTGGAAGCATTTGAGCGAAAGACCTTACCAATAGCAATCTTGCAAGAACGATTACAGCATGTCTCTAAAGAAAAAGCAGAGTTAGAACAAAGGCACAATGAAATCACTGGGCAATTAAGCTCGAACGATGCAAAAGTAATCCAACCAGAGCTTATCCAAAAGCTTTTAGACAAATTCCTTTTAGTCTATAAACAATCATCAAGAGAAAGACAAAAACATTTACTTCAACTCTTGCTTAACAAAATTACAGTAAAACACCCAATTGGGCAATCACGAATGGTCGATCAAGTTGAACTCGACTTTGACTTTTCAGAGGTCAATATTTCTAAGTCCTTTACACTTATCCACATGTTGTATCGAGAAACGGATAATGCAAATGGTTTTCCACAGCCAATACCCGCTTCCGACAACAAAATACCACCTTATTTACATCATTTTTTGCCTCTATTTATGGTACGGTTCTCCCCTCATAATCCGAAAAGCCCGATAAACCTGCTCCACCAAAATCAACCTCATCAGTTGATGGGGAAATGTCATCTTGCTAAACGACAACTTGTCATCTGCTCGTCTTAACACTTCATCGCTTAATCCCAACGATCCGCCAATAATAAATGTCACTTTGCTCTTCCCATATGTACCTAACTTATCGAGTGTGTCGGCTAACTCCTCGGATGACTTTTGCTTGCCATCTATCGCAAGTGCAATAACGTGTGCATCAGCTGGAACTTTGGCAAGGATTCTTTCTCCTTCTTTTTTCTTCACTTGCAGCATCTCGGCATCGCTTAAGATTTCGGGTGCCTTTTCGTCTGGCACTTCTATAATTTCTATTTTAGAATAGCTTGAAAGTCTTTTTGTATATTCTTCGATTCCAAGCTTTAAATATTTTTCTTTTAACTTTCCTACTGTAATAATTGAGATATTCACATGCTTTCCTCACTTTACAAACAAGATATCCACAATACTTATCCACATATCCACATTTTTAATCCACATATAGTATGGAATCACTTGTTCGCCACCATATATATGGCATTATTTTTACAATATTCACAGGTTGTTGATAACTTTTCTTCTTCTGAAATTTGTTCTAAAATCGGAAAGGTTTCATACTCATTTACAACGGAATCTATTGCTATATCAACGTGTTCAGCACAACTATAAATCATATCTTCTTCTCCTTTTACCTCTTGCTGTTTTCATTTTTCTATAAATAATTGTGGATAATATTTCTTCTTGACCTTATTATTAGTTATCCACATTCCATCTTATCATTCTACCTAAAAACTGCAACTACTCTAATGAAATTCCTCAGCCTTTTTCGATAAAACCTTATCCACAAGCATTTTATTATTTTTTACAGAAACTATTTTCGCTCCATTACATCTATTCAGCAATAGTATCTCCATTCAAAAAATACATACACATAAAAAAAGTAGAGCGATACCTAAATAAGGCTTCGCTCTACTTCCTTAACTACATTTCTTCCTCTGATAACGTAAGCTCTGTTGTTTCTAGCTTACCGTTTCGATAATATTTCACTTCCATTTTATCGCCGATTTTCTTCTCCGTATATAAATGCTTTCTTAATGCAATTAAATCGATTATTTCTTCCCCATCTAGTTCTACGATAACATCTAGCTCTTTTAATCCTGCTTTTTGTGCTGGAGAATTTGGTGATACATCTTTTATCGCAACACCTGTTGTAACATCATTCGGTAATTTCAAAGCTTCCTGCTGATAATAGCCTGGAATATCACTAACAGATTGTAGTTCTACCCCCATATAAGGCCGCTGCACTTCTCCATGTTGTTCTAAATCCTCAATAATTGGAATCGCTGAGTTAATCGGAATCGCAAGTCCAATTCCCTCTACCGCAGATTCAGCAATCTTCATGCTATTAATACCAATAAGCTGTCCTTCGATATTAACCAGTGCACCACCACTATTTCCTGGATTAATCGCTGCATCTGTTTGAATAACTTCTGATTGCCAATCAGGTGTCCCATCTTCATTTATATCGACAGGGATGGTCCGCTGTAAGCCAGATATGATTCCTTGCGTGACAGAACCAGAAAACGTTAATCCAAGAGGATTCCCAATTGCAATGACTGGTTCACCTGCCTTTAAGCTATCAGAATTGCCGAACTCTGCTACTTTTGTTATCTCTTTTGCAGCTACTTCGACTACTGCTAAATCGGTCCAAATATCAGCACCTATTAGCTTAGCGTTAATTTTTTTTCCATCTGATAACGTGACCTCAAGTTCCGTTGCTCCTTGGACTACATGATTATTTGTGACAATAAATGCTTTGCCCCCACTTTTCTTATATATAACTCCAGAACCTGTGCCCGCTTCTTGGGCTGTTGTTTCATCTGCCCAGAAATTAGAGGACTGCAGATTGGTAATTCCGACAACTGAGTCCGCTGCTTTATCCACTGCCTTTGTAATATCCGTTTCCACGTTCAATGAAATATTCTGTGTTTTTATCCCATCAGAATTAGTTACGATTTGCTCATTTTCATTTCCATTCTGAAAAATCGCTAAGTCCGTCAAGCGGGGGCTTAATAATAATACTAGTAATGCTCCTATCACCGCACCTATAAATCCAGAGAAGAAATAGCCTCTTCTTGAGCCTCTCTTTGGCCCATCTCCCCGATTACCGTAATCATACTCCACAAGCTTCATTCCTTTCTAAAGACATAATCTAAAAATCATCCTTAACCTATATCCTTATTATTTTTCCTGTTTTTTAAAAAAACAAACGAAATACTTCAAGAAGTTTTCTCTCTATCATGCCCAAAAGCCTTCCTGCCATACTTTTATTTCTCTAGTAAAAAAAGCGAATATCTAACTATCCGCTTTTTTCGATCCTGCTATATAGCCATTAGCTTTGTCGGTATCCTTGGATCGGTATCAAATAAATGAACCTGTTCCCCCAAACCAACGCCACGGCTTTCTAATGTCTGTCCAACTGACATCCTTGCTAGATCCTTCATATTATTATCTAAGCTTAAGTGCGCAAGGTATATATGCTTTGTACGATCTCCAATCACTTCACTCATGGCTATCGCAGCATCCTCGTTACAGACATGTCCCACATCACTTAAGATACGTCTTTTAATATTCCATGGATATTTTCCCATCCGCAGCATCTGCACATCATGATTGCTTTCAAATACATACGAATCTGCATTGGAAATAATTCCTTTCATTCGATCACTTACGTACCCAGTATCTGTGATAAGAACGAGCTTTTTCTCCCCTTCATGAAATACATAAAACATTGGCTCTGCCGCATCATGAGATACGCCAAAGGATTCAATGGATACATTGCCGAATGTCTTTACGGTTTCCATATCAAAATGAAATTTCTGCTCGACTGGAATTTCCCCAATGAGTGGATCCATTGCTTTCCATGTTTTTTCATTCGCATAGATCGGCAGTTTATACTTTCTTGCAACAATACCTACCCCTTTAATATGGTCGCTATGCTCATGTGTTACTAATATGCCTGTTAGATCACTCATTTTTCGTTCAATGCCTTGAAATAAGCCTTCCATTTGCTTTCCGCTTAATCCGGCATCCACTAAAAAGGAATGTTCTCCTGATTCAACAAAAATGGCATTTCCTGTACTGCCACTTGCGAGAACACTAAACCGCATTTTCTCTCACTCCACTTTCATTTCCTCTGTTTCTGGCTGAATAACTTGTCCATCTAGGGCGTTCACATAAAAATCTTCTTCGTTCACTGTTACTTTCCAAGTTGGTGCAAGCAGCTGTGCCGAAGTATCAAGCTGTGTATAATACCCTAGTTCTATATGACTTACATATGAACCACTTTCAATGAAATTATTTTTAAATAAGTTAAGAATAGCATCAGGCGGCTGCATAATGACCTCTTCTTTATCCATTTCTTTAATGTTTTCTAAATACGTCTGATTATAAGAAACAATTTTATTTTCTTCATTGACATTAAAGGTAAGCTCCGCTTTAGGATTGCGATACAATGTTTTTCCTGCATGCTGCTGATAGTACTTTATCGTGTTCCCCTTCTTTTCCCAAAAGCGATACTCTGCACCGTTAAGTACGGAATTAAGCAGAAAATCAGTCAAATCATCGGGATCGAACTCTTTATCTATACTGATTGGTTTCTCTAGGACTGCTTGAAGATATATGCTATCTCTTACCGTAATTTCTTGACCGCTTAATAATCCCTTTTCCAACTTCTTGATCTCATCATCGGTAAATTTCTTCGATTTGGCAGATAAATATTGATCCTTCACATTATTCACTGGCAGTTTCTCTTTATCGTAATCAATTCCTAGCCGTGACAATGTGTGTGTTGGTGGTTCTGTTGGTAAATCATCGGCCCGCTGGTATTCCTTAATTTTTACATATTCATAAATTAAATAAACATCTAATAGTAAAAAGGCAATGATAAATATCGTCTTTATCTTACTCCAGTCCATCTAAGCTGCCCCCTGTTCCTTCCGAATATAGGGAATACCATTTATGATCATATTGGTAAAACCAAGTTGGCTGTAAAGAAACGATACTTTGCGAATCGACCTGCATATCGTATCCCAGTACGATCTTCTGGAGTTTTTCCATCTTCAGTTTTTTATTGCTTTTAAGATAATTTAGAACATCCTCTCCTGATGAGATTGTCTCTTTCGAAAAATCAAACGGAGTGGTTGTATTAATAATAATTAAATTACTCGTTAACAGACGCTTTGCCTTATTATCTTCCCAGTATAATCGAATATCGGACAACTCCGTATTTAGATTGAACACAGGCATCCCATTTGTATTGTATAAACGAAAGGTAACCTTTCTATCATCATCTCGTCCGACATAAAGATAGTTATTAATCCAGCCGCCACGTTCATTAATCAATTCGATACTATTATTTATTATATGGTTCTGAGTCATTTCATTCGAAATGCCTGCAGGTTTAAAGAAACTAACTATATGGGTATCTTTATATATTCGTAATAAACCTGAATCATCCGTATACTCTTCCCAATTTGTCAGAATTTCTTTTTGAGCAATACTTGGCTCTTCAAATAATGCTCTGCTCAAGCGGATAGATTCAATTTGTCTTGTAAAGTATTTATATTTATTTACTTCCTGCTTTCCATTAGGCAAGTAAATTAAATATTGATCATTAGGTTTATAAGAAAAATAAGTGGAGTACACTGACTTTTCCGCATAAACATTTTCTTTCAATTTATTAAGCTGCTCTATATAGGTTGTATTTATCGATGCTTCATATACTTTCTCTGTTTCTTTAGACAGAAAATAAACACTTCCATCCTTATAAGAAAACAAGATCGTATCAAAATCAAAGGAATTATCTTGATCAATTCTTAAAATTTCTTTATAAATACGAAAAGGAACTTGCCCTGGAAACCTTATTTCTAGACTATTATTCTGCTCTTCTAAAAAAGTGGCTATACTAGGAATGGTGGAAGATATATTACGGAAATTCCCATAATCAAATTCTTTCAATCTATTTAGAATATGGTCTACTTCCTCCTTGGAAATTGTACCATAATGCTGCCCATCGATGTGTTGGTAAATTTCATCAGGTTTTATTACTTCACTGACTTCCTTTTTAGCCCCTAATGCCTCTTGCTCCATAGTAGAACCACTAGTATCCATTGCATCAAACTCTCCACCTTGGTCTGTCCAAAGGAGATAATATAATAACACACTTAATGCTACCAGCAAGATTAAAATGCCACTTTTTACGTTCTCATATTTCATCCCCAATCATCCTCTTCAGATTGAATATACGGTAGGGTGAAAGATATTTTTGTTCCTTTTCCTTCTTTACTGGATGCCCAAATTCTTCCCCCATGTGCTTCTACCATTTCTTTCGCAATAGCAAGGCCTAGTCCTGTTCCGCCAAGCTTACGTGTTCTCGCCTTATCAACACGGTAGAAACGATCAAATATTTTATCAATATTTTCTTTTGGAATACCTACGCCATTATCCGATACACTTACGATAATTTGCTGTTCTTGCTCCTTTATAGAAAAAGTAATTTTCCCACCTTCAGGAGAGTATTTCAAGGCATTAGAAATTATATTATCAAGAACCTGTGTCAATTTATCTTCATCAATTTCCACAAATGCTGCTTTCTTAGGCAATTTTCTTATAAAAATAACATTTTGCTCTTTCGTCAATTCAAAACGATCAATAATGCGATTATAAAATACGATGAAATCAACAAGTTCTTTATTTAACTGATAATCACGACTATCTAATTTAGAAAGCTGTAATAAATCATTTACAAGGCGTATCATCCGTTCTGTTTCCGTTTGTGTGACATTAAGGAATTTCGGAGCTAATTCTTCATCTTTCCAAGCCCCATCATATAGAGCCTCTACATAACTGCGCATTGTCGTTAGCGGCGTACGCAATTCATGGGAAACATTCGCCACAAACTCTTTTCTTTCCATATCAATCTTTTCTTGTTCGGTAATATCGTGAAGAACCGTAATTAAACCATTCACAAACCCTGTTTCTTTTTGGATAACTGAAAAATTCGCCCGTAACACATATGGTTCATAATGTGTACTATAATCCAAAATAACCGATTCTCTTTCCTCGAGAAGTTCCTCAAATGTATACTTTCCATTAAGATCAAGAAGATTAACAATTGGTTCAGAAAGGACTGTTTCACGTGAAACATCCAGCATTTTTGCAGCTGGCTCATTAATAAGAATAATCCGTCCTTTTCTATCTGTCGCAATTACTCCGTCTGTCATATAGGCTAATACTGAAGATAGTTTTCTTCTTTCACTTTCTGTTGTAGCCTGTGACTCTTGAAGCTTCTTGGTCAAATTATTAAAAGTAATCGCCAGCTGGCCGATTTCATCAAATCCATACACTTTTACCTTTCGAGAGAAATTCCCCTTTGATAAGGCAAAGGCATGCTTTTGCATATCAGAGATTGGCTTGGTGATTGTTCTTGCTAACAGAACTCCCAAAATAGCGGTAACAACCAATGTAATAATGGTTCCTTTTTGGAAGATTTGATTAATCTTATCAATTTGTTTATACACATTCTCGATTTTCCCTACCAAATAAATGGCTCCGACTATTTCATCTCCATTCGTCTTTATAGGAGTAATCAGCTCATAGATTTTCTCGCCATTTTTCTGCTTGATCGGATTATCTGGCTGGGAAGAATTAGATAAAATTCGTCTTACCGAATAGTCGACCATTCTCTGGCCAACTAAATTTTGATTTTCCGGATCCGAAGTTCCGACTATAATTCCATTACTATTAACTACTCTAATTTCCTTAATATCAGAAGAATTATTATCACTCAAAATTCTTCTAATATCATCTTCTAACTTTGAATCCCCATTTTCGACGACTCTTTCCTTTACAAGCTGCTCTTCTAAATAAATCGATAAGATATTTACTTTCTCTTGAATCGATACTTTAAAACTATCCAATAAGGTTGTCTGTAAAGTCTTTACAAAATAGACTCCAATAATCTGAATAGAAATTAGAATAAGCAAAACAATTACTACCACAAGCTTCAAATGAATAGAACGAAAAAAACTCACTTTTTTCATTAATAGATTTACTCCTGCTCAGGATTTCTCAAGTAGTATCCAACGCCTCTTCTTGTCACAATCCAAGTTGGATGACTAGGATTATCTTCAATTTTTTCTCTTAACCTTCTTACTGTTACGTCTACTGTTCTTACATCTCCATAGTAGTCGTAACCCCATACAGTTTGAAGCAAGTGCTCTCTCGTCATAACTTGTCCGATATGTTTTGCTAAATAGTAAAGCAATTCAAATTCACGATGAGTCAGCTCAATCATTTCTCCCCTTTTCGATACGATATAAGCATCTGGGTGAATAATAAGGGAACCAACTTCAATTTCATTTGTTTCTTTCTCCTCTTCTGCAGCAGAAGAAACTTGCTGGTGTCTACGAAGATTTGCTTTAACACGTGCAATCAGCTCTCTCGTACTGAAAGGCTTTGTTACATAATCATCTGCCCCTAATTCCAGTCCTAACACCTTATCTATCTCAGAGTCCTTAGCCGTTAACATAATAATCGGCATCTCATATTTCTTTCTAACCTCACGACATACTTCCATTCCATCTCTTTGTGGCAGCATAATATCTAATAATACTAAATCCGGCTGAAGCTCTTCTACCTTCTCTAACGCCTCGTTGCCATCATAAGCACAATAAACTTCAAATCCTTCTTTCTTTAAATTAAATTGCAAAATATCCGCAATTGGTTTTTCATCATCTACAACTAGAATCTTTTTGTTCATTCTGCTATTCTCCTTATATCAAGTTTATCTATTGTTATTTCATTCTTTTATTGTTTACTTCTAATGTCTACTTTACCATTTTAAATTTATATAATCACTTTTTTTCTATTATTAGTTTATCCCGCTTTCATCTCCCTTTACCAAGAGAAACAAAAAATAGGTAGCAGGATGATAAAATTCTCCAAATAACTGCTATCCACTAAATAGCCCCAAATAAAAAAGACAGTGAAGCTTTTCATTAGCCCACTGAACATTCCTTCCATCCCCGAATAAAAAATCTCTCTATTTAAAGAGAGAATTGCTATTTTTCTTTATTAGTCTTTTATTCTTATGCACGGGAACTAAAAGCATACATCCATCATCAATACATACTAGGCTGTTATATGCCTTCTTTCTGCAGAAAATTAGTTAGAGCATTATTTTACAATAAAAAATACATAGGTAGATGGATAAATTATTGAAACCTTTTAGACGAGATAATCGTCTATATATATGAGTTTCATTTTCCCTTAATTTTGGCAAGGATATCCTTTTTGATAGAATGGATCCCTTGTCCTTTTTTTGTCTATAACATCCTCTACTTACTTTTTTCTAAATTAAATAATTCTCTTCTGTTTCTACTCCATTCACTTCATTATTTTATAAAGTTCCTAACAAAGAAGACATATACATTAACTTTATCATACTTTTATAAGGAAAAATGGTTTGCTATTATATTGTAATAAAATTGTTGTTAAATTTATATGTTCTGTGGGGGTTGTAATAGTAGCGGATTCTTTCACATTTATTTACGGGGAAATAATTAGGCATAAAAAAAACAACGAACAGTCGTTGTGATGGTAAATCAAGGTGGCTCAGGACGGAATCGAACCGCCGACACAAGGATTTTCAGTCCTTTGCTCTACCGACTGAGCTACTGAGCCAAACTATTGTGACAGATGCTTACTAGCAGCACAGGTCGAAATTTTTACTTGTCTTCAATATGTATTAGATAAAAAATATATATTAAATATGCAAATGCATAGGAAGAAAAAATGGCGGTCCGGACGGGACTCGAACCCGCGACCTCCTGCGTGACAGGCAGGCATTCTAACCAACTGAACTACCGGACCATTTTTTACTATTAATACCTTTAAAAAGATATTATGACCCATACGGGATTCGAACCCGTGTTACCGCCGTGAAAGGGCGGTGTCTTAACCGCTTGACCAATGGGCCATGATTTATTACAAGAAATGGTGAGCCATGGAGGATTCGAACCTCCGACCCTCTGATTAAAAGTCAGATGCTCTACCGACTGAGCTAATGGCTCGTATTTTTGTCATTTGCGACGCTTTTTATATTAGCATATTATTAAAATAAAAAGCAATACTTTTTTTAAAAGTTTTTTCAAAAATATTTTTTAACTCCTACGCAACTATTTTTCCATCCGCAAGGTTACTAAAATTAAATACCCAACATAAAGAATACTGTATACTTATCATACCCTCATGCCATTTCTGTAAACGAATCAAGCCAGCCTGCTTCTATTATCTATTTAGAAAAGAAAAGGTCGTTCTAACACGTTTAGAACGACCTCTTACCATGCTTAGATTTGTCTCCAAGGGCTGTGTATCACATTTGTTTGTGTACGATCTGGGCCAACTGAGAACATGGACAATGGGATCCCCGTTAACTGTGAAACTCTTTCTAAATAATGACGGGCATTTTCAGGAAGCTCACTTAATGTTTTACATCCAGTAATGTCCTCTGACCAGCCTGGTAATTCTTCATATACTGGCTCACAATCAGCTAGTACTTTAAGGCTTGCTGGGAACTCTTCCATTACTTCCCCTTTGTATTTATAAGCAACACAAATTTTTACTGTTTCAATTCCTGTTAAAACATCAATGGAATTCAGAGAAAGATCAGTAATACCGCTAACTCGACGTGCATGACGCACAACAACACTATCAAACCAGCCGACACGGCGTGGTCTACCAGTTGTTGTTCCATATTCACGGCCAACTTCTCTAATATGATGTCCAATTTCATCATTTAATTCTGTTGGGAAAGGTCCATCCCCTACTCTTGATGTATAAGCTTTGGATACACCAACTACATGTTTAATTTTCGTTGGACCAACACCTGAACCAATTGTTACCCCTCCAGCCACTGGATTAGAAGATGTAACAAACGGATACGTACCTTGATCGATATCTAGCATTACCCCTTGAGCACCTTCAAACAATACTCTGCGGCCTTCATCTAATGCATCATTCAATACAACAGAAGTGTCACAAACATATTTCTTAATTTGCTGTCCATACTCATAATACTCATCTAAAATATCTTCTAATTTAAAGCCTTCCGTTTCATAAATACGCTCTAATAAACGGTTTTTTTCAATTAAATTTCTTGCAAGCTTTTCTTCAAATACTTCTTTATCTAATAAGTCAGCAATACGGATACCAGTACGCGCTGCTTTATCCATATAAGCTGGTCCAATTCCTTTTTTCGTTGTTCCAATTTTATTAGCACCTTTGCTTTCTTCCTCAACCTCATCTAATTTTAGATGATAGGGAAGAATAACATGTGCACGATTACTAATTCTTAAATTATCTGTATTGATATTACGGTCATGTAAATACTTTAATTCTTCAATGATCGCTTTTGGATCAACGACCATTCCGTTTCCAACAACACTAATTTTTTCTTTATAAAATATCCCAGATGGAATTAAGTGTAATTTATATGTTTCTCCATTAAACTTAATTGTATGACCTGCATTGTTACCACCTTGATAACGTGCAATCACTTCTGCATTTTCAGATAGGAAATCGGTAATTTTACCTTTTCCTTCGTCTCCCCATTGCGTTCCTACCACCACTACTGATGACATATCCTAGAGCACCTCCACAGGTTTCTATATCTTTTTTTATTATATCCTTAATCAACATTCCTATTTTATCAATTCCCCAAGATAAAAGTCAATAAAACACGAACAATCTTTTTAATATTTTAAGATTATGTTCGTAAAAAAGAGATTAATAAAAAACGATAAAAGTTGAAGTATATTTACTCCAATTAAGACTTCTGTCCATCTGAAAAGGCACAAAAAAAGATTAGTAGCTCGCAGTCTACTAATCTTTTTTTCCTAAGCGCCTGTCGGCATTGCCCCATCTTCAAAGCGCCGTTCTAAATTGACGAATTTATTATATTCTTTTACAAAAGCTAATTGTACCGTTCCTGTTGGTCCATTACGCTGTTTCGCAATAATGATCTCTATAATATTCTTGCTTTCTGATTCCTTGTCATAGTAATCATCACGGTACAAGAACGCTACAATATCGGCATCCTGCTCAATACTTCCTGATTCCCTGATATCAGACATCATCGGACGCTTATCTTGTCTTTGCTCTACCCCGCGTGATAGCTGGGACAAGGCGATTACTGGCACTTGAAGCTCACGTGCAAGCTGTTTTAAGGAACGGGAAATTTCCGATACCTCTTGCTGTCTATTTTCGCCTGCTCGTCCACTTCCTAAAATAAGCTGAAGGTAATCAATTAATATCATTCCTAAGCCATGCTCCTGCTTTAAGCGGCGACATTTAGCTCTTATATCGGTAATCTTTACCCCTGGAGTATCATCAATGAAAATACCAGCATTGGACAGACTCCCCATTGCCATTGTCAGCTTTCCCCAGTCCTCGTCCGTTAATGACCCTGTACGAAGACGCTGTGCATCTATATTACCTTCTGCACAAAGCATACGCATAACGAGCTGCTCTGCTCCCATCTCCAAACTGAAGATTGCTACATTTTCTCCTGTTTTTACGGCAACATTCTGAGCAATATTTAAGGCAAAGGCAGTTTTACCAACGGATGGTCTCGCTCCAACGATAATTAGATCATTGCGCTGGAATCCAGCCGTCATTTTATCAAGCTCAGCAAACCCTGTTGCTATACCTGTTATATCGCCTTTACGATTATGCATCTCTTCAATGTTATCGTATGTTCGCACGAGAACATCTTTGATATTATGAAACGCACCGGCATTTTTCCGCTGTGCTACTTCTAAAATATTCTTTTCCGCTTCACTTAGAAGGGCTTCTACTTCATCCTCGCGGGAATATCCGTCTTGGGCAATATTTGTTGCTGTTCGAATTAATCGGCGCAGCAATGACTTCTCTTCTACAATCTTCGCATAATATTCTATATTGGCAGCGGTTGGCACAGAAGCTGCCAGCTCGCTCAAATAACTAACTCCACCTGTATCTTCTAAGTTATTAGTAGCTGCCAATTCAGACGTCACTGTTATTAAATCGACTGCTTTTCCTTCATCATTTAATTTAAGCATCGTTGAATATATTCTTTGATGTGCGCCACGATAAAAGTCTTCTGGTATTAATATTTCAGAAGCTAGTGTTAAGCTTTGTGGCTCAAGAAATATGGCCCCTAGTACAGCCTGCTCAGCCTCAATATTTTGAGGGGGCATTCGATCATTTAACATTTCACTCAATCTATAAAACCTCCTTAAATGAGAGGATATGATAATAAACATAGCCTAGGTTAAAAAAAGCAACAATCTATACAAAAAGATTCTTTCATTTGCTGAAAGATATTTTTGTATCCACTGTGCCCTTTTCATTTTTTTAAATATTTTCTATTAAAAACAGTCAAACAAAAAATGTGACCAGCTCAACCTGTATCACATTTTCTTAAGCTTATTCTATTTTAACATGTTTAGCGGCAAATGGAACTTCCAATATTAGCTTAATTCTTTTACATGTACATTTAATGTTGCAGACACTTCGTGATGAAGCTTCACTGCAACCTTTGTCACACCTAGTGAACGAATAGCATCATTTAATTCAATTTTTCGTTTATCAATTTTAATTTGATGCTTTTTATTTAGTTCATCAGCAATTTGCTTACTTGTAATTGATCCAAATAATCTACCGCCTTCACCTGATTTTGCATGCAGCTCCACTGTTACTTTTTCTAGCTTTTCTTTTAATTCTTTTGCTCTATTAAGCTCTTCAATAGCTTCTTTCTCTTCTTTTTTCTTCTGTGCATTTAGTGTACTAACAGCTGAAGCATTCGCCTCTACAGCCAAACCTTGTTTTAAAAGAAAGTTATGTGCATAGCCATCTGCTACGTTTTTAACTTCCCCTTTTTTCCCTTTTCCTTTTACATCTTTTAGAAAAATAACTTTCATTCTTTTCTTCTCCCTTCAAAATAGTCATCAATCGCTAACTTAAGCCTTGCCTCTACCTCTTCCATCGGCATATTAGATAGCTGTGTAGCAGCATTGGTTAAATGTCCACCACCATGAAGACTTTCCATAATAATTTGGACATTGATGTCTCCTAAGGAGCGTGCGCTAATTCCAATCATCGTTTCCCCTCTAGGTGCTATTACAAAAGAGGCAATAATTCCATCCATTGTTAATAGAGTATCAGCTGTTTGAGCAATTAAAACAACATCTACTGCTTCTTCTTCCTTCGCTATAGCTATTGCAATTCCCTCTTTATAAAATTGAACACTTTCAATAATTTTTGCTCTTTTCACATAGTTTTCAATATCCTCTTTTAGGAATTTTTGAACCAGTACAGTGTCTGCTCCCTGTCCCCTTAAATAGGAAGCAGCATCAAACGTTCTTGCCCCTGTTCTAAGAGTGAAGCTTTTTGTATCCACAATGATTCCTGCTAAAAGGGCTGTTGCTTCTAACATTTCAATTTTAACAGTTTTCGGCTGATATTCTAGTAATTCTGTTACTAGTTCGGCTGTAGAGGAAGCATATGGTTCCATATAGACAAGAATCGGATTCTCTATAAATTCCTCTCCACGACGATGATGGTCAATCACTACTACATCTTCTATTTTATTCAATAAATGCTCTTCAATCACGAAAGAAGGCTTATGGGTATCAACTACTACTAGTAGTGTATCGCCTGTAGCAATTTCTAATGCTTGATCAGGGGTGATAAATTTCGTAAACAAGGTCTCTTGTTTTTTTATTTCTTCCATCAATCTTCGAACAGCTGTATCTATCTCTTGAAAATTGATGACTATATATGCTTCCTTTTGGTTCATCTGGGCTATTTTATGTATCCCTATCGCTGCACCAATTGCATCCATATCTGGATTCTTATGCCCCATAATAATGACTTTATCACTCTCTAGAACCAATTCCTTCAAAGCATGAGAAATTACTCGTGCTCTAACCCTAGTTCGTTTTTCTACAGGATTTGTTTTACCTCCAAAAAACTTCACTTTACCATTTGGCTGCTTTATCGCAACTTGATCTCCCCCTCTTCCTAAGGCTAAATCAAGACTGGATTGTGCAATATTTCCCAGCTCAGGCAAGGAAGATACACCAGATCCAACTCCAATACTAAGTGTTAAGGGTACATTTTGTTTCGTAGTTAATTCTCGAACATCATCTAATATTGTAAACTTGCCCTTTTCCAAACTTTGTAGAATATGTTCATTAAAAATAGCGATGAAACGATCAGAGGAAATTCTTTTTAATAAGACTCCATTATCTGTAGCCCATTTATTTAAAATAGCTGTGACTGTATTATTAATGCTACTTCTTGTCTGATCATCCATACCTTGCGTTAAGTCATCATAATTGTCTAGAAAGATAATGGCAATTGCCGTACGTTCGTCTTCATACAGCTTTTCAATTTCGGTTTGTTCTGTCACATCGAAAAAGTATAATAGTCGTTCTTCCACTTTATGAATGACTCGGAACTTTCTTTCATGTAGAGTAATGATTTCCGTTTCTACCTCTTGTTTAATTAATGGGATAACGGATGGAGAAACATCATATAAAGACCTTCCAACAAGTGTATCCTCTGTAAAACAAGATGCTAAAAAGGGATTTGTCCATTCGATATAATAATCATCATTTATAAGCATGATTCCTATTGGCATTTCCATTAATGCCTCTTCTCCTACTTTTTTAACACGGTAGGAAAGAGTGGTTATATATTCTTCTGTTTCCTTTCTCTGACGATCATCTATTCGCAAAATAAAATAAAAAGGAATAACAAAAAGAAATAACCCAATTAAGGAAAAGAACCAGTTATAAAAAGAGAGGATTCCAAGCATGATAGTGGTAATACCGATTAAACTTATTAATGGATACCGTATGGATCCTTTCTCTAAAAAAGTAGGCAATTTTTCTCCTCCTAAAGCTCGTGAGATTTTCACATAATCCTTACTATGTATTCATTAAACCTGATACTATTATACCCCATAATACTAAATTAAAATATAAAAAGGTCTATCTCTGTCCGTTTACTCCATGATGGCTGAATAAGATTTTCGACGTTATCGATTTCTTATTATGGCGTTAGAAAAAGGGTATTCTACCAGAAGAAAGGGTTCCCATCTTTTATCTAATATTTTACTATCATTTATCTACTTCTTCAATGTAGTTACTAACGTGAGTATGGAGGACAAAAAGAAACTAGCAATGCAAGTGTTTTCATATAGATAATATAAAAACCCTATTAAACAAATGTCTAATAGGGTTTTTTATAGGCTAATTATTCTCCACTTACGTATGGTAGTAAAGCCATAGTACGGGCACGTTTAATAGCAATCGTTAATTTACGTTGATATTTAGCGCTTGTACCAGTTACACGACGAGGTAAAATTTTACCACGTTCTGAGATGAATTTTTTAAGTAAATCTACATCTTTATAATCGATGTGAGTGATACCGTTAGCTGTAAAGTAACATACTTTACGACGCTTTGCACGGCCACCTCTGCGTCCACCCATTGCCATGAGATTAACCTCCTTTTTATTATCAAAATTACTTTTTAGAACGGTAGATCATCATCTGAAATATCGATTTGACCGCTATTTGCAAATGGATCTTCATCCACTTTTGTATAATCTTGATTGTTTCTATTTGTTTGAGGTCGCTGATTCTGATAATTATTTGATCCTCCAAAAGGATTATCTTGTTCTCTTGGGGCTCCATAATTCATGTTGTCACTTCTATTATTACCAGAGCTGTTTCTAGGTTCTAAGAACTGAACACTTTCTGCTAATACTTCTGTTACATACACGCGTTTTCCGTCTTGTCCATCATAGCTACGAGTTTGAATACGACCATCAACACCTGCTAAACTCCCTTTTTTCAAGAAGTTAGCAACGTTTTCTGCTGGTTTTCTCCAAATAACACAGTTAATGAAGTCTGCTTCTCTTTCCCCTTGCTGGTTCGTAAAAGTACGGTTAACCGCAAGTGTGAAAGAAGCCACAGCAACTCCACTCGGTGTATAACGCAAGTCAGGATCCTTCGTTAGACGGCCAACAAGAACTACCCGATTCATCATCAGTTTCAACTCCCTTCCATTTTAAATGTTTCACGTGAAACATCACTTATCTATTATTATTTTGCTTCATCTTTAACTACGATGTGGCGAATGATATCTTCGTTGATCTTAGCTAAACGAGAGAATTCTTCAACCGCTACTGGTGCAGCGTTAACTTTTACTAATTGATAGTAACCATCGCGGAAATCATTGATTTCATATGCAAGGCGACGTTTACCCCACTCTTTAGATTCTGCTAATTCCGCTCCATTATCTGTAAGAATAGAGTTAAAACGCTCAACAAGAGCTTTCTTAGCCTCATCTTCAATATTTGGACGGATGATGTACATAATTTCGTACTTTTTCATCACTTTCACCTCCTTTTGGTCTAGACGGCCCACAATGGGCAAGGAGCAACTATACATTACTCACAATGTAAAAGTATAGCATACTTCATAATAAATAGCAATGCAGGAAAATGAGTCGATAACCTTTTAATTTTTATTAAATAAATATAAAAAGAACTAGCTCTTTTAAGCGTACTTTTGATTAAGATTACGACTGGATTGTATGACTGCATAGTAATCGCTTATTAACCCATCAAAAATAGTATCCCATGATTGTGTTAGAGCATAATTTCTAGCTTCTACACCCATTCTCAATCGCATCGTTTCATCTTCCAATAGCTCACTTATTGCATGAACAAAGCTCTCAGCATTTTGCTGTTCACATATTTTTCCATTCACATTATTTATTACAAACTCCTTTACCCCTCCTGCATTTGCAACGACAGCAGGAATACCGCTAGACATGGCTTCTAATACAACATTCCCAAAAGTTTCTGTAAAGGAAGGGAAAACAAAAAGATCTGCTCCTGCATATATCCTTGCCAATTCTTCCCCCTTTATATAACCAGTTATTGTTATATTTTTTTGTACTCTCTCTTTTTCCCTCCAGGCTTCTTTGTTTGGCCCATCTCCAACAATGAGCCAATGGACCGAATCTTTGATATCGGAAGGACAATGAATAATTTTATTTAATGTATCTAAATCTTTCTCTGGAGCTAATCTACCTACATACAATAAAATATATTTTTCTTTCATTTGGTATTTCTTTCTTAGTTGTTCTTTAGCATCATGATCAGGCGCAAAAAGCTTAGAATCAATCCCTCTTCCCCAAACTTTTAAGCCATCAAAATGTAAAGATTCTAACTTTCTTTGTGTTTCTTTACTGGGGACAAATATTCTTTCGGTAGATTGATGAAACCATTTTAAATATTTCCATAAAAATGGTTCTAGCAAGGAGGCATGGTAGTATTTAAGATATTGATCAAAGTTGGTGTGATAGGAAGATACCACTGGAATATTTAATTTCTTAGCAGCAAATAACCCGTATAACCCCATCATATATGGTGTTGCTAGATGAATAAGGTCTGGTTGGAATTTTTTTAAGCTATTCTCTATTTTCTTTGGATTCGTAATAACAGTTCGGCATTCAGGATAAAGAAAAAATGGAAGACTTGGAAATTGGTTTATATTAGGGTATGTAGTAGAAGTTTTATTTTCAGGAGAATAAACTTGATAAGCTATTTGTTTGTTGTCAAAATGATCAGTAAGTCTTTTTAAAGTCTGAGCAACACCATTTACTTGAGGAAAATAAGTGTCTGAAAAAATGGCAATTTTCAAAAGCCTCACTCCCTTTTCAGCAAACTATTTTAGGTTATTTTTATTTTAGCAATCCAATACTTGGAGAGTTTTAAGGAATTGTAAAAAGATTGTACAGTTATCTTCTTACATATAAAAAATCACTCCCGCCGTTTCCTTAGCAGGAGTGATTTTCATATTTATTGTATTAAACGTTGAAACGGAAGTGGATAATATCTCCATCTCTTACTACATATTCCTTACCTTCCAAGCGAACTTTACCAGCTTCCTTCGCTGCAACCATATTGCCGCTCGCTAATAAATCCTCATAAGAAACGGTTTCAGCACGAATAAAGCCTCTTTCAAAATCAGAATGAATAATTCCAGCACATTGTGGTGCTTTCATCCCTTGTACAAATGTCCAAGCACGTACTTCTTGTACACCAGCAGTAAAGTAAGTTGCTAACCCAAGAAGATGATATGCCGCACGAATTAGCTGATCTAAACCCGACTCTTCAATGCCAAGCTCTTGTAGGAACATGTCTTTTTCTTCCCCTTCAAGCTCTGCAATTTCTTCTTCAATTTTTGCACAAATAATAATAACTTCTGCATTTTCATTTGCAGCAAATTCTTTTACCCTCTTTACATATTCATTATTTGCTGCATCAGCAATTTCATCTTCGCCTACATTCGCAACATATAATACTGGCTTAATGGTTAAAAGATGTAGCCCTTTAGCAATTTTTGCTTGTTCTTCTGTAAACTCTACTGTTCTTGCTGGTTTTTCCTCTTCAAAAGCAGCTTTTAATAGTTCTAATACTTCTAATTCAGCAACTGCTTCTTTATCTTTTTGTTTCGCCATTTTCCCAACTCGGGCAATTCTTTTTTCTACCGATTCTAAATCAGCAAGAATTAACTCTAAATTGATTGTTTCTATATCAGAAATAGGATCTACTTTTCCTGAGACATGGGTAATATTATCATCCGCAAAACAACGTACTACTTGGCAAATTGCATCTACTTCACGAATATGAGATAAGAATTTATTACCAAGCCCTTCTCCTTTACTTGCCCCTTTTACAATTCCGGCAATATCTGTAAATTCAAACGTAGTAGGTACTGTTTTTTTCGGTTGTACTAATTCTGTTAATTTTGTTAAACGATGATCAGGTACTTCTACAATTCCAACGTTTGGATCAATTGTACAGAACGGATAGTTTGCTGATTCTGCACCTGCTTGTGTAATTGCATTAAATAATGTAGACTTACCAACATTGGGTAAACCAACTATTCCAGCAGTTAACGCCATTATGCCACTCCCTTATATAAACTTTCTACCTCTATCGTACAAACTAGAAAGTAATTTCATTATTATTATAAACCTCTAACAATTATAGTTTTAACGAGAGAAAAAGACAAGTAGTGTTCCCTTTCCCATCAATAAAAAGACTACAAATATTATTTGCAGTCTTTTCTAAGAAAAATAATCTATCTATTCTTGCTCATGCTTTACTAAAACCTTTTTCATTTTCCTTGCAAATTCTCTTCGCGGAATAAGAACACTATGCCCACATCCCTCACATTTAATACGAATATCCATTCCTAATCGTATTATTTTCCAGCGGTTTGTACCGCAAGGGTGGGCTTTTTTCATCTCAACGACATCATTTAGACCAAATTCTTTCTGTTCCATAATACCTCCTAAAAAATAAATTACTGTGGTTGCGAATACATGACTAATTTGGGGACAGGACTTTCAATTCCATTTTCATCTAAAACATTTTTTATTTCTTTCCTTAATATCCTTGCGATAGCATGATGCTTCGTTGGCAGTGTTTCCGCTACAACACGAATGGTTACTTCTGCTGCTTGAATATTTTGTACCCCTAATAATTCAGGAACGCCAACAATATCTTCATATTGCTCTGGTAATTTTTCGATTAGTTCCAGTATTACTTTTTCTGCTCGATTAATATCACCTTGATAAGCAATACTTACATCTACTATCGCTTTACTATTATTGATGGAGAAATTCGTTACATCCACAATGCTTCCATTCGGGATAATGTTTACCTCTCCAGTAAATCCTTTTATTTTTGTTGTACGTAATCCAATTTCCTCGACTACGCCCTCGTAAGTTCCTATACGTACTTGATCTCCAACAGAAAACTGGTCTTCAAAAATAATAAAAAATCCAGTAATAATATCTTTTACAAGGCTTTGTGCTCCAAAACCAATGGCTAAGCCGACAATTCCCGCACCTGCTAATAATGCTTTAACATCAATATGAAAGACAGATAATGCCATCATGATAGCTATGAAATAAACAACATAAGTAATCGTGTTTTCTAATAGCTTAATTAATGTTGCTTCCCTTCTTTCAGATACTCGTAAGGCAGAATGTGTTCTTACTTTAAATATATTCCGTACTGCAGCCTTCCCTATCCTGATGATAATTCCGCTTATTAGGAAAATAAGGACGAGTTTTAGTGCTCCAACGCCGACATCCCTCCACAAATTCTCATTCATAAGACTATCTATACCTTCTTTTATATTCTTATCCATTTAGAACACCTCTAAATATAAACTTCTACTAGATTATTTTCCTTTTATCCCCTATTCATGCAAGGTAATAAATAAAGCACTTTCTATAAAGTTAAATCAAATAAAAAATAATGCTAACTATTTTTCTATTTTACTCTTTAAAAGCCATCATATTGGGTAAGTTTATTTTAACAGTTTTTCTATTTGCTTTGTAGTACGATATTTCCTAAAACAAAGGACTTTTGCCCTTATTATCATGAAAGTTTCTCCTATTTGTCTCACTCTTTTTTCCTTTATTTTGATGGATATGTATAGAATATGCCTCTTTTCCATATACTGAATACTACAATAATTATGCTTAAAAACAACTAATGGTTCGATAGATTTTCATTCTTGATGGTTGGCCAAACATCAATCAACTCAACTTAATAATTGCTTTCTTCTATAGATTTTATCGAATCCTAAATAAAAGGAGTAGATTCAATGACCTTATATTCCAGCCTTTTCGAAAAAAATGAACTTCCCATTAGAATAGCTCATGATGAACAATTAGCAGCCTTTAAGATAGCAGATTCATTAGCTAAACATTTGCCATCCGTTTCAATCAATCAGCCAATTGTCTTTATTTGTATTGGAACTGATCGTTCTACTGGAGATTCATTAGGTCCGCTTATTGGTACCTTGTTAAGCGAAAAGAATATTTCTCCTTTTCATGTTTACGGAACACTAGATGATCCAATTCACGCTCTTAATTTAGAGGAAAAATTAAGAGAAGTGCATAAAAAACATCAAAACCCTTACATTATAGGTATTGATGCTTGCCTTGGCAGAATGAAAAGTGTAGGTATCGTCCAAATTGGTGATGGGCCAGTAAAACCGGGCAGTGGTGTTAATAAAGAGCTTCCTCCTGTAGGAAATATTCATATTACAGGGATAGTAAATATTAGTGGTTTTATGGAATTCTTGGTTCTTCAGAATACTAGATTAAGCTTAGTATTAAATATGGCCAAAATCATTTCCAAAGGCATTTATCATACTAGCCTTCGCTATATGCATACTAGAGAAGCTCAGGAATATCAAGCGAAGGAAGAACCTGTTTAATCCCTACTATTTTATTGCTAATATAAAAGCCCCCTAAAAAAGGTTTAGTTCACATACAAGGTAAACTCCCCTTTCTTAGGTGGCTTTTTTACTTTTCATTTTCTAATTCAAATAATTGAAGAATACGCGCTAAGTCATCTTCAGAGAAAAATTCAATTTCAATTTTCCCTTTATTTTTCTTCTGTTTAATATGAACAGTAGTACCAAATCTTTCACGCAGAAACGATTCTTGCTCTTTTAAAAAGACATTTTTCACAGGCGCTTTTTCTTTTTTTGTTTCACGTGAAACATTCTCATTTAGTTGCTGAATTAATTGTTCCAGCTGACGCACGTTTAATCCGTCTTTAATAATTTTATCAACTATTGCTGGAAGCTTATCTTTATTTTTCAAACCTAATAAAGTTCTTCCATGTCCCATGGATATTTTACCGTCAGAAATATAATTTTGCACAGCCTTCGGAAGAGTCAATAAGCGAACGTGGTTGGCAATATGGGGTCTGCTTTTCCCTAAACGCTTTGCAAGTTCCTCTTGAGTCAGCTTTAACTTCTTCATTAAAGTCTGATAGGCATGTCCTTCTTCAATAGGAGATAAATCTTCTCTTTGAAGATTCTCTAGTACTGCTAATTCCATCATTTGTTGCTCTGTTAATTGACGGACAACTGCTGGAACTGTCTCTAACTTAGCTTCTTTAGCTGCTCGATATCTACGTTCACCAACAACTATTTCATAGCCTTTAATACTCTTTCTAACGATTATCGGTTGAAGAATTCCGTGTTCTAGTATAGAAAGCTTCAATTCTTCAATCGCTTCCTCATCAAAGAATTTTCTAGGCTGATAAGGATTCGGACGTAATTCATTTAGACTTATTTCTTGAACATTTTCTTCCTTCTCCACATCTATTTTAGGAAAAAAGGCATCTAATCCTTTTCCAAGTCCTTTAGCCACTAGTAACCACTTCCTTCGCAAGGTCCAAATATACTTCTGCACCACGTGATTTTGGATCGTAAATGATAATTGGTTCCCCATGACTCGGTGCTTCTGATAATCGAATATTTCTTGGAATAATTGTTTTATAGACTTTGTCTTGGAAATACTTTTTAACCTCTTCAATAACTTGTAAACCTAGATTTGTTCTAGCATCTAACATCGTTAGCAGCACACCCTCTATGGCCAAATCATGATTTAAATGTTTTTGAACAAGTCGAACTGTATTTAGTAATTGACTTAATCCTTCTAAAGCATAATATTCACATTGAACTGGAATTAATACCGCATCTGAAGCTGTTAATGCATTAATCGTTAATAACCCTAAAGAAGGAGGACAATCTATTAATACGTAGTCATAGTTATGTTTGACTTCATCTAATGCCCTTTTTAATCTAACTTCTCTCGAAATAGTAGAAACAAGTTCTATTTCCGCCCCAGCTAACTGAATAGTAGCTGGAATAACATCCAAATTCTCTACATTTGTCTGCTTAATCACCATACTTGCTTCTAGATCATCGACTAACACATCATAGATACAATGATCAACATCAGCTTTTTCAATACCTACACCACTAGTGGCATTTCCTTGTGGATCAATATCTACTAATAGTACACTTTTCCCGATATATGCTAAACAAGAGCCAAGATTGACTGATGTAGTTGTTTTTCCAACTCCACCTTTTTGGTTAGCAACAGTAATAATTTTACCCATGATGTCACCTACCTTTAATTCCATACTAGCTACGAAATATAAATCGACGCAAGATGGCTACTTAATATAAAATGATTGAACTGTTTATAGCTCTTTAAAACTATAAAACAATTTATTAGTAAAAAACAGAATAGACTACAACATGGCTCATTTCCTACCTATTGTAATCACGTATATTATTTTATCATGAAAACTTCTAAATATCGTTATTTTTTCTTTTAATCTCGATTAATGATGGTAAGTGAAAAGAAACTCCTACAATAAAACAAGTGAGAAAACCTTATTAATACAAGCATTTTTGGAGAATTTCCTATTTGATTGGGTCTAAAAAATAATCATCGTAAATAAGCAATGGAGGTTTTAATTTTTATTTGTGGTGTCCTTTGAGGAAAAAATCATCCTATAAAAAAGTGAGAATCAGCATAATTAGCTATTATTCTCACAAAAAAGTATGCTCTGTTAAATCAATATAATGACGAAAAGGAATTCTTAATACAAGCGGAATTTAACAGAGCTTAAAAATTACAAGGAAGTATAAATAATTATGCTATATAAAAATCTATTATTTCTTTTTCGGTATTTTAATCGTAAATTGGTAAAAATCTTCAAATTCTTCTTCTTCAGCATTCAGATTAATACCACTATCAGAAACCATATTTAATGATTGTCGGATTGTATTTACAGCTATCCGCATATCTTTACTAAAAGCCTTTCTTTTTGGCTTTGGCTTCTGCTTCGTCTGTTCGAGCATTCTCACTACACGCTCTTCTGTTTGCTTTACGTTTAAGCCCCTTTCAATGATTTCTTGTAAAAGCTGGATTTGTTTTTCGCGTTCTTTTAAAGGAATCATCGAACGAGCATGACGCTCAGAAATCTCTTTATTCAATAATGCTTCTTGAATTTCTTCTGGTAATTTAAGAAGTCTTAATTTATTCGCAACAGTCGATTGCCCTTTCCCTAATCTTTGCGCAAGGGCCTCCTGGGTAAGATTGTGCAGCTCTAATAATTTTCCATATGCAATTGCTTCTTCAATTGGAGAAAGCTCTTCTCTTTGAAGATTTTCAATAAGTGCAACAGACGCAGTTTCTGTATCACTCAAGTTTTTTATGATAGCTGGCGCTTCTTCCCAACCAAGCTTTTTCATTGCTCTCCATCTTCGTTCTCCAGCAATGATTTCAAATTTATCTTGCTCATACTCTCTAATTACAATTGGTTGAATAATACCATGGGTATGGATTGTACGAGCTAATTCTTCAATTTTTTCATCATCAAATACCGTTCTTGGTTGAAAACGGTTAGGAACAATCTGATGAATTGGGATTTTTCTAACTTCTTCACTGTTTCCCATATTCTCGATCTCCTCTTGAGCAGCATCTGCACCTAATTGACTAGCATCTTCTATTGGATCTCCCTTTTCGCCTAGTCCAAAAAATCGTGAGAAAGAAGGCTTCATCACCCTGCACCACCTTTACAAAACTCCCTATTAATTATTCTCTATATGAAACATTAATCCCTGCAAAGTCATCTAACTTATAGAAAGAAACTTCTCGAAATTTAATAGAATATGACAATTATAGGTATATTATATAGTAGATATGATAATTGATATAGTCCTAATCCTATGAATGATTATATCATTCTCTTTTTTCTTTCGTAATAGCTTAAAATTAATCGCCTTTTTTTATCGTCTTCATAGTAGGATTCCACCCCTTTTCATTTGACGAACTTAACTCTATAGAGGGGTGGAAAAAGAGTATCTTCGAAAGACGCGAATTAGCTTTAAGACAGCTAACATCTCATCCTGTTAAATTGCTTAAGCTTACCCTACTCGATTGGTTCCTTATTAGGAGTTCCTGGTTTTCTAGGATACTTTTTAGGTGTTGGCTTTTCCTTTGCGATGGTGATGATATTTCTTTCGCTTTCTTCCATTGGCAAGAAAAAGGCATGTGTTTCATTCACCTTTCCTCCTAATAGGTTTACAGCCTTTTTTCCAGCTGCCAGTTCTTCTTTGGCACTTGCTGCTTTCATAGCAACGAAAGTACCTCCAAGCTTTACTAGTGGCAGACAAAGCTCACTTAAGACGGAAAGTCTTGCTACAGCTCTGGCCGTAACAATATCAAATGTTTCACGATACTCCTTATTTTGGCCAAAGGTTTCTGCTCGATCATGAATAAAGTTAACCTCTTCTAACTCTAAGACGGACGCTAGATGCTCAAGAAAGTGAATTCTTTTCTTCAAAGAGTCAACAATTGTTACCTTTAAATCAGGAAAGACAATTTTTAAAGGAATACTTGGAAAGCCAGCCCCAGCTCCCACATCACATAGCTGTGCAGGACGATGAAACCCTTCATAGTAAAATCCAGCAGTAATGGAATCATAAAAATGCTTCAAATAAACATCTGATTTTTCCGTAATAGCTGTTAAATTCATTTTTTCATTCCACTCTACTAATGTTTCATAGTAGAGCTCAAACTGATTTATTTGCTTTTCCGATAAAGTGATTCCTTTATCGGAGAGCATTTGAATAAATTCTTCCGTATTCATGCATGAACCCTTTCTATCCAGAGATTAAACTCGAGCAATTTTCCCTTGTTCTAAATAAACTAATAAAATGGATATATCTGCTGGATTTACCCCAGATATTCTTGATGCCTGTGCAATGGACAATGGTCGAACTTTTTTTAGTTTCTGTACTGCTTCTGTTGCAAGACTAGAGATAGCATCATAATCAATGTTCTCAGGAATTTTTTTATTCTCCATTTTCTTTAGTCTTTCTACTTGCTGTAAGGATTTCTCAATATAGCCTTCATACTTTATTTGAATTTCTACTTGCTCTTTTATATCTTCCGTTAATTCTATATCACTAGGTGCCAGTCCTTCAATATGACTATAATTCATTTCAGGTCGCTTTAATAGATCTCCTGCTCTTATGCCATCTTTTAATTCACTGCCGCCTTGTTCTTTAATAACATTTTGAACTTGTTCATTTGGCTTTAGCATGACTTCGCTTAAACGTTGCTTTTCTTTTTCAATTAATTGCTTTTTCTCCGAGAATTTCGCGTAACGCTCTTCAGAAATAAGACCAATTCTATGGCCAATATCCGTCAAACGCAGATCTGCATTATCATGGCGAAGTAATAAACGATATTCTGCTCGAGAAGTTAAAAGACGGTAGGGTTCATTTGTGCCTTTTGTAACTAAATCATCAATTAAAACGCCAATATACGCATCAGAACGACTTAAAATAACTTCTTCTTTTTCTAAAGCATTTAAGCCTGCATTTATACCAGCCATTAATCCTTGGCCTGCTGCCTCTTCGTATCCTGAAGTTCCATTGATTTGACCAGCAGTATAAAGATTTTTAATTTTCTTTGTTTCCAATGTTGGCCATAGCTGTGTTGGCACAATAGCATCATACTCAATTGCATATCCAGCACGCATCATTTGTACATTTTCTAATCCCGGTATCGTTCTTAGAATTTCCTGTTGAACATCTTCAGGCAAGCTTGTGGATAATCCTTGCACATAAACTTCTTGAGTATTTTTCCCCTCTGGCTCTAAGAAAATTTGATGTCTTGGTTTATCGTTAAATCGCACCACCTTATCTTCAATTGATGGACAATAACGTGGTCCAGTTCCTTTAATCATCCCTGAATACATTGGAGAACGATGTAAGTTTGCATCAATAATTTGATGTGTTGTTTCATTTGTATATGTTAACCAGCAAGGAAGCTGTTCTGTAATAAATTTCGTTGTTTCATAAGAAAATGCTCTTGGAACATCATCCCCTGGCTGTATTTCTGTTTTAGAATAGTCAATAGTATGACTGTTTACACGAGGAGGTGTTCCTGTTTTAAAACGTACTAAATCAAAACCGAGCTCCTGTAAATGCTCCGATAATCGAATGGAAGGCTGCTGGTTATTCGGACCGCTTGAATATTTAAGCTCCCCTAAAATAATTTCGCCGCGAAGATATGTTCCAGTAGTTACGACAATCGTTTTTGCACGATACGTAGCACCCGTTTTCGTAATGACACCTTTTGCAACTTGATCCTCCACTATTAATTCTTCTACCATCCCTTGAATTAATGTCAGATTTGGTTCATTTTCTAATGTCTTCTTCATTTCATGTTGATACATATATTTATCTGCCTGAGCTCTTAGTGCACGGACTGCAGGTCCTTTTCCTGTATTCAACATTCTCATCTGAATATAGGTTTTATCAATATTTTTACCCATTTCGCCGCCAAGTGCATCAATTTCTCTAACAACAATCCCCTTAGCCGGTCCTCCCACAGATGGATTACATGGCATAAAAGCAACCATATCTAAATTAATTGTTAACATTAATGTTTTGGCGCCCAGTCTTGCTGCTGCAAGTCCTGCTTCACAACCTGCATGGCCTGCACCAATAACAATTACATCATAATTTCCAGCTTCGTACTGCATCATGATGCCTCCTTCTTTCTAAGTCTTTCTTTTAGCTTGTTTTCGAGGCTCTGTACTATTTATATTTATTCGTTTATTTCCCCAAACAAAATTGAGAAAATAACTGATTAATTAAGCTTTCATGAACACTTTCACCAATAATCTCACCAAGTATTTCCCACGTTCTTGTCAAGTCAATTTGTACAATATCG
The DNA here is from genome assembly GCF_038006525.1 of Niallia sp. FSL W8-0951. NCBI lineage: Bacteria > Bacillati > Bacillota > Bacilli > Caryophanales > Bacillaceae > Niallia > Niallia sp. FSL W8-0951. The sequence goes on from NZ_JBBOVK010000001.1 coordinate 3,992,580, forward strand.
ATTGGTGTTCCAGTTTCTGCGCCTACTATTGCATCACTAATAGCATTTAATGCTTGATTCAATAAGGAAATATGTCTGGAGTTAGAAACATAGGTCATATCACTTGCTTCAATAGCACCTTCAAAGAATAGGCTAGATATTGCCTCTTCTAATTGATCTACACCATTTTCTTCTACTAAAGAAGTTGTAATGACTTTTCGATTACCGGCAAGTTCTTTTACTTTTTCTAAATCAATCTTTTGTGGTAAATCTGTTTTATTAACTATTACAATAAAATCCATACCTTCTGTTGCTTTAAAAATATTCTTATCTTCTTCTGTTAAATCATCCGCATAATTTAAGACAAGCAAAATTAAATCGGCTTCTCGTAGTACTTTCCGGGATTTCTCTACCCCTATTCGCTCTACAATATCTTCTGTTTCTCGAATACCGGCAGTATCCAGCAAACGAAGAGGGACTCCGCGCACATTTACATATTCTTCAATGACATCTCTTGTTGTACCAGGGATATCTGTGACGATTGCTTTATTTTCTTGCACTAAGCTATTTAATAAAGAGGATTTCCCTACATTTGGTCTTCCTACAATAACGGTTGCTAGACCTTCCCGCAGAATTTTTCCTTGTTGTGACGTTTGCAGAAGTTTTTCTATCTCCGTCTTAATATACTTTGATTTCTCCAACATCACTTGCTGTGTCATCTCTTCCACATCATCATACTCGGGATAATCTATATTAACCTCTACTTGAGCTAATGTCTCTAAAATTTCTTGGCGCAAATGCTTGATTAATTTCGATAATCTTCCTTCCATTTGTCCAAGTGCCACATTCATCGCTCGATCTGTTTTAGCTCTTATTAAGTCCATTACCGCTTCTGCCTGAGAAAGATCAATTCTTCCATTCAAAAAGGCTCTTTTTGTAAATTCACCCGGTTCGGCAATTCTTGCACCATGAGAAGTAGTCAACTGCAATAAACGATTTACCGAAGCTAGTCCACCATGACAATTAATTTCGACAACATCCTCTTTTGTAAAAGTTTTCGGTCCTCTCATCAACGATACCATTACTTCTTCCACAACCTCATTTGTTGCTGGATCCATAATATGTCCATAATGTATCGTATGAGTTGCTACCTCACTTAACTTTTTATTTCCTATACTCTTAAAGAGCTTGTCTGCGATTTTTATTGAATCCGGTCCACTTAATCGAACGATTGCGATCGCTCCCTCACCCATTGGCGTCGATATCGCAGCAATTGTATCTAATTCCATCTTTTTCACCTCAATTCAAAAAAATAATATCTATTTAAATGATTGTATTCACCTTTGACATGATTACAATAGATTAGATTAACATATCCACAAATGTAAAAAAAGAAAAAAAATCCGCCCACTTATCCACATTCACTTTTATCATTACTTACCATTTTATCTTATCCACATGTGAATAACAATAAAACGAAAAATAAAATTACAAAAGCTATGTATTTCTTCTTATTATTTTTATAGGTGCTTAGATTCAATTTTATTTGCCCATGTTCTTTTTTCATTTTTACTCGATAAACTGCTTTTGCATGAATCTGACTCCAAATCAAATGACTAAATTGTAAAGACGAATCATTCATAATTAGAAATAACTACTAACCTCTTTTAAAGACAAAAAAAAAGAGAATGTCTCTTCCTGGAGAGACATTCTCTTTTTTCTATCTGTTTTTCACCTTAATCGGCGCAATAATTATATGCCTTTTCGCATCTTCCCCCGAAGAATAAGTTTTTATTCCTTTGAAAGATACCAAAGCAGTATGGATCGTTTTTCTTTCATCAGCAGGCATCGGTTCAAGCGGAATCTCTTTGCCTATTTTAACCGCTTTATAGGCAATTCTCTCCGCTAACTGAATTAATGCCTGTTTTCTTCGTTCACGGTAGCCTTCTGCATCTAATAATACTTTTAAGTATTCTTTCGATTCTCTATTAATGACCAATTGTGCTAGATATTGAATAGAATTAAGGGTCTGCCCTCTTTTTCCGATTAATAGAGCAATTTTTTCACCAGATAATTCATACAATATATTTCTGCCATTTTGTTTTATTTGAATCTTAACAGGAACGCCCATTTTTTCGCAAACATCTTTGAGAAATTCCTCTACCGTTTCCACTGGATTAACTTTTTTCCTTACGATTACCTTTGCTGTTCTAGAACCAAAACCAAGAAATCCCTTTTTTCCTTCCTCAACAACAATGATTTCAACTTGATTCTTTGTTGTCTTAAGCTGAGCTAAAGCTGACTCCACTGCTGCGTCGACTGTTTGTCCTACGGCAGTAACTTCTTTCACTTCTTCGCTCCTCCTGCTTTGCTAGTTTGTCCAGCAGTTTTAATTTCAGGACCTTTGATAAAATACGTTTGAACAATTGTAAAGATATTCCCTACTACCCAGTAAAGAGATAATGCTGCTGGGAAATTAATAGCAAATACTAAAATCATCACTGGCATAATCCAAACCATCATTTGCATTTGAGGATTTGGCGGTGCTCCTGCCATTGATAGTTTTGTTTGAATAAATGTTGTTACACCAGCTATTATCGGTAATAAATAGATTGGATCAGGCTGTCCTAAACTGAACCATAAGAAATCATGGGAAGCAATTTCTCTTGTACGAGAAATAGCATGATAAAATCCAATCAATATAGGCATTTGTACGATTAGAGGGAAGCATCCCGCTAATGGATTTACTTTATTCTCTTGGAATAACTTCATTGTTTCTTCTTGAAGCTTTTGTTGTGTCTTTTGGTCTTTCGAGCTATATTTTTGCTGCAGCTCTTTCATCTGCGGCTGGATTGCCTGCATTGCCTTACTGTTTCTTGTTTGTTTAATCATAAGCGGTAAAATAACCAGTCGAACTAAAATAGTTACGATAATAATAGAGATACCATAACTACCACCAGCGAATGCTGCTGTTTTAATAATCAATTGAGATAATGGATATACAATGTATTCATTCCAAATCCCTTCACTTTCAGAAGTTATTGGTTGATTAAACTCTGTACACCCTGTTAGAATGGTCATTAAAAAAAGTAGACCAACTATCAATAAAAATTTCTTATTCAAGCTGCAAATCCTCCTGTAACATGATTTTCGAATATTACTTAATAAGTATTGTAACCGATAAACGAACGGTAGGAAACGCTTTAATAGGATTTTCCCATTAATTCTTTTTTGAAAGAACTTTTGCTATTTTCAAAATATGGATAAGACTCTTTTTTACTTCTTCAAAAGACATATCAGAAACAGGCTTTCTTACAATTATGACATAATCATACTTGTTTTCCAACATGTCATCTAATTCAAGAAATGCTTGTCTTACATAGCGTTTTATCTGGTTTCTTTTTACGGCATTGCCAATTTTTTTACTAACAGATAAGCCAATACGAAAATGCACTTGTTCTTCTTTTTTCAATTTATAAATAACAAACTGTCGATTGGCAAAAGATTGCCCTTTTTTAAAAACAGACTGAAATTCTTTATTTTTCTTGATTCTAAATTCTTTTTTCAACGTTTATAACTCCTTCAATCCTCCAACTTACCTAATTTCCCAATAAAAGAAAGAATTAGATAGGCATCTTAACGTGAAGTAAACCAATCTATTGTAAAAAAAGGAAGGGTCTGTCCTTTTATGCAAGATCATTCCCTTCTCCTTTTAATTGAAAAAAGACCACTGACTTTTCAGTGGCCTAAGCTGATAATACTTTTCTTCCTTTGCGTCGACGGCGCGCTAAGACATTACGTCCATTTGAGCTGCTCATGCGGCTACGGAATCCGTGAACTTTACTTCTTTTACGTTTATTTGGTTGATAAGTTCTTTTCATTGTATATGACACCTCCCTGAGGAATAGCTGTTATAGACAGTCCTTACAATTATATAAACATAGGCAATTAATTGTCAACTATTCATTTTATTTATCTAATTTTATGGATCACTTTATTTAGTGATGTTCCTATCTTTTTTAGGCCATTGCAATAGTATACCACATATTTTTCTATTCTTCTTCATAATCCTTCCCAACATTTCTATTTCTTAACGAATAATTTTTACCAATTTGGATATTTCAACAAAAATCTCTTTTATCTAATTTTGAGCATTTTTAACTATCCTTTCGACGTTTGTGGATAAATTTCGACGGTAATATTTTTTCCACAATAGTTATTTACAACTTTTCAACAAACTAATAGCTTGTGGACATTTATTACTAACAACCTAATTGACTTGTGGATAAGATATTAAAAAGCATTGCAGTTCTTATAAATTTTTGTTATTATAGTTTTGTTTTCACATCTGAATAAAATCTGTGCATAACTCTATTATCCACAATCTGTGGATAAGTTGTGGACATCTTATTCTTTGTGACTGAACAGAGTTTTCCACAGATGGTGGATACTGTCGAAATACCACTAATCTTCCTTATAATATATTTTTCCACATTAGAAAAGGACAACTTTCCTGTTATCTTGTCTATTTATATCCATATTGCTGCAAGATTTTTGTCCAAAGTCACGATTAGATAATTCCTTTTGCAGGAATTTGACGACTTAATACAGGAAGCAAAGAAAAAAATATCGACTTTTGCAAAAAAAATTTACACTTGTTTTACGATTGCTGCTTATCGCATCAATCGATCTTATCTTTTTTAGCAAAAGTATTTTTAGCGATTTTATCTTAAGGCTTTAAAGCTCTTTTTTTGTTTTTAATATTTTTTAAGGAACGACAAATTGAGTAATTTTAACCATTCCTATTGAAAATCATCTTTTTCTATACGTTTTAAGATAGATCATCTGCTGGGATGAACAGCGCTAACAAGATTAACTCTGAGAAAAGGAGGCGAGGATACTTGAAGAATATAACGGATCTCTGGAATAATGCCTTAAGCACAATCGAAACAAAGATTAGTAAACCTAGTTTTGATACATGGCTTAAGCCTACAAAGGCTAATTCCCTGCAAGGAGATCTTCTAGTTGTAACAGCACCTAATGAATTTGCCCGAGATTGGTTAGAAGAACGGTACTCTCAACTGATTGCTGAAATACTTTATGAAATTACAGGAGAGGAACTTCTTGTAAAATTTATTATTCCTCAAAATCAAAAAGAAGAGGAATTTGATCAGCAAATTTCTACCAAACAAAAGAAAAAAGATGAAGAAGTTACGGAACAAACTATTTTAAATTCCAAATATACGTTCGACACTTTTGTAATTGGATCTGGAAATCGCTTTGCTCATGCAGCTTCCCTTGCTGTTGCCGAAGCACCTGCAAAAGCATATAACCCTCTATTTATTTATGGAGGAGTTGGGCTTGGAAAAACTCACTTAATGCATGCAATTGGTCACTATGTTCTTGATCATAATCCATCTGCTAAAGTAGTTTATTTATCTTCTGAGAAATTCACAAACGAATTTATTAATAGTATCCGTGATAATAAAGGTGCTGAATTCCGTGATAAATATCGAAATGTTGACGTTCTTTTAATAGATGATATTCAATTTCTTGCTGGAAAAGAATCAACACAAGAAGAATTTTTCCATACATTTAACACGTTACATGAAGAAAGCAAACAAATTATTATCTCTAGTGACCGTCCTCCAAAGGAAATTCCAACACTAGAGGATCGCCTGCGTTCTCGTTTTGAATGGGGACTTATTACAGATATTACGCCGCCAGACTTAGAAACACGGATTGCTATCTTAAGGAAAAAAGCGAAAGCAGATGGATTAGACATCCCAAATGAAGTAATGCTTTATATTGCAAATCAAATTGATTCTAATATTCGTGAGCTAGAAGGTGCACTTATTCGTGTTGTTGCTTATTCTTCTTTAATTAATAAAGATATAAATGCTGATTTAGCAGCTGAAGCATTAAAAGATATAGTTCCAAGCTCTAAACCGCGTGTAATAACCATTCATGATATTCAAAAGGTAGTAGGAGAGCATTTTCATATCAAGTTAGAAGATTTCAAAGCCAAAAAACGAACTAAATCCATTGCATTCCCAAGACAAATTGCTATGTACTTATCGAGAGAATTAACGGATTTCTCTTTACCAAAAATCGGAGAAGAGTTCGGCGGCCGTGATCATACAACTGTTATTCATGCCCATGAAAAAATATCAAAATTGCTTTTAACGGACTCTCTACTTCAAAAACAATTAAAAGAAATAAATGAACTCTTAAAAGTTTAGATAGAATAATGTGTATAACTATCCTTACTTTAAACACAGTCTATCCACATGTTGATAGACTGTGTTTCCTTGCTTAAATAAAGTTATCCACATACTAACAGGGCCTACTACTTGTACTACTATTTTTTTAAAAAATATATTATTAAAATAAGCATTTAGAACTTACATTCAAAATTTATTTAAATCGGAGGATTAATTAATGAAATTCATCATCCAAAAAGACCATCTTGTTCAAAGTGTTCAAGATGTAATGAAAGCAATTACTAGTAGAACAACAATTCCAATTCTAACTGGAATAAAAATTGTTGCGAGTGAAGAAGGAGTAACATTAACTGGAAGTGATTCTGATATTTCCATTGAATCTTTTATTCCTAAAGAAGAAGGAGATCAAGAAATAGTTGATATCCAGCAACCTGGTTCTATTGTTTTACAAGCTAAGTTTTTTAGTGAAATTGTAAAAAAACTCCCTACCAGCCAAGTTGAAATTGTGGTTGATAATTTACAAACAACCATTCGTTCTGGTAAATCAGAATTCAATTTAAATGGGCTAGATTCTGAAGAATACCCGCATTTACCACAAATTTCGGAACAAAATTCTATTAAAGTTCCTACAGATTTACTAAAAAATATTATTAAACAAACTGTTTTTGCGGTGTCCACCTCAGAAACACGTCCAGTGTTGACAGGTGTAAACTGGAAAATAGAAAACAATGATTTAATCTGTATTGCAACAGATAGTCATCGACTAGCTTTAAGAAAAGCAAAAATAGAAACAGAGGAAGAACAATCATTTAATATTGTTATTCCAGGAAAAAGCTTAAATGAATTGAATAGAATTCTAGATGATCATGATGAACCTGTTGAAATTTTTGTTACGGAAAACCAGATTCTATTTAAAACGAAACATATTCTATTCTTCTCGCGTTTGTTAGAAGGGAATTATCCTGACACCAATCGCTTAATACCTACTGAGAGCAAGACGGATATTGTTGTAAATTCTAAAGAATTTTTGCAATCCATTGATCGTGCTTCCTTACTCGCACGTGAAGGTCGAAATAATGTTGTTAAATTTTCAACTATGAGTGATAATGTGATAGAAATTTCTTCTTTTACTCCGGAAATTGGAAAAGTAATGGAGGAATTAGTAAGCGAATCGGTTAGTGGGGAAGAATTAAAAATTTCTTTCAGTGCTAAATTTATGATGGATGCGTTGAAAGTTCTTGAAGGATCAGAAGTGAAAATCAGCTTTACTGGAGCGATGCGACCATTTGTTATTCATCCAACAAATGATGATTCTACATTGCAGCTTATATTACCGGTTAGAACCTATTAAAATTTTTGGGTGTTCTATTTAGTGAACACCCAATTTTCTTTTTATAGAGACATTGCATAAATATACAAAATGATTAATGAGTGAGCTATGAGTGTGTTTTAGTCAGCTCATTTCGACTATTTCTGACTTATTTATAGAAATATTACACTTTTCTTTGTGTATCAATAAATTATTTAGTAGAATAGAAAGATACGATTAAAGTTGAGAGAGTGAAAAGATGAATAATCAAATTAAAATTGACACGGATTATATTACATTAGGTCAATTTCTAAAAGTAGCAGAGTTAATACAATCAGGTGGAATGGCAAAATGGTTCCTAGGAGAATACGAGGTATTTGTGAATGGGGAACAGGATCAGCGCAGAGGAAGAAAATTAAGAAGTGGTGACGAAATAAATATTCCTTCATTTGGCAAGTACACTGTTTTATAAAAGGGTGAAACCAAATGTATATTGATGAGTTGCTTTTGAGAAATTACCGGAATTATGAGGAACTGGGTATTTCTTTCGAAAATAAAGTAAATGTAATTTTAGGAGAAAACGCACAAGGAAAAACCAATGTGATGGAATCTATCTATGTTCTAGCTATGGCTAAATCTCACCGAACTTCTAATGATAAAGAACTTATTCGTTGGGACAAAGAATATGCTAAAATAGAAGGTAGATTAGTTAAGACACATGGGAAAATTCCCATGCAGTTAGTTGTGGCTAAAAAAGGGAAAAAGGCCAAGTTTAATCATATAGAGCAGCGTAAACTAAGTCAATATATCGGTAATATGAACGTAGTTATGTTCGCACCTGAAGATTTAAATCTAGTAAAAGGCAGCCCGCAAATTAGAAGAAGATTTATTGATATGGAAATAGGGCAAATATCACCAGTATATTTGCATGATATGAGCCAGTATCAAAAAATTTTACACCAGCGAAATACCTACCTAAAACAATTACAAACAAATAAACAAACAGACCATACAATGCTTGAAATTTTAACTGAACAATTTATAGATATGGCAGTTAAAATTGTCGCAAAGCGTTTTGAATTTCTGCATCTGCTGGAAAAATGGGCCGTTCCGATTCATAAAGGAATATCTCGTGGGTTGGAAACGCTAGAAATTCGCTATAAACCTTCCGTTGATGTATCAGAAGACCAGGATTTGTCGAAAATGAAGAGTATATACGAAGAAAAATTCCAGCATTTAAAAAAACGAGAGATTGATCGAGGGATGACATTATTCGGACCTCATCGCGATGATATGATGTTTTATGTGAACAGTAGAGATGTACAAACCTTTGGTTCACAAGGACAGCAAAGAACGACTGCATTATCAATAAAGATGGCAGAAATTGAATTAATTTATTCTGAGATTCGTGAGTATCCGATACTCCTGCTAGATGATGTTCTTTCTGAATTAGATGACTACCGGCAATCTCATTTATTAAATACCATTCAAGGGAAAGTGCAAACATTTGTTACAACAACCAATGTTGATGGAATTGACCATCAAACATTAAAAGAAGCTGCTACTTTTCAGGTTGAATCCGGAACGATTAAAAAGATTCAATAGCTTTGAGGTGAAAAAGTGTACGTTCATATTGGAGAAAATATTCTTGTGCGAACTTCAGAAATTTTAACTATTTTAGATAAACAGACAGTTGAGTCATCTCCTATCTCAAAGGAATTTCTAGAACGGCAAAAAGCAATGACCAATGGGAAAAGTTCCACTTATAAATCTATTGTGATTACGAAGGATACTATCTATTTTTCGCCGATTGCTTCTAATACGTTAAAAAAAAGAATAGTCCAGTTAACTATTCAAGAGTACTAATGATGATGCAAAATTAAATGAAAAAATTTTTTGATGTCAATAGAAAGTTAGGTGATCGATATGTCAACGGAACAAAATCCAGTTGAACAACAATCTTATGATGAGAGTCAGATACAGGTTTTAGAAGGTCTAGAGGCTGTAAGAAAAAGACCAGGAATGTATATCGGATCAACAAGTGGCCGAGGTCTGCATCACTTAGTGTGGGAAATTGTCGATAACAGTATTGATGAAGCATTAGCTGGTTTCTGTAATGAGATAAATATTATTATCGAACAAGATAATAGTATTACGGTTAAAGATAATGGTCGTGGTATTCCCGTTGGTATTCAGGAAAAAATGGGAAGACCTGCTGTAGAAGTAATCATGACAGTTCTCCATGCCGGAGGAAAGTTCGGCGGCGGCGGTTATAAGGTGTCTGGTGGACTTCATGGTGTAGGTGCTTCGGTAGTAAACGCACTTTCGACAGAATTAGAGGTTTTTGTACATCGGGATGGAAATATCTATTATCAAAAATACCAAAAAGGGGTTCCTGCTGCTGATTTAGAAATTATCGGTGAAACAGATACTACTGGAACCACTACACACTTTAAGCCAGATGGTGAAATTTTCAAGGAAACATTAGAGTATGATTATGAAACATTAGCTAATCGTGTTAGAGAACTTGCTTTCTTAAATCGTGATATTCGTATTACAATTGAAGATAAACGTGAAGGCATGGAAAAAAGAAAAGAATACCATTATGAAGGTGGTATTAAATCATACGTAGAACATTTAAACCGTAATAAAGAGGTCCTTTTTGAAGAACCAATTTATATTGAAGGAGAAAAAGACGGGATAACAGTTGAAATCTCTTTCCAGTATAATGACGGATATACCGGTAATATTCATTCATTTGCTAATAATATTAATACACATGAAGGTGGAACACATGAATCCGGATTTAAGACAGCCCTCACCCGTGTAATTAATGATTATGCAAGAAAGAATAGTTTATTAAAGGAATCAGATACGAATCTTTCAGGTGAAGACGTAAGAGAAGGTCTTGTTGCAATCGTCTCTGTTAAACATCCAGATCCACAGTTTGAAGGACAAACAAAAACCAAACTAGGAAATTCAGAAGTTCGTACCATTACAGATACTGTTTTTTCTGAACATCTTGAGAAATTCCTTTTAGAAAATCCTACGGTAGCTCGTAAAATTGTAGACAAAGGTCAAATGGCTTTAAGAGCAAGAATTGCTGCAAAAAAAGCAAGAGAATTAACTCGTCGTAAAAGTGCTCTCGAAGTTTCAAGCTTACCAGGAAAATTGGCGGATTGTTCTTCAAGAGACCCGAAAATTAGTGAACTATTCATAGTAGAGGGAGACTCTGCTGGTGGTTCTGCAAAATCAGGTCGAGATCGTCATTTCCAAGCAATTCTGCCGCTAAGAGGTAAAATACTTAATGTTGAAAAAGCTAGACTAGATCGGATTTTATCTAACAACGAGGTTCGTTCCATGATTACTGCAATAGGAACAGGAATTGGGGATGATTATGATATATCCAAAGCGAGATATCATAAAATTGTTATTATGACAGATGCCGATGTTGATGGTGCTCATATTCGAACATTATTATTAACCTTCTTCTACCGTTATATGAGAAAGATTGTAGAAGCTGGTTATATCTATATCGCACAACCGCCACTATACAGCATAAAACAAGGGAAAAAGCTAGAATATGCATATAGTGATAAACAATTACAAGAAGTTCTAGCTACATTACCAGCCAACCCTAAACCGAATATACAACGTTATAAAGGATTAGGAGAAATGAATGCAGAGCAGTTATGGGATACAACGATGGATCCTGAACACCGCGTACTTTTACAAGTAAGTTTAGATGACGCCATTGAGGCAGATGAAACATTTGAAATGCTAATGGGTGATAAAGTAGAGCCACGCAGAAACTTTATTGAAGAAAATGCGACCTACGTTAAAAACCTAGATGTTTAAAGATAGGAAAAGAAATTTGGTGCTGATTAGATTGGCACCTTGTGTATTTCTTTAGAAGTTAGTTATTCCTATTAATCATAAGGAATTCGATTAGATATACTTGTTCTAAAACACTTTTTATCATGAAGAAGCTGGTCTAATTGTTTCTTAAGGAGGTTCCTTTAAATGGCTGATATGCCAAATTCTCAAATTAAAGATAGAAATATAAGTAAAGAAATGCGTGATTCCTTTTTAGATTACGCGATGAGCGTTATTGTTTCTCGTGCTCTTCCAGATGTACGAGATGGATTAAAACCAGTACACCGACGTATTTTATATGCGATGCATGATCTTGGAATGCATTCTGACAAGCCGTTTAAGAAATCAGCCCGTATTGTTGGGGAAGTTATCGGGAAGTATCATCCACATGGTGATAGTGCTGTTTATGAAACAATGGTACGTATGGCTCAGGATTTTAACTATCGCTATATGCTTGTTGATGGGCATGGTAACTTTGGATCTGTAGATGGTGACTCTGCTGCAGCGATGCGTTATACGGAAGCAAGAATGTCAAAAATAGCAATGGAGCTATTACGTGATATTAATAAAGATACAATTGATTACAAGCCAAACTTTGACGGAGAAGAAAAGGAACCAGTAGTATTACCTTCTCGATTCCCTAACTTACTAGTAAATGGTACAAGTGGGATAGCGGTCGGAATGGCTACAAATATCCCTCCACATCAATTAGGAGAAGTAATAGACGGAGTCCTTGCTGTAAGTAAGAATGCTGATATTACCATTCCTGAATTAATGGAAATTATCCCAGGACCAGATTTTCCAACTTACGGAATGATCGTAGGTAGAAGCGGAATTAGAAAGGCCTATGAGACTGGCAGAGGTTCCATTATATTAAGAGCACGAGTGGAAATTGAAGTGAAGCCTAGTGGTAAGGAAGTTATTATTGTCAAAGAAATTCCTTATCAAGTCAATAAAGCAAGACTAGTAGAGCGTATTGCTGAATTAGTTCGCGATAAAAAAATTGATGGAATTACTGATTTGCGAGATGAATCGGATCGTAATGGAATGCGCATTGTAATTGAAGTGCGAAAAGACGCAAATGCCAATGTTTTATTAAATAATCTATATAAGCATACGGCTATGCAGACGAGCTTTGGTATCAATCTTCTTGCATTGGTTGATGGGCAGCCAAAGGTACTTAACTTAAAACAATGTTTAGCTCATTATCTAGATCATCAAAAAGTCATTATTCGCAGAAGAACAGAATTTGAATTAAGAAAAGCTGAAGCTAGAGCTCATATACTAGAAGGACTGCGTATTGCTTTAGATCACTTAGATGAAGTAATTAGCTTAATTCGAAGTTCACGAACCACAGATATAGCGCGTGAAGGATTAATGACGAACTTTAATCTTTCGGAAAAACAAGCTCAAGCTATTCTAGACATGCGTCTACAAAGATTAACTGGATTAGAAAGAGAAAAAATTGAAGATGAGTATCAAGAATTAGTTAAGCTAATTGCTGAATTAAAAGCTATTCTAGCGGATGAAGAAAAAATCTTAGAAATTATTCGCGAAGAGCTTTTAGAGGTAAAAGAGCGATTTAACGATACACGTCGTACGGAAATTATTGCTGGTGGAATTGAAAACATTGAAGATGAAGATTTGATTCCAGAAGAAAATATCATTATAACCTTAACTCATAATGGTTATATTAAGAGACTACCAGCATCTACTTACAGAGCGCAAAGACGTGGAGGCAGAGGAATTCAGGGCATGGGTACGAATGAAGATGACTTCGTTGAACAGTTAAGCTCTACATCTACTCATGATACTATTCTATTCTTTACGAATAAAGGGAAAGTATACAGATTAAAAGGGTATGAGATACCAGAATTCAGCCGAACTGCTAAAGGTATTCCAATTATTAACCTTTTAGGTGTGGAAAAGGATGAGTGGGTCAATGCAATTATTCCTGTCTCAGAATTTGTAGATGATTGGTATTTATTCTTCACTACAAAAGAAGGAATATCTAAACGCTCTCCGTTATCATCTTTTGCCAATATAAGAAATAATGGACTAATTGCTGTTAACTTAAGAGAAGGTGATGAGTTGATCTCTGTACGTTTAACAGATGGTTCAAAGGAAATTATTATTGGTACGAAAAACGGATTGCTTATTCGTTTCCCAGAAACAGATGTACGTTCTATGGGTAGAACGGCAACGGGCGTAAAAGGTATCACTCTATCATCTGAGGATGAAGTAGTAGGTATGGAAGTTCTTGAAGAAAATTCGGAAATACTGATTGTAACTAAAAAAGGTTACGGAAAAAGAACACCGATAGATGAATATAGAGTTCAAGGTAGAGGCGGAAAAGGTATTAAGACATGCAACATCACCGATAAAAATGGAAATCTTGTATCGATGAAAGTCGTTACCGGGGAAGAAGATGTAATGATTATCACAACAGGCGGGGTTTTAATCAGAATGGCAGTAAGTGATATCTCTACAATGGGTAGAAGCACTCAAGGTGTCCGACTGATTAAATTAAATGAAAGTGACAATGAATTTGTTGCAACTGTTGCGAAGGTAGAAAAAGAGGATGAAGAAGTAGAAATGACTGAAGAAGGTCAACAAGCATCTTCAGAGAATGACGCGGATTCAAACGAATAATATTGTGTAGAGATGTCTTAAAGGGAAAACCTAGAGGCATCTCTTTTTTATGGAGATTAATTCATATATTTTAAATATATAGCTGATTTTAGGAGTATTGGATGAAATTAATGGGTTACATTTCAAAAAAAATACATTAAAATAGTAAAAAAGTCCGTTTTTTAAAGGGTGGTTTCCATGATTGTTAAAGTTAGAGAGTTAAAGCCAGGCAGTATTTTAGCAGAAGACATTTTTATACGAACAAATAGACCAATAATTACCGCAAAAACGGTTTTAGCCGAGGAGCATATCAAGATATTAAAAGCTTTTTTAGTAGAGGAAGTAGCAATTGAAAATACACAATTAGATGGTACACAAATTATTCAGTCGTATTCATCTTTTCATAAAGTGGAGAGAAAAGATGTGGAAAGTGGCTTTATAGCTCTTTTTTTACATACAGTCCAATTATACAAAAAAGAATTTATTTCTTGGCAGTCAGGATTCCCTGTAAACATAGCCAATATCAGAAATATAATTTTACCATTGTTAGAAGAGTCAGAACGTGTGCCAAAAGAAATATTCTCTCTTTATCACTTATCGAATAAAAAGGAATATATACATCAGCATTCTATTGCAGTTGCAATTATTAGCGCATTTATTGCTTGGAAAATGAATTATAGCTACAGAGATACGATTCAAGTAGCATTAGCAGGTTGTTTAAGTGACGCAGGAATGGCTAAGATCGATCAACGGTTATTATACAAAACCGAGCCTTTAACAGAGGAAGAGTTTGATGAAATTAAAAAACATACAAGATATAGTTTTGAAATGATTCCTGAGCATAGTTTATTGAAGAAAGAGACACGTCTTGCCATTTACCAACATCATGAAAGAATAGATGGAAGTGGATATCCAATGGGAAATATAGATACAAAGATACATGCATTTGCTAAAATAATTGCAGTAGCCGATACTTTTCATGCTATGACATCAGAACGATTGTATAGGAAGAAACAATCTCCTTTTCGAGTAATTGAACAAATGCGGCAGGATCACTTTGGTAAATTTGATTTAACAATATTACAAGCATTAAGCAATGCTATTACTCAATATACAATTGGGAGTAAAATTAGATTATCCAATGGCGAAAAAGCTGAGGTTTTATTTAAGGAAGGGAATGCTTCCACTAGACCGTTGGTAAAAATAATGGAAAGTGAAAGGATTCTTGATTTAGAAAAAAATAGACATTTGTTTATTGAGGAAATTTTAGAGGAATGATAGAAAGTAACTTCTCGAAAATAAATAGGATAGAACAAAAAAACAATTGTAATAAAAATATTCTTTTTTTATAAAATAAATTTTAAAAAACTATTGCATATAAATATAAACGTTGCTATAATAATACAAGTCAGCGAGAGAACATTAAATGATTTTAAAAAATATATTGACTAAATTACTAGAGATATGTTATCATTTAAAAGTTGTCTCTTATGAGATTGCTCTTTGAAAACTGAACAAACAAACGTCAACAATAATCGTTTTATAACGAATGTTGTAAAACAAAAAAAGCAACAAAAAGCTAGAGTTTAGCAATGAGCTAATCAACTCTTTATTGGAGAGTTTGATCCTGGCTCAGGACGAACGCTGGCGGCGTGCCTAATACATGCAAGTCGAGCGGACTTTAAAAGCTTGCTTTTAAAGTTAGCGGCGGACGGGTGAGTAACACGTGGGCAACCTGCCTGTAAGACTGGGATAACTTCGGGAAACCGGAGCTAATACCGGATAATCCTTTTCCTCTCATGAGGAAAAGCTGAAAGACGGTTTACGCTGTCACTTACAGATGGGCCCGCGGCGCATTAGCTAGTTGGTGAGGTAACGGCTCACCAAGGCGACGATGCGTAGCCGACCTGAGAGGGTGATCGGCCACACTGGGACTGAGACACGGCCCAGACTCCTACGGGAGGCAGCAGTAGGGAATCTTCCGCAATGGACGAAAGTCTGACGGAGCAACGCCGCGTGAGTGATGAAGGTTTTCGGATCGTAAAACTCTGTTGTTAGGGAAGAACAAGTACAAGAGTAACTGCTTGTACCTTGACGGTACCTAACCAGAAAGCCACGGCTAACTACGTGCCAGCAGCCGCGGTAATACGTAGGTGGCAAGCGTTGTCCGGAATTATTGGGCGTAAAGCGCGCGCAGGCGGTCCTTTAAGTCTGATGTGAAAGCCCACGGCTCAACCGTGGAGGGTCATTGGAAACTGGGGGACTTGAGTGCAGAAGAGAAGAGTGGAATTCCACGTGTAGCGGTGAAATGCGTAGAGATGTGGAGGAACACCAGTGGCGAAGGCGACTCTTTGGTCTGTAACTGACGCTGAGGCGCGAAAGCGTGGGGAGCAAACAGGATTAGATACCCTGGTAGTCCACGCCGTAAACGATGAGTGCTAAGTGTTAGAGGGTTTCCGCCCTTTAGTGCTGCAGCAAACGCATTAAGCACTCCGCCTGGGGAGTACGGCCGCAAGGCTGAAACTCAAAGGAATTGACGGGGGCCCGCACAAGCGGTGGAGCATGTGGTTTAATTCGAAGCAACGCGAAGAACCTTACCAGGTCTTGACATCCTCTGACACTCCTAGAGATAGGACGTTCCCCTTCGGGGGACAGAGTGACAGGTGGTGCATGGTTGTCGTCAGCTCGTGTCGTGAGATGTTGGGTTAAGTCCCGCAACGAGCGCAACCCTTGATCTTAGTTGCCAGCATTCAGTTGGGCACTCTAAGGTGACTGCCGGTGACAAACCGGAGGAAGGTGGGGATGACGTCAAATCATCATGCCCCTTATGACCTGGGCTACACACGTGCTACAATGGATGGTACAAAGGGCAGCAAAACCGCGAGGTCGAGCAAATCCCATAAAACCATTCTCAGTTCGGATTGTAGGCTGCAACTCGCCTACATGAAGCTGGAATCGCTAGTAATCGCGGATCAGCATGCCGCGGTGAATACGTTCCCGGGCCTTGTACACACCGCCCGTCACACCACGAGAGTTTGTAACACCCGAAGTCGGTGGGGTAACCTTTTGGAGCCAGCCGCCTAAGGTGGGATAGATGATTGGGGTGAAGTCGTAACAAGGTAGCCGTATCGGAAGGTGCGGCTGGATCACCTCCTTTCTAAGGAAAATGGAATTTACATTCCATCAAAGATTGTTGACGATTTGATTGTTCAGTTTTGAGGGAGCAATTCCTTAAAAAATAGATAAAGAATGAACCTTTTTACTTTATCGAGCATAAAATGGGCCTATAGCTCAGCTGGTTAGAGCGCACGCCTGATAAGCGTGAGGTCGATGGTTCGAGTCCATTTAGGCCCACCATTTTTTTGAAAAAACATATACCATTTTTGGGGCTTTAGCTCAGCTGGGAGAGCGCCTGCCTTGCACGCAGGAGGTCAGCGGTTCGATCCCGCTAAGCTCCACCAAAATTGTTCTTTGAAAACTAAATCATTTAATAGAAGTAACCAAGATAAACCGAGTAATCGCCATCTTAGATTCTCTATTTTAGAGAATTAATTCTTTGAAAGTAGTCGTATTAAACGAATACTCCTTCAAAGATTGGAGAGCAAAGAGAAGCAAGTAGATCAAGGAAGCGACCGAACGAGCACCGGAGCGTACGACAGTACGTGAGGAGCAGAGTGAAGAAGCTGACGAAGAGATACGCCGCTTATCTTTGGTCGAAACTAAGTTAAGTTAGAAAGGGCGCACGGTGGATGCCTTGGCACTAGGAGCCGATGAAGGACGGGATTAACACCGATATGCTTTGGGGAGCTGTAAGTAAGCTTTGATCCAGAGATTTCCGAATGGGGAAACCCTCTATCCGTAATGGGATAGAATCTTTACCTGAATACATAGGGTACTGAAGGCAGACCCGGGGAACTGAAACATCTAAGTACCCGGAGGAAGAGAAAGCAAACGCGATTCCCTGAGTAGCGGCGAGCGAAACGGGATTAGCCCAAACCAAGAGGCTTGCCTCTTGGGGTTGTAGGACACTCTATATGGAGTTACAAAGGAACGGGGTAGACGAATCGATCTGGAAAGGTCAGTCGTAGAAGGTAAAAACCCTGTAGTCGAAACTTCGTTCCCTCTTGAGTGTATCCTGAGTACGGCGGGACACGAGAAATCCCGTCGGAAGCAGGGAGGACCATCTCCCAAGGCTAAATACTCCCTAGTGACCGATAGTGAACCAGTACCGTGAGGGAAAGGTGAAAAGCACCCCGGAAGGGGAGTGAAATAGATCCTGAAACCGTGTGCCTACAAGTAGTTAGAGCCCTTTTATGGGTGATAGCGTGCCTTTTGTAGAATGAACCGGCGAGTTACGATTACATGCGAGGTTAAGTTGAAGAGACGGAGCCGCAGCGAAAGCGAGTCTGAATAGGGCGAAATAGTATGTGGTTGTAGACCCGAAACCAGGTGATCTACCCATGTCCAGGGTGAAGTCCAGGTAACACTGGATGGAGGCCCGAACCCACGCACGTTGAAAAGTGCGGGGATGAGGTGTGGGTAGCGGAGAAATTCCAATCGAACTTGGAGATAGCTGGTTCTCTCCGAAATAGCTTTAGGGCTAGCCTCAAGATTTAGAGTATTGGAGGTAGAGCACTGTTTGGACTAGGGGCCCCCATCGGGTTACCGAATTCAGACAAACTCCGAATGCCAAATACTTATTCTTGGGAGTCAGACTACGAGTGATAAGATCCGTGGTCAAGAGGGAAACAGCCCAGACCACCAGCTAAGGTCCCAAAGTATACGTTAAGTGGAAAAGGATGTGGAGTTGCTTAGACAACCAGGATGTTGGCTTAGAAGCAGCCACCATTTAAAGAGTGCGTAATAGCTCACTGGTCGAGTGACTCTGCGCCGAAAATGTACCGGGGCTAAACGTATCACCGAAGCTGTGGATTGACATCTATGATGTCAGTGGTAGGAGAGCGTTCTAAGGGCGTTGAAGCTAGACCGTAAGGACTGGTGGAGCGCTTAGAAGTGAGAATGCCGGTATGAGTAGCGAAAGATGAGTGAGAATCTCATCCACCGAATGCCTAAGGTTTCCTGAGGAAGGCTCGTCCGCTCAGGGTTAGTCGGGACCTAAGCCGAGGCTGAAAAGCGTAGGCGATGGACAACAGGTTGATATTCCTGTACCACCTTTAAATCGTTTGAGCAATGGGGGGACGCAGGAGGATAGGGTAAGCGTGCTGTTGGATTAGCACGTCCAAGCAGTTAGGCTGGTAATGAGGCAAATCCCATTACCACATAAGCGGAGCTGTGACGGCGAGGGAAATATAGTACCGAAGTTCCTGATTCCACACTGCCAAGAAAAGCCTCTAGCGAGATTTAGGGTGCCCGTACCGCAAACCGACACAGGTAGGCGAGGAGAGAATCCTAAGGTGAGCGAGAGAACTCTCGTTAAGGAACTCGGCAAAATGACCCCGTAACTTCGGGAGAAGGGGTGCTCTTGCGGGTGCAAGCCTGCGAGAGCCGCAGTGAATAGGCCCAGGCGACTGTTTAGCAAAAACACAGGTCTCTGCGAAGCCGCAAGGCGAAGTATAGGGGCTGACACCTGCCCGGTGCTGGAAGGTTAAGAGGAGGGGTTAGCACGTTAGTGCGAAGCTCTGAATTGAAGCCCCAGTAAACGGCGGCCGTAACTATAACGGTCCTAAGGTAGCGAAATTCCTTGTCGGGTAAGTTCCGACCCGCACGAAAGGTGTAACGATCTGGGCACTGTCTCAACGAGAGACTCGGTGAAATTATAGTACCTGTGAAGATGCAGGTTACCCGCGACAGGACGGAAAGACCCCGTGGAGCTTTACTGCAGCCTGATATTGAATTTTGGTACAGCTTGTACAGGATAGGTAGGAGCCTTGGAAGCCGGAGCGCCAGCTTCGGTGGAGGCATTGGTGGGATACTACCCTGGCTGTATTGACATTCTAACCCGCACCCCTGATCGGGGTGGGAGACAGTGTCAGGTGGGCAGTTTGACTGGGGCGGTCGCCTCCTAAAAAGTAACGGAGGCGCCCAAAGGTTCCCTCAGAATGGTTGGAAATCATTCGTAGAGTGTAAAGGCACAAGGGAGCTTGACTGCGAGACCTACAAGTCGAGCAGGGACGAAAGTCGGGCTTAGTGATCCGGTGGTTCCGCATGGAAGGGCCATCGCTCAACGGATAAAAGCTACCCCGGGGATAACAGGCTTATCTCCCCCAAGAGTCCACATCGACGGGGAGGTTTGGCACCTCGATGTCGGCTCATCGCATCCTGGGGCTGTAGTCGGTCCCAAGGGTTGGGCTGTTCGCCCATTAAAGCGGTACGCGAGCTGGGTTCAGAACGTCGTGAGACAGTTCGGTCCCTATCCGTCGTGGGCGTAGGAAATTTGAGAGGAGCTGTCCTTAGTACGAGAGGACCGGGATGGACGCACCGCTGGTGTACCAGTTGTCTTGCCAAAGGCATCGCTGGGTAGCTATGTGCGGAAGGGATAAGTGCTGAAAGCATCTAAGCATGAAGCCCCCCTCAAGATGAGATTTCCCATAGCGCAAGCTAGTAAGATCCCTGAAAGATGATCAGGTTGATAGGTCAGAGGTGGAAGCGTGGCGACATGTGGAGCTGACTGATACTAATAGATCGAGGACTTAACTAAAATGAAAAGCGGAAACGCCTGTTTATCGGAAGTTTGATAGGCGTTGGAGCTGGACAAAATGATTACTTGGCAACTTGGAATACTTCTAAATGATTTAGTTTTGAGAGAATAATTCTCGAAATAAATAAGTCTGGTGGCGATAGCGAGAAGGTCACACCCGTTCCCATACCGAACACGGAAGTTAAGCTTCTCAGCGCCGATGGTAGTTGGGGGTTCTCCCCCTGTGAGAGTAGGACGTCGCCAGGCAATAAGGAAACAAGCATCTATTCGTTAGATGCTTGTTTTTTTTAAATAAAAATTGCCTTTTAGTGGGCAAATATGTCTTGGACAGAAATTGGTAAGTCTTAGCTTATGGCTAGATTCTCTAAAAATTGATAAATTAATTCAGGACCTTTTTCTGTGGAAACTTGTATAAAAGACTCAATAAAGGGATAGTCTCTATTTGGCATCGTCTTTAATAGTTCACTCCACCATTCAATTTCATACCGTGCAATCATACTTAAGTTATATAGGATTAAATAATGGCTTAATAATTCATTGGAAAAACAAGTTTTTTCTTTATCAGCAGAAACGGCATAAGATTCTTCTTTACTATCCCATTTAATAAAACTACCTTGGCTGAGCGGTTCTAACAGGCGAATGGTCAACTCGTTCTTATTCTCTTCTATTCCCTCTAATTGTATACTATGATTCCTTTCTAAATAATTTTTAAAGTGATTTATGTTCATATAGTATAAATCTAATATTTGATTCGAAATAATAATTTTATTACCTGTTTGATCATGTACTTTAAAAAAGGTTGGTCTTCCTTCTAATGCTTGAAATAAGTTAGATAATTCAGGGATATGACTTAAAAGATGCCCCATTTTTACTTTTTCCCCTTCTAAATTTTTGCAGGCAAACATTTTTTCAGCCATATAAGTGAAAAGTCCATTTTTTTGAATCTTTACTTCATCCTGGAAAAATAAATACTGTTGTTTTTTTAGTTTTCTTGTTGAAACTCCGTGGGCAAGAACAGAGGTGGAGTTTGGATAATTAGGATCGATCGTAAGCAAACATGCTTTTATTAAATGAACAAGACCATAAAATAAGAGAATGGGCTGAATACTCATTGGAGCATTTATAGCTTGGTGATAATACAATTTGCCGTGTTCTAAAAAGTACATAAAGGGATAACAATTCTGATAACTTTTAGAGTCTATATCAGAAATATGTAAATTGCGATAACATTTTTTTAGAAAATTTTGGGTGTATTCTGCTGAAAAAAAACAACTATAAGAGCTCCAGCCTTTGTAGAATTTGGACATTTGTAAACCTCCTTAAATTTTTTGAAAAATTAAACATATTAAACTGACCTTGACAGTATTTTGTCCAATTGATAACCTACTAATAATATTTTTAACAATATGGAGGCGTTAAAATGTGGGAAAGTAAATTTGCTAAAGAAGGATTAACGTTTGATGATGTTCTTTTAATTCCAGCTAAATCTGAAGTTTTGCCTCGTGATGTAAGCTTAAAAGTACAATTAGCAAAAAATTTAAATTTAAACATTCCGCTAATTAGTGCAGGAATGGATACTGTAACAGAAGCAGAAATGGCTATTGCTATTGCTAGACAAGGTGGATTAGGTATTATTCATAAAAATATGTCTATCGAGCAACAGGCTGAACAAGTAGACAAAGTAAAACGCTCAGAAAGTGGTGTAATCACAGATCCTTTCTTTTTAACTCCTGAACACCAAGTATTTGATGCAGAGCATCTAATGGGTAAATATAGAATCTCTGGTGTGCCAATTGTTAATAACAACGAAGAGCAAAAGTTAGTAGGTATTCTTACTAACCGTGACCTTCGCTTTATTGAAGACTTTTCCATTAAAATTTCGGATGTTATGACCAAAGAAAATTTAGTAACGGCTCCTGTAGGAACTACATTAGAGGAAGCAGAAAAAATCTTACAACGATATAAGATTGAAAAATTGCCTTTAATTGATGAAGAGGGTGTATTAAAGGGATTAATCACCATTAAAGATATAGAAAAAGTAATTGAATTTCCACATTCAGCAAAAGATTCTCAAGGAAGATTATTAGTTGGTGCTGCAGTTGGGGTAACAAACGATGCATTAAAACGAGTTGAGCTGCTTGTTAAATCTAATGTCGATGTAGTTGTCATTGATACTGCTCATGGCCACTCACAAGGTGTGCTAGAGGGTGTCAGAGATATTAGAAATGCGTACCCTGATTTAACTATTATTGCTGGTAATGTAGCTACGGCAGAAGGAACAAAAGCTTTAATTGAAGCCGGGGCAGACATTGTTAAAGTAGGTATTGGACCTGGTTCCATTTGTACAACACGTGTAGTTGCTGGTGTAGGTGTACCTCAAATTACAGCAGTTTATGACTGTGCTACCGAGGCAAGAAAGCATGGTAAATCAATTATTGCAGATGGAGGAATTAAATACTCTGGTGATATTGTAAAAGCTTTGGCTGCAGGTGGACATGCGGTGATGTTAGGTAGTTTACTTGCAGGTGTTTCTGAAAGCCCTGGAGAAACAGAGATTTTCCAAGGAAGAAGATTTAAAGTATATAGAGGAATGGGCTCTGTTGCTGCAATGGAAAAGGGATCGAAGGACCGTTATTTCCAAGAAGATAATAAAAAGTTTGTTCCAGAAGGTATTGAGGGCAGACTTCCTTATAAAGGACCACTTTCCGATACTATTTACCAATTAGTAGGCGGTATCCGTTCAGGTATGGGATATTGTGGAACAAAAGATTTGTATGAATTAAGAGAAAATGCACAATTTGTAAAAATGACAGGTGCTGGTTTAAGAGAAAGTCATCCACATGATGTTCAAATTACAAAAGAAGCACCAAACTATTCTCTTTCTTAAACAAAGAAGGCTAGAGTTATATTAGTTTATGGAAAGTTTCCTTAATTTACTTTAGACAGTGAAGATGTCACTGTCTATTTTTTTTATTTTTTTTATGTTAAACTGTACAAGGGAAATAATTAACTTAAAAATAAAGATAGATTAATAGATAAAATAGTTTTGGAGGTTTTAATATTGAAACAAGTAAAAAAGTGGACGGTGTCATTCATCATTGCTGTACTTTTCCTAAGTACACTATCAACGGTTCTACCCTATCAAGCAAATGCTGCTGAAAAGGACGAACTAGGATTAGATACAGGAGCAGCTATACTGGTAGATGCTAAGACTGGGGAAATATTATATGAAAAAAATTCAGATGAACTCCTTGGTGTTGCCTCCATGTCAAAAATGATGACAGAATATATTGTTCTGGAATCGATAAAGAACGGGAAAATTTCTTGGGATCAAAAGGTAAAAATAAATAATTATATTCACAGATTATCTGGAGCTCCAGAGTTATCAAATGTAGGGTTAACTGAAGGAGAAGAGTATACAGTTAAAGAATTGTATGAAGCAATGGCAATCCACTCAGGAAATGCAGCTACTGTTGCATTGGCAGAATTAATTGCTGGTACAGAGAAAAATTATATTAGTGTAATGAATAAAAAAGCCGAGGAATTAGGGTTAAAGGATTTCAAATTTGTTAACTCTTCTGGTTTGAATAACAGTGATTTATTAGGGAATATCCCAGCTGGATCTGAAAAAGATGAAAATAAAATGTCTGCTAAGGCTGTTGCTAAGTTAGCATATCGTTTAATCAATGATTTTCCAGAAATACTAGAAACATCTGGTATGCCGAGCTTAAAGTTTAGAGATGGAAGAGAATATAAAAACTTTAATTGGCTAATTCCTTCTCTAATTTATGGATATGAGGGTGTAGATGGGTTAAAAACAGGTTCTACTGATTATGCTAAATTTAATGTTACCGCTACTGCAAAAAAAGGTGATCAACGATACATTGTCGTTATTATGAAAAGTGAAACAAAGGATTCTCGTTTTGCAGAAGCTAGAAAAGTTTTAGACTATGCTTTTAATAATTTTTCTACTGAAGAGGTACTTCCAGCAAGTTACGTAGACGCAAAAAATAAAACAATTGATGTTATAAAAGGAAAAGAAGATAAAGTAAGCATTGGAACAAAAGATGCCGTTAACTTAGTAATCAAAAACAATGAGAAAGAAAACTATGTTGCCAAGGTTGTACTAGATAAGAAGAAATTAAATAAAGATGGTGAACTAACAGCTCCAATTAAAAAAGGAGATAAGGTTGGTTATGTAACAGTGCAAACGAAGGACGGAAAAGATGTGCCATTCTTAACAAATGATGGAAAAGAGAAGGCACAAGTGGATTTAGTAGCAAACGAAACAGTTGAAAAGGCAAATTGGTTTGTTCTGGCAATGCGCGGAATTGGTTCATTCTTCGCCAATGTATGGGGGAGCGTTTCTGATACAGTAAAAGGTTGGTTTTAATTAAAAACCATTTAATAGCTAAGAACAATAATTTTGGAAATTGAAAGAAAAAGAGCTTCTTGTATTGACAGAAGCTCTTTTTTATTGTTTATTTTCATTAGGAATAATAATTTTATTTGAAAGATTACAATAATTCAGACTAGAAAAAGATACTTTACAGGGGGCAAACAATGAAAACTGGGACTGATAGAGTAAAACGTGGTATGGCTGAAATGCAAAAAGGCGGAGTAATCATGGATGTTATCAACGCAGAACAGGCCAAGATTGCAGAGGAAGCAGGAGCAGTAGCAGTTATGGCTCTTGAACGTGTTCCTTCAGATATTCGTGCAGCTGGCGGAGTTGCTAGAATGGCTGATCCTACAATAGTAGAGGAAGTAATGAATGCTGTAACTATCCCTGTAATGGCAAAGGCGCGTATTGGTCATATTGTCGAAGCAAGAGTGCTTGAAGCTATGGGTGTGGATTATATTGATGAGAGTGAAGTTCTAACTCCGGCAGATGAAGAGTTTCATTTAAATAAAAATGAATATACTGTTCCATTTGTATGTGGTTGTCGTGACCTTGGAGAAGCAGCAAGACGTATCGGCGAGGGTGCTTCTATGCTTCGTACAAAAGGGGAACCAGGAACAGGAAATATTGTGGAAGCAGTCCGTCACATTAGAAAAGTAAATGCACAAGTCCGTAAAGTTGTTTATATGAATGAAGATGAATTAATGACAGAAGCGAAGATATTAGGAGCGCCATATGAGCTTCTTTTAGAAATTAAAAGTCTAGGCCGCCTGCCAGTTGTTAATTTCGCTGCTGGCGGTGTTGCAACGCCTGCTGACGCAGCTTTAATGATGCAATTAGGTGCCGATGGTGTATTTGTTGGTTCTGGTATTTTTAAATCAGATAATCCTGCAAAATTTGCTAGAGCAATAGTAGAAGCCACTACTCATTATCAAGATTATGAGCTGATTGCGGAAATTTCTAAAAACCTTGGAACAGCAATGAAAGGGATTGAAATTTCTAGTTTAGCTCCAGAAGCTCGTATGCAAGAGCGTGGTTGGTAAGATGAGCGCAACAGCAAACATAAAAATAGGGGTCCTTGGTTTACAAGGAGCTGTTAGAGAACATGTTAATGCAATTGAAGCGAATAATGCAGAGGCAGTTGTCGTAAAGAAAGTAGAACAATTGGATGACATTGATGGTCTTATTATCCCTGGTGGAGAAAGTACAACTATGCGACGCTTGATTGATAAATATGAATTTATGGAGGCGCTGCAGGCATTTGCCCAGTCAGGGAAACCAATGTTTGGGACATGTGCAGGGTTAATTTTATTGGCAAACTCCATTAAAGGCTATGCTAAACCACATATTGGTGTAATGGATGTACAAGTGGAGCGTAATTCCTTTGGGAGACAACGAGAGAGCTTTGAGGTCAACCTAGATATTGCAGGAGTCGCGGAGGATTTTACTGCTATATTTATCCGAGCACCGCATATTGTTAGTGTTGGTGAAAATGTCGAGGTTTTAGCTAAATACAATAATCATATTGTAGCGGCGCGGGAAGGTCAGTTCTTAGGATGTTCTTTCCATCCTGAGTTAACGGAGGATCATCGCTTAACTGGCTATTTTATTAAGATGGCGATGGAAGCGAAGCAACACTTATTTGCATAAGCTGTTGAATTTCGGAAATAATTATAGTAAGATAAATGCAACTAATATATGGAATCTACTATGATAGGAAATAGTAACAGGTTACTTATTCTTTAAAGAGAGCCGATGGTTGGTGTGAATCGGTGAATAAAGCCTGCGAATCCATCCTAGAGTAAAAACAAGGAACGCACATGCTGCAAGTAATTGTTTTCGGCTGAAAACCGTTATGATCTTTAAGGTGAAAAGCAGTTTTATGCTTTTAACTAGGGTGGCAACGCGGGTAACTCTCGTCCCTTTTGGGGATGGGAGTTTTTTATTTGCAAAAAAGATTAAGATCACAGGGCGTTGTAACAGTAGATTGCATGTAGAAATAAAACATAGGAGGAATAATAATGTTAGATATCAAATTTGTTCGTGCTAATTTTGATTTTGTAAAAAGTCAGTTACAGCATCGAGGAGAAGATTTATCAGAGCTTGATAATTTTGAAGCATTAGATGTCAGAAGAAGGGAATTAATCGTTGAAACAGAGCAGTTAAAAAGTAAACGAAACGAGGTTTCTCAGCAAGTTGCTGTATTAAAGAGAGAGAAAAAAGATGCAGAAGCTCTTATTGTGGAAATGAGAGAAGTTGGCGAAAAAATTAAAGAATATGATAATGAGCTCCGTGATGTAGAAGAAAGATTACAAACAATTATGCTCGGTATTCCAAATCTCCCTCATGAAAGTGTTCCAGTAGGAGATACGGAAGAGGATAATGTTGAAATTAGAAAATGGGGCGAAATTAGAAAATTTGATTTTGAACCAAAACCTCACTGGGATGTTGCAACAGATTTAGATTTACTTGATTTTGAACGAGCAGCGAAGGTGACAGGAAGCCGCTTTGTATTTTATAAAGGATTAGGGGCAAAACTAGAAAGAGCGTTATTTAATTTCATGCTTGATTTGCATACAGAGGAACATGGCTATAAAGAAATTATCCCACCATTCTTAGTAAATCGAGCTAGCTTAACAGGAACTGGCCAATTACCTAAGTTTGAGGAAGATGCTTTCTTAATAGAAAAAGAAGATTATTTCTTAATTCCAACATCTGAAGTACCAGTAACGAACTTGCATAGAGATGAAATTCTGGATGGGGATCAGCTACCAATCAAGTATGCTGCATTTAGTGCAAACTTCCGTTCAGAAGCAGGATCTGCTGGAAGAGATACTAGAGGATTAATTAGACAGCATCAATTTAATAAAGTAGAGCTAGTTAAGTTTGTTAAGCCAGAGGATTCTTATGAAGAGTTAGAGTCCTTAACCAAAAATGCAGAAAAGGTATTACAGCTTTTAGGTTTACCATATCGTGTATTGAGCATGTGTACAGGTGATTTAGGGTTTACAGCGGCAAAGAAATATGATGTTGAAGTATGGATTCCAAGCTACAATATGTACCGTGAAATTTCTTCTTGCAGTAACTTTGAAGCATTCCAAGCAAGAAGAGCTAATATTCGATTCCGTAGAGAGCCAAAAGGAAAACCGGAGCATGTGCATACATTGAATGGATCTGGCCTTGCTATCGGAAGAACAGTTGCTGCGATTTTAGAGAATTATCAGCAAGCAGACGGTAGTGTGATAATTCCTGAAGTACTACGACCTTATATGAGAAATAGAGAAGTAATTGCACCCGAATAATAGGTTAAACAGTTAAAAAGGGTTGACCTCTTTAGAAGGATTGTATATCCTTTGGAGGTCAGCTATTTTTCCTAACTTTTTGATTAGAAAAATAAAAATAAAAAATATAGTTGACTTATGAATTAATAGATGATATATTATTACTTGTCTGATGGAGGAATACCCAAGTCCGGCTGAAGGGATCGGTCTTGAAAACCGACAGGCGGGTCAAACCGCGCAGGGGTTCGAATCCCCTTTCCTCCTCCATGATTTTATATTTTACATTGCGCATAATATTTGGAGATATATGTGACCTGCTACTACGGTAGCAGGTTTTTTATGTTTTATAAGGCTTTTTTATAAAAATTATTACTAGTAGCATCCATAGATTGAATAAATAAAAAAGGATTTTCCTTTGTTTTCTTTACAGCCAGACTTTTTGATGAACGCCTGGCTGTAAAAGGGAAAACATGGAAAGTCCTTTTACGCTTTTTTGCTATAGTTTTTATGTTGAAGAATAGTACCTATTTTTTCTATTATAGGTTCGATAGATTGGCTGCCAGCAATTGCATCATATTCGTTAATATTTAGACGAAGTACTGGACATGCGGAGAAAGAATCAATCCATTTCTCATATCTTCCATGCATCTCTTTCCAATAATCAATTGGCGTTTGCTTTTCCATTTCTCGGCCTCTTCGATCAATACGCTGTAAAATGTCTTCGAGAGAGCCTTCTAGGTATATTAAAAGGTCCGGATGTGGGAAGTATGGAGTCATAACCATCGCTTCAAAAAGACTTGTATATGTTTCGTAATCTACTTCCGACATGGTTCCTTTTTCATAATGCATTCTTGCGAATATACCAGTATCCTCATAAATGGAACGATCTTGAATAAATCCGCCGCCATATTCAAAGATTCTCTTTTGTTCTTTAAATCGTTCTGCTAAAAAATATACTTGCAGATGAAAACTCCAGCGACTAAAGTCGTGATAAAATTTATCAAGATATGGATTTGTGTCAACTTTCTCAAAGGAAGTCCTAAATTGCAAGGCATCTGCTAGTGCATTTGTTAATGTAGATTTTCCTACGCCAACTGTTCCAGCAATTGTAATAACAGAATTACTCGGAATATTATATTTTGTTCGTAGATTCATGATTAAAGGCTCCTATATTTAAAGTTTCTTTTATTGCGTTTATAATTTTTATTAAGTCTTGTTTGTTTTGAACAAAGTCCAATGTATCACCATTGAAATCTAATACTGGGATCTGTGGGTTATTCTTTTTGAAGTCATTCATGACAACATCGTAATCAGAAGCTAGTTGTTCTAGATAAAGAGGACTAATATTTTTTTCGATGTCTCTATCTCTTTTTTTGATTCTTGCCATAAGCGTATCTAAACTTGCATGTAAATAAATAATAATATTCGGCATCGGCAGGTCTTCTGTTAATATGTCGTATATCCGAACATACTTGTCTAGATCACTATCCTGCAGGGATCTTTTTGCGAAAATGAGATTTTTTAATATATGATAATCTGCAACTACAGGTATGTTTTTATTTAAGTAATGGTCTCTTGTATCGTTTAATTGCTTAAATCGATTACATAAGAAAAACATTTCTGTTTGAAAACTCCATTCATCAATGTTTTCATAAAATTTTCCGAGAAAGGGATTTTCCTCTACAATCTCCTTAAGAAGTTCGTATTTAAAATACTCTGAGAGCAATTTAGCTAAAGAAGTTTTCCCCACTCCGATAGGTCCTTCTACTGTAATAAAAGGGATACTATTCACACTTGTCCCTCCAGTTCTTTTATTTTAAGAAGCGAACTTTTTTAGGCTGCCTATTAATGGCTATCAATGGACAACAGCTTTTATAAGGATTGCTTCTTTTAGTAGGTAATAAAAATAGTACAAGAGTCATTTTAACACATGGAAGGGAATGTGGACATATGCTTGTTTTTTCCTGAAAAAATATTTTTAGATTCTAGGAGTACTTTTTAAATGAATGATTAAAAAATAAAAAATTGAGAATTTTTATTGCGAAATTATCAGTCTATGGTATTATATGGGTAAAGTTTATAATTGAATCACACTAGGGGATCCCTTGATAAGGGCTGAGAATAAAGTAGTTACTTTTAAACCCTTAAAACCTGAACAGGTTCGTACCTGCGTAGGAAAGTGGATACCTTTAAATATGTGTGCCTAATGGTCTTTTTTCATTAGGTGTAATTATTAACCACTTTTCTATTATGGGGAAAGTGGTTTTTTGTTGTTTTTTTAAAAATTTTAATATTAAAACGCTGAAATTGATAGTTGGGGGTGATGAAATGAAGATAATGGCTGTAACAGATAATAAACATTCTTTTGAAAGACTCTCCTCCATTTTATTAG
The DNA here is from genome assembly GCF_038006525.1 of Niallia sp. FSL W8-0951. Classification (NCBI taxonomy): domain Bacteria; kingdom Bacillati; phylum Bacillota; class Bacilli; order Caryophanales; family Bacillaceae; genus Niallia; species Niallia sp. FSL W8-0951. The sequence goes on from NZ_JBBOVK010000001.1 coordinate 4,023,332, forward strand.
AAATCCACCCATATGTGGACTATGTGCAAATTAGAGAGAAAGCAAAAAGCCCAAAAGAAATTTATTTACTTGGTGAGAGGCTGCTTAAGGAAGGGATACCAGCCCGGAAAATAATCATAAATGACCGCCTAGATGTTGCAGCATTGCTCTCTTTAACACATGTGCATTTACCAGGCAATGGATTACCTATTCAACCAGTAAAAAATATTTATCCAACATTATCTATTGGTGTATCTGTTCATAGTCAACAGGAAGCAATTATAGCAGAAAATGTTCGGGCTGATTATGTGATATATGGCCATTGCTATCCAACTGATAGTAAAAAAGGAAAGATACCTATCGCATTGTCATCGATCACTGGCATAAAGAGAGATCTAACTATTCCTCTCTATGCTATAGGCGGAATAAATGAAGAACGAGTAGGTCAATTAGCAAGTTTAGGCGTAGATGGAGTAGCGATTATGTCTGCTATATTTTCAGCGTCTCAGCCATTAAGGGCAGTACAACGAATAAGGGAAAGATGTGAAGAGTGTGGAAACCAAAAAATTTGATGTTGTTATTGTTGGTGGGGGAATTATTGGTAGTTCTATTGCTTACTATTTAGCAAAAGAAAACAGGAAGGTAGCTGTATTAGAAGCAAATACAATAGGCGGAAAATCAACAAGTGCAGCAGCTGGGATGCTTGGTGCTCACTCTGAATATAAAGAGTTTAAGCAGCTTTATCCATTTGCAAGAAGTAGTCAGCTTCTATATAAGGAGCTTTATGAAGAGATAAGGGAGCTTACTGCTATTGATTTTGAGAAAAGAAATGGCGGTTTATTAAAGCTTGCTTATTCAGAGGAAGAAAAAAGGGAACTAGAAACTATTTTGGCTCTATCATCTGTGGAATGGCTGGATGCTGAACTAGCAAAGAAAATGGTTCCCCAGCTTTCTGGCAACATCATTGGAGCAGCATTTTTGAAAGAGGATGTACATATCACTCCATTGATAGCATGTAACGGTTTAAGTAAAGGAGCGCAGCTATTCGGAGCAGAGGTTTATGAATATACCCGCGTATTAGGAGTCAAAAAGAAGGGGATAGACTACGTAATAAAAACGTTGCAAGGTGATTTTTTTGCAGAAAATGTAGTCATTGCAAGCGGAGTATGGAGCAATTACTTCTTCCAGAAATTAGGATTATCACACCAAGTTATCCCGGTTAAGGGAGAATGTGTATCTGTAGAAAATGAAGGATTTCCCTTGCAGTATTCTGTATTTCATAATCAATATTACATTGTACCAAGAAACAATAAGGAGTTTATTATTGGAGCAACGAAAAAATGGAATGAATGGAGCGAGGAACCTTCAGTAGATGGGATAGAAGAAGTTATACAAAAAGCAAAGGAGATGATACCAGAAGTTGGAAATATGAAGTGGAAGAGAGCGTGGGCTGGTCTAAGACCACAAACATATGATGGTTATCCATTTATAGGAGAGCATCCAGAGATGAAAGGCTTGTATTTTGCAACTGGCCACCAAAGAAATGGGATTCTTTTAGCTCCTATAACAGGAAAGATGATTAGAGATTTAATGTTGGGTATGCCTGTAAAAAGTGAATGGCTAGATGCCTTTAAAGTTGAGCGTCCTATTTTAGTTTAATGGGGAGGGTAGTAATTGAATATACAATTGAATGGTAAGGAACAACAGCTGCCTAAAGAGGTTGTTACAGTAGAGGATCTCCTACACTTTTTTGAATTAAATAATCGTATTGTCATAGTAGAAATAAATCGAGATATTTTGCGAAAAGAACAGTACCAAACACATGTATTAAAAGAAAGCGATAGAGTAGAATTAATTCACTTTGTTGGAGGAGGATAAAAATGTTAAAAATAGCAAATCGTACTTTTCAGTCTCGTTTATTACTTGGAACAGGAAAATACCCATCATTTGAAATTCAAAAAAAAGCGGTAGAAGTATCAGAAAGTGAGATTCTAACCTTTGCGGTACGAAGGATGAATATATTTGAAAAATCACAGCCTAACTTCTTGGAACAGCTAGATTTAAAGCGTTATACTCTCCTTCCGAATACGGCGGGAGCGAAGACTGCAGAAGAAGCGGTAAGAATTGCTAAACTTGCGAAGGCATCTGGACTATGTGACATGATTAAAGTAGAAGTAATCGGTTGTGATAAGTCGCTGCTGCCAGATCCAATAGAAACTTTGAGAGCATCTGAACAATTATTAGAAGAGGGATTCATTGTGTTACCTTATACCTCTGATGATGTTGTGCTGGCTAAACGGTTAGCACAGTTAGGTGTACATGCTATTATGCCGGGTGCTTCCCCAATTGGGTCTGGAAAGGGAATTATCAATCCGCTAAATTTACAATTTATTATAGAGCAAAGTAATGTACCTGTTATAGTGGATGCGGGAATTGGCTCGCCAAAGGACGCAGCATATGCAATGGAGCTTGGCGCAGATGGGGTACTTTTAAATACAGCGGTTTCGAATGCATATGATCCAGTTACAATGGCTCAGGCGATGAAATTAGCTATAGAAGCTGGGAGATTGGGATATGAAGCAGGGAGAATCACAGAGAAGAATTATGGTGTTGCAAGTAGTCCGATTACGGGGATGATTCCATCTTGACTAGTCGTTTTTTAAAGCAGGAATTATTTATTGGTAAAGAAGGACAAAGAAATATTGAAGCTAGTCATGCCGTTATTTTAGGGGCAGGAGCCTTAGGATCAGCTAGTTCCGAAATGCTGGTAAGAGCAGGAATAGGAAGGCTGACTATTATCGATCGTGATTACGTAGAAGAAAGCAATTTGCAAAGACAACAGCTCTATACGGAAGAGGATGCAGCCGATAAACTCCCTAAAGCAGTTGCAGCAAAGAGGAGATTAAAGGATATTAGCAGTCATACGGTTATAGAGGCAGTGGTGGAGGATATAAACTGTCATACAATCGAAAAATTTATAGATGGTGCTTCTATTCTAATAGATGGTACCGATAATTTTGAAACAAGATTAGTCATAAATGATGCTGCAATTAAGCTGAAAATACCATTTCTTTTTGGGGCATGTGTAGGGAGCTATGGGCTTTCCTATCCAGTTGTTGGGGAGGATGCGCCATGTCTTCATTGTTTAATTGAACAGCTCCCTTCCCAGGAAATAACCTGTGATACCGCAGGGGTTATCAGTCCTATTGTTCAATGGGTTGCTGCTATGCAAGTATCGCAAGCCATACAGATTCTTTCCGGTGAAAAGCTGTTCCCAGTATTGCGCTCTTTTGATATTTGGAAAATGGAATATGCGGAAATGAATGTTGAAAAGCTAAAAAAATTAGAGTGTCCTACATGCGGAACAAGAGCAGATTTTCCGTATTTGTCTTTTCAAAATCAAACAAAGGCAGCGGTGTTATGTGGGAGAGATGCTGTTCATATTCGCCCAGCTATGCCAAAGGGGTTGGATCTCTATGTGCTTTCAAAGCAATGGAAGGCGCTTGTCCAAAACTTAATTACCAATCCTTACTTAGTGTCTTTTCAATACAATGATTATCGGGTAATTCTTTTTAAAGATGGACGTGCGATCATTCATGGAACATCAGAAATAAGTGTAGCAAAATCCATTTATTCGCGATTGATTGGATAGAGTTAAAAAAGAAAAGATCTTATCAAATAGATCTTTCCTTTTTTAATCAATATACTCCAATTGGTCTTGCTTGGTGTACAGGAGTTTAGCCGAATCATGCATGTTCTTTTAAGTGAAAACAAGTTGACTATGTTCTTTTGGTTATGTGAAAATTATCGGCCAGTAAAAGCCAGTTTTGGGGAAAGGCTAAACCTAATTTCCAATAACTAATGCCTCTTAAATTCAACTCTTTGATTAAATTAAATTTTGCTTGAATAGAACGAGCATCCTCAAACCATACTTCATGCAGTCTGCCTTCACTGTCTGTGTATTTAAAATAGGGAGCCTGTGCTTTTTGATCATATAGTATCTCCGCATTATAATCTGCTGCAAGTTGAATGGCGGCTTGAGGGCTAAGTGCTTTTGCTACTGTTCCTTCGACAAAGGGAAGGGTCCAATCATAACCATATAAATTTTGCCCCATCGTAATTTTAGAGGGAGGCATCTCCGTGATGGCATATTCTAAAACATCTCTAACGGGTCCAATAGGAGAAACAGCCATAGCGGGTCCCCCGCTATACCCCCATTCATAAGTCATGATAACGACAAAATCGACAATTTCTCCGTGTGCTCTGTAATCATGTGCTTCATACCATTTTCCTTTTTGAGCAGCGCTAGTTTTTGGAGCTAAAGCAGTAGATATTAACCAACCCTCTTGGGAAAAACGATTTTTCGCTCTACGGAGAAAACGATTATAGGCTTCCCGATCTTCCGGGCGTAAATATTCAAAATCAAAATGGATATCTTGAAATCCATATTTCTTAGCGGTAGTCACAATATTATGGAGAAAGTTATTTTGAATGGATTCCTCATTTAATAGGATTCGTCCGAGTTCATCACTGAATTGATCATTTTCTTGATTCGTAATTACCATCATAAGTACATTATTATTTCTCTGGGCAATTTCAGGGAAATTATTAAGAAGCGGTTCTTTTAAACTGCCATCTCGTAACGCTTGAAAACTGAATGGTGCAAGGTAGGTTAAAAAAGGAGCTGCTTCTCGTGCACTTGCCTCAAGATTAGGTGCGACATATGTACCACGTGGTTCTACATATGCATTAGACTCGACCGGTCTTTTCGGCCTCTCGGGGATGTATAAACGTAAACCAACTTGTAAAGGTTGGTTAACAGCAATAGAGTTGATAGAAGCTAATTGTTCATAATTCAGCCGAAACCGTTGAGCAATAGACCAAAGTGTATCTCCTGATTGAACCCAATAAAAGCTGCCGATAATAGGGATAACGAGTGCTTGCCCTATTACTAATCGGTCTGGATTTGGTACATCATTCGCTTCTACTATATCATTAACCGTAGTACCGTATGCAGCTGCAATGCCTGTTAATGTTTGATTATTACGGACAACGTGAATTTGCATATTCTTCCCTCCTGACAGGATACATTATTATAGTTTATGAGGAAGAAAGAGCAGAAATGATTGTATTTTCATTGAATGTAAATATTTTCGCATTCATGACATTCTTCATCATGCGAATAGCATATTGATTATCCTCATTATCAACAGAAGCAATGCAATTATCTGGAATAAGAAGCGGGTACTCTCGCATATAGGCATCATTAGCAGTAAATAAAACGCAAATATTTCCGGCAATTCCAGTAAGAATAAGGTTTTTGACCTGCAATTGGTGAAGTAGTGTATATAAAGCCGTGCCATAAAAAGCAGAATGTCTTGGTTTGATTAAAAAATAGTCGGTATCATCAGGTCTGATTTTATCAATAATAGGTTCACTTTTTTCATTACTACAATAATCAATTACTTTATTCAATTCAGCTTGCCATAGATTATAATGGTCGTTGATATAAATAATCGGTATTTTTTCTTTTTTGCATTGTTTTTTAAGCAATTGAATATGTTCTGCAATTATTAATGCTTTTTCTGCTAAAATATTTCCATGCTCAAAGTGAAAGTCATTTATCATATCAATAATCAAGAGAGCTGTGTCAGATGATTTCATATGGTTCTCCTTTTCTATGTAAGATGGTAGAATAAAAAATTAGCTAGTGCGATGGAAGATAAACTAAATTCCAGCATAGGTTAGTTGGAAAAGAGGATTGATTTTTTTAGTTTAAGTAAAAGAAGAATTTTCATTACAAATTTTGTGTTTTTATATAGGTGGGCTGTAATTATGGAAGTAAATCAAGATCAATTATTTATGAAAATAGCTATAGAGGAAGCAAGGAAGGCTGCAGAAATAGGAGAAGTGCCGATTGGTGCAGTTGTTGCTTATAAAGGAGAAGTAATTGCTAGAGCACATAATTTAAGAGAAACAGACCAATCTGCCATTGCTCATGCTGAATTGCTTGCTATTGAGAAGGCATGCACAGCATTGGGAACATGGAGACTAGAGGAAGTTACGCTTTATGTTACGTTAGAGCCATGTGCTATGTGTTCTGGGGCTATCCTGCTGTCACGAATTCCAAGGGTGGTTTATGGTGCAGCTGATCCAAAGGGAGGATGCGCGGGTACTTTTATGAATTTGCTTCAAGATAACCGATTTAACCATCAGAGTGAAGTAATTACAGGTGTATTAGCAGAAGAGTGTGGACAGTTATTAACATCTTTTTTTCGGGAGATTAGAAACCGAAGAAAGAAGAAAAAAGAACGGAAGACAAGTAATTCGGATGCTTACAATAATTAACAAATGCTTTATGTTGATTTTTCCGTCCATTATCAGTATACTAAGAGTGTGTCTTAGGACACCTAATACTTCGGTATCAATTTTGTCGTGCTAAGCGGGGAGGTAGCGGTGCCCTGTACTCGCAATCCGCTCTAGCGAGGCTGAATTCCTTTCTGAGGCTGGTATCCTGTAGGGTCTGCCTTAAGTAAGTGGTGTTGACGTCCGGGTCCTGCGCAATGGGAATCCATGAACCATGTCAGGTCCGGAAGGAAGCAGCATTAAGTGGACACCCCCATGTGCCGCAGGGTTACCTGGACTGAGCTAACTACTTAAGTAACGCTTATGGGTGCCAGTCGATGAAAGGTGCACGGCAGTTATATTTATACATACAAAACTCATCCTATGTGGATGAGTTTTTTTGTAAGTTAAAGGGAGTGGCTGCATTCCTTTTGTTTGAAAATAGTTGTTCTCTTAGAAAAAGAGAATAACTATTTTCATGTCTTTATGTATGCTATTATGGATGTAAAAATATAAACGGATAAGCTATAATAAAAAGGAAAATAAAAAATGGAGGGTACTATGAACTATCAAGCTTTATATCGGGTTTGGCGTCCTCAACAGTTTATAGATGTAGTAGGGCAGGAACACGTAACAAAGACATTACAAAATGCCCTTCTTCAGCAAAAAATCTCTCATGCTTACTTGTTTTCTGGGCCGAGAGGGACAGGGAAAACAAGTGCGGCAAAAATATTAGCGAAAGCTGTTAACTGTGAGAGAGCACCCATTAGTGAACCTTGTAATGAATGTGATGCATGTAGAGGAATTACAGATGGTACTATCCCTGATGTAATTGAAATAGATGCTGCTTCCAATAATGGAGTAGAAGAAATAAGGGATATAAGAGATAAGGTGAAATTTGCTCCTAGCTCTGTACCTTACAAAGTATATATTATTGATGAAGTTCATATGCTGTCAATTGGAGCGTTTAATGCGCTTTTAAAAACATTGGAGGAACCCCCTAAACATGTAATCTTTATTTTAGCCACTACTGAGCCTCACAAAATTCCTTTAACCATTATTTCAAGATGTCAGCGGTTTGATTTTAGACGAATTACATCGCAAGCGATTGTCAATCGAATGAGATTGATTATGGATGAATCAGCGATCTCTTGTGAGGAAAAAGCATTACAAATGATTGCAAGAGCAGCAGATGGTGGAATGCGTGATGCTTTAAGTTTACTAGATCAAGCGATTTCTTATAGTAATGAAGTAGTTACGGTTGAAGATGCTTTGACAGTCACGGGTGCTGTTTCACAAAACTTTTTAAATACATTGTCGAGAGCTATTTTAGATGGAGATACGGTAAGAGGGCTCCAATCCTTAGATGAATTACTGCTTGCCGGGAAGGACTCTAATCGATTTATCGAAGATTTCATCTTTTTCTATCGCGATATGCTGCTTTATAAAACGGCCCCTAATTTAGAGGAATCCTTAGAAAGAGTTTTATTGGATGATGATTTTAAAGATCTTGCAGAAACACATTCACATGAACAAATTTATGAGCTCATAAATTTGTTGAATAAAACACAGCAAGATATGCGCTGGACAAACCATCCGAGAATATTTTTAGAAGTAGCCATTGTGAAATTATGTCAGTTGGAAGCACCAAACATATCTGGACAATCCAATGTAAACATCCCAGAAATCCAATCTTTGCTGAGTAAGATAACTTCTTTAGAAGAAGAGTTGGCGAATATTAAGCAAAAAGGTGTTACAGTAGTCACTGAAGCACAGCCTACACAGAAAAAAACAAGAACAAATAGAAAAGGATTTCAAGCACCTTTAGGGAAAATAACAGAAACACTAAAAAATGCAACAAAGCAAGAATTGCAAAGTATAAAGAGTAATTGGGGAGCTATGCTGAATACTCTTGTGCAAAACCAAATGAGATCGCAAGCTGCATTGCTGAATGAAGCAGAACCAGTTGCTGCATCAACGGATTCCATCATTATTAAATTTAAATATGAAATCCACTGTCAAATGGCATTAGATAATGTTAAATTTATAGAGACAATCACTAATTCTTTGTATCAACTCCTTGGAAAAAGGTATAATTTATTAGGAGTCCCTGAAGATCAATGGCTCAACATTAGAGAAGAATTTCTCAATAGCTCCCAGCACTTAGATTCTTCTGAAGAAGGAGACGGTGAAGAGCGACAAGATAACTCCGTTGTATCAGAAGCAATAAAATTATTTGGTGAAGAATTATTAGAAGTGAAGGATTAATTTTGAACCTATTGGTTATATATGTAAGTAATCTATTATGTAAAAACCAATGGAAACTATAAATTGGAGGTAGTATATATGCGTGGAATGGGAAATATGCAAAATATGATGAAACAAATGCAAAAGATGCAAAAGAAAATGGCAGAGGCGCAAGAACAGCTTGGTGAAGAAAAGATTGAAGGAACAGCAGGCGGCGGAATGGTAACTGTTGTTGTATCTGGTCATAAAGAAATTATTGATGTGATTATTAAGGAAGAGGTTGTGGATCCAGAAGATGTAGAAATGTTGCAAGATTTAGTTTTAGCAGCAACAAATGATGCTTTGAAAAAAGCGGATGAATTAACAAATTCTACAATGGGTCAGTTTACAAAAGGATTAAACCTTCCTGGAATGTTTTAAGGGGGGAGATTATGCATTATCCTGAACCTATATCAAAGCTAATTGACAGCTTTATGAAATTGCCAGGCATTGGGCCTAAAACGGCCTCTAGACTGGCTTTTTTTGTATTAAATATGAAGGAAGATACCGTGCTGGATTTTGCGAAAGCACTAGTTAATGCGAAAAGGAACTTAACTTA